>NZ_JAKUJZ010000003.1:198225-628597 GCF_022436675.1 Rheinheimera hassiensis | reverse complement strand
GTGAGGTGTGGAAGCGCAGTGATGTGTTAAGCTAACTCATACTAATTGCCCGAGAGGCTTAACCATACAACGCCCAAGATGTTTTGCGCGAGAAGTGCATAAAGAAAGAATACAGTGTGTAAGAGCTCTATCAGCCTGCTAAGTTAAAGAACAACAAACAGTTTTTGCCTGGTGGCAATAGCGCTGTGGAACCACCTGATCCCATTCCGAACTCAGAAGTGAAACGCAGCTGCGACGATGGTAGTGTAGCATTCGCTATGCGAGAGTAGTTCACCGCCAGGCTCCCAATTAAGTAAATAAGCCTCACGCGAAAGCGTGGGGCTTTTTGCTTTTTATCTCTCAGAACTCCCACTTTGACGAAAGCGTTTAATCCGGCTCTGTTATTCGGTTAGTATCAAATGGCACCTATAACTATAAAATCGGGTACTAAGATGAATCTAAACCATACAACCAGTCGTCTGTGTTTAATCGCTACGCTGTTATTAGCAGCAAACAGTGCCGACGCGGTTGCTAAACCACTGCAATATGATGACGTATTTGAATTGGAGTTTGTGTCAGATCCACAGCCGGATGCCAAAGGCGAGCAAATTGTGTTCGTGCGCAACTGGATGGATAAACAAACCGATCGGCGCCGCATGACGTTATGGCTCAGTTCGGTCGATGGTAAAACGCTGCAAGCCTTAACTGACAAAGATATTAATGCCACCTCACCGCGTTGGGCGCCGGACAACAACCGCTTGGCCTACATCGCTAATGGCCAAATTCACATTAAATGGATCGACAGCGGGCGCACCTCACAATCAGGCCAGTTGCAGCAAAGCCCGGCGGACTTGAGTTGGTCGCCGGATGGCAAATGGCTGGCGTTTAGCATGTTTTCCCCTAAACAGGTTAAACCACCGGTAACTTTATCCGGTAAGCCGGAAAAGGCTGAATGGGCTAAAGCGCCGGTTTATATTGATAACAAGCAATACCGCGTCGACGGTGCCGGTTATCTCAAGCCAGGTTATCAACATATTTACATTATGCCTGCTGATGGCGGTTCGGCGATTAAATTAACAGAAGGTGATTTTAATCACAGTGGCGCGCTAAGCTGGGCAAACGATAGCAGTGCAGTGTATTTTTCGGCCAACCGGCATGAAAACTGGCAATCGCAGCCGGTGAATAGTGAGATCTTTCAGCTGACACTGCAAGATCGTAAGATGACCCAATTGACTGACCGTAATGGCCCCGATGCACGGCCGGCAATATCTCCCGATGGCAAGCTGATCGCTTATGTCGGTTTTGATGATCGCAAGCTGGCACATCAGGCTAATCGTTTATATGTAATGAACACAGATGGCAGCAATATCCGTAACCTGACCGAAGACTTGGATCGCTCAGTCAGCGATTTTCAATGGCTACCAAACAGTAAAGCGTTGTATATCTCTTATGACAGCGAAGGCAAAGGCATATTGGCGGAACAACCTTTATCAGGCAAACGCAGTGTACTGACAGATGACCTGGGTGGCGGCTCTTACAGCCGGCCTTATAGCGGTGGCCAATTTGCCGCGGCCGGCAATGGTCTGATTGCCTATACCCAAATGAATACGCAAAAACCCGCAGAGTTGGCTGTTATCGCTAAGCGTAAAAAACAAACTGTGACCGATTTGAATGCCGATCTGCTGTTTGCCAACGATATCGGCAAGGTAGAAGAGTTTTGGTATAACTCGTCGGTAGATCAGCGCAAGTTACAGGCCTGGATTATTTACCCGCCACAGTTTGACGCCAATAAGAAATATCCGTTAATTCTTGAAATACATGGAGGCCCGCACACGGCTTATGGTCCGCATTTCGCTATGGAATTACAGCTAATGGCAGCACAGGGCTATGTGGTGCTGTATACCAACCCTCGTGGCAGTACCAGCTATGGCGAAGATTTTGCTAACCTTATTCACCATAATTACCCCAGCCAGGACTTTAATGATTTGATGGACGGCGTGGACGCGGTAATTGCCAGAGGTTTTATTAACGAAAAAGAGCAGTTTATTACCGGCGGTAGTGGTGGTGGTGTACTAACAGCCTGGACCGTAGGTCACAGTAACCGCTTCGCCGCAGCTGTTGCCGTTAAACCGGTAATTAACTGGTTTAGCTTTGTATTAAATGCCGATATGTACAGTTATTTCAGCCAGTACTGGTTTCCCGGCATGCCGTGGGAAGTGCCGGAGCATTATCTGAAATATTCGCCTATCAGTTATGTTGGTAATGTAACTACCCCGACGATGCTGATGACAGGTGAAGCGGATTACCGTACACCAATCTCCGAGACCGAGCAGTTTTATCAAGCATTGCAATTGCGCGGTATTGATACTGCCATGGTGCGGATCCCGGAAGCATCACATTCGATATACAGCCGGCCGAGTAATTTAATGGCGAAAACGGCGTACATCATCCATTGGTTTGACAAGTACCGGCAAAAAACCAGCGATTAAGCCTAAGCCAGCCCGGTAGGCAGACTGCCGGGCTTATGTTAGGCTAAGCAGCTGATTAAGCCTTGAATGCTCGTTTTGTATGCAGTTGAATGTAATAGCACAGCTTTTTGCTTTACCTTTGAGACGGCTTTTGTATAATGGCGCGACCAGCTACAGGGGCATAGTTCCAATTGGTAGAACAGCGGTCTCCAAAACCGATGGTTGGGGGTTCGAATCCCTCTGCCCCTGCCACTTTTCCTTATGACAACACTTTCTTATTCTCAGCAGCAGCTGTTAAAAGTTTTGCAAATCTCGCCGGTTAAATTAACCGACGCTTTTTCTACTCAGCCTTTGCTGACAGCAGCAAGCTCATTGACGCATCGTGAACCTTCGCCAAGCCCGGCATCAGAGAATATAGCACCCGATATCACAATACAGTTCTTAGCGCCGGAGCTTAGCCAGAAATTAGCTCAGGATATTGTTGCGGCATTAGCCGATGGGCTGAACTGGCAAATTGATCCTGACACCGCGCAAAGCCAGATCCAGCAGCAACAGCTGCTGACGCCGCCGTTGTTGGTATTACAGCAACCCGAACAGAAAAAAGCCTTATGGGCGTTGCTAAGTAGCTATGTACAAGGTAGCTATGCACAAGGCAGCTATGAACAAAGTTGAGCTGTTAAGCCGTGACGATATCGTCGCGGTTTTGCGTATTGAACAAGCGGCCAATAGTTATCCGTGGACAGAAGCTGCTTTTGCCAGCAGTTTTGCCGACAGTTACTTCAGCTACAAGTTGCTGGATTACGCCGGCAATATTGTCGGGTTTTATATTGCCCAGCTGATTTTAGAGCAACTGGAGCTGTTTAATATCTGTGTTGCGCCAACGCAGCAGGGCAAAGGTTACGGCCATATATTAATGCAGCACTTTTTGAAGGAAGGTGCTGCCAGAGGCGCAACCGAAGTTTTTTTAGAGGTACGCAGCAGCAACCTCAGTGCCATAGCGTTGTATCAGCGCTATGGCTTTACGCAAACAGGCTTACGCAAAGGCTATTACGTCAGTAGTGCGGGTAAAGAAGATGCCCTGCTGATGAGTTGTACTCTGTAACACAGCAGTGCATTTGCACTCTGTGCCCGCGCCATCCAAGCTGTTATAATCGCGCGCATTATCATTTACTTTTTGGGTTTTATCCCTACACCGTAGCCGGATGCCTGCGGTAACACACTATTGGATATTATGAGCACAGATAACTTTTTAGCCGAAGTAAACAGCCGGCGCACCTTTGCGATCATCTCGCACCCCGATGCCGGTAAAACCACTATTACCGAGAAGGTATTGCTGTTCGGACATCTGATCCAAAAAGCCGGTACCGTTAAAGGTAAAAAATCCGGCCAGTATGCCACGTCCGACTGGATGGAAATGGAAAAAGAGCGCGGTATTTCAGTTACAACCTCTGTCATGCAGTTTCCGTATAACGATTGCCTGGTAAATCTGCTGGATACGCCGGGCCACGAAGACTTCTCGGAAGATACCTACCGTACTTTAACTGCGGTAGATTCCTGCCTGATGGTTATCGACGGCGCTAAGGGTGTTGAAGATCGCACCATTAAACTGATGGAAGTAACCCGCTTACGCGACACGCCCATTATCACCTTTATGAACAAAATGGACCGTGATATCCGCGACCCGGTCGATTTGTTAGATGAAGTAGAAAGCGTACTAAAAATTGCCTGTGCCCCTATTACCTGGCCTATTGCCTCGGGTAAAGAGTTTAAGGGCGTGTATCACATTTTGCGTGATGAAATTATTTTGTATAAATCTGGTATGGGCCACACCATTCAGGATGTGGATATTATCAAAGGCCTGAATAACCCTGAGCTGGATAAGCGCATCGGTTATTACGCCCAGCAACTGCGCGACGAAATGGAACTGGTGCAGGGCGCCAGCAACGAATTTGACCAAGAGCTGTTTTTAAAAGGCGAGCTAACGCCGGTATTTTTTGGTACCGCCCTGGGTAACTTTGGTGTCGATCATATGCTGGATGGCTTAACGCAGTGGGCGCCGATACCGCAATCGCGCGCTACCGATAGCCGTACAGTTGAACCCACCGAGGCAGGCTTCAGTGGTTTTGTGTTTAAAATTCAGGCCAATATGGACCCGAAACACCGCGACCGGGTAGCGTTTTTGCGCATAGTGTCGGGCAAGTACGAAAAAGGCATGAAAGTGCGCCATGTGCGTATTGGTAAAGATGTGCTGATCCCGCAGGCGCTGACCTTCTTAGCCGGCGATCGTGAGCATTTGGAAGAAGCTTACCCGGGCGACATTATCGGTTTGCATAACCACGGTACTATTAAAATTGGTGATACCTTTACCACCGGTGAAAATATGCAGTTTACCGGCATTCCTAACTTTGCGCCTGAGCTGTTCCGCCGTATCCGCTTGCGCGATCCGCTAAAGCAAAAACAGTTACTAAAAGGACTGGTACAGTTATCCGAAGAAGGTGCGGTGCAGGTATTCCGGCCACTGGATAATAACGATCTGATTGTGGGCGCTGTCGGCGTGCTGCAGTTTGATGTGGTCGTACACCGGTTAAAATCGGAATATAACGTTGATGCGCTTTATGAGTCGGTTAACGTCTCCACCGCACGCTGGGTATACAGTGATGATGGAAAAGCGCTGGACGAGTTTAAAAACAAAGCCAGCCAGAACTTAGCGCTGGATGGCGGTGATGCCTTAACCTATATCGCACCGACTATGGTCAACCTGAACCTGTCGATAGAACGTTACCCGAAAATTAAATTCCATAAAACCCGTGAACACTAACAGGCAGGCCGCATGAATATTAAGCATTTATTAACCGAAAAAACCCAAGCTGCTTTTGTCGCCCTGGGCTTACCTGCCGATACCAATGCCGCTGTTACCATAAGTACCAAGCCGGAGTTTGGTGATTATCAAATTAACGGCGCAATGGCCGCTGCCAAGCTGTTAAAAACCAATCCGCGCCAGTTGGCCGAGCAGTTAGTACAAAAGTTAGACCTTGCTGATATTGCCGATAAAGCTGAGATTGCTGGTCCGGGTTTTATTAACGTTACGCTGAACAAAAATTGGCTGACCGC
Source organism: Rheinheimera hassiensis (assembly GCF_022436675.1). Lineage (GTDB taxonomy): Bacteria > Pseudomonadota > Gammaproteobacteria > Enterobacterales > Alteromonadaceae > Alishewanella > Alishewanella hassiensis. The sequence goes on along the minus strand of NZ_JAKUJZ010000003.1, from coordinate 623,039 downwards.
GCAATTGCAACATGCCGGCGCAGACAGCCGTTTGGGCGTGTCGGCAAATACCGCACCGCAAACGGTAGTGGTGGATTACTCGGCACCGAATTTAGCCAAAGAGATGCACGTTGGCCATTTGCGCTCGACTATCATCGGTGACGCCGTAGTGCGCACGCTGGAGTTCTGGGGCGATAAGGTCATTCGCCAGAACCATATGGGCGACTGGGGTACCCAGTTCGGTATGCTGATAGCGCATCTGGAAGATAAACTGGCCGCCGGTATCGACTTAGAGCAGGTCGCGCTGGCCGATTTAGAAGACTTTTACCGTGAAGCGAAAAAACGCTTTGACGATGAAGAGGGCTTTGCCGATAAATCGCGTAACTATGTGGTGAAGCTACAAAGCGGCGACGCGCACTGCCAAAAACTGTGGCAGCTGTTTATCGATACTTCTATTAAACATAGCGATGAAGTGTATCAAAAGCTTAATGTTACCCTGACCCATGCTGATATTAAGCCGGAAAGTGCCTATAACAGCATGCTGCAGGGCATTGTCGACGATTTAAAACAGCTGGAGCTGGCCGTGGAAAGCATGGGCGCTCTGGTGGTGTTTTTAGCTGAGCTGGCTGATAAAGAGGGCAACCCGTCGCCGTTTATTATCCAAAAAACCGGTGGTGGCTTTTTGTACTCCACCACCGACTTAGCCGCCTGCCAGCATCGCAGCCATACTTTGCAGGCTGATCGGGTGATTATTTTTACCGATGCCCGCCAGGCATTGCATTTTAAACAGGTAGAACTGGTTGCCCGTAAAGCCGGCTATCTACGCGCTGCAACCACTTATGATCATTGCCCTTTTGGCACCATGATGGGCGAAGATGGCAAGCCATTTAAAACCCGTACCGGCGGTACCGTTAAACTGGCAGAACTGCTGGAAGAGGCAGTAGTGCGCGCCAAAGCTGTAGTGCAGGAAAAAGCCACTGATTTAACTGAAGCCGAAGTCGCCGAGGTAGCGCGTAAAGTCGGCATTGGCGCGGTAAAATTTGCTGATTTATCGAAAAACCGTACCAGCGACTATATTTTCAGCTGGGACGCAATGCTGAGTTTTGAAGGTGCCACAGCACCTTACCTGCAATATGCTTATACCCGGGTGCGCAGCATTTTACGCCGCGCTGAGATTAACGATGGCTTTAGCGCCACATTAAACCTGGTTGAAGAGCAGGAAAAGCAACTGGCGGTTAAATTGCTGCGGTTTGAAGAAACGCTGCAACAGGTGATAAAAGATGCCCAGCCAAACTTGCTGTGTAATTACCTGTACGAGCTGGCCAGTTTGTATATGACTTTCTACGAAGCCTGCCCGATGTTAAAAGACGGCATTGAACCGGCCGTGCGTGATAGCCGTTTAATGCTGAGTATTATTACTTCACGGATGCTGAAGCAGGGCTTAGACTTGCTGGGTATCGGAGTTATGGAGCGCATGTAAAGATGAAAATCGACGCTATTCGCCGCAGCTATGTGAAAGACAAACTGGATTTTGATAAGCTCAATACAGATCCTATCGGGCAGTTTGAATTCTGGTTAAAAGATGCCATAGCGGCAGAATTACCAGACCCTACAGCAATGTGTGTGGCCAGCGTCGACGAGCATGGCCAGCCGTCACAGCGGCTGGTGCTGTTAAAGGATGTCAGCGCTGAAGGGTTTACCTTTTACACTAACCTGGGCAGCCGTAAGGCCACTGAGCTTGCCGGCAACCCTAAGGTATGTCTGCATTTTCCCTGGCACCCGCTGGAGCGGCAGGTGATAGTGTATGGCACGGCAGAGCGGGTATCGAATACGCAGGTGATGAAGTACTTTTTATCTCGGCCCAAAGAGAGCCAGCTGGCTGCTTGGGCGTCAGAACAAAGCCGGCCGGTATCTACCCGCCAGGCACTGATGCAAAAATTTGCTGAGATAAAGCATAAATTTGACCAGGGCGAAGTGCCTTTGCCCTCATTCTGGGGCGGTTTTTTAGTGCGACCGCATAAAATTGAATTCTGGCAGGGCGGCGAGCACCGTTTGCACGACCGCTTTATGTACAGCAAGTCAGCCGATGGCAGCTGGGGTATCGAAAGGTTATGCCCATAAACGGCGATGTATTTAAGCTGTTTGATACTCATTGCCACCTCGATCTGCCCGAGCTTGCCGCTGCGCAAGCTCTTTACTGGCAACAGGCGCAGCAAGCCGGCGTTGCCGCTTTAGTTATTCCCGCCGTACAACAATCCGCCTGGCAAAACCTGCTGGATTTACACAAACAACAGCCCAACTGGCATATCGCGCTGGGTATTCACCCGTGGTGGGCGGCAGCGCACTCGCTTGATGCTGTGGCCGCACTGGATAAGCTTGTTACGGCACATAGCACTGCTATTGTTGCGGTAGGGGAGATTGGGCTGGATTTTGCGTTAGATGAAAATAGCTTTGCTATGCAGCGACAGCTGTTTATTGCGCAGCTACTACTGGCAAAACAACATAATAAGCCGGTGCTCCTGCATCATCGGAAAAGCCAGCCGCAGCTGCTGGCAGAGCTTAAACGCCAGCAGTTTGGCGGCGGTGGTATTTTGCATGCTTTTTCCGGCAGTCAGCAACAGGCGATGGCCTTTATCGATTTGGGCTTTAAGCTTGGTATCGGTGGCACTATTACCTATGAACGGGCAGAGAAAACCCGTAGAACTGTGCAAAAATTGCCGCTTGAAAGCTTTGTACTGGAAACCGATGCACCGGCCATGCCGCTGGCCGGTTTTCAGGGCGAGGTAAATACCCCGGCGCAACTGGCGTTAGTGTTTGACACCTTTTGCCAATTAAGGCCGGAGCCGCGCGGGCAGATTGCGGCGACGCTGTGGCAAAACAGCCTTAACGCATTAAGGCTTAGCGCGGCGTAAACGCAATGACTGACGAGACAAACGTGAGAAACCGCGGCGCAGCATAAAGCCAACAATACCGGCCAGCACCAGCATCGCCATTAGCTGTTGCATCATTTGCTGCCATGACAGGCTGATTGGTGTTAAAGACGCATCCAGCCGTAAACTCAGTTTAATGTAGCCTAACAATTGCTGATCTTTAGTAATGGTTTGCACCATTGCCTGTAACTGCTCTGTTTGTGTTGGCCCATACAACAGCCGCGCCGGCGCACTGCCTTCCGACCAGCTCATACGCACACCATTGGCGTCATACACCACCACATCATGTAAATACTGACTGGCAGCAATGTGCTGTGTTAGTTGCTCCAGGCCATCAAGTTGATCATTTTCTATTAAATAAGCGGCGGTGTGTGATAACGCTGTCAGCATTTCTTGCATTAACTGACTGTTTTGCTGCTGCAACAAACGCTTACCTTGCTGTTGGGTTAGCACCCAGCTATGTAATAACAGCCAGATACCAATAACAGCAATAGCAATTTGCAACAGCTTAATAGTGCTTGAAGTACTGTCCGGTATTGGGATATCGTTCTGCATATTTTCCATAAAGCGCCAGCTGAGCTAGTCGTTAATGCGCGTAGCATGCCACGGCTGTAGCGCCAAGTATAGGTAATCCAGTGTCGTTTTTTTATCAGCTCCCAGTGCCGCAGCAAGCGGCAACATCACCGGTAAAACAGCTTTCGGTTAATCAATGTTATGCCGTTAAAAGGCATGAAGAGATGTTGTTGCTGCACAGTGAGCAAAGTCTGGCGCTGCCGGATGCAGCCGAATTTGCGCTTGCACAGCCAGCAAAAGTGGCTGTGCTGCGGTTGTTTGGCGATGCTCTGAACTGGGTTGCACTAGATAACATACTGCAGTTGTGTGCTGCCGATACAGCACTGCCTTGTCGATTGTATCAGCCTCACCCCGAACTTAGCCCAGCGCTAGAGCTGGCTTTGCCCACGGCACTAACTGCAGCACAGTTGCAACAACTAAATGAGCTGGCTATAGGGTTAGATATTGAACTGGTATATCTGCCAACTGCCCCAGTGCTGGCAAAACCCGGTTTGCTGGTAATGGATATGGATTCTACCGCCATACAAATAGAATGTATTGACGAGATAGCTAAACTGGCTGGTGTAGGCGAGCAAGTAGCTGCTGTTACCGCAAGGGCAATGAATGGCGAGCTGGACTTTGCCCAAAGCCTGATTGCGCGGGTAGGGGCTTTGCAAGGCGCAGATGAAGACATCTTACGTCAGGTGCTGGATGCCGTGCCTTTGATGCCGGGGCTAACTGAGCTGGTCAACCATTTAAAAGTACATCAGTGGCAGGTTGCGATTGCCTCGGGTGGTTTTACCTATTTTACTGAAGCGTTAAAGCTGCAATTAGGCTTAACCGCTACTTTTGCTAATGTGTTGGATATCACCGACGGTAAGTTAACCGGCAAAGTGCTGGGTGATATTGTTGATGCGAATACCAAGGCGCGGGTGGTTAATGAAGTCGCCGCTGAATATACCATTGCATCAAGCCAAACCGTTGCTATCGGCGATGGTGCTAATGATATACCTATGCTTAAAGCTGCAGCGCTGGGGGTGGCTTTTCATGCCAAGCCCAAAGTGCAGGCACAGGCAAAAGCAGCTATCCGGCACGGTTCGTTATTGCAGCTGCTGTATCTGCTGGATTAAGCATGAAACATCAGCAAAGTTCGCTTTATCTGGATTTAGACAAATACCAGCTGCATTTACGCCGCTTATTACCGATGCAACAGGGCATAGCACCGATACTGATGCTGCACGGTGCTATTGAAAACGGCCGTATTTTTTATAGCCAGTCGGGTAAGGGGCTGGGTTGTTATCTGGCCGATAACGGTTTTATGGTGTACTGCGCTGATTTTGCCGGTCGTGGTTTATCAAAGCCACATGTGTCAGAAGGTTTTGCTCAAAGCCAGCAACAAATGATCACCTGCGATATCCCGGCGTTAATTGAACACGTGTACCAGTTGCATCAACAAAAAGTTATCCTGATCGCACACTCGTGGGGCGGTGTAGTTGCCGCTGCCAGCCTGGCGCGTTTTCCGCAGCTTAGCGCTAAAGTGGCTGCCAAGGTGTGTTTTGGCAGTAAAAGGGTTATCAGCGTACAAAGCCTGGAGCGCAAGCTGAAAATTAACCTGATCTGGAATAAGCTGGCACCCTGGTTGAGTAAAAAGTACGGTTATTTTCCGGCACGTAAATGGCGTTTTGGCGCCGATGATGAGCCGCAGCAGTTTTTACAGGATACCGTACAGTGGATAGCCGGCTCTGCTTTTACCGATTTAACCGATCAGTTTGATTATGGCCACAGCAGTAAAACAACGCAGTGGCCACCGGTGTGGCACTTTGCCGGCCAAAATGACCGCTTGCTGGGCCATCCGAATGATGTAAAAGCATTTATTGCTGAAACTGCACCGCGGGCACGTTTTAGCTTACTGGGCCTTGCTACGGGCTATCAGCAGGATTATGACCATATTTCTATGCTGACGCATCCCAGCGCAGTGCAGGATCATTTTGCTCAATTACGTGACTGGTTGCTTAAGCTGGAGTGTTAACTTCTGTTGCTGTTGTACTTTATGGCTAACAGGATTTACCGCAGCACCATAACGCCAGGGCACTTCTTCTGAAATATCAATTACATCTATTACGCCTGCCACACTCCATAACTCTTCTTCCAACTGTTTGGCTTTATGAATGGCGTAGGTGCTTATGTAGTTCATTTCAGCTGCAATATAATCGGTGTCAGGCCTGCCGGTGCGGGATAACGTCAGGCGAAAACAAAACAAACTGCCTTGTTGCAGCGCATCCAGCACAAATTGCTGTTTTTTCTGCTCGGAGCTGAATTCGTAATCATAGCGACAATCTGGTTCGATATTTCCGGCCGTAATATCGGCAGGCAATGCGATAAAAAGCTCGTAGCTTCTGGCGTTGTCAAAGCGCTTCATCTGTTTAAGTTGTTGCGCAAATTGCAGGCTGGCAGCGTTATTGCGCAGGATCATATTCAAATCAATACCATTACTATGCTGCTGTTGTAAATTTAGCAGCTGATAAAGGCTGTTGCTATCGCTGGCTTTAGCGACGGTATTAATTTCATAGCGAATACCTTTGCGGTGTAAAAACAGCGCAAAGCTATTTTGAGAGTTCAGGTACATATTGCGTAAGGCATGCGCCAGGCCGGGATATTTAGGGCTTTCTTCTGCCGGCGTCAGTTTGGCACGGTTGCTTTGGATCAATTGCTGGAAAAACAAACGACCGATGTGAGGCTCATCTGTCTCAGCTGCGCGCAGGTTCATAATTGTATGGCTTTTGCTTACAGCCATGACTTCATACGGCAGTTCACTGAGGCTGTGGCGGTTGCTGATCTTTTGCATATCAGGCAGGCGTAACCGCAGAATATCGCCTTTATTAAACCTTACCGGCAAGGCTGTTTCCAACTGCAAGCCTTTTGATGAAAAATCCCTGCTGTGGCCACTTAGCTCGGTCTGGCTTTGTGGATCTTTTACCATTACCGCGGTTTTATACAGATAGCGGGACTCTGAGCGCAGATTAACATATTGCACCGGTATGGCTTCGCAGGAGGCAATGCCGGGGCGTTTTTTATGACCAAACTGGGCAAGCAGTTTAAGTTGTTGCTGGTTCACTTCATAACTCTGATACCAGAGGGTGCTGTCGGTGCTGCTGATATCAGTCAGGTTCACAATATACCGTAAGTCCTGCAGCAGGCCTTTTATTAATGGTATTTGTGATGCAGGCTTTTTAACCGCGTATTGCTCGGGCACTGTTGCTGGCATTTCGGCCATAGTTGCAGCTGTGCGCAACAAGTTGCAGTGCACTATCCGCCAACTGGGTTTGCTTGCCCCAAAGCCAAGAAATAATTCTTTTAGCTGCTCAGAAGCCGCCAGTTCTTCACTGGTTGCTGAGTAGAAAAACAATTTTCCTTTCGCGGCGTGGGTAAAACAGTACAGAATGGTCGATTTTTCTTCACTACTTTGTTGCAGCAGTTGTTTCAGCCGTTTTACTGATAGCAGGCTGTCAAAAATAGCCTGATGTTGCTCATCCAGAAAATAATGCCAGATAGAGCGGTTATATTCGGTGGTCAGCGCAAACATCGGAATCGGTTGGCCGTCTTTTACAGCAATAAATACCGGCAGGCTGCCAAGACGCGGCAGGTAAAACTGCTCATAGCCTTTGGTACGCATGCTATGGCATACGCTGTCGAGGTTCACTTTATAACGGCGTTTGTTGCCGGTAATAAACTTCTGTAAAAAGTCGGCAAATTGTTGCTCATTGCCATCTTGCAAGCGTTGCAGGCGCAAATAGTGGTTCTGGCCCTGTGACTCAGTATCAACCACTTTATACATGACACCGTCTGTAAGGCCGAGCATAAACTCCTGCTCCAGGCCGGTAAAATAGAGTTTTAGTTCGGCACCGGCATCAACCTTTACCGGTTTGGTTAGTTTAACCTTGCAGCCTGATACCGATAAGTCTGATGTGCTGGCTGTTACACGCTGTTTATTCAGCTCTATTTCCACTTCAATGGCATAATTCATCCGCTCATCGCGTCGGGTGGTATAGTTGCCAAAGGAAATTATATCTGCCACTTGAGGTGGCAAATTGTCCTCTTCGTCATGATTTTTACCGCTTGCCGATTGCTGCAGGGCATTTTTTACCCGTTCTTCGGTTTCTTTACGGTGCATTACACGAAAGTTGTTTTCGGTATTACGCACTTCTTCATACAAACCAAGAGTGTAACCGCCATATTGTTTCAGGCCGTTTTCAAACACCTTAATGGCGTTATTATCCATATAGTGAGTTTTGCCTTTATATTCATAAGGTTTAACATCACCATCCACATGGCCACGTAAATCAATAAAGTAATTACAGGGCTGAGCCATGCGTTTCAGTTCCATTTTTAACAGGAACTGTTTGGATTTAGGAATATCGGACGTTAATAAACCGAACACCTGATCAAAGTCAGCTGAGTTCAGTAAGCTTTTCATGCGGTCAATAACGCCGACGTATTCCTGTAAATCTTCTGCTGTCATAATTCAGTCAGGTTAAATGCCATAATACCGGCACCTTGGGGTTATAATCTGTAGTACGCTACGTTGTTACAAATTGAAAAGCAATATCCATGCCTTTCATTTAGCTTGAGAAAATAAATTATGGCAAAAGTAAAAACCGCTTACGTCTGCAGTGACTGCGGCGCTGACTTTGTACGCTGGCAAGGCCAGTGCACAGAATGTGGAGCCTGGAATACCGTTAGTGAAGTACGTTTAGGTACCGCCAGCAGTAAAAATACCCGTTTTGAAGGTTACGCCGGTGCTGCGGTGGCAAAAGTGGTACGACTGGACGAAGTAGACTTACAAGATGTGCCGCGCTTTAGCAGTGGCTTTGCTGAGTTCGACCGTGTACTGGGCGGTGGCATAGTGCCGGGTTCGGCTATTTTAATTGGCGGCCATCCCGGCGCCGGTAAAAGTACCTTATTGCTGCAAATTATGTGTGGCCTGGCACAACAGGGCGGCGCACTTTATGTTACCGGTGAAGAGTCATTGCAACAGGTAGCCATGCGGGCGCAGCGTTTGGGTTTGCCCACCAACGCATTGAAAATGCTGGCTGAAACCAATGTGGAAACGATTTGCCTGCTGGCACAGCAGGAAAAGCCGCGCATTATGGTTATTGACTCGATCCAGGTAATGCATCTGGCCGATATTCAGTCGGCACCTGGCAGTGTGTCGCAGGTGCGCGAAAGTGCGGCCTTTTTAACCCGTTTTGCCAAACAGCATCATATCGCCATTATTATGGTTGGCCATGTTACTAAAGACGGCTCGTTGGCCGGCCCTAAAGTGCTGGAGCACTGCATTGATTGCTCGGTTATGCTTGATGGTGACAGTGATAACCGTTACCGCACTATGCGTGGCAATAAAAACCGCTTTGGTCCGGTAAATGAGCTTGGCGTATTTGCTATGACCGGCCAGGGCATGAAAGAGGTAAAAAACCCGTCAGCTATATTTTTAACCCGTGGCAAGGAAGACCAATCCGGCAGTATTGTTATGGTGTTGTGGGAAGGCACGCGGCCGCTGCTGGTAGAAATACAAGGGCTGGTAGATTATTCACCATTGAACAACCCGCGCCGGGTTACACTGGGGATGGAGCAAAACCGTATATCGATGTTACTGGCTGTTATGCACCGCCACGCAGGCATACAAATGGCTGATCAGGATGTGTTTGTCAACGTGGTAGGCGGCGTTAAGGTAAACGAAACCAGCGCCGATTTAGCTACTTTGCTGGCGCTGGTGTCGAGTTTTCGTGATAAGCCATTGCCAAACGATTTAGTGGTGTTTGGCGAAGTTGGGCTGGCAGGTGAAATTAGGCCGGTGCCAAGTGGCCAGGAACGATTACGTGAGGCCGCCAAACATGGCTTTAAGCGTGCAATAGTACCTCAGGCAAATTGCCCGAAAGAGCCGATAACCGGTATGGAAGTAATAGGGGTTAGTAAACTTGCCGAAGCATTAGAGGCTATTTAGCACTAATAAAAAGCCCCGCTTTGGCGGGGCTGTCTGGTTTAAAACTTGGTATTTTGCGGGAAGTTAAGTTTTAACACCTGGTAAGTGTCTTCTTTTAGCTTGCTCAGCCCCAGTTTGTCGTAGCTTTCTACCATTACCTCAAGCGCCTGCTCAACTAATGGCGAGTCGCGGTAAAACTCAACAATATATTTGCCGCGGTTAGCTGCGGCCAGATAAGCACCACGGCGCATGTAGTAATCCGCTACCAGCAGTTCATGCCGGGCCAGCGCATCTTTAATGCTTAACATACGTTTTTTCGCTTCAGCAGCGTATTTGCTGTTAGGAAAGCTGCTGACTAGTAATTTAAAATCATCAAACGCCTGGCGGGTGCTGGCCAGATCACGGTCTGCACGGTCAATACCCAGCATATTATGCAGCGCATTCTCGTCGGCTTTCATATTACTCAGGCCACGCATGTAGTACACGTAGTCCAGCTCAGGATGGTTAGGGTTCAGGCGGATAAAACGGTCAATGCCGGCCAGTGCTTTTTGTACATCGCCAGCCTGATAATGAGCATAGATCAAATCCAGCTGTACCTGCCTGGCTAAAGGCCCGAACGGGTAACGGCTTTCTACGGCCATTAACAGCTCAATAGCGCGGTTGTACAAGCCGTTATCTAATACTTCTTTGGCTTGCTGATACATGGTTTGCGCGGTTTGTGTATTACTGGTATCCGCTTCCTTCGGTTTACCGGCACAGGCCGTAAGGGTTAATGCCAGTAAAGAAATCAGTAAAAAATTCGCTTTCATTTAAAAATCCGTTACTACTTGAGCTAAATGGCTGTCTAGTCTGACGTAAAATCGCTAAAATACACACTATTGCGATTCTACCCCAGACCTGCCGGGGTTGCACACAGGATAACTGCTTCCGTTATGACAAAACAGCTAAAACTTTCAGAAATTGTACCAGAGCATCTTTTCGGTAAGCGCTTAGATCAGGTTCTGGCCGAAATGTTCCCTGATTATTCACGATCCAGAATAAAAGAGTGGATCCTGGCGGACGCAGTTAAGGTTAATGGCACCATGCAAAACCGGCCAAGGGAGAAACTCCTCGGCGGTGAGCAAATTGATATTCTGGCTGAGCTGCCTGAAGATCAGCGTTTCGAAGCCGAAGCCATAGAGTTAAATATCGTCTATGAGGACGAGCATATCCTGGTGATCAATAAGCCCGCCGGGTTGGTTGTACACCCTGGAGCCGGCAATGCCGATGGCACTTTACTGAATGCTCTACTACATCACTGTCCGGGTATAGGTGAAGTGCCAAGGGCTGGTATTATTCACCGTTTGGATAAAGACACTACCGGTTTAATGGTGGTGGCAAAAACCATCCCGGCGCAAACCCATTTGGTTGAGGCGATGCAGGCGCGGGAGATTACCCGTGAATACGAAGCCGTATGCCATGGCGCCATGACCGGTGGCGGTACTATTGACGAACCGATAGGTCGTCACCCAACCAAACGCACCCACATGGCAGTAAGCCAGTCAGGTAAGCCAGCAACCACGCATTTTCGCGTAATGGAAAAATACCGGGCTCACACCCGTTTGCGTTTACGGCTTGAAACCGGCCGCACGCATCAAATCCGTGTGCATATGACTTATGTTAATCATCCGCTGGTAGGCGATCCTGTGTATGCCGGTCGGCCACGGCCACCGCGTAAGGCTGATGAACAATTACTGACTATCCTGCGTAACTTTAGGCGCCAGGCTTTACATGCCGCCATGCTGCGTTTAGCTCATCCGATTACACTGGAGATTCTGGAATGGCATGCGCCTATTCCGGATGACATGGTGCAGCTAACTGCTGCTTTGCGGGCCGATACGGCAGAGCATGGCCTGGACTATGTCTGACAACCCGCTGTTACTGCCTGACTGGCCAGCTCCGGCCAATGTGCGGGCAGTATGCAGCACCCGTAACGGCGGTTGCTCAACCGGCGTGTATGCCAGTTTAAATCTTGGTAATCATGTCGCAGATAATGCTGAGCGGGTTGCTGAAAACCGGCGTCTTTACCAACTGCTGGCACAGATGCCGGCAGCGCCGGTGTGGTTAAATCAGGTGCATGGCACGACAGTATCTGTGCTGACAAAAGCCTCCGCTGCGGATACTGCCGATGCGAGTGTAACCTGCGAGCCCGGTGTTGTAGCCACGGTTATGACAGCAGATTGCCTGCCGTTGTTATTGTGTGATAAAGCCGGCACTCAGGTGGCGGCAGTGCATGCTGGCTGGCGCGGTTTGTGTGACGGCGTGATTGAAGCCACACTGGCGCACTTTACCAAGCCTGCTGAAGTACTGGTATATCTTGGCCCGGCTATCAGCCAAAGTGCATTTGAAGTAGGGCCTGAGGTACGTGCTGCTTTTATTAATCACAGTGCACAGGCGGAGCAGGCTTTTATAAGCGGCAACAGTAATAAGTGGCAGGCGGATTTGTATCTGCTGGCAAAACAGCGCCTGCAAGCCTGTGGGGTGCAACATATTTATGGTGGCCAGCACTGCACTTATCAGCAAACTGAGTTGTTTTTTTCCTACCGGCGTGACGGCCAAACCGGCCGTATGGCCAGTTCAATCTGGTTAGTCTGATCTAAGTCAAATTTTTGACGTTTGTCTGCTTGAATTTGCAGCAATACCGCCCAATCTTATAACACAACAGTGTTGTGCTTGTAGGAGCCAGAAATGCGTCTTGAAAAATTTACCAGTAAGTTCCAGGAAGCGATAGCGGATGCGCAGTCGCTGGCGCTTGGCCGCGATCAGCAGTTTATCGAGCCGGTGCACCTGATGTTTGCCCTGTTAAATCAGGAAGGCGGCACAGTGCGTGAGCTGCTAAACAAACTGGCGATTAATTTTAATGAACTGCGCTCTAAGGTTAGCCAGTCGATAGACAAGTTACCGCGGGTTGAAGGCGAGGGCGCCAACCTGCAGCTATCTTCTGCCACTGCACAGGTGCTGCAGCAATGCGATAAGCTGGCACAAAAACGCAAAGATCAGTTTATTTCCAGCGAGCTGTTCGTGTTAGCGGCGACGGAAGATAAATCTGATCTGGGTAAAATTTTACGCTTAATCGGCGTAAGCAAAGAAAATGTAGAAACGGCTATTACTCAAATGCGTGGTGGCCAGAAAGTCGACGATGTGAATGCCGAAGACACCCGCCAGGCATTAACTAAATACACGGTAGATTTAACCGCCCGGGCCGAGGCAGGTAAACTAGACCCGGTAATAGGCCGGGATGAAGAAATTCGTCGCTGTATTCAGGTATTACAACGGCGCACTAAAAATAACCCGGTATTAATTGGCGAGCCTGGCGTAGGTAAAACCGCTATCGTTGAAGGGTTAGCGCTGCGTATTATCAATAAAGAAGTGCCTGAAGGCTTAAAAGATAAACGGGTACTGTCGTTGGACATGGGGTCTTTATTAGCTGGCGCCAAATACCGTGGTGAGTTTGAAGAGCGGCTAAAAGCGGTGCTGAATGAACTGGCTAAAGAAGAAGGCCAGGTGATTCTGTTTATTGATGAAATTCATACCATGGTGGGGGCCGGTAAAGCAGAGGGCGCGATGGATGCCGGCAATATGTTAAAACCGGCACTGGCGCGCGGCGAGCTGCACTGTTTGGGCGCCACCACTTTGGATGAATACCGCAAGTACATCGAAAAAGATGCGGCACTGGAGCGGCGGTTTCAAAAAGTGTTAGTAGAAGAGCCGTCAGTGGAAGACACCATTGCTATTTTACGGGGCTTAAAAGAGCGCTATGAAATTCACCACGCGGTGGAAATTACCGATCCGGCGATAGTGGCGGCGGCAACCTTGTCGCACCGTTACGTGTCAGACCGGCAATTACCGGATAAAGCTATCGACTTAATCGACGAAGCAGCATCCAGCATCCGTATGCAAATGGACTCTAAACCAGAAGAGCTGGACCGGCTGGAACGGCGTATTATTCAGTTAAAACTGGAAGACAATGCCCTGGCAAAAGAGTCTGACGAAGGCAGTAAAAAACGCCGGGATGCAATTCAGGAGCAAATTGTCGAACTTGATGCCCACTACAACGAGCTGGATGAAGTGTGGGAGTCAGAAAAGGCTGCATTACAAGGTACGCAGAATATTAAAACTGAGCTGGAACAAGCCCGGCTTGATTTAGAAGTTGCCCGCCGCGCCAGTGATTTACAGCGGATGTCTGAGTTGCAATACGGCCGCATTCCTGAGCTGGAGAAAAAGCTCGATTTAGCTTCACAGGCAGAAATGCACGAAAATACCCTGCTACGTAACAAAGTTACTGAGCAGGAAATTGCAGATGTCTTGTCTAAAGCCACCGGCATACCGGTGAATAAAATGCTCGAAGGCGAGCGTGACAAGCTGCTGCGTATGGAGCAAGCGCTGCATGAGAAAGTTATCGGCCAGGACGAAGCGGTAACAGCGGTATCGCATGCTATTCGCCGTTCGCGGGCTGGCCTGGCTGATCCGAATAAACCGATAGGCTCATTCCTGTTTTTAGGCCCTACCGGAGTGGGTAAAACCGAGCTGACTAAATCGCTGGCCAATTTTTTGTTCGACAGCCCCGATGCGATGGTGCGTATAGACATGTCAGAGTTTATGGAAAAACATGCCGTATCACGTTTAGTCGGCGCACCGCCGGGTTATGTCGGTTACGAAGAAGGTGGCTATTTAACTGAAGCTGTGCGGCGTAAACCCTATTCAGTAGTGCTGCTGGACGAGGTAGAAAAAGCCCATCCGGATGTGTTTAATATTTTACTGCAGGTGCTGGATGATGGCCGGTTAACAGACAGCCAGGGCCGTACGGTCGATTTTAAAAACACCGTTATTATTATGACATCGAACCTGGGCTCGGATCTTATTCAGGAGCATTACCGTGAATACAGCTACGGCCAGATGAAAGATATGCTGATGGGGGGGCTCAGTAAGCAGTTTCGGCCGGAGTTTTTAAACCGGCTGGACGAGACAGTAGTGTTTCACCCGCTGGATAATGTGCAAATTCGCAGTATCGCCAAAATTCAGCTGGCAAGGCTGGAGCAAAGGCTGGCTGAACGGCAGTATCGTTTCAGTATTACTGAAGCTGCACTGGATAAACTGGCAGAAGTCGGCTTTGACCCGTTATATGGCGCCAGGCCACTGAAGCGGGCTATTCAGCAGCATCTGGAAAACCCGCTGGCGCAAGCATTATTACAAGGCGACGTAGCGCCTGGCAGTACCATATTGCTGGATCATAACGGTTCGCAATTTATTGTTAGCAGTAAGGTTTAATCTGGTAGTTGCCGGTAGAAAGTGACTGCTTCGGCGGTCACTTTTGCCTTCAGGCTATCCATGTTAAGGTATGTCCCTTATAATCCATTGTAAATCCACAACGTAGAAGTTGCTTTATGCCTGAGTCAAAAACAAATGATACCAGCCCGCGTAAGGGCATTTACCTGTTACCTAATTTGCTGACAACCGCTGGCTTATTTTCTGGTTTTTTCGCCATAGTGTCATCAATGAACGGTCGATTTGAAGCTGCTGCTGTAGCGATTTTTATCGCAATGATTTTTGATGGCCTGGATGGGCGGGTAGCGCGCTTAACCAATACACAAAGCGAGTTCGGTGCCCAGTACGATAGTATGTCTGATATGTTGTCGTTCGGTATTGCTCCGGCGTTGGTGGCATACAACTGGGGCCTTGCCGAGTACGGCAAGTTCGGCTGGCTGGCTGCATTTATTTTTGTTGCCTGCGCCGCGCTGCGTCTGGCACGTTTTAACGCTAACCTGGGTGTTACCGACGGCCGGTTTTTTCAGGGCTTAGCCAGCCCGGCTGCCGCAGCTATTATTGCTGGCATGGTATGGAGCGGCAGTATTTATCAGGTTGATGGGGATAACATTGGCTATCTGGTGGGCTTGCTGACTATCGTTACGGGTTTACTGATGGTAAGTAACTTCCGCTATAACTCGTTTAAAGATCTGAACTGGCGTGACAGGGTATCCTTTTTAACCATTTTGATGGTAGTGCTGATTTTTGTCGTAATAGCTGCCCGACCAGCTGAAATGCTGTTTGGCATTTTCTTTATCTATGCCTGCTCTGGCCCGGTGACGACAATTCGCAGTGTACGTAAACTGAAACTGGAACACGTGCTGGGTGATTCTGATGACGCTGACTTTGCCGATATAGACAAAGAGCCCAAAGCGGCAGACTCTGCCACCAAAGACGACAGCAAGAGCCTGTAAACCGGAAGCAATAAGCTAAATAAATAATACGAAAAAACTCCGCTGCGGCGGAGTTTTTTCGTTTTTAACCAAAACTTTTATTCATATCAGCAATTTTGCCAGCTTGTTGCTGCAAGGCTGAGCTGTTGTCAGACACTATTTGAATATTGCTCAGGTTGGTCTGGGCAATTTGCTGTATATGTTCAACACTTTGCTGCACATCATTGGCAACGACACCTTGCTGGGTTGCCGCTGTGGTAATTTGCGATGACAGCTGGGCGATATGATCAATCATGCGTGAAATCTCCGCCAGTTGCAGCTCGCTGTGCTGGGTTTCGGTGACGCAGATATCCACTTGCTGGCGGCTATGCAGCATAACCTTGCCCCAGCTAAGTAAGGTTTGCTGTATTTCGCCTATCGATTGTTTAATTTGCTCTGTTGCCTTGTGGGTACGGGAAGACAAAGCTCGTACTTCATCTGCTACCACAGCAAACCCCCGGCCATGCTCACCGGCGCGGGCTGCTTCAATGGCTGCATTTAATGCCAGCAGGTTGGTTTGATCGGCAATACCCTGAATTTCAGTCATCACTATGCCGATGCGCTCAGCTTCAACCGCCAGGCCGTCAGCTGTAGCTGCTGCGCCCTGAACTTCGGTCGCCAGTTGTTGTACTGTTTTAGCCGTGTGCTGCATGGTGGTTTTTGCTGCTTCGCAGATTTTATGCGTATCGCTTACCTGCTGATGAGTGTCCTGAGTTCGTTCTGCAATATCCTGTACTGTGCTGTAAAGCTGAGACGTTGCGGCGACAATACTGCTTAGGCGGTCATGCTGCTGGTGAATACCTTGCTCTGTCATATGCACTGCTTCTGCCTGCGTTTCAGCAATGATGCTCAATGCTGCTGTACTGTCTGTGGCTCGGCCCAGCACAGTACGCAGCCTGGCTTGGGCCATTTTTTGCTGAAAATCAGCAATGCCGTAAGGGCCAAAACCCGAGTAAATCCAGCGTGATACACTGTCGAATTTGGCTTTGGCTTGTTGCAGCCGTGCCGGAATAATAAACAGTTCGTCGTAGCAACAAGCTAACCAGACTAGCGGTAACAGCAGTGCCCACAAAAAGTGGCTGCCAAACAACATAGCACCGGCGCCGGTTAGTAGTATTGTCAGAGCGAAAGCCGCGCCACGTTTAACTGCAAAGCGGCTACGCCAGTCTGACGGTATTTTGCCGGCAGCTATGGTCGGATAACTTTTATTTGCCCGCTCTATCATGGCTGCATCGGGTTTTACCCGTACCGACTGATAACCCACCAGTTTGCCCTGCTGGTAAATAGGGGTAACAAAGGCATCTACCCAGTAATAACGGCCATCTTTGCAGCGGTTTTTTACCAGGCCACGCCATGATTGGCCTTGCTTAAGCTTGTGCCATAAATCAGCAAAAGCCGCTTTGGGCATATCCGGGTGACGTACAAGATTGTGGTTGTTACCCACTAGCTCTTCTACGCTGTAACCTGCGACCTTACAAAAAGCCGGGTTGGCATAGGTGATTACGCCGCGTAAATCTGTGGTAGAAACCAGTTCCTGCTCAGCACTGAATTTTACTTCTTCGTTTATAGTACTTGTGTTGCGACGGTTCATGTCACCTGCTTATTTAAGTAGTTGTTACCTTGTACCTGATCTGGTAAGTCTAATGTATTAACGTAATAATTGCAGCCATGGCTGTGGCAGTTTAACGCGTAAGGAGGTTAAGCGACCAAATCTTCGATTGTTGAAAATGAAATTGCAGGCTAAATTAAGCACCGGTCTTGAGATTGGCCTCAACGCCCCAATTTCAGCACAATCAGATAGCAATTAAGGAATTACCTTGGGCTCAACTTTACAACAACGTCTGGCTAAGCTTAATGCAGCGCCTAATAAACATGCCATTACAGGTATTCAGCGCGGTATAGAGCGGGAGACGTTGCGGGTTAAGCCTGATGGCGAACTGGCATTAACACCTCATCCAAAAGCGCTTGGCGCTGCTTTAACCCATCCGTGGATCACGACCGATTTTTCCGAATCTTTGCTTGAATTTATTACGCCGGTCAGCGATAGCATTGATACCACTTTAGCACAGCTGACAGATATCCACCGTTTTACCATTAAGAACATCGGTAATGAGCAGTTTTGGGCTGGCAGCATGCCGTGTTTTATTACTGATCAGAAGCAAATTCCGTTTGCCCAGTATGGTAGTTCTAATGTCGGCAGAATGAAAACCCTGTATCGCAAAGGCCTGCATAACCGCTATGGCAGCATGATGCAGGCTATCAGCGGTGTGCATTTTAACTTTTCTTTTTCGCAAGGCTTCTGGCAACAGTATCAGCAAATTTTGGGGCAAAGCGGCGACTTACAGACATTTATTTCCGAGCAGTATCTGGCGTTGATACGTAACTACAAACGCTATGCCTGGCTGATCGTGTATTTATTTGGGGCTTCACCGGCGATGTGTAAGTCGTTTCTGGAAGGACGCAGCAGCCGCTATAACTTTCAGGAGCTTGGCAAAGGATCGGTGTATCTGCCTTATGCCACCTCGCTGCGTATGAGTGACCTGGGTTATACCAACAGTGCACAATCCAGCCTGAATATTACTTACAACAGCCTGCCAGAGTATATTGCCGGCCTGCATCAGGCGATTAGCATGCCGTCTGACGAATATAAAAATATTGGCGTTAAGGTTAATGGTGAATACCAGCAACTCAATGCCAATGTACTGCAAATAGAAAACGAATTTTATTCTACCATCCGGCCCAAACGCACTACCCAGTCCGGCGAGCGGCCAACGTGTGCACTGGCCAAGCGTGGCGTTGAGTACATTGAAGTACGGGCGCTGGATGTTAATCCGTTTAGCAGTGTCGGCATTAGCGCAGAGCAGATGCATTTCCTTGATGTTTTCCTGCTGTATTGCCTGTTACAGGACAGCCCGAATATGTCGGCGGCTGAGCAAACTATTACTGAGCAAAACCTGAAAAAAGTGGTCACCGACGGGCGGCGCACTAATCTGGAGATCCAGCAAAATGGCCAACCACGCTTGATGCTGGATTGGGCAGAGGAATTGTTTGCCGATATGATGCCTCTGGCACAGTATCTGGATTCTGCCTATGCAACGCAGGGATATAGCGGCGCTTTGAAGCAATTTTATCTCGGCTTGCTGGACCCATCCCAGACTTTTTCCGGTAAATTATTAAACCAGTTACTGTCACAACAGCAGGATAACAGTAGCTACACCTTAAATTTATCGGCAACGTATCGCCAACAGCTGCTACAGGAACCCTACCAGTATTACTCTGCTGAAGAGTTTACCCAAGCAGCTACACAGTCACTACTGACGCAACAACAGGTTGAGCAACAGGATAATGTGAGCTTTGATCAGTATATTGAGCAGTATTTTGCTGAAGTGCCGCAATGTGAGGATAAAAAAGCGGCTACCTAATGGTAGCCGTAACAGTATCCAGGGAGAATAAAACTTGGTTGCATCCATGCACCTTGTTAGAATCGGTCGGATGAAAAAAGTTCACAAACAAATAAAACCATTTATTTTTGCCACTGCAGCCGTGCTGTTTATCAGTGGTTGCAGTACACCACCACCACAGAACAGCTCTAATCTGTGTGAAATATTCTATGAACACCGTGATTGGTATGATGCTGCCGCGAAAATGCGCGACAAATGGGGTGTGCCCGTTCATGTGCCTATGAGTATTATGTATCAGGAAAGTAGTTTCAGGCATAATGCGCGCCCGCCAATGCGGTGGTTTTTAGGCTTTATTCCTTATGGCCGAGCCAGCAGTGCTTACGGTTATTCGCAAGCAAAAACAGTTACCTGGGATGAATACGTTAAAGAAGCTGATCGCTTCTGGGCCAGCCGTGACAATTTTTCTGATGCTATGGACTTTATGGGCTGGTATCTGGATAAAACCCACAGGGTTAATAAAATATCCAAGTGGGACGGTTACAACCTTTACCTGAATTACCATGAAGGTTGGGGCGGCTATCGGCGCGGCAGTTACAAAAATAAAGCATGGCTGGTTAATGTTGCCAAGCAGGTTGATAACCGTGCCAAAGTTTATTCGGCGCAACTAAAAACCTGTGAAGATGACTTAAAACGCGGCTGGTTGTGGCGGCTGTTTTTCGGCTAATGTAGTATACAAAAATAAAAAAACCGGCGCGGCCGGTTTTTTTTTGCCGTTTTAAGGCTTTTTCAGGTGCGGTAACAGACGCACTGTTTTAATCATATTGTCCTGTACGTCTACCACTTCAAGCGGATAACCGGCCAGCTTTATACTCAGCTTACCCTGGGGTATTTCTTCCAGATACTCCAAAATCAGGCCGTTTAGTGTTTTAGGGCCGTCGGTCGGCAGCTCCAGCTGCATTTCCCGGTTCAGATCGCGCAGGTTAATGCCGCCGTCAATAAGGTAAGAACCGTCAGGCTGGGCAATAATATCGTCGCTGCCATTGCTGGCAATATCCGTAGTAAATTCACCGACCACTTCTTCCAGAATATCTGCCAGCGTTACCAGCCCCTGAATATCGCCATATTCGTCAACCACCAGGCCGATACGATCTTTGGTGCGCTGAAACTTTAACAATTGGGTATTGAGCTGGGTGCCTTCAGGAATAAAGTAAATATCGCTTACTGCACGCATTAGGGTAGATTTAGTCAGTTGCTCTTTAATCAGCAGGCGCATCAGCTCGCGGGGGTGGACAAAGCCGATGGCATCATCAATGTTGTCACGGAATAACAAGATGCGGCTGTACTGCATATTGGCCAGCTGGCGCTCGATGTCTTTCCAGTCGTCATTAATATCTATGCCGACAATTTCATTTCGCGGCACCATAATATCTTCAACCGTGGCGTTTTCCAGATCCAATACGCCCACCAGCATACTCTGGTGTTGCTCGGGAATAAGGGCGCCGGCTTCATGTACTACGGTACGTAACTCTTCAGCGCTTAAGCTATTACCCTGATGTTTTTCCGGGCTAATGCCCATAACCCCCAAAATACCGTTAGTAATAAAATTAACTAACCATACCAGCGGGTAAAAGATCTTTAACAGTACTTTAAGTAAAGCAGAACTGGGAAAGGCAATACGTTCCGGGTGCAGAGCGGCAATGGTTTTCGGCGTGACTTCGGCAAACACTAATACCACCATAGTTAGCGCTACGGTAGCAATAGCAATACCTACATCGCCGTATAAACGCATACCAATAATAGTGGCGATCGCAGAGGCGGCGATGTTTACCAGGTTATTGCCAATTAAAATAAGGCCGATTAGGCGATCAGGCCGTTTTAACAGTTCGCTGACCCTGATGGCACCCTTATGGTTCTCGTTTGTTAAATGCTTTAAACGATAAGGGTTAACAGACATCATGCCTGTTTCTGATCCTGAGAAATAGGCAGATAAAAATAAGAGCACGCCAAGAATGATAAATAGCGTACCCGTCGATATGTCGTCCAAGAGTTAAATACCCGTATTGCCAAACACCTGTACTTGATATTACGAAGTAGCAGATGAGTCAAGAATTAAAGTGTATTTAGCAGCACTTCGCGTACAAAGCGGCTGCCAAAATAGCCAAGTGTTAACAAGGCTGCACCGGTGACAGTTAAAATGTTAGCGGTTTTACCGCGCCAGCCCTTGCGGGCATGGCCCCAACATAACACGGCAAAAACAGCAAAACCAAGCAGGCTGAACACGTTTTTATGCAGGTTATCTTTTGCCAGCCAGTTATCCATAAAAACCGCAGCAACCAACAAGGCCAGCCCCAGCAGTATAGTGCCGGCCAGCAGAATGCGAAATTGTAACACTTCGGCTTGTACTAAAGGCGGCATATGCCGTGTCATAGCGGCAAAGTCTTTCTGCTTTAATCTGTTGCTGATATAGCTAACCTGAAACGAGTACAGCATCGCCATCATTAAAATAGCGTAGGCAATAAACGCCAGCATAATATGCAGTAGCAATATAATATTTTGCTCAAAGTGCTGCAGTTGCACACTGTGCGGTAAGGTAAGCACGGCCAGTTGCACCAGGCTGGCAAAGCCATAAACAACCGGTAACAGCAATATAGTTGGCGTACGCAGGGCTGTAAGCGTTATCGCCACCGTAATAAGCCAGCACACCAGAGAGCTGACATTCAGCAAGCTGAAATTTTGCCCTTGTTCAGTAAACAACATGGCGACCAGTACCAGCATATGCAGCACCAGGCCAATAATGGCTGCACTAAAGGTGGTTTTAAAATGCGGCCCCTGCGGGTGAAAAATGCGCAGCAATACCGAGCCGGTAGCAACCAGATAGGCAATTAAGGCCAGCGCAGTTAACGGCACCGTAGACATTAGCAGCATTTCCTTTTGTTTTAATGGCCAACCATTGTATTGCAACTTTTGCCGGAAGCCCATAGCTGCGCTCAACAGTTTCTTAACGGCTGCTTCTGCCGCTTGAGTTTGATATAATCGGACGCATTATGGCTGTCGAGTGAAAAACCATGTTTGAAAATCTTTCTGATCGTTTAAGCGCCACGCTAAAAAACATTACCGGCCGGGGCCGTTTAACTGAAGACAACGTTAAAGATACGCTGCGCGAAGTACGTATGGCACTGCTTGAGGCCGACGTAGCGCTGCCGGTAGTACGTGATTTTGTTGCTAACGTTAAAGAGCGTTCAGTTGGGCTGGAAGTAAGCAAAAGCCTGACACCTGGCCAGGAATTTCTGAAAATTGTCCGCAAAGCTTTAGAAGAGGCGATGGGCGAGGCCAATGAAGAGCTGACACTGAATACGCAGCCACCAGCAGTAGTGCTGATGGCAGGCTTGCAAGGTGCCGGTAAAACCACCTCTGTAGGTAAACTGGCTAAATTTTTAACCGAGCGTAAAAAGAAAAAAGTGTTGGTAGTGTCTGCCGACGTTTATCGCCCGGCAGCGATTAAACAGCTGGAAACACTGGCTAAAGATGTTGGCGTAGAGTTTTTCCCCAGCGATATTTCACAAAAGCCCGTTGATATTGTTAATGCGGCTATTGCTTATGCCCGTACCCGCATTTTTGATGTGTTGTTAGTCGATACTGCGGGTCGCTTGCATGTCGACAGCGACATGATGGACGAAATAAAGGCGTTACATGCTGCAGTAAAACCTATTGAAACCTTGTTTGTGGTAGATGCCATGACAGGCCAGGATGCTGCCAACACAGCCAAAGCTTTTAACGATGCCTTACCGCTTACCGGGGTCATTTTAACAAAAACCGATGGTGATGCCCGTGGTGGTGCTGCGTTGTCTATCCGCCATATTACCGGCAAGCCGATTAAGTTTTTAGGTACCGGTGAAAAAACTGATGCTCTAGAGCCGTTTCATCCGGACAGGGTGGCATCGCGTATTTTGGGTATGGGTGATGTGCTGAGCTTAATTGAAGAGCTTGAGCAAAAAGTAGATAAAGAAAAATCTGCCAAAATGGCGCAGAAGATGATGAAAGGCAAAGGCTTTTCATTAGAAGATTTTCGTGAGCAATTAGTACAAATGCGCGGTATGGGCGGCATGATGTCGATGATGGACAAACTGCCGGGCATGAAAAATTTACCCGCTGGCGCTATGAACCAGATGGGCGATAAACAGTTTGTAAAAATGGAAGCCATTATTAACTCGATGACGCCCAAAGAGCGAGAGTTTCCGGATTTGCTTAAAGGTTCACGCAAAAAACGTATTGCCGCCGGCTCCGGCACTCAGGTGCAGGATATTAACCAACTGCTGAAACAGTTTACCCAAATGCAGAAGATGATGAAGCAAATGTCGGGTAAAGGCGGCTTAATGAAGATGATGCGTGGTATGGGCGGTAAGCTGCCGCCTGGTATGCTGCCGCCGCGTTAAGCAGCAAAGATGCTTACTTAACCCCGTCGTAGTGCGGGGTTTTATTTATCCACGCAATAACGCTGCAATAGCAGCCAAGCCGCGAAATACCTTGCAATTGAGCCCCAAATCAGTAAAATGCTGCAGCCCTTCGGTCTGACTGGGGGGCTTTGTTATTTTTGATAAAACCTGAACGATAAAATTAGAGGGCCTTATGGTAACTATTCGTTTACAACGTGGTGGCGCAAAAAAGCGTCCATTTTACCAAGTTGTGGTAGCGGACAGCCGTTTTGCTCGTGATGGCCGCTTTATTGAGCGCGTGGGTTTCTTTAACCCAATCGCTGGCGGTACTGAAGAGAAACTGCGTCTGGACCTGGACCGCGTTAATCACTGGGTAGCACAAGGTGCTTCACTGAGTGATCGCGTGGCAAACCTGGTAAAAACTGCTGAGAAAGCATCTGCTTAATTAGCTTAAAGGTCGTGTGGAGTAGTCAGCTTGAGTGAGAAAGATTTAGTCGTTCTTGGCAAATTTGGTGCAGTTTACGGCATCAATGGCTGGCTGAAAGTTAACGCTTACACCGACTTCCCAGAAGGGATTTTTGATTACACACCCTGGCAAATTAAATTTCAGGGTAACTGGCAACCAGTGCAGGTTTCCAGCTGGAAGCGCCATAGTAATGGCCTGATAGCGAAACTGGACGGCGTCAATGATCGGGATCTGGCACAGCAGTATGTAAATGCTGAAATTGCCGTAGCAAGCCAGGCACTGCCTTCGTTAGAAGACGGTGACTATTACTGGAAAGACCTGATGGGCTTAGCAGTAATAAACGAGGCTGGCTACCACTTAGGTGAAGTAACCGACATGATGGAAACCGGCTCTAACGACGTTTTAGTAGTTAAAGCCAACCGTACCGATGCATTTGGTCAGAAAGAAAGGTTGTTGCCGTTTTTAACCGATACCGTGATTAAAAGCGTCGATTTAACCGAACGTCGCATTATCGTAGACTGGGATCCCGCGTTTTAATGCCGGATGACACTAAGCTGTGGCTAGGGGTTGTATCCTTATTCCCGGAAATGTTTCAGGCAATAACGCAATATGGGGTAACCGGCCGTGCTGTAAAGCAAGGTATTATACAACTGCAATGCTGGAACCCGCGTGATTTCACAACGGACAAGCATCGCACTGTAGATGACCGGCCTTATGGTGGTGGCCCAGGTATGCTGATGATGGTGCAGCCGCTACGTGACGCAATACGCGCTGCTAAGCACGCTGCAGGAGAAGGTGTACACACGGTGTATTTGTCGCCGCAAGGCCGCAAATTAGACCAACAAGGTGTCACTGAACTGGCGACGTATTCTAAGCTACTGTTAGTAGCTGGCCGGTATGAAGGCATTGATGAGCGCGTAATAGAAAGCGAAATTGACGCAGAATGGTCAATTGGTGATTACGTGTTAAGTGGCGGTGAACTGCCAGCGATGACATTGATAGATGCAGTGTCGCGCTTAGTACCTGGTGTACTTGGGCATGAGCAGTCAGCAGAGCAGGATTCTTTTGCATCCGGTTTGCTGGATTGTCCACACTACACAAGGCCTGAAGTGTTATCAGACAAACAGGTACCAGCAGTTTTACTGAGTGGTAACCATGAAAATATACGACGCTGGCGTTTAAAGCAGTCTCTTGGGAGAACCTGGCTTAGACGACCGGATATGTTAAATCTCCTGGCTCTGACTGAGGAGCAACGACGGTTACTGGCTGAGTTCCAACGTGAACATCAGCAAGAGTGCCGGACGGGGCAGCAAGAAGACAGTTAATTCCAGGTAAAGTGAGATTGTTATGAGCAAAGTTAGCCAAAACATTATCAAAATGCTTGAAGACGAGCAGTTAAAGAAAGACGTTCCAGCGTTCGCGCCGGGCGACACTGTCGTAGTTCAGGTAAAAGTAACTGAAGGCGATAAAACTCGTCTGCAGGCTTTTGAAGGCGTAGTTATCGCCAAACGTAACCGTGGTCTGCACTCTGCATTCACTGTACGTAAAATCTCTAATGGCGAAGGTGTTGAGCGTGTATTCCAGACGCACAGCCCAATGGTAGACAGCATCACCGTTAAACGTCGTGGTGCAGTTCGCCGTGCTAAGCTTTACTACTTACGCGATCGTTCAGGTAAATCAGCGCGTATCCGCGAAAAGCTTAACTAAGCTACCCTTAAAAGGCCGACACTTGTCGGCCTTTTTTCTTTTTGGCATAGTGCATCCTATGACCGATACTCAAGCCCCGCTTAGCACTGCCATTCTTAACTTGTTGCAAGGCCAGCTGGAAAGCCTGATCCTGGCGTTTACGCCGGCGCACAGCCCGATAGAAGAGCAGTATTTGTTATCACGGCTGGGGTTAAAACTACACAGCGATACGCTGCAAAGCGCTGATCTTGCCCGCTTTCAACAACACTTTGTGCTGTACCACTTGTTATACCGCATTCAGCAGCACTGGCTGGCGCAGCGCCACGGCTATTTAGCCATTGGCCTGGCCAAATTACAGTTACTGCCGTTAACGCAAGCATTGCCGCCAGACTCCGATGCCGGCCGGCAAGACTATTATCTTAACTGGCAGAACTTTTATGCCATGACAGAGCAATTACTTGACCAGCATCTTGACGCTTTCTGGCAACAACTACAACGGCCAACCGTACAGGTAAATGCTATGGCGCATAACCAAGCACTGGCCTTGCTCGGTTTGCCCGCTTCATTTACGCCGCAACAGCTGAAAAAAGCTTATCGCACTAAGGCATTACAGCTACATCCGGATCGAGGTGGTGAGCAGCAGCAATTTATTTTACTGCAACAGGCTTATCAGCAACTGCAGCAGCCCGGTTGATGGTTTTTTTGTACACTTAAATATACGTATTTTCTATGGTGTAACTATTTGCTGTTATCTTGATTTTATTGGTCTGCAATGGGTTGACGCGCTGCTTTAGGATCTTTACTATTCGAAAATCGTATTTAAATAATTACGTGTTGTATATTAAAGTTTACGTAGGGGCGCAGCTTAGCAAATTTAGCGTTTTTACCTATGCTTAATGCCTGCAACACCGCACACCGGAGTTTTAGCATGAGTAAAATAGTAGACGACCTGCGCATAGTGGCAGAAAAGCCGTTAAGCCCACCGGCAGTATTAAAAAGAGTATTGCCGCTGTCAGAGCAGGGCGCGCAGTTTGTGCAGCAGGCGCGTAATATCATTGCCGACATCGTGCATGGCCGTGATAAACGGCTGTTAGTGGTAACAGGGCCCTGTTCCATTCATGACCCTGTAGCGGCGATTGAATATGCGCAAAAATTAAAACAGCTACAGCTGCAGTATGCCGACAGCCTGTACATTGTGATGCGGGTATACTTTGAAAAGCCACGTACTACAGTGGGCTGGAAAGGCTTTATTAATGACCCGCATTTAGACGATTCGTTCGATCTGGAAACCGGCTTAACCTGGGGCCGCGAGCTGTTGCTGAAAATGGTAGAAATGCAATTGCCTACCGCCACCGAAGCGCTGGATCCTATCAGCCCGCAGTATTTGTCTGACTTAATCAGCTGGTCAGCCATTGGCGCCCGCACTGTAGAGTCGCAAACCCACCGCGAGATGGCCAGTGGCTTGTCGATGCCGGTTGGTTTTAAAAACGGCACCGACGGCAATTTAAATATAGCACTAAACGCCCTGCAATCTGCCGCCAGTGGCCACAGCTTTATTGGTATTAATCAGCGCGGTGAGGTGAGCTTAGTGCAAACTGCCGGTAATCCCGATGGCCATATTATTTTGCGTGGTGGTGCCAAGCCTAACTATGATGAACAAAGCATTGGCGAAGCGCTGGCCAAACTGGATAAGTTGAACCTGCCGCGTGGCATAGTGGTTGATTGCAGCCATGGTAACTCAAATAAAGATCACAACCGCCAGGGTGAGGTCGCGCACAATGTACTGGCACAGCGTTTGGCCGGTAACGACGCCATTATCGGTATTATGCTGGAAAGCCATCTGTTTGCCGGCCGTCAGGATTTAATTGACGGCAGAGCAGAAAAGTACGGTGTATCAGTAACCGATGCTTGTATCGACTGGGAAGCGACAGCAGTGCTACTGGCAAGTATTCATCAGCAAATGCAGCCTATGGTGGTGGCCGCCTGAAATGACAGATCTGACAGCACAGCAGGCACTGGCGCCACTGCGTCAGCAAATAGACAGCATTGACAGCCAGCTGGTGGCGCTGTTGGCGCAGCGCGCTAAAGTGACCGCTCAGGTAGGTAAAATAAAGCAGCAATTCGCTTTGCCGGTATATGTACCTGAACGCGAACAGGCGCTGTTAAGTGCAAGGCGTGAGCAAGCCCTGGCACTGGGCGTATCGGCAGACTTAACTGAAGATGTGCTGCGCCGTATTATGCGCGAGTCATACCAAACCCAGGAAAGCGGCTTTGTGTGTTGCCGCGATGGCGGTGGCAAGGTGGTTGTCGTTGGTGGTGGCGGTGCGCTTGGCGCCCGTTTTGTGAGTCTTTTTCAGCGCTCCGGTTACGAGGTTGTGGTGCTGGAGCAGCAAGACTGGCCGCAGGCGGAGGCTATTTGTGCTAAGGCAGCATTGGTGCTGCTGGCGGTGCCAATTACCTTAACCGAACAGTTAATTAATAAGCTACCAGCATTACCGGCTGACTGCGTACTGGCAGACATTACCAGTATTAAACAACAGCCGCTTAAAGCCATGCTGCAGCAACACAAAGGCCCGGTTGTTGGGCTGCATCCGATGTTTGGCCCGGACATTACCAATCTGGTAAAACAGGTAGTGGTAGTTTGCCATGGCCGGCATGAAAACCAGTACCAGTGGCTGCTAAAGCAGCTTAATGTCTGGGGCGCCGAATTGGCAATAAAACAGGCGCCTGAGCACGACAGTGCCATGCAGCTAATTCAGGCGATGCGCCACTTTTCATCCCTGGTATATGGTGTGCATTTAGCCGATGAAAACGCCGATCTTAACGAGCTGTTGCAACTCAGCTCGCCAATATACCGGTTAGAGCTGGCGATGGTAGGGCGCTTATTTGCGCAAAACGCCGAGCTGTATGCCGATATTATGTTGTCATCCTGCGAAGTGGCTGCTTTGCTGGAGCGCTATCAGCAGCGCTTTACCGCACTGTTGCAGTTACTTAAAGCCAAAGATAAAGCCGGTTTAATGGCACAGTTTGGTAAAGGGCAGCAGTTTTTTGGTGAGCTGGCCGGGCAATTTTTACAAGAGAGTAAACAGCTGCTGCAAAAAGCTGCCGACAGCCGCAGCTGATTATCCAGCTGGCTTTTGTCTGCACATATTAATAAGTAACGGTAATAGTAATTACATCGGTATAACTACCGGCACGAACGTTCTGCCCGGCAGGAATTCGGCCGTAAACAGGATAATTACGGGTAATTACGCCGATACTTAACAAATAGCCGTCAGCAATAAATACTGTACCTGCTGTTCCATTACCAAAAACGTTGGTTCTGGCCGCATTACGGTACAGGTTGTAGTTTAAAGTGCTGCCAGCACTGCTTAATCGCCTTGTGCTGTAACTGCCGGACTGGCCGGTAGACAGGCGAATTTCATAGCTGACTAATAAGCCTATTACCTGCAGCAACTGACAGGATACGGCGATATTACCATTGTTATCCTGTTGCACAAGGTTAAACGGGCGGTACTGGCCGAAGTTCAGGCCTGTGGTACTTACGCTGCACGAATATATAGCCTCTGCCTGGCTGCTGAATAACAGCGCGGCTGCAAGAACTGAATATGACCATTTCATGGTGCGGAATCCCGGCAGTAAATAGTACCAAGGTCGGGGATTGGTTCGTTGGTTTCAGTTAAGGTCAGAGTAGCGAAGCATTGCTTTTCCTGCCAAGTGACATGCAGCAGGGCCTCAGAGGGCAACTGCTCCAGGTATGTTTTGCCGTTGCTGGCGACAGGATAAGTACGTTGTTGCTGGTTTATCCGCACTTGAGCACCGGCTGGTACCGCACTGTCATCAGGACGGTACAGGTTGACGACGGCACTTTTGCCCCGTCGCAGGTGAAAATTTGCTATAGTTCCGGCGTTAATCGCTGGTGTAACACTGAGCTGAAGCGATTGCACTGAGGTATTAATGGGCAATTGACTGTGCTCTATCGACAGATAATTTTTGTCATAAGGCATTAATCCGGTAACTAAAGCATTACCTTTGCTGTCGGTTGCAGCAACTACCTGATTTTCAAGCATTACACTTACCCCTTCGATGTCACCGACATTAACCAGAGCGAAGCTGTTTGAAATCCATCTGGTGCTATGTAAGCTGTTATCAAGCAAAATAATACTGCCGCTGGCGGACAGCCGCGCGGCTGCCTGGCCGTCAAACGAAGACACGTTAGCGCGATATAAGCCATTGCTGCGCTGTAATAACCATTCAGTGTCAAGCCAGTTTTGTTTCGCCTGCTCTGCCAGCAGCCGGTATCCAAAGCTGTCACCCATTGTCAGATTACGCTGCACTTGCAGTTGCTTGCGGGTGTTGTCCTGTTCATGACGCAGGTTAATCTGCCCACTGTCACGGCTACCAAAGTAGCGAGATAGGGTTAGGCCGATAGTATAGTCATTGCTGTTGTTAATGGCTTTACCGGCCGACACGTTTAGCATCAGCTTGTCGGTTACGCGCTGACTGTAATTTATTGATAGTAAGCTGAAATCGTCGCCGTCCCATTGTTTGCGCCGGATCAGAGCTGCCGCTAGGCTGCTGCCGGAAAATAACGGTGCTCCGAGATTAATACCTAATTCATTGCGTAACCGAGCAACTGCAGGCGTTTGCCCCAGCGCGCTGAAAGACCTGTTGGCGTAAGCGGCATAAAAACCAAAACTAAAGTTGTGACTTTGTCTGCTGAGGCCGCCACGCCACAACGTACCGGAGGCATCATCGGTTTTGCTGGCTGCGACAGTGATATCGGCAACGGCATAATCTGCCAGCAGATAGCTAAAGGAAGCGCCGGCAGCCAGATGATCGCGGCTCAGTTCGGTACGTAATTCAGTAGTAATGCGGTTGTTAATACCGTAGCGGTGGGTTGCAGACATAAAAGCGCGGTCATAATCATTGCTGCGCAGGCCATAGTTTTTCCGGATCCAGCCGGCCTCATAAGAAAAGCTACTCAAGCCCTCAGCTAACAGTTGGCTGGCAATATAGAATGGCTGGTTGTATGTTTCTGTTCTGCCCAGGATATCAGTGACCTGTAGCTGCAGCTCGCCGCTGCCGGTAATGGCTGGGAATTGTTGTAACTCAAACGGGCCCTGCGGCACGGTCTGCTGGTGCTGCCTGACATTGTTAATCAGAATATCTACTGAAGAGGGTAATACAGCCTCACCTGAGATTGACGGTAAGGGGTACGTCACAAAGCCGGGATCCAAACTAAAGTTGCTGCTGTAGCGCACACCAGCAAATTGCACTGTCCGGCCCCAGCGCCCCGGTTGATTATAGCTGTCGCCCAGATAAAACCGGCTACGGTTAGCCGGGTTATCAAGCATGAAGGTTGAATCTAACCGCAGCAAAGATGATGGGCTACTGCTGTTATAGGTGGCTGTATTAGTAAAGTTAGCGGTGCCGGAAAAAGCTGTTAACTGAACTAAAGCCGCCTGTGTAGCACCGCCATCACTATATTGTGTTTGGACATCATAGTTGGCATAAGCGCCTATGAGACTGTCCGGTGTTGCCTGTAGGTGTTGATATCGGCTGCGGTAAGCTTCAAACGCCGCCGGTGTCGCGTTTAGTTGTAAGTGCTGGCTTTGTTGTTGCATTTCAACGGAAACATTATCCATCTCTGTCAGCGGATAATAATTTAGTTCGTCATAGTACAGCACCTCAAGCAGGTCCCACTTCAGGCGTAATTGTTGTAAATCGGCTTCCTGCATATAAAAGTGTTGTCGGTAGTACAATAATTTAACTGCCTTGTCTTGTGTTTGGCCATTTAGTGACAATGTTAACCAGCGCCACTCTACTGTATCCGCTGTGGGCCTTGGTTCATCGGCATGCGCGGTGAAAAGGTATAGCATTACAGTGAGTGACCCAGCCCGAAAGAGGCGCATCGTTTAACGCCCCAGTATTTGTAGCGTATGTTCGCCAGTTACTTGAGCGCTGTGGTAGCGAAAACTTAATTCGGCATATTCACTGCTCAGGGCAATATGCCAGCGTTGTGATTCTTTAGGGAAAATGCGTTGGTGTGAGCGGTAATCAACACTTTCTGCTGTTTGGTAACCGGTACTGATAGGGGAATAAAATGTCAGCTGTTCCAGTTGAACATGGCTATTGCCGGTATTGCGCACAGTCAGTTCTACCATGTTGTTACTTATTGCTTTGGCTTGCCAATGCAATTGATACTTCTCACCGGCTGCGGGTGCAATAAATACCGGTATGCCGATAGATAGCACAACCTGAAGTTGCTGCTGTGGTTGGCTGATAGCGACTTCGGTTAAATACACGCGATAGCTGCGTTCTGTTGCGGCGGGTGTTGCTCTATTTAGCCCAACCCTTACAATTTGCGTAGAGTACGGCGCGACTTCAAATACCGGCGGATTGGCAAGAATGTCTCTGCTAGGGCTGTAAATGTCCTGATTTTCTGTTCTTTGCCACAACATGGTATTAACTTCAATCAGCCTGGGCCTGTCCGTGCGGTTAGTCAAGGTTAGCGCGGCGCTGGGGGTTTCTGGTGATAACTGCAAACGAATAGGGGAAACATCAAATGCAGCATTGGCGTAGGTAAACCCGCAATAGCACAGCAGCATGCCGCAACCTTGTCGCAACGAAATCACTCGAAGTACCTAAAAGGTAACGGTTACTGTAATGGTGTCAGTATAGGCACCGGTTGCCACGTTTTGATTGGATGGGATACGTGCATACACCTGAAAATTTTGACTATTACCGGTGCCGGTGCCCGCCACGGTATCGGTGGTTGGCGT
The DNA here is from genome assembly GCF_022436675.1 of Rheinheimera hassiensis. Lineage (GTDB taxonomy): Bacteria > Pseudomonadota > Gammaproteobacteria > Enterobacterales > Alteromonadaceae > Alishewanella > Alishewanella hassiensis. The sequence continues at coordinate 590,552 of NZ_JAKUJZ010000003.1, read as the reverse complement.
ATTCCCCCAGTTTTGGGTGCGAGCCGGATCTCTGAACAACTGATAACTCAGCTCATTGGCGCCTTGCAGCATTTTTCTGTCATTTACCGAAACGCCACCAAGTCCCTGATCCAGACCAATCTCATAAGCCGTTGCCAGGGTGCAGCGCACGGCAACGGCAGAATTAGCGTCTAAGTCGGCAGCAGTTACGGCACGGTAGTCACCAAAATCGATATTGGTTGCACTAACCTGACAGTCATCGACGACATTGGCACTGACATTAAACGTAGTGGTTACGGTATCGGCATAAGCCAACGGGCTGAGCATTAATACTACCAATGCAGTCTTGCTCCACGCAGATGCAGTTTTGCTCTTCAATATGCCAGCAGGCTTGTTTAGTACTGTTAACATCAGGCTTGTCCCTAACTTGCTTAGATAACAGTACTAATTGATAGGCAGTGAAAACGGATAAATAAAGCTTAAATACTTGCTGAGGGCAAATATCAGAAAAATATCACTTTAAGGTAAAATTTATCCGTAATCGACACGGCCGAAATTAACTATCTACGTCAATTGCCGGTTGTGTTTCTAGTTACCTGCTATGCACTTAGATGATAGTAATCCAATATCAGCTGCCAGGCTTGCTCGGGTGTATCAGCGTATTGGATCAGCTCCAGATCTGAGGCGCTGATCACGCCTTCTTCTACCAACAGCTCAAAATTAATCAACTTTTGCCAGAAGGCTTTGTCGTACAAAATGACCGGCACACGTGCGGCCTTTTTGGTTTGAATAAGGGTTAAGGTTTCAAACAGCTCATCTAAAGTACCAAAACCTCCGGGAAAGGCCACTAAAGCCCGTGCGCGTTGTAAAAAGTGCATTTTACGAATAGCAAAGTAGTGAAACTGAAAACAAAACTGCGGCGTAATGTACGGGTTGGGCTGCTGCTCTCTTGGCAGCACTATATTTAAGCCTATGCTATCACCGCCGGCATCCATAGCGCCGCGGTTGGCCGCTTCCATCACGCCGGGGCCACCGCCGCTGATAATGGTCATGGCGCAATCGGGGTTGCAACAGCTGTAGCGGGTAGCCAGCGCCGAAAACTGCTGTGAGGCCTTGTAATATTTACTGTTATCTAACTGTTTGTTAGCCCGCTTTAGTGCCTGCTGGTTTGGTGCAGTATCGGTTTCTGTCAGCTGCTTTTCTGCCAGTGTTACTGCGGTTTTGGCTTGATCCGGTGATAAAAAGCGTGCACTGCCAAATACCACTATGGTAGCGGTAATATTGTGCTGCTCCAGCACCAGCTGTGGCTTCAAATATTCCAGTTGCAGCCGTACATGGCGCAGCTCGTCCTGCATTAAAAATTCATTATCGGCAAATGCCAGCCGGTAAGAGCTGTGGTCCTGCAGTTTGGCAATAGCGTCGACAGACTGCTGCGCCGATGCCAGATGACGTTCGTGTAGTTGATGCGGATCAGATGTCATAACAGCTCCTTGAAAGCTAACGCTGCTTACTTTAGCTACTTACTATACAGATAATCGGCAAGTGGAAAAATGTTAAAACCAACATCTTGTTTGATATAGGCTAACCTTTAAGCCTGACTGTTGCGGTATAACTAAAGTGAGTTAACTGACAAGGATACCCCAATGCCTCTTTCTGCCACTCTTAGTTTTATCGGTGCCGCTCAGCAGGTTACCGGCTCTTGCTACCTTATACGTTTTAATAACCTGCAGATTTTGCTCGATTGCGGCATGGTGCAGGGCGCTGACCAAATTCGCGAATGGCACAAATTTCATTTCGCTTTTCGGCCCAAAGATATTGATTTGGTGATTTTATCCCATGCTCATATTGACCATAGCGGCTTGTTGCCATTGTTAGTAGCGCGTGGTTTTGACGGTAAAATACTCTGCACCCCCGGCACGGCCGGATTACTGCCGGTATTGTTAAAAGACTCGGTGCATTTGTACTTAAAAGACCTGGAGTGGCAAAACAAAAAAGCGGCGCGCTCGGGTAAAAAACTGCAAGACCCGGTGTTATCAGTAGCCGACGCCGAGCGCGTAGCTCAGTTGTGTGAAACAGTCAGCTACAAAAAGCGTGTTACGCCACTGCCGGGGTTAGAGCTGGAATTTGCCGACGCCGGGCATATTCTCGGTTCAGCCATAGTGCAATTGTGGCTTAAGGGTAGTAAAGCTATACGCAAGTTGGTGTTTTCCGGTGATTTAGGCAACCCAGCTACTGTGCTGATGCACGACCCGACGGACATAGGCCAGGCCGATATCGTGCTGATGGAAAGCACCTACGGTAACCGTAACCACCAGAATATCGACAACTCGCTGGACGAAATGGCACAAGCGCTGGAGCAAGCCAATAAAGACGGCGGTAATGTGTTTATTCCGGCCTTTGCACTTGGCCGCTCACAGGAAATCTTGTATTACCTTGCCCTGCTGCACCATCAGGGCCGGTTAAAACAGCGGCTGGTGTTTCTTGATAGCCCAATGGCCATTAGCATTACCAATATTTATAATGACTACCTGCACAGCCTGGACCAAAAAGATCTGGTTGCCATTGGTTTTAAAAAAGGCATGCTGCTGGAAGATTTACTGCCAATGCTACGCTTGACTGAAACTGTGGAAGAGTCGATGGCAATTAACCGTGTAACCCAGGGCGCCATTATTATTGCCGGCAGTGGCATGTGTAACGGTGGCCGTATAGTGCATCATTTAAAGCACAATTTATGGAAAAGCTCGAACCACCTGATTTTTGTTGGTTTTCAGGCGCAGGGCACCTTAGGCCGGCGTTTGGTAGATGGCGAGCGGCGGGTAAAGCTGTTTGGTCAGGAGATAATGGTAAAAGCCAAAGTGCACACCATTGGTGGCTTTTCGGCGCATGCCGGCCAGAGTGAACTGCTAGACTGGGCACAGGCCATTGGCGGGCAGCCACAGTTTTATTTAGTACATGGCGAGCCAGAGGCACAACAGGCACTGCAGCAGGAATTAGCGCAGCTTGGTATAGCAGCAAATATTCCGGCCAAAGGCGATGTTATTGAATTATAAGCGTTAACATATATTTTGTTACTTTTAGCCTATGGTAAAGCGCCTGTGCTGTGCCTTATAGTGTTTGCTACTTAATTGTCGCAGAGCGATACGGAGCAGCACCATGCGTAGCATCCTGTTTTTTTCCGGCCTGATACTCAGCAGTAGCGTGCTGGCCAATTCTACAGATCCACAGGCATTAACCGCACAAGTTAAAGCCTTATGGCAAGCCAAAGATATGCAGGCAGCAAAGGCATTACTAACACCTTTAGTCACTAAAAAGACCAAAGATGCACAACTGCTGGCTTTGCTGGGGCAAACCGAAGCCCTGTTAAACAACGCAGATAAAGCAGAAGACTTGCTGGAAAAGGCCGTGAAGATTGATAGCAATAACGCTGACTACCAGCACTGGTATGCCACGATAAGCTGCAACCAGGCATCCTCTGCCAGTATGTTAAGTGCGCTGGGTTATGCCAAGCGCTGCAAAAAAGCCTATGAAGCGGCGCTTAAACTGGCTCCTGATAACCCGCGCAGCTATATTGCGCTGGGCAGCTTTCTCGCCCAGGCCCCCGGTATTGCCGGTGGTGATAAAGACAAAGCGTTGCAACTGGCTGAGCAGTTAAAACCCCTTGATCCCTTACAAGGGGCTTTATTGCAGTTAAATGCGTCTGATTTGCAGGATGACGCTGTTTTTAATGCGCTTTTAGCCAAAGATGAGCTGCTAACGCAGCGGCCGGAAACCTACCTGCAGCGCGGTGTGGCGTTTTCCCGCGCAGATCAGCACACCAAAGCAGTCGCATTATTTGACCAGGCACTGACCATGCCAGCAAACGATGACGAAGCCGCCGCTGCGCAAGCACAGGCGCTATACCAAATTGGTCGCTCGGCAGTAAAAAGCGGCATAGCTGTTGATAAGGGCATTAGCGCTTTGCAGCAGTTTATCGCACAGCAGCCAACAGCCGATAATATCGACTGGGCAAAATTGCGTTTAGGCCAGTTATATATAGCGCAGCAGCAACAAGCTAAAGCAGAGGAGATTTTAAAACCGCTGCAGGCATCAACACAGGACAAAGAGTTAAAGAGTGAGCTGCAAAAGCTGCTCTGATACACTTAGGGCCTTAGCTTGCTGTGTCAGTGCTTTGTCAGAATATCAGGGCCTTTTTTATGCCACGACCAATCCTTAGTGCCATTCATCATGTGGCGATAATTTGCAGCGATTACGCAGTCTCAAAACGCTTTTATACTCAACTACTGGGTTTAACCGTTATCGCCGAAAATTATCGCCACGAGCGCGACTCCTGGAAGCTGGATTTAGCCCTGCCAAACGGCAACCAGCTTGAGCTGTTCAGCTTTCCAAACCCGCCGCCAAGGCCAAGCCAACCCGAAGCACAAGGCCTGCGCCATCTGGCGTTTGTGGTAGAGAGCGTTGCAGAATTTGCCAATTACTTAACGCAAAACGGCGTAGCGGTAGAACCGATCCGCATCGACGAATTTACCGGCAAGCCTTTCACCTTCTTTCAAGACCCCGACGGCCTGCCGCTGGAGTTGTATCAGCGTTGATGCACGGGGCTTTAGGTGACCGAGTTACCCATGATCAGCCGACACCTTCTATAGTTAAATATCGCCCTTGGGGTTGGGTATTCAACGAATCACTGGTCAAGGCTGTAACGGACTGAGGTATAACATGTTTTATGTTGTTTTGATTAACTGTTTGGTTGTTGCGACAGCAGTACTGGTGCATTACGAATTTTTAGTCCGCTTATCTTCAACTATCCCGAAAATGCAGATAAAACACCGCTATAAAATTGTGTTCGGCGTATTTGGTGCTTTGGTGGCACATATGGTTGAAATCTGGCTATTTGCCCTGGCGTACTATTTGATGCACAACGCTGAAGGCTGGGGAGAACTTACCGGTAATTTTAACGGCAGCGTGATGGACTGCGTTTATTTCTCTTCTACGGTGTTCAGCACTGTAGGCTTTGGTGACATAGTGCCGATGGGGGATTTACGTTTTTTAACCGGCATTGAATCGTTAACCGGGCTGGTATTGATTACCTGGACGGCGTCTTTTTTATTTTTTGAAATGCAGCGCTACTGGATTACGCATTAAGGGGCACGAAGCCCCTTACTCTGCCATATCAGCCGGCAGTGACCTGGGTTGGCTCGATATCTTCACTGGGGTAACAGCCCAATACTTTAATAAACTTGGTGATTTTATTCAGCTCTTCCAGTGCCCGCGTCATGGCGTAGTCGTTCAGGTTGGCAAACACGTCAACGTAAAACATCTCTTCCCACGGGTTGCCGTTAATAGGCCGCGATTCCAGTTTGCCCATACTGATACCATGTTGCTTTAACACCAGCAGCGCATCTACCAGCGCGCCCGGTTGCTGGCCGGTGTACATAATAAAAGTGGTTTTCGCCGGTATGGCTTTGGCCACTGTCACCGGTTTGCGCGCTACTACAATAAAACGGCTGACGTTGTCTTTCTGGTTAGCCAGATCACGGGTAAGCACTTGCAAACCGTATAGCTGGCCGCCTTCTTCACCGCCAATGGCAACCACTGTTGGGTCTTGCTGCTGCTTAATGCGGTTAAAGGCGTCGGAAGAGCTGTCGCAGTATTCAATTTTCACCTGTGACAAACCTAAAAGATACTGGCTGCACTGGGCAATAACCTGTGGGTGAGCGCACACCTGGCGGATTTTGCTTAAATCTGTACCCGGTAAACCGAGCAGGCAGTGGGCGATAGGGTGAGTCAGCTCGCCAACAATAGACAGCCGGGTATGCTGCAGTAAGTCGTACACCTCGTTAATACTGCCCGATGAGGTGTTTTCAATCGGCAGTAAGGCATAATCAGCGTGGCCGGTTTCAACCGCCTGCACTATTTCGTTAAAGCTGTCGCAGCCTTGCTCAATAATGCGCTCGGCGCGGCGGGTAAAATACTTTTGTGTCGCCCAGTAACTGTATGAGCCCTGGCCGCCCAGAAAAGCCACCCGCACTGCCGGGCTGTTGGTGCCGTTTAGCTGGCCCTGAATTTTGGCCTGTTGCTGCAGTACTGAATCTTCAATAATGACATGGTACAGCCGGGTTACATATTGGGCGTCCAGCGCCAATGGTTTGCCTTGCTCAATCAGCGACAGCAGTAGCTCTTGCTCGCGTTTTTGGTCACGTATCGGTTTGTTTTGTGCCAGTTTGGCGTCAGCTACAGCCAGTGCCAGCTGCCGCCGTTTTGATAATAAAGCCAGCAATTGCTTGTCGGTGTCAGATATTGCGTGGCGTATTTCATCCAGTTCCATGTTAATTCTCTTTGTCTGAGCTAAAAGTAAGCAAAAAAAAACCTCCCGGTGTGGGAGGTTTCAGGTATTACTGCGCGCGCAGCTCACCGCCTCCCGTGTAAGGTGGTAAAGCGAAAAAAGCTGAGCGCGGTATTAAGTATTTTCATGGCGTCTAACATAGTCCGTCTGGATGGCTAAAGTCAACCCTGAGGTGTCAGCAGCAGCTGATATTTTTTCTCGCCGGGTAAAAACGGCAAGGCTACTTCGTTTAACCAGTACTGATGATCGCCACGATAAAACGGCGACAGCGGGTGGCCAGACTGACCTGCCGGTATGGTTAAAATACCTTTATGTTCTTGCCCCGGTGCTACCACCATGCGCTGCGACTGGCCAAAACCCGGCCGCTGTACTCTTGGCATATGGCTGTCGCCGTTAAGCGCGGTGGCGGGCATATTAAGCCAGCCGCCCAGCAGCGGTATGGCGGCAGACAATGGGTGGTTTATACGGGCCTGATTAATATAACCCCAGTTACTCTGGTTAATGCTGCCGTTGTCCTGCTGCAGTTGTTGCTTACTTTGCAGCACGGCAGCCAGCAGTAACTCGTCCCAGCTGCTGAAGCTTGCCGGTAAGGTATCGGTACGACGTTGTTGTAACATGGCCCAAAGTGGCGTTTCCAGTGAGTATTTCAAATCCCGGCTACGGGCGCCATGCTGCTCCAGATACGCTGACAGCGGGGCAAACTGCAACTCAAGTAATTGCTGGCGAAACGCCCGTACCAGGCTGTAACCCACGGCATCAACACTGGCACTTTGTGAGCTGGTTAGCACATGCTGACGGTATGACTGCAACTGATGTTGTTGAACAGTGTCCTCGTCCAGCACCTCTAACAACAACTGTTGCCAGCGCTCCAGCATGAGTGCACGGTTATCCAGCTGAATGTTATGCAGGGCCTGTTCATCGACACTACTTAACGCGTTCAGGCCTTGCTGAATTTGCCAGCCTCTGGCGCCTAAGTCGTAACCGCCATTGCCAATTAACTGATAGTCAGCTGCGCCAATAACACGCGAATTTGCCGTCCATAGCCGGTTACTGTCGGGGTTTAATAACTGTGGCTGCGCATCTGGCGCTATATAACCAAACCAACCGTATTCAGCGTTGCTCCAGTCTTGTGCGGTATCCAGATCCGGCAAGTTGCGTTTAGGCACACGGCCCATCAGGCTCCAGCCAATATTACCTTTATTGTCGGCCACCAGCAGGTTCTGCGTGGGTATGCCAACCTGTGGTGCCAGTTGCAGGGCCTCTTGCGCTGTTGCTGAGGTTTCCAGTTGCAGCAGGTTAAAATTAACCGCCTCAATATCATACGCTACCCAACGTAAAGCATAAGCCGGGCTGTCGCCAAAGCGCACCAACGGCCCCCAACGGGTTTGAGCCAGTTGCAAGGGCTGATCAGGCCCGTTAGCAACTTTAATAGTGTCGTACACATATTCCAGTGCCTGCCAGCCGTCGGCAGTTAAGTAGCGTTTGCCATCGTCTGACAGTTGCAGGGCAACCAGATCGTGCCAGTCGGCGGTGCTGTTGGTAAACCCCCAGGCAATATTACCGTTAGAGCCCACCACAACAGCGGGGGTGCCGGGCAGCGTAAGGCCGGAAACCGTGCGCAGTTGTGTGCCGTCGCGCCAGTTTAGCTGGGCTTTATACCAGGTGCCGGGTACACGAATACTCAGGTGCATATCGTCAGCCAATATAGCGCTGCCATGGCTGGTTAAACTGCCGGCTACGGCAAAGTTATTGCTGCCAATATCGGTGGCATCTTTTACTTCACACAGGTTGCAGGCACTCTGGCTGTTAGTTAACAGCTGTGGGTAGGTTGAGGCGGGCATAGGTATGGCTTCAATCTGGCTATTATCTATCGCGGCCTGCCAGATATCAGAATGTTGCTGTAAAAAACGATACCATTCATCCGGCACGGTTTGTTTTAATATGGTCATTGCATAGTCGTCGCGGCCCAGTTTGCCCTGTAAATCCAGATACATGCTGTAAATAACTAAAAACGAATCAGCCTCTTGCCAGGGTTTTGGTGTTTGCTGCAGCACGGTGTATTCAAACGGCGGCATGCTAAGGGCCGCGAGGCCTTCGTTAACGCCACGGCTATAGTTGCTCAGCAGCTGCTTATCCTTAGCAGGCAGTGCCGACAAAGCCTGGGTGGCCCGGCTGCGAAAGCGGTGTTGGCGCAACGCCTGATCGGCCTTTAAAGCGCGTTTGCCAAACAGTTCGGCCAGTTCGCCGGCGGCATTGCGGCGCAGCAGATCCATTTGAAAGAACCGCTCCTGCGCATGCGCAAAGCCCAGCGCAAAGGCGGCATCGCTGCGGTTTGCGGCATGGATACTAAGATAACCCAGCGCATCACGCTCCAGCCTGGCGGTATTACTGATACTGCTTGGTTGGTTACCATCATAGCTTGGTAAGCTCAGGTATAGCACGGCGTAAATTGCCGCAGCGGCGAGGGCCAGCAATAAGGTTAATATGGCAAGGATCCATTTCCACCAATTCATCTTTTTGTGTCTCTGGTATAAAATCAAAAACTTAGCATAACGGAGACTACGCACAATGTCACAAAAAGTAAAAGTCTGGGATTTTGCCGTCCGGTTTTTCCACTGGAGCCAGGTATTGTTGCTGGCCGGGTTGTGGTACACCGGTGAAGAAGGTTTAATAGCGCAGCATCAGTTACTGGCGTATACGCTGCTGGCGTTGGTGGTGTCACGGCTGGTTTGGGGTTTTGTGGGCAGTAAAACCGCACGTTTTAGCCAGTTTGCCGCCACACCTGCTGCGGCTGTGCATTACCTGCGTAAGCCTTATGCTGTGCAAGGGCATAATCCGGCGTCTTTTTATATGATAGTGCTGCTAATTGTGTTGGTACTGGTGCAACTGCTCACCGGGCTGGCTACCTTTGACAATAGTTATATGAGTGACGGCCCACTGGTGCGCCTGTTACCGGCAAGCTGGGTAGATATTGCCTCTGATATTCATAAGATTAATATTAATATTCTTTTGGCGGCGGTTGCTGTGCATATTGTTGCGGCAATCTGGCACAGTGTGCGGGTACACAATGTGCTGTGGGTGATGGTTACCGGCAAAGACAATGCAGCAAGTACCTATACTGGCGGCGTAAAACATAGTGGCGTTTATTTTGTTCTGTTTGGCTTGTTATTAGTGGCGTTGTATTTCTGGCAGGGGCATAAATTGTTGGCGCTGCTGTAAACAGCGCCATATTGCTATTAGTTTTTGTATTCGTCGTGGCAGGCTTTGCAGTTGCGGGCAAAGCTGCCAAAGGCTTTACGTACTTCAGCCTGATCCATGCCGTCAGCCGCCGTTTTTAATGCCAGTGCATCCGTTGCCAGCTTCTCGCCACGGCTTTGAAAATCGCTGAGGTTTTTCCACACATCAGCTTTGGCATCGCCACCGCCTTGTTCGGCACCTGGTACAGTAAAAGCTTCCCATGGTAAGGTTGTTAGCGTAGCCAGAGCGGTAGCGCGTTTGTTGACACGCTCTGCATCGTAACTGACGTCGCCTTTTAGCATATCGGCAATGTCGGCCATATTATGACGGATCAGCTGGAATGCAGATTGACGGTATTTCACGCTATCTTTGGCTTCAGTAAAGGCGCTGCCGGCAAAAGCAGAGGTAGATAGTAGTGATACTAAAACGGCAGCTAACAGGGGTTTTTTCATTGTTTCATTCTCTTTTGATGAATTAACATGCAATAATGATTGCATCGTATCGTTATAGAAAGCGATATCTTGCCAATAATCAATAGTTTTTTCAAAATCAGGCAGAGTGGTGAAGGACGTAAACTTTATTAAACCAACAGGAATGGATTCGCTGGGGCGCAAATTTGCGCTGGTGGTATTTCTTGCCATCGTTACTGCCGGTTTTGCCATAGGCTATGCGGTTATTTTGCTGCAGGAAGCCAATGAATTCGAACAACAACAAGTCGCACTTAATCACAGTGCCGCAAACCATGCCTTGCAGTTGAATAAAAACTTTTTGCAAAAAGAGCAAAAAGCCATTGCCGCAAACCAGGTGATAAGCCGCAGCCTTGGTATGGCACAGCTGTCGGGGCCGACCACGATAAAATCCGCTGCTGATGGCAGTATTCGCGTGCAGGATGATTACTCCGGCGCTTTTGTCGCCGCGCAAAACTACAATGCCCGTGTCGCCGGCTTGTTTGATAAAACGGCCTTACTGTGGCAGCAGCTTTCACCGTTGATGCTACAGGAGTTTTTTAACTTCTATTTTATTTCCAAAGAACAGTTTATTCGTATTTCACCCGCTGACTGGGCGCTGCAGGTAAGCAGCCAGCATGATTTTAATCAGGATCTGTTTTACAGCATTGCCACACCAGAGCAAAACCCGGCACGCCAACCACGCTGGACACCACTATATTACGACAATATCTGGAAAAAATGGATGACCAGCCTGATCATTCCGGTTTATGTCAATGATGAGTTCGTTGGTGTTACAGGTACGGATTTTATTCTGCAGGATATTCTGGCTATGTTGCCGCGCCAGGAAGGCCGTCATAGTATGATTTTTGACAGCCAGGGCCAGATTATCAGTTCTGCCTGGCAGCTTTTGCGTGCCGATCCGCCAATGAACACCCCTTTGCTGGCAGATGAAACCGGTGCCGACAGCCTGAGCCAGTATGCGCGCCAGTATGCGGCCAACCCACGACAAGTTATGCAGGCGCAGGCCCTGGCGCCGGAAAAGCTTATTGCGACAAATGTTGTCGAGCGCGCAGACTGGTATGTGAGTGTTTATGTTGATAAAGCCGATATTTCTACTGCTTTTAGTTCAGTACGTTCGCGGCTGGTGCTGGTGTTTACTGCCGTGGCACTGCTGGTAGCGTTGTTTTTACAACTGGTTATTTATCATTTTATATTAAAGCGGATCAACCGTTTGTCTGGTGCTATCAGCCGCCTGTCACGCGGCGATATGGAACAGGTACAACTGGATACACAAAACGATGAGATAGGTTTGCTTAATCAGGCGTTTGGCCGTATGTCGGATGAAATATCTACCTTAGTCAGTGGTTTAAATGCCCGCATTGAAGAGAAAGAACTGGCCGAGCGCTCGGCCAGAAAACTGAGTAAAGCGGTGTCTTTTTCCAGCTCAGGTATAGTGTTAACCGATCAGTTGCTGCGTATTGAGTACGCTAACCCGTTTCTGACCGAGATGATTGGCACTACAACAGAACAAATACAGTTACAGCCGCTTGGCAGCTTATTTGCCGAAGAAATGCACCACGTGGCAGAGGAAATTCAGCAAACGCTGGCTGAGCGTCAACACTGGCGTGGTGATATGTTGTTGCAGCATGCTGAGCGCCAGTTGTGGGTGTCTCTGGCGATAGCGCCTATCCGTGATGAAAAAGGCGGTATCAGTAACTATGTCTGTGCCATGCAGGACATCTCTTTTATTAAGCAAAGCCAGAAAAAGATGGAGCAACTAGCCTATTACGACGTGCTGACCGGGCTGGCCAACCGCAGTTATTTCCGTGACCAGTTGCGTAAAGCCATCGCCATGTCGCACCGCGGCTACTACAGTTTTGCGTTGTTATATTTTGACCTGGATGAATTTAAACGCATTAACGATACCCTGGGCCATGATGCCGGGGACGAATTATTAAAAGAAGTGGCCAAGCGGCTGATCAGCCGGTTACGTGAAGAAGACACTATTGCCCGGCTGGGTGGTGATGAATTTGCTGTGATTTTAAGCGGCATTATCGACCGGGGCCAGGCATCCAGCATTGCCGCTAATTTACAGCAGGCTTTTGCTGCACCGGTAAAACTGGGTAACCATGAAGTGTCTATCAGTGCCAGTATTGGTATTACAGTAGCGCCGGAAGATGCCTCAGAAGAAGAATTGCTGCTAAAACACGCTGATTTAGCCATGTATGAAGCCAAAGCCCGCGGTAAAAACACCTTCCACTTTTTCAGCCATGACCTAAACGAAGCGGCCAATGAGCGATTGCTGATTGAAAACCAATTGCGTGAAGCCATCCGTGAACATCAGTTTCTGCTGTATTACCAGCCAAAAATCGATATTCGCGATAACAGTATTGTTGGCTATGAAACCTTATTGCGCTGGTTACGACCGGATAATACTCTGGTGCCGCCGCTGCGGTTTATTGGCGTGGCCGAAAGCACCGGGCTGATTGTGCAAATTGGCGAGTGGATTATCTGGGAAGCCTGCCGGTTTTTATCACGCCAGCATAGCCGCGGCCACAATGTTACCTTGTCGATTAACTTGTCTGTGCGGCAGTTTAAGGATGATAACCTGCCGGAAATTGTCGAGCGTATTATACTGCGCACCGGCGCTAACCCGGCGTTTTTAATCTTTGAAATTACTGAAAGTATGTTGATGGGTGACACCGATGCGGCTATTAACCAATTAAATCAGTTAAAGCGTCTCGGGGTGTCTTTATCTATCGACGACTTTGGTACAGGCTATTCTTCGCTTAGTTATTTAAAGCGTTTTCCGGTAGACGAGCTGAAAATAGATCGCTCGTTCGTCAAAGATATTCCCGGTGATCGTAACGATATGGATATTGTTGCTGCGATTATCGCTATGGCGCAGAAGATGAATCTTCGCGTAGTAGCAGAAGGGGTAGAAACTGCCGAACAAGTTGAATTTCTAAGAAAAAATGCTTGCTACCAGGTTCAGGGTTACTACTTCAGCATGCCACTGGCTGAGCAGGAGCTTAGTCGCCTGAACTATGTTGTTAACAGTTAACCCTTAATTCAGGAACATGTTATGACTTCAGAGCGTTTGTCGCTGTTAAGCGCAGCGCTGTTGACGGTATTTGCCGCCAGTAGCCACGCCGACCAGACCAGCCCCTTGCAAGGTATCCAGGATAAAACCCCCAATTTAATCGCCCTGACCGGTGCCACGGTCTATACCGAACCCGGTAAAAAACTGGAAAATGCCACCGTATTAATTGCCGATGGCCGCATCAGTGCGGTAGGCACCAGTGTAAAGGTGCCAGCGGGGTATCAACAAATTGATGCCAGCCGCTATACGCTGTATCCGGGCTTTATCGACCCTTATACGCAATATGGTATTGAGGCAGCCAAGCCAGCCAAGCCCGGCAGCTATCGTGATGCGCCGGTGTATAAAAATGAGCGCAAAGGTGGCAATGCCAGCAATGACGCCATTCATGCCCAGCAGCGTTGGGTAAGAGAATTTAAGCCTGATGCCAAAGCGGCAGAAGCTTTACGCAAGCTCGGTTTTACTGCCGCGCAGTCAGCCCGATTTGATGGTATTTTCCGCGGCCAGGCTTTTGTCAGCTCCTTAGGTGAAGGTTTACCAAATCAACTGGTACTAAAAGCTGATGGCCCGCAATTTATGGCCTTTAGCAAAGGCACGTCAAAGCAAAGTTATCCGTCATCGTTGATGGGCAGTATGGCGCTTATCCGCCAGACATTAAGTGATGCCAACTGGTACAGCCAGGCTTACGGTAAAACTGATGTGCGTTATTTTAACCAGCCGGTTGAATTTAATGTGGCACTGCAAAACCTGGCCAATATTAACCAGCAAGGCGCAGTGTTTGAAAGCGGTGACGACAGATCGTTACTGCGTGCGCACTTGCTGTTAAACGAGTTCAAGCTGAATAACGCCGCTATGGTTGGCTCTGGTTTTGAATATGTGCGGCTGGATGAAATTAAAGCCACCGGGCGCAGCCTTATTTTACCACTTAACTTCCCTGCGGCGCCTGCGGTAGAGCAGGTTGCCGATCAGCTGGATGTAAACCTGGCCGATCTACGCCACTGGGAGCGCGCACCTGCAAACGCTGCTGCCCTGGCGCAGGCTGGCGTGCCTTTTGCGCTAACAACCTACAAGTTAAAAGACACCAAGGACTTCTGGCCTAATTTACGCAAAGCCGTGCAGTATGGTTTATCTGCCGACACCGCTTTGGCTGCATTAACCACAGTACCTGCGCGGTTAAGCGGCGTAGCCGACAAGCTGGGTAAAATTGCCCCAGGTTATCAGGCCGATTTAGTGCTGGCCAGCGGCGATTTATTTGCTGATGGTGAAATTGTGGCCACCTGGGTGCGTGGCCAGCAGCACAGCATTAAAGCCATAACCCCGGTAGACTTTGCCGGTGATTACCAGCTGTCTGTTGCGGGTAAGGCTGTTAAAGTTACCTTAACCGGCCATGCCGATAAACTCAGTGGCTCTGCCGTGTTACAGGCTGGCGGCGCTGCAGCAAAAAGCGTTAAGTTAGAGCATATTCACAGCCAGCAGCAACTGTTGCAGTTTAACCTGAATCTGGCTGAGCTTACCGGCGATAAGCAGGTAGCGCAGTTTAGCGGCAAGTTAGCGGATAACAGCCTGACAGGTAAATGGCAGCTTGGCAGCAGCACCGAGTTGGTAACGGCACAGCGCCAGCCGCTGACAGAAAGCCCGGCCAAAACCGTAGCCAGCAAGCCTGACACTGTGATGCTGTCTAAATTAACTTTCCCCAACCGTGCTTACGGCTTACCGGCCTTAGCTAAACAACAGAATGTGCATATTAAAAATGTCACAGTCTGGACAGCAGAAAAAGACGGTATCCTTGAAAATACCGACGTGATAGTGCGCAACGGCAAGTTCGATAAAATCGGTAAAAACCTGGGTACGCCAGGTGGTTTTGACGTTATCGACGGCACCGGTATGCACCTTACGCCCGGTATTATCGACGAGCACTCGCACGTCGCTATTGAGGCCGGTGTCAATGAAGGTACCGATGCAGTAACATCCGAGGTGCGTATTGCTGATGTAATAAACCCGGAAGACATTAACCTTTACCGTGGTTTAGCCGGTGGTACTACTACCGCGCAGCTGCTGCACGGCAGTGCCAATCCTATTGGTGGCCAGGCTCAGGTTATTCAGTTCCGTTGGGGCGAAAATGCTCAGGGCCTGAAAATGAAAGCCGCACCGCCAAGCATAAAGTTTGCCTTGGGTGAGAACGTTAAACAATCTAACTGGGGCGATGCATTTACCGAGCGTTATCCGCAAACCCGTGTTGGCGTTGAAACCACCATTCGTGATGCTTTTGTTGCCGCCAAAGAATACAAAGCCAAACTGGCAGCTTATGACAAACTGTCTAAACGCCAGCGCGAGCAGGTCGCGCCGCCACGTATTGATTACCGCTTAGAAGCACTGGTAGAAATTCTGGATAAGCAACGTTTTATTCATACCCACTCTTATGTGGCGTCAGAAATTCTGATGCTGATTGAGCTGGCCGATGAAATGGGCTTTAACATCACCACTTTTACCCACATTCTGGAAGGCTATAAAACCGCCAAAGAAATGCAGGCCCATGGTGCCAGCGCTTCTACCTTTGCCGACTGGTGGGCGTATAAAATGGAAGTTCAGGATGCTATTCCAACTAACGCCTGCTTAATGGCCGAGCAAGGGATGAATGTCAGCATTAACTCAGACGACGCCGGTTTACAGCGCCGCCTGAATCAGGAAGCGGCGAAATCAGTAATGTACTGTGGCATGGACGAGCACGAAGCGCTGAAAATGGTCACCATTAACCCGGCGATACAGCTAAAAATAGACAAGGTTACCGGTTCAATTAAAGCCGGTAAGCAGGCCGACTTTGTGTTGTGGAACACCCATCCGCTATCGGTATACAGCCAGGCACAACAAACCTGGATTGAAGGTACTAAGTACTTCGATATCAATACTGACAAGCAACTGCAACAACAGCTGGAAGCTGAAAAAACTGCGCTGATCCAAAAAGTGCTGAGCGCAGATGACAGCGCTAAAGCCGGCAGCAAAGATGCTTATAAGCAGGATGAACCAGAATGGCACTGTGAAGATCAGGGCGACTGGTGGAACATCGGCAGTTATATTCACAGCCATGGCCACAAACACTAAGGAGCAGCAGCATGAAACTTTCTAAAACCTGTTTAAGCCTGTTTGCTGCCTTAGCGGGCAGCCTGAGCGGCACACAAGCACTGGCGCACGATATGGTGCCGGGTAAAGCTGCCGAAGGCCCGTTACTGTTAACCGGCCTGACAATTCATACCGTAACCGATGGTGTAAAAACCGACAGTGATGTATTAATTGTGGACGGTAAAATTGCGGCTGTTGGCCAAAATCTGAACGCGCCGCAAGGTGCAACGGTGTTGGCTCTGGATGGCAAACACCTGTATCCGGGCCTGATAGCACTGGCTAACCAGCTGGGCTTAATTGAAATAGAGGCTGTGCGCTCTACCGACGACTCGCGTGAAGTAACCCAGACTAACCCGGATATTAAAGCTAAAGTGGGCTACAACGCCGACTCGGAAGTTATCCCAACCATTCGCAGTAACGGTTTTGCCTACAGCATGATTTACCCGGACGGCAGTATGTTGATGGGCCAGTCCAGCCTGATGCAGTTAGATGCGTGGAATTATCAGGATGCAGTAGTGGCTGACGGCACCGGATTGCATGTGCGCTGGCCTAATGCCAGTACGCTGGGCTCGCGCTGGAACCCAAAACCTGCCGACGAAGTGCGTAAAGCCAATGCTGAGCAACTGGCTAAACTGCAGCAATATTTTCAGGCAGCAAAAGCGTATTACGATGCTGAGCAAGCCGGGTTAAATAGAGGTGTAGACTCGCGCTGGCATGAAATGCTGACCGTGTTTGAAGGCAAACGGCCACTGTTTGTGCATGCCGATGACGAGCGGCAAATTCGCCAGGCTATGTTGCTGGCTAAAGAGTACAGCCTTAAGCTGACTATTGTTGGCGGCCGCGACAGCTGGCGCCTGGCCGACGAACTGGCCGCTGCCAAAGTGGCTGTTATTTACACCGCACCTTATGGTTTACCCAGCCGTGGCGATGAAAACTACAGCCAGGCGTTTACCGTGCCGAAAACCTTGCAGGATGCCGGTGTTAACTACGCGTTGTCGCTTGATGGTTACTGGGATACCCGCAATCTGGTATTTGCAGCCGGCCAGGCAATCAGCTTTGGGTTAACACCAGAGCAGGCGTTACGTTCTGTTACCATTAATGCCGCGCAAATTGCCGGTGTTGCCGATAAAATTGGCAGCATTGAAGTGGGCAAAGCTGCCAGCCTAGTAGTGTCTGACGGCGATATTTTCGACTATCTCGGCCATAAGGTCACCCACCTGTGGATTGATGGCCGCGAAGTTGACTTAAACAACCGCCATAAGCAGTTACACGACAAATATAAGCAACGGATAAACTAAGCTGAATCTGTTGCCGTTAAGTCAGTGCCAGCTCATGCTGGCACTGTTGTTTTTAAAGGAAACCCTATGAAAAGCAAATTTATACCCGCTGCGTTGCTATTGGCTGTAGTAGCCGGTTGTGCTGCTACGCAGTCATCAGATCCGGCGCCCTCTGCTACGGCGGCAAGCGCTAAAGCTATTGAAGCCCATATGCAGTTTTTGGCAGCAGATGAGCTGGCTGGGCGTGAAACCGGAAGTAAAGAACATGAAATTGCCTCGTTATATATTGCCACGCAATTACAGGCACTGGGTCTGGAGCCAGCAGGTGATAATGGCAGCTATTACCAGCGAGTGCCGCTGCGCCAGGCGCGTTTAGCACAGGAAAGCGCGAAATTTACCCTGCATGCCGATGGCAAAGATACACCGCTTAGTTACCCCAAAGCCTTTTTTACCGGCCCGAGTTTGCAGTACACCCAAACCGATATTACCGCACCGCTGGTGTTTGCCGGTTATGGCATGGTATCGGAAGCGTTTGGTTTAAATGATTACGCTAATCTGGATGTAAAAGGCAAAATAGTAGTGCTGCTAACTGGCCGCCCGGACAGCCTGCCAAGCGAAGAAGCCGCGCACTTAAGCAGCCAGAAGACCCGTTTAGCAGCGGAGCGCGGTGCAGTAGGTATTATTACCGTGCATACCCCGGTACAGGAAAAAGTGCGACCTTATGCCAATAGCCTGTTGTATTTAAACACGCCCGGCATGGAGTGGTTGCAAGCCGATGGTACGCCGGCTGACAGCTTCCCTGATTTGAAAGGCGGAGCCTACTTGCACCACGAAGCCGCTGCTGCACTGTTTGCCAAAGCGCCGCAATCGCTGGCGGATATTTTTACGCAACTGGAAAACAAGCAGAACCCTGTGGGGTTTCAGCTTGGTGTATCGGCTACCTTAAGCCGTAACAGCAGCCATGAAGATATTTCCAGCCCTAACGTTATTGCGGTATTACCGGGTTCGGATCCTGTACTGAAAGACCAGTACGTTGTGGTCACGGCGCATTCTGATCATATTGGCTACAGCAACGATTTACGCAACGAAGATAAAATTAATAATGGCGCCATGGATAATGCTGCCGGTGTGTCTATCTTACTGGAAACCGCGCGTTTGTTTGCTCAGTTGCCGGTAAAACCAAAGCGTTCGATTTTGTTTGTGGTGGTAACCGGTGAAGAAAAAGGCTTGCTCGGCGCCGATTACTTCGCGCATTTCCCCACCCGGCCAATAGATAAACTGGTGGCGAATGTTAACCTGGATATGCCAGTGTTGTTATATCCGTTTGCCGATATGATAGCCTTTGGTGCTAACCATTCTTCGCTTGGTAAAGTGGTAGAAAACGCCGCGGCGAAAGAGGGCATAGCGCTAAGCGCAGATCCTATGCCGGAGCAGGCTATTTTTACCCGCTCAGATCACTACACCCTGGTGAAAAAAGGCGTACCGGCAGTATTTTTAATGACCGGTTTTAAATCGCAGGACCCAAAGCAGGACGGCGGTAAAATCTGGGCCAGTTTTTTTGCCAAGCACTATCATAAGCCATCAGATGATATTCCCAGCCTGATTAAAGACTACGGTGCAATCCGCTATGACGCTGGTGCGGTGTTTGCCAATATTAACTTTAATATTGCGCTGGATATTGCCAACACCACGCAGCGGCCTTACTGGTTAAAAGACAGCTTTTTTAACGGCGCCGTTGGCCAGCCGTATAATCGTGAAGCGGTGAAGTAAGGCCGCACAACGTTTTGTGCTCCGGACTCGAACCGGTTTGCTCACGCTAACGCGCCGTAAACCCGTCCGTGGGGGCTCGATTATGAACTTCATCCTGAAGTTCACCTGGTGGGCCAGCGGAGCTGTTCAAATTCGTTCCTGACGAATTTGTCAGCATCCATGCCTTCAACGGTTAGCTTAGAGCAAGCCGGTTCTCTTCTCGCTGAGAGATAATGAACCGGCACTTTTGCGTCTATCAACCACCGGCCCATTTAGTTTTAAAACCCTCGGCCTGTAATAACTGCTCTACCAGCTCGCGTTTATCACCCTGAATTTCAATCACGCCATCTTTTACTGCACCGCCACAGGCACATTTCTTTTTCAGTTTCGCTGCCAGTGCTACAAGTTCGTCATGCGGTTTGGCAATACCACTAATAGTCAGCACTGCTTTGCCACCACGGCCTTTGGTTTCGCGCCTTATGCGCACTGCGCCATCGGCAAAAGCTTCTGTAACAGGTTTGGCAGCGGGCTTAGTGCTTATTTTGCCGCTGTCGGTGCTGTACACCAGATTAGGATCGTCTTTTACTGCAGCAGTTGCACCTGCCGGGTTCATTTTGGCCTGCCAGTCGGCCAGAGAAATTTTATTGCCTGCCATAAGTGGGTTCGCTTACTTCGCTTACTTTACACACCTGTCAGCTTAAACATCCACTTAAGCCGCGGCAACAATTTCCTTAACTTGTTGCCAGCTGGCTTGGTTTTTTAACCGCTTCTGGTAGAATGTTTGTCAATTTTTGGAAATCTGGATGGCTATAATGTCACGAGATGCTGTTTCTGTATCAGACTATGTTGAACGCGCCGGCATACAGGCGTATCTGGGCGATATTTCGCAAGCAGCTTTTGCTGAAAAAGTACAACAGCGCCAAACCGAGCTGCAGGCTTTTTTAACAACAGCAACTGCGCCTGCGGTGCAATGGCAATATAAAGTGCCGGAGTTAGGCGAAGGCGGTGCTTGCTCGCTGTTTGGTCAACTGGCTGATGATCCCTATGATTTAACGGCAATTCTGGGTGGGCAAAACGCGGCCAATCAACACACACTTGCGCAACTAAGCCTTATTGCTGCATTTTACCGTGAACATTCTGCACTGGACTGGTTTGGTATTTATCAGGCCCGTAGCAACGATGCCGGTGAGCCGGTGCTGGTAAAACTGGCTTATTATGGTGCGCCATCGCGCGCTGAATTTCCGTTAAATAGCGAATTTGCCAAAATCAGCAATAACAGCACGGTAGGTTTAAGCGGCAAAGCCAAGGTCATTAATGATGTAGCGGCCTATTTAGGCAAAGGTGGTGAATATTACACCTGCGATCCTAAAGTGCAGGCAGAGGCCTGTTTGCCTCTGTTTAACCAATCAGGCAAAATAGCCGGCATTGTCGATGCAGAAGATTTTAATAAAAACGTATTTACGGCGGATGCTTTGGCTTTGCTGGTGGCGGTATGTTTATCCGTGCCGGCGTATTTACCATAACCGTAGCTTTTTTCATGCAACTTTAACTCAGGTAGAACACTATGTTTGCTCAGTTACAACCGGTGGCAACCGATCCAATTCTAGGTTTAATGGCAGCCTATAAAGAAGACCCAAACCCGAACAAAGTAGACCTCGGCGTAGGGGTGTATAAAGACGAGCAAGGCCATACGGCGGTACTGAAGTGCGTAAAAGAAGCAGAAGCGTTGCGCCTGAAGCAGGAAGACAGCAAAACCTATATCGGTATGGCCGGTGATTTGGGCTTTAATGCCCATATCGAAAAACTGGCGTTTGGCATTGGCCACAAAGTATTGCTGGCTAACCGTGTTACTACAGCACATACACCAGGCGGCACAGGTGCACTGCGCGTAGCGGCTGAGTTTATTAAAAAAGCCAACCCGAATGCGACCATTTGGGTAACCAGCCCAACCTGGGCTAACCATATCTCTATGTTTAAAGCCGCTGGCCTGAATGTAAAAGAATACACGTACTACGATTATGACACCAAAGGCTTGAACGAAGACGCTATGTTTGCCGAGCTTGCTACAGTGCCGGCTGGCGATGTAGTGCTGGTGCATGCTTGTTGCCACAACCCCAGCGGGATGGATTTAACCTTTGCCCAGTGGCAGCGTTTTACTGATATCGCCAAAGAGCGTGGTTTTACGCCTTTAGTAGATATGGCTTATCAGGGGTTTGGCAGCGGCCTGGATGAGGACGCCAAAGGCTTGCGCTATCTGGCAGATAACGTTGATGAGATGATTCTGTGCAGTTCGTGCTCAAAAAACTTTGGCCTGTATCGTGAGCGTATTGGTGCGGTATCTATCGTTGCAGTAGATAGCAAAGTCGCTGATGTTGCCAAAGTAAACCTGTTAAGTGTAGTGCGCAGCATTTATTCTATGCCACCGGCACATGGTGCCATTATTGTTGCCAATATTCTTGATAGCAACGAGCTAACCAGCTTGTGGCATGAAGAGTTGGCTGAAATGCGTAATCGCATTAACAACTACCGCCAGCTGATTATCGACACTCTGGCCGCTGAAGGTGTACAGCAGGATTTCAGCTTTATTACCCGGCAGCACGGTATGTTCAGCTTTTTAGGTATTAACAAAGCGCAAATTGACCGCCTGCGCAGCGAGTTCAGCATTTATATGGTGGGTTCAAGCCGCGTGAGTATTGCTGGTTTAAACCACAGCAATATTAATTACTTCGCTAAATCAGTGGCAACAGTATTAAAAGGCTAGGCTGGTTTTATACAGCAAAGTGAGTAAATGAAAACGGCCCCTTTCGCCTTACAGCGAAAGGGGCCGTTTTGCTATGCTGCTATTTTACCTGTGCATCGATCGTCTGGCCGTTAACAGTAACGCTGTCGTCACTCATCAGATAAACATAAAGCCACATTAAATCTGCCGGTGTTTTTAACAGGTTAACATCCTCACCCGGATAGGCACGGCTGCGCATTTTGGTGCGGGTAGCGCCCGGATTTATACAGTTTACCCGTATGGTGCTGTTGTCATACTCATCTGCAATAACCTGCACCAGGCCTTCAGTGGCGAACTTAGACACCGCATAAGGGCCCCAGAACGCACGGCCTTTACGGCCAACGCCGGAAGAGGTAAAAACGACAGATGCCTGAGCGGATAATTTTAGTACCGGCATTAATGCCTGTGTCATCAGCATTGGCGCGGTGACATTAACCTGCATAATGTCTTGCCAGGTGGGCAAGTCAATATGTTCAAACGGGCTTAGCACACCCAGAATACCGGCATTGTGCAGTACGCCGTCCAGTTTGCCGAATTCAGCGGTAATAGTGGCAGCCATATCGCGGTAATGTTTCGCGGTAGCACCTTTTAAATCAAGCGGCACTATGGCTGGCTCTTTACCACCACTGGCCACTATCTCATCATAAACCGCAGTTAGCTTGCTGACTGTTTTGCCCAGCAGGATCACGCTGGCACCGAAACGGGCATAGGTTAACGCCGCTTCTTTACCAATGCCATCACCGGCACCGGTAACTAAAATTACTTTGTCTTTTAATGCATCTGTAGCTGCTTGATAATTGTGCATAAAATGTCACCTGTTGCTGCAAAAACGGCGAAAGCATACGCCCAAACGGCGCTATTTGCACCTTTCTTCGTTTATTCTGTATTTTTCAGCTAGCGATTTTGCCTGGTTTGAGTTAACTTTAACTGGTCGTAGCTGTTACAGGCTATATGTACAACAGGTTTCCAATAAGCAAGGTAAGTTTTTGCTTTGCATATAAAAAATAAGAGACAGGATAGGGGAGAAACTATGAATAAGCTGACACTGAGTGTGGCTGTCGCGGTTGCATTGGGTTTAACCGGATGTGGCGGTGATTCTTTAGATGATATTAAGCAAGATACCGGCGACAACACCGTTAAACCATATTCCAGAGTAGTATTCGATCCGGGTGCCGCCACACCAAGGCTGTCTGTGCCAAATGATTTATTATTTCAAGGTACAACGGATGGCACGTTAACCACTGACTCTGGCACAGAGCCTGATTACACTAACCCACAGGTTGCGTTAGGTGCATTAGATGGCTGGTCTACCCAAAGCCCTTATTCTATTGCTGTAGATATAGCTCCTGGCGCGGCTTTAGAAGCCAGCTCAGTGCAGCAGCCCGGTGCAGTCCGGCTGTTTGAAGTGGTCATGCAGGGTTCTACTTCAGCAGTAGAAGAGTGCAGAACAGCCAACCAGGGCTTTGCTTGTCAGGTAGTCGCAGAGCTGACCTTTGGTCAGGATTTTGTGACTGCTGTAAGTGGTAACAGCATAGCTGTTGTGCCACTGCGGCCGTTGAAGCCCGCTACCACTTATATGACAGTATTGACGTCATTAATTGAAGATAATAATGGTAACTCTGTTGCGCCTTCAACATCTTATGAACTGGTCAAACAAGACGACGAAACGCTGCCGTTAAGCACACCAGCGCAGTTATCATTACAAAAGCTGATTAATAGTTTTGAAGACGTTATCGAAGCTGAAGGCGTTAACCGCGACAGTATTATTTATACGGCGGCAATGACTACACAATCGATCTCGAATGTGCTGGCAACGGTAAAATCATTGATGGCTGCTCAGGGTTCACCTTACGCACCTTCTGCACTTGAAGTGGCCGCTGTTGGGGCGGTATCAAGTATTCCGGGAACACCGTTTACCGGTAATCCGTCTTTTGCTAATGTGATGCTGTACAGCGGCAGTTTTAATCTGCCTTATTATTTAGGGGCACAAACTGCTTCAGCAACTTCAGCGCCATTAAATACGCGCTGGACAGCAGCTTGCGATAGCGGCGCTATTTTGGCACAGGCGCCTGCCGGTACTATTCCTTCTGCTGCACAGTCTCAGAATGATGGTGTTTGTATGGCATTAACGGCGCAGCAGGCTGTGCAGCTACGTGATCTTGGTTTGGACAGCCGCCGGCACCTGACGAAATTTAACCCGATCCCAAAAATCAATTCATATGAATCGGTTGACGTTATTATGACGGCGCCAAATGCACCGGCGCCTGCAGCTGGCTGGCCGGTAGTAATAATGGCGCACGGTATTACCTCTTGCAAAGAAAATATGCTGGCGGTTACTGCAGCGTTAACTCAGCAGGGTTTTGCCACAGTAGCGATTGACCAGCCGTTACATGGTTCACGTGGTTTTACCGGTATTAATGCTTCGGGTGAAAGTTGTGGTGTAGCAAATGGCAATGCCACTGTATATATGAACCTGTCTAACCTGTTGGTTACCCGTGATAACCTGCGCCAAAGTATCGCTGATACGCTGGCGCTGCGTTTGGCACTAAACAGCATTGAAGGTATTAACCTGAATATGGCTAATGTTCAGCTGCTGGGTATGTCACTGGGCTCTATCACTGGCTCGTCAGCGGTGGCAGTTGCCAATACATCATCAGGTATTACTGCAGTTGATGCGGCATACAATATGAAATCTGCTGCTTTATCTGTACCAGGTGGTGCGGTAGCCAATTTCCTGCTTGAGTCTGCCAATTTTGGTGCATTAATCCGCGCCAGCGTTATTTTGGGGGCAGAAACTCTAAAAGCGGGGTTTGTTGACTACCTGGAAGATGAAAGCCCTTGTATGGCAGTGGCGGCCAATCCTGCCAGCTTTACCGGTTGTGCCGCGCAATATGTTGATGCCTATTTAGCCAGCCTGGCTGAAAGCGAAAGTACAGCTGCAACTCTGGCTGCTATCAGGGCTACTATTTCCCAGTTTGCCTTTGCTGCGCAGACTATTACCGATGCAGGTGATCCAAACAACTATGCTCAGTTGTTAGTTGCCAGCGAGACACCGGTGTACATTTCAGAAGTAATAGGTTCGGGTATTAACTCGGCTACCTCTGACCGCGTTATTCCAAATCAGACGGTAGGTATGCCTTTGGGCGGTACTGAGCCATTGGCTAAACTGCTGGGTGCAACTGCTATTAACGCTGTTGCCGGGCCACAGCAACTGGCAGGCAATGTTATTGCCCGCTTTACGGCCGGCGCTCACAGCTCGTTACTTGATCCAGCGGCTGGCAGTGCAGCAGCTACGGTTGAAATGCAAACTCACGTAGCATCCTTCCTGGCTACTCAGGGCGCAGCAGTGGTTGTAGCTAACCCGGCGGTATTAGTGCCAGCTAACTAAGTTGTACTGTTCTATCATGTAAAGCCCGGTTCGCCGGGCTTTTTCTTTTTGTCAAAGCCGTTACAATGCAGCAAAACGTTATTAAGGAGCCTATCTTGGAGTTTATATACGAATATGGGATGTTTCTGGCCAAAGCGGCAACGCTGGTAGCGGCCGTTGCTGTAATTATCGGTTTAATCGCCGGTGCCGCTGCGGGTAAAGCCAGGCCGAAAAAAGGCCAGCTGCAGTTTACCGATTTAACTGCGCAGTACAAAGCCGTAACTGAAGATATGCAGCAGCAGTTGCTGGATAAAAAACAGTTTAAGCTTTGGCAAAAAACACAGCAGAGCAAAAAGGCAGAAACAAAACCCAGGCTGTTTGTGGTTGATTTTCATGGCAGTATGGATGCACGTGAGGCAGAGTCTCTGCGCGAAGAAGTGACAGCAATACTGGCGGTTGCCGGCAAGGAAGATGAAGTATTACTGCGTCTGGAAAGCGGTGGTGGCGTAGTGCACGGCTATGGCCTGGCAGCATCGCAGCTTGACCGTTTGCGCAAAGCTGAGGTAAGCCTGACTGTAGCTATTGATAAAGTTGCTGCCAGCGGCGGCTATATGATGGCTTGTATTGGTCATAAAATCCTGGCGGCACCTTTTGCCATTGTTGGCTCTATCGGCGTTATCGCACAATTACCTAACTTTAATAAGTTATTAAAAAAAGGCCATATCGATTTTGAGCAATTCACTGCCGGAGAGTACAAACGCACGGTAACGCTGTTTGGTGAAAACAATGACAAAGGGCGGCAGAAGTTCCAGCAGGAACTGGAGCAAACGCATCAGTTATTTAAACAGTTTGTGCAGGATCATCGGCCTCAGTTGGATATAGATCAGGTTGCCACCGGTGAGCACTGGTTTGGCTATCAGGCTTTGCCGCTTAAACTGGTGGATGAAATTCAGACAAGCGACGCTTATTTATTGTCACAAATGCCACAGCGTGATCTGTTTCAGGTACGGTATCAGCTGCGCAAAGGCATTGCCGAAAAAGTCGGTATGGGTTCGGCAAATATTTTATCGGTGTGGTGGCAAAAACTGATGCAGCAATCAAGGATAGGTTAGCAGGCAGAGTTAACTGCCTGCTTAGCGACTAGCGCAGATGGATAGTTTTGCGGTTAGCGCAGATGATGAAAATCGACACTTTCTTCTTTGTTTCCGGCGTTAATGTCGTTAAAAACATTAACGTCGAACTCATTCTCACTTTTACCCACAATACATGACACCATCGCATCGCCGGTGATGTTCACTGCGGTGCGGGTCATATCCAGTAAGCGGTCAACGCCAATAATCAGTGCGATACCTTCTACCGGTAAACCAACCTGTTGCAGCACCATTGCCAGCATAATTAAACCTACACCAGGTACACCTGCGGTGCCGATAGAGGCCAGCGTGGCAGTAACTATTACCATTAAATAGTCGGTTAATGTCAGATCCACTACAAAAACCTGAGCAATAAATACCGTAGCCACCCCCTGCATTATTGCTGTGCCGTCCATATTGATAGTGGCGCCAAGCGGCACGGTAAAAGAGGCTATGCTGTTTTTAACCCCTAACTTTTTGGTTACGGCTTCCATAGTAACCGGCATAGTGGCATTACTGCTGGAGGTGCTAAAACCAAACAGAGCTGCGTCACGCATTTTACGGAAGAAAATTAACGGGTTCAGGCCGGTAAGCAGCTTTAGTATCACAGCATAAGTGACGAGACCATGCAGTATCAGCACAGTCATTACCACGCCAAAATACTTTATCAGGCTTGCAATGGTTTCAAAGCCAAGGGTAGTAAACAGTTTTGCCATCAGAAAAAACACGCCATAGGGGGCCAGGTTCATCAGCAGTGTTACCAGCTTCATAATAACTTCGCTAAGATCATTAAAAACAGCTGCCAGCCGTTCACCGGCCTTGCCGCTTAATGCCATTGCCAGGCCAAACAATACAGCAAAAACAATAATTTGCAGCATATTGCCCGAGGCCATAGATTCAATAGGATTGCTGGGGAAAATATCAATAAATACCTGGGATAACGGCGGCGCTTCGCTGATATCAAAACTGGCATCAGATTGCATTTCTACGCCTTTGCCCGGGTTTATCAGCAAGGCAGCAAAAATAGCCAGAGTAATGGCTATAGCTGTTGTTACCATGTAAAGACCGATAGTTTTACCACCAAGCCTGCCCAGGCTTGAGGTGTCAGACAGCGAACAGGTGCCACACACCAGAGAGACAAATACCAGCGGCACAACCAGCATTTTTAAACTGGCTATAAAAATCTCGCCACCAATATGAAAAATACCATCAATAAAGAATGTTTTAAGGGGCAGTTCCATACCCAGAATATGCAGTATTCGCTCATCCTGACCTGCAAGCAGCCATTTGAAGAAAAAGCCGACCAGAATACCTGCCGCCATACCAATTACAATACGGGCAGTTAACCCAAGTTTTTTATTTCCTGTCATAACATCAGACTAGTTTTAATTAAGCAATGTTTCTAAGCCTAACAGGTTGGCCTCTGGAAAGGCAGATTGTGCTGGTTTTTTTTTATAAATTGCTATCACGCTTGCCAGATTAATGGTTTAAGATACAGAATTAACAAAAACTATATAATAAAAAAACAGCTTGGGAGAGTTTTAATGCGAAACGTTCAGCAACTTATCGTTGCGCTGCTTTTAACTATGTTAGCAGCCTGCGGTGGCGGTGGTACTCTTGACTCTGACGGCGGTACAGGCGGTGGCAACACCACACCGGTTTACAGCTTAGCCGTAACGTTAACTAACTCTGCAGGCACTGCTTCAACAGCACTAGCCCAGGCAACCCCATTAACAATAACGGCAACGTTAACTGCAACGAATAGCGGCAGTATTGCGAATCAGGTTATCAACTTCGCACTTAGCGATCCCGAGCTGGCTGTTTTAGGCAGTACTGCTGGTACTGCACTGACTAATAGCAACGGCGTAGCAACTATCAGCCTGTTGGTTGGCAGTAAAAGCGGTGCGGGTACGTACCGTATCCGCTAATTTTGGTGACGCAACGGCTAATGCTGGTTTCAACTCTGCCGGTGATGGTGGTGATCAGGTTGATGTGACGGTAGGATCTGTTGCATTAATTGCGGATAGTTTGCTGTTAGGGTCTGGTGCGTCAGCTAAAGTAGAACTGACGGCACTGGTTCGTGATTCCAATAACGTTGTAATCGCTGGCGTTCCTGTTACTTTCGCAAGTGATTCCGGAGAATTAGTGCAGGTTGATGCGGTAACTGCTGCTAACGGTACTGCGAAGGCTACCCTGACGACTCAAACCAACAAAAACAATCGTGATATTGTCGTGACTGCAATCGTGCAACAGCAAACGTCACCGTTAACTGTGGCAGTGTCTGGCACTTCAATTGAAGTGGCAGCACCTAACTCTGTGGTCTTGGGCGATACGACTTCAATAGACGTATTTTTAACAGACTCAAATGATACTGGCATTGCAAACACCGAGATTGAAGTGACGTCAGCTCTGGGTAATACCTTAAGCGATACCAGTCCGGCAACTGCTGGCTCTGCCGGCAAGGCCACCTTTACTTATACCGCAGTGAATTCTGGTGTTGATACATTAACTGTTGCCGCATTAGGCGCAACCAGCACAATAACCCTGAACGTCAGCGCAGATGAGTTTGCATTTGTGGCTGGCGCAAATGAAGCTGAAATACTGGAAGTTAATCTGAATACTGCTCAGGAACTTGAGGTGGAGTGGTTGATTAACGGCGCAGCTAATGTGGGTGAAAATATTGTATTTAATACTACCCGAGGTGCAATTGCTGATGCTGCAGCTAATCTGGGTAGTGCTGTAACTGCTCAGGATGTTACAGACGCTAATGGTTTAGCACAAACTTTTGTACGTTCGCAATTTGCCGGCCTGGCGACAATCAGTGCAACTGGTGGAGTAGGTGAGGATGCCGTCAGCGCGAAGAAGGTAGTAGAGTTCGTTGCTGTTAACCCGACAAAAGTTGAAACGCAGGCATTTCCTGCTCAGATTGGTGCTGGCGAGTCTAGCGCTATACGTGCAATCGTTCGTGATGTTAACAATAACCCGGTAAAAAACCAGACTGTTGTTTTTTCTCTGGATAATGCCGCTGGTGGCGTAATTAGCACCGGAACGGCTGTAACCAACTCTCAAGGCATAGCTTCTACGGTGTTTACAGCTGACACTAATACCGGAGCCGGTGTTGAAGGCTTGAATCTGGTCATTAAAGCGGCATTGCAAAACAACAACGCTATATCGGACGAGACAGACATTGCCGTTGGTAAACGCACGTTGTTTTTCCGTTTTGGTACGGGTAACGTTATTACTAAACCCAGCATCAGCACTTATGCAAAAGAGTTTTCTATTATCGTAACGGATAGTTCAGGCAACCCCGTACAGAATCAGTCGCTCAATGTATCTCTTGCGCCGGTTGCATACAGGAAAGGGTATTGGGTTGAGTCTCCGCCAGCGCCCGCAGCTTTTAAGGTCTGGATCCCGTTTGTCACTGTTCGTGATGCAAACAATTTGCCACTTGATTGCGTAAGCGAAGATGCAAACTTAAATGGTATTATCGATGCCGGAGAGGATATCAATGGAGATGGTTTATTAACACCAGGAAATCCGGTAACGGTCCCTGAAACTGTTATAGCAGATGAGAATGGGATAGCAGTGTTTAATGTTACTTACCCTCAGGATGTCGGAGCCTGGTTGGATGTTAGACTACAGGTATCAGGTTTTGCTGCCGGCACTGAGAATGTGACTTATCGTAATTATGGTTTACCGGTGTCATCTGAAGATACCACTAACGAGACGTCAGCTCCTGCTGCTAACCCCTATGGCGTTGCTACTAGTTGTGCAATAGCAAACTGATAAAATGCGTAACCAAAAAAGGGAGCTAAATCAGCTCCCTTTTTTCTTTCTAATTCACCAAGTTTATTCTTGCTGGAACTGATACACCGAACCCAGATCCAGAATCTGGGTTAAATCATCCAGTGCTGTGCGGGACTCTAGCAGCAACTGTGGGTCGGCTAGATCGGCTTCGGAAATCTCATCACGATAATGTTTATCTACCCACTGATTTAACCGGGTAAACAACGCATCGCTCATCAGTACGTTCTGGTTTACGGCTTGTTTTTCCTGCTCGCTCATCGCTACGCGCAAACGCAAACAGGCCGGGCCGCCGCCGTTACGCATGCTTTGTTTCACATCGTAGTAGTGGATTTGTTTTATCGGTGTATTACGCTCTGTCAGCGCGGCCAGATAGGACGACACTGCGGGGCTATCCTGGCATTCTGTTGGCGCAATAATGGCCATTTCACCGCCGGGTAACGTTACCACCTGAGTATTAAACAGGTAAGTTCTAATGGCTTCTGCCACAGAAACCTCGCTGTCTTTTACTTCAATCAGATGCAGCTCTGTGTCATTACCAAACTTACGCTGCAATTCGGTTAGCTTTTGTTGGCTGTCGATAAAGGCTTGCTGGTGGTAAAACAGTACATTCTGGTTACCCACGGCGATAACATCATTATGAAATACCCCCTGATCAATCACGTCAGGGTTTTGCTGCATATACACCACGTGCTCTGCATTTAAACCATGTAACCGGGCTACCGCTTCGCACGCTTCCAGCGTGTGGCGGGCAGGAAAACGCTGTGGCGCCGGTTTGCTGCTATCGAACGCATAACGGCCAAATACAAAGAGTTCAACCCCGCGCTTGCCATAAGCGCTGCAAAGTCTGGTATGATTCGCGGCACCTTCATCGCCAAAGTGATCATTGTCCGGTAAATGTGTATGATGCGCAAAATGTTGAGTATCACGGAACATTGCCTGCAAAATCTTGCCTGTAGTAACAGGCTCAAGTGAGCGGTGAAATTTGTTGGTAAGATTGGCAGGGGTAAAATGCACTTTGCCATCAGCAGTATCAGCAGAGGGTGATATGGTGGCCGCGTTGGCTGTCCACATGCTGGAGGCTGAACAAACGGCTTTAAACACCGCCGGGGCTTGTTTGGCGGCTTTTTCAATTACCTGTGCATCTGTACCGGTAAAACCAAGGCGGCGCAGGGTGTATAGATCGGGCCGCTCTTGTGGTGCCAGCACACCTTGCACTAAACCCAGGTCATGCAGGGCCTTCATTTTACTTAAGCCCTGTTTGGCAGCCTGACGCGGGCTGGAACTGTTTTTTGCGTTAGATAGTGAGGCAACATTGCCGATAGATAAACCGGCATAGTTATGGGTTGGGCCTACGAGCCCATCGAAGTTTGCTTCAAAGTATTTCATTTTTGCTTTATATCCTTGTTTGGAAAGGGCACTGTTTTTATTATTTTTGCGGCCGCTTGAGGATGCTTCATTTGGATTGGCGAAGGTTTCGCCAGGCAGCTCTGAAAATGAGCTGGTTTGCATAATAATGAGTTTATTCACTTGTCACAACTGCGGTTTACGGATATACGTTAAAAAAGCAGCATAGTTGGCATGCACAAAATGTTAGGGATCTCGGGATTAAGATGGCGAAATCACTGGTTATAGTCGAATCACCGGCAAAAGCGAAAACAATTAACAAATACCTCGGTAATGACTTTGTCGTAAAGTCCAGCGTAGGTCATATTCGTGATTTACCCACCAGCAGCAGTAAAGAAAAATCTGCTGCCAGTAAAACGCTGAGTAAAGAAGAGAAAGAATACCAGGCACTGGTCGACCGTATGGGTATAGACCCCGCGCATGGCTGGAAAGCCCGCTATGAAATTTTGCCCGGCAAAGAAAAAGTGGTGAAAGAGCTAAAAGCGCTGGCAGAAAAAGCTGACACCGTTTATCTGGCAACGGACTTAGACCGTGAAGGAGAAGCTATTGCCTGGCATTTACAGCAAATTATCGGTGGTGAAGAGCAAAAGTTTAAACGTGTGGTATTTAACGAAATTACCAAAAATGCCATTCAAAATGCTTTTAAAGAACCCGGCGAAGTGAATGTCGACCGGGTAAACGCCCAGCAAGCCCGCCGTTTTTTAGACCGCGTGGTGGGCTTTATGGTGTCGCCTTTGCTATGGAAAAAAGTCGCCAGAGGCTTATCTGCCGGCCGTGTACAATCGGTTGCGGTGCGCCTGGTAGTAGAGCGTGAGCGTGAAATTAAAGCCTTTGTGCCGGAAGAATACTGGACTATAGCTGCTGATACGCACACGGCAGCTAAGCAAGCATTACAACTGGATGTCACTAAACAGCAAGGCAAAGCCTTTAGGCCCGTAAACAAAACTGAGGCTGATACTGCCCTGGCGCTGTTAAATAAAGCCAGTTACACCGTGCAGGAGCGTGAGGATAAACCCAGCAGCAGCAAGCCGCAGGCGCCTTTTATTACCTCAACTTTGCAACAGGCTGCCAGCACACGGCTGGGCTATGGTGTAAAGAAAACCATGATGCTGGCACAGCGCTTATATGAAGCTGGCCACATTACTTATATGCGTACCGATTCTACTAATTTAAGTGCCGATGCGGTTGCTGCCTGTCGCGATTATATAGCTGAACAGTTTGGCAAAAAATATCTGCCGGAACAGCCGTTAAGTTATGGCAGCAAAGCTAATGCGCAGGAAGCGCACGAAGCTATCCGGCCATCTGATGTTAACGTACTGGCATCTAGCCTGGCTGATATGGAAGCTGACGCCCGCAAATTATACGAGTTGATTTGGCGTCAGTTTGTGGCCTGTCAGATGCCGCCAGCGCTTTACGACGTAAGCAATATTATTGTTAAGGCCGGTGATTTTGAGCTTAAAGCCAAGGGCCGGGTGCTACGTTTTGATGGCTGGACCAAAGTACAACCGGCAGTGAAGCGTAAAGATGAAGAAGACAACGTTTTACCTGACGTTAAACCAGGCGAAATACTAAGCCTGGAACAGCTGATAAGCGCTCAGCACTTTACCAAGCCTGCTGCCCGCTTTAGCGAAGCAAGCTTAGTTAAAGAGCTGGAAAAACGTGGTATTGGCCGGCCCTCTACTTATGCAGCCATTATTTCAACTATTCAGGAGCGTGGTTACGTCCGGGTAGAAAATAAGCGTTTTTACGCCGAGAAAATGGGGGAAATTGTTACCGATCGGCTGGTTGAGAACTTTAACGACCTGATGAATTACGATTTTACCGCCAATATGGAGTTAAAGCTTGATGACATCGCCAATGGTCAGGCGCAGTGGCGCAAAGAGCTCGATAGCTTCTATGGTGATTTTTATAAAAAACTGAAAACAGCTGAAAATGACCCTGAGCAGGGCGGCATGCGCGTTAATCAGTTTGTGCTTACCGATATCGCCTGCCCAACCTGTGGTCGTCCTATGGGCATTCGTACGGCCTCTACCGGAGTATTCTTAGGCTGCTCAGGTTATAACCTGCCACCGAAAGAGCGCTGTACTACCACAATGAATCTGGTTTCAGGTGATGTGGCAGTGAGTGTCAGCGACGAAGATGAAATGGAAACCGAAGCACTGCGGCAGAAAAAGCGCTGCACTAAGTGCGGCACTGCCATGGACAGCTATCTGATTGACGAGCAGCGTAAACTGCATGTTTGTGGTAATAACCCGGCTTGCGATGGTTATCAGGTGGAGCAGGGCAGTTTCAAAATTAAAGGCTACGATGGCCCACTAATTGAGTGCGATAAGTGTGGCAGCGATATGCAGCTAAAATCAGGCCGGTTTGGCAAGTATTTTGGCTGTACTAACAGTGACTGTAAAAATACCCGTAAGCTGCTGCGAAATGGCGAGGCTGCGCCGCCAAAAGAAGATCCGGTGCACTTGCCCGAGCTGAAATGTGAAAAGTCAGATGCCTACTTTGTACTGCGTGATGGCGCTGCAGGGTTGTTTATGGCGGCATCTACATTCCCTAAATCACGTGAAACCCGGGCGCCGTTAGTGGCAGAGTTAGCTAAATACCGCGCTCAGTTATCGCCGAAGTTCTATTATCTGGCCGATGCGCCGGTAAAAGATCCCGATGGTAACCCGGCAATAGTACGCTGGAGCCGTAAAACCAAGCAGCAATATGTGATGTCGGAAAAAGACGGCAAAGCTTCCGGTTGGTCTGCCTGGTATGAAAATGGCAAATGGGTGGTTAGCAAATAAGGGTATTCCCCACAGTAAAAAAACAGGCCGCATTAGCGGCCTGTTTCATATAACACTATCAGTGTTACCATTTGCGTTTAGGCGCAAACAGCTCGTCTAAATCCTTGTTTTCTTTTTCTTCTTTCTTCTCACGATCCCGCACATTACCCTCTTTTAACTGAGTAGCAATATCTTCCAGTGCCTGCAGCACTTCAGATTTACGGGTGCTGGTGTAGTCGTCCTGGTGGGGCGTATTTGTCAGTGCAGTTAGTGCTTTCTCAAAGTACTGCCGGGCAGAGCCAAGCATATTATTGGTACGGGCCTGATTACCGCGTTTCATCTGGCTTTCAACATTAATGCGAAGCTGCAGCACTTCCATGCGACGATCTTCCTGGATCACCATCTGCGTATCAACATTGCCCCTGGCATGTTCACCGCGCAGTACAGTGCGCAGGCGCTTTATGCCTTTAATCATCCCTATCAGTTGCTGGTCATTGTCTGGCAGTGTGACTGATTCAGCCGGCGTGCCGCTGTCGGGGGGGCTGCTGGTTAACTGGCTTTCAGTTTCCTGCAAGCGTTGTTTAAGATCGCGTGCGCCTGGTTCAAGTTCAACCATGGCCCGCAGCGTAAAAGCG
The DNA here is from genome assembly GCF_022436675.1 of Rheinheimera hassiensis. Taxonomy (GTDB): domain Bacteria; phylum Pseudomonadota; class Gammaproteobacteria; order Enterobacterales; family Alteromonadaceae; genus Alishewanella; species Alishewanella hassiensis. The sequence continues at coordinate 555,414 of NZ_JAKUJZ010000003.1, read as the reverse complement.
ACACGTTTTAGCAGCATCTGGCTGACAGCGGGTGATAATGGCACATTGGCAGAATTTACCAATAATTCTTCACTGTCCTCCAGTACAGCACGTAACTTGCTGTATTCTGCCCGTTTTAGCGTTGCCAGCCGTTCCTTATGTTGCTGAATAGCACTGACAATAACGGCAATAATTACCAATGCAATTATCAGTGTAATGATCAAGGTTACCAGCATTCCAACCTCATTATGGACAGGTTCTACAACTCATATTAATCACAAAACAACTGAAATAACAGCTATCTGTATTACTCAGGGTAAAGTGACCCTGAGTACGCCACCGTTATAGACACCACCGTTGAACAATTCAACCGCGCCATACTGGCCTTTATTGCCATGGGCTTTAGCAATAAGCTTAGCAAAAAATATTCCAAGTCCGGTGTGGTTGTTAGTTAAATCGGGTGTGTTCATGTCCAGTGCGTCAGTATTTAGCATAAACTCCGGAAAGCCGGGGCCATCATCATGCACTTCTATCTGTAATCTGTCTGCCAGTTGCTCAAACCTGAGTAAAATATGTTTGTTGCCATAACGCAGCGCATTGGCGACCGCATCGTTCAGCAGGTTTGATATCAGATCGTAGTCAAAAAACCAGTGCAGGTTAGCAGCGTGCTCTGTCTGAATAGAAAAACCACGCTGTTCAGTATAAAACTGATTTTTAAGTAAAATCTCTTCAATAAGATCGGAAATGTAGTGTTGATCAATTTGTACCGGCAGCTGGTTACGCTCTAAGCGGTACAGCGATAGCAACTGCAGCAGGTTGGAGTTGAGCCGGTTAGCTTCATAGTTAAGCCGGGCCAGTTCATCTTTTGCCGGCTCTGATAGCTGGGTACTTTCCTGCTGAATAAACTCCGTAGACTGTATTAGCATGCAAAGTGAGTTTTTCATATCATGCACGGTAGAGGCCAATACAGAAGCAAAGTCTATGGCCTGAACATCTGATGTCATGTAACCTCCGATAAGTACGCAGGCAATGCGCGCGCGTAGCCTGTTTTAGCTACTATTAGTTCTAGTAAGCAGATAAATAAAAATTAGTTGGAATATCCTGCCATATAGGTATATTGAACAATGATATGCCATTACCGGACCAGTGACACATGAAATTGCAGCAGCTGCGTTATATAGTTGAAGTGCTGAACCACAATCTGAACGTTTCCTCTACCGCTGAAAGCCTGTATACGTCGCAGCCCGGTATCAGTAAACAGGTGCGTATGCTGGAAGATGAGTTGGGTATTCAGGTGTTTGGCCGCAGCGGCAAGCATCTGACACATGTCACCCCCGCCGGGCGAGATGTTATTGATATAGCCCAGCAAATTTTGGCAAAAGTTGAAAGTATTAAGGCGGTTGCCAAAGAGCACACATTGCCGGATCAGGGTAAACTGAATATCGCTACCACTCATACACAGGCACGGTATGCATTACCGCCGGTGATCAGTGGCTTTATGCATAAATATCCTAAGGTGTCGCTGCATATGCATCAAGGCACGCCGCAACAAATTTCTGAAGCGGCTTCGCGCGGTGATGCCGATTTTGCTATTGCCACAGAGGCCTTGCATTTATACAGCGATCTGGTGATGTTACCCTGTTATCACTGGAACCGCAGCGTCATAGTGCGCCAGGATCATCCGTTGCTGCAGTTGGGTGGAAAAATTACTGTAGAAGATGTCGCGCAGCACCCGATAGTGACCTACGTATTTGGTTTTACCGGCCGCTCTGAGCTTGACAGAGCTTTTGCTGCTAAGGGGTTGGAGCCGAAAATTGTGTTTACAGCCACCGATGCCGATGTTATTAAAACCTATGTTCGTCTGGGCCTTGGCGTTGGAGTTATTGCCTCTATGGCGATGGATAAAACACTGGACAAAGATTTAGTAGCGATAGATGCCAGTCATTTGTTTGACGCTTCCACTACGAAAATCGGTTTTCGCAAAGGCGCGTTTTTACGCAGCTATATGTACGATTTCATCGAGCGTTTTGCTCCGCATCTGACAAAAGATGTGGTAGAAAAAGCCAATATGCTGCGTAATCAGGAAGAGATTGACCGCATGTTTGCCCGCTTTGATTTACCGGTACGCTGATTTGCTGCTTTGGGCCGCACCCAGGTATTACAGCAGCTTGGCTGGTTTTTGCCTGGCGCGGTAGCGCCACACTCATCTTAATATCTGCAACACAATACACTTTAGCAATAACATCATCTGATCAGGTGTGCATAAGTTAGGCTTATACACTACGCTTAGGGCGTCACATAACGCCTTGAGGTGTAATATGAAAACTTACATGCTGTTGGTCGTTGTCGTATTTTTACTGTTATCGGGTTGTAAACCTGCATCTGAACCGAGTATGTCTGTTGCAGCCACTGAAACACCTTCCCCGGCTATACCATGCAGTTTTACTATGGGTTTAGATGCCTGGGAGCCATACCAATATATGACGGTAGGCAATACCGTTACCGGGCTTGATGTTGAACTGGTACAAAATGTTGTTGCGGATATGGGCTGCACGCTGGATGTGGTGCAGGGCAGTTGGCTTGAGCTTTTGACACTGCTGAAAAATGGTGATGTCGATTTTGTACTGGGAGCATCTAAAACTGCAGAGCGGGAAGAGTTTGCTTTTTTCTCAGAGCCTTACCGCCAGGAGCGTTTTCAGTTGTATGTTCGCAAAGAGCAGGTCGGTTTGCCTTACTCCGGCTTAAAAGAATTTGTTGCTGCCGGGCATAAGGTAGGGGTAGTCAATGAATATTATTATGGTGACGAAGTGGCTGAGCTATATGCAGATGATAATTTGCGGCCACTGTTTGTCGGCGCCATTATCAGTGAGCTGAATATGGCGCGCTTACTGGATGAAGAAATAGACGGCCTGCTGGAGGATAGCTTTGTCGGTGCTGCAATATTACGGCGCAAGGGCCTGGACAAGTATATTCAGGCGCACAATATCAGCCTGGGCAGTTCAGATGTTTATGTTATGTTCAGCCAGGTATCGGTATCAGCAGAGCAGGTGGCGCAGTTTAATGCCGGGTTGGGCCAATTACGCGACAACGGCCGTTACAACCAGATTGTCGATAAATACCGTAACTAGCTAAAACTAGCCAGGTTGCGGAGCAAACTGCTGTTGCAGCAGGTTGGCAGTGAAACTGCTTTTAAGGTAAAAGCCCCGTGGCAAAGTGCGGATCGGCTCTCCTTCTGCACCTACGGCATTGGTCAGGGCTTTGCTGTTGGCGGCTTTGGGGCGCAGCTGCAGTACTTTGCCGGTAGCGCCTTTTATATTATGTATGCCACCGAGGCTGATAAGCTCCATCAGTTCTTCCCAGTCCTGCTGCAGTGCCTGTTGCTGCTGTGGGTCTGGCTGCCACAAAAACGCGGTGCCGGTCATTCTGTCGGGTAACGGAATTTGCCGCTCTGCCAGCACCGGCAACCACAACACTTTTTGCAGTTTCTGACACACCCAGGATTCATGCCATTGTTGCCCGGCCACACCTGTTAGCGGCGCGACACAAACATAGGTACTTTCCAGCGGTTTGCCGTTTCGGTCTATCGGCAGGGTTTTTAATTCAACCCCTAATTGCGGGAAATCCGGCTCAGCTTTAGAGCCAGCACTAGCACCCAGCACATGTTCCAGTAACTGGCCAACCCAGCCCTTATCTTTTTTCAGGTTAGCCGGAACGGGCAACTGTGCTTGTGCAGCAATTTGCCCCAGAGTCAGCCCTGCCAGTGCCTGGCAGCGTGCCAGCAATTCTTCTAATGAGGCCGGTGGAGTAAACATGATCGTCGCCTTTAGCAAATACCGGATAACGCTAGCATTTTTTGCTGCTTTTGGCTGCTTAAAAACACAGCAAACCAACTTACACACAGCAGCATTATAAAATTATTAGCGCCTGATAATGAATAACCAATTGAATTTATTAATTAATGCCCGGTGATTAGGCCTGACATTTTTTTGCGATAGTAAGTTATGCAATGGCTAACTAAGTGATATACACAGTTTTATCAACAGTACCTGTGAAAAAGTGCACATTGGCGAGTGCCGCAATAGCTTAACTGTGGATAACTGTGTAAAAGGTGTGGTAAAAATACCGTTTGCCGAAGTAGCGACTTTATGAAAGAATCTTTGGCATAGTGATTTGTGATCCGCCAGAGGTTTGTGTGATCGATGCCGAAGGTTTTCGGGCCAATGTCGGCATAGTGATTTGTAACCACCAGGGACAGGTGTTTTGGGCAAAACGGTATGGTCAGCATTCCTGGCAGTATCCACAGGGTGGTATTGATGACGGTGAAACACCTGAACAAGCCATGTTTCGCGAATTAAATGAAGAAGTAGGGCTTAGTGCCGCAGATGTGGAAATAATTGCCACAACCAAGCACTGGTTAAGATACAAACTACCTAAACGTTTAATCCGCAAAGACAGCAACCCGGTGTGTATTGGCCAGAAGCAAAAATGGTTTTTGCTACGACTGACCTGCGCTGACGAAGATGTAAACTTACTTAAAACCACTCATCCGGAGTTTGATAGCTGGCGCTGGGTCAGTTACTGGTACCCGGTACGGCAGGTGGTGGCGTTTAAGCGTGAAGTTTATCGAAAAGTCATGAAAGAGTTTGCTCCGGTCGCTTTGCCGTTTATACGCCGCGAAGGCAAGAAGAAAAGTTAACTCAGCAGGATAGTACCTGTGACGACGAGGCTCTTATGTTAGGCCAGTTACGGCGAATTGTTCAGGATGTAGCACAAGAGCCAGTGCTTCAAAATGCATTAGCTGGCTTAGTCACGAGCGTAAAACAGGCACTGGCAACAGAATGTTGCTCAGTGTACCTTGCTGATTATGAACAACAACAATTTATGCTGATGGCCACTGACGGTTTAAACCCGGAGGCCATCGGCAATATTGCCATCGGTTTCTCTGAAGGTTTAATTGGCTGGGTAGGCCAGCGCGAAGAACCCATTAACCTTGCCAAAGCTCATTTACACCCCCGCTTTAAAGTTACCCCTGAGGTAAGCGAAGACCGTTTCTCTGCTTTTCTTGGTTGCCCTATTATCCATCACCGTAAAGTGCTTGGCGTGCTGACTATTCAGCAAGCTGCAGAACGGGTGTTTAACGAAGACGAAGAATCTTTTCTGGTGACATTAGGCGCGCAGTTAGCATCAGTGCTGGCCAATGCTGAAATGCGCCAGGCTGCCAGTGAAAGCAGCCCCAGCCAGACACAAACCGGCCAGTTAAAAGGTTTGCCCGGTGCCCCAGGCATTGCTATTGGTGAAGCCTTTGTGCTGGAGCCGGCGAATGACTTTAACGCCATTTCGCTAAAACGTGCTGATGATCCGGAAAAAGAGCTGGCGCATTTTTATCGTGCCGTGAAGATTACCAAAGCAGAATTTAACCGCCTGGCTGAGCGTATGAGTGGCCATCTACCGGCTGATGCACTGGCTATTTTTGATGTTTATCATCAACTGCTGGATGCGGCCAGTTTAGGTAATGAAATAGAGCTGCAAATTGCTGAGGGCTGGTGTGCCAAAAGTGCCCTTAAACGGGTGGTAGAAAAGTTTGCCCGCCAGTTTGACGACATGGACGATGCTTATTTGCGTGAACGCGGTACTGATATCCGTGATCTGGGGCAACGGGTACTGAATAATTTGCTTGATACTGAGCAGCGCAAAATTAAACTGCCGGCAAAAGTGGTATTAGTGGCCGATAACGTTACTGCTACCATGCTGGCAGAAGTCCCCCGCGAGCAGCTTGTTGCTATAGTGTCGCTAAAAGGCTCGGTAAACTCACACGCTGCTATTATGGCGCGGGCGCTGGGTATACCTGCTGTTATGGGCGTTAGCGAGCTGCCATTATTGCACTGGCAAGGGCAGCGGCTGATAGTGGATGGTTATCAGGGCCATATCTTGTTGTCGCCGGTAGAGGCCATTTGTGCAGAGTATCAACGGTTAATCAGTGAAGATGTGGCGCTAAACGCCCGTTATCTGGCTGAAATAGCCGAGCCTTCACAGTCATTATGCGGTAAACAATTTAACCTGATGGTAAATTCCGGCCTGGCAATTGAACTGGAGACCACTAACCCGGTGTATACCGATGGCGTTGGCCTGTACCGTACTGAGTTTCCGTTTATTATGCGCAGCCGTTTTCCAACCGAGCAGGAGCAGATAGAGCTGTACCGTAAGGTACTGGAAAACTATCCTACCAAGCCGGTTGTTATGCGCACGCTGGATGTCGGCGGCGACAAAGCTTTACCTTATTTTAGTATTGTGGAAGAAAACCCGTTTTTGGGCTGGCGCGGTATCCGGCTGACTCTGGATCACCCGGAGATTTTTCTGGTGCAAATTCGCGCCATGTTAAAAGCTAATCTGGCGCTGGATAATCTGCATATTTTACTGCCGATGATTTCCGATCTTGCTGAAGTAGATGAATCTGTGCGGCTGATCAAGCAAGCCAGCTTTGAGGTAAGTGACGAGCTTGCCATTGAGCTGCCTAAACCTAAAATCGGCGTGATGATTGAAGTGCCCTCGATTATGTATCAGTTACCAGAGTTAGCCCGTAAGGTGGATTTCTGTTCTATTGGTACCAACGACTTAACCCAGTACCTGTTGGCGGTAGATCGCAATAACCCGCGTGTAGCCAGCCTGTATGATGCCATGCACCCGGCCGTGCTCAGGGCCTTGCATCAGTTTAGTTTGCAGGCGCAGGGCTTGCAGTTTCCTACCAGTGTGTGTGGCGAACTGGCGGGCGAGCCGGCCGGTATCCTGTTGCTGGCCGCGATGGGATACAATAGCTTTAGTATGAACAGCAGCAACCTGGCAAAAATTAAATGGCTGCTGCGCCGGGTAGAGTTATCTGAGCTGGCCTTGTTACTGCCGCAGGTGCTGGCATGTCAGTCGGCAAAACAGGTGCGGTTACAAGTGCAGCGGTTTTTAGAGCAAAAACAATTACTAAGCCAGTTACGTGCCTGATATCCATCTTTTTATCTGGCCAGCCTGTTATACTGCTGCGTCACTAAACTTGAAGAGAAGCCTGTGCTTACTGTTGTTCTAATCTCAATTGTGCTGGGAGCTGTAGTCGGCTTTTTTGCCGGCTTACTGGGTATTGGCGGTGGCCTTATCGTCGTTCCTGTGCTGGTTATGTTGCTACCTGCTTTTGATATAGTGACCTCACAGCATGCCATGCTGGTCGCTATTGCCACCTCGCTGGCTTCCATTATTGTTACCGCCAGTTCCTCTGTATATGAGCACCATCGCTGGGGCAATGTGCCCTGGTCACTGGCGGGTACCATTATGCTCGGTTCTGCAGTGGGGGCCTGGCTTGTCGGTTATATGGCGCATAATATCAGTGGCGATATCTTGCAGCTTATTTTCGGTATTGCGGTATTGCTGCTGGCGCTACGTATGCTGGGCTCGCGTTCAGCCGTGGGCAAAAAAGCCTTGCCCCATAATGGTATTATTATGCTGATTTCATCAGCTCTGGGCGGCATTGCCAGCTTGCTGGGCATTGGTGGTGGAGCCTTGTTTGTACCAGTGTTGAACTACTTTTCGGTAGATATGCGCCGGGCTATAGGCTGTGCGGCTGCCAGCGGTATTGCTATCGCCTTTTTTGGTACTTTGGGCTACGTTATCTCCGGCTGGCAACATTATGAGTTGTCGCAGGGTTTTATTGGTTATATTTACCTGCCGGTGCTATGTGGCATAGTGCTGACATCGGTATTTACGGCGCCTATTGGTGCACGCCTGACCCAGCGCTTGCCAGTACTGGCAATGAAGCGGGTATTTGGGGTGTTTCTGTTGTTAGTATCCGCAAAAATGATTTTGAGTTAAGGGTAGTTATGTCAGCAAGTTATATTACATTTCCACAAATTGATCCGGTGATATTTTCTGTTGGCCCGGTAAGCTTGCGCTGGTACGGCTTAATGTACCTTATTGCTTTTGCCATTGCCTGGTGGCTGGCCAACCGGGCAGCTAAAAAACCGGGCTCAGGCTGGACGGAGCAACAAGTCAGCGACTTATTATTTATTGGCTTTTTAGGTGTGATACTTGGCGGCCGTATTGGCTATGTGCTGTTTTATCAGTTTGAGCTGTTTATGCAGGAGCCATTGTATTTATTTAAAATATGGACCGGCGGTATGTCATTCCATGGTGGTTTGCTGGGGGTGCTGGTGGCAATGGCCTGGTTTGCCCGCAAGAATAACAAGCCTTATCTGCAATTAGGCGATTTTGTTGCCCCGCTTATTCCACTTGGCCTGGCCGCTGGTCGCTTAGGTAATTTTATTAATGCCGAGTTATGGGGCAGGCCAACTGATGTACCCTGGGGTGTATTGTTTCCCGGTGCCGGGTCTGCACCGCGTCACCCATCACAGTTATATGAGTTTGCGCTGGAAGGTGTAGTACTGTTTGTGTTGATTATGCTGTACCGGCGCTTTTCTCCGCCGGTAGGGGCACTGGGTGGTTTATTTCTGGCCGGTTATGGTAGCGCGCGTTTTTTTGTCGAGTTTTACCGTGAGCCAGATGCGCATCTGGGCGTTTTGTCGGCGGGCATGTCGATGGGGCAGTGGTTGTCGTTACCGATGATCATCTCCGGTGTAGGGCTGATTATTTTTGCCTATGTGCATAACAACAAAGCTGCTAAGCAGGTAGTAAAAGTATGAAACAGTACCTTGATTTAATGCGCCATGTACTAGAGCACGGCCATAAAAAAACTGACCGCACCGGTACCGGCACTATCAGTGTATTTGGTTATCAGATGCGGTTTGATTTGCAGCAGGGATTTCCGCTGATCACCACTAAAAAATGCCACTTGCGCTCTATTATTCACGAGTTACTTTGGTTTTTAAAAGGTGAAACCAATATTGAATACCTTAAAGCCAATGGTGTGTCGATATGGGACGAATGGGCCACTGCAGAAGGCGAGCTGGGGCCGGTTTATGGTGCGCAGTGGCGTAGCTGGCAGGCAGCAGACGGCAGGGTGATTGATCAGATAAGCCAGCTTATTGCTGATATTAAACGCACCCCGGATTCGCGCCGTTTGATCGTCAGCGCCTGGAACCCGGCATTGCTGCCTGATACTTCAGTGTCGCCAAAAGAAAATGCCGCCATGGGCAAGCAGGCGTTACCGCCTTGCCATACGCTGTTTCAGTTTTACGTTAATGACGGCAAGTTGTCATGCCAGCTATACCAGCGCAGTGCCGATATTTTTCTGGGTGTGCCATTTAATATTGCCAGTTATGCCTTGTTAACACTAATGGTAGCGCAGGTATGCGGTTTGCAACCGGGAGACTTTGTCCATACTTTCGGCGATGCACATTTGTATTTAAACCACCTGCAACAGGTAGAAACTCAGCTGGCACGCCAGCCTTATCCGTTACCACAAATGCAGCTTAACCCGGCGATAACAGACATTTTTGCTTTTACTATTGCTGATTTTACGCTGCAAAATTATCAGGCGCATCCGCATATTAAGGCGCCCGTCGCTATCTGAGTGCCAAAAGCTTGTCATTTTTTATGGCGCGTATTTTGCTTAGCTTCTGCAGACATTATGCCGAGGTTGCGTATGAAAGTGATATTTTATCCTGTGCTGGCCTGCCTGTTGCTAAGTTGCAGCAGTGCAGAGCCGGTTGCTAAATCCAGAAATCAGCCAGCGCTAAGTGAATATCCACTGCATTACTATACTAAACAGTTGGCAGACAACTTGTTTGCTCAGTTGCCAAAGCAGAATGGTATTTACCATGTGGCCCCGCAAATTGCGGTTGCCTCTTTTTTACCGGTTAATACGTTGTCGCTGTCTGATGCTGATGCTGGCGAAAAACAACTGGCTAATCAACTTAGTGAAAGCATGCTGGCACATGCCCGCCAGCGCGGTCTTAAAGTATATGACTACCATTTACGCGCGCAGTTATTGCTGGGCGGTGATCATGAGCAGGCATTATCGCGCCAGCTTAGTGATATAGAAAGCGCCAGTGATGCCGATACCCTGTTAGTGGGCACTTACAGCGCAATGGAAGATGGTTATCTGGTTAATGCCCGGCTGATCAGTATTGTGGATAAACAAGTATTGGCCGCGGCCAGCGGTTATGTGCCACATAACGTATTGTGGAGCCAGCAGCAAGTAGGCAAACGCGGTGATAAACTCTACCGGCAGGACCGTACAGGAGAGCAAAAATGAAAGCCTTATTAATTATCGTCGGCCTGACGCTGGTGGTTGGCTGCGCCAGACAACCAGAGCAGCCAAGCAGTGTGGTTACCGCGTCTGAGCGCAGCTCACGGTTAAATACAGCGGCAGATTACCAGTTGGCTTCTGTTGTGACACCACCAGCAGAAAACCAGCCGATGCTGACGGCGAACGAATATTCCCGTGCACTGGTGCATGAGCTGATGTCCAGTCAGCGTCAGATGGAAGAGGGCGGCATGGTAGGTGTAACAGATTTTGCTTTTGTTGATACCGGCCTGGATCAGGGCAGTGTGCTGAGTAACCATATGAGCGAAGCCATGATTTATGATCTGCATAAGTTTGGGGTACCGGTGCTGGATTACAAAGCTACTGATTTTATCCGCGTAACACCCAGCGGCGATTTTGCCCTTAGTCGCGACTTTACTGAGTTAAGCGGCGAGCTGCCCATCCGTTATGTGGTTACCGGCACTATGACGGCCCACAAGCAAGGTGTGCTGGTCAATGCCAGGCTAATCCACATTGGCACTAAGCAGGTTATTTCTGCCGCCCGTACTTTTATGCCACAACCGGTAGTGCAGGCTATTATTAAACGCAGCGGTAACGACAAGCTGCAGTTAAAACAAGGCTAAGTTAGGATTAAAGAAAACCCTGTAAGTTGCCGATACCTGTTTAATCAACAGTTTATCAGGCCGGGGTTGTAATGAAATTATGGGTTGTATGCAGTGGCGTATTGCTGTTGTCGGGTTGTCAGTGGAACTCTGCTGACCCTAACAGCCAAACAGCTCCCCCCGCAGAGCCATTGCCAGAGCATGTGATATTGCCTGGCAATAACGGCAATTATTTACCGGCTGTTACTGCCAGAATAAACACCAAACCGCTATCAGATTATGCCGCAGATCTGGCGTTACAGCTGATGATGTCCATGCATTACACGCCGCCACAACAGGCGGTAGCAATCAGCTCGCTGGTGTGGTTTGACCATCAGCTAGATAACAGCAATGCACTTGGAAACCACTTAGCTGAACATCTTTATGTGCATTTACAGCGTCTTGGCGTATCAGTGGCCGATATTAAAGTGGGCCGTCAAATTCGTGTCACCCCGCAGGGCGATTTTGCCTTAAGCCGTGGCCGCTACCTGGACTCATCACAGGATATAAGTTACGTACTGACAGGCACCTTGTTGCAAGATGCCGGCGGTATCGTAGTGAATGTGCGTGTAGTGCATTTACAGCATAAAACGGTTATTGCCACTGGGCAGGTGCATATTCCTGATGCTGTGCTCAGTCAGGCTGCTGCTGTGGCGTATATTGCCTCGCCATAGGTATTCATCCGTTGCTAAACTGGCGTTTTGCACCCTAATACGGGTATTATCAGCGCCGGATACGTAAGCAGCGGAGAACATGCATGGATACACTGAGCGCAGTAGCGCTGGTAAGAAGCCTGTCGGCGCAGCGGTGTCCTGTGACTTTACTCAGTACCATGATCGACTGGCTGAGTTACAGTGAGTTTGGTACTGAGCCGGCACAACGGGCGGCGAAATTACGTGATGCATTGCAAAATAACCCCCGCCACAGTGCAGAAATTGGCGAAGTACTATTTAACTGGCTGGGCGAGGTAAATATTTACCCGGCACTGGTTAATCTGGGCTTGTTTTCCCGCTCTGGTTTCTTGCGTGAAATGGGCTCGAGGCTATACGAGCGTTTTAATCCGGCACCACGCGATCAAAATGATTTCGCTGATGTATTAGTACAAATGTGTGACGGTAAAAGTGACGCCCGTTGGCTGCATAAACTCAATAAAGACGACATGCTGGCCTGCTTTAGTATAGTGGCGCAGCATACCAGCAGCGCCGTACTGCAAAAAATGACCGCGCACTTTCGTGAAGAAAGCTTATACGCGCTGGAAATGCTGGCTATCTGGGTTGCTGCGGAAGAAATTGAACCTGATCTGATGCGGCTTGATCGGCGTCTGAGCAGTATCGATTCGCCATTTATTGCGCTAAGCCGCGAAATGAATCTGTTTGTTGAAAGTGGCCGCCGCCAGTTGATGGAGCCAGGTGCTGCACTGCATGATACCGCGCATTTGCAGGTCATGATGCAGCAGTCCCGCGAACAGGTAGAGCGCTTAAGGCGCCGGGGGGCCGGTGTGGGCAGCTCAGTGTCGGTTGCACATCTGCTGGAGCGGCTGGAGCAAACACTGGATCGTATCGACATGCTGCTGGAGGTATTAACCAGTGATGCCGACACTCAACCGGTAAAAGTGCAGGTTATGCTAATGGTATTGGTTGAAGCCAGCGGCGAGCACAACAGTATTTCTGCATTGTGGCGCAGCAGCACTCAAATGTTGTCAAAAAGTATCACCATCAATAAAAGTGGCCATGGTGAGCACTATATTACCCGCACCCGGACTGAGTTTTTTACGCTGATGCGCTCTGCCGCAGGCGCCGGGGTTATTATTGCACTGATGGCACTGATCAAAATTTATCTCGAAGGCCAGGGCTTCAGCCCGTTGCAAAAATCGCTGCTGGTTAGCCTGAACTACGGCCTCGGTTTTGTGCTGGTGCATATGCTGCACTTTACCATCGCCACCAAACAACCTGCGATGACAGCCGCCAGTTTTGCACAGGAAGTCGAGCGCGGAGAAAACGGCCGCGCCGTAAATCGCAAATTAGCCGGCTTGCTAATCGACGTAAACCGCTCGCAGTGGGCAGCAGTATGGGGCAATGTCAGTAGTGCCATATTGCTGGCCAGTAGTATTGCTTTGCTTACACTAGTGATAACCAGCACACCGTTACTTAATGCTGAGATGGTGCAGTACCAGCTTAAGTCGTTGTCACCGGTTAGCGGGTTGGCATTGCTTTATGCCGCTATTGCCGGTGTCTGGCTGTTTTGTGCCGGTATTATTGCTGGCTTCTTTGATAACCGGGCCAATTGCCTTGAACTGAGGTTACGGTTATATCATCACCCGTTATTAAAACGGCTGTTATCCGACAGTCGCCGGCAGCGTTTTGCCGATTATCTGCATGACAACTATGGCGCATTGGCCGGTAACTTTTTCTTTGGTGTGTTACTGGGCATGACCGGCTATCTGGGCTATTTAACCGGTTTGCCGTTAGATATACGCCATGTGGCGTTTTCCTCGGCTAATTTAGGTTACAGCGCGGTAAGCGGTGAAATAGGTATACTGAATTTTTTGCTGCATCTGGTGTTTGTATTGCTGATTGGCTTTGTTAATTTGTGGGTCAGCTTTACGCTGGCACTGGCCATTGCACTACGGGCGCGCGGCACCAAAATAAGCCGGTTTCGTTTACTGCTTAAAAGCCTTTGGGAGCAAGCAAAACAGCAGCCTCTGCAGGTGTTTTTTCCGGTCGATATGATACGCCAAACGCTGGCTGAAGCTGATAAAACCGATAGCAAAGCAGCAAATAAACACTGAAACAACCCCTTAATTAAATACCCCGCCAGACGCTGTGTGTCTGGCGGTAGCACCGGCTTAAGCCAGGTATTATTCCGGCAACGGGATAAACTCTTCTTCGTCACCCACTACTTTAGCAAAGCGGCCTGCTGCCCAATCTTGCCTTGCTTGCTCAATACGCTCTTTACGGCTGGAGATAAAGTTCCAGTTGATAAAACGCGGGCCGACATTTTCGCCGCCAATAATGGCAATTCTGCTGTCCTGATTAGCGGTAATAGTGACGCCCTTAGCGGCAGAAAACACCACCATACTAAACTCAGGCACTTGCGTGTCTTTCACCTGTAACTGGCCTTTGGCCACATATACCGCGCGCTCTTCGCAATCGGGCAATGTAAGCGACTGGCCTGGTTGCAGATGCGCTTCAATATACAGTGTATTGGCATAGGTTTTTACCGGCGATTTCACGCCATAGGCTTCGCCCATCAGCACCCTCAGTGCGACACCATCAACGGTTTTTCGCGGAATATCGCGCTCAGGGTAGTGATAAAACGCTGGCTCAATTTCTTCATCTTGTACCGGCAGAGCCAGCCAAAGCTGAAAACCGTGCAGGCGATGCTCGCTGCTGCGCACTTCTGGCCGCTCGCGCTCTGAGTGCGTAATACCACGGCCGGCCACCATTAAATTAATATCACCTGGCGTAATGGTCTGGTAACTGCCCAGCGAGTCGCGGTGCAGTATTTCACCTTCAAGCAGGTAGGTAACGGTTGCCAGGTTAACATGCGGGTGCGGCCGCACATTAATACCGCTACCGGGTGCAAAATCAGCCGGCCCTATGTGGTCGAAAAATATCCAGGGCCCCACCATTTTACGCTGCCGGGTAGGTAAAGTGCGCTTAACCTTAAACTCACCTAAATCGGTTTCACGCGGTTGTATGATCAGCTCAATAGCGTCACAACCCTGATTAATATCGCATTCAAGTTCAGTGTTTTCTGTTTCAATGCTCATCTGTAATGCCTTTTAGTTGCCAATCTTAAGTTAAAGATTACTTAACCCCAGAATGGACATTAAAGATTTTAAAATCAAGTTTGCCCCATAGTTAAATGGATATAACGGCCCCCTCCTAAGGGGCAGTTGCAGGTTCGATTCCTGCTGGGGCAGCCATATAAATGCAGTGTAGGCAAGTGTTTGGTTTGAAATGAAGCTTACATATGGTTAGGGTAAACCATAAAAGCGCTAGCAAGCTTTGCTGCTTCTTCGGCTTGAGTTAGTTCTAAGTTTTGTGGGGGGCGTTATCAGCGCAAACAACAATTTTTGCTTGTTGGCGCTTTCACCATAACCAAGTGGACAAAAACAGCCGCTAATTTATTAGAATTTCGCTCCATTTGCAGTCTGATTGCTGGACCACTGATCGCTTTGCCATTATTACTTGTGTAAGTTGTGAAGCTGGCGCAATGCCAGCTTCCGCCATCGCCTCTAGCGATGTTTTATTGGTCGTTGGCAGCCTCCAGCAAGCAGAAAATTTTCAGCCTTAGCCGCTTATCAATACCAAGTTGTAAAGCCCGTTTAACTTCCATCAGATACCAGCGCCAGGAAACGCTCGGTTTGTCTGTACGGAATTTAGCGATTACAAAACCAAGCGGAATGAGCATTTCATTCAGGTATTGGCTGGCGTTGTGGTGGTTATTGCTTTTGATGAACTTTGATAGCTGGTCAGTTGCTATGCCTTGATTCGCCGCAATAACTCTCAGATAAGCGTTGTACTCATTATGCTTTAATAAGCTAATTAGTTGCTCTACATCGGTTGGCACTAGTCTATTTAGTCTAGATTTCGCTTGCCTCTGCTGTTTAGATGAATTAAATTCCATGTGTTAACCTCTTTTCAATTGAATAGGTTTAAAAAAAGGTCAGTGCTTCCGGCAAGTTGCATACTGACCTTTTTCATTTCTGTGTTACTCATGCTGCGGTATCCTGTTTGCTTTGATTGATGCGTTGCTCAAGCCATTCCGTAGCGTCATTTATTACCCAGGAAACGGCTCTATCACTAAGCTTTATTGGTTTAGGCGCTGTGCCGTTTTCGATTTGTCCGTGCCAAAATGATTTGCTGCATTTTGTGATCCTCAAAACTTCTCGCAACTTAATTACATTCATTTTTAGACCTCATTAATTAATTACATTAAGCCTCTTATCAATATCCAGAGGCCTTACAGAATCCTACGTGGTATTTTAAAAAACTTCAAACTACAGTTTTTTATTAAGTTATTGATAGTGATGACAAAATATCATCACTGATATAAAATCAGCAGGTGTAAGTTATTAATATTTAATTGGATCTACTAATTAGACTACTGTTTTTTATTCCAGTACTTATTCTGAAATATTTTACTTATTTCTATTTGTTCTATTAAATAGAGTGTAATTCAGTAATGTTCGGTTACGGTTCGGCATAAAAAAGCCGCTAAAATGCAGCCTTTCGGGGACTAGGTAACTACCCAACAAGAAAAAGATTCTTTTTGCCTGCTGCCAAACTTAGGTTTCCGGTTGCGGCTTCTTCTATGCGGTTGCTCCACCATTCCATAAGCTTTGTTCTGCGCTCAATGTATTTTGCTTTATTGTAAGCTGCTTCCTTGAGGACGAAATACCGAGCTGCAGGCCACCGTTGTCGTACAAGAAATATAACTTTTCTTTTGGGTTGGGATTATGGACTTGTGTGTCACTCAGCAGCTTGGTTTTCTTGGGCATGAGCACTCTCTTAGTACTACAGAAAATGCACTGACGATGCTGTAGTACATCCCGTGGCGGATTCTACCAAACGGTCCTGTACTAAGTTGCACTATTATTTTATTAAGTTGCTGATTCTATATTGATTTTTAAATTTGTTGGTCTTGGCTGGACTTTCTGTTTGGAGGTTATGGCTGCCCCAGCAGGAATCGAACCTGCAACTGCCCCTTAGGAGGGGGCCGTTATATCCATTTAACTATGGGGCAACGGCGCGAAATTCTAACAGAGTGCGCCGGGGTTGGGAACCTGCATACTTAGTAACCGCTGCTTTTACGTACACTTACCACGTCGCCCGGCTGAATATGCTGCAGTAACTCTTGTTTATCAGTGCTGGCCCAGGCATTTCGCTCTGTCAGTTCTGTAATGGTGAGGTTTAGCTGGCTTTGTAGCAACCGTTTCACACCCCGTGTAGTGGGGTGGCGTTGTAACTGGAACAACTGTAATTCGTCGCCAATCTGCAAGCCGTGCAGTTTGCCAAGATCGAGCATAATTTCATTTTTTCTTACCTGCTTTATTGCACTCAACAGCGGCTTACATAGCAACTGTTGTTGCATATCTGCGGCGATGATCTGCAGCAGTTTGTCGACTTTACTGCCATAAGGCATTTGCCAGAACGCCTGGCTGTGACTGGCTGGCGTGTTGTGGCTTTTATAGGGCCAGCTGGCACTGGTGCGGTATTCCTGCTGGTACACTATGTTTTGTTCGAACAGATCAAACAGCGTTACATCAATAGCAAAGTAGCGCTGTTTTAAATCTTTTTGCCAGAAATGGCTGGTGGTTTGGCCAAGAGACATGTCGTTGATACGCGCGGTTATAACATACTGATACCCCTGGCTAAACAGTTGTTCAGTTGCCGGGTATGCCAGATACTGCAATGGCATTTCCTGCGGTAAACTGCTTATAGTGGCGGTGGGGCTGTAATCGCGTAAGTGGCGCTCTAACTGGGTGGTGCTGTGTTCACCCAGATCAAATAATTCGCCGTATATAGCGTCCTGGCGGGCCTGCAACTGAATTTGGCTTAGTAATACTGGTTTACGGTATGGGTTGCCGCTGCAGTTGCTTATTTGTGGGGTGATATCTGCGCGTAGTGTTACTGTCAGCATATTATTGTGTTGGTTTTCAGATAACAGCTGTAGTTTGCGGATCTGTGCATTGCTGACTACACCCAGTTGTTCTTGCTGCAAAATGCCATTAATAAGTTGCTGAGTGCTGCTTAGGCTGGCGCCTGCAAATAATGCTGCTCTTTTCAGCGCATCTTCAATAGCTGCCTGACGGGCTGAGTCTATATCGCCTTGTTCAATAACGGCCTGCCCGGTTGCTTCATACCAGTCTGCTGTACAGTTTGCACTGAACAGGGTTACAGCAAGCACAGCGATAAATGGGTAAAGTTTCATATAAACTCTGCAATAAATTGGCACTGCGGATAACTAAGCAAAATGTATGCCTTAAGCTAAAGCGCTATTAAATTATGGCGTGAATATTGCTAATTCTGTTTGACAGCTAACTTTTAGTGCACAGTAAGTTTATTGTGCTGCAGGAGAATAAAATGACAGCGTGGCACACTTTAGTAGTGTTAACTGCCGTATTAGCAGCGGGTTGCTCTTCGCTGGTAAACCGGCATGTTGAGTATGCGCCGGCAAAGCCGGATGCCTTTCCGGTGTTAACTGCAGTAGGTTATGCGCCGATCAGTGTGCAGCATGGCGACAGCAATGAACACAAAATGCTGCAGGCGATGAAAGCATCGAAGCTGGATGCTTATCGTGAACTGACTGAAGTGGTATATGGACAAAAAATTGACGCGACTAATCAGCTACGCGCTATGGTGCTTGAGGATGAACATTTGTCATCGTCGGTAAAAGGTGTGATAAGTGGCGCCCGGGTGATAAAAACCTATGCTATTGATGATGTATATGTGACGGAGCTGGAACTGGATTTTGAGCAGGTGTATCACTTGTATCAAAACACCCAGCCAAGACAAACGATTAAAAGTGTACGTTATTATTGACTAACTATGGACTGAGCGTGGTTCAGGCTTTAATGCCTTTACCTTTACTGTCTACTGCAGGTTTGCCTTTGCTGGTGTAAGTCAGGCCTGATTTACCCCGGCTGGCCAGCAGTTCGGTTTTAAATCTGGCCAGTGTAAGCTGGCTTTGTTCCAGTGTTTGCTGATTAATATCATTTTTCCGTTTACACTCTTCCAGCTTTACATCCAGCGCGGCCACTTTTTGTTTAAACCAGGGCTGTTGTTTTTGCTCATCAATATCAGCGCAGGCGGCCAGTAAGGCATCGTTCTGTTGTAATTGCTGTAGCTGAGTGGTTTTAAGCGTAATGATGTTTTCCAGCGCAGCGATATCGCGGCTGGCAAGGGCGGCAATTTCCTGCCGCAAAGACAAAAGCAGCTCATCCAGTAGCTGCTCTTGCTGATCTAATAAGGCGATGATGTCGTTGCTGGCGGTTGTCATTTTTTACCAAATAACTCGCTTTCAAACTGTACTATACGCCGTGCCAGTTGTTCAACATTCACTTTGTACTTACCATCGGTAATCGCCTGTCTGATTTTATCAACCTTCTCCTGATCGATGCCGCTGCTGTTACTGGCTTTTTCGGTCAGTTTAGAAAATTGTTGTGCCTGGGGCGTAATAGACACAGAATCTTGTTTTTGTGCCGCTGCCTGATTGGCATTTTGCTGCACAGTAGCCTGCTGACGTTGGGCATTTTGCTCAACTTTGTCAGTTTTTACTTGCGGACTATTCTGCAAGTTGTTGATATTAATAGCCATGCTCGTACCTCATCACCTTAATACAGTTCCTTATGCATAGGTTAACGGCGTTAAACTACAAAACTTTAGTTAATATTTAAAATTTAATACTAACCTGGTTTACTGCAATCACTTCTGCTGTTATAGCCCGCTTTGATTGGCGGTTAAGCACGCTTATTACATCACCTAAGCTACCATCGGCTTGTGCTATTCCGGTTGCTGCCACATTTAAGCCACTATTGCTGACTGATATTGTAACAACATCTCCTTTACAGACAAGGCAAAGATCCTGCAAGGTGATAATTTGTCCAATAGACATTGCCCGCCGGGTTTTTGCACCGATAATTTGCTGAGTATCACTGACCAGGCTACCGCGTAAAAAACGGCGTTCGCGGCTGGCGATATCCAGCATATCGGCAGTGATCAGGCTGCCGGTAGCAATATTTTGTGTCAAAATTACCGTTTGTACGATTTCTTCAATTCGTACAGGTACATACAGTTGCCAGGTCTGTGCTGCACCGCAACGGATTTGTATTGTATTCTGGCGTTGGGTAAGTGGCTGAGACAGTGAAAACTGCAACGGTTCGTGACAATCTTTATAGCCTATTCTGTCGTCCAACGGGCTTACCTGTAGTTGAGTACCGCTATCAGGTGTTACGGCCAGCTCTTGTTGCAACCACGCAGATGCCTGCTCAGTTAACTGAGCCGCTGAGTAGCTGCTAACGTCGTCCTGCGCTGCTAAAGGGCTTGCTGCAAGCAGCGTAACGCAGGTAAGTATTTGTTTAAATAAATTTTCGTACTTTTTCATAAGGTTTCGGCTATGCTTTACACGCTAAGGGTTATAACATCAGGGCCAGACTTGGCAGTGTCAAATAACCGTCTGTGACAGGTGTTAAAGCAAGAATCGATCCGGATAGTATTACAGAGGAGCGGCAGATGGCCGGTATTTTAGACTCGGTAAATCAGCGCACACAGTTAGTTGGCCAGAACAGGCTGGAATTACTGTTGTTTAAGCTAAGAGGGCGCCAGCGTTATGGCATTAACGTATTTAAAGTGCGTGAAGTGTTGCAGTGCCCGCCACTTACAGCTATTCCAAAACGCAATAAGTTTGTCCGGGGCATTGCACATATTCGTGGTCAAACCATTTCGGTTATCGATTTAAGTTTGGCCACCGGCGGTAAACCGATTGAAGATACCAGAAACAGCTTTATTATTATTGCCGAGTATAATCGTTCGGTGCAGGGTTTTTTGGTAGACTCGGTTGAGCGCATTATCAATATCAACTGGGAAGCGATAATGCCGCCGCCAAAAGGCACCAGCGGCAAACAAAGCTACCTGACAGCGGTAACAGAAATTGATAAAGAGCTGGTAGAGATTCTGGACGTCGAAAAAATTCTGGAAGAAATTTCACCTTCGCCAACCACCATCAGCGCAGATATTAATACCCACAGTATCAGCGAAGACCTGGGCGAGCGGCTTATTCTGATTGCCGATGATTCAGCAGTAGCGCGTAATCAGGTAAAGCGTGCGCTGGAAGGGCTAGGTGTTAAGATGCACCTGGTAATGAACGGGCGCGAGGCGCTGCATTATTTGCAAGATGTGGCAAAAAGCTGCAATGAGTCAGTTACTGAAAAAATTGGTTTACTGATTTCTGATATTGAAATGCCGGAAATGGATGGCTATACCCTGACGGCAGAAATTAAACTTGATCCTAAACTGAAAAAGCTGCACGTAATACTGCATACTTCGCTAAGCGGTGTATTTAATCAGCAGATGGTCCAAAAAGTGGGTGCAGATGATTTTATTGCAAAATTTAATCCGGATGAGCTGGCAGAGTCTGTACAGAAGTGGCTGCATACCGACTGAGTTAAGGATTAACAGTGCCAAATAAAGACTTACACGATAAAGAGTATGTGCTGTTCAGGGATTTTCTCGAGCAGCAGTGTGGCATTGTGCTGGGCGACAATAAACAGTATCTGGTTAAAAGCCGCTTAGCCCCGTTAATGCAAAGATTTGGTTTAGCCACCTTGTCTGAGTTGGTTAGCAAAACCCTAAGCCCGTTTGAGCGGCAGTTACGCTCAGCTGTAATAGATGCGATGACAACAAACGAAACCTTGTGGTTTCGTGACACTTATCCTTATGAACTGTTAAAAAAACAGATATTTCCCGAGCTGGAAAAAACCTGCCGCACTGTCAAAATGTGGTCAGCAGCCAGTTCAAGCGGGCAGGAGCCTTACTCTATTGCCATGACTGCATTGGAGTACCAACAAAGCCGGCCTGGTGCTTTTAGTTTGGGTGTTCATATAATGGGTACGGATATCTCTAACACTATGCTGGAGCACTGCCAGCGTGCTGAGTATGACGGTTTAGCGCTGTCACGCGGTTTATCTCCTGAGCGGCGCAGCAAGTTTTTTGAAGACAGCGGCAAGGGTATGATGCGTGTTAAAGACAACGTGCGCAAAAATGTGAGTTTCCGCCACCTTAACCTGCTGGATAGCTACACCTTGCTTGGTAAGTTCGACATTATTTTTTGCCGCAATGTGCTGATTTATTTTTCTGCCGATGTGAAGGCAAAAATTATCCGCCAGTTTGCCCAATCCCTTAATCCGCGCGGCTATTTATTCCTCGGTGCGTCGGAATCCTTATCCAGTATTAATGCTGATTTTGAAATGATCCGCTGCAACCCCGGTATTATCTACCGTAAGAAAACTTAATAGGCTTAATAGCAATATTTGGCCTGAGTTTTGCATTTCATTTGCCATCGCTTAATCAGAGGTGGCAAAAAAATGGCAATCAGTTTTGAAAAAGCATTTGGTATGCACCCTGAAGCCATGCTGGTCCGCGATCAGCGTGCTCAGGTGCTGGCCGAAAATATCGCTAATGCAGATACGCCGGGCTATAAAGCCCGCGATCTGGATTTTCAGCAGGCACTGAACAACGCAAAGTCTCGCCAGTCTGGCGCTATGGCCCGCACTCATGAGCAGCACTTTACTATTTCTACTGCTGCCCGGCATGAAACTAAGTTTCGCAATCCTGATCAGCCTGATACCGGCGACGGTAACAGTGTCGATATTCATCGTGAACGTAATGCGTTTATGCAAAATAGTCTGGAGTATCAGGCGAGCATGACATTTTTGAATTCCCGGATCAGCGGTTTGAAAAAAGCCATTACCGGTGGAGGCCAATAACCATGAGTTCTTACAAAATTTTTGATATCACCGGTAGTGGCATGACCGCACAGGCAGTGCGCATGAACACCACCGCTAGCAATATTGCTAATGCTAACAGTGTCAGCAGCAGCGTAGAGCAAACTTACCGCGGCCGGCATGCAGTGTTCGCCGCTGATTTGTCGAAGGCAAAGCGCCAGCAGGGTGATGACGGTGTTGGGGTGAAAGTGCTGGGCATTGTTGAGTCAGATGCGCCACTGAACGTGGAGTATTCGCCAAATCATCCTTTGGCAGACGAGAATGGTTATATCTACAAACCTAATGTCAATATTATGGAAGAGATGGCGAACATGATTTCGGCGTCGCGCTCTTATGAAACCAATGTGCAAACAGCTGAAGCGGCAAAACAAATGGTTATGCGCACCTTGCGCTTAGGCCAGGCAAACTAAGGGCGTAACAATGACTACTAGCAATGTAAATAACAATACTGCACTGGATGGCATGTATTGGGATGCCGATAAAAAGGTACCAGACAAAAACAACGGTGCTTTAACGCAATCTGATTTCTTTGCCTTGCTTACCCAGCAACTGGCATATCAGGATCCTACCAAGCCGGTAGAAAATGATCAGATGATTGCTCAAATGACCAATTTTACTATGGCTGATGGCATTGGGCAGCTTAATGAAAGCTTTAAAGGCTTTGCAGAAAGTATGTCGTCAAACCAGGCATTGCAGGCTTCGTCTCTGGTTGGCCGCAGTGTGCTAACGCAATCGGATGAAATTGTCTTTACCGGTGAAACTTTAGCCCGAGGCAATATTGAGCTGGATAAACCGGCAAATAGAATGAAAATTAGCATCGAGAATGAAAAAGGTGAACTAATACAATCATTTAGTGTGGACAATCCAAAGGTTGGGAAGAACGAGTTTGTCTGGGATGGCACTCATACCGGCTCCGGCGCGTCACCTGGCGGCAGCAATGCAGAGGGGGATGAGATCCCGGCTGACGGCGATGACGAAGAGGTTATCGACAGGGTTAAAGCCGGTGTATACAAAATTAAAGTAGATGTCAGTTATGCCGACGGTACCAACGCCAGTTTGCCGGTGAATGTTTATACCCCGGTAGGCAGCGTTAGTATGAACGGTACTGGTGGCGGAGTTATGTTAAACCTGATTGGCCTTGGCGCCGTTAAATTAGGTGATGTGTTAGAAGTTTCTTACGGTTAATAGTGAGCTGAGGTGAATTATGAGTTTTAATATCGCACTAAGCGGCCTGGCCGCTGCACAAAAAGATTTAGATGTAACAGCGAATAATATCGCTAACGTTAATACTACCGGTTTTAAAGAGTCGCGGGCTGAATTTGCCGATGTGTATGCTACGTCAGTGTTCTCTTCCGGCCGCACGAAAGTAGGCGATGGTGTAACTACCTCTATGGTGGCGCAACAATTTAGCCAGGGTTCATTGCAATTTACCAATAACTCGCTGGATATGGCGATTACCGGTGAAGGTTTTTTTGCTTTAACACCAGATATGCAGTCGCGGGATTTAACCTACACCCGTGGCGGTGCTTTTAAACTGAATAAAGATAATTTTATTGTCGACAATAACGGCAACTTTTTGCAGGGCTTTGCCGTGGATCCATTGGATGGCGAAAACCAGTCGGTCAGTTTAAGTACCACACAGCCTATTACTATACCCACCACCGCCGGTGCACCGCGGGCAACAAACAATATCTTTATTAATATGAACCTAAACTCGCAAGAGTTGGCAACAGATGGGTTGCCATTTGACCCGACCGATAAAGGAACCTATAACCATTCAACATCGATAACGGTATATGATAGTTTGGGCTCGCCTCATACTGCTTCGATGTACTTTCGCCGCACCACCACCGCGCCACCGGCAAACTCCGAATGGGAGACCTTTGTAGTATGGGATGACGCTACTGCAAATCCTACTATACCTGCTCCGACGCCTCCGGCTACACGTAACCCTAATTCTTGGTTTCAAGGGGATAACTTAGTGTTCGATTCCAGTGGCAATATGCTTACTACGCCAGCGGTGCCAACGTTAAGAATACCTTTTGCTGAGCTGAATGATCCGAATAATGGTTATCTTGATAACGGTGCCCAGTATCAAACAGACATCGTAGTTAACTTCCGTGACCCCTCAAATACTAAGCTGCCAACCCAGGTTGCGGCGGTTTTTGATCCAACCAGCTTAAGCCAGGATGGTACTACCGTTGGTAGCTTAACCGGTGTGGATATTGACTCTTTTGGCCGTGTACTGGCCAGCTACAGTAATGGTGATTCGGCTTATTTAGCCCAGGTAGCCTTAGTGCGCTTTGCTAATGTGCAGGGTTTAAAACAGGTAGGCAATACGTCGTGGAAGCAAACCATTAA
This sequence comes from Rheinheimera hassiensis, assembly GCF_022436675.1. Classification (GTDB taxonomy): domain Bacteria; phylum Pseudomonadota; class Gammaproteobacteria; order Enterobacterales; family Alteromonadaceae; genus Alishewanella; species Alishewanella hassiensis. The sequence continues at coordinate 530,723 of NZ_JAKUJZ010000003.1, read as the reverse complement.
TTCCGGTGAACCAATTGGTGGCCAAGCGAATAACAATACCTTTGGCGCTATCAACTCGTCAGCACTGGAGCAATCAAACGTTAACCTGACTACTGAGCTGGTTGATTTAATCAGTGCGCAGCGTAACTTTCAGGCTAACTCCCGGGCGCTGGAAGTTAACAGTACCTTGCAACAAACCGTGTTACAAATCCGCTAAACTTTATGGCGTTATAACGCACCACCTTCGGGTGGTGTTTTTTTATCTGCTGTTTTAGTGCTACTTAATACACTCCCACCGCCCTCAGCTTTTTTATGGCATCAATTTTGCTTAAGTAATCGAAGATAAAGTAGGCGGAGCATGTTATGGATCACTTGTTATATATCGCTATGAGCGGTGCCAAAGAAAATATGAATGGCATTGCCGTGCGGGCAAACAATCTGGCTAATACCGGCACTGTTGGCTTTAAAGCAGATTTTGAGCAAGCTCGTGCTATGCAGGCGTTTGGTGAAGGTTTACCAACCCGTGTGTTTTCACTGACTGAGCAGCCAGGTCAAAACTTTGACGCTGGCGCGATCATTATGACAGAGCGTGAGCTTGATGTGGCTATTCAAGGCGAAGGCTGGCTGGCGGTACAGGCACCGGATGGTAACGAGGCATACACCCGAGCAGGTAACTTGCAGATTAATGCTTTTGGCATGCTGGAAACAACCAATGGTTTAGCCGTAATGGGGGACGATGGCCCTATTCAGTTGCCAGTGCCGCTGGCTAAAGTTGAAATTGCTTTGGACGGTACAGTAAGTGTACTGCCTCAAGGCGCGCCGGCAGATGCAATGGTGGCAGCAGGCAGAATAAAGTTGGTAAGGCCACTGAACAGCGAAATGGAAAAAGGTAATGACGGCTTATTCCGGCGCAAAGATGGCCAGCTGGCGGAAGCTGATATTAATGTCAGCCTGCTTAAAGGTGCCATAGAAACCAGCAACGTTAATGCCGTTGGCGAGATGACTTATATGATTAGCCTGCAGCGTCAGTTTGAGCTGCAGGTAAAAATGATGAAAAGCGCTGAAGAGATGGATCAGCAGCAAAATCAGTTACTGAGAATAACGGGTTAAAAGCCTGACTAAATAATGGGCTAAGGCCCGGGAGGCAAACATGCATCCAGCTTTATGGATCAGTAAAACCGGTTTAGACGCTAAGCAGCGCGATATTTCGGTGATCTCAAACAACCTGGCTAATGCCAGCACAGTGGGGTTTAAGAAGAGCCGGGCTATTTTTGAAGACTTGCTGTACCAGAATGTTAATCAGCCTGGTGGTGCGTCGTCGCAAAACTCAGAATTACCAAATGGTCTGATGATTGGTGCCGGTACTAAGGTTGTGGCAACGCAGAAAAACTTCACTCAAGGCAATATGATTACGACAGACAATAGTCTGGACATGATGATTCAGGGGCATGGTTTTTTTGAAATACTGATGCCAGACGGCACGGTATCATACAGCCGCAATGGCCAGTTTACTGTTGACGATGAAGGTAACCTGGTGACGTCTGGCGCCGGTTATCAGGTTCAACCGAATATAGTAGTGCCGCCGGATGCACAAAGTATTACCGTATCACAGGATGGTCAGGTGTCAGTGCAGTTGCCAGGGCAAGGTGAGCCGGCAGTGCTAGGGCAGCTTACAGTAACCAACTTTATTAATCCGGCTGGCCTTGAACCTATTGGCCAGAATCTGTTCCGTGAAACCGGAGCCAGTGGCGATCCGGTGCAGGGTATTCCCGGCCTTGAGGGCCTTGGCATTATAGTGCAGGGCGCGCTGGAAACTTCTAACGTTAACGTTACAGAAGAGCTGGTTAACCTGATTGAAAGTCAGCGGGTTTACGAGATGAATTCTAAAGTTATTTCATCGGTAGATCAGATGCTCAGCTTTGCTATTCAGCAGCTGTAACCGGAGGTATTTATGCAACAGCTTATTTCTTTTATCGCTTGTGCATTGGTATTGGGCGGCTGTGCTTCAATGGAGGTGCCTACGGCTGATGACCCTTACTTTGCACCGCTGGCACCAGAGCCTGCCTCACGGCCGTTGGTGCAAAACGGTTCGCTGTTTGCGCAGTACTATTCGAATTCCTTGTACTCAGATAATAAGGCCCGCCACGAGGGTGACATTATTACTGTGGTGCTAAAAGAGCGGACACAGGCCAGTAAAAATGCCAAAACCGAGATGCAAAAAGACAGTTCAACCTCGTTTGAACCGATGATTGGGCTCGGTGGCCGCAATGTGTCTGTTGCTGGTAATGTGCTGCAATTTGGCGCTGACTCAACATCCGACTACAAGGGCGACTCTAAAGCCGATCAGAGCAACAGCCTGGTAGGCAATATTTCGGTGAATGTGTTGCAGGTGCTTAACAATGGCAATCTGGTGATCCGCGGTGAAAAGTGGCTGACACTAAATACCGGTAAAGAATATATCCGTTTAACAGGGGTGATCCGCTCACAGGACGTTGATGTGAACAACACTGTTGAGTCGACCAAAATTGCCAATGCCCGTATTGAGTACAGTGGCACGGGTGCGCATCACAATGGCCAGTCTCCGGGCTGGTTAAGCCGTTTCTTTAACGGCCCGTTATGGCCTTTCTAGGAGCACAGCTATGAGCCGTATTTTACACACCAGCCTGATAATAGCGCTGTTATTACTCAGCATGACAGCCAGTGCTGCCCGTATTAAAGATGTCGCAGATGTGGAAGGCGTGCGCTCTAACCAACTGGTCGGTTACGGTTTGGTGGTAGGCTTGCCTGGAACAGGTGAGCAAAGTCCTTTTACTGAACAGAGCTTTCGTACCATGTTAAGTAATTTTGGCATTACTTTACCGGCTAATATGAAAGCACAGATTAAAAATGTCGCGGCAGTTGCCGTACATGCCGAGTTGCCGGCTTTTGCCAAGCCGGGCCAGTCACTTAATATCACGGTATCTTCGGTTGGCAGTGCCAAAAGTTTACGTGGCGGCACGTTAATGCAAACCTTTCTGGTGGGGCTGGATGGCAACGTATATGCCGTAGCTCAGGGCAGTTTAATTGTTAGTGGCCTTGGTGCTGAAGGGCTTGATGGCTCGCGCATTCTAGTTAATACACCTACCGTAGGTAGCATCCCTAATGGTGCGGTTGTAGAGCGGGAAGTTATCACGCCTTTTGCCCAGGGCGATTTTATTACCTTTAACCTTAAACGGTCTGATTTTACCACATCAAAGCGCTTAGCTGAGGCCATTAATAACTTTATCGGCCAGGACACAGCACACTCGCTGGATGCAACTTCTGTACAGGTGCGGGCACCACGTGATATCAGCCAGCGCGTGTCTTATTTGTCAACGCTGGAAAACCTTAGCTTTGAGCCAGGTGATTACGCGGCAAAAATTATTATTAACTCCCGCACCGGCACCATTGTTATTGGTAAAGACGTGCGTTTATTTCCGGCAGCTGTGACACATGGCGGTCTAACCGTAACCATTGCTGAGAACCCCCGGGTAGTGCAACCTAATCCGTTTGGCGAAGGCCAGACTGCGATTGAGGAAAATACCATTATTGACGTGCGCCCGGAGCAATCCCGTATGTTTAAATTTGACCCCGGCGTAACACTGGATGATCTGGTTCGCACGGTAAATGCGGTGGGTGCTGCACCTGGTGATTTAATGGCGATTCTTGAGGCATTAAAAGAGGCCGGTGCCATTCATGGCGAACTGGTGGTGATTTAAGATGAGCCTGACGCCAAACAATGTGTCTTATCATGACCTGAGCAGTCTGCAGCAAATAAGCAGCAATTCCGGTAAAGATGAAAAGGCAGCGTTGCGTCAGGCGGCTGAACAGTTTGAGTCCATTTTTTTCGGTATGTTATTAAGCAGTATGCGTAAAGCCAACGAAGCGTTTGAAGTGGAAGGCATGATGAACAGCCAGACCACCAAGTTCTACCGCGATATGCATGACAGCCAAATGGCAACCGATCTGGCACAAAAAGGCGCTCTGGGGTTGGCTGATTTGCTGGTTGAGCAACTAAGCCCGGCACTGGGCAAAAAAGCGACAGCAGATAGCACCTTTGCGCTCAGTGAACCCAAAACGCTGCATATGCCGCGTTATATTTTGCCAGCAGTAAAGATAGATGCTCAGACTGATACACAACAAGAGAGTAGGGGCGCCACAACAGTCGCCGTGCCAGCGCCCGCTAAAATAACCACCGCGCAGCCAGATAGTGTAAAACCAGCCTGGCAAGTGGCAAGCCCGGAGCAGTTTGTCCGCACCCTGCTACCGGCCGCGCGTGAGACAGCCAAAGCGCTGGGTTTAGACCCTCTGGCGCTGATTGCGCAAGCTGCACTGGAAACCGGTTGGGGCCAACGGGTGATAAAAACGGCAAAAGGCGAAAGCAGTTTTAACTTGTTTGGTATTAAAGCCAACAATGGCTGGCAGGGTGAAACCGCAGTGGTAGACACGCTGGAGTACCGAGCCGGTATTGCTAAAAAAGAACAGGCAAAGTTTCGCTCTTATACTTCACCTGAGCATAGCCTGCGTGATTATGCCGACTTTATTAAACAAAACCCGCGTTATCAGGATGCCGTGCAGGCTACCGGCGACACTAAAGCTTATTTTGAACAGTTACAGGCGGCAGGTTATGCCACAGACCCCGCCTATGCACAAAAAATTATGGCGGTATATCAAAGCACTGCCTTTGATAAGGTGCGTCAGGAGCAAGACGCTACTCAAGATTACAGTGATAGCGCCGATGAATAGCAAACTAGGCGCTGCCTTTAGCGTTGGTGGAGAGAGCAATGTCAGATAACTTACTTAAGATTGGTACTTCGGCTGTGCTGGCCAACAGTGCTTTGCTTAATACCACCAGTAACAACATTGCCAATATTAATACGGAAGGCTACGTGCGTCAGCGCACAGAATTTCAGTCGCAGGGGCTTGGTTTGGGGGTAGGTAAAGGCACCACTGAGCGTTTAATCAGTGAATTTACCCTTAAACAACTGCGACGTGATACTTCTAACTACAGCTATGCCCAGCAATATGTTGCTGAAGCCAACCGGGTAGATGCCCTGTTCTCGAACCCGGCCAATAGTATCGCTACCGGTGTTAATGATTTATTCAAACAGTTTCAGATTGCTAACAATGAGCCAGCCACACTGGCCAATCGCCAGCTAATTATTGGCAGTTCTCAAGCCCTGCTGGATAAATTTAATACCTTGTCCAGCCTGGTGTTGGATCAGGATAATTTTGTTAATCAGCAACTGGACATCTACACCAGCGAGACCAATGCTTATATTAAGCAAATCGCCAGCCTGAATCAGGAAATCGCATCATACGGTACCGGCAATAGCCGACCAGTGCCGTTGGATTTACTGGATAAACGCGATCTTGCCATTCAGAAACTATCTGAAATGGTTGAGATCCGTACGCTGGATTCAGACAATGGCGAGAAAATGGTGTTTCTGGCGACGGGGCAGTCGTTGGTGGTTGAGCGCGGCGAGTTTAATCTGGTCTCGCTGCGTGGCAGCCCGGATCCTTCTGTACGTGATTTAAAACTGCAGTTGTCCGGCCGTACCTCGGTGGAGCGCGATATTGACATCGAAGACCTTGGTGGGAAAATTGGTGGTTTGCTAAAGTTTCGTGAAGAAATTTTGGTTCCTACCCAGAATCGGCTTGGGCAGTTAGCGTTGTCAATGACCGACGCTATGAACACGCAAAACCGTTTGGGTATGAACTTAAACGGTGAAATTGGCGGAAACTTATTTAACCTTCCGGTTAGCAGTGGTTTTGCATTTTCCAACAACGCCGGTGCCGGTGCTGTTAGTGTCACTATAGAGGCAGGAAAAGGCAAAGATTTGCCTCCGAACGACTTTCTGTTAACTGTGGAAGCTGGCGCTGTGCGGATCCAGGCTCTGGATGCAAAAGGCGAAGTAGTTGTTGGCTCAGATAAAGTGGTGCCAGTGGGTGGCTTTCCGGCTACTATCAATTCTGCTGATGCCAGTAATGACTTATACGGTTTGGAAATAACGCTGACAGGTACTCCGGCTGTGGGGGACAGGTTTGAACTAAAACCCTTAAGTACAGCATCGAGAACCTTAACTCTGGCAACCACCAGGCCCGAAGATATTGCTTTGGCGTCGCCAGTTCGTGCCGATTTTTCAGTAAATAATCTGGGTAACGCAAAGATTGAAGGGCTAACCGTAACGGATACTACACCAACTGCTTTACCGGATTATGGTTTTGGTTCGCCATCGGGCTTGAATAACGGCCCCTGGACTATGACATACGTTGGCGGTGATACCTTTGAAATAGTGGACAACTTAGGTAATCCGGTGGCAACTGCGGCTTTTGGCTCGAACCAGTATCAGGACATTTTTGCTCAATCAGGTATTAACCCTCACCCCGGGTTTGATTTCTCCGTTACAGGTATTCCCAGTGTGGGCGATACTTTTAGCATCAGCTTTAATGACGGGGGGTTTAACGATAACCGCAATGGCTTAGCGTTGTCAGCATTACAAACTGCGCAAAAAACCAGATTAAACCCATTGTCCGGCGTTGATAGTGCTAATGCAGTAAATTTTAATCAGTCTTATGCTGATATGGTTAGCCTGATTGGTGAGCGCACCAGCCAGGGCCGCAACAATGAAGCAGCCGGTAAAGCTTTATTAGAGCAAACAACAGCCTGGTATGAATCACTGTCCGGCGTTAGTCTGGATGAAGAGGCATCTAACCTGATCCGGTTCCAGCAAACCTATGCGGCAGCGGCACAAATTATTTCTACATCGCAAACGGTGTTTGACACCCTATTATCGGCAGTGAGGTAGTGATGAGATTATCTTTTAATATGAAATTTAATGCCGGCTTAGACGGTATGTTAAATACTCAGAACAAAATGAACCGGGCGCAGGATCAGCTGACTAAGCAAACCCGTATTCTGACACCCGCTGATGATCCTGCCGCGTCAGCAAAAATGTTAGTGTTAGATCAAAATCTGGAACAAGTGAAGCAATTCCAGAGTAATAGTGTGCTGCTAAAGAATAATCTGGCGCTGGAAGAGACCGTATTAACCAATATGCGTACGTCAATGGACAGTGTAACCAGGTTGGCAATTGCAGCGGGTAATGCTACCTACACTGAGGCTGAGCGGGGCGCGCTGGCACAAGAGCTAAAAAACATTCAGATTGAGTTGCTGGATTTAATGAACAGTCGTAATGCTGAAGGTGGCTATATTTTCTCCGGCTATCAGGATAAAAAACAAACTTACAGCCTGAATAACGCTACCGGTATTTATGAGTTTCAGGGCGACGATGGGCAAAAAGCACTACAAATTTCACCGACTATTGCGTTGCCTGGCAATGACAGTGGTAAGTTTGTGTTTGAAAATGTCGATGCCCGCTTTAAAACTACACCAGCAGTAATAAGTGCCGGGGGCGCAACCAGCGCCACTATTGCGGTGGCAGATCAGGGGCAGTTCGATGCTTATTATAAACAAAATTATGATAGTCTGACGCCAGCAAACAACGATTTCAGTGTGGTGTTGACAGCACCCTCGACGTATGAAATTCAGCGAAATGGCGCTGCTTTAGTGCCCCCGGTAACGGGCGCTTTTACGCCTAATGCTTCTATCCAGTTTAATGGCTTATCCATTAATGTAAATGGGGCAGCAGCTGTGCCAGGGCAGGTAGACTTTTCTTTGCAGCCGCCAGAGAAAAAGAATATGCTGACTACCGTAGATGAGTTTATTAAAGCGCTAGAAAACCCCGCTATATCCGACTTTGATTTTACCCAGATTATTGGCGATACGGTGAATCAGATTACTTCAGCCGCCTCGAATATTGATAGTGCTCTATCCACGATTGGTGGCCGGATAAATGTACTGGACAGCGTATTTGGTGCCAATGAAGATTTGACCATTAATAATAAGTCCTACCGGGCGGATATCTCTGAGGTGGATTACGCAGCGGCACTAACAGAAATTACCAAGCAGGAAATTGCGCTAGAGGCTATTTCCAATACCTTCGTCAAGGTGTCCGGCGTCAGTTTGTTTGACTACATACGTTAAAAATGCTGTTTATCGGCGGTTTTGCCGCCGACTTTAGCTTTTATTTAAAAATAAAATCAATTAGTTAAAAAATTAAAAAAGCAAAAAATCTACTCAAGTTTTCCTCTCCGGTTCCGATAAATAATTAACGCGAAACATAGCAACTGCCCAACTAACGGGTGGTTGCCAATACCGAACTCAGTAGCAGGAGAACCACCATGGCTTTATTTGTAAATACCAATACATCGTCATTAAATGCACAGCGTCAATTAGTTAACTCTGGTAATTCGCTTGATGTAGCATTTAAACGTTTATCATCTGGTTTTCGGATTAACAGTGCTGCTGATGATGCTGCAGGCTTACAAATCTCTAACCGTTTAACCAGCCAGATTAACGGTCTGGATCAGGCAGCACGTAATGCCAATGATGGTATTTCACTGGCGCAGGTAGCTGAAGGCGCTTTTGATGAAATGACCACGTCATTACAACGTATGCGCACTTTGGCCATCCAGGCGCAAAACGGTATCAGTAATGCCGACGATGTTGCCGCATTACAAAAAGAATTTAGTTCATTAAAAATAGAGATTACCCGTATTGCTAATACTACCGAGTTTGGTGGTACCAAGCTGTTAGGCGGCGAGTTTTCTACTAAAGTGTTGGTAGGTGCACAGGCCTCAGCGAACGACTTTATTGATGTTAATATCAGAGCCAGTAGCGGTGCTAATGGATGGACGGCAGCAGGTTTAGGTTTGGGTGCTGCTGGTGCTGCTGACGGTTTAAGCTTTGCTGCGGGAGCTGTGGTTGGCGCTTCGGCAGCTATGGCCCGGATAGATGCTGCCATTAAACAGGTGGATGGTAAACGTGCCGATTTAGGTGCGGTACAAAACCGTTTTCAGGCGACTATCCGTAACTTAACAAATGTGTCGGAAAACGTATCCTCTGCCCGCAGCCGTATTCGTGATACTGATTTTGCTAGAGAAACTGCGGAGTTAACTCGCACGCAGATTTTGCAACAAACCAGTACTACTGTATTGTCGCAGGCAAATCAGCGGCCGCAGGCTGCACTGAGTTTACTGCAGGGTTAATATTATCCGTCTTGAAAATAAAGCCACCTTATGGTGGCTTTATCTTTTTGAAATAAAACAAAAAATTAAAGTTAGAGCTTGTTTTGCCGATAGATTTTAAACGGATAAATATACCCGATAGGGTGTGCACTTCCAATTTCGAAACGGAAATGGCATATGTCTTTACTTGTTAACACTAACCAGTCGTCTTTAAGCTCTCAGCGTTTATTAAATCAGGCAACTTCAGGTTTAAGCAGCAGTTCTGAAAAACTGGCATCGGGTTTTAAGATTAACCGGGCTGCCGACGACGCCGCAGGCCTGGTTATTTCAAATCGTTTAACTACTCAGATTGGCGGGCTTGAGCAGGCCGCGCGTAATGCCGGTGATGCTATTTCTTTAATTCAGGTCGCTGACAGCGCCCTGGACGAAGTTACCGGCGCACTGCAAAAAATGCGGGTATTAACTATTCAGTCTGCCAATGGCATTAATAACGCTGATGATATTGAAGCGCTGCAAAAAGAGTTTAGTGCGCTTAGAGAGTCAATACAGGCAATATCGGCAAATACTGAGTTTGGTGGTTTAAAAGTGTTAGACGGCTCGGCTGGCAACCGTAACTTTTTAGTGGGTGCCAATGCAGGGCAAACTATCACGGTTAATTTAAATCATAGCTTTAGTACTGCAGATACCGGGCTGGATATTGATAGTATTAACTTCGCTGATGATGAGCCACACACAGTTATTGCCGCTCTTGATAGTGCTATTATGCTTACCGATAATGTCAGAACTGCTTTAGGAGCGCAGCAGAATATACTTGGCAGCACCTTGCGTACTATCAGTAATATTGGCGAGAATGTGTCGGTATCTCGCAGCCAGCTTCGGGATACCGATTACGCAAAAGAAACTGCAGAGCTAACCAGAACGCAAATACTGCAACAAAGCAGTACTACGGTGCTGGCGCAGGCAAACCAAAGACCACAGGCTGCACTAAGTGTATTGGCGGGCTAAAATAACACCACTGCCAGTGTGGTTTATCTTCTTGATATATATAGTATTTTAAAATCCGGGGAAAATATTTTAAATAAAGTTATTTTTTTCCTAAAGTATATGAGTTCACGGCCGAAATACTGGTTAAGTCAAGTTGCAGCTTGGCTCAATTAACGGGATAACCGTATTTTAAACATCAGTTGAACGTAGCACCGCTACTGCCAACTAAGGAGTGACTCATGGCTTTATTTGTAAATACCAATACCTCGTCGCTGAATGCTCAGCGTCAGTTATTTAATTCTGGCAACTCACTGGATGTTGCATTTAAACGTTTATCTTCAGGCTTTCGCATTAACAGTGCGCAGGATGATGCCGCTGGCTTGCAAATCTCTAACCGCTTAACCAGCCAGGTTAATGGCTTAGATCAGGCTGCGCGTAATGCCAATGATGGTATTTCACTGGCCCAGGTAGCAGAAGGTGCTTTTGATGAAATGACCACTTCATTACAACGTATGCGCACGCTGGCGATTCAGGCGCAAAATGGTATTAGTAATGCCGATGACGTTGCCGCTTTACAAAAAGAATTCAGTTCTTTAAAAATAGAAATTACCCGTATCGCAGATACCACAGAGTTTGGTGGTACAAAACTTTTAACAGGCGAGTTTTCTACTAAGGTACTGGTAGGTGCTCAAGCCTCATCGAATGACTTTATTAATGTTAATATCAGAGCCAGTAGTGGCGCTAATGGTTGGACAGCTAATGGTTTAGGCTTGGGGGCTGCAGGTGCGGGTGGTTTGGCATTCACAGGAGGTGTAGTCACTGGCGCCTCTGCAGCAATGACAGCTATCGATGCTGCAATTAAAGCGGTTGATGGTAAACGTGCCGATTTAGGTGCTACACAAAACCGTTTTCAAGCAACTATTCGTAACTTAACCAATATATCTGAGAACGTATCCGCTGCCCGCAGCCGTATTCGTGATACAGATTTTGCTAAAGAAACGGCGGAGCTGACCCGTACGCAGATTCTGCAACAAACCAGTACAACTGTATTGGCGCAGGCAAATCAGCGGCCACAGGCAGCTTTATCTTTATTGGGTTAAACTAATACGCGTAGTGGTGAGAATTAAGCCAAAAGTTCTCACCCTGCGCGCCGATAAGGAGGCTGAATATGAGCAGCATTAGTGCAAATAATGTGTCAGTGGCAAGCTATATACCAGTTGCTGATAAACCCTCTACGCGTTCGGCCCAGGCTGAGCCAGAGCAGGTTAAGGCATCGGAAACAGTTAAGCCTGTTACTGAAATCAGTAAGACTGAATTACAACAAGCCGTTGACGTAGTAAATCAGGCGGTATCGTTGGAGCAACGGTCATTAAGCTTCTCAATAGATGACGTATCAGGTCGTTCAGTGATTAAAGTGATAGACTATGAGACAGACGAGCTGATAAAACAGATACCATCTGAAGAATTATTGAAAGTTGCACAAGATATTAAACGGTTACAGGAAGAAATGGGGCAGTCTATTGGCCTGTTAATCGACAATAAAGTATAGAGGTTATTATGTCCGGTATTAATTTTTTAGGCTCAGCTTCTGGATTACCGCTGGAAGAGCTGGTTAAAACCTTCGTTAAAACCGAGCGTGATGTAAAGCTTGGCCGGATTAATACGCAGAAAACCACGCTTGAGTCGTCTCTTTCGGGAGTGAGTCGTCTTAAATCCGCTTTATCTGCTTTCCAGGATGCTGCCAAAAAGCTCAGTGGTGAAAGTCTTAATACTCGTAAGGCCACTATTGTTCAACCCACAGAGAATAAAACCTACATTGAAGCTACAGTTTCAAACCGCGCCGCAGCTGGCAGCTTTGATATAAAAGTTAACAGCTTGGCGTCAGGTAGCCGCTTTGAGACGCAAGATATGGCGTTTACATCGGCAACAGACGTTGTCAGTACGACGGATGGCACGCTATCGTTTACCGCAGGTGACAAAACCTTCGATATAGATGTAACCGCAGGTATGACGCTCAATGAGCTACGCCGCAAAATTAACGAAAGCAGCGACAATTTTGGTGTCAATGTCAATATTGTCAATGCGGGTGGTGGTGTCGGCTCCAAACTGGTATTTACTTCTGATATCACCGGAGAAGGTAATGATCTGGTTGTTAGTAATAATAATGCAGAGTTAGATCGTATATCAACAGTGCCCACTGGTGCTACACAGGTGATGGAGCAAAAACAAATAGCACAAAATGCTGTCATCGAAATTGATGGTATCCTTGCGACAAGCAGCAGCAATACGTTTAAAAATGCTATTCAGGATATTGATATCACGGTTAAAGCTATAACGCCGGAAAATAACAACGCTTCTTTAGATGTTGCCTATGATAAGAAAGCTGTTGAAGAAAATATCAACGCTTTTATAACAAGTTACAATGCTTTAGTCGATCAGGTTAATAACCTGACTAAGTTTCGAACGTTGGGCTCTGATGGCAAAACCGTAACTGCCGAAGGTGGTGCACTTGCCGGCGATTCTTTGCCCCGTAATATTATGGGGCAGCTAAGAGGAATGCTGGGCAGTAATATAGATGACGCAGATAGTGGGCTGTCTACTTTGTATGCACTGGGTATTACCATGGACAAAAACGGTAAGTTGGAAATATCCACCAGTACAGAATTTGGCAGCGAATCCGGTAAGTCGAGGTTTGATGCAGCCTTGAACGAAAACTTCGACAGTATTGCTAAAGTGTTTGGTGGCGATAACGGGCTGATAACACAGATAGACTCTTTTATTACTGATTTTAATAAAGGCGGCGGCGTTATTGACGTTCGAGAAAAATCGCTGAAAAAACAAATTGAAGATAATGCTAAAGCTTTAGAGGCTGCTAACCGATATATGGATAACTACGAAAAAAGCCTGCGTAAAAGATATGTAGCGCTGGATTCACTGTTAGGCGGTATGCAAAGAACTGCTTCAGCTGTGACGTCTCAGCTTACTAGCTTACCTGGGTTTAATACAAATAAGTCTTAGCTGATTTAAGAGGTTATCTGATATGAGTTATGGTGTGAAAGCGTATAAAGCTGTGGGTATTAAAGATGATTTAGCCGTTGCGGATCCGCATCGTGTGATCCAGCTACTAATGCAGGGCGCGCTGGAAAATATCGCTAAAGCTAAGGGCGCTATTGAACGCAAAGATTTTGCTGTTAAATCAGCCACTATTTCTAAAGCCATGGCCATCATTAGTGCATTACAGGGTTCTTTAGATATGGATGCAGGTGGCGAGATATCTGAAAATCTTTGGTCTTTATACGACTTTATGATAAACCACCTTGTGCTAGCCAGTCGTGAAAGCAGTCTTGATAAGTTGAACGATATACTGGGAATTTTGTTGACGGTTAAATCAGCATGGGATCAAATACCGGTTGCTGACAGGGAAAAAGGTTATCAACTGCAGGCTCAGAAACAACAACCAATGGCTGTAGGTGCCTGATGTCTGAGCCTGAACCAACTCTGCTAGCTTCAACACTGCGTGCTCAGATGGATACTTTACTAACTGAGAGCACTGTACCGGTAGAAGAATTAGAGGTTTTGGCGCAGATCTATAACCAGCACATAAGTAACGCTCAGCCAGGGCAAATGACGACAGCGGAATATGCTGGTTTTCTTCAGACAAACCTTGACTGGCTGAATACTTTTATAGATAAACTGTCAGCAGCAAAACTGGCTGTTGCTGCTGAATTAATCACAATCCAAAAAGGTAAAAAAGCAAAGCAGGGCTACAGCGAGAATAATTAGTATAATTCGATAAGGCCGTTATGCTTAAATATATAAATAATCAGTTGTTGCAGGATCAACTACAGCAGCAACAGCTTGAAACGCACCTCTCTGCACACATTCAGCAACGCTTGCCACAAAATATCGCTGCATTTCGAAAGTATCAGCCTGCTTTACTTCCGTTACTTCAAGGTGTTGCTACACAGTATTTTATATTCTGCACACGCGCCGGTGAGATGAATATTACTGATTGTACTACGGGGCGGGTGTTATACGGCGAGCGCCCTTCAGACGAAGCTGTAGCAGAAGCACAGAGCTTTTGGCAGTATGCGCCTTATACCAGCCTTACTTCAACAGCTGAATTAGCCAACCAGCAACTTCAAACTGAAGCACTACCAGTAGCTGTTGATACCATTATGGTGTTTGGTATAGGGCTTGGTCACCACATTGCAGAGTTACTGCGTAATGTACGAATTAAATATTTAGTTATTTATGAGCCAGAAGCCGATTTTTTACTCTGCTCTGTTCAGGCTATTGATTGGACAGAAATCTTTGAGCTAGCAGAGGCTTTAGGTACGCAAATCTCATTTCAGATAGGTAATAGCGGTACGAGTGTCACTGCAGATTTGGCTGAGCTGCTATCTTTATCTGCCGATATGCAAAAAGTGTATTTATATCGACATATTGCTCATAAAGTTAGTGACGAAGTGTTTGAATTTTTGACAACAAACTCCGGTAAACCACAACAATTGTTTAAACACGGCTACCAGTTTCTAGGTTTTGAACATGCTCAGGATTTTTTACCTCAGCGTCCGGGGAATATTCTGGCAAACCAGGTTTACAGCACTGAATATACAGCACAGCAGAGGCTCTGTTTTGAGCGGAATATGCAAGCAATTGCAAAGCTGTATCCAGACGTCTACCAGAACTTTATTGCATACCAACCAATGCGGTGGCAGCTTATCAATCAAAGCGACGGCTCTGTTAATGTGCAGCACATTCGGCGTCAGGCTACGTTTTATCTGGATATTGAATACGAATCTGCCGAGTTAATACAGCAGTTTATAAAGCAACCAGCAAAAGACGACATCATGGTTAATCAAACCGTAACCTGGAAGTTTCGTCATTATGTGCATTATCAGGCGATAAAAGAGTTACAGGCAATATTCGCTGACATTGAGCATCATCAACAGGAATTACCCGGCAAGGTTAATTCTTTAATTGTATTTGGCATAGTGCTGGGGTGCCATCTGGAGCTGTTGTTACAGCAACATGAGGTAAATAATTTATACCTTTGCGAACCTAACACTGATTTCTTTTATGCCAGCTTGTATGTTACCGATTGGGCCGGGGTGCTGGAAACCGCAGATAAAAACGGCCGCCGGGTTTATCTGAATATCGGCGGAACCGGTCAGGAGTATTTCGCTGACTTTGCTGAACAATTTTATCATAGTGGTGCTTATGCGATAGCTGATACTTATATGATGACCAGCTACTACACACCAGCGCTTGCTCAAGCTGTACGCATGTTACGTAGTCAGTTAAGAGTTATTCTGGCATTAGGAGAGTATTTTGATCATGTGCGTTATGGCATTGCCCATACAGCACACAGCATGCAAGCCAATCATCATTTCTTAAAAAACCTTACAACATTACCTGTGTACGCTGCGCAAAATATCCCGGTTTTTATTGTCGGTAATGGGCCAAGCCTTGATGACTGTATAGAATACATTCGGGAATATCGCGACAAGGTTATGCTTATCAGTTGCGGTACTGCGCTTAAAGCACTGTATACGTTAGGCATTAAACCCGACATTCATGCAGAAATAGAGCAAAACCGTTCAACCTACGACTGGGTTACACAGGTGCCAGATCGCGACTATCTGAAAAGCATCAAGTTGTTATCTGTAAATGGTATTCATCCTGATACTGCAGCGTTATTTCAGGATGTATATCTGGTATTTAAAGAAGGTGAAGCCTCTACGGTATTATTTCAGTCTACCCTTAAACAAGCAGGGTTTGATACCGAGGCGTTAGAGTTTGCTTACCCAACAGTGTCAAACTTAGTGGTAAACTTTGTACTAAAAACCGGTTTTAAGCATATTTATTTGTTTGGTGTTGATTTAGGTTATGCAAATGTGTCGCAGCACCATTCTAAGCACTCGGCATACTACAAAGCTGATGGCAAAGAGGTTTACAACTATAAAAAAATGCATGGTGATGGTATTCCTATCCCCGGTAACTTTCAGCCTACGGTATATACCAAACCGGAGTTTGATGTTTCGCGCCGCTTGATTGAAGACGTAATTGCCGCTCATCAGCAAAAAACTGATGTATACAATTGCAGTAATGGCGCAAGAATTAGCGGGGCAACGCCACTTCTACCAGACAATATTTTGTTGCGTGATGTACCGGATCAGCCAGCAAAGCTTCTTAACGACATGTTTAATGTACTGTTTTATCAACACTACTCCTCGAGTGTTGAGAATATTTTGCAGCATTACAATCTGGAATATTTACGAATGACGATAGATCAGTGGTGCAAATTGATTGAAACTCCTGTTGCGTCATTGGCGGAGGCCCGCGATATTATCAGCCAACAATGGTTGCATTTGCGTAGCTCCGTGCAGCAAAAAGGTAATCTGACCATGTTGCTATTCAACGGCAGTACTATGTATTTCCTAAGTGTGTTAACTAAACTGCTACCTGTAAACGACTCAGAAGAGCAACTCCGACGCTTTAATCAGGTACTTAGTGTGTGGCGCGACTATCTGCAAAAAGCGGTTGAGGAGTTTATTGCCGAGCCATTTAAGTTTGATACTACACAGGTCGCTCTCTAGCAAAGAACGCTAAAGCTGATAGTCAGACTGGCCGATAAAACACCTGACGATGGGATTTTCAGATCTGAGAGCATCTATGAAATTATCTGTTATTGTTCCAGCATATAAGTTGGCGCCCTACATACACGAATGTTTGTTAAGTATTCTTGCTCAGCAGACAGATTTTGATTTTGAGGTTATTGTTTGTGATGATGCCTCGCCTGACAACACTTATGATGTTATTTGCTATTTGCAACCGGCTTTTGCCAATCTGGTAGTGCTACGCAATGAGATTAACCTCGGGCTGGTAGGAACGATGCATCGCCTGCTCGAAACGGCTAAAGGCCAGTATATTGCTTATCTTGATGGTGATGATATCGCCTTACCGGGAAAATTACAGCAGCAGGTAAATTACCTGGAGCAGCACCCCAGCTGTAGCATGGTTTATCATGAGTCAGAGATGTTCGATAGTGCAACAGGTCAGCGTTTGAAATGGTATTCCAGCGAATATTACAATTACCATTATATTCCGCAGCAAGCAGATATTACCCATCTGATTCGGTATACCGTCTTTTTGCAAGCCAGCAGCATAATGTTTCGCCGCCATGCATCTTTACTTCAGACGCTACAACATGGCTGCCAGATTATTTGTGATTTCCCATGGCAGATTATGAATGTTGGTTTACTGGGGGGCAGCATAGACAGGCTGAATACACCGTTAGGGCGTTATCGTATTCATAGCAATAGCTTTGGTGCTCAGACACAACAAAGCCACCAACGCCGGTTAAAAGTGACCGATGAACTGGCAGCGGCTTGTCGTTTAGGTAAACAGTTTGGTGTGTCTGACGAAGTTATCCAGCTTGGCATCAATCATGTGTATTTTTCTGCAGCATTATATTTTTTACGAGCGGGTGAACCCGATTTGTTCTTGCAAATGATTGAATTATCAGCCGTGAACTCGCAGTTCTTTGATAAGAGGCATTCTGACGCTTATCAAAAACGGCAGCAGCCTGAGCAGGTAAAACAGTTGTTGGGTTGGTTATCATGAGCACCTATCAGGCCATTGTTGTTGGCTCAGGTTTTTCTGGTGCAGTAATGGCAGAGCGGCTCGCTGGCGAGCTGGGGTGGAAGGTGTTGGTGCTGGAGCAACGCTCGCATGTAGCGGGCAACTGTTTTGACAAGAAGAACGAACAAGGCATAACAGTACATCAATACGGTCCGCATTTATTTCATACTTCTAAACCACTAGTGTGGGAGTATCTGTCACGTTTTACCGCCTGGCACTCATACCAGCATAAGGTATTGGCCAGAGTAGGGGAACAGTTAATTCCTTTGCCTTTTAACCTTAACTCGCTACATCTGGTATATCCGGCAGAACAAGCGCTTGCGCTGGAGAAAAAGCTGCTTGATTTATATGGCGCAGGAACCCGAGTCTCTATTCTTAAGCTACGAGAGACTGCCGACCCAGAACTACGTGAATTAGCTGACTGGATTTACCAGAATATTTTTGTCAATTACACCATGCGCCAATGGGGTATTAAAGCAGAAGACATTGCCCCTGAAGTACTTGCCAGAGTGCCGGTGGTATTAAGCCGTGATGATCGTTATTTTCACGACAACTACCAGGCGATTCCAGCTGCAGGTTACACGGCACTGATTAGCCGTTTATTGTCACATCAAAATATTAATGTGCAGCTACAGCAGAATGCTTTGCAAAGGATCAAACTGGAACAGGGGCAAATCTGGCTGGATGGCGAACTTTTTAATGGCAAACTGATTTACACCGGTATGCTTGATCAGCTGTTTGCTTATCAGTTTGGTGAATTGCCTTACCGATCGTTACAGTTTGTATTCCGGCAGCTTGATT
Source organism: Rheinheimera hassiensis (assembly GCF_022436675.1). Taxonomy (GTDB): domain Bacteria; phylum Pseudomonadota; class Gammaproteobacteria; order Enterobacterales; family Alteromonadaceae; genus Alishewanella; species Alishewanella hassiensis. Next base: position 512,204 of record NZ_JAKUJZ010000003.1, on the reverse strand, counting down.
GCCCTTATTTTCAGACGGCAACCACCGTTAACTACCCTAATGCGCCTGACTTTACCCGTATTACCGAGTTTAAACATATTCTGGCTGAACCATCAGATAGCACCACCATCGTTACTGAATACCCTCAGGATTACGATAAAAACGATCCTGAAAGAAATATTCCTTACTACCCGGTATTTACTGCGGATAACCAGCAGCGGTTCGAAAAGTACAAAATGCTGTCGGCACAATATCCTCAGCTAATTCCTCTTGGCAGGCTGGCAGAGTATAAATACTTTAATATGGATGACGCAGTGGCTAATGCACTGGAAATCAGCCAGCAGCTATTTGAACAGCATGGAAAACCGATATGAGCGGGGTACGCTGCTGGCGTCTCGCTGAGTTAAATCAGCATGACTATGCAGTTATTGGCTCAGGGGGGTTTGTGCAAATTTTGCTGAACACTTTGCAGCAAACAAATACCCGTTTACCCCAGGCCTTGCTCGACGCTAACAAACCTGAGCAGGCAATTAGCGACGTCGACTATCTTGTGCTGGGGACTGATACCTTTCAACTGGAAATAATCGAACGTTGGCAGCCTCATCTTAGAGCCGGACAACGGTTTATTGATGTCAGCGATATTGTGCAATGTGCCAAATTTGGGGTTCAATCTCCTGCTTTGGATTATCCCTGCGACAACACGGTCGATGTCCTGTTTTGTGGTATCGGCACCGCGGTTAGCGAAGCTCAGTGGCTGTCTCCAGTACGCCAACATCTGACAGAAAAGGGGTTGAGCTGGCGTTGTGTTCATCCTCTGGAGGAACATCAGAGTGATTTACTTCGTCAGGCAAGGGCCGTCATAGTCTGGAATGGCAGCCAGCGTATTTATCAAGATTTTCTGGCACAATGTCAGTTAAATACTGTTCCTGTCACCTATGCGGAGTGTGGTTTTTTTCCGCAGGCTGAACATTTCTACTTTGATAAAACTGGCGTTAATCTGGCCTCTCAGTTACGAGCAGATGATTTGAGTTGGTTAACAGCGCTTGATGTTGAAATGACACAGCACTACCGTTATCAACTTTTTCGGGCTAGACAAAACCGGGATAAAGGCTACGTTTTTGTGCCACTGCAAATTGCTTCCGATACCAATATACAGAACCACTCTCGTTTCGTTAACGGTATGCAGCAATATATAAATTTTGTCTTGTCGCAGCATGGTTCTGATAAAGTTATTTTTAAGGTGCATCCCAAAGACCTATATGCAAGTAACTATGAATTTTATGGTGCAGCTGTTAGCTCTGCAGATACGCTAGATCTGATTGCCGACGCTGCTTTGGTCAGAGGAATTAATTCATCAGTGTTATTTGAGGCGGCTTTGTTCGGCAAACAGGTTAAAGTAGATGGAGATTGCTTGTTAAATAACAACAGGGCTGACCCGCTACGTGTTGTTCAAGCGATAATTGCCCGGCAGTACCGCACAACAGAATTTGGACCTGAACAAGCCAAACTTGTACGTTTTTCCAATCTTGGACATTTATTCTATGACTGAATTACAGCTTAAAATCTGTATCGATAAAGCGCCTTCTGTTCTGGTATATGAGAATTCCGGGCGTCAGAGCCTGTCTGTTCTTGGCTGGGAGTTGTCCCGCTGTTATGAGAATGTCCGACACATCCGGCTTGAGCACGTGTTGCAGTATCTGACCACCATGGAAGCCGACACCGTGTTGCTGGATGTATTTAACACTTTGCAGATAGGCGGAACTATAGAAATTATATGTGAGGATTTTGATACAGTCGTTTTGCAATGGCAAAATGCTGTATGGGATGAAAATAGTATTCGCTCGCCGGACTCAGATGCCCGGCAAGCTTTTGCCAGATTATTTGGCCCACAGAAGTTAGGTAACCCGACACAAACGACTTATGATTCGGCGTACCCGGACACATTCAAATCAGCTTACAGCAGTGACCGGTTACACTTTCTGCTTGAAAGAGCAGGTTTTACAGAGGTGGCCGTAAAGGTTTCTGCTGGGATCCTGATCGGGCAGGGGCTAAAAACGATGCAAAGAGGCGAACGTCAAATCGCCAAAAGCCTAGCGGGGATCCGCCCTGATCATATTAATCGTTATACTTTTGCTAAAGATCAGCTTGTACTGCTGCAACCTTCAGCAGTTTTGGATTTAGCCTGCGGCATAGGCTATGGTTCAGCATTACTGGCTGATGCGTTGAAATGCAGGGTAGTTGGTGTAGATATAGACACAGGCGCTATCCAATATGCCAGACAACATTATGCATCCGAAGGCACTGAGTTTATTCAAGCTGATGCCCGATTGCTGGAGTTAGAAGCTGAAACTTTTGATGCTGTAGTATCCTTTGAAACAATTGAACACGTAGCGTTCGATCTGGAATTATTGCAGAAATTCCATCAGCTATTGAAAGTCGGTGGAACCTTGATTGTCTCTACGCCAAATCAGGATGTCATGCCTTTTGATGCTGAGAAGTTTCAGTATCATATCCGGCATTATACAGTACAGGAGTTTGTTGACTTGGTGCGTGCTGCAGGTTTCAAGGTGGCTGCTCGGTATCAGCAAAAAGATCCGCATGGTGGCGTGGTTGAACCCGGTCATGAAGGCGCCTTTACCATTCTGGTTTGCCATAAAGCATGAGTGTTATCGAGCGGGAACTTGTTTTTTCCGTAGTGATCCCGGTATTTAACCGGGTAGATCCGTTACGCAGAGCTTTGAAATCGGTACGGGCACAGGATTATCAGAGTTTTGAAGTCTTGATAGTAGATGATGGATCTGCGCCAGATATAAGCACAGCTATTGCCGAGTTGGTGAGTGAGCTAAACGATAGCCGGCTCAAGCTGATTGCCTATCGGGAAAACCACAATGGTGCTTATGCCAGAAATCAGGGAATTTTAGCCTCAACAGGCAAATATATCTGTTTTCTTGATTCCGACGACGAATGGTTGCCTGCCAAGCTAAGTCAGTGCAAAGAATTTATCAAACAGCATACAGGCTGCAAACTGTTTTATCATCGTTACTCGAATGTGCGTAATAACAACCCCGAGCCAGCTTTACCTCTTCAGCCGATACAAATAGGTCAAACGGCTGCTGAGTATTCATTTTGTGTCAATCGCTACGGCGGTATTCAGTCTAGTTGTATCACTGTTGAAGCTGAACACGCAAAAAGTACCCGTTTCAATGAGCAGCTAAAAGGCCATCAAGACTGGGATTTTGTACTCAGAGCTACCGCGGCTCTTTCTTACATCGGTTTTATACCTGCAGCATTAACCTGGCGGCATATTGCAGAAGGAAATGTCGGTATGGTGTCGAGAGATCTTAACTACCAGTTTTCGCGTGAATTCCTGATTGCTTACCGGCGGTTTTTCAGTTTAAAAGCAACTGCAGCCTATGCTGCATATATCCTGACCCATAAGCGCTTAAAAACCTGGCCCGAGCCTGATTTTGACCAATATCAGTTACTGGCATGGTTATATCACCCGTATTATTGTTATCAGCAGTACCGTCAGTTGTATCAACTACAGTCCAGATGCTCCAGGTTGGTACAGTATTGCCAACGTAACAATATTCGGTATGTGGCTTTGGTTGGCGTGAACGCCTATACCGAGTTTTTCATTGGTCATCATGGCAAGAATTTTGCTGGTATCACGTTGATAGATAAAACCAAGCGTGTCAATACTATGTTTGGTGATAGCCGCCCTGCGGCTGAGTTAATGGTTGAAGACTGGCAAAGAGTAGAGCTACTGGTGGCAATGACGGATCATCACTTTGCATCTATGCAGAGTGACTTAACTCCTTATACTGCAAAAGCCAGTCAGATGTATGCATTTTGATTTATATATCATAGGTTTATAAAGCTATGTTCCGGTTAAAGTTTGTAGTCGATAAAATGGCAGGAGAGTCAATCAGCTTATGAAAGCAGTTATTCTTGCGGGGGGCTTTGGTACTCGTATCAGTGAAGAATCGCATCTGCGTCCCAAGCCTATGATTGAAATTGGTGGCAAACCTATTCTGTGGCATATCATGAAAATTTATTCTGCTCATGGTATTAATGATTTTGTGATTTGCCTCGGTTACAAGGGATACATCATCAAAGAGTATTTTGCTAATTATTTCTTGCATATGTCAGATGTCACTTTTGATATGCGCTCAAACACAATGGAGGTTCATGAGAAACATGTCGAACCTTGGCGCGTAACTTTGGTAGATACTGGCGAGCACAGTATGACTGGTGGGCGTTTAAGGCGTGTCAGGGAGTATGTTGGAAATCAGACTTTTTGTTTTACCTATGGGGATGGTGTTTCAGATATTAATATTCAGGAAACAATTACTAAGCATAAAGCCTCTGGCAAGAAAGCCACGGTAACTGCTATTCAGCCTCCGGGGCGTTATGGTGCCCTGGATATCAGTGCTGGCCTTGTGCAGCAGTTTCAGGAAAAGCCCGCTGGTGATGGTGCATGGATAAACGGGGGGTTTTTCGTACTGGAACCTTCGGTGTTTGATTACCTGAGTAGCGACGCAGATAGTTTTGAAACTGAGCCACTTATGAAGATAGCCAGCCAGGGGCAATTAAATGCATATCAACACAAAGGTTTCTGGCATGCGATGGATACATTGCGTGACAAAAACCAGCTTGACCATTTATGGCAACAAGATAAAGCGCCCTGGAAAGTATGGTAATGTCATTATTTAACGGTATTTTTAACGGTAGAAAAGTACTGCTGACAGGCCATACCGGCTTTAAAGGTAGTTGGTTGGCTTACTGGTTAAAGCGCCTTGGTGCAGATGTGACAGGTGTCTCTTTGCAGCCGGTTACGTATCCTAATCACTGGCAGTTGTTGAATTTGAATATCAACAGTGTTGAGGCAGACATCAACAACGCTCAGATGATGAAATCGCTTCTGCAGCAAACCAAGCCTGAACTCGTATTTCATTTAGCTGCGCAGCCTCTGGTCAGGGCGTCTTATCGGGCCCCCGCAGATAACTGGCAAACGAATGTGATGGGAACAGTTAATGTGCTGGAAGCCTGCCGTTCGATATCATCTGTAAAAGCCATCGTTGCAGTTACGACGGATAAAGTGTACGAAAACAATAACAAAGGTGTTAATTTTTCAGAACAGGATCCATTGGGTGGTCATGACCCTTACAGTGCATCTAAAGCTGCCTGTGAACTGGTGATCCAAAGCTACCGACGCAGCTTTTTTGAACAACAGGGAATATTGTTAGCCAGTGCCAGAGCCGGCAATGTTATAGGCGGAGGCGATTGGGCTGAAGACAGACTAATTCCTGATATTGTCAGGGCCTCTCACGCCGGTTCCCCATTAAAAGTTCGTTACCCCGAAGCTGTGAGGCCTTGGCAACACGTCCTTGATTCGTTATCAGGGTATCTTTGTCTGGCGCAAGGCCTTTTGCTTGGACAGTCAGGCAGAGCTGCGGCTTGGAATTTTGGGCCTGATACTTCTGAGTGCGCAACGGTAGAGGTGGTGCTCCGACAAATGCAGCAACACTGGCCTGCGCTTAACTGGCAGGCTGAGTCAGAGCCACAACCTAATGAAATGTCATTTCTAATGTTAGACAGTGAACAAGCGCAGCGTCAGCTAAACTGGCGGCCTGTATGGCGTTTTGAACAAAGTGCACATTACACCGCACAGTGGTATCGGAATTTTTATAACCATAAGTTGGTTATTACAGGTGATCAATTGCGACAGTATTGCCAAGATGCAAAACAACAGGGGTTAGTATGGGCCAACAGCTAACCGCAGCTAAAACAAAGCTAAATGGAGTGTACTGCATTACGTCAGAACGCTTTAGCGACGAACGAGGTTTTTTCAGCCGCTGGTTTTGTGCCGAAACATTAAAATTGTTTATGGGTGGTGCTGTTATCCGGCAGATCAACCACTCTGTTAATCTGCTTCAAGGCGTGACGCGGGGTTTACATTTTCAACACTCTCCTGCAGCGGAGTACAAATTGGTACGCTGTATAAGAGGCAAAGTATTTGATGTAGTCGTTGATTTACGGCATGGCTCACCGACGTTATGTCAGCACGTTAGTATCGAATTAGAAGCAGAAAGCAATAATATGCTGCTTATTCCACCTGGCTGTGCTCATGGTTTTCAAGCACTTGAGGACGATAGCCAGTTACTGTATTTGCATACCGCAGATTATCAGCCGCAGTACGAAGGCGGCTGCCGGGTGGATGACCCTGTACTAAAAATAAATTGGCCTTTGCCGATAACACTATTATCAGAACGAGATGCTAACTTTCCGCTGCTCGGTCACAGTTTTGACGGAATTATGTTATGAGATGCCGACATTGTCAGTGTGAGCTTTCCTTACCTATGGTTGACCTGGGGATAATGCCGCCCTCGAATGCGTATTTAACTGGTGCTGAGCAATTTGCTAATGAAAAAGCGTATCCGCTTAAGGTCTGGGTTTGTCAGCACTGTTGGTTGGTGCAAACTGAAGACTTCACAAAGGCTGATGAGCTGTTCACCGCTGACTATGCTTATTTTTCATCGACATCCGCTAGCTGGTTAGCTCATGCCAGGCAGTTTGCAGACAGTTCGATTCAACAATTAGCATTAGATTCGAATAGTTTCGTGGTTGAGATCGCATCAAACGATGGTTATTTGTTGCAGAATTATCTTGCTCAAGCCATCCCATGTTTGGGCATTGAGCCGACGCAAGCAACAGCTGAGGCTGCAAGAAAGCTGGGCATAGAGGTTGTTTCTGAGTTTTTTACGACAGAGCTATCTGAAAAATTATGTCAGCAATATCGTCAGGCTGATTTGATCATAGCCAATAATGTACTGGCGCATGTGCCGGACATTAATGATTTTGCTAAGGGGATCAAGAAACTATTGGCTGCTGAGGGGCAGGTTAGCATTGAGTTCCCGCATCTGCTTAACCTTCTCAGATTGCATCAGTTTGATACCATCTACCATGAACATTACTCTTACCTTTCTTTGTACAGCGTTCAAAATGTCTTTTCTGCAGCGGGTTTACGCATTATAAATGTGGAAAAACTATTAACACATGGCGGAAGCCTAAGGGTTTGGTTGAGCCATACTGATAGTCATTATCAGGTTGATAGTTCGGTTGCGCTTGTTCTCGAGGAAGAAGAAAAAGCAGGATTACAGACCGCACAGCCTTATATTAACTTTCAAAAGCATGTTCGAAGAATAGCGGATGAGCTTAAAGCCTTTGTCAGCCAATGCAAAAGTGAAAACAAAACTCTTCTGGCTTACGGTGCAGCGGCCAAAGGTAATACTTTGCTTAATTTCGCTGGTATTACGGTGGCAGATATTCCCGTGGTTTATGATGCCGCGCCTTCCAAGCAAGGAAAATTTATGCCTGGCAGCCATATCCCGATAAAGAATCCTCAATTGCTTTTGGCGGAAAAGCCGGACTACATCCTTATACTGCCATGGAACATTACATCTGAAATTACGACGCAGTTGCAAAACATGGCCGTAAGGGGAGTAAGGTTTGTGGTCGCAGTTCCAGAACTGAGAATCTTATGAAAGTTCTGCTTACGGGGGCAACAGGTTTTATCGGACGGTATGTTTTGGCTGTGTTGCAACAGCAGCAAATACCGTTCATCGTACTAGGTAAAACCAAACCTGATGCACTTTCTCCGGAGCAATTTATCTCGTCAGACTTATTAACTGATAATGAGCTGAGCCTAAAGATCAGCAAGGCAGAATGTAGTCATTTACTGCACCTGGCATGGTACGCGGAACACGGCCTTTTCTGGCAATCCCCATTGAATTTTCAATGGGTCTACGCGAGCTGTCGCTTGCTGGAAGCCTTTGTTAATGCAGGCGGTAAGCATTTGGTTGTCACTGGCACCTGTGCAGAATATGGTTGGTCAGAGACGTTATGTGACGAAACTGATACACCTATACTGCCAGCAACGCTGTATGGCGTGGCAAAGGATGCGACTCGCAGGCTGATGCGAGCATATTGTACACAACACCATGTGAGTTGTATTTGGGGAAGGGTATTTCTACCTTATGGTGCAGGTGAGGATTCACGTAGAATAATTCCATCACTAATCCGGGCATTATCTCAGAATACAGAAGCCTTTACTGTAGATTTGGAGGCGTATCGTGATTTTATTCATGTCAGTGATGTAGCGGCGGCATTACTTACACTGCTCAAATCGAATCAAAGTGGTGAATATAATATTTGTAGCTCAGCACCGCTGCAGTTAAAAACAGTTGTTGAACATCTTAGTAGCTATTTAGGTCGTGACCCCTCGCCCTGGTACCAGGTTGCAGTGGTGAATGGCAAACAACCCAGATATCTGGCCGGCGAAAATCGTAAGTTGTGTTCGCTTGGCTGGAGACCTGTATTCAGTGTGCCTGCGGGGCTCTCTCAATTGCTAGCGGAGGCGTAATGTTGCCAAACTGTCTATGCCCGGTTTGTTCGTCGGTTGATACTGAATGTCTGTTGGAGCGGCATCAGGTACCTGTGCACCAGAACTTGATGATGGCGACTCAGTATCAGGCAGAAAATTGCGCTAAAGGCGAACTGCTACTGCGGCTCTGTTTAAACTGTGGTTTTGTATATAACAGTGGCTTTGACCTAAACCTTTTGGCATACGGAGATCAGTACGATAATACTCAGAGCCATTCTGCTATTTTCGAACGTTATCTGGATGAGTTGGTTGAGCAACTGGTTGAACAGCAAGGGGTACGTAATTGTACCGTAGTGGAAGTTGGGTGCGGCAAAGGCCACTTTTTGCAGAAATTAGTGTCATACCCTGACGCTAATATAAGGGGCTATGGCTTTGATCCCAGTTATGTCGGTCCAGAAACGAGCTTGGACGGACGATTAATTTTCAGACGACGTTACTATGACGACAGTTGTACTGACATACAGGCAGATGTCGTAATATGCCGCCATGTTATAGAGCATGTGCCAGATCCTTTGCCGTTTTTGCAAACTATTCAACGCGCCGTAATCAGCAATCCTGATGCTCGTATTTATTTCGAAACGCCTTGTATTGATTGGATCTTAAGCAATAAAGTTGTTTGGGACTTTTTTTATGAACATTGCTCATTGTTCAGTGTATCTTCTCTACGCACTGCTTTTGAATTGGCAGGCTTCTCGGTTAATTCTGTTCATCATGTATTTAACGGGCAATATCTGTGGTTGGAAGCAACAAATAAAACACCTAAAACGGTCTCCACTAATGCAACGAATACAGTGCACTTGGCTAAAGCATATAAAGAGGCCGATCAGCAGTTGCAGACTAAGTTGACCAGCTTATTGCTTGAGTTAAAAAGACAGGGCAACGTTGCATTGTGGGGCGCAGGTGCTAAAGGCGCAACCTTAGCACATTTGGTTGATACGTCTGGGCAATTGATAGATGCTGTAGTTGACATTAACCCGAATAAGCAAGGGAAATACATTCCGGGTAGCGGGCATAAAATTATCGCGCCCTCTCAGCTCAGGCAGTATGCAATTGAGCATATCATTTTAATGAACCCGAACTATCGTGAGGAAATCCAAACCTTGCTGGCTGCAGAGGGACTAAACGTAACCTTGCACGAATGGAGTATTACATGAAAATTACATTGGATACGGATCTGGACACTCTGACTGTTGTCGATAATGGAGCGGAACAAGTTTTACCTTTGTATTCTAAACAAGCTTTCGAAGTTATTTCCCGTCAGTGGGTAAGGGTTGGCTGGGATCAAAAGTATCAATACACCTTTAGCTGGTTTGGCCGTCCTGTTATACAGCTACCGGAAGATATGTTACGAATTCAGGAAGTTATCTATGCCATTCAACCGGATGTAATTATTGAAACAGGCGTTGCGCATGGCGGTTCACTGATTTTTTATGCAAGCTTAATGCAGGCTATCGGCAAAGGCCGGGTGATAGGGATCGATATAGACATTCGGCACCATAACAGGGTTGAAATTGAGAAACATCCTCTGTTCCATCGCATTACTTTACTTGAGGGCAGTTCGGTTGAGTCAACGTTAGTCAGCAAAGTCAGCTCCATGATCGCCCCTGATGAGAAAGTACTGATTATCCTTGACTCTGATCATAGCTATCAACATGTGATGGCAGAGCTGGGCGCATACGCACATTTGGTATCGACCGATTCTTATATTGTCGCCACCGACGGTATTATGTACGATTTGACTACAGCCCCCAGAGGAAAAGCTGAATGGGCGCATGACAACCCTCGTAATGCGGCTGTTGATTTTGCTGCTGCCCATCCCGAGTTCTGTCTGGAGCAACCTATTTGGCCGTTTAATGAGAGCCACTTGGAGAACAATATTACCCATTGGCCCGGAGCATGGCTAAGACGAGTCAAGGCATAATGTAGCCATGACCAAAATATTTTATTTTCCGCATTACAAGACAAACGAATATACCGAACTTTTATATTCTGAGGCTGCGGCCTTTGGCGTAGAACTTATCGTTTGGAACCGCCATTTGCCGTTTCAAAGCGGTGATATATTTCATCTGCATTGGGAAGATGCAGTGATCAAACACTCAGATAATCCTATGCTGTCTGCAACTATCTTTGTTGAACGCCTCGAAAAGATGAAGCAGATAGGCGTTCGGATAATATGGACAGTACATAACGTGGCTAGTCACCTAAGCGTTGATAATACCGCAGAGTTCTTGATTCGAAATTGGCTTAAAGTAAATGCAGACACGATAGTACTGCACTCACTGAAGCATATTGGAATACTTGGATTTGAAGATGTCAGTCACAAGATTCATATTACACCTTTGCCAGTATATATCCACGAGCCTTTGTATAAGCCATTGAAAGAAGTTTGCAGTATTGGTACAGCCGGACATGCCAGAAGCAACAAAAATTTACCTGCGCTGATAGGACTACTCGACTCAGTACAGGAAAGAATAGGAATTACCGGTATTATTCATGCTGCAGGTTATAAACCTGAAGCGCCTCTGCCGAACAGTTTGGAGTTGTATAACGAATATCTGACTCAGGATGCGTTTCATCAACTCTTGGATCGGATGGATACCGCTATTATTCTGTCTGCAGATAATCTCAACTCCAGTGCTCTGACTAATTTTCTTGGGCGTAATATTCCGTGTTTTGTTCCGTTAACACTATTTGATAATACTGATCTGCCAGAAGAGTATCGGGCTTGGATTCTGCCGCCTGATTTCTCTGCCGCAGTGGGTCATATTGATAAGTGTATTAATGAGATTGAGCATGTGAATAACCTAAAGAAATATATATACAACTGGTCATTAGCTCGTACTCCGAAGAAAGTATCTACGACCTTCTTTCAGGAGGTGATTTTTGGCTAGGTTTATTTCACTGGGCATGCCCAATTACAATAATACCTCTATGATAGAGCAGGCTGTGCAATCAGCGCTCACATCAAAGCGTATAAAACAGTTAGTGTTTTTCGATAACAGTTCAACTGACGACAGTCTTTCCGTTATACAGCACATAGCGGAGGACTATCCTGACGTCAATTTTGCTATTCATAAAAGGGACTCAAACCTTGGTGCTGCAGAAAATTTCAAGGACGTTTATCTTAATAGCAGTGAATATTATTTTGCCTGGCTGGCGACAGATGATTATGTTTGCGATGGATATTATGACAAATTGGCAGAGGTCTTAGACAATAGTGACGAAGGTTTTTGTGCCGGCGCTACAATTTTTCTGCATCCGGACGGGCAGCAACGAGCGGCAAGGTCAAATCGTCCATTGTCAGGAAAGTGGCATTGTCGACTGAACAGCTTTTTAACTGACCCTTGTGAAAATCAATGGTGTTATGGTTTATTCCGCCGGGAGCAGGTTGCAACTGCCATTCTAAGCTTGAATGATAGACCCGTTAGTGATTGGTTTATGATGATGCGGTTATTAAATCAGGGCGAATTTCAATTTAGAGCTGATTGTCAGGTTTACAGGCGAAAATCAGCTACGCAAAACTATTTTTCAGCGGCTAATTCTCCTTTTATCTACAGACTTTTTCATGAAACTAGCCCTGCTGAGTTTTTAATGGATTCAATGGCTGAAGTCATTAATGAGTTACAGTTCTCAGATGCTAATTTGCTGGCGCTATTGAAATTATATGTCAGGAAAATAATGGAGTTATTCAGATACAATAGTCACTTGGTTACTGACAGAACATCTGCGATTTTAAAAACGCAGAGTGACTTTGAAGTGATGATAAAAGAACGTGCCGCAATTTCAGATACTTTACTTTCGCAATTAGACTGGAGCTATCCATGGTAAAAAAAGCAATTATAACGGGGATAACAGGTCAGGATGGAGCTTATCTTACCCGCTTTCTGCTAGACCTTGGCTACCAGGTGTATGGCACTTACCGGCGAACCAGTACCAGTAATTTCTGGCGGTTAGCGGAGCTCAATGTATATGGCAGTGAGCGTTTGAAATTGGTCGAAGTAGATTTGACTGATTTATCAAACTGCATCCGTCTGGTTGATGAAATAAAGCCTGATGAAATTTATCATTTGGCCGCGCAAAGCCATGTTGGTACCTCTTTCAAGCAGCCTTTAACAACAGCACTGGTAACGGGGATTGGCCCAGTGCATTTACTCGAAGCTGTCAAGTTGGTCGATAAATCGATCCGATTCTACCAAGCCAGCACCTCAGAAATGTTTGGTAAAGTACAGCAGGTGCCGCAGGATGAGTCTACGCCTTTTTATCCGCGCAGTCCTTACGGTGCAGCCAAGTTATTCGCCCACTGCATGGCAATTAATTACCGAGAAGCCTACGGTATGTTCTGTAGTAGTGGTATTTTGTTCAATCATGAATCTCCGCTGCGTGGAATAGAGTTTGTCACACGGAAAATAACAGATGCGGTAGCCAGGATTAAGTACGGTAAACTCGACTGCCTCGAACTTGGCAATCTTGATGCAAGAAGAGACTGGGGATATGCAAAGGAATACGTAGAGGGGATGTACAACATTATTCAGCATGATGAGCCTGAGACCTTTGTGTTGGCAACGGGGGTAACGCAATCTGTACGTGATTTCATTCGCTATTCTTTTGAATATATCGGGGTAGATATCGATTTTTCTGGCAGCGGTGTAGATGAAGTCGGTTTTTGTAAAAAATCAGGCAAGCAACTCGTCAAAATAAACCCGGAGTTTTTTCGTCCCGCAGAGGTTGATTTGCTGATTGGAAATGCAGATAAAGCAAAAAGATTGCTTGGATGGCAGAGCGATACGTCGGTGCAAACTCTGTGTGAATTAATGGTTCAGGCTGATTTAAAACGACAACAGGTTTAAATAGCGTTAAATCGCGGCTGTATCGTTGAACAGCCGCCACCTGATGTTACCGATTATTCTAAATGGCATAAGAGATCCTTGGTTCAAATGCAAAGCTCTGGATTCTCAGATTTCTTACACCTATTGTTTCAAGTACGGCAAGCGTTTCGCCCGGGAAGGCTTCTTCATTCAGCTCATCAAACACGATGACACTACCTTTGGGCATTCTGTCGATAAAATGTGTGTAGTGGTTTAATAAAACCGGACACCATTTTAGGTGGTAAGATTACCACGTTAGGAGAGGTGTTCAATGGCAAAACAACGTCGTACGTTTTCAACAGAATTTAAGCGTGATGCTGCCGGTCTGGTGCTTGACCAGGGCTACAGTATTGCACAAGCAGTTAAGTCACTTGGTGTTGGTGAGAGTGCACTTCGCCGCTGGGTAGAGCAGCTTGAGCAAGAGCGCGGTGGAGTAACCCCCAAGGCTAAAGCTCTGACGCCGGAGCAGCAGCGGATTCAGGAGCTGGAAGCCAGAGTGAACAGGCTGGAGCGGGAAAAAGCCATATTAAAAAAGGCTACCGCACTCTTAATGTCAGACGAGCTCGAACGTACACGCTGATAGACCAGTTAAGAGAACATGAAGCGGTAGACATGGTCTGTGACATGTTTGATGTGCCCACGAGCAGCTATTACGAGCATAAGCAGCTTAGCAAGCAAATCAATGTTGAGCGCTTAGAGCAGCGTAGTGAAATCAAAGCCTTGTTTAAAGCGAGTCGGAACTCTGCCGGCAGCAGAAGCCTGCTCGGCATGATGTGTGAGCTGGGTTATCAGATAGGCCGTTTTAAAGTCATGAGCCTGATGAGAGAGGCCGGGATAGCGAGTAAGCAACCCGGCCCTCATCGCTATAAAACAGCGCAAGTTGAACGACCGGACATCCCTAATCATCTGGAAAGGGAATTTGATGTCAGCGCACCTGATAGCGTGTGGTGCGGTGATATTACCTACATCTGGGCAGAAGGCCGCTGGCACTATTTAGCTGTGGTTTTAGATGTCGTGTTGTTGGCTGGGCATTATCGGCCAAACCGGATGCAGAGTTGGCGGTTAAAGCACTGGATATGGCGTATGAGCAACGAGGCAGGCCACAAGGTGTGATGTTCCATTCTGACCAGGGTTGCCAGTATGCCAGCCGCTTATTCCGACAAAGATTATGGCGTTATCGCATGACTCAAAGCATGAGCCGTCGCGGAAATTGCTGGGACAATGCCCCCATGGAACGACTGTTCAGAAGCTTAAAGTCTGAATGGGTGCCGGTAACGGGTTATATGAGCAAAGCAGAAGCACAGCGGGATATTAGTTTTTATCTGATGGATTATTACAACTGGCGCAGGCCACATCAATTCAACGATGGTGTGCCACCGGCAAAAGCTGAGGATCTATCTAATTTACTGTCCGGAATTAGTTGACCACTACAGTCCCCATCCTTCACTGTTATAGTCAAAAGAAGATTCTATGACAATTGGGGCAGCCAGACATTTTCCTGACCACATTATAAGAAAGACAATAAAAGCAGGCAGTGATTTTAAAATCATAACTATTCCTTTAAAGAACTTATTTTATCACCCTTAATTAGGTGCTAAATTTAAGCAAATAAGGTGCCAACCTTGGAATTGGTTTAGATTTTTAAAGTTTATGTAGAAATGTTATCTAAAACATGGAAAGCGGGGTTAAGCAGTACTTCCCGCATCAACAATAATAGTTGTGCCGGTTATCGCCGCTGCTTGTTCGCTTAGCAGATACACCACTGCACCGGCTGCATCATCTGGCGTGGCCAGCCGGCCCAGTGGGCTGCGCCGTTTTATACTTTCCAGCTTATCGCCCTGTAAGCTTTGCGTCATCTCGGTTTGCATATAACCCGGTGCCACGCAGTTTACTGTGATACCGGCTTTGCCAACTTCACGGGCTAAAGATTTACTAAAACCTTCCAGTGCCGCTTTACTGGCGGCATATACGCTTAAGCCGTTAAAACCGGTGCGGGCGATAATCGACGAAATATTGACGATACGGCCGCTTTGGTTTAACAACATTGGCCTTAGCAAGTACTTACTAAGCAAGATAGGTGCCTGAATATTCAGGTTAAGTAAGCTATTTATCTCAGTGTTGTGCATCGTTGCAAGTACACCATCATAACCAACAGCAGCGTTGTTAATCAGCGCATAAGGTCGGCCGTATTGCTTAGTCAGTTCGCTACAAAGGGCGGGGATCTTATCCAGTTCAGATAAATCAGCTGCGCAAAAGTGTAAGCCTTGCTGTTGTAGCTGTGTTAACTCATCGCTTTGGCTTCTGGCCAGCGCCAGTACGCTATAACCGGCCTGCAGCAATTGGCGGCATATCGCTAAGCCCAAACCCCGGCTGGCACCGGTAACAATCACTAATTTACTCATGATGCTCCTTTACGTCGGCCTTACGGCTTAACTTACCGGTCGCATTGGTTGCTAAGCTGCTGACTATATTAAACCGGGCTGGCAGCTGATAGCGCTCCAGTTGTTGCTGGCAGTGGCGTACCAACTGAGCTTGCAGTGCTTTACTGTCAGTACCGGTGTCGACAACAATATCTGCGATAACTAACTGGCCTAAGACGCTACTGGCTTTGGCATACACCTTTGCCTGGCGCACGGCAGGGTACTGTAACAATACCTGTTCTACCTGCTCAGGGTGTACTTTATTGCCGCCAACATTAATAACACCGCTGGCACGCCCCAGAAAGATAACTCTGTCTTGCACAATACTGACTAAATCGCTGCTGTCCAGATAGCCATCGCTATCAGCATCAGACGCCAGGCCGGTATCAGGCTGCTGTGGCGGCTTTAACCATAAATGTTGGTTGGCATCGATTTTAAGCAACAGGTTGCTGTGACGTTGATTTAACCAACTGGCCGGAAAGCCAGCACGCTTATCGGCAACGGCAAAACCCACACCGGCCTCGGTAGAGGCGTAAATATGTAGCAGACGGGCAGTTGGGAATAACACTGCCAGTGTATCAAGTAAGGGCTGATCGGCAATTTCACCGCCCAGCGTTATTTGTTGCAAGGGCAGTGTGCTTAATTGCGCTGTCATCAGTAACTGTCGCCACAAAGAGGGCGTGGCCGATACCGCATTCACACTGTGTTGCAGCATCAGGTTAAAACGCTGCTGCGCATCACCGCTACTGCAGTCGGTTATTACTGCACCGGACAGCAGGCTTTGCAGCAGCACCTGCAGCCCGGCAAAACGGCTTGGCTGATAACATAATGCCCAGTGCAATGCCGCACTTTGTACTGAGGCTTTAGCGGCGCGGCTTAAGCTGGTAAATGAATGCGCTATCCATTTGGGCGTACCGGTAGTGCCGGATGTTGCCAAATACCAGTGGGTAGGTTCTGCTGTGGGCGTTGCAGTTCCGGCTGGGGTGTTTTCAGGCCAGCAGATAACCTGCTCTGGCAGTTTAAGCGTGTTATCCGGCAGCAGATAAAGTGCCCGGCACCAGCCGTCAAACGCCAACAGGGCACAGGTAAAAGTGCTCAGGTCGGTGTAGCTTAGGGCGATAGCCTGATGTTGCAGTGCCGGATATTGCTGCCTGAGTTGCAGCGCTTGCGCTATCAACTGTGTATGGCTGATATTAGCCCCGGCGCTGATGGCAGTGCTGTTATAGTTCGCTTGTTGCAGCCGCTGCAGCAGATTCATTGGTTTTAGTTGCCGTTTGCCAGTGTCTGGCGATAAACGCCGACAAATTCGGCAAAAGTGCGTGGATAAACGGCTATTTGCAGCTGGCTGAACGGATCTATGCCTAAATCTTCTTCCAGTTGCGCTACCAGCATCGCGAAGCCCAGCGAGTCGAGCCCGCTTTGCAGCAGTACCGTGTCATCGTTGATGTTATCAATCAATTGACAGTTTGCGATGATGGCAACCTGATCCAGCGTTTGGCGAATAGTATGTTCCAGTTCCACGTTAAAACCTGCTACTGAGTAAATTGAATAAAACTGGCCGCTGCAGCAATTTGCTTTGGCAAACGCGCTAATACGGCGTCGCGGTTGGCACGCCAGTCGGCCAGCGGGTAGTGAAACGCTTTTACCTGATAAGGCTGATTATCTCTGTGTTTGCCCGGTAAGTCGGGTAAAGGCTGGTAACCAAATAGCTGGTGCATTTTTAGCACGCTTTGGTTAAAAGATAGCACTTCAGCATATAGGCTGTACTGTGCGTTTTGCATCGTCGCATAGTCCAGTGCGGCAATCTCCAGCAACAGCCCGGAGCCTGGCCAAACATTGGTTTCACCCAGATAACAGCCCCATTCCAGCACGCCGCTGCTGTGCTGGTTAAAGTTAAGCACACCTATTGGCCGTTCATTCTGATAAAACACAAAGAAGTTACGGCTTAAATCGAACTTCAGCTTCTCAAACCAGGCAAGGTGTTCATGCCAGCTAATCGGCGTGTCATTGTGCATATTGCGACGGATATCCGGTTGGTTACGCCACTGCCATATCAGCTCCAGGTCGGCCTTAGTTAGAGGGCGAAACTGACTGACGGGATACTGCTTTGCTGCCACCATAGTGCTACAGATACTCCCAGCTCATCGCGGTGCCTTTGGCCGCCGCCTTTTTAATTGGTTTACCCAGCAACATTGGCAGGTATTTCGGCTCCAGACCCAAGCCGGGGCGCACTGAACGTAAGTTAGCCGGGGTGAAGATTTCACCCGGTTGCATATCTTCGGCAATATATAATGAGCGGCGGTATTTACGCGAGGCCTGCTCTTTGTCTGTACCGCCGTAAGTGACTTTACCCAGCGCTACCGCAGCGCGGTTGCACTCCTGCACCAGCGCGGAAAATTCATCGGGCTCAAGGGAAAATTCGGCATCAACGCCGCCTTCACTTCTGTCTAGCACAAAGTGTTTCTCAATGACTGTTGCGCCCAGCACCACACTGGCAACGGCTACACCGATGCCGGCAGTATGGTCAGATAAACCAACCTGACAGTTAAACAGCTGGGCTAAATGCGGGATTGTCGCCAGATTGGCATCAACCGGATCGGCCGGGTAGTGGCTGGTGCACTTCAGCAGGATAAGCTGATTGCAACCGTGTTTACGCAGTACCTCTACCGATTCAGCCAGCTCGGTTTGTGTTGCCATACCGGTAGACATT
The DNA here is from genome assembly GCF_022436675.1 of Rheinheimera hassiensis. Classification (GTDB taxonomy): domain Bacteria; phylum Pseudomonadota; class Gammaproteobacteria; order Enterobacterales; family Alteromonadaceae; genus Alishewanella; species Alishewanella hassiensis. Next base: position 493,784 of record NZ_JAKUJZ010000003.1, on the reverse strand, counting down.
ATCACCGGTTTGCCGGTTCTAGCTACTGCAGTGAGTAATGCGTGATCGCTGTTTTCAAATGAGGCAATTTTGTAGCAGGGTACATTTAACTGTTCGAGAAAATCGACGGCTGTCTGGTCAAAGGGCGTACTAAATGCCAGCATACCGTGTTGTGTTGCCCGAGCAAAAATAGCCTGATGCCAGTCCCAAGGGGTCATGGCCAGCTGATATAGCTGATAAAGTGATTGTCCCTGCCACAGATTACCCTGGTCCTGAATAACAAAATCGCCGTGTTGAATATTCAGCGTCATGCTGTCTGCTGTATAGGTTTGTATTTTAATGGCGTCAGCGCCGCAAGCTGCAGCGGCATCTACCATCGCCAGCGCTTTGTCTAAAGACTGATCATGATTACCCGACAGCTCTGCGATAATAAATGGCGCCTCTTCCGGTCCTATCGCACGTTGGCCCAGTTTAATTACTGCCATTAAACCCTCGAATCATTGCATAAACCTGCTTAGCTACCAGTGGTGTACCAGCGTCCGCCGGCACTATGCCGGCGGCACTCTGGCCAATATCGTCTAACAGTGCCGGTTGGGACAGGTAATAGCATAGTTGCTCTGCAAAGAACTCTGCTGACATTTCAGCAGCCTGACCCAACCAGACACAAGCGCCAAGGTGGTCGAGATAAGCCGTTGTCGCCTGCTGATTTTCGGCAACGGTAACAACCAGACCTGGCAGGCCGCAAATACACCTCTCCCAATGACTGGCGCCACCCGCACCAAGCATGAGTCGTGCCCGGTACATCAGGGTTGCCATGTAGTTACATTGCACATGCAACTGCAAATTGGGCAGGCACGCTAACTGCTGCGTTATATCAGCGCGCCACGGATTATTTGCCCCTATTACTATATCGGCCGTAAACAGCCCGGGCTTTAATTGTTGTAGCGCTTTAATTGCCATGGTGGTTAAATTTTGCTCGTCGCTGCCGCCAAAGCCAATCAGAATATGATTAGGCAGACGATGTTTTACCGGTTGATAAAACTCCTGCCGAAGCAAGGCAAAACGCGGCCCAAGCAATTTTTCGCAATGTACCGGTACTAATTCAGCATAACGTTGTTCAGCCTGTGGCAACAGGTTTTGATCAAGCAGCATATCGCAGTCATGCAGCCGGTTAGCCAGATCGTCAATAACCATAATATATTTGCAGCGCTGGCGCAGTGCTGAGCAGTATTGCTGCGCCAGGGCGTAGTGATCAACAATCAGCAACTGGTAGCTTTGCGTAAGTTGTTGCAGGGTTTGGGCGGCGTCCTGTTGCTCGTCAGCTGCACCCGTAAGCTTATAAAGCGGATATCCTAGCTGGCTGATAACATCGTTCAGGTCGCCATCGGTCTGACGACAGACAAAATGACATTCGCCGCCAAGCGCTGTTAGCTCCTCAGCCAACGCCAGACAGCGCATCACATGGCCAGAGCCTAGCCTGACTGAAGCGTCAGCACGGAACAGGACTTTCACGTTAGGGCGCTTCCTGTTGCAGCAGTTGATACAACAGTTCAGCACGGCGCCAGTCTTCAGGAGTATCTATGTCTTGTACCAGATGGTCCGGCAGCACCAACATTTTGCTGTTATCGCCAAAAACCGGTTTATTGCCAAGCCATGCGTCAGTGCGCCCCCAGTAAAACTGGCCGGCATCGTGAAAAGTAGGCACTAAATCCTGCGATCTTTTGCTGATACTGGCTGGATCAAACGCAGCCACGCCCTGCACAGTGGTTATCAGTGCTCGTTGAACAGGAAACGAGAAACGCGCAGCAGAAAAAACATAATTTAGCTCAGGCTCATTATTTAGCTGCTGCCAGGCTTGCTGCAACAGTGTTGCTGTCAGTAGCGGGGTAGTGGCATAAATACAGCAACAGTGGCTGATGGCGAAGCCTTGCTGCAATAGCTGCGTTAATTCGTACCGAATAACCGCACTGGTGCCGGTGTGATCATCCGCCAACGCTGTCGGGCGAAAAGCCGGTACTTCAGCGCCGTATTCACGAGCTACTGCGGCAATCTCTTTATCGTCGGTAGACACTAACACTTTGTCAAAACAGCCGCTTTGTAAGGCGGTTAAAATGGGGTAAGCCAGCATAGGCTGGCTGCAAAAGGTTTTAATATTCTTGCGTGGAATGCGCTTACTACCACCTCGCGCAGGAATAATTGCTACCCTCACTGCAGCAACTCCGTTAAGGTGTCAGCGATGTATTGCTGCTGCTCGCCAGTTAATTCTGGGAACATCGGCAGGCTGATAATTCGCTCATAAAAATCTTCCGCAACAGGGAAATCTCCCCAGTCAAAACCCAGCTGTTGGTAATATGGCTGGGTGTGAATGGGAATATAATGTACATTCGCGCCAATGTCGGCTTCGCGCAGGCTATCAAATACCGCCTTACGTTTGGTTTTATCATCCAGCCGGATAGTATATAAATGCCAGGCGCTGATATTAATATCATCCAGTGCCGGTAAGGCGACAGGCAGCTCAGCCAGCAAGCGGTTATAGTTTGCTGCTAACAACTGGCGTTTCTGAATAATCGGCAGCAGACGCAGACTTTGGCTTAAACCCAGTGCAGCCTGAATGTCTGTCATACGGTAATTAAAGCCCAGCAGCAACTGCTGATAATACCAGGCGCCGTGTGCGGGCTCTGTCATCAGGCTGTCATCGCGGCTGATACCATGGCTTCTGAGCAGACGCATTTTTTCGGCCAATACGCTGTTATTAGTCAACGCCATACCGCCTTCAGCGGTAGTGATAATTTTTACCGGATGAAAGCTGAATATAGTGATATCGCTATAGCGGCAATTGCCCACTGGTTCATCATGGTAACTGGCGCCCACTGCATGCGAGGCATCTTCGATAATACTAAAACCAAATTCATTGGCCAGATAATGTATTTGCTGCATATCACAGCTGGCACCGGCTAAGTGCACCGGTATTACCACCTGTGGCAGTGTATCAGTGCTGCGTGCCTGCTCCAGTTTTTGCCGCAGTTTATCTACTGCCATATTGCCGCTGTCTGGTTCTATATCGACAAAATCGACATCGGCGCCGCAGTAACGCGCGCAGTTGGCTGAAGCAACAAAACTGATAGGAGAAGTCCAAACCCTGCTGCCGGGCCCTACACCCAGCGCTAAACACGCAATATGTAAGGCGGAGGTGGCGCTATTTACTGCTACGGCGTGCTGCGCGGTGGTCAGTTCACAAAAGCGCTGCTCAAAAGCAGGCACCGCTGGACCTTGAGTTAAAAAGTCGCTTTGCAGTACCTGAGTTACTGCATCAATATCTGCCTGAGTAATGTGCTGACGGCCATAGGGGATCACTGCATAGCTTCCTGATTAAACTGACGCATTTGTTCCACACTGAGAAAGTCAGGGTTAGTATCAGACACATACTGAAACCCCGGTGTGACCAGTTTGCCTTGCTCTTGCAGAGCATTACTGGAAAAGTCATTGCTGCGGTTAAAAAACTTAATTGCCGGTGCAATAACAAAGTGATCAGAAAATTCAAAGGTATGATACGACATATCGCCCGGACACATCATCTCATGCAGCTTTTCGCCGGGGCGAATGCCGACCTCTTGCACCGGTAAATGCGGTGCCATCGCTTTGGCTAAATCGACAATGCGGATGGAGGGGATTTTTGGTACAAAAATTTCGCCGCCGAGCATGCGCTCAAAATTCTTTAACACAAAGTCGACGCCTTGTTGCAGGCTGATCCAGAATCGTGTCATCTCCAGGTGGGTAACCGGAATATAGTCATGTTTTTTGTCAATCAGCTGCTGAAAAAACGGCACTACTGACCCGCGCGAGCCGACCACATTACCGTAGCGCACCACTGAAAACCGCGGCTTGCTTGCACCCACCATATTATTTGCCGCGACAAACAGTTTATCGGAAGCCAGCTTAGTGGCACCGTACAGGTTTACCGGGTTGGCAGCTTTATCGGTTGATAATGCAATCACTTTATCTACGTTGCAATCAATCGCCGCATTAATAACATTTTCTGCACCGTTGATATTGGTTTTAATGCATTCCATCGGGTTATATTCTGCCGCCGGCACCTGCTTTAACGCTGCAGCATGAATAACGTAATCGACACCATGCATGGCTCGACGCAAACGCTCGGCGTCGCGTACATCGCCGATAAAGTAGCGCATACAGTTTTGGTTAAATTTTTGCTGCATCTCGTACTGTTTAAGTTCGTCGCGGGAATAAATAATGATTTTCTTCGGCTTGTAGCGTGCCAGCAGGGTTTCGGTGTATTTGTGGCCAAATGAGCCGGTACCGCCGGTGATTAAAATTGTTTTGCCGTTAAACATAAGCTGCCCTCGGGAACCACTTGTGTACGAAATGCTGTTTAAAATGACATTAGCATAAACTGTGCCGCAAGAGCTAACATATTCAGTTCAAACACTTTAATACTAATGCATCGGCTTAGTTTTTACGCAGATTTAATTAATAGCGGTTTATCGTCGCTTTGACTAAACTATAACCAGTTTTAACGACAAAGTGGTGCCAAGATGAAACTTAATGCTCCCGGCAGTTTAAATGCCTTAAATCAGGCCCAGTTACAGCAAGACAGCTTGTTAAAAAAGCTGGCTAAAGCGAAACGGATAAACAGCGCCGCCGATGATGCTGCCGGTTTACAGATAGCCAATCAGCTGAGTAGTAGTATTAACGCTAACACTCAGGGCGAGCGCAACCTGTATGATGGTATCTCGCTGGCACGGGTATACGAGCAAGGGCTGCAAGGTATTAACGACAACCTTGGCGAGTTAAACCGGCTGGCTGTTGCCGCTGGCAATGGGATTTACAATGCTCAGGATCGTGCTGCACTGCAGGCTGAGGCTGATCAGTATACGGCTAATATTCAGCAGGTCATTGACACAACAGAGTTTGCCGGTAAAAAGTTATTCGATCAGGATGGTGCCTTGAGTTTTGGTACTGGCTCTGGCAGCCTCAGTTTTGGCACAACAGATGTTGCCTCCGGTTTAACCGCACAGAATATCTTTAGTATAGATTTAACCTCAGCCGACAGCGCTGCGGCATCGCTGGGTAATATTCAGCAATCGCTGGACTATATTGGTGGTTTACAAGCCGACGCTGGCGCATCTATTAACAGTTTTAGCTCTGCAGCCAGTAATTTAAATGGCCAACAAATTGCGCAGTCAGCGGCCCGTAGCCGGATTGAAGATTTAGATTTTGCCCGTGCCAGCAGTGACAAGGTGGCGGCTGATATTTTGGCTAATACTTCGGTCAGTGTTTCACTGCAGGCCAGAATGCAGCAACAACAGGCTTTAAACCTGCTTAGTTAACAGAGTAAAGCCACGCTATTTTTTTGACACAGTGTCAAAAAAATAGCGTATTACCTTGCAAGCTCATCTTTGCGAAGTACAATGCAATCAAAAGCATAATAAAAGCAGTGGCATGGTAAATAATCCTTTTCTGTATATCGTTGATGAACAAAGCAGCCGCAGCAGCCGGCTCAGTACAGTATTAAGTTTTATTAATGAGCCGCACCAGATACTGGATATAGCAGCACTGCAAGTCAGATTGAATAATCAGGAGCCGGTAGTGGTGCTGCTGGGCGCGCTGGAAAGCCAGCTCCATGCCGATCTTCTGTTACGTTATCCTGCAACGGCGTTTTTATTGTTGGGTGAACCACTGCAGCCACTGCTGCAGTATGCCAATGCTGTGGGCCTGCTTAGTGAGCCGTTCTCTTATACTTCTTTAACTCAGCTACTGCGTGATAGTCAGCAGTATCATCGTTTGTTACCGCTGCAGCATAAGCAGCACAACACGGCAAAATTTGATGGTATGGTGGGTAAGTCTGCTTCTATGCAGCAAGTCCGCTTCCTTATCCAACAAGTGGCAAAAACCGAAGCTAATGTGCTGGTACTTGGCCCTTCAGGTACCGGCAAAGAAGTCGTGGCACGTAATATTCACCTATTATCTAACCGTGCGCGCGGGCCTTTTGTACCCATCAACTGCGGCGCTATACCGGCAGAGCTGCTGGAAAGTGAATTGTTTGGCCATGAAAAAGGCGCTTTTACCGGTGCTATTTCTACTCGCAAAGGTCGCTTTGAGCTGGCGCAGGGCGGCACGCTGTTTTTAGATGAAATAGGCGACATGCCGTTAAATATGCAGGTGAAATTGCTCAGAGTATTACAAGAGCGGACTTATGAACGGGTAGGCGGCACCCAGCCTATTAAGGCAGATGTGCGTATTGTCGCCGCCACGCACCGTGATTTAGAGCAAATGATCGATGATGGCAGCTTCCGGGAAGACTTATACTACCGCTTAAATGTATTTCCTATAGATACTCCTGCACTTAGCCAACGTTGCGACGATATACCGCTGCTGATCAGTGAGCTGCTACAACGCCAGGAAAAATACAGCCAGGCCAAAGTTAAATTTACTGAATATGCTATGCAAAGCTTGCAATTACACAGTTGGCCGGGGAATGTGCGCGAGCTGGCAAATTTGCTGGAGCGGATGGTTATTATGTACCCGGACCAGGTGGTAGATGTTGCTGAGTTGCCACCGAAATACCGCCATCTGGATATAGAAAGCTATGTACCGCAATACCCAGAAAGTTTGCAGGAGCGTGATTTACTGAACGAAATGTTTCAGTCAGCGGATGATGACGAAGATGAAACTGACAATGCCGGATTTTTTGCCGTGGCAGACGGCCTGCAGGAGTTACCTGATCAGGGGCTGGATTTGAAAGAATATCTGGCTGAGCTGGAAATCCGCTTTATATCTCAGGCACTGGAGCGGCACGAATTTGTTGTTGCCCGTGCTGCAGAGGTGCTGGGTTTGCGCCGCACTACGCTGGTTGAAAAAATGCGTAAATACAACCTTGGCAAAGACGAGTAATAACGACTAATTACTGCAGTGTCAGGCTTTTGACACTATAAGTTATTGAAAATATATTAATTTATCTGGCATAGTGCCTGCATTACCTTTAAGCGATAACGCAATGTTTAAGGGTAATTATGACAACGGCCAATGCATACGACTTTTCTTTGCACGCTCTGCCTGATACTGCAGCGGTAGCCGCCAGCGGGCGTGCTGTACTGCAGTTACTGCCGTCAGCTCATTATGATGCCGTGTTGCAGGCGTTGCCTGCTGCGGTGATCCTGCTGGATCAGCGTGGAGTGGTGTATCAGGCCAACCCTGCCGCCATGGCATTGCTTGGCGAACCACTAACCGGGCAACGCTGGCTTGATGTTATCAGCCGTTGTTTTCGCCCGCGCAGCGATGATGGCCTGGAAGTGTCACTTAAAGATGGCCGGCGGGTTAAGCTGCAAATCAGTACCCTGGCACAGGGCGCTATCGCTTCGCAGGCTGGGCAGCTTATCATGCTGACAGATTTGACTGAAACCCGGCAATTGCAGAGCCGCCTTAGCCATATGCAGCGTTTATCCACTTTGGGTAAAATGATGGCGACGCTGGCTCATCAAATCCGTACACCTTTATCTGCTGCTTTACTCTATGCCCAGAACCTGGCTAACCCAAGGGCCACGTTGCAGGTGCAGCAGCAGTTTCAGCAAAAACTACTCTCGCGTTTACAGGATTTAGAACAACAGGTAAGCGATATGCTGTTGTTTGCCCGCTCTGGTAGTGCGCAGCAAGTAGCAGGTTTTTCGCTCAGTCAGCTTATTGAGCAGTTAAACACCAGTATTGAAGCACTGCTGCAACAGCATAATACCCGCTTATCGCTGCATTGCAGCGACAGAGCACTTTGTTTACTGGGTAACCAGAATGCGCTGTGCGGTGCCTTGCAAAATCTTATTCAAAACAGCATTCAGGCAGCAGGGCCTGATACTCAAATATCGCTTGATATCGCCCCCAGCAAACAGCATAGCGGTATGTTAGCGCTGCGCCTTACCGATAATGGCCCGGGTGTGGCACTGGCATTGCGTGACTCCCTGTTTGACCCCTTTGTTACGGGCCGTGTTCAGGGCACAGGCCTAGGCCTGGCAGTGGTGCAGGCGGTAGCGCATTCGCATCAGGGCTCTGTGCATTATATTCCGACAGAGCACGGCGCCTGCTTTGAAATGCTGCTGCCGATACAGCAATCAGTTAGCGGGGAATAGCAGATGAGCCAACATATACTGCTAGTAGAAGATGATGCCGGTTTGCGCGAAGCACTGCACGATACCTTATTGCTGGCACAGTATCAGGTATGTGCTGTAGACAGTGCCGAGCAGGCATTGCTGACATTAAAGCAGCAAAGTGTGCAACTGGTTATAAGCGATGTTCAGATGCAGGGGGCTTCAGGCCTTACGCTGTTAAAAACCTTGCGCGAGCAGTACCCGAAGATACCGGTGTTAATGATGACGGCCTATGCCACTGTGCAGGCTGCGGTGGAGGCTATCCGGCTTGGCGCTATTGATTATCTGGCCAAGCCGTTTTCACCGGAAGTGTTGCTTAATACCGTAGGCCGTTATGTCACCGCAGAACCAGTAGCCAGTTTTGAGCCCATAGTGGCTGCTCCATCCAGTAAACAGCTACTGACATTGTGCGCCAAAGTGGCCCGCACTGATGCCAGTGTTATGATCACCGGCCCCAGCGGCTCGGGCAAAGAGGTGCTGGCACGTTATATTCATCAGCTATCTGAACGCAGCAGTGGCCCTTTTGTCGCGATAAACTGTGCTGCAATTCCGGAAAATATGCTTGAATCAACCTTATTCGGTTATGAGAAAGGCGCCTTTACCGGCGCAATAAATGGTTGTCCGGGTAAATTTGAACAGGCCCAGCATGGCACCATTTTGCTGGATGAAATTACCGAAATGGATTTAAACCTGCAGGCCAAGTTATTACGGGTGCTTCAAGAGCGTGAAGTAGAACGCCTGGGAAGCCGCAAAACCATTAAGCTGGAGGTAAGGGTGCTGGCCACCAGTAATCGCAATCTGAAACAAGCCGTGGAGCAGGGCCGCTTTCGTGAAGACTTATACTACCGGCTTAATGTATTTCCGTTAAGTTGGCCGGCGCTGTGCGAAAGACCAGCCGATATAGTGCCGCTGGCACAGCATTTATTGCAGCGTCATTGCAGGGCAACCGGGCGGGCAGTGGCACATTTAACTGACGCGGCAGCTTTGCGGTTAAGCCGCTATAGCTGGCCGGGCAATGTGCGTGAGCTGGATAACGTAATACAGCGAGCCTTAATTATTTGTCAGGGCGACAGTATTGATACTGACGACATTTTGCTGGAACAGGCAGATATGCTGCCACCGGCTGTCGCTGATAACGAGCTGTCTGTAGCCGTGAGCAATATGGCAGATGAAGACGATGCCAATGCCGGTTTTAAAGCCAGCGTACATGAGCAGGAGCACCGCATTATTCTGGCCACGATGAAAGCCTGCGCTAACCGGCGTAAAGACGTGGCTGAGAGGCTTGGCATCAGCGATCGCACCCTGCGTTATAAGCTGGCCCGAATGAAAGAGCATGGAATAGATCTTCCCGCCTGATATAAAACCCTCGCTATGAGGGTTTTTCCGTTTAAATTCAAACAACTAAAACTTGGCATAACTCCTGCTTTGCATTAGCTAATCGTGTTAGCAGCAAATTTTTGACAGGTGACGCTATGAATATCAAAGGGCAGGCCCTTTACGCCGAAATGCAGTCGCTGGCCAGCCAGGCCCGCGGCGTTGGCAGCGAGCTGAAGCTGAAAAATACCGCTGAAGTTAACCCCAGCCAGAGTGACTTTGGCAATATGCTGAAAAACGCTTTAAGCAATGTTAATGCCTTACAACAGGAAACCGGCCAGATGCGCACTGCCGTGGAAATGGGCGATCCTAATGTATCGCTGGCACAAGTAATGATCGCCAGCCAGAAATCCTCACTGGCATTTGAAGCCACGTTGCAGGTGCGCAATAAATTGGTAGAAGCCTACAAAGACATAATGTCGATGCCGGTATAACGGAGGAATAAGCTGTGGCTGAAAATCAATCCACCGAGCTGGCACTCACCAACACCGAATACGGTGCCGGTGAGCAGCAGGAACAAAAACCGGGTTTTGTCGGCAGTTTGGGCGGCATGGATCTGGTGCGCCAGATCACCCTGATTGTCGCGCTGACTATCTGTCTGGCCATTGCTATTCTGATTATCATGTGGGCACGCGAGCCGGAAATGCGGCCACTGGGCACCTTTGAAACACAGGAATTGATCCAAACCCTGGATCACCTGGATGCACAAAAAATCAGTTATAAACTGGAAGGCAATACTATTTTGATACCGGAAGATGAGTTTCAGAGTATCAAATTGTCGTTGTCCCGCGCTGGCCTGACCAAAGAGCCATCCAGCGGTACCGAGTTTTTGCTGCAAGACAGCGGTTTTGGTGTTAGCCAGCGCCTGGAGATGGAGCGGTTAAAGCATAGCCGTGAACAACAATTAGCCCGCACCATTGAAGAGCTGCAAAGCATATCCCGCGCCAGGGTATTACTGGCTATTCCAAAAGAAAATGTGTTTGCCCGGGTAGAAAGACTGCCTTCGGCCACGGTATTGGTTACCGCCCGCGGCGGCACAATGGTGCGCGACAGCGAAGTGGATGCCATCGTCGATATCGTTGCTTCTGCTGTGCAGGGTTTATCGCCCTCCAGGGTAACGGTTACTGATCAGAACGGCCGCTTATTAAACAGTGGATCCCAGGATGCCAACTCTGCCCGTAGCCGCAAAGAATATGAATTGCAGCGCACCCGTGAAGAAGAATACCGCCAAAAAGTCGACTCTATCTTAATGCCGGTACTGGGCTATGGTAACTATACTGCCCAGGTAGACTTGCTGATGGATTTTACCGCCACAGAGCAGACCCAAAAACGCTTTAATCCGGATTTACCTGCTGTACGCAGCGAAATGACCATTGAAGAAAATAGCGTCGGCGGTTTAAGTGCCGGTATACCCGGGGCGCTATCTAACCAGCCACCGATGAACTCTGCCATTCCTGAACAGGCAACGGGCGGCGGCAATGCACAGCCGGTTGTACCCGGGCGTAATCACAAAGAAGCGACCCGTAATTACGAACTGGATACCACTATCAGCCATATTTCCCAGCAAAGCGGGGTGATCCGCCGTTTAAGCGTATCAGTGGCGATTGACTATAAACCGGCAGCGGCAGTTGATGGCGAACCTGAGCCACGCACCCAGGCAGAGCTGGCCAATATTCGCCGCTTATTGCAAGGCGGTATTGGCTTTGATGCGCAGCGCGGCGATATGATTGAAGTGATCTCGGTGCCATTTATGAAAGAAGCCATTATCGAGACTGAAACACCTAATTTTTATGAGGAAGAATGGTTCCTGCGAGTCGTGCGGCTGGTTATTGGCGGGCTGATTATCATTGTACTGATTGTCTTTATTGTGCGGCCGATGTTGAAGAAACTGATTTACCCTGAAGACACCAAAGATACCTATGATGATAATGCCCTGTCCAGCGGGCTGGATTTGGGCGACGACACTATCGACATGCTAAGCTCAACATTTGACGAGAACGCAGTAGGTTTTGCCCCGGATGGCACGCTAATGCTGCCGGACTTACATGGTGATGACGATTTATTACGCGCAGTTCGGGCTTTAGTGGCAAATGAGCCGGAATTATCCTCTCTGGTAGTGAAAAACTGGTTGGCTGAAGATGAGTAGCATAGAAGCAACAAAGCCTTCGTTTGACGTAGGTAAACTGGACGGTGTTGAAAAAGCCGCCATCTTACTGCTGAGTTTGTCAGAAGAAGATGCTGCGCAAATTTTAAAACACTTAGAGCCCAAACAAGTACAGAAAGTCGGTTTGGCCATGGCGCAGATGACCGATCTGAACCAGGCAAAAATCTCGGCGGTGCATCGCTTGTTTATCGAGCAAATTCAGAATTTCAGCACCATTGGCTTCCAAAGCGAAGAGTTTATCAAGCGCGCGTTAACCGCCGCTTTAGGTGAAGAGAAAGCCGCTAACCTGATTGACCAGATAGTACTGGGCGGCGGTGCTAAAGGCCTGGATTCACTGAAATGGATGGACTCGAAGCAGGTAGCCAATATTATCCGCAACGAGCACCCGCAAATTCAGACTATCGTCTTGTCTTATCTGGAACCGGAGCAATCGGCAGAGATTTTATCTCAGTTCCCGGAAAAAGTGCGGCTGGACTTAACCATGCGCATTGCCAACCTCGAAGAAGTACAACCGGCAGCACTGCAGGAGTTAAACGAGATTATGGAGAAACAGTTTGCCGGTCAGGCCGGCGCGCAAACGGCGAAAATGGGCGGCTTAAAAGCGGCGGCTGATATCCTTAACTATATGGATACCAATATTGAAGGCCAGCTGATGGATTCTATCCGTGAGCACGACGAAGAAATGGCACAGCAAATACAGGATCTGATGTTTGTATTTGAGAACCTGATTGACGTTGATGACCGTGGCATTCAAACCCTGCTGCGCGAAATTCAGCAAGATGTGCTGATGAAAGCGTTAAAAGGCACGGATGAAAATTTAAAAGAGAAGATTTTCAAAAATATGTCGAAACGTGCCGCTGAGCTGCTGCAGGACGATTTAGAGGCCATGGGGCCGGTGCGGGTAAGTGATGTTGAAACTGCACAAAAAGAAATACTGTCTGCTGCGCGCCGGTTGTCTGACGCCGGTGAAATTATGCTGGGCAGTGGTGGTGGCGATGACTTCGTCTAAACAGAGCGGGTAGTACTATGAGCACTGAGGCATTTAAGCACAAAAGGCCGTTTTCGCCCGACGAAGAAACTGATGAGCTGATCAAGCACTGGCAAACGCCTGATATGACGCCGGTGCATGATAGCCTCCGCACTAATGCGCTGAATAAAACGCAGCCTCAGGCCAAAGCCAGTAAAGCAGATGAAGATGAAGAGCTGACAATCAAGCCCCTGACAGCAGATGATATCGAGCAAATCCGCCAGGCAGCCTACGACGAGGGTTTTGGTCAGGGTAAAGACGAAGGTTTTAGTAAAGGTTATGCCGAAGGCCGTGAACAAGGCCAGCAGGATGGCCTGGCTCAGGGGCAGGCTGAAGGTAAAAAACAAGGCCTGGCAGATGGCCAGACCGAACTGAATGACAAGCTGGTACAGCTAAGTACATTGCTGGATCAATTGCAGCAACCTTTGGCCAGCATAGATAAACAGGTCAAACAACAACTGCTGCAATTAAGCCTGGCTATGGCGCAGGCGGTGATCAATGTTGAAGTTAAAACCAATCCAGAGGTTATTTTGCAGGCTATCTCTGAGGCTACCTCAGTACTGCCGCTGCAAGCCGGGCAGTTGCTAATAAAACTTAACCCGGCGGATTTAGCCATTGTTGAGCAAAGTTACACCCAAGATGAGTTGGCGCAGCGTAACTGGCAATTAAGAGCTGAGCCTCTGCTGGCGCAGGGAGGCTGCAAGGTAGAGAGTAGCCAGTCCAGCGTCGACCGTAGTTTACAACAGCGGGTACAAAGCAGCCTGGAGCATTTTATTCAGCTGGAGCAACATGAAAGCCAATCTGATGCACCGGCCGGAGACTAACTTATGGCAAACAGCGAAAGCCTGAGCCAGTTTCTGCAACAGCAACAGCGTTATGTACACAGCTCGCGGCCTGCTGTCGCCGGCCATTTGGTGCGTGTAGTGGGGTTAACGCTGGAAGCCACCGGTTGCAGTGCGGGTATCGGCCAGCCTTGCTCGGTAGAGACTGCCCGCGGCGAAATTATGGCGGAGGTGGTCGGTTTTGCCAATGATCGTATTTATCTGATGCCCAAAGATGATGTATCCGGTGTTGTTCCCGGTGCGCGCGTAACGCCGTTGCTTAATTTTAAAGGCGTACCGCTTAGCCTTAACCTGCTGGGCCGGGTTATTGATGGCGCAGGGGCACCGCTGGACGGCAAAGGCCCTATTGCCGCTGAGCAATTTGGTGGCGCTAAAGCCAAACCTATTAATCCTTTGCACCGCCGGCCAATTAAACAGCCGCTGGATGTCGGCGTGCGGGCTATCAACAGCATTCTTACTGTGGGTAAAGGCCAGCGGATGGGATTATTTGCGGGCTCTGGTGTGGGTAAAAGCGTATTGCTGGGCATGATGACCCGCGGTACCTCGGCTGATGTCATCGTTGTAGGCCTGGTAGGCGAGCGTGGCCGCGAGGTAAAAGAATTTATTGATGAAATTCTGGGCGAAGAGGGCAAAAAGCGCTCGGTTGTGATCGCCGCACCAGCCGATGTGTCGCCACTGATGCGGTTAAAAGGCTGTGAAACCGCGGTACAGGTAGCCGAGTATTTCCGAGATCAGGGTATGGATGTGCTGCTGCTGATTGACTCTATTACCCGCTATGCTCAGGCACAACGTGAAATTGCGCTGGCGGTGGGGGAGCCACCGGCTACTAAAGGTTATCCGCCATCGGTATTCGCCAAATTACCGGCACTGGTTGAACGCGCCGGTAACGGCAGTGGCAGCCAGGGCTCTATAACGGCATTTTATACTGTGTTGTCCGAAGGCGATGACTTACAGGACCCTATTGCCGATGCGTCACGCGCCATTCTTGACGGCCATATCGTGTTGTCACGTACCCTGGCTGATGCCGGCCATTTTCCTGCGGTAGATATAGAAAAATCCATTAGTCGTGTTATGCCGGCGGTAACCAGTGCGGAGCATCAGCAAATGGCACGTACGGTAAAGCAGCTGTATGCCAGCTACCAGCAAAGCAAAGACTTAATCGCCATCGGGGCTTATGTGCGCGGCAGCGATCCGCAACTGGATGTTGCTATCGGCATGATGCCAAGAATTAACCGCTTTTTGCAGCAGGGAATGCATGACGTTGTGACCTACGACGACAGCCTGCAAGGGCTTAATCAGCTGGTTCCGGCCGCTGCAAGGAGTAATACCTGATGATTAACCACCGCTTTGCCATGCTGATTAAAATACAAAAAGAGCGTGAAGAAAAACTGCAGGCGCAGTTTGTCAAAGCCCAGCAGTTTTACCAGCAGGCTGAACAGAAATATCAGGGCCTGGCAAATTACCGTACCGACTATATTCAGCAGAGCCAGCAGCAAGGCGCTGCCGGTTTACAAAGCCGGCAGTACACCCAGTTTGTCAGCTTTATCGGTAAGCTTGATCAAGCAATACAACAGCAGGGTTGGGCGTTACATCAGGCTAAAGCTGCTGCAGAGCAACGCAAACAAAACTGGCTGGCGATGCAGAAAAAACGTAAGGCCATGGAGTTACTGGTGCAGCGCGGCGAACAAGCTGAGTTATTAAAGCAGCTGAAACAAGAGCAAAAAAATGCCGATGAATACGCCAGCCAGCAATTTATGCGCAACCGCAATGAGCCACAGATGTACTAACTTGCTTATGCCGTACAGAAGTTCGTTTCATATTGGCCTGAAATTTGAATGTAGTTGAAGGGAACTGAATATATCGGTTTTAACACAACAGATTTAACCCGCTAACGGCGCAGTAAACGCCCGATCGCAGTGGTCAGTCAGGGGAATAAAAATGGTGCAGGCTATACAATTATCAATGCTGACAACCACCGCAGACAGCGCGCTGCGGCTGGATGGCGCACTATCAGACTCTGCAGCAGAGGCTGGCACAGAACTTTCTGGACTGGGGTTTGGTGAGGTGCTAAACGGCATAACGTCACCGGCAACAAATAGCCTGTCCGGCGCTAAGCTACGGCATGTCCCTGCCGGCATCAGCGTGCTAAGTGGGGTCAGCCAGGCATTACTAGCTGCTGCCAATGCTAAAGATACTGCAGCCAGTGCAGAAAACGCTGAGAATTCAGAAAATGCGGAGAATACTGAAAACGAGAGCGCAGCAGGCGCTGATGAAGACTCCTTGCTGACATCCAGCTTGCTGGGGCAGATAGCGCTTAAAGACAAGTTGCCTGAAACTGACAGCAATGCCAGTGATACTGATGCTGCCGTTGTTGATACCGCTACCGACGATGTTGAAGGCGAGCCAGCTACTGTTTCGCAAGGTAATAGCCAGACTGAAATTGATGCCAAAGAGGTTGCCAACGCTGCAAAACAACTGGCCCAGTCTGCCAGCGAAATAACGGATACGGCCACCACTGAGCTGCAGGCAAAAGTAAACAGCCAGATATCAGGGGATTCTGAAGCGGGTAAGGTAGCCGATAAAACGCAAGCCTCCGCCGGTGGTAAAGGTGAAGCTCAGCCGGTAGCTGTGCTGGCGGGCGCTACTGAGTCTGAGGGGGATGCTAAAAGTGCTGCCGTTGCTCAGTTTGTAGAAGAGGCTGGTTTTGGCAGCGATACCCATGACAGCGACAGTAAAGACAACAACATAAAAGACAGCAGTGTAAAAGTAGCGATAGAGACAGGTACTAAAGCTGATGACAATAATAGCAAAACAGACGATGGCAGTATAAAGGCAGGCTCTGTCGCCCAGTCTGCGGTTCAGGCCGATGCCAAAACAGTAACGGCTGCCGGTACGGAAGATAACAGCAAAACCGATACCACGTCGACGGGCGGTAATTTGTCGCTGACAGCTGCATCTGATAAAGCGGATAATCAGGCGGGTGCTAAGGCGGGTTCTGAGCAAAATGCGTCTAAACATGATGCTCAGCAGCAAAATGGCTCGCAACAAAGCCCGTCGCAACAGAACTCGTCGCAGCAGAATCAGCAACAAGGGCCTAAACAGAATAATAATGCCCAGTTGCCAGCCGATATTGCAACAGAGATGGCTGATAGCAGTATCGCAACAGCCAAAGTGGCGGCAGATGTCAGCTCAGCAGCGCGCGTTGATACGGCATTTAGCAGTGCACTTCAGTTGGCAGAGCAACGTCAGCAAGCTGGCGCTGCTCAGGCGGTAGCACGGCCGCTGGCTGAACAGTTAAAGCAAAGCCTGAATTTACTGCAACAGGATGCTGCAGGGCAGTTGCGTGAAAGAGTCACTCTGATGGTACGGCAAAATATTCAGATCGCTGAAATCCGGCTTGATCCTGCCGGGCTTGGTCAGATGCAAATTAAAATAGATATGCAGCAGGATCAGGCGTCGGTGCAGTTTATCGTGCAGCAATCGCAGGCAAAAGAATTATTAGAGCAGCAATTACCCCGGCTCAGAGAAATGCTGCAACAACAGGGCATTCAGTTAACAGAAGGTCAGGTACAGCAGCAGTCGCAGCAAGAGCGGCAGTTAGCGCAGCGTGATGGCAATAATCAGGGGCGAAACGGTAAACAAACAGCAGACGATACGCCGGATGCAACTTCAGACACCGTGCAAGTTAATGTGAAAACATCCGATAGGCTGGTGGATTATTATGCTTAACGGCCAATAGTGGCGGTTAATTCGGTAACGATGATTTACATTGGCCACCACAGATGAGCATAATAATGGCACTTTAACTAACAGGTAGCACAGGCATGGCAGCGGAAAAAGATCTGGTTATTGCAGAAGGTTCAGGTAAGAAAAAATGGCTTCTGTTGGGTGGTGGTGCAGTACTGGTGGTGGTGTTGATTGTTGTCGGCCTGATGTTCTTTGGTGGTTCAGATAGTAACGATGCCGGAGCTGCTTCAGATGGTGCTTCTGATACAGCAGGCGCCCCAGGCGGTACAGATGCAAAGGGCTCGGCGTTGTATGTACCACTGCCACGGCCTTTTGTGTTTAATGTACCCGGCGCGTCACGTGATCGGATGGTGCAAATTAAAGTGCAGTTGCTGGTGCGTGGTACTAACAATGAAACCATCGCGATGCGGCATATTCCGCTGATTGAAGGCAGTTTGCTGGAAACTTTCAGCGCTGCCAATGCTGATGAACTGGTCACTGTTGCTGGGCGTGATGCATTGAAAAACAAAGCACTAAGTGATTTACAGCAGGCGATGATCGAGGTCGCGGGTTCGGTGGTGGTAGAGGAAGTTCTCTTCACCGGTTTTGTGATGCAATAAGAGTGAGCAGCCGTGACCGATTTACTGTCACAAGATGAAATTGATGCGCTGTTGCATGGTGTTGATGACGTCGAAGAAGAGGAAATAGACGATTCCGGTGAAGGCCGGGGCCGCTCTGCCATGGAATACGATTTCTCGTCGCAGGATCGTATTGTACGTGGTCGCATGCCAACGCTGGAGATGGTAAACGAACGCTTTGCCCGCCATATGCGTATCAGCCTGTTTAATATGATGCGCCGCACAGCTGAAGTGTCAATTAACGGCGTGCAGATGATCAAATTCGGCGAGTACGTGCACACATTGTTTGTGCCGACCAGTTTAAATATGGTGCGGTTCAGGCCACTTAAAGGCACCGGCCTTATTACCATGGAAGCCAGGCTGGTATTTATTCTGGTGGATAACTTCTTTGGTGGTGACGGTCGTTACCATGCCAAAATTGAAGGTCGCGAGTTTACCCCGACCGAGCGGCGTATTATTCAGATGCTGCTGAAGCTGATTTTTGAAGATTATAAAGAAGCCTGGGCGCCGGTAATGGATGTGTCATTCGAATACCTGGACTCTGAAGTTAACCCGGCAATGGCCAATATTGTCAGCCCCACTGAGGTGGTGGTAATCAGCTCTTTCCACATTGAACTGGACGGTGGCGGTGGTGATTTCCATGTCGCTTTACCGTATTCCATGCTGGAACCGATCCGCGAGCTGCTGGATGCCGGTGTACAAAGTGACAAAGAAGACACCGATTTACGCTGGAGCAAGGCTCTGCGTGACGAAATTATGGATGTAAAGGTGGATTTAACCACCAAAATGATGGATGTCGATTTAACGCTGCGGCAAATTATGGAGTTGCAGGCCGGTGATATTATTCCGATAGAAATGCCGGACCATATCACGGTACTGGTTGAAGATTTACCAACCTACAGAGCTAAATTGGGCCGTTCGCGCGAACATGCTGCGCTGAAAATTATTGAAAAAATTAAACGGCCGGAATCAGCAAAATCTGAGATGCATGTGTTTACTAAAGGTGGGCGGCGCCTTGACAGCGATGCCGATATTTCCGAGTTAGAAGCCGATCTGAACCTGTCAGATCGCGACAGAAGGTAACAAAAAATGGCTGATGATAAAGACACCATGGACGAATGGGCTGCTGCCATGGCCGAAGCTGAAGGCACCGATGGTGCAGAAGCTGTTGAGCTGGAAGAGCTGCGTGACGAAAAAGCCGATATCACGGTAGATGAAAAACGTAAGCTGGATACTATTTTAGATATCCCGGTCACTATTTCTATGGAAGTGGGGCGGGCCAAAATAAGTATCCGCAACTTGTTGCAGCTTAACCAGGGCTCGGTGGTTGAACTGGAGCGTGTAGCCGGTGAACCACTGGATGTGCTGGTTAACGGCACCCTGATAGCGCACGGTGAGGTAGTTGTAGTAAACGACAAGTTTGGTATTCGCCTGACTGACGTTATTAGCCAGATTGAACGGATTAAGAAGTTACGTTGATGCGATTATTGCTTGTTACGTTACTCTGCTGCACCTTAATACCGCTGACGGGGCTGGCCCAAAGCACTGACGACGACGCTGCGCAAACCAAGAGTACAACCAAAGCTGAGGTTGTAGCGCAAAGTGAACCAGATCTTCCGTCAGCACAACCGCAGCCTGTGCGAGCTATACCGCTAAAAACCGAAGCACCTGCCGAGCGCCCGTCGGCAGGCCTTGGCTTGGGGAAAATGGCGTTATCGCTGGCGATAGTGGTAGCCATAGTGCTTACACTGGGCTGGGCGTTCAAAAAATTGACGTTGCGCTTACCTGGCAGCAGACATATAAAAATTATTTCCACCATGCCGCTTGGCCCGAAAGAGCGATTGTTAGTTGTTGAAATGCAAGGAAAACAACGTGTTTTAGGTGTCACAGCGCACAGCATAAATTTACTGTTTGAACTGGAAAATCCGCTACCTGAAGAAAAGTTGGCATCAGACTTTCATACACAGTTGCAATCGTTCCTGAAAAAATAGTGTGAGCTATGTTGCGACTGTTGTTCGTGGTGCTGGTAATACTGCTAAGCCCCGATGTTCTGGCTGATAATGGTGCCTTATCGGCTGTTACGGTAACTACCGGAGCCGATGGCTCCCAACAATACAGTGTAACGCTGCAGGTACTGGCGCTGATGACTGCGCTCAGTTTTATTCCTGCAGTCGTTATCATGATGACCTGCTTTACCCGCATTATTGTGGTATTGGCCATACTGCGCCAGGCCATAGGTTTGCAGCAAACGCCGTCTAACCAGGTCTTAATCGGCATTACGCTGTTTCTGACCTTTTTTATTATGGCGCCGGTGTTTAAAAACATTAATGACACGGCCATTCAGCCTTACCTGAGCGAAGACATTACGCCGGTGCAGGCACTTGACGCGGCGCTGATACCTATTAAAGGCTTTATGCTGCACCAGACCCGCACGAAAGATTTAGACACCTTTGCCCAGATTGCCGGGTTGGAAATTGCGGCCTCGCCGCAGGATTACCCGATTACAATAGTAGTGCCGGCCTTTATAACCAGCGAACTAAAAACCGCCTTTCAGATTGGTTTTATGCTGTTTATTCCTTTTCTGATTATCGATTTGGTCGTAGCCAGCGTGCTGATGGCAATGGGTATGATGATGTTATCGCCGATGATTATCTCGTTACCCTTTAAGTTGATGATGTTCGTGCTGGTTGATGGCTGGATTCTGGTTATGGGGACGCTCGCCACCAGCTATGGGGTAGGCACATGAGCCCGGAGGTTTTTGTCGATGTGCTGCGTGATGCGCTGTTTCTGGTAATTTTGCTGGTAAGCGCCATTATTCTGCCGTCGTTGTTTGTTGGCTTGATCGTCGCTGTTTTCCAGGCAGCAACCTCTATTAACGAGCAAACATTAAGCTTTTTACCACGGCTGATTGTTACGCTGCTGGCGCTGATTTATGGCGGCCACTGGTTTACCCGCGTTATTATGGAATACACCAACGAACTGATTTTAAGCATTCCAACGGTTGTGGGCTAAAGCACAATGGAATTTCCGCTGAATGTACTGATGCAGACTCTGGCAGATTACCTGCTGCCAATGTGTCGTGTTACCGGTATGTTCCTGATTATGGCCGGTATTGGTGTGCGTAATGTACCCATGCGGATAAAGACCGGCCTGGTGCTGATGATCACGCTGATCATTATGCCGACACTGCCGCCGGTAGCTAACCCGGATTTAATGTCTGGCCAGATGATACTTGAAGTGATGCTGCAACTGCTGATTGGCTTTGCACTGGGCTTTATTTCATTAATGTTTATTACCACCTTTGTTATTGCCGGGCAATTGCTTGCCATGCAAACCGGTCTGGGCTTTGCGTCTATGGTCGACCCGGCCAGTGGCGTTAATGTGGCAGCTATCGGCCAATTTTATCTGATCCTGGCTACCTTGCTGTTCTGGATTTTTGATGGCCACTTAATCATGATCCAAATGCTGGTATTTAGCTTTGACACGCTGCCTATTAACGGCCAGTGGTGGGAGGTCACCAGTTACTGGACTGTGATCGAATTCGCCGGCTGGATGTTTGCTACCGCCCTGGCAATAGCACTGGCACCGATTGTGTCTATGTTGGTGGTCAATCTGTCTTTTGGCATTATGACGCGTGCCGCACCGCAGCTGAATATTTTCTCGATAGGTTTTCCTATCACCATGCTGGCCGGTTTAATCATCTTGTGGTTAACGCTGGACACCTTCTTATTTCATTACGACAAACAGTGGCAGCACGCGATAGATTACAGCTGCCGGCTGATTGGCTGCTAGGCGGAGGGCTCTGCAATGGCAGATGATAGCGCCGAAAAGACCGAACAGCCCACCTCCAAGAAGCTGGAAGACGCAGCTAAAAAGGGCCAGATTGCCCGTTCCAAGGATTTAGGCACTGCTTTTGTGTTAATTGGCAGCGCAGCCTCTTTGCTGGTATTTGGCAAAATGCTGGCAATGGCAGTGCTTGATGTTGGCCAGCGTATGTTGCAGCTAAACCCAAAAGATATTTTTGAAACCAACTCTATGTTTACCGCCTGGGGGGCTGTGGGCGAAAAATTGGCACCGCCGCTGGCAGGTATATTCATTATTATTCTGATTGCAGCTTTTATCGGTAATACCTTGTTGGGTGGTTTTAACTTTAGTTGGGAGGCTGCAGGGCCCAAAGCCAGCAAAATGGACCCGTTAAAAGGCTTTAAACGCATGTTTGGCCTGCAGGCGCTGGTAGAGCTGCTAAAAAGCATTCTCAAAGTAATTGTAGTGATAGGAATTGCGTATCTGCTGCTGAAGATATTCTTTTTTGACATTATGGCGCTGTCTCTGATGAGTGAGCCGAATAATATTGAATCAGCCCTGTACTTCTTAGCCTGGCTTTTTCTTGGCTTATGCGCCAGCGTATCAGTGATTGCGGTAGTCGATGCACCATACCAAAAATGGAATCATATAAAACAACTGAAAATGTCACTGCAGGAAATTAAAGACGAGCATAAAAACAGCGAAGGTGATCCGCAAATAAAGGCGCGTATTCGCCGCACCCAGATGCAAATGTCGATGAAACGCATGATGCAGGAAGTGCCCAAAGCCGATGTTATCGTCACTAACCCTACGCATTACGCGGTGGCATTAAAATATGATCAGGGCAAATTCCGAGCTCCGGTTGTCGTGGCTAAAGGGGTAGATGAAGTAGCAATGCATATCCGCAAAATAGGTAATGAGCATAAAGTGCCGGTTATTGAATCTCCGTCACTGGCGCGTTCTATTTACTACACCACTAAGCTTGACCATCCTATCCCCGAGCAACTTTTTGCTGCAGTGGCCCAGGTTTTAGCCTATGTTTATCAGCTGAAAATGTATAAAAAAGGCAAAGGTAGCCGGCCAAGAACGCTGGCCAAAGAGTTGCCAATTCCGGAAGATTACCGCCATTAAGTTCAGCTGAGGCTGCCCGCTCTAGTGTTGGAACGCTTCTTGCTGAACAGCTGCATCGCGCCAATTTACTGTCAGGGTTGTCATGCAGTTAGCCAGTGTTTTTAATAAGTTCGACCGCACCCATTTAGCCTATGCCAAAGGTATAGCTACACCGCTGCTTATTCTTGCTGCACTGGCGATGATTGTACTGCCACTGCCGCCATTGCTGTTAGATATGCTGTTTATCTTTAATATCGCGCTGGCATTAGTGGTGCTGCTGGTTACCATTTACAGCCTGCGTCCGCTCGATTTTGCTGTTTTCCCCAGTGTATTGCTTATTGCCACCATTTTACGTCTGGCGCTTAACGTTGCCAGTACCCGGGTGATCCTGATGGAAGGGCATCAGGGCGAGGCCGCTGCCGGTAAAGTTATTGAAGCCTTTGGCTCGGTGGTTATCGGCGGTAACTTTGCTGTAGGTCTGGTGGTATTTATTATTCTGGTGATTATTAACTTTATTGTAATTACCAAAGGCGCCGGCCGTATTGCAGAAGTATCTGCCCGTTTTACGCTGGATGCGATGCCGGGTAAGCAAATGGCCATTGATGCCGATCTGAACTCAGGCCTTATTACCCAGGAAGAAGCGCGGGTTCGGCGTGATGATGTGACCAGTGAAGCCAATTTTTACGGTTCAATGGACGGTGCCAGTAAGTTTGTTAAAGGCGATGCTATTGCCGGTATTGTGATTATGGTGGTCAGTATTGTCGGTGGTTTGTTTATCGGCATGGTGCAGCACGGCTTAGCATTTGGCAATGCGCTGGAAATTTACACCTTGCTGACTATCGGCGATGGCCTGGTAGCCCAAATCCCTGCACTGCTGCTATCTATCGGTACAGCAATAGTGGTAACCCGGCAGAATAAATCTGAACAAATGGGCACGCAGATGGTGGCGCAACTGGGTACTACTCAGGTGCTGACTGTCGCTACCTCGGTGCTGGTAATTATTGGTATTGTGCCGGGCATGCCGCACTTTGCCTTTTTGTCTATGGCGGCTGTGTTGGGTGGCGTTACCTACATTATGAATAAACGCCAGCAAAAACAAAGCTCTGAGCTGGTCAGCCGCAATACGCAAGAGCTTGCGCCGGTTGAGTCTAATGTGGTTAAAGAAATTGGCTGGGATGATGTACAGGGCGTTGATACCATCGGCCTGGAAGTGGGTTACCGTTTAATTCCGCTTGTTGACAAAGCCCAGGGCGGTGAACTGTTAAGCCGTATTAAAGGTGTGCGCAAGAAATTATCTCAAGAGCTGGGTTTTCTTATTCCTGCCGTGCATATCCGTGACAATCTGGATTTAGAGCCCAACAGCTACCGTATGACGTTAATGGGCGTTACCAGTGGAGAAGGCGAACTGCGCCACGATAACGAACTGGCGATTAACCCCGGACAGGTGTTTGGCACTGTTAAAGGCATTGCCACTAAAGATCCGGCGTTTGGTTTAGATGCGGTATGGATTAGCAAAGATCAGCGCGAACATGCGCAAACTCTGGGTTATACCGTGGTAGATGCTGCAACAGTGGTGGCTACGCACCTAAGCCAGATTTTAACCAATCATGCTGCCAGCTTACTGGGCCATGAAGAAGTACAAAACCTGCTGGACATGCTGGCTAAGCATTCACCCAAACTGGTAGAGGGCTTAGTGCCGGATACGCTGGCACTGACCACAGTGGTTAAAGTGCTGCAAAACCTGTTGCAGGAAGGCGTACCTATCCGCGATATGCGCACCATAGTGCAAACCCTGGTGGAATATGGTGCTAAAAGCCAGGATGTTGATGTGCTTACTGCTGCTTGTCGTATTGCGCTGCGCCGTCTTATCGTGCAGGAAGTGGGTGGCAGCCGCAAAGAAATCCCGGTTATTACCTTTGCGCCCGAGCTGGAGCAGATGCTGCACCAGTCGATGCAGGCTGCGGGCAATGATGGTGCCGGTATTGAACCGGGCCTGGCTGACCGTATTCAGCAGTCGCTGCAGGATGCGCATCAGAACCAGGAGCTTAGCGGCGACAGCGCAGTATTGCTAACGTCAGGAATTTTACGCTCAGTAATGGCACGATTCGTGAAGTACACCATTCCAGGACTGCGGGTATTGTCTTATCAGGAAATACCCGACGATAAACAAATTCGTATTGTCAGCGTTATAGGCCAGGCAAACTAGGAGTTAACTCATGAAAATCAAACGCTTTGTAGCAAAAGACATGCGCACAGCATTACAGGAAGTAAAAGAATTCCTTGGGGCTGACGCCATTATTTTGTCAAACAAAAAAGTAGCCGAAGGCGTTGAGATAGTCGCGGCGATTGACCATGAGCCAGCCCCTGTTGCTAAAGCTGCCGCCGTTGCGCCCAAACGCACTGAGCCACGCCTTAAGGTTACCGTAGCAGATGACGACGAAACAGAAGCTCCGGCAGACTCGTTAAAAGCCCTGCTGGCGCGGCAAATGATTAAACAGCAAAAAAGTACTCAGCCTGCTGCTGGCACAGCACAGAAAAAAGATGTGCAGCTTGCAACTCAGTTTGAGCGTCAAAGTTCCGGCGTTAATGCCGCAGTGAACTCAGGCGTTAGCACCACGCAATTTACTGAGCTAACCAAACAGCAGGATCAACAAGCCAAACTGCTACAGCAACAAATGGATGCGATGCGCAATGAAATGCTGTCAATGCGCCAGCTCTTACAGCATCAGGTATCAGGTTTAATGTGGCAGGAACTGGCACGACGTGAGCCGGTACGTGCCTTGGTGATTGAGAATTTGCAGCAATTAGGTTTATCTGAGCAGGTAGCTGATCAGCTTGCTTGCTTTATGCCGGAAGATCTTAATACCACCGATGCCTGGGATGCCGCGCTGGAGTTACTGGCCGGCCAGCTAAGTACAACCAACGATGACATTTTACGCCGCGGCGGCGTAGTGGCACTGGTAGGCCCAACCGGCGTAGGAAAAACGACTACAGTAGCAAAGCTGGCGGCAGAATTTGCCAAGCGCCATGGCGCTGATCAGGTAGCGCTAATTACAACCGACAGCTATCGTATTGGTGCTTTTGAGCAACTGGCCACCTTTGGCCGCATTATTGGCTGCCCGGTAAAGCAGGCTAAAGACAGTGACGAGCTTGCGCTGTTAATTAATCAGTTACAACAACGCAAACTTATTCTGATAGATACTGCCGGAATGAGCCAGCGTGATGTGCGTTTGGCAGAAAAACTTGCATCTCTGGTACACAATAGTCGTGTCAAAATAAAAAGTTATCTGGTATTGTCTGCGACATCGCAAGCAAGGGTTATGCAGGAAAGCGTAATGCATTTCAAACGTATTCCCTTGTCTGGTTGTATTTTCACCAAACTTGACGAATGCTTAAGCTTGGGTGAAGTTATAAATGTTGCTATTCAGAATGCGTTGCCGGTTAGCTACCTGACCAACGGTCAGCGGGTACCCGAAGATATAGCTGTTGCTCATGCGCAAACGCTGGTACAACAGGCAGAAACGTTACGTATCGCGCAAAGTAGTACGGTTCATCAGTGGTATAACGACGGCATGAACCGCGCGGAAGGAACCTATGCATAGTCATGAAAATATTGATGATCAAGCCAGTGGCCTGAGAAAAATGAATAAGCAGATGGTAAAAGTAATATCAATTACAGGTGGCAAAGGCGGCGTAGGTAAAACTAACGTGTCGCTAAACCTCGCCATGGCGCTGTCCCAACTGGGGAAAAAGGTGCTGGTGCTGGATGCTGACCTGGGTTTAGCCAATTGTGATGTCATGCTTGGGCTGCGGGTAGAAAAAAACCTGTCGCATGTGTTATCAGGTGAAGTTGAGCTGGATGATGTAATTATCGACGGCCCCTTTGGTATTAAAATTATCCCCGCCACATCCGGCTCTCAAAATATGACGGAATTGGCACCAGCAGAACATGCTGGCCTTATTCGGGCGTTCAGTGAATTAAAAACACCAGTAGATGTACTGCTGGTTGATACTGCCGCCGGTATTTCGGATATGGTGTTAAGCTTCTCCCGTGCCTCGCAGGATGTGTTGGTAGTAGTATGTGATGAACCGTCATCTATTACAGATGCCTATGCGCTGATGAAGATCCTCAGCCGAGACCATGGCGTAGAAAAATTTAAAATTGTGGCCAATATGGTGCGCAGTCTAAAAGAAGGTCAGGAGCTTTTCGCCAAGCTGACACGGGTCACAGATCGTTTCTTAGATGTGAACCTGGAATTGGTTGCCATCATCCCCTACGATGAAAATGTGCGCAAAGCAGCCCGTAAGCAAAAAGCCTTTATTGAAGTTTTTCCGAAAACGCCAGCGAGCATGGCAATTAAAAGCCTGGCACTGAAAGCGGGCAAATGGCCTTTGCCCGCTGTAGCGTCGGGACACCTGGAGTTCTTTCTCGAACAGTTGGTGCAACCACATGCTGACCGGGGGCTAGTGTGAACAGTAAACTTGCTGCTTATGGCGGTGTTGACCATATGCAACAATTGGTCGAGCGCCATGCGCCGCTGGTAAAACGTATTGCCTATCATTTGCTGGCCCGGTTACCTGCCAGCGTGCTGGTAGACGATCTTATTCAGTCTGGCATGATTGGGCTGATTGAGGCGGCAAAAAACTTTGACGGCAGTAAAGGGGCCAGTTTTGAAACCTTTGCTGGTATTCGTATTCGCGGTGCTATGCTGGACGAAATGCGTCGTGGCGACTGGACACCGCGCTCGGTGCATCGCAATGCCCGGCTGATAGCGGAAACCATTGCTGAACTTGAGTCGCAACATGGGCGTGATATAAAAGATATTGAAGTTGCTGAAAAACTTGATATATCTTTAGATGAATACCATCATATGCTCAGCGACATCAGCAGTGGCCGTATTATTGGTATAGAAGACTTAGGTATTTCCGAGGATGTGCTAGTGACCTCAGGCGATACAGAAGGAGATCATTTGTATGAATCTCAGGCCAATGAAAGCTTCCACCAAGATTTAGTTAAAACAATCAGTAATTTGCCAGAGCGGGAAGCTTTAGTGCTTTCTCTGTATTATAATGACGAGCTAAACTTAAAAGAGATTGGGGCAGTGCTTAATGTCAGCGAGTCCCGAATAAGTCAAATTCATAGTCAGGCATTGGTCAGATTGAAAGCCAGAATGCAGGATTGGTTGTAAGCTATCCTGAGATAAAAGTAATATCTCGTCGGAGGGGATTTTGGATAAAAACATGAAAATTCTTGTGGTTGATGATTTTTCAACCATGAGACGCATAATAAAAAATCTGTTGCGTGACCTTGGCTTTACCAATGTGTCAGAGGCTGACGATGGCAGCACCGCTTTGCCTATGCTGCAAAACGGCGATTTTGACTTCGTAGTCACAGACTGGAACATGCCAGGTATGCAGGGTATCGATTTATTGCGTGCTATTCGCGCCGATGCCAAGTTAAAGCATATACCGGTATTAATGGTTACTGCTGAAGCGAAAAAGGAACAGATCATTGCCGCGGCGCAAGCCGGTGTTAATGGTTACATTGTGAAGCCTTTTACGGCTGCAACCTTGCAAGAGAAGTTGGCTAAAGTATTCGAACGGATCGGCTAACCGTAGCTGACAAAGGAGTGATGCCATGTCTGCGATTACGGCGCCTGTAATTTCTCTGGACCAAGCGCGGGAGCTGGTGCAGCTCCTTGAGATGGGCGAAAACGAAACAGCTAATCAAATGGTACAGCAACTGGCTGTACCAGGTTCGTCAGAATTATTTGCCGAGGTGGGTAAGCTTACCCGGCAACTGCACGACTCACTGAAGAATTTCCAGATAGATCCCTCACTGAATAATCTGTTAGAAGAAGATATTCCAGATGCGAAAAAGCGGTTAAATCATGTTATTGATATGACAGAGCAGGCCGCCAATCGCACGATGGACGCAGTGGAATCGTGCCTGCCAATCGCAGATCAACTCAGCCAGCAACTGGGTAAAATTCAGCCGCATTGGCAAAAGTTAATGCAGCGCCAACTGCAGCTTGGTGAGTTTAAACAGCTGTGCCATACGTTGGATAATTTTTTACTGCAGGCAAATACTGATTCGGGCACATTAAACACTCTACTGACAGATGTGTTAATGGCACAGGATTATCAGGATCTTACCGGGCAGATTTTACGCCGGGTAATTGAACTGGTACGCGAAGTAGAAGAAAGTCTGATTGGCCTGCTAACGGCTTTTGGTCAATCCAGTATGATGGTAGCTGCAGAAGCTAAACCAGCAAAAAGTAAGCCCAAGGCGCATGAAGCTGAAGGGCCTATTATTGATGCAGCAGAGCGTGACGACGTGGTAAGCGGTCAGGATGATGTCGACGATTTGTTATCCAGTTTGGGTTTTTAACAGAGGTGTCTTTGCATGAGCTTTGATATGGATGAGGATATACTGCAGGACTTCCTGGTTGAAGCCGGTGAAATCCTCGAACTATTGCAGGAACAGCTGGTAGAACTGGAGAATAATCCCGACGATGCTAATTTGCTCAACGCGATTTTCCGCGGCTTTCATACCGTAAAAGGCGGTGCCGGTTTTCTGTCACTGACCGAGCTGGTTGATGCCTGCCACGGTGCTGAAAACGTGTTTGATATACTGCGTACCGGTAAGCGCCGTGTCACACCTGAGCTGATGGACGTTATCCTGCAGTCGTTAGACAGCATCAACGCCATGTTTGTTGAGGTGCAAAACCGTCAACCCTTAACGCCGGCTTCTGCCGCAGTACTTGAAGCATTGCATCATTACAGTGAGCCAGAATCTGCCTCTAATCCTGCACCGGTGGTAAAAGCGGCTCCTGTCACCAAAGCTGAACCTGTGGTCGCAGATAGTGCT
Source organism: Rheinheimera hassiensis (assembly GCF_022436675.1). Classification (GTDB taxonomy): domain Bacteria; phylum Pseudomonadota; class Gammaproteobacteria; order Enterobacterales; family Alteromonadaceae; genus Alishewanella; species Alishewanella hassiensis. The sequence continues at coordinate 464,096 of NZ_JAKUJZ010000003.1, read as the reverse complement.
GCGCAGGGCGACACAGTGGATGAAATCACTGAAGAAGAATTTGAACGGATGATGGATGAGTTGCATGGCAAGAAAGGCCCAGCCACAGCAGCTCCTGCGCCGGTTTCTGCGCCTGCAGCCAGTGCCGGTGATGACATCACTGACGATGAGTTTGAAGCTATTCTTGATCAGTTGCATGGTAAGGGCTCATTTATTCCTGACTCTGCCGCCGAAGCTGAAAAAACGCCTGCAGCTGCTGCGAACAAAGCAAAAACAAACGATACAAAAGCAAGCGACGAAATCGATGATGCTGAGTTTGAAGCGCTGCTTGATCAACTACATGGTAAGGGTAAATCCCCGGTTGCAGTGGAATCCAAACCTGCCGCCAGCCAAGCTGCAGCTGTAGCTGTAGCCAAACCCCAGGAAACCAAAGCTGCACCTGCGCCAACAGCTGCACCAGCGCCAGACAAGGCAGCAGCCCAACAAGCTGCACAAGCTGAAACCACAGTACGGGTTGATACCAAGCGGCTTGACCAGATTATGAATATGGTCGGTGAGCTGGTATTGGTGCGTAACCGTCTGGTGAGTTTATCCGGTACTGTGCAAAACGAGGAAATGAGTAAAGCCATCTCCAACCTGGATGTCGTGACCGCCGATATTCAGGGTGCGGTAATGAAAACCCGCATGCAGCCGATTAAGAAAGTATTTGGTCGCTTTCCCCGCGTGGTACGTGATTTGGCCCGTTCACTGCAAAAAGACATTGAACTGGTACTGGAAGGTGAAGAAACCGATCTGGATAAAAACCTGGTTGAGGCGCTGGCTGACCCATTGGTCCACTTAGTGCGTAACTCGGTAGACCACGGTATAGAGATGCCGGATGTACGGCAAAAAGCCGGTAAAAAACGTACTGGTATTGTTAAACTGGCGGCGGCACAAGCTGGCGACCATATTTTGCTGACCATCCATGACGATGGTGCTGGTATGGACCCGGAAAAACTAAAAGGTATCGCAATAAAGCGCGGTATTCTTGATGTTGATGCTGCAGCCCGGATGTCTGACACTGAGGCGTTTAACCTGATTTTTGCACCGGGGTTTTCGACCAAAGAACAAATTTCAGACATCTCCGGCCGCGGTGTTGGCATGGATGTCGTAAAAACCAAAATTACTCAGCTCAACGGTACCGTGCATATCCATTCTAAAATGGGTGAGGGCACCTTACTGGAGATTAAAGTTCCGCTGACACTGGCGATTTTGCCAACCCTGATGGTGATTGTTGGCAAGCAAACCTTTGCTTTGCCACTGGCTGGGGTAAGTGAAATTTTCCATCTGGATCTGAATAAAACCAACGTCGTTGATGGCCAGTTGACAGTGGTAGTGCGTAATAAAGCTATTCCGCTGTTTTTCCTCGAGCACTGGCTGGTTAAAGGGTCTGATAAAAAACGCCGCCGTGAACAGGGCCATGTGGTAATAGTGCAAATTGGCACCCAGCAGGTCGGTTTTGTAGTGGATTCTCTGATAGGCCAGGAGGAGGTAGTAATAAAACCTCTGGATGCGTTGCTGCAGGGCACGCCAGGTATGGCCGGAGCTACGATTACGTCTGACGGTGGTATAGCGCTTATTCTGGATGTGCCGAACTTGCTGAAGCACTATGCGAAGAAATCAAAAATTAAGTTTGATCGCTTCAATAAAATAAACGCCTAAAGAGAGAAACCTATGGCAATTAGGGTGTTAGTAGTTGATGACTCGAGCTTTTTCCGGCGCCGGTTAACAGAAATTCTGGCGAAGGATGGCGACATCGACGTTATTGACACCGCTAACAATGGCAGAGAAGCCGTTGATAAAGCCTTAGCGCTAAGACCTGACGTGATCACGATGGACGTAGAAATGCCGGTGTTAGACGGTATTTCTGCCGTGCGCGAGATTATGCAGCAGCAGCGTATTCCCATTCTGATGTTTTCTTCGTTAACCCATGAAGGTGCCAAAGCGACCTTTGATGCGCTTGAAGCCGGTGCGGTTGATTTTCTGCCGAAAAAATTTGAAGACATCGCCCGCGACAAAGACGAGGCCGGTCAGCTACTGCGGGACAGAGTAAAAGCGGTAGCCCGTAAACGTACACTGGGCCGTCAGACTTTCAGCAGCACACCGCTGGCTTCTCGCCCGGCACCTGCTGCCAGTGATAGGTTGCCAGAACGCCCGGCATTAACCCGCAGCAGTTTTGAACGGCCTAAGTTAAATGAACGGGTGAGTTCGCGCACGGCTTTTCAGGCCAGCGGTAAAACCTATAAGCTGGTTGCCATTGGTACCTCTACCGGTGGGCCCGTGGCATTGCAACGTATTATCACTGCTTTACCGGCTGATTTCCCCTTACCAATAGTGCTCATTCAACATATGCCTGCTGCGTTTACCGGCGCTTTTGCCCAGCGGCTAAATTCGCTGTCAAAAATCGAAGTGCGTGAAGCACAAGACAACGATGTGCTGCGCCCCGGTGTGGCTTATCTGGCACCTGGTGGCAAGCAAATGCTGCTTGAGGGCAATGAAGGCTCATGCCGGTTGCGGATTAAAGAAGACGACTCACCACGCATAACCTTTAAACCCAGTGTGGATATTACCTTTGCCACTGCAGCTAAAGTCTTCAGTGATAAAGTGCTGGCGATTGTGCTTACAGGTATGGGAGCTGATGGTCGCGAGGGCGCAAGGTTGCTGAAACAACAAGGCGCCCGAATCTGGGCTCAGGATGAAGCCAGCTGTGTGGTTTATGGTATGCCGCAGGCTATCGCAGCCGCAGGCCTGATGGATGAGGAAGTTAGCCTGAATGAAGTTGCTGCGCGGCTTATCACGGAATTAAAACATGGATAAGCTGGCCATCAGCGGTTTTTTGCTGGCAGTCATCGCTGTTGCCGGAGGCTTTGTTATTGAAGGTGGCAGCCTGGCTACTTTATTGCATTTCCCGGCCTTTCTTATTGTGTTTGGCGGTACAGTGGGCGCGGTGATGCTGCAAACCCCTTTGTCGCAATTCAAACTGGGCCTAAAAATATTACCCTGGGTGATCCGCCCGGCGCAGATGCCGTTGGAGCATACAGCGCAGCGTATTGTGCAGTGGGGCAGCGCAGCTCGCGGTAGTGGTTTTCTGGCACTGGAGCAGGACGCTCTGGCTGAGCACGATGCGTTTTTACACCGAGGCCTGAATTTGCTGGTAGATGGTGCTGAACCCAAAGCATTGCAAGATACACTGGACGCAGAACTGACACTGGAGCGTGAAAGGTTACTGCGTGGTGCGCGTATATTTGACGCCATGGGCGGGTACAGCCCGACCATAGGTATCGTTGGCGCTGTGCTGGGCCTTATTCAGGCTATGTCAAATATCTCTGAACCGCAGTTATTAGGCCAGGGCATTGCCACGGCATTTGTTGCCACCATTTATGGCGTTGGTTTTGCTAACCTGGTGTTTATTCCGGTGGGCAACAAACTAAAAAGTCTGGTGCAGCAGCGTACTTTGTACCATGAGCTGATTATTGAAGGTCTGGTATCTATTGCTCATGGCGAAAACCCGCGCAATATCAAGCGTAAGCTGGCCGCTTACCATCCGGGTTAGCGCCAATGTACCGGCATAAGCAGAAGTACACACAAATAGAGCCAGAGCAGTTAGATCGCTGGTTGGTTTCATACGCTGATTATATGACGCTGATGTTTGCGCTTTTTGTGGTGCTGTATGCCATGTCGATAGTGAAAGAAGAGCAATACAGTGTACTGGCCGACAGCCTGACGCGAATGTTTGAACAGCCTGAGCAGCAAGATACCGGTGTGCAGGGACAATCAGTACTAACTAATGCAGTGCCGCAAAGCGAGTTGGATTTGTACGGCACTTCACTGGAGCAAGCCAAAGGCCCCACTTTGCTGGCGGATGCCCGGCAATTGTCGGATATCAGTGAGCGCAGGCTGGGCAGCCCGTTACAGGCAGTTGAGCAACAACTGACAAAGGCACTGGCTAATTTGCTGGAGCAAGGTCTGGCAAAAATAGAACAGGATGACAACTGGCTGACTATTGAGCTGAACAGCGGCCTGTTATTTGCCAGTGGTAGCGCAACTGCAACCAGTTCAGCGCAAACACTGTTAGGTGAAATTACCCGTATTATTAACCCCATAAGTAACTTTATCCGTGTGCGGGGTTATACTGACAACTTACCGATTAACAATGAGCTGTTTTCATCAAACTGGGAGTTGTCAGTCAGCCGGGCTACTTCAGTGCTGCGGATTTTAGAACGCGCCGGAACGGCACCGCAGCGGCTTGCTATTGAAGGCTTTGGGCAGTATTACCCTTTTGGTCCGAATGACACTGAGCAGGGGCGTGCAGCCAACCGTAAAGTGGTGATTGCGATTTCCCGTTATGGTTACCAACCTGAAGAAGCTGCTCCAGTGCAGCCTGAGCCCGCTAACAATAACGCGGCTGAGGACTTGCAGCAGCAACTTGAGCAGATAACCCAGGACGATGGTAGCATTCGTGTTATTGCTCTACCGGGCGGTGGTATTCGTATTACCACGCGCCAGGATAATTCGGATGCAAAACTTTTAGAAAAACAGGAACGCTGAAGTGGTAATTTGGACAGTCGCGAATCAGAAAGGCGGGGTAGGCAAAACCACCACTACAGTAACGCTGGGCGGTTTACTGGCAGAGCGTGGCTATAAAGTCTTGCTGGTAGACACTGATCCGCATGCGTCCCTGACCTATTATTTTGGTATTGACGCAGAAGAGCTGGAAGTCAGCGTATACGACATTTTTATCCGTGGTAAAGACATTACCAGCGAAGAAATTCTGCAGTCATTATGTCCAAGTGGTGTGGCAAACCTGGATATTTTGCCGTCATCTATGGCGCTGGCTACACTGGACCGCTCGTTAGGCAATAAAGGTGGTATGGGCCTGATGCTGAAAAAGGCCCTGCACAAAATCAACACCGAGTATGATTATGTATTGATTGACTGCCCGCCGGTAATGGGCGTGCTGATGGTAAACGCGATTGCAGCCAGTGACCGTATTCTGATACCGGTACAAACAGAGTTTCTGGCATTAAAAGGCCTGGAGCGGATGATCGCTACCATGGCGCTAATGCGTACATCACAGAAAAAAGATTACGCCTTTACCATCATTGCCACCATGTATGACAAGCGGACCAAGGCGTCGTTGGAAGCCTATAAAGAGCTGAAAAACAAATATCAGGAAAAAGTCTGGTCGGCGGTGGTACCGGTAGACACCAAGTTTCGTGACGCCAGCCTGGCATTAACACCGCCGAATGTGCATGCGCCGGGTAGCCGGGGCGTTTTTGCTTACAACACCCTGCTGACGTATTTACTGCAACTGGCAGCGGAGTAAGGCATGAGTAATTTAATCGCCAGTCAGAAGGTAATGCAGCACTACTTGTCAGCGCTGTTAACTGAAGAAGAGCCCGCAGCACCCACTGCAGAAGTGGCGATGGCTGAGCAAAAAAAGCAGCAGCTCAATGAATTACTGGCACAAGCTGTAGTGACAGAAACTGTTACTGAAAAAGTAGCTAAAACGACAGCAGTTATTTCTCCGACCGCTGAAACTAACGCCATGGCGGCGCTAAAAGCAAAGTTCGCCGAGGCCGAAGCGTCGCAGGCGCTGCAACAGCGTGCAGTGCCGGTATCAGAACGTATTATCAGCACAGTGTCGCAACCCGCGCCGCCCCCGCCGGCGATAGTTACGACTGCTCCGGCAAAAGATTACCGTCACGGCCGGTTTCAGGCGTTGTTTTTTGATGTAGCGGGTTTAAAAGTGGCAGTGCCGCTTAAAGAATTAGGTGGTATTCATCAGCTAGGCACAATTAACAGCCTGATTGGTAAACCGCAGTGGTTCAAAGGCATGATGTTGTATCGCGAACAGAAAATCAGTATTGTCGATACCGCACGCTGGGTAATGCCAGAAAAATATGATCAAAGTTTGCAGCAAAAGCTAAACTATCAATATGTTATTATGCTAGGCAACAGCAACTGGGGGCTATGTTGCGAAACATTGGTCAATACCTATGTGCTGGAGCAGGATGACGTAAAATGGCGTGAAGCCGAAGGTAAGCGGCCCTGGATGGCAGGCCTTATCAAAAAGCATATGTGTGTACTGCTGGATGTGGACGCTATGATTGATTTATTGAACCGTGGTCTGGATATCAGTGCATAATCAGACAAAGGATTTATACAGGAGCTGTGCATGAGCAATTTAACCAAGCAGTCGGTAAAGAAAACCGATTCAGCTGATATCGTGTTGCAATGGGTAACGTTCAAACTGCAGGAAGAAACCTACGGTATCAATGTGATGCAGGTGCAGGAAGTGCTGCGTTATACTGAAATTGCTCCGGTACCGGGTTCGCCGGATTATGTGTTAGGGATTATTAACCTGCGCGGTAATGTGGTAACGGTTATTGATACCCGCACCCGCTTTGGCCTGGAGCCGGATGAGATAACAGATAATAGCCGTATTGTTATTATCGAGGCAGAAAAACAGGTTATTGGTATTCTGGTCGACAGCGTGGCCGAAGTGGTTTACCTGAAACAGTCTGAAGTGGATACCGCGCCAAATGTAGGCACAGAAGAAAGTGCCCGTTTTATTCAGGGCGTATCTAACCGTGAAGGTGAACTGCTGATACTGGTCGATTTAAACAAGCTGCTCAGTGACGAAGAGTGGGAAGAGATCGGCGCTATCTGATATGACGTTACCGGTGTTTGCTATTGCTGTCGCACTGCTGCTGGCAGTGCTCCTATTTGCTGCCATCTGGTGGCTGGGGCGCATACAACACAACTGGCAGCATCAATTACAGCAACTGGAACAGCAGCTTGATTTTAAAGCGCAGCAGCTGGGGCAAACCCGGCACGAATTAGAAGAGCTAAGAGCCGGTGTAATTGGGGTTGGTCAACGGGTATTGCAGCTAGACGCCAATATAGCCAGCGTTAACCAGCAACTGCAGGCGCTGGCGGATAAACAGCAGGCACTGGAGCTTACCGATCCTGAGTCAAAAATATACAGCCGGGCGATGAAAATGGTACAGCTGGGGGCCGATTTAGACGAAATTATTCGCGAATGCGAATTGCCGCGTGCTGAAGCTGAACTGCTGTATAATCTGCACCAGGCAAAAAACTAGCGTTAAGTTATGCTCAGCTTTTAATATCTATGCGCTGATGAATATTATGCCAGTTTTCCGGAAACTTGCCCTGCAACACATATGAAAACGCAATCAGCTCCGCAATAACAATATAAAGTTGTTGTGGAATTTGTTCACCCAGTTCCAACTTAGTCAGCAGTTTGCTTAATTCCTCATCCTGATGAACTAACACGCCATGTTCACGCGCCAGCGCAACGATTTCATCTGCCAGCTCTGCATGCCCCTGCGCCGTTACGGTAGGCGCCTGTTTGCCTTCGTATTGCAGTGCAGTGGCGCTGCGCTGCATTTTGTTACCATCGTTTGCCACGAATGCTCCTTATACTTTAATCGCCAACAGGCTGTTGGCGCGGGGTAAAATGGTGTCGGGTATTTTACCCAGTGTACACTCTGCCTGCGTAACGTCTAACCCCTGAGCTTTGCAGCGATCACTAAGCAAGGGCAAAAAGCGCTCAGCTTGCTCCTTAGCCTGCACTTCGTCGGTATAAAACTGTAGCTGTAATTGTTGCTGTTGTAACTTTGCTACCACCATCAGCTGGCCCAGCTGTTTTAAATCAAACTTCATTGTCAGCTGCCATAGCGTTTGTTTTTCGCCATTTTGCTTGCCGTCTGCTTCACGCTGCTCCAGTAGCAGTTGGCTAAACACACTGTGTTCTCCTTGTTGCATCGGTAACTGCAGTAATAGCTGTTGCGTTTGTGCATTATTATTGTCCAGTGCAGCCAGTTGGCTTTGTTGCAGCGTGCTGCTATGGCCGGCCAGTTGGCGTAGCAAATTGCTGGCCTGGCCCGGTTCCAGTTGGCTGATCAGTTGTGCCAGTGGTTTATTCGCTGGCTGCGTTGCAGCAGAAAGTGGTTTTTGCAGTAGGTGGCCAAGCAGTAGCTGTATCGCTGCAGCCAATGCACCGCCACTGGTTTGGGCGGTAGCAGAAGGTTGTAGCGGCTGAAACTGCAGCAGGCTGGTTAACTGGTTTACTAGCTGTTGTGGCGACAGCACTTTATCAGCTCCCGGCTGGCTGTGTCGTACCAGTTGCAAAATGTGCTGCACCGCTTGTGGCAGCTCAGGCAGGCTGGCCAGGGTGTCTGCCTGCATCGGCATCAATGGCAATAAGTGGCGCCAGGCCTGCTGCACCAGTTGTTGTGTATTAGGTGTCAGCGGTATTTGCAGTGTGTTGGCCTGCGCTTTTGCAGTATTGCCGCTGCTGTCAGTATTAAACTGCAATGTCCTGCTAAGAGCCTCCGGCGCTATGGTAACACTGGCAGAAGTTTTTGCCGGTTGCAGCAATAATTGCCACTGGCTGGCCTGTTGTTGCAATTGCAGTTGGTAGGGTTGTGCAGCCGCATTTACGCCGCCAGACAGCTGGCTTAACAGCTGTTGTGCCGCCACAGGTATGGTAGCACTGCTCCTGACCGGTTGATTAAACAGCTGCAGCAATTGTTGCAGTACAGCGCTTTGTTCGGCTTTAGTCAGGGTTATTGGTGTCGCTGCCAGGTTGACATTCGTCGTTGTGCCAGGCGCTTTAATATTGACCGGCTGTATTTGTAGCTGCAGTACCAGCTGCTGGCGTTCTGCTTTGATATCCAACAGCACCTGTGGTGGGGTTGTTTTCGCATCGGCTGATAATGAGCTGAGGGCGCCGCTGTTGGACAATTGTTGCATAAGTGCCGTCTGAGCATTGGCCGGTAGCCGCACCACAGCACCATTGCCAAGTTGCAGCGCCAGGCCTTGCGGCTGTTGTAGCACATTAAGCGGCAGTTGTGTCAGCGCAGCCGGTTGCGGATTTACCCCGGGCAAACTGGCAGATAACACTGAGGATAACAGTTGCTGCACTTGTGCCACACTTAGTGTCAGCTTAACTGGCACTGAGGCAGGCTGCAGTATCAGTTGCAACTGGCCATTGCTTTGCGGTAAAAATTGCAGCTGCACATTTGCCTGCGGGCTCGTAGCTTGAGGGGACGGGCTTTGCGTTGCCATGCCAGGTGTAGTGGCTAAGGCTGTTTGCACACTGGTTTGTGCCTGCGCGCCGGGTTGTGTTTGTACGCTGGCTTGCAGCATTGCCTGCACATTGGCTGGCAGATTAGCCGGTAAGGTAATTTGCAGCGGCGCGTGCGCTGCCGGCAACCGCAGGCCAAACTGGCCGTTTGTCAGTTGTTGTACCTGAGCCTGATATACCTGCGCCACTACCAGCTTTAATACTGCCGGGTCAGCTTTTTGCCCCGGACTAAGCTGAAAAAGCTTATCCAGATTGATCTGGTTCATATTTTGCCTGTTTTGTTCTGCTGTGTACTATCGCTGCATTCGTATTATGACGTCAATATGGTAATATGCGCGCAATTTTTCCTATCGTCGATAGCCAGAGGCCAGTGATTAAACATCAGCCCTTTTCTGTACCAGTTGGCCAGTTGCTGCTGCAGGCTCAGTTACTTAGCTGTATCCGGCAGGACCGTGTGCTGTTTGAGCAGTTGTCGTTGCAGGTGCATGCCGGTGAGCTGCTACAAGTAGCCGGTAAAAATGGTGCCGGTAAAAGCTCTTTACTACGTTTGCTTGCTGGCCTGGCCGCTCCCGACGAAGGGCAACTGCTTTATTGCCAACAGCCTGTAACTGATGTTGCCACAGATTACGCTGCCAACCTGTGTTATATCGGCCACCAGAGCGGTATTCATGAGCAATTAACGGCACTGGAAAATCTGGCATTCTGGCGCGCGGCGGCAGAGCTGCCGCCGGCCGATGATTTTGCCCTGCTGGCTACACTCGGGCTGGCCGGACTGGAAGATATTCCTTGTCATATGTTATCAGCCGGGCAGCAGCGGCGTGTGTCGCTGGCGCGATTGTGGTTCAGCCACAGCCAGTTGTGGATTTTAGATGAACCCTTTACTGCCCTGGACCAATCAGCTATTGCAATGTTGCAGCAGTTTTTCCTGCAGCACTTAACCTGCGGTGGCGCCATTATTCTGACCACGCACCAGCCGCTTAGTATGGTGTATGACGGTCTTAACACTGTGGAGCTGGCTTACCGATGGTAACACTGGGGCCTTTTTTAAAGCGTGAGCTGCGCCTGCTGGCCCGGCAAAAAGCTGACTGGTTAAACCCGGTGCTGTTTTTTATTATCGTGCTGAGCTTATTTCCGCTGGGGGTTGGGCCAGAGCCTAATTTGCTGCGTATTATTGCACCCGGTGTGATCTGGATAGCAGCATTGCTTAGCGTGCTGCTGGCAGCTGAACGGCTGTTTAAAGACGATTACCGTAACGGTGTGGTAGAGCAACTGGTGGCGTCACGCCAGCCGCTGTTGTCATTTGTACTAGCAAAATTGCTGGCAAACTGGCTAAGCACCGGCTTACCACTGGTGTTGTTATCGCCTTTGGTTGCGCTGTTGCTGAATGTGGATATGCCCAGCTTTATCGTTATGTTACTGACATTGCTGCTGGGCACGCCGCTGCTGAGTTTGCTCAGTGTGCTTGGCGCAGCACTTACGGTATCGGCCGATAAAGGCGGCATTTTACTGGCACTGCTGATTCTGCCCCTGTATATTCCGCTGCTAATATTCGCCAGTGCGGCGATGGAAGCGGCCAGTATGGCGCTGCCGTATCACGGACAACTTGCCGTGATGCTGGCGATGTTGTTATTTGCGTTGGCATTGGTACCGGTTGCGGTGATCAGTGCACTGAAAATAAATGTGAGCTGATATGTTTAAATGGTTGCATCCTTACGCTAAGCCTGAAACCGTTTACCACCTGTGTGGCCGCCTTATGCCATGGCTAATGGGCGCTGCGCTGCTATTGCTACTGCTGGGTAATATCTGGGGGCTGGCATTTACACCACCTGATTACCAGCAGGGCGACAGTTACCGCATTATTCATTTGCATGTCCCGTCTGCCATTATGTCAATGGGTACCTATTCGGCTATGGCGATAGCAGCCTTTATTGCGCTGGTATGGCAGGTAAAAGTAGCACAGTGGTCAGTACTGGCTATTGCGCCTATCGGTGCGGTATACACGGCTATAGCGCTTATTACCGGCATGGCCTGGGGCAAGCCGATGTGGGGCACCTGGTGGGTATGGGATGCCCGTTTAACGTCAGAGCTTATTCTGTTGTTTCTTTATCTTGGTGTAATAGCCTTAAGCGGTGCTTTTTCAGACAGGCAAACCGGCGCCAAGGTAGCTTCTTTGTTGGCTGTGGTGGGGGTTATTAACCTGCCTATTATTCATTTTTCGGTAGAATGGTGGAACACTTTGCACCAGGGCGCGTCTATAACCAAGTTTGCCAAACCGTCTATCGATCCAAGTATGCTGTGGCCACTGCTGATCAACATACTGGCATTTAAAATATTAATGCTGGCGCTGCTGTGTGTGCGGTTACGTACTGCAATACTGGTAAACGAACAGCACCGGCCCTGGGTTAAAGCGCTGGCAGGAGATTAATTATGCATTTTCAGTCATGGGCAGAATTTTGGGCAATGGGGGGTTATGGCCTGTTTGTCTGGTTATCTTTTGGTAGCAGCTATGTCATGCTGGCTGTCTTAGCCTGGTACAGTCACTATCAACATAAACAATTTAAGCGTCAGCTTAGCGCAAAGCTGGACCGGGAAAAACGTATTAAGCAGTATCAGGAGCAAGCACAATAATGCAGCCGAGACGTCAGAAACGCCTGTTTGCCATCGTGTTAGTTATTGGTTTGTTAACCGGCGCCGTGGCTGCGATGCTTTACGCATTACAGCAAAATATTGACCTGTTTTATACACCATCACAGTTAGTTGATGGTTTGGGCGAGAGCAAAATAAAACCGCAGGTTGGCCAGCGTTTGCGCATTGGTGGCATGGTGGTAGAAGGGTCAGTTAAACGCGATCCGGACTCGCTGAAAGTCAGTTTTGATCTGGTCGATACCGGCCCGCTGGTTACCGTGATATACGAAGGCATACTGCCGGATTTATTTCGTGAAGGGCAGGGTATAGTGGCACAAGGGGTGTTGCAGGATGCGACAACCATTAAGGCGTCAGAAGTACTGGCCAAGCACGATGAGGAATATATGCCGCCGGAAGTTGCCGACGCATTAAAAGGTATTAAGCATGTACCGCCGTCACAGCAGCCTGTCAGCGGGAGTTATGAATGATCGTTGAAGCCGGTCAGCTGGCGCTGACATTTGCCTTTGCTTTATCGCTGTTACTGGCAATTATCCCGTTGTATGGCAGTTTTGTAGCTAACCAACGCATGCTACTGCTAGCCAAACCGTTGGCATTAGGCCAGTTTTTATTTTGTTTGCTGGCAATGCTGGCACTGATTTATGCCTTTCGTACCAACGATTTTACCGTTGTTAACGTGGCGCAAAACTCCAGTAGCACCTTACCCTGGTATTATCAGATCACGGCCAGCTTTGGCTCGCATGAAGGCTCTATGCTGTTATGGGTGTTAATGCTGGCAGGCTGGACAGCCTTAGTTGCACAGTTCTCCAAAGCCTTACCTTTACTGCTGCTGGGTCGCATTCTGGGTATTTTGGGTGTGATCTGCGTCGGTTTTATTGCCTTCTCGTTATTTATGTCGAATCCATTTGAGCGCAGCCTGCCATTTTTCCCGGTAGAGGGGCGCGATCTTAACCCGCTGTTGCAGGATTTTGGCATGATCATGCACCCGCCTACGTTGTATATGGGCTATGTCGGTTTTGCTGTGGCTTTTGCCTTTGCCATAGCGGCACTGATGGGCGGCCGTTTTGATAGCGTTTGGGCTCGTTGGGTACGGCCCTGGGCGTTGGCAGCCTGGTTGTTTCTTACGCTGGGCATCATGCTGGGTAGCTGGTGGGCGTATAACGAGCTTGGCTGGGGCGGCTGGTGGTTCTGGGACCCGGTAGAAAACGCCTCTTTTATGCCCTGGCTGGCCGGTACAGCATTAATTCATAGCCTGGCAGTAACAGAAAAACGTGGCACCTTTAAAAGCTGGACAGTGCTGCTGGCACTGGCTGCTTTTGCGCTTAGCCTGGTAGGGGCCTTTTTGGTGCGCTCCGGTGTGCTGGTATCAGTGCACTCATTTGCTACTGATCCGGGCCGCGGTATGTACCTTCTGGTATTCTTGCTGCTGATGGTGGGCGGTTCGCTGCTGTTATACGGCATGCGGATGAATTCTGTACGCTCGCAGGCACGCTATCAGCTGTTTTCACGCGAAATGATGCTGTGGGGTAATAATATATTTCTGCTGACAGCCTGCTTAATTGTGTTTCTGGGTACTTTATTTCCGTTATTTCATAAAGAGCTTGGTCTGGGCTCTATCTCTATCGGTGAGCCGTTTTTTAATCAGATGTTTTATTACCTGACAATTCCGTTTGCATTGATGCTGGGCTTGGGGCCCTGGGTACGCTGGAAGCAGCAGCAATTTACGCCATTGGTTAAGCCGCTTGGTCTGGTATTCGTAGCCGCCTTGATCCTGGCGCTTGGCGTATTGGCCAGTATGCAAAGTGTGCAAGCTAACCTGGCGTTACTGGGTATGCTATTGGGCGCCTGGGTTGGCGTATCGGCACTGGCAGAGGTGATGCTGCGTATGCGCCAGTTTGGTTCTGTAACGCAGGGGCTGACCAAGCTTAATGCCAGCCATTATGGTATGACACTGGCACATATTGGTTTTGCTGTGCTGGTGATAGGTGTTGCTATGACCAAAACGTACACCGAAGAGCGCGATGTACGGATGCAGGAAGGCGATACTGCCACACTGGCCGGTTATCAGTTTACGCTGGTGGATGTATATGATCTGGACGGAGCAAATTATGGCGGCCAGGCTGCAGAGCTGGATGTGCGTAAAGATGGCCGTTATGTTACGCACTTGCACGCAGAGAAACGTTTCTACCGTATTCAGCGCACTATTATGACGGAAGCGGCGGTACACGCCCGCTTAAGCCGTGATTTATATGTGTCTTTGGGGGAAGAATTGCCCGGTAATGCCTGGGCATTGCGTATTCAGGTTAAACCTTTTGTGCGCTGGATTTGGCTGGGCGGTTTATTGATGTCTTTAGGCGCTTTACTGGCGCTGGCAGATAAACGCTACCGGCGTAAAATGCCACCGGCAACAAAGCAAGAGGTAGCTAATGCGTAAGCTGTTTTTTTATGTTCCGTTGGTGTTGTTTCTGGCGCTGACCGTGTTTTTGCTCAGTGGCTTATTTTCCGACCCGCGTGAGCGTGAATCAGCCAGTCTGAATAAAGCCTTACCTGAATTTGCCCTGGCCGATTTAATGCAGCCACAACAGATCTGGACGCCGCAGCAACTACACGGTGAAACCTTTTTACTTAATGTCTGGGGTACCTGGTGCCCAACCTGTAATGCTGAACTGGGTTATTTGACCGAACTGCGCAAACAGGGCATTAAAATTGTCGGTTTGTATTATGAGCTGCCGCGCGATCCGGCCTTTGATGCACCGTTTAATCTTAAAGTATTGCAGCAGGATGTAGCACAGAAACTGCAGCAAAACGGCGATCCTTATCAGTTTAATATCCTCGATCTGGAACGGCGCTTGTCGCTGGATTTAGGTGTTAGCGGCGCGCCGGAAACCTTTCTTATCGACAGTAATGGCATAGTGCGGGCGCATCATATTGGTGATATTAACCCGCAGATATGGCGTGCCAAACTGGCACCTTTGTATCAGCAATGGAGCCAGCCATGAAATACGCTATTGGCATACTGCTATTGTTACTAAGCACAGTGCTTAATGCGCAGGAGTTGCTGCAGTTTGACAACGACAGCCAGCGCGATTTATACCGCAGCTTAACGGCAGAGTTGCGCTGCCCGCAGTGCCAGAATCAGAATATTGCCGATTCCAACGCCATAGTGGCAGTGGATATGCGGCAAAAAACCTATGAGCTGGTGCGTCAGGGCCAGGAGCGGCAGCAGGTATTAGATTATATGATCAACCGCTACGGCGACTTTGTGCATTATCAACCGCCGTTGAACCGTTACACGCTTTGGTTATGGTTATCACCAGTGCTGATGCTGACGTTATTGCTCGGTACCGCTATTTACCGGCGTAGTAAGCAATCACAACAAAACGTTGATACCCAAGGCGAGTTGAATACTGAGCTGGATCAGCTGATTAAACGTTACCGGAGTAAAAAGCCATGATGTGGCCGTTGTTATCTGCTGCTGTACTGATGTCGTTGTTAAGTGCCACTGTTTTGTTCTGGCCCAGGCGCAGCAAAGAGTTACCTCTGCAAACTCCGGCGCAGCTATTTGAAGAGCGCTTGCAATTGCTGGCGCTGGCACGTGATGCCGGTGAGCTGGCCGAACAGGATTTTGACAGCGCAGCTCAAGAGCTGAAAAGCCAGTTTTTATTGCAACAGCAACAGCTGCAGCAAACAGACAACATAAAAACAAGCTGGCGTTTGCCATTGGTGTTATTCAGCTTCACTTTGCTAATCGTTGCAGCCGTGTATGCCAGTAGTGGCCACTATCGCCAGTTGCAGCAGTGGCAGCATGCTCAGCAGAATTTATCCCAGTATGGCGAGCGGGCATTGCTAAACCAGGGCGAGCCGTTGTCAGATCAGGAAGTAGAACTGTTTGCCCTTGCGCTGCGTACCCGCTTAGCCAATGAAGGCGATGACGCGGTAGCCTGGATGTTGCTGGGCCGTATTCGTATGTCACAGGGCGTGTTGGAGCAGGCGGTAGCAGCCTTTGAGAAAGCTCTGCAATTAACGCCTGAACGTGTACCGTTACTGCTGAGCTATGCTCAGGCACTGATTTTATTCGGCGATGACGATAGCCTGGCCAGAGCCGGGCGAGCGGTAGCCAGGGTATTAAGTCGTGATGCTGAAAATACCGATGCGTTATCGCTGATGGCACTAATTGCTTATGAAAAAGGTGATTTAACCGAAGCTGCCAGTGCCTGGCAGATTTTGTTGCGGCAGCTGCCAACAGACGATCCGCGTTATGCTGCAGTGCAGCAACGCTTAACAGAGCTGAATATTGATGTAATGCCAGAAGGTCGCCAGATTAGCGTAACCTTGTATGTTGATCCGGCGTTGGCGCAAGCTAACCCAAACGCCAGCCTGTTTTTGTTTGCCAAAGCGGTCGAGGGAGCAGCGCTCCCGTTGGCCGTGCAGCGCATTCCGTTGCCTTCCGGCGAGCAGCAACTGATGCTGACAGAGCAAATGGCTATGCAGCAGGGCTGGAGCCTGGCCAATGCTGAAAAGGTACAGGTTATTGCCCGTATGTCGTTGTCAGGCACTGTTGAGCAGCGCCCGGGAGATATTCAAACGGCTTCAGACGTTTTATCGTTTGCTGATGACGCTTTGCTTTCTGTTTCGTTAACACTGGAACCTTAATATGCGTAAATCTTCGTGTGTTGTCGCGTTGTTACCTTTAATGCTGCTGATGAGTGGCTGTGCCAGTAAGCCTGATAACAGCCAGGCTGCACAGCAGCAGGCTAATTATTATGACAGCCGGGACCCGCTGGAAACGATCAACCGGCCACTGTGGGATTTTAACTACGACATTCTGGATAAATATTTGCTGCGCCCGGCCACTGTGGGTTATATGACAGTGGTGCCCAAACCAGCACGCAAAGGTTTGGTTAATGTCGCCAATAATCTGAGTGAACCTGCCAGTTTTTTAAACGGCACGCTGCAGGCAAAACCAGACCGGGCCGCCATTAGCGCAGGTCGTTTTCTGGTAAACAGCACACTTGGCTTGTTTGGCCTGTTTGATGTGGCCACCAGAATAGGTCTGGTAGAACAGGATGAAGATTTTAGCCAGACACTGGCGGTGTGGGGTGTAGGCGATGGCCCTTATTTGATGGTGCCAGCACTTGGCCCTACTACAGTAAGAGATACGGCTGGTGGTTTGGTTGATACGCTGTATTTTCCTCTGGTATTGCTAAATACACCACTTACTCTTACCAGAGCGGCAATAAATGCATTAGATAGCCGTGAACAGCTGATGTCGATGGAGAATTTGCTGGAAGAGTCGCTCGACCCTTACGCCTTTATTAAAGAATCCTACTACCAGCGCCAGCTGTATAAAATATACGACGGTAATCCGCCAAAACAGCAAGAGCCTGAAGTGGATGAAAGTGTATTTGATGACTTACTCGACGATCTGGAGTAATTAACGAAAAACAGCACTAGCTAAACCGGGCCCAAGCCCGGTTTAGCGTTTAAAGCCGATACGAAAGCCGCCCCAGTGTCTGCCGTTCACCATGATAGGTACTGACAAATCATGCAGGATCTCGCCGGTGTCACGTTTGTAGGTTTGTAATAGCATGGTTTCGGTATGGCTGCCGCAGCGGCTGCCGGTGCGGTCGCTAAAAATCCGTTTGGTGCGGTTTTGCAGTAAGTCTTTGTCGTAGTTGCCAGTTAACGGCTGGCTGAATTTCTTATTATGGGTGGGAAAATATCCTTTACGGTCTACTGCGCCAGCATAAAGTACGTTGCTATGCCGGCTTAATACCGGCTCTTGTATCGCCGGCAAAAACTGATCAGTAAAACTGTCGTAGCCGGTATGAAACTTTGGCGGGTTGCTACCTGCTATCGGCTGGTATTTTTCGGCAAATAGCGCATCCATGCTAAGGCGGCCATCGGCAACCGCCTGGCTGAACAACTGGCCAATCGCATCAGCAGCTTGTCTGGCCTCAGTTAGAATAGGGCTGAAAAAACTGTGTTCGCTTAAGGTGCTAAGTTCGCGGTAAACACTTTCGGTTTCTACTGACAACTCTACGGCCTGCTGCGCAACAGAATCGCCTTTCTGGCCAATCGTTTTTAATGCAGTGCTGATATTGGCGATGGAATGGGCCAGCTGTTCACTGGTATGTTCCAGATCGGTGCTCACTTGCTCAATTTGCCCCAGTGTTTTTGATGAACCGCCTATCTGCTGGTTAATGTCGTTAAACCCCGCAGCAACCTGCAGTAATTCCTGTTGCACCTGCTCGCCGGCTTGTTGCAGTTGGCTCATCTGGCTGGCGGTATGCTGGCTCTGATCACGGATATCACTGAGCATAGCCGCAATATCTTTAGTGGCGGTAGCCGTTTTGCCGGCAAGGGTTCTTACTTCATCTGCTACAACGGCAAAACCACGGCCTTGTTCGCCGGCACGGGCGGCTTCAATGGCTGCGTTTAACGCCAGTAAGTTGGTTTGCTCGGCTACAGTATTAATTACTTCAGTAATACGCTGAATGTTGTCACTGCTGCTGCGCAGCTTTGCCAGTTGTAACGCTGCATCACTCACGGCTTTTACCAGCGCTTTAATATTATTGACGCCAGACTCCAGCAGAGTATCTGCCTGCTGTGATGCGGTAGCGGTTTGTTGCAGTGTACTGCCGATACTTTGCAATGAGCGGGTCAGTTCATTACCGGTGCTGGCCAGGCGGTTACTCACGTCAGCAATTTTGCTGCTGTCATCACCGCTGTGCTGAATATCTTTAATCAGGCTATCAATATAAAATGACACTTCAGCGGCGCCAATCGCCATTTTTGACGTGGCCTCGGTAATATTATCTGCGGTTTTTGCCAGCGCTTCGTTATTGCCATGATTAGCTGGCTTCACTGCTGCCGGCCAGTAGAAAAACAGCAGTAACATTATGCCTGCCAGTGTTAGCGCCAATATGGCAGAAGAGGTTGCGGCAAAACTGATTGCCTGCACCAACAGAACAGCAAACACCAGCAAAGCAGGTTTGGTACTTTTATGTTGCATAAGCATCCCATGGCACAACAAAAATAAAACTATAGGTTATTTTCTGAGTGTTCGGAAATTCTGCTGTACTGTCAATCACCTGTTGTAGTACTAAGACTAAAGTCTACTCGTTATTAACCAAAATCAGATCAGCGCTTAATGTATGCACGCGGCGCCGTTATTTGCTCGCAAGCTAAGGCAAAAAATTTAACCCCGTTTTATTGGCTCAAACGTCTAATTGCTAACAAGGTTAATAAGGAGCTGATATGCAAACTTTGCCCCCTTACCAAACTGTAAAAATGGCCTCTGCCGGAGTGTCGGCATTAACCATCACCTTTTTGTTATTTGCTGCTATGCAGCAATTGATCAAAACGGATGGCATAAAGCCGCAGGCATCACCAATGTACTTGCCGGTTGAGCTATTTAGCCCACCGTCAGAGTCTGATGTGATAGAAAAGAAAGTATTGCCGCCGATGCCAGAGCTTAAGCCACGCGATCTACCGAAAACAGAACCGACGATTGATAAATCAACCAATCTTGATCCTGGCTTTGGCCCGATAGACAGAATAAACATTCCCCGTAGCAGTGGCCCGGGTACCATGAGGCAAAGTGGCGAGCGTTCTGCAGCGCCGCTGGTCAGGGTTGAGCCGCGTTATCCGATAGAAGCTGCGCGTGACGGTATCTCAGGCTGGGTTCGATTAAGTTTTACTATAGATGAAACCGGTGCGGTTACTGACGTGGCTGTGCTTGCAGCAGAGCCGGCAAACTTGTTTAACCGCGAAGCAGTAAGAGCGCTGCGCCGCTGGAAATATCAGCCGCAACTGGTCGATGGTAAAGCGGTAAAGCAACAGAATATGCAGGTTCAGCTCGATTTCAGTTTACAGAGCGACTAGGCTGAAATTACAGGGTAAGCACAAGGAGTAGTTCAATGGCATTATCCTTCTTTATTAGTGGCTGGTTTGGTAGTGATAACAGCGCAGAGCAGCTATTTGCGTTGTACCGTGACACGGGTAGCTCAGCATATCTGGAAAAACTGATTGCGCTGCATGGCAATGAGTTATACCACTTTTTGGCGCAGCAATCAGACAAAGCACTGGCAGAAGATATCAGCCAGCAATGTTGGCTTAAACTTATTGAGCAACCTTACAGCTTTCGTGGCAACAGCAGCTTTAAAACCTGGTTGTTCAGTGTGGGGCGTAATTGCCTGATTGACGAATTACGCCGCCGTCAGCGCTGGCAGGCAGATATGCTTGAAACCGAGTTTGTCGCCAGTACCTGCCTGGTACAGCAGTTAGATGCCAACAGGCGGCAATTATTGTTCAGCGAACAATTGCAATTGCTGCCATTTTTTCAGCGTGAAGCGGTAATGTTGCAACTGGAAGGCTTTTCATTACAACAAATCAGCGATATTACCCAACAGCCGGCTGAAACCATAAAAAGCCGCTTACGTTATGCCAGACAGTTTTTACAGCAACTGGCCGGAGACTCAGATGACAACGCCTGAACAATTTGAACAAAAGCTGCAGCAGCAGTACCAGCATGATAAAGCCTGTCATGTGCTGCCGCAGCGGGTTAGCCGTGAAATAGTTCGCCGCGCCAGGCCAGTAAAACGCAGCAGTGGTATGGGGTTGTGGCGCAATACTCAGTTGGCGATGAGCTGTGCCTTGTTGCTGTTGATGGGATACTTATTGCAACCGCTAGATAAAAAGGTACCGTTGTATTACCAGATAGTGGTAACACAGGACCAGCATTATAAAGAGGTACAGCAACACAGGTTATCACCGCAAACTGAGCAGACGGCACCGCCGCAGCAGGCTGATCCATCAGCTGTTTATCAGCAATACACCGCAACCCAACAACGTAGCACGGCTTTTCATTACCATACCGGCTTATTACGTCAACAAGAAGAGCAGTGGCAGATCACAGTATGTGATGATCTGCTGCTGAGCATAGATCGGCAATTACTGGGCCAGTTAAACCTGCAACAGCATAAACTCAGCGATTTTGCTCAGCAGCAGTGGGTTGAGTTTGTCAGCAATAGTGCCGGGCAGTTGGTTGCGATTAAACCGGTTAGCCGTGGCTTGTATTGTTCTGGCAGCTAAGGCTACGGTCATCAAAAAAAGAGTTGCACTTTTTATACAAAGATCCCGTAGTATTAGCTGAAGAAAGTTCTGTTACAGCAAGGAGTGGGATATGTTCAGAAATAGTTTGTTGGCTATAGCCGGTTGGGGCTTGTTGTGTGCCTGGGCCGAAGCTGCGCCGCAGCCGGTAAGAATTATTCTGACATTGCAGCCCGAGGTGAGCGCCAGTAGCTTTGAGCCGCAATTGTTGTCGGTTCAGGGTGTGGCGAAAAGTAAATTGCAGCCATTGCGCCGTTATCAGTATTTGCCACAATTGGCGGTAGCCACATTAGCCAGCGGTGCTGACATCGATAAAGCCATCGCTGAATACCAAAATATGCCCGGCGTTAAAGCAGCAGAACTGGATCATAAAGTACGTAAAACGGCTATTCCCAATGATCCACGGTTTGCTCAGCAGTGGCATCTTGGTGCAGGTAAAGGCATTAATGCCATAGCAGCCTGGGATCAAACTACCGGTGACGATGATCTGGTGGTTGCGGTTATCGATACCGGGGTGGATTACTTACATACTGATTTAACCGCTAATATCTGGCAAAACCTGGCTGAGACTGCCGGTGATGGTATAGATAACGACAGCAACGGCTATATCGACGATATTCGTGGCATAAATCCGGCAGATGGCAACGTTGATCCGATGGATGAAGACGGCCATGGTACTGTTATTGCGGGTATTATTTCTGCCAGTACCAATAATAATGTCGGTGTGGCGGGGATTAACTGGAACGTAAAAATTCTGCCGTGTCGCTTTATGGATGTAAACGGCGATGGTTTTATCAGTGACGCCATAGAGTGTCTGGACTATGTACTGGATTTAAAGCTGAACCATAACGTTAATATCGTTGCCAGCAACAATTCCTGGGGCGCGGCTATTAATTCTCAGGCGTTATACAACGCCATTGCAGCACACAATGATGCTGGTATTTTATTTGTTGCCAGTGCCGGTAACGAAAACAGCCAGGCGAAGTTTTATCCGGCAGCCTTTGATTTACCCAATATTATCAGCGTTACCGCACATGACGAACAAGGCAATAAAGCCGACTTTGCTAACTACGGTCGTGACTGGGTAAGTTTATCTGCGCCCGGCGTAGACATTATTTCGACCGATCTGGATAACGGCTACGCCAGGGCATCAGGCACCTCTATGGCCGCACCTATGGTAACTGCTGTAGCGGCATTGGCTAAAGCCGCTGAGCCCGCACTAACAATGCAGCAATTACGTGGCCGTATACTCGTGTCCGGCCAGGCGGCCACCGATCCGCTGCTGGCAGAGCAAACTATTAACGGTAATTTATTGCTGGCCAGCGGCAACGGCCAGAATGGCGTACTGAGTTGTGTTAATGCTCAGCGTCAGCGGCGTATGTTGCCGGTAACCGATGTTGTATATCTTGCGGCAAATACCGCTATTGATTTAAAAGTGCTGAGCATTAATTGCGATGGTAATGGTGTGCCGGTGAATATTACTCAGGGCGGTAATACATTAGTGATGGCTGACAATGGCATAGCACCAGATGTTAATAGTGGCGACGGCGTATACAGCACAAGCTGGACTTTTGCCGGTAATGATACCAGCCTGGTATTTCCTGATGGCACTGTTGAGGTGCGGCTGCGTAATAACGACTACTGCAGTGTAAATAATGTCAGCGAAATTCCGTTAGCTGAGTGCACAGCGCTGACTGATTTATATTACGACACCGCAGGACAAAACTGGTTAAACCGGACAAATTGGCTGCAAAATAACACCCCATGTACCTGGTATGGCGTTAGTTGCGGTGCCGGGCGTGTAATATCTGTAGAGCTTGCCTCTAATGGCCTGACTGGCACTTTACCGGCCAGCATCGGCGGATTACCAGAACTACAGGAACTGGATCTGAATTCCAATAGCCTGCAGGGTAATCTGCCATTGGCACTGGCTCAGCTTACTAAGCTGGAGCGGTTGCAGCTATGGAGTAATGCTATTGAAGGCACTATACCAGCCCAGCTTGGTAATTTGCCGGTACTACAGCTACTGGATATATCTGCAAACCGTTTTAGTGGCAGTATCCCGGCGGCTTTGGGTAATTTAACAGCGCTGCAGGGATTATATCTGGAAAGCAATTTATTAAGTGGTGGTGTACCCTCTGCACTGGGGCAACTTAGCCAGCTAAGGGCGTTGTGGTTAAGCGATAATACCCTTAGCGGCACCTTGCCACAAAGCTTTACAGCACTAACTCTGATGCAGAACTTCCGGTTTGATGATACCGATCTGTGCCCGCCAACAGATCAGCAATTTACAAACTGGTTGCAGCAAATAGAAACAGTGGTAGTGAATGCCGATTGTGGCAATGACAATACCGCCCCTGTGGTATCTGCAGGCTCAGCGCAGCAGGTAAGCAGCGGCGCTACAGTGCAATTGCTGGCTACGGCTACAGACAGTGATGCCGACAGTCTTACCTATCAGTGGCAGCAAACCGGCGGCCCCCAGGTAAAGCTTAGTAGCACTACTGCTTTAAACACCAGCTTTACTGCACCAGCGGTAAGTGCACAAACGCATTTACTTTTTCGCTTTACTGCCAATGACGGCACCGTTAGCAGCAGTGCTGAAGTCGTTATTACGGTGAACCCGGCAAGTTCAGGTGGCGGCAGCGATAGCGGTTCAGGTGGTGGTAGTTTCGGTATTATTTGGTTGTTATTACTGACAATGATCTACCGTTGCAGGCTTGGCAAGGCAGAATAAAGCTCCTACAATGCCCGCCGGTATTTAACAGGCGGGCATAATGGTAAGCAGAAGAGGGGTAATAGTGCGGCAGTATTTTCTGGCAATAGCCTGTTTGTTTAGCAGCTCTGTGATGGCTGAGGTTGAACTTGCACCTCTGGTAGCCGATTTTGACGAGTATTTTGCCGCTAACCTGACTGAACAAAAAATTCCGGGTGGCGCTTACGCCATAGTGCGCGGCAATAAAATTATTGCTACCGCCGGCTTTGGCGTTCGCCAGTTGGGTACTAAAGATCCGGTAGATCCATACACCGTATTTCGTATTGCTTCGGTATCAAAAACTTTTGCCGCCGGCCTGGCCAGTATAGTGGCAGCGCAGGGGCATTTTAACTGGGACGATAACGTGACCCATTATTTACCGGAGTTTAGTTTTAAAAGTAAGCGTTACAATCAACAGCTAAAAGTAGAACATTTATTGTCACAAAGCACCGGTGTTATGGCCAATGCCTATGACAACCTGATAGAAGCAGATTTACTGCCTGAGCGTATCCTGCCGCAGTTCAATAAAATTGATCCCTTGTGTGCCCCCGGCCAGTGCTATGGCTATCAGAATGTATTGTTTAGCTTAATTGAACCTATCATGCAGCAAACCACCGGTAAAACCTATGCCGAGCTGATGCAGGAACATATTTTTACGCCGCTACAACTGCCAACGGCCTCGGTGGGGTTGGATGGCTTTTTCAGCACAGAAAACCGCGCTATGCCGCATGTGCGTGCTCGTGGTAGCTGGCATAGCACCAAGGTAGCAGAGAGTTATTACCGTTTTGGCCCGGCAGCCGGTGTTAATGCCAGTGCGGTAGACTTAGGCTACTGGCTAATTGCGCAGCTTGGGCATAACCCGGCAGTATTGCCAGACAGCTTACTGGAAAAAATTACCGCTAAAAGGGTTAAAACACGGCGTGATTTAAGACGCAAAGAGTGGCGTCGTTACCTGACAGATGCCCATTATGCGCTGGGCTGGCGGGTGTACCAGTTTGGCCAGGACGAGCTTATTTACCACGGTGGTTGGGTAAAGGGGTATCGTGCAGAAATTGCCTATTCGCGTGAACATCAACTAGGTCTGGTAATGCTGATTAATGCCGAATCTAATGTAATGAATGAAATGGGCACTTATTTCTGGTCTGGTATGCTAACGGCTATTCATCAGCATGAGCGGGACGCTGAGCAAGCTACTGAATAGCCAAACAGATAAACTTTGACACAGCCAGATCACCATACTGCGATCTGGCTACAGTTTGTTAAGGCCGTACTGCAATCACTTCAATTTCTACCAGCATACCTTCAACCACTAAACCGGCAATTTGCAACGCAGATCGCGCAGGCAGGTTAGGTTGTTGTTCAGTACCAAAAAACTGCGTGTAGCCCTGCATAAAACCGCTAAAATCCATTTTGCCATCCAGTGCCGGATCGCCTACCAGAAATACTGTCATTTTTACTACATCGCCCATACCAAGGCCTTTGCTTTTCAGGCTGGTCTCAATTTGGCTTAGTACGCTGAGCGTTTGCTGCTCGGTATTGCCCCAGTAAGCGGCGCTGTTTTTTTCCGCTTTAGGGTTCAGTGGTGCCGGTACTTTACCACTTTCATATATTACGGCTTTACCTGCTGGCACTTCTACCGCCGCAGCAATAGGAAAGCTGCTGTTATTGGGCAGTGGATAGCGTTTAATCTCGGCTGCAGTGCTACTTTGGCTAAAGGCAAATAATGCAGCGGCAAAACAAAAACTCAGTTTCATGGCGTTGTCCTTACTAACGGTTGGGTAGGGGTAAGCTGTCAATATAGGCCACCACATCAGCTATGGCCTGATCATTGGGTAAACTCTGGGCAAACTGGCGCATCATTTGGCCATAGCTGTCATTACTCTGGCTGCCGCGCCAGCCGTTTTTAAACGCGCTTAATTGTTGTACCAGATACCAGTTATGCTGGCCTGCCAGCGGCGGCGCATGCAGCTGAGCATTGCCCTCACCGTTAGCGCCATGGCACGCCTGACACTGCTGATATAATTTTTGCCCTTGCTGTAAGTCGGCCTGGCCACTGAGGTCGGCTGATAATTCAACCGGTGCCTGGCGGCGGATAAAAGCAATGGCCTGTTCTATTTCTGCGTTGTTCATGGTATTTGCAACAGCCTGCATTTCTTTGCCGTGTGCATCGTCTGCGGCGCCACCACGCCAGTTGTTACGAAAGGCAACGAATTGCTGGCGCAGATACCAGTCGGGCAAAATACTCAGGTTAGGGGCTTTAATCGCAGCGTTACCTTGCGCCGCCGAGCCATGGCAAACCAGGCAATATTGTGCATCGGGTTGTTTAGAATCTGCCAGGGCAGCGCTGCTGAGCAGCATAAAAAATAGCCAGATTTTATTCATGCCCCGGCTCCTGTACTGCGCAGCGCTTCCCGCCGTTCAATATCTGCCAGGGCATGCCAGGCCGAGCGCACTGCGCCTTCCTGCCAGCCCGGGTGTAAACTTAACTGGTCGCCAATCAGATAATGGTTACCGGCCGGCGCCTGCAGCAGTTTAAAGCCGGTTTTTTGTAACTCTTCTGTCCATACCGCGCCACAGCCAAGCATATGGTTCATCCGCTGCCAGCAAACACTGACACCGTTTTCAATATGTTGGGCATAATTAGCATGCACCTTGGTGCCCTGTGCAATAGCAGTGGCGAGGCGTTGCTGATGTGTCATAGCGGCAAAGCGGTCAGAAATCTGCGGCTCCCAGCTGTAAGCACCCAGCAAAATACCTTTGGCTTTAAAAGCATCATGGTGTGGATACCATATTTGGGTAATGTCTTGTTTAGTCCAACTAATGCCGCTGTAAATGTCTTCCTGCTCCCAGAAACGCTGTTTGGCTTGCAGACCAATTTTGGTCAGCTTGCCGCGGCCCAGCTGACGCATTATGGCAACATAATCTGCAGGTAAGTTATTCTCTATGCCGCTTACCAGTTGGGCTGGTATGCAGTTTAGGCAGTAATCGGCTTGTTCGGTATAGCTTTCGCCCTGTTTCAGGTAGGTTACGGCAACTCCATGGGGTTGCAGCTGAATATTACTGACCTGGCAATGCAGTTGAATGGGCGTTGTTAGCTGGCGTAAAAACGCTTTTACGATGCTGTCCATGCCACCGCTTGGTGTCATTAATGCAGGCGCCTGATCGGCAATTTCAGCAAAATGCATGGCACCGGTGCAAAAGTCACTACGCAGCAGATCGGGTAATGGCCTTGGTTGTTTTAGTATGGCTGGGCTGGTAACACCACCGGCAGCATAACCGGCGCGGTCGGTGCCGCGATAAGTGAAATTTGAGTCCAGATCACCATAAGCCTGGGCAAACTGAATAAATTTATCTAAGTCTTGTTCGTCAAATGGCTGGTCCAGTGTAGCGCCTGCAGTGGCCGATTTGGCCAGTAACTCACCGATAAAGCCGCGCATATCAGCTTCATATTCGCGTATTCGTACCGGCTGGCCGTTAAAGGCTGCGTCGTCCTGGGTATAGCAGTTTTTATTATGATTACTGAATAACTGCAGCTCTATGCCAAGCGTGCGGCAGTAGTGCAAAATGCCGGTATGGTGCGCCGGAATACGCGCGGCACCGGCGTTAAAATACAGGTTTGGTGCATCGTCAAACGGGCAAATTTGTGGGCTGCCTAACTCGTCGATAAAATCGCCATGGCGAAGTGTCAGAACTCTGCCGCCAATGCGGTGCGATGCTTCCAGAATTTTACAGCTGTAGCCGGCCCGTTCCAGCTCGTAGGCTGCCGTAAGCCCACTAATCCCGGCGCCAAGGATCAGCACTTTACGGTTTTTACCCTGTAGCGGTTTTAACATTACCGGGCTTGCGCTTACAGGCGCATTAGTCAGGCCGAAGATGCCTGCCGCACCCAGCACCGCCGAGCTGCTGCCTGCTTTAGCCAGTAAACCCAGACACTGGCGCCGTGTAAGTGGTGCATTAAAGTAGTTGCTCATCGTTAGTTTATCCCGCAGGCAAGCTGCACTAAGTAAGTAAAAGCGTTGGCTAGTGCAAACCTAGTGCAGCAATAGTACTTTGCCGCCGTGCCTGCTTAATAATCAGGCACGGCAATGGCTACGACATCAGAACGTATACACCGCCCGCACGTAGTACATACCGCCGTTAAAACCGTACGGTGTGGTAGTAGGGTATTTAGCACCTGCTTCACCACCGTAAGGGTTTTCGTCCGGGTATTTGTTAAAGGCGTTTTGCGCACCCAGTACCAATTCCAGCGACGGTAAAACCTTATAGCCTAACTCCAGATCAACGGTAACGGCCGAACCCTCGTCAATGCTCAGCGAGCCATCATCCAAATGCGCTTCCCAGAAAGCACCAAAGTAATTCAGCCGCGCCAGCGCACGCCAGCTGTTTTCCTCGTGAGTAAATGACAAGCTGCCACGGGTGTTTGGCAGGTTATCTTCCAGTTGCCGTACCTTGGTGTCATTTACGTTGGTGGTTAACGGATCAAGGGTCACTTCAGTGTCATTCCAGTTAAACACCAGGTTCAGTTTGCTGCGGCCACGGCCTAAATCCAGATCCTGGCTTACCACCAAATCCACCCCTTGTGTACGGGTATCAAAGTCGTTGGTAAAAAATAAAATACTGGAGTAACTGGTGGCGTCTGTTACGCCCATTGCCAGTAGCGCGGCAATATCGTCTTCGTCTAACGTTAGCGGCGAGGTCTGGCTTAAACGGTCAGTTACCTTGATGTTGTAGTAATCCAGTGATACATGCGTAGTGCCGAAATTCATTACCGTACCAAAAGAGAAGTTTTCTGATTCTTCCGGTTTTAACGGTTTACCGCCTTTTTGGATAGATATCGGGTTATCCGGAGGTAAAGTGGCCTGATCTTCCAGCCCGTTCGGGCCAAAGGCGGTGGTTACGTTAATAACTTTACTTTGGCCGATGGTGGGGGCACGAAAGCCGGTGCCTGCAGCTGCACGCAGCGAAATGCTGTCAGTCAGGTTATACAATGCAGACACTTTCCAGTTAGTGGTATCGCCAAAGTCGGTAAAGTCTTCATAACGCAGTGCGCCATTTAGCATTAAATCATCGGTTACCCAGGCCGAGGCATCGGTATAAAACGACAGATTACGGCGGGTAAATACCCCGGCGGCCTCTGGTTTAAAACCCGGAAAACCGTTAGAACCAATACCAAAGCCCTGGCTGGCCAGCGGACCAACGGTATAAGAAGCGACATCACCGGCTTTTACTTCAAAAATATCTTCGCGCCATTCCACACCACCGGCTAACACTAAAAACTCCGCCAGGCCAACATCAAACTCGCGGAACATATCCAGGTTTAGGCCAATTTCGGTTTGTACATAAGTGCCGGGGTCAAATTCTGTCGGGGTGTCCGGCCCCATCGACGGGTTAATGGTGTTTTTGATACTGAAATCTGCTTGGCTGCGGCCATAAGTGGCACTCATATCAAACATAATATCGTTGATCCACTCGCCCTTTACGCCGCCGGCAATAGAGGCGTCGTAAACTGTACCGCCAAAACGCGGGGTAAAACCACCGGGCAGCATTTCGGTAAAGGCCCAGCAGTTTGGATCAGCGGTTATTGCTGCCAGATCGGCCGCATTAGGAATATCGTCATCCCCCAGCATCAATACCGGGCAACTTATGCCATCATCAGGGGTTAAATCGCCAACCATGATCCTATCTCTGTTTTCGCCGTCGTAGTACACGCCACTGCGGCTGGCTGGGTTACGATAGTAAAAGCCGCCTTCTACTTCGCGCTTGGCATAATTACCAAAAGCATAGGCTTCTTTGTCGTTGCTTAACTCCAGTTCAATATTGGCAAACAGCTTTAAGTCGTCTTTAATTTGCGGCGAGCCCCAAATTTGCGCCGGATCGGCCACTGCCGTATTGCCTGCCGCAATTAACCCGGCAGCGTCATCGCGTTGCACACTGCGGCTGGTAGCATCTGCGGTACGGTATTCAAAACTAAAGTTAGCCGAACCTTTGTCAGTAAAGGGCAGGCCAATATTACCGGCAAACTGGTCGCTGGCACCGCCATCATAATATTCGCCCCATTTGGCTTCCAGCATGCCGCCTTCACTGGCATTTTTCAGTTGAAAGTTTAATACGCCGGCAATGGCGTCAGAGCCATATTGCGCCGCTGCACCGTCGCGCAGTACTTCTACCTGGCGAATAGCAATGGCCGGAATCACCGAAATATCCGGCCCCTGGGCACCATCAGAAATACCGCCACCTAAAAAGGCAATAACGGCAGCCCGGTGCCGGCGTTTACCGTTTACCAACACCAGTGTTTGATCCGGGCCTAAACCGCGCAGGTTTGCCGGGCGGATCAGCGTGGCAGCATCACTTATTGGCTGAGCATTAATATTAAAACTGGGCACCATAGTGCTCAGTAAATTAAGCATGTCGGAGTTACCCTGGTTGGTAAATTCCTCACCACCGATAATGTCTATCGGTACCGGTGACTCTCCCACTGAACGAGGCGCAGATCTTGAGCCTACCACCGCAATTTTCTCTACTGCTTCAGCCTCTTGTTCAGCCACGTCTTGTGCCCACGCTTGCGGCTGAACCAGCATTGCCATTGCTACTGAACCAAAAAGCGCAACTTTAATGCCTTGTGCTACAGAGTTTTTCTTATAGTTCATCTTTGTTCCCACCTTAGTTATTTTTTATTTAAAAGTGATTATTATCAAAGTGTTAAAAGATAAAAGCGTTACATTTTTTGCGCTTTGGTAGCAATAATGCAAAGATTGTGCGCAAAATTAGTACGTATCTGTTTTGGGAATGGTTAAAGGAGCTATGACAGGCAGATTTAAAATGGTTTATGTTAACAAAATTGACACGGGCGCTGATGCCGAAAGGCATCCAGGTAAGCTAGCTGTTAACAAGTAAGTTTGCGGTCAGAAGTGAAAAAATTTACAGATGCGTATTACAACAATGATTTACCGTTAAAAAGCAGCGTAATATCACCCCATAACGGGGCAATACGCGCTCAGATGGTGCGACCAGCGTTTTGCATCAAATTGGTGCTTTTTGATACACATCCAGTAGAAAATCGATACAGATAACAGGCAGGCTGGCAGCAAACTGCTGCTTTTGTCCGGCGCTAAATTTCCACGCCAGCGGCACCATTTGTACCAGTGCCAGTACATCGGCAGGGTGCTCAAATGTCAGGTTATATTGCAAACGCTGGCGCTTAATATGAGTAAAGCCCGCAATGTTGTCGATGCTATCGCTATGCAAGCGCACTTGTTCATACACCGCTTGTTTTATCTGCAGCAAATGCTCTGGTCCTGGGGTTACGGTAATTAAATGTCCGCCGCTTGTTATCAGCCGCTTTAACTCTTCAGGTTTAGACGGCGCGTAAATACGTACCACAGCATCAAAGAAATCTGCTGCAAACGGCAACTGGTAAGCACTGGCCACGCTAAAGTTGATATCGCTACCAGCCGCTTTGGCGGCAAATTTGATCGCACTTTTTGAGATATCAACCCCATATACTGCGGCATCGGGTACAGCCTGTTTTAACTGCGTGGTGTAGTAACCTTCGCCACAGCCTAAATCCAGCACACATTTGGGGGTTACTGCTGCCAGAGCCTGGCTTACCGCCTGTGCCAGCGGGGCATACCAGCCAGCTTGTAAAAAAGCGCGCCGTGCCAGCATCATATCTTTGTTATCACCTGGATCTTTAGAGTTTTTTTGCTGTACCGGCAATAAGTTAACATAGCCTTCACGGGCTATATCAAAGCTATGGCGGTTGGCACATTGGTACTGCTTATTACTAAGCATCAGCGGAGTTTGGCAAAGCGGGCACAGGTACATAGTGAAATCTGGCTGGGGAAAAGGCCGCTAGTTTAGCAGCACAGCAGTGTTTTCGCCAAAGCCTTGCTATAATGGCGGCCATAATACCGTTACGCAGCTAATATTGTTTTGTGTTAAGCAGGCCTTGCGTTACAACACTGCTGTGCTCGCCGAAGCAACTCGCTCACGCAAGCGCTCGCTCAGACACTCTTCGGCTGTGCGCAGCAGGTTCTAACCGGCCAGCTAAGCCAGCATCGTATCAGCTGAAAAAAGACACTGATGTTAATACCGGAGCACCAATGCAAGATTTGGAATTATGGACGCTGGACGAACTATGTGACCACGCGTTTGATATCTTTGAAGAGCTGGCGTCAGAAAACCTGTCAGCCGAAGATTATGCACTTTATCAGCAACATTACGAAAGCCGCGGCTATGCCGATTTAGCTATTCCCGGTGAAGACTGGGTAGAAATGATGATGCAGGACCTGGAACCCGAGCTGCACTACGAAGCACAAATTGGTTTAACCGGCGAAAACGGCGCCCCCGATATGGTGCTGGCGCGCATACTGCTTAGCCGCGAAAAATATGATTCTTTATGTCATGCCCAGTGGCGAAGCCACTAATTTAAAAGGTGGCGCGGCCAGTAAGTTAGCTTTATGTAGCGCAAATAAAAAGGGTCGGCAGTGCCGACCCTTTTAACGTTAATGCACGCCGTGCATACGTTTTTTCAGCCAGGGGCTGATGCACAACATAAATACACCAATACCAATACCAACGTAAAGCAAGAAACTAAACAGTTCGGTATAGCCTGCCAGTGCTGCACTTACTTCAACGGTTTCACCAGCCGGCACTTCAATCGCCGCCAGTTTCGCCAGTTGGGTGGCTAATAACTCAGAGTAAGCCGTAGCCAGGAACCAGGCTCCCATCATTACGCCCACCACTTTATGCACTGCCAGCTTGGTTACTGCCGATAAACCCACCGGAGATAAACACAGCTCGCCCATAGTGTGTAACATATAAGCCAATACCATCCAGCCTGCGCCAACCAGGCCCGCTTCGTTAGGGAACTGCGCACCCAGTACCAGAGCACCGAAACCTAAACCAGCCTGGATAATACCCAGCGCGAATTTAACCGGGGTGCTTGGCTCCATATTGCGTTTGGCCAGAAAAATCCACAACCAGGCAAAAAATGGTGCCAGCGTAATAATAAACATTGGGTTTAATGCGCCGTACTGGCCTGCTGTGGTAGAGAAACCAAACACTTCGCGATCCATTACCCGGTCAGCATACAAGGTCATCGAAGAAGCCGATTGCTCAAACAATGCCCAGAACACCACCGTTGAAATGGTCAGTACTATTAATACCATCATCCGGTCACGCTCTTCTTTAGTACACTGCGTAACCATAAACCAGATAATACCCACCAACACCACAAAGGATAAACCCAGCAAAGTGTTATGTACCACAGGGTTATATTGCACCAGTTGCCACATTACAAGCAGCGCAGGTATGGTTGCCAGGTAAATCAACCATTCGCGATCAAGGCCTGCAAATACTTTTTCTTTCAACAGGGCAGGGTTAGACGGCTCTGCATAGCCATACAGGTATTTCTGCCCGGCTAAAAACACAATTAAACCCAGTACCATACCAATGCCAGCCAGGCCAAAGCCATAGCCCCAACCATACCTTTCGCCTATATAGGTTACCAGTAAGGTGGCAATAAAAGAGCCGGTATTAATACCCATATAAAAGATAGTAAAGCCTGAATCTCGCCGGGCATCTTCCTTACCGTACAACTGACCCACTATGGTAGAAATGTTCGGCTTTAAAAAGCCCACGCCCATAATGATCAGCGCCAGCGAGAAGTAAAACACCTGTATCGCGCCGGTGTCCTGCACAATTACGCCGTTTTCTACATAAGCCTGAAAACCTTCATAGGCCAGGCCTAAGTGTCCCAGACACAGTAAAATGGCACCAAAGGTAACGGCTTTACGCATACCCAAATAGCGGTCTGCCAGCATACCGCCGATAACCGGCATAGCGTAAACTAGGCCGGCATAGCTGCCTAGCACGTCAAGGCCACCGGCGTCGCTGAATAAGTGGTACTTTGTTAAATACAATAACAGCAGATATTTCATACCGTAGAAGGAGAAGCGTTCCCACATTTCGGTGAGAAAGCACACATAAAGCCCGACCGGATGGCCGAGAAATTGCGGCTGGTTGGCATTTGCCGCCGCAACAGTGCTTGATTCAGTCATGGAGTCCCCAGAGTTTTATTAGAATTATGTGCCTTGCATGCTGCGCAAAGCTCAGCGGATTATGCAGATGTGCAGCAATCTTGTCATCACCTGCCTGGGTGTTAACAGATAAAAACCACAAAATTACCGTTGTATGCAGGTTAGGCCGGTTGCTGGCCAAACAGCTGCTGGCGAATTCTGGCAAAATCTTTACGGCACACGGCAAAAGTTAATGGCCGGGTAATCGCAGGGTAAGCAACTAACAGTAATGCAATGTAGCCGACAATTTCCCAGCCGCTTGCTCTGGCAATGAGTAAAAATAACGGAATTAAAATCAGCAGTTTAACAATATTAAGGGTAATTTTGGTCGGTACCGGCAGGCCATCAGCAGCTTTACGGATCACCTCCATACGCTGGGCAAACGTTAAGCCGGCTAATTCAGGTATTTTCTGGCTGTTCAGATATAACATCGGTTGGTCCTTTTTATTGCAGGCATTAGTGCTCTTTCCGGTTAATTATGAATGATTCAGTCGGAATTAACGGAGAGCGCGTTAGTTTAGCGGTTCTGACTATCGCTTTAAAAGCGCTTTTGGTAAGCTTTACGCCAATATAGGAATAAGGATCTGCGATGATTAAAGTTCTCAGCGTCTTTGGTACCCGCCCGGAAGCCATAAAGATGGCACCACTGGTTAATTTGTTAAAACAGCAAACGGATATCGACAGCCGCGTATGTGTGACCGGCCAGCACCGCGAAATGCTGGATCAGGTGTTGCAGTTATTTGATATCAAACCCGAATATGATCTGGCAATTATGAAAGCAGGCCAGGATTTATACGATGTAACCACCAGCATACTGTTAAACATTAAACCGGTATTACGTGACTTTAAGCCAGACGTGGTGTTAGTGCACGGCGATACCAGCACCACCTTTGCTGCAGCGTTAGCCTGTTATTACGAAAAAACCGCAGTGGGCCATGTTGAGGCCGGCCTGCGCACCGGCAATATTTACAGCCCCTGGCCTGAAGAAGCTAACCGCAAATTAACCGGTGCTATTACCCGTTTTCACTTTGCGCCTACCGCTACATCTCAACAAAACCTGCTGAATGAGCAGGTTAATCCGGCACATATTGTCGTTACCGGTAATACCGTTATCGATGCTCTGCTGCAGGTAGTAGCAAAAATAGAAGACGACGCTGTACTAAGCCAGCGTTTTGCCGATCAATTCCCTTATGGTCAAGACGGCAGACGGTTAATTCTGGTTACCGGCCACCGGCGTGAAAGTTTTGGTGCCGGTTTCGAGCACATTTGTGCGGCATTAAAGCAAATTGCTCAGCAGTTCCCCGATTGCGATATTGTGTACCCGGTGCATTTAAACCCCAATGTGCGTGAACCGGTATTCCGTTTATTATCAGATGCTGCCAATGTGCATTTAATCGAGCCGCAAGACTACCTGCCGTTTGTTTATCTGATGAGCCGTAGCACCCTGGTATTAACCGACTCAGGCGGTATTCAGGAAGAAGCGCCATCACTGGGTAAACCCGTGCTGGTTATGCGCGACACCACCGAGCGGCCAGAAGCAGTAGAAGCTGGTACAGTAAAACTGGTGGGTACCAGCCAGGCAAAAATTGTCGCAGAAGTAAGTAAATTGCTTACTGATAAGGCATACTATGACAGCATGAGTTTTGCCCATAACCCCTATGGCGATGGCAAAGCGTGTCAGCGTATTATTGATGCAATCAGAAAAGATGTCAGCGAGCGTTAAGTTAATAAACGAAATGCAGAAAACACACAGCTGACAAACGGAGAATTTTAATATGGATATTCTGCAACATTTGCAGCAAGCCCCTAAGCGCTGGTTGATTACCGGTTGCGCTGGTTTTATTGGCTCTAATCTGCTGGAAGCGCTGTTAAAAGCCAACCATCAGGTGGTAGGGCTGGACAACTTTGCCACCGGCCATCAGCGTAACCTTGATGAAGTGCAATCTCTGGTTAGCCCGGCACAATGGGCTAACTTTAACTTTATTAACGGTGATATTCGTCAGTTGGAGCACTGTCAGCAAGCCTGCATTGGTGTCGATTATGTGTTACATCAGGCCGCGCTTGGCTCCGTACCTCGCTCTATTAACGACCCCATTACCACCAACGACACCAATATCAGTGGCTTTTTAAATATCCTGGTGGCCGCGCGTGACGCAGGGGTAAAACGCTTTGTTTATGCTGCTTCCAGTTCTACTTATGGCGATCATCCGGCTTTACCCAAGGTCGAAGATGTCATCGGCAAGCCGTTATCGCCTTATGCCATTACCAAATACGTCAACGAGCTATACGCCGATGTGTTTTCCCGCACTTATGGCTTTCACAGCATAGGTCTGCGTTACTTTAACGTGTTTGGCCCACGGCAAGATCCTAATGGCGCTTACGCTGCGGTGATCCCAAAATGGACTGCTGCCATGATCGCCAACGACGATGTCGTAATTAACGGCGATGGCGAAACCAGCCGAGATTTTTGTTTTGTTGCCAATGCGGTACAGGCTAATATCCGCGCTGCACTGGCCGATATCAGCCAGAGCGAAGTATTTAACGTCGCCCTTGGCGATCGCACCACGCTAAATGAGTTATTTAATGGTCTGGCCCAAAGCCTGGCCGACAACGGTATTCACTACACCAAAGCCGCGCAATATGGTGAATTTCGCTCCGGTGATGTGCGCCACTCTCAGGCCGACATCAGTAAAGCCAAAACCATGTTGGGTTATGCGCCCGAGTATCGTATTCGCGACGGCTTAAAACTAGCCATGCCATGGTATATTCAGCAGCAATAGTCTTTGGTTTTTAATAATATTAAGTAAATGGATTTACGAAGGATTTTTAGTATGAAAAATATTGCAGATAGTCAGTTAGCTATTATCGGCCTGGGTTATGTTGGCCTGCCACTGGCCGTTGAGTTTGGTAAGCATTACACTACGTTAGGTTTTGATATTAATACCCGCCGTATCAGTGAGCTGAAGAACGGCGAAGATCACACGCTTGAAGTAAGCAGCGAAGAGCTAAAACAAGCCGGTAAACTGAGTTACAGCAGCAATCTGGACGATTTACGCCGTGCCAATGTCTATATTGTTACCGTGCCAACACCGATAGACGAGCACCGCCAGCCCGACTTAACCCCGCTGATTAAAGCCTCTGAAACCTTAGGCAAAGTGATAAAAGCCGGCGATGTAGTGATTTACGAATCAACCGTTTACCCAGGTGCTACCGAAGAAGACTGTATACCGGTAATCGAGCGGGTATCCGGGCTTAAATATAATGTCGATTTTTTTGCCGGCTACAGCCCGGAGCGGATAAACCCGGGCGATAAAGAACACCGTGTTACCACCATTAAAAAAGTCACTTCCGGCTCTACGCCAGACATAGCCGAATTTGTTGATAAGCTGTACGGCAGTATTATTACAGCCGGTACATACAAAGCCAGCTCTATCCGGGTAGCAGAAGCCGCCAAGGTTATCGAAAACACCCAGCGAGACTTAAACATTGCGCTTATCAACGAGCTGGCGGTAATTTTTAACAAGCTGGGCATTGATACTGAAGAAGTACTGCTGGCAGCGGGCACCAAATGGAACTTCCTGCCGTTTCGGCCGGGTTTGGTGGGCGGCCACTGTATAGGGGTAGACCCTTACTACCTAACCCACAAAGCCCAGGCTATTGGCTATCACCCCGAGGTTATTCTGGCCGGGCGGCGTATTAACGACAGCATGGGCCGCTATGTGGTAAGCGAACTGGTAAAAGCCATGGTAAAACGCCGCGTGCATGTGGCCGGAGCCAAAGTATTAATTATGGGTTTAACCTTTAAAGAAAACTGTCCGGATATCCGTAATACTAAAGTCGTGGATATCCTGGCCGAGCTAAAAGAATACGGCGTTGAAGCCGATGTATTTGACCCCTGGGTAGATGCAGCAGAAGCACAGCACGAATACGGCATTACACTGGTACAGCAGCCAGAGCAGGGCAGTTACGATGCGGTAATTCTTGCAGTAGGCCATAAACAATTCCGTGATTTGGGGGCTGAGGGCATCAGAGCCTACAGTAAACCCAGCGGCGTGCTATACGATTTAAAATACGTGCTTAGCGCTGCCGACAGCGACTTACGGCTGTAAATGTCTGGCGGGTAGTTTTCCCGCTAGCTTTTACCAGTAGTTATAGCGCCGATACGGTATAATCGGCGCCTGTTTTACTAATACAACAAGCCAATGAATATTACACCTAGCCGTTTAGCCGGTTGTTTACTGTTGCAGCCAAATCGCTTTAGTGATGAGCGCGGTTTTTTTCAGGAAAACTACCGCGCTGCTGCTTATTATGATGCCGGCATCACAGAGCCTTTAGTGCAGGATAACTGGTCACGTTCAGTTAAAGGGATACTGCGCGGCATGCATTTTCAGCGCAACCAGCCCCAGGGCAAGCTTATCAGCGTGCTGCGCGGCGAAATCTATGACGTAGCCATTGATATCCGCAAAGAGTCCGCCACCTTTGGCCAGTGGCAGAGCGTAGTGTTATCTGAGCATAATACGCAGCAACTGTGGTTGCCTCCGGGCTTTGCCCATGGTTTTTTGGTGCTGTCAGATGTTGCCGATGTGATCTACAAAACCAGCAGTTACTATAATGCCGCCGATGAAGCCAGTTTCTGCTGGAATGATCCACAGCTGGGCATTACCTGGCCGGCACAACCACAATTGTTGTCGGCAAAAGATGCCGCAGCCCCTAGCTTTGCTGCTGCACTGGCATGAAGCTGTTATTACTGGGTGCTAACGGCCAACTGGGGCAGGCCCTGCTGCAACAGTTGCAACAGCAACAGCCGTTTCAGTACCTGGCGTTAAGCCGCAGCCAACTGGATATTACCGACCTTAATGCTGTTGCTACTGTCATGGCACAGTATCGGCCTGATGTAGTAATAAATTGCGCTGCTTACACCGCAGTTGATAACGCCGAACAGCAAGCTGCCGCCTGCATTGCTGTTAATGCCACTGCCGTTGGCCATTTGGCTGAGTTTTGTCGGCAGTGCAACAGCTTACTGCTGCAGTTTTCTACCGACTATGTGTTTAACGGCCGTAACCAGAAAGCCTATACCGAACAAGATATTCCAGCCCCACTTAATGTTTATGGCCACTCTAAGTTACAGGCTGAGCAGGTAATACAGGCATCTTGCAGTAAATATGTCATTTTGCGTACCAGTTGGTTATTCAGCGCATTTGGCCATAATTTTTACCGCACTATGCTAAAGCTGGCGCAACGTGGCCAGATAATTCAGGTAGTTAATGATCAATTCGGTTGCCCCACCTACGCCGGTGATCTTGCCGCTGTGGTGCTGCAACTGTTGCAACGCTATCAGCAACAGGGCAGTTTAGCCTATGGTATTTATCACCTGGCAGGCAGCCCGGCAGTAAGCTGGTACCAGTTTGCTGAAGCTATTTTTGCTGCGCATCAGCTTAAGGTTAATCTTCAGGCTATTAACAGCGCAAGCTGGCCGACACTGGCCGCACGCCCTGCCAACTCAGTACTTGAGTGCAATAAATTTTGCGCTACATTCGCTATCGCAGTACCGCAGTGGCAAGCCAGACTGCAGCAACTCGCTTCAGGAGACGCATGACTATTTTTATCACCGGTGGCTGTGGCTTTATTGGCTCAGCGCTTATCCGTTATCTGCTTAATAATACTGCTTATACCGTGGTTAATCTGGATAAGCTGACATACGCTGCCAACCCTGCAGCGCTGGCAGAAGTTGAACAATCAGATCGCTACCATTTTGTGCAACTGGATATTTGCGATCTTAATGCGCTACAACAGGTATTTGCCCGTTATCAGCCTTCAGCGGTTATGCATCTGGCGGCAGAAAGCCATGTCGACCGCTCTATCGCCGGTGCATCGGCTTTTATCGATACCAATATTAACGGTACTTTTGCTTTGCTTGAGGCCAGCCGGCAATACTGGCAAGCGCTTGGTGCCAACCAGCAGCAGGCATTTCGCTTTCATCATATTTCAACCGACGAAGTCTATGGCGATCTGGCAACACAAACTGCACCAGCTTTTACCGAGCATACCCCCTATGCGCCCAGCAGCCCTTATGCAGCCAGCAAAGCCGCCAGTGACCATCTGGTTCGGGCCTGGCATCGTACTTATGGTTTACCGGTAGTTATCAGCAATTGCTCCAATAATTACGGCCCCTGGCAGCATGCAGAAAAGCTTATTCCCAATACCATCAGTAAAGCATTAAGCGGCCAGCCAATACCGGTGTATGGTAATGGTGAGCAAATTCGTGACTGGTTATTTGTAGAAGATCACGCCCAGGCTTTGCACAAGATAGTAACCGAAGGCAAAGTGGGTGAAACCTACAACATTGGTGGCAATAACGAAAAACAAAATATAGAAGTGGTTAACGCTATCTGTGAACTCTTGGATGAATTAGCGCCAATGCACCAGCGCGGTTATCCACTAAACACTAAACACTCAACACTTATAACTCACGTAACGGATCGCCCAGGCCACGATATACGTTATGCGGTAAACACGACAAAAATCCGGCAACAGCTGCATTGGCAGCCTGCTGAAACGTTCAGCAGTGGCTTGCGTAGAACAGTTCTTTGGTATCTGTTCCAACTGAATGGCAGATTATAACTGAAAAAAATGGCAACACACTTGACTAGTGGTGGAAAAAAATACAACTGTACGGTCGAAGCGCGAAAAGAAGCAATAACATTCGATTATTTTGCAAAAAAACGATAGAATTTTCTGGTTTTTTGTCAATCCCTATGGTCAAAGCTGTCGCTTGTTATAGATATTTTATATCCAGCATAAATTAGTGGATGGTAATGTACTGATGTTCAGTGACAATATCTCTGAAACAAGTGAATCAGATGGTTAGATCAATAATAAAACTGGAGTTTACGGGTGCTTAAATTTGTTAAAAGTCTTTTACTGACGTTTACTCTTGCAATAACACCGATTGTCGCATTGGCTCAAGCAATATCGCCTGCTATGTTAGAACAATTTAAAACGTTGCCTCGTGCCGAACAAGAACGTTTGGCTAGGCAGTATGGTATAGATCCTTCCATGTTGCAGCGCGCAACTTCTTCTTCCAACACTCTTGTAGATAAAAGCAATAATACAGAAGTATTGAGTCAGCCAAGGCGTGAAGCAGCTGAGCTGGAAGAGGTGGGAAAGAAAAAGAAGAAAGAGAAGGGGCCGGTACGCTTTGGTATGCGCTTATTCGATGCAGAAATCAGCACCTTTGCTCCAGTTTCTGTTATGCCGGTACCCGACAATTATATTCTCAGTGTTGATGATGAGTTGCAAATACAGTTTTATGGTAAACAAAGCAGTGAACTAATGCTAAGCGTGAGTCGTGATGGCAAAGTTTTTATTCCTGATGTAGGACCAGTTTCTGTTGGGGGGCTAAGTTTTAATCAGGCTCGGGAACTAATCACTTCTCGCGTAAGAAACACAGTAATGGGGACTGAGGTCGCGGTAAGCATGGGGCCGCTGCGCACAATCAATATTTTTGTTGTAGGTGAGGCAAAATACCCCGGAGCTTATGCAGTATCAGCGCTTACTACGGTAACGCAGGCATTATTTGTTGCTGGTGGAGTCTCTGATATTGGCAGTTTGCGTGAAGTTACAGTTAAACGTGCTGGTAAAACCGTCAGAGAATTTGACCTTTATGATTTATTACTGCGTGGCGACAGTCGCAATGATATCCATTTACAGAATGGTGATGTAGTTTTTGTTGCACCTGTAAAAGCCATGGCTGAGGTCAAAGGTGAGGTGAAGCGTCCTGCACTGTATGAATTAAAAGCTAGCGACACTCTTTCAAGTTTGCTTAACATGGCAGGCGGAGCAAAAGTGGGAGCATACCCTCGAGCTGCTGTTCTTGAGCGTTTTAGCAATAATCTGCGTAGTTTGCAGAATCTGGATTTAACCGATAAAGCTGTGCAGCAGCAATTAGTAAAGAATGGTGATGTATTGCGTATAGCCGCAACATCCGACCAGATTGAAAACCAGGTTATTGTTGCCGGAGCTGCGGCCCGTCCCGGGTTTTATGCGTGGAACCAGGGTATGAGAATAACTGATTTAATTCGCGATCATTGGTCTGATTTACTGCCAACAGCAGAGTTAAATTATGCATTGATAGTACGCGAAGCAACACCGGGCATCATTAGTGAGTTATTGCATTTTAGCCCGGCAAAGGCGCTGGCGACCCCAGGGGGGCAAGATGACTTATTACTGGCACCTCGCGACAAGATATTGCTGTTTCACTATGCCGATCAAATGTTTGACCGTAATAAGCTCAACCTCTATTTAAGGGACACTATTCTTGCAAAAATTGACGATAATCAGGATCAGCGGTGGTTAATGAGTGATCTGTCTGTCAATGCTTTAGAAAAAGTGATTTCGTCAGAACTACCTCCTTCGTTAATAGCTGAAGATCCAGTTGGTATAGCAGCTGAGCAGCAAGCATTTGAAAATGTAGAACTGACAAAAACACAGCAAGATCAGCTATTATTGGATGAATTAAAAATCCTTTATGGCAGTGTATTTAATAGCCACGATAAAATTCAGTTAACGCAGTATTTAAGCCGAACAGAGTTATTGTACCCAGTGCTGCGTCAACTCAAATTACAGGCCCGAGTAGATAATAATCTAGCATTAATCTCAGTAACCGGTGCTGTGCGCGTGCCAGGTGAGTATCCTCTAACGACCGGTGCAAAAGTTGTTGACCTGATAAATGCGGCTGGTGGCCTGAACGATGCTACTTACGTCAGCCGGGTAGAGTTAAGTCGTATCCTTAGACAAGATACCCAACTCGAAGGTGTTACAGTAAAGCATATTAATCTTGACCTGAGACAAGCAATGGCCAATGGCGATGACAATATAGCCTTGCATAATCGTGATCGTTTGAACGTATTTAGTACCCCAGGTTGGGAAGATAAACGCGAAGTAGTTATTGAAGGCGAAGTGCGTTTCCCCGGTACCTATACTATTCAACGCGGTGAAACACTTTCTCAGGTTATAGCGAGGGCAGGCGGGGTATCTGAAAGTGCATTCGTATTTGGTTCTGTCTATACCCGGCAGCAAGTCAAAGAGAAAGAAGTGGTGCAGTACGCTAAGTTGGTTGAGCAGTTAAAAGCGGATGTAGCAACACGGGCACTTTCTGCTGCCAATGCACAAATATCACCAACAGATGCGATGACAATGATTTCTGAGCTGGAAAAAATAGAACCATTAGGCCGTCTGGTTATTAATTTAGAACAAGTCATAGCGGGAAACCCTGCTTTTGATATGGCAGTAGAAAACGGAGATCGTTTATTTGTTCCGAGAATAAACCGCGCAGTAACTATTGTTGGTGAAGTACAACATGCCGGTACCCATAGATTTGATGCCAAGCTATCCTTAAAGGAATATTTAGGCTTGGCTGGCGGTTTACGCAAACGGGCAGATGGTGATCGGACTTACATTATTCGGGGTGATGGCTCAGTTATGGTGCCAAAAACAGGCTGGTTCGCAGTGTCAAGCGACCAGTTAAAACCAGGGGACACTATAATTGTTCCGCTTGATACCGAGTATAAAGACAGCTTAAGTCTTTGGGCTCAGGTAACGCAGATTTTCTATCAATCTGCAGTGGCTATCGCCGCACTGAATTCATTTTAGCAATGTTCGGTTACTAGCAGCGATGCTGCTGGTAACCGGCTTCTAAGCCAAGACAAGTTACTCGTTGCTGCCCCAAATCGGCTAGCTACCGCTCGCAACTTACGAGTGAGGCATTTTTAAAGGAAATTTATGACTGATCAGCGTTACCACCCTTCCGACGACGAAATCGATTTGCGTCAGCTTTTCGTAGCTATTTGGCGTGGCAAGTGGTTTGTCATAGCAATGACATTCATATTTATAGTTTCATCTGTATTTTATGCAATGAGTTTGCCTAATATCTATAAAAGTGAGGCCTTACTTATACCGGCTTCCGGTAGCTCTGGTATAAAAATGCCTGGTCAGTTAGGCGGCTTGGCCGCTTTGGCTGGCGTTAATTTGGGTGCTGGTGTTGGAGCCGATAAATCAGCTATCGCAGTAGAGGTGCTTAAATCAAGAAATTTTCTCATTTATTTTATTGAAAA
This sequence comes from Rheinheimera hassiensis, assembly GCF_022436675.1. Taxonomy (GTDB): domain Bacteria; phylum Pseudomonadota; class Gammaproteobacteria; order Enterobacterales; family Alteromonadaceae; genus Alishewanella; species Alishewanella hassiensis. Next base: position 420,263 of record NZ_JAKUJZ010000003.1, on the reverse strand, counting down.
ATACAATTTATATGTGCCTTTGATGGCTGCTGAAGGGTGGGGGGTAGAAGATAACGAGTTATTTTTAAATCCCAAAGTGTATGATAAAGATAACGAGCGATGGTTGCGTAAGGTCTCGCCTCCATTTGAAGCCAAACCCTCTAAAATTGAAGCGTTTAATGTTCTGTCAAAATTGCTAACGGTTTCTGTAGATATAAAAACTGGGCTTATTGATCTGTCGGTAGAACACTATTCCCCTTATTTAGCTCAGGAGTGGGCTTCATTACTGATCAAAGAAATTAATGACGAAATGCGTAAAAGAGAATTGGAAGAAGCGCATAGTAGTTTGGCTTATTTAAATAAAACGCTCACTGAAACCAATGTTGCAGATTTAAGGATTACGTTGTTTTCATTAATTGAGCAACAAATGCAAACTTTAATGTTGGCTAATGTGCGGGATGAATATGTGTTCAAGACTATCGACTCTCCTCTCGTACCTGAAACTAAAGACAGCCCACGGCGCTCTTTGATAGTACTCATAGCAGCGGTTCTTGGTGGTGGGCTGTCTTGCTTGATTGTGCTAGTGCGTTATTTTTTCTCTAAAAATTAGTTTTGTTAGGTGTTGTTGATGAATTCTATGAGTAACATCAAGTTAGCTATTATCGGCCTGGGTTATGTTGGCCTGCCACTGGCCGTTGAGTTTGGTAAGCATTACACTACGTTAGGTTTTGATATTAATACCCGCCGTATCAGTGAGCTGAAGAACGGCGAAGATCACACGCTTGAAGTAAGCAGCGAAGAGCTAAAACAAGCCGGTAAACTGAGTTACAGCAGCAATCTGGACGATTTACGCCGTGCCAATGTCTATATTGTTACCGTGCCAACACCGATAGACGAGCACCGCCAGCCCGACTTAACCCCGCTGATTAAAGCCTCTGAAACCTTAGGCAAAGTGATAAAAGCCGGCGATGTAGTGATTTACGAATCAACCGTTTACCCAGGTGCTACCGAAGAAGACTGTATACCGGTAATCGAGCGGGTATCCGGGCTTAAATATAATGTCGATTTTTTTGCCGGCTACAGCCCGGAGCGGATAAACCCGGGCGATAAAGAACACCGTGTTACCACCATTAAAAAAGTCACTTCCGGCTCTACGCCAGACATAGCCGAATTTGTTGATAAGCTGTACGGCAGTATTATTACAGCCGGTACATACAAAGCCAGCTCTATCCGGGTAGCAGAAGCCGCCAAGGTTATCGAAAACACCCAGCGAGACTTAAACATTGCGCTTATCAACGAGCTGGCGGTAATTTTTAACAAGCTGGGCATTGATACTGAAGAAGTACTGCTGGCAGCGGGCACCAAATGGAACTTCCTGCCGTTTCGGCCGGGTTTGGTGGGCGGCCACTGTATAGGGGTAGACCCTTACTACCTAACCCACAAAGCCCAGGCTATTGGCTATCACCCCGAGGTTATTCTGGCCGGGCGGCGTATTAACGACAGCATGGGCCGCTATGTGGTAAGCGAACTGGTAAAAGCCATGGTAAAACGCCGCGTGCATGTGGCCGGAGCCAAAGTATTAATTATGGGTTTAACCTTTAAAGAAAACTGTCCGGATATCCGTAATACTAAAGTCGTGGATATCCTGGCCGAGCTAAAAGAATACGGCGTTGAAGCCGATGTATTTGACCCCTGGGTAGATGCAGCAGAAGCACAGCACGAATACGGCATTACACTGGTACAGCAGCCAGAGCAGGGCAGTTACGATGCGGTAATTCTTGCAGTAGGCCATAAACAATTCCGTGATTTGGGGGGGCGGGGCGTGCGGGCATTGTGCAAAGCAGACAGTGTTATTTATGATTTGAAGTATGTGTTGGATAAAACACAGGTTGATATTCGGTTTTAACAAATAGAGTTTATAACATGAAAAATTTTGCATTAGTTGGTGCGGCGGGTTATATCGCACCACGTCATATGAAAGCAATAAAAGAGACTCGCAATAATCTGGTTGCGGCATTGGATAAAAATGACTCAGTGGGTATTATTGACAGCCATTTCCCAGATGCTGATTTTTTTACCGAGTTTGAGCGATTTGATCGGCATGTTGATAAACTACGTCGGCAAGGTGTGGAGAAAAAGATAGACTATGTATCAATTTGCTCACCAAATTATTTGCACGACTCGCATATGCGGTTTGCGTTGCGTGCAGGTGCAGATGCAATTTGTGAAAAACCGCTTGTGTTAAACCCATGGAACATTGACGGCTTGCTGGAAATTGAGAAAGAAACCGGACAGCGGGTAAACACTATCCTTCAGTTGCGCCTGCATCCGGCTATCATAGCGTTAAAGCAAAAAGTAGCTGCCAGCCCGGCAGGCCATAAGTTTGATGTCGATCTTACCTATATCACATCGCGCGGTCATTGGTATTTGCAGTCCTGGAAAGGTGACGATAAAAAATCCGGCGGTATTTCCACTAATATTGGCGTTCACTTCTACGATATGTTGCACTTTGTATTTGGTGTTTTGCAAGACAATAAAGTGCATTACAATTCGCCGACTAAAGCGGCGGGCTATCTTGAGTATGAAAAAGCCCGTGTGCGCTGGTTCTTGTCAGTTGATGTAAACGATATCCCTATTGACGCCCGCGCAGCCGGTCAGCGCACTTTCCGCGCTATTACTGCTGATGGCGAATCTGTTGAATTCTCTGATGGTTTTACCGATTTGCATACTATAAGTTACCGCGAAATTCTGGCGGGTAATGGTTTTGGGTTGGAAGAAAACCGTGTCGCTATTGAAACTGTCGCACAGATACGAAATTTAGCGATATCGTCACTGACCGGCGACTATCATCCGTTTGTGACAAAGTTGGTGAAATAGCATGAGCCAATATCAGGTACATCCAAGTGCAATAATTGATGATGGTGCGGTTATCGGTATTTCCAGCCGTATCTGGCATTTTGTCCATGTTTGCAGCGGTGCAAAAATTGGCAAAGGTGTATCGCTCGGTCAAAATGTTTTTGTCGGCAATAAAGTCACTATTGGTGACAAATGCAAAATCCAGAACAATGTGTCGGTGTATGACAACGTACATTTAGAAGAGGGCGTGTTCTGTGGCCCCAGTATGGTGTTTACCAACGTGTATAACCCACGCTCGCTAATCGAACGTAAAGACGAATACCGCGATACCCTAGTTAAAAAAGGGGCTACACTTGGCGCCAATTGCACTATTGTGTGTGGTGTAACCATAGGTGAATTTGCTTTTGTTGGTGCAGGGGCTGTTATTAACAAAGATGTACCTGCTTACGCTCTTATGGTTGGCGTACCTGCTAAACAAGTGGGCTGGATGAGCGAGTTCGGTGAGCGCTTAAACTTGCCAGTATCCGGAGCAGGCGAGGAGCTATGCCAACATACCGGTACCCGTTACGTTTTGAAAAATAATACTTTAAGTAAGGTTGGCTAGTATGCAGTTTATTGATCTGGCAGCACAGTATCAGCATTTAAAACAGCGTATCGATAAGCGTATTCAGGCAGTGCTAGACCACGGCATTTATATTATGGGGCCGGAAGTGGAGCAGTTAGAGCAGCAATTGGCCGACTACGTCGGTGTCAAACACTGTATCAGCTGTGCCAACGGCACAGATGCACTGCAATTGGCCATGATGGTACTGGATATTAAACCTGCCGATGCGGTATTTTGTCCTACCTTTACTTTTTTTGCTACAGCAGAAGTCATTGCCTATGCTGGTGCTACGCCGGTGTTTATTGACTCAGACAGACACACCTTTAACATATCTGCGCAGCATCTTGAGCAGCAAATTGAGCGTGTACTGCAAGAAGGCAAGCTAACGCCCAGAGCGATTATCGCGGTCGATTTATTTGGCCTGCCAGCTAATTATCCTGAGCTGGAAAAGATTGCAGCTAAGTATCAACTTAAATTGATCGAAGATGCTGCTCAGGGATTTGGCGGTGAAATAAATGGCAAGCGAGCAGGTAGCTTTGGTGATATTGCTACTACCAGTTTTTTCCCTGCTAAGCCGTTGGGCTGTTATGGTGATGGTGGCGCGATATTCACTAACAACGACGATTATGCAGCATTATTCCGTTCTTACCGTGTGCATGGTAAGGGTAAGGATAAGTACGACAATGTTCGTATAGGTTTAAATAGTCGTTTAGACACAATACAAGCTGCTATCTTGTTAGAGAAACTGGCTGCTTTTCCTTCGGAATTGCAAGCCCGTAATAAAGTGGCGGCTATCTATTCGACACAATTAATTAATCACTTTGAAGCGCCCCATATACCTGAAGGGTACCTCAGTTCATGGGCGCAATACACGCTGAAGTCAGAGTCCAGAGATCTGTTGATGAGTCAGCTAAAGAGTGCAGGCATACCTACTATGATTTACTACGGTACTTGTATGCATCAGCAAACCGCTTTTAACTATCTCAATCACACAGATGCAGACTTCCCTGTGGCCAGTAGCCTTTGTAAAACAGTATTTAGCTTACCTATGCATCCGTATCTGGAGCTAGCTACTCAAAACACTGTACTAAGTAAGCTGTTTACTTTGACTGCAAATGCAACAGAATAGCGAAGAAACAGGAAGAGAATCTAAGCGAAGCCTTGTTTCTCTCTCAGCTATCTACCTCGTATCAAACTTGATTAATTCGGCAATCCCTTTTGTGTTATTGCCGATATTAACCAGGGCTCTGTCGCCTGCAGAGTATGGCGCTGTGGGTATGTTCCAAACCACTATAGCGGCAATGGCGGCTTTTATTGGGGTTAGTGTGCAGGGCGCAGCTTTACGAAAGTACTATGACAAAGCGGAAAATGAAGATTTATCCGCTTTTATTGGTAGTTGTATGCAGGTCCTACTTTTTTCAGCGTTGCTGGTTTTAGTCGTATTAACGGCCTTTTCTGAACAATTGTCTTTTTATACTGGTCTGGCTACAGACTGGTTGTATTTGGCTGTGGCAGTTTGTGTAGCTGACTTTGTCGTTCAGTTGCGCCTGACTCAGTGGCAGGTTCGTAATAAGGCGATCAGTTATGGTTTTACCCAACTTGTTCGTACAGTTTTAAATTTAACGCTCAGTCTTCTATTTGTTGTTTCGCTGACTCAAGGGGCTGATGGCCGCATCTTAGCGATAGTATTATCTTCAGTTGCTATAGGTTTTTTTGCTTTTGGTTCTTTAAAGTTTGATGGCTTGCTGACATTTTGGCGTTTTAGAAAAGACTATTTAGAGGAAGCGTTAAAGTTTGGGGTTCCACTTATTCCACACGTTTCCGGTGCCTTTTTAGTCAGTGCCGCAGACAGGTTTTTTATAAACTCGCATCTGGGGGCAGAAAGTACGGGTTTTTATATGGTTGCTGTGCAGCTAGCCATGGGTTTAGCCATCATATTTGACTCTTTCAACAGAGCTTTTGCGCCTTGGCTTTATTCCAATCTGAGCTCAGGAAGGACTGATTTGCATGGAAAAATAGTTCGATACACCTATCTTTATTATGGCTTTCTTTTAGCATTGATTCCGTTGGCGTTTCTGATTGGCCCTGCCATTCTTATTTTTATCGCCGGCGAAAAGTACAGTGCGGCGGGGGATGTAGTCGGTTATCTTGTAGCTGGGCAGATATTCGGTGGTATGTATTTGATGGTGACTAACTATGTGTTTTATTCGAAAAGGGTTGGTCTCTTGTCCTTGATTACTATAAGTGCTGGTTTAATTAATCTTTTGTTGTTAGTGCTGCTTTTGCCTGTCATGGGGATAAAAGGTGCTGCGTTGTCGTTTTGTATTTCTATGTTTATTCAATTTATTTTTACCTGGCTTTTAGCCGCCAGAAGACATTCAATGCCTTGGTTTAGCGCAGGCCGGATGATTTAGGAGTTTATATGTATAGTATATTAGCGATGATAGGTCGGACATCACCACTTTTCTCCACAGATATAAAGTCTTTTGAGCTTCAATTAAATGAGATTGTCTCTTCATCCTCATTTTTAGTTTTAGGCGGCGCAGGCTCTATTGGCCAGGCTGTGACAAAAGAGATTTTTAAGCGCAATCCAAAAAAGCTGCATGTAGTTGATATCAGTGAAAACAACATGGTCGAATTGGTGCGGGATATTCGCAGTTCTTTCGGTTATATCAACGGTGATTTTCAAACCTTTGCGTTGGATATAGGCTCTGTTGAGTATGATGCCTTTATCGAAGCTGACGGTGAGTTTGACTATGTGCTTAACTTGTCTGCGCTAAAGCATGTTCGCAGCGAAAAAGACGCCTTTACGCTGATGCGGATGATTGATGTTAATGTGTTTAATACCGACAAAACCATTGCCCAATCTGTTGCTAAAGGAGTGAAAAAGTATTTTTGTGTGTCAACAGATAAGGCCGCTAACCCGGTCAATATGATGGGTGCGTCTAAGCGTATTATGGAAATGTTTCTGATGCGCCGCAGCAAAGATATCGCTATTTCCACCGCCCGTTTTGCCAATGTCGCTTTTTCAGACGGTTCTTTGTTGCATGGTTTTAACCAGCGTATTCAAAAGCGTCAGCCAATCGTCGCGCCGAATGACATAAAACGTTACTTTGTCACACCACAAGAATCCGGTGAGCTTTGCCTGATGTCGTGCATTTTTGGCGAGAACCGCGATATCTTTTTCCCAAAACTCTCTGAAGCACTGCATTTAATCACCTTTGCCGATATTGCCGTAAAATATTTACAGCAGTTAGGTTATCAGCCGCATCTTTGCAGCACTGAAGATGAAGCTCGCGAATTGGTTAAAACCTTGCCGCAACAAGGCAAGTGGCCATGCTTGTTCACCTCCAGTGATACTACCGGTGAAAAAGATTTCGAAGAGTTCTTTACCGACAATGAAGTGCTTGATATGCAGAGGTTTGAAAACCTCGGCGTAATAAAAAACGAACCGCTGTTTCAGCCTGAGTTGCTTAGCTTGTTCGAGCAGGAAATCGCCCAAATGAAGCAGCAAAAAGCCTGGACCAAACCTCAATTGGTTGAGTTGTTCCACAAAATGATCCCTGACTTTGGTCACAAAGAAACAGGCAAATACTTAGACAGTAAGATGTAGGCCCTATTATGAGCGCAGCCCTTGTTGGTTTTATCCGTGAGCTTTATCAAAGCAATGAATTTATTCCGTTGCACGCGCCAACGTTTGCCGGCAACGAACTGAAGTACGTTAGTGAAACAATCGAAAGCACCTTTGTTTCAAGCGTAGGCAAGTTTGTTGATGAATTTGAACGGAAAATGGAAGGCTTTACCGGTACATCGAAAGCAGTTGCGACAGTAAACGGTACCGCAGCATTGCACGCAGCACTGTATATGGCCGGTGTAAAGCAAGGTGATTATGTGATTACTCAGGCGCTTACCTTTGTGGCGACCTGTAATGCTTTATATCATATGGGCGCTGAACCGATATTTGTCGATGTAGCCAAAGTCAGCTTGTCGTTATGCCCGGTGGCGTTAGACAACTATTTAACTGAAAATGCCTTTTGCAATGAAACCGGTTGTTTTCATAAAGCCAATAAGCGCCGCATCAGTGCGGTGGTGCCGATGCATACTTTCGGTCATCCGGCAGAACTCGATGAGTTAGTAGCGATATGTCAAAAATGGAACATTATCCTTGTAGAAGATGCCGCGGAAAGCCTCGGTTCATATTACAAAGGTAAACATACCGGCACCATAGGCGAGCTTGGTGCGCTGAGCTTTAATGGTAATAAGATTATTACCACCGGCGGTGGTGGCATGGTGTTATGCCGTGATGCGGCACTGGGGGCCCGTACCAAGCATATTACTACTACGGCTAAAGTACCTCATCCTTATGAATTCTTTCATGATGAGCCTGGTTTTAACTATCGCTTACCCAACCTGAATGCCGCACTGGGCTGTGCGCAAATGGAAGTGCTGCCAAGCTTCTTGCAACAAAAGCGTAAAATTGCAGAGCAATACCAGCAGTACTTTGCCAACTCAGAATTTAACTTTGTTACAGAACCAGAGTATGCACAGTCGAACTACTGGCTAAATGCGCTGATTTGTCCGGATTTAGCCAGCCGTGATCAGCTGCTGAAAGTGACCAATGACAGTGGGGTAATGACCAGGCCAATTTGGAAGTTGATGCATCGCCTGCCGATGTTTCAACATGCCTTAAGAGATAGCCTGGTGGTATCAGAATGGTTGGAAGGCCATTTGATTAACTTACCCAGTTCTCCGGTAGCGCAGCATGGCTAAAAAAGTTGCAGTTTTTACCGGCACCCGGGCCGAATACGGTTTGCTGTATTGGTTGCTGAAAGATATCCAGGCAGATACAGAACTAGCTTTGCAGTTATTGGTATCCGGCATGCACTTGTCGCCGGAGTTTGGCCTTACTTATCAACAGATAGAGCAAGACGGCTTTCATATTGACGAGAAAATAGAGATTTTGCTGTCATCAGACTCTGCTGTCGGCACGGCCAAAAGCATGGGGCTGGGGGTGCTGGGTTTCGCTGATGCACTGGCACGGCTAAAACCGGATGTACTGGTTATTCTGGGTGATCGGTTCGAAGCACTTGCTGCGGCACAAACTGCGATGATATTACGTATTCCTGTATTGCATTTACACGGTGGTGAAATTACCGAAGGTGCATACGATGATGCTATTCGCCATGCTATTACCAAGTTAAGTTATTTACATGCTACAGCTACCGCGGAGTATCGGCAGCGGGTGATCCAATTGGGTGAAGCGCCCGGGCGGGTGTTTAATGTTGGTGCTATCGGCCTGGATCATTTTAAACGTGGCAGCTTTTTGTCAGTTGCAGAGCTGGCAACGTCATTAAAGTTTCCTTTGCGTCAGCCTTATGCGGTTGTCACTTATCATCCGGTAACATTAGCTGCAGAAGAGCCGGAAATCGCCTTTAAGGCTCTGCTGGAAGCATTGGACCAGTACCCGCAGTTGCAGATCATCATCACTTACCCCAATGCCGATGATGGTGGCCGGCGTATTATTCCGTTACTGGAGGCCTATGCCTCCAGGCAACCCGGGCGTGTATTGGCAATCCCGTCTTTAGGCCACGCCCGTTACCTTAGTGCCATTAAACATGCCGCAGTTGTAATAGGTAACTCGTCCAGTGGCATTATTGAAGTGCCGGCAATGGATGTACCTACGGTAAATATTGGCATGCGGCAAAAAGGCCGCCTGGCAGCAAAAAGCGTGCTGCATTGTGATGCAGACACGGCCTCAATTAGCAACGCGATTTCGATAGCATTAAAGCGTGAATATAAATCAGTTGATGAGAAAATACATAACCCTTACGGCCAGGGTGACGCCAGCCGCCAGGTAATACAGATGCTAAAATCTTTATCATTTAATGCAGTTAAGACATTCCACGATGTAAAGGTAAGTGAATAATATGACGCTCATTATTGCTGAAGCCGGTGTTAACCATAATGGTGACGAACAGCTGGCGTTCAAGCTGGTAGATGCTGCTTATGCTGCCGGTGCTGATATTGTTAAATTTCAGACATTTAAGGCGAAAAACCTGGTAACAGCACAAGCGTTACAGGCAGATTACCAGGTTACCAATACCGGTAAACAGGAATCACAACTGGCGATGCTAAGCCGGTTAGAGCTTAGCTATGATGCACATCATCAGTTAGTTGCCTACTGTAATAAGTTGGGTATTGAATTCCTGTCGACTGCTTTTGACAGTGAAAGTCTGGATTTTTTGGTTAATGATCTGGGCTTAACACGGTTGAAAATTCCTTCCGGTGAAATTACCAATGCACCTTTAGTGTTACAGCACGCCCGCACCGGTTGCGACCTTATCGTTTCTACCGGTATGGCAACCTTGGCAGATATTGAGGCGGTACTTGGCGTTATTGCGTTTGGTTATACCGCTGCGGCAGATGCACAGCCGTCAGTCGAGGCGTTTCAGGCTGCTTATTTTTCTGTTGAGGGTCAAGCTGCATTAAAGCAAAAAGTCACTGTATTGCATTGCACTACTGAATATCCCGCTCCTTTGGCAGATATTAACTTACGGGCAATGGATACTATTGCTGCAGCTTTTGGCCTGGCTATTGGTTACTCCGATCATAGCGAGGGCATTTGGGTACCGGTGGCAGCAGTGGCCCGTGGTGCCGGCTTGATAGAAAAGCATTTTACGCTGGATAAAAATATGGAAGGTCCGGATCATAGAGCCTCGTTAGACCCATTCGAGCTAAAAGCTATGGTTCAGGCGATTCGTGCTATCGAGTTGACACTGGGCGATGGTATTAAAGGGCCAAGGCCGTCAGAAATTAAAAATAAAGCGGCAGCCAGAAAAAGCATAGTTGCTGCACGTGATATAGCTTCCGGCCATATGTTAACTGCCGATGATCTGGCAGTGAAGAGACCCGGCACTGGTGATAGCCCTTACAAGTATTGGGCTATTCAGGGCAAAGTTGCATCACGTAGTTATAAAGCCGGAGACTTAATTTTTGAGTAAACCTGTGCTGGTGCTCGGTGCCGGCGGCCATGCGGCAGTATTGGTTGATATGCTGCGTCAGCTTAACCACACTATTGTTGGCTTGGTTGCCAGGGATAAACCGGCAGATAAGGCGGTGTTTGCCGGCATACCTTATTATGCTTCCGATGATGATGTATTCAGTTTTGACAAAGATCAGGTACTGCTGGTCAATGGTATAGGCTCCTTGCCTGGCCGGAATATACGTTCCGGGGTTCACCAGCAATTTAAACAAGCCGGTTATCAGTTTGTCACTGTAGTATCGCCACGCGCAATAGTCTCTGATTACAGCAGTTTGGCCGAAGGGGTGCAGGTAATGCCCGGCGCTATTATTAATGCCAACAGTATTATTGGTGCAGGCACTATTGTAAACTCCGGGGCCATCGTTGAGCACGACTGTAATATAGGCTCTCACAACCATATTGCGCCGGGTGTTGCCTTAAGCGGTGATGTGTCAACCGGCGACTATGTGCATATTGGCACTGGTGCAAGGGTTATTCAGAGCATTAAAATTGGCGATAATGTTATGGTAGGCGCAGGCGCTACGGTAATCAAGAATTTAGACAGCAACAAAAAGTTGTATGTTGCCAAACCATTTTTGGTTTAAAGGATTGTTAAATGAGTTATGACTGGAAAAATATTCTTATAAAGCCAACCGATTCTTTGCGTGAAGCACTGGCTATTATCGATTCCGAAGCGTTGCGTATAGCTTTGGTCACCGACAAAGAAATGAATCTGGTTGGGGTGGTAACTGATGGTGATATTCGACGGGGGTTGCTGAAAAATTTGTCGCTGGACGACAGAGTCTCGAACGTAATGAATCCCAGCCCTTTAACCATTAAGCCAGGTATGTCCCGTAAAGAGATTGTGCAGCTGATGCAGAGTAAAGGTATTTTGGCCATACCTGTTCTGGATGGAGCTAAAGTAGTTGGCTTAGAAACACTACAGCGTTTTAGCGGGCAAACTAAATATAAAAATCCTGTATTTCTTATGGCGGGCGGTTTCGGCACTCGCTTACGTCCACTAACAGATAATTGCCCTAAACCCTTATTAAAAGTAGGTGATAAGCCTATCCTTGAGATTGTGCTACAAAGCTTTGCTAAAGCAGGCTTCGTCAATTTCTATATATCTACTCACTACTTACCCGAGATGATCAGAGATTATTTTGGTGATGGGGCTAAGTGGAATGTGAATATTAATTATGTACATGAAGAGGATCCCTTGGGTACTGGTGGCGCCCTTGGCTTATTGCCCACGGATATAGAAGACTTGCCACTTATACTGATGAATGGGGATGTGTTAACTAACGTTGATTTTGAACGTGTGCTTGAGTTTCATACCAAACACAGTCCGGCGGCAACAATGTGTGTTCGCGATTATGAATATCAGGTCCCATTTGGTGTAATCAATGGGGAGGGTAACCGAATAATCAGTATGGTGGAGAAACCGGTGCAGCGTTTCTTTGTCAATGCCGGTATATACGTTATCAGTCCTGAACTACGTAAGTCGGTTGTCAGAAATGAGCATATTGATATGCCAGGATTGTTAGAACGTTCAATAGCAGAGCAGAACGATGTACTGATGTTCCCGATTCATGAATACTGGCTTGATATCGGCAGACTTAATGATTTTGAGAAGGCACAACGGGATTATAATACTTTAGGGCTTGAAAATGATTAGTAATCAAAAGGTTGTTGCAGTTATCCCTGCTCGTGCAGGTAGTAAGTCTATTCCTGATAAGAACATACGTAATTTGGCTGGAAAGCCATTGATTGCTTGGTCGATAGATGTTGCGCAAAGATCAAAGTATATCGATCGAGTTATTGTATCGACTGATGGTGATAAGATTGCTGAAGTCAGCAGAGAGTTTGGGGCAGAAGTTTTATCCAGACCAAGTGAGCTTGCACAGGATAGCTCCCTCGTTATAGACAGTATAAGACATGTCATAGCGACGCTAAGGCAAGAAGGGGATGCTTCTGTTGTTTTGGTGCTGTTAGAGCCCACATCGCCTTTACGCGAGCCTGATGACGTAGATAATGTAATAGAACAATTAGTGATGAAAAGCTACGACTCTGTAGCGACTTTTCGCCAAGCAGAATTAAACCCACATAGGGCATGGAAAATCATTGATGGGCAGGTTTGTACCTTTATACAAGGTGCTATACCTTGGTTGCCGAGGCAGCAACAACCTGAAGCATGGCAGCTGAATGGTGCTGTGTATGCGTTTATTATCGACAAATTGCCTTCTGATGGTGTGTCAATATTATTCGGGAAAATAGGTAGCGTAATCATGCCAGAAGAACGTTCATTAGATATTGATAACAATATCCAATTTGAGATTGCATCAGCCTTATTAAAGGACAGAGCATTATGATTAAAATTTCTGATTTGCATAATTTACAAGGTAAAACTGCGCTGGTAACCGGGGGCGCCGGTTTATTGGGGTCTCAAATCGCTGAGGTGCTGGCTGAGCATGGTGCAAACATCATTATCGCAAGTAGAAGTTTAGATAGCTGCAAACAAAAGTGTGATGAGATAAAAGCCGCATTTCCAACAGTCAATACAGTTGCTGTTGAACTGGACCTTACGCAACCTGAAAGCATTAAAGGCTGCATTCAGTCTAGTTTAGAAGCATTTGGAAAAATTGATATTTTAGTCACTTGTGCGTGGTCTGGAAAAAAGAATAGCTGGGATTCCATAACAGATGAAGATTGGAATTATGACATTGAAATCTGTCTCAATGGTGTATTCAGGCTTATTAAATACGCGACAGAGGCTTTGCGGGACTCTAAAGGTGTCATATTAAATATCGGCTCAATGTATGGCCATGTAGCACCAGACTACCGTCTTTATGAAGGTGTGCCGCAGGCAAATCCACCAAGCTATGGAGCGGCTAAGGCTGGCATTATCCAACTGACAAAATATCTGGCAAGTTTCCTTGCAAAAGATGGTATTAGAGTCAACTGTATTAGCCCGGGACCGTTTCCGTTTGAGCATGTTATCGATCAGTTCCCTGTTTTTAAGCAAAGATTGTGTGACAAAAATCCAATGGGGCGATTGGGTAAAGCTCATGAGATAAAAGGTGCAGCTTTATTACTTTGCAGTGATGCATCATCCTTCATGACAGGGCAGAATATCTGCATAGATGGCGGTTGGGCCGTATGGTAAAGGTTGGGATCATCGGGCTAAGTGAAGGAAACGGCCATCCATTTTCATTTTCGGCGATATTAAATGGATATGAACCGGAGTTCTTTTCCAACGCGGGTTGGCCAGGCATCTTGAATTATCTAAATAAAAGAGATAAGTCGGAAATTGCAACGCTAGATGCGCGTGTAACTCATGTTTGGACACAGGATAGGGATATTTCAAACCGATTAGCTGCTGCTTGTTTCATAGAGAATATTGTTGACGAATACGTCGATATGATAGGAGAAATAGATGCTCTAATTATAGCTCGTGACGACTACGCCGAACATTGTCGCATGGCTATCCCTTTTTTGAAGAAAGGCATACCAGTTTTTATAGATAAACCACTTACCTTGAGTCTGGAAGAGTTGGCTGTTTTCAAACCATATATCGAATCTGGCTTACTCATGTCCTGTTCTGGTTTCCGTTTTTGTCAAGAGCTCGATTCTTGGCGTCAGAATATTTCCCAATTTGGCTCAATTAAATTGGTTCAAGCTTCTGTTATAAATGGATGGAACAAATATGGCATACATATGGTTGATGCAGTTCTCAGTCTTGGTTTCTCAGCCCCCTTATATGTAGAGCCTGTTATTTATGAATCACATGAGTCCCTAAACTTAGTGATGGCTGATGGAAGCCTTTGTCAGATAAATGCATTAGGCGGTGAAGTCGTAGTGTTCTCTCTCAGTACATTTGGCACTAAAAGTTGTGAGACTGTCCAGATAAGAGATAACTTCACTGCATTTAGACGGACGCTATTTAGATTTATTGAACAAGTCCGTACTGGTACGCCTGCAATCAATCCTGGCGAAACGTTGTTATCGATTCAAACACTTATCGCAGGCAGAAAGGCGTTAGATACTGGAAAACGTGTTTACTTAAAAGATTTGGGTATTTGATAATGAGAACAGTTAATGAGTTGATGTCCTTAGAGGGAAAGGTTGCCGTTATAACAGGCGGCGCCGGGCATTTAGGGAGAACTGCAGCAAATACTTTAGCTGAATTAGGCGCTTCGATAGTCTTAGTTGATATCAATGCCGATAGCTTAAAGTCGGTTTCAGACAGTTTGGTAGCTACTTATGGGGTGACGGTTGTTAACATCGTTGTCGATATGGAAGACAGCAAGCAGTTAGAAAGTGTTTGTTGTGAGATTGAAAAACATTTTAGTCACATTGACGTGTTAATTAATAATGCTGCCTTTGTAGGGTCTAGTGGTCTGGAAGGTTGGGTTACTGACTTTGAACATCAGACGGCTGCAACATGGCGTCGGGCGTTAGAAGTCAATTTGACCGCTCCTTTTATACTTGTTCAAAGTTGCATTTCTTTGTTGAGAAAGAGCACCCAGGCGTCTGTAATCAACATTGGCTCTATCTATGGTATTTTGGGGCCGGACATGTCCTTGTATGATGATACAAAAATGGGAAATCCCGCTGCATATGCAGCGAGTAAAGGTGGAATTACTCAGTTTGGGCGTTGGCTTGCAACTGTTCTGGCGCCGGATGTGAGAGTTAATACGATAACTCCGGGTGGAATCGCCAGGAATCAGCCAGATAGTTTTGTTAATCGATATGTTGCTCGAACACCATTAAAAAGGTTAGCTACAGAAGAAGATTTTAAAGGTGCTTTAGTTTATCTCTCAACCAACTTATCTGCATATGTCACAGGCCAGAATATTGTCGTCGATGGTGGATGGTCTGTCTGGTAATGAAAGGGTGGCCAGTGTGACTTTCGCAAAAAAAATTATTAAGCTGGTTTCTTCAGCTTATCTCTGTGACTCGATATCTGCATTGCAGACAGCTGATGTTGTGATTACCCGGCATGATGCAGATTGTGGTATTAATTTTAAAGATAAATTGTATTCACCACTTGCTGATTCTGTTGTGGATTTGCTTATAAAACAAAATATGTCTTTTTTAACGCTGGCTACGCCATATAGTAAAGGCAGGGGGCATAGTGCTTATGGAAACCCCAAAATTTTTAACTGTCGTTTTTTTGCGATAGCATTGATGGGACACTTTCTTAAATTTTTTATAGGAAAAGAGTCCTCTATTGAGTATCGCTATAAGAAAAGAATAAATATTTGGACTGAAATCTTAGAGGCTGTAAAACCCCAACTTGTTATTGGTATACATCCTGATCCTGAATTATGCTTTGCTGCTAAGAATTTATCTATCCCTATTTATGATTTACAGCATGGCGTTGTTGCAGTGAATAATTGGCCTTATGCAAAAAAACTTACAGAGACAATTACAACAGCTACTCCAACCGGCATTCTGTGTTGGGATGAGGGCTCTTGCAAAGCTGCGAGTTCATGGGCCTTCGAACATGATATCAAAGTTATTAGTGCCGGGAACCCCTGGTATGAGCGTTTTGCTATACCTAATGAAAAAGACCATGTTGTCACTGAGTTACTTAGTAAAAAAAGGCATTTTAACAACGGTCGTAAAACTATTTTGGTAAGCTTACAATGGGAGTTAAAGGGCTTATATTATAAAGATATAGAGTTTAATGGCTTTATTTGTGAGCAATTACAGAACGTGATTATTGCTTCAACCCAGTTTAATTGGCTTATTCGTCTTCATCCCGTTCAGTTGCGAAGTGATAACATTAGCGACTGTAAAGATTATCTGGATAAAGTATTTGGATCTTTCGACAATGTTGAATGGGAAGAAGCCAGTTCCACTCCTTTGCCTCTCTTACTGTCCTATGTCGATCTGCACATCACAGATAGCAGTTCAATTGTGACTGAAGCAGCATGGTTTAACATTCCATCGGCTCTTTTGAATCCATTGATAGCCCCTGGGGCAAGATATCAAGACTTATTTAGTGAAGAGATATCACGCGGTATTGCTAAGTGCTTGAAACAAGATGAAACTGCTTTGTTAGAATGGATTAATGAGAACTGCGAAAAGAAAACTGCTGAGAATTTAAACGGATTTAGTTTGAATTCATTCGAAAACTGGCTTCAGTCAAGTTTTCGTTAAATAATTATTAGTTGTTAACGAGATATTTATGTGTGGAATATTAGGTGCTGTCGTCACTAAAGATTTTGAAAGTACTAAGGGTAAGTGTAACTTAGCCTTAGATCTTATTCACCGCAGAGGACCTGATGATCGCGGACTTGAAACTGTTGAAACTTCATTCGGCAAGTTGTTTTTTGGTCATACCCGTTTATCGATTTTGGATTTAAGCCCATTAGGGCATCAGCCTATGGTAAGTAAAGACCAAAGATATCAGATTGTATTTAACGGTGAAATTTATAACTACATTGAGATAAGACAAGAACTTAAAGAGCTTGGACACACCTTTGCAAGTGATACCGACACAGAAGTTCTGTTAACTGCCTGGCAGCAATGGGGAGAGTCTTGTTTACCACGCTTTGATGGTATGTTTGCTTTTGCAATTTATGATAGTAAAACAGGCATTACATACTGTGCCCGTGACCCTTTCGGGATCAAACCATTTTACTATCGGGCTGATAAAAGTTCATTTTGCTTCTCTTCCGATGTAAATGCCCTTAGGGCAATGCTTCCAAATGAAACCAAATTGAACTTACACCGTGCTCTGATTTACCTTGTTCGCGGCACCTACGACAATAGTGCAGATACTTTCTTTGCCGGTATCGAGCAGGTGTTGCCTGGGGAGCTTATGTCTGTGCGTTACGACCAATCTTCCGAATCATTGGTTTACGACAGTAAGAAATGGTTTTCTGTAGATTTAACAGAAAGAAGTTCTGTAACCTTCGAGCAGGCAAAAGAAGAGCTACGAGAGGAGTTTTTATCGTCAGTGAAAAAGCAGCTCCGCAGTGACGTTCCGGTGGGGGCGGCATTGTCTGGTGGTGTAGATTCTTCTTCAATCATTTGTGCTATTAGGCATTTAGATAAAGATATACCGATTAATAGCTTCAGCTATATAGCTACAGGCTCCGCTGTTAGTGAAGAAAAATGGGTTGATCTGGTTGTAGAAAGAGCCAAGCTAAAGTCGCATAAAGTAGAGTTCTCCGAACAGCAGTCTCTTGCTGACCTTACCGAGTTCATTACCGCGCACGGAGAACCGTTAGCTGGTTTAAGTTTTTATGCTGAGTTTAGCGTCTACAGATTGGCGAAAGCGTCAGGAATGAAAGTGATGCTGGATGGGCATGGTGCTGATGAAGTGATAGCTGGTTATAAAGGGTATCCCGGCCAGAAGATTCAGAGCTTGCTTGAAACTCATAACTACGCAGAAGCGTTCAGTTTTTTAAAGCGCTGGTCTGAGTGGCCCGGCAATTCCGCTAAATCTGCGGTGATCGCCTTTTTGCAAGGACTGAATGGTTTAGTCAAGTTTACTGATAAAGGCATGCCACTTCTTGGGTCTGAAATTGCTGATGTACTTAAACCTCAATTCAAAAATATGCTACCTGGCCTTCGTAGCTTGTCTGGTTCTTCCTCTGCAATCACACCTCAGAAGGGAAGGGCACTGGTTGCTAAATTGTTGGATGAATTAACCAGAGCTAGTTGTCCGCCTCAGCTCAAAGGTGCTGATCGCTCTGCTATGTGGCAGTCTATTGAGAACAGGGTTCCTTTTTTATCGCCTGCCTTTGTTCAGTGCGCATTGTCTATGCCTGAAGACTATTTAGTATCGAAAGAAGGGCAAACCAAATATTTGTTTCGGGAGGCAATGCGAGGTATAGTGCCCGACGAAATTTTAGACCGACGCGACAAAATTGGCTACGCAGCTAAAGCGGGCATGACATTGCCAATAACCAAAGAGTTGTCGGCTCAACTTGAAGATGGTTTTAGTCGACTTCACTTCCTGGACCGCGAGAAATCTCTTGCATTAATGAGTAATGCCGATGGTTCTATAAAATTAGATGGAAGCTCGTGGCGACTATTTAACTTATTGCGCTGGTCTGGCATTTATAACGTTTCAGTAAACTAAATAGGATGGAGTCCTCATAGTGATCAGTATAATTGACTGTGGCTTAGGGAATGTGGGCTCTGTGGTCCGTATGGTTGAAAAAGTGGGAGGCGTTGCTAAGCGCATATCTACTGCAGAAGAAATTAACCAGGCATCGAAATTAATGTTGCCTGGTGTTGGTTATTTTAGCCATGGCATGGAGCTACTTAACAGCTATGGACTGGTTAATGCGATAAAACAAAAAGCCGAATCAGGTACTCCTCTTTTAGGTATATGTCTTGGCATGCAGTTGCTTTTCGATAGAAGCGAAGAAGGTGACTGTAATGGTCTTGGGCTTATTCGTGGAAATGTTGTCAGATTTGATAAAGACAGTGGTTTAAAAGTTCCTCATATGGGCTGGAATGAAGTTGATGTTCGAAAAGAGAACTTATTAATCCCTCCAACAGATGCTTCCGGAAGAAAACACCGGTTCTACTTTGTGCATTCTTTTCACGCTGTATGTCAGGACAAATCTGACATTTTAGCGACCGCGCATTATGGTAGTGATATTACAGCTGCGGTAAGCAGGGATATGATTTTCGGTACGCAGTTTCATCCTGAGAAAAGCCATAAATTTGGTATGAGCCTTATTAAACAATTTGTCGGGTTGTAAAACTATGCTGAAGCACAGAGTCATTCCCACCTTGCTGCTTGATGAAGGTGGTCTGGTTAAAACGAAGAAGTTTGCAAATCCCAGCTATGTAGGGGACCCAATCAACGCTATTCGTATATTTAACGATAAAGAAGTTGATGAGTTGGTTGTGCTTGATATTAGTGCAAGCAAAGAAGGAAGAGAGCCTGATTACAGATTAATTGAAGAGTTTGCAAGTGAATGCTTTATGCCTCTTACTTATGGCGGGGGAGTCAAAACTATTGAGCATGCTGCCAGGCTTTTTGATTTAGGGGTGGAGAAAGTGTGCATCCATTCTGCCGCTTTAGCAGACGTATCACTGATATCCGCGTTTTCATCCCGTTTTGGGTCTCAGAGCGTTGCTGTTTCGGTAGATGTTCGTCGGAATTTTTTCGGTACACTTCGTCTTTATGACTCAGTGAAGAGACAGAATTGTTCAGAACATTGGCTGGATTATCTTTCCAGAATTCAAAGTGCTGGTGCAGGAGAAATATTGCTAAACGCTGTTCATAAAGATGGCACTTTATCCGGGCCTGATTTAGACCTTATTAAAAGTGCATCGTCAAAGCTGAGTATTCCTCTTGTTGCTACCGGCGGCATATCCTCTCTTGCCGATATAAAGCACGCTGTGGAGCATGGTGCAGATGCTGTCGCTGCCGGGGCTTTCTTTGTCTATCACGGTAAACACAGAGCTGTGCTTATCAGCTATCCAAAATATGATGAATTAGAATCTTTGTTTAAGGGTGAAAATTGATGGATATCGCATGTAATAACAATGCTGTTCAGTCGAGCTATAAGCAATGTACACGCTGTCTTATGGACACATCTGCAGCTGGTATCCATTTTGATGAGAATGGCTATTGCAACTATTGTACTGATTACAAAAACAATATGTCAGCAGTCGTTTTTGAGAGCTCTGAGAGTAAAAGTGCACGTCTTATCGACTTTGTTAACAGAGTAAAAGCGAACGGCAAGGGAAAACCCTATGACTGTGTTATTGGTGTTTCTGGTGGCGTGGATAGTTCCTGGACTTTAGTGAAAGCCGTCGAGCTCGGATTGAGACCGCTTGCTGTTCATATGGATAATGGCTGGAATGCCGAGCTGGCCCAAAATAACATTTCCAACATCGTTAAAACGCTGGGGTTAGATCTTCATACTCACGTGATTAATTGGGCTGAGTATAAGAAGCTGATGCAGGCTTTTTTTGACGCTGATGTTATTGATGTCGAATTACTTTATGACAACGCTATGCTTGCTGTGAACTATGACATGGCTAAAAAGTATGGACTTAACTATATCCTCTCCGGCAGTAATTCTGCCACTGAAGGTATGTCCATGCCGATCAATTGGAATTGGTTTAAGTTTGATAAAAAGAATATTTTTTCAATAGCTAAAAAATTTGGTGTGAAAAAAATAAAAACTTTTCCGGCATTCAGTTCCTTAGATTATGTAATGTGTGAGTATGTCCGCGGCATAAAATGGATCCCTTTTCTGGACTATCTGCACTATAACAAAGATGAAGCATTAGCTATTTTAGAAAAAGATTACGGTTATAAACGCTACCCATATAAACATTATGAATCCATATTCACTCGTTTTTACCAGGGGTTTTTATTACCTAAAAAATTTGGCGTCGATAAACGCTTGATGCACTTTTCTTCTTTGATTATGGCCGGGCAGATGAGCAGAGAGGAAGCTTTGGAAAAAGCATCTGGCTTAGCCTACGAATCTGAAGAAAAGCTGAGAGACGACAAGCAGTATTTCTTAAAAAAAATGGGATGGTCTGAACAACATCTTTCCGATTATTTGGCTCGTAAAGAGATACCTCATTCCGACTATGGCAGTGAAAAGTCACAGTGGAATTTTATGCTTAACCTTCGCTCCAAACTTCCTAAAGCTTTGGTAAAAGCAATGAAGAAAGGAAAGTAGATTGGCGAACGGTATTTCAGAATACGCGCAGGCAACCCCACCCAAATTGGCCCTGATTTTATGGGCCGGTTCTTCTTTTGGTGGGGCTGAAAGACGATTTGTCAGGCTTGCTTTTCATCTTGCTGAACAACAGCAGTTGAAAGTTACAATTTTTTGTTTTAAAGACGCGTTAAAATCAATAAATGCCTTGGGCTTACGTCTCGATCAGGTTGATTTTGAATTTTTGGACGTTAAAAGCTCATTTTTTTCTCAGCGAAAATTTGGCAAGGTTTTTAGCCTGCTTGGGTTACCTGCAAAAATTCAAAAAGGCCGGTTTGATCGCGTTTTCTATGCTACTAACCCTGATGTTGTGTCCTATTTTCTGACGAGATTCAGCCATGTTTTAGCGCCCATATCTATTGCTATGGTCGACTTAACCTATGAGAAAAATGCCACAAAACTTAATAGGTATTTATCCAGAAAAACGATTAGCAAAGTGCTGTCCGTTGATTGTTTATCACCAGCGGTGAAAGACGCCTATGCCTCTGCCTTTGACTCTGTTGATTCCGGGAAAATTAAGATTGCGCCTTGTAGTTTCACAGACTTTTCTAAAGTAAAAGAATCTGAAAAACGAGACATTGATATTGTACTTTTAGGGCGGTTTACCAAGTACAAAGGTCACGAATTATTAGAACAGATTTCTGCAGAACTGGACGAGTATAATCTGCATATCTGCGGTTCAGGCCCCCTGGAAATCAATGCACCCGGCGCAAAGGTGTATAGCTCGTCCGACCCTTTTGATATTTTATCCAGAGCTAAAATTTCTTTGTCTTTACAGCAGTTTGGAAATTATCCATCTCAGGTCGTTTTAGAGTCTATGGCATCAGGTTGTGTAGTTGTTGCAACAGATATAGGTGAAACAAGGTTATTCCTTGATGAATCATGCTCAGTATTAATTGGCTACAACAGTTCAGAGCTTTTGTCTGCGATCAGGAGATTATTAAATGATGATTCTCTAAGACAGCAGCTTTCTGAGCAAGCCAGGTTGAAAGTTTACTCAGAGCAAACAATAGAAAGATACTCCGGCTACTTTTTGAACAGCGTTCTCGAGGTAAACACAGTGGACTTGTCCGGAGAATAATAATGAAAAAAACATTGCATATTATCACTGGCTTGAACGACGGTGGCGCTGAAGGAGTTCTCTATCGCTTAGTGAAGTTTTCGAAGTGTGATGTAGATCATAAAGTTGTATCGCTTACCGGGCCGGGAAAATACAAGGCTTTGTTGGAAAGTGAAGGGATCGAAGTTGATTGTCTGCATTTAAGCCCGTTTAATTTCATTTTTAAATTTTACACCTTGTATTCTTTGATAAAAAAAACAAAGCCAGATGTTGTTCAAACCTGGTTATATCACGCTGACATTATAGGTGGTTTAGCCAGTCGTTTAGCTGGACAAAAAAATATATTCTGGGGATTGCGACAAGCTGATTTCGATATTAAAAAGATGAAATTATCTTCTAAGGTCGTAATGAAAACCTGCGCGGTATTTTCCGGCTTATTGCCAAGGGCTCATGTAACATGTGCAGAAGCTGCGATTAGGTCTCATCGAAATATTGGTTATCGGGGCGATTTTAAGGTTGTACCGAACGGCTATGATTTGGCTAAGTTTTCCGTTGTGCCAGGACAAAAAAATCAAGTTCTGCGTGGTGATATAGGCGAGAAACAACTTGTTTTTGGTATGGTCGCCCGATTTGATGCAGCTAAAGATCACGAGAATCTTCTGCAAGCATTTTCGCTCTATTTGAACGACTCCGGCGCCGATGCGAAATTAATTATTGTTGGAAAAGGCTGTGATGAAAGCAACGAGGTGCTCAAGGCCCACGTAGTTAAATATGGCCTGCAAGAGCATGTTGTTTTGTTTGGTCAGTGTGACAATATCCCCTTACTAATGTCTTGCTTGGATGTGCATGTATTGTCTTCAGAATATGAAGGATTTCCTAATGTTCTGGCTGAAGCCATGGCTTGCGGTATACCTTGTATTTCTACAGATGTCGGAGATGCTAAATTAATAGTTGAAGACAATGGCTGGATTGTGCCGGCAAAGAATGCTCAGGCGCTCGCTCAGGCCATGCAGGATGCTTCAAAACTTAACAGTGATGCTGCTCAGTGGTCAGAATTAAAAAAACGATGCAGAAGCAGTGTCGCTGAAAAATACAGCCTGGCGAAAATGGCTGAAAATTTTTCGACTATTTGGTTTGGCTGAGCACACTAATGAAAGTTAACAAAATCTGGTTTTTTTATTATTGCAGCAAAGTGTTTTACATGTTTTTTGCTGTTTTTATTTTTTCCCGCTTGACCATTCTTGGTGATACCGACAGGTATCTTGCCGGTCCTACCTTTGGTGAATTGTCTTTTATCTATAATTCAACGGCAATGATGGACTTTTTTGCACATGGACTATCCCGCGTTGCAAGCCAGTTTGGCGCCCATTTATTTTTTCTGTCACTTTCTGTTTACGGGGTATATCTGCCGCTTAGTAAGATGAATTTGACAAAAAATCAATTAATTACTGTTCTAATCTTTCTATCTTTCCCAAGCTTCGGTGTTTGGACCTCAATTGTTTCTAAAGAATCGGTTACCGTTTTTTTTATGGGGGTTATCTTAGCTGCCTTTATCGACCACTTCGAAAAAAGAAAAGTGACTAAAAAATTGTTACTGCTTGTATCAATTTATTTATGCCTGTTATTTAAGCCGCAATACTTTATAGGTATTTCAAGCTTGTTTGTTTACTTGTTTCTTATTGGTTTTTTTAATCTCAAAGCCTTTGGCAAGGTTTTTGTTTTTCTGCTGTTTGTTTTTTGTTCTTTAATGTTGCTTTATATTCTCAGGGACTATATAGATATGCTGTCTCTGATTATGCCGGAACATTTCGAATCTGATGGTGGAAGTACCAGAGAAAATACGATATGGGTGAATAAGTACGACGTATTTTTTAATGCACCTTACGGGATATTAGTAGCATTCTTTGGCCCTACATTAGGGGAGGCGTTATCTAAGCCCCAATTTTTTCTTACGTTTATGGAAAGTCTCGTTATTTGTCTTGCATTTCTTTACTTATCACTTAAAGCGATGTTGCTGTCAGTTCGGCGGCAAAGCTTTAATGTTCACCTTTTTTCAATATTTTTTATTGTTACGATCTGGTTGTTGTTTGTTCATTACCCGTTTGGGGTTTTAAATCCGGGATCGGCGGTAAGATATAGAGAAGGTTTTTATGCATTTATCGTATGTCTGTTTTATTATACCTACTTGCGATTAAATTTTACGCCGAGCAGCGTACGTGGTTATTAACCTGTTATACGGAGTTTTCAAATGTGTGGTTTAGCAGGGGTTTTGCGCAACAAGCCGCTTTCTGACAATTCAGAAAGTGTGCTTGAAAATATGGGGCTGGCTATCTTCAGCCGTGGCCCCGATAGTTCCGGTGTTTGGACAGACCAAATAAATGGTATTGGCCTGGTGCACAGACGGTTGGCTATTTTAGATCTGACTGAAGCAGGGCACCAGCCTATGCATTCGGTTACCGGACGCTACATCATTGCGTTTAACGGTGAGATTTATAACCACCTGGATGTAAGGGGGGAGCTGGAACATTTAGCGCCTCGCTCCTGGCGTGGCCACTCTGATACGGAAACCTTGCTTACTGCAATTGAAGTCTGGGGTTTAGCTGATACGTTAAAGCGGTGCGTCGGCATGTTTGCTGTTGCACTTTGGGACACAGTAGATAAAAAATTGTTTTTGGCACGTGATAGGTTTGGTGAAAAGCCGCTTTACTATGGTTTTTGCTCAGATGGCTCTCTTGTATTTGGTTCTGAGTTAAAATCTTTCAGAGCACATCCGGACTTTAAGGCGGTCATAGATCGTGATTCTCTGGCGAATTACCTTCGTTATAATTACGTTCCTGCACCAAAATCTATCTACAAAGATGTTTACAAGGTCGAACCTGCAACGATATTAGAGTTTGATACCAGCCTGAATCTGCTTTCCAAAGTGTGCTATTGGGATGCTGTGGAAAAAATCCAGCAAAACATGCTGGTTCAGTTTGACGACAGTGATACGGCAACAAAGACCTTGGAAAAGGTGTTAAAACACACTGTGAAAGAACAAATGTTGGCAGACGTTCCTTTGGGGGCTTTTTTGTCAGGTGGAGTTGATTCGTCATTAATTGTTTCATTGATGAAAAGTCAGACTGACGTTCCGGTGAAGACTTTTTCTATAGGTTTCAATGAAGAGCAGTTTAATGAGGCCGTTTTTGCGGCAGCTGTTGCCAGGCACTTAGATACAGAGCATACAGAGCTAATCGTCACTGCAGACGATGCTTTGCAGGTTGTTGATAAAATAGCAGCTATTTACGATGAACCATTCTCTGATTCGTCACAAATACCAACTTTTCTTGTTTCTGAACTGGCTTCTAAGCACGTTACTGTGTGTTTGTCTGGTGACGCTGGTGACGAGCTTTTCTGTGGCTACAATCGCTACTTAATGACAAAAAAAGTATGGAAGTGGTTATCTAAAGTCCCCCTCTTTGGTCGAAAGTGGATGGCTGCTGTTATCAAGAAAGTTTCCATAGAATCATGGAATAAAGTGAACAGGCTGCTTCCTGCCAGTTATAAGATGTCTAATTTAGGCGACAAATTGCATAAAGCTGCAAATGTAATTGATGCGACTAATCTGCATGAGTTATATCTGAAACTGATCTCCATTTGGCAAGCTCCTGAAACTGTCGTTCTTGGTGCTGCAAACTCAAATATTATTAACAATGATGCCCGGCTTGAAGAGCTGGACTCCATTGCCTGGATGATGGCAACAGACACACTGACTTACATGTCCGGGGATATTTTAGCTAAAGTAGATCGGGCTGCTATGGCTGTTTCGTTGGAAACACGAGTTCCTTTTCTCGATCATCGGGTGTTTGAGTTAGCCTGGCGTATTCCTCTACAGCAGAAAGTCCGTGGTACTCAAGGTAAAATTCCATTACGTGAGATTCTGTATAAATATGTGCCTAAAGAACTGATTGAAAGGCCGAAGACAGGTTTTGGGATTCCTGTCGCTGAATGGTTGAGAGGTGGACTGAAAAGCTGGGCTGAGCAGTTGATAAATAAAGACAGATTAAAAGAAGAGGGTTTTTTTGATCCTGAAGTGATCTCAATAATGTGGAAAGAACATCAAGAAGGTACACGCAACTGGCACTATCAGCTTTGGGCCATTTTGATGTTTCAAAACTGGTATGAGAAAAATCACAAATGACTAAGATTCTGTATCTGGTGAATGTCGATTGGTTTTTTATTTCCCATCGCCTACCTATAGCAATAGCAGCTAAAGAAGCCGGCTATGATGTGCATATTGCCTGTAATTTCACAGATCATTTTGATTTTTTGGGTTCATTTGGTTTTACTTTGCACCCTGTTCCATTTAACCGGAGCAGCGGGGGAGTGCTGCAGGAAGTCAAAACTCTGAAACGGATTTGGCAAATATTTAAGCATGTTTCACCTGATATTGTGCATGCGGTAACCATTAAACCAGTGCTGTATGGCGGAAGCGTAGCTCGTGTCTTGGGTATTAAGAACATGGTTTATGCCGTATCTGGTTTGGGGTTGGTTTTTGTTGCAGAAGGTTTTTTGGCAAAAATAAGAAGACTGTTTGTTAAACGTCTTTATAAGTTTGCTTTAGGAGTTAAAAATTTCGGCGTTATTTTTCAGAATCCAATTGATAAGAGCGTATTAAAAAAAGCGGTGGGTTTAAAAGAAGAGCATTGCCTGATGATAAAAGGCTCCGGTGCAGATCTTACTACTTACAAAGTAATACCTGAGCCAAGCGGAACACCTGTGGTGGTAATGGCAGCCAGGCTGCTGAAGGAAAAAGGGGTTTATCAATTTGTAGAGGCAGCACGTTTATTAAAAGCCAGAAATGTGGAAGCTAAATTTCAATTGATAGGAGAGCCAGATCCGGGTAACCCTAATACGGTTAAAGCTAAAGAGTTAGAGCAGTGGCGCAAAGAGGGTATTGTGGAGGTTCTGGGATTTCGCGCCGACATACCAGATGTTTTCGCTGCCTCTAATATTGTGGTATTGCCGTCTTTTTATGGTGAGGGACTACCTAAAGTGCTTATTGAGGCTGCGGCCTGTGGCCGTGCCATAGTAACAACTGATAATCCGGGCTGCGCAGAAGCAGTTATTCATGGTGTAAATGGCTTTATCGTTCCGGCAAAAAACTCAGCGTTACTTGCAGATGCTATAGAGCAACTTGTCGGCAATGCTGAGTTGCGGCAAAGCATGGGTAAGGCGGGCAGGGAACTGGCTGAGAATGAGTTTGATGTGCTGGCGGTTGTCGCAAAGCATCTTGATATATATCAAGAGTTGTTAAAGAGCCCACAAAATGGTTAAAGACAATGTATTACTTACAGGTGCTACTGGTTTTGTAGGCAATGCGGTTCTGAATACACTGCATAACCGCGGCTGTTTCGTAACTGCAATGGGTAGAGCCCGGCCGAAGCTTGCTGATTCTTTTGTAAGTTGTAACCTGAACAATATATCTGACTGTTCTGCCGCTTTTAAAACTGCAGAGGTTGTTGTGCATGTTGCTGCCAGAGCACATGTAATGAAAGAGGTTAACGCTGACCCGTTGACTTTGTATAGAGAGGTTAACTCTACAGCGACGATTAATCTAGCAAGGCAAGCTGCGGCTAATGGTATTAAACGGTTTATATTTGTCAGTAGTGTTAAGGTTAACGGTGAAAGTACGCAACCCGGAGCACCTTTTAGTTTTGAGCAAGCCCCTTGTCCACAAGATCCTTACGGTGTATCAAAAGCTGAAGCAGAAGCGGGCCTGAGGCAAATAGCAACTGAAACAGGTATGGAAGTTGTTATTATCCGGCCTCCTTTAGTGTACGGCCCAGGTGTGAAAGCCAACTTTGCTGCTATGATGAGGTTGGCGCGGAAAAACCTGCCGTTACCCTTAGGGGCTATCCACAATAAGCGCAGTTTAGTTGCGCTGGATAATCTGGTCGATTTAATTATTACTTGCATTGATCACCCTAAAGCCGCGAACCAAACCTTCTTGGTTAGCGACGATGAGGATGTATCTACCACTGAGTTACTGCAAATGATGACGCGCGCTGCCGGTAAAAAGCCAAGGTTGCTGCCGGTGCCGGTAAGTTGGCTTAAACTGGCCGGCAAGCTTACCGGGAAGTCTGCTGTAATAGATCGGTTGTGTGGGAATTTGCAGGTAGATATCAGTCATACAAAACAGACGCTGGGTTGGACGCCGCCGATAACGGTGGAAGAGGGGATAGCTCGCTGCTTTGCAGCGAAGGGGTAAGTTTTTAATTGTGAGTGCTTAGTGCTTAGTTGTGAGTGGCTAGGGCTGTGGCTAAAAGCTTGTTAGCTGGTTAAACTTGGTGCAGTGGGCTAAGGAGGTTAAGTTATGCGTCTGTCTGAGTTTGAAAAAACAGTAATATTTAAAGCCATAACTGCTGAAGATGCGTCTGCCAGGGTATTTTTATTTGGCTCCAGAGTTGATGATTCCGCTGGTGGTGGCGATATTGATTTGTTGGTGTTGTCCGGAGGGTTTGATAAAAAACGGCAACGAGCAGCCCGGTGGCGGATACTTGAAAAATTAGGTGAGCAGAAAATTGATATTGTTAGCAGTGCTGATGGTTCAGAGCCCTTTGTGAAGATGATACGGGAAAGTGCTGAGGAGATAACAGGATGACCCGTTTAAGTTCAACTGAGTACCTCACACAGTGTGTTACACAACTTAATGATGCTTGCCGATGGCTACAAAGGTCTTATGACAAGTGCCAAAGCTTTGACCTCAGTCAAGCGCTCTCAGATGACCAATATGACGATCTGGAAAATTTGAGTAGCCGTTTTGCCCGCGTAACAGATATTTTGCTGAATAAGGTATACCGCGCATTAGATACTGCTGAGTTAATGCAACCTGGCAGTTTGATAGATACCGTTAATCGAGCGGTAAAACGAGGCGTGCTTGAATCGCCTGACATTGCTCGTACAGTAAAAGATATCCGTAATGAAATTGTGCACGAATATACCGTTGAAGATCTGAAGCAACTACAAGAAGAAGTGATCGCTTACACAAAAGTGTTACTGCAGCTTGTTGTTAAGCTGAATGATTACGTTAGTGCTGAGTTTTGAGTGTTTAGTTGTCGCTGGCAAATTTTAGAGGAATTATGTTAATACGTTTATTGGATATTATTTTTGCGTTTTTTGGCCTGGTGTTTGGTTTTCCGGTGCTGGTTATCTTAACCATTATTGGTTTATTTGACACCGGCTCGCCGATATTTCGCCAGCAGCGGGTAGGGCGGCATAAAAAGCCGTTTACCCTGGTGAAGTTTCGCACCATGAAACCGGATACCGCCCATGTTGCCAGCCATTTGGCCAGCAGCAGTGCGATAACGCCTTTTGGCGGTTTTTTGCGTAAGAGCAAGCTGGATGAACTGCCGCAGTTGTGGAATGTATTAAAAGGCGAAATGAGCCTGGTAGGCCCGCGGCCTTGCCTGTTTAACCAGCAAGAATTAATTAACGAGCGTGAACAGCGCGGTGTATTAAATGCCCGCCCCGGTATTACCGGGCTGGCGCAGGTTAACGATATTGATATGTCGACCCCGCAGCTGTTAGCCGAGACAGACGCAAAAATGCTGGCACAGCTTTCGGTAGCGGACTACTTTAAGTATATTTTTATGACAGTTGCCGGGAAGGGCAGTGGGGATAGGGTTAGGTAGTTTTGATTGGTTGGTGTGTATTATTTGTAAAATATATGTCTTGATCGATAGGTAGTATAGGATTTTGATTGGTTGAGGCTTTGGATGGTAATACCCCCTCAAACTAACTCAAAAATCACAACTAAAAACTAAGCACTCAACATTCAACACTCAACACTCAACAAGGAGACAGGATGTCGACATTGTATACTTCCCCCCAATTTACCCACCATGATGCTTTAGATGGTGTTACGGACTTTAGCCATAAATACCGTATCAGTGACGATTATGCTTTGTTGGTTGACTGCGGGCTGTTTCAGGCCGCAGGACAAGCTGCGTGAGAACCGTCACCGGCGGTAAAAACGTTTAGAGCATATTGTTGCACTCATTACAGGACAATCACGGTGTTGTTTCCGGCTTTTAGCATTGGTCGCACGCAGGAGTTATTGTATGGACTTGACGCGATTATTCATCACCTGCGCGGACAGAAAATTCATCAGCATTTACGCTGGGATGAGTTGCAGATTATTGTCGACTCACCACTGGCAGCAAAATTTACCCAGACGTACAATGAGTTAAAAAACGCTTGGACAGCGAGGCCAAACAGCTTTTGCGCCGGGGTCGCCTCCCGCTTAACTTTACCCAGTGACATACTCTAGGCGGTCCTCGCCTGCATTTAGATGTGGTGCAGTTTTTAGCCCGAACTAAACAACCCGCTATCGTTATTGCTGCAAGTGGGATGTCCAGTATGTTGAAATTGACGGTCAGAGTATCGGTATATCGATATTGGCGCAGAAATTATGACGTTAAGCGGCTATTCAGCGCATGCCGACCAAGGTGGATTAATAAATTTTGTGCTGCGCATGTTGTGTAAACCGCGACAGGTGCGCTTAGTTCATGGTGACGACAATGCAAAGCAGGTATTGCAAAAAGCTTTTTTGCAACTCGGCATTAATGCTATTATTGCCAGCTAGTTCGTTGTCGTATTAGAAACAAGTTCTCAGTTCTGAGGCACTTAAGGATAACTATGTCAGGTATTAAGTCAGGTTTGAAAATTGCTATTGCCGGTACTGGCTACGTAGGGTTATCAAATGCTATGTTGTTGGCTCAGCACAATAAAGTAATAGCACTGGATATAGTTCCAGAGAAAGTTGCGCTGTTAAACGCTAAAAAATCGCCGATAGACGATAAAGAAATAAGTGATTTTCTGCAGAATAAAGCGCTGAGCTTTACCGCTACGCTGGACAAAACCCAGGCTTACGCAGATGCCGATTTTGTTATTATTGCTACTCCGACAGATTACGATCCGCAAACTAATTACTTTAATACCAAAAGTGTTGAAGCCGTTATTGCCGATGTAATGGCAATAAACTCCAATGCAGTAATGGTAATTAAATCTACTGTGCCGGTGGGCTACACTAAAACCGCACGCGAAAAATTTGGTACTGCCAACCTGATATTTTCACCGGAGTTTTTGCGCGAAGGCCGGGCTTTATACGACAACCTTTACCCGTCACGCATTATTGTCGGTGAGCAAAGCGAAAGGGCAACCACCTTTGCCGCATTATTGCAACAAGGTGCTGTAAAACAGGATGTGGCGGTATTATTTACCGACAGCACTGAAGCTGAAGCGATAAAGCTATTTTCTAATACTTACCTGGCCATGCGGGTGGCATATTTTAACGAACTGGATAGCTATGCCGAAAGTCATGGCTTAAATAGTCGGCAAATTATTGAAGGTGTAGGCTTAGATCCTCGAATTGGTAAGCATTATAATAACCCCAGCTTTGGTTACGGCGGTTACTGTTTACCCAAAGATACCAAGCAGTTACTAGCAAACTACAGTGATGTGCCTAACAGTATGATCCAGGCTATTGTAGATGCCAACCGTACCCGCAAAGACTTTATTGCTGATTCTATTATAAAGCGTAAGCCGAAAATAGTTGGCGTATACCGGTTGGTAATGAAAGCTGGGTCGGATAATTTCCGAGCCTCTGCGATTCAGGGCATTATGAAGCGAATTAAAGCTAAAGGTATTGAAGTGGTAGTATATGAGCCTGAGCTAAAGCAGGACGAGTTTTTCCGCTCACGCGTTATTAAAGATCTGGCTGAATTCAAGCAAATTTCAGATGTTATAGTGGCTAATCGGCTCAGTGATGCTTTGGCGGATGTAGAAGATAAAGTGTATACCCGTGATTTGTTTGGCAGTGATTAATTATTAGTTTTGAGTGGTGAGTTAGAAGTTGGGAATGTTTAGTGTTGAGTTGTTAGTTTATTGAGCACTTAGCACTCAAAATTTACAGTTGGAGTTCACATGCGTTTTTTAGTAACCGGCGCTGCTGGTTTTATCGGTTTTTATGTTTGTCAGCGTTTGCTGGCTTTGGGCTATGAGGTTACCGGTGTTGATAACCTTAACGACTATTATGAAGTGCAGCTCAAGCTTGATCGGCTGAAGCAACTTGAAGGGGTAAGTGGGTTTAGTTTTAAACAGCTTGATTTGGCAGATCGCGCAGGTATGGCAGTCTTGTTTGCTGAGGGGCAGTTTCAACGGGTTATTCATTTAGGGGCTCAGGCTGGAGTACGTTATTCACTGGAAAACCCGATGGCCTATGCGGATAGTAACCTGATTGGCACTCTGACTATCCTGGAAGGTTGTCGCCAGCATAATATCGAGCATCTGGTGTATGCGTCGTCAAGCTCAGTGTATGGCATGAATGCTAAGATGCCTTTTGCAACATCAGACCGGGTAGATCATCCTGTGTCATTGTATGCTGCGACGAAAAAAAGTAATGAACTGATGGCGCATACCTATAGCCATTTATACGGTGTGCCAACTACCGGCTTACGCTTTTTTACCGTATATGGCCCCTGGGGAAGGCCTGATATGGCCATGTTTTTGTTTACTAAAGCTATTGCAGAGGGTAAGCCAATAAAAGTATTTAATCACGGCCAGATGCAGCGTGACTTCACCTATATTGACGATATTGTCGAAGGTATTATCCGTATTCAAGCTAAACCGCCAGTTGCGAACAAAAACTGGAGTGGTATTGATGCTTCTGAAAGTGTGGCACCTTATAAGATATTTAATATTGGTAATAATCAGCCGGTAAAGCTGATGACTTTTATCGAAGCAATTGAAAAGGCTTTAGGTAAAGCAGCTGTGAAAGAGTATTTACCGATGCAAGATGGTGATGTACCTGCTACCTATGCCGATATTGATGATTTGCAACAGGCCGTTGGTTTTAAGCCAGCTACGCCGATTGATGTTGGCGTGCAGCGTTTCGTTGATTGGTACAGAGGTTATTACAGTTATGGATGTTGAGTGTTTAGTCGTGAGTTTTTAACTCAACAATAAGAACTGTTAATTCATCATTTAAAATTTGAAACTGGAAGCATTATGAAAAACATCAACACTGTTCTCAAAGCGGTAATTCCGGTTGCCGGGTTGGGTACAAGGATGTTACCGGCAACAAAAGCAATACCGAAAGAAATGCTGCCGGTGGTAGATAAGCCTCTGATACAGTATGTAGTAAGCGAGTGTATCGCGGCCGGTATCAAGCAGATAGTACTAGTAACACATTCATCTAAAAACAGCATAGAAAACCATTTCGATAAAAGCTTTGAACTGGAATCGATGCTGGAAAAGCGGGTTAAGCGCCAGTTGTTGGATGAAGTGCAGGCTATTTGTCCGAAAGACGTGACTATTATGCATGTGCGCCAGGGTGAAGCTAAGGGCCTGGGGCATGCAGTGCTGTGCGCATTGCCCCTGGTGGGCGATGCGCCTTTTGCAGTAGTGCTGCCAGATGTTTTGATTGATGGCTACGACTGTGATTTACGTCGCGATAACCTGGCAAAAATGGTGCAGTTGTTTAAACAAAGCGGTGTTAGCCAGGTAATGGTTGAGCCTGTGCCGCATGAAATGGTAAGCAGTTATGGTGTTGCCGATGTGGGTGGCCGGCAGATGAAAGGCGGTGAGTCTTTCAGAATGGCCGCTATAGTGGAGAAACCTACCGTTGAGCAGGCGCCGTCTAATCTGGCGGTAGTAGGGCGCTATGTATTTAGCCAACATATTTGGCAGTATTTAAAGCGCACGCCGGTGGGGGCAGGTGATGAAATTCAGCTTACGGACGCCATTGCATTACTAATGGAAGCTGAAGCCGTAAATGCTTACCATATTACCGGCCGTAGCCATGACTGTGGTAATAAACTGGGTTATATGCAGGCTTTTGTTGAACATGGTTTGCGTGATAAATATCTGGGGCCGGATTTTAAGCTGTGGCTGACCGGGCTGCTGAATAGAGCAGGTTAGGCCCTGCGTGATTAACGGTGGGGACGGGTGCTATACTAGCGCCAGTTAAATTGATTGTTGTTGGCAAAATGGCCAACGTTACTCTGGAGTAGTTGATGCTCGCTTGGTTGCTGGGGTTGCCCCGTGCGATAAAACGCTTAATTTCAGTGATAGCTGATATGTTTTTTTTGATCAGCTCTTTATTTGCTGCGTATTTTCTAACACAACATCAAGAGCGCACTGATATTCCGGAAGTTGCTCTGGCGTTTGCTATAACTTTGCCGGTAACGCTATTCATTTTTACCAAGCTTGGTTTATATCGTGCTGTTATTCGCTATATCGGTCAGCATGCTCTGGGGGCGGTGCTGTCAGGCATAGTAAGTAGTGCTTTTGTGCTGGCGCTATTGTTTGGTCTGTTTAAGGTGCATGATAAAGGTAACCTGATTTTTGTTTACGCTGTCCTTGCCTTAATTAGCTCAGGTGGTTTACGGTTACTGGCGCGGATGTTTTTGGTGCAGCGTAATAATGGCCATAAAGAACGCGTGCTTATTTATGGCGCTGGTTCATCTGGACGCCAGTTAGCACAAGCGCTTATTAATGGTGAGCAGTACCACCCGGTAGTGTTTGTTGATGATGATACCACGCTGCACCGCTCTACTATTTTGGGTGTGCCTGTTGGTTCGCCAGCGCAAATAACAAGCTTAATAAAATCACACAATATTAGCCGGATTTTACTGGCGTTGCCGTCTGTTAGCCGTTCGCGTCGGCGTGAAGTGCTTGATGCGTTGGAAGAGTTGCCAATACCGGTACAGTCTATCCCCGGCATGAGTGATTTAGTTGATGGCTCTATGCGCATTGACGAACTGCAGGATGTGAAAATTGAAGATCTGCTGGGCCGCGACTCTGTAGCGCCTAAAGCAAAGCTAATGCAAGCTAATATTCAGGGAAAAGTGGTGATGGTAACCGGGGCTGGGGGGTCTATCGGCTCCGAGCTATGTCGGCAAATTATTATCTCTGAACCTAAAGTTCTGGTATTGTTTGAGCTGTCTGAATTTAGTTTATACAGCATAGAGCAAGAGCTAAGTGGCCTGATTAAGCAGCATGCATTAGATA
Organism: Rheinheimera hassiensis; assembly: GCF_022436675.1. Lineage (GTDB taxonomy): Bacteria > Pseudomonadota > Gammaproteobacteria > Enterobacterales > Alteromonadaceae > Alishewanella > Alishewanella hassiensis. Next base: position 384,972 of record NZ_JAKUJZ010000003.1, on the reverse strand, counting down.
TTCAGTTGGTTCCGCTAATGGGCACTGTGCAGCGGCGCAACAGGCTGGAAACAGTAATGAAAGCCTTTAAAGTGCAAACGGTTTACCATGCGGCAGCATATAAGCATGTGCCACTGGTGGAATATAATGTCGTTGAAGGCGTCCGTAATAATGTATTTGGCACTTGGTATGCCGCTGAAGCAGCTATTGCCTCCGGCGTAGAAACTTTTGTACTTATCTCTACTGACAAAGCGGTGCGGCCAACCAACGTAATGGGGGCATCAAAGCGCTTAGCCGAGTTAGTATTGCAGGCACTATCAGAGCGGCAAAACGGTACAAGGTTTTGTATGGTACGTTTTGGCAATGTATTGGGTTCCAGCGGTTCTGTGGTGCCACTGTTTCGCGAGCAAATACGCCGTGGGGGCCCGGTTACCGTAACGCATAAAGATATTATCCGGTATTTTATGACCATACCCGAGGCGGCGCAGCTGGTGATACAGGCAGGTGCTATGGGCCAGGGCGGTGATGTATTTGTGTTGGATATGGGTGAGCCGGTGAAAATTGCCGATTTAGCCAAACGTATGATCCACCTTATGGGGCTTGAAGTTAAAGACGAAGTGCACCCTAATGGTGATATTGAAGTGCAGTACTCCGGATTGCGGCCTGGTGAAAAACTGTATGAAGAACTGTTAATTGGAGAAAGCGTCCGCGAAACTGCGCACCCGCGTATTATGGCCGCTGATGAGGTGTGTCTCGGCTGGAGCCAAATGGAAAGCATGTTGTTACAATTGGATACCCTGTGTGACAGTTTTGCAGTTGAGCAAATTATTGAGCTAATGCGGGTTGCTCCTGCAGGTTTTAATTATAGCTGCGCCAGCAGTGATCTGGTGGTAAAAGCTTGTTGTGATTTTGAGTTAGCCGTGCCGGTTGCGGTGCCGCTGAATGTGGTAGTAAATACCGCCCCGGGCATAGGTGCTGTAGCTTCAGCACCGGCAAAGAAGTATTGTTAGCCAATACTGTTAACAGTAAGCTGCAAAAAATGCAGTCAACATGCATTTAGGGGTTGAGTAATACTTTTCTTTACGTTACTCTTCACTTAACTGGAAATCCAAATTCGTTTATTAAGGAAATTGCTATGAAAAAGTTAATTATTGCTGCTGCGGTAATGGCATTAAGTGCTGGTGTTAATGCTCAGGATGTTGCTGGTGGTGCAGATTCTAAAGAGGGTACTATTGGTGGTGTTGCAACAACTACTATTGCCGCTGGTGTAGTAGGTATCGCAGTTGCAGCAGCAGTTATTTCTAATAACCGTGGTACATCTGTAACTCAGCCACCAGTGCTGTGTGATGATGGCAGTACGCCGGTAAATGGTGTTTGTACTGGCACTACTGTAACCAATACAGGTACAGGTACGGCTACTAGTACAACATCTGTTACAGTAACTTCAACTATATAAGCTTATTGCTTAAAAAAAGCCGCCTGCAGGCGGCTTTTTTATTGCTTTGGGTTTATTTGGTACTTTTAATCAGCAGGCGTACACCTTGATAACATTAATTAAAATGGTTTTTAGTGGCTTGATGCTGCTAACCCTCACCGCTTGTGCCGGTACTTATCATTCTTATATGGATACTCTTAAGCTTGCCTTTGCAGATATCCCAAATGCAGAGCTTAGTGTGGCTGAGGTGCAGCAATCACAATACGACTTACTCTATGTAAAGCACGGTGATCGGGCGCAAGCAGTAATGGTATTGATGCACCTTGAAGCCGGACAGCATAAATGGATATCGGCAGATAATGCTATGTTGATAATGGAGCACGGCCGACTGGTACGTACTTTAGGTCTGGAGAATGACCTGCTGCATCTGACTAATACTATTAATGACCCGGTTCGCCGTAGAGTCTCTATTCGCTCTGATGCTACCTGGTTACGCTTGGCAGACTGGCATAACGGTGAATATGGTTATGCGCTGCGCTCACGCTTTGAAATTATACCGGCGCAACACTTGACGGTTTTTCAGCAACAGATGAATACCACCCTGATAGTGGAGCATGTAAAGTATGAAGATAGCGCTAATTATCTGCGTTTTGATGACAACTGGCAAAACTATTTTTGGTTTGACAGTGAGTCAGGTACTTTGATTAAAAGTGAGCAGACTTTGTCTCCATTTTCACAACCGATAACTATGACGTATGTCAGCCGGATAGGGCGGCTGCTCCCACAGTTAAGTACAACTAATACCGGCGGTAGTCAATGAAGAACTTGAATATGCTCAAACAGTTTATTTTTAGTGCTTTGCTTATTGCGCCGTCAGTGTATGCCGCAGTGACGGTAGATATTAATGGCAACCGCTATCAGTTTGATACTAACCCGCGACTAAATGAAGTGCTAGCGCCTGTGGCATTGCAAAACAATTGGTACTGGCCGGCGGCAGCATTATACCAACTTGATAGTGATGAACCTGAGCAGTTACGTCAGTTGCTGCTGCAACAAATAGTTGCGCTAAAGCAGAATAATGTCGCTGACAGTGATTTTGTTACTACACTACAATCACTGGAGCGGCAGTTGGCGTCCTGGCGTTTAGGTAAACGCATTGCGATGCCCATAGACTATGATTTTGCCCGGATACGGCCAGATCTTAATCCACGTTTTGATAATGGTGCTTATTTGTTACAGCTGAAACAGCGCCCTGCCAGTGTTTATCTGTTTGGCGCAGTAAGCTCAGCAGTTGCTGTACCTCATCGCGGTGCAGCAGCTGCGTCTGATTACCTTGTGTCTGTCCAGCCAACAGCATTGGCCGACCTTAGCCAATTAATGCTGCTACAGCCGGATGGTACAGCGCAGGCTGTCGGATCGACTTACTGGAACCACTCGCATATTGAAGCTATGCCTGGGGCACAGGTTTTTATTCCGCTGCAAAGCCAGCTGTTTAGTTCACAGTTAGATAAATTAAATAAGCGTTTACTTGAGCTTGCCAGCCACAGGGTGTTGCCATGACTACTGTACGTATTCCGTTTTTACTTTCTTTAGTTAGTCTGGCGTTACAGCCCTCAGTTGCAAAAGCCGATAATAATGATAGCTGGCAGCAATTACCTTCAGGTGTGTCGCAAATGGCCCATGGCGGTGTGGGGTTGATTCAAACGCCCACAGCTCGTATGGCGGCAGCTGGTGATTTATCGATAAACTATACTGATAACGAAGAGTATCGCTTATGGTCGGTTAGTATTCAGTTATTTGACTGGATGGAATCCACTGTGCGCTACACTGATGTTCGTACACGGCTATATAGCGATGACCCAGATTTCAGCGGAAACCAAACTTACAAAGATAAAGGTATTGACGTTAAGTTTCGTGTCCTGCAAGAAGGTACTTATTTGCCGCAGGTATCTGTTGGGTTTCGTGATTTTGGCGGTACCGGTTTATTTGAAAGTGAATTTGTCAGCTTAAGTAAAAAATGGGGCGATTTTGACTTTCATCTTGGTATGGGCTGGGGTTACCTCGGCACTGCTGATAATACCAAAAATCCGTTTTGTGAGATAAAAGATAGTTTTTGTCAAAGGCCAACTGGTTACGGTGGTCAAGGTGGCAAAATTGATTACGATATTTTTTTTAAAGGCCCGGCCTCGTTATTTGGCGGTATCGAGTACCAAACGCCATGGCAGCCTTTACGTTTAAAGTTGGAATATGAAGGTAATAATTACACTAGTGATTATGCCGGTGAACTTGAACAAGATAGCCGCTGGAATATTGGTGCGGTGTATCGCTGGAAAGATTTTAATTTTGATTTAAATTACCAGCGCGGCAATACACTAGGTTTTGGTGTGCATTATGCGATGAATTTACACAATATTAGCCAGGTTAAAGTTAAGCCTGCACCACGTATTATTCCTGAGCAGTTAGATGATACTAAGCAGATTACCAACCGTGATGCTTTGCCGACTGCATTGTTTACGGAGGCCGGGTTTGTGCTGCGTTCATCTCAAATGACAGACGATGAATTTGTAGTGTATGGTCAACAGGTGTCTTATCGTGATCATGACGAGGCGATTGAGCGCATAGGTCGAATTTTGGCCACAGAAGTGCCAACTAATATTAAAACCTATCGGATAGTGACCTATACTGGAAATTTACCAATGGTTGAAACAGTGGTAAATGCAGAGCAGTTTATTAGCGCCGCCCGCTACGACTCACTACATACTGATGTTAAATCAACTTATGTACGCCAGTCGCCAGAGCCCAGAACGCTTGGTTTAACCGAGTTGCCGGATCCGACAGGTTTTTATACTGGTGTCGAAACATTTTGGATCCAAACCTTTGGTAATCCGGAAGCGTTTTATATGTATCAGGGAGGAGTGTTAGCGAATGCCGGTTACAGTTTAACCAGTAATTTTAGTATTAACGGCGCAGCTAAAGTAACTTTGCTAGAGAACTTTGATAAGTTTAATTATAAAGTCGACGCGCAGAATACACCGTTACCCAGGGTACGCACTTATATACGTGAATATGTAACTCGCAGTACGGTGTCGATGGAAAACCTGTATTTGCAATGGCAGGACCAGATAATGCCCGATGTTTATGCGCAAGCATATGGTGGTTATCTGGAGATGATGTTTGGCGGTGTCGGCGGCGAAGTGTTATATCGCCCGGTAGACTCTAATTTTGCTATTGGTTTTGATGTTAACTATGTAAGGCAGCGCTCTTATGAGGATGACCTCGACTTTTTTGATTATAAAACCTTTACCGGCCACGTGAATGTGTACTGGAAGCCTGATTTTTTACCGGATACCCAACTGACCTTCAACATAGGCCAGTTTTTGGCAAAAGATAAAGGCGTAAACGTTGATTTTGCTAAGCGCTTTGACAGCGGTATTATCGTTGGCGCTTACGCCGCTTTTACCAATGTGTCGTCTTCGGAGTATGGAGAAGGTAGCTTTACTAAAGGCTTCTACCTATCAATACCCTTTGATTTATTCTCGCTACGCCCTGCTACAGGACGTGGACGTTTGCCTTGGGTACCAATTGGCAGAGATGGTGGCCAGCCACTGAACCGGCCTAATACGTTGATTAACGCCACTGAGCAGCGATCACCGTTTTATGATTAAGCCTGTGGCTTGTATTAATTGATAAAACCAAACGGGAAGCCTGGCTTCCCGTTTTATTGTGCGGCAATAATAAACTGGTTACGCCCGTTAGCCTTGGCTTTATACAACGCCTTGTCGGCGGCGCTGATAAAATCGGCGCTGGTGCTGTGTTTGTTGGGGGTATTGGCGGCAATGCCTATGCTGGCAGTGACAACACTGGCGATATCTGATGCCTGATGTGCAATTGCTAATTCTGCCAATTGTTGCTGTATTTGCTGAGCCATCTGGGTGCAGGCATCGGTATCGCTACTGGGCAGTATAATAGCAAACTCCTCACCGCCGTAGCGTGCTGCCAGTTCGCCATTACGGCGAGGTAACTTATCCAGTGCTCGGGCAATGCACTTTAATGCATCGTCGCCGGCCTGATGGCCGTAGTGATCGTTGAAGAGTTTAAAGCGGTCAATATCGAGCAATAGCAGGCCCAACGGCAGGTTATTGCGGGCACAGCGTTGGATTTCACTTTGCAGACTGGTATCAAACTGCCGCCGGTTGGCAATGCCGGTAAGGCCATCCTGGCTGGCTTGCTTTTGCAGCTCAAGATTAACCTGGAGCAGTTGCTGTTGCATCTGTTGTAATGAGCGGCGGTAACTCACATTTTGTAAGGTATTGGCGATCATTTCGCCTACCAGTTTCATCCGGCGTAAATCATTGCTGGTCCAGTTACGTTGTCGCGATACCATGTCGCAACCCAGAAAACCACTGAGTTTATCGTTGTTGAGCATGGCGCAGCACAGCACTGACTGGATATCTTCTGCGTTGAACTCGTGCTGTTCAGCAGCAGCTTCTGCCGGCAGGCTAGTGACATCATTGACAGCAAATACCAGATCCTGCTGTATTTTTTGGCAAAAGTAAGGCATCGCCTGCTGTGGGATTTTTTGCAGTTTGGCTTTGTGCGAGCTGATGCCGCTGCGTACCCATTCATGCGTATTGTTCATTTCAGTTAAATCGGCATTGAATAAAAATACATAGCTGCGATCGGCATGGCAAAACTCGCCTATTGCGGCTAACGCATGTTCAATATGCTGATCGAGCTTGTCGTCCTGCACATTAATCAGCTGGGTTGAGATAAGTGACATCAGTTTGTCAAATGCCAGCGCCTCTTCTATTTCTGCTTGTTCTGGCGGTAATGCAGGTTGCAATGGTACCAGGGTGTTTACAGCCACAGGTTGCAACGTGACCAGATTAATACTGTGCAGTGTAAACGACAGGGCAATACTGGTACTTTGCAGCAATAACGGGTTGTCATAGCTGTTCAGCTGGACCACCTGTTGTAATGCCGTGCCGCTTAACGCTAGTAATAAAGGGTTGTGCAGTAAATCAAACGCTTGTTTGTTATCTGGATTGAGCAACGACAGTTGCTGCAGTTGTGATATCGATAACACATTTTGCTGCGCAGGTAACTGGAACAGGGTTAACGCTGCCTGATTGGCAAATACAGCGGCTCTGGTGTTTTCTTTATATAGCAATGCGGTAGGCAGGGCATCAAGGATTGCCCAAAAATGTGGGAATGTAATGTCTTGTTTTGACATGCCGCACTCACTTTATCGTTATACTTTACTATAACGGATTTGGTGGTATTGGCAAAAATAGCGCCTTAGCGCTTTAACTCCATAGTGTTTTACTCAGGGTGTTTACTTCGCCTGGTGGGTCTTGTAGCAACCAATTACAGATAGCGCTGGCAACGTCGGGGTAGTTTACTGTGCCATGCCGCTGCTTTTCGTTGAGCCATTTTGCAATGATGCCGGTACTCAGGCTGTCGGTGTGGCTGGCCAGTTTTAACTGTTGTAGCGCCAGTGCATTGGATTGTTGCTCCATCTGGCCTCGTAGCGGCTTCACCATAATGTGTTTCTGCAGTTGCAGCGCTTCGCTTATCAGTTCAAAGCCAGCATTACTTAATACATGGCTGCAGCGGGCTAAATCGGCTTTAAAGGCGTGCAGTGCAGGCGGGTGAGTATGTATATGGCCGATAGCCGCTTTAGCCAGCCCGGGGCCATACAAGCAGAATTGGAACTCTGTTAACGGTTTTAGCAGACCAATAACCTGCTGTTGATCTTCAAATGGTAAATATACCAGCACTTTATTTGCTTCTGTATCTGCATCGTCGTGCTCAGCCTCGTCGATAATAGGTGGCAGGATGGGCTGATTAAAATGGTGCCAGTGCAGGCCCAATTGTATTTGTGCCGGAGCAAAGTGGCGGAACATCAGATGGGTAATCAGATTAGCCTGTTCCATTGGGATTTTATGCAAAAAGGCATACTGATGACCAAGTGCTACGCTGCGCTTTTTTTGCTGTTTTGCGGCGTGCGCGGTAATAGGCTCGAAATCCGTCAGGACCAGATCATAACTGCTGCAATCAAGCGCTTTAATATCCTGCCACAGGGTTTGCATCGAAGCCTGGCGCAGTGTTTGCCAGTAATTAACTTTACCGGCTTGGGTAACAAACGTTAAACCGCGTTTGACCTGATAATCGCCAAATTGTTGCATATCAAACAGTTGGTCAGCAGGGCGGCCGGAGAACAGGTAATCTACCTGTACACCGGCTTTAGCCAGATATTTTCCCATGGCGCGGGCCCGGCTGATATGACCATTTCCTGTTGCCTGCACACCATAGAGAATTTTCATTGTTTACTCCGTTGCTTGATCCTGCCATACCAGCGCTTTAAAGTGCGCGCGGCACATGGATACATAACTTTCATTGCCGCCAATTTGTACTTGCGAGCCTTCGGTTGCGGCCTTGCCATGCTCGTCTAACCGCACAACAAAATTCGCTTTGCGGCCGCAATGGCAAATGGTTTTCAGCTCTATCAGTTTATCGGCCCAGGCCAGCAGCGCTTCGCTACCGGCAAAGGTTTCGCCTAAAAAGTCGGTACGCAGGCCAAAGGCCAGCACCGGGATATTTAAATCGTCGACCACATCGGTTAGCTGCCTAACCTGAGCTTTGGATAAAAACTGCGCTTCATCTATTAATACGCAATCTAAACGGCCCTGTACTTTAAGCTGCTTTACATGGCTAACAAAATTAAAGTTGCCATTAAAAATATGTGCATCCATCGCCAGGCCAATACGCGAGCTTACCTTGCCCAGGCCGTAGCGGTTATCCAGTGCAGCGGTGTAAATAGCCACTGTCATGCCTCTTTCCTGATAGTTATATGCACTTTGCAGTAAAGAGGTTGATTTGCCGGCATTCATTGCCGAATAGTAAAAATATAATTGCGCCATTGCATCACCCAACTAAAAAAGACAACGCAGTATAGCAATATCATTGCCTGAAATATAAAGGCCTGATATGACAGAATTAAGACGCTGGCATCTTTAACCTGGCTGCATTAAGCTCTGAGCAGTTTAAATTTGGAGAATAAAATGGAAAAACTGATATTGCTGCCGGTATTTGTGCAGATATTGCTTACCAGTGTAGTGATGGTGTTGATGGGTAAACGCCGTATTAGGGCGGCTAAAAATAAAGAAATTACCGTAGCCGCATTTAAAACCATGAACCTGACCGGTGCCAATGAGCAGGTAATTGCTACCAGTCGTAACTTTGATAACCAGTTTCAAATGCCAATGCTGTATTTATTCAGCGTGTTATTTACACTGCAGCTGGGATTTGCTGATCTGGGCTATGCAGTGTTGGGCGCGGCGTTTGTATTGCTGCGGGTACTGCATACGGTGGTGCATATTGGCAGTAACAATGTACGGTTGCGCTTTAACATATTTTTACTGGGATGCCTGGCCTTATGGCTGCTTTGGCTGCGTTTAGCCTGGCAGGTGTTGGTTAACTGATTAGATGCTGGCATATTTCTCGCTGTTTTGTAGCGGCCTGTTGGCCGCTACGTTGTTTCCGGCGTCCAGCGAAATAGTGCTACTGGCCTTGCTGCAGCAAGGCTATAACCCACTGTGGTTGTTTATTGCGGCAACGGCAGGTAACACGCTGGGTAGTTGTGTTAACTGGTACCTGGGGCTTAAGTTGCTTAATTTTCAGCATAAACGTTGGTTTGCGGTGTCTGCAGCCGCGCTTAGCCGGGCACAGCAGCAGTTTCAGCGGTTTGGCAGTTGGAGTTTATTATTTGCCTGGTTACCGGTGGTGGGAGACCCTTTAACTTTTGTGGCCGGTGTGTTGAAAGTGCGATTTAAGGTGTTTTTGTTGCTGGTACTTGTGGGTAAAGCAGCACGTTACGCTATATTGATTGGGCTCGGTAACCTTTGGCTGGTGTAATTATTAATGGTAAAAAGCTGCTGGATCCGTCATCATTAGCGGTATTATTGATTCGCTGAACAGGAACCACTTATGGATTATCAATTAACGGCTGAAGAGCTTAAACGCATCACCGCTTTAGATGCAGAGCAGCGCTACACTTATTTTATTCAGGCAGTTGCTGATCTGGAAAAAATCTGGATTTTAACCGATGAAGACGGTTTTGTTCTGGTAAGCGCTGAAGATGAGCGTTGTATTCCGGTATGGCCACATGCCGAACTTGCCGAGCAGTGGATTGAAGGTGAATGGGCGCATTGTACTGCTCAGGCTGTTGATGTAGACACCTGGCTGGATAAATGGACGTCTGGCTTAAACGGCGACGAGCTGGCTATCGCCGTGCTGCCTGATACTGATGGCCCGGGCGTAGTGGTAATGCCAGACGAGCTGGCAGAAACCCTGTTAAGTGAAATGCAGGAAGATTAAGGCATTTTTAGTGTCAAAGCCTTTAAAAGAAGCAGCCGTTGGGCTGCTTTTTCAATTGACCAATTCATTGCCGGTGGCAGTATTGCTGGCAAATGCCAGTAAATTGTCGCTGGTTACCTGGCAAATTTCCTGTAGTGCTTCTTTGGTAAAAAACGCCTGATGGCCGGTTATTAATACATTGGGAAACGTAAGCAAACGTTTAAATACTTCGTCGTCTATCACTTGCTCTGACAGGTTTTCAAAGAATAAATCGGCTTCCTGCTCGTAAACATCTAAACCCAGATAGCCAATTTTGCGGTTTTTCAATCCAGCTATCACTGCTTTGCTATCAATTAATGCACCACGACTGGTGTTGATCAGCATTACGCCATCTTTCATGCTACCAATACTGTAATGGTTAATAAGATGCTTGGTATCGGGTGTAAGCGGGCAGTGCAGGCTGATAATGTCGCTTTGGGCGTATAGCTCGGCCAGTGGTACATAGCGCCCGCCCAGCTCTGCAATGTGCGGGTTTTGTGCAATATCATGGCACAGTAACTGGCAACCGAAGCCGCGTAGTATCCTTGCTGTGGCAAGGCCAATACGGCCGGTACCAATTAACCCCACGGTTTTGCCAAACAGATTAAAACCCAGCAGGCCATCCAGTGCAAAGTTATCATCACGTACCCGGTTGTAGGCTTTATGCAGTTTGCGGTTTAAACACAGCATCATACCGATAGTATGTTCAGCCACAGCCTCAGGAGAATACGCCGGTACCCGTGACACCCTAATGCCAAGCACTTTGGCTGCGTCCAGATCGACATTGTTAAAACCGGCGCAGCGCAGCGCTATCATCTCAATACCAAGCTCTGATAACTGCTGTAATACTTCGGCATTAAGTTCGTCATTTACAAAAGCGCACACTGCATGGCTGCCTGCAGCCAGTTTTACGCTGTCTTTATTTAGTCTGGTTTCGTGGTAGCTAAACTGCAAACTGCTGTCAGCCCACTGGCTGAAGCCGTCTCTGTCATATTTTTTCGCGCTGAATACGGCAACTTTCATGGTATCTCTCCCATTATTTGCCATAGAGCTTAGCGCAAATGCCAGCGCTATATTTAGCGCTGGATCAAAGTTACAGCAAATCTTCTACCGAAGCGGCAATACTGGCAGGTTTGGTGCGCGGGGCATAACGTTTAACTACATCACCCTGTTTATTTATCAGAAATTTGGTGAAATTCCACTTAATCGCCCGGGTTTTCATCAGGCCACGGGCCGAATCTTTTAAGTGCTCAAACAGCGGTGATGCATCCGGGCCGTTAACTGCCAGCTTCGCCATAACCGGAAAGCTGACGCCGTAATTCAGTTCACAAAACTGCTGAATTTCATTATCAGAGCCTGGCTCCTGGCCGCCAAATTGATTACAGGGAAATGCCAGTATAACCAGGCCTTTATCCTTGTATTTCTGATGCAGCTGTTCCAGTTCTTTATACTGGGGGGTAAAGCCGCATTGGCTGGCTGTGTTTACCACCAGCAATACCTTGCCACGATACTGGCTCAGATCAATTTCGTTACCGCTGGCATCTTTTACCTTGTACTGGTGCACATTTGCCATGCTGTTTCCTTATTTAAGTGCTTTCAATCGGGCGGATATCTTTGTAAGCTTTGCGCCACAGTATGTCACAGTTTTAAGTCATTAATATGTCAATTAATAGTGAGAACAAGGTCGCTTTTATCGGCCTGGGAGTTATGGGTTACCCGATGGCTGGCTACCTGCAACAAAAAGGTTATCAGGTAACAGTGTATAACCGCACAGCGTCTAAAGCAGAAAAGTGGGCTGCGCAGTATGGTGGTGCTTATGCCGAAACCCCGGCCAAAGCTGCACAAGGTGCGATGCTGGTGTTTATCTGTGTAGGTAATGATAACGATGTGCGCTCTGTAGTGTACGGCGAGCAGGGCGTATTAGCCGGTATGGCAGCAGGCGCAGTATTGGTTGATCATACAACCGCATCGGCCAATCTGGCCCGCGAGCTATCACAGGCGGCAAAGCAACAGGGTATCGGCTTTTTGGATGCACCGGTATCCGGTGGCCAGGCCGGCGCCGAAAACGGGGTACTAACGGTAATGATCGGTGGTGAGCCGGCTGATTTTGCTAAAGCCGAAGCGGCAATTAAGTGTTATTCGCGCTGTGCAAAATTGCTCGGCCCGGCAGGCTCTGGCCAATTAGCGAAAATGGTAAACCAGATTTGTATTGCCGGTGTAGTGCAGGGCCTGGCCGAAGCGCTGAATTTTGCCCAAAATGCCGGTTTAGATGCGGCAGCCGTGGTGGAGGTGATCTCACAAGGTGCAGCATCTTCCTGGCAGATGCAAAACCGCTCGCTGACCATGCTCGAAGGTAAATACGATTTTGGTTTTGCGGTAGACTGGATGCGCAAAGATTTGGGCATAGCACTGACAGAAGCGCGCGAAAACGGCAGCCATTTGCCGCTAACGGCCTTGGTGGATCAATTTTACAGTGAAGTGCAGCAGATGGGTGGCAGCCGCTGGGATACCTCCAGCTTGTTGGCCAGATTAAAGCGTTAAGCGTGGGTCTGGCATAAAATCCAGTTCGGTAAGTGTTGCCAGACATTGGTTAAAATGCGAATGCTGTGGATTAAGCAATATATTGTTTTCGCGTGGTGCAATTACACTGGGTACAGATAACGCCAGGCTGGCTTGTTGTGCCAGCCAGCTGTCCCCAATACGCGCGGTGTCGATGCTGGCTGGTTGCTGTTGCCAGCCCAGTGGCAGATTCGCCGGACTGACCGATAATACTTCTTCGGCGGCAATCGTTAATTGAAATAGCCTGTACTGTTTAAGTGCTGTACGGTTATTTAAATGTACCAAAATCTCCAGTATGGAGAGGGCTTCAGAGCCTGCAGTATAGACACACAGCTGACCTTTGCTGTTCCAGCGGCCGCCATAAAGTTTTGCTCCTTCGCCGTCAAATGCTTGTGCAGCCCATTTGTGGTGCACTAAGCGATACAACTGCATCAGGCAAACACACCGTGTTCTAAGCGGCCAATTAAATCTAATATCGCCTGCGTTTCAGCAGAGGTTGCCAGCATATCCAGCGGCGCTTTGTCGCCAAGGCCGTATACCGGCTCAGTAAGCCAACGTTTAGTTGCTACCATATCTTTATCGAACAGGGCATTGGCAGCTACCAGCACGGTAGCAAAACGATGCAACCGGTCACTTTCTTCCTGCGTAAACTTACCCAGCTTTGCCCGCCTGGCCAATGTAGCTGGCGCTAACTGACATATTTGTGCCAACTGCTTTTTATCTAACATGGATACCAGGGACAACTTATCAAACACGCTGTAGCTAAATCCTTCATGCAGCGCCTGATATAGTTTAGGCCCGCGCTCAGCAATACCCAGCTGCTGCCACACATTGGGCACTGTATAGAGTGTAGGAGTAAACTCACGTACTAATGCTGTCATGGTGCACCTCTGCATCAATTGATATTAATTGATGCTATCACATGATTTATATGTGGTCAAAAAAAGGGCGCTAAGATCGTCACAATCTTAGCGCCCTTTACAGGTTAAAGCGGCAACTTAGTTAAACACCATCTCCGGCACGTTGCCTTCGATAACCAGCTTACCAGCCGTTTTTTGCTGAATTTCTTCAACTGAAATGCCCGGAGCGCGTTCCAGCAGGTGGAAAGCGCCGTTGCGTACTTCCAGTACGGCTAAGTCGGTAACGATTTTCTTTACGCAGCCTACGCCGGTTAGTGGCAGGGTGCAGTCGGTTAGCAGCTTGCTGTTGCCGTATTTATCGGCGTGAGTCATGGTAACAACGATATTTTGTGCACCGGCGACTAAGTCCATCGCGCCGCCCATGCCTTTTACCAGCTTGCCCGGGATCATCCAGCTGGCGATATTGCCGTTTTGATCCACTTCAAACGCACCCAGTACGGTTAAATCGACATGGCCGCCGCGGATCATGGCAAAGCTTTCAGCCGAGCTGAATATAGCCGCGCCCTTGATAGCTGTGACAGTTTCTTTACCGGCGTTAATCATATCGGCATCAATTTCATCTTCAGTCGGGTAGGGGCCCATGCCCAGCAAACCGTTTTCTGATTGCAGCATTACTTCAATGCCGGCTGGCACATAGTTGGCCACCAGCGTTGGAATACCAATGCCTAAGTTAACGTAGTAGCCGTCTTGTAGCTCTTGCGCCACGCGCATGGCAACCTGTTCACGAGATAAAGCCATTGTTGCCTCCTTAACCTTGACGGACCATACGACGTTCAATGCGTTTTTCAAAGTTGCCTTTGATCACGCGCTGCACATAAATACCGGGGGTGTGAATTTGTGATGGTTCCAGCTCACCCGGCTCGACTATCTCTTCTACTTCAGCCACGGTAATTTTACCGGCGGTGGCCGCCATCGGGTTGAAGTTCATCGACGTGTGGCGAAACACCAGGTTGCCGTAACGGTCGGCTTTCCAGGCTCGCACTATGGCAAAGTCACCGGTAATGGCAGGTTCCAGTACATAATGGCGGCCATCAATTTCACGGGTTTCTTTACCTTCAGCTACTGGTGTACCGTAGCCTGTTGCAGTAAAAAACGCCGGTATTCCTGCACCACCGGCGCGCATTTTCTCGGCCAGAGTGCCTTGTGGTGTCAGTTCTACTTCCAGCTCGCCGCTCAGCAGTTGTTTTTCAAACAGGGCGTTTTCGCCCACGTAAGAGGCAACCATTTTTTTGATTTGTCGATCTTCCAACAAAATACCTAAACCAAAGCCGTCAACACCGCAGTTGTTTGATACCACGGTGAGATCTTTGGTTTTCATTTTTTTGATTTGGGCAATTAAGCCTTCCGGAATGCCGCATAAGCCAAAGCCACCGGCAATAACGGTCATGCCGTCCTGCAGGCCTGCCATGGCGTCTTCGTAGCTATGTACGACTTTATTAAACCCTGCCATTTGTTGTCCTCTGTTCTTTGCTGAACTATCTGTTGCGAACTGCTCTTCGACTGCGCGGCTGCTGAAAAAATCACATCCGCATCCGCTGGCATCAGTGCCGAGGTAAGCGCGCAGTAAACTTTGACCGGAACCGTGTTTTTCATGGATGAAAAACAGGAGCCTACAGGGACGTATTTACGGCGTGTGCCGGCAAAGTTGTACGGAGTGATTACCGTGTTCGAAGAACCTTAGTTGTTGCTGTTAACTAACTACCAGTTTGAGTGCACTTGGCCCTAAGCGCCAATCCTACTTTAGAACTAGGCTGCTTCCCCAGTTTATCGGTAATAAACCAGCCGGCTTTGGCCAGCGCAGTTAAATCGATGCCGTGTGAAATGCCAAGGCCGTTAAGTAAATACACCACATCTTCAGTGGCAACATTGCCTGACGCACCGGCAGCGTAAGGGCAGCCACCAAGGCCTGCTACAGCGCTATCAATCACCGCAATGCCGCGGTTTAGCGCCACGTATATATTGGTTAACGCCTGGCCGTAAGTATCGTGAAAATGCACTGCCAGCTTATCTACCGGCACCATAGATAGCACCGCATCCAGCATCGCATTGACTTTATCCGGCGTGCCCACGCCTATGGTATCGCCCAGTGAAATTTCGTAGCAGCCCATCTCTAACAGGGCTTTGGCGACCAATGCTACTTCGGTAGGCGCAACATCACCCTGATACGGGCAGCCGACCACACAAGACACATAGCCGCGCACCTTAATACCATCGGCTCTGGCCGCTTCAACCAGCGGCGCAAAGCGCGTCAGGCTCTCAGCGATAGTGCAGTTAATGTTTTTCTGGCTAAAGGCTTCTGATGCGGCGGCAAAAATTGCCACTTCAGTGACATTAGCCGCTTTGGCCGCTTCATAGCCTTTTAAATTTGGCGTAAGTGCGGCGTAGGTGACGCCGGCTTTGTGTTCAATGCCGGCGAATACGTCAGCAGAGTCCGCCATTTGCGGCACCCACTTGGGCGAGACAAAGGCGCCGCTTTCAATATAGCTATGGCCTGCGGCCGTTAGCATATTAATTAGCGCGATTTTATCTACTGCTGATACCGCAGCTTCGTTTTGCAGGCCATCGCGTGGGCCTACTTCAACAAGGCGTACACTTTTTGGTAAGCTCATGCTTCCTCCGGGCTAAAATCAACCAGCTCGGCGCCGTCTTTTACCAGATCGCCGGCGGCGTAAAATACTTCATTTACCACACCGTTTTTCGGCGCTTTAATGCTGTATTCCATTTTCATCGCTTCCATAATTACCAGCGTATCACCGGCATTAACAGTGCTGCCGGCTTTGGCCATGACCGCAACGATAGTGCCGTTCATCGGGGCCGTTAAGCTGCCGGCGTGATCGGCGCCTTCCACTTCAGTGGTTACTTCGGTCTGGTAGATAAAATCATAACGCTGATGCTTAATAAACACGCTGATTGTGTCGCCATTGAAGGTGTCAGCATAGCGGCTTACCCGCACCTTAGTGCGATGCTCGCCCAGTACGGCGCTAAGCTCATCGCCGTTTAGCTCTGCTGTGCAGCAAAGCTGCTGGCCTTCAACATCAATTACATAATGCTGCTGCAGTTGCTGCACTTTCAACAGCGTTTTGTGCTCGCCGTGTTGCAGGGCAATTTCGACAGTCGGTGTTTCGTTCATCCGCCAGCCATGGCTGAACTGCCAGGGGCTGAAACTGCTGCCATGTGTTTGCGGTGCTTTTTGTTGCTGTAAAATAAACAACGTGGCTAATACCAGCGCCTGATTATTTTCTTTATTAGCCGGAGCAAATAACGAGTCGTGGTGCTGATTAATGAAGTTGGTATCAAGCTCGGCGGCTTTAAACGCCGGGTGTTCGGTGAGGCTGGTTAAAAAGCCTAAGTTGGTGGTAACGCCGGCAATACGGTAATCGTCCAGCGCACGTAACATGCGGGCGATAGCGCGGTCGCGGCTTTCATCCCAGACGATTAGCTTGGCGATCATTGGATCATAGAAAGGTGACACTTCATCGTTTTCCACCACGCCGGTATCTACCCGAATATGGCGGTTGGCCTCGGGCTGGCGCAAATAGGTCAGCTTGCCGGTTTGCGGCAGGAAATCGTTGTCCGGGTCTTCAGCATACACCCGCACTTCTATGGCGTGGCCATCCAGCTGAATATCGTCCTGCGCCAGCGGCAGTGTCTCGCCGGCGGCAACCAGCAGCTGCCATTTTACTAAATCCTGGCCGGTGATCATCTCGGTAACAGGGTGTTCTACCTGCAGCCGGGTGTTCATTTCCATAAAGTAGAAGGAGCCGTCTTCATCAAACAGAAACTCTACAGTGCCTGCGCCGCGATAATCTATGGCCTTGGCCGCCTTTACCGCGGCTTCGCCCATGGCTTTTCGCTGTTCGCTGCTGAAATTGGGGGCGGGCGCTTCTTCAATCACTTTCTGGTGGCGGCGTTGGATTGAGCAATCGCGCTCGGCCAGATACACCGCATTGCCGTGGTTGTCGGCAAATACCTGAATTTCAATATGGCGCGGCTTGGTTAAATAGCGCTCGATCAGCATTTTGTCATTGCCGAAGCCGGCTTTGGCTTCACGCCTCGCGCTGGCTAAGGCATCAACGAACTCTTCTTTTTTCCATACCACACGCATGCCTTTACCGCCGCCGCCATAAGCAGCTTTTAGCAGTTGCGGGTAGCCGATACGCTCTGATTCTGTGCTTAGTAGCGCATCGCTTTGATCGTCGCCATGATAGCCAGGCACCAGCGGCACACCGGCTTTGGCCATAATGTCTTTTGCCGCGCTTTTTGAGCCCATAGCGGTAATAGCACCCACCGGCGGGCCGATAAATACCACTCCGGCCTCATCACAGGCTTTGGCAAAGCTTTCGTTTTCTGACAAAAAGCCATATCCCGGGTGAATGGCTTCTGCACCGCTTTGTTTAGCAATAGCGATAATTTTGTCCGCGCGCAGGTAAGAATCTTTGCTTGGTGCCGGGCCTAACAAGTAAGCTTCGTCTGCCATGCGTACATGGCGGGCATTGGCGTCGGCTTCGGAATACACCGCCACGCAGCGGATGCCGAGCTTATGTGCGGTGTCGATAACGCGGCAGGCAATTTCGCCGCGGTTGGCGATAAGTATTTTACGAAACATTATGCGTCTTCCTTGCCGAGCCAGGCCGGTTTACGTTTTTCTAAGAATGCGCTTAGGCCTTCCTGCCCCTCAGGTGATACCCGGATTTCAGCAATCGTTTGCTCGGTATGGGCTATTACGTTATTGCTGATCTTGCGGTTATAAATATTATGGATCAGCGATTTTGCAGCAGTTAACGCCGCAGGGCTGTTTTGCAGCAGGGTGTTGATAAATGTCTCTGCGCTGTCGGCTAATTCACCATCGCCTACCACTTCATGCAGCAAACCGAGTTGTTTGGCTTTTGGCGCCATAAAGCGCTCGGCGGTTAAGAAATAACGCCGGCTTTCACGCTCGCCAATGGCGCGCATGACATAAGGGCTGATCACGGCCGGTATTAAACCTATGCGCACTTCGCTTAAGCAAAAGCTGGCGTTCTCTTCGGCAATAGCGATATCACAGCAGGCGACTAAACCTAAAGCGCCGCCAAAGGCCGCGCCTTTAATTAATGCGATTGTAGGTTTAGGGAATTTATCCAACCTGTGCATTAGGGTGGCAAGTTCTGCGGCGTCGTTTAAGTTCTGCTGATAATCTTTTTGCGCCATCGAGCGCATCCAGTTTAAATCGGCACCTGCAGAGAAGTTTTTGCCGTTGGCAGCCAGCACCAATACCCGCACTTCATCGTTATTGGCTAAGTCTTTCAGCACGGCGATAAGCTCGGCTATCATGGCATCGTCAAAGGCGTTATGCACTTGTGGCCGGTTGAGCGTTAAGGTGGCTACGCCGCGTTGGTCGATACTGACTTCTGTGTATACCTGGGTCATATTTTCTCCGAAAGTTTTTACTTTCCGTTCAATAAATGTGTGTATTCAACCGGCAATCACTCCGCACAACTTTGCCAGAACACGCCGTAAATACATCCATGTAGGCTCCTGTTTTTCGTCCCTGAAAAACACGGTTCTGGTCAAAGTGTGCTGCGCGCTTGCCTTTACCGTTGAACCAGCAAGTGCGGATGTCCTTTTTTCAGCGACCGTTGGAGGCCATGGATGGCCGGAATCGAGCCCCATGGACGGTTTACGGCGTGTCGCAGAAAAAATGGACGCAGCATTTGCGTGTTTATACCCCGTAATTACATCCTGAACACGCCAAAACGGCTCTCTTCAATCGGTGCATTCAGCGCGGCGGCTAGCGCCAGGCCTACCGTCATCCGCGTTTGTGCCGGGTCGATAATACCGTCATCCCACAACCGGCCGCTGGCATAATACGGATGGCCCTGTTTTTCATACTGCTCAATGATCGGCTGTTTCAGCGCTTTTTCGGCTTCCGAAGACAGGGTTTCACCTTTACGCGCCAGGCCATCTTTCGTTACCTGTGCCATTACACCGGCAGCTTGCTCGCCGCCCATTACTGAAATACGGGCATTGGGCCACATCCACATCATGGTAGGGTCATAGGCGCGGCCGCACATACCGTAGTTGCCGGCACCGTAGCTACCACCAATAAGCACGGTAAATTTCGGCACTTTAGCACAGCTTACAGCCATCACCATTTTTGCGCCGTGCTTGGCGATGCCTTCGGCTTCGTACTTTTTACCTACCATAAAGCCGGTAATGTTTTGCAAAAATAGCAGCGGAATTTTGCGCTGGGCACACAGCTCAATAAAGTGCGCGCCTTTTTGCGCCGATTCTGAAAACAGAATGCCGTTATTGGCGACAATGCCCACCGGATAGCCGAAGATACGCGCAAAGCCGCAGACTAAGGTTGCGCCGTAGTATTGCTTAAATTCATCAAAGTCAGAGCCGTCGACAATGCGGGCAATCACTTCTTTTACATCAAACGGCTTACGTAAATCTGTGCCGACTATGCCGTACAGCTCTTTGGCGTCATACAGCGGCTCTTGGGTCGGCTTAATATCCATCGCTTGCGGGGCAGGGCGATTTAAGCGGCTTACTGCGTTACGGGCAAGTTGCAGTGCGTGCTCGTCATTTAATGCATAGTGATCGGCCACACCGGAGATTTTACAATGCACATCGGCACCGCCCAGCTCTTCTGCGGATACTTCTTCACCGGTCGCGGCTTTAACCAGCGGCGGGCCGGCTAAAAAGATAGTGCCTTGCTCTTTTACGATAATGCTTTCGTCAGCCATGGCCGGCACATAGGCGCCGCCAGCGGTGCACAGGCCCATTACCACGGCAATTTGCGGTATGCCTTTGGCTGACATATTCGCCTGATTAAAGAAAATACGGCCAAAGTGCAGCTTGTCTGGGAATACATCGTCCTGGCGCGGCAGGTTAGCGCCGCCGGAGTCGACCAGATAAATACACGGCAGGTGACAGCGCTCGGCTATCTCTTGTGCGCGCAGGTGTTTTTTTACCGTTAGCGGGTAGTAAGTACCGCCTTTTACCGTGGCGTCGTTGGCGACAATCATGCACTCGACACCGCTAACGCGGCCAATACCCGCGACGACTCCGGCACTGGGCACATAGTCGTCGTAGCATTCCCAGCCGGCAAACTGACCAACTTCTAAAAACGGTGAGCCCGGATCCAATAGTTTTTGAATACGATCACGCACAAAGAGTTTGCCACGGGCGGTATGGCGGGCAATTAACGCTTCGCCGCCACCGAGTTTAATTTGCTGTACTTTACTGTTCAGATCATCGACCACGGCCTGCATGGCGACGGCATTTTTCTGGAAGTCCTCAGCGCGAGGGTTGATTTTTGAGGTAATTCTGGTCACTTAAGTTACCTTTTGTGCCACAAGTGAGAGCCAACGGCTTCGCTGCTTCCGCACATTTAACACGCTCGCCCGCTCGGATCTCCCATCCTCGCTCTTGATCGCTCGCTAAGTTAAATCTGCTCCGCGCTTCGCCTCGTCCGTATTTCAAACACTCGCCGGAGTATCCGACCGGCGCGGAACCGGAACAACTAAGCCGACGATCAAGAGCGAATTTGGCAGAAATTCGCGGGTCTGCGTGTTGTTACGGTGGAAGCACAGGCTTACACCGTAGTCCGGTCTGAAGTGCTGTTTATGCTAGTTAGATTCAGTAAACAATTCCCGGCCAATCAGCATACGGCGGATTTCCGAGGTGCCGGCCCCAATTTCGTATAGCTTGGCATCACGCAGTAGGCGCCCGGTAGGGTACTCATTAATGTAGCCATTACCGCCGAGTAACTGGATTGCATCCAGTGCCATCTTGGTCGCCAGCTCCGCTGAGTACAGAATTACCGCTGCCGCATCTTTACGCGTGGTTTCACCACGGTCACAAGCTTTAGCTACTGTATAAACGTATGATTTCGCTGCATTCATTTGGGTGTACATATCGGCCAGTTTGCCCTGCACCAGTTGGAATTCACCGATAGCCTGGCCAAACTGCTTACGGTCATGGATATATGGCACTACCACGTCCATACAGGCTTGCATAATGCCGAGCGGGCCGGCTGCCAGTACTACACGCTCATAGTCCAGACCGCTCATAAGTACTTTAACGCCGCCGCCAATCTGCCCCAGTACGTTTTCTGCCGGGACTTCGCAATCTTCAAACACCAGCTCACAGGTGTTCGAGCCGCGCATACCCAGCTTGTCCAGTTTTTGCGCCGTGCTAAAGCCTTTGGTGCCGCGCTCAACAATAAAGGCTGTAATGCCCTTAGAGCCGGCGTTGATATCTGTTTTGGCGTAAATCACATAAGTGTGTGCATCCGGGCCATTAGTGATCCACATTTTATTGCCGTTTAAAATGTATTTATCGCCTTGCTTCTCAGCGCGTAGCTTCATGCTAACCACATCTGAACCGGCATTAGGCTCACTCATCGCCAGCGCACCGATATGCTCACCCGAGCACAATTTCGGTAGATACTTTAGCTTCTGTGCTTCGGAGCCGTTGCGGAAAATCTGGTTTACACACAGGTTAGAGTGCGCACCGTACGATAAGCCAACCGATGCTGACGCGCGGCTGATTTCTTCCAGTGCAACTACGTGTTCTAAGTAACCTAAGCCAGAGCCGCCGTACTTTTCATCTACGGTAATGCCCAGCAGGCCTAAATCGCCGAATTTGCGCCACAGCTCATTCGGGAACTCATTTTTTTCGTCAATATGGGCAGCGCGCGGCGCGATTTCATCGCGGGCGAAGGCGTTAACCTGCTCACGAATCATATCTACCGTTTCACCTAAATCGAAATTAAGCCCTTTATAACTGCTAATCATTGTAGATCCCCGTTTGCTATGTCTTCTGACCGCTTAAGCGGTTTTATGTTGTTTGGCGTCGGCTAAGGTGTCGCGGCAACGTTTTTCTACCGTTACCAGCTCCATTAGCACAACTTTGATATCGTCCAATTGCTGGTGCAGCTCGGCTTTTTTCAGCTCTATCAGCTTCAGCATGGTATTTAATTGGGTGACGCTGCTTTTATCTGCGTCGTACAGTTCAAACAGCTGGCCAGTTTCGGCCAGGCTAAAACCGAGGCGTTTGCCGCGTAATATCAGCTTTAACCGCACCCGGTCGCGCTTGCTGTAAATACGGGATTGGCCGTTTCGTAAAGGCGAGATCAGCCCCTGATCTTCATAAAAGCGGATACTACGGGTAGTAATATCAAACTCCTTGGCCAGTTCGCTGATGCTATATGTTTTTTCTTCTTTTTCTGTCATATCCGCCTTCCCCGAAAACGCAGTCAATATAAGTGAAGTTTACGTAAAGGTAAAGCTGGTAGCTTGGCGCTAAGTTGGCAAAACGGCTATTTTTGCCTTGTTTGTAAAGCTAAAATGCCAGTTTGTACTGGTCAGACTGTACACTTTGCTGAACCAAAAGCGAGGCACACTACCACAGTGTTAGGTGGTTGACGTTGGCGTAAACGTAAATTTGGTGTAGGCTCTGGAACATCTTTTTAGCCGACAGCTTTTTTGGAGATCTTTATGGCTACCGACAATATTGTAATCGTTGCTGCTACACGCACCGCTATGGGCGGCTTTATGGGCGGCTTAACCGACGTTGATGCGACTGTGTTGGGCGCCACGGCGATTAAAGCGGCATTGGAGCAGGCTGGTATCGGTGGTGATAAGGTCAGTGAAGTGATTATGGGTAACGTGCTGCCGGCCGGTTTAGGCCAGGCACCGGCACGCCAGGCGACATTAAAAGCCGGCTTACCGTTATCCGCGGGCGCCACTACCATTAATAAAGTATGCGGCTCAGGCTTAAAGGCGGTAATGCTGGCCAGCGACCTGTTAAAAGCCGGCAGCGCTGATGTGGTCGTGGCCGGTGGTATGGAGTCGATGAGCAATGCACCGTACCTGCTGCCAAAAGCTCGCGGTGGTTACCGTATGGGCCATGGCGAAATTAAAGATCATATGATGCTGGACGGCCTGGAAAACGCCTACGACGGTAAAGCCATGGGCTGTTTTGCGCAGGGGACAGCCGATGAGAAAGGCATCAGCCGTGAGCAGATGGACGCCTTCGCGGTGCAATCCACTACCCGTGCGCAGCAGGCGATTGCCAGCGGTGCGTTTAAAAACGAAATTACTCCGGTAACTTTTCAAACCCGTAAAGGTGAAATGACCTTTGCGGTAGATGAGCAACCGGGCAATGCCAAAATCGACAAAATTCCAACTCTGCGCCCGGCTTTTGCCAAAGACGGCACCATTACTGCGGCTAACTCCAGCTCTATTTCAGACGGCGCTGCGGCACTGGTGCTGATGCGCGAAAGCGATGCCAAAGCACAGGGTGCTAAGCCTTTAGCGCGCGTAGTGGCGCATGCAACCAACTCGATGGAACCTGCGCTGTTTACTGTAGCGCCGGTTGGCGCGATGCAAAAAGTATTGCAAAAAGCCGGTTGGGACAAAGAACAAGTCGACCTGTGGGAAATTAACGAAGCCTTTGCCATGGTAACCATGCTGGCGATTAACGAGCTGGGCCTGGATGAGAGCAAAGTAAACGTAAACGGCGGCGCCTGTGCGCTGGGCCATCCTATCGGTGCTTCAGGCGCGCGTATTCTGGTTACCCTTATTCATGCGCTGCGCAACCGCGGTTTAAGCAAAGGCGTAGCGTCACTGTGTATCGGTGGCGGTGAAGCTGTGGCGCTGGCCGTAGAAGTACTGTAACAAACATTTAAAGCAGCCGGCGCAATTACACACATAACAGGCCGGCGGCATACCCAAACAATCGGGAGAAGCAACATGACACAACAGGTTAAGCATTTTATCGACGGCGAGTTTGTCGCACCAACAGGTGACAAACTTATCGCTGTTACCAACCCGGCAACACAAGACGTGATTGCTCAGGTGGCGTGTGCCACACCGGCAGAAATGGAACGCGCTATCGAGTCGGCAAAAGCGGCTTTTTTAACGTGGAAAGAAGTTCCGGTATCAGAGCGCGCCCGTTTAATGATGCGCTTTGCGCACCTGTTAAAAGAACACCAGGGTGAAATTGCCGACATTATCTGCCGCGAATTGGGTAAAACGGTAGAAGACGCCAAAGGCGATGTCTGGCGTGGTATCGAGGTGGTTGAACAGGCTGCTAACATTCCGTCATTAATGATGGGCGAAACGGTAGAAAACGTGGCTCGCAGCATCGACACCTACAGCTACATTCAGCCGCTGGGTGTTTGCGCCGGTATTACGCCGTTTAACTTCCCGGCGATGATCCCGCTGTGGATGTTCCCGATGGCCATTGCTTGTGGTAACACCTTTATTTTAAAACCGTCAGAGCAAGATCCGATGACGGTAAACAAAATTGCCGAGCTGTTTGTTAAAGCCGGTGCGCCAAAAGGCGTGCTGCAGGTAGTGCATGGCGCCAAAGAGCAGGTTGATGCGATACTGCATCACCCGGATATTAAAGCTATTTCGTTTGTTGGTTCAGTGAATGTGGGCCAATACATTTACAAAACCGGTACCGACAATTTAAAACGCGTACAGGCCTTTGCCGGTGCGAAAAACCATATGGTTATTATGCCGGATGCCAATAAGCAGCAGGTGGTTAATGCCCTGGTGGGTGCTTCCGTAGGCGCTGCCGGTCAGCGTTGTATGGCAATATCAGTAGCGGTATTTGTTGGTGCTGCAGCAGATTGGATCCCCGAAGTGGCCGCTGCGATTGGCAAAGTACGTCCTGGTGTATACACCGACCAGAATGCTGCTTATGGCCCGCAAATTAGCCCGCAGGCGCGTGCCCGGGTGTTATCGTTAATTGAGCAGGGTAAAAAAGAAGGCGCCACCTGCGTGCTGGATGGTTCAGACTGCAAAGTTGAAGGCTACCCGAACGGTAACTGGGTAGGCCCCACTGTGTTTAGTAATGTGACTACCGATATGGAAATTTATAAACAGGAAATTTTCGGCCCGGTACTAACCACCATGCAGGTTGGCTCGCTGGCTGAAGCATTAAAAGTAGTAAATGACAGCCCGTACGGTAACGGTACTTCTATCTTTACCGCCAGCGGCGCAGCTGCGCGTAAGTATCAGCATGAAGTGGAAGTAGGCCAGGTAGGTATTAACATTCCTATTCCGGTGCCTCTGCCGTTCTTCTCATTCACGGGCTGGAAAGGTTCGTTCTACGGCGATCAGCATGCTTACGGTAAGCAGGCGGTGCGTTTTTATACTGAGACGAAAACCATTACCGCGCGCTGGTTTGACGACGATATTCCGGTGTCTGGCCCGAATATGTCGATTAACTTACGTTAAGTCAGATTAAAGTGCATTTGTAGTGCGGCGCTTCCACCGTAACAACACGCAGCCCCGCGAATTTCTCCCAAATTCGCTCTTGATCGTCTGCTTAGTTGTTCCGGTTCCGCCCGCCTGCAAGTCCTGAGTAAATTACTAATCGGAACAAGCGCAGCGTAAGGGGAATTAATTAGCGAGCGATCAGAAGTGAGGCTGGGAGAGCCGAACGGGCGAGCGTTTAAATCCCCTGAAAGCGTAGCGATTGGTTAAGCGGTAAGGTCCAAACAGATGAATTTCAATTTAACAGAAGATCAACAAGCCTTTGTCGATGTGGCCAAACAGTTTGCTGAACAAGAACTGGCGCCACACGCAGCGCAGTGGGATCGTGAGCATCACTTTCCTAAAGACGTAATTCAAAAAGCCGGCGAACTGGGCTTTTGCTCATTGTATACGCCAGAAGAAGACGGCGGCATGGGGCTATCACGGTTAGATTCGTCCATTATTTTCGAACAGCTGTCGATGGGTTGTACCGCCACCACAGCCATGCTGACCATTCACAATATGGCCACCTGGATGATAGCTAACTGGGGTACAAGTGACGCTAAAGCACAGTGGATGGAGCATTTAGTAACAGGCCAGCAGCTGGCATCTTATTGCTTAACCGAGCCAGGCTCCGGCTCAGATGCTGCCAGTCTGCGCACCAGTGCAAAAAAAGACGGCAACGAATACGTATTAAACGGCTCGAAGATGTTTATCTCCGGTGCCGGTGAAACCGAAGTTTTGGTGGTAATGGCGCGCACCGGCGAAGCCGGGCCAAAAGGCATTTCGGCCTTTATTGTACCTGCCGATGCCAAAGGTGTTATTTACGGCAAAGCCGAAGAGAAAATGGGCTGGAACGCACAGCCAACCAGGCTGATTACGTTTGAAGATGTGCGCATTCCTGCGCATTACCTGCTGGGCAATGAAGGCGAAGGTTTTGGCTTTGCCATGAAAGGCTTAGACGGCGGTCGTATTAATATTGCCACTTGCTCTATTGGTACCGCGCAGCAGGCATTAAATACCGCGCGCAACTATATGTTGGAGCGGCAGCAGTTTGGTAAGCCATTGGCGGCATTTCAGGCACTGCAGTTTAAGCTGGCGGATATGGCCACCGAGTTAGTTGCCGCACGTCAGTTAGTACGCTTAGCCGCGTTTAAGCTGGACCAAAAAGACGGTGAGGCCACAGCCTATTGCGCTATGGCTAAGCGGTTTGCTACCGATGTCGGTTTCCAGGTCTGTGACCAGGCGCTGCAGTTACACGGCGGTTATGGCTACATTAAAGAATACCCGTTGGAGCGGCATTTCCGTGATGTGCGCGTGCATCAGATTTTGGAAGGCACCAACGAAATTATGCGGCTGATTATCGGCCGGCGTTTACTGGATGAAGCTGCTGGTGACATTCTGTAATCGATCTTTGGGATAATGATTTTAAAAGGCTGATGTAGCGCAGGCGGGCTTGTTCTAAACCGACCGTTGAAGCCCCGGACGGGCTGAGACGAGCCCCCAGGGATGGGTTTACGGCGTGTCGGTGTGAATAAGCCCGTTGTAGCGATAGCGCTAATTCCATCGCCCAAAGCAGGAGACAACAATGGCTCAACTAAAACTCGAAAAACGCGGCCACACGGCGCTTATTACCATGTCTAACCCGCCGGCCAATACCTGGACGCGCGACACCTTAACGCAATTGCGTAACGCAGTAAAAAGCCTGGATGAAGACAAAAATATCTACGCGCTGGTGATCACCGGCGAGGGCGATAAATTTTTCTCAGCCGGCGCGGATTTAAAACTGTTTGCCGATGGCGATAAAGCCGTGGCCAGTGATATGGCGCGTATTTTCGGCGAAGCCTTTGAAACCTTAAGTGCGTTTAGCGGCGTGTCTATTGCCGCCATTAACGGCTATGCCATGGGCGGCGGTTTAGAGGTAGCGCTGGCCTGTGATATCCGTATTGCCGAGCAACAAGCGCAAATGGCGCTGCCTGAAGCCAAAGTCGGCTTATTACCTTGTGCCGGTGGCACGCAAAACCTGGCCTGGCTGGTAGGCGAGGGTTGGGCCAAGCGGATGATTTTATGCGGTGAGCGTTTAGGCGCAGAAAAAGCGCTGCAAATTGGTTTAGTGGAAGAAGTGGTAGCTACCGGTATGGCACTGGAAACTGCAATGGCGATGGCTGATAAAGTGGCCGAACAAAGCCCGTCATCGGTTACTGCTTGTAAAAAGCTTATTCAGCAAGGCCGCAGCGGCACCATGCAAAGCGCACTGCCGCTTGAGCGCGAGCTGTTTGTTGGCCTGTTTGATACTAAAGATCAGGTAGAAGGGGTGCAGGCGTTTTTAGAAAAACGTAAAGCCAACTGGGTGAATGGCTAATGAGCGGCGCAAATGACGTGGTGCTGTATCAGCAGCTGAGCGCACACAACGGTAAAAAAATCGGCGTTGCTACTCTGAATTCAGAAAAGTCGCTGAATGCCCTTAGCTTGCCGATGGTGGAGTCTTTACTGCCGCAGCTGCAAGCCTGGCAGGCGGACAACAGCATCAGCATGGTATTGCTGCAGGGCGCAGGCGATAAAGCCTTTTGTGCCGGTGGCGATATTCGTGATTTATACAAAGCCATGCTGGATAAACCCAGCGAATATGCGCCTTATGTCGAAGAATTCTTCACTAAAGAATACACACTGGATTATTTAATCCATACCTTTGGCAAGCCGGTGTTGGTATGGGGTAATGGCATAGTAATGGGCGGCGGTTTAGGCTTAATGGCCGGTGCTTCACACCGTGTGGTTACGGTTACCAGCCGTATCGCGATGCCGGAGATGGCCATTGGCCTGTATCCGGATGTTGGCGCCAGCTGGTTTTTAAACCGTATGCCAGCCGGTTGTGGCCTGTTTTTAGGTTTAACCGGTGCCTCAATTAACGCTGCCGATGCCAAATTTATTGGTCTGGCCGATAACTTCTTACTGCATGAGCGTAAAGCTGCGCTGTTGGAAAAGCTGCTAACAGTAAAGTGGGGAGATACCGTTGCCCTTAATCATCAAAAACTCAGCGATGTGCTGCGTAGCGAAGAAGATCAGTGCCGTACTCAGATGCCGCTGAGTAATATCCGGCCACATCAGGGCGCCATTGAAACGCTGGCGAACCTGGAGAGTTTGCCTGCTGTTATTGCCAACGTTAACGCCATGCAAGGCGAGGACAAATGGCTGCAAAAAGCCAAAGAGTCGCTGGCGTACGGCAGCCCGATTACAGCACATATCGTGTTTGAGTTGTTAAAACTGGGTCAAAGCAAAATACTGGCCGACAGCTTCCGGCTGGAGCTGGGTTTAAGTGTGCAGTGCGGCAAGCTTGGCGAGTTTACAGAAGGCGTGCGCGCACTGTTAATGGATAAAGATTTAACGCCGAATTGGCAATATAAAACGGTGAGCGATGTACCGCAAAGCGTCATCGATGAGCTGTTCCGCTCGCCGTGGCATGCTAACGAGCACCCGCTGCGCGAACTGGGTCAACCGGATAACTGATTAGGAGCAAACATGGCTAAGGTTGCATTTATAGGGTTAGGCAATATGGGTGGCCCTATGGCCATTAATCTGGTGAAAGCCGGGCACGCGGTTACTGCCTTTGATTTATCGGCTGCGGCGCTGTCGCAAGTAAAAGCTGAAGGCGCAGCCGTTGCTGCTACAGCAGCAGAAGCCGTAACAGGTGCGGAGTTTGTTATCTCTATGCTGCCGGCCGGTAAGCATGTCATCGGTTTATATTTAGGTGAACAGGGCATTGCCGGCAATATCAGCAAAGAAGCGCTGGTTATTGATTGCTCTACCATAGACGCCGACAGCGCCCGCAAAGTGGGCGCAGGTTTAGCTGCACAAGGTATTGCCTTTATTGATGCACCGGTTTCCGGTGGTGTCGGTGGCGCGAAAGCCGGTACCTTAACTTTTATTGTTGGCGGCGATGCGGCGCATTTTGAGCGTGCGAAAACTGTGCTCGGTAATATGGGTAAAAACCTGTTTCACGCAGGTGCAGTGGGTGCAGGCCAGGTCGCGAAAATCTGCAACAATATGCTGTTAAGTATCCTGATGGTCGGCACCTCAGAAGCGCTGCAGATGGGCGTGGATAACGGCCTGGATCCAAAAGTGCTGTCAGATATTATGCTGAAAAGCTCAGGCCGTAACTGGACGCTGGAGCTGTACAATCCGTGCCCGGAAGTAATGCCAAATGTGCCATCATCCAATGGTTATCAGGGCGGCTTTATGGTTGATTTGATGGCAAAAGATTTAGGTCTGGCACTGGAAGCTGCATTGCACAGCCAAAGCAGCACGCCAATGGGCGCACTGGCACGCAGCTTATACGTGGCACACCAGCGGGCTGGCAATGGCAAACTGGATTTTTCCAGCATTTTTAAGCTGTTTGAAAAGAAGTAATTGGTTAAGTAGTGAAGTCACGCGGCTACTGCGTACATTTTTTCTGAGACACGCCATAAACCGTCCATGGGGCTCGATTCCGGCCATCCATGGCCTCCAACGGTCTCAGAAAAAAGTACATCCGTATCCGCTACTACTGCGTTTTTACGCAGCTGGTCGTTACTTCAAAGGCAGACGCGGATGTATTTTTTTGGCGGACCGTCTTTTTCAGGGATGAAAAAGAGGAGCCTACAGGGATGTATTTACGGCGTGTCCGACGAAAAATGTACGCAGCGGCTGTCGGTGCAGAACAATACTTGTAAATTAAGGTAGAAAAATGAACCTGAAAAACAAAACCATCGTTATCACTGGCGGAGCGCAAGGCTTAGGCCTGGAAATGGCTCGCATGTGCGCCAATGAAGGCGCCAAACTGGCGTTAATTGATATGAATGCCGACCAGTTAGCCGCCGCCAAAGCCGAACTGGGCGCTACAACCACAGTGCACACCTACATTGCCAACGTAGCGAATGAACAGCAGGTTGAAGAAACCTTTGGCCAAATCGACAGCGATTTTAACGGCATTGACGGCCTGATTAATAATGCCGGTATTTTGCGCGACGGCTTATTGCTGAAATACAAAGACGGCGAGCTGCAAAGCAAAATGTCGTTGGCACAGTTCCAGTCGGTTATTGACGTGAATTTAACCGGTGTATTTCTGTGTGGCCGTGAAGCGGCTGCAGTGATGGTTAAACGTGGTACCAAGGGCGTAATTATTAATATGTCCAGCGTCGCCCGTGGCGGCAATATGGGCCAAACCAACTATGCAGCCTCTAAAGCCGGCGTGGTGGCGATGACCGTAACCTGGGCACGTGAGCTGGGCCGTTTTGGTATTCGCGTGGGTGCCATAGCACCGGGTGTGATCCGCACCGCCATGACCGATGCAATGAAACCTGAAGCACGCGACCGCTTGGAGAAAATGAAGCCGGTAGGGCGCTTAGGCGAAGCCAGCGAAATTGCTCATACCGCCAAATACATTTTTGAAAACGACTTTTTCACCGGCCGGGTAGTGGAAATCGATGGCGGTATCAGCATGTAAGCTGCCGGCTAGTGAGATGAACAAAGGCGCCGCGGCGCCTTTTTTGTTGCCGGATCCGCTAGCAGACCGTATGATAAATTCATACTGTTAGTGGAGGTATGTTATGCAACGTAAAACCATTACCTTAACGCCACAGCAAGACGAGTGGGTTAAAGCTCAGGTGGCGTCCGGCCAGTTTGGTAACGACTCTGAATATATCCGGCATTTGGTCAGGCAGGATCAGATGCGCCGACAGGCTGAGGCTGAGCTGGGCGATATATTGGATCAGGCTTTGGCGTCAGGTGTCAGCGAATCATCCCCGCTGGATATTTGGGAGGCAGCGTTAATGCGGCATAAAAGTAAGTGCTGACATTACAGCTTTCGGCACAGTCGAAAGAAGATTTAGCTGTTATCGCCGATTTTACCCTGGCTGAATTCGGTGAGTATCAAGCGTACATTTACTATCAGCAACTGCTGACAATTTTTGATTTACTGTGTACACAGCCGTTGTTAGGTAAAGACTGCAGTGATATCAGAACTGGCGTGCGCCGTATCGTGCACCGTTCGCACTGCATTTATTACCGGGTAACAGCAGATACACTGCTTATCTTGCGTGTTTTGAGCCGCTGGCAGGATCCTCTGGCAAAATTAAGATAAATTTAATTTCACATCCGATACGAGCAGGAAAGGCGCCGCGGCGCCTTTTTTATTCTCAGCTGCTTACTTTAAGCTTCGCTTGGGCAGAAGCTGGCACTATAACAGTGGTGCGCTGCCCCAGCCACACTCCAAGTAATACCAGCGCCATACCGGCACTTTGCAGCAGTGTTGGTTTTTGTTGCAGCACCAGTGCGCCCAGCACGGTAGCACTTAGCGGGCTAAGCAGGCTAAGGGTAGTTACGGCGGCTGCCGGCATTTTCATTACCCCGCGCAGCCAAAAAACATAAGTTAAACCGGTGCCGATTAAGCCCAGCCAGATATAGCCGAAAACATTAGCCAGGCTAAGTTGGGCCGGCAAGGTTTCAAACAGCAGAGCCAACGGTAATAAAAACAGGCCTCCGGCCGTTAGCTGCCAACTGGTTAATACCATAGCGCTGGCTGGCGGTAGCCATTTTTTTGTCAGTAAGGTGCCACAAGCCATGGCAAAAGCGCCTGTAGCAGCGGCGGCTACGCCGATAAAATCCAGTTTCGCTGCTGGCCCCAACACCAGCATGGCGACGCCGGCTAAACCACACAGTGCGGCTATCCAGCTTAGCATGCTGGTTTTGGTATTCAGCACTGCCCAGCCCAGCAGTACCACCACCAGCGGTTGAATGGCACCAACCGTTGCTGCCACGCCACCGGGTAAACGATAGGCAGCCACAAACAGCAGCGCCTGAAAGATGCCGATATTCAGCATGCCTAACAGAAAAATTTTGCCCCACCAGCCTTTAGCCGGCAGTTGGCGCAGACACAGCAACATGAGTAAGCCAACCGGCAATGTGCGCAGCGTAGCAGATAATAGTGGTACATCGGGCGGTAGAAACTCTGTGGTAACCAGATAAGTGCTGCCCCAAATTAATGGTGCGGCAGCGGTTAAACCAATATCAAACCAGCGGGCTGGTGGTGCGGCTGAACTCATCGAAAACTCCTGAAATAAGCAGATTAAAAAGCACTAAGCTAAGCGCTTGTTGCAAACCACAGGCACTGTAAAAGCTCAACTTAACTTAAGGTCAATAGTTTAATTGGCAGATATGCTTTATATATTGCGTTAGTGGCTGAAATTGTTACTCTGAAGCAAGCAAAAACAACATCTTGGAACCTCTGATGGGAAAAATACTAATTGTTATATCACTGCTGTTTTGTACTATGCCAACCCTGGCCGATGACAAAGCCGAACTTACTGCACTGCTAAGCGAATTTTTAGACGGCGCCACCCGCAACGATGCGGCTATTCACAATAAATACTGGGCTGACGAGCTTATTTACACCAGCTCTGGCGGCACCCGCTTTGGCAAGGCTGAACTGATGCAAGGCGTAACCAGCCGCGGCATGTTAAAAGCAGGCGACATTGATACGGTGTATAGCAGCGAAGATGTGCGCATTATGCAATACGGCGATACCGCAGTGGTGGCCTTTGTGCTGGTGGGTAAATCAGCTAATGAAACCAAGCGCTATTTAAATAGTGGTACTTTTGTGCGTAAAAACCGCCAATGGCAGGCGGTAAACTGGCAAGCGACGATTAAGGCAGATTAACGCTGCCATGCGGGTAAAAAGGAAAATCACCCGATGGCCGTTATTACTGATAACGGTTTTTAGTCTGGCGCTTGCAGTAGCGTTCTCTTTGGGAAGGTTATCGCTATACGTTATCGTCGCCTACACCGTTATTAGTCTGTTTACCTTTATCAGCTACTGGCTGGACAAGCGCAAGGCTCAGGCTGGCCTCTGGCGTATACCGGAAGCTAATTTACAGTTGTTATCACTAATTGGGGGCTGGCCCGGTGCTTTGCTGGCGCAAAGCTATTTACGGCATAAATCAAAAAAGCGCGCCTTTCTTACCGTTTTCTGGCTTACCGTGCTGGTTAATCTGGCTGCGCTTAGCTGGGTAGCCGTGCAAGATGTGTTACCGATATTTAGCTAGGCGTAGTGCTAAATTAAGCTGTCTTACAACATTTTCTGTTTACAACACTTCGCGCTCTTTTGGCCTGCGCCTGGGTATAAGCTCAGGGTGCATTTCTTTTAGCTGGATCAAATAACGCTTAAAACGGGCTGCCATTTCCTCGTCTAATTCGCTTTTGGCCAGTAGTTTTACCGAGGCGCGAATATAGCGCTGCGTGAGTGGTATTAACCTGGCACCTTTGGTCATGGTTTGCATCAGGTTTAAGGCAATGGTGGGGTTGGTTGGCATGTAATCGAAGGTTTCGGCAAAGCGCTCGAACGCCTGATCATAATTTTCCCGCTGATAGGCCTCGGCCGCTTCGGCGTTGATAATTTTGAGCTTGGCTTTGAGTTCTTCATGCCGGGATTGCTCCATTTCCAGCATAATGCGCTGGGTTTCTGTCAGAAAGTCGTCCCGGTCCAGAATATGCTGCAACTTGTCGATATAGCTTTGACTGGCGTAGAGATCGCCCAGCTCAAAGTAGGCTTTGGCGGCATCAAGGCAGCTGTCGATACTCATATTGGTTTTGTGCGAGACCGGCACCTCAGCAATTAACTGCTTGGCATCGGCCAGTTCACCTTTGGCAGCCAGAAAACGGCAACGCAGTACGGTAATTTCAGCTTTAAGTTTGGCAATATCAAAGCGTTTTGCCAGATGATCGACTATTCTGGCGGCATTATTTACGGTTACCGCGCGCTCCAGCACGTTGCCGCAATAAGCGGCGTCTACCAGTGCTCTTGCCTGGTTAAGGTAGTTGTCAGCAATATCGTTTACCGAGTGGCGTGCTGCTATAACGATTTTGGCGTTAATACGCGCGGCGGCCAGTTTGTCGCCAACGATAGAAGCCAGATTGGCCAGAGTTTTTTGCCGGGTGATATTTTTCGGCGATAACAGCACGGCTTCGTATAAGGTGTTGTGGGCAATCTGAAAGCGGCGATACTTTACATATAGCCGCGACAGCCAGTCGAGCGCTTCTACTTTAGTTTCATCAAACTGGGTAAGATCGGCCAGTTGCAATTCTGTGTCATCCCAGCGCTCCTGATAAAAGCAGGCCAGCGCATAACCAAGCCTGGCCCAGGCCGCTTTTTTATATTGCTGCATTATCTGCAGATAAAACTGCTCTGCCTGAGCAAATAGCCGCAGCTTTATCAGCAGTTCACCTTTGATCCGCATAGCCGCAATAGCAAACTCTGGCTTGCTGGTAATGGCTTTGTCGCACTCAGCAATGGCATTTTTAGAGTCATTTTCAAACAGGTGAACATAAATTTTACGCAGGGCAATACGGTTGGTGATGGCGCGAACAATCCGTTCTTCCAACTGCTGGTAAGAAAATGGTTTAAGCAGATAGTCGTCTGGCTGCAGCTCAATCATGCCGTGCACAATTTGCCGCTGATTCTCGGCGCTGACCATTAAAAAACAATTTAGCGGTGCCAGTAACTGCTGCGCTTTTAAGGTTTCAAACACCTGATAGCCGTCCTTGCCGTCTCCCAGGTTGAAATCGCACAGAATAAAATCAAACGGTAGCTCATGGCATTTGGCTATGGCTTCGTTGGCGTCACGCGCCAGATGAATAGATTCAAAGCCAATTTGCTGCGCCATAGCTTTGATGGACGCTCTGACGGGGGCGCAATCGTCAATAATTAAAATTTGTTTACAACGGAAGAAACTGGCGTCCATGGTTATCGCATATTAAGCAGGCAGTTAACGCATACTAGAGTATGTTGTTAACCGGAGTAAAGTGTTGCCGGAAAAACCGTTATATCGCGGTGCTAATCCACCGCACTGCTTTGTCCGTAGTACAAAAGCCAGCATAAAACGGAGCAACATTATGCCTTACCATCGTGCAGAACATTTAAACCACCAGGATGTACGGATAAACGAGCTGACTATTCATTCTTTCGAAATGGGGGTCTATCTGGCCGAGGCAGATTACGGCGGCCGCAAAGCATTTTTAGTCGATAATGAAAACAAACCGCAGCGCTTTAGCAGTGTTGAGCAGGTAAAACAGGCTTTGGACCGCTGCACTATATACCAGGCGTACTTAGTACATCAGTCAGCTTATGACGAAATGTGTGGCGGCCCAGAAAAGGTTGATAACACCTTAAAAGTGCCGCTGTTTGTGGCGATGAATTATTGATTCCATTACAGGATTTCCAGGAAGGCTATCAATGCTTGCTGTTCACTTTTACTTAGCTTTAAGGGGGTAAGTAAAGTGGATGTTTGAGGAAACAATTCTGGATGTTTCAGATCTGAACGGGGTTTAGGCCGGGCTCCGCCTGCGTTGTAAAGCGCAATAATGCCGTCAAATTGAGTAAATAGACCATTGTGCATCCAGGGGCCGGTATGGGTAACTGCTCGTAGTGAGGGCGTTCTGAATTTACCTGCATCGGCGGGGTTGCTGGTTGCTTCGTAGCGCCCCAGATCTTCAAACGCCCGGCCCATATAGTGGAGGCCGGTAACATGGAATTGGTTATCACTCAGCAGTGGGCCATTATGGCAGTTCAGGCAACCTGCTTTGGTACGGAATAAATGCAACCCTAGCAGTTGTTGGTCGTTTAGCTCTTGTGTCGCGCTTTGTATACTTTGCTGTTTATCCAGCTGATAACTGGCTTGCAAAAAGCGGTCAAAACTTGTTTGCGGAACGGTTAGCTGTAGCTGAAAAGCAACCAGTGCTTGTGCCAGCTGTTCGCGGGTAACAGGGCTTTGGCCAAATACCGCAGCAAATCGCTGCCGGTATTGTGTATCGGCATTCAGACGTTCCAACGCTGTTGCAAGTGGTAAATCCATTTCTATCGGGTTTTCAATCGGCTGTAATGCTTGCTCTAACGCTGTTGCTGTGCGCCCATCCCAAAAGAAACTTTGCCATAGTTCTAATGCAAAAATAGCTGGGGTATTGCGTTTACCTTGTTGCTGGCCGACGCCTGTTGCAGTGCGTAGGCCATCGCTGAATACTTTGTCAGCATGATGACAACTGGCGCAACTGGTGCTGTTATCGCGTGATAATATAGGGTCGTTAAATAACTGCTGGCCCAGCGCAATTTTAGCCTGATTTTCTACCGTTAATGCAGGTCGCTCAGGCAGAGGCTGCAGCTCTGCCAGTGCTATACCCGGTTGCAAAGACGGCTGAGGCCAATTTGCCGGGTGCTGGCCGTACTGTTGCCGTAAATCTGTTTGTTCTGCCTTTAGCGGCAAAACCAGCACTAACAGTACAAGGTAGCGGGTGTAAAGCAAGGTCATAGTAGTTATACGCATAAGATCAGTAGTCGTAGGCTATACCAAGCCAGAATTGCCTGCCGGTTTCGATACCACTGCTTTGCGGCATGATGAGATAGGTACGGCGGTTAAACACATTGCTGATATCGGCTGTCAGCTTAAAGTTGCCCAGTAAGTCGCTGTTTACATGGTAACGCAGTGCAAGATTAAACATGGTTTTTGAAGCCAGGTTGACTTTCTGATAAACCGGAACTGTTACCGATGAAGATTCGCACTCTGGGCACAGCCTGCTTATTTCACCTGTTGCCTGATAACCGCCGGTATGCACGGCTGTTTCATAGCTTTGGGTGTAGGTGCCACTAATGCTGGTATCTAAATTATCTGTCCAGTCTGTTGACCAGCCGAAATTAATTATCGTCGGGCGGCCAAAGTTAGTATTAAGCCTGTCCAGCGAGGCTTTGGTTATCAGTTCGCCGTCGTACATAACCAGCTCGTCCATCGGCACTGTATCAATGCTGTCTTCGTAGCTGTTGTTGTTACTGTAGTTTTTGCTAAAGCTGGTGTTGGCCCACAAGCTGTGTTGTGCCAGTTTAATACTCCAGGCTAACGACAGCCGGTTGCTGTAGCCCGAGCCGGAATTGTCCTGATAGGAATAGCGGTAGCCGTCGCTGCTAAGCACAGGTAAACCGGCAGATGCCAGTTGATCCTTTTTCCAGCGTTTTACGGCTTTTATCGAAAAGGTGCCAAACCAGTCCGTCGCCTGTTTTAAACCCAGCGTTATTTCATCGTTGTAAGGCGTTTTTACGTTCTCATAGCGGTAACGCAGGTCGCTGTCTGCTGACGAGGGGAGCCAGGCTTGCAGCATACCGTTGCGAATAGGCCGGTACTCGGTGCGGTAGGGTACCTGCGCTTCGCGTACCTTATAGGTTAATAAACCGGCGTCGAAGTAGCGGTTGGCGCCAAACGTAATTAAGGTGTTATTACTGCCAAATACATCGTAGCCTGCACTGAAGCGCGGCGCTATATCATGATTTTTAAAGAAGTTATCAGTGCTGTAGCGTAAGCCCAGGTTTAGCGTCAGCCGGCCAAGGCTAAGATGATCGGTAACATACAGCGCAGTTTTAAATAGTTGCTCGTCAATGTTCTCTTGCGGGTAAACAATTCTGGATTCAAAATACTGCGGGCTGGCTGCAATATTAGCCTGATACAGCACGACGTGTTCCGGGTTGGAAAAATCAACCGGCCCGCCAAGTTCTTGCTCCAGCTCAGCCAGAGGCCGGTAAAAACCAAGTTCTACGCAGTCCAGCGTGTAGCCGTTACAGTTCAGCGGTGCGCTGTTGCTGGAATGCTGCCTGGCCGAGCTGTAGCTATAACTTGGTGTTTTACGCAGGCGCTCGGTGCTTTCCAATTGCGCATTGATACCGGCTTTTAGCTGATGTTCCAAACCAAGCCACTTTACCGTGTCGAAGTTCAAATCGCTGTCGAAGGTATAGTTTGTCTGAATTTTTTCCAGCGAGCCGTAGCCGCCTTCGCGGGATACCATTGTTTGGTTGGCGCCGGTACCTGTGTTGGCGGGATCAAGCCTGCCCCAATCTTTGCCACGGGTTTGCAGCCACACATAATAGTGGGGTGGGGCCTGGCGACTGTTTTCGCTGCGGCTAAAACCAAGCTTGCCGCTAAGAGTGGCGAAAGATAGCCCTTCGCTAAAACGTAAGTTAGAGGTAAAGCCTCCGCCATCAACAACCAGATTGCTGTTTCTGACATTCTTTAGCAGGTTGTGATCTTCATAGGGGGCGTAGGTAAAAGATAAATCCAGCTCATCCAGCCAGATGTCGCGCATAGAATACTTCAGCATTGCGTTGGTGCTTTTACGTTTGGTCTGTACCAGCTCTGATAAAGAAATATCACTGATGGTGCTTTGCAGATAATTGGCATTGAACATCAGTGCATGTTTGCGGTTAAAGCGATAAACTCCTTGCATGCCATAGCTGTTTTTGGTGAACTCGGGGATCTGGTTGGCTAGATCGTCTGTCAGATCGCCGTTTATTAAATGGTAATCACCCCAGCTGCTGCGCGTAGTGCGGTAGTTAACGCCAAAGGTATTTTTGTGAAAATCGTTGGCTGAGCGCGACTTAACAGCAACGACACCACCAGAGAAATCACCGTACTGCGCCGGAATATTACTATCGTAAACGTCAATTGATTCAACAATCTGGCTATTCACAGTAAAAGCCTGAGGCCC
This sequence comes from Rheinheimera hassiensis, assembly GCF_022436675.1. GTDB lineage: Bacteria > Pseudomonadota > Gammaproteobacteria > Enterobacterales > Alteromonadaceae > Alishewanella > Alishewanella hassiensis. The sequence continues at coordinate 345,877 of NZ_JAKUJZ010000003.1, read as the reverse complement.
GCCGCGAACATCATTAAAAGAGTGCAGATTATTTGAGTAACTGGCGGGGTCTATCCGGTTATTGTAATTAATGCCATCCATAAAAAAGCCGGTCTGCCAGGGTTGTCCACCCGAGATAGATAACTCTTTGGCTCTTATTTCCTGTAATTCGCCTATCGAAAGCGCACTTTCAGATAATTGCACGCCGGGCATTAACGCAACCAACTCATTGATATCGCCGGTGGTTTTCGGTGCGCGTTCAATAAACTCTCTGTTCAGGTGATAGCGGCCCTCAATTTCAGGTACTTCCGGCCCGATATAACGGCCTTTTACTTCTATGTGTTCGATGGCCGAAGCGCTGGTGTTGCAGGGTTGCTGCGGGCAGCCTGTGTTTTTGGTTGCCTGTGTCACTGGCTCTGTAGCGTGCAACGCAAACGGAGCACCAATAAGTACGATGGGAAATAAAATAGATTGCATGTTAAAAGCCCTGAGCGCCGATCTTAACATCGGCGCTGTGTCAGTGGTTACGAGCGTGTTGGGTCAAGTGGGAACTTATCGTCTGTATCGGCAGTACCATCACCGTCAGAGTCGGTATCAGCGACCAGACCGCTTGCGGCAATTTCTTCTGCAGTTTTATGCAACAGGAAGAAGTTGGGTTGGCCATCACTGTCGCTATCAACATTGGCGACATCAGTTGCCGGGAAGTGGTCCAGTAAACTGTGGTGGGTACCAATGGCTTTAAGATACGTAATTTTCTCAGCCGCTGCGGTGTTTGTGTCGTCAACTATAGCGTGAGCTTCTGCAATTAAGTCGGCAGACAAGTTCAGGTTAAGCAAAGAGCTGTGCAGCGATTGTTGCTCGTTAACTGAATAGTTCTTTGCCAGCGCATTAATTCTTACTGCGCGCTGTTTTAGTTTCGAGTAAATAGTATCCAGCTTTTGCTGATAGTTTTCTTCTGTTGCGGCAGCCATACGCAAGGCGCGAATATAATTGACATAATGCCTTGCTGTGTCCGTCTCGTCTGCGGCGTAGCGGTTACCAACATTAGTCGCCAGCCTGTCTGCCAGTGTTTTTAGCTCAGACGATTGAAGCACTGTGTCATCAAGGCGGGCATCAATTAATGCTAGCGCCTGGTCGAAAAAGCTGGCGGCGGCATCATATAAACCTAACGCCGCCAGGTCAGCAATATTAACCATATAGTAATTAATCTTCTGGTCGACATCTTCAAAGCGTTCGATGTTGTTTTGCAGCATTGTTATGGCCAGGTTTTGCTGCTCTTGTACTGAGGCATCGTTTAACAGGCCATAAGTTGATATTAAATCGCGGTATGCTGCTACGGTTTGCAGTGTTACGGCCGTGCCAAGGTTTGCATCAAAGTATTGATCTACAATATTTTGGCACTGCTGCAGTACTGTAACCAAGTTACCACCAAACTGCTTATAGTGGCTGGCCAGATTGTAACAACCATAGTTCCCTGACATATAGGTTGCGGTACCCTTTTCAGAGTAACGCTCGTTGGATTGCAGAATGACTAAGGCATCATCCAGTACCTTAAGCGCGGTTTCGTTCTGGCCATTGCGGAATAGTTTGGTGGCGACACTAACGTCGTTACCTGTGTCTCTGGCTATAGCATCATATAATGCGCTTATCTCACCGGAAAATTCCGCTTTTGCATTTGCGATAATGGTGCCTGTATCCTGACCGGCGACAATAGCATTAAAAATATTAAAGCGTGCTATTTCGCGCTGCGCCCTCACGTATTCACTGCTGTCGTTGTCAGTTTGGCTTAGTAGTAATTGTACGGCGACGTTGTCAACAGCAGGATATAGCGCCTCGAATAGCCCGGCCAACGTAATTAACGATGCCCGGCTTGACGTGGAAACTGACAGCGAGTTTTCGGCGTACTCCATAGCCGGGAAGCTGTACTGAGGATCATAATTTACCGCTGAATAAACAGATATTGCTTTGGCAACGTATTCACGGGCTTTATCTGTCTGGTTAATACTTTCGTAATGTCTGGCAACGTTAGTCAGTTGAAAAGCTCTTAACTGGTACCGCCTTACAGATCGGGTTTCCTGATAGCCGGTTTGCTCAGCCAGCAGGGCAAAGTTGTTTAACACCGCCAGAATGTTATCCAGTTGTTGCGGGTTTTGCTGCGCCTGATATTCTGTAATTAAATCGCCCGCCAGTTCATTGTACGCTGTGAGGATATGGCCATAATTGTTGGTATATATTGGTTGTACTATCTGATTGCCATTACTTAGTAGTACTTCTGACAAGGCAGTAGCGGCGTCTTGCTTACCTAATAGTAGATACCTGCGAAGATAACCCAGCAGAACCCTGTTATCTGCTATTGTCAGGTTTTCAATACCTTTTTCGGCAATAAATTGATTAAAGTACTGCTGAGCCTGCTGCAAATAGCTAAAGGCTAAATCTGGCATATTGATGGCGATTGCGGTGTCTGCCGCATTTCTATATGCCGCTGCCTGCGCATCAAGTGCATCTATATTGGCTAGTAATTCATCGGCCTTGTCGATAAAGCCGGATAATAAATAACCTGAGGCTAAATCAGACTGCAGTTCGTTTATGGCAACACCATCGTTTATTGTCGCAACAATATCTTCTGCTTTTTTAAGGTGAGAAAACGCTGATGTGTAGTAATAGTTAAGCTTATCGGCGTTAGTAACAAATAACGGCAATAACTGAATTTGCGCAGTAATTGGTGCTTCAACGTGGCCGTCGGTAAATCCAACCACGAAAGCGTCATCAATTTGCGTCAGGTTGAATGGGGTGTAGGTAAACTCACCGCTTTGGCTGTTTAAATCCAGTAAGCCATATTCTGTATCCTGCACAACACTGTAAGTGATAGTGTCGTTGTCGGCATCGGACACTACAATTTGCCCAACCATGACACCATTTTCTGCACTGGTAATATCGGTTCGCAGCAGAACCGGCGCGTCGTTAACACTCACGATAGCAAAATTAATCGTAGTGTTAGCGCTTAGGTAGCCGTCGCTGGCGCTAATAGTTACCTGATCATCGCCGTAGTAGTCCTGGTTTGGCGTGTAGGTAAAATTGCCATTCGCTGAGATAGAAAACTGACCGTGGCTGGCGGTAGAGGCGACAGTATAGTCGAGGATGTCGCCATCATTATCTGTGGCTTGTACCTGGCCAGAAATTACGCTGTCTTCGTTACCGGAAAAGTTGTAAGACTCACTACTGAAAAAAGGTGCCGTATTGCTGCTGCCGCTGCCGCCACATCCAGAAAGTACAGCTATCGCCAAAGCTGATAACAACAAACTGCGTGAATTCACTAAGGTTATGCGCATAATTTATTTATATCTCTTTCTTATTTTGTATTAAATTATGCTCATAATAACATTAATGCAAATAAGATCAATTATCATTTGTGTTTGGTGTAATTTGCAGCGGAACTGACACTGGGCAATGCAGACAGTAGGAGTATTTAGCGGGGGGGGGTAAAATACGCTTTTGCCGACAGCAGCTTAGCTGCCGGCAATAAGGGGATAACGCTAACTAATTGCCTGATACAGCCGTTGCCACATAGCAGCATTTTGCTGTTTTAGCGCAGCGGCTTTTTGTTTTACCTCTGCAGCTAAAGCGGTTTTGTTGTCCAGCAGTTGCTCCAGTGCGTCCAGCAGGTTTTGTTCGCTAAGCTCAGCTACGCAGTAGTCGCCCATGCCAAAATCGGTCATCATGGCGTGGTATTTGTGGCTCCAACTGGTGGCGATGCAGGGTACACCCTGGCTAAGGGCATTTACCGCGCCGTGAAAACGCGAGCTTATTGCCAGTTCGGCTTTACCGATAAAGGCTTTTACCGCCAGCGGATCTTCAATTTGCACTATCTGACACGGTGCTTTTGCGGCTATTGCCTCGCAAAGCTCGGCATCTTCTTTACCTTCGTGATTTACCAACACACACTGCATACCGGTGCTGGCCAGGGTATTGGCAGCAGCGGCAAAGGCGGTAATGTAATCGTTGCGTAGTTGTTCAGCTCCGGCATGGTTAAACTTAGATACCACCTTATTGTTTGGTATAAGGGCGGCGTAAGGGCCATTAATCACCGGGATTTCATCATTAGGCCGTGCTGTTAAACCGACAGTAAAATCCGGTGTTAATACTACAGAGTCTGGCAGGTTAGGCACGCAGCTTTGTAAATGCTGCAAGGATACCGGATCACGGACAAAAATCAGCCGGGCATGGTTAATAATATCGCGCATAGCGGCTTTGCTGTCTTCGGTTTTAAACGGGCCAAAGGCTTGCGGCATAAACACAAAGGGTTTACCGGCTTTGGCAAAACGCACAACTTCTTTGGCGGTGTTTTGTAAAAAGCGCAGTGGCCACTGATCGCCATAGGCAAAGCCGCTGGCTTCGAGCACTAAATCAATTTGTTTTTCGCTTACCATGCCGTAGCGGTTAAACAGCCGCTGCACCGCGCCGGGCAATTTGCCGATCATTGGCGTTAAATCCAGACCGCCGCGGCGAAATGACAGTTTTTGCCAGGCACCTAAACGGGCGCGCTCGGGGTAGGGCAGGTTAGGGCCGGGTGATAACACCAGCTCTACCGGCCGGGCGATGCCTTTTAAGCCTTCAAGGCTGGCCAGCAGCATTAAATAAGCGCCTTTGTTGCGAAACTGCACACCTTTAATTTCAACGAAAAGTGGTTTGCTCATAGAAAAACCTTCTAATTAATGTCAGCGCGACGTGTGGTAACTAATTGCCACAGTTGCTTACGGGTGCTGGAAGATAAAAACAGGAAAAAGAACGATGCATAGGCGTAAGAAATCAGTGTTGCCCAGGCGGCGCCGACTATACCCATTTTTGGAATTAACCATAAATTCAGGCCAACATTCAGCACAGCGCCAATACCATGGCTTAACAGCGACAGCGGCTCTTGCTCGGTAATCACCAGATGCTGGCTGATAAGATAACGGACAAAAATAAAGCAGCCGGCCCAGATATGAATACGCAAAACTTCTACTGCCGCAGAGAAGTTTTCACCAAATAGCAGGCTGATAATCCATGGCGCAGATAGCGACATAATTACCGCTATGCTAAAGGCCGCGGCAAAAAACATGATGGCAAAACGGCGCAGTTTAACAAAATAATGTGGCCAGCCCTGCTTATGAGCCTTGAGCATATCAGGGTAGTAACGCGCTGCCAGCGTAGCCGGAAACACATACCACAGCTCAGATAAACGGCTGGCCGCGGCGTAAATGCCGGCCTGCTCGGTACCCGCAATTGAACCTATCATGACGATATCAATTTTCAGATAAATCACCGACACAATGCCTGACAACCACAACCAGGACGAGCGCTTTAGCAGCTGTTTTGCCTGCGCCAGATTAAACCAGCGCGGGTGATAGCCCGGCCAGCGAGCTTCGTTTTCTTTAAATGGCTGATGTTTACGCCGGTAAACAAGGTATTGCGCTATACCCACGACAAAAAATTCGATACCGGTCAGCAGCAGCAGGCTGGCAATGCCAAAACCACTGTATAGCAGCGCCAGCTTGGCACCAAAGCTAAGCAGTGAAATAGCTGATTTTATGTAGGCGACACTACGAAAAGTACCCTGGTAATTCAGGTAAAACTCAAACAGTAAAAAGCCAAAAAATGCCTGCAACATAAACAGGGTGGGAATGGCTATAGCGGTGTTACCCTCAAACATGCTGGGGTATAACAGATAAAACGCCAGCAGCATCAGGCTGCCGCCTAATAAACCCAGCGCTAACCGGATGCTGATGGCGCTGTATAGCATGGTCATGGCGTCGTGGCTGTTGTCGTGTTTCACCATCTGGCGTACAACGATATTGTTCAATCCCATGCTGGTTAGTGGCACTAAAAACGCGCTCCAGGCCATAACAATAGAATAGATGCCCAGTTCACTGGCGCCCAGCATACGGGCGACAAATATTGTTAATATGGCGCCGGCAGCCAGCTTTACCAGTTTGTCACCCAGCATAGCTGTGGCGCGCGCCATCAGGATTTTTTTAATTATGTTCACTACTTGCAGTCCTTAATTACCTGGCTACTTCACTATCCTGGGCTGGCGGCTTTGCAGCCGTTTCTGGCGAAAGTGCGAAATAATACGCCAAATATTTTGCAGGCTATACAAATAAGCACCAAACACGGCTAAAAATAACAGCAACATAACCAGATCCGGCACCAGCAGGTATTCGCCGATAATACCAATACAGGCAAAAATACAGGCTAAAGAGGTAATTAACGCCAGTGACTCGCGCGAGCTTAAGCCTAACCGCAGTGATATATGGTGCAAGTGCTCCCGGTCTGCCTGAAACGGTGACTGCCCTTTACGGATACGCCGCACCATAATGGCAATCATGTCCATCAGGGGTATAGCAATAATCCACAATGCTGTTACCGGGCGAAAGCTGGCGCTTTCGCTTTGGGTGCCAATAATTAGCAGCCAAATTACGCTCAGGCCAATTAACATACTGCCGGCATCGCCCATAAAAATACGCCGCCCGGGCACCAAATTAAGGTTACATGCCAGGTAAGGCAGCATCGCCAGCACCACCACCAGCGCCATAGTGGCATGCAGTTGCTGGCCCCACAACGACATAAAAATAGCGATAGTGACAAAACTGACCATGCTAAGCATGCCGGCCAGGCCGTCGATGCCGTCGGTCATGTTAAACGCATTAATGGCGGCGATTACAGCAATCAGCGTAACCGGAATACCCAGCACACCAAGTTCTACCACACCTAAGCCAAACAAGTCGCCTAAGCTACCCAGATGCAAATTCAGGCTATATGTCATGGCAAGCCCCACCAGGGTCTGGATAGCCAGACGCAGTTTTACGCTTAAATCGAGGTAATCATCAAATACCCCCAACAGCACTATGGTGCCACTGCACAGCAGATAATAAATGGGCTCTATGCTGCTGTCGGCAAATAACAGCAGCGCCAGGCTTAAACCACAGTAAGTGGCTATACCGCCAATCAGCGGTACGGCACCCTGATGTTGTTTGCGGCCGCGCGGAATATCGACCAGACCAACGCGGACAGACAATGGGTATAAAAAGGCAATAGCCACACAGGATGTGATAAAGGCAGCGAGATAAAGGCTAATATGTTCAGGCATTTAACTTTCCGGTTTGCGCTCAGGGTTATAGTTATTCAGCCAGGCGTCAGCTAAAATCCGTTATTACTATGCCGTTTTCGGCGTGGCCAGCAATGTCTTATAAACTAAGTGTTTTCTGGCCAGACAACAAGTATTGTACACAGTCAGTGTGACTGTCAGGATGAAATTTAAGCGTGCAAGCAGCTAACAGCAACATTTTAATTATCAGTAACATGGGGCCTAAGCCGTCATCACCGTTTCAGGGTAAATTTGTGCATAATCAGGTGTGGGCACTGGCTGCGTTTCATCCTGCTTATCATTATATGCGTTGGCACAGTGACTCTTTGCTGAACAAATTATTGAAATACCCCGTTTTTCTGCTGGATTTTATCTGGCGTTTTATTCTTACCCGCCGCCGTTTTGATATAGTGCATGTGCATTTCTTTTATCCCACTATTTGGCTGGCGTTATTGTATAAAGCGGTGCGAAACCGCAAAGTGAAAATTGTGGTGACCTGCCATGGCAGTGATATTTATAAGTATCAGCCGCCGGGTAAAGCCTACCGCTGGTGCGCGCGTAAGGTCGATCAATGGATTTTTGCCAGTAAGGCGCTGGCACAGCATTTTACGCTGCCAACTAAGCACGCTGTGGTATTGCCGGCGGGTATCAGTGAGTTATTTCGTCAGGTTGAGCCATTCAGCTGGCAGCAAAAAACCATAGATATATTGTACGTTGGTAGCCTGGATCACAACAAAGGTATGGACCGCCTGTTGGCATTGCTGCCAGCCATCAGTGACAAAAAAGTGGTAATCGCCGGCTCTGGCCCCTGGTTGGATAAACTGCAATCGGCGGCAAGGCAGTTTCCGAATGTGCTGGTGGTGGGGCCTAAAGACAGCCTGGCACTAAAACAGTTATACAGCCAGGCCCGATGTTTTGTTAGTTTGTCACGCCATGAAGCTTTTGGGTTAGTGATGGCAGAAGCCATGGCATGTTATACGCCGGTAATCGCCACCCAAACAGATGGCGCCAGCGAGCAGATAAAAGCGCTCAGCAATGGTATTCTTATCAGCCAGCAAGAAACAGAGCAACAGCTTGTGGTGGCGTTTACCCACGCTATTGAGCGCATGTGGCAGCAAAGCCCGGCAGAGTATCAGCGTATGCAGCAACAGGCCCGCGCCACTGCTGAGCAGTATTTGCTGGGCCAGGTGGTAAATGAATTACAACAGCTTTATCAGGAAATCTTATTATGACTGAAGCCAGTGCAGCGGTGTTGCGCCAACAGATCCCCCAGGTAAAAGTAGGGCCGGTACAGGTGTCCTCATTTGCTGATATGCAGCAGTTACTTGAGTTTATTGTGCGTGAAGACGGCAGCGTGTATGCCGGTTCAGCTATTGCTATTAATCCGGAAAAAGTACTGACAGCCATGCGTAACCCGCAAATTGAAGCGGTGATCAGCGGTGCGGATATTCGTTATGCCGATGGTATCGGTGTAGTTAAGGTAATGCGCAAACGGTTGAAAAAAAACGTGCAGCGAATTCCAGGCTGTGAGCTGTGGCAAAACCTGATGCTGCGCGCTGCACAATATAAAGTGCCGGTGTTTATTGTTGGCGCCAAGCCTGAGGTAAACCAGCAAACGGCTGATAAACTGCGCGCACAACAGGTTAACCTGGTAGGGGCGGTAGACGGTTATTTTAAAGATGAAGCCGTACTTATTGAGCAAATAAAGCAAAGTGGCGCCCGTATTGTCAGTATTGCGATGGGATCGCCCAAGCAGGAGTTATTGATCCAGCGTATCCGGGCGCAGCACCCGGATTGTTTTTATATGGGCGTTGGCGGCACTTATGATGTGTTTACCGGCAATGTAAAACGTGCACCAGAGCTTTGGTGTAAGCTGAATTTAGAATGGGCTTACCGTTTGTTGTCACAGCCTAGCCGTATTGGCCGCCAGTTAGGGCTGCTGCGGTATGTCTGGTGGTATTGGACAGGTAAAATTTAACATCCGGGATGGAGTTAAGATGGAAAAACAACAGCAGTTACCACTAATCAGTGTTTATATGCCTACCTTTAACCGGGTGAGCATGGCTATGCGTGCAATTGAGTCGGTGTTGGCACAGGACTACAGCAATATAGAGTTGCTGGTGGTAGACGATGCCTCAACCGACGACACCTGGCATGTGCTGACGAACAAATATATTAATGATGAACGCATAAGGTTTTTTCGCCAAAGTAAGGGCCAGGGCGCCTGCGCGGCTCGCAACCGGGCAATATCAGAAGCCAAAGGCGATTTTGTTACCGGTATTGACGATGATGACGAGTTTTTACCACAGCGCTTAAGCAGCCTGTATAACGCTTATGACGACAAATACAGCTGTGTCAGCTCCGGCTATATCTGGGACTACGGCACAGTGCAGAAAAAGCTGTTTGCCAGTCGCAGTGTCGTGGCTTTGCCAGAGCTGCTGGATTTGCACACCTTATCTAATCAGGCTCTGGTGCGGCGCGAGCGTATGCTGGAACTGGGTGGGTTTGACATCGGTCTGGCGGCGTTTCAGGATTATGATATGTGGGTGCGGGTAGTGCAGGCTTATGGCCCGGCACTGCGTATTGCTGATGCCAGCTACAAAGTTAATGTGGGCCATGAACTGGGCCGTATTACCAACTCTCCCAAACGGTTGGACGCGCATAAACAATTTGTTGCCAAGCACCGGGTACATATGAGCGAGCGCAACTTGCAAAACCAGATGTTTTACCGCCAGAGCATGGAGCAAATTCCGTTAACATTACTCGAGCTTATCAGCAGCTGTCGTTACGGCCTGGTAAAACTAAAATGGCGCTATTACCTTAAACACAAGCTGGGTGCGCTCAGCCGCTGGCGTATTAAAGTATTCAGTAAAGGCCTGGCCGGACTATTTAAAAAATAATGTCGCTTGCTACGCTAACTTCACCGTTGCAGCAGCGCAGCGATAAACTACTGTGCTGGCTTATCCCGCTGTTTTTGCTGGTAGATTGCATTAATGGTGCTTTGCTGCAGTTACATGGTGTCAGCTATGGCTTGTCGGTGTTTTACAAGCTGTTATTACTGCTGTTAATGACCTTAGCTTTGCTGGTGCAGCAACCTAAGCTTGTGCTGGGCCTGCTGCTGTTATTGTTATTAATGCTGTTGGGGCCGGCACTGCAGTGGCCGGTTTTAGCGCAGCGCTGGTGGCTGGTCGATATTCAGCTGGCTATTAAAGTGTTAAGCCCGCTGCTGGCTTTTGCTTATTTAGTGTCTTTGCAGCAACGCTTACCTGCAACCGCGCAACTGTTGTTTAAACATACACTGATTATTAGTGCTTTGGTGCTGCTGCTAAATGCTATGGCCGGTTTGGCAGGGTTTGGTTTTACCGCCTATCAGCCGCTTGACGGCGTAGCGCAGTCTTTTTTAGGTATTAAAGGCTTTTTTTACTCCACCAATGAATTGTCGGCCGTGCTGCTGGTGCTAAGTTGTGCTTTGCTGGTGCTTTGCTGGCCGCAGCATAAACTGGCGTACTGGGGCATCAGCGCTACCGCTCTGGTTATCGCCTTACTACTGCTGACTAAAACCGGTTTATTTGGTGTGCTGCTGCTGGTGCTGCTTATTCCGTTACTAATGCAACCGCTTAGTTTTTGGCAACGACAGCGCAAGATCGTGTACGTGTTATTGTTAACCGTGAGTGTGGTGTTGTTGGCGGTGCTGTTTAACGGCGAAAGCCTGTTAAAGCTGCTGGGGATATACGACAAACTGAATTTTGTTTATCAGCAGCGTGGCATCAGCGGTATTTTGCTGTCATCCCGCGATTACTACGCCGGGCGTATCTGGCAAACCACTGCCGAGCACTATACCGACTGGCAACGTATGCTGGGTGTGGGCCAGGGTGGGGTAGCGCTATATCTGAAAAAATATTTTGCCGAGCTGGATTGGTTTGACTTGCTGGTATTTCACGGATTGGCTGGCGTGCTGGCGTTTGTACTGTGTTTTGCTGTATTTTTCCGCAGCAGCTGGCAGCGCAGGGCCTGTGGCGCAGGGCGCAGCCTGTTACTATTGAACTTGCTGCTGTTGCTGGTATCGTCCGTGGCCGGACACATTTTAACGTCCGGTATGTTGTGGCTACCGTGGGCACTGTGTAATGCGTTACTGGTACACCAGCATCAGACAAGGAGTAAAGATGAAAGATGTTCTTGAACCCTTTATGTTTCCGCATAACCTTATGCTGTATGGCCTGTTACTGGCGTGTATTGTGTACCGCAAAAAAGGTTTATGGTTGCTGCTGGCGTTTTATTATCTGGCCGGTAACAGCTTTGTGGCAAACCAGGTAAGGCACTGGTATGGCGGCCATACCAGCAGCTACAGTATGGCAGCAAACAGCAGTGTGGTGCTGCTGGGCTGTGGTGGTTCTGAAACGGCATTACCGGCGTGTGCTAAATCACGGCTGCAGCAGCTGACACAACTGTTGCCGGATGGCGGCAGCGTTATTATGACCACCCAATACTGCAAACCTTACGTCGATTACCTGCTCAGTGTGGCTGATAATGTTGCGGTAGACTGCTTTTATGGCGGTGATAATACCTATAAAGAATTTAACAGCTTAGCGGCCAGACAATTAAAACCGGATTATATTGTTACCAGCGATTTTCACGCCTGGCGGGTAAAACAATTGACACAACATCATGGTTTTAGCAGCCAGGTTGTTGCCACCTCCAGCCAGACGTTTCGCCAGGTAAACTGCGGTTTAAATTGCCTGCTGACGGTAAACCTGACCAACTTTGACTTTTATAGCAAGTTAACCGCAGAGTTTGCCAGCTATGCTGTTTTTGTTGTTACCCGCAGTTGGACAGACTGGTATCAGCCGGCTGAACCGGCTCATTAATTCAGCTTAGTGGAGCCGGCGTTTTAGTTGCTACCGTTGTCGCACAGTCATTATGGCCTTAGCAGGGCTAACAAAAAAAGGGGTTAATATGTTGCAGTTTTCGCTGGCTGGCGTTGTAGATATCAATGCGCAGGTGACTAATTGACTGCGCCTGTAGTGGCAGTATTGCCTTGGGTTGGCGGCTTTTTAAAGCCTTATCGTAATAGGGTATTGCTGGCCATATTGTTTTTACTGGTTGGCTCACTTAGCTGGCTGGCGCTGGGGCAGGGCGTGCGCCTGTTGGTAGACGATGGGTTTGTTGCCAATAACCACACCCGGCTAAATCAGATCACGCTGGGTATTTTGCTGCTATGTATGTTGTCTTCGGCGGCGGTATTCTGCCGTTTTTATTTGATGACCTGGCTGGGTGAGCGGGTAAGTGCTGATATCCGCAACCGCGTGTACCAGCATATGCTGAAGTTATCGCCATCATTCTATGGTGAAATGCGCACCGGTGAGGTTATTTCACGTTTTACTGCCGATACCACTTTGCTGCAAAGTGTGGTGGGATCCAGCCTGTCGATGGCGCTGCGGGCTACAGTTACGGCCATTGGCGGTTTGCTTATGATGGCACTAACCAGCTTCAAAATGACCGGATTAGTATTGCTGGCGGTACCGCTGGTATTACTGCCGATTATTGTGTTGGGCCGCAGGGTGCGTAAATTATCCCGTGTCAGCCAGGACCGCTTAGCTGATGTGGGTGCCTATGTTGATGAAAGCCTGCATGAAATTCATACCGTGCAGTCTTATGGCCATGAGCCACGTGATAAACAATTGTTCGCCGACAGAATTGAACAGGTAATGCAGTCAGCCAAACAGCGTATCTTCTACCGTGCTCTACTGATCGCTGCCGTAATGCTGCTGAGTATTACCGCTATGGTGCTGATCAGCTGGGTAGGCGCGCGCGATGTGATGGCCGGTGTTGTCAGTGCCGGTGAACTGACCGCTTTTATGTTTTATGCCGTGATGGTGGCAGGCAGCGCAGCAACAATCAGTGAAGTAACCGGCGATATTCAGCGTGCAGCGGGCGCCACAGAGCGCTTAATTGAACTGGCAACGGCACCGGTTGAAATAGCCTCGCCGGTGTTGCCGATAGCACTTAGTTTACCGGTAGCAGGCGCTCTTAGCCTGCGCCAGCTGAGTTTTGCTTATCCGCAGGTGGCAGATAAAACGGTGCTGCAACAGCTTAATATCGACATTAAACCCGGTGAACGTATTGCGCTGGTAGGGCCAAGTGGGGCCGGTAAAACGACTTTGTTTCAGCTATTACAGCGGTTTTACCAGCCCACAACCGGGCAGATATTGCTCGATGGCACTGATATCAGCCAATTGGATTTAACCCAGCTGCGCGCCCAGTTTGCTCTGGTACCGCAAGAGTCGGTTATTTTTGCCAGTTCAGTGCTGGAAAACGTGCGTTACGGCAGGCCCGATGCCACTGAGCAAGAAGTCATAAACGCTTGCATTGCCGCACGGGCAGATGGTTTTATTGCTGAGTTTAGTGATGGCTATGCCACACAATTAGGTGAACGCGGCGTGCGGTTGTCCGGCGGTCAAAAGCAGCGCATTGCTATTGCCCGGGCTATTTTGGCTGACAGACCCGTGTTGTTGCTGGATGAAGCCACCAGTTCACTGGATGCGGTAAGCGAGCAACACGTGCAACAGGCGCTGGATAATTTAATGCAGGGTAAAACTACGCTGATTATCGCCCACCGGCTGGCCACAGTACTTAACGCCGACCGCATCCTATTGCTGGAACATGGCAGGCTGATTGCCAGCGGCACCCACCAACAACTGTTGTTATCAAGCCCGTTATATAAGCAGCTGGCCGAGCTGCAGTTACTAAATTAACACCAGGAGTAAGCCTTGGCTAAAGAGCTGACTACCGCACAGGCTATGCGTTACAGCCGGCATTTAATGTTACCGCAACTGGATATTGACGGCCAGGAGGCGCTACTTGGTGCTTCAGTGCTGGTGGTGGGCATGGGGGGGCTTGGCTGCGCCGCAGCGCCTTATCTGGTGGCCAGTGGTATTGGCAATATTACACTGGCAGACCATGACACTATCGATAGCAGCAACTTACAGCGGCAAATACTGTACCGCGAAGCTGATATAGGCCACAGAAAAGTGCAGCAAGCCGAGGCAAGTTTGCGCCAGTTAAACTCCGATACCACTATTACTGCACTGCAGCAGCGTTTAAGCACAGCAGACTTAGCGAAATTAGTGCCGCAATATTCGCTGGTGCTCGATTGCACTGATAATTTAGCCACCCGCAACGCTATTAACGCTGCTTGTGTTAATGCCAAAGTGCCGTTGGTATCCGGTGCTGCCATCCGCTTTGAAGGCCAGGTTGCCAGCTTTAGTATGCAAGGCGACGGCGCCTGTTATCACTGTTTAAGCCAGCTGTTTGGCGAGCAGCAACTCACCTGTATGGAAGCTGGTATTTTAAGCCCGGTAGTAGGCGTAATCGGTGCTATGCAAGCGCTGGAAGCTGTAAAAATAATCGCCGGTGTCGGCACGCCGCTATACGGCAAGTTACAGTTGTTTGATGCCTTAAGCGGCCAGTGGCGGCAGTTTAGTTTAAATAAAGACCCGGCTTGTAGTGTCTGTGGTTCAGACAAGTAATACGGCTGGAAGAACAGGTAAAGGAGGCTAAATAATGGGATCCCATCAGGCCCAAATGCAGGGCTTTGCCAAATATAACCGTGAGTTTAATGCCCGGTTGTTCACACTGGTGGCAGATTTAAGTGACAACGAGCGTAAAAAAGATCTAGGCGCGTTTTTTTGCTCCATTCACGGCACACTTAATCATATTCTGCTGGCCGATCGTATCTGGCTTGGCCGCTTTGCCAACGCCTTTCCTGCCATGGCGTCTTTGCAAACGGCGCAGCTGGTGCAGCAGTTTGCATCACTGCGCGATGAGTTATATGCAGATTTCAGCGAGCTTAGCACGCAGAGGCTGGCCACCGACAAGGTGATAACCCACTTTGCTGATGAGTTAACCGATACACAGCTTGCCAGCACAATGAAATACAGTAATTCGCAGGGCCAGTTGCGCGAACATCCTGGCTGGGTGGCAATAGCGCATATGTTTAACCACCAAACCCATCACCGCGGCCAGCTAACCACGCTATTGCACCAGCTTGGCCACGACGTTGGTGTAACCGATTTTGTCGCTTATATGGTGTGACAAGGCAAGAGTAAAACCGGCCAAAGATGGTGTAATTGGGCGTAATTATTGCACGTAAGGAGAATTTATCATTTTTAGTATAAGACAAGCGGTTAGTGCTGATACTAATCAGATACTTAACATTATACGGGCGAAAGCGGAATTTGACGGCTGTGCCGACACGTTGCGGGCGAAAGAAAGCGATATTAAAGAAGCTTTTTTTTCACCGGCTCCAAAAGCACACGCATTGGTTGTGGTTGAGGCAGACCAAGTCATTGGAATTGCAACCTACTACAGTATCTACTCTACCTTTATCGCGAAGCCAGGGATCTGGCTTGATGACTTATATATTTACCCACAGTATCGAAGTAAAGGTATTGGCGAAGCACTGTTGTCGGCATTGTGTAACGTCGCTGAAGAAGCAGGCTGTGGCCGCATAGATTGGATCGTGGCGCAAGACAATGAGCAGGGCAAGCGCTTTTACGAAAACGTCGGCGCATGTATTTCTGAGTCAGTAAGGCATGCCCGTCTTGATGAAGCTGCTATCAAGCGTCTGGCCGATAAATCGCGTAACAAAGCGTAAATAACACGTCTTGGCGAGTAGGCGGCGCAAGTTGTTACAGCTTGCCGCTGAGCTGGTTTGTTCCGGGCGGCGTCAGCGTTTTGGCTGGGCGCCCCAGAGCGAGGCGGGCGCTCTGCCTGGACTCCAACTGCTGCAGCGCAATGCGGATATCGGCAGTGTAATACAGCGAGGCGAAACCCAGGCGATTGCGACCCAGGTTATGAAATACCATGCCAAAGGCAATATCGCCGGCACTAAAATCCTGGTGGTGTTCGGCAAAATAAGCAGCCGGTTTGCTGAATTCGTCGTCTGTCAGCAGCGATCTTACGCGGCCAGGGCCGCCATGATAAGCCTGGATCAGCAACAGCCGGTAAATATGATCCTGCTTTTCCTGTGGCAAATGGCCAAAGCGTGTCAGAAATACCGGCTGTAGCATCCGGTGATTACGTTCAAACAGCCATAGCGCGCAATCTACCTGAGCAATACGGTGCAGTTGTTTATTCTTAGGTACTTTGCAATCTTTCAGTGCCTGTGATGTCAGTTGCAGGATCCCTCTGGCATTGGCTTTCGAGTGAGCTTCGCGCACGCCACCACTTTCGATAATTAACATGCCGGCCAGATCTGAAAGTAAGTCGTCGGGCAGACTGATGCGCTTCTGCTGCACCCGGCGGGCGTGCACCAAGCGCAGGGTGTCATGCAATGAGGCTTGATTGTTAGGCGTGCCCACCTTAATGCCATCCCAGTTTCCAGATAAGCGGCCGTCCGGGCGCTCCCCCAGATAGCGCGATATGGCCAGAGGTAAATCTACATAGGGCTGGTGACAACGAATGGCAAAAGGGTAGCCAAGGGTTTGGCTATTGCCCTCTACCCAGGCATGAACCTGGCCTTGTTGTGCCATGCCCTGACTGGTTTGATTCAGAATTAACTGAGTTTGCAAAGAGTCTGCGGCATCGTCAATAAACTGCAGAAAGTTTCCGCGCATATCAAACAACAGATGGCGATTGCGCTCGGTGCAATGACCTGAGCGGGTAAGGATCCAGCGCCGTACATTCATCACATTGTCATAGACGCCCCGGCTTTCAGCATAAGGCTTGCTGCGCACTACCTCAGCCCAGTTCTGGTAGGGGGACACGGGGTCTTGTGCCAGAGCATTTTGCGATAACACGCTTCCAACTAGCGTAGCGACGGCAAGCGGCCAGTATTTGCTAAGTAGCGATCCCATATCTGCTCCGGTGTTTATAAGGCGGCTGTAGCGGTTGTTGACTGCCGTTGAGTGGCAAAGCTGAACGCGGCCTTAACAAGCAAATACAATAAGTCCTTTTACCCGCTGTTACCAGAGATGCTGATAAATATTATTGCGCTTGCGCAGTTATAGTTAAACCAAGCCTGAGGCAGATCAATATCAGCTGACACGCCGGGGTTTATCATGGCTGTCAGTCGATCGCCAGCAGTGTTAAAGAGGTTAAAATGTCCGTCAGCAACTGGGACCCAAAGTTAATCAGCAAGTATAATATTAACGGCCCGCGTTATACCTCTTACCCAACCGCGCTGGCGCTAAAAGCCGATTTTGATCAAACACAGATCCAAACCGCCATCAGCCAAAGCCCGGATGAGCTGAGCCTTTATATCCATATCCCGTTTTGCCATAAGCTGTGCTACTACTGCGGTTGCAATAAGGTGGTAACCCGGCATCAGCATAAAGCCGATAGCTATCTTGATGCGTTGGCAGAGGAGATGGCGTTGTACCAGCCATTGCTGGCGCAAAAACAGATTATTCAGCTGCATTTGGGCGGTGGCACGCCAACTTTTTTAACTGAAGTACAACTTAGCCGCTTAATGGCGCTGTTGCATCGCCACTTTACGATAATGCCGGATGCAGAAATCAGCATTGAAATTGACCCACGCAGTTGCAGTGACAGTAAGCTGGCACATTTGCGCGCACTGGGCTTTAACCGGGTAAGTTTTGGCGTGCAGGATTTAGATGAGAAAGTGCAAATTGCTATTAACCGGGTGCAGGACACCGCACTTATCTGCCATCAGGTACAGCTTAGCCGCCAGCTGGGGTTTAGCTCGGTTAATCTTGATCTGGTATATGGCTTGCCGTTTCAGCAGCCAGACAGTTTTGCCAGCACGCTGGAGCAGATTATCCGGCTGCAACCAGACCGCATTTCATTATTTAGCTACGCCCATTTGCCCGAGCGTTTTGCCGCCCAGCGCAAGCTGGAAAATGCCAGCCTGCCAAATGCAGCGCTTAAACTGCAGTTGCAAAGTATGGCCATTAAAGCCTTTGTGGCGGCCGGTTATCAGTTTATTGGCATGGACCACTTTGCCAGGCCAAATGATGCATTAGCCAAAGCGCAACTTGCCGGTAAGCTGCAGCGCAATTTTCAGGGCTATACTACGGCCGGGCAAAATGCTCTGATTGGCCTTGGCGTGTCCAGTATCAGCCAGGTAAATGGTGTGCTGTGGCAAAATAGTAAAGAATTACCTGCATATTATGCGGCTATTGCTGCCAGCCAGTTGCCGGTTGAACGCGGTTTTAGCTTAAGCGATGACGATAAACTACGGGCAGCTTTGATCAGCCAGTTAATCTGCCACTTTGAACTGGACGTGGAAACATTTAGCCGCCAGTGGCGCTTGCATGGTTTTTGGCAATACTTTGCCCAGGCACTTGAGCGCCTGCAGCCGTTTATGGAAGATGGCCTGGTTGAAGTCTATGCCGAGCGGATTCAGGTAACCGCAGCAGGGCGGTTATGGGTACGCAGCATTTGCGCCTGCTTTGACGCTTATTTAAGCCAGGGTCAGCAGCGCTATTCTAAGGTAATTTAAGACGCGTGTTAGCAAATTTTCTGCTGCCAACGCTTGTGCTGTAAAGAATTAGGGCCCATTATGCGCGCACGCAGTGCTAAAAAACGGCTGCGTACCGGGGTAAGATGAGGTGTTATGCGCTGGCTAAGTAGTTTTGCCATACTGTTTTATTTAAGCTTATTGTGTACGCCGCAAGCCTTTGCTGTGCACGATGCACGCTTATCGCCGCTGGCAGACTCTCAGTTTCATGCAGTAAACCCTTCACTGCATCAGCACACGTTAAATACCCCGCAGGATAAAGACGACCAGCCTCAGTATGCGTTATTACCGGCAAAACGTAGCGCAGTTTTTAGTTTAACCGGTGTAGCTGCCGTAGTGATATCCGCGGCGCACTATGCCGTAATTGTTACCCCCCAACAGGCCAGAGCCCCGCCACAATTTTCCTTAAGTTAATGCTTAACCCGGCACACTAAACACACCACAACTTATACCTTTGCAGGTTAGTTTTGCATGTTTTGTGCTAACGCCGGTTAAATACCGCACTCTGCTTTTTTATCTATTAAGCACCTTAACGGGTTGGTGCAGAGTGCCTGGCAGCCGCTGACTAACATCATGAACTCACCAACATCATGAATTAGAGCTGTGGCTGTAGCAACAAAGCTAAGGATAAACTGATGTTAAATAAAAACCCTATCTGGCGCTATGTGCTGGTGATTGGCATGTTATTGCTGGCACTGGTGTATGCGTTACCCAACTTATACCCGGAAGATCCGGCACTGAATATCAGCGCTACCCGTGGCGGTACTGTAGCTGAAGAAACCCGCTTGCAATTGGAGCAAAGTTTCCGCTCAGCCAATATTTCGGCCAAATCGGTGGTATTGGCAGAGGGCCAAATTCTGGCCCGTTTTAACAGCACTGAAGATCAACTGCAGGCGCGTGAAATTGCCAACCAGCAACTGGGGGCAAACTTTGTTACGGCACTTAACCTGGCACCGGCTACACCCGGCTGGTTAACCGCCATTGGTGCCACACCAATGAACTTAGGCCTGGACTTGCGCGGTGGCGTGCACTTTTTGCTGGCGGTGGATATGAAAGCCGCACTGGATAAAAACCTGAACGACATGGTGCAAACCTTCCGGGCTGATTTGCGTGAAGATAAACTTCGCTATCGCAATGTGCAGGCCGATATTGACAGTGCCCAGGTGCAGGTAAGTTTTCGCAGCACTGAAGATGTGGTAGCCGCTGAAGCGGCATTAAAAAAGCGCGATCGCGAACTGGTGTTTACTACCAGCAGCGACAACCTGACCTTGCTGGTAGGCATTAGCGAAATCCGTTTAAAAGAAATCCGTGAATATGCACTGGAACAAAACATCACCATTATCCGTAACCGGGTAAATGAAATTGGTGTGGCCGAGCCATTAGTGCAGCGCCAGGGGGCTGATCGCATCGTGGTACAGTTACCCGGGGTGCAAGACACGGCTCAGGCCAAAGAAATTCTGGGGGCTACGGCATCACTGGAGTTTCGTCTGGTAGACACTGAAGGCGATTTAGGCTCGGCGCTGGAAGGCCGGGTGCCACCTAATTCAGAACTGTATTACAGCCGCGATGGCCGCCCGGTACTGCTGGAAAAGCGTATTATGCTTACCGGCGATCATATTACCGGTGCCAGCTCTGGCTATGACGAATACAGCCAGCCGCAGGTCAATATCAAGCTGGATGCCAAAGGCGGAACCTTGCTGTCGGCGGGTACCAAAAACGCAATAGGCCGGCGTATGGCATCAGTGTTTATCGAGTATAAGCCTGGCACTGAAATAGGCGCTGACGGCAACCCGGTACTGATTAAACAACAGGAAGTCATTAACGACGCTACCATCCAGGCCCGTTTAGGCCGTGATTTTGTGATTACCGGTATTAACTCGCCAGCCGAGGCGCAAAATCTGGCTACTTTACTGCGGGCCGGTGCTTTAATTGCGCCCGTGCAAATTATTGAAGAGCGCACCATAGGCCCAAGTTTAGGTAAAGAAAACATTGAGCTGGGCATAACGGCTATTCAGTGGGGTATGGCTGCTGTGCTGTTGTTTATGGCGGTGTACTACAAGGCGTTTGGCATGGTAGCCAATATCGCGCTGGTGGCCAACCTGGTGCTGCTGGTGGGCATGATGTCGCTGATCCCCGGTGCTACGTTAACCTTGCCGGGTATGGCGGGTATTGTGCTTACGGTGGGTATGGCGGTAGATGCCAACGTACTGATATTTGAGCGTATCCGCGAAGAGCTATTGGAGGGGCGCTCAGTGCAGCAAGCTATTCACCATGGCTATGACCGGGCCTTTGCTACCATTGCCGACTCTAACATTACCACCTTACTGGTAGCACTGGTGTTGTTTGGTATTGGTACCGGGCCGGTAAAAGGCTTTGCGGTAACGCTGGCGATAGGCATTTTAACGTCGATTTTTACGGCGGTAGTCGGCACCCGTTTATTAGTAAATTTAATTTGGGGTGGCCGCCGCGTGCAGTCACTGCCGATATAAGGAGCCCAGCATGCAGATATTTAACTTTGCCAAACCGCTAAATTTTATGCGGTTAAAATGGGCGGCGGTTGTGTTGTCAGCTGCGTTGGTATTAGGCTCTTTTACTTCTATTGCTATTAACGGCATTAACTGGGGGCTGGATTTTACCGGTGGTACTGTAATTGAGGTAGGCTTTGCCAAACCGGCCGATTTAGTGGCTGTAAGGCAAACGCTGACTAACGCCGGCTATGAAGATGCGGTGGTGCAGCTATTTGGCACCAGCCGCGATGTGCTGATCCGCATTCCGCTACGCGCCGATATTGCCCAGGCTGTGGTGGGCGACACGGTGTTGCAGGCACTGAACAGCCAACAGGCTGAGGCGGTAACCATGCGCCGGGTTGAGTTTGTCGGGCCCAGTGTCGGCGAAGAGCTAAAGCAAGATGGCGGGCTGGCCATGCTGATGGCACTGCTGGGCATTCTGGCCTATGTTGCCATGCGTTTTGAATGGCGTTTATCGGTGGGGGCAGTAGCAGCACTGGCACATGACGTTATTTTAACGCTGGGGCTATTCTCAGTATTGCAGCTGGAGTTTGATTTAACGGTGCTGGCAGCGATACTGGCGCTGATAGGTTACTCGATTAATGACACCATTGTAGTATTTGACCGTATCCGTGAAAGTTTTCGCAAATTGCGTGAAGCAACAGTAGCCCAAACCATCAACGATGCGATTACCTCTACGCTAAACCGTACTGTTATTACCTCTTTAACCACTGTTTTAGTGTTAATAGTGCTGTTTTATATGGGCGGAGCGTTAATACACGGCTTTGCCACCGCATTGCTGTTTGGTATTGCGGTAGGTACTTACTCGTCTATTTATGTGGCCAGCGCTATTGCCGAGATTCTGGGCATAAGCCGTGAAGATATGCTGCCACCGCCGCCGGTAGATAAAGAAGGCGAGAGCACCGATGCACTCTGATTAACAACACAATACTGCAGCTAAGTGGCGCCGTAGGGAAAAGTGCTGTTGCTAAAAAAACGCCCCGCAGTTTAAACCTGCGGGGCGTTTTTCTTTAGTTAACAACCGGTTTATTAGTCAACACTCCGGGCTTGCGGCTGTGATCAGCTGGGGTGCACCTCATCTGCCGCATGTTCGTCTGGTGCTTCTTTTTCCAACTGCTGTAGTTTATGTTCAAGCCGTTTAGGTGAGCCGGTATTTCGCGCTAACGCTATATACATTACCGGTACAACATAGATGGTCATCAGTGTTGCCAGCGATACCCCGGCGAAAATAACCATACCTATTACCATCCGGCTTTCTGAGCCGGGGCCTGATGCTACTATCAGCGGTATACTGCTCATTGCGGTGGTAAAAGCTGTCATCACAATAGGGCGTAGCCGCTGTGCTGCCGCTTGTTGAATGGCGGCAACAAATTCCACGCCGGCATCGCGCAACTGGTTGGCAAATTCAACAATCAGAATACCGTTTTTCGCTACCAGGCCTATCAGCATTACCAGGCCAATCTGGCTGTAGATATTCAGTGTCATGCCACTGAAATACAAGCCGGACAAGGCGCCAACTAACCCAAGCGGAACGGTGATCATAATAACCAGCGGATGCACAAAGCTTTCAAACTGCGCAGCCAGCACCAGATAGGTGATCAGCAGGGCCAGAATAAATACCATCAGGGTAGAGCTGCCGCTTTCCTGATACAGCAGCGATTCGCCTTTGTAATCAATACCAACGGTGTCCTGAATTTCTGTTTTAACTACGTTCTCCAGATATTCCAGCGCTTCACCCAGGCTGTAGCCCGGTGCCATACTGGCGGTTAACGTAATGGCCCGCATCCGGTTGTAACGGTTCAGGCTGGATGACGTGGCTTCTTCACGCAATGTTACCAGGTTATCCAGCGGGATTAGCTCGCTTGACGTATCCGAGCGCAGGTACACATTGCTGATACTGCCCGGTGAGCTGAAATCGTCATCCAGGCCTTCAATAATGACATCGTATTCTTTACCGCGATCTAAGAAGGTGGTGACCCGGCGACCGCCCAGCATAGCTTCCAGCGACCGGCCAATGGCACCGACAGAAATACCCAAATCGCCGGCGCGCTCGGTGTCAATTTCTACCAGTATCTGCGGCACAGTTTCTTTATAGTCGTGATCCAGCATCAGAATATTAGGGTTCTCCGCCGCTTTACTGATCACAATGTCGCGCCAACGTGCCAGCTCTTCATAGGTATTACCCTGCAATACAAACTGAATTGGCCGGCCACCGCCACCGCCGCCACCCAGGCCGCTGCGCATAAAGGTGAAAGCACGTACATCGGGTATGTCGTTCAGCTTGGTGCCCACTTCGCCCATTAAGTCCTGCGTGCGGCGTTTACCGTTATGCCAGTTTTCAGTGCCGACTATGGCAATACCGCCACTGTTACCCCAGCCAGGCACCCGTACCAGTAAGCGGTTAAATTCGCCGTCATGGTAGTAGGGCATCAATACGTCTTCAATAAGCCGCATATTACGGCTATTGCTGGCATAACTGGCACCTTCAGCCGGGCTCATCATGACAAAGAAAGTACCGCGATCTTCTGTTGGCGCCAGTTCGCTGGGTAACAGTTTTACCAACATATAACTGGCTAAAAAGCACAGCACAACCACGACGATCACTGGCCAGCGTGTAGCGCAAACAACATCCAATTGGCGCCGGTAGGCATTTTCCAGTTTATGAAAGGCAGCATGCAGCCAAAGGCCCAGTTTGCTTTCACGTTTTTGGTGCGTCAGTAATTTACTGCATAGCATGGGCGATAACGTAAGCGCGGTAACACTGGAAAACGCCACCGCAGCAGCAATCGCCAGCGCAAACTCGGTAAAGAGTTTACCCAACTGGCCTTGCATAAACACCAGCGGCACAAACACCGAAATAAGTACCAGCGTAGTGGCAATAACGGCAAAACCAACCTCGCGTGCGCCGCGATAAGAGGCCAGCAGCGGATGCTCGCCTTGCTCAATACGGCGGTAAATGTTTTCCAGTACCACAATAGAGTCATCTACCACCAGACCGATGGCTAATACCATGGCCAGCAGGGTAAGCAGGTTGACCGAAAAATCCAGTGCAAACAATACGGTAACCGCCGCTACCAGCGATACTGGCACGGTAATGGCCGGAATAAAGGTTGCGCGGATATTACCTAAAAACAGAAATATCACTACAATAACCAGCGCCATCGCGATGGCCAGAGTGTTGTAAACTTCTTTGATCGACTCGGCAATAAACAGTGAAGAATCGTAACCCGGCTCAATGGTGGTACCGTCAGGCAGGGTAGGCTTAATTCGCTCCATCTCTGCCCGGGCAGCCTGCACCACTTCCAGCGTATTGGCTTTTGACTGCTTAATAATACCGATACCAAGCAGGTTTTTACCGTCGCCGCGAAACTCGCTTTCTTCGTTCTCTGCCGTTAGCAGTACATCGGCCACCTCGCCCAGCCGTACCAGATAATTATTAGCGCCGCGTTTAATGACCAGCTTGCGAAAATCGTCCTGTGATTTGTAGGTGCGCACGACGCGCACAGTAAAATCGCGATCGGTAGATTTTATATTACCGGCCGGCAGTTCTACGTTTTCTGCCCGTAATACGTTTTCAATGTCCTGTACCGTTACGCCGCGAGACGCCATGGCATCCCGGTCAAGCCAGATACGCATGGCGTAATCACGTGCACCGCCCAGTTGCAAACGGGCTACGCCGTCCACTACTGAAAAACGCTCGACAATGTAGCGGTCGGCGTAATCGGTCAGCTCCAGCGAGGTCATGGTTTCGCTGTTTAATACAAACCAGGCAATAGTATCTTCATCGTCACTGGCTTTAGATACTTCAGGTGGGTCGGCCTGATCCGGCAGGTTGTTTAACGCGCGTGACACCCGGTCGCGTACGTCGTTGGCGGCAGAATCTATGTCGCGTTCAACGGCAAACTCAATAGAAATATTCGAGCGGCCATTGCGGCTGACCGAGTTAATATTCTTTATGCCTTCAACCCCGCTGATGCGATCTTCAAGTAACTGGGTAATTTTAGATTCAACAATTTCGGCTGAGGCGCCAGGGTAGTTAGTGCTGATACTGACAATAGGCGTGTCAATATCCGGGTATTCGCGCAGCGGCAGCATGGTAAAACAGACAATACCAAATACGACCAGCAGCAGGTTTACAACAGTGGCAAATACCGGCCTTTTAACCGACAAATCGGACAGCAGCATATCAGCCTCCAACCCGGTTAATGGTAATGCCTGAGCGCAGTTTCTGAATACCCTCAACTACCACTTCATCGCCTTCTTTCAGCCCACCCAGTATTTCTACCCAGCCTGGCACACGCTGCCCGGTGGTGACTTCAACCTGAGTCACCTTGCTGTCTGCATCAACTTTATAAACAAACTGTTTTTGCTGCTGCGGCACCAGGGCTTTTTCTGAAATTTGCATCGCCACGCGGTTGTCCAGCTCCAGCTTTACATGCAGCAGCATGCCGGGGCGCAAACGTAAATCTTCATTAGGTAAAGCGCCGTGTACTGTGACAGTGCGGGTAACCGGGTCAAGCCGCGTATCAATCGCACTGACTTTACCGTTAAAGGTGATATTGCCATAAGCGGCATTAGTTACGGTTAAAGGCATACCAACACTGATATCAGCCAGATAATGCTCGGCAACGCTAAAGGCAACGCGCAGGGTATTTAAGTCATCCAGTGTGGTAATAACAGTGCCACTATTAATATAAGCACCAACACTAACCTGGCGCAGGCCAAGGTGACCATTAAAAGGCGCGCGGATAGTCATTTCCGCTAACTGGGCTTTGGCAATATCCAGTTGTGCCAGTGTAGTATTGACCCGGGTTTGTTGCTCATCCAGCATCGATTGCGCAGTGGCCTGAGTGGTTGCCAGGTTTTTCAGCCGGTCTAACTGGCGCTTTTGATCTTCCAGTATGCCTTCCAGCTCGGTTACGCGCGCGCGCTCTTCCACATCATGTAAACGGGCAATCACTTCGCCTTGTCTAATCGCTTTACCTTCACGAATATTCAGCTCAGTGACAAAGTCGCTGGTGGGCGAAATTAACTGAATAGAATGGTTAGAAATACCGGTACCCAACGAATTTACGCTGCGGATCATTGGCTTGGTTTCTACTTTAGCGGTAGTTACAGCTACGACAGCGGCATCGCGACGCGCATCCACTTTCTGGCTGGGTATCCAGTACAAATAGCCTACAAATACCAGCAGAGCGATGAGAATCACCCAAATTAATTTTGAATGTAATTTTGCCACAATAACCCCGGATAACAGCTTAATAATAATTTCTGCCTTATTGTATGGAAGAAAGAGAGGTTTAGATTACTCGTTATCGCAGTCGTAGCGGCGTTGGTCGATTAAGCGGGGTACAATTGCGGTTTAATTCAACAATATCTGCTGAACTAAGCGGCAAAGCCTGCCATAGTGGCCATAATTAGCGGCAGCGGAGGTGATCAACATGCAGCTGAATCAAATTCAGGGTGGTGCCAGCCGGGGTGGTGCAGCATTGATGTTAGGCAGTGGCGCCGTATTGCTGTTACTGTTGCTCAGCTTACTTTGGGTGGAGCAACTTAATGTACTGCATGCACTGGCATTTGTTATGGCTGCGCTGGGGCTTTTTGCTGGTTGGGCCAAATTGTCAGAGCCTGCCTACTTTTTGCAGTACGACGAAAAAGGTTTACGTTATTTTCACCGGCGCGGCAGTTGGTTTTTGCCCTGGAACAGTTTTTTATACAGCGGTGTACCGCAGCTTGAGCAAAAAAAACTTAGTTATATTGCCTTTAAACTGACCGATTACGATAACTTTTTACAAGGCTTACCACTGCGGCTGGCTGTACGCATTATGACAGAGCAACGCGCCTTGTATGTAGAAGCCATAAGGCAAGGCTGTAATAGCGGGCAGTGTGCCAGTGAGTTATTGGCTGAAGGCGAAAACTACAGTACAGCCCAACAGCAATATAACGGTATTAAAGCGGCTTTTGCGCACCGGATGCAGCGTTTGGTTGATGCTACCGGCTTTGATATTTTTGTGCCTGTTGAACTTAGCGAAGCAGATGCGCTTAACCTGTGTAAGCAGATTAATCAGGCAAGGTTACAATTTATCCAGAATACAGTAACCTAGACACTAGGTACTGACTGTATCATAATATTGTCATTACCAGATATTGTGCAGGGCAATGAATGAATACTTACGAAAAAGCATTTTTAGTTAGTGGTCGCAACACATTGATACATAAAAATAAAAAGCTTGACCTTGTTGTGGTGAATGATGATAACGACCCGGTTGTTATCGTGACACGCCATGGCGTGAAAGTTTTCAGTGAAACGGTACCGGCTAATAAAGCTGATGCAAAAGACCGCTATATGGAAGTGGTTGATATATCAAGTTCAGACGTTTTTAGCGAAGTGAAAACCTTACTTTTCGTCCAGGCTATTAATAACAAAGAATATAAAATTGATTACAGTAAAGCGGGTACAGATTTGTTTATCCGTATCCATCAGGAAAACTATATCTGATGTATTAGCCACAACTAAGCCCTGCGTTGCCAAAAGGGCTTGTGTTAAGGCCGGTTATTTGCTTCATTAGACTAGCTTTCGTGCAGTAACCTGAAGTGTGAAGCCATATGCAATTTACCGAGCACAATAGTAGTATAAAGATAACCGTGCCTGTAACTCTGAATGCGCTGACGGCGCAGGACGTTAACGCTCAGTTACAGGAAGCCGGCTATGGCCGTTGTTTTTTGATTCAGGATCAACTCACCAACCTGCTGGTGGAATATCAGCAAATTCAGCAAAAAATCAAAGACAAGCTGCAAGCAGAAGGTGCGCCATTAACGTACCGTATTGCCGACATGCGCCCTGCAGAGCTTAAGTTTGATATCAGCGAAGACAAAATGTCAGCAGCCGCTATTATTACCTCGGCCTGGGGCGGGCCACCGATGTCGGCCAATATGCTGGTTAAAGCTGCGCAGGAAGCCGGGGTGGTATTTGGTTTTAGTAAAGAGCACATCATTAAGCTGGTAACTCATGCCAGTAAAGCCGATCCAGGCAGCAAAGTAAAATTGGTTATAGCGCGTGGCCGTCAGGTCGTGCAGGGGATTAACTCCCGCTTTGAAGCATTGATCCCCGATATGGAAAGCCGGCGCAACAAACCCTTACTGCAGTCTGAAGAAAAAGCCGACTTACGCGACTTTGGTGTTATTCCGTCTATTCGTGCTGCCGAACCTTTAATGCGCCGGCATCCGCCTACTGCCGGGGTAGATGGTATGACCGTTACCGGCAACCTACTGCCCGCTACACCGGGGCAGGTTGTGGAATGGAATTTGGGCGAGGGCAGTGAGCTATCGGCAGAGGATACCGATTTATTGCTGGCCGCGCGTGATGGTTTACCCCGGGTAATCGAAAACGGTGCTACCGTTGATGAGGTGTTTACCGTAAAGAATGTTGATCTGGCAACCGGACATATTATTTTTCGCGGTTCAGTTGTGATTAACGGCGATGTGACTGAAAGTATGAAAGTTATCGCCGGTGGCAATATTTTTGTAAAAGGCTTTGTTGAAGGTAGTCTGATAGAAGCCGGCGGTGATATCAAAATTGGCGGCGCTATTATTGGCCATCAGATAGCCACTGCAGAAAAAGACACTGAATACAGCACTGAGCTAAAAGCGCAGGGTGATATAGAGTGCAATATTGCCCAGTATGCCCGCTTAAATGCTAACGGCAATATCTACGTTAAAAAGCAAATAATGCACTGTGCGGTGTCTGCCGCCAAAGTGTATGCCGGCCCTGAAGACAACCCTAACGGTAAGGTTATCGGCGGCTATTATTATCTCGACTACGGTATTCATACAGGTAACCTTGGTGCGCCCTCCAGCAGCAATATTTATATTGAGCTGAACCGGCTGACCGACCCGATAGTGGAAAAACAAGACGTACTGCGCACCAGTATTGCTGCAGCGAAAAAAGATATGCTGGATATTCGCGAACAACTGGAAAAGTTGAAGAAAATTGAAGGTAATGCCCAGATAGAATTACGCCGCCAGGAGTTACAGGGGGAATTTGATGATCACAGAACCGTGGCACTGGCATTAATTGACGATGTTAAAGCACTGGAAGTACAACGCAAAGAGAAACTGGAGCAGGCACTTATTGTGGCGCATCAGCAGATTTTTTCTGCGGTTGAGGTGCATTTTGACAAAGATATTATCCGCAGCCGCCGCGAATACGGCCCGTCAAAAATACTGCTGGTAGACGGCAGTGTGTCGATAGAACCTTTCTATTAATACAGACCTGGTAATATACACCAGGCTGCATTTTCGACAGGTGGCAACTGCCCTGCGATGCAGGGTAATGTGTTTTTTGCTGTGCTAACGTAGGCTTTGTCTGACGAAGTGACCGGGTAAATTATCAGTGAAGCGTTTTCTCTTTATTTTTATACTGTTGTTTGCGCCGCTGTTATCGGCAGATGAGTGCAATATGGCATTTGCGCACGGTATTATTATCTCGCCTGATCAGATCCGTATTATGCAAAACAACCGCACCCATGTGCAGATAAACGCTGATCATCAGCTGTTTGTTCGTGGTGAATGGGTTACACTGGAAGAAGACGACACCTTATTGCTGGCGCAGTACAGCCAGGGTTTACGCCGTTTTGTGCCCGAAATTGTTAGTATAGCGGTAGACGGTGTGGAGCTGGGATTATCCAGCATTGAAGCTATGTTTAGCGGTATTGGCAGCCAGGCGCAGCAGGCTGAATGGCGCGAACTGGTGCGGGAAACTACCTTTCAGTGGATGTCGCGCTTTGTGCGCAGTAACGATCACTTCTATCTGGCGCCGCAGAGCCTGAATGAGCTGGATTATTTTCTTCATGACGAATTAAAACCCCAACTGGATAACCTGGCCCGCCATACGGTTGGCGCGGTATGGGGCGCATTGCGCGATGCCTTGCGCCACTCAGATAGTAACTTTGAGCGTTCAGATAATCAGGATTGGCAGTCAGTTGGCCAAATGGTAGACAAAATTAATCTGGGGTTGGATGCCAAAGCGGTAGAGCTGGAAGAAAAATCGGCATTATTTTGCCAACGCATGCAGGAACTGGATGAAATTGAAAAACAATTACAACAGCGCCTGCCTGAGCTGAAACGTTACGACGTGGTATCACAAAAGCAGTAGTGGGTTATACCACACCGTATTCTTCACCCAGTACCGGTGGCATGGCGTTGTCTACTTCGTCATTAATGGCATCCAGCGTTTTTTCTGCCTCATCAAGCGAGCTGACTTCAGCGACATGAAACAGCGCTTCACCTTCGTTTACCAGTGGCAGGTTGTTACGGCCAATAACAATGCCGTCAAAGCTGGCCGGCACTGCCACTTCAAAATCTGAGTAGGGTGAATAGATATGCGCCAGCACATCGCCGGTTTTTACTGTTTGGCCCAGGCCCACATAGTAGCGTGCTATGCCGTCGTGCTCGGCCCGCACCCAGCTGCTCTTTTTAGAAAATAACGATTTGGTGGTCGGCTTTTTCCGCATGGCCCTGAGCATACCCAAATCGGTCATCACATTTAAAATACCGCGCACGCCGACATTAATCGATTGCTCGTCAAAGCGCAGCGCTTCACCTGCTTCATAGAGCAAAAGCGGAATGCCTAAATTATTGGCCGTGCCACGCATAGTACCGTCGCGGCTGGCCGCTTTAATAATAATGGGCGCGTTAAACACTTCAGCCATTCGCAGTGCCACTTTATCTTTGGCGCTGGCTCGCACCTGCGGCAGGTTAGAGCGGTGAATAGCGCCGGTGTGCAGGTCAATGGCATGAGTACAGTTTTTTAATATTTTATCGGTAAACTGAAATGCCATCCGGCTGCCGAGTGAGCCTTTTTCGCTACCGGGAAAGCTGCGGTTTAAATCGCGCCGATCGGGCAAATAGCGCGATTGCTGCACAAAGCCATAGGTGTTTACTATCGGCACTATAATAAGCGTACCTTTAAGCTGATTCAGTCGCGGCAGTTTTAGCAGGCGGCGGCATATTTCCACGCCGTTAATTTCATCGCCGTGCAGGGCCGCGGTTACCAGCAATACCGGGCCGTCTTTGCGGCCGTGGATCACATGAGCACCAATGTTTAGTTCGGTGTGGGTATACAGCTTGCCAAAGGGTATATCCACTACAGCGCGGCTGCCCGGCGGAATATTACTGTTGCCCAGTATAAAAGGTGCTCTTGTGCCATTTTGCATTAGCCGGTTCCTTTGGTGTTAAGTTTGCGCCTGGTTTTATGGCTGGCCACTTTTTGTTCCAAAAAGGCAATACTGATATCAGCAATATCTTTGCTGGTAGCAGCCTCAATGCCTTCAAGCCCCGGTGAGCTGTTTACTTCCATCACTACCGGGCCATGGTTAGAGCGCAGCAAATCTACGCCGGCGACATTTAAGCCCATAGTTTTCGCTGCCCGAATAGCTGTGCTGCGTTCTTCTTTGCTTAGCCGTATGGCCGATGCTGTGCCGCCGCGGTGCAGGTTTGAGCGAAACTCACCGGCTTTAGCCTGACGTTTCATTGCGGCGACTACTTTATTACCGACAACAAAGCAGCGAATATCGGCGCCATTGGCTTCGCGGATATACTCCTGCACCAGTATATTGGCATTTAAGCCCATAAAGGCTTCTATCACGCTTTCTGCTGCGGTGCGGGTTTCAGCCAGCACTACGCCAATGCCCTGAGTACCTTCAAGCAGTTTGATCACCAAAGGTGCGCCACCTACCATTTCAATAAGGTCGGGAATATCGCCCGGTTTATCGGCAAAACCGGTAACCGGCAGACCGATACCCTGGCGTGCTAATAACTGCAGGCTACGCAATTTGTCGCGAGCGCGGCTGATGGCAACAGATTCGTTTAAGCTGTAAACACCCATCATTTCAAACTGGCGCAGTACAGCCGTGCCGTAAAAGGTAATAGAGGCGCCAATGCGCGGGATCACGGCGTCAAAGTCTTCCAACACCTGGCCTTTATGATGAATAGAAGAATTGGTGCGGTTAACGTTCATATAACAGGTAAGCGGATCGATTACCTGCACCTGATGGCCACGGTTTGTTGCTGCTTCCACCAGACGTTTGGTGGAATACAGTTCAGCATTGCGCGATAAAATCGCAATTTTCATGCGCTCTCCAATAAGAGGTAAGATCAGTCGCTATTGTAAAAGTGTCTGCGCCTTCAGGCAGCAATAATACTGCTGTTTGGGCAAAATAATTTTGTTGCTTTTCTGCTTTAGTGCAACGCTCCTGCTCAGCCTATCTAGGAGAGCAAAAACAGTGAGCCTAAACCGAGAAAGGCGAAAAAGCCGATCACATCAGTTACTGTGGTCAGTATTACGGAGCCTGACAAGGCCGGATCGATATCCAGTTTTTCCAGCCAGATAGGGATCAGCACCCCAGCGATGGCTGCGACCACGATATTAATCACTATCGCCATACCGATAATGCCGCCGATAATCCAGTCACCAAACCACAAATAAGTAATAGCGGCTATCACCAGCGCCCACAGCACTCCGTTAATGGCTCCGACCCCCAGCTCTTTGCGCAGCAATGTCATATAGGTTTTAGGTGTAATTTGCTCCAGTGCCAGGCCGCGGATAATCAGTGTCAGTGTCTGGCTGCCGGCAATACCGCCCATGCTGGCCACTATTGGCATTAAAACCGCCAATGCCACGACCTGCTGTAAGGTGGCCTCAAACAGGCCTATGGTCCAGGCCGCTAAAAATGCGGTTAGCAGGTTTATACCCAACCACAGCGCGCGGCGCTTGGCGCTGCCAAAAATAGGGGCGAATAAGTCTTCTTCTTCGTCTAAACCGGCGGTGTGCATAAACTGGCTTTCCAGGCTGCGGCGCACGTTCTCCAGCGCTTCACCAATAGATAGGCGGCCAAGTAATTTGCCTTCGTCGTCAATAACCGCCAGCGCAGTATAGCCAGAGCGTGAAACAATATCTGAGCCCTGATCCAACTCCATTTCACCTTCGACTATCGGTGCTTCGTTATCAATAACGGTTTCAATCGGTAAGTGACTGCCAAGGCCGAGTAGCTGAGTAGCATGAACCAGGCCGGCGTAGCGGCCGGTGCGGTCTACCACAAACAGTGCATCGTGGTATTCGGCGTCTTCTGCCAACTGGCGAAACAGCCGGATAGCATCGCGTACTTTGGCATTTTTATTGATGATCAACATATCGTGATCAGCATAACGGCCACATTGGTCTTCATCATAGGCCAATGCAGTATCCAGCCAGCGGCGCTGGCTTTCATCAAGGCGTGAGCAGGCGTAGTCGTAAATCCGTTGCGGCAGCTCATCAAGCAGCTCGATCAGATCATCAACTTCCATGCCCTCAACCAGGCTGCGTAGCTGCGCTTCATCTAACTGTTTAAAAATATTGTCGCGGGCGTCTACCCGCATATAGGTCAGTGCTGCTATCTGATCATCCGGGTGCAGGCTTAGCCAGGTGCTGACCCGCTGCTCTACCGGCATGGCTTCCAGCGCAATAGCAATTTCTTCCGGCTCCAGCTGGCTTAGCTTTCCGGTCAGGTGTTCCGCTTCATCTTCGTTAAAGCTGTCGCGTACTATTTCTTCAATATCCAGCGGTTGGTTTTCAGCCATTTACAACTCCCTAGCCCGTGGTGGTGTTACCACCAGCCGCGTATCTTAAACCATGTCAGCCCTGCGATGCCGCCTATTGCCATAGCAATCAGCACAATAAAATAGCCATCCATCATTTGCAGCTCAGGCATATTGATAAAGTTCATGCCGTATATGCCAGCAATAAATGTCAGAGGGATGAAAATAGTGCTGACAATGGTTAATACTTTCATCCGTTCGTTAATCTGGTGCGAGGTGGTAGATAAATAACCTTCCACCAGATCGCTGAGCTGATCGTAGTACATATCCGTCATACTGTGCAGCCGTTCAAATTTTTCGTAGAAGTCGCGAATATCCGCGCTGTTAAAATGGCGCAGCAGCGGGTTTTGGTCTTCATATAAAGCGTCAGAAAAAATGTCTTTCTGATAGGCCAGGTTACGATTAATTTTGCGCAGCACCGAGCGGTAACGCATTATGCGCGCCATATGCTCATCATTACCACGGTGCAGCATAACATCTTCCAAGTCGCTCTGTTCATCTTCAAAGTTAATCAGTTTTTCCAGATAACTTGCCGACACGGCTAACGTTAGCTGCTTTACCCAATCGGCAATAGTGGCGTTGGTGCCGCTGCTAAGTTGTGGTTCAAGTTGCTTTAGCAACTGCGGATTGTGGCAGTGGATGCGGCTTATTAATACTTGCTTTGAATACAACAAGTTAACCTGAGCGCTGCCACTGTATTCGCTAAAATCAGTATCGGCATAGCCACGCATAATCAGTAAAGTAAAGTCGGTTTGCGCTTCCAGTTTAGGCGGATGACGCTCCCGGCTGAAATCTTCAGCCAGGGTGGGGCCTATGGCAAAACGCTGCATAACTTGCAGCTGTTCTTCCTGGCTGGCGTTGTTCAGGTTTATCCATAAGCGGGCTTCGGCCGGTAAATTTGTCGGTAGCTGAGTTAAGGTGCATTCACGCCAGTTGTTGGTTTCAGGTTCAAAATAGCTAAGTAAAATCATACTGTTTCTCCGACGGTAGCACTTTGGCTACAGCATACTCATAAAAGCCTGTTGCGGGCAAATGAACTAAGGCGGCTAAGGCTAAACGGTAAAAGGCACGTTTCTTACGGCGGTTGGCAGTGTTGGGTATCATAGCAGCAAATAAAGCGAGTATAATGCGAATCATTCCCTTTAAGTTGTTGGTTGTATCATGAAGAAACTGCTGTTGTTGTGTTTATTGCTCGTTACCTTGCCTGGGCAGGCGTCTGACAAGCTGATCCAATTAATTGAATATATTGGCGCCGATTACAAAGAGGCTGTACAGCAAGGGCAGGTAGTAAACGCCGCCGAGTTTGCTGAAATGCAGGAATTTGCCAGCCTGATCCCGGCCCAGTTGCCGCCGGAGCAACATGAGTTACAACAACAGGCCATTTTGCTGCAGCAACTGGTGGCGGCACATGCCGATGAAGCTGACATTCAGCAATTAACCGCTACTATGCGCAAAGCGGTTATTGCTGCCATGCCCGCCATTGCACTGCCACAGCAAGCGCCAGACCGCATTCGTGGTAAAGCTTTGTATCAGCAAAACTGTGCGGCTTGTCACGGTGATAACGGCCACGGCGATGGCCCGGCAGGTACAGCACTGGACCCGACGCCAACCGATTTTCATGACACTGAGCGTTATAATGCCCGCAGTTTATTCGGTCTGTTTAACACTATTAGCCTGGGTGTGGCCGATACCGGTATGGTGGCCTTTTCGCATCTGGATGAGCAAAGCCGCTGGGATCTGGCGTTTTATGTCGGTGCTCTTGCCAGCAAGGCTGACATAGGTGCCAGCGAGGCCAAACCGGCTAAAGCCGTGCCATCGGTGCTTGTCAGCAAAACTGCAATTGGGCACTTGTTAACCGCTACCCCACACGATGTTGCACAGCAATACACAGAGCTTGGTGGCGCGTTAATGGCATTATTTCGCCAGCATCCAGAGCAATTTTTTAATGCTGCCGATGCATCGCCGTTGCAGATAGCCCACGACAAGCTGGATTTACTACCCGCACTTTTACAACAGCAGCACTATACGCAGGCTTACGATCTTGCTGTATCGGCATATCTCGATGGTTTTGAACTGGCAGAAAACAATCTTGCCGCGGTAGACAGCACGCTAAAAGACCAGATTGAACAGCGTATGCTGCAGCTACGCCAGTTAATTAAACAGCAGGCTGCAACTGCGGTACTACAGGCGGAGATCAGCGAAATACAGCAGCAGCTGCAACAAGCACAGCAAGCACTGGATGAAACCGAATTAGCGCCTTTTAATGTATTTTTACTGGCACTGCTTATTTTACTGCGCGAAGGGCTGGAGGCCTTGCTGGTTGTTGCAGCCATATACAGCGTGGCAGTAAAAACACAACAACCACGGTTAAAGCGCTCGGTACATGTTGGTTGGGTGGCTGCGCTGGCGTTGGGGGCAGTAACCTGGGTGGTAGCCAGTTTTGTTATCACTATATCCGGCGCTTCGCGCGAACTTACCGAAGGTTATACCGCATTAACTGCTGCAGCTATTCTGTTTTATATGGGGTTTTGGATGCACAGCAAAACTTCCGCAGCGCAGTGGCAGCAGTTTATTGGCCAACAGGTAAATAAAGCGCTTAAATCCGGTGCTTACTTTGGCCTTGGGCTGGTGGTGTTTTTAGCGGTTTACCGCGAAGTATTTGAAACAATCTTGTTTTATCAGTCCTTGTGGCTACAGGGCGGGGCGGTGCACCAGTCCAGTTTTATCGCCGGTATTGTAGCGGCGTTAGTGGCGCTTTCAGTATTGGGTGTCGCCATGTTTAAATTTGCGCTGAAGTTGCCGTTAAAAACCTTCTTTGGCAGTACCGCCGTGCTGATGATAGTGCTTGCTGTGGTGATGGTGGGTAAAGGTGTTGTTGCCTTGCAGGAAGCCGGCACTATGCCAATAAGCCCGCTTCAACTGCCCACCATAAGCTGGTTGGGTATTTATCCTACCGTGCAAGGGCTGGCGGCGCAGTTACTGTTGCTGGTAGCGGCTGTTGCACTGCTTGTATACCAGCAGCGTAAGCACAAAATATAGCCATAACGTTACCCAAGTGTACACGGCGCAGCAATTAACCGTATAAAGCATTTTATTTACAGTGCTTTAACGGTTAAACTGTGCCGTTTTGTTGTTTGAGTAAAGTAATAGGAACACCATGAAGTACCTCGTTAGCGCCTTCGCTTGCTGTGTTTTATCAGCCTGCTCTTTTGTTGATACTGATGTTGAGTTTAAGCCTGAAAAGGGCGAGGAGCGCAGCTATCAGGTATACAGCACGGCAAAAATAACGGTAGATACAGGCCGGCGCACTGAAACACTTAATACAACTTCGCACCAACTGCTGCGTTACAAAGTTATTGATACCGGTCCTGAAAGCCGGTTTGAAGTACACATTGATTATCTGCAAATGCGTGAAGGTCAGGGCAGCGGTATCAGTAGTACCCGTGCGGCTGAGCGTAACCCTGAAATGCACGCCATTTTTTCGCAAGGGTTTGAGTTTACGGCTAATTTAAACAGTGGCAGCGTAACCGATTTTAGCGCATTGAATAAGCCGGTATGGCAGGCGCTGCTGGCGGAGCGTGGTGCAGAGCTGGAGCAGGAAATGAAAAAGCTGTTCAGCTCATCGGCTTTTCTCAGCAGCATACCGGCTAAGGTTGGCGCTAAAGTAAAGTTGCCGGCTTATCAGGGGCAAGCTGATGCTACCCTGACCGTATTGCAGGTAACCGATACACAGCTGCTGGCTAAGGTGGAAAGCAGCCAGGCAGAAAGCCGGTTTTATGGTCACATGTTACTGGAGCGTGAGCGTGGCTGGTTAGAGCAACTGGCGCTGGTTATCGAAGCGCCTTTTGAGCGTTATGGCTATAACGGTACTGTGCGCAGTAATGTGATTATGTTACCGCTTAAGCGGCAGTTGGGTGATATTACCCGGCGTTTTAATTTTGATTATGACTTTCCGGCTTTCGAGTATGAAAAACAGCCAGAGCTGGTAATCAGTGATGCTAACAAACCACTAACACAAGACGCCGTATTTCCGCTTGATGCCGGTTATTTTTATCAGCAAGATAACCAATTAAATTTGGTTTATCAGCATGATTTTTCGGGTTTTTTACCTGAAGGTGAGTTTCGCTTAACTAATGTCAGCGCCCATAATGCTGATGGCAGCGAGATTCCGCTGCAACTGAGTGATATTGGTGGTTTAAGTTATCCGGACCAGGATGGTTTTTATAAGTCCGAGCGGCAAAGTCTGCTTACGGGTTGGAATGCACCGGCACAGCTGCTGGAGCAGGTTGCAGAATTCAGAGCGACAGCGCATTACTCGGCCGCTAAACTGGTGCAGCTTAGCCTGGCACCTGATCCGGCTAAAACAGTAAGTTTGAAATATGAAGATTTACAGCTGGAATTATCGCCGGTGCCGGGCCAGCCATTTACTTATCAGCTTAAAGCCAGCAGTGGTAATAAACACTGGTTACACCGGCGCTATGACGGTGCCGAAGGTGCAATGGTGCAACTGATGAACCCGCATAACGATGGGCCGGACTGGCTTAGCGCAGCTGAGCAAAATATGCTGGCGCTGGCATCGTCTGATCAATACCAAAGTGTTACGCAGTTTACCTTTAGCGCCGAACCGCCAAGCCTTACTTTGTATGTTAATTCTATGTCTGACAGCACGGTGTTTAGCAAAGATATCCGCTTTATTCCGGAAGCGAAATATGCGGCGAATGTGGCCTATCCGCCGGCACGTCAGCGACTGCTTTACAGTGAGGATATGTATGGCGGTTATTATGACAATGCAGAGGGAATAACTGAAACAGCTCCCGCTTTAGTTGAGCCACAAATCGTCGATAAATATGGTTTAAGCCTGCAGTTAACTGCTGAACAGGCTGCGCTTTGTACAATTAGCATTGTTGATGCTCCTGAGGTAAACGGCCATAAATTGCTATGGAGCCGGGTTAACATCGGTAATAATTTCAATGGCGCGCCGGATAAATCTGTCAGCTACCAACTTAGTACTGCTGATGGTATACGCCGTTATTTTTACGATATTAGTGTGACCAGTAATTTAACCTGCGCCGGCACGCCACAATGGCAAACAGTGGATTACCAGCCAGAGCAAAGCTGGCTAATTGATATCCGGCAACTGCCGGGCGTTGATACTACGCAGAGTGTGGCAGATTTTGTCCAGCGCTACCGCTTTTTAAATGCTCAGGATAAAGCGTTGGCGCCTCTGTCTACAGACGACATCAACCAGGACGATTACTATCAGCAGTCGTTGCAGCAGGTGTTACAGAATGGACACTGGTTAGCGATAGCGGGCCGGACGGCGCGTATTGAACACATGACAGCCACTGGGGCGCCGGTTAATAAGCAATGGCAACACCACTTTCCGGCCTTACCTTAGGGAGCTCAACGATGAAACCACTATTAATAATAGCGGCGCTGTTGTTATCGTTTAACCTGTCGGCTGAGCGCATATCGCTGAACCAACAATGGCAGCCAAGCGATGAACCCGGCGAGGCGATGTACTACATTACCCAACCTGCTACTGAGCAAAACGGCGTCTGGCCGCTGCAGTTATTTTACCTGTCGACAGATAAACCGTTCTTTACCGGCAGCCTTAACGGGCCTGATTTAGCCGGGCACAATATTGTAGGCTATTTTGAGTTTTTCTATGATACGGGTCAATTGTCGCGCAAAGGCAACAGCGATGCAGCTGGCAATTATCATGGCGCACATCTGCATTACAGGGAAGACGGCACGTTAAAAGGAGAATATCTCTATAAACACGGCCAGCTTGACGGTGAGCAGAAAACCTATCATCAAAATGGCAAACTGCATCGTCACGAGTACTATGTTAATGGCGCAGAGCTTGGCGTGGAAGAAAGCTTTTACGACAATGGCAAATTGGCATCGCGCAAAACTTACGGTGTAAATGGTCTGGAAGGGCTGATAGAGAGCTACTACGATAACGGCCAACCAGAGCAAAAGGTGAATATGGTTGCCGGCAAACGCCAGGGTGAGCGGTTGTATTGGAGTAAAGACGGCTGGCTGATTTATCAGCAAAACTATCTTGATGACAAGTTGCACGGGGAAGAGCGGAACTATCAGGCCGAAGGGGTATTAAGTTCAGTTAAAAACTATCAACATGGCAAACAGGTAGGGCTGCAACAGCATTTTAGCGGCCCGGAAATATTAGTTGAGAAACAACAATTTGATAATGCCGGGCGTGAAATACAAAGCATTAAATTTGATAGCAGCGGCAACATAACTACGCAAACCGATACGCAGTATCAAGACAATGACAAGGTTACCATTGAGCAGCGTTTTGACGCTGCAGGCAAGCTAAGCTACAAGTATCAGCACGACACCACAAAAGATTTTAGCTTACGTGAAAGTTTTAATTCGGCCGGTGAACTGACCGAACGCGAGGAATCGCTTAAGGGGCAGTATCAAGGGCTTTATATTAGCACCGGCTGGAATGGCAGTGTGCAGCGCGCTCACTATGTTGACGGTAAAAAACACGGCGTTTATCGCGAAGATACTGTCGATGCTGAAGGTGGCAGCAACTTTATCAGCGGCCAATACCGGCAGGGTATCAAGGTGGGTAAATGGATAACAAAAACCAGCAATAGCACGCTTACTGAGCAGTTTGACCAGCAAGGGCAGCAGGATGGTAAGCAAACAGAGGTTGCCGCCGATGGTACGGTAATACTGCTGCAGCACTTTAAAAATGCTAAGTTGCATGGTGAGTATCTGCGCCTTGGCTATAGCCGTGAACTACAAGCTAAAGGCCGATATGTTAATGGCCAGCGCGAAGGCGCCTGGCAACTGCAGGATGAGTACAGCTATGGTTCGGTTAAGTTATGGCATGGCAGCTATAAAGCCGGGCATGAGGTGGGGACTTGGCAGGCGTTTTCAGCCAATGGCCATGTGCTGGCACAGATGCAGTATGACAATCAAGGCAGGCTGCAGGGTAAAAGCTACAGTTTCAAGGAAGATGGTAGTCTGCTGCAGATTGAAGAGTTTGTTGATAACCAACAGCAAGGCGATTCGGTGCGTTATTACAATGGTGAGCCTTCGTTAAATGTAGACGATCTGTTGTTCGGTCAATAGAATCTGGCAGTACAAAAAGCCGGCGTTATACGCCGGTTTTTTTATAGGCGTAATACTTAGCTTGCTGTTTTTTTAAAACCAGACTAGCAGTGCTTTGCGTCAGATCAATATTGTGTCTGATCCCGGGGTGGTTTATCTGCTAAAGCAGCAGTTTCCGCATATAGCACTGCATTTATCGGTGCAGACCAATACGGTGAACTGGGCGGCAGTAAAGTTCTGGCAGGCGCAGGGCGCCTGCACTTTACGCCGGCATAAACCACAGGACACGCAAAACTATGACACCAGCCATAGTGTGGGCCAACAATTGCTGGTGGGCGAGTTGCGGGACAAGCAGGATAAAGAGGTACTTTTGGCGCCGGGTGCATGTTATCAATTAAAAGTGAAACTGCGCTGTGTGCCCGATAGATTGTATTGCGTTGAAAGCTGGCAGCTAAGCTGTCGTATCCGTGCCGGGGTTTTATTATTGCCTTTTTGGTGCAGCCGGGTTTGCTGACTGCTTGCGCAGCGCTGCCTCAAGCTTTTTGGTGGCACTGATATCAACCAATGTAATAACCACGCCGTCTATAACATTATCCAGCCGCCGGTACGGCATAATGCGTACCGAAAACCAGCGCCCGTCGGTGGTGGGAATTTGTTTTTCACAGAATTTCAGCGTGCGCAGGGTATCGAGCGCATCGTCATGCAAGGATGGGTACCGCAGGCTGCTGGTTAAGTCGCTTAGTGGCCGGCCTAAATCGCTTTCACGCAGATTGATAATATTTGCCGCACGATCGGTATAGCGGCGCACGTTTAATTGCTGATCTAAAAACAAAATCGCAATTTCGACACTGTTAAGCGTATTTTGCAGATCGCTTTGCGCCAGGGCCAGGTCGTCCAGTTTGGTTTGTAATTCAGTATTAATGGTTTGCAGCTCTTCATTCATCGACTGCATTTCTTCTTTCGATGTGGTCAGCTCTTCATTGGTTGACTGCAGCTCTTCATTGGTCGATTGCAACTCTTCATTGCTAGATTGCAGCTCTTCTTTGGAGGTGCGGGTTTCTTCGCGTAACGCCTGAATTTCATCAAGATACTGTTGCTGCACTGCTGCCAGAGAAAAATCGATGCCGCTGGGCGCATCTTTAGCACCGGTAGCGCTAACATCGCGAAACACGATCATTGTCATACCTTGTAGTGGCGCCGGTTCCCGCAGTGCCTGCACTGTTACATCCACCAGCATGGCATTGTCGCCGGTTGACAGGGGTAAATGGTGTAATTGCAATGGCGTACCTTTGGTTTCTGCAGGCTGCAATGCCGCCTGTTGCAGTGCGACAGCCAGCGGTGAGCGTAGCCCTTCACGTACCATGGCATGGAAGTTCCAGTTGGCTTTGCCCGCTGCCGGCTCCAGGTATTTACCGGTACGCCCGCTGATGTAAACAATGTCGCCGCTATTGTTCAGCACTACCGCCGCAGGGGCATAAACTTGCAGCAGCACCTGATCTGCAGCACTTTGCAGGTTGTCAGCCTGGGATGAAGGTGTTTTATTAATGGCCACCGGATGCTCCTTGGCGAGGGTTGATAAGGGGGGAAACGAATGTACCGGCAAGTGACTGGAACAAGATATTGACCGGCAGGCGTAAACCGCGCGCCTGTTGTGGTGTTGTCAGATTCATTACGCCATTATGTACCCGGAGCTCGGTATTGGGCGGGATCACATAGACT
Source organism: Rheinheimera hassiensis (assembly GCF_022436675.1). Classification (GTDB taxonomy): domain Bacteria; phylum Pseudomonadota; class Gammaproteobacteria; order Enterobacterales; family Alteromonadaceae; genus Alishewanella; species Alishewanella hassiensis. The sequence continues at coordinate 303,327 of NZ_JAKUJZ010000003.1, read as the reverse complement.
TGATCTGCGCGCAGCGGCATGCCTTGTGCCGCCTGTTGCACTTTCATGCTGGTTGAGCGTTGCAACAGCTCTGCCAGCATGGCTTTTTGTGTCGGGTCCAGATGTTGTACTACTATCCACGCCAGCCCGGAATCCGTAGGTGTATGAGATAAAAACTGTTCCAGCGCCTGTAATCCCCCGGCGGAAGCGCCAATGCCGACTATGGTCTTGGGGACGGCACCGGCTGCGGCCGTGCTGGCTGTGTTCACGTTAGCATAATCAATATAGCGTTATGATCCTGGCTTAGCTGCGCGCTCAGGTGCAAGGTGCGTGTTTCTACTACTGTCACGTCTGTACTGACAATCAGCGTAGCGCTTTGTTGGTTACGCTGTACCCGGGCCAGAGCGGCGCTAAGCATAGGCTGGCATGTGGCGCTAAACATTGACAGCAGTGGGCGGCCGCAAAGCTGCTGGGGTTGCTGCCCGGGCTGATAGTCTTTTGCATCATCAAATAAGCGGATTGCTGCGGCATTGCAGTGGGTAATAATGCCGTCAAGGCTGAGAATTAAGCAGCCTGTCGGTGCCAGATCAAAGAACTGGCGATAACAGGCAAGTTCATGGCTGTACTCAAGTTCGTTGTGTTTCAGTTGCTCTAACTGTAAATCCAGCTCTACCTGATGAATTTGTAATTCATGCAGTAGTTTCAGGCCGTCAGCGGCAGTGCTGGCCACACTACTAAGCCGGTACAGCACGCCCAGCGCGTCACTACTTGCTGTAAAAGCATTGCTTAACTGCGCCGTGCCTGTTCTGAGTTGTTGTTCAGCTTGCTGGCGCAGCACAGTGGTGAGTTGCGGCGGAATGATCGGATCAGACATGCAAACCTGCATTTACATTATAGTGTGCTGCAGTATAGGCCTATTAGTGCACGGTAGACACTGAATACCTGCGCTGGCTTACTGAAAATCTGCGGTTTGCGGATACGCTTGCGAAGCGTGATTGCCGCTAGTGCTTAGCTACTTACTTTACAATTTTGGCCGAAATGGTGAATTTAATGTCCTTTCGGTCGCAATGAAGTTTGTTACAGTAAGTCAGAATCAGTACTACAGAGGGCACTATGGTTACTATCGGCATTGTTATTTACCCGGATATTCAGGCGCTGGACCTTGCCGGCGCACTGGATTGTTTTGGTCAGGCTAATCAGGAGCTGATCACCGTCGGGCGCGTACCATACTACCAACTGCTTACCGTTGGGCTCAGCCGCGACAGTATCAGTGCCGAAAATGGTTTGCAGCTTAGTGCTGGCTACACGTTGGATAACTGTCCGACACTGGATTATCTGGTGATCCCCGGTGGCGCCGGCGCCAGAGTATTGAGTAGTAATCCGCAGTTTATTCGCTGGTTACAGCAGCGTGCGTCCACAGCGGATAAGATTTTGTCTATCTGCACCGGTGCCTATCTGCTGGCGCACAGTGGCCTGCTGGATGGCCTGCCGTTGGCAACGCATTGGCGTTTCGCCGCTGATTTACAAGCAAAGTATCCCAAGGTACAGGTCAGTGCCGCAGCGTTGTATGTTAACGCCGGAAAATTTTATTCCTCCGGTGGTATGACCGCGGGTATTGATTTATGTCTGGCGGTAATTGAGCAGGATCTGGGCGTGGCAATTGCTCAGGCCGTAGCGCAAGAGTTAGTTATGTACCTGCGTCGCAGTGGTGACCAATCACAATATGCCAGCCCGTTAAAAATTCAGCACAGCGCCGAACAGCGCTTTATTCAACTACAGCACTGGCTGCTGGAAAACTTAGCGCAACCGCTTACTGTAGCCGATATGGCGGTGCAGGTGGCGCTGAGTGAGCGCCAGTTTCGCCGTGTGTTTCGCGCCCGTTTTGCTATGGCACCGGTGCAGTATTTGCAACAACTGCGGTTGGACAAAGCCCGCAGCCTGTTGCTCTGCGACGGCTACAGTCTGCAGCGTATTTGTAATGCGGTGGGTATTAACGAACCGCGTAGCCTGATCCGCTTATTTAATTCTGCCTTTGGCTGCACGCCCGGCCAGTACAAACGGCACTTTAGCTAAAGCTTAGCTGGTTAACGTTTAACTTAGACAAGGAAATATGTATGTTCAGAGCCTATCAGCTACTGGCAGCCGCTTTGCTTATTGCAGCCAGCACTGCATTTGCAGGCGAGACCGGTGTTTTTAGTCATCAAGCAGTGCAAACCGGAGATATTACTCTGCACTATGAGTTTGCTGATGCGCAGTCTTTAGCAAAGCAGCGGGAGTTTACCGCAGTTATCACGGACGGTATTCGCTACTATCAGCAACTGTTTGCCGGATATCCAAGAGATCTGACCGGTAAGCCCTACACCGATATCACCGTGCGCATTCGTCATGGCAAACACCTGTCCGGTGAGGCCGACCCGAAGTTACTGCTGCTAACCTGGTCTGATGGCCTGATGTTTGGTATTCACAACTGGCAAACACTGTTTTTGCACGAGATATTTCATTTATGGAGTGCTGAATCGTTCCGTTATCAGGATGGCCGCGAGCACTGGTTTAATGAAGGTTTCGCTGAGTTTTATGCCTTTAAAGCTGCTACACAACTGGGCTATATCTCAAAGCGTGACGCGCTGGCAATAGCGGCGCAGCCAATCGGGTTTTATCACAGCGCAAAAGGACTGGGAAAGTTGTCACTGCGTGATGCCGGCAAAGACAACCAGTCAAAACTTGATAACTATTTTTTGCTGTATCACGGCGGTTGGGTAGCAGCCATGCTGCTGGATTATGATATTCGCAGTAAAACGGCCAACAAACATAGCCTAGACACGGTTATGCGCTGGCTGTATCAGCATTATCCCCGCAATATAAAACTGTACAATAATACGGATATAATCGCGGTGATAAAGGCCGGTAGTGGTTTAGATTATCAGGCTTTTTTTATGCGCTATATTGATGGCACCGACACCATGCCGGTAGCGCAGTATTTTGATCCTGGTAAAGCACTGTGGGACTTTGAGTTTAACCCTAAGCTGCAGCATCAGCATGTCTATCTGTACCATACTTTAGGCATTTTAATTGACTAGAAACTACCGCTAAACCAAGCCGCTGAACGCTAACTATACTAAAACCGCTTTTAATTTCAGCTTACCTAAAGTTAACTTCCAGTGAGCTGGGGGCTGTTTAAGGTTCACGACTATTCTGTCAGATATATGTTATCAAGGTGTCTGGAGCGGAAATGGAAAAACGCGCTGCACAGATGGCTGGCCGATGATACAGTAAGCTAAAGCACTTTTTTCTATTGGGGGGGGGCACAGATGAAAAAGCAGTTTGGTATATTCGTATCTTTAGTGGTGTTAACGGTATTGCTGCTGGCGGCTTGCGTTAGCAGCGACAGTACTTCAGCACAAGCAAACACGGCTGCGCAACTGTTGCGGCTGGATTATCAAAGCAGCATCGACAATACAAAACGGCAGTATTTTGTTTACTTGCCAAAAGGTTACCAGCAAAACAGTGGCAAAAAATGGCCGGTAATGCTGTTTTTGCACGGCAATGGCGAGCGGGGTAATGGCCTGGACGAGCTGGATTACACTTTAGTTCATGGCCCTTTGTATGAAGCCTGGGTGCAAAAGCGTGATCTGCCGTTTATTATCGTTGTGCCGCAATTGCAGATGTTTGATATGGGTAAGTTGTCTTATATAGCTAACCGCTCGGCTGCTGATATTCCCAAACGCTTAACTGATGGCGTGCCGCCACGCCCTGACATGTTTCCCTCCGCCAAACCCATTGCACCGGCTGAGCCAGTGAGCGATATGAGCACAGTACCACCGCTGTTGCCCGACGGCTGGGAGCGGGCAGAGCAGGATGTGTTGGCAATGCTGCAAAATGTGCAGGCGAACTACAATACCGATGCCAGCCGGTTGTATTTAACCGGCATTAGTTATGGCGGTTTTGGCAGCTGGTTTATGGCCAGTCAGCACCCGCAGTTATTCGCCGCCGTGGCGCCGGTGGTCGGTTGGGGCCATCCGGATTTAATGCCGCCAATTGCCCGGGCTAAAACGCCGCTGTGGGTGTTTGCTGCGGGGCGTGATTCTGCCGTGAATAAAAACTACTTTTACCCCGGTATTGAAACCTTGCGCCAACTGGGCCACAGCAATGTGCGTTTTAGTATGTTAGAGCAAGCTGAACATGACGCCTGGCGCCAGGTTTACGCCGGTGAGGATTTGTACAGCTGGCTGCTGGCGCAGCAAAAGCAGTCGGCCGATTCCGCTGTTACGGTGTTTGATCAGGTGCATGTGTTACCGATGGACTCCGACCAGGTACTACGCAATCAGCGCGTGCTGGTACAGGGCGATCGTATTATTGCTGTGGGGCCGGCGGCTGAACTGGCGCTGCCGGAAGGTGCTACGGTAATTGACGGCGCGGGCCGTTACCTGATGCCGGGCCTGGCAGAAATGCACGGCCATGTGCCGCCGTTGGCAGATTTTAGCGGCACACCGGCACGTTATTTAGATGATGTGTTAACGCTGTATCTGGCCGGTGGCGTTACCACAGTGCGCGGTATGCTGGGGCATGATAAGCAATTGCTGTTAAAAGACGATATCGCCAGTGGTAAACGGCTGGGGCCAACGCTGTACCTGGCCGGACCCAGCTTTAATCAGCATACGGTAACATCAGCAGAACAAGCGCGCGAGCGGGTACGCCAGCACAAGCAACAGGGCTGGGATTTACTGAAAATTCATCCGGGTTTAAGCCTGGAGCACTATCAGACCATAGCCGGTGAGGCGAAACAGCAAGGCATCGACTTTGCCGGCCATGTGCCGGAAGACGTAGGCATTGAGCAGGCTATTTTGCTTGGTAGCCGCACCATTGATCATCTGGATGGTTATATGGCAGCACTGGGCGGTTTTGATAAAGAGCTGACGGCCGCCGATATGGCACCGCTGGTAGCGCTGACAAAAAGCAACAATGTGGCCGTAGTGCCTACTCAGGCGCTGTGGCAAACCATTATCGGCGCCTCTGATCCGGCGCACTTGCAAAGCTATGATGAACTGAAATATATGCCGGCGCGGGTAATCTCCGGCTGGCAACGTTATGTGCAACAACCGGGCGGGGCTTATTACAGTGGCGACACTGCTGCGTTGCATGCGCAAAACCGCCAACGTTTACTGCGGGCGTTAAATGAGGCTGGTGTCACTATCTTAATGGGCACCGACGCGCCGCAGTTATATAGTGTACCCGGCCTGTCACTGCGCCGTGAAATACCCCAAATGGCGGCAGCGGGCATCAGTAACTACGACATTTTACGCAGCGGCACCGTGCTGGTAGGCGAGTATTTTGCCGATAAAGACCGCTTTGGTCAGGTAAAAAGCGGCCAGCGTGCCGATTTACTGCTGGTTGACGGTAACCCCTTGCAGGATTTATCGGTGCTATATCAGCCCGCCGGCGTAATGGTGCGGGGCCAGTGGCTAAGCCGGGCAACGCTGGATAGCAAACTGGCCGATATCGCCGCAGCTCGGCTGGCAGAAAATCAACAATAAGGCCCCGGACTGACCATGATTTCAAATGACACCTACTCTGAGTTTATTGCAACCGTGCTTAGTCCGGCGCAGCCGGGAGATGCTCTGTTACAGGCTTTTGTAGTGCTGCCTAAAGAAGCCAGTGAAAAACTGCCCAGAAGGGGCAGAACCACGGTAACAGGCCATTTCAACGGCGTGGCATTTCAGGCCACGTTAGAGCCGGATGGCCAGCTAAGCCATTGGTTAGCTTTAAATGATAAGTTGCTTAACGCTGCTGGCGCCGATATTGGCAGTGTTGCCAACTTTGATATTAAGGCGGTAGAGCAAGAGCCTGAACCTGAGCTACCCGCCGATTTGCAGCAGGCTCTGGCCGCTTCAGCTGAAGCCAGCGCAGTCTGGCATGATACCACCACCATTGCCCGGCTGGATTGGATCCACTGGATAACCTCAGCCAAACAGGCGAAAACCAGAGCAAAGCGGGTCAGTGATGCCTGTAACATGCTGGCAGACGGCAAGCGGCGGGTGTGTTGTTTCGACCCGTCCGGCTTTTACAGCAAAGCTTTCAGTGCGCCCAAAGCCGCCGCTGATTAACCTTCAGAAGGCGCGAAGTGAAATAGCCGGTAAGCGATCCAGGTGGTTTTAAGTGTTAAATTGCTTGCTGTAGTTTGGCTGACTATACTGTAATACATTGTAGTTAGTCAGAGGTATTGCCATGAGTGTTACCACGGTGCGGTTGCAAGCTGAAGTAGAGCAACAGCTGGAAGCCATTGCCAGCAAGCTGCAGCGCAGCAAAGGTTGGGTTATTAACGAAGCCCTGGCGCAATATATTGCCAAACAGCACAGCGAGCAGGCTCGCTGGCAGCAAACCCTGGCTGCAATGGCGTCGGCGGCCGATGGGAAAGTAGTCGATGCCGGCGAGGTGCATAACTGGCTGGATAGCTGGGGTACGGAATACGAGCAGGACGCACCGGATCTAACGAAGTGAAACTGGTTTACACCGTTGAAGCAGTGGAAGATCTCAAGCGGCTGCGGCAGTTTATTGCAGAGCATAACCCTGCTGCAGCGCGCCGGATTGCCGCTGAGTTAGTCGCCAAAATTAAGTTATTAGCCGATTTTCCCGCCATCGGCGTACCGGTCACAATGGCACCGGTGCCAGATTCATTGCGTGATATGGTGTTTGGCAACTATGTGGTGCGCTATTCGCTGCATAGCAGCGCAATTATCATTTTGCGGGTTTGGCACAGTCTGGAAAATGAGCGGCAGCAATAAGCAACATAAGCCCATTGCTGCCAGCCTGTTTGGCTAACTCGGTTTGTTTAACTAACACAATACAGTTGTTGTTGCGCAGTGGCAGTAATTTGCTGGCGCAACTGTGCCATTAACGGGCTTTCGCTTTGCCAGTAGTGCCAGTACAGCGGCGTATCCAGGTGATAGTTTGGCGTTAAATCAACCAACTGCTTATTTTCCAGATAAGGCTGCATTTGCAGCTCCGGCAGCAGGCCAAAACCCAGCCCTGCCAGAGTGGCGCGTAAAAAACCTTCTGACGACGGGCATAAATGCGTTTGTTGCGGTGGTTTACCGCAAATATGCTGTAGGTACTGATGCTGTAGTTGATCATCCTGATTAAACACCAAACACGGCGCCTGCGGCAGTTGTGTCAGCACGTCCTGCTCTAAGCGGTAGCGGCGGATAAAATCAGGGCTGGCCACGGCGCGGTAACGTATTGCACCCAGTGCCTGCACCTTAGCACCGTTTACCGCCTGGCTGCTGGCACATAGACACGCCATAACATCGCCTTGCTTCATCCGTTTTAAACCGACTGATTGATCCTCCACTACAAAATCAAAACACAGCTGCGGGTAGTCCGGCATAACCAGTGCTTGTGGCAGCCAGGTTGCCAGTGAGTCGGCATTTACCGCCAATCTTACTGTAGTAACACTGGTAGCTTCCAGCCCCAGCGAGGCTTCCATTTGCCGTACCTGCTGCAGGTGATTCAGCAGCCGTTGTCCGGCAGGTGTGGCAACAGGTGGCGTCGTGCGCAGCAATACCGGCTGGCCGGCAATGGCTTCAAGCTGCTTAATACGGTGGCTAACCGCCGACTGCGTCAGGCACAGCAGTTTTGCCGCGCGCTCAAAGCCACCTTGTTCTACTACGGCACAAAGCGCCTGCAATAAACGATAATCAATCATTAATTAAATTCATCTATATATAAAATAATTCGTTGGATTAATAATAGTGTTAAAGGGTATGTTCTGCACCAGGTTTTACCATTTGAGTTAGCAGCATGACGTTTTTATTAGGGTTTGGTGTAGGGTTAAGTTTAATTGTCGCCATTGGCGCGCAAAATATCTGGGTACTCAGCCAAAGCATGGCCGGGGCAAACCGGCTGGTAATCGCCGCAGTATGTATTGTCTGTGATTGCCTGCTGATTGTGCTCGGCGTATTTGCCGTGCAGCAAATGCAGCAACTGGTACCGCCGCTGGTGCCGCTGCTTACTTGGCTGGGTGTAGCGTTGCTGTTGTGGTTGGCATGGCAGGCGGGCAGTCGCGCATGGGCCGGTGGCAAAGGCTTGCAAACCGATACCGGCACTCAGTTAATGAGCAGCAGCAAAACCGCGCTAACGGCACTGGCCATTACGTTATTAAACCCGCATGTGTATCTGGACACGGTATTTTTAATCGGCGGGGTGGCAAACCAGCAAGCGGCACCACTGTGGTTTATGGCCGGCGCCTGTATCGCTTCATTAGTGTGGTTTTCCTCGCTGACAGCTTTGGCTCCAAAGCTGAAAATCTGGCTTAACTCGGCCAAACGCTGGCAGTTGTTTGATGGCGCCATCGCCATTGTGCTTGGTGGTATCGCGTTTAACCTGGCGCTGCAGTGATTTAGACCAAGCGCATGGCGGGCGCAATGTCGGGGATTAATACTATCAAGCTGTTCGCTGCCCAAAGTTGCAATATACTTTAATTGAGCTTGAAGCAAATCCGGTAACAAGACCATGAATATGCTGGTAAACATCGATGTTGATGATCTTGAGCGTGCAGAGCGTTTCTATATTGCGGCATTCGACCTGCGCATTGGCCGTCGCTTCGGCAGTTTTGGCATAGAAATGCTTGGCAGTTCGGCGCCCATTTATTTACTGGTCAAAGCCGCCGGCACAGCCGCGGTAGATACATTGCCACAACTGCGGGACTACCAGCGACATTGGACACCGGTGCATCTGGACTTCGTGGTAGAAGACATTGAAGCCAGTGTTGAGCAAGCGGTTGATGCCGGCGCCCGGCTGGAGAAACCAATCGTAACGCAAAACTGGGGCAAGTTGGCACCAATGGCAGACCCCTTTGGCCACGGCTTCTGCTTTGTGCAATTTCTTGGCGCGGGTTATGACGAAATTGCGGATTAGCGGATTTCTTTGTCCAGCGCCTGATTTTTTTCCACTCATTGCAGGCTACTATTTGCCTGTTGGCCGCTAAAGCTGAAAATCTGGCTTAACCCAGCCAAACGCTGGCAGCTGTTTGATGGCGCCATCGCGCTTAACCTGGCGCTGCGTGATGTACAGTTGTAGCGACGTGTGCAATTGGTTGAAGATTTGTGGGATAGCATTGCGCAGGATCAGCAAGCGCTGCCGGTTACTGACGCGCAGAGGTCTGAATCACTCAGCATTTCAATATATATGCTTGTATGCTAACGTTATGAAAAATATTGAAATAAATGGAAAAATAATGAAAAAAAGGAATATTGCCAAAAGCATCGCTGTGTTTATCGTTTTTTCAGTGATGGCGCCATCTGTTTTTGCGCAGCAGGTGTCAGGTGCCAGTGGTGACTACACATTGCTGACAGAGACACTGCACTCTGCCGTGCTCAACGAGAGCCGAACCATTACAGTACAACTTCCCAAAAGCTATGCTTCCACGCCCAACAAAAAGTATCCGGTGATCTATCGGCTTGATGGTAAAGGCAATATCCCGCTTATTACGGCGGTTTTAGAAAGGCTGCAAGACGCAAGCGCTGCGCCTGAGGTGATCATTGTTGCAATTGAAAATACCGACAGGCAGAGAGATTTATTTCCAACCGTTAATCAAGAGCCACAGGGCCCGATCGGTATCGGCGGGGGAGCGCCAAAGTTCTTAACTTTTATAGAAAACGAACTTATCCCTTTCGTGGACAAAAAATACCGTACTCATGACTTTAAAGTTATTGCCGGGGCGTCCGCCGGCGGCGTATTCGTACTTTATGCTCTGCAAACCAAGCCAGAGCTTTTTCAGGCGCATTTAGCCTACAGTGCAGCCGTTTGGTGGAATAACGGCGCAACGGCAAAAAGCACAAAAGCCTTTATGGCTAACACAAAAGCCTTAGACAACTATTTATATATGAACATTGGTGAAGAAAGCGGCTTTATGCGACAGCGCTATGACGATTTACAACACTTCATGTCGTCCAATACGCCCAAGGGCTTAACCTTTATCAGTGATGAGTTCGACACTGTGCCACATGGCTTAACATCAGTTGCCGGCATTTTTAATGCATATCATAATCTGTTCTTACCATTACGCATGCCGCTACGCGCCTATACCGGCGACACCCGCTCTATTGCAGATTATTACAAGCGGCTGTCGCAGCAATATGGCGAACAAACTTCGCCGCCGGAATGGCTGGTACGGGAGCTGGGTTACCACTTCGTCAATACCGGCAATCTTGAACAAGCTATTAAGCTGTTTGAATACGGCATAACGCTCTATCCCGACAAACCAGACGCCTACAACGGTCTGGCTTATGGCTACGAGCAGAGCGAGCGGTACGAAGAGTCACTCGCACAGGTCAACAAAGCGCTCGCGTTATCGGCGCAGGGCTATGATGGCTATGACGTTTACCTGGCCCGAAAAGAGCGGTTACTTAAACTATTGGCGCAGTAAACGCCAGATCAGAGCCTGCTTTAGACGCCCTGTAAACAATGTCGCCAATTCACTTATAGCGGCTAAAGCGATTGCAGGGGCGCCTGATTCGGAAAAGTGAGGCGTATCGGGGGATATAACGCTGCATTGTTGGTTATTAATCCAGCGCCACCGCCTTTATCTGCGCATATACCGGCTGCCCAATTTGTAGACCCAGCCGCTCAACCGATTGTTTAGTTAGCAATGCCTGCAGCGGCTGACCTGCCAGTGTTAGCTGCACCAGGGTTTCGGCCGGGTGGGGCGCGCTGTTAAAGCCGCTAATGCTTACTTGCAACTGATTACTGACTGAGCTGTCGCTAAGAGGCTTAAGGCTTAAGGCTTAACGCGACATGGCGCTGATAGCCGCGAGTTCGGGTTGCAGTAACTGCTGTTGCAGCGGGCCCCGGCTGTGAATACAACCGTGTTGCATCAGGTTGTGTTACCCTTAATACAACACAGTAATTACAGGAGAGCTTATGGAAGCCAATCATGTTGAAGTGCGCCACCTTACCCGTGAGGATATGACTGAACTGCGCGAAGCGTCTGAGCAGGTTTATCAGGCTGGCCCTTTACTAAGCTGGACAGCACCAGTGGTAGATACACTGCTGACTAAATTCCCTGATGGCCAGCTTTGCGTGTGTGTCGACGGCAAAGTAGTCGGCTGTGCTTTTTCGCTGATTATCGATTACAGCAAATTTAGTGATGAACACACCTACGAACAGATTGTTACCGGTTTTTCCTTTAAAAACCATGATCCTAACGGCGATGTGTTATACGGCATTGAGGTGTTTATTCACCCTGAGTATCGCGGTCTGCGTTTGGCGCGCCGCTTGTACGATGCTCGCAAAGAGCTGTGCGAAAACCTGAATTTACGCGCCATTATGGCTGGTGGCCGCATGCCAAACTATAACCAGCACGCAGGCACGCTCAGTGCTAAGCAATATATTGAAAAGGTTAAAGGCAAAGAGGTACATGATCCGGTGCTGAGTTTTCAGCTGGCTAACGGTTTTCATGTGCGCAAGTTGCTTAAAGGCTATTTACGCGGTGATATCGAATCACAGGAATATGCCACCTTGCTGGAGTGGGCCAATATTTACTACACCAAATCAGTAAAACTGATTAATGCGCCTAAGGCAGAAGTGCGCTTAGGTTTGGTGCAGTGGCAAATGCGCAGCATGGCTGGCATTGAGCAACTATTTGAACACATGGAATTTTTTGTCGATGCGGTATCGGATTACAAAAGCGATTTTATTTTGTTTCCCGAGCTGTTTGCGGCACCGTTAATGGCGCATTACAACCATTTAAGTGTCACTGAAAGTATCCGCCAGTTGGCAAAATATACTGAAGCTATCCGCGATAAATTTGTAGAGTATGCCATTGCCTATAACATAAATATTATCACCGGCAGTATGCCGTATCTGGTTGATGGCAAGCTATATAACAGTGGCTTTCTATGCCGCCGCGACGGCACCTGGGAGCAGTACGACAAAGTGCATGTTACCCCGGCAGAGAAACGCAACTGGGCCATGAGTGGTGGTAATAAGGTTGAGGTATTTGATACTGACTGCGGCAAAATCGGCATTATGATTTGCTACGATGTTGAATTCCCCGAATACGCCAGGTTGTTATCCGATCAGGGCATGAATATTCTGTTTGTGCCGTTTTTAACCGACACGCAAAACGGTTATACCAGGGTGCGCCACTGCGCTATGGCGCGGGCGATAGAGAACGAATGTTATGTTGCCATTGCCGGCGCTGTGGGTAACCTGGCGCGGGTAAATAATATGGATATTCAGTATGCGCAGTCGGCACTGTTTACGCCGTCAGACTTTGCCTTTCCTACTACTGGTATTAAAGCTGAAGCGACGCCTAACTCAGAAATGCTGTTGATAGTAGATGTGAATATCGATTTATTAAAAGAGCTGCACAGCCATGGCAGTGTGCATACCATGCGCGACAGGCGCCACGACGTTTACCAGCTGTCGCTGGTAAAGCCGCAGAATAAAAAATGATGCTGTACTGCAAGAGGGGGGTAATAATGGTGTAGGTGCATCAGCTCAGCTTGCTGTTAAACAGCGCAGCGATAAGATCAGATTGGGTTATTACTCCCACCAGTTGTTGCTGCGTATTCAGTACCGGAATATGGTGCAGGCCCTGATCTGACAGCATTGGCACCAGTGCGGCGATATGGTCGTCTTCATGCGCCACGCTTATCTTAGTCAGCATAATCTCCGCTACTTTGCGTTTGTATTGTTTATTGTGGCGGTTTTTCAACAGCAGCTGATTAACATGACGCAGCATCCCCCAGTAATGTGGTACCTGCAGGTTTTTCAGAAAATCAGTTGTTGATACCACACCCAGCAGTTGCTGTTGGGGATCAGTTACCGGCAGCATGCTGATGTTGTGCTTGCGCAGCAACTGCCAGGCGGCAGCCACGGCGCTGTTGGGGCCAATGGTGAGCAAGTCGCGCGACATAATATCGCCACAGCGGATCTCGCCGCTTTTACGTTTGTAAGCATGCAGTTGTGCCTGATGATACAACTGCTCTAAATCCTGCTCGCTGATATCCACAACCGTATTAAAACTGTTTAACGCGCTGAGTAAGTCCTCCGGTTGCAGGCCCAGCCGCTTCAGTGGGGATTGATCCTGATGTAAATGCAGCGGATCAAAGTGTTTTGCCGGTTTTTGCACGTCGCGCTTTAACCAGAATTTTTGCAACAACAACGCTACCGCCAGCAGCACAAATACATTCAGCGCCACCGGGTACAACAAAAAATCATAGCCTAACACCTGCTCAGTAGACGCTATTACCGGTACCAGCGCAGTGGCTCCGCCAGGCGGATGCATACATTCAAAGATATACATCACAAACAGCACTATGCCGATAGTTACTGCAGCCATCAGGGCTAAATCGGTAAACAGATGCGAGCAAATAAGCCCCACAGTGGCAGAGATAAGATGACCGCCGGCAAAAGACCATGGCTTAGCCAGCGGGCTGTTGGGTAAGCCGAACAGCAACACCGCTGAGGCTCCCATCGACGCCAGCAACACTATATCGGCGCCGGTGCCGGCCAGTTGCAGGCTGATCCAGGTCACGATAAATAACGCCATAAAAGCAGATAACGCCACTTTTAGCCGTTCGGTTAGCGGGATAGCCGATAACCGCTGGCTGTCGCGTTTTATCAGGCCAAGTTGTGCCAACATGGCGCTAAACAGCTGTTTTACTTTAGTTTGCAAAGCTAAATCCGGTAATTGCACCAAAGGGGGGCAAGTATAAGCAGTTAGCCGTAAAAAAGACACTGTAGCAAACTGCCGACTGCGCCGCTCGCTGGCGCAGCAAACCAGGGGCAAAATCTTTATACCGGTGTGCAAGAAAAACTTACAAAGTCCATGAACAATTTACCCTTTATCGCTGTGCAAAAGCCGCGATATGCTCGCTGTTTTCGTAACCCCGCCGGCTTTTAAGTTATTGCTGCTAAACCGCAAAATAACCTTACCGGCAACAAATAACCGCTCGTTCTTCGTCTGGTACAGATTTCGCTTAAGTATTAATGAATTTAAGTATTAATGAATTTAAGAGTCCCTACTGATGCGCCGCGCAACGCGTTTGGGTATTACTACCATCCGGAGGTTATTGAATGTCCGCAGATTTAAAGGTGATGAGCAGTTTTAACGAATTTATGAACAGGGCGGCTTATCCCTGTGTCGGGGCAAGGATTGCGCATAATAAAGGCCGGATCGAGCTGCATAGTTTTCAGAATATCTACGACGATAGCGAAGACCCGTTGTTGCTGGAACGGCTATATGATTTCATTGCGCGTTACCATCGGCAGAAACAGATGTTTTTCAGTTTTGTAGCGGTATTCACCGATTGTGAGGTGGGCAGTGAAGCAGGGTTTGAACGTGCGTTGTGGACGCGGTTGCAGGCGCTGCATGACAAAGACTGCGAAAAATACGCTTGGGATGCGCGGGTTAGCAATAGTCCTGCTGATCCAGACTTTAGCTTTAGTCTCGGTGGAGAAGGCTTCTTTATCGTCGGTTTAAACCCATACAGCAATCGCCGCTCGAGAAAGTTTCGCTACCCGGCTATGGTGTTTAATTTACACAGCCAGTTTCAGCGTCTTAAAGATGAAAACAAGTTTGACAGTATGAAAAATAAAATCCGCAAAAACGATACCGTGTTTTGCGGCAAGTTAAATACCGCATTGGCCGACCATGGCGACGAGTCTGAAGCGCGTCAGTACAGTGGCAGGGCGGTGGCAAAAGAATGGCAATGTCCTTTTACCGTAAGGAATAATAATGACTAATGTAATACCACCGCGCAGCGGTGTCGCCTTTACCATGAAGGCGGGCCAACTATTAAAAGTGATAGATCCGCTTGGCGAGCAAGTTGCCGATCTGTATTGCTTTAACCAGCATGATTTTCACGAATACCTGTCCTCCGGTCGGTCACTGGACTATAACGAATCCGTGCAGTTTCGCAGTGGCAGCAAGTTATATTCGAATTTCAGCAATGTGATGTTTGAAATTACCGAAGACACAGTGCAAAGCCATGATTTTCTGTTAACGCCGTGCAGTAAAGCTACGTTCAGGCATTTTTATCCTGATGAAGCAGCGGTGCCGGGTTGTTATGGCAACTTAGCCAACGCTTTTGCCGATTTTGGCATTCCTGAACATGTTATTGGCACCACGTTTAATACCTTTATGCATGTAGGCATCGCCGCCGACGGCCGCATTACAGTACTGCCACCGAAAAGTACAGCCGGCGACTACACCATCTTTACCGCAAAAATGGATTTGATCGTCGGCTTAACCGCGTGTTCTGCCGGGCAGTCTAACAATTTTAAATACAAGCCAATCCATTATGAGGTGCTTGAGCCGGTGTAACATCGCGGCTCAATTTAATTTACTGCAGTTGCTATCAGCCGGCTGAAATTATTGGTTTATTGCTGCGTCTTATTGCACCAGAACTACGCCCTCTGATAGCAGAAATATCGTGTTGTATTACCAGCAGTTCGCTTTACCGAAATGATATAGCCTTCTCTTAGATACCCCGACTAAAGTGCTTAAAAAATAACAACAGCAGGGTAGTTGTGCCTGCAAAAAACTAAGTAGATCCGGGGAGGATAAGACATGCTAAAGCTTAATACTATAACCATGGCCATTGTAATGGCTTTTTCATTGCCGCTGGCTGCACAGGAAACTGAACAGGCTTCGGATGATGCAGTAAAACAAGCATCAGCAAAAAATGACACCGCAATTGAAGTGATTTCGGTTACGGCTACCAAGCGTAAAACCAGATTGATGGAAACGCCTGTGGCGATATCCGCGCTAAGTGAAGCGCAGCTTAGGCAAAGCGGGGTTAATAACGTAAAAGATATTGCCGATTTAGTGCCGGGGCTTGATATTTCAACTGCAACAGATCAGGCAGCGCCGGTTATTTCTATGCGGGGTGTGCGCTCTACCAATATTACCGAGCTGGGCGACCCGGCTGTTGGCGTGCATTTAGATGGCATTTACTCGCCGCGGATGCAGGGCGCGCTGGCACTGATGTACGACGTTGAAAGGGTTGAGGCGCTACGCGGGCCGCAGGGCACCTTATTTGGCCGCAACTCAACCGTTGGCAGTATTAATGTTATTTCAGCCAAGCCTGATTTCACTGGTTTTGCTGGCAATATTAATGCTGAAGCGGGCAGATTTAACAGCAAAAACCTCGGCGGTTTTATTAATATTCCGCTAAATGACGAATTTGCTGTGCGTATTGCGGCAAAAGGCTTAAAACGTGACTCTTACCTGGAAGGTTACTGGGATCCAAACCAGTACGACATACGCCGCCTTAGCGAGGATGTGCTAAACGCGCCGGTGATTTCTGAAGACTCTTACCAGGGCATTGGCTCTACCGTGACACAGCGGGAAAACTGGTGGATAGACGGTGCCGGCACCGATCCGGAGGCGCAGCGGGTGCGTGCTTTGACACCAGCCGATAAAGCAGATTTTTATAATAATGCTAACGAGCACTCGTTTCGCATCAGCACGCTGTGGCAACCGGCACACGGGCTTTTTAGCAACCATACCGTGTTTCAGCAATATGTGAACAACAGTGCCGGCACGCTCGACTTGGTTAACTGCGATCAGCTACGCGGCCGGCCGGCTGAATATGGCGGTGATTGTTCGTCGTTTTTACCCAGCGACAATACCTATCAGGCAGTGGTTAACGTACCGGGTGAACTGAACCTGGATATCACCTATCTGCGCAATACACTGAACTACAGCATTAATGATGAATTAAGCCTGGTGTGGCAGGTGGGCTATGAGGACATGGACAGATCGTCTGCCCAGGACAGTGAAACCGGCCTTGACCCCTGGGATGGCGCTATCTATTTCCTCAAAGGTACCGGTGCGACATCTTACTCGACAGAAATTCAGCTGCAGTCTGACGAATTTGGCGACCTGGTCTGGATAACCGGCGTGAATTACTTCTATGAGAAGACGACAACACTGGGTTATTACGATAACCCGATGGATGACAAAGCATTCTGGGATCAGCCAGACCGCTCTACCACAGCTTATGCGCTGTTTGGCCAGGCAACTTACAATATTACTGCTGACTTGCATGCCACCTTTGGCTACCGTTACAGCCATGAGACCAAGCAAGACAAAGGCGGCCGCACTTATCGCTGCTCGAATGCCGATGGCTGTGCGCCGGGCTGGTTAAACCGCACTGTACTTAATGAGTTACCGGTGGATTATTTTAATGATCCGGCGCTGTATGCCTCGTACTTTGAAAACGATAATAAAGGCCAGTGGCGTAACCACGACTTCAGAATTGGCCTGGATTATAACCTGAGCCAGGACACCATGTTGTACAGCTATCTGGCGTCAGGCTTTAAAGCCGGCGGTATCGGTGATGTATTTGAAGTGGTAAACGACAGAACCGGTGAGGTAAGCCGGTTTGAAACTCAGTTTGATCCGGAAAAAGTGCTGACGTTAGAGTTTGGTGCCAAATCAAGCTTCCTGAATAACTCGCTAAATCTGCAAGCAGCGTTTTTCTACACCGACTATACCGATATGCAGTATGCCTCAGTCGGTTCAATCGGCAATGTCGAGCGTTTATCGCCCGTTGAAGACGAAAACGGCGCGCCCATTCTTGATGAAAACGGCATGCCGGTGCTGGATTTCCAAAACCAGCCGGTTATTGCCTATTACACGCAAAACGTGCCGGGCTCTACCATTAAGGGCATTGAGTTTGAGTTTGACTGGAAGCCATACCAGAATGGCCGTATTACCGGTTATGCCACCTGGACCCATGCCCGTGTTACCGACGATTGGATCACCAAGTGGGATTACGACCCGGAATACCTGTTTGGCTTGTCGTATGAAGACTCGATAGACCCGGAAAATACCCAGCTGACTACTAACCTCAAAGGCAATGATCTGGCCATGACGCCACGCTTTACCGCTAATATCAGCTATACCCACAGCTTTGATTTAGGCCGCTTTGGCTATGTACACAGCTGGTTTAATCTGAGCTGGAAAGATAAGTCTTACACTACCATCTGGAACCTGGATAAACATCTGGATGACATGGACTTCGCGGTAAGCGATGAAGCGGCGCAGTACATTACCGATAAACGTGACGCCTATACCATGGTTAATGCGTCATTAAAATATGAACCGCAAAGCCAGGCCTGGTACGCCGAAGTGTTTGTTAATAATGCTACTGATGAAATGGTGCAGTACTGGAATAACACCGGCAAAGGCATCAACAAAGGCAGCTTTGGTATGCCACGTTACTACGGCATCCGTGCCGGTTTTAATTTCTAGCCGCGGCCTTCTGTAATACTGCGCCCGCATCAGCACGTTTTCGGTGCGGGCGCTCTATCCCACAACAGACAGGACATCATGATGAAAAACACTACCAACCTCATCTGTGCTGCTTTTTGTTTTGTTAGCACGACGTCGGCCCACGCCGGCTACTTTAAAGACGACTTTAGCTGGGGCTTTAACAGCGGTATCTGGTCTGCCAGAACGGGCAGTAATGGCTCGCCTTTTGGTTGTACCTTTACACCCGGCATGGTTTCACCCAGCTCGCATGGCATTACGCTGGCACTAAGCCAGGGCAGTTGCTCAGAGCTGCAAAGCCGCAGCAGTTACGGTTACGGCAAAGTGCAGGGCGCACTGAAAACCGGTAATACCCCCGGTACTGTCGCATCAATTTTTACCTATACCTCCTGGTGGGATGCGCCCGGCCGGGCCTGGCAGGAAATTGATATCGAGTTTCTGCCCTCGCTTGGCAATGTGGTGCATACCAACGTAATTTACCAGCCACAGGGCGGTACCTATCAAAGTTGGGAGCAGGACATCGATCTTGGCCAGTACGGACTGAATATTCAGCAAGACCTGCTGACAATAGGCTTTGACTGGCGTGAAAACCAAATTCGCTGGTATGTATTTGATGCTGCGGGTAATGAGCAAACTATCCGGACGGTTTATAAAGATAATGGTGATGGTTATCTGGCAGCTGATGAAATACCGGCTTATGCCTGGCCGGTAGATAACACCAAAATTATGCTTAACCACTGGCACGGTGACAACTCGCAAGACGGCTTTTACTTTCCCGGCCAGTACTTTGGCGGTAACGCCTGGGCCTATTACGACTTCATTGAATATATTCCCTATTAAACAGCAAGTGTCTGCCGCGGCAATTTTATTGCGTGGTCTGTGCAGACGAAGGAACCCGTTATGTTTTCACTATCAGATGCAGTGCTTCGCAAAACATTTTTGTTAGGCTCGCTGCTGTTTCCGCTAAGCGGGCTCTCTGCAGATGCAGCCGCAGATACAGCTAAAGTTAGCTGGCCAAAGGCCGGCACGGCGTTAAAAACCGATGCGGCGACAGAGCAACAGCTGGATGTCTTGCTGGCAAATATGAGCGTAGAGCAGAAAGTGGCACAAATAGTCCAGCCGGAAATTGGCTATCTGAGTGTTGCCCAAATGCGCAAGTACGGCTTTGGCTCTTATCTTAATGGTGGTAACACTGCACCCTATGGCCAAAAGCAGGCCGATGCCAAAACCTGGCTAAAGTATGCCGATGAAATGTATGCCGCCTCGCTCGACAGCAGCGAAGATGGCAGCAGCATTCCAACCATCTGGGGCACCGATGCTATGCATGGCCACAGCAATGTGTTTGGCGCTACGCTGTTTCCGCACAATATTGGCCTGGGAGCCGCCAGAGATGCTGATTTAATTCACCGCATTGGCCGGGCTACAGCCAAAGAAGTGGCGGCAACCGGTATTGAGTGGATGTTTGCCCCTACCGTTGCAGTGGTAAGAGATGATCGCTGGGGCCGCACCTATGAAAGTTACGCTGAAGATCCTGAAGTCGTCGCGGCCTATGCCGGGCCGATGGTAACCGGGGTGCAAGGCGATATTGGCGATGATTTTTTAAGCTTTTACCACCGTATTGCTACCGCCAAGCACTTTATCGGCGATGGTGGCACCGAAAACGGCCTTGACCGTGGCGATACGCTGGCCGATGAGCAAAGCCTGCGTGATATTCATGCTGCCGGTTACTACACGGCGATAAGTAGCGGGGTGCAGTCGGTGATGGCATCCTTTAACAGCTGGAACGGCAAGCGGGTGCATGGTGATCACTACCTGCTGACCAAAGTATTGAAACAGCAAATGGGCTTTGATGGCTTTGTCATCAGTGACTGGAACGCGCATAAATTTGTTGATGGCTGCGATTTAGAACAATGCGCCGCGGCCTTTAATGCCGGCGTAGACGTAATGATGGTGCCGGAGCACTTTGAAGCCTTTTACCACAATACCGTACAGCAGGTAAAAGACGGTGTTATTGCAACAACAAGGCTGGATGATGCGGTACGGCGGTTTTTGCGCGCCAAAATACGTTGGGGCGTATTTAAGCGTGGTAAACCCTCAACGCGGCCGGAATCGTTAAAGCCAGAGTGGTTTAATGCGCCGGAACACCGTGAGTTGGCCAGAGAAGCGGTAAGAAAATCGCTGGTGCTGCTGAAGAACAACGACAACATTCTGCCCATTTCGCCAAAAAGCCGGGTACTGATTGCCGGTGACGGCGCCGACAATATTGCCAAACAGGCCGGTGGCTGGAGCGTGTCCTGGCAGGGTACTGATAACACCAATGCTGATTTTCCCAATGCCACATCAGTTTACGCCGGCTTACGCCAGCAAATTGAAGCCGCCGGCGGTACGGTAGAACTGAGTAAAGAGGGGCAATACAGCAGCAAGCCCGATATTGCCATAGTGGTTATTGGCGAAGAGCCCTATGCCGAGTGGTTTGGCGATATTCAGCTACTGGAATATCAGCATGGCAACAAACGCGATTTAGCGCTGCTGCAACGCTTAAAGCAGCAGAATATTCCTGTGGTAACGGTGTTTTTAAGCGGCCGGCCGTTGTGGGTAAATAAAGAGCTTAATGCCTCTGAGGCCTTTGTGGCAGCCTGGTTACCGGGCTCTGAAGGGCAGGGTATTGCTGATGTGTTGTTGACCGACAGCAAGGGCAATATACAGCATGACTTTAGCGGTAAGCTCAGTTTCTCCTGGCCGAAGTATGATGATCAGTACCTGCTTAATATCAAAGATGCGCAGTATGAACCGTTGTTTGCTTATGGCTACGGCCTTACCTATGCCGACAACACCAGGCTGGCGCAATTTTCAGAAGTTACCCGCGCAGCGGCAAAACAAAACCGTGGCGAGCAGCTGCCGCTGTTTGTCAGAAATCTGGCCGATGGCCTGAGCTGGGCATTATCAGACAGTACAACAGGGCAAAAAACGGTTAATGCGTCTGCTGCAGTGAGTGGCGATGGTAAAAGTTTATCAATGCAGTCAGTTAATTTGGCTTATCAGGAAGATGGCCGTAAGTTTGTCTGGCAAACTGAGGGTGGCAATGCCAATGCAAGTGCAAGCGCCACAGTCAGCCTGAGATACACCGCGGCGCAGCCATTAACGGTGCTTGGTGACAGTAAATTTATGCAGATGAGTATCCGGCTTGATCAAACACCCTCTGCAGATGTCAGCATAGAGCTGATGTGTCAGCAGTCCTCATGCCTGCGCTCAGAATCGCTGCTGCCGCTTTTAACTGGTCTTGAGCGCGGTCAATGGCATACTATCGCACTGGCGCTGCATTGCGAAGGTGCCGGGGCACCACAAGTAGCAGAAGATGCCATGCGGCTAAGCACAAAACAGCCGTTTAGCGTGGCGCTGGCGGATATAGCGCTGGTGAATAGTGTGGCGCAAACCACACAGGTACTTGACTGCGCGCAGTAAATACAGTGATATCGTGCCGGGTAATAACAGGCCCGGCACAATATTTAGCGCTAAGCCTAAGGCAGTGAAGTGATAGTGAAGTGAAAGTAACTTGATAAAGTTAGAATCAAAAACACAGCTGTTCTGGTTATGCCAATATTGTGGTTGGGTAGCCTACGCTGTGCTTACCGAACTGATGATTAAAATGCCCGGCCAGGAGCCGTGGAGCATTCATCTGCCGCATTTGCTATTGGATACCTGCTGCGGTTTTTTTATTACTCTGCTGCTAAAGCGGCTATATGCCTGGTTCAGGCAGGAACCGGTCGGGGTAAGCGTTTGCTTGCATATTATCTGTTTACTGGCAGCGTCACTGCTGTGGACCCAGTTTAAATGGCATAGCTTGCAGTGGTTTTATGGCAGTTGGTGGCAGCAGATGACCTGGTTCGACTTTGGCACCTGGACATCGGCGTCGTTAACCATGCTGGCAACCTGGACCGCCGGTTACTATGGTATAAAAATCTATCTGGATAATGCCGAGCAAAAGCATAAAGCGGCTGAAGCGCTGCATCTGGCAAAAGAGTCGCAGCTTAAAATGTTGCGCTACCAGCTGAACCCGCATTTTATGTTTAACAGTATCAATGCTATCTGTACCCTGATTTTGAAGCAGCACAATGCCAATGCGATAACTATGCTGGAAAAACTCTGTGATTTTTTGCGTTACAGCTTATATACCGATCCGCTGGAAAAAATCACGGTACAAGAAGAAATAACGCTGTTGCAAACCTATATTGATATTGAGCAGTGCCGCTTTCAAAGTGAACTTAATGTACAGATCAGTGCAGACAAAGGCTGTAATTCTGCGCTGATGCCATCGCTATTGTTGCAGCCGCTGGTTGAAAATGCCTTGAAACACGGTATTGGCAACAAGAATAATATTGCTATTGCCGTTAATTTTAGCTGTGACGACGGCCGGTTACATATTTGTGTTAGTGATAGCGGTACTGGTTTTAATCTGCCAGAGCCGGCCTCGCGTGGCATTGGCATGAAAAACTGTCAGGACAGACTACAGCTGATGTATCCGCAGGCCAGTTGTTTTAAGCTGGGCAATGATGAAAAGGGTGGTGCCTGGATCAACATTTCAATCCCGCTGGAATTGTCAGAGAACACTATATGAAGCAGCTGAAAACCTTGCTGGTAGATGACGAATACAGTGCTATTGAAGGGCTGGCCATTCGGCTGGCGGCATTTTCGCAGATCAGCATCGTTGGACATGCGCGCAGTGTTGACGAAGCCATGACATTAATCAGTGCAACTGCGCCGGATTTAATTTTCCTCGATATTGAAATGCCCGGTAAGTCAGGCTTTGAGCTGATTAAACAGCTGCAGCCGGAATCGTGCCCGGCGATTATTTTTGTTACGGCTTTTCATCAATATGCCGTTAAGGCGTTTGAAGTACGGGCGCTGGATTATTTACTTAAACCGGTAAAAAAAGAGCGTTTGGCAGAAGCCATTGCCCGGGTGTCATCCAGGCTGGATAGCCCGGCCAACAAACAGCATATGTTGGAAGTACGCGACATTTTGCTAAATGGTGACACCGCCCGTCAAACTGAGCCTGGCAGCGCATATCGCATTGAACAGGAAAAGCTGGTGATTCAGGACGGGCACCACCCGGCACAATTGATCCCCTATGCCGATATTTTATGGATAGATGCCGCCGGCGACTATATGTGTGTGCACACCCGGGATGATACCTTTGTGATGCGGGCCAGATTAAAAAGCCTGATCAACGACGTGTTGCCTGATGGCTTTTTGCGTATTCACAAATCAACCATTGTTAACCTGCAACATGTCGCCAGGCTCGAACCGTTAATCAATTCAGAGTACAACCTGACGTTAGTGAACAGTAAATCGCTGAAAGTCAGCAGAACCTACAGCAGGCAGCTAAAGCTCAGCTTGTCAGGCGACAAAGCTGGTTAACGTGGTTGAACGTACTGCATTTTTTCAAGCAAAACTTCAATCTGAACTCACGGAATGTTGTTAACAGACGCTCCTGGGACACCCAGGCGGATAAGTCGGGAAAAGTCGTGTTTATCATTGTTATCGCTGCTTTTAGCGCGGGTATTGATATGCCCCAGTTGCTGTAATTGCGTATAGCTATGCTCCGGTACCAGTGCACCCAAATCATACGCATACTCGGCAAAGTGGCCTGATAATACCAGCCGGTAGTCCAGGGGGATCCCCGGTGCTATGTGGCGGGCTAAATCAAACACTATTGTTGTGCAGTTGCTGGTTAAAGTATGGTAGAAGTCAGGTTTGGTGCGCAGCCCTTCGCCGGCTTCCAGATAACCCAGAAACAGCGTGCGTAGTTGCTCAGGAGGGATGACAAGGCGATACAAATAAACATCTTCGCCCCGGGCATTACTGCGGGTGCGGATCAGGTCACGTTCGTCTGCGGCAATGAGCACTTGCTCAAACTGGCGAAAAAAACCACCGATAGCAGAAAAAGACTCATGGCGTTCTTTACGTATCTCCAGCGAAAATACAAGTTGCTGGCCGTCGGCAAAACCAAATGAGACTAGCGTATGCGCAACATGCGGACCCATCCAGTAGGACAGAACCAAATCGGCAGAAACCAGCTGGTTTAAGTTGTAGCTGCGGGTTTCCCAGTTCGCTGTGTAATCAGTTTCAGTACGCCATTCGAAATTACGTACATTGTGTAACGTGACCTCGTTACCTTGTATTTCAGATTCAAGCAGATAAGCAACATCATCGGCCCAATCCCGGTTGTGCGAAGGGGTAATGTTATGCCACCAAACCAGTAACAGCGCCGCCGACAGCATATAAGCGCCAAGTAAAGTGCGGCGGTAGCGCGCTTGATAACGCCAAAAAAGCGTGAAAGCAGAAATCGCACCCAGCAGGCCCCACACGGCCAGTACCACCAAATTCAGAAGGCTAAGCTGATAGGGTTGTTGAAACCACAATGCCAGGCAACCCCAGGCCGTTGCTACGAGCACTGCCAAACCAACTACTGTTTGTCCCCATCGCATACACTGTCTCCATTTACTGTGTTTTACTTAGCTTATCCTCTAAGCTTGTTTCCGGCCATATGCAATTGATATACATAGGTATAGGTTTGGGCTTAATCAGGTGCCCGGCTCAGATAATCATGCAATAACTTAAGACTTTTATGCTATCGCTCTCCATTCTCGTTGAGCCAAAGTGTGTTTTGCACAAAACATATTGAGAAACAGCAGAGAAATTCAACAACAGGAGAACCGATATGAAAATGCCAAGACGCTTTATTACCACGGTGGCGTTGGTTTTAGCCCTGATAACCAGTGATTTTGCATTAGCTAAGCCTGATGCTGCAATAACCGAGCGAAACAGGCAATTTATTGCGCAAGCATTTCAACACTGGGCTGAAGGTGGCGGGACATTTTTTCAGGATGTGCTGTCACCCGATGTGGTTTGGACTATCAAGGGCACGAGCCCAGCCGCGGGTACTTACCGGGGCCGCGATGTATTTATTAAGCAGGCAGTAGCACCATTTGCAGCACGTCTTTCTTCGTTTGTTAAGCCAACAGTGAACGACATCTGGGCGGATGGTAATGACGTTGTGGTTTACTGGGATGGCGCAGGGGTTGCCGCTGACGGGGCGCCTTATAACAACAGTTTTGTCTGGATTTTCCGCATGCAGGATCTGCGCGCAACTGAAGTTATCGCCTTTCTCGATTTAACCCAATATGACGACGTTATTAATCGTATTCCACTTGATAAACAAGGCGATACGCAAGGGAATAATCAACAGCACCCCTAGGGGGGAATATTGTCTGCTAATGTTTGGTAGTGTCTGGTTATTGGCGCTTTGGGCTAACCCAATCTTTGGCGCAACGCAATGTTTGGTCAATCAATCTTTTGATCAATGTAGTACAGTGCAGTAATGCTGTGGTACAGAATACGAAGATGGGGTTAAAGCAATGAGCAATAATGATTATGCTGATATCGTTGATCAGGTTTTAGCTCAAATTGGCAATCATGTGGTTCTTGGCCTGCCACTGGGCCTGGGTAAACCTAACCGTTTAATCAATGCGTTTTACCATAGGGCCTGTCAGGACAACAGTATCCGGCTGGATATCTTCACTGCGCTGTCACTTAATCCGCCTAAAGCCGGCAGTGAACTGGAACAGCGCTTTTTACAGCCCTTCGTTAAACGACATTTTGGTGAAGACTATCCACGGCTGGCCTATGCAGATGCGCTGGCTTCACAACAGCTACCGGCCAATATTACCGTTACCGAATTTTATTTTCAGTCGGGCAGCATGCTGGGTAATGCTGATGCTCAGCGCCACTATGTTTCCAGTAACTACACCCATGTAGCGAGGGATCTGGCCGACCGTGGGGTTAATCTGATTTTGCAACTGGTCGCCAGGCGGGCGACAGAGTCAGGCTGGCAGTACAGTTTGAGCAGCAACCCGGATGTTACCTTGGATCTGGCAGAAGAACTGCGCCATCGTCCTGACAGAAAGTGCCTGATATTGGCACAGGTGCACCCGGACTTACCGTTTATGGCCGGCGATGCGCTGGTTGGCGAGGATTTTTTTCACCAAATCATCAACGATGATCCGCAGCAACCGCTGTTTGCGCTGCCCCGTAGCCCTGTTACTACCCAGGATTACTGTGTCGGAATGAACGCCAGCGCGCTGGTGGCCGACGGAGGTACGCTGCAAATTGGTATTGGCTCACTCAGCGATGCTCTGGTGTACAGTTTGATCCAGCGCCAGCAGAACAACGAAGCCTATCGCGGCTATTTTAACCAGGCGTTGCCCGGCCAGGCGCTAGTTAATGCTATCGGTGGCCATGACAGCTTTGACACCGGGCTGTATGGCGCCAGTGAAATGTTTCTCGATGGCTTTATGCATTTGCATGAAGCCGGGATCCTCAAGCGCGAAGTATTCGACGACGAGCGCTTGCAGAGCCTGGCCAATGCCGGGCGTATTGCTGAACACGCCGGTGCCCAGGGCAAAGGTGCTTTATTAGACGCGGCATTTTTTCTCGGCTCTGAAGATTTTTATCGCTGGTTACGTCAGTTGACTGAAGCGCAGTGGCCCCGTTTCAGGATGAGCTCGGTTGGCCGGATCAACCAGTTATATGGTGGCAACCCAACGTTGGAGAAATTACAGCGGCAAAAAGCCCGCTTTATCAATACCTGCATGATGGTAAGTTTAACCGGCGCGGCAACGTCTGATGGCCTGAAAGACCATCAGCTGGTCTCCGGTGTAGGGGGGCAATACAACTTTGTGGCCATGGCGCATGCCATGCGGGGTGGTCGCTCGATCCTGCTGCTGCGTAGTACCCGCGAAAGTGGTGGCAAGCTAACATCCGGTATTGTCTGGGAATATCCGCATTGCACTATTCCGCGCCATCTGCGGGATATTGTTGTTACCGAATACGGTATTGCGGATTTACGTGGCGCGACAGACGAAGAGTGTATAAAAGCCCTGATTTGTATCAGTGATGGCCGCTTCCAACAAAAACTAAGAACTAAAGCAGTGGCCGCCGGTAAACTGGATGCGAACTGGACTATTCCCGCTGCTGCTGCAAATACCCCTGCAAGCCTTGGGGCCCGTTTAAATACGCTTCGATTGACAGGCAACTTACCCCGTTACCCTTTTGGCAGTGATTTTACTGAGCTGGAACAACAGCTGGTGGCGGCGTTGCAGCGCCTGCGACGATTGAAACACTTAAAATTACAAGCGCTGGGCGCGTTGCTGTGCGGCGGCCCTGATGCACCTGAAGCGTTATCCCGTATGGGGCTGGCACAGCCCAAGGGGCTGCGGCAAAGGATATATGCCCGCCTGTTACGCTGGGCCCTGGCGCAGGTTATGTAATAAATAACAAAAAACGCCCCTCAAAGAGGGGCGTTTTTTGTTTGAATTTGTTGGTGCGTCCTAGTGGACTCGAACCACCGACCCCTACCATGTCAAGGTAGTGCTCTAACCAGCTGAGCTAAGGACGCACACTTTTTGTTGTAAGCCAGCGCGTAGCTTGGCAGACAACGGCGGCTATGTTATTGCGCTGTTGGGGCAATGGCAAGTGTTTTTCTGCTAAGGCAGTGTGTTTGGTGTATTTTTCACCGTATTAGCGGCTTACTGCTGGGCGGTAAGTTTAACCGGGCATTGGCTGTTAAGTGCTTGCCATTACTTTGCGGCTTAGTAGGGGGGGGGGGGGCATGTCAAGATAACCTGGCTCAAAGCGTAAAATGGTGCCAGCTGTATCAGCAAAGCTATAAACTAAAAAATAGTTAGCCGGCTATTTGTTTAAATGTTGACCTGATAATTTAGTTAGTCTATAACTTTGCCACCGGTGGCGGTAATCTATCTTGCCTTTGCCACCGGTGGCATTTTGGGGAAGTGCCCAAGATAAAAATTAACAGGGGGTGATGTAATGAGTGTAAAACACTTGCGGTTAAAAAAAATTGTTGTCTGTATGTTAGCGGCGGGTACCTTTGCTGCTTTGCCTGTTATGGCGCAGCAAGCCGTTGACACAGCTGACGCAGAAAGTACTGACATTGAGGTTATTCAGGTAAGCGGGTTTCGGGGGGCGCTTTATGAGGCGCTGGACGAAAAACGTAATGCTGTTAACGCCAGAGAATCTATTTTGGCCGAAGACATGGGCAAGTTTCCAGATTTGAATATTGCAGAGGCTATTCAGCGTGTGCCGGGGGTGGCTATTTCGCGCGAAGGCGGTGAAGGGCGGCAAATTACGCTGCGTGGTTTAGGCCCGTCTTTTACCCGGGCTACATTAAATGGCATGGAAGTACCCGCCAGTACCGATGGTTTAGATTCCGGTGGTGGTATTAA
Organism: Rheinheimera hassiensis; assembly: GCF_022436675.1. Taxonomy (GTDB): domain Bacteria; phylum Pseudomonadota; class Gammaproteobacteria; order Enterobacterales; family Alteromonadaceae; genus Alishewanella; species Alishewanella hassiensis. The sequence continues at coordinate 274,767 of NZ_JAKUJZ010000003.1, read as the reverse complement.
CAGCGGCCGCTCGTTCGATTTCAATATTTTTGCTTCGGAATTATTTAACCGCGTTGATATTCAAAAAACCAGCCGGGCTTCAATTGAAGAAGGCGGTATGGCCGGTACTGTTGACTTATACTCTGCAAAACCATTCGATTACGATGGTTTTAAAGCGCTGGTGTCTGTGCAGGATGGCTATAACTCTCTGAGCAGCGAGCATGATCCCCGGGTGGCATTAATGCTAAGTAATACCTTTGCAGATAACACGTTGGGTGCACTGTTTTCCGTGGCGGCATCAGAGCGCACAGTGCGCCAGGAAGGTTTTGGAACGGTAAGGTGGACTACACCTCAGTTAGCTAACCAGCCTTTTCCGGCATCTGCCACACCTGAGATCACTGGTACCCCTGCGGTAAGTGATTGTCAGATTGGAGACAATTCAGTGGCGGCAATTAACTGTTTATGGTTACCACGCTTGCCCAGAGCCGACTTTTTTGGCAATGAACAAAAGCGGGTTGGTATGACAGCTGCACTGCAGTACCGGCCATCCAGTGATGTGCTTATTACATTTGATGCGCTGCACTCGAAACTGGAGAACCAACGCACCAGCTATAACTCAATGGAATGGTTTTTAACGCCAGGTAGCATTACACCACTGGCGTTGACCATATCGCCGGACGGCAAGCAAGTTATTGCCGGTAGCTTTGACAATGTTGAATCCTGGATTGAAAGCCGGCAGCAAGACTCTGACACTAATTTTAGTCAGTTTGTTCTATCCGGTAAATTCCGTTTAACCGACAATATGACGGTAGACGCAATGGTGGGATCGGCAACGTCGGATGCCCACCGGGAGGAGAATCGCCTCTACAGTGTGTCGGTACCGCACATATACTCCTTTGATTTCTCTGCCAATGCTAATGTGCCGACGGTATCTTTTGGCTCAGGCTATAACTACTATGACCCAGCGAACTATGAAATCAGGCCTGCGTCTATTACCTCGCATGATGTTAACCGGGAGAACCTGACATCACGTCTTGATTTAACTTACGAATTTGCCGCATTTCAGCTTAAAACCGGCGTGGCTTACAACGATCGCAGTGTTGAATATCGCAGCGGCAATGGTGATTATTTTACCCCTGTTTCTGCAGTGGGCTACTTTGAAGACTTCCCCTATTCAGATTTTGGCAAGGGACTGGACGGTGATCTGCTGCCATTTCCTGTCGTGGAGTTTGGCGCGGCTAACCGCGATCTGTTAAGCCATCAATATACCGACAACCTAGGTGCAGCCTGGATAGTTGGCGAAAAAACCTATGCTGCTTATGGCGAAGCTACTGCTAGCTTTGATATTGCGCAAATGGTACTGCGTACTAATTTTGGTGCACGCTATGTGAGAACAGATACAACATCAACCGGCTATTTGAACGGTAGTGAAGTAGAAGTTAAAAATGATTACAGCAACTTTCTGCCGTCAATGAATCTGGCGCTGGAAGTTACCGACGATGTGCTGGTGCGTTTTGCAGCCGCACGCACTATGACGCGGGCTGGCTTAAACTCGCTGAATATTGCTAATCCAAATTTTACCTATGAAACCCGCACGGTGAGTATGGGCAACCCGGATTTAGCCCCCTACAAATCAAATGATCTTGATTTAGGTGTTGAATGGTACTTCGCCGAAGAAGCTCTGTTATCCGCGACTGTGTTTCGCAAAGATGTGGTGTCGTCGCTGACAACAGATATAGTAGAAAAGCTGATAGACCCGGCCTACTACGACGCTATTTATGCTGATCCGCGGTATAGCCCTACTTATAATTCTGACCCACAAACTGTACCTTACACCCATTATATTCCGGTGAACACTGATGACGGCTTTGTCATTAAGGGCTATGAGCTGGTGTATCAGCAGCCGTTTAGCTTTTTACCCGGTTGGTTGTCAAACTTGGGTGTTGTAACCAATTACACCCGGGTAACTGCTGAAGATATGACCGGCTTATCGGAAAACTCGTATAACTTTACCGTTTATTACGAGCAGGATGCGTTTGGTTTGCGGCTGTCAGCAAATATGCGTGACGACTATATACTCAGTGTGCCTGGCGGCAACGGCCATTTAGCAGAAATGAAATATGGCCCAACGCACATTGATTTCTCATCATTTTATAACGTTACTGAAAATCTAACATTGACGTTTGAAGTGATCAACCTGACCGATGAGCACGAGCGTATTTATGGTAACGGTGATGGCACAATGGATTTAACCCGCGAGTACAACCACACCGGCCGCAATTTCTTCTTCGGAGCACGTTACACATTTTAAGGCTACCCCTGTTGTTAAGGCAGTGAAATTAAACAGAGCTGCAAAGGTAGCTCTGTTCACTTTTAATGTTAGAAAAATCATAACAAATCTTATTGTTATTAAATGGAGGTTCAATGGCTGAGCAACCGTCTCGCTTAAATGTATTACCGCGACATAGGCTATTGCTAGTATTTTTTTTCCTGGCGCAGTGCTGTAGCTTTGTTGTTGGTGCAGAGCAACCACAAAATCTGCAGCACTATTCTGACTATAAATATCCTGACTATAAATGTCAGCAGGGCAGCACTGGTTATTGCCAGTCATTTGAGCAACTAGCCACCGGCCTGACATTTTTCAGCGCAACTGACGCTCCGGCCGGGCAGCCAAACGGAAAGCTGACCGTGCATTCGCAGCGGCACAGTTTACAATTTAAGGCCGGGCGTATTGGTGGGCATTTGCTTCAGGTGGATGCCAAAGCACTGCATAACGTTGACATGAATGACTTTTTCTATGAAGTTCTGCTGCGCCCTTATGCCAATAGCACCACTGACAGAGAAACGCTTTACCTGACGCTAAAAGACAGCAACAGCGATCGCTATTATGCCGCAGGTTTAAAAGTGGGTAGCAGTGTTTATACATCAAAACTTGAGCTTGGCATTGTGCAGGACAACAAGGTACAGGTATTAGCTGAAAAGGCGTTACCCATTGTGCTGGGGGCTCAGGATGATGTAGATGGGCAATGGTATTTGCTGCGGCTGGAGCGGCGCGGTGGCATGCTAAAGGTTTATTTGAACAGTGAGTTACTGCTCAGCGATGACAGCATTGGCGATACGCGCTTGCAGCAGCCTGGTATCTGGAGCTACAACCGATCTTTTGAACTGGATTATCTGCAGGTGGGCAACGGTGAGCTAACCACACCACATATCGATTTACAGCAACATGAAAATCAGCCCTTGGTTGGTTATCAGCATGAGCAAAGCCAGCCTGTCCAATGGCAGGTATCTGGCGGTGCAGCGCAGGATATAGTACTAAAAAACCTCAGCCCCAGCGTCGTAAAGCTGTTACCACAGAATGGCAGTTTTATCCTGCAGTATTTGCAGCCAGGGCAGGGCAGTGTGCTACTGCAAAGTAAAAGTCAGCCGCATATTTTTAAACAACTGCATATCAGGGTGCTGCCGGCGTTGCAGTTTCCGGCTAAAACCGCTGCAACTCTACTTGATTCTGCCTATCCGCCGCGTAACAGCCGCGTGTCGGCCGATACTTTATTACGGCTGACATTTGAGCAGGATATTAATCTGGCCGATAACGGCGCCGTGAGGATTTATCAGCTAGAAAATGGCAAGCCTACCGCGCTGGTAGATGAAATTAAGGCCGGGCCGGAAATAGATGCTTTTGGCAGCCTGCGCGACAATAAATACCGTTCTTTAAACCGCCGCCTGATTTGGAGCAGCGGCAATACACTGCTGATCAAACCACACAGTGGCAAGCTGGAACCGGGTAAACAGTATCAGGTGCGGGTGTCGGCCGGTTTAGTTAGTTATCATAACGATACGGCGCCGTTTTTGGGGGTAGGAGCCGATGCCGACTGGCGCTTTTCGGTAAAGCCGGCACCGGCGGCCAACGCCGTAATGCACGTAGCGGCTGATGGTTCAGCCGACTTTAATACTTTGCAGGGCGCATTGGATTTTGTTATGAGTGCGGCTGATGGCGACAAGGTAGAAAAAATTAAACTCGCCGCGGGGGTGTATCATGAGCCTTTGTATCTATACGGGGTTAAAAACCTAACCATCGAAGGTGCAGGTGCTTCGCAGTCACACATTGAATTTACTAATTACGACTCACTAAATAGCGGGCTGGGCCTTGGGTTTAATATTGTGGCCGGGCATAGTGCCGGTGGGCGCAGCGTATTTATGGTTGAAGATGTGGCACAGTTAGTACTTAAGCAACTGAGTATTAAAAACCTGCACCAACGGCGCGAAGGTGTGCGTAATCAGGCAGAGACATTGTATTTTAACAGCAATGGTAAGCTGATTGTGACCGACAGCGTGTTTGTCAGCGAGCAAGATACGTTGATGTTAAAAGGTTTGTCGTATTTTTACCGCTGCCTTATTGCCGGCAATGTAGACTTTATTTGGGGACAAAACTACCTAAGCCTGTTTGAGCAGAACGAAATCCGCTCTGTTGGCAATTCTGTTAAAAACCCTGGCTCAGAGTACGCAGAAGGCAGCTATATACTGCAGGCCCGCACCATCAGTGAGGATGCTCCTGGTTTTATTTTTATTAATAACCGTTTTACCAGTGCCGCAGGGCCAACTGGAAACCGCATCCGCCCTGGCAGTACCTTTATTGCCAGAAGTGCCGGTCGTGAAATGTATGTGGACAACGTACTGATGCTAAATAATCAACTGGACAACCACATTGGTGCACAAGGTTGGGCTGGGCCTGTAAACCACGAACCACTGGCTAACCCCGTTATGCCGGGAGTCAATGCCGGTTGGCGTGAATATGGTTCTGTTGATTTGCAGGGCAAACCATTGGATTTTACCGGGCGTAAGTATGGCAGGGTGCTTACGGCAGAAGAGTTGCCGTTTAAAAATAGCCGGGCCATTTTGCAGCGTTATTGGCCAGATTTCGACTATGCACTGCTAAATAGCAAATAAAAATTAGGTATTGCTGCTCTGACATTTGTGGCAATACCTGTATTTCTTTTGTATTAGCGCTTTACTGCTGTGCGGTTAAGTTAAGTGGGCATTGGCGGTTCAGTGCTTGCCACCACTTTACATGACTGCTTAGCTTGGTGCGCATATCCAGATAGGTTGTTTCAAAGCGTAATGTGAGCGGGGTGTTAAGCTCGGTATCGTGATACAGCTGTTGCAATAAAGGCCACAACTGCTGCTGATAGCGGCTTAGCTCGCTGGTGTACAGCTGTACTTCAGTGACAAAATATTTGCTAAATATATTAGCAAGTATCTGTAGCTGCTCGCTGTCGCGTTGCTGCGGGCACAGCGCTGTTGGCGCAACGGCTTCGGTGAGTTGGTTAAGCTGTGCCAACTGATGGCTGGCGGTACGTAAGCTGTATTGCAGCCGGCCAATAAAGTTATAGCGATACAGCAGCTGCAGTTGTTGTTCAATATCAATCTGACTGGCAGCCTGCCAGTTTTGCTGCGCTATAAACTGCTGCAGCTGGTTAAGTTCGGTTAAAGCTTGCCAGGTTTCGCTAAAACCGGGCGCTGCTTTTAGCGGCAGAGCTTCGCGTTTACCCAGCAGTTCTTTGCGCAGCGTATCATCGGTTAACAGCATATTATTAAAGGCAATATCAATGCTGAGCTGTTTTTGCTGATACACCTGCTGTAATTGGTTTAGCAGTGTTGTGTCGTCCCAGCTTTGCTCCAGACAGCGTTGCAATTGGCTTAAAAAACGTAGCTCATAACTTAGCTGTTTGCTGGCACTGTATACTTTGCCCAGACTGCTATTACGTTCACCAATTAAGGTATCCAGGCTGCAGCGACGTGTAGCATAGGCATCGGTAAGATCAAGCCGTAAATCCGGCAGCGGTTGTTTTAAATCACGTTGTGCTGCCAGGGGCGCAGCGTCGGGTAGTGCGGTATCTTTCTGTGATATATCCAGCACTCTTTTTAGACGTTGCTGGTAGTTTTGCAGTGCTTTCGTACCGTTATTGTCTGAGCAGGCAATAAGGCTAATCAGCAGCAGTGGTAGCAGCCATAACTTCATCGTCTAAACGGGCCTCATATTCTAACCTGCTTGCTGTTCTAACTTAAGCAGTGTGCGTTTTAAGATAATAGCCAACAATATGGCGGCCACACTTAAACCAACAATAATACCAATCCAGAAACCATGGGCCCCCATTGCCGGTACCAGCCAGTTGGTTAACCCCAGTACGGCACCCAGGCCAAAACCGATTGGCCAGTAAGCAATAAAGGTAATAAAAAATACCGGTTTGGTTACTTTCATACCGCGCAGCGCGCAAGCTGACACCACCTGTATGGCGTCTGACACCTGATAAAAGCAGGCCAGAATTAATAACGACGCCGCCAGCGCTATAACGGTAGGGTCGGGTGAATACAGTGCCGCAATACTATTTTTCAGGACAAAAGTCAGGCTGGCAATAACCAATGACATCAGCACCGCCAGTATGATGGCCGTCGATACGGCTTTTTTCAGCTCCATAATGCTTTGCTGGCCTACCAGATGGCCAACACGGATCGTGGTGGCCATGCCTAACGACAGCGGCAGCATAAACACTATACCACTGTAATTTTGTGCAATTTGATGCCCGGCAACCATAATAGGGCCAAGGTGTACTATCGCCAGTGGGATACAGGCAAACAGGGTGACTTCAAAGAAAATGGAAAAGGCGATAGGCGTGCCGATGCAGACAATTTGCCAGATGTCTTTGACGTTAATACGATAACTTTCGGGGTGTAGCCGGTACCGCCTGGTGGTGCGGCTAAACCAGCCGTAAATTAAAATGGCGATAAACATAGCAAAAAACACCAGCGCCGTAGCGATACCACAGCCAGCGCCGCCCAGCGCCGGCATGCCAAGCTTGCCGTAAATAAACACATAGTTGGCCGGAATATTCACCAGAATACCAACAAAGCTGATCCACATGCTGGCTTTGGTATTACCAATACCTTCAAACATACTGCGCACAACCATGTAACCCGCAGCTGGAAATAAACCAAAGCTAACGTAATATAAGTAGTCGAGCGATTTTTGCCGCAGCGTTTCATCCATGTTTAGCAGATCAATCGGCACATTCACATACAGCATCAATACAAACATGGCGGCGGCCAGAGCCATGGCCAGATACATTGCCTGCACGGTGAAGTGAGTGACCGGTTTGGTTTGTTTGCTGCCGTAGTACTGCGCCACTATTGGCGTTAGTGCAAGCAACAGGCCCTGCATTGTCATTACCACCGGAAACCATAAACCGGATGCCACTGCTATCGCGGCCATATCAACCGCGCTGTAACGACCCGCCATGACGGTATCGACAAAATACATCAGCGTTTGTGTCAGCTGTGCCAGCACTATGGGGCCGGAAAGTTTTAGTATGGTTCTGGCTTCGAAGCGGGAAAAAGGTAACATAGTAAGCTTGTTGTATCAGCAGCGTATAATGGCGCGCAATGTAGCACAAATGAGGGCTTATGTTTACCGGAATAGTTCAAACTAAGGCTGAGTTAACAGCCGTTGCCGACAAAGCGGCATTTCGTCAGTTAACCCTGCAGCCGGGCGCTGCACACCTGCAAAACTTAAACCGTGGTGCCAGTATTGCTATCAACGGCGTTTGTTTAACGGTAACTGATTTTGATAGCAACGCCGGTTGGGTTTGTTTTGATGTAATAGCCGAAACCTTAAGTAAAACTAACCTGGGCGGCTTAAAGGTGGGCGATGCGGTTAACTTTGAACGTTCGTTAAGCTTTGGCAGTGAACTGGGCGGCCATATTGTTTCCGGCCATATTCAAACCACGGCGACGATAACGGCAGTGGATAAAAGCATCAATAACTGTGCGATGCGCCTGACACTGGCGCCGGAATATATGCGTTATATTCTCAGCAAAGGCTTTATCGCAGTGGAGGGCTGCAGTTTAACTGTGGGCGAAACCTATGCTGATGGCTTTAGTTTGTATCTGATCCCCGAAACGCTCAGCATTACTACTTTAGGGCAAAAGCGGCCGGGCGATATGCTGAATATCGAACTGGACCAGCAAACGCAAACCATAGTACAAACAGTAGAGCGTATTATGGCAGAGCGTTTTAGTGCGACGCTGGGTTAGTAATACTGCTCATCGTCTGCATCAACAAACAGCTGCACTGAATGGTGCAGCTCGTCTTTATGTACCCGCACATGGATAGGGTTGCAGCAGTTGCTGCAATCTTCAGTGTATTCCTGATCTTCGTCAGTCACCTCAACACTTAAATGCATAGGGTGGCCGCAAAACGGGCACCTGACAGTTTTTTGCAGTACGCTCATAGCAACTTCCTCCGGGCGGTTTGTTTGTTCAGGGTCAGGCTTTACTGGCCCCACTTAAACTGCGTCCGCCGTCAACCGTAATAATATGCCCAGTGATATAAGGCGCTTTGAGCAGAAATAACAGCGTTTGGGCGATATCTGCTGCAGTGCCCAGTTGCTGCAACGGAATTTGTTCCAGTATCGCTGCTTTATCTTGCTCTTTTAGCACGATAGATTGTTCCCCAGGCCATAAAATAGCACCAGGCGCTATACCGTTTACCCTTATCGCCGGTGCGAGCTCAAGCGCCAGTGACTTTGTCATCATTAACAGTGCAGCTTTTGCCATACAGTAAATACTGTGGCCTGCTAAAGGTTTGCTTGCATGAATGTCGACCATATTAACAATAGCACCATTATTACGCGCCAGCTCGGGCGCCAGTGCCTGGCTTAAGAAATACGGTGCTTTAACGTTAGAGCCAAATAAATCCTGCCATTGCGCTGTATTTGCGTCTTCGACCGGGGTAGGGTAAAAACTTGATGCGTTGTTTACCAGCACATCTAACCGGTCAAAGCACGCCACCGCTTGCCTTGCCAGCTCTGGCCAGCAGGTTTCATCCAGTAAGTCTGCCTGCAGCACAGCGGCACTGTCAGGGCGGTGTTTGTTTAGCTGTAGTGCCAGAGAATCTGCCTCTGAGCGTGAATGGTTGCAATGTATTATTACCCGGTAATCATCAGCGTGCAGGGTTTCGATCATTTTCCGGCCAAGCCGTTTGGCACTGCCGGTGATCAGTGCCACAGGTTGCTGGGTTATTTGCATAAATAGTTTTCCGTAAAGTCAGGTACTGCTTTGGCTTTAAAATAACCAGTTGCAATAAATTTAGTGGAATAACTGCTTAATCATCTCCTGTGCCTGCACCAGATATGCACCACGAAATAAATAAGCATGGTTAAGTATATGATACAGATTATAAAGATCTTTACGATCGCTGTAAGCATCATCCAGCGGGTAGTGTCGCTGGTAGCTGTGATAAAAATCTTCCGGGAAGCGGCCGAACAAAGTGCTATAAGCCAGATCTGTTTCTCTGTCACCAAAATAGCAGGCCGGGTCAAATACTGTCGCGTTATCACCGGTAAAGCCAACATTACCGCGCCATAAATCGCCATGCAGTAAACTGGGGGCGGGTTGGTGATGATGCAGGCGTTGGCGGCATTGCTCTACTAACTGGTCAATATTGCCAAAGCCGAAGCCTTGTTCCAGTAGCAACTGTAAGATCCAGCCCAGCCGCTGCTCTGAGAAAAAACTACTCCAGTTTGCCTGCCATTTATTCGGTTGTGGCGTGCTGCCAAGCATATTGTCCCAGTCAAAACCATACATTGCCTGATCATGTTGCTTATGCAGTTGCGCCAGTTGCCGGGCCAAATCATGCCAACCGGTTGTGGTTTGTCCGCTCAGAGGTAAATATTCAAGCACCAGAAAGGCTTTATCCAACGTCTGGCCTGAGCAAATCAGCTTTGGCACTCTAATACTGTGGCTTTGCTGCAAAGCTTGTAAGCTAAGCGCTTCTGTTTCAAATTGTTCCAATTGCTCACGCTGATTAATTTTGACAAAAAAATGCTGCCCCTGGCCGCTGATATGCCAGGCAAGGTTGATACTGCCACCTGTTAACTGCGTTTTTTGTTCAATATGAAAGTCTGCATCTAATTCGCCACTAATATGTTCAGCAATTGCCTGCCACATGTGCTGCCTCCGTAAACGCTTAATATGAAGTATGGCTGATAAAGCAGAAAAATCACTGATCGATAGCTGATGTTGCGAGTATATAAGTGTACGTTGTGCTGTCGTGCTATTGCGGACAGTGGACGATAGTCTTATATCCCCTATACTTAAGCAACAGGTAATATTATCTGAGACTTTGCTAAACAGTGTATATCCTGTTGTTGTGTTATTCCTAAGGTGGAGAAGTTCATGAGGCAACAAAGCAGTAGTGGCGTCAGTGTTGGGCAGGACACTCAGAGCTTATTTGCAGCGCAGCCTATATTTGATAGAAATAATAACAGGGTAGCCGTTGAACTATTGTATCGCAGTGACAATGGGGTTACCGCGCTGGAGCTGGGTGACAATCTTGCTACCACGGAGCTGATTTACAACTTGTGCAGTGGTATCTCGGCCCAAAGCGAGCAATATAATGCACCGGTTTTTATTAATGTTTGTGCTGACTTTCTGTTGTCTGGCAGCTTTTTACCTCTTGAAGCTGACAAAGTCGTCATTGAACTGGTTGAACGTATTACGCCCGATGCGGCGTTTGTTGCCAGTGTTGCTGCTCTGAAACTGCGTGGCTTCAGATTTGCATTGGATGATTTTGAGTTTACTGCCGACTGGGAACCGCTTATAGCTCTGGCTGACATTATCAAAGTGGATATTCTGCAACATAGCATTGCCGAAGTTAAGTCACAGATGCATCGCTTACGGGGGTATAAGTTAACCTGGCTGGCAGAGCGGGTAGAAACTCCTGAGCAACTGGAGCAATATAAAGCTTTGGGTTTTAGCTTGTTTCAAGGTTATTTTCTAGCGCGACCTGAGGTGGTAACTGGCAAAACAGTACCACCGGCTGCCCTGAAAATAGCTGAGCTGATTAATAATCTATTTCAGGCCGAGCCTGACATCAATAAGTTATCAGTACAGCTTGCCGATGAACCAGCTCTGGTAATGGGCATGTTACGTATTGCTAATAGCCCCTTATATCGTAAGACGCGCGAAGTTAGCTCAGTAAAAGAGCTGACTATGCGGCTTGGACTTGACCTGGCCAGAAAATGGATCTTGATGTTTTCAATATTAAATCGCTGCTGCCCCGCGGCTGCCGGTTTGGTGTTAACCAGAGCTTACACCGCACAGCAGCTGGCGATGTTATGGCATGCGGACGAGGCAAAACAAAATCAGTTCTTTCTCACGGCTGTATTGTCTGGTGTTGATATTTTGTTTGGTGTTACCCCCACAGAGTTTGTTAACCAATTAAACGTATCTGATGAGATTAAGCATGCGATTTGCCTGCGCAGTGGTGACGCGGCAACTGCTATTGATATCATCAAAAGCATTGAAAAAGCGTACTCCATGAAAAGTGGTGCTGGTGATATGGATGATGAGTATTTTGTTATTTATAACCAGCAACAACATCGCATACAGGACAAGTTTGCTAATTTTAGCCGGTAATATTTGTAGACTAGTTCCAGTTGGCCGCTTTAAGCTTATCCTGACAACTGCTACTATAGCGGCTGTTTTATCGTTTTCCCCCAATGGTACAATCTTATGACTTTTCGTGTAAGTCATTAACTGGTTGTGCAGGGTGGTAAAGCCTCTCCCAACAAAACTAAACAAGTGACCCTTGGTTTGGGCCACCACTGTATAAGGATTTATCATGCCAGTTATTACTCTGCCAGATGGCAGCCAGCGCGCTTTTGATCATGCTGTTTCAGTTATGGATGTTGCCAAAGACATCGGCCCGGGCTTAGCCAAAGCCACCATCGCCGGCAAGGTGAATGGCCAGTTGGTTGATGCCAGTGATCCTATCACCACAGACTCAACTTTAAGCATTATTACCAGTAAAGATCAGGACGGCCTGGAAATTATCCGCCACTCCTGCGCGCACTTATTAGGCCATGCCATTAAGCAGCTGTGGCCGAATGTCAAAATGGCAATCGGTCCGGTAATTGATAACGGCTTTTACTACGACGTTGATTTAGACCAGCCGATTAGCAGCGACGATTTAGCTAAGCTGGAACAGCGCATGCAGCAATTGGCGAAAACCGAATACGACGTTATTAAGAAAAAGGTCAGCTGGCAAGAAGCGGTAGACACCTTTAAAGCGCGTGGCGAGAGCTACAAGCTGGAAATTCTTGAGCAAAACGTTAGTAAAGACGATCAGCCTGGTTTATACCACCACGAAGAATATATTGATATGTGCCGTGGCCCGCATGTGCCGAATATGCGTTTTTGCCAGCACTTTAAAATTATGAAAGTGGCCGGTGCCTATTGGCGCGGCGACTCGAAAAACAAAATGCTACAGCGCGTGTACGGCACCGCCTGGGCCGATAAAAAGCAACTTGCGGCTTATTTGCTGCAGTTGGAAGAAGCGGAAAAGCGCGACCACCGTAAAATTGGTAAGGCGCTGGGCTTATTCCACTGGCAGGAAGAAGCACCGGGCATGGTGTTCTGGCACAACGACGGCTGGACTATCTTCCGTGAGCTGGAAAGTTTTGTGCGTGAAAAGCTGGGCGAATACGACTACGACGAAGTAAAAGGCCCGTTAATGATGGACCGCGTACTGTGGGAAAAATCCGGCCACTGGGAAAAGTATGCCGATAATATGTTTACTACCCAGTCAGAGCACCGCGAGTACGCCATCAAGCCGATGAACTGCCCTGGCCATGTGCAGATATTCAACCAGGGTTTAAAGTCTTACCGCGATTTACCGCTACGGATGGCCGAGTTTGGTTGTTGTCACCGTAACGAGCCATCAGGTGGCTTGCACGGTTTAATGCGGGTGCGCGGCTTTACCCAGGACGATGCGCACATCTTCTGTACGGAAGATCAGGTGCAGGCTGAAGTCACCAAATGTATCCAGATGGTGTTTGATACCTACAGCACCTTTGGCTTTAAAAACGTCGCAGTAAAACTGTCGACCCGGCCGGCACAGCGTATCGGTACCGACGAAATGTGGGACCGCGCCGAGCAGGGCTTAACCGAAGCGTTAAAAGCCAATGACATTGCTTATGACCTGCAACCCGGCGAAGGCGCCTTTTACGGCCCTAAAATTGAATTTACCCTGCACGACTGTTTAGGTCGGGCCTGGCAGTGCGGTACTGTGCAGTTAGACTTTGCCTTACCGGGCCGTTTAGGTGCCACTTTTGTGGCTGAAAGTGGCGAAAAGCAAACACCAGTAATGATCCACCGCGCCATTTTGGGTTCAATTGAACGTTTTATCGGTATTCTGATTGAAGAATATGCCGGATTATTTCCTGCCTGGTTGGCACCAACACAGGTGGTAGTGATGAACATTACCGATAATCAGGCCGAATATGTTCAGAATTTAGTAAAAACTTTCAAATCTCACGGTATTAGAGTCATAAGTGACTTGAGAAATGAGAAGATAGGCTTTAAAATTCGCGAGCACACGCTTAAGCGCATTCCTTACCTTGTTGTCGTTGGTGATAAAGAAATGGAAGCCGGTGATATTGCACTGAGAACGCGCAAGGGTGAAGATTTGGGTAAAATGTCGGTTGCAGCTTTTGTAGAAAAGCTGACAACAGAAATTAAAACCCGGGTTTAAACCAAGTTAAGCGATAAGAATAATTTTCGGAGGAACATACTATTAAAGTAGGAAAGAAAACATTACCTGCAAACCGTCCTAACAGGATCAATGAAGAAATTAACCTGCCAGAGGTACGGTTAATTGGTGTTGAAGGTGAGCAACTGGGTGTAGTAAGTATTGCTGACGCTATTAAATTAGCCGAAGACAGTGGCAATGATTTAGTAGAAATTAGCCCGACAGCCGAACCGCCAGTATGTAAGTTGATGGACTACGGTAAGTTCCTGTTTGAAAAGAGTAAAGCTCTTAAAGAGCAGAAGAAGAAGCAAAAACAGATCCAGATTAAGGAAATAAAATTCCGGCCTGGAACTGATGAAGGCGATTACCAGGTAAAACTACGCAACCTGCGTCGCTTCATTGAAGAGGGTGACAAAGCTAAAGTAACGCTGCGCTATCGTGGTCGTGAAATGGCGCATCTTGACATTGGTATTGATATGTTAAATCGGATTAAAGAAGATTTATCAGACATTGCCTTGTGCGAATCTTTCCCTTCACGGGTGGAAGGTCGCCAGATGATCATGATGCTGGCCCCAAATAAGAAGTAATAGGTGCTTTCAAGTGTAACCCCGCACTGCAAGGTGTGGGGTTAACGCCTTATTATTCGTTGTAACTTAACAATGCGAGTTTTTAACTATGCCAAAGATGAAAACCAATAAAGGTGCTGCGAAGCGTTTCAAAAAAACCGCTTCTGGTAGCTTTAAACGTAAGCAATCACACCTTCGCCACATTCTGACGAAGAAGACCTCTAAGCGTAAGCGTCAGTTAGGTCCAAAAACCTTAGTCGCTAAAGTAGACATCGCGGGCTTAGTCCGTTGCATGCCATACGCATAATTAATTAGGAGTCTGACATGCCAAGAGTTAAACGTGGTGTAACGGCGCGCGCGCGCCATAAGAAGGTGTTAAACCAGGCCAAAGGTTACTACGGTGCCCGCAGTCGTGTTTATCGTGTTGCTTTCCAGGCCGTTATTAAAGCAGGCCAATATGCTTACCGTGACCGTCGTCAACGTAAGCGTCAGTTCCGTCAACTGTGGATCGCGCGTATTAACGCTGCGTCACGTATGAATGGTTTATCTTATAGCCGTTTCATTGATGGCCTGAAAAAAGCCTCTGTTGAAATCGACCGTAAGATTTTAGCTGACATCGCCGTATTCGATAAAGCAGCTTTTACTGCTTTAGTGAGCAAAGCGAAACAAGCCTTAGCCGCGTAATTTACGCAGCAATAAAAAAGCCACCGTAAGGTGGCTTTTTTTATGTCTGATATTCAGTGATTAATTGCCGCGATTAGTTAACCGCGGGCTTAAACTGCAAAATAAGCTGGTTGTTTTTAAACAGCTGTAGTTTATCGCCATTTACTTCGGCGCGATCGGCAGATTGCAAGGAACGGGTAAACTGTTGCTCCAGTTCACTGCTTTCAGCGCAGAACTTACGGGTGCTAACCAGCGGTTGTACGGTTAGCTGATTAGAGCGCTGCTTGTAGTTACCATTAAAGTTATTGCAGCCGGCAAAACCATATAAGCGGTCATTTTGATCAAAAATTACCCTGACATTAAGTTGTTGCGGTACATAACGATCTGTCAGCTTCTCTGCACGCCAGACAATACCCTGCATTTTGCCGGGTTGGATCTGATCCGGGCAGGTAGCTCCTGGCCAGAATTGCTCAAATTTATCAATAAACAGCGTATTAGCCTGATCGTCCTGGCCTCTGCGGCCTACTAACGTAGCAATAATGGCATTACCGTTAAAGCGCGCATCCTGTTGATACTGGCGCATTACCGGTAAATGATGCTGGGTATTGGCCACATTTAAACTGTCGCCACTGCGGCAACTGGTAAAGGTTGCCTGATTATTACTTAGCATATACAAGCCGAGCATGGCCTGACGGGTATCAAGCTTTTTAAATTCGGCTTCACGTTGCAACTGATACTGTTGATTAGCACTGATAGGCTTGCCGCTCAAATCCAGCATAGTTAATTGCCGGTTAGATAGAAAATGAAATGCGGGCAGAGTTTGTTGCTGATTCACCAGATGCAGGCTGCGATTTTCCAGTAACCAGATCCCCTTAACCAGATTCACCTGATTACGCTCCAGATACTCCTGACGCACCTCAAAGCGGCCGTCACGGTACAGGTTAATATGATAGCTGATACCCGGGCAGTCGGCACAGGGCAGGGTGCCGCTGAATGTCATATCGCTATCGACAAAAATATGTTCAAAATCAGTAGCGACAGACTCGGCAGTATCGGAATTTTCTATTACTATCTCTTCAGGTTCTGATGCCACGACAGGCTGTGGTTTCACGGCAACAGGAGTAGCGTCTGCAGGTCGCTCCGACGGCAACTGACTACAGGCAGACAACAGTAGTGCGGTAACTAATAAGCGCTTTTTCATCTGGGGTCCCAGGTTAATATTTTCGCTATTATAACGGAATTCAGGCTGAGCATTAACAGCTATTTCAACTGACAATTCAGTGATCTAACCGCAAGCTGAATATACTGTGCGGCTAACTGTGGATGTTCTTGCATAAAGCAATGGCCGCCGCTGACTTGCTCAACACTGACAGCAGCATTACGTTTTTGCCATTTACCCAGTGATTTGCCGATAAAATCATAACTTTTATCACCATAAATCACATGTACCGGCGGGCATGGCTGTGCCAGTTGTTGCCACAGTTTAGCCGGATAAGAGGCAAAAATATCGGCTTCGCGTTGCGGTAAACATTTTAAGCTCAGGCCATGCTCAGACGGCTTTAGCGCATGCTCAATATAGGCGGCCAGGGCATCGGGATGCCAGTTAGTAAACATTCCCCGATTGTTAAGATAATTCAGTGCGCTGTTTCTGTCCGGCCAGTGCTGACGCCGGCGCAGCGCGGCTTTGGCCATTGGGTTTTTATGGTATAAACGTACACCCTGTAAGGTGCCCATCACTGTTAGCATACCAGGAGTAAACAGCACCGGATCAAGCAAGATAGCGGCGGAAAAAGGACTGGGGCTGCAGGTATGGATCAGGGCGGTTAAAATGCCGCCAAAGCTGTGGCCGACGCCGTATACCGGCACCTCTTTATACAAGGTTTTGTGTGCCTGCCAGGCTTTTGCTGCCAGTTCCGCGCTCTTATTCCAGCCAACAAAATCGCCGCCGTGATCGCTGTCGCCATGGCCTTGGGCATCAGATAAAAACAAGTCATAATCTGCTGCTAACAGCTGCAGCATAGGTTGGTACATCCGGCTGCAAAAACCATTGCCATGCAGCATATGCAGCACCGGCTTTCCGCTGGCTTCGCTGCGATATCCTCTCAGGGTAAACCCCAGTGACGTATGGTAAGACCACGGAACTAATTGCAATGCACTCTCCTTCAAAGGCAAAACGGCGTTAAAGTGCCACGCTTTGCCAGCTCAGACAAGAGCCATCTGCTATTTGGTACCAAACAGTTTATCACCTGCATCACCCAGGCCTGGCAGTATATAACCGTGCTCATTCAGGCAACGATCAACGGCCGCTGTGTACAGCTCGACATCAGGATGAGCCTGGCGCAGTGCTGCGATACCTTCGGGCGCGGCTACCAATACCAGGGCTTTAATATGCAGGGCGCCGTGTTGTTTTAGCAAGTCAATGGTGGCAATCAGCGATCCGCCAGTAGCCAGCATAGGGTCGACTACTATTGCCAGGCGTTGGTCCAGATCCGATGCCAGTTTTTGAAAATAGGGCACCGGTTGCAGGGTTTGCTCATTGCGGTAAATGCCCACTACACTGATGCGGGCACTGGGTAAAAGCTCGAGCACGCCATCAAGCATTCCCAGGCCAGCGCGTAGTATCGGCACTATGGTAACTTTTTTACCCTGAATTTGCTCAATCTCAACCGGGCCACTCCAACTATCGATAGTCACAGTTTCTGTCGCTAAATCTTTGGTAGCTTCATAGGTTAGCAGGCTACCCAGTTCGGCTGCCAGTTGGCGAAACTGCTTGGTGCTGATATCAGCGGCGCGCAGTAAACCAATTTTATGCTTTACCAGCGGATGGGTAACTTCGGTCAGTTTCATCTGTTAAATCCTCTTTTTATCGCAGCTAAGCATAACGCAAGCGGCTTTTTCTTGCAGTTTAGCCTGAAGCATTATACAAACGGCAAGCAAAATTAAATCAAAGTCGCAGGGACAATAATGCACGTTAAATTACCACGTTTTGTACTGACATTGTGTTTACTATTCGGAGGCAGCGGTATGGCAGAGGCGAAGCAACTGGAGTTAGAACGCTTATTTGCTGATCCGGCATTAAGTGGCGCCACACCGCGCTCGTTAAGTATGGCGCCGGATGGCAGTCGGGTTACGTATCTTAAAGGCAAAGCAGAAGATGCCAACCGGCTGGATTTATGGCAATACCATATTAAAGAGGGCAAACACAGCCTGTTGGTCGATGCCGACAGTTTAATCAGTGGCGCTGAAACCTTATCTGATGAAGAGAAAGCCAGGCGTGAGCGCATGCGGTTATTTGCTTCCGGCATTATCAGTTACAGCTGGTCGAAAAACAGTGAGGCGCTGTTATTTCCGTTAAACGGCGATTTGTACTACTACCAACTAAGCAGCAAAACCGCAAAAAAGCTGACCGATACCAGCGAATTTGAAACCGATGCGACGATTTCGCCAACCGGACGTTATGTTGCTTTTATCCGCGCACAAAACCTGTTTGTGCTGGAGATTGCCAGCGGCAAAGAAACCCAACTGACCACAGACGGTGGCGGCGATATTAAAAACGGCATGGCGGAATTTGTGGCCCAGGAAGAAATGGGCCGTATGACCGGCTATTGGTGGGCACCGGATGACAGTAAAATTGCCTTTACCCGCACTGACGAAAGCGGCGTGGCAGAGGTGGTACGCAACGAGATTTATGCCGATGAAATAAAACTGTTTAATCAGCGTTATCCTTATACCGGCACGGCGAATGCCAAGATTCAGCTGGGCGTAGTAACGTTGAAAGACGGCAGTGTTAACTGGTTGTCGCACGGCGATGACGAAGATATTTATTTACCGCGGGTAGAGTGGACAAAAAGTGCCCGCTATTTAAGTTACCAGTGGCAAAGCCGTAACCAGCAGCAACTGGAGCTGCGGTTGGTCGATTTAAGCAACAATCAGCAAAAAGTACTGCTTAGCGAAAGTAGTAAAACCTGGCTAAACCTGCACGACGATCTGCATTTTCTCGATAACGAACAAGGCTTTATCTGGGCTTCTGAGCGCGATGGTTACAAACATCTGTATCATTTTGACTTTAACGGCAAACTACTGCGCCAATTAACCAGTGGCAACTGGGTAGTGGATGAGCTCGATGCAGTAAACGAAAAACAGGGGATAGTGTACTTCACCGGTCGCAAAGACACGCCGCTGGAGCGGCATTTGTATCAGGTCAGTTTAAAAGACGGCAATATTAAGCGTTTAACCGAAGCCGGCTCTGACCATGCTCTGGTAATGGCCAAAGATGGCAGCAGCTTTATCGACAGCTTTTCTAATGTCAGTACGCCTACTAAAGTGGCGCTGCGAGGTTTGAATGGTAAGGTGCTTACCTGGCTGGAACAAAACGAGCTGAACAGCAGCCATGCGCTAATGCCGTATCACGCTGAACTTACTGCGCCGCGTTTTGGCACGCTTAAAGCAGAAGATGGCCAAACTATGCATTACCGGCTGTTTGCGCCAAAAAACTTGGCTCAGGATAAAAAATATCCGGTAATTGTCAGCGTATATGGTGGCCCGCATGCCCAGCGTGTAACCAACAGCTGGAGTGCGCGCGACTTGTATCTGCATTACTTAGTGCAGCAAGGCTATCTGGTATTTCAGCTGGATAACCGCGGCTCTTATAACCGTGGCAAAGCCTTTGAAGATCCGATTTACTTAAAATTGGGTCAGGTAGAGTTAAATGACCAAATCCGTGGTGTAGAGTATCTGCGCAGCTTGCCGTACGTCGCGGCAGATAAAATTGCTATTTATGGCCACAGCTATGGCGGTTATATGGCGATAATGGCGATGTTTAAAGCCGCTGATTACTTTGCCGCTGGCGTATCCGGTGCGCCGGTGACCGATTGGGCGCTGTACGATACCCACTACACCGAGCGTTATTTAGGCCACCCTGAGCAAAACGCTAAAGGCTATACCGACAGTGCGGTGTTCCCCTATGTCGATGGTTTAACAGGCGACTTACTGATTTATCACGGCATGGCAGATGACAATGTGTTGTTTACCCACAGTACCAAGCTGTATAAACAGCTACAAGATAAGGGCCTGCTGTTTGATATGCTCAACTACCCGGGCAGCAAACACTCGATGTTTGGCCAGCCGGTACAAACCCATCTGCATAAAAGCATTACGCAGTTTTTTGACCGACATCTGAAGTAATAAAAAGGCCTGCGTCACTGCTCGGCAGTGGCCTGTTTATTGTCTTACATGACGCGGTTTGCTCACTTCAACACGCCATGAATCGTCCCTGAGGCTCGATTACGGCCATCCATGGCCTCCAACGGTTGATTTAGAGCAAACCGGTCATGCTTATCTGTAAAGCAGCATCAGTTTTTGCCCTGAATATGGTAACTGACCTGTGCCCTGGGGTTGAGGTATTCAGCAATATGTTGCGGTAATGCCTGAATTTTGATCACTTTGCTGATGCTGAGTTTATCCGGCTCTAATGTCAGAATTGGCGCTTCCAGTCTTGGCACATCGGCGTCATATACCAGTACATTAGGGCAGAGCAGGCTGTCGCTGTTTACGGACATAACAATACCAAGCCGCTGATCGGACAATAAAACAATAGCACCCGGCGGATACACGCCCATCATCTTAATCATCACTTTCATTTCGCGCTCCGGCAATTTACCTTTCATGCTGCGGTACATATACGATAGCGCATGGTGCGGCGAGCGCGATTTACTGATATCCAGCGGATGGCACAAATTGTCAAACGCATTAACCACCGCGACAATTTTAGCTAACGCATCAATTTGGGGTTCTTTTAAAGCCTTAGGGTAGCCGCTGCCGTCAATATACTCGTGGTGTTGCTCAACGATAGGCCAGGCTTCCAGCGGAAAGGTATCGGTTAAACCCACTAACTCGACACCGTATTTGGTATGCAGTTTTAGCAGGTTTTGCTCTGGCGCACTCAGATCTGTGGTTTTGCGTAAAATCTGGCTGGGTATTTTAATTTTGCCAATATCATGGAACAAGGCGCCAATGCCCACTGTTTTAACCTCTGCTGGCGAGAGGTTAAGATTCTTTGCCAGCATCATCGACAAAGTCGCCACATTTAGCGAGTGGTAATATAAGCCTTCCTGCTCTTTAGCGGCGCCGGAAATTAAATGCAACACCAGCGAATCAGCACCAAGAAGAATATCGGCCATGGCACTGATAAGACTGCCGGCTTCGTCTATGGCATTCAGTGGCCGGCTGTTAATTTTGCTCATCAGGCTTTTTACCTGCAGCAGAGATTGAGCGTAAGCTTTTTCGGTGCGCTGTAAATCACGGCGGTGCACTTTAGCCTGTTCAATACGCTGCATTTTTTCCTGCTGCATTTTTAACTGAGCTTCACTGGCGGCCATATTAAAACCGGCAGTGTCTTCATCATTTAGCTCTTCCGGTTGTGTCATTTTCACGCTTTTACCGGGGTAAAAAAATACATAGTCCAGGTTGAGCGAGCGGATAATTTGCAGCTGCTGGCTATTTTCTATAATCATATTGCCAGACAAAAATGGATGCTTCAGCCAACCAGCAGGCAGTTTAATGGCGTAGCCCAGTTTTAACGCTTCGGGTTTTATTTTCAAAACAGACAACCAGAACTCCGGCAAAGCAGATAAGAGTAAGCCACTAGTTTATGTTTCAAACAGCATAATACCAATGATGTAAAACAAAAAAGCGGACTAAATGTATCAGGTTAGACCAGTTGTTGATTTGCCGCTTGACAGTTTTTAAATTCAAACGTACATTTCAAACACGCGTTTAAATATTGGTGGAGTTATGTCAGTTAAGCACAGCACCCAACACAAAATTCTTGATGCGGCGCAAACATTGTTCGCTGAAACAGGCTTTACAGATACCTCTTTGCGGCAAATAACCAGCATGGCTGAGGTTAATTTAGCGTCGGTCAACTACCATTTTGGTTCAAAAAAAGAACTTATTCAGGCCGTGTTGCAGCGCTATCTGGTGGTGCTAATGCCGCGTTTGGATCAGGAGTTTACCCGCTTGCTTGCAGTGCAACAGCCAAACAGCTTAAGCCAGGTGTTATCAGTGTTTGTAAAACCGTTGCTGGAGCTGAATAAAGTACACCAGAACGGCGCTCGTATTTTTTTACAGCTGCTGGGCCGTGGTTATACCGATGTTCAGGGACACTTGCGCTGGTTTTTCAACCACAATTATGGCCGTGTACTGGATAAGCTGGTATTACTGGTGCAGCAGGCATGCCCTGATTTACCACCTAGCGAGCTATTCTGGCGGCTGCATTTTTCACTGGGTACTGTAGTATTTACCATGGCATCTAATGAAGCTTTAGCTGAAATAGCCGAAGCAGATTTTAATGAAAAAGTTGATATTGAAGGCGTAATTTTGCGCTTATTGCCGTACTTGTCTGCAGCTATTGCTGCGCCTGTTGCCACTGTTACTCCATTAAGTTATACCGCGCCTAAAATGGCGAGCGAAGGAATATAATATGTTGATTTTATTAATATTGGTTGTCACTTTGGCGGTGATTTTCGGCGTGGCCGATATTCGCCGAAATTTAATCACCAAGCCTGTTTTTGCCATGTTTAAGAAAATTTTGCCGCCGCTGTCTGATACAGAGCGCGAAGCGATGGAAGCTGGTGATGTGTGGTGGGATGGTGATCTGTTTCAGGGGAAGCCAGACTGGCAAAAACTGCATAGTTTCCCTAAAGCGGAGCTAAATGCTGATGAGCAGGCTTTTATGGACAATCAGGTAGAAACGCTGCTGAAAATGCTGGATGACTACAAGATTGTGCAGGAACAACGTGACTTGCCTACCGAGGTGTGGGACTTTCTCAAACGCGAAGGTTTCTTCGCAATGATTATTCCTAAGTCCTATGGTGGCCGTGAATTTTCTGCTATTGCCAACTCGACCATTGTATCGCGCATTGCTACCCGCAGTTTAACTGCGGCGGTAACGGTAATGGTGCCGAATTCTCTGGGCCCGGGCGAATTGTTAATGCATTACGGCACGCAGCAACAAAAAGATTTCTGGTTACCTACTTTAGCTAACGGTAACGATGTTCCCTGTTTTGCGCTGACCGGGCCTGAAGCCGGCTCTGACGCCGGTGGTATTCCTGATACGGGTGTGGTGTGTAAAGGTGAGTTTGAAGGCAAAGAAGTACTGGGTATTCGTTTAAACTGGGATAAACGCTATATCACACTGGCGCCAGTGGCGACGGTGCTGGGCCTGGCGTTTAAACTGTATGATCCGGATAGTTTAATGGGAGATAAAGAAGATCTGGGTATTACCTGCGCGCTTATTCCGACCAGCCATAAAGGTGTTGAGATTGGAGACCGTCACTTCCCGATGAACATGGCTTTTATGAACGGCACTACTTACGGTAAAGATGTATTTATTCCGCTGGAGTGGATTATTGGTGGGCCAGATTATGCCGGCCGTGGCTGGCGGATGCTGGTTGAATGTTTATCAGCAGGCCGAGGCATCAGCCTGCCGGCTTTAGCCACCGCTACAGGGCACTTAGCAGCGCGAATGACAGGTGCTTATGGCTATGTCCGTCAGCAGTTTGGCTTGTCGATTGGCAAGTTTGAAGGTGTGCAGGAATCTCTAGCCCGTATTGGTGGTTTTACGTACAGTCTGGAAGCCATGCGGGTTATGACTGCCGGTGCTATCGATATGAACCTGAGCCCAAGCGTAGTAACGGCTATCGCCAAATACCATATGACAGAGATGTCGCGTACCTTAATGAATGATGCGTTTGATATTCATGCCGGCCGAGCCATTCAGATAGGGCCTAAAAACTATCTGGCGCATGGTTACATGGGCATTCCGATTTCCATCACGGTAGAGGGCGCGAATATTCTGACCCGTAACCTGATGATTTTCGGCCAGGGCGCAACACGTTGCCACCCTTATGTACTGGCAGAGTTGGAAGCCGCGGCTAACCCGGATGCAGAGCAGGGTTTAAAGCAGTTTGACAGCTTGTTACTTAAACATATTGCTTTTGCCATGGGTAATACCTTCGGCGCGCTGTGGCAGGGTTTAACAGCCGGTGCTTTTAACACTGCACCGGTGTCCGGTGAAACCGCTAAATATTATAAACAGTTA
The DNA here is from genome assembly GCF_022436675.1 of Rheinheimera hassiensis. Taxonomy (GTDB): domain Bacteria; phylum Pseudomonadota; class Gammaproteobacteria; order Enterobacterales; family Alteromonadaceae; genus Alishewanella; species Alishewanella hassiensis. The sequence continues at coordinate 250,874 of NZ_JAKUJZ010000003.1, read as the reverse complement.
AGCCGTATGAGCCGTGGTTTGGCATTAAGTGCAGACTTTTCGATGCTGATTTTAGGGGGCGAATTAAAACGCCGTGAAATGTTATCAGCGCGCTTAGGTGATGTGTTAAGCCAGCTGTATATTGCCTCTGCTGTGTTGAAATTCTATGAAGACAATGGCCGCCAGCAATGTGACTTGCCGTTTGTTCATTACAGTGTGCAGCGGGCGTTGTTTGAAATTGGCCGTGCTTTTGATGGCTTCTTTGCTAACTTTCCTAATCGCTTTGTTGCCGGGTTACTGCGTGTTCTGGTATTCCCGTTCGGCATAGGCTACAAAATGCCGGATGACGATACCGCGATTCAAATCTGTGAAGCGATGTCCAAGCCTGGCGTAGTGCGTAATCGTTTAACGCATCTGTGTTATATCGGCGAGGGCGAGGACGATGCAACGGGTTTAATGGAAAGCGCCTTTATAGCAATGTACGAAGCGCAACCTGTCATGAAGAAAATTTATCAGGCCCAGCGCGACGGTAAGTTGCCACGTAAGCAACCACTGGAGCAGACCATTGAACAGGCTTTACTGGCTGAGGTGATAACTGACCCTGAGTCTAAACAGTTATTAAAAATGAATGCCTTGCGCTTCAGTGCGATCAGCGTAGACAGTTTCAAGGCTGGTGAACTGGAAAGCCAGGCTTTAACCTCAGCTGACGTAAGTTAAACAACTTGCTACACTCAAACGCCGGCAGGGTAAGAACTCTGTCGGCGTTTTTTATTGCCTTTGGGAGCTGTTATGTCAGATAAAATAAGTTTACGTTTAGCAACACCGCAAGATGTACCCGTTATATTGACGTTTATTCAGGGGCTGGCTGAATATGAAAGGCTCTCAGATCAGGTTGTTGCTACTGAAGAGAAGTTACAGCAGACATTATTTGGTCATAAAGCTTATGCAGAAGTGGTTATCGCAGAATATGATAACAAGGCTGCCGGCTTTGCATTATTTTTTCATAACTATTCAACATTTTTAGCCAAACCAGGTATTTATCTGGAAGACTTGTTTGTATCTCCTGAATACCGGGGCAAAGGTTTGGGCAGGGTATTACTAAGCTACCTGGCACAACTGGCTATCGACCGTGATTGTGGCCGTCTTGAATGGTCTGTACTAGACTGGAATCAACCTGCGATAGATTTTTATCAGGCACAGGGTGCCAGTATGCTGCATGATTGGCGTATAAACCGGGTTACCGGTGCATCGTTGCAGCAGTTGGCGGCTAAATATACAGTTAGTTAATATTATTGTGAACTTGATGTGACTCTAAATAATTTAGTATATAAAATTCGCATTGTTAGATGATTTTACTATGTAAAACAAACAAAGAGTGGCTACTATATTTACCGAGTCTAATGTATTAACTGGATATCATCATGGATTGTGTAAGTCTGGCCGACAACTTTAAGCAGTATTTTGAAATTAAGTTTGCCGCTTCAACAGCGTTACGAGAAGAGTCTTTTAAGATCAGGCACTCAGTGTACTGTGAAGAACTAGGCTGGGAGCCGTTGCGTGAAAATGGTATGGAAACCGATGAATGTGACGAGTACTCTTTCGTTCTGCTGTTGTTGCATAAAAGGACTGGCCAGTATGCCGGAACCGCGCGGCTGGTTATTCCACCACCGGAGCACCCATCTTATCAACTGCCGTTTGAGCAACACTGTTTATCATCAGTCAGAACCGATTTAATAGATCTGTCTGAGTTTGAACGCGGATCTTTCAGTGAAATTTCCCGGCTTGCTGTGCCAGAGGCATTTCGCCGTCGTTTAGGTGAAAAGAACACGCCTTATGTCATCAACGAGATTGAAATGGAAAAAGACGTATTTTCAGAGGAAGAGCGCAGAAATTTCCCTAATATTGCCATAGGCTTATATCTTAGTATTATCGCTTTGGTACAAATGTGCCACCATAAAGCTATGTTTGTGGTGGTAGAGCCCAGGTTGAAAAAACGCCTTGAGCGGCTGGGGCTGGCGTTTGAGCAAATCGGTGATGAAATGGATTATCATGGCACCCGTGCATTGTTTTACCTTCCTGAGCATAAGTACATTTCGGCACTTAACCCGGAAATTCTACAGCTATTTCATATGCTCAAAAGCCAGTTAGCTCCGCAACTGCGGCTTTACCCTTATCTCACCCGGCAAAAGGACTAATCGTATGATTTCATCCGATTTTGACTACTACAAAGCGTTTTCACGCAATATTGGCTGGCTTACGTTAGCGGAACAGCAATTGCTGGCCAGTAAACGCGTGGCGATTGCCGGTATGGGCGGGGTGGGAGGAGCACACTTACTGACGCTTGCCCGGCTTGGGGTTGGCCGGTTTCATTTAGCCGATTTTGATAGTTTCGATATTGAAAACTTTAACCGTCAGGCCGGTGCCAAATTATCTTCTGTCGGCCAGAAAAAGCTCGATACACTGGTGGCAATGGCGTTGGATATTAACCCTGCTCTGGAAATAACTACTTTTGCAGACGGTGTTACTGAAAGCAATATCGACGCCTTTTTACAGGATGTTGATGTCTATATTGATGGTCTTGACTTTTTTGCTTTGAAAATCAGAAGTTTGATGTTCAGAAAAGCCTATGATGCAGGCATTCCGGCGGTAACCGCAGCTCCTTTGGGAATGGGCGTAGCAAACCTGAATTTTCTTCCCGGTAAGATGACATTTGAACAGTATTTTCTGCTTGATGGTTGTGATGAAAATGAGCAGTATCTGCGCTTTTTTGTCGGGTTATCACCAGCCAGATTGCACAGTGCCTATTTAGTAGTACCAGAAAGTATTAATTTGCCAGAGCGAAAAGGGCCATCAACTATTATGGCTTGCGAGCTTTGCGCTGGTGTAGCTGCAACTCAGGCATTAAAGTTGATGCTGAACCGGGGTAAAGTTATTGCCGCGCCCAAAAGCCTGCAGTTTGATGCTTATCGTAATACCTATAAAGTTAGCTGGCGGCCCTTTGGCAATGCCAATCCAATAAACCGGCTGGCACTTCATCTGGGACGGAAATATTTTCTGAATCAACCTGCCCGAGTAGCGCCTAAAACAATACCAGAACAGGATCCGTTGCGTTATGTATTGGATAAAGCCCGCTGGGCACCCAGTGGCGACAATACCCAATGCTGGCGCTTTCGACCTACATCGGCGCTAAGTTGCGACATTCTGGGTAATGACACCCGGCACGATGTGGTATACGACTTAAATGGCTTTGCCAGTAATATGGCCCACGGTGCTTTACTCGAAACAGCCCGTATCGCCGCTTCTGAGCGCGGATATCAGTTGGAAATCAGTGATATCGACCGCTCTGATGCAGAGCATCCGGTATATAAAATTACTTTGCTGCAAGACAGCAGCATTAACGCAGATGCGCTTGCCCCCTATATTGAAACCCGAACTGTGCAGCGCAGGCCAATGGGAACAACTGCACTTAGTGCTGAGGAAAAGCGCCAGCTTGAAAAGGCCTTACCATCTGGTTTTGCGGTGCATTGGTTTGAAAGTACAGCACAGCGCTGGACTATTGCTAAGTTGTTATTTGGTAATGCTTACACCCGGCTGATTATGAAAGAGGGTTATGATGTTCATAGCAAAATTATCGATTGGGGTAAGCAGTTCAGTATAGATAAAATTCCTGAGCAGGCTCTTGGAGTTGATGCGGCTACTGCGAAACTGATGAAATGGGCGCTTGCAAGCTGGGAGCGCTTTGAGTTTATGGCCAAATATATGGGTGGAACAATAGCCCCGCGGTTGCAACTTGATTTATTACCAGCCCTACGCTGCAGCGCACACTTTGTGCTATACAGCACAGACACTGAAGCTCCGGTTACATTAGAGCAGCAATTTGCTGCCGGTGTCGCTTTGCAGCGCTTTTGGCTTACGGCAGCTAAGTTAAATTTAGGCTTTCAGCCTGAGCAAACACCGGTAATTTTTTCCAGCTATTTGCGTGATAACCTGCAGTTTACTACAAATCAGCAGGCATTCGATAACGCAGTAGAGATGGATAAAAAGCTGGCTGCGCTATTGCCGCCACAGGTATTTACTAACAAGGTGTTCTTTGGCAGGTTAGGACGTAGTGAGCAACCGGCTTCGCGCTCGTTGCGGTTTAGCCTGGAACAGTTACTGGTAGATTAAAACAGATACCGTGTAAAAATAATGTTTAATAAGCAGGCATGGTGTAAAAGGCAATAAAAAAGGGCATCATCAGATGCCCTTTTTAATCAGCACTGATAAATCAGGCTTTGTTACGACGGTTAAGACGTAAACCTAACAGACCTAAACCTAACAATGCTAAGCTTGCTGGCTCTGGTACGCTGAACGTTTGGTTACCGTCATGACGGATTTGGAATTCCTGAGTAGAACCTGGAACACCATTATAGTTTGGTGATAAACCGATAATGTTCTGAACAGTAACAATCAGTTGTGAGTATACAAAGTTGTTACCAGAGATATCGTTACCATTGTAGTAGAAGTAACCTGGGTTAGCGTCAAACTTCATGGTGATATCACATGCACCAACACCTGCAACACTTGTCATACAGCTGCCGCTAGACAGTGAGAAAGTGCCTAAAGCTGCAGCGGTACCGGCATCATAAGCACCGTTTACAGTTGTGTCAGCCCATAAAGTGGCAGAACCACCGGCAAATAAAACCTGAATTAAGCCACCAAAATCAGGGAATGCTTCGGCTGTACCTTCAAATTCATAATCCAGGAATACTTCGTATGCTGAAGGTAAAAAGTTCGGCATACCTGATTGTTTGAAGTTAACCATTAATGTCTGGCCAAACTCCATAAAGTCATCTGCACCGCCAAAAATAGAACCATTGCCGTTAGCATCAGTTTGTTCAACATTAGCCAGATCCGGATCCCAGTCGATTTCGTCAAACATGGTAGAGCCTGAACCGCCAAATGAGCTATCGTCAAATGTAATTACTGAAGCACTGGCGCCAAACGCCGTTGCTCCAGCTAAAACTAATCCTGCAAGTAATTTTTTCATTTTAATTTCCTTAGTGAAGTTTCCACACAAGTTAGCTAGGTTGCCCCGCAAACTTATCCTCAAGCAATCGACTTATATATAAGCATGTTTGGTGCCAACTTTTTTTATTGTATTTAATCAATTGCTTATGTGGTTGCTGGTGAGGTGGTAAACTGATGTTGTAAAATTACGTGACAGTAGCAGAAGATATTTTTTATAGTAAATGTGTTTTTAGCTGAACCTGTGCCGCATTGCTGCGGCACAGCTGTTCTTATTACAGCATGTTGTTAATAGCTTCAACCCGCTTGATAACTTCGGCATCCCGGCTTTTTACATCAGCCAGCACGGTTTTAGCTTTGCTTTTATTATCTGCTCGCACCAGTGCTTCGGCATAATTTAGCTTAACCAGATCATTCTCTGGTCTTATCGCCAGAGATTGCTCAAAAGCTTTTATAGCGTCGGGCAAGTTGTCCATCTTCATCAGCACTTTGCCGTAAGTGTCCAATACATCAGGATGCTTTGGCGCCTGCTTTATCGCTCTCTCAATATGTTGCTTGGCTTCAGGCAACTGGTTTTGCTCTGCCAGAATCCAGGCATAGTTATTCAGTATGATGTAGTTGTCAGGTGACGCCTGCAAAATTTCATCATAAAGCTCAAAAGCTTTTTTCTTATCAGATTCCAGCAACAAATTGGCATAAAACAGCTTCAGGTTGCCGCTGGCAGAGGCTTTACTGAAATGACCCTCTAAGAACTCTACAGCACGCTGGTGCGAGTAGTCTTTTGAGTAAATTTCAGCAATAAACATGGCTGTCTGATCGGTTGGTGCTATCTGATAGCTTTGATTAAACGCCGCAACAGCCGGTGGGATCTGGCCGTTTAAAAACAGTATCCTGCCTTTTAAAAACTGCATTTCAGCTGTTGCTGCGTCGTTATCGGTCAGGTTTTTGAAGGTATCCAGAGCTTTGCTATAGTCTTGAGATTCAGACAGTGCCATTATTTTACTGCGCAGCAACATTGGATTCTTCGGATGTTTAACCAGCTGTTTATCCGCAACATTTATCGCTTCTGCATGCCGCTTAGCCAGGCTGAGGCTGGTGGCATAGAAATATGCCGCCCGCAGGTTTTCCGGTTCCTGCTGGTACCAGCGTTCGCTTAATGTAAGCACCTCTTTCTGATTACCAAGCTGGGCATGTGAGTCTATCAAGGTCAGCCAGTAAGCTGCAGTGGCATTAACCATATTGGCTGATGGGTCGCCAATGGTTTCTATAGCTTTTTTAAAGTCTTGTTGCTGGTAGTACATGCGGGCTAACGTTAACCGCAGTGCATTGTTGGCCGGGTTATCTTTAAGGATTGCGCCTGCCCGTTTTATGGCGTCAGCACCTTTGTCATCATCTTTACTCAGAGCATAGTATTGTTGCAAAGCTGGCAGGTAAGTCGGATGTTTCTCTATCGATTTAACCAGAAGTTGTTTTGCTTGCACAAAATCACTTTTTGTTCCGGCAACAAGGGCTTGCAACAGTAAGGTAAAAGGTTGGTCAGGAGTGGCTTGCTGCGCCTGCTTCAGAAACACTTCAGCTTCTGTAAACTGCTTTTGCAGCATAGCGCCATAAGCCTTCAGATTGTAGCCAACAACGGCCAGTTTTTCGTCAGACAGCCACTCGTCAACTATGGCGGATGCTTTGTCATACTCTTTTTGTCTGAGGTAACTGATAGCCAGCACAACACGGGTCTGATTCTGGCTTGGATCCAGTTGTAAGGCTTGTTCAAGGTCTCGCAGGCCGCTTGACTCCTGACCATCAATGCCCATTTTAAGCAGACCTAAGGTTGCCAGCGAGGTCACATCTTTGCTGTTTTCACTCAGTTCATATTTAGCAATCAGCTCTTGTGCTGCACTGCCGGAGCCTTGTTTAATCAGTTGGAATGACGTTGCGGCAAGTAATTTGTAATCCATCGCCTGCGGATCTTGATTAACCAGAACCGCCTGAGCCTGATCAAGCTGGCCAGACTTTAACTGCAGTGAGGCGTAAAGATTTTGCAACGGCGGATATTGCTGCAGCTGGTTTTCTACTGCGCTCAGATGGTTTAATGCCTGGCTCTCCAGCCCCAGGTTCAGTGAAGCTAATGCGGCAATAATACGTGCGCTGGTATTACGCAGGCCGTTATTGATGGCTTTTTCAACATGCTCTTTGGCCAGAGTATAATTCTCACGCTCATACTCCAGCACCGCTTTTAGATAATTTGTGAACGGTTGATTTGGAAACGCTTTTAGTAGCAGGGCTAATTCTTTATCTGCTAAATCAAACTGCTCTGTACTGACCAGATTTTGCGTCAGCATCAGGCGGGCTTGTAAGTTGTTGGGTACCAGTGTCAGATAGTTGCGCATGCTTTCAATGGAGGCGACATGCTGCTCTTCTGCTAATTGGGTTCTGCCTTGTAGAAATAATGCTTCGGCATAAAGCAGGCTGTCAGGCTTCACCTGAGTAATGACTTCTAACGCCTGGCTGTTATTACGGTTAGCAATAAGCAAATGCGCCTGAGCATAAATTGCGGCATCACTGAATTTATCTTGTGTTGCCAGTTGGTCAAAGAGTGCTATCGCTGCGTCAGCGTCACCCAGCTCTAGCTGAGCCAGAGCACGATATACATCGACGTAAATCTGCAATTCAGGCGCAAGTGTCTCATCAGAAAAGTGCTCCAGCACTGCCTGGTAATCACCCGCCTGATAGCTGCTGCGAACCAGCGGTAACGCTACTTTTTGTTTGTCGATGCCATAACTCAGCGCGCGGTCCAGCTCTTTTTCTGCAGATATGCTGTCGCCAATCTGCAGTTGGAGTAAACCAAGAGCCAAACGGTATTCTGCATTCTCTGGTTCTTGTTGCACAGCTGATTTCAGTTCGATTACAGCGGCGTTGTATTGCTTGTTCTGAATAAAGCTCAGCGCATCACTGTAATGCTCTGTTGCATCTTTACTGCCACAACCGGAAAGCAGCGCCAGCATAATAGCGCTGGCGAGCAGGGTAGTTTTTTTCATGGTTACACTCCTTGTAGTGAAATGGTTTTCGTTAACCGAAAATGCCTCTGGTATCAATAACAACTTTGGTTGCGACATCTACCGGGTGCAGAGTTTTAAACTGCTTATGGTCGACCAGTACCACCAATATATTGGCTTGCTCTAAAGCCTGTGGCAAAGACGTTAGCCGGGCATTGTGATCGGCATATTTTTGCGGTAACTGTTTAATATTAGGTTCTACCAGCAAAATTTCACCAATATTGTCTTTTAACAACGACATGGCAATATCCAGTGCCGGGCTTTCACGTAAATCGTCAATATCTGCTTTAAAGGCTAAACCTAAACAGGCAATCACCGGCTTTTTAAACTGATCAGCAGCCTGCTTTATTTTATCAATCACGTATAGCGGTTTACTGTCGTTAATTTCACGTGCCTTGCGGATAATCTGCGCCTGCTCTGGCGCTGAGTCAACAATAAACCATGGATCAACAGCAATACAATGACCACCAACACCCGGGCCGGGTGTTAAAATATTAACCCTTGGGTGGCGGTTAGCCAGCTTGATCAATTCCCAAACGTTGATTTTTAAATGATCACAAATCATCGACAGTTCATTGGCAAAGGCGATATTGACGTCGCGGAACGAGTTTTCGGTCAGCTTGGCCATTTCTGCCGTGCGGGCGTTGGTTAACAAACACTCACCGCGTACAAACAGGTGATACAGGGCAACGGCTTTTTGCGCACAGCGCTCGGTAATACCACCAATAATCCTGTCGTTGCTGACCAGTTCTTGCAACACGCGGCCAGGTAATACGCGCTCAGGGCAGTGCGCAATAAAAACATCGGCTTTGTCCGGGTCCTGGTGTGGCATAACCAGATCAGGGCGCAGCTCAGCCAACCAGGCTGAAATTTTATCGGTAGTACCAACCGGAGAGGTTGATTCAAGTACGATAAGGTTACCTTTAGCAATAACCGGAGCAATATTTTCCAGCGCAGCCTTAATGTAACTTAAATCCGGGGTTTTATTTTCTTTAAACGGCGTGGGCACCGCTATCATAAAAGCTTCAGCCGGTTCCGGCGTCAGAGAGGCCTTTAACTTGCCGGTGGTAACGGCTGCTTGTACCAGCATATCCAAGTCAGGTTCAACAATATGAATTTTGCCCTGATTAATGGTATTAACCGCATGCTCTGAAACATCAACACCGAGCACTTCCACACCGCGGGAGGCGATAACGGCGGCGGTGGGTAAACCTATATAGCCCAAACCTATTACTGATACACGGGAAAAACTCTGCATACTGTGTCCTTTATACCTGAGGTTTTACTGTCTGACGCTGTACCATATAAGGCATAATGCGATGTCAGGCAGCTTGTTTTTCGGTGACGAATTTATTTAACTGGCCAAAGTTTTCAAATACGTCGGCGGATATTTCATCATCATTAATCTGGATACCCAGTTGCTCTTCCAGTTCGGTTATTACAGCAATAACTGCCATAGAATCAAACTCTGGAATAGCGCCCAGCAAGGGGGTATCGTCGGTAAATTGTTTATCTATTTGCAAGACGGCGCGTAAGATATCAGCGAGAAGTTGCTGGTGTGGCATAATGCTTCCTTAAAATGACAGGTAGTTCCCTGATTTGCGTAAAGGGTGCCGCTGCGGTTAAACTACAAAAAGTAGATAAATTACAGTCGGATTTTCCGCAAAACTGTTTTATTATTGCACACAAAGGGATAAAAAGTGAAAGGTCTGAAGGATACTATGACCAAAAATCTCCACGATATCGTTACCCAGTCTGCTGCGCGTTTTCCTAAGCGTCCTGCACTGTACTTTAAAAACACCGCCTTAACTTATGCTGAACTTGCAACCGGCGTAACTACCACTGCCATGCAGTTGCAAGCGCAGGACGTTCAGCGCTTTGACCGGGTGGCGGTGTACCTGCCCAAACAATTTGAAACCGTGTTCAGCCTGTTTGGCTGCGCAATGGCCGGTGCAGTATTTGTGCCGGTGAACCCGGGGTTAAAGGCGGCGCAGGTTGCACATATCCTGCAGGATTGTAATGTTCGGGTGCTTATTACCAGTAAAGACCGGCTGGCCAGTTTAGAAGAGGAGCTGCATTTGTGCAGTGACTTACATACGGTGTTATTGACTGATGTCGCTGAAGATATGAGCCCGCTGGCGCATATTCAGTTGAAGTCATTTTATACCGACGTCAGCCACAGAACATTGCAGTTATATCCGCATGCAACCGATCAGGACATGGCGGCTATTCTATATACCTCGGGCAGCACCGGTAAACCCAAAGGGGTGGTGTTATCGCACCGCAATATGTTGGTGGGCGCGCAAAGCGTATCAAGCTACCTCAACAACACCACCGATGATGTCTTACTGGCATTACTACCCCTGAGTTTTGATTATGGCTTAAGCCAGCTGACCACTGCGTTTTTAACCGGCGCCAGTGTAGTGTTGCTGGATTTTTTCCTGGTGCAGGATGTCGTGCGCACTGTGAAGCAATACGGAGTAACCGGCATTGCTGCAGTACCACCTTTGTGGGCGCAGCTGGCCAAAGCCAACTGGGTTGAAGGCAGTGCTGATACCGTGCGTTACCTAACCAACTCCGGTGGTGCTATGCCACAAGCCTTGTTACAGCAGTTGCAACGGGTATTTAATAAGGCTGAACCCTATTTAATGTATGGTTTAACCGAGGCCTTTCGCTCTACCTATTTACCGCCAGCTGAGCTGGAAAAGCGGCCCGGCTCTATGGGCAAAGCTATTCCGAATGCCGAAATTGTGGTTGTGCGTGAAGATGGCAGTATCTGCGCGCCGAATGAACCAGGTGAGCTGGTGCATCGCGGGCCGCTGGTTAGCCTGGGATACTGGAATGCCCCGGATAAAACAGCCGAACGGTTTAAGTTTGATCCCGTAGCACCTAAAGGTATTCAGCTACCCCAACTTGCAGTGTGGTCTGGCGATACAGTGCGCTGCGATGAAGATGGCTTTTTATACTTTATTGGCCGGCGCGATGAAATGATTAAAACTTCAGGTTACCGGGTTAGCCCTACTGAAGTGGAAGAAGCCGTTTACCAACTTAGCCCTGCACTGGTTGATGTTGCCGCCATTGGTGTGCCGCACCCTGAGCTGGAGCAAGCCATTTTGGTGTTATTTGCCTGCAAAGACGGTAATGAACCGGACATTGCTAACTGGACAACCCAGCTAAAGCGCAGTTTGCCTAATTTTATGCAGCCCAAAGCCTTAATTTTGCAACCGGGTTTACCGAAAAATGCCAATGGCAAAATTGACCGTAAGCTATTGTCAGAGCAGTACCGGGGTTATTTTAATGAGGCATCCAGATGAGCAGTACCCTGAATACAGAAACACGGCCACAAGCGCCACAACATGAGTTAATGTCGCAGTTTAGCTGTCCGGGCGATAATCTGCTGCTGGGCCGTTTCAGCCTTAGTGCTATTAGCACCATGCTTGGCAAATCAGTATTTTATGCTTATGACCGCCAGGTTATTAATCAACAAATACAACGCTTTAGGGCGGCAATTCCTAACAGAATTAAGTTGCACTATGCGGTAAAAGCCAACCCATACTGGCCTGTTGTGCAGCACATGCGCCCGTTAGTAGACGGCTTTGATGTGGCATCGCAAAAAGAAATGCTGCTGGCGATACAAAGCGGTATGCCGGTAGCCGATATCAGTTTTGCCGGTCCGGGGAAAACCGATACCGAGCTTGCCGCCGCTATTACCGCCGGCGTTACACTAAATGTGGAATCGGCCAACGAGCTGCAGCGTATTTGCCGTCTGGCAGAGTTGCACACAGTAACACCACAGGTGGCACTGCGCGTTAATCCGGCGTTTGAGCTCAAAGCGTCAGGCATGAAAATGGCCGGTGGCGCTAAGCCTTTTGGTATTGATGAAGAGCAAGTATTCGAGCTGCTGACCCAGATAGCTGCTATGCCGGTGAAGTTACGTGGTTTTCATATTTTCTGCGGCTCGCAGAATCTAAAAACTGAAGCACTGACAGAAGCACACCAGCTTACATTTGGGCTGGCAGCTAAACTGGTTGCCGCTTGCCCATACCGGCCTGATTTGATCAATCTGGGTGGTGGTTTTGGTATTCCATATTTCCCTGGTGAAAAACGGCTTGATTTACAGCCTATTGGTTTATCGCTGACACAATTACTACAGCAACACGAACAAGCGCTTGCCGGTATTGAGCTGGTGATTGAACTTGGCCGTTATCTGGTGGCAGAGGCAGGCGTTTATGCTTGTCAGGTGGTAGATAAAAAGGTGTCCCGTGGCACTACCTATCTGGTGTGTAACGGTGGTTTACATCACCATCTGGCGAACTCCGGTAATTTTGGCCAGGTGATCCGCAAAAATTATCCGGTGGCTATTGGCAATAAAATGCAGCATGCCGACACTGAGCTGGTTACTGTAGTTGGGCCTTTGTGTACGCCACTGGACATACTAGCGGATAAGGTAAGCCTGCCGGTCGCCGAAGTGGGAGATTGGGTTGTGGTGTATCAGTCCGGTGCTTATGGCCCCACGGCCAGCCCGCAGGATTTTCTTGGCCATCCGGCAGTGGTTGAGATTTTACTCTGATACAAAGCTATAAACAGAGAGCTAACTAAACAGAGAGCGTTAACATGGCTAAGGACAGTCAGATATGGAAAACGTTATTGCTGGCGCTGATTTTATTTATGCTGATGGAGTTTTTATTACAGCTCAGGGCGCAGCTGAAGTTTGGCAACAGTATTCTTACCGCAGCCTTCGCTGACAACAGCGCACAAGGCTCGCTGTTTGTGCAGCATAATGGTTATCAGTTGCTGGCAGCCGATGTTGAGTTTGAAGGCAGTAGCATTAAAGTAAAAAGCAACCAACTGGGGTTGCGCTCTGCTGCTGTAGGGCCTAAAACAAACAGCAATATCAGAGTTATTGCACTGGGTGCCTCCAGCACTTATGGCGCCTATGCTGCTACTAACGACGATACCTTTCCGGCAATATTGCAGCGGATCAGCAGTGATATACCGCTTGAAGTGATTAATGCCGGTATACCGGGAAACGATATCAGCAGCCAGTATTTGCTGTATGCAGAGCAACTGGCCGCCTTGTCTGAAGATGTGCTAATTCTGTATTCTGGTTTAAGTAACGATGTGGGCCGTTTATGTCAGCGAAACGGCGCTGCTAAAAGTTATGCTTTGCCGCAGTTACAGGCACCCAAATGGTTGTTAAGCGTGGATTTGCTGTTGAAAAACAGCACAGATTTACGCTACGTGCCTTACAAATATTCCCCGATGCCTGATCTTAGCCCTTACCTGCAGCAATATGCTGCCTCGCTGCGACAGATAGTTGAACTTGCGCAGCAGCGACAGGTTAAAACGATACTGTTTGCTGAAAATTTACGAGCCTTTCGCAACGATCAGCCGCTGCAGTTACAACAACAACTGGCCGCTTCAGCACTTTATTACACGCCTTGTTTAACAGTCGGACAGTTTTCCGAGGTGTTTGAACGATACAACCAGGTGCAACAGCAAATTGCCGCTGAGTACACTGATGTGCATTATGTCCGTTTGTCAGAGCAGGTGCCTGGCGGGCGAGAGTACTTTACTGACAGCGTGCATTTTTCAGCCAAAGGTGAGCTGGCCATCGCCGCAGCCCTGGCGCAGGTGTTAAAAGACACCCGGCAGGTGGCACCATGAGTTTTACCTCATTTCATTTTTATGTATTTTTAATCGCATTGGTCATTTTACTGCGGTTTATTCAACATAACGGCCAGAAGAAAATGCTGCTGCTGTTGGCCAGTTACTGGTTTTATATGAGCTGGGATTGGCGTTTTGGTGCGCTACTGTTCGCTATGACGGCAGTGAATTTCTACTGTGGCCGGTTAATTCGGTACTCGGCCCGGCCAAAAATCTGGTTGGCGGTATCACTGGTGTTTAGTTTGGGCGTGTTAGGGCTGTTTAAGTATTTTAATTTCTTCCTCACTAATCTGGATGCTGTCGCTGCTATGCTGGGTATGTCATCGCATATTAATATCCTGCATATTATTTTGCCGGTGGGGATCTCGTTTTATACCTTTCAGGCGCTGTCTTACACCATAGATATTTATCGGCGGCAGCTCGACCCTGTTGGCTCGCTGGCCGACTTTGCACTGTTTGTATCGTTTTTTCCGCAGCTGGTTGCCGGGCCAATAGTGCGCGCCAGTTATTTTCTGCCGCAACTGACACAGCATACTTATGCTGACAGTGCTGCGCAGCAGGAAGGCGTGATGCTTATTATCCGTGGCCTGATAAAAAAAGTGCTTCTGGCAGATGTACTGGCACTGCATCTGGTTGACCCTGCCTTTGCTGATTATGCTAACCAGTCGTCTGCATTTTTAGTATTGGCATTAATTGGCTACAGCTTTCAGGTTTATCTGGATTTCTCAGCCTATACCGACATAGCCAGGGGCTGTGCCCGTTTATTAGGTTATCAGTTACCGGTGAATTTTAACCGGCCTTATCTGGCCGACAGTATTTCTAATTTCTGGCAGCGCTGGCATATTTCTATGTCGTCTTTTTTCCGCGACTACCTTTACCATGGGCTGGGTGGCAGCAAACACGGCAATGTTTATATCAATTTGGTGCTAACCTTTGTTGCCATTGGGGTATGGCATGGCGCAGGCTGGAATTTTCTGCTGTATGGTTTCTGCCATGGCGTCTTGGTGGCGTTTGAGCGCTATATGCGCAGGTACGGCTGGTTTGACAAGCAAACAGGCTGGCGCTGGGCACTGGCAGTGCTTAGAACGTTTTTCCTGGTATGTTTGCTAAGGGTAATGTTCAGGGCTGAGGATCTGCATCACGCCGGTGGCTATTTGCAGGCTATCTGGCATAACATGGCGTTATCGTTTCATCTCACTGCTGCCGGCGCGGTGGCGTTGCTGGTGGCCGTAATACTGCATTTGATCCCGCAGCATTATATTGCGTTATGGCAACAGCGTTATCTGACCATACCACAACTGCTGCAGGCCTCAGTCGTAGTGCTGTTACTTTACAGTATGCTTATGCTGGGGGCGGGCGAAGCACCTTTTATTTATTTTCAGTTTTGAAAAAAACTGCCATTCAGGTGTGAACAATTAGCAATATTATGGGCTTAATAAGGATATTTTAATGACGAGTAAACACTGTATTCTGTTATTTGGCATGCCCCGTTCAGGCACTACCTGGCTTGGTAAACTGTTTGATGCACAGCGCCAGACATACTATTTGCATGAGCCAGACAGCGTGCAGCCCAATATCGCTATTCCGTTATTGCTAAAGGCAGATGAAGCCACACAGTATCCGCTGCAGTCACAACTTGAGTTGTGGTTTGCCAGCAAAGCAGAAAAAGTGATTGCCTCGCGGCCGTTTTTTGCTAAAGATTACCTTAACCCGGTTAGCTGGCTGCTGTTTCTGGGCAGTGCGTACGCCACTAAAATAGCTGGCCGCTTAGGGGCGCCCCGGTTTATCAAACCCTTACGGTTGCAATCTGAGCAGCAACAAATCGTCTGGAAGTCAATCGAGTCGCTTGGCCGTATGGCGGCGATTAAACAGCTGGTGCCAGGCCGCAGTATCCACATATTACGCCATCCTTGTGGCCATATTGCCTCTACGTTAAAAGGGCAGGACGCCGGCTTGTTTGATGGTGGTTTACCAATTTGGGAAGACTGGGATCTGTACAGTAAATTATTACAGCAAAGTGGCGAGCAGCGCTTTAGTCTGGACAGTTTAAAGCAGATGACTAAAGAAGAGCGGCTGGCCGTACGCTGGGGCATTATTAATGATTTTGCGCTGGCGCAATGTGCGGGTGACGGCAGCAACATGGTACTGGTGTACGAGAACTTATGTAAAAAGCCACAAGAGGTGTTGCAGCAGTGCCTGGCATTTTGTGGCTTAAAAGCAGATCAGCAATGTCTGCAATATCTGGCGCAGTCAGTTCATGGCAGCGACAACAGCGCTTATTACAGTACCACTAAAGACCCGCTGCAATCTGCCTATAAGTGGCGCAAACAGTTGCCTGATGACGTGCAGCTGCGGATAAAAAATATCGTGCAGCAATTTAACGCCGGGCGCTATTACCGCGATGATTTTTAAATCTCAGCCGGCTCTGGCTGGCTGTTATACAGTTTTAACGCGGCAATGCGCCGGGTAATTTCCTGCTCCAGCTGTTTAAAACCGGCACCGTTATAACCGCCAAGTTGCTGCTGTACTTGTTGTTCAGTTAACCCCTCCGGTAAATCCCGCGTTGGCGGCATTATCGCTTGTTCAAAAGTCAGGCTGTTAAACTGGCTTAACTGTTGCGGTGTTACTGATGCAAGGTGCTCAGCAAAGTGGGTGCCAGCTCTGTCTGCCGCCAGGTCAACAAAGCTGAAGCCTGAGCCACCTTTGTCCCGGTCTGCATCCATGATTTCTTTCAGGTTGCCAATTTGCTGCGATAGCTGAGTATTACCCAGCATTTGCAGCACCGCCGAATATAAAAAGTGCAGTGTAAGGTCGCGCCGGCCGTTTAGCAGCATGGGGGGCATATTCGGCACCTGGTGCAGCTTTACATTAGGATTGGCGTAGTAAATAAATCTTTTGCTGGCAAATGCGACGGCCAAAGCCCATAGCGCGTTTTTATACTCGGTTTCCAAATTGCTGTTATCAGCACGGTTTGTCGCAACAAGTAACAACTCGTGAGCAAAAAATGCCAGCCGGCGCTCGCGTTTATGCTGGCGTTGTAATTGCTTTAACTGCTGCAGGTAAAACTCAACATCTGGTGCTGCCGCGCTCTGATCCTGGCCCAAACCAAATGGGCGGTGAATTTGCGGATGCAGGCTTAGTTTAATCGGGCTGGCATTAGCCGCTTCAAAGTGCAGGCGGTTATTTATCAGCTCGCCTCTGGCAAACAACGTTAGCAACTGCTGATCTGCCGGTGCTGCAATGACCGAGCGTACCATTAGGCGGAGTAGTGGGTTAGCAATCCAGCCCGGTAAAGTAATTGCGCCCAGTTTGCAGTGTTCAATAGCGAAACCTGTGTCTGACGGCATAAACAAACATGACGTTTTTACACCGCGTCTGGGCCAGCTTAGCGGCAGGTTTGCCTGGCCATGCAAAGCTACACCAAACGGATTAAGCACACCACTGAACTCTACTTGTGGCAGGGCATAGCTGGCGACGTTCATCAACGCGTCTAACTGTTTTTGCTCAAAAACCAGTTTTATATTGCCGTTGGGTTGCGCCAGATGTCGCACCGTGTCAGACAGCACACGTTGTGCCGTAGTAACGTCGCTGGATTCTATAGTACGCTGTGATAACACCGGTTTTGATGTAATAAGAAAAAACAAAGCCACGGTAAGCACTGCTAACAACAATACGCTGCGCAAAAAATAGCGCGATAACCTATTTAGCATGGAATGATTAAGCCCCTGAACCCGAGAATTTTATAGTGCGCCGCAGCGCTATAGCCGGAATAAAAAACCAACACAACAGCCCAAGCAGCGTGATAAAAGCCAGGCTGTAGCGCATAAATAATTGCAGCGGAGCGGCATACTGGGTTCTGTCCGTACTGAGCAAAAATTGTAACGCTGAGTAAGCTTGCTGGTATTTAACGATAACACTTTCAGTAGCGTTTTGCAGCAGCCACCAGGACAGGGGCAGCACAAATAAGATAAGTAGCGGCATATATTTCCAGCGGGTGTGCACCGGGGTACTGAATTGTTGGGCCAGATATGCTGCAGCACTGAATAACAGCATCAGCCACGTAGTCAGCGCAGTTATGGCAACCAGGCTGCCGCCATCAGCCAGCAGTTCAACAATATTGTCGGTTGCTGCCATTTTTACTACGGCCAGATACCAGAGCAGAGCCACAACGGCATTCGCGTCCAGCCATAAAATGGTGGCGGGTATTTTGTTACGGCTATAAATAAATTGCATTGCAGCCATGCAGTTAAACTGGATCAGGCTAAAAAAGCCGATAAAGCGCAGCATTAGCTCAAGAGCCCGTGGTAGCGTTGTCACCGGGGTACCAACAATGTCATACAGTGATTCTGCCGGCACTGTGGCATACAGCAGCCAGAATATAGCCAGGCCCTGCGTAAGGCACAGCATAGGGGACCAAAGGATAAAACGGGCGTAGGTATTAAACGTAAAGATGGCAGGTAAAGCCAGCAGGTACAGCATCAGGCATAAGCCGGGAATAGCGCTGAGATTATCGCTTAGCAGTTCACGCACATTGTAGGGTATTACCGGCAACCGGCTTAACAAAAACATAGCCAGCATGGATATAGCCAAATGGCTGGCCAGCTTTATATAAAGCCCTGCTGCAGTTTTGGCTGGTGGCACAGTTAATAAGCCTGGCGCTGCGGCGTTGGTGCTATTTACTTCAGCGGTTTCTGGCCGGTGCAGGCGGTTGACGAAAAAAACGGTAAAACCAAAACCTGCTGCAGCTCCACCTATTTGCAGTATGGCATCGGTAATATCCACAGTTTTACCGGGCAGTGCCAGCTGCATGGCTTCGCATAATAATGCCAGGCTAATCACATAAATACTGCCAACAATCTGTAGGGTTTGTTGCTGCCAGCGCAGCGACAGCTTGCGTTGAAACAGTGCCAGTAGTATTCCAAGTGGGAAAAATAGCAGTAGTTTTTGCAGTAGTGCGGTAATAGCACGGTACTCAGTGCCAAAGTACAGCGATTCCAGCAATACCTTATCCTGTGCCACTTGCAATCTTTGGTTGATAAAAGCCCAGTCGAAATTAAAGTTAAACGGATACCAGAATAATATTAAAACAAACAAACTGTAAGCCAGTATAGCCAGGCTCCACAGCAGGCCGTGTTTAAGCTGTACAGTGGTGGTGTCTGTTTTGCCGGCTGGTTTGTGCTGCCATAAGCGCAGTAACGTTATGCTTAACCAGGTGGCAATTAAGGCGCAGAGCACATCACTGATATCAGTAACCCGGCTATAGACAAACAGTTGGCAAAATTCCAGCAGCAGCGCCAGTAACAGCACCTTGCTGTACAACCGGATACCTGCCTGCTGTTGTTGCAGATACAACAATACGGCGATAGGGCACCAAAGCAGAATATCGCTTAGTACTGCATAGCCAATTTCAGCTGCAGAGCCGCGGTAACCGGAAAATGGCAGCAACACAATGCGGCCTTCACGCCATTTTTTATACAGTTCGACCGGGCTTAACGTCAGATCCAGCGGTAACAGGTTGTACAGTATAAAAATGGCGATATAACCAATCAGCAGGTAAGTGACTACCGAAGCCTGGCCACGAATAAGCGCCAGTGAAGCCAAAAACTGTTTTAGCTGACGGCCTCTGAAACAATACAAAATGATACCCAGCATGGCGCCGGTGGTTTCAGCAATAATATCGTTGATGGACACTGTACGCTGTGGAAAATACAACTGGGTAAATTCTATGCTTACGGCCAAAGCGGCACAAAGCAGCCAGATAACGCCAGCCAGCAACAAGTTTATTGCAGGTGCGCCGGGGCGGAAGCTAAGCGCACAAAGTAAAAAAGCGAACGGGATAAACAGCAGAATATTGGCTACCCAGTCTGCTCTTGATCGTATGCCAAGCTGCAAATAAGGAATGTGCCAAAACCGCTCTATTGCCTCGTTAAACGGCAGCGCGACATACTGCAACGGCACCAGGCTGCCGTAAATAATAAAGGCCAGATAAAGCACACAAGCCAACAGTAACCACTTGTGCAAAGCCGGTTCGTTGTTATTGCTGTACATAAGCATCCTGCTCCCTGGCGTTATTTAGCCAAACGGTATTAACAGCACTTAGTTTGTGGTGTGCACAAAATTATAGCTTTGTTGCTCAACCTGCTCGCGCCAAAGCGCTGTAGAGAAGGTATGGCTGGCATCACTGATATGATAGTGCCCGGCAGCCTGCAGACACTTACCCCAGGCTGGGTTGTCGGCACATAACTGCAAAAACTCCTGCGCCGTTAAATCGTTACCACTGCTGATCAGCAACACTTTGCCGTTAAATTGCTGCCAGCCGCTAAGCATAGCCGCAACATAGTTTTGCTCTGTTACTGTAAGCTGGGCACTAGCTGCAGCAGCGCGGGTTTTGCTGGCTCGTAATGTCTGCCAGAACGAGCCAAGGCTGCGCCGTAGCGCCAAACCGCCGCCAAATAGCTTATGCCAGAATTGCCTGCTTAGCAGGCGCTTTAAATAGTAGTGTTTTAACATGGTTTTGGCATGGCTTTGCTGCTGGCGCACCCAGGGGTTTAGCAGTATTACACCAGTGATGCGCGGGTCTGGCCGGTTGAGTTTAATCAAAATGGCACTGGCAGCATCACACAGGCCCCACAGCACCACTTGTGTTAGTTGCGGGCACTGCTTAAAAAAAGCATCAATCGCCAGCTCAATATCGGCCGTTTGCTGGTAAAACGCGGCTTTGCTGCCGCTGCTATCACCCATACCGGCAGTATCCAGCCGCATTGATGGTATGCCCTGTGTGGCCAGATAGCGGCTTAGTTTAACAAACTGCCTGTGGCTACCAACACGGTACTGTGGCCCACCAACAATAAGCAGCATACCGGTTGTTGCAGTGGCGTCATGCACAATCGCGCTTAGCTGATAACCGGCGCCTGCCAGGCTGATATAGTGTTCAGTCATGCTGCGAGCCTTCAGTTAAGTGTTGTAGTGTAAGGGCAATAAGTTGCTCTGCACTGGCCAGTTCGGCTGTTTGCCAATAGGGCTCGGCTTTGAGTTGGGTATAGTTTAGCTTGCAGTGTTGTTGCAAGTGGTCACGCATTTTTTGTACCGGTAGGGCCACGGTATCCAGTTGCGACGTTTCAAGCCAGTGCAGATTCACGCTGTTTAACTGCGCCGGAATGCTGCTGTTGATATTGAGCAGGCTGTGATAAAACGCCGGGCTTATCGGGTAACCGGCAATTTCAATATTTTCGCCATTGTTAAGTTGTTGCTCGAGGTCTTTCTGGCTGGTTTTATTACCTGCAGCCATGGCCTCTGCCACTTTTAACCGTAAAAACTGTTGCCAGAATTTACCAACATCAAATACCGGTTGCCATAACACCAGTTGTTGCACCGGCAAGGGTAAAGTATGTTTATTCAGCAAGTCGAACAGTTGTATCACGCCAAAGCGCACCGCAATAAAGCTGACACTTTGGTAACCCTGTTGCTGCAACAGCAGCAATAATTGGTAGAGATCATCGCGCCAGATATCTACGCTGGCCTGATCTAAATCACCGGCGCTGTCGCCAGTGCCATAATTATCCAGCATAAAGCAGCTGTAACCGGCAGTGGCCAGTTGGCGCATAGCTGCATTGATCAAATGACGGGATTTATTCATTTCTTCGGCAAAAGGCGGAATAACCACAATGGCATGACCGTTGCCAGTGCTGTTTTGCACGGCGCGAAGAAATAACTGCCGCTGTTGTAGTTGGATAAAGCCGGTACTGAGGGGATGTTGTTGCACTTTGCCTTCCTTGTGCTTAAACCTGAGCAAGCCCTATGATAACCGTTGCGGAGGCGATGACCAAGTTTGTATCTTGGTACTTTTTGTATTTAGGCCGCTGTGACAATGACAACTATGACAACTATGGCAACTATATGTGATGTTGTTTGTGCGGTGGTACTGCTATAGCATAGTGCGGGTGTGAATTCATGGACTGAGTCAATGCCTGTACAATTTTCTGCGCCGTTAATGGATGCCAAACATTTCCCGCCTTCGCTGATTAAAGCTCAGCCTGCCTTTAGCTTAGAAGGCAGTAGCTTACGGCGGCATTCGCTACCTGTTAACGATGTCAGCACATTCAGCCGTGCCAGATATGCGCTGGCGGCGGCAGCTTTGCATTTAAAGCAGAGCTCACAGCAAAATACTGTGTTGTTACCGGCTTATCATTGCCCGGCGTTAGTAGAGCCATTTATTTATGCTGGTTATAACATTGTTTTTTACCCGCAGTTAGCCGATTTAAGTACCGATATTGCTATTTTTAGCCACTTACTTAGCCCGCAGGTAACCCATGTGGTGGTGGTGCGCTACTTTGGTTTTAGCCAGAATGCTGATGAGCTTATTCAGGAAGCTTTTGCAGCGAATAAACTGGTCATTGAAGATAACGCACACAGCCTGGTGCATTTCTGGCAAACCTGTGAGGCACAACCGCCTGCTATCAGCGCCAGTGTCAGCAGTGTTGCTAAAACGCTCGGCAGTGCAGATGGCGGCGTGTTATACCTGCCCGGCTTTAGCGGTTCAGCTCAGGTTATTCCGGATTTTATAACAGAATTAAAAGCGCTGCGATCCGGTAACCGGCCGGTAACCGGCTCTGCTGATACAGGTTTGCGTTATTTTCGCACAGCTATGCAAACGGCCGATTGTTTACGAGCCAGTCGCTGGTTGATGTTACACAGTAATTACGCAGCGATTAGCAGGCAGCGGCGGGACAATTATCAGTATCTTGCACAGCAGTTGCAGCACAGTAGTGCAGGGCAGGTATTATACCCAACACTGACACAGCATGATGTGCCTTATGTACTGCCGTTTTTACTGCATGATATTGATGGCTTTACGCGCTTGCGTCAGCAGCAAATTCAGGTGTTGCGCTGGGAAGAGCTTGCAACACCAGTAACCGGGGTTGTCAGCAACTATCAGCAGCATCTGGTACAACTGCCAGTGCATCAGGCTCTGTCAAAACAGCACCTGCAAAACATAGTTAAGGCATTAAGCTGATTTTGCGGACTGACGATATAACCGGTGTGATTATTTCGGCACGGGTTTGTGCTTAAAATTGCCAGCATAATTTGTCAGCGCTCTTAATTTGCCGCGCCATGTCTGCTTATTGCATAGCTGAATACCATAAAGCGGCTGTTTTGCTGACATCCAGTCTTTTTTATAATCGTCATTGCCGGTAAGAAAATCTACTGTGTTAACGTTATCTCGGCAAATAACGTGCTCAAGTAGTGCAGCAGTCAGCACTGTCCCCGGGCTGAAACGGGTAAAGTCTTGGTCATAAGCCAGCTTGAAAATGGCGGCGGTTTTATCGTATAAAAACCAGATTTGCGCTGCTATCGGTTCGTTATTGTAGTAAATGACCCCAATACGCAAGGCATTAATTTGCCAGTTGTGCTGGCAAATACTGTCGATAAAAGCCGGGGTGGGTTCAGAGCGTTTCCAGCTGTGGTAATACACCTGATGGTAATCAATCAGGGCCTGCAACAGTACCTCTGCAGAACCTTCGCTGTATATTTTAACGGTAAAGTTACCGTCTTTATTCATTAGTTCCTGTTTGCGTTTCAGCGTGTTTTTCAGCTGGCTGGGCCGGCGTTGCCAGTACTGCGCTAAGCTAGTGATATCGGGTTCGTACCAGTTTACCGAGTGTTGGTAAATAAAGCCCTTAAAGCCTAAGGTGGCAAAGCTTTGGCACCAGGCCTGCGCCTGGTTGCTGTATAGCGGCAGAATATTAATGTAATCGTAGGCTGAAAGTATGCTGGCGTGTTGTTGTAATGTCGCCGCACAGGGCAGCGTGGCTATCGGCTGCCCGGCAATACCAAAAATTGGCGAATAGTAATTGGTCATACTGTCCAGGGTGTTACCCGGCTGGCTTGGATTGCTGCTAAAAAAAGCGACTTTAGCCTGCCCGCTTAAAGGCAGGCTAAAATTGTGTTTGTTATGGTTTACATGCTCTGCAAAAGCACTGAACCAGTAGTCGCTGACAAACACCGGCGGTAAAGCTGAGGGGCTCGGTTGTCCTGCTGGCTCTGTCATGGCTCTGCCACCTCTGCCACGGGTTTCTTCTTCAGTTTTTGCTTTAGCCGGGTTAATAATTGTAAGGTTTTGCCAAAGATGTTTTCTGCATACACGGTGCCGTTGTAAATAGAGCGGGTGTCGGTGGCCCATTCAAGTTGTTCTGGTGAGGCGTTAGTGTAAAAATCGACCACTTTTACGCTGTTGTTGTCAAACAGCGTATGCAGGATCTGCTTGAGTAACAAGCGGCCCAGCGCGAAGCTTTTAAACTCTTCATCAAAAGTTGTTTTCAGAATAATCAGCATATCGTGTTTGATGCAGCATAGCCTGGAGGCAACAAGCCGGTCTTGTATGTAGTATTCGTAAACAATGGCATTGTTCTGCTGCGCCAACTGGTACAAAAAGTCGCGGTAAAACTGGCCTTGCCGGTTACTGGGGTGCAGGGCTGTACCGAGTTTACCTTTCCAGCCTTTAGATTCGATCATACCGTAGCGATCTACTGCAGACTTAATATGTTGCGCACTACTGATCTGGCGAAAATCGACAGTTGTATTCTCACGTTGCAGGCGGTTTTCATAACGCGACATATTTTTACGCAGGTTTTTTGAGCGCAGCTGCCAATAGCTGTCGAAGCCGTCTTTTAGACTTATCTGCATATTGGTGGCATAAAATGCCTGCTGTTGTTCATTCAGTATATTGAGTAGTGCCAGGTGTTCTGCCGGATCCAGGCTGAGAAAATCGATACGGGCTGCTATGCCGGGCAATGCCCGCAATAATGCCGTTATATCTGGCGTAAAGGCCGGATTTATCAGCAGCAAGCCAACCTGAGCCTGGCTGGGCTTATACAACTCCCAAATCAGTTTATTTCGCTGTCGGAGCAACATCAGGCATTGCACTTGCCCCTGCCGGATGGCACGCACCTGGTATAACGGTGTATGGTCAAAATAGGCTAATAATGAGGTAAGAAACTCAGTGCCAAGTAATTGATTATTGCCATGATAGCTATTGCTTAATACTGTCCAGTCTGCAAAAAACTGCGGATCGTTTCTATCAAACAGCTGTACTTGCCAGCAAACCGGGTCAGACATGTGCAGGCTTGGTATAGTTAAGGGTTAGCCGACAGTGGAATTTCAGCGGGCTTTTATCCCAGGGGGTAAAGCGGTTTAGCAAATGGGGCGGGGTAGCTGCCGTGCAAATGCCCCAGTTCGTAATCACCGCACTGCTAAAACCGGCTTCGGTGACTAGTTTTACCGTAGTGTCATCAAAATCCGTACCTTTCACGCCGTTAGGATAAGCAAAGTGCTGCACAGGTTTGCCAAGCCAGTTTTCCAGTTGTTGCCTGGACTGGCTAATTTCCTGCAACTGCTGCTCTTCAGGCATCACTTTTAAAATAGGGTGGTTTACCGTGTGCGCGCCAATGGTAACGCCGCTGTCAGAAAGTTGTTTTATCTGCGCTGGCGACATCATCAGTGGCTCTTGCTCAGTGGCATTATTTTGCTGATAAAACTGATCAATTTTTTCCAGCCGTTGGGCTATTGGCAGGTATTTTAATTTTTTCAGCCATTGCTGCGCTTTACTGCGCCGGTCTGCGGCGTCAGTTAAGGCTAACTGAGTATCGTCCAGTAGCAATTGCTGGCGCTCAGGCTGTGAAAACAGATAAATCAGCCGGTCATTCCACATATTGCTACCCTGGCTAAAAGCCGTGGCAACATACACCGTGGCCGGAATGCCGTATTTAGCCAGAATTGGCTGTGCTACTGTCAGGTTGTTCAGATAACCATCGTCAAAGGTGACACATACTGCATTAGCAGGCAAAGTATTGTTTTGCAGGTGTTGCAGTGCTTCCTGCAGTGACAAAGGGGTAAAATAGTCGCGCAATAAGCGCATTTGCCAGTCGAATACCTCTGCGGTAGGTTCGCTTGGCCGCATTGGATCGGGCTTTGCCAGTACCTGATGGTAAATCAGAATGCTTAGCTTGTTCCGGCCAAGCAATTTACCGGTAACTTGCAGTATTTTATGCAACATAACCGGCCTCATGTTGTTGCAGCCACAACTCCAGCGTAACCATAATCCATACCAATTCACCATAATAACCCGAATGGCCTTGCTGATAGGTTGCCAGTGCTTTTTCGATAAAGGCTGGCTGAATAATATTACGCTGTTTCAGGCTGGCCAGGCTATCTGCTGTTATTTGCTGCAGTTTAGGTTGTTGCTTCATCCATACACCAAATGGTAGGCCAAAACCATGTTTGCTTTTGCTTAGTGTGGCATCGGGCAGAAACCCGGTAAAACTACGTTTGTAAAAATCACGCAGTTTTTGCCCCGGCGCTTTAATGCCAGCGCTGACTTTGCAGCTAAAATCGACCACTTCTTTTTCAAACAACGGGTAACGCACTTCAACGCCAGCCAGCTGACACATGCTGCTAACTTTAACCAGATCGTTATCTGCCAGCGTAAATTTCCAGTCCAGATACATCATGCAGTCAACGGCATCGGCAGAGCGGCACGCCTTATAACGCTGTTGCTTCTGTTGTAGCGGCAGCTGGCTGTCAATATGGGCGATAAACTCCGGACAAAACATTTCGTTAATATCAAACCGGTTTAAAAAGTTGTAGCTGTCCAGCCGATCCGGCAAGGCGACTTTGGCCTGGTTAATGTAGCTATAGGCTTTTTTCAGCCCCGGCAGTTTTGCTGCCAGGTTGTTGTAAAAACATAAGTCCAGCGACGATTGCAGTGGGCCAGGCAGGGCGCGGTAATGTTCGAAGGTTTTTTGTTTGACGTAGCGCTCATTACCGGCAAATATTTCGTCGCCGCCATCTCCGGCTAACAGCACTTTTATACCATCCTCTGCTGCCACTTTGGCACAGATATACGCCGCCATCGCAGAAGAGTTGCCAAAGGGCTCATTAAAGGCGGCTGCCACGGTGCTAAAATGCTGCGTGATTTCCTCCGGCTGCAGGTAATGCACTTTATGTTCGGTGCCGAAATGTTTTGCTGTGATCAGAGCGTAGGCTGTTTCGTCGTAACCTTTGGCTTCAAAACCAATCGAATAGGTTTTTGCGTTCTGACTATGTTTCGCCAGCATACCGGCGACTGTTGAACTATCCAGCCCACCACTTAAAAAAGCAGCGCAGTCGGGGCTGATATTACGCGCAACGGCTTCAGATATCAGTTGCTGACATTGCTGCTGTAATACCTGCTGTGGCTCGGCTGATGGGGTGAAATCCGGCTGATAATAGGTTTCACTGTGCAGGCTACCGTCGGCGCTTATTGTAAAGGCCACACCCGGTTCCAGCTTTTTGATCTGCTGATATATGGCGTCAGGTGATGGAATGCAGTGGAAATACAAGTAGTTATAAACCGCTTGTGTATCCAGGCTTACGCTGGGGTTATGCTGGCGCAATAACGTCAGGCTGTCGCTCAGTACCAGCTTAGCTTGTTGTCTGCTATCGATATAACACGGCACGGCGCCGACATGGTCATTGATTATGCTGATAGTGCCCTGGTGTTTGTCGACAATGATCAGCACAAAAAAACCGGCAATCTGCGGGTAAAACTGTTGCGGCTGTTGCTGATGCAGTTGTAAAAACCACTGTGCAGCGTCGCCCGGCAGGTAATCCTGATTATAGGGCCTTACCCGGCCCAGCAAGCACACCAGTGTCTGGTCATCTTCTGCTATCTGCAGCAGGCGCTGACTAAGAATATGCAGTGTGTTGAGGGCACCTGTACCGTTAAGGTTAAGCATATAGGTATGCGCTGCGCTAGTGCCGGCATCAGCTGCTGTAGAGGTGTCAGTTCCTGCATGGCGCCACATTGTTGTATTCCTTACTTTATTCATAGTTAACAATCATTGTTTCACTTAACTAATGGCTGGTATTTTTTTACGCAAAAACAGTTTATACAGCGGCGGTACCGCACATACAGCGCTAAGCAATATCGCTTTACCCAGCCGGTAACGATAGCGAATACAGCCCTTAAACGATACCAGCGCTTTGTCTCTGTGGCCTTGCATCATCGCATTATAGCCGTAGGTAAAATGCCGTCCGCCCAGATAGTTGTTAACTACCGCCTGAGATTCGCACGCGCCGGAAGGGCAGCTAAGGCCGTAGCGTGCCACCGCAGATTCAAGCACCAGCAGGCTGAAATTTTTCGCGTGTACTTTCTTTGTTGTGCTATCTGGGTTATCACGGTAAACCGCGTAGGTTCGGGACAGTTTCGCCATTTGATATCGCTGCGATATCCGCAGCCAGAAATCATGATCTTCGCCAATGCGGTAATCAGTATTAAACATGCCAATGGTGTCTGTTATTTCACGGCGCATTACGGCGGTGATGGTATGAATAACCGAGTCTTTAAGCAGCTTCAGATATAACCAACCGCTGTAATAGGCATCTTCAGCTGCATTTGCCTGACCGGCATCAGATAGTTGAGCAGAGATCTGTTCCAGAGAGATTGCACCATGCCAGATGGCCCAGCCGCAATAGCATAAGCCGATATCCGGGTGTTGCTGTAAATAGGCGATCTGTGCGGTTAATTTACCGGGCAACCATAAATCATCACTGTCATTAAACGCAATAAACTGTCCACTGGCGATACGCATACCGGTATTTCGTGCTGCTGCAGGCCCCTGGTTAGCTTGCTGCAGCACGATAATTTTGTCACCAAATTGGCGCAAAATATCAATGCTGTTATCGGTTGAGCCGTCATCAACTACGATGACTTCGATATTGGCGTAATCCTGCGCCAGTACACTGTCAATCGCTGCAGTGATATGTGCGGCGCTGTTATAGCACGGAATGATGACGCTGACTAAAGGGCTAGTCATTTCAGATACCATTTCAAATACCAAAGTCCTGCTTAAACTGGTGTACCTTTTCCTGCAAGCGCACCGTGTTGTTATTAAACACGGTATTGCTGCTCAGATGCGGCGGTGTAATATTGGCAATATCTGCCAGCCTTGCCGCAACCAGATCGATATGCTGCGCTGGAGATTGCTTTGGCGGCGGCACTCCCCAGTCTGAGCGCCACAACGACGTATTTTGCAGGCTGCGCTTCAGCATGTTTTTCAGCCGCACGGTTTTTTCTGCCGACTGATCACCGCGCCATACCGGCGGAATAGCGGAAAACTCTGCAGTTAGCTGTACTGACTGCAGCCAGTCTTGCCATTTGTATTCTGATATATGCGGATAGGCTTTTACCGGGATCCATGGCACCCGAAATGAGTCGGCAAGTATGGCGCCATGCATCGCTTCTGTTAGCAGTAACTCTGACTGGCGAATGCCGTCAAACACTTGCAGAAAAGGTTTTCTCGGATCAAGAAAGTGGATACCGGCCTGCTGACATACTCTTTCCCAGTCACCCAGCCGTGCACTTTCACAATGCGGCATAAAACTGACTTTATATTGTTTTTCGACAACAGGAGTATACAGCTGTGCAGATAACGACGCCGGGTCGGTAATCGCCAGCTCTGTGGGTAGACCCAGCGCCTGAGCTGTTAATGGGCCGCGGACACAGTAGAATTTCCAGTTTGCATTGATGGCAGGTAGTTGGCCATAACCATGACCGGAGCCAAATACGGTTACCGCCGGTGCCGTTGGAATACGGTGGTTCAGTAGCGTACCGACACCGACAAACAGTTCAGCTGCATCGGCACGGAAGAAGTCCGGGAACAGCTGCTGCCATAACCAGGGGTTCAGATCGTCGCCGAAATTACCTTCTTTGTCTTTAAAATAGTAAAGCTGCAAAATACTGTCCTTGTATCAGAGCCTGAATTTCAGGGCCTCGTTAAAACGTTCTTTAAAACATAAGCGCAGCGTCAGTGCATAAAATACTGCACCAGTCACTACCATAATCAATAGCCTTGGCAGCATAGCCATGTCAGCCAATACCAGTTGCTGCATGCCATATAATAACCCCAGCATTACAGAGGATAACAGTAACGGCGGCATAACCGCCTTAATAATTGCCATGCTGCTTATGCCCGCGCGCGAAGCGCATAAGTATACTGCAAACAGAAAAAACAGCGGGGTGGTCATAAGCCAGGACGCCGCTACTGCGGTAATGCCGTAACCAGAGGCAAAATAAATGGCAATAGCTGTCAGCACCAGCGAAAAACTAACATGAATAAGGCCGGTAGATGGAAAGCCAAGTGCCTTCATCAGGGGTGTAAACAGGTTTGAAATAATGCGCAGTGGTATCGTCAGCAGTATCAGTTGCAACGGTAGCACAGCATGGCTCCAGTGCTGGCCCAGTATCAGCTGCACCAGCTCATCAGCAGTAGCGGCAAAACCGTAAAATAACGGGAAGCAGAATAACGTAATAATGCGCAGCATATAACAGAAGATCTGCTGATACTTTTGTTTGTCGTGTCCGATTGCGGCATACATGGGATAAGCAACTTCATTGATCAGCGGCATGGCTTTTGTCATCGGCATTAATGCCAGATGCATGGCCACCGCGTAATAACCAAGCTGATTCGCTTCAATAAATCTGGCTGCAATCAGTATGTCGGCTTTCATAAACAGGGTAAACAGTATGCCGGTAGCCATCAATGTCAGGCCAAATTTTAATGCTGGCAACATGCCACTGAACTGAAACAGAGGTAAGTAAAACCGCCGCAGCGCGAGGTTATAGCCAACAGCCCGGATAAACACCACCGCAATATTTGACAGTATTAATGACCAGAAGCCAAAACCGTAAAAGGCTAACAGCAATGCCAGCGCACTGCCGCTGAGGGTGGCAGCAAAATCGATTTTGGAACGACTCTTAAAATTCATTTCTCTGGCAAGCAGATTGGATGACACTGTGATCCACGGCATGACCAAAAATACGGTGGCAGAAGCGTACAGCACATACTCCAGTGCCGGCTGCTGGTAGAAAGCTGCCACAGAAGCGGCAAAACTGAGCTGCAGAACAGCCAGCGCGCCGTTTAGCAACATCAATAAGCAGAGAATTTTTCTGATGTAGGTCTCGTCCAGCTGCTTTTGCCGTACCAGTACATCACCAAGCCCGGCGCTGGCAAACTGTAATGCCAGCATCAGTACCATTTCAGCAATAGCGACTATGCCGTAATCAGCAGGGGTAAGCAGACGTATAACTAACAGAGACGCCAGCCAGGTAAATACCTGTGACAGCAGGCGTAAACTCAATGTCCATCTAAAAGCCGTGCGGGCACGGCTGGATATGCTATCCATGCAATCCTCTTAAATACTTTGCCGCAACCTTTACGACATTACGCCATTCTAACGTCTGGCGCGGTAAAGTTAAAGCCGGATGATCAGTAATGCTAAATTGGCTGGATTTTGCTATGGTTAATGCGCTTTCGCTTTTAATAATATTTATCACGGATGGTAAGGTAATGATGAAAAAATCCGCTTTTATTTGTACCGCAGCCCTAATATTACCGACATACGTTATGGGCTATGATTTTACGCCTACTCAGGCAGAGTTCAACACTTGGGATGAACGCTGTAAACTGGCATACTCTGCTACTGGTTCTGCGCGTAAATCCGGTTTGTATCCTAACCAGAGTAAAGCTGACAGCACTAAAGCACTTGCCTTCGCTGAAGCAGCTGGCGGTGCCTGGCACTACTGCGCCGGGGTGGTGTATCTTAAACGTGCAGAGTCGAGCTCGGGTAATTTGCGTGAGGCTAGTTTAAAACGTGCTTTGAGTGAAATTCAGTTTACTGCGCGTAATATCAATAAAGATCACAGCTGGTACCCGGAAATTCACATTGATATGGCCAAGGTGTATTTTGAAATGGGCGACAAAAAGGCCGGTTTTGAGACACTGCGGGGCGTATTAAAAACCCATAAAAATAACTCTCTGTCTTACACAGCTTTAGCGTATTACCTGAAAAAAAACGGCGATGCCAAAGCTGCGCTAAAAGTATTGAAACAGGCTCCTGAAAATTTACAGGCAGAATCAGCAGAGTTAAACTATTTTTTGGGCTGGTACTCACTTGATGCAGGCCAGGCAGATGATGCAGTGCAATATGCAACCAGAGCATATCAGCTGGGGTACCCTGTGCCGGGATTGAGAAACAAACTGCGGGCACAAGGCCGCATAATACCATAACGTGTATCTGCGCTTTATTAAGCGCAGAGTTGCGGTAGATGTAGTGCAAGGTATGGTTTGTTTACTGCGCCGGTATTGGCCTATCTTGCCTGGTATCTGTTACTGTATTGGTCACATCCGGCTGATACAGTTTATAGATAGAGATTGCTGAGACAATGCCTGCCAGGGCATAAAATAAGTCAAAGTAAGCCAGACTAACGTTGGCACCGGTGACACAAAAACCTATCAGTGATAAGGATATTGCGGCACTGAGGTTTTCACACCAGAGCTGCTGGTGTTTTTTGGCTTTTATCCGGTTGCTTCTGTTTATCCATAAAATGCTGGTTAAAATCATCAGAAAGATGGTTAAACCAACATAGCCATGATCACCCAATACCTGAAAGTAAATATTATGTGCGGCTTTTGGAGCTGACCCTTCAGGGATCTCTGGTGTTTCTATCGGGCCATAAAATGGGGTAAAGGGTGCATAGCTGTGCCATACCAAATGATCTGTTGCGCCCATAAATCCGGCACCTGTGATAGGGTGGTCGCGTGCTATCATGACTGCAATTTTCCAGGCCCAGAGCCTGCCAATAAACGACGCATCATCGGTAGATGCCGTTTCAATAGTGCTTTGTCTTTCCCGCCATTGTTCCGGCGTAGATTGATAAGCGGTAGGCAAGATAATAATGGCTAGTAGTGCCCATACCAGTTTACGTTTAGATTTCCACCAAAATGCTAATGCCAGTATTGTCAGGCCAATAAAGCCACCACGGGAGCCGGTACCAACAATAGCCAGAATATTCATCAGCAACAGGCCCCATAAACCAAGTTTTAAGTAAGAATGCCGCGTGACGTAGATCAGATAAACGATCAGTGGAATACACATATTAACCGCAACGGCAAAGTCGTTGCGATCGCGGATAGCACCGGCCCGGCCTGTGACCATATGGCCACCACCAGAGAGAATAAACTTAACTGACTCCATAGCGGCATACGATGAAATAGCCAGTACAATCGCCCATATTAAGGTATCTATGTGTAGTTTTTTATTGATCATCAGAGTTATAAAGAAGTAAAAAACTAACACCTTGATAAATTGCTGCCAGTAGTCTGTGGCGTAGCTAGAGATACTGTGTAAGCTGGTAAACGAGGTTATTAATGTCCAGATTGCAAATAACAAGATCCAGAAACTTAATGAATTAAAAGCGAAGGTTTTTCTTTTTTGTACCACTATATACGATATAACCGTAACCAGAACTATGGTCAGGTTCAGCCGGAAACTGCTGGAAAAACCAAACGCCCAGTTCGCCGGGGCCATCAGCGAAATCCACGCCCAGGAGGCAATACCTAAAAATGGCCGCTTAAAGCAGAAATAAATCGCGACAAATAAAAAGCCTACCAGTAACAAATCACGCATTAGCCTTTATCCTGCCGGTCAGCCCAATACAACAGATAACACACTGCGATTATGGCAGTTAACAGATAAAAACTGTCGATCATACCGCTGTTACCTTACTAATAACATAGCGATATTTACCTGATTTTTCTGGCTTTATTTCGTCGCACTGTTGCACAATAATTTCCACACTTTGTCCCAGCCTGGCTTTGAGGCCACTGCTGATTTGCTGATGTATTTCTGCAGGTAACTCGCCCTGTTGCCATACCACCTGCACAGTTGTCAGGCTGAGTGACTCCTGCATAATTTTAAAGGCTGTTATACCATTAATGTCGCGCAGAATATAAATCAGGGCCAGACCATGCATCATTGTACCGTCTGCAGCCATCACAAAATCAGTGCTGCGCCCTTCAATTGACTCCAGCAGCGGCAGACTGCGGCCACAGCTGCAACTTTCTGTCGCTATGGTGCCAACATCGCCGGTACGATAGCGCATAAAAGGGAACTCAGAAGTCGCCAGGTGGGTAACCACAATTTCTCCGGCCTGACCGGCAGGTAACACCCGGCCCTGAGCATCGACTATTTCTACAATAATATCCTCGTAGGATAGGTGCATGCCGCCGTGCGGGCATTGATGGGCAATAAAGCCGGCATCGCGGCCACCGTAGCCATTCGCTACCGGTGCGCCAAATACTGTGCTTATCAGTTCTCGCTGATAAGGATAGAGCCGCTCTGAGGTAACAAAGACCACTTTAATACCCAGATTGCCCATGGCAATGCCGTGGCGCTGTGCTGTTTGCGCCAGCAAGTGGTACACCGACGGATAACCGAATAACATGCGCGGTTTAACATCACGTATTTGCTGCAAGAAGCTCAGTAGTTTATCTTCAGTTAAATCAAAGGCTGGCACCAGTTCAGAGCGAAACAGCCGGTCGCGCCAGATACGGGCTTTATCCTGGGCATTAAGCTCAATGGGTGAGCCCCAGGCAACAATTTCTTTGTCGCCAATATCCACATCCCACCAGCGCGTTGCCCGCCATTTGGCAGCAACATCGTGCGATACCCGCTCGTTGCCCAGTAAAAAAATCAGTGGCTGGCCACTGGAGCCGCCGGTATTAAAGCGTTTCAGCTCGCCGGCGTCACCGGCTTTTAACGCAGTAAAGTGTTCGCTAATTAGTGGCTTAGTTAAAAATGGCAATTTGCTTAAGTCGGCCGCAGTTTGAATGTCATCAGGTGTAAGGCTGTGTTGTTGCATCAGGCTACGGTAGTAGGGCACCTGCTGATAAAGCTGGGCAATAAAGCGTTGCAGGTTGTGGTTTTGCAATTGCTGTAGTTTGTCCAGTGGCAACCACTGGCTTTGCTCTAACTGACGGCGGCGGCGCACACTGTCATGTTTTTTAAAATATTCCTGCAGCGGGAAAATAACGGCTGAAATAAATCGGGTATAAAGCGCTGTCATACCGGGTGCTCCATAGCGCGTATTGCCGTATTGTAATGTCCGGCTAATTGGCTGCCCACAATGTGCCAATGAAAGCGACTGCTGTTTAGCAGGCCATTTTGCACTAATTGCTGGCGCAGCTCCGGTGAAGCCAGTAGCTGTTGTGCATAGGTAAACATCGCCTGATAATCGCCCGGCTCTGTCAGCAGAGCATCAGTTTTATCTGTTACTAAACGTGGAATACCGCCAACATTAGTGCTTATTACCGGCACACCGCAGGCCATGGCTTCAATAACTGAATTGGGGGAGTTATCGACCAGGCTGCTGTTTAGCATAATATCGGCATTGCGGTACAGCTCGGCCATTTGTGTGGTGTCGAGCCGCCCGGCAAAGCTCACCGCCTGAGTTAAGCCGCTTTGTTGCACCTGTTGCTGTAACTGGGCTAACAAAGGGCCGGTACCGGCAATGGTTAACTTTGCCTGTGGATACTGCTGATAAATTAGCTCAAATGCTTTTAGTGCGGTAGCGACATCGTAAATGGCTTCGAGATTACGGGTAACAATAAAATGTGGTGCTGTTACCGGCTCTGCTTTGGGCGCTGTGGCTGGATAAAACAGCGTATGATCAAGAATATTGGGTACGATTTCAGATGGCTGATCATAGCTGGCAAACACCAGCTGCAAAAAAGCAGAAGGAACCAGCACGGCACTGGCGTGGCGCAGCGAGAACTGCACTTTGCGCCAACTGCTAGCAAAAAAGGTTTCGGCGTGTCCGCCGCGGTAATTCACAATAACCGGTGTGCGGCGCAGGTAACTTATCCAGATAGCCGGTGCGGCAAATAAATGCCATGACCAGCCAGAATTAGCCATTATATGCACTACTTGCGCTCTGCCAACGGCCTGATACAGGTTAATGAT
Source organism: Rheinheimera hassiensis (assembly GCF_022436675.1). Taxonomy (GTDB): domain Bacteria; phylum Pseudomonadota; class Gammaproteobacteria; order Enterobacterales; family Alteromonadaceae; genus Alishewanella; species Alishewanella hassiensis. The sequence continues at coordinate 215,334 of NZ_JAKUJZ010000003.1, read as the reverse complement.
ATAAGGTACTAGTCTGAACAGAGCCCGCAGCCCAATAATGCGGCCAGCAAATGCCGGGCGATAAGGCGCGTTTACCGCAACCAGTTCAACGGTAGCGCCATCTTGTTGCAACAGTGCTTTGAGTTGCCGGGTTTGGTTTGCCATGCCGCCAGCTGGCGGCGGAATAGGGCCCACCAGACAGATATGCATGTTGTTTACGCTATCAGACACGAGCCAGCCTCGTATAAATATCAGTATAGCGGCCTACAGATACCGCCCAGTTACGCTCTGTCTGGATAAAATGCAGCGCATTATCAATAATGCTGTCGTTGGTACTGAAGTTTTTTAATGCTCTTACAGCTTGCTCTGCCAGATCATCAATATTATCGCGCTGAAATAACCAGCCGGTTTTGGCATGTTCAATCAGCTCTAAATGGCCGCCAACGTCAGATGCCAGTAACATCATACCTTGCGCCATGGCTTCCAGGGGTTTTAGTGGTGTTACCAGCTCGGTTAAGCGCATGGCTTTGCGAGGATACACCAGTAAATCGACCAGGCTGTAATACTGCATGACATCGCTGTGTGGCACCCGCCCAGGCATAATCACAGCGTCATTAAGTTGAAGCTCGCTAATCAGCTGCTGCAACGCCTCTTGTTGTGGCCCGCCACCAACCAGCAATAGCATAGCGTTTGGCACTTTCTTGCGGATCAATGGCAGGGCTTTGATCAACAGGTCTAAACCTTCATAGGCGTAAAACGAGCCAAGGAAACCTAATACCGGCTTGTTTTTCAGTTTAAACTGTAACTCCAGCGCCGTGTTTTTTTCACGGATAAGCTGAAACTGCTCCGGGTCAACGGCATTAGGGATCACGGTTATTTTGTCTGCACTGATACCCCTGCTAACCAAATCCTGTCTTAAGCCTTCACAAATAGTGGTAACAGCATCCGCTTTTTTCGCTACGTGGGTTTCCAGCGATTGCGTCATGTTGTAGCGCAGGTCGCCTTCTGCGCAGGTACCATGATCAACTGCAGCATCTTCCCAAAATGCGCGTATTTCATATACCACCGGCAGGTTGGCTTTTTTTGCAGCCCATAACGCGGCCAGGCCGTTTAGTGCCGGTGAATGAGCATGTAATACGTCGGGCTTTTCCTGGCTAATAATTTGCAAAATGCGCTTTTTCAGCGCCAGTACCACGGCCAGCTCTTTTAACACCGGTAAGCGCCAAAACCAGCTGCTGTAGGGCAGGGTGCGGTAAAAGCTGAAGCCTTCGGCTTGTTCTGTACCTTGCTCCTCGGTTGGATGTTTCGGGCTGGTAACATGGCATGTCTGGTAGCCGAGTTTACGTTGTTGCTGCAAAATAGCGCGTGAACGAAAAGTGTAACCACTGTGTAATGGCAAAGAATGATCAAAAATATGCAGGATCTTCATTTGCTGTTGCGCTCCAGGAAGGCGGCAAACATCAGCAGTGTCCATAGTGCGGCGCTGTTATCTTTTAGTGCGCGTTTATGATCGTCAATCAGCTGTTTTAGCTCGGCAACATTAAAGTAGCCGCTGTTAATCATTACGTCGGACAGTAACTTATCCTGCAGCTTTTGCTGCAACGGGCCGCGAAACCATTCGGCCAGCGGAACTGCAAAGCCCATTTTTTTCCGATACAGCACATCATCCGGCAAATGCGGTTCCAGTGCTTTTTTCAGCGAGAATTTACCCACGCCATTTTGCAAATTAGCGCCAGATTCGGCGGTAAAGGCCCACTCTACAAATTTGTGGTCTAAAAAGGGCACCCGCACTTCAAGCGAGTGAGCCATGGAGGCGCGGTCTACTTTGGTCAGAATATCGCCTACCAGATAGGTTTTCATATCCAGATACTGGGCTATTTTCATCGGGTCCAGATGTTTTACTTTGGCTCCGTGGCGGCGAAACACCTCCAGTGAACTATAACCGTTAAGGCGCTGCTTAAACGCTGGTGAAAACAGCCTGTCGCGCTGATCCTGGCGTAAAATGGCAATAGAGTTGTGGTAACCGGCAACGGTGTCCATCGCCAATGACTGAAAGGTGGTTTTTGCGCGTAAAAAGCGTGGAGCCCAATCCAGTTTAGGGTAAATCTTACCCAGCAAACCAAAAACCGGCTTTCTTATTGCCAGAGGCAGCCAGTTACGAAAACGTTCTTCATTCAGGTGCAGCTTATAGCGGCGATAGCCGGCAAACAACTCGTCGGCGCCATCACCGCTCAATGCCACCGTAACATGCTGGCGTGCCATCTGGCACACACGGTAGGTAGGTATTGCAGAGCTGTCGGCATAAGGTTCGTCGTATAAATCTGCCAGTTGATCCAACAGTTCAAAATCATTCTGGCTAACGATATTTTCATGGTGATTGGTGTTATAACGCGCGGCAACCTGACGGGCAAACTCGGTTTCATTAAACTGTGGGCTGTCAAAACCGATAGAGCAGGTGTTAACCGGATCACTTTGCAGGCCAGCCATCATGGCAACAACAGCGCTTGAATCGACACCGCCGGATAAAAAGGCGCCCAGCGGCACTTCTGCTACCAGCCGAATATCCACTGCTTCACGAAATCTTGTGATCAGCTCTGCGCTCAGTTCTTGCTCCGTTACAGCATGTTGCCACTGCGTGGGTACATCCCAGTATTGCTTGGGTTCGCTCAGCCTGGTCTGGCCGTGCTGCAACAATAACGTATGGCCCGGCGCCAGTTTATAGCTATGCTGGTAAATAGTGTAAGGCTCTGGAATATAGCCAAAGCTGAAATAATCTTCGATAGTGCTGTCGCGCAGCGTGGTAATAAAATCCGGATGGTTGCGCAACACTTTAAGCTCTGAGCCAAAAATAAACTGGCCATCATCAAGCAGCGAGTAAAACAGTGGTTTAATGCCTAGGCGATCACGTGCCAGAAACAGGCACTGGCGGCTGTTATCCCAGATAGCAAACGCAAACATACCGCGCAGGTGATGCACGCAGTCTTCGCCCCATTCCAGCCAGGCATTAAGAATGGTTTCGGTATCGCCGTTGGTATTAAACTGATAGCCCTTGCCAAGCAATTCCTGGCGCAGTTCGCGGTAGTTGTATATTTCGCCGTTAAACACAATACAGGCCAGCGCATTGGCACTTTGCATGGGCTGCGGGCTACCGGCAATATCTATAATCGATAACCGGCGGTGTGCCAGGCCAACCGTAGGCTGAAAAAAGTAATCTCCGGCATCGGGCCCGCGGTGCCGCTGGCTGTCGTTCATTTTGGCCAGAACTTTAGGATCAGGCGTAGCCTGGGTTTTCAGCTGATAAATTCCTGCTATACCACACATGGTTAACTCTGCATCCTTGTCATTTCATAAAGCTTTTGATATCGCTGTACCATCGTATCTATACTAAAGTGCTGATGGCAATGGTTTTTTACCAGTTTTGCGTCATAAGTCAGCGCATCGCGCTGTTGTAGATAGCGCAGCATGGCGCTTGATAACTGCTGCGGGTTATCTGATGCCACCAGATTAGTATCAAGCAGCGCTGCTGGCAATAAATCGGGGTTGCCGCCCACTGCGGTGGCAATAACCGGTGTACCGGCTGCCATGGCCTCGAGTAACGTATTGGAAATACCTTCTGCCAGTGAGGGCAGCACAAATACATCAAAGCGTTGCATTAGCTGTGGAATATCCTGCCGGTTGCCGGTAAATACTACCTGAGCGTCTAACTGCAAGGTATCGCGCAGTTGCTCAAGCTCTTGCCGGCAGGGGCCGTCACCGACAATAATCAATGCACTTTCTGTACTGTACTGTGGATACTGGCGCAGCAGCAAACTATAGGCGTGCAGCAACAATGCCTGATTCTTAACACTGGCCAGGCGGCCCACCGTAGCAAAAACAACCGGGGTAAGCGACGTAGTGCCCGGTGGTAGCGACAGCTCTGCAGGCGTGGCATTGGCGTATTTGGTGGTTTCTACACCGTTGCAAATACGTTCAACCCGGTTTTTGTCCAGTTTTATAATATCGGTCAGATAATGTTCCGCTTCAGATGACAAACAAATAAAGCGCTGAACAAAGCGTTTAAATACACGGCGTATCAGGCGGTTCTTTTTGTTACAGCCGCCGATATCATGGCTGTCCCAGCCGTGTTCTCCATGCAAACGTATTGGCACTTTGCGCCACCAACCAACAACCTGCAATTCAAGTGTTGCCAGGTTGCGGCTGTGCAGTATGTCTGGCTGCAGATTTTGCAACAGTGTATTTAACCGGCTAAATGTGCCCCAGTCATGGCCTTCGGTTTTGTCCAGACAGTGCAGGCTGACATTATTGGTTTTGATGCGTGTTACAAACTGCGGGTCGTGGCCGGTTAGCGTGACAATACTGTGGCGAAATCTGTCCTGCGGTAAATGGTTTATCAGGTTAACCAGGCCATTTTCCAGACCGCCGGTGCTAAAGTGCCAGACAAGATGGGCAATATGCACCGATTGTTGCTGGCGCTCAGTCATGCTTAGCTCCGGCAACGGCCTGCTCTGTATTAGTTCTGGTTTGTGATAATAAGGCTGCGGCTTGTTGTAACACTGCCAGGTTTTGTTCTGAGGCTTTACCTTTAACTGATACTGCAAAAATATAAGCACTGGACTGATCATCCGCCAGGTAACTCAATGCCTGACGTACTTTTACTTCCAGCTCCGGTACTGCCCGTTGTTCGTCAATCTGATACCAGTACAATACAGTGCGGTGTTCATTCGTCAGGCTTCTTAGCTGCAATATGGCACTATCGGCACCGGTAATACGCTGCTGTACCTGCCAGCGTTGTTTATCAAACAGGTTGTTCTGCCAGTTAATCAACTCACCATTTTGTTGCTTATTACCGTAACGGGCAACGAAATATTCGGTTCCTACATTATCCTGAGCATGGCTGTGGGCCAGACTGTTTATAAAATTGATACCCCAGTTACTTTTTTCTACCGGCTGACTGGTAAAAGGCATGGTAAGGTTATTTACTGCAGTGGGCTCTGCCATCACGTTTAACGACAAGCGGTAGCTCAGGGTTAGCGCAATAATTGCAGTGGCCAGAAACAACATTGATGGCTTGGTTTGTAAATTAAAATGCTGTTTGCTGCGCCGTTCAAGTTGCTGGGTAGGATCTGAAAACCTTGCCCCCAGCCAGAAACCGGCCATTAACACCAGGCCGAAAAATAACCAGCCATACAGATAATGATCGGCGCCAAAACCAAAGCGCATATCGGTTTTTTCACCAATGTAAACCAGCATAAAAGCGCGTACACCATTTGCCAGTACCGACAACAAGGCCATAAACACGACGAAGCTGATTTGCTTCCAGATTTTGTTGTAGTGCAAGTACGCAAATAGCGCTGAAATAGCCAGGGATGCAATAAGAAAGCGTAAGCCCGAACAGGCTTCTGCCACTTCAAATAAACCTACCGGAGTGGCGAGATAAAGCCCCTCGCGATAGACCGGAATATTGACAACCTGCAACATAACTACGGTGAGATCGGCGGTAATGTTCTGTAAAAACGGTGACAACTCTTCGCCAAAAGGCACCAGAAAAATCAGGTATGCGATGGCAAACCAATGCAAGCGGCTGTTGGTATTACCAAAAGCAAGCCATAACAGCGCCTGCAGCGACATCACGGCGGCAATATGCATCAGCAGGGCAATATCAGCCGCGTAGCCAAATAACCAAATCAGTTGCAGTAATATTAAGCCAATTGCAGGCAGCCATAGCCAGTAACCGGGGGCTGATGACGTGATAAGCGGTGTTTTGGCGCGGTAAAAAAAATACAGGCAAATAGGCAGAATCAGATAGCAATGATTATAAGTTGCAGAGCTGCGCCATACCCGTTCCATATCCAGCCAGGTTGAGCCGTATAGCATGACATAAGCCAGGCTGATAACAGCAAGCAGCAACATGTTCGCCTGGCGGTTAAGGGCCGTCATACAGACAACTCCGGATGGATAAAACTGTTTAACCGTACTAACGTTTGTTGCCAGGTAAAATGCTGTAAAATCCATTGCCGGTTGGCAGAGGGCGCTGAAGGTCGGTCCAACTGTCGTTTGCAAGCACGGATAAAGCCCTCTATACCCTCAGCAATCACGGCATCTTCGCTAGCTGGGGCATTAATGCCCTCCATGGCCATGCCACTACAAACTACCGCTTTATTCATCGCCATAGCTTCAAGCACTTTGTTTTGAATACCACGCGCTATCAGCATTGGCGCTACGGCAAAGCGGGCATGGCTAATATAAGGTCGCACGTCATCTACGCGCCCGGTAACAATGACACCGGCCTGTTGGCTAAGGACCCGCACTTCAGCACTGGGTTTTCCACCTACTATGACAAAATGTAGCTGCGGATACAGCTGTTTAAGCCGTGGCCAGATATTTTGGCAAAACCAGCATACGGCATCTACATTGGCCCAATAATCCATGGCGCCGGTAAATACAATATATTGCTCAGGCAAAGTTTGTTCTGTCTTGCACGCTGGAGTTTCAGGCGAAAAATAGTCGGTATCCACCCCATTTAACACGCTATGCACTTTGTGTTGCAGCTCAGCAGGCAGCATGGCCCGAAAGGCACAGGCTTCATCGTCAGACACAAACAGGCTGCTGTTAAAGCGCTGACAAATGTGTTTTTCGTATTGCAGCAGCAATCTGGCTTCGCGCTGATAAAACCAGCGTTTTAGGCCGCGGGATTTCTCGGCGTACTGGCGCCATTTATCTGAATCAATATCAACAAAGTCTATAACCCGGCTCAATGGCTGATATTCGGTTTTATCAACGTACTGAGCCATAGAAGATGAGTACACCAGTACCTTTTTGATCTTGTGGGTGTTAATCGTGGCGTTTACCCAGGCCGCCATCGCGAAGCTGAAATAGTAGGGCAGGGTAATCGCCTGATTCGTAATAAAACCGCTCAAAGCGCAAAGCTTTGCCCGCCACTTGGCTTGGCTTACGCAAAAAACGGTAGCGCACCACTGGCTGAGGGTATCTATATACTGATTGTCAAAAGGATCATCGATAAAACAGCCCAAATGTACCGTGTAATGCTGGCTTAGCGCTTTCATTAAATTAAATGAGCGGATTTTATCGCCCTTATTGGGCGGATAAGGAATTCGGTGTACCAGTAACAACAAGTCCGGTTTAGGGGCTGTCATCCAAGGTACCTCTACAGGGCGGGTCCAATCCACTGGCTTACTGACAGCGGCAGCTTTTGCCATAGCCGGATAAACAGCTGATATTTCGGATTATTAGGGCTCAGGTTCGGCAATTGTTGGGCGGTGATCAACTTATACTGATAATGCAGTTCTGTCGCCTCCATGCCCCAATGTTTTTTATACTGATAGGCACCAGAGTCCAGTTTACTGCGGCCAAAATCGTAACGGTGACAGTTTTTATCCAGCCTGGCGTGGCACATCAGTTGGTAGTACATATAATCATTACTTTTTAGTGATTTAGCTTCACTGATGCCGCCGCCATAATAAGGCAACACTTCACCTTTATAATAAAAACTCAGCACTGAGGATACCGCTTGCTGATCTTTACGTACGGTCAGAATTTCAGTCTGCTCGGGAAACACCTGCATGATTTTTTGGAAAAAGGCTTTACTGAATACCGGAGTACCCAGATTGCGTACGCTTTCTGAATAGGTTTGGTAAAAATCGGTTGGGTTTGTATCCAGAGTATGCTGCAAGGGCTCGTTTAACGCATGACGGATAACCGCACGTTGCTTTTTCTTTACGTTAGCCAGGATCTGCTCGGCTGTTTCAGCCAGTTCACAAGCAAAGTAAGCATGCTGGCTGCGGGTGGTAAAATCGTTGTCCTGCAAAGTTTTATAACGCAGTTCAATATGTTTTACCTGTAAGGAAGTGGCAAGCTTTACTGCTTCCTGTTCCAAAAAGCGTTTAACGGCCGGTTCACCAACCGCACCGCCATAAACACAAAATGGCGTAGATACCAGCGCATCACCAAATAGCATGCTTTTAACGCGGGCCAGCGGCAGCACACCGACAATCTGGTTATTTTTGCTCGCATACAGGTAATAACAACGATGACCGGCATCGGCAATAATTTGTTGCCAGCCAGATAAATGAAAAAAGGTTGCTTCGTCACTGGCTGTTACAAAATTATCCCACGCCACTGCTTGCTCGTCCCTGAGCGACAATGTATTCAGTTGATACATCCGGTTCCCTTCTGTTTAAGCAAAATACGGTTGATATACTTCTTTGACGCTACGCCACTGATAGTCTTGCAGCAAGCGCACCAGTTTAGCTTCCATACGGTTTAAGTTAGTGTAGTGTCTGAATTTTGATTTAAATGGTGCTTGCTCAAACCGTGGCTGATGCGGATCTATTTCCCACGGATGAAAATAAAACATATAAGGTGCATCACTTTGCTTCAGATAGCTGTCGATACACTTTTTGCTAAGCCAGTATGGCAACAGGCGAAAATAACCACCACCTGCTATGGGCCACTGCTTGCCAACTTTATTTAATACAGGCATCGGGCATTCCCAAATACCTTCTGTTCGTTTATAGGGTTGTTGTGGCCAATCTGGTGTGCCATATAAGTCGTGCACTACAGGGTAAGTGCTTGAGCTGTAAAGGTATCCGGCCTGCTGGAGTACATCAAACGCCCATTCATTGGTTTTACCAATGGAAAAGCTTGGCGCACGGTAACCAACCACTTCGGCACCGGTAATGTCTTCCAGAATGGCCTTAGCCCGGCTAACATCCTGCAAAAATTCGGCAGCTGTTTGCACAGAAGCTTTGGCATGGGCATAACCATGGCTGGCAACTTCATGGCCTGCGGTGTGAATTTGTTTTACCAGTTGCGGGTAGCGTTCGGCTACCCAGCCCAAAATAAAAAAGGTGGCTTTAGCCTGATGTTTATCAAACTGTTGCAACAAAATTTCAGTGTTACGTGCTACGCGTTGCGGAAAATCAGGCCACTGCGCCGGAGACACAGTGGCATCAAAAGCTGCGACATGAAAATAATCTTCAACATCTACAGTAAGCGCATTACTTCTTAACCGTGCATACTGCATTGGTATTAACGTCCTTTGCCAAAAAGTACAATTTCTACCGTTCTGACAAGAATCATCAAATCCAGCATCAGGCTGCGATGTTTAATGTAGTACAGGTCAAATTTGAGTTTTTCCTGTGCATCTTCAGCGGTAGAGCCATAAGGATATTTAAGCTGAGCCCAGCCTGTCAGGCCAGGCTTAACATTATGCCGCTGATTGTAATACGGGATGTCTTTGGCCAGCTGATTCACAAACTCTGGCCGCTCTGGCCTTGGCCCGACAAACCCCATATCACCCGACAAAACATTCATCAACTGAGGCAGTTCATCTATCCGGTATTTGCGGATGATACGGCCTACACGTGTAACTCTGTCATCGTCAGCCGTTGCCCAGCGGGCACCGTTTTTCTCAGCATCAGGTCGCATACTGCGAAATTTAACAATATAAAATGGCTTGCCGTCATATCCCACTCTTATCTGGCGGTAAAATACTGAAGCACCGGTTCTGCGGCCGTCTTCCAGATAAATAAGCAAGGTGGTAATTAACATAATCGGCCAGGTAACAGCCAGTAGCAAAATAGCCAGCACAACATTAAGTTTGTAATCGAGGTTGGTTTTAAAGCGCTGATTTAAATCCAGGCCATTGGCATAGATAACCCAACTTGGGTAAATCAGGTTTACTGCAATCTGACCTGTTTCACGCTCAATAAAGTCAAGAATTTCGATGACGTCAATACCACGAGTTTTACATTTAAATAAATGCTCAACGGGCAACATATTGCGTCTTTCGTCACAGGCGATAACGAGCTGATCAATGTTGTGTTCAACAACATACTGATACAGGTCGTTTTTATAGTCGAATTTTGCCAGCTTATGCTCAGCGATGCCAGCGTCTTTGTCGCCCTCAATAGGCGTAAAACCGACAATTTCAAAATTGCGTTTATCAACATTACGTCGCATCCGGCGCTCTATAATGGAAGCACGCTCTCCCGCACCTAATATCAGTACCCGACGTCTGCTGATGCGGGTAATGTCGTTGTAGTGAAAGAATGCACGAAATGCCGATACGCTGATCGCAGAAAACCCAGAGGCTACCGCCAGATAAAGCGAGCCGATATGCAGTACAGAGAACAGCTGGAAAATAATCAGTTCAAGCAAAATTGCGTTAAACAACAGAGTAATAACGACGCGCTTGATGATACCTTTTTGGCCCTCGCGAAGCTTCTGGTCATAAAGACCGACAGACAGGGCGCACAGCATTACAGAAGCCGCAAATAAAGCAGCATTAATAAGGCGGTGTTCAAAAGATACAGGAAACATGTAGTAACTGTAGGCATAGCTGGCGAGTAAACTGGATAACACTAACAGTACTAATTCACCCAGCAAAAACAGCTTGTCTGCAATCGTATTTCGTCCGTAACGACTTGCTTTACTCATAACGACATCCTTGTTGCATCCATTGCATTTAGCTATCGCCAGCACCGAAAAGGTCGATGAGGCAAAACCAAGCGCACTAATTATACTATTTCTACAGCAAAACAAAAATTAAATTTTCAATTTTTACAGCACAAGGGTAATTTTTTAAGTTATATTATCAGGGCGTCAGTAAAAGGATGAGTAATATGATGGCTACACCAGCGAAAGGATATTGCGGTTTAACGTTGATTTTAGGTCTGTTTTTAGCAGGTTGCAGCAGCAACTCTACGTTGCCGCCGGCAACGGTGCAAAACTCGTTGACTACCTCCGTTGATAATTACCAATATCTTATCGGCCCAAATGACACTGTTGGCATTTTTGTCTGGCGAAATCCGGAGCTGTCCGGCACTTTTATTGTCAGACCAGATGGTAAAGTATCGACTTCTCTGGTTGAAGACGTTCCTGTCAGTGGTAAAACCCCAACTCAGGTTGCCCGTGATATGGAGGGTATTCTGAGCAAATATATCCGCGATCCTGTTGTTACTGTGTCGGTGACCAATTTTGTCGGTCCATACAGTGAGCAGGTTCGGGTGATAGGCGCAGCAGCCAACCCGCAGGCTATTAGTTATCGTCAGTATATGACGGTGCTTGATTTGATGATTGCAGTTGGCGGCTTAACGGAATTTGCTAACGGTAACGGTGCCAAGCTGGTAAGAACTAAAGATGGCCAGCAAATAACATTTAATGTCAGGCTTGATGACCTTATCCGCGATGGTGAAATTGCTGCCAACGTAGATATGTTGCCTGGCGACGTAGTAATTATTCCGGAAGCATGGTTTTAAGCAGCGCGGATACGCTGGTTAAGGTTCAGGGAGTGACTGATGAAAGAACTGCAACAAGCGATTGAGCAGGTGCGCACCTATATTCAGGGTGTGTGGTTGCGCAGGCGCTATATCGTAATTACCGCCTGGCTAATTTGCCCGGTGGGCTGGGTTTACGTATACAACATGCCGCCCACGTTCGAAGCTAATGCTAAATTATACGTAGAAACCAGTACTGTGCTGGAACCACTGCTGCGGGGCCTTGCCTTACGAACTAACTCTGAAGATGAAATCAAATTGATGGCGCGCACCCTGCTAAGCAGGCCGAATCTGGAAAAAATTGCCAGAGCGACTGATCTTGATATTCAAGCTAAAGATGAAAAAGCTTTTGAAGACCTGATAAATACTCTGCAAAAAGAAATTAAGATATCGGCGTCCGGCCGCGAAAATATTTATGTCATTACCTACAACAACCCACAGCCACAAATGGCACTTAAAGTGGTGCAGGAAACGCTGAACAACTTTGTTGAAGGACGCATTGGTTCAAGCCGCGCTGACTCTCAGACTGCAGAGCGCTTCTTAACCGACCAGATTTCGGATTACGAACGCCGCCTGATCGAGGCTGAACTTCGGTTGTCAGATTTTAAAAAGCACCGGATGAATATGCTGCCGGGTAATCAAAGTGATTATTACAGTCAGATCAGTGACGAAAAGAAACGTCTTGAAGAGGCTAATCTGGCCCTTAAGGAGCTGGAAACCCGGCTTGCGTCATCTAAAAGCCAATTGCTGGGTGAAGAGCCTGTATTTGGTGTTATGCCTTATTCCGGTAGCGCAAACAGGCCCGCCACCCAGTTTGATGAACGCATAAGAACCTTACAGTCACAACTGGACAATCTGCTGATCCGCTATACAGAGTTTCATCCTGATGTGCTGGAAACCAAACGATTACTTCAGCAGTTGGAACAACAACGAGACACTGAGTTTGAAGCTTTGGCACAAATGTCGTCAGAAAATCCGGGCCAAAGCAGTAACCTGAATCAGAATGCAGTTTATCAGGAGTTACGTATTAGCGTTTCACGGCTGGAGTCTGAAGTGGCTTCTACACGTGTGCGGGTGCAGGCTTATCAGGACAGAGTAACTGCACTTGAGAGCAGGCTTAACCTGATCCCAGAGATTGAAGCTGAATTTACCGGCCTGAACCGTGATTATGATATTACCAAGTCTAAGTATGAAGCTTTGCTTGCCCGCAGAGAGTCAATGGAATTGTCCCGTCGTGCAGACGCATCATCTCAGGATGTGCAGTTTAATGTCATAGAGCCACCACGAGTGCCGCTAACACCTTCAGGGCCAAACCGTGGGTTGTTTTACTCGCTGGTGCTGTTAGTGGGGTTAGGTGCAGGGATATTTATGGCGTTTGTACGTAGCTTGATTTCGCCGGTACTGACCAGCGCGGTGCAGTTACAAAGTATTAGCGATTATCCGGTGTTCGGTGTGGTGTCGCACACTGATAAACACGCTATTCTAAAGCAGGTGCGATTGCATTTTCTGTATTTTGCCATGCTAAGTGGCGGCTTATTATTATGTTATGCAGCGCTGTTAAGTAATGAAGTGCTGTTTGGCCGATCTGCCGAGCTGTTGTTGAGGGTAATCCGGTGAGTATTATTGAAAAAGCCATAAGAAAACAGTCGGATTCGTCGGGCAAACAAGCGGATACTACACTGGAGCGTGCACAGCAGGTAACAGCACCTGATATCGATGTACCATTGCAGCAAGATGCCTCAGCGCCAAGGCATGAGCCTGTTTATAGTGCTGTAGCACAGGACAGTGCTTCATCAGAAGAGCAAGCTGTAACGGGAGAGTCTCAGGAGTATAAACCTTCTATAGTGCTGGACCTGAAAATACTGGAGCAAAAAAACTTTGTTTCATTATCCAGTGAGCGGCGCCTTATCAATGAAGAATACCGTGTTATTAAACGCAAGCTTATCAGCAACGCGTTTGGTGCGCTTAGCGGTACGTTAAAACATCCGAATCTTATCCTGGTTAGCAGTTCAAGACCGGGGGAGGGCAAAACCTTTTCTGCGATCAATCTGGCTCTTAGCATTGCACTGGAGCAAGATAAAACAGTGTTGCTGGTAGACAGTGATGTACTGCGCCCCAGCGTCTCAAAAACACTTAATATTCATCATGATATAGGTTTGACAGATTATTTGCTGTCCAGCGACATTAAGGTGTCGGATATCATTCTGAGCACCAATGTTGACCGGTTGAAAATTATTACTGCCGGACGGCCGCATCACCTATCTACCGAACTGCTTGCCAGCGAACGCATGTTGATGCTGGTAAATGAGTTTGCCTCGCGTTATTCAGACCGTATTGTTATTTTCGATGCCCCACCACTGCTGGGCGTGAATGAAACTGCTGTAATGGCTTCTATGTGCGGTCAGGCAGTTGTAGTAGTTGAAGAAAATCACTCCAAACTGGCAGAAATAGAACAGGCAGTGGCATTGTTGCCTAAAGACATCGCGATTGGATTTTTGATCAACAAGGCTCACCGTAATCAGGGTAAAGGTTACGGTTACGGTTATTATTATGGCGCGGGCTAAAACCGTACTGTACCACCCAGCCAAATTAACCCCGCTGGTTACTGCTATTGCTGCATTGCTGGCACCTGCACAGGTGCTATCGGCAACAACAGACATTAAGCCTGAAATAGAAACCCGTACCTATGGTTACTGGATCAGAGACGAACAGGCTGGTGGTGGCCTGGACAAAGGGATGGCTGCCTTACTGAAACCTTCAGTTGCTATTAACCTTACCGGTAAGAATGCATCTTCAGCACTGTTTTTACAAAATGAATCAGTATGGTATGACGACTCGCAACGTTCACATAAAAGCCTGGATAAATATAGTTGGCGCAATATCTTCAATGCATACGATGATCGTGTCAGCCTGGGTTTAAGTGCTGATTCAGGTTATCGGATCCGTGACTCACGCAACGGTGTATTCTCAGATATTATTACCGGCACTGAGAATCTGTCTAAAACCAGCAATTACGGTGCTAATGCAAATTTCCGGACGTCACAAACGGCAGATGTTAATGCTCAGCTCGGTCTGGCCTACAATAAGCTGAGTTCCAGACAGCCCGAATTACAGGATAATTTCGGTGATTTTGACAATGATACCTTAACTACCTTTCTTGCACTTGGTAGTGCACAACGTCAGTCTCCTTTGTTTTGGCAATTATCCGCAAATTACAATAAAACCGGGCGTGAGGGCAACAGAGGGGATTTTGTCAGTAAAAGGGCTAGTGGTACAGCTGGTTTACCGTTGCTGCCCAGTTTGTCAATGATAGTGCGCGGCAGCTATGATGAAAACGACAATACTTCTGGCTATGCCAACGATTTCAGATCATATGGTGTGGGCCTTGAGTATCAGTTTGGCCTGGCATCGCGGATTAATGTTACGCAAAACTGGGCAACACGCTCTGTCGGCGAGCAGCAGGAAGATATTGACGAAACGTATCTGGCGGCCGAAGTTTTTTTGGCACCAACGCGGCGAACGTCTTTGTCATACAGTCTTGACCGGCGTTATTTTGGCCGTAGCTCGAGTTTGCAGGGGCAATACAATCTCAGGTTTTTGTCAGTCAGGTTGTCAGTTCGTGAGGATGTTCAGACATTATCTTCTTTTGACCAGATTATTGAAGATCTTGGTATTTTTGTCTGTCCCGATGGCGCTGCTCAGTTTACAGACTGTTTTCGGCCTCCAACAAATAACTATCAGTTAGGTACCGGAGAATCGTTTCAACAGCTGTTTAATGCAGAGCTTGAGCTAAGCGAGGAGCTGATTAAGCGCAGAACTGCGGCAATGACAATAGGCTACAATAAAAACCGCCTGGCGTTGAGTGTAATGCTTAGCCGAAGTGAAGATGAGTATGTTGAAACCGAGCGTGAAAATAACCGTAATTCTTTCTCTGTTCAGTCGTCCTGGAAGTTGTCGAAACACTCCAGCTTGCTACTTAATAGCAATTATTACGATATTAATTATCTGACCGATGAGCGCGAAGACAAAAACTTATCTGTGGAAATGGGCATTAAGCGCAAGTTGAATGAGCGTTCTGAGATTAAAGCTATGCTAAAACGTATCAGCCGCAATTCGTCAGTAGACAGTTTTGATCTTACTGAAAACAGAGTCTGGTTAAGTTACACGATACGCCTGTAGTTGCAGGCGTATCGTCGTTGTTATGCATTATTTATGATTCTTTACTATCTCTGCTGTTGAGTAATTGCTGCTGTCGTTTAAGCAACACATCCAGCTCTTTTGCCATGCGAATTTTCTGCTCCAGTGCACTGTCAAGCACTGCCGATAATTCACTTAGCATACTCTGGGTTGATACTGCCTGAGGTTGTTGTACTGACATTGCAGGCGCGGACGGTTGCTGGTTGGCAATCTCTTGCGATAATTCTTCCAGTACAGTTTTGACATGCTCTGCAGTAATAACCGGGCACTCTTCCAAATAACCAAATAACAGTATTCTGTCCATTACGGTATTAATTTTTCGCGGTATGCCGCGGCTATGTTGCTGAATAAGGGCGAAACAGGCGTCTTGCAAGATACCGGCGCTGCCGCCAGCTTGTAGCAAACGGTATTGGATATAGGCTTGGGTATCTTCGATCTGAAATGCTGACAGGTTGGATGATGCGATAATCCGCTGGCGAAATTGCTCCATATTCTCGGCCTGAATAATGGCATTTAATTCATTTTGACCAAGCAGAAAGCTTTGTAACAGTGGTTTACCATTGAGCTGAAAATTAGACAGCATGCGCAGCTCTTCAATAGAGGCCAGCGGTAAGTTTTGCGCTTCATCTACCAGCAGCAGTGCTCTACGATGCTGCGAATGCAGGCGTTTAAGATAACTGTAGATAGCATCAAGATAGCTGGCTTTAGTATGCTCAGTTACCACCAAATTAAAACAGGACGCAATCATCCGAATAAGATCGTCAGGTTCCAGTTTTGATGTGACAATCTGTTTGGCAATAATTTCATCCTGATTCAACTGACTTAACAGCTGGTTGGCAATAGTCGTTTTTCCGGTGCCAACATCACCCGTGATGACAATAAAACCCTCACCCTGGCTTAACCCATACTGTAAATAGGCGAGGGCGCGCTTATGCAGTTTGCTGGCATAAAACAAGTTCAGGTTTGGGGTAAGCTGAAATGGCCGTTCCTTTAACCCGTAGTACTTTTCGTACATAATGAAAATCCTTTTTATAGTAACGCAGGCCTTAATTACCGCGCTTGCGGCTTGTCTGATGTGGCTTAGTTTATACAAAAAACCGCCATAACACGATGCTGACAGGCAAATGCGGCAGGGGTTTTTTCTCTTTACCTGCAGCTGGCTTAAATCGATATCGTTAAATCGTTCGCTAAGCTGTTATAAAGTCTGTAATTTCAGCAGTTCCTGCCTGCAAATTCAGCATTGCGTTTAAAAAACGTCCGAACGATAAAAGCTGCTGAAAAAACTGTTGACACATTTTCAGTGGCACCCTAGAATGCGCCCCGTGTTCAGCGCTAACGCAGGTTAGCAAAAAGCACAAAAGTGTGGGGCTATAGCTCAGCTGGGAGAGCGCTTGCATGGCATGCAAGAGGTCAGCGGTTCGATCCCGCTTAGCTCCACCAAGATTTTTTCGTGCGTCCCCTTCGTCTAGAGGCCTAGGACACCGCCCTTTCACGGCGGTAACAGGGGTTCGAATCCCCTAGGGGACGCCAATTAATCTGCAATTTTGAATGAATGTCTTTGCGTCCCCTTCGTCTAGAGGCCTAGGACACCGCCCTTTCACGGCGGTAACAGGGGTTCGAATCCCCTAGGGGACGC
>NZ_JAKUJZ010000003.1:0-198125 GCF_022436675.1 Rheinheimera hassiensis | reverse complement strand
CATTTCGCGTCATAGTCTGAATTTACCAATACACATCCGCTAACAAACTCATCCTTGAGTCTTTACCTATTCTGTTTCAAACTCCGCTAGTCTGTTTTTAACGCTGCCAATAGCTTGCCGACAAATTCACTAATCTGCTGCTGTGCCTGGCTGTTCGGATGTATGCCATCTGCTAGCATAAGCTCACTGTTGATGGCAATGTCGTCCATAAAAAACGGCCATAGTGTTATTTGATGTTTTTTTGCCAGTTGCGGGTATAAATCACTGAATTGTCTGCCGTAACGTGGTCCATAGTTTGGCGGAATGCGTATTTGCATTAACACCGGTGTGGCATTACTCTGCAGTATCAATGAAATAATGTTATTGAGGTTCGATTGCACAGTATCAATGGCAAAACCGCGCAGGCCATCGTTACCGCCAAGCTCAATTAATACCGCATCTGGTTGATGTTGTTTTAACAGTGCGGGTAAACGCGCTAATCCGCCAGCAGTAGTTTCACCGCTGATGCTGGCATTAATCAACTGCCAGTCTTCCTGTTGCTGTTGTAGCAGGTGTGGCCACCCCTGTTGCTGCTGCATGCCATAAGCTGCACTAAGGCTGTCGCCAAGGATCAGTAATTTTTGTGCAAAACAGACCTGACTGAAAAATCCGATTAACAAAATTAAGAAAATACGCATGATGAAAATACCTGAAGTTCATATTAAAGCGGTTAATCTGGCTAAGAGCGTCAAAGTTACCGATGGTTCACTCACTATCCTGCATGATATCAGTCTGACTATCAATCGTGCTGAGACAGTTGCTATTGTCGGTGCTTCAGGCTCTGGTAAGTCAACACTATTGAGTTTGCTGGCCGGGCTGGATGTACCTACTGCCGGTGAAGTGCACTTAGCCGGGCACTTGCTGCATACGCTGTCAGAAGATCAACGTGCGGCAATCCGTGCCAGAGATGTGGGTTTTGTATTTCAATCGTTTTTGCTATTACCCAGTTTGACTGCGCTGGAAAACGTGACTTTGCCAGCTGAGCTTGCCGGCGATAAACAGGCTAGACAGCGCGGGCTGGAATTATTGCAGCAGGTTGGCCTGGCACAGCGTGCGCATTTTTATCCGGCGCAATTATCTGGTGGTGAACAACAGCGTGTTGCAATAGCTCGGGCTTTTATTACACGGCCTGCAGTGCTGTTCGCCGATGAGCCATCAGCAAATCTTGATGCTACAACAGGACGTAAAATTGAAGATTTGCTGTTTAGTTTAAACGCTGAGCAGGGCACTACACTGGTTTTGGTAACACACAATGACGAACTGGCCGCTCGTTGTCAGCGACAACACCGGATGCAGGCCGGACGTTTTGTTAGTGCAGATGAGGAAATGGCGCATGTGGGCTAGTATCGCCTGGCGCCTGTTTTGGCGCGAATTAAGCCGTGGTGAGTTATGGGTTATCGCTTTTGCTTTATTTCTGGCGGTAGGTTCAGTGGTTAGCCTCAGTGGCATTACGCAGGGGGTGAAAAGTGCCCTGATGCAACGCAGTGCTCAGTTTACCGCTGCAGATAAAGTACTGCGCTCCAGCCAACCGTTTGATCCGGCCGTGATTGAACTTGCGCTGCAGAATAATCTGGCAACGGCTACGCAAATGCAGTTTGATTCTATGTTGTTCGCCGGTGACAGTATGCAGCTGGCAACAATAAAAGCAGTGAGCAGCAGCTATCCATTACGTGGCGAGCTGTTGCTTAAAAAGTCAGAGAATATAGGCAGTGGTGAGGATGGCAATCTGGAACCCGGTTCAGTGTATATTGAAGAGCGCCTGTTTAACTTACTGGGTATAGCACCAGGTGACAAAGTTGAGATAGGCATGTTAAGCCTTACCGTCAATGGCGTTATTGCCAATGAACCTGACGCGCCCCTAAGCGTTTTTGGCGGAGCACCACGGGTACTGATGCATTTGGAAGATGTCGGTGCAACGCAAATTGTGCAACCTGGCAGCCGTATTGGCTATCGTTTTTTAATTGCCGGTGCTACGGCAGATCTGGCCAGTTTTGAAACTCAGATGACCCCACAGCTGACAGCACATCAGCGCTGGCAGGATATGGACCGCGAATCTGCCATTGGCAGTGCACTGGAACGTGCAGAGCGTTTCTTACTGCTGGCAGGGCTATTGGGTATTGTTTTAGCTGCCTGTGCGGCTGCTGTGGCGGCTGGTCGCTATAGTCAGCGACACACCCAGTCGGTAGCTGTAATCAAAGCTCTGGGCGCCACTACAGCGCAAATCAGGCTTATTTATGGTAGTCACCTGTTGCTGGTGGTTATGTTCAGTCTGCTTTGCGGCGCTATTGCCGGGCAACTTACTATACAAGCCGCACAATGGGGCATTACGCAGTTTCTCAGCGATTACCGGGCTGAGTTTAGTTGGCGTCCGCTTTGGCTGGGAATACTAACCTGTGCTATTTGTGCCTTGTTATTCGCAGCCCGGCCTATGTGGCGATTATCTCAAACTGCAGCAATAGATGTGCTAAAGCAACCGGCAACAAGTCTAGGCCTGGATAAACTGCAATTGGTCTGCGGTGGTGTCGCCATCTGGGGCCTAATGTGGCTGTTTAGCGGTGAATTTATTTTAAGTATTGGCTTATTTTTGCTTTGTGGCTTGTTTGCTTTGCTGCTGCTTGGCGGCGCCAGTTTGCTGGTGCGGCTGGCAAAACCGGTGGCTGCCGGACAAAGCAGCGCCAGGCGTCTGGCGTTAGCCAATTTACGTCGTCGGCTTTGGGCGAATAGTTTTCAGTTGATCACGTTTAGTCTGGCCATTTTTCTTGGCTTGTTACTGTATTTTCTGCGTGCAGAGCTAATTGGCCAATGGCAGCGGCAAATCCCTCCAGGTGCGCCAAACCAGTTTCTGGTTAATATTACTGAACAGCAACGCGTCGATCTGAACCAGTTTGCCTTGCAGCATAATTTGCAGCTGGACGCCTATTATCCTGTAGTACGTGGCCGCTTATTGTCAGTTAATGACGAGCAACTGCAGCAAGAAGCTACTAAAGAAGATCGCAGCCAGCAGCGCGTAGGGGTAGGGCGTGAGCTAAACCTGACCTGGCTGTCAGAGTTGCCGGCCAATAATCAAATTACCGCAGGTAACTGGTTTGACAGCACAGCGACTGCGCAAGTGTCCGTGGAAGCCGAGCTGGCTGAGCGACTGGCGTTAAAATTGGGTGATTCGCTGGTGTTTTCTATTGGTGGTGAACCTAAAAGTGCTAAAGTAAGCAGTATTCGCAAAGTCGATTGGAACAGTCTGCAGCCGAATTTTTATATGATTTTAAGTCCTGACTTACTGGCAGATTTTCCAGCTACTTATATCACTGCATTTTATCTGCAGCCTGAGCGTAACCAATTGCTGAACCAACTGGCGCGTTTAATGCCCACGGTAACGGTAATAAGCGTAGATAATATTATAAAACAGGTAAATGATATTATTGAGCAAGTGACAGTAGCACTTAGTTTTATCCTGGTGATTATCTGTCTGGCCGCCGGATTAGTGCTGGTAGCTCAGGTGCAGGCTACGCTGGAGCAGCGTGAGCAGGAACTGGCTATTTTGCGTACTTTAGGGGCCCAGTATGCATTTTTGCGTAATGCTTTGATGCTTGAGTTTGCCTTGCTGGGTGCTATGGCCGGTTTATTTGCCACCATTCTGGCTGAGTTAATGCTGGTGATAGTGCAGCAGCGGGTATTTAATATGCCGTTTCAGTTGCATTACCATTTGTGGTGGCTGGGGCCTGTATTAGGTGTAGTGGCAGTAACCTTGCTTGGCTGGTGGCAGCTCAAGCGGCTGCTGCGTATGCCCGGTGCCCAGCTAATGCGTAAAGTGCTGCAAGGTTAACCTTGCAGCGCCTCTAATGCATCGTGTAGTTGAGTGTAGTTAAATGTAAAACCGGCATGCTGCAGTTTTGCTGGTATAACCCGCTGGCCGGTGAGTAACAAATCGGCCATTTCACCGAGCATAAGCTTAAGCACAAAGGTCGGCATGGGGAGTAGGGCCGGACGGTGCAATACACTGGCCAGTTGCTGGCTGAATTCAGCATTAGTTACCGGGTTAGGTGCCGTAGCGTTAAACGCCCCGGTCAATGTAGGGTGCTGCAGCAAAAAGTCAGTTAAACGCAGCATGTCTTGCAAATGCACCCACGACATATACTGCTCACCAGTACCAATACGACCACCCAGGCCAAGCTTAAATGGTGGTAACATTTTTTGTAATGCGCCACCTTCGTTTGCCAGCACTATGCCTGTACGCAACAGACAGACACGGGTATTTTCAGACTGAGCCTTCAATGCCAATTGCTCCCAGCGCTGGCATAGTTCAGATGAAAATTCAGCATAAAACGGCTGGTAGTCTTCATCAATAAACTGTTGTTGCTGGCGGCCATAAATACCGATAGCAGAACCGCTGATCAGTACCGACGGCGGTGAACTGGCGGCTTTAATCGCAGCAACCAATTGTTCCGTTATCGTCCAGCGGCTTTCACACAGCAGGCGCTTTTGTGCATGACTCCAGCGCTTACCGACAATAGGCTCGCCAGCCAGGTTTATCACAGCATCAATCTGGTTAAAGTCAACCTGCTGCAATGACTGTACTGTGCTTACCTCTGGCCCCAGCCGTTGCAGAGCTCTGGCCGGATCTCGTGTTAGTACAACCAACGTATGCTGGTTAAGCCATTGTTTTACCAGCGCTGAGCCAATTAAACCGGTGCCGCCGGTCAGTAAAATATGCATAGATAAACCTTGCTGACAGCGTTGAACACAACCTCAGTATAGAAGTTATTTATTCAGCGACAGGGTAAGCGATACGGAATCTGCAAAACGCAGGGCGTGGGGTTTATCAATTTCTACTTCGGCATAACGCACTGAGGGGTGTTCGGCAGCAATGGCCAGCACTTCTGCTGTCAGTTTTTCTAATAAAGAAAAGCGCTGTTGCTCAACCAGTGCAATAATCTTTTTAGTAATAGTGCGGTAGTTAAGCGCCTTGTCCATATCATCTGTGTTAGCAGCATCGGCGGCGCTGTAATGAATTTTCGCGTTAATGACCACGTCTTGCTTATTGTTTATTTCTTCATCTTTAATACCAATGTAGGTACGCAGACGTAAGTTTTTAATTTTTATTACGGCGGGGTTATTCAGTTCCATCAGATGGTATCCAACTCAAATTAGAAATTCAGTATGCCATTACGCCCGGTTTGTCCGGCACGATCAGCACCGGGACACCGGAGAGTGTATTTAGTTAAATTTCACGCTAAAACGGGCACCACCGAGCGGGCTGTCATCTAATACCAGTTCACCGGAATAGGACTCAACCAGCTCAGCAACAATAGCCAGCCCTACGCCATGGCCTTCACGATAAGTATCCAGCCTGGTACCGCGCTCAAACAATTGCTTCCGCTTTGCCACTGGTACACCTGGGCCATCGTCTTCAACACAGAGGCTGAACGGGTTTTGGCCAATGGTGACATAAACCTGATGCCGACAGGCTTTACTGGCATTGTCGAGCAGATTGCCCAGAATCTCCATTAAGTCTGTCTCATCACCGCGAAATACTGCGTTAGCAGCGCAATCTACAGTAAAGGCAACATTCTTATCGCGGTAAATTTTCTGCAGCGCCGAGGTAAGCTTCTCTATTAACGGTTTAACGGTAATTTGCTTTTTCCAGATATCCTGGCCTGAACTGCTTGCACGTTTAAGCTGGTGCTCAATCATGGCGGTAATACGATCCAGCTGCTCTTTAAGCTCCGGCTGCTGGCTAAGGGCTGAGGTTTGTAATACAGCTACAGGCGTTTTCAGGGCATGAGCCAGATCGCTAAGGTGATGGCGGTAGCGCTGCTTTTGCCGGTTTTGGTTTTGCAGCAGTAAATTTAAGTCTTCTTTAATAATGGTCAGTTCTGCCGGATAGCGGCCGGTCAGTTGTTCCTGGCTGCCATTTTCAACCCGGCGGATTTCATGATCCAGCCGTGACAGAGGTTTAGTAGTCCAGTAATAGGCCAGCAGCATTAATAACAGCAGCATAATACCGATGCCGATAAACCACTGAATTAACGTCGCGCGAAATGTCTTTTGCGGAGCTATTAAACGTTCATGGGTTTGTACCACATGCATACTAAGTGGCCGGGTATAATCTTCGGCATCAAATAATAATGAGATTGATAAAACCCAATACTGCACGCCGTGTTGTGTAACCTGGCGGAATAAATGCTCGCCTGGCGGCATCTCGTCTGCCGGTGGCACAAAGTTCTGGTTCAGTGACGAGTCCGACTGCCAGACTAAATCCTGTTCATGGGTAATAAAAGCGCTTAGCCCAGAGTCTGGCCGGTAAAAATCTGGCGCCAGAGTATTGTTGATTAGCTCAACTTTGTCTTCTGACACGCTAAGTTCAGATAACATAGCGTACATATGCACTTCCAGCTTCTGTTCTGTGTTAGTCAGAAGCTGTGTGTAAAACGCACGATCAATCGCCAGAAAAGAGCTGGGAAGCAGCAACAGCAGCAAAAAAATGCTGATCAGCAGCTGCCTCAGCTTTAATGACAGTGCCATATCAGGCTACTGTCATTGTGAAGCGATAGCCTCTGCCACGCAGTGTTTCTATGGGCTTAGTTTCGCCATCCGGGTCCAGCTTTTTGCGCAGTCGCAGTACAAAAACCTCAATAACATTGCTGTCCAGATCAAAGTCCTGATCATAAATGTGTTCGGTTAGTTCTGTTTTTGAAATTACCTTGTTCGGGTTAAGCATAAAGTATTCAAGTACTTTGTACTCGTAAGCCGTAAGGTTTATTTCTTCCTCGCGCACCCAAACCTGTTGGGTGCGGCTATTTAGTGCAATAGGGCCTGCTGACAGCGTAGGTTCCGGTTGGCCAGCTGCACGGCGTATTAACGCATTACAACGGGCCAGCAACTCTTCGGTATGAAAGGGTTTAGTCAGATAATCATCAGCACCTGCATCCAGCCCTTCAACTTTCTCCTGCCAGCTGCCACGGGCGGTTAACACAATAATTGGCGTTTTAAGCGCTTTTTGTCTGGCTTTACGGATCAGTGTCAGGCCATCCATTTTCGGTAAACCGA
This sequence comes from Rheinheimera hassiensis, assembly GCF_022436675.1. Classification (GTDB taxonomy): domain Bacteria; phylum Pseudomonadota; class Gammaproteobacteria; order Enterobacterales; family Alteromonadaceae; genus Alishewanella; species Alishewanella hassiensis. The sequence continues at coordinate 191,042 of NZ_JAKUJZ010000003.1, read as the reverse complement.
TGTCAATAATTGCCAGATCATAAGGATACTCAGACAATTTAAACCAGCCATCATCACCATCGGTCGCAACGTCAACGCTAAATTGTTGCTGCTGCAGTTGTTCTTTAATTTGCTGAGCCAGCAGGTTTTCATCTTCAACAACTAATAAACGCATTAATTTCCTTCCCTTTGCACCTGGCCGGAACGGCCATCAACTAATACTGTTACCACGCGGCCATCAGATTGTAACACTCTGATGCGATAATTTTGTTGCTCGGTTTGAACTTTGACGATTTTACCCGGATATCTCTGTTGAGCCAGGGTTGCAGCTTGTTCTTTTGACACAGCATGTCGTTTAGGTGACGTCATGGCAGCAGAGGTAGCACTAAACAGCAGTGCAATTATGATCAGAAGTACCTTAGTGCGAAGCATTGTTCTCTCCATAATGTATCAGCGGTACTGTACCGAACTATTAATTCAGCGGCAATCATCAATGTGTGTCAAAGACTTATCTTTGCTTTTCCATCACACTTCAGCACCTTTTTTGAGCTTCTGACAGCAGCTTAGTCGCAGATGTCTTAATTAGCGCTGAATGTTATTGCTAACTAAATCGGATTTAGGTTAATTAAAATTTGCAAATGTGAATTTATTGGCTAATTTAAAAATGTTGGCATTCATAGATCTCCGATGCTGATTGGGTAGCCTGCCTGCCGGAATAATGCCAACCGTGGTATGTCAGGCTGTAGTCGAGGACGTCTTCAGGGATAGGGGAGCACTTTAAGGATGAAACAATGAAACAACTAGCTATTGCTGTGGGCATGACATTATTAACCTTAACTGCAAACCAGTGTCTGGCGCAGACGCAATCTGCAGCTGAAGTGACCAAAGCCAGCGCTGCTGCGCATAATGTGCAAAAGGTAAATATCAACACTGCCACGCTGGATCAACTTGATGCAATTCCTGGTTTAGGCAAGAAAAAAGCCCAGGCCGTGCTGGATTACATTGCAGAAAATGGCCCGATTAAAGATCAGGCGCAGCTAACTCAGGTAAAAGGCATTGGCGAAAAACTAGCGGCTAAAATTGGCCCTTATCTCAGTTATTAAAAACAGGAGCAGCCCTTGGGTTAGTCTCCAAGGGCTTTCATTTGCTCATTAGCCCACTGCACTGCCGTATGATAGGCATCAGGCACTTTATCTGACTGTAATTGCAGCATATTGATTGCCTGATTAGCTTCTTGCCACTGGCCTTGTTCATAAAACTGGATTAAGGTTATGTACTCCGACAACACGCCTTGGCGCATAACCAGCGCATCTTTAATTTCCTTAGCTAAAGGCAGTTTGCTCATGACACTGTCTATAGATTCGTCCAGAATTGCATCCATCAGCGACATCATGCCGGTAAGAAAAGCTTTGGCGGTATCTACTTTGCCATGCAGCTCGGCAATACCCTCGGCAAAGCGGGCACGGGTCATTGATAAACGCATTAACTCTGCCGGTTTATCACTGCTGATTTGTGAGGTAAATAATAACGACAGAAATTTCTTAAGTTCAGCCTGGCCCAGCACAACCAAAGCTTGTTTTATGGTTTCAATTTCTGAGCGACGTTTAAAAATAGTGGAGTTGCTGTAGCGCAGTAATTTGTATGACAGGTGCACATCACGCTGAAATACCTGAGTAATTTTACCGAGATCTAGATCTGATTTAGATGTTTCATACAGCAATTCTGCCAGCGTCATTTGCGCCGGTGACAAGGCTTTACTTTGCATCATTTCAGGTTTGGAGAAAAAGTATCCCTGGAAATAACTAAAACCAAGATCAAGGGCTACCTGAAACTCTTCATTAGTTTCTACTTTTTCGGCCAGCAACTTAATATGCGGAAAATCAGCAATAGCTTGCTTAATATCAGTAATAGTATCGGTTGAGGTAGAACGAAAATCGATCTTTATTATGTCGATAAAAGGGTAAAAGTGCCGCCAAACCGGTTGATGAATATAGTCATCCAAAGCCAGCACATAGCCTTTTTCTTTTAAATCCTGGCATTCAGCCAGCAAGCGTTTACCCGGTTGTATGGTTTCCAGTATTTCTACTACAACCTGTTCTTTGGGTAGCATAGCGGGATATTTTTTTTGCAGAGTATCCAGGGTGAAATTGATAAAGCCGGGTTTATCACCGAGAAAATCATCCAGCCCGAAACTAAACTGGCTACCTTCAACCATACGAGACGTTGCTTCGTCGCCGTCTATGTCTGGAAATGCATTTTCAAGGCCATCGCGAAATAATAACTCGTAGGCGTATAGTTCTTTATTACGATTGAGAATAGGTTGGCGGGCCGCATAAAAATACATAGACGTATGGTCTCATAAGGAAACGCTGAATTTGTAATTTAGCAAAAAATTGTCAGCAGGGGATACAACTTTTTGTTGCTCCCCGGCTGATCTTTACAGGTAAGTGTTTTTAAGCTTGTTTTAGTTTAACCAGCATCTGCTCAAATAGCTGTTTTACTTCAGCGGAAGGCTGTTTTGTTAGTTTACTGACTAGAATAATAGTTACAGTGCTGACAATAACGCCTGGAACAATTTCATATACCACACTGCTTAGCGTATCGCCGTTTTCAAATACAGGTACGAAAATCCAGAATAAGACAGTTGCAGCACCGCTAACAATACCGCTTAATGCGCCGGCGAAGGTCATACGTTTCCAGTACAAGCTTAGCACTACCAGAGGGCCAAAGGCTGAACCAAAACCAGCCCAGGCATTGCTTACCAGCTGCAGAATAGAGCTGTCTCTGTCATACGCCAGCACAATGGCAACCAACGCTACTGCCAGCACAGATAAACGTCCTACCATAACCAGTTCGTGCTGGCTGGCATCACGTTTAACAAAGGTTTTGTAAAAATCTTCTGTCAGTGAGCTGGATGTTACCAGCAATTGTGATGAAATTGTGCTCATAATCGCGGCCAGAATTGCCGCCAGCAAAAAGCCGGAAATTAACGGGTGAAACAAAAACTCAGAAAACACGATAAAGATAGTTTCAGGATCGCTTAATGTCATTTTGGTGTTGGCAACGTAAGCTATACCCACCAAGCCGGTCATTACTGCACCAATTATAGTCACCAGCATCCAGCTCATACCAATACGACGTGCAGCTTTAATATCTTTTACCGAGCGTATTGCCATAAAACGTACAATAATGTGTGGCTGGCCAAAGTAACCAAAACCCCAGGACAATAAAGAGATGATACCCAGAGCTGATAAGGCTTGAGCTGTTTCGGCGTTAGTTAAAGGGTCGATATAATCTGCGTTAAGCGCTGTAACCTGCGAAAAAACCGAGCTTAAGCCGCCCAGATGATCTATGGCAACCACGGGCACCAGGATCAGGGCAATAAACATAATACAGCCCTGGACAAAATCGGTAATGCTCACTGCCAGGAAGCCGCCAAATAAGGTGTAAGCCACCACCACACCGGCTGTTACGTAAAGGCCCAGCTCGTAGCTTAAACCGAACGAGCTTTCGAATAGTTTACCGCCGCCAACTACACCTGATGAAGTATAAAGCGTAAAGAAAATAACGATAACGACAGAGGATACAATACGCAGTAAGCGGGTTTTGTCAGCAAAGCGGTTTTCAAAATAATCCGGAATGGTAATCGAGTCGTTTGCTACTTCGGTGTATACCCTTAGCCTTGGTGCAACGATAAGGTAGTTAAGATAGGCACCAATAAGTAAACCCACAGCAATCCAAACACTACTGACACCCGACAAGTACATGGCGCCGGGTACGCCAAGCAGCATCCATCCGCTCATATCTGATGCACCCGCCGACAACGCAGTAACACCAGGGCCCAGTTTGCGGCCACCGAGCATATAGCCTGAAACATCATCGCTGGACGTTTTGTAACCGTATAACCCTATCGCCAACATGGCGATAAAATATATTCCCAATGAAATAATAGTGCCTGTTTCCAAAACAGTTTCTCCTTATATAAGCTGCTCTGAGCTTTGGTTAGCCAGTGGCTAACCAAAAACCAGTGGCCAACCAAAAAATATGGTTCACCAAAATACAGTACAAAAAAATACCTGATACGGGATCAGGCTGAGTTAACGTATTTATGCTAACAAGTTGCGGGCATGCTTACCAGCGTTAAACGGTAAGCATGCCCGGAGGGCAGGTAAAGTGTGGCGAGCCAGAAGTGCTATTGTGGATAGAGCGGTTGCAAGCCAGCAGAAACGCTACTGTTTTGTCTGCCTGCATCATATTGCTGCCATGCCTGCCACAGCGGATCACCTTGCCAGGTGGCAGCATCATTGCCATATAAAGCAGCATTTAGTTTTATAAGCTGGTTTTTAAGTTCGGCCGGGTGAATATAAGCGCTCATCTCAGTTAAAGACTGGCAGCGCTGATCCAGTTGTTGATGGGCAAAACGTAACAGCTCTGCTTTGGCTGTTGTTGCATCGCCCTGTTTGCAGGCGCGTTTCAGTTCGGTGTTGTTAAAGCGTACCCGGTTTTGTGTTTGCATGGCAGGCTTAACGTGGGCTTTTAACCGCCATAATACATAACTGCCAAGCAGGGTTAACAGCCAGATAGCCAGCAATAAACTGCTTGTATAGTTCCATTGCCATGGCGACGCTTCGCTGCTGCGGGCTGGTGTTGCTAAAGGAGGGGCAACATTCAGCGCAGGCGATATAGTTGTGCTTTGCTCTGCGGCGCCTGCGATGGGTGCAACACTCAGTGTGCGGGCAGGCAGGCGGGCATGTTCAAGTTTATTGGTCTGGCTGTTCCACCAGGCTAAAGATACTTCTGGCAGCTCCAGTTCACCTTCAACATTGCCAATCACGGCGGTGGTAAAAATTTTCTGCGCCACCAGACGGCCGTTGCGTTCGGCACTTTTAGCTTGTGGCTGCTCTTGATATAGCCGCAGGCCATCAGGAAAACCTTGTTTTAAATCAGGTAACTGATTTTCTGCTACGTCTACCGCAGATAAGGTAATAATCCGTGTTACCGGTTCACCTTGTTTTAACTTGCTAATGTCCGGGCTCCATTCTTCCGTTAACGTTACCAGGCCGGCTACCAGCCAGTTTCCCGGAAAATCAGCCGGAATAGCATTCACGACTACGTCTATCGGTTCGGCCTGCTGCACTACCGTTTTAGTGCGGGCAAAATAGTTATAGCGGGCGCTGTCGCGGTCAATCATTTCACCGCTGAAGGTTGGCGGAGTAATGGTGAAATTGCCACTGCGCTGCGGTGTAATGGCGTAACGGCGGGTAATAGTGCGGTAACGAATGCCGTTAACCAGCTCAGTACCTTCGGCATCCTGACCAACCTGCATAATACTGGCGTCGTCCATTTGCGGCTCTGATAAAGAGCCGCGCTGTAGGTCGCCATTAAAATAAATCGTTACCTGATAATAGCTTAATTGCTGCACATATAATTGCTGCTGCTCCATACTACCTTGCAGGAACAGTTCGGTATTGCTGCTGTTGTTATTTTGTGCTGTTTCGTTAAGCACCTCTAAGCTGATAGGTTGTGTACTAAGGCCCTGTAAGGTGAATGTTGGTATGGTGTAGCTGCCAGCTTTTTTGGGTAGCAGCACAATTCTCCAGATAGTACTCTGGCTCGATTGGCCGTTGATGATCTGAGTGCTGGTGCTGACCGATGGCACCATGACAGTAAAATCTGATTCCAGTACCCTGAAATTAATAGCATCAGCTGCAACTCTGGCGTTAGCGGTAACTTCGAGTGTAACGGCTTCACCGCGCAAGGCCGGGTTTTTATCAACGCTGGCGCTGAGCTGTGTCAGTGCCTGTAACGGCAAACTCAGCAGCAGCACGGCTGCCAGCAGCACACCTTTTACCATTGTTCATCAACTCCCTTGGGTAAACGCTGTTGTTGGCGTTTTAAATATTCTAAATACATTTTATTGCGTAGCAGCAGGGCAGGGTCGTCCTGCACTTTACGCAGCAGATTATCCAGTTGCTGTTGCTCTTCCGGTGTGGCATTAGGCCAGGCTTCATGCACCGCTTGCAGCTGTTCCTGCTCAGCTTGATCTTGCTGGTCATTTTCTTCTGCCGGCATTTGCTGTTGCTCAGCGGGTTCCTGCTGCTCTGGCTCAGCATTTTGTTGCTGCCGGTCACTTTCTTGCTGCGATTCACTGTCGGCGTCGGCTTCGTTATCCGCCTCACTATCGGCATTTTCGTCACTTTGTGGTTCGCCATCAGCGTCTTGCTGTTGTTGTTTATCGCCGTCCTGCTGCTGGTTTTGTTGCTGCTCTTGCTGCTGTTTTTCCTGTTCCTGCTGTTGCAGTAACTGCTGCATTAAATCGGCGTTTTTTTGGGCGGGGGCAAAGTCTTTATTTTGCTGCAAAGCTTGCTGATAAGCTGCCAGTGCCTCTTCATAGCGTTGTTGCTGTGCCAGGCTGTTACCCAGATTATGCAGGGCATCTGTACCGGGGCTTTGCTCTGCCGCCTGGCGAAATGCCTGCTCTGCTGCCATATAGTCGCCACTGCGATAAGCTGCATTACCTTGCCATAAAGGATCGTTAAACTTTTGCTGTGCCGCCGCAAAATCACCGCTGACATAATCTTGTTTCGCCTGTTGTTGTTTGGTCTGCCACAAGTCGCGCCATTCCACGGCATCGGCCTGGTAAGGCAACAGCATTAATACACCAAGGCTAAGCAGGCTGCTGTATTTACGTTGCAGCAATAACAGCGGTAATAATAACCAGATCAGATAAACGGCATTGTCCTGCCATTGGTCACCCTGAATTTGCTTGCCTGAATCGGCCTGATCCAGCGCGGAAAGCGCCGGTAAGTTAACCAGATCATCCAGCGAAATAGCCGAGGCAGTAGCCTGTACATAAACACCGCCGCTGCGCTTAGTCAGTGCTGCTAACTGAGCTTGTGGCAGTTTTGGCACTACCACAGCACCGGTGGCACTTTTTAGCAGTTCACCGCTTTCCAGTTTAACCGGAGCACCAGCTTCAGTACCAAAACCTAACACCGATAGCCGGTGTGGCCAGTTATTCAGTAAGTCTTGTATGTCACGCAAACTATTGTTGTCAAAGCCATCTGTAAAAACCACCACATCGCCTCTGACATAACCGGCCTGACGCAGCAGTTTATCTGCCTGTTGCAGTGCAGCCAGTAAATTAGAGCCTTGTGCAGGCATAATTTCGGGCTTTAAATCGGGGATTAGTAAGCGGATATTATTATGATCCGGCGTTAGCGGCGAAATAACAAACGCATCGCCGGCAAAGCTAAGCAGGGCCAGTTCGCCTTCCTTTAATTGCTCAGTAAAATCCAGTGCGGCAAAGCGCTGCTGTGTCAGCCGATCGGGCGCCATATCGGTAGCGCGCATCGACAACGACATATCCAGTACCAGTACGGTGGCTTTTTTCAGCGCAAATGCTGGTTGCGGCAGTTTTTGCCAACTGGGGCCTGCCAGCGCCAGTGTCGTGATAAGCCAGCACAGCATCAGCAGGGGTAATGCCAGTGGTTGTTTCTTTATCAGTAGCTGGCCGCCGAGTAACACCTGCTGTAAATGCGGCGCAATAAGGCTGTGCCACGGGCTTTGCTCGCGGCGGTAGTAATACAGCAATACACCAAATAGCAGCACGGGCAGGGCAGCCAGTAACCATAAAGGACGCAAAAAGTGAAAATCAGCCAGCATGTTTAAATACTCCACGCCAGTATATGTTGCGTGCTGCCAACATAAATGACAGCAACAGCGCCAGCGCCAGCGGCCAGTGCAGCAAACTACGTTGTGGCCGGTAGGTTACACTGTCGCGCTCTATGGGTTCCAGTTGGTCTATCAGTTGGTAAATCTGATTTAGCTCATTTAAATCGCGGGCCCGGAAGTAACGGCCACCGGTTTCGCTGGCCAGCCGGGTTAATAAGGCTTCGTCCAGATCCTGCGACGGGTTAACCATGCGCCGGCCAAAGACGCTTTGTTGCATCATTTGCTCTGCTCCGACACCGACGGTATGAATTTTTACCCCGGCGGCTTTAGCCAGCTGCAGGGCTTCAAGCGGCTGAATATTACCGGCAGTATTGGCGCCGTCGCTAAGTAAAATAAGTACTTTGTTTGAGCTTTCATAAGTATTTAGCCGCTTTACCGCTAAACCTATAGCTTCGCCAATGGCAGTGCGGGTGCCTACCAGGCGCAACACGCTGTCATCCAGCATTTTTTGCACAGTGATTAAATCAAACGTCAGCGGAGTTTGCTGATAAGCGGCGTCGGCAAATAAAATTAAACCAATTCTGTCGCCCTGACGGCGTTTAATAAAGTCGCTTACTACCAGTTTTACCGCATCGAGCCGGTTAATGCTCTGGCCCTGATGCTGCATATCCGCAATTTCCATTGAACCGGATAAATCCAGTGCCAGCATTAAATCGCGGCCTTGCTGTGGTAAAGACACAGGCTCACCCAGCCAACGCGGTTGGGTTGCAGATACCACCAGTAACAGCCAAATCAGCAGCGCCAGTACAGAGCTTAAACTGAACCAGCTGCGCTCAACCTGTTTATCAGATGACGCCAGTTTAGCCAGAGCAGGCAGTGTTAGAGTGGCTTCAGAGGCTGCACGGCGTTTTAGCCGCAGTAATAAAGGCGCCAGTGCCAGTAATGCCAGCCAGGGGTAACCAAAATCAAGCATTGGCAGCCTCCGTGCTGTTGGTTGCGGTGGGTTGTGCTTTACCGCGATAGTTGCTGAGCCAGGCTTTTGCAAACTGGTAAAATTGCTCATTAGCACTGCTGTCGCTGCCTGCCTGATACAGCAGACGGGTCAGATCCGGTAAGGGCTTACTGTGCTGCTGTGCCAGCCAGCTTTGCCATTGTTGTGGGGGCAGCGTTAGTGCCGGGTGTGACGGCTGATAATGCTGCAGCACCCGTTTTAACAGTTGATTAATTTGTGCCGCGGCATCGGGTTCAATCGATATCTGCTCCAGTAGCTGTAAAGCCTGGCGTCTGGCAGCGAAATAACGCCAGCGTTTATATAGCCGCAGTAATAAATACGCCACAGCAGAAAGCACTAGTATCAGGAGTAACCACCATACAGGAGCCAGCGCAAAACCTGTTTGCAGCGCAGGTTCACTGATATCGGCCAGCTGGTCTAACGGCGAATGTGTATCAGCCATACCACTTTCTCTCTAATTGGCTTAGTACCGGCTCGGCAGCGCTAACCGGCAACCACTTACAACCAAGTTGGCTGATATGCTGCTGCAATAGCAACCGGGCATGTTGCTGCTGGCTGGCATAGCGTTGTTTTAGTGTGCTGCTGCCAAGTTCAATATAACCGGTGTCAGTGCCGTCACTTACCGCGGCGATGCCATGGCTGTTTAACGGTAGCATTAAATCGAGCGGATCGCTGATAGGGCAGCAGGTTACTTCGTTGTGCTGGCGAATCGCACGGATATGGCGCAGGCCATCGTCGTTAAAATCGTTAAAGTCAGACAACAGATAAACCAGACTGCCGGGGCGAACCAAACGGCGTAACTGGCTGAGCGCTTCGTTTAAACTCAGGCCACGGTTCGCAGCGGTAGTTTGATGTACTTCTGTTAACGCATGAAAATAGCGCAACACGCCATGGCTGCGGCTTTGCGGTTTAAGTTCAAAGTGTTGCTGCTGGCTAAATACCAGGCCACCGAGTTTGTCGCCACGTTGTTTAACGTGCCAGGCAATCAGCGCGGCTAAGTGGGCAGCCTGTACCGACTTAAACAGTAAACTGGAGCCAAAGCGCATGCTATTGCCAAGATCGGTCAGAATAAAAACCGGCCGCTCTTTTTCTTCGCGAAACAGCTTAGTATGTACTTTGCCGGTGCGGGCAGTAACACGCCAGTCAATGGTGCGTACATCATCACCGCTCTGGTAATGCCGTACTTCATCAAACTCCATGCCACGGCCTTTGCTTTTGGCCAGATAAGTACCTGCCAGTTTGCTTTGGATCGCCATACCAGGGGTTAAATTAAGCACTTTGGTATAACGCTGATACCACAGCAGTTCTGTCAGGCCAGGCGCCGTGCCATTAGTGCCGTTTTGTGCCAGCCATTGCTGGGCAGACAACTGAACGCTCATATCAGGCAGACGGCACCAGACGCAGAATTTCGCTCAGTACATCATCAGTAGTGATGCCTTCAGCTTCTGCGGCATAGGTCAGAATTAAACGGTGGCGCAGGGCGTTATGAAATACGGCCTGAATATCATCCGGCGTAACAAAGTCACGGCCCGCCAGCCAGGCTTTAGCCCGGGCACAGCGCTCTACGGCAATAGTGGCACGCGGGCTGGCACCATAACCAATCCAACTGGCCAGTTTTTCGCTGTATGCTTTGGCGTTACGGGTGGCCATAATCAGTTGCACAATATAATGTTCCAGACTTTCGGCCATATGCAGTTGCAAAATGGCTTTACGTGCAGCAAAAATATCGGCCTGGCTGATGGCCGACACCGCAGCTTGCTCACCAGACAGCGCTTCGCCGCGGGTTAGTTGCAGTATCGCCAGTTCAGTAGCCGCATCCGGGTAATCGACTTTTAAATGCAGTAAAAAGCGGTCTAGCTGGGCTTCAGGCAGGGGGTAGGTGCCTTCCTGCTCTAATGGGTTTTGTGTCGCCATAACCAGAAACAGCTCTGGCAACGGGTAAGTTTTGCGGCCAACGGTAACTTGCTTTTCAGCCATGGCTTCAAGCAGTGCAGATTGCACCTTGGCCGGGGCGCGGTTTATTTCGTCAGCCAGAATAATATGATGAAACAGCGGGCCGCTTTGAAATTCAAACTGGCCGGTTTCCGGGCGGTAAATGTCGGTGCCGGTTAAATCGGCTGGTAATAGATCCGGCGTAAACTGAATGCGGTGAAACTGGCCTTCAACACCATGCGCCAGTGCATTTACGGCGCGGGTTTTTGCAAGGCCCGGCGGGCCCTCTACCAGTAAATGACCATTTGCCAGCAATGCCAGCAAAATACCTTCAGTAAGTTCAGATTGACCCAGTACCTGGCTGTCCAGATAGGCTTTTAAGCCGGAAAACGCATTCACCATAATGTTATCTGTCTTAATTAATTGGATTTATTGGTTGTTTTATCGCCATTGGCCGAAAAAACGGGCTAGGCTAAGACGTTATAACCTAAATATGGTTCCGTTTGCATTAAAACAAGTGTTTTAATTTTCAGCGACTGTCGTTACAATCGATCTCAACAATACAGGTCAGACCTGTAATATTGATAACAAGAGGAACACTATGAGCTCGCCAATTAAACTTACCACCCGCCAGGGCGATCGGATCGCCATTGTTAGTGGCCTGCGTACACCTTTTGCCAAACAGGCTACTGAATTTCATGGTGTTTCGGCACTGGATTTGGGCAAACTGGTGGTAAACGAGCTGCTGATCAGAAGCGAGCTGGATGTAAAATTAATTGAGCAGGTGGTGTATGGTCAGGTAGTACAAATGCCTGAAGCTCCCAATATTGCCCGCGAAATTGTGCTGGGTACCGGCATGAATGTGCATACCGATGCGTTTAGTGTTACCCGGGCCTGTGCTACCAGTTTCCAGTCTGTGGTCAGTGTGGCTGAATCGATGATGGCCGGTATTACCCAAGTTGGTTTAGCGGGCGGGGCAGACTCCAGCTCAGTACTGCCGATTGGTGTCAGCAAAAAGCTGGCCCGGGCACTGGTAGATTTAAATAAAGCGCGTACTTTCGGCCAGAAACTGGCTATTTTCCGCCGTTTGGGTTTAAAAGATTTATTACCGGTACCTCCAGCGGTGGCCGAGTACAGTACTGGTTTATCGATGGGCGATACCGCCGAGCAAATGGCAAAAACCCACCATATCAGCCGGGCCGATCAGGACGCGCTGGCGCACCGCTCTCACAGTTTAGCGACCCAGGCCTGGCAAAGCGGCGTGATGCAAGATGAAGTAATGACTGCGCACGTTGAGCCGTATTCGCGCTTTTTAGATATCGATAATAATATCCGTCAGGATTCTAAGCTGGAATCCTACAGTAAATTAAAACCGGTATTTGACCGTGTTCATGGCACCGTCACAGCCGCTACCAGCACACCTCTGACCGACGGCGCATCCGTGGTATTAATGATGACGGAAAGCCGTGCTAAAGCGCTGGGGTATGCGCCGCTGGGTTATATCCGCAGTTATGCTTTTGCCGCGATAGATGTGTATGACGACATGCTGATGGGGCCATCTTATGCCACACCGATTGCGCTGGACCGTGCTGGCATGTCTTTAAATGACTTAACGCTGATTGAAATGCACGAAGCCTTTGCAGCGCAAACACTGGCCAATGTGAAAATGTTTGTCAGCAAAAAATTTGCTGAAGAAAAGCTGGGGCGCTCAGCTGCTATTGGTGACATTGATATGACCAAATTTAATGTTCAGGGCGGCTCACTGGCTTATGGCCACCCGTTTGCGGCAACCGGTACCCGCTTAATCGTGCAAACTCTGAATGAATTAAAACGCCGTGGTGGCGGTATTGGCTTAACCACTGCCTGTGCAGCAGGTGGCTTGGGCGCGGCGATGATAGTGGAGACAGAATAATGACAACAGCAACCAGTTTCAGCCTGCAAATTCGCGATGATCAGATTGGCGTTATCACGATGGATATCGCCGGCGAGTCAATGAACGTATTAAAAGCCGCCTTTGCCGATGAAATATCTGCACTGCTGGCACAGATAAAAGCCAACAACCAGTTAAAAGGCCTGGTGTTTATCAGTGGCAAGCCTGACTCCTTTATTGCCGGGGCGGATATTTCAATGCTCGACGGCTGTAAAACTGCCGAAGAAGCGCAAGCTATTGGCCGTATGGGCCAGCAAATGTTTGATCAGCTTGAGCAATTATCTATCCCGTTAGTGGCGGCTATTCACGGTCCTTGCCTGGGTGGTGGTTTAGAGCTGGCAATGGCGTGCCATGCCAGAGTCGCCAGCAATGACAGTAAAACCGTGCTGGGCCTGCCTGAAGTGCAGCTGGGATTATTACCCGGCAGTGGTGGCACTCAGCGTCTGCCACGCTTAGTTGGCCTGCAAAAAGCACTGGATATGATACTAACCGGCAAGCAACTGCGTGCGGCGCAGGCAAAAAAAGCCGGACTGGTGGACGAAGTGGTCGCAAACAGTATTCTGTTAGAGGCCGCAGTGAAGCGCGCGCTTAAAGGTAAGCCACAACGCGAGCAGCCAAAATTAAACCTGGTTGGCAAAGTACTGGAGCGTACCCCTTTTGGCCGCAATATCTTATTTAGCCAGGCACGCAAGCAAACACTGCAGAAAACCCAGGGTAATTACCCGGCACCGTTGAAAATCCTTGATGTAATAAAAACCGGTGTTGACAGTGGTATGCAAGCCGGCTTAGCCGCTGAGGCCAAAGCTTTTGGTGAGCTTTGTATGACCAAAGAATCGGCCGCACTGCGTAGCTTGTTTTTTGCTACCACCCAGATGAAAAAAGAAAGCGGCGCCGGCGATACTAAGCCAAATAAAGTGCGTAAAGCCGCGGTACTGGGCGGTGGGTTAATGGGCGGTGGTATTGCCAATGTTACTGCCACCAAAGCCGGTATACCGGTGCGTATTAAAGACATTAGCGAGCAGGGGATCAGCAATGCGCTGAAATACAGTTACTCTTTGCTGGAGAAAAAATTCAAACGTCGTTTTATCAGCAAAGCTGAAATGCAAAAGCAACTGCTGTTAATCACAGGTACTACAGACTACAGCGGTTTTCATGATGCTGATATCGTGGTAGAAGCAGTATTTGAAGATTTAGCCTTAAAACAACAAATGGTGGCTGATATTGAACAGCATTGCGCTGACAGCACCATTTTTGCCAGCAATACCAGCTCATTGCCAATAGGTCAGATTGCAGCCAAAGCGGCCCGGCCAGAAAATGTGATCGGCCTGCACTATTTCTCACCGGTAGATAAAATGCCACTGGTAGAGGTAATAGCACACAAGACCACATCCGCCCAAACCATCGCCACTACAGTGGCGTTTGCGCGCAAACAAGGCAAAACGCCAATAGTGGTAAAAGATGGCGCAGGTTTTTACGTTAACCGTATTCTGGCACTGTATATGAACGAAGCGGCCAATATCCTGCTTGAAGGTGAGCCGGTAGAAAAAATAGATAAAGCCTTAGTGAAATTTGGTTTTCCGGTTGGTCCGGTAACCCTGCTCGACGAAGTGGGCATTGACGTTGGTGCCAAAATTTCGCCTATTTTAACCACTGAGCTGGGCGAGCGTTTTGCCGCGCCCGCCGCCTTTGATAAGCTGCTGGCTGATGGCCGCAAAGGTAAGAAAACCGAAAGAGGCTTTTACCTGTATGGCAAAAATGGCAAAAAAGGTAAAAAGCTGGTGGATGAAAGCGTGTATAGCGTACTGGGTGTTACGCCAGCCCCGAGGCTTAACAGCGATGAAATCAGCAACCGCTGCGTAGTACAAATGCTGAACGAGGCTGTGCGTTGTCTGGATGACGGCATTATCGCCAGCGCGCGGGACGGTGATATCGGCGCCATCTTCGGTATTGGCTTTCCGCCGTTTTTGGGTGGGCCATTCCGTTATATCGATCAGTTAGGTGCTGCCAATCTGGTAGCACAACTGCGTAATCTGGAAAGTCGGTTTGGCAGCCGCTTTGCGCCAGCGCCGTTATTGGTAACGATGGCCGAGCAGCAACAGCGTTTTTATAACTAAAGCTTAACAGCAGTAATAGCAACAGGCCGGTATAATAACCGGCCTGTTGCTATTTTGAGGGGGTGCAAGTGTTAGTGTTACCGGTAGTATGGTTGCTAAGCGTCATTGGTATTTATATTGCAGCGCTTCGCAGCGGCATGAAGGCGTTTAAATGGGCGCTGGCGGCCTTATTTACCGGCCCGCTGCTGTTGCCCCTGTTTAACAGCCATAAGCGCCTGCAGCTTAATAAAGCGCACGGTCGCAACACCGTGTTATTCCGGCCCTGAATATCTAGTGTTGTTATTTAGCGGTGCTGTGTAGCATGGTGCGCAATTGCGCAATAATATCGCTGATCTGGCTGCGTTGTGCGGCTTTGGGCAAGGATATAGCAAACAGTTCCCGCGTCATTACCGGCGCATCTTTAATCAGGCGTAAGCTGGCATCAGCCAGCAGGTTTTTTACCATGGTATCGGGCAAATAGGCCGAACCGCCGCTTTGCTGCATCAGCTCCAGTGCAATACGCGCACTGCCGGTACGTAACTGCGGTGGCGGTAAATCAGGGAAGAAACGCGCATGCTGGATATCAAAAGCGGTACCCCAATCAACCAGAATATATTGCTGTTGCATAGCCTCTGCGGCATTGTTGCTGGCAAAAGTGGTCACGGGTAATAGCTTTATATCTCCGAGCTTATCTATTTGCATTTCGTCTATTTTGGGCGCATCAAACAAAATAGCCAGATCGAGATGGCGCTCCAGTACTTGCCGGGCAATCTGATCTTTGCCCATCGATTCGGCCCGCCAGGATAAACCCGGCAGCGCTCTTTGGATGTTGATAAAGCCTTGCAATAAAAACGCATCCCACACATTAGCGGTAGCCGCGATAGAGAGTTGCAGGGCCTGCTCAGCGCTTACCGCAACGTCTTGGCGGGCTCGTTGCAATGCTGTCAGCATGGCCTCAGCATGCGGTAATAAGCGCTCTCCGGCGGCGGTAAGCTGAATATTATTACGGTAACGGCTGAATAGGTTAACGCCAAGTTGCTGTTCCAACTGACGGATGCGGAAGCTAACGGCAGACTGGGTCAGGTAGAGATTTTCTGCGGCTTTACCAAAATGCCTTGTACGCTGAACTTCTATAAAGGTTTTAAGCAGTTCGGTATCCAAATCGAATCCTTTAGTTTTTTTATGGTGTCGATAAAAAATATTTGTTTTACGACGGGAATTTTGTTAACCATACTCCGCACAGTTTAAACAGGCTGGCTTGATATTCAACGAGATTAGAGGAAAAAAGTGATGCAGCAAAGTTTTGTCGCTAACCGTCGCTTTTTCGATGACCGTAATTTCCCAAGAGGATTTACGCGGTCCGGGCGCTTTACTCTGGCAGAAGGTAACATGCTGGAGAAACATGGGGTGGCAATGCAGGAGCTGGAGCAGGGTAACCGCGCACCAGTGAATGATGAGGAAAAACGTTTTATATTGGTGTGTAAAGGTGAAGAGCCTGCCACCACAGCGTTTGAAAAAACCTGGCTGAAATACAAACAGCGCCTGGCAGAAAAGCGTAAGTTTCATACTGTGTTCGGTAAAAAGCGTATTGCCGATGGCAGTGACGACTTTTCCTATGTCGAGACCGACTCAGACTAACTTAAAGCCCCGTTATCGGGGCTTTTTTGTAGCTGCGGTTCAGCATAAGCTTAGCTAAGCGCGGGTACAGCAACCGGTTTATTGTGCTGTATTTTGTGCTGGCGTAAAAAGTCTGCAAAGTCATCTGCAGACAGTGGTTTACTGTAGTAGTAGCCCTGGATCACTTCGCAGCGCAGTTTACGCAGCATCTCAAGCTGTTCTGCTTGTTCAACGCCCTCAGCTACTACCGTCAGGCTCAGGTTATGCGCAATGGTCACTATGGTGTCTACCATATTACGGCCGCGTGCGGTGTTCATGTCGTCGACAAAAGCTTTGTCTATTTTCAGCGTGTTTAGCGGAAACTGTTTTAAATACGCCAGTGACGAATAGCCGGTGCCAAAGTCATCCATTGCCAGATGAATACCACGGGCGCGTAGTTTTTTCATGGTGTCAATCGCCTGCGGCGGCGACTGCATTACCGTGCCTTCGGTAATTTCCAGTTCCAGATGATAAGAGGGCAGTTCGGTTTCCTGCAAAATATCGTCTATCTGCTCACACAAAAATGGCAGGCTGAACTGGCGTGAAGATAAGTTAACTGCAACCCGGCCCTGAAATAAATCCTGATCGATCCAGCGTTTTACATCCTTACAGGCCTGACGCAAAACCACTTCACCAATTTCTATGATCTGGCCGGTTTCTTCTGCTACCGGAATAAAACTGGCCGGGCTGATTAAGCCGCCCTTGGGGGTAATAAAACGCACCAGTGCTTCCATACCGGTTAACCGGCCGGTGACAATATCCATTTTCGGCTGATAATAAACAGTGAAGTAATTTTCTTTCAGGCCATGGCGGATAAGGTTTTCTACCTGTAGCCGTTTTACTGCCAGTTTGTTCATCGAGTCATTAAAAAACAGATAGCGGTTGGCACCCTGGCTTTTTGCGTGATACATGGCGGTATCGGCATTACGCAGCAGTGCCTGCGGATCGCTACCATCATCCGGGAACAATACTATGCCAATGCTACTGGTAATGGCCAGTTCATGCTGATTAACCAATATCGGTTGGTTTATCAGCGCCAGCAGCTCTTTTGCCAGTGAGGTGATAAAGTGCAGGTCGTTAGTGTGATCAAGCAGCAAGGCAAACTCATCGCCCCCCAATCGATACAAACAGTTCTGATAGCGTTGATAATTACTTAAACGATCAGCCAGTTTACACAACAGGTTGTCACCAAGTTCATGGCCGAGGGAATCGTTAATTTTTTTAAAGTTATCTAAATCGAATACCAGCAGTGCGTGCTCGGTTTTTTCAGTTACCAGTTGTGCCAGCTTTTGTAAAAATACCGCCCGGTTCGGCAGGCCGGTCAGGGTGTCACTACTGGCCAGACGGCTTAGCTCGGCCTCTCGTAGTTTTCGCTCGGTAATGTCAGAAAATACAGCAACATACTGGCTGACCAAACCCAGGTCATCTTTAATTAAATCGAAAGTCAGCTCGGCCTGATACACTTCTGCGTTAAGGCGCTGCTCACGGATTTCACCACTCCAGCTGCCGTGCAGGTGCAGTGTGTGGCGGATATCATGCATAAACCGGCTGGGGTACATCGTTAGTTCAAAACGGCGGTTAAGCATTAATTCGCGGGATTTGCCGGTAATTTTACTAAAAGCCGGGTTTACCTCAATAATGTTAAAATCGGTATCGCAAATTACCACCGCATCGGAAATGGTTTGCAGGCAGCGGGCAAACAGTTGTAGTTGCTCTTCTGTTTGTTTTATCTGGTGAATGTTTTTCAGTGTGCCAGTCATGCGGCTGGGTTTGCCGTTTTTGGCAAACTCTACGGCTTTGCCGCGGTCCAGTACCCAGGTCCAGTGCTGATCGGCAGTTTTAAGCCGGTAGGTGGCTTCGAAGTGGCTGGTTTTACCTTCCAGATGCAGCTGTAACTGCTGGCAGACGCGGTCAATATCCTGTGGATGAATTTGTTGCTTATTCGGCGGCACATCGCTGGTGTTAGGTTGTAGCTCTACCGGATGCAGCCAGGAGCTGGAGCGATACAGCTCGCCACTGCTGATATTCCAGTCCCATAGTTCATCGCCGCTGCCCCAGAGTGACAGCCGCAGCCGCTCTTCACTGCTTTCAAGTTTTGCCTGATAACGGCGCATTTTTAAAATGCTGACATGCGCCAGAATTAAGGCGCCAAAAGAGCACAGTAAAACCATGCTGAGCACATAGGGTTGCAAGCTAGTCCAGCCCGCTGCATGCAGGTTAAAGGGCAAAAAGCTAAGGAGCAATGCGCTGATATTTATAATTTTTTTTAGTTTTACTAACACTTATAATGGCTAGTCAGCAATATGAACGCTTACGTTATATAACTTTACCGGTACTGTCAAAAGCAATTTGTTTTTGCGCCAGCCGCTGTTTCAAATCAGCTGCTGTACTGAACTGCAAATGGCTGTGTGTTGGCTTGCCATCCGTCGCCAGAAAAATGGCATCATAATCGGGCAGTAACAGCTGCTGCAAAAACGCAATAAAGTCGCTAAGGCTCAGCGCACTTAATGCGCT
This sequence comes from Rheinheimera hassiensis, assembly GCF_022436675.1. Classification (GTDB taxonomy): domain Bacteria; phylum Pseudomonadota; class Gammaproteobacteria; order Enterobacterales; family Alteromonadaceae; genus Alishewanella; species Alishewanella hassiensis. Next base: position 172,252 of record NZ_JAKUJZ010000003.1, on the reverse strand, counting down.
GGCAATCTGATCGTTTAACGCAAAACTATGGTCTTGCTGGCCCAGTGCCAGCCAGTAACGTTTTGCTCTCGCTCCCAGGCTGTTGTCCCGCTCATGTAGTTGGGCCAGTAAGCCTTGTTTTATTTCGGCAAAATCCTCTGCTGACATGGTTTCAGTGTCGGCCAGAAAAGCGCGGAAAAACATGATAGTCGCTTCGTACAATTGTTCGCAGTGGGTGTTAGGTGACTGCACATAAAAAGCAATACCGGGTAAGGTGTTGATAGGCACATAACCGGTACCTACCAGATAACCCAATTGTTGCTCTGTACGTAGCTGATGAAAATACTCCGGTGATAACACATGATTTGCCAGCATAAACAGCGCCATGTGTTCAGGTGTAGCTTGTTGTGCCGGTAAATAAATCACCAGAGCGTGGTCGTTATGCTCGACATCCTGTTGCAGCCACACCGGGCCCTGGCCTTGTAAAGCAAACGCCGGGTTGTTTAGCCGCAAGCCTGTGCTGGGCAATTGCATTTGCCAGCTATGCAGCACGTCGGTCAGTTGGGTCGCCTGGCTAGCCGACCAGTTACCCAGCAATAAACTTTCAATATGCACCTGCTGCAGCAGATCGCGGTCAAATTGCAAAAAGTCGCTGAAGCTCAGTGCATCTAATGCATCTGCCAGTTGTTCAATTTCAGGGTTTAGTGGCTGTAAAATAGCCGATAACTGGCTGAATAAGCGCGAAACTGGTTTGTTTTTGCTGCTGTTGCGCCAGTGCCGGCCCAACTGGCGTTTTAGCTCGGCAAAGCGGGTTTCGTCAAATTGCTGCGCCGGCATTTCTTTTAGCAACTCTTGTAACAGCAGAATTTGGTTGGTGGCCAGTCCACTGGTGTGAATACTGATCCCCTGGCGTTGCACGTGCAGATGATATACCAGACCGATGGTGGTGGCAGCGTAAAACTGCTGGTTAATATTATCCAAAAACAGCTCAACCCAAAGCCGGGTGGCGGCCATTTGCATGCAGTTATTAATACTGTGCGGCAGGCTAAGCTGAACAAAAATGTGGCCTTTAGGGGTATGAAAATCAGTATCGGCTTTATACCAGATGCTAAGTGCCTGCTGCTGGTATATCGCTTTGGGCAGTGCCATATGTGCACTTTGTTCAAGCAGGCTGATATCGCCGGTTAAATAAGGGTTGGCCGCGGGCAGGCTAATGGCGCTGTCAGGCTGGCAGTTATCCAACTGACGCAGTAGTTCTGCGCTTAGTGGCTCTACACTGTAGGGTGTTTGATACCAGCGCGCCTCATGAGTGGCGGTAGCACCCGGTGCAATAAACATTAGCCGCATATTGTTACTGCTAAAATAGCCTAACACTTGCTGGTATAACGCCGTATCTGGCAGCTCCATGCGGTAATCACCGAAGATGACATCTTCCATCGGGTAGTGCTGCATACTGACTGATAAATGATTAGCCGTTTGCTGCGCTGTTGAAGGCTCCTGATACAAATAACTCCAGTGCAGCAGTTTTTGCCGCTCGGCAAATAAGCCGGTAGGTAGAGGCTGGCGTTTTAGCTCTGCCAGTACACTGAACAGTGCCTGCAAAATAGTGTCGCGGCCGTTAAGACCGGCATCGGTAAGCTCAAAGGCGATGGTAAAGTCTTTATAGTTACTGCCATCTATGCCACCGCCAGCACTTAGCTGGTTTACCAGGCCCAACTGCTTAAGGTGACTGAGTAATGAACCCTGGCCTTCATCGCCCAGTAAATGAGCAATAAAGCTGATAATTTTATGTTTATACCAGTGTTGAATATCCGGCATGGCAAAACTGACCACTAATTTTTGTGTGTCACGGTGCGGCTGAATATTAAGCTGTATTGCCTGATGCTCGGGTAAATACAGTGGCACTGTCAGGGCGGCTTTTGCCGGTAAATGGGACGGTAATGCACTGAAATACTGCAACACCAACTGTTTTTGCTCTGCTAAGGTTAGCGATGATACCAAGGCCAGCGTCATACGGCTGGCACTGTATTGTGCAGTAAAAAAATCAAGTAGAGCCTGTTGCAGGCTGCCCTCGGCAGTGTCTGCCAGAGTACTCAGGTTACCGACAGAAAATTTAGCAAATGGATGCGCCGGATTAATGGTTTCTTTATGTACCTGATAAATCCGCCGGCCATCGTCTTTTAACTTCAGCGAAAATTCGGCCTCAATAGCGTGGCGTTCTTTTTCGACATATTCCTGGCTAAACAACGGCTGGCTAAACATATCGGCGAAACGGTCCAGCCCTTCGGCAAAAAATGCGGTATCAATATCAAAGAAAAAACTGCTGTGCTCGGTGCCGGTCCAGGCGTTATGGCTGCCTCCGTGATGGCTGATAAACTGCTGGTAGTCGCCAGCTACAGGGTAGCGTACAGAGCCAAGAAACAACATATGCTCTAAAAAGTGTGCTAAACCTTCGCGTGGCAGAGGATCATCAAAGTGGCCAACATTTACCGTAAGCGCCGCGGCACTTTTCTCACTATCAGCCTGATGTACCAGTAATACTGTTAAGCCGTTGCTTAGTTGCAGGTATTCATAGCTGCTACTGTCGTTAGGGCTTTGCAATATCTGACTATTTTTCAAAAGTTATCCTTTTTTATACGGTACTGGTGTGGCTCTGAACGGCTTTATCATAGCGATAAGTAATAAACAGCTTAGATGTTATGCGTTATTAGCAGTTACTCTGGACGACAACTTTCATTATCATAGCGCACAATTTTTACCCGGCGTATTGTTATCTGCCCGGGATTTAACAGGACTCAAACAGCAGTATGGTACTTAAGCAATGGTAAATCTCGTTATCATGCGTCATGGTGAAGCAGAGCCGCTATCATCGGAAGATAGCCAGCGACAGCTAAATGCCAGAGGTCAGCATGAGGTTAGCCAGATGGCGTTATGGTTACAGCACCACTATGCCGCCTTTGACTGGGTTTGGGCAAGCCCCTATCAACGAACCCGTCAAACTGCAGAGCTAATGTTAGCCAAGCAGGCGCCGTTTAGCCAACTTGAGATTGTGTCGCAACTGGTGCCAGACGGTGATGCCGCGTTATTTAAAGCCTATTTTGACGCCCGCATCAGCGAAAAGCCCGATGCCCGTGTGTTGCTGGTATCGCATATGCCATTAGTCAGTTTTTTGGTGGAAGCTTTTACTGTGCCGGATCAGGCGCCAATATTCAGCCCGGCGCAGCTGGCTTGTATTGATTATCAGCCAGGGCAGGCTGGGCGTTTGTTAGAGCGATTATCACCGCAGGAGCTGGCGCTGCTGAGTTTCTGATTTTAGCTGGCTATTTTCAGTAACAGTATCAGCGCGCCATGCTTGCCCCAGCTTTTCGGCGCGGTATGAAAGGCGCGTACATTAGGGTGTTGTATCAGCCAGTTAGGCACTTTCTTCGCTAAAATACCCAAACCTTTCCCATGCACTACGCAGGCACAGTTAAATTGCTGTTTTTCACAGTATGCCAAGAGGCCGGCCAGTTCCGTTTTTGCCTGTTGGGTGGTCATGCCGTGTAGGTCCAGCACTACCTGGGGCTGAAATTCACCGCGGCGCAAACGTCCGGCTAAATGCGGATCATCACCGCTTTGTATCCAGCTAAGGCTAGCGCCGTCGGCAACATAACCTTCAAACTCATCTGAGAAGCAGAATAAATTTTCATCAAGCTGTTTGCTTAAGACGTCTGTACGTCTTTTTTTCTTGCGGGGGGCAGCAACTGGCGGTATCTTGTCCTGCGCAATAGGCTGTGCGCCTGTTATCGACTCGCGAAACAGCTGGCTGTCCTCGGCACTAATGCCGGTTGATGTTACAATGGCTTTCTTTTGCATCGCGCAAGTCTACTCAAACTGACCGGTTATTACAAAAAGAGCTTAAATTCATCATGTCCGATACTGGCGAAATTCTGTTTACCCCACAATTGATTAGCGACGCCCTCGTTGAACTTATTACCGTGCACGACTGGTTGCGTTTTGCCGTCAGCAAATTAAACCAGGCGCAGGTTTATCTGGGCCACGGCACCGATAACCCCTGGGATGAAGCTGCAGCACTGCTAACGCATGTGTTGTTTTTGCCGCCAATGACAGATGAAAAGCTGTTTTCGGTGCGCCTTACCCGCGCAGAACGCCAGAGTTTTATCAACCTGTTAAAGCAACGGATAGAACAGCGCCTGCCAGCAGCTTATTTAACGCATCAGGCCTATTTTGCCGGTTTACCGTTTTATGTGGATGAGCGTGTACTGGTGCCGCGCTCGCCAATTGCTGAATTAATCGGCACTAAGTTTATCCGCCAGCTTGGCGGTAAAACACCAAACCATATTCTGGATTTATGCACCGGTTCGGGCTGTATTGCTATTGCCTGTGCTTATGCTTTTGCTGATGCAGAAGTTGATGCGGTGGATATCAGCGAAGATGCCTTAGAAGTGGCACAGCTAAACATTGAAAGCCATGGCCTGGAACACAGAGTATTCCCGATATTATCAGACGGCTACAGTGTTTTGGACGGCGCGCAGTATGATCTAATCGTGACCAACCCGCCGTACGTTGATGCCGACGATATGGCCGATTTGCCGGACGAATACCGCCACGAGCCTGAGCTGGGCTTAGCCTCTGGTGAAGATGGCCTGGCACTGACACGGCGTATTTTGCGTGAAGCCGCAGCTCATTTAACCGACGGTGGCGTGCTGGTATGTGAAGTAGGCAACAGCATGGTGCAGCTGCAGCAGGATTTCCCCGAAGTGGCGTTTGACTGGCTGGAATTTGAGCACGGTGGTTTAGGCGTATTTGCCATTACCAAAGCCGAACTTGAACGCTGCCAGCATTTATTTAAAGACTCATTACGTTAAGGAACAGCTATGGCCGGTAACAGCATAGGGCAATTGTTTAAAGTCACGACTTTTGGTGAAAGCCATGGTCCGGCCATTGGCGGCATAGTGGATGGTTGCCCGCCGGGTATGGCGTTAACTGCCGACGATTTGCAACTGGATTTAGACCGGCGTAAACCCGGCACGTCGCGCTACACCACAGCGCGACGCGAAGAAGACGCGGTAAAAATTCTGTCCGGCGTGTTTGAAAATACCACCACCGGTGCCAGCATTGGCCTGCTGATTGAAAACACCGATCAGCGCTCGCAGGATTACTCTGAGATTAAAGAGCAATTTCGCCCCGGCCATGCTGATTACACTTACTGGCATAAATTTGGTATCCGCGATTACCGCGGTGGTGGCCGCTCGTCGGCGCGTGAAACTGCCGTGCGCGTGGCCGCCGGTGCCATTGCCAAAAAATACCTGTTTGAGCAATGCGGTATTGAAATTCGCGGTTATTTAGCCCAGTTAGGCCCGGTAAAAGCCGATCTGGTAAGCTGGGATGAAGTGCATAACAACCCGTTTTTCTGCCCGGATCCATCCAAGCTTGAAGCACTGGATGAGTATATGCGCCAGCTGAAAAAAGACGGCGACTCGGTAGGTGCCCGGGTAAATGTAGTGGCAACCAACATGCCGGTAGGTTGGGGCGAGCCGGTGTTTGACCGCCTCGATGCCGATATTGCCCACGCCATGATGAGCATTAACGCGGTAAAAGCGGTAGAAATTGGCGATGGTTTTGCTGTGGTAGAACAGCGCGGTTCTACCCACCGCGACGAATTAACGCCGCAGGGCTTTAGTGCTAACCATGCCGGTGGCACCCTGGGCGGTATTTCTTCCGGCCAGGACTTGCTGGTCAGTATGGCGCTGAAACCGACCTCCAGTATCAGTATTCCCGGCAAAAGCATTAATACCCGCGGCGAAGTGATAGATATTGTCACCAAAGGCCGGCACGACCCTTGCGTTGGTATTCGCGCTGTGCCTATTGCCGAAGCCATGCTAGCGATAGTGCTGATGGACCACTACCTGCGCCACCGCGCGCAAAATATGCATGTGCAGGTAATTACGCCTGATATTGCCCGCAACAGCTGAGATTAAACCGCCGTATGTTTAGTATTTCCGCCCGGCCAGCCTTAGTGTTGGCCTATTTTACTTATTTTGGTGTGCTGGGTATTTTTGTGCCGTATTTCGGCCTGTTTCTCGATGGCCGCGGCTTAAGCTCGGCTGATATCGGCCTGCTGCTGGCTATTGTGACCGCCAGCCGTATTGTTGGCCCTACAGTATGGGCGTTGATCGCCGAGCGCAGCGGCAAGCCGTTAACCGTAATGCGCCTTGGTGCTTTATTAGCGGCTATTGGTTGGCTTAGCAGCTTTGCCGATTATGGTTTCTGGCCGTTGCTTTTGGGTTTTGCGCTGTTCAGTTTTTTCTGGACCGCCATTTTACCGCAGCTGGAAGTCGCCACTTTTGCCTTTGTTAATGATGATACCCGTGCTTACAGCCGTATTCGTACTGCAGGCAGCGTGGGTTATATTGTGCTGGTAATGCTCGGCGGTTGGCTGTTTGAACGCTACGGCAGTGAGTTTTTGCCATTATCGGCATTGCTGTTTTTAGTCTTGCTGCTAACCAGCTTATTTTTACTGCCGAAGGTGAGTGTGAGCGCTGAGCTTACCAGCGAGCCGGTGCGGTTTAGCAAGCTGATAAAAAACAGTGTGTTGCTGCGTTTTATGCTGGCAGCTTTATTACTGCAAATGAGCTTTGCGCCGTTTTATGGTTTTTTCACGCTATACAGCCGCGATCTGGGATACAGCGGTACCCAAACCGGCTTGTTTATTGGCCTGGCAGTGGCCGCCGAAATAGCGGCGTTTTACTTTGCCGGCAACTTAATGCGTAACCGCAGTTACCGTGTGCTGTTAAGCGTGTGCTATGGCTTAACGGTGCTGCGCTGGAGTTTGCTGGCAACGGTGGCCGATAACGTCTGGCTGCTGTGTTTTAGCATGCTGCTGCATGCTGGCAGCTTTGCCATCGCCCACAGCTGTGCCATGCAGTTTATCCAGCAGTTTTTCCCGAAAAAACTGCGCAGCCGCGGCCAGGCGTTGTATGCCGGTGTTATTTTCGGTGGGGGCGGTGCCATAGGCGCTTATTTCTCTGGCTTAATCTGGCAAAACGGCAAGGGGGCCAGTTTAGCCTTTATGATTGCCGCCTTGCTGGCATTGGCGGCAACACTACTGGCGTTAACCTTGCCGGGTAGCAAAGCAGCGACCAAGGCTTTACAATAGCCGCCATTTTTAGGTGCGCTAAAGGATATTGCAATATGGCAAATCTGTTTCGGCTTGGGCTTATTGTTAACCCGCTGGCCGGTTTAGGTGGCAGCGTGGCTTTAAAAGGCTCTGACGGCCAGGCCGACCAAGCCCTGGCGCTTGGCGCCACGCCCCAGGCGATGAACCGTGCTAAAACGGCGCTGACAGAATTGCTGGCGCAGCGTGGGCAGTTTGAAGTATTTACTGTAGCCGGTGATATGGGCCAGAGCGTGTGTGATGCGCTGGGGCTAGGTTATCAGCTGGTATATCAGCCACAAACGTCGCCATCAACAGCTGCAGACACTGAGCACTCTGCCATGCTGCTGGCCGAAAAGGGCGTAGACATTTTGTTGTTTGCCGGTGGTGATGGCACCGCGCGTAATATCTGCGCTGCGGTGGGCGAGCAAACTACAGTGCTGGGTATTCCGGCCGGGGTAAAAATTCACTCCGGCGTTTATGCTATATCACCGCAGGCCGCCGGTAAGCTGGTGGCTAAGTTAATTGCCGGTGAGCTGGTGTCACTTAGCGAAGCGGCGGTAATGGATATTGACGAGCAGGCATTTCGCAACGGTGTAGTAAAAGCTCGCCGTTTTGGTGAAATGCGCATACCTGCGCAATTGCGTTATGTGCAAAGCGTGAAAATGGGCGGGCGTGAATCTGAAGAGCTGGTGCTGGCCGATTTAGCCGCTTATGTTGCCACACAAATGGAAGACAACGTGCGCTACGTGATGGGCTCCGGCTCTACCGTGGCGGCGGTAATGGCTGAGCTTGGGCTGGATAACACGCTGCTGGGTGTTGATGTGGTAGAAAACGGCGCGCTTATTGCCAAAGATGTTAGCGCAGCTCAGCTGCTTGAGCTGGTGCAGGGCTATCCGAGTAAATTAGTGATCACCTTAATTGGTGGCCAGGGTCATGTGTTTGGCCGCGGTAACCAGCAGTTATCGCCCGACGTTATCCGCGCTATTGGCCGCGATAACATTGTGCTGATTGCCGGTAAAGCCAAACTGCAGCAGCTTGAAGGCAGGCCGTTACTGGCCGATACCGGCGATGCCAGACTGGATCAGCAGCTTACCGGTTTAATCAATATATTAACCGGCTATAACGATTACGTAATGTACCGCTTAGGGTACGAGGATGAACTTTAAGATGACAGCAGTATCAGTACCAGAGCAGTTTATCGACGCTGCCGCCGATTTGTTTGATGCCTTAGTGCCGGTTGCTACCGATGACGAGCTATTTGCTGCCGGTTACCTGCGGGGCCATTTCGATTTAGCCGTAGGCACCTTGCAGGTAGCTGCTGAGCCGTTTGACGCTGCCGATGTCATAACTCAGGTCAGCAGTACCCTGACGCAGGCGATAGCCAATGGTGAGTTAACCGAGCAAGACCAGCAGCATGTTAATGTTATCTGGTTGCGGATACAGCAACTGGCGCTGTGAGGTGGCAAGACATTCGCGCGTTTTTGCGATAGCATAGGCGCACTTTTTAACCCGAAGCATTGGCTTCGTTAACATAAGTGGAACTCATGTCAGATAAATATACAACGCTTGAACAGCACGCCAGCTATGGTATTGGTTTACAAATGGGCCAGCAACTGGCCGACAACCCGTTTGACGGCTTAGACATTGACGCCGTTGCAGCCGGTGTTATCGCCGCCTATACCGAGCAGGACGCTGAGGTAAGCGACGAGCAAATTCGTGCCGCATTTGGTGTGATCAGCGAGCGTATGCAAGCAGAACAAGCGGAGAAAGCTGAATTATTAGCCGGTGCCGGTGAAGCTTTCCTGGCTGAAAACGCCAAACGTGCTGAAATTACAGTAACCGCTTCTGGCCTGCAGTACGAAGTACTGGTAGCGGCTGAAGGTGAAAAACCAACACGCAATTCAACAGTACGCACGCATTACCACGGTACCCTGATTGACGGCACTGTGTTTGACTCTTCTTACCAGCGTGGTGAACCGGCAGAATTCCCGGTATCAGGTGTTATCGCTGGCTGGACAGAAGCACTGCAGCTGATGTCGCCAGGTTCAAAATTACGTTTATATATCCCGCACGATCTGGCCTACGGCGAGCGCGGTGCCGGCAATGCCATTGCACCGTTCAGTGCACTGGTATTTGACGTAGAGCTGTTAGCTATTCTGTAATAGCGTTGTAGTAGCGCTGCAATAGTTAGTCAAGCTAAAACCTAAGCCCTGCATCGCAGGGCTTGTTGCTTTTTACTGTTTCATTTTTGCATCAACTAACATAACTCCCGCATGCTGTTGTAACCCTGTGCTGTGTAATTCAGTTAACCCATTATTTGTCTGGTCAATAAACAGTACGGCCAGATTAAACTGCCCGGCCACCTTACTGCCTTGCTCTGATCCCAAACACAATAACGCTGTAGACCAGGCATCGGCTTCGGTTAAATCATTGTGCAGTAACGTTACCGATACCGTATCGTGTGTTACCGGCGCTTTGCTGCGTGCATCAAGAATATGGCTGTAACGCTTGCCTTCGTTGTCGTAATAATGGCGGTAAGTGCCGGATGTCATAATAGCCAGTGGCGCCGTTTGTTTTACCTGTACTATTTTTTGTAACTGCTGAGCGCCTGGCAACGGCCGCTCTATTGCCACCCGCCAGTTGCTGCCATCGGGTTTGCGGCCGCGGGTTTGCAGCTCACCGCCAATTTCAATCAGATAGTTATCAATACCAAATTGCTCCGCCACCTCAGTCAACCGCTGTACCGAGTAGCCCTGGGCTATAGAGGATAAATCGATACTCAGCTTTGGCTGCTGCTTTTGCAGTGTGCTGTTATTGACGACGTCAACTTTGCTGATCCCCAGCTGCGGTGCAAGTTCGGCTAACTGCGCTGCAGCCGGAATACTAAGCTTATCGCCACGAAAACCCCATAGCGTAAACAGCGGCTTGATGGTCGGGTCATAGCAGCCTGCTGCGGCTGCGCTGATAGTTTTGGCTATGTTGACCAGGCGGACTATCTCTGCACCCACTTCAATCGGGTCGGTGCTTTGGCTTTGGTTAAATTGCTCTATTACCGAGTCATCACGGTAATTAGACATCAGCTTATCCAACCGCTGTAGTTCGGCGGCAATGGCGGCTTCAAACTGTGGCTGCTCAACCGCAGTATTACTCCAGTAGGTCAGGCTGTAAGTGGTGCCCTGGGCTGCGCCGGAAAATTTATGTAAAGCCGGTGCTTTGTCACAGCCTGCCAGGGTGAGCAGTGGCAGGGTGAATAGCAAGATTACTCTTATCAAACGCATTATGGGTTTCTCTTACGCTGTGTCAGGGCGCTTAGCATAAGCGTTTCGCCGCCGCTTTTATCCTGCTACCAGCAAAATTTTACGAAATCTTTATGCCTGGCGCGCTGACGTTACTGGAGATTTTACACCGCTTACACCTACCTTTAGCACCGTGTTTTCACATAAGGATACGGCAAATGGGTTGGGTTTTACTGTTGTTAGTTGGCGCATTAAGCGCTGTGTTAATCGTTGCCATGTTGGCACCTGAAAAGTTCTGAGGAGTTGGCAATGGAAGTCATATTGATTTTTACCCTGGCGCTGCTGTTAGCCTGGCCGTTAGGGCATTATATGACCGGCGTATTTTCCGCCGGACCACACTGGAGTGACAAGGTTTTTATGCCGCTGGAAAACGGCATCTTTAAACTGCTGGGCGTAAAGTCAACGCAGGGTATGAACTGGAAAAGCTATGGTATTGCTTTTTTACTCAGTAACCTGGTGCTGGGCATTATTGCCTATCTTATTTTGTTGTTTCAGCATGTTTTACCGTTAAATCCTAATGGTATCGAGGGGCTGAGCTGGGATTTAGCGCTGCACACTGCAGTGTCGTTTTTAACCAATACCAATCAGCAGCATTATTCCGGTCAGGCCCAGCTTACTTACCTGAGCCAGGGTTTCTTAATTGTTACGCTACAGTTTGTGACACCGGCGATGGCGCTGGCTGTATGTGTGGCGGTGCTGCGTGGCATTTTAGGCGGCCGCAATGCCGATGACGCTGGCGAGGGCGAAGAGCGTGACCTGGGCAACTATTATCAGGACACGGTGCGTGCTGTATTGCGCGTAATGTTGCCACTGGCCGCTGTGGTTGCTGTGGCGTTGTCAAGCCAGGGCGTACCCGCCAGTTACAGTGCCAGCCCCACAGTGCCGGTGCTTGAACAAGGGCAAAGCCTGACTGAACAAACGATACCGCTGGGCCCTGTATCAGCCATGGTAGCCATTAAACAACTGGGTACCAATGGTGGTGGCTGGTTTGGCCCTAACAGCAGTAACCCGCAGGAAAACCCGACACCGGTCAGTAATGCTATTCAGACTATCGCTCTGGTATTGGTGCCAATGGCGGTGGTGTTTATGGCTGGCGGTATGGTGCGCCGCCGCGGTTTTACGCTGTTGTCGCTGTCGGTGATGGGGTTTTTAAGCCTGTTGTTTATTGCGCTGGCAGTGTACAGCGAGCAGCAACCGAACGCCGCCTTTACCGGCCTGGCACAACAAGCCGGTAATATGGAAGGCAAAGAAGTGCGTTTGGGTACTGATGTCTCAGCACTGTGGGCCACCTTTACCACCCAAACCTCAAACGGCTCAGTGAATGCGATGCACGACTCGCTAAACCCGCTCGCAGGCTTGGTAACGCGCTCGGGCATGTTAATTAATGGCATCTGGGGCGGCATTGGTTGTGGCTTTGTTAATTTCCTGGTCTATGTCTGGCTGGCGGTATTTATTGCCGGGCTGATGATTGGCCGCACGCCGGAGTTTTTTGGCCGTAAGCTGGAAAAGCGCGAAATAAGCTGGCTCGGCGTGCTGTTGGTGTTACCCAGTGCGGTGATCCTGACCTTTACGGCTATTACCGTGACCTTCCCGTCACTTACCGGTAACTCTAACCCCGGTTTACACGGCATATCCCAGGTGTTTTATGAATATACCTCGGCCTTTGCCAATAACGGCTCCGGCTTTGAAGGCCTGGGTGATAACACGCCCTGGTGGAATCTTACTTGTGTAGTGGTGCTGATCCTGGGCCGTTATTTGCCGCTGGTTATTCCGCTGCTGATTGCCGGCTCATTGGCTAAGAAACGTCGGGTACCCACTACGGCCGGCACACTGCCACTGTTTAACCCTACTTTTGCTGTCACGCTGGTTACCGTGATCCTGGTGGTTAACTTCTTATCTTTCTTACCGTCGATGGTGCTTGGCCCTATTGGTGAAGCGCTGGAGCTATCACAGCAGAGCGCTGTGTTAGCAGGTCAATAGTCGTATGCAGGTGAATAATATGAATACTAGTTCAGCATTAACACAAGCCAGCCAGCAGGCCTTTGCCAAGCTGCATCCCAGGCTGGCGTTTAAAAACCCGGTAATGTTAGTGGTGTGGGTTGCTACTGTCATTGCCATACTGATGACAGCGCAGCAACTGGCAACTGGCGATAGCTTTGGCTTTGCGCTCACCAGCAGTGTGATTTTGTTTTTTACGCTGTGGTTTGCCAACTTTGCCGAGGCTATTGCTGAAGCACGTGGCCGTGATCAGGCCGCTAGCTTAAAAGCTACCCGGCGCGATCTGACGGCGTTAAAACTCGACAGCACAGGTGAGCGCAGAGTATCAGCCAGCGAGCTTAAAGCCGGTGACAACATTCTGGTGCAGGCCGGTGAGCTTATTCCGGCAGACGGCGAAATTGTGAGTGGTGTGGCCAGCATTAATGAGTCGGCTTTAACCGGTGAGTCGGCACCGGTGCTGCGTGAAGGCGGCACCGATCACTCCGGTGTTATCGCTGGTACCAAAGTACTTAGCGGCACTATTACCGTGCAGGTTACCGCCGAATCAGGCCACAGCTTTCTGGATAAAATGATCCGTCTGGTAGAAGGTACTAACCGGCAGAAAACCCCGAACGAGTTGGCGCTAACGGTATTGCTGTCGGCGCTGACGCTGGTGTTTTTAATTGCGGTAGCAACTTTACCGGCCATGGCAAGCTTTGTCGGCATTGAGCTGGACTGGCTGATGCTGATTGCGCTGGTGGTGTGTTTAATTCCTACCACTATTGCCGGTTTACTGCCTGCCATCGGTATTGCCGGTATGAACCGTGCGCTGGCGGCCAATGTAATTGCCAAATCCGGTAAAGCGGTGGAAGTGGCCGGTGATATCGACACCCTGCTGCTGGATAAAACCGGCACTATTACCTTTGGTGATCGCCAGGCCACAGCATTTTTGCCACTGCCGGGTGTTGCGCAGGCAGAGCTTATCAAAGCCGGGCTGTGGTGCTCATTACAAGATCCGACACCAGAGGGTAAATCTGTGGTGCGCCTCGCCAACGAGCTGGACTATGCCTCACCGGCGTTGGCTGACGGCGATGAGTTTACCCCGTTCAGCGCACAGACCCGCTTGTCGTCTATCCATTTGGCCAGTAGCGAGCAGTTTGTTAAAGGCGCCGCCGATGCGGTAAAAGGCTGGGCAAAAAACCAGGGCTTGTCGGTACCTGTTGGTTTAGATCCGATAGTGACGAAGGTGGCCCAGCAAGGTGCTACCCCGCTTTTGGTGGCAAGCAACCACCGCGTGCTGGGGGTTATCCAGTTATCCGATGTGATTAAACCCGGCGTGGCAGAGCGTTTTGCCAAGCTACGTGCCATGGGCGTGCGCACAGTAATGGTTACCGGCGACAACCCTATTACGGCCGGTGCTATTGCCGCAGCCGCCGGGGTGGATGATTTTGTTGCCGAAGCCAAACCGGAAGACAAACTGGCGCTTATTCGCAAAGAGCAGGCGCAGGGCCGCTTGGTGGCCATGGTTGGTGATGGCACCAACGACGCTCCGGCACTGGCACAAGCCGATGTTGGTCTGGCGATGAATTCCGGCACCCAGGCGGCGAAAGAGGCCGGCAATATGGTGGATCTGGATTCTGATCCAACTAAGTTGCTGTCGGTGGTGGAAGTGGGCAAACAAATGCTTATTACCCGCGGCGCCTTAACCACCTTTTCGCTGGCGAATGATATTGCCAAGTACTTTGTTATCGTGCCGGCGGTGTTTGCCACTGCCATGCCTGGCATTGCTGCGCTGAATATTATGCAGCTACCGGACCCGAAAATAGCTGTGCTGTCAGCACTGGTATTTAACGCCTTAATTATTCCGGCGCTTATTCCGCTGGCGCTAAAAGGCGTAAAAATTAAAGCGATTAGCGCAGAAAAGTTATTACGTAACAATATGTTGATCTACGGCTTGGGCGGTGTGGTGCTGCCTTTCATTGCCATCAAACTGATTGATGTACTACTGAACGGAGTATTTTAACCATGAGTATTATTCAACCCGGCTTTAGCCAAAACCCTGCTGAATCTTCGGCAAACTTACGCCCGGCGCTGGGGCTGGCGCTGGTAATGCTGGCAATCTGTGGCGGTATTTACAGTGCAGCGGTTACCGGTATTAGTGGTGCTTTGTTTCCACAGCAGGCCAACGGCAGTTTAATCAGCCACAACGGCAAATTGGTTGGCTCGGCGCTGGTGGCGCAGCCTTTTAGCGCAGAGCACTATTTTCATGGCCGGCCCAGTAGTGCTGATAATGACCCTATGGCTACCGGCGGCAGCAATTTAGCGCCGTCTAACCCGGAGTTACGCCAACGCGTGGCGCAAACCAGTGCTGAGCTAACCGCGCGTTACCAGGTTGCGGCTACCGAGCTGCCGGTAGATTTACTCGCCAGCTCCGGCTCGGGTGTCGACCCGCACATTTCGCCGGCAGCGGCCATGCTGCAACTGCAGCGCGTTGCTGCTGCGCGCGGTATGTCGCCAGCTCAGCTGGAACAACTGGTACAGCAACACACCGAGCTGGCGCAGTGGGGCTTGTTTGGCCAACCACGGGTTAATGTGTTGCTGCTAAACCTGGCGCTGGATGCACAACATCCGCTGTCATAAGTGACTTGTTTTAGCCGGTTGTTACACGGGGCAACCGGCTGCTGCCCGCGCGACAGGCTGCTGGTGGTTGTTTTTCCCGTTTCTTTATGCAGGAATTTATTATGCGTTTAGTATTATCTGTTTTATCCGGTTCGGTATTGTCTGTCGCCGCCGCTGCCGTATTTGCTCTGCCATCAGTTGCTAAGGCCGCGGAAATCAGTAGCAGCGGTGCTGTGCTGTTTACCTCTGATTATTTATACCGTGGTATTTCGCAAACCGACGAAGGCCCGGCGTTGCAGGGCAGCTTAACGCTAAGCCACGATGCTGGCTGGTATGTCAGCGCCTGGGGCTCGAATATCCAATTTGGTGACGGCAGTATGGAGCTTGATATATCGCTTGGCCGCAGTTGGTCGTTAAATGATGACTGGGCGCTGGATGTCGGCCTGATGCAGTATCGCTACCCCGAGGGTGATAACGACGCCACAGGGTTTAACTTTTTTGAAGGCTACGCCAAACTCAGTTATCAGGATTGGCAGCTCGGCTTAGCAGTTACCGATGACTATTTTGGCACCGGTGTAGGCAAATTCTGGTATCTGACCGCCGGCTGGCAGCAAAGCCTGACCGAACAACTTCAGCTTAATTGGCATATTGGGTACAATAAGTTTGCCGATGCGGCTGAGTTTCAAACCTTTCTGGCCTCCGATGTGCGTGATGGTTCCGGCTATAGCGACTGGAGCCTGACATTAGCGACACAGCAACTGGGTTTTGACTGGTCTCTGGGTTATGCAGGTACCTCCATCAATAGTGCGGCCTGCAATGCGCTGTGTGATAATCGCTGGGTATTTAGCCTGGGCAAAAGCTTTTAATCCGGATTATTTGCTAAGTTAATAAGGATAGACGCCGTGGCACAAGATGTACGCAGCCAAAAAGCCGATGCGCTACTTAAAAGCCTGCAACAACAGCAGGGCGGGCAACTGAAGATATTTTTAGGTGCGGCGCCCGGCGTAGGTAAAACCTGCGCCATGTTAAATGCCGCCAAAGAGTGTATGCAGCAGGGCGTTAAGGTAACAGTGGGCCTGATTGAAACCCATGGCCGCGCTGACACCGAAGCCATGCTGCAAGGCTTTAACATCTTGCCACGACGTGAGCTTAACTATCATGGCCAACTGCTGACCGAGTTTGATTTGGATGCCGCACTGGCTGCCAAGCCGGAACTTATTCTGGTAGACGAGCTGGCGCATACCAATGTGCCCGGTAGCCGGCATAAAAGGCGCTATCAGGACATTGCCGAGCTGCTGTCTGCCGGTATTAATGTGTATACCACGCTAAATGTGCAACATATTGCCAGCCTGAACGATTTGGTGCTGCAAATCAGTGGCGTGCGGGTAAGTGAAACCGTGCCGGATCAGTTTATCGACCAGGCACAGCAACTGGTGTTTGTTGATTTAGCCCCGAACCATCTGCTGGATCGTCTGGCGCAGGGCAAAGTGTACCTGGCCGATTATGCGCAGCAGGCGGTGCAGCAGTTTTTCCAGTTAGAAACCCTGACAGCGCTACGCGAAATGGCAATGAAGCTGGTAATGGGCCATGTCGATAGCCAGCTGAAAACCGAACAGGACGCCAAAGCACGCAGCAGTGATTACCTGATTAAAGATAAACTGCTGGTGTTAATATCTAACCGGCGCGACCATGAATACCTGATCCGTATTGGCCGGCGTATGGCCGAAAAACGCCAGACGCCCTGGCTGGTGGTGTGGGTTGATACCGGCCAGTTGCAATACCAGGCCGCGCAAAAACGGCTGCAATCGGCTTTTGCGCTGGCACGTGAGCTGGGTGCACAAACAGAAATTCTGCGCGGCCCGTCAACCTTGCAAACCATACTGCCTTATCTGGCAGAGCACCGGATTAATACGGTATTGGTAGGCGCCGGCACCAAAAGGCGCTTTCAGCCCTGGCGTAAACCGTTGTATCAGCAGCTTATTAATAGCGGCTTACCGCTGGAAGTGTCAGTCTGGCGCGTCGCTGAGCGCAGTAGTTTGCCTGCTCCTGCCGCACAAGCGTCCACAACCTTTGGCCAAAAGGCAGGCTATGTTTACGGCCTGCTGTATACCGCTATCGCCAGCCTGGTGGTGCTGGGGTTAAGTACCTGGTTGCAAAGCGGTAATTTGGTGCTGGTGTATGTGTTGTCGGTAGTAGTATGCGGCCTGAAATATGGCGCGCGGCCGGCCATTTTTACCGCTGTGTTATCGTTTTTAAGCTTTAACTTTTTCCTTACCGAGCCTTATTACACCTTTTTTGTGAATAAAAACCATGATATTGCCACCTTGCTGTTTATGCTGGTTATCGGTGTGGTGTGTGGTCCGGCCGCATCACGTATTCGCCGGCAGTTTTTGCTGTTAAAAGAAGCCAATCGCTACAGCGAATTACAACGTGATTTTGCCCAGCAACTTACCGTTATTAATCAGCCGGATGAGTTGTGGGCAACGCTGGCGGCGCAATTAAGCCAGGCATTACATTGCCCGGTACACATAGTGGCAACAACTGAACAGCAACACATTATACCGGCGTTAAAACAACCGCTGCAGGCGTTGGACCAGGCGATGATTGACTGGTGTCAGCGCCATCAGCAACGGGCCGGCCGCTTTAGTGAAACCCTGAACGCCAGTGACTGGACCGCCTTTGCGCTGACGGCACAGGACAAAACAGTAGCGGTGTTGCTGGTGCAATTTTCACCGGCGCAGCAACTGCTGAGGCCAGACGATACCGACCTGCTAACCAGCTTAAGCCAGCAAGCCCTTAACGTGTGGCAGCGTATGCAGTTAAATACTGAACTGGAAAGCTCTAAACTTAAGGCCGAAATGGAACAACTGCGCTCGGCGCTGCTATCGTCGGTATCGCATGATTTACGCTCGCCCTTATCAGCCATGATGGGCAGTGCCGAGAGCCTGCAAATGCTGGACAATCAGTTATCTGCTGAGGATCGCAAAGAGCTGCTGGATACCATAGTGCAGGAAAGCGGGCGGCTGGACAGGTATATTCAGAATCTGCTGGATATGACGCGCCTTGGCCATGGCACGTTAAAACTGGAACGCGATTGGGTGTCGGTAGCCGACATTATTGGCAGTGCACGCCAAAGGTTAAAGCGTTTTTTCCCCGAGGTAGAACTAACTTATCAGGCCGAAGTCGATATGCCGCTGTTGTATGTGCACGCAGCACTACTGGAGCAGGGTATTTTTAATATTCTGGAAAATGCCGCCAAATACAGCCCGCCGGGTGAGCCGGTATTGGTGTTTGTCAGCCATAAAGCCAATATCTGCCGAATTGAAATTGAAGACAGTGGCCCGGGTATTGCTGAATCGCTGCGGGAAAAAGTGTTTGATATGTTTTATGTGGTCGCCGATGGTGACAGTAAGCGGCATAATACCGGCATGGGGCTGGCGATTTGCCGTGGTATGATTGGCGCTCATGGTGGCACAGTAAAAGCCGATGCCGCCCGTGTGGGCAGCGGCTCGCGTTTTATTATTGACTTACCTTTACCTGAAGCTCAGGCCGGAGATTAACGCTATTGTCGGCGCATATTTTAGTTATTGATGATGAAAGCCAAATTCGCAAAATGCTGCGTATTGCGCTGAAAAGTGTCGGTTATCAGGTATCTGAGGCCGAATCGGTGGCCACCGGCCTGGCCGCCACGGTGCGGCAGCAGCCGGATTTAGTGGTGCTGGATCTTGGCCTGCCCGATGGCAATGGGTTAGAGCTGCTGACTGAGCTGCGCAGCTTTTCTAAGGTGCCGGTGATTATATTATCGGTACGCAGCGGCGACGCCGATAAAGTACAAGCGCTGGATATCGGCGCTCAGGACTTTGTTACCAAGCCCTTTAGTGTGGAAGAATTGCTGGCCAGAATAAGAGCACAGTTACGTGACCGGCTGCCCGATACCACGCCGGCGCTGCTGGATGATGGTTATCTTAAAATAGATCTGGCACGGCGCCTGGTGTGTTGCAACGGTGATGTTATTGATTTAACACCAAAAGAATATGCAGTACTGGCTAAACTGGCGCGGCATCGCCAGTGCGTGATCACGCAAAAACAACTGTTGGAAGAAATCTGGGGGCCCAGTCATGGCCAGGATACGCACTATCTGCGCATTGTGGTCAGCCATATCCGGCAGAAAATAGGCGACGACCCCACCACACCGCGCTACTTAATCACCGAAGCCGGTATCGGTTACCGGCTAATGCTGTGATTCAGGTCATTTTAAGCCGGTAACCGACGCCAGGCTCGGTTTTCAGGTATACCGGTGCGGCCGGAGTGTCTTCCAGTTTTTGCCGTAGCTGCGCCATATGTACCCGCACATATTCTGGCCTGTCGGTATAGGTTTTACCCCATACCTGAGTCAGGATCTGGTTGTGGGTCAGTACTTTATCGGCATGGCGCATCAGCAAAAGCAAAATATCGTATTCTGTTTTGGTCAGGTGTACTTCAGCACCGGCGCGGCTAACCTGACGTAGCACCGGGTCCAGCCTGATATTACCAAAGCTGAATGCCTGCTGCTGTGGCGTATTATGGCGTAAGTTCGCCCGAACGCGTGCCAGCAGCTCTGCCGCACTAAAGGGTTTGGTAACATAGTCGTTAGCGCCGTTATCCAGCGCCTGCACTTTGTCCTGCTCACGGTGGCGGGCGGAAATGACTATTACCGGCGTGTCGCACCAGCTGCGTAATTGTGCCAGCCACAGCTGGCCGTCCATATCTGCCAGGCCTAAATCCAGCAAAATTAAATCTACCGGCTGTTGCACCAGATGCTGCAAAGCGGCGATGCCTTCACTAAAGCTATGCACCTGATGCTGCTGGGTTTTAAGCAAGGTACCAAGAAAGCTTTGCATTGCCGGATCGTCTTCCAGCACCAGTATCGTTTCAGCCATGCTGTACTCCGTTATTACTGCTTTGCGGCCAGCGTAGCAGGGCAGTAACACAAGCGTGCTCTGTGTCGTGCTGCAAACTAAAGTCGCCGTTATGCAAATGCATCACTGCTTTGCAAATAGCGGTGCCAAGGCCGGTGCCACTGTCCCGCTGCACGTTGCGTTTAGGCGCTGCAGCATTGCAAACGCTTAGCATAAAATGGCCGTTTTGCCGGGTAAAACTAATGCAAACCGGGGCCTGGCCGTGTTTGACCGCGTTTTCCAGCATATTCGCCAGCGCGATTTCCAGCAAGGTGGCGTCGGCAAAGCAGTCGGCTGTGACAAGCTGTACTTCAAATGGCTGTGTGGCCAGTAAGGCGGCGCGCCTGGCAATGGCGGCTGAGATGACATCGGTAACGGCAAGCGATTCCAGTTGCATAGTGCTTTGCGGTTGCTGCACCCGGCTTAGCTCCATAACTTTGTCAAAGTGCTCGCTAAGCAGGCTGCTCTGGCGGTAAATATTGCCGGCCTGCTCACGTACTTCTGCTTCGCTAAGCTGAAGTTCTTTATCGGCCAGCATGCTGGAGGCGCCCATAATGGTGGCCAGCGGTGTGCGTAAATCATGTGAAATAGAGCGCAGCATCATGGCGCGGCTGTGTTCAAGCTCTGCCTGCATCCGGGCCTGGCGTGTTTTACCGGCCAGTAGCTGGCGCTGGCGCATATGTTTTTTCGCCCTGGCCAGTTCAACGCGTAAACGGCCGGATAAGCGGCCAATAAAAATGCCCAGCAATAGCATCACAATAAAGGTGATCAGGTAGTCAACCTGGTGCACATATAAGGTGTAGTAGGGTGCTACAAAAAGAAAGTCCAGCAGCACCACGCTGTTAATGGTGGTAATAATGGCCCAGCGCTGCCCCGCCTGCTGCGCTATCCAGGTTACCCACAGCAGTTGCAGCATTGCCACATCTGTGGTGGTCAGTAATGCTCTGGCAGGTAACAATGCCAGCGTAATTAACAGCGGAACAACAAGCGCCAGCAGTAATAGCTGCCACATGGCATAATGCCCGCTTTGCAGTAATTTCATTGGTGGTATCAACTCAGTAGCGCCAGTACATAGGCGTAAATAACAGTAACATAGTTAAAATTTCCAGCCGCCCCAGTAACATACCCAGGGTTAAACTCCATTTTGCACCATCCGGCAATGAGGCAAAGTTACCAGCCGGGCCGATAATATCACCCAAACCGGGGCCAACGTTACTGACAGCCGTAGCGGCACCGGTGATTGCGGTAACAAAATCCAGGTTAAACATCGACAGCACCAGTGCCAGTATGGCTATGGTAGCAAAATAAACAAAGGCGAATGCCAGTACTGCGCCAAGCAGCGCATCGTCTACTTTTTTGCTGCCATATTTTTGCGTCCAGATAGCATTGGGGTGGATCAATAAATTTAATTGTTTCAGCAATAAATAACCGGCCAGCTGGGTACGGAAAATCTTCAAACCGCCCGAGGTTGAGCCAGAGCAGCCGCCACTAAAAGTCAGGTAAAAAAACAGCACTACCGCCATACTGCCCCAAAGCGAATAGTCTTCTGAGGCATAACCGCAGGTAGTAATTACTGATACAACATTAAACAGCGTATGTGTTAAAGCGTCCAGCCAGGGTCTGTCGTGATGGTGTATCTGGTATAAGGTCAGCATCAGGGTAACGGCCAGCACTACTGCCAGAAATGCCTTTACCTGTGGGTCGCGCAGCAAAGCCCATTTGTCACCTTTTGCCATGCCGACAAAGAGTACAAAAGGCAAAGCCGCCAGCAGCATCCATAAACTGGCCAACCAGAGTAACCAGGGTTTGTCATTAAAGTAACCAAACGAAGCGTCGTAATTGGCAAAACCGCCGGTGGCGGCCGATGTCATGGCGTGGGTAATGGCATCAAACCACGACATACCGCCAATAGCGTAGCTAAGGGCAGCCGCCGCGCTGATGCTTAAATACACCAGCAGAATATAGGCCGACAGACTGCTGCTGCGTGGCAGTATTTTTTCAGAAATGTCCGAGCTTTCGGTTTTAAACAGCTTCATACCACCGATTTTCAGGGCCGGTAAAATGGCAATCGCCATTACGATAATGCCGATGCCGCCAATCCATTGCAGCAGCGCGCGCCAGAACAATACGCCTTTTGGCATGGTATCCAACCCGCTTAATACGGTAGAGCCGGTGGTGGTAATGGCCGATACCGTTTCAAACCAGGCGTCGGTAATACTCAGGCCGGGAATACTGAGGTAAAGCGGCAACGCCGAAAATACGCAAATCGTTAGCCAGCAAAGCGTGGTGAGTAAAAACAAATACCGTTTTTTTAGCTGCACAACGCCGCCGGAACGCACAACCAGCATGCTACCGGCAATGGCCGTAATACAGGCCGATAATAAAAAACTCCAGAAAGCTTTGTCGGCCAGGCTAAAGCTGACAACGGTGGTGAGCAGTTGTGCGCCGCTCAGGCTAAGCAGTAAATAGCCAATAACCCGGTAGAAGAAATGCCTGTTGCCGGTGTCGGTACCGGTAAAAGAGTAGGAGTAGGTCGACATAAGGTACTGCGAACAGGCCGGTTGGTAGGTAAAGCCTAACGATTTTGGCTGCTTGATGCTGTAAAGCTTTTCTAAAGATTAGGCGGCTGATTATAAAGATTTTATAAAGATTGCTACCAAGCCGCAGACAGCCGCCCGGTTTGGGTTTTTAATGCGGGCTATTTTTCATAGTGGCACAGTTAAAATGGCACAATTTGCAGTAATAGGGCTGGGTCGGTTTGGCTCAGCCGCATCACTTGAACTGATGCGTCTGGGGCATCAGGTGATAGGCATTGATAGCAATAGTAAGTTTATTAACCGTCTGGCAGATCAGTTAAGCCATGCCGTAATAGCCGATGCCACTGATGAGCTGGCGCTGCAAGAGCTGGATATTGCCGGTTGTGATGCAGTGCTGGTGGCCATTGGCGAAAACCTTGAAGCCAGTATTTTATGTGTGCTGAACCTGAAAAATATCGGTGTTAGCCAGGTTTGGGTAAAAGCCACCTCTAAAGCACACCATATGATTTTATCGAGGCTGGGCGTAAGCCGCATTATTCACCCGGAAGAGGAGATGGGCGTTAAAGTTGCGCAGGCACTGAACTACCCGATGGTAAGTCAGTATATGGCGCTGGGAAATAACCAGTACCTGGTTGAGATTGATGTAAGCCCACGTCTTGAAGGGCATCGCATTAATGAGTTACTGGCCGATGGCGCTGCTTTTGTCAAAGTGGTGCTGGTAAAGCGGCGTGATAAACTGCTATCACCTGTAGCAACAGATTTTGTGTTAGAGCGCCACGACAGCCTGATACTGGCTGGTAGCCTGGAAATTCTTAAATCACTGGCACCTAAGCTAAGCTGATGAAAAACTGGCTACCACAATACCTGCCTTATATTCGGCGCAGGCCATTATCGTCGCGCACGCTAGCCCTAAGCCCACCCACAGTGCTGGCGCTGGGGTTTGCCGGTTTGATTCTGCTTGGCGCGCTGTTATTGTCGTTACCCGCAGCAACAACGGCACCGCTTAACCTGCTGCAAGCCTTGTTTACTGCGACATCGGCAGTAACGGTAACCGGCCTGGTAGTGGTGGATACCGGTACACATTTTACGCTATTTGGCCAACTGGTTATTGCGGCACTGATCCAGGCCGGTGGGTTAGGGTTTATGACATTTGCCGTGGTGGCGGTAATTAGCCTGGGTGCAAAAATTGGCCTGACACAGCAAAAAATTGCCCAGGAAGCCATGAGCCAAACCAGCCTGGCGCAGGTGGTACA
Organism: Rheinheimera hassiensis; assembly: GCF_022436675.1. Classification (GTDB taxonomy): domain Bacteria; phylum Pseudomonadota; class Gammaproteobacteria; order Enterobacterales; family Alteromonadaceae; genus Alishewanella; species Alishewanella hassiensis. The sequence goes on along the minus strand of NZ_JAKUJZ010000003.1, from coordinate 148,495 downwards.
AATTGCCAAGGCGGTATTGCTGTACTCTGTGGTTATTGAATTGGCCGGTATTTTGCTGCTAACGCTGACATGGTATCGCGAGCTTGGCCTGGCCACGGCAAGCTGGCATGCGGTGTTTTATACCATATCGGCCTTTAATAATGCCGGCTTTGCCCTTAGCAGTAGCAGCCTGATGCCTTATGCCGGTAATATTGCGGTAAATATGATTATCAGCAGCTTGTTTATTATTGGGGGTATCGGTTTTACTGTGCTGATCGATCTGAAAAAACAACAGCGCTGGCGTTTACTTAGTGTCAATACCCGTATTGTTCTGCTATCTACCCTGATTATCAATGTCATCGCCTTTTTGCTGCTGTGGATACTGGAGGCAAATAACCCGGCTACCCTGGCTAATTTGTCGCTAAAAGATCAGGCACTGGCAGCCTGGTTTCAGGCGGTAACGCCGCGTACGGCCGGTTTTAACACTCTGGATTACAGCCAGATGACAGACGCCAGCAATGTGCTGACCTTACTGCTGATGTTTATCGGCGGCGGCTCGCTCAGTACCGCCAGTGGTATTAAGTTGGGCACCTTTGTTATTTTAATGATGGCAACCTATGCCTTTTTACGCCGCCGTGATGATGTGACCTTGCTCAGGCGCACTATACCCAATGCTCAGGTACTGAAGGCACTGGCGCTGACATTTGTTTCCATGGCATTGGTGTTTATCGCTATTTTCGTGTTAACCGCGCTGGAAAAAGCACCTTTTCTTGATATTGCTTTTGAAGCGGTATCAGCCCTTAGCACCGTAGGGTTATCCAGAGGCCTGACCGGCAACCTCAGTGTGCCGGGCCAGTGTGTCATTATCTTTCTGATGATTGCCGGAAGGCTGGGGCCGCTAACGCTGGCGTATTTTCTTGCTACACCCAAACAGCGTAAAACCCGCTATGCCGACACCAAAATTCAGGTCGGTTAAGCGGGCCTGGCTAAGCTAAAACCACAGCAAGGCTAAGACAAAATCCTGCCGGGGCATAGGCTGCAGCAGGTTGCTCTGCTATGCTGCCGGCGGTTTTTGTCAGAGGCTAAATAATGTACCAGATTCGATCCTACCAACCCGGCGAAGAGCCGCTACTGCGCGAGCTGTTTTATAGCACGGTGCATAACGTTAACCAGCGCGATTACAGCGTTGAGCAGCGCGAAGCCTGGGCGCCACAGCGTTACGACGCTAATGTCTGGGCAGCGCGCCTGGTGCAAAGCGAGCCTTTTGTCGCCCTACACAACGAAGAAATTGTCGGCTTTGCCGATGTGCAAACCGACGGCTATATCGACTTTTTCTTCTGTCATCAGGCGTATCAGGGTAAGGGTGTGGGCAAAGCATTAATGAAGCACCTGTTAAAAACCGGCAAACGCTATGGCGTAAAACGCTTTTACGCTGATGTCAGCATTACCGCTAAGCCATTTTTTCAGCATTACGGCTTTGAAGTGGTAAGGCAGCAGCAAAAAGAAGTGCGCGGTGTAGTGCTAACGAATTATTTAATGGAAAAGCGCTAGGGACAAATTTGTTTCTTGTTAGCACTGTGCATGTTGTAATTAAGAACGTTATACCAACCCCGACTAAAAGCAATTTAGTATTAAAACTGAAAAGGATCTTTAGAACAGAATGAAACAGATAGCCTGTATTTGTTTTTTACTCTTTTCTGTTGCGGCAATGGCGATTGATGAAAGCATCGTTGCTGACTCTTGTTTTACGCCCGCCGCATGTATTGCCAAGGTTGCCAGTGTTGTTGACAAACAACGTGGCCCGGGGCAATACCCCTCTGCGGCAGAGCAAGCGATTATTAAGAAATTACTGGCATTTGGTGATGACGCTATGCCCGCTATCATGCAGCTTCTGGATGATAATGACGAGCTGATTGCCCGGGTTGGCGCTGTAGCACTTCGCGAAGCTGAGCACATTGATAAAAAATACTTACCGCAAATTGTACGTGGTCTTGACAGGGACGTGTCCTGGCTAGCACCGGCGTTAGCTAAGGTGGGGACGGCAGAGGCGGCAGAAATTGCAGTGAAAGCATTTTTGGCGTCAAGATCATCGCCTGGCAATCAGGAAGCCTATGCAGTCAGGTTGTTTGGCACTAAAGCATTGCCAGCCATTTTGAATGCGGTTAAATGCCAGTATGGTTGCAACCACAAAACCTACTATTTACTTGGCGATGTGCTGGCACGAATGGGGGAGCAGCGGGTCGATGTTGCCCTGGCATTGATCGACATTGCCGAGGACAGGTCACTTTCTGATGATATCCGTGTTGGAGTGCTTTCTATACTGGGTGATTTGGGTAAACCTGCAGTTATTATTGATGGCCGGCTAATGACATTAAAAGAGCAGCAGCCACAACTTACCAAGGCAATAAATAAGGCCTTAGTCGATATAAAGTCTCAGTTTGCAGTGAACATTCTCGTCGAGTCATTAGCTGAAACTGGCGACATCAATTCGCTGCGTGATATCGCGGAGTTTGGCCCAATCGCCGTGGATGCAGGTGTTGTGGTGATGAATTTGTTTACCAGCATGGATCCAGAAGCGAAACTGCTGGCGGTGCGCACCTTAGGCTATATTGGCTATAGCCCATCGATCCCTTATTTAATTCCCTTACTGAATGAACCTAACGACGTTTTGCTGAACCTGGTAACAGCAGAAGCGCTTGGCAGGTTGAATGCTAAGTCTGCATTAACCGAGCTAACCACTGCGGCAGACAGTCACTGGTATCCGCCGGTTCGGGACCAGGCACGCAAAGCGGTGGAACTGATTAAAACGGGCCAACGCTACGAAAATAAAACTGATGAAAATAACTTTGGCTATGAGTATTTCAATTTTCAGAATTTTCAGCTTAACGCCTGTGAAAAGATAACGTTAAAAACTATATCTGAACGGTCCGAGCAGAAGCTATATAAATCAAAAAGCAGTGAAAAGTTGCAAAGTCTGGCCTATAACACTGTGGTTCTGGGTTATGGGGCTGATGATGAAGACGCGCAAAAGGCAGTAGATCCCGACGCAATCATTGAGGTTAATGCCAACAATATCAGAGAGATCCGCCATAATATCGAGCAAGTTCCTGACCTTGCCTTGCGGGTGAAGAACGGCTGGCTCGCGGGAAGCAACCGTGGTGAGTGGGGTGGCGAGCTTGTTTACATTGCTGATAACGGCGCGTCGACGATAATTCTTGATGAAAATATTGAGGATATTTATAAGCTTAGCGACCGCTATGTCGCGGTAACAGGTCTTTCCCATTTAGGCTCTAATAATGGCATGATTTATCATTTAATTCATGACGACACCGGCCAATGGCGAGCAGAAGAATGGTTGAAATTACCGGGGGCACCACATTCATCCTGGTTTGTTGAAACTGGCGAATTATTAATAAACACATCAGGTGGCGGCAGTCTTTTGCTGTCAAAACATGGATTGTTGCGTATGGCCACCTGCCGTTAGCAGTGTCCGAGCTGGTGGACATATTGCAGCAGTCTGTTGCTGCTTGTCTGGGTGTTTAATGTTTAAGCAGAGGTAAGTAGCTAGTGCGACACTCACAAACTACGGAAGATAAAGTTTTATCGGCGGTAAGGGATTTTGCCTGCTCAATAATTTCTGGCAGCAAAGTCGTAGCTGATATGTCTGCGCTTATCACTGCGACGTCTGAAATACCGCCAACGCATTTTGCCTATTGGGAACGGCTGATTCGCTCTGAATTTTATAGGGTGCTGCGCGAAGCCAATCAACCAAACTGGACATTTGATGCCAACAGCTCCTATGAATTGTTAACTTGGTTAGATTTGAGCAGTTGGGATGGCTACAGGCGTGAGAGAGTTTTACGGACATTATCTGGTGCCGCGCCAAATACATTTTTCTTTTCACTTGCTATTCGCAGGTTAAATGATTGGGTGCCCCAGGTACGTATAGCTGCCAGAGAAAAACTACCTGAAATTGCAGCTGCAACCAATCCTGATTATGTAGTTGAAGCAGTTTGTATTACCCTGGCTAACTGGAGCTCTTGGGGGCGAATTGAAGAGCTGGAAAAGCAGGCCCTTTTACAGATTATTTCCAGGGATAAGATAGCAGAGGCGTTGAAATCCAAGATAATCTCGTCGGCATCAGGCCCAATGGCCTTACTATTTTCTCAGCTTGGCCGTACCACCATTCTCGATAGTGATCTTGCAGAGATTGCACAGTGTGCTGTGCAACCCTCAGTTAGAGCTAAAGCCTACCGTAGTCTATTTGAAGGGCGAATAACCTGGATTGATGGTCAGAAATGGCAATGGACAGATATCCGTTACTGCGAGGGAAGGGTTAACGCCGTTGTTTCCGAACGGAAATTTAATGTTCAAATTCCATTCCTAGAATTATTAAAAGGGGCCGCGATAGATAGATCCTCAGTGGTCAGGCGGGTTTCAGCAGAGCTTCTCATTAAAGAGCTTGAAACGCTTGGAGGTGGCGCCAGAGGCTTTGCAGAGAAATTTGCGGCAGATAAGTCGAATCCTGTATCCGAAAGAGGTCGATTTGCACTAAGAATGTTGGATAAAGCTGAACGTGCCAATTTTCCTGGCACATACAACGATTAAAATCGTTCAGCTGGCCGCCTTATAGCGGCCAGCTAATTTCATAAATCTTCAATTTAACTTAAACCCCGCCCTTGAAATGCTATTCCCCTAACCACATATATCGTTGCATCGCGATATATAAATTAAAGATGGGCGTATGACGGCACTTAACCCAAAACACATCGATGACTTGATAAAGGCGGTGGCGCATCCGGTGCGGCGCGATATTTTGCACTGGCTAAAAACGCCGGAGCAGTATTTTGCTGATCAGGACCATCCGCTGAGCCTCGGCGTATGCGCCGGTAAAATTGAACGTAAAACCGGCTTGTCGCAAAGCACGGTGTCAGCCCATTTGGCTACTTTGCAACGGGCCGGTGCTATTAGCAGTCAGAAAGTAGGGCAGTGGCATTTTTTTAAACGGGATGAGGTGCTGATCCAGCAGTTTCTGGCACAGATCAGCAGCCAACTCTAAGCAACAAGCCGTAATTACAGAGCAGCTTAACTACACAGGATTATATTATGACAACACTATTCGACCCGATAAAAGTAGGTGATTTACAGTTACCCAACCGCATTATTATGGCGCCTTTAACCCGCTGCCGTGCCAGTGAGGGCCGGGTGCCAAATGAGCTGATGGCAGAATATTATGTGCAGCGCGCTAATGCCGGGCTTATTTTAACCGAGGCCACTTCTGTTACGCCAATGGGCGTGGGTTACCCCGACACGCCAGGGATCTGGTCTGATGAACAGGTAGCCGGCTGGAGTAAAATTACTGCCGCAGTACATAACGCCGGTGGCCGCATTGTATTGCAGTTATGGCATGTTGGCCGTATCTCTGATCCGCATTATTTAGACGGCCAGTTGCCGGTTGCCCCCAGCGCCATAGCCGCAGAAGGTCATGTTAGTTTAATGCGGCCGAAAAAAGCCTATGTTACGCCGCGCGCGCTGGAAACTGACGAAATTGCCGGTATTGTTGAAGCCTACCGCCTGGGGGCTGAAAACGCGAAAAAAGCCGATTTCGACGGTGTGGAAATTCACGGTGCCAACGGCTATTTGCTGGATCAGTTTTTACAGGACAGCACCAACAAACGCACCGACAACTACGGCGGTAGTATTGAAAACCGTGCCCGTTTAATGCTGGAGGTAACCGATGCAGTTATTGGCGTGTGGGGTGCTGGCCGCGTAGGTATGCATTTAGCGCCACGTGCCGATGCACATACCATGGGCGACTCGCACCGTGCCGATACCTTTGGTTATATAGCTCAGCAGCTTGGTAAACGCGGCATCGCCTTTATTTGTGCCCGCGAAGCACAAGGCGATGACAGCCTGGGACCAAAATTAAAACAGCAATTTGGTGGTGTATATATCGCCAACGAGAAATTTGATAAAGCCTCTGCTAATGCGGCCCTGGCAGCAGGTACGGCCGATGCGGTAGCCTTTGGTGTGCCTTATATTGCTAACCCGGATTTAGTGCAGCGCTTTGCTAAAGATGCGCCATTAAATACGCCTAAGCCAGAGCTGTTTTATGCCAGCGGCGCTGAGGGTTATACCGATTATCCTGCACTTAGTTAAGACGAGAACCGGCTTGCCCTAAGCCAACCGTTGAAGGCATGGATGCTGACAAATTCGCCGGGAGCGAATTTGAACAGCTATGCTGGTCCGAAGGATAAACTTCATGGATGAAGTTTATAATCGAGCCCCCAGGGAGGGGTTTACGGCGTGTTGGCGTGGGCAAACCGGTTCGTGCTCTGGTTACTAATCGCGATAAGGGTTATTGCTAATCCGTACCGGCTGACTTAGCAACAGTATTGCTGCTATTACGGCATAAATCCAAAGCGATACCGCACTCCAGAATGCCATACTTTTATCTAAAAACTGCCAGCTGGTGTCACCACAACTGCCGGTGGGCTCAAACACCGCAGGCAGCCACTGATCCAACGGCATCCAGGTCGGAAACTCAGCAAACAGCGCACAACTGAAAAAGCCGCCTTCTGCCAGTAGTTGCTCAATGTGCAGCAGCTCGTTGGCTTGCATAATGCCAAAACCGGCAGCAGCAAGCACGCCAAACAGGGCCAGCAGCCTGAACAAGGCATTGGCAGGCACCAGTAAACCAATAATGGCGGCCACTAACACAGCAACAAAAGCACTGCGAATATAAATGCATTTAATACAAGGCTGTAAGTTTAGCCCGTACTGAAAATACAGCGCGCTGGCCAATAACCCCAGGCAGGACAATATCAACAACATCCAGGGCCAGCGCTGCATAGATAAACGTTTGATTTTTTGTAGCATTTCTTATCCTTCGGACGGGAGTTTTCTTCAGCTGCGGTTAATCTACGGTATTTAAGCGTAATGCACAATCCGGCTGCGGTGTCGGGCTAATTTAGAAGGGTGGCTTGTTAACTGTTGGCGCTCTGGTACAATCAGTCAACTTTTTTTCTGAACAAAAAGACGGACAGATCCGCATGACTAATCTGATTAAAGCACAAAGCCCGGCCGGTTTTGCTGAAGAGTATATTGTTGACTCGATCTGGAACGGAAAATTTGCCCCTGGTTCTATATTACCAGCAGAGCGTGAATTGTCTGAACTGATAGGCGTAACCCGTACCACTTTGCGTGAAGTATTACAGCGTTTAGCTCGTGACGGATGGTTAACCATTCAGCATGGTAAGCCCACAAAAGTAAATAATTACTGGGAAACCTCAGGCTTAAATATTCTCGAAACGCTGGCCCGGTTAGACGAAGATCAAATGCCAAAACTGGTAGATGATTTATTATCTGCCCGTACTAATATCAGCGCGATTTATATCCGTGGCGCAATCAAAAACAATGCCCAGCAGGTAGTAGAACTGTTTGCCAGTGCCGAAGCGCTGGAAGATACCGCCGAGGCTTTTGCCGAATTTGACTATAATTTAAACCACGAACTGGCACTGTATTCAGCTAATCGTATTTATGTGCTGATTTTAAACGGTTTTCGCGGCCTGTATAACAAAATTGCCCGTTTCTACTTTTCGCACCCTAAAGCTCGTGAGCTGGCGCGTAAGTATTATCACCAGATCAAACTCTATGCCGAAAACGGTAAGTTTGACGAAGTGGTATTTGCCGTACGTAAATATGGTAAAGAAAGCGGCTTAGTCTGGTCGGAGTTACGGCCGCAGATCCCCAAAGATCTGGTCGAGTAAACCGCTAAACACAAACCGCCTTCGGGCGGTTTGTTATTTAATGCGCTATTGGCGCTTGAGCTGTGCCGGTCAGCCAGTTATTATTGTACGGAATAACATATTCTTTTTAGTTATAACAGGTAGAGGCAAATGCTATGAAAGGCGCGGCGCATACAGAAGTGTATCTGGATAACAATGCTACCACACCGGTACTGCCGGTTGCTGCAGAGGCAGCAATGCATGCGATGCAGCGTGGTTATGGTAACCCCAGCAGCAGCCACGCTACCGGTATTAAAGCCAAAGCCGAACTGGAAACCACCCGCGCTTTGGCCCGGCAGTTAATCGGCGCCCGCAGTGGTGACATTGTATTTACCTCAGGGGCGACAGAGGGCATTCAAGCTTCTATTGTTTCAGCGTTAATGGCCGCCCGGGCGCAGGGCAAAACCGGCGCAGCAACCTTATTACTCTATGGCGCTACTGAGCATAAAGCGGTGCCGGAAAGCCTGAAACACTGGAACCGGGTATTACAGCTTAATGCCACGGTAAAGGCCATTCCGGTGGATCAGCATGGTGTGCTCGATAGCGACTTTATCCGCGAGCACCTGACTTCTGCAGTAATGATTTGCACTATGGCGGCGAATAATGAAACCGGCGTAAAGCAGGACCTGGTGGTGCTGGAGCAACTGATCCGCAGCGTTAACCCGCAAGTTTACTGGATGGTGGATTGTGTACAGGCGCTGGGTAAAATGTCGCTGAATATTGCCGATACCAGCATAGATTACGCGCCCTTTAGTGGCCATAAGCTGTACGCGCCTAAAGGCATCGGCTTTTTGTATGTACGCAAAGACACGCCTTATCAGCCTTTTATTGCCGGTGGCGGCCAGGAAAGTGGTTTACGCTCGGGTACCGAAAACCTGCCCGGTATTGCTGCTTTGCACGCCATTTTTTCTGAACTGGCCAAAACCAGCGGCTCTGCGTTTCAAACTGAAGCCACACTGTGGCAATACCGGCAGCAACTTATTGCGGCATTACAGCAGGTGTTTCCTGCTTTGGTGCTTAACAGTGATATACCGCATGTGGTGCCCACTACGATTAATTTTTCGGTGCCGGGCTTTTACAGCAAAGACATTATGGATTTGTTTGATGCCGCCGGTATCCGCGTAAGCTCGGGCTCGGCCTGCAGCTCTAAAGTGCCTAGCAGTTTTGTGCTTGATGCCATGGGGCTGGACAGCTGGCGCTCGCAAGGCGCTATCCGCTTATCCTTTGGCCCGGCGATGACTAACGCTGAATGCGAACACGCCTGTCAGGCTATCGCTGCGCTAAAGGTGGTGGTATCGATGCATTGTCTGGTGTTGACCGATGCAACACCAACACTTGAAATTCATGCCCGCGGCTTACTGCAGCTAAAGCATGAAGCCTTATGCAGTTATGTGCTGATCTGCCCTGACAGCCTCGAAGCCCTGGTGATAGATCCGGTATTGCCGCTGGCTGGCCGTATTGCCAATATTATTCAGGGCCATGGCTTACAGTTAAAAGCGGTGCTGGACACCCATTTGCATCAGGATCATCAGTCGGCACGCACAGAATTATTAACCTTGCTGGGTAATCCATGCGCCGGTAGCGGCTGTGATGTATTGGGCTGGCCTGAACGCAGCACTGAAATTCAGCTTGGGCCCTATCAGTTAACCCGCTTGGCCACACCGGGCCATACGCCTGAAGCGGTGAGTATTTTGCTGCACAAACAGCAACAGCTGCTATGCGCTTTTACCGGTGATGTAATACTGCCGGGTGGAGTCGGCCGCACCGATTTACCCGGCGGCGATATTTCAGCACTGGCAAACAGCATCCGGTTACTTGCTGGCAAATTAGGGCAGCATACCTTGTTGTTATCTAGCCATGATTACGCGCAACGCTTTTTTACCAGCCTGGCACTGGCGGCAACAGAGCAGCCGCTGATCCAGGCCTTGCTGAATAATCAGCCACAAACCGAATGGCAACCACAGTTGCAGCAACAGGCTGTTACATTACAGCAGGCCAGCAGTTATTTTTGTGGTTTGGTTGAGGTAAGTTTATCTGATGCCACTGATGTGATTGCACCAGAGCATCTGGCAGGCTTTTTACAGCAATGGCCGCAAATGCAGGTGGTGGATGTACGTGAGCCGCATGAGCAAAGTGCCGGTGCGCTGGCACAGTATTTACCGGCAGCTTATCTGGCACAACACAGTGTGCAGGAAATACCGTTATCCAAGCTGGCTGATGCGGTTATTCATCGGCAATTACACTGCGAACAACCGTTGTTGCTGGTATGCCGCTCAGGTAACCGCAGCCTGGTGGCCTGCAAAGTGCTGGGGCGTTTGGGCTTTAAGCAGGTATTTAACCTCAAAGGTGGCACTGCTCTGCTGTGTTAAAACAGTTGTAAAAAACGCCAGCAGTTGCTGGCGTTAATCGGGTATGGCGATTAGTAAAAGAACTGCTGTAGCGGGTTAAGTAACCGGGTTAAGCCTTTTTTAAACTTTAACGGCGCACTTAGTACCGACAGGCATAAGCAATCTTCGTCCGCCATGGTGCGCGGTGTGTGGGTATCGTCCGGTGAGTTAATCAGCAAATCACCTGCTTTGTATTCGCCGTTTTCATCAACAATTTTACCGGCCAACACTAATGTCATTTCCAGCCCCAGGTGAGTGTGCTGAGGCACTTCAGTGTCTTTACTGATATACAGTAACGATACATGATAATCGTTGCCCGCCGGCAATTTCGCCGTTGCTATACCCCCCAGATGCAACCATTTACCATGGTTTGCGGCCAGACGTTGTAAGGCACGCGGCACAACAAACTCGCGCTGGTTAACTATGATGGGCTCAGCGGCCTGTGCAGACAAGTGCGCCTGCGTGGCAGCGGCCTGTTTAGACAATTGCGGCTGCGCCATAATGTCGTTCAGCATATGTTGCCAGTCGGTAGTGTTGGATTTAACCGGCTGCTGTGCCAACTGGCAGGCCAAATCAGTGGTGATGTCGTGGCTAAGCTGCTTACAATGCGGGCACAGGTCAATATGCGCTGCCACAGCAAGTGCAACGTCGGCACTTAAGGTGCCTTCAGCATGTTGTTCCAGCAACGACATGCCAGGGTGAAACTTAATTGCGTGCGCCATCTAATGCCTCTCTTAATCTGTCCAGCGCTAAGCGGATGCGCGACTTCACTGTACCCAATGGAATAGCCAGTTCATCCGATACTTCCTGATGCGTTTTTTCCTGCAAATATACTTTTTCCATTACCTCGCGCTGCGCCGGCGGCAGACTGGTAAAGTGCGGTGCTAGTTTATCCATCAGCAGCTGCGTGTCCCATTGTGATGCGTCGTTGTCGGCTTCCGGCTCGGGATATTCACCGTTAAGCCATAAGTCATCAGCACTGACATCATCTTTACGGCTTTGCTTTTTGCGTAGCATATCAAAGCGCACATTTCGGGCAATGGTAAAAATCCAGGTAGAAGCACAGCCACGCGATGCATCAAACAGTGCGGCTTTTTTCCATACATTCAGCATGGTGTCCTGCACCATTTCTAATGCCTGTTGCTCATTACCAAACATTTTCATGCCAAAAGCTTTCAGTCTTGGTGCAAAATAATTAAATAGTTCAGCATAAGCACTGCGATCACGCTGCAGGGCAACAAAAGTGAGTGCCTCTTCCCAGTTATTATTGGTAATGTCTTGCCTTGTCATAGAGGCCTGAGTATCCGGTATTGGCGAGGGGGCTCTATCATGCCTTGGTACGTTGATTGACTTCAACATGTTTTATGTTCCTGGTTACGGTGTTACCGGCATTGTTGCTGTGTAATCCTATCTACGCACTGTAACGCGCATTGGATTGCCATTTGATATATTTAAAAAATAGAAAGGTTTGTGCGTTTTAATCTTATTTTCTTCCTAAAAAATTGCGTTATTATGGCTTCACTTAAAACGGGAGACCATCATGAAACATATTTTACTGATTAACAGTTCTATTAACGGTGACAAAGGTCACTCGGCTCAGTTAGCCCAACAATTTATTGCCCAGTTGCCAAAAGGCAGCTTTAAACTGGACACGCTGGATTTAAACGCCACACCGGTGCCGCACCTGGAAATGACAGAAATGGCCGCCTGGATGACGCCGGCAGAGCAGCGCAGCAGCGAGCAGCAACGTTTGGCCGCGATATCTGACGATATAGTTGCCCGTATTAAAGCAGCCGACGTGATTGTTTTAGGCGTACCGATGTACAACTTTGGTATACCGTCACAGTTAAAAGCACTGCTTGACCGCGTAGCGCGCGCCGGCATTACCTTTAAGTACACCGAGCAGGGCCCGGTTGGCTTGCTGGATGATAAGCCAGTGGTAATTTTTGCCGCCCGTGGTGGTATTTATCAGGGTACCGGGCTGGACAGCCAGACACCGTTTTTACAAACATTTTTTAACTTCGTTGGTTTAAAGGATCTGCATTTTGTTTATGCCGAAGGCCTTAATATGGGAACGGACGCACAACAGGCGGCACTTACCGCAGCAAAGGCCCGTTTAACTGAAATCAGCGCTAAAATCGCTGCTTAACTTCTCCACAGCTGTTCGAATACTTGTTATTCACGCTGTATTTGCCGGTCTGGTTCAGGCCGGCTTTTTTCTGTCTGTTAATCTTATCTGCTTTGCTGTCAGCCGCATCTGTTGGTGTGTCAGTTGCGTTACATCTGCGCTCTTTGTATAACAGAGCGTCTTTTACTACTATAAGAAACTCACTATGACTAAGATCCGTCATTCAGTGCTGGCTGTCGCGTTGTGCAGCTTAGTGCTAACCAGCCCGTTGCAGGCCAAAAAAGCCGAGCCACAAACCTATCAAACAGCAGCTATCAGCGTTCCCCAGGTTTTTAATGGCGATACCAGCATCAAACTGAGCATGGAGCAGATTATGGCTGATCCAGACTGGCTTGGACGCCAGCCCGAACAGGCGCTGTGGAGTGCTGACAGCCAGCAGGTGTTTTATCAGCGTAAGCAGCAAGGCAATGAGCTTCGCGACTGGTTTGTCCGGCCACTGACTGCGCAGGGCAATGGTGAGCAGGTGGCATTAGCCAGCCAGCATCAGATAGGCAGTGCCAGTGCGGTATACAATAAAGATCGCAGCCTGCAGGCTTATATTTTTGAAGGCAATTTGTTTGTGCGCCGCATGGCAAGCGCTGAGTTAATTCAGTTAACCCGCGACAGCGCAGTGCAGGCAGATCCACTATTTTTGCTTGATGGCCGCCTGGCATACCGCGAAGGTTGGAGCTATTACGCCGTCGACCTGGCCTCAGGCAACCGCACCGAGCTGGCTAACTTGCAACTGGCAGACGCACCCAAGGCACCGGCAGTACCTAAAGGTTACCTGGCACAAGAGCAGCGTAAATTGATTGAGTTTGTGGCGCTGGAGCAAAAAAATGCTGAACAGCGTTATGCTGCGCAGCAGCAGTTACAGGCGCAAAACAGCAGCATGGCGCCCAAAGCGTTTTATCTGGGTAAAGATTTACAGGTAGTTGGCGCCAGCTTGTCACCTAAAGCCGACTATATGCTGATATCGGTGCGCAAAGCCGGTAAGCGTAATGACAAAGATATTATGCCAAATTACATTACCGCGAACGGTGATATCGCCGCACAGCCGGTGCGTGGTCGGGTTAATGATATTATTCCTGCAGCGCAGCGCATTTTGCTGCTAAACCTTAAAGATGGCAGCAGCAGCGAGTTAAGCTATACCAGCCTGCCAGGCTACAACGAAGATGTGCTGGCTGAGGTTAAAGTAGAAAATGCCAAAGCCCGCGGTGAAAAATACAAAAGCGAGAAGGTGATCCGCGATATCGGCCTGATGAATGACTGGTACTGGACGCAAAGCGCTATGCGCTGGCACAGCAGCGGTGAGCAGGTTGCCCTGATGCTTAAAGCGCTGGACAACAAAGACCGCTGGATAGCTACTGTCGATTTACAGAAAAAAACACTGGTGCCACAGCACAGATTACATGACGCCGCCTGGATTAATTATGCTTTTAACGACTACGGCTGGTTAAACAACACAGACAGCCTGTACTACCTGTCGGAAGAGTCCGGTTACTCTCATTTATATGTAAAGCCGCTCAAAGGCAAAGCTAAAAAACTGACTAGCGGTACTTTTGAAGTCACCGATCTAGTGCTTAGCAGCGATGACCAGTTTATTTACTTTAAGGCTAACGTGGCACACCCGGGCAACTACGAGGTGTACCGTGCGGTATTAGGCAGTGGTAACACTGAACAGCTAACCAAACTGGGTGGCAGCACCGACTTTACGTTGTCGCCGGACGAACAAAAACTGTTACTGCGCCATTCAACCAATCTGATGCCGGAAGAGCTGTATGTGGCTGATGCTGCACCGGGCGCAGAAGTTAAGCGCCTTACTGATACTATATCGGCAGAGTTTAAGCAGTTACCGCTGGTAGCACCGCAGATCGTAGCGGTACCTTCCAGCCACGGCGAACAGCCAGTGTTTTCTAAAGTGTATTACCCCGCCGATTACCAACAGGGCGAAAAACGCCGCGCTGTTATTTTTAACCATGGTGCCGGGTATCTGCAAAACAGTGATATGGGCTGGTCGGGTTATTTCCGTGAGTTTTTCTTCCATAACCTGTTGGTACAGCAGGGCTATGTGGTAATGGATATGGATTACCGGGCATCAAAAGGTTATGGCCGCGACTGGCGCACTGCCATTTATCGCCGCATGGGTACACCGGAGATTGAAGATTTGGTTGATGGCGTAAACTGGATGGTGGCGAATGCCAATGTAGATCGTAACCGTATTGGTACTTACGGTGGCTCTTACGGCGGCTTTATGACCTTTATGGCGCTGTTTACTGAACCGGATTTATTTCAGGCTGGTGCTGCGCTGCGTCCGGTGAGTGACTGGGCCTACTACAACCATGCGTATACGTCTAACATTCTTAATACACCAGCAATTGATCCTATTGCCTATGAGCGTAGTTCGCCAATTTACTTTACTCAGGGCCTGAAAAAGCCTTTGCTGATTAATGCGCCTATGGTTGATGACAACGTATTCTTTCAGGATGTCGTGCGTTTAGTGCAGCGGTTAATTGAGCAAGAAAACATTAACTTTGAAACGGCAATTTACCCGGTAGAGCCGCATGGCTTTCGCCAGCCAAGCAGCTGGCTGGATGAATACCGCCGTATTTATAAGTTATTTGAGCAAAATTTATAATGCTGTAACAATACGGCCGCAATACCCGCTCTGGCTCGCCGCAGCAACTCGCCCTAATGCCTGCGGCAGGGCTCAGACACTCTGCGCCGACCAGATCGGGTTTCCGGCCTCCTCATAGTTAATACTTCTAAAACGCCTCCTTGTGAGGAGTTTTTTTCGAGTCTAGGCAGCTTGCTCTGTTAACCCGGCCTCCTAATACTTGACAATGCTAAAACGTCTCCTTGTGGGGCGTTTTTTTATATCCCGTTTAACTTGGCGGTAGCACTGACAAAGTCAGTATCTGCATCAAACCTTAGCCGTTTTCCGTTGTATGGCTGGTTTAACTCCAGCGTGGCGGCATGCAGCAACAAACGCGGAGCTGCATTAAGGGCGGCACCACTGGCATAAAACGCATCGCCCAGTATCGGGTGCCCCAGCGCCAGCATATGCATACGCAGCTGATGTGAGCGCCCGGTAACAGGTTTTAGCTCTACCAGTGCCCGATCAGGTAATTGTTGTAGCAGCCGGTAATGGGTAATGGCGCTTTTGCCGTGGCTGTAACACACTTTCTGTTTTGGCGGATTACTGCTGTCGGCTATCAGTGGCAGATCAACAGTGCCTTCTGCCTGTTGCAGTATGCCCCAAACCACAGCCAGATAGCGCTTATTAACAGTGCGCTCGGCAAATTGCTGTTTTAGTGCCCGTTCGCTAGAGCGGCGCAGCGCAATAACCACCACTCCGGAGGTAGCCATATCCAGCCGGTGCACCAGTTGTGCCAGCGGATATTGCTGCTGCACCCGGCTTAGCAGGCAGTCGGCTAAATGCTCGCCGCGACCGGGGTTAGTCAGCAGGCCGCTGGGTTTATTCAGCACAATCAGATCTTTGTCCTGATATAGCACCTCAAGCCAGGGCTCAACGGGCGGGGTATAAACAAAAGGTTCGGTCATAAGGTGGTAGCTTTGGCGGCAAAGCGCTTAGCTTAGCCGAATTTAACCAGCAGACGAAGGGGTTTTACGGCATAATAGCCGCCGTTAAAACTACGGAGAACCCCATGAGTAACAGCACTGACGATCTGGCGATATTGCCGGCAACCAGCGAGCCATACCAGATAGTGTACGAAGACGATGTGCTGCTGGTGGTAAACAAACCCGCACAGCTGCTTACCGTACCGGGGCGGCATCCGCAAAATCAGGATTGTCTTATCCGCCGCGTACAGCGCGAATTTCCTTTTGCCGAGGTAGTACACCGGCTGGATTACGATACTTCCGGGCTGGTAATTCTGCCGCTGACTAAAAGGGTATTATCAGATATCAGTAAGCAGTTTCAGGCCCGTAGCGTGCAAAAACATTATGTTGCGGTGGTGGAAGGTAAGCTGGCTAAAGCCAAAGGGGTGATTGATTTAGCCATAGCCGCCGATGAGCAACGCCGGCCACTGTATAAAATATGCCCGCAACAGGGTAAGCCATCACAAACCCGCTATCAGCTGTTAAGTTATAACGCTGACACCAATCAAAGCCGGGTAAAACTGGAGCCGGTTACCGGTCGCTCGCATCAACTGCGGGTGCATATGCTGGCGCTGGGCCATGCCATGCTGGGCGATACCTTGTATGCGCCACAAGCTGTTGCCGCAAAAAGCCCGCGGTTAATGCTGCATGCTGAACATATCCGCTTTGTACACCCGCTTAGCGCTCAGGTGATGGAGTTTACTGCCAGCGCGCCGTTTTAATTTGTACATTCGTTATAGCAATCAGTTAAAGCTTGGTTATTTTTTGCCTGAGTGCTGCCAGATATAGAGTACTAAACCAAGGCCAAGGCCGCTGCATACGCCGTATAAGTGCGCATCTGTGGCAACACTGGCGTTAATCAGCTCAGCTAGTTTTGCATCCGGGCCTTGCCATTGCTCCCAGCCAACTTTGCCTGTCAGCCCGGCCAGTAACAGCCAGCCGGTGCTGAGCTTTAGCTGAATATCTTTTAGTGCGCCCAGCGTTAGCATGGCATGCAGCAGGCCGGATAAGCCAACATAAATATGGATCTCTGGCGAGTAATAATACAGCGCCAGGCTTATTGCCAGGCCACACAGCAGCCATTGCAGTGTTAACATTTTGCCACGGTAATAGCTGCCATGCAGCAGCATGGCCAGCAGTAAACCAGCCAGATTCATCAGTAAATGCCAGTGGTTGCTGTGCAGCAAATGGCCGGTAAATAAGCGCCAGTATTGGCTATTGCTGATATCTGCCCGGTTGTATTGCAGTGCTTGCTGCCAGCTATCAGGCAGTATGGCGAAAAAAACCATAATGGTTGCCAATATTAAATAGGGGGTTAAGTAGCTATTGGCAGGCAGGCTGTTGTTGGGCAGTAATGAGCGCAAACCAGTGTCATCAGTAAGTTATCAGGGCGCCTATGCAAAACGATTTGCGCTTTAGCGTCAAGTAAAATTTTCTGCTGCAGCCTTAGCGGTAAACTGATGCTAAAGCCCGTTCAGCCGCGCTGGTGGTTATTGATCTTAGGCTGTTATCTGGTTAGGGTGTAAGCACCTTCTTTACAAGATATCTTTTACTATGTTTGCTCGTTCAGGTTTGTATCGTACTGCGTTTATTTTTTGTGGTTTAACGGTGTTTGCAGTTACTGCGCAACAGGAAAACCGTGAGCCGGAAGCCGCTACCGGCATTTATCAGCAGCAATTGGTTAGTGGCAAGCAGTATATGGTGTCGGCAGCACACCCAATGGCAACAGAAGCTGGCCGCGCTGTGCTGGAAAAAGGTGGCAGTGCAGTAGATGCGGCCATTGCCACCCAGCTAATGCTGGGTTTAGTTGAACCACAAAGCTCAGGCATTGGTGGTGGCGCTTTTATGCTGCACTGGCAGGCCAAACAGCAGCACCTTACCACCTTTGATGGCCGTGAAATGGCGCCAGCAGCCGCCACAGCTGATTTATTCCGCGATGCTAACGGCAAAACCATGGACTGGCGCGAGGCCTATGTTGGCGGTAAGTCGGTAGGTGTACCAGGCGTTGTTGCTATGCTGGCACAGGCACACCAGCAGCACGGCAAATTGCCCTGGGCTGAGTTGTTTACCGACGTGATCGCTGCGGCGGAGCAGGGCTTCCCGGTATCATCACGTACTGCACGGCAGTTGGAGAAGGGCTGGAATAAAGGCGTATCGCAGTTTTATGAATCAAAACAGTATTTTTTCCCCAATAATCGGCCTGTGGCTGAGGGCAGCTTACTGAAAAACCCGGCTTATGCTGCAACGTTAAAAGCTATAGCCGCAAAAGGGCCCGATGCGTTTTATAAGGGCGAGCTGGCCAAAGCCATCAGCGAGCGGGTGCAAACGGCGCCGGTTAACCCGGGCAAGCTCAGTGTGGCCGACTTAGCCAATTATAAAGTGCAACAGCCTGAGGCGGTATGTATGCCATACCGGCTATATAAAGTGTGTGGTATGGCACCGCCAAGCTCCGGCGGTATAGCGGTACTGCAGATATTGGGTATTTTACAGCAGTACGACTTAAACAAGGTGGCACCAGACAGTGTGCAGGCCACGCATATACTGGCGCAGGCAGCAAAACTGGCTTTTGCTGATCGCGACCGATACCTGGCCGATCCGGCTTTTGTTACTGTACCGGTAGCAGGCATGCTGGCGCCGGATTATCTGGCCCGCCGTGCGGCTTTAATTGATCTTAGTAAAGCAGGTGCTCAGGCCACAGCGGGCACACCAGAGGGCGCACCGGCGCTGTTGTCTGCTAACTCGCCGGAACTGCCAAATACCAGCCATTTTTCTATTGTCGATAGCGACGGTAATGCCGTAAGCATGACCACCAGTATTGAAAACGTGTTTGGCTCTGGCTTAATGGTAGGGGGCTTTTTACTGAATAATCAGCTGACCGATTTTAGCTTAAGCCCAGAAATTGACGGCCATCTGGTGGCAAACCGGGTAGAAGGTGGTAAGCGTCCACGCTCTTCTATGGCGCCGATGATGGTGTTTGACCAGAATAATAAGCTGAAGCTGGTAATCGGCTCGCCCGGTGGCAGCCGCATTATTAACTATGTTGCGCAAAGTATAGTGGCCGTGCTGGACTGGGATCTGGATGTGCAGCAGGCACTGAACCTGCCACGCATTACCCACCGTAATGATTATCTGGCGCTGGAGAAGGGCACTGCGCTGGAAAAACAGCAGGCCGTGCTTGAAGATATGGGCTATAAAGTACAGCTGCAGGACTTAAACAGCGGCTTGCATGCGATAATGATTACTGCTAAAGGTTTGCAAGGCGCTGCAGATCCGCGCCGCGAAGGCAGTGTGGCAGGTAAATAAGGCGAAAATTTATGAGTGACATTACCCAACAAACCACCCAGGGCGTGCTGCAGCTTAGCCTGAACCGGCCACAAAAAAAGAATGCCCTTAGCCAGCAGATGTACCGCGACCTTAACAGCGCCCTGATGCAGGCAGCAACCGATCCTGCAATCAAGGTAGTGCTGCTGCAGGGCAGCACCGACTGCTTTAGTGCCGGCAATGACCTGCAGGATTTTATCGGCGCTGGCGAGTTAAACAGCCAGCATCCGACGGTGCAGTTTTTATATATTCTGGCTCAGTTTCCTAAACCGGTGGTGGCTGCTGTAGGCGGGTTAGCCATTGGGATTGGCACTACTGTGTTGCTGCACTGCGATTTAGTCTATGCCGCTGACAATGCCCGTTTTCAGCTGCCGTTTACCCAACTGGGTTTATGTCCGGAAGCAGGCTCCAGTGTGTTGTTACCAAATCTGGCGGGGTATCAGCGTGCTGCGCAGTATTTATTGCTTGGTGAAGCCTTTGGTGCAGCCGAGGCAGCACAGATGGGCCTGGTTAATCAGGTGGTAACCAATACTGAAGTGTGTGCGCTGGCGCTGGAAAAAGCGCTGAAGCTGGCGGCGCTGCCAGCCGATGCGGTGCAAAGCAGTAAAGCGCTGTTAAAACGTAATGCACAGCCGCTAACGCTGGAAACCATTGCTACAGAGCTGGTGCAGTTTCAGCGCTTGCTTAACAGTGACGAATGCCAGCAGCGCATCGCGGCATTTTTTCAGCGTTAGGGCTGATGGTTTAAATTAAGTGTTGTGGCTTAAATTTAGCGTGCACTGCTGCTGAATTTATCTACCTGCACGGTTTTAACCAGCCAGCGGTTATTATGCTTAATCACTTCAACCACCCGCAGTTCGTCAACTTGCTTACCGTCATAGGGGCCGGTAAGCAAAATGGCAATTTTTGCTTCATTTTCATATTGCTCACGCAGGTTTCCGCCACTGCGGTTAACGCGCACTTCCACACTATCAAACGACATATTCATCAGGGTGCGGTTAACCTGGCGCACACTGCCGTAAGATTCCATTAACGCAGCGTAATCTTCGGTACTTAGCTGCTTGGCTTTTTCCAGATCTTTGTCGTTATACAGGGCATGAAAAAACTGGGTGGCAATATATTCCGGTGTACCCCACTGGGCATTTACCTTGGGCGTGCTCTCGCTGCAGGCAACCAGTAACAGCAAAAGTGGCAGTATCCAGCGTAGCTTCATCTGTGGCATCCGGTAAAAAATCAGCACCCAGTGTGGCTTTTTTTTCTCTGACTGTAAAGAAAAGGGCTGCAACCGCAGCCCTTAATAGCGTTCATCATGCTGATTAGGCTTGTAATTCCTGCTCGGTAAATACACTGGCAAACAACGGGCTGGTTAAGTAACGCTCTGCGGCACTGGCCAGGATCACGACAATGTTTTTGCCGGCATTTTCCGGTTTTGCGGCCAGGCGCTGCGCGGCTACCAGGGCTGCGCCAGATGAGATACCGGCCAGAATACCTTCTTCACGCATTAAGCGCAGTGCGCCGGCAATGGCCTCATCGCTGGTAACGCGCTCAACTTCATCTACCTGTGCTAAATCCAGGTTGCCCGGAATAAAACCTGCACCAATGCCCTGAATTTTATGCGGGCCGGGTTTTAACTCTTCACCGGCTTTGGCCTGAGTAATCACCGGTGATTCCGCCGGCTCTACCGCTACGGTTAATAACGGCAACTTCTTCTCGTTTTTCAGATAACGGCTAACACCGGTGATGGTGCCGCCGGTGCCGACACCGGCGATAAAAATATCCACTTTACCGTCTAAATCATTAAAAATTTCCGGCCCGGTGGTATCAAAATGAATTTGCGGGTTGGCCGGGTTTTCAAACTGGCCCAAAATTAAATATTTATCCGGGTTAGACGCCTGAATTTCTTTAGCTTTTTCAATTGCGCCTTTCATGCCCTTAGGGCCTTCGGTCAACACTAAATTAGCACCCAAGGCTTTTAGCAGCTTGCGTCGCTCCAGGCTCATGGTGGCAGGCATGGTCAGGGTAAGCTTATAGCCACGGCTGGCAGCAACAAACGCCAGGGCAATACCGGTATTGCCTGAGGTAGGTTCGACAATTTCTTTGTCAGCCGTTAAGGTGCCTTTTTTCTCGGCGTCCCAAATTAATGCAGCACCTAAACGGCACTTTACGCTGAAGCTGGGGTTGCGAGCTTCAATTTTGGCGTACACATTAGCGCCGCCTTCAATAGTCCGGTTTAGTTTGACCAGCGGGGTGCGGCCGATAGACAATGAGTTGTCTGCATAGACGTTTGCCATAAAAAAACTCCGTTTACGATAAATTGGTTATAAGAATACGCCAGCGTGGCAAAAATTACAGTAGCTTTTGGCTATAAGATATTACGTTTCACCACAAGCCTGCCAGGTTGTAAAAAGAGCAGGTTTGAACACTAAACATAGAGGGTAGAATGGCCTTTGTAAGCACCGACAACTATATAGTGTCTGATGAACTGGCATTAGCAGTAAATGCCGCCGTAACGCTGGAAAAACCGCTGCTGATAAAAGGCGAGCCGGGCACCGGTAAAACGCGGCTGGCAGAAGAACTGTCCCAAAGCCTCGGCACCGAGCTGATCCAGTGGCATATCAAGTCAACCACCAAGGCGCAGCATGGCCTGTACGAATACGATGCGGTGTCCCGCCTGCGCGACAGCCAACTGGGCAGCGACAAAGTGCAGGATATTAATAACTATATCCGCCCCGGCAAACTATGGCAGGCTTTCACCGCGGCTAAACGCCCGGTGCTGCTGATTGATGAAATAGACAAAGCCGATATCGAATTTCCCAATGATTTACTGCACGAACTGGACCGAATGGCGTTTTACGTGCACGAAACCGGCGAGCAAATAAGTGCCGTTCAGCGGCCGATAGTGATCATCACTTCAAATAACGAAAAAGAGCTGCCGGATGCCTTTTTGCGCCGCTGCTTTTTCCACTATATCCGTTTCCCCGATGCTGATACCTTGCACGCTATTGTCGCCGTGCATTTCCCGCATATTCAGCAGCAGCTGTTAAATGTGGCGCTGGAGGCGTTTTTTGAGCTGCGCGAATTACCGGGTTTAAAGAAAAAGCCGTCAACGTCAGAGCTGCTCGACTGGTTAAAGTTGTTGCTGGCCGAAGATATTCCGCCAGAAGTACTCATCGACAAACAGCACAAGGGCGGCTTAATGCCGATGTTTGGTGCCTTGCTGAAAAACGAGCAGGATCTTAGCCTGGTAGAGAAGCTGGCGTTTTTGGCAAAAAGGCAAGGGCGCTAAAGGATGCTTGTGTTAGGAATTTTATTCGCCTCGATCGGCTGCGACAATTATGCCAGCGAAGGATCAGAACCTTGTTCCGGTCGACGCAGAGTGTCTGAGCGAGGGCGCCAGCCCGAGCGAGTTGCTGCGACGAGCCGGGGCAAGTGTTGTGAGCCGCAGCGGGAACAGCACAGCGGAACCAGCACATGCTAATTGACTTCTTTTTTACGCTACGCAAATACGGCTTAAAAACCAGCATTACCGAACTGCTGGACTTGCTTAATGCAGTTAAACAGCAGGTGATTTTCGCTGACACTGAGGCTTTTTACCAGTTAGCCAGGCTGTGTCTGGTAAAAGATGAAACCCAATACGATAAGTTCGACCGTGCCTTTGCTGATTACTTTGAGGGGGTAGCAGAAGTAGACATCGCCGCCAGCATACCGCCGGACTGGCTGGTGCCCGAAGTGCTGCGCAAGCTTACTGACGAAGATAAAGCCAAACTGCTAGCGTTGGGAGGGCTGGATAAACTGCTGCAAACCCTGCGTGAGCGCTTAGCCGAGCAGCAAAAAAAGCATAGCGGTGGCAATAAGTGGATAGGTACCGGCGGCACGTCTCCTTTTGGTGCTTATGGTTACAACCCCGAAGGCGTGCGCATAGGCCAGCAGGGCAGTGGTGCGGGCCGTGCGGTAAAGGTGTGGGATAAACGCGAGTTTAAAGACCTGGACACCGACAGCGAGCTTAACAACCGCAGTATTAAACTGGCACTGAAACAGCTGCGTAAATTTGCCCGCAGCGGCGCGGAAACCGAGCTGGATTTACACGGCACTATTCAGGCTACGTCTGAGCAGGCCGGTTGGCTGGATTTACGCTTTATGCGCGAGCGGCACAACGCCATTAAACTGCTGGTGTTTTTTGATGTGGGTGGCTCAATGGATGACCATATTGAGCAATGCCAGAAACTGTTTGCCGCTGTTAAAACCGAGTTTAAACATCTGGAATTTTTCTACTTTCATAACTGTGTGTATGAAGGCGTGTGGCGCGACAACAAACGCCGTTATACCGAGCAGATAAAAGTAGACGATATTATTCATACCTACGGTAGCGACTACAAACTGATCTTTGTCGGTGATGCCACTATGGGCCCATATGAGATTGACTACCCTGGCGGCAGTGTTGAGCACTACAACGAGCTGCCCGGCAAGGTATGGCTGCAGCGCTTATTAACGCAATATCCCAAAGCGGTGTGGCTAAACCCGCAGCCACTGGCATGGTGGGGGCAGTATTATTCTATTGGCATGATAGAGCAGTTGCTACAAAAGCGTATGTTTGCTCTTACGCTGCAGGGTTTGAACAGTGCAATCAAGGCGTTATTGTAGCGTGGGCTAGCAGAACCTGATGCAAAGCATAAAAAACTGCCCCGCTAAACATGCCTGGATAAACGGTGCCGGCATGTGTGAGGCAGTTTTTACTGTTGCTAATCAGTTCTAGTGAAGAAACTCTTCAATGCCTTCATCCAGGGCAGGTGTTTTTTCCAGCCGGGCAAACAGTTCAGATAAAGTCAGGTGTAACGAGTGCACTAATTTTGCCGGGAAGCCATCAAAATTACTTTGGGCAATACTACGTTCATTGTCCAGCATATATTGGGCAATATGGATGCATACGGCGTAAGCCGACAGTTCAGGTGCTGCAGCCGGGTTTTCCTGGTAGCGGATAGCGCTGACAATGTCCTGCGGAAAATGCCAGTAATCAGCCAGTTCGGCACCGGCCTGGGTGTAATCAAATCCCAGCAGTTGCTGCTCAAGGCGAGACCGGCTTTCTCCGGTGTTAACCCGTTTATCGATAGCAATAGCTTCTTCTGGCTTTACCAGATGGATAAGATACTCGCCGATCGCATGCAACAAGCCGCAAGTGTAGGCAATCTCGGCATCTACCTTAAACGACTTTGCCAACCATTTGCAGCGGTTAGCGACTTTAAACGATTTTAACCAGAAAGCTTCCAGATTAAATGCTTCCGGGCCTTTTAATGCTGATGAAAAACCGACTGACAACACCAGAGTGCGTAACGAGTTAAAACCCAAAATCAGTACGGCATCTTTCACTGAACCTACCTTGCGGTGACCACCATAACGTACCGAGTTAGCCATACGCAGCACTTTAGCGGTTAACGCCTGATCGTTGCTTAAGATAGTCGCAATATGGCCACTGGTAATATCGGGGTTATTAAAGCTGGCGATTAGCTCTTGTACTACTTTGGGAATGCTGGGTAAATTTGTTGCTTTTTCAATCAGTAGCTTCATAGTCGTGCTCTTGTATAATCAGGGTGGTAATAATTTATCGGGCTATGGCATAACCATAGCTCAGGTATCGAGCTCTGTTATTATTTTAAATTTAAAAGTTAACTGTGACTGGCTGACGATTTTTGCGAGTTTTCCCAACATTTTAAAAGTGTTTTACAGAGTTATACGATAACTCTGTAACAAAGTGAAGCCAATAGCTGGTTAAAGGTAAATTTTGATTAACTCGTGCAGCTAGACAGCCTGTACTACTGGCTTTATATTGGCCTTTACCAACTGTAACTGTTTAGCTGTAAGGACAGTACGTGAGCAGACACAATCAAAATATTAGTTGTAGCAAAGATTTACAAAGCCTGTTTGCCGCCCAGCCTATTTTTAATTGCAATAAACAACGCTACGCAGTAGAGCTGCTGTATCGCAGCGACACCGGTGTTACCGCGCTTCAATTGGGTGATGTTAAAGCCACCACTGAACTGCTGTACAACCTGTGCAGCGGCATCACCGAGCAAATTGAGCAATACCGTGCGCCGGTATTTATTAATGTGTGCGCCCAGTTTTTACTGTCACGCAGCTTTTTGCCGCTTGATCCTTCGCAGGTGGTCATAGAGCTGATTGAACGCATTGAGCCCACTGCCGAATTTATTGCCGCTGTTGTCAGTTTTAAGCAGCAGGGCTTTCGTTTTGCTCTGGACGATTTTGAGTTCAGCGATGCCTGGCAGCCATTGCTGGAGCTGGCCGATATTATCAAAATAGATGTGCTAAACAGCAGCCTGGCTGAAGTAGAGCGTTATAAAGCGCAGTACAGCAGGCCGGGGCTGGTTTGGCTGGCTGAAAAGGTAGAAACCGAACAACAGTTTATTGCCTTTAAAGCACTGGGCTGCGAGTTATTTCAGGGCTATTTTTTAGCTAAACCCTTACTGATCGCTGGTAAAAAAATTGAACCCAGCGTACTGCGACTGGCAGAAATTATCGGCTGCCTGTTTGCCGACGAGCCAGACATTAACCAACTGGTTTTATTGCTGCAGGACGAACCGGCCATAGTGATGGGCATGCTGAAAATTGTGAACAGCCCGCTGTACCGTAAAACGCGCGAAGTGAGCTCGGTAAAAGAAATGATTACCCGGCTTGGGCTGGAGCTGGCCCGCAAATGGGTGCTAATGTATGCCGTACTTAACAATACCGCACCAACTGCAGCGATAACGGTACTAACCCGCGCGTACACCGCACAGCGTATTGCCAAACTGTGGCAACTTAGCAACGAGCAGTGCCATCAGTATTTTCTCGCCGCGTTAATTTCGGGCTCGGACATGTTGTTTGGCATAGAGTCTGACCGCTTTTTACAGCATTTAAATATTAACCCTGACATCAAGCAGGCCATCAGCTGTAACAGCGGCCGGATGGCAGAGGCATTAGCCATAGTGTGCAATATCGAGCGCGGCTATGCATTAAAATTAGCCGCCAGTGCTGCCGAACTGCCTTATATCAGCAGCTATAATCAAGAGCTGGCCGACGTACAAAAACGGCTGGCGCCGGTGTTGTAATGGGCTTTCTGGTAACAAAAAACTTTCGGCCAGAGCACACAGTGAATGGTTAATGAAACAATTTAATAGTTTCCACGCAAGACTGGTTCTGTTATTCGGCAGCCTGTTTTTAGCGGTAAGTATCGGTTTAACGGCTTATTTAGATCGCCTTGCCTCAGTTACTTTGGCTAAAGCCGCTGGTGATGCGCTGTATAGCACCGGTAATTCGGCCGCTATGTTGATCAGCAGAACGCTGGCTGAGCGTGAGCGCGAAATACGGCTGCTAAGTAAAAGCCATTTACTTAAATCCGGTGATTTACAGGGCGCTGAAGTACAGCAATTGCTGGACAATATCCGCCAGTCGTATCCGTTTTACGCCTGGATTGGGTTGGCCGCACCAGATGGCACTGTGCTACAGGCCACAGACGGCTTGCTGTTGAACCAGAATGTGGCGCAGCGCCCCTGGTTTAGTGGCGGTTTACAGCGCAGTTTTGTTGGTGATGTGCACGAAGCGGTATTGCTGGCCAGGCTGCTGCCGTTGCAAAGCAGCAACGAGCCACTGCGTTTTGTCGACTTTGCCGCACCGGTGCATGGCACAGATAATAGCATCCGTGGTGTGGTGGCTACCCATGTACACTGGAGCTGGGTGCATGATGTGCTCAGTTCTGTGCTTACCGCTGATGCCGCCAATAGCGGAGTAGAGCTGCTAATTCTTGGCAGTGCCGGGCACTGGTTACATCCGTACGAATATATAGGCCAGTTGGCGGTACCGGCTGATCTGCCACCGGCGGGGCAAGTGGCATTGATAGATTGGGCAGATAAACAATACCTTACCAGCCGTATTCGTATTAGCACCCGGTTTGGCGATGATCTGGGCTGGCAGCTTATTTTGCGTCAACCAGCAGCGCTGGCGCTGGCACCGGTAGCCAAGCTTAACCGCCAGCTTTTGTGGTATGGCGCCATTACTTTAGTGCTGGCAATGGTGCTGGCATACCGGCTTGCCAGCCACTTTAGCCGTCCCGTTGAGCAACTGGCCAGTCTGGCGGCTAAAGTGGCGCAGGGAAGCGAAAATGTGGTGTTTAACGTTAGCAGCAAGCTGACAGAAATACGTTATCTCAGCAGCGCCCTTAGCAGCATGATGGTTAAAATGGCAGCCAAGCGCCAGGCATTGTTGCAGGCCAATATTACATTGGAGCAGCAGGTAGCAACACGCACAGCAGATTTAGAGCGCGCTAATGCCAGGTTGCAGGAGCTAAGCCGTAAAGATGCTTTGACCGGTATTTGCAACAGACGAGCTGCTGATGAGCGGCTGCAGGCAGAATTTGTCACAGCAAAACGCCGCAGCCTTCGTTATGCTGTACTGCTGATAGACATTGATCACTTTAAACACATTAATGACCAGTTTGGCCATGAAACCGGCGATCAGGTTATTCAGCAAGTTGCTAAATTACTGCAGCAGGCTATCCGCGAAAGCGATTTTGTTGCCCGTTATGGTGGCGAGGAGTTTATTGTTATCCTGCCTGCCACAGAGCAATCTGGTGCCGTTACCATGGCAAATAAACTCTGCCGCCAGATAGCACAGCAGCAATTTAACACTGTCGGTCAGGTTACTATCAGTATTGGTGTCGCATCTTCAGCCACAGACGATACCGATGCCGACGCTGCTGTACGTAAGGCAGATGTTGCAATGTATGAAGCCAAGCGCGCTGGCCGTAACCGGGTAATGCCGCAAGAGTAAAACCAAAAACAGATTATTTTTCTGACTAAAGTAAAAACATCATGAAGATCATTGCCGATAAGCTGGAATCTGCTGCTGTAATCGCGTTACTTGAAGGCCATTTGGCCGATATGTATGCCACCTCGCCACCGGAGAGCGTGCATGCACTGGATATCAGTAAGTTAAAAGCGGCAGATATCCGCTTCTGGACTGCCTGGCAAAATGATACCTTGCTCGGCTGTGTGGCGTTAAAACAACACAGTGCTGATATGGGCGAGATTAAATCGATGCGCACCGCGCCCGAAGCGCGGGGTAAGGGAGTAGGGCGCGCCTTGTTACAGTTTTTACTGGCCGAAGTACGGCAAAGCGGTATGAGTAAGCTGTATCTGGAAACCGGCTCAATGGACTTCTTCCTGCCAGCCCGCACCTTGTACCAAAGCGCTGGCTTTCACTACTGCGGCCCTTTTGCTGATTACACCGACGATCCCAATAGTTTGTTTATGTGCAAAATACTGGAATAAGTAATTTCACGCGGTTAATTAGCGCAGCATAATTGGTGAAGATGCCAATTTTGATGCATACTTGTGCTTTATCTGATGTTGAGGTTGATATGCGTACCACAGTAACGATTGATGACGAGTTATATCAGCAGGCGTTGGCGTTAGCTGAGCCGGATATGGATAAAGCTGAGTTGTTTCGTGAGGCGATTAAAACCTATATTCGGGTGCAAGCAGCCCGTCGACTGGCAGCACTGGGCGGTACCGCACCTGATATGCAACAACCTAAACGGCGGCGTGCTGAGCCTGCCGGGGCATGAGCGTATTAGTTGATACCTCTGTCTGGGTTAGTCATTTTCGGCATCACAATGCGGCGCTGACAAAGTTGCTGCAGGCGGATCAAATTTTAACTCATCCACTTATCGTACTAGAGCTGGCCTGTGGTACACCACCGGCTCCTCGCCAGCGCACATTAGCAGCGTTGCGGTTGTTACGTCAGGCTCAGCAGCCGTCTTTACAGGAAGTTGCTGATTTTATTGAACGTGAGAAACTCTTCAATCAGGGTTGCGGTTCGGTCGATATAATATTGCTTTGTGCCACCTTATTAACTCCGGGTACAACACTTTGGACACAAGACAAAAGCCTGCAGCATTTAGCCAAGCGTTTTGGCATAGAGTTTAAACAACATGACTAATAATACAGCCCCGGTACAACGTCAGTTGGATGCTTATAACGCTAAAGATCTCGCTGCTTTTATCAGCTGTTACCACAGCGATATTGCTATTTACCGTATGCCGGCAACAGAACCTGCTTTAACAGGCCACGACGCACTGGAAGCGTTTTACAAAACCGAGCGCTTTACCATAGCCGCAATGCGAGCCGAAGTGCTGCAGCGAATGGTGGTGGGTAATAAGGTTATCGACCACGAAAGGGTATACGGTTTAACCGAACAGCCGTATGAAGTAATGGTGGTGTATGAAGTACAAGATGGCTTAATAGTCAACGCCTGGTTTTATCCGGTTGAATGATTGTCTGCACACCGTACTTGCTTTTATGTGGTGCTACGAGCATATTCGCACAAAATCAATCCCGGCTTGGCGGCCGGCTACCTGAGCGCTAAACCATTATGCTTCATCACATCTCTTTTGGCGTTCGTAACTTGGAGTTATCCGGCGCTTTCTACGACGCTGCCCTGGGCGCACTTGGTTTTCGCCGGGTGTTTGATGGCGACGAATCAATAGGTTATGGTTTGATTGATAACCAAGATATGTTCCTGCTAAATCTTGAGACGGATCCGTTGCCACCCGGTGAGGGATTTCACTTGGCCTTTTCTGCACCATCAAGAACGGCAGTAGACGTTTTTCACGCAACAGCACTTATTGTTGGCGGTCATGATAATGGGCAACCAGGACTGCGGCTGGAATACGGGCCAAACTATTACGCAGCATATCTGATAGATCCTGATGGCCACAGAATTGAGGCAGTTATTAACATACCAACACTAGCTTTTTGTTCATTTCGATAGGCGTAAAGCAACCCAGGCAATTTAGGGCGAATACTGAGGGTATTGCACTAGGTGGTTGTGCAGTCAGTAGCGATTTTACTACTGGAGTGACATTTCCGAGTTTAACTTATGCCCCAAAAGCAAACTACTCAAGTTTCGGGTTGATAGCCGGCAACTAAGCGAAACCATTAAGCTGAAGAAATTCAGCATCAGCCAGCAGCAACTGGCTATTGCCAATTTAAAAGGAAACTAGAGGAACAGCTGGTTTGTTCCAATTGCGGCACCTCGCAGGTAGATCAGCCAACCACTTAAAATGTTAAACTTCTACGTTGTGCTACTATCATAACAATGCAAATGACTGCAACCGGAACATTTATGCATGTCGATGTCTTTAGAGAGCAGGCAAATGAACTCGATGAATTACGAAAACAAGTTCAGGAATTAGATAGATTGGAAAAACGCCTCGGTGAACTAGAGAGTTTGTGTGGCAAATATAAAGTTCTTTCAGAAGAACTTGTTTCCGAAATTAGCAACCATAAGAAATTACTCGCAGAGTGGGATTGGTTTTTTCAAAATTCTAGCGAAATGCTTTGTGTTGCGAGTAGAGAAGGTTTTTTTAAACGGGTCAACCCTGCTTTTGCTAAAGCCTTAGGCTACTCAGAGGAAGAATTATCATCGCGACCTATTTTTGATTTCATTCACCCTGAAGATCAACAAAAAACAATAGATCTACACCAAAAGTTGGCTCAGGGACATGAAAATGCAGTTTACTTTAGAAATCGATATCTTCATGCAGACGGGTCTTGGCACTACATTGAGTGGGTTTGTCCGTCTGTAAGCTCAGGAATCGTTAATCTGTATGCAATTGCAAGAGACATTACAGAGAGACTTCGCCAAGAAGACGAAGTGCTCTACAGAGCTATGCATGATTCTTTGACAGGCCTCTACAATCGGGCGGCATTTAACGAGATGTTAGATAGAGCAATGGCCCGAGCAAATAGGCACAGTGGTAGTGTCTTAGCACTTTATTTGGTTGATTTAAATGGGTTTAAAAAAATAAATGATAACTATGGACACTCAATTGGAGACGAAGTTTTAGTTCAGGTAGCCCAGCGTTTTAGAGCTATTAGTCGAGATAGTGAGAATGTATTTCGCATGGGAGGCGACGAGTTTGCATTTCTACTAGAAGACTTTTCTCCCGTTAAAGTCGAACCACTTGCACAGCGGATTGTAGCCGCAACAGAAAAACCACTTGTTGTAGGCGACACTGCACTTAATATTAAAGTAGGTTGTAGCGTAGGGGTTTCTTTTTTCCCAAATAATGCAACAGAGGCAAAAAAATTAATCGACCAAGCTGATTCTGCCATGTACAAAATAAAGCGAACATCAAAAAGCGGGTTCGAGATTTTTTGTTGAATAAAAGGAGCAAGTCTGTTTTTTGCGCCTCGGGTTTACACGTCAGACAAGACATTTTCCAATATCTGTTAACGAGAGCCGAGCGATGGACGAGAAAAGTGCAGTTGTTGCAGAAATAGAACGTGAAGTAAAAGCCCGCTATCGCTACTCCAAATTTGACTTTGTACTTAATCATCTGCTGTTATTGCTGGTGGTTGTGGCAAGCAGTTACCCGGCTTTTGCGCAGATATTTGGTGATAACCAACCCAAGCTCACAGCCGCTATTGCAGCTATTCCGGCTTTTGTTTTACTGTTCCAGCGTACATTTAAATGGGAACAGCGTGGTGAATGGCATTGGGACTACCGGCGCAGGCTGATAGCAATACTGCGTGAAGTGCGCGATCAAGGGTTATCAGATAGCGATGCCAGTAAAAAACTGAATTTACTGGAGGAAGAGCTGGCCGGTAGTTTTCCTGGTGTTAATTATCCCGCCAGCAAAGAAAAGCAATAGTTTAACTTTTTTTCCTGAGCGTTTTCCGATAGCCGCTGGTTTGGCATCTGTTGGCATCTGTTGGCACCGTTTGGCTGGGCTGGTATGCTTTATTTTGCTGCCTGGCGCCATACCGTGCCGGGCCATGATGATCTGAAGGGGCGCTACCATGCACCATCGTGTACATCGCTCAACCCGCAGACAAAGCCTTAAATTACTTGCTGCCGCTATGGCTGCCAGCTTGTTACCGGCATTCCCCGGTTTTGCCGCTGGCGGCGGGCGCTGGCAAAAAACCATTCCCAATAGTAATAAAACTCTGCCGGTAATTGGTATGGGGACATGGCGTACCTTTAATGTTGGTAACGATGCCAAGCTGCTTGCTGCCCGCACTGAACTGGTAAAAACCTTCTTTGAACTGGGTGGTGGCTTGATTGACTCATCCCCTATGTATGGCTCGGCACCCGATGTAATGGGCTATGCCTTATCGCGGGTTGGTATTGATCAGCCGGGTTTAGCCGATAACCTGTTTGCTGCTGAAAAAGTCTGGAGCCCGGCCGGGGGCTCGGCGCGCGAGCAGGTTGCCAATTTGCAAAAGCGCTGGAATATCCCGCAATTTAATTTACTGCAGGTACATAACCTGAGTGACTGGCGCGAACATCTGGCGGTGCTGCAAGCGCTAAAAGCTGCAGGCAAGGTTGGCTATATCGGTATTACTACCTCACATGGCCGCCGGCACGATGAGGTGGAGCAGATTATGGGCTCTGAAGATATCGACTTTGTGCAACTGACTTATAATATTACTGAGCGCGAGGCAGAAAACCGGCTACTGCCATTGGCAGCAGAGAAGGGCATAGCAGTAATTGCCAACCGACCTTACAACGGCGGTAGTCTGATTAAAAACCTGAAGCGGCGCGCCGAGCCTTTGCCAGGCTGGGCAGCAGAGTTTGGTTGCACCAGCTGGGCAGGGTTTTTGCTGAAGTTTATTGTTAGCCACCCGGCTATTAGCTGCGCTATTCCGGCGACTACCCAAATTAAGCATTTACAGGAAAATATGCGCGCCGGCCTTAACCCCATGCCATCTGCGGCTGACCGTAAGCAAATGGCGCGCTTTATAGAAGCCTTATGAATAGCTTTGCCAGCTATCAGCTGCAGGATTTTATTCCCTTTAGCGCCGATGTTTATTTTCGCCTGCTTGAGCGTATAAGCGAAACCTGGTGGCCATTGCATTTAATTAGCCTGGCACTGGGCGCCGCAGCACTTGTGTTGGCGCTGTTTGTACGGAAATATGAGCAGCGTGGCAGGCTGGCTTGTCTGCTAATCGCGCCGGTTTGGGCCTTTGTGGCGCTGGTGTTTTTTATCCAGCACTATGCTCAGCTTAACTGGGCGGGTAACTATGTTGGCTATGCTTTTTTGGCTCAGGCCATACTGCTGTTATGGCTGGCGTTAACCGGTTTTGGCTTAAGTAAGGCATCGGCCGCTAATATACGCCCCGTCGCTGGCGGCCGCATGGTTGTTATTGGCGTGGCAATCGGTATTGCCATTGCTGTTACCGGCCTGATTGCCCAGCCTGTTATTGCACCGCTCCTTGTTGCAACAGATAGCGGCAGCAGTTGGTGGCAGGCGCAGGTGTTTGGTATTCATGCTGATCCCACAGCAATAACGACACTTGGCCTGCTGCTTATTTTGCTGCGGGGTTGGCGCTTGTGGCTTGTCACTTTTATTCCGATGCTCTGGCTGTTGCTGTCGGGCCTGACGTTATGGGTGCTCGAAGCTGCAGAAGCTACTCTGCTATTCCTGGTCCTGGCCGCTGCTCTGGCCGGCTGCGGGCTTTTATCCGGTCGCGCAACGAAAGTTACATAAGTTTGTTTAACATAAAATACTTGATTTACATTCCTCTGACAGAATAAACTCTTGCTCGCGCAAAAGGGGGCCAAACCATAGCCCGCCTGTTTTATGCTGTATATTAAGTGCTTAGGGTTAGTGATGACTTTACGTCTGCTGTTTACTTTACTACTGCTGTGCTGTGTTAATTCCTATGCAGAAATATCATCTGAAATAGATTGCACTGCAGCCTACTCTGCGCTGCAGGTGGAGCACTGTGCACTTATTGCGCGGGATAAAACGGAAGCGCAGCTAAACGAAAGTTACCACAAGCTGGTAGAGCAACTGACGCAGCCTGACACAGCGCAGGACAACTACACACAGTACAGAAAAAAGCTGCTAACAGCGCAGCGGGCCTGGATAAAATTCAGAGATGCCGATTGTGACACTGTGCACGCTATGCATAGCTCCGCCATTATTGGCAAAACGATGTATTTTACTTGCCAACAACAGCGGGCAGAACAAAGAATTAAAGAACTGAATAACTATGTGCCGTATTAACCCGGGCCGGCTATTAAGCGAAAGAACAGAAGAATTATGTCTGGAAAAATAGCGATAGCAGCCAGTGCAATGTTTATCTTTACCACCATAGCAGTAGCGACGCCTGCAACAGCTACACCGTGCAATAACGCGGCTACCGAAGCACAGATGTACGACTGTTTAACCGCTGAACTGAAAAAATCAGATACCGAGCTAAATACCGCTTACAAAAAGTTGATAGACCGATACAAAGCTGACGGGCAGAGCGCTGAATCACAATACAACTACCTTAAACAGGCGCAAAGAGCCTGGCTTAAGTCGCGTGATACCGGCTGTAACTTTGAGACGTTTGACTCCAGATTAGGCAGTGGCTTTGGCACCATTTACACCGCATGTTTACTGCAGTACACGCAAAAAAGAGTGGAGTACCTGCAGTGGTATATCAAACACCCGTGATAAGCCGTTAGCAAAGGTTAAAACTGTTAACTGCGGATTGGGCTACTTGCAAATGACAAAGCAGGGCAAAGGATAAAGCAGGTTGCTTAATCAAAAGATGAGATGTGTATGCATAAAACCATAAAAATAGCCGGCAGCTTGCTGGTGGTTGCCGCGGCAGCGTTTGGCGCCTATCAGCTTATTACCCGAGTGCCGCTGGGCAGTAGTGTTTCGCCGGGTACGCAGATTGATGATTTAAACGGCGTGGCTATTTACTATAACGGTGGGGTAAATCAGTCGCATGGCAGAAACTTATCCACGGGTGGCTACAACCTAGGCATCAGGTACCAGTGTATCGAGTTTGTAAAACGCTATTACTATGAAAGGTTTGGCCATCAGATGCCAGATTCTTACGGGCACGCCAAAACATTTTTTGACCAAACCCTGCCTGATGGCGCCTTAAATGAACAACGCGCTTTACTGCAATACCATAACGGCGGTACCACCATGCCGGCGCCGGACGATATTATTGTTTATGGCCCGTCGTTATTTAACCCCTATGGCCATGTAGCTATTGTGGCGCAGGTGAACCCGTATGCTGTTGTGGTCGCGCAGCAAAATGCGGGGCCGGTGTATTCTTCCCGTGAGGCGATACCGCTTACCCAGCAAGATAGCGGCTACCGGTTGGGTAATAGCCGCGTGCTGGGTTGGTTGCGCCTGCCGCCTCAACTTAACCGTGAACTGAAACTTACTGCAAAAACCGGCAGCTTTAAGCCAGATGCCAACTTTGTTTACCGTGATATGGTCGGCGGCCCTTATTTTGATGAGTGGTATCTTGAAGGCGATCTGGTTGGCAGAACAAAGCTTAAATTACAGCGCGAAGGGAAATCCGGCAGCTTAGCCGTGCCCGTCGCAATAGCTTGTGAATCGCGTACGTTAACCGTTACCGGTGACGGGCTGCTGTTTGACCATATAGCGATATCAGCAGCAGAAGCACAAAACTATCTTACGGCGGATATTTCTGCTGCCGTTATTGATAACGCCTGTGTAAAAGATTAACCGCGGGTAATAATACAAAGTACATACTGGGATCAAACATGAAAGTCATTGCAATCGTTAAATATTTATTCACTTTAGTTGGCTTCGCTATGCTGGCGGGGGCGTTTTTTGTTTACAACAGTACCAGCTCATTTTTAAAAGAGGCTGCAACGGCAGAAGGAGTTGTGGTGGAGCTGTTGGTATCGCGCACGAATGATTCTATTAGTTACCGGCCTTTAGTTGAGTTTACTGCTCAGAACGGCCAGATCATTGAGTTTGCCCCATCTGCCGGTAGTAATCCGGCACGTTATGCCGAAGGCGAGCAGGTAGAAGTGCTTTATCAGGCCGCGCGGCCATCAGATGCAAAAATTAATGACTTCTTTTCGCTGTGGGGCGTTGCGCTTATTTTAGCAGGTATGGGCGCGGCATTTTTTCTGGTAGGCGCCGGCATTATTGTGTTTATCGCGTTAAAAGGCCGGCAGGATGAAATGCTAAAAAACAGTGGCGTGGCAATAGAAACCCAGTACCAGAGCGTTGAGCAGAATACGGCGTTGTCTGTAAATGGCAAACACCCGTTTCGGGTGTTAACGCAATGGCAAAACCCGGCCACGTCTGATATTCATATCTTTAAAAGTAATAATCTGTGGTTTGACCCATCTGCTTATATCAAGCAGGACACAATCAGAGTATTTATCGCTCAGGGCAACCCGGCAAAATACTACGTCGATTTATCGTTTCTGCCCAAGCTGAAATAGCAGGCAATATGCGGCGGCTTATTTGTCTGCTGGTGTCACTGATAAGCCCTACACTGTCGGCTTATGAACCCGCATCCCTGTGCCGCGCCGATGAGCAAGTTATTTTCGCTTGTGAAATAAAACACAAGCTGTTGTCTGTATGCGCATCTGCGGATGTCAACAGCACCAGCGGCTATGTGCAATACCGTTTTGGGCAGCCCGGCAAGATTGAACTGACTTACCCTGCAATAAAAGTAGCGCCACAGGGCAAGTTTTTTCTGTCTAGCGCCGGATTCTCTGGCGGTGGGGCAAATATTATTCGCTTTAACAATTCCGGTTACGAATACCTGGTTTTTGACAGCATGCGAAGAACCAATTTCACACCGGGCGAGCCGCACGATGCCGAGTTTCATGCCGGTATTGTTACCCGTCGTCACGGCAAAATAACCTCAACCCGGTTATGCGACAATAATAATGCCAGTATCCGCGCGATCGCATTTGAGGTATTAGAAACAGAAGAGTTTGATTACAACGTGATCCCCTGAACGATGCGGTGCCAGATATACCGGAAAAGCAGGGTTGGTGTAATACTGACAAATAACCAAAATATTTATATTCGGGCGTTGAGCTAACATGCAAACAGTACTTAACAACGAGAAAGAACAGCTTTCAAAAGTATTCAGCAAGTTATCTGCGATAAACCAGGAAATTTGCAATATTGAATTTGAAGATTGTCACTTTCAGGATTGCAACTTTACCGACACTACGTTCAAACAATGTCGCTTTATTGAATGCACCTTCAGCCGCTGTAATTTAAGCGTGATAAAGGTTGCTCAAAGCCAGTTTACTGATGTTGTGTTTGAAGAGTGCAAATTGGTTGGTGTTGATTGGACGCGGGCCGCATGGCCGCGGTTAGTTTTTTCAGTGTCACTCAAGTTCAATAAATGCATTATTAATGATTCATCTTTTTTTGGCCTTAGCCTGGACGAAATAGTTATTGAAGAATGCAAAGCTCATGATGTTGATTTCAGGGATGGCAGGTTCTGCCGGGCGGTTTTCACCTATACCGATTTCAGCAATAGTTTATTTGGCAAAACGGATCTGTCTGGTGCCGATTTCTCTGAAGCCACTAATTACGATATTGATATCTTTAACAACAAAATAAGCAAAGCAAAATTCAGCCGCGATGAAGCTGTCAGGCTGCTAAACAGTGTAGATATTGAGTTGGTTTATTAGCAGAATACTTAAAAGGTTTGTTGTCAGGCATAGGCCACCCAGCCTCTGAATCCTAATCCAATATAAAAGGTACTGATGTTTGAAAAACCGGCCTTTCGTATCAGCGCTTCATCTTGTGCTGGCGAGAGAATCGGCAATTGCTTGCCAATGGCAACTGCTGAAGCTTTTGCCTGTTCAGCACAAATAAAGCCGTGATGTAGTTGCACACGAGACATCAGTGATCCCAAACTAGTTCTTGCCATATACAGCCAAAACAACTGGTGCAACAATGGGTAGCGGAGATTGTAATATGCGTTGTTGCACAACGACCAAAAAGTAGCCGATGCCAATCCGCAAGGGGGTTCGTTGGCATGGTGCATTACGTTAAAAGGCAATAAAAATTGAAGTTAGTGCTATTACCCGGAATGGATGGAACCGGAATGCTGTTTGGCGCGCTGCTGGCAAATATTCAGGGCATAGAGGTAATGGTTCTACCGTTACCAGATGAAGGTGCACAAGATTACAAGTCTCTGTCAGAGTACATATTAAAGCGCCTTCCGGATGAGGATTTTATTCTCATTGCCGAGTCATTCTCAGGCGGCATTGCCGCACAGCTATCACAGCAGCTGGTACCGCATTTAACAGGCATAATTTTTGTTGCTTCGTTCTTATCGGCGCCAAAAAAGTTGATGGCGCACTTTGCCTCGTGGTTACCAATACGCCATTTAGCCCATCTGCCGTTTTCCGGCATCGTCTACAGGCTTTTTTTTCTGGGGAAAGACGCTGGCAATAAAGAAGTTGAGTTGTTCAGACGCGCTATAGATGCCGCTCCGGTTCGCGCTCTTAAATTAAGGCTTAAAGTCATAGCACAGGCAAAATATGACGGCTTTAAGTCGGCCGTTCCGGCGGTATATATTGGCGCTGAACACGATATGCTGGTACATCGGCGGAAAAGGCTGGAGTTTGTACAAGCATACAGCGACATTACCTTTGCAGAGCTTGACGGCCCTCACTTTATTCTTCAGGCTAAACCCAAAGAAGGGGCGACAGCCGTTGTAAAGGCTGTGCGCCTTTTAACCGGTAAAGTAACAAAAAACTGATAACACCGCAGTTTTGAGCGTTAAGGGCCACTGCGGTAAGAACAGTGGCAAAAATGGAGCAATGAATGTCAGAAGTGTTGTTTTTCCCGGTTATTGAAACTGAGCGGTTAACATTGAAACCTTTAGTATCCGCTGATTCGGCCAGCTTACTGCAAATATTTTCTGATCCTGAGGTAATGAAGTACTGGAATACACCACCCTGGTCTGACATTCAGGATGCTTATCGTTTCGTAGATAACAGCAACGATGCGATGCAGCGTCAAGAATCACTGGTGCTTGGCGTATATCTTAAGTCTACCGCTGAGTTGGTTGGCAAATGTATGTTGTTTAGTTATGACAAAGAATCGAAACGGGCTGAAATCGGTTTTGGTTTAAGCCGGGCTTGTTGGGGGAAGGGCTATATTACTGAGGCTGGTGAAGCACTAATTCAATATGGCTTCAATTCTCTGGGCCTTCGCCGGATTGAGGCTGAAATCGACCCGGATAACCAGTCCTCAGCAAAAGCACTAGAAAAGCTTGGGTTCTATCAAGAGGGCTTACTGAGGCAGCGCTGGGAAATCAATGGTATTGTTTCTGATTCCGCACTATATGGAAGATTGGCCAGTGATCCTTCACCACAGCACACCAAAGCCATGCACACCTCAAACGCCTGTGCAGTGTAAGCAGGCTATATAACCACGCAGCGCTATAACGTATTTTAATTTCAACCTTTGAGGGGATTTCATGAAGGCCCCGGCAAAACATGGTGCTTTAGTTTATTCAAACGACATAAAAAATCTGGCCAAGTTTTACAAAGAGCTTTTTGCTATGGAAGTGATCAGGGAGACAACTGAGCTGATTAGTCTTGTTAAAGATGGCTTTAACATTGTTATTCATACGCCACCGGCAACAATGCCGCAGCCAGATTTTAATAGCGTAAAATTGTTTTTAACCGTTGATAATATTGAAGAAGCAAAGCTAAAAGCAAAAGAGCTGGGTGGCCGGTTATTTGAAGGCTTATGGTCTAATCCGCTATTTTCCGTGTGCAATATCGCAGATTCAGATGGCAACCATATTCAACTACGTCAGTTTAGATAACTGCGCGGCCGCTTAACGTAACTCATTGCTGATGTTAGCCAAATACTAATGGAAAATCGGTTGATAAACATCGAAACAAACCGCTTAATCCTCAGCCCGCTGCAACAGCAGCACTGGCCGTTGTTTTTACGCTTGCATACCGAAGCGCAAATAGTGGCGCTGTGCTTTGATGTGCCGCCGCAAGATATAATAAGACAAAAATTTAACGCGCGGCTTAAGCCCTGGACGCCAGACAGCGACAACTGGCTTGGACTGGTGGTGGCTGACAGAGCTACCGGGGCAGAATTTGGCGTCACCGGCTTACAATTGCAAGACGGTGTTGCCGAAGTGGGTTATCTGTTTCTACCGGAATTCTATGGCAAGGGGTATGCGGCGGAATCTCTGCAGGGCTTGATTGACTGGGCAACGGACACGCAGCAGATAAACCGTTACCAGGCATTGGTAACAGAAGGCAATGCCGCATCGGAAAAGGTATTAACCAAATGCGGCTTTGCGTTGCAAAGCATTATCGCCAACGCGCATTGTATTGGCGGTAACTATTTTTCTGACCATATTTACAGGCTGGATGCAGGGTGAAAGCTTACCCGTGGCACTAACTACAGTCGGATATTTGTTGGGTTTACCATTTTGCAGTTAGCTGCAAACCCACGCCATTTATGCCGGCAGTTGGCGTAATTTGCACGCCATAAAACGGTTCGGCGAACCAGTAACTGGCGGCGATGCCGATTAGCGCACCGGCCAGTACGTCGCCGGTGTCGTGATGATCATTGTTTACCCGGCTATAGCCGACATAGGTTGCCAGCGCATACGCTGGTGCACCGTATTTCCAACCATAACGGCGCTGCATAAAGGCTGCGCCCTGAAATGCCATAGCCGCATGGCCTGAAGGAAAGGCGTCATCGTCTGAGCCGTCGGGCCGGTTTTTATGAATCGCTGTTTTAAGCGCATAGGTGCTTAGCACGGTAGTGGCGAAGCTATAGTAAAATTGCTTGCTGCCTTCATCATCGTCAAAGTATTGCGTCATACCCCATGCTACAGCGGGTAAGGCAACGCGCAATACGTCTGCTGTGGTGTCTTCGGTGTTGGCGTTAGCGCTGTGTAGCGGTAACAGACTCAGTAGTGTGGCAGTTGCCATATGGCAAAGATGTTTATTCATTATGCTTTGGTTCTTCCTGGCTGCGCGGCGAGCCGCGGCTTATAGCTCTAAATACTGCGGCCAGCCGAGTAGCGGGTTACTTAAGCCTTGCTTGCCTTCAAAGGCGTCGAGCTTTTCCGGTGAGGCATCGGTGTGTGCCATGGTTTTATAGTCTTTGGCGAATTTTAAGGTTCGCAGCAGTGCCGGAATAAAATGCTGGCCTAAGTCTGCTCGTATCGCGTCGGCATTGGCTGCGGGTAGCTCTGCCAAAGTGGCTTCGGTTTGTAGCTGGAAAAAGGTGTCGTTAAACCAGTGCGGTTGCAGCTCAATATTGCGGATACGCTTTTTTAAATCCTGGCGTACTTTATCGCCGCCGGTAAGCGCGCGGTAAAATACCACTTCGGCCAGCACTTCTTCTAAGCTGAAGTGCTCAAATTCGTCAAAGTGGCTGCGGGCGTAAAACTGCTGCTGCAGTAACTGCATTGATTGAGTGCGACGATGATCTTTCAGTGCCTGCTGGTACTGTGCCCAGCCGCTCCATTCTTCAGCGTCGGGCGGGGTGGCAATGCTTTGCAGCAGTTGTTCTTCCACATCGCCATACAGCGAGTTTTTACCGGTTTTCTTGCTGACGGTGCTTAGCATGTTCCAGCCTTTTTGAAACGGCTTTACCACGCCTTCCGGCGCCAGCAGCAGTGTTAGCGCACGCTCTGGGTCATTATCGCTAAGCTCCAGCAAGCCCAAGCTGACTACGCCGATAATATCGTGCGCCGCTTGTTCCAGCAGGTGCATTTTGTATTTATTGTAGAATTTATCGGCAAATTTTAAGCTCATCAGCACAGCTTTGCTTTTAATTTGCTGTAAATCATTACTGCTGAGCTTGTCGTCGGCTTGTGCTTTGCTGATAACCTGGGTTAAAAACGGGCCAAAGCTGCCATCGCGTAGCATTAACTGCATGACGTTATTCCTTAGTCGAGAAAGCTAAACATGTCGTCTACTTCGGCGTATTCGTCTGTGGCCTGGTTTTTCTCTTTTGCCTGCATCACCAGTTCGGTGGCGAACTTACTGATAATACCTTCCCAGCCGGAGTTTTCGTTGCGAATAAGTGCTTTAATCGCTTGCTCTACCTGCGGTGCTAGCTGGCGGATCAAAGCCAGCAAACTGCGCGGATCGTCAAAGCCCAGGCCGTGTGCGTCTTCGGTTATTTGCCGCTCGGTGTAGCTGAGGGCTTCTTCTAAATCTTCTTCTTCTTCGTGCAGGGTGTCGGCATAAAAGTCTTCATCGGCAATCTGTTCGCCGCGGTAAATTTCAATAAACGGAATAGATAAATAAAACAGCCCGGCAGGGTCTTCTGCTATGCATTCTAAAATGGCGGCTTGTTTGTCTTCGTTATCCTGAGTGCGGATTAAATAAGTTAAAAAATCAAAGGTATGCTGCTTGAGCTCTTCAGCATTATTTTTGATTTTTTCTTCCCAGTACAACGGCTGCTGGCAGACGATATCGCGGATGCGCTCGGGTGTCATCAGCTCAGAGATAATAGAAGGAAAGGAAAGGTCATGTTCGCTGTTAATTTGGGTAAGCGTAACAATGTCTATATTTTCAATAACTTCTACCAGTTGCTCATCACTCATGGTGTTGGCAATCAGCTCAAATTTTTTGCTGGCTTGTTTGGGCTCTACTACGGCCAGCTGTTTAATTTCTGCTACGGCAATCTCAATTAAGTTAGTCGTCATTAAGGTTTTTCTCCGTTAAAGCGAATGTCGTCGTACTGATCGTCGTAACCTTCTTCGTCGCTGTCGTCATCATTGCCGTAATCGTCGCTGTCGTAGTCGCTGTGGTAGCTGTCTGTCTCTTCGTCATCATCGGTATCGTAGCTTGGATCTTCGTTATAGGTTTCGCTACCGTTACGGCGTTTGGCAGTAATTTTGCCACCTTCAAGTAAAAACAGTACGGCGCAGGCTTCGATTAACTGTGCTTCAGAATAAGCGCGAATAGCCTTTACCAGCTCAACGTCGGCGGTGTTAAAGGCTACTGAGGTTTTAAACTCGTCCCAAAGTGGTGCTGTACTGCTATTTAACCACTGTTGCCACTGCGTTTTGGCCGCTGGCGGAAACTTGACCCGGCCATATAATGCCATTGGCAAATACTCGGGTACGGATTCAAGCATTTGTGGATCAGCCAGTAAAATGGCTTTCATCTTTGCAGTAAATTGCTCCAGCGCTTTGGGTGTGTCTGGGTCCATGTAGGATTCAATATTTTCCAGCGCATCAGTTTGCAGTGCGCGAATGCGCGCCATATTCAGTTTGTTTGCCATAACCTGTTCACGACCATGATGTTTTATGAATAGTACTGATCCCACAGCTCCTGCATGGCAGAGGCGGGGTCGGTAACAATAACATTGTTAAAATCTTTGATAAAAGCAGCTTTTTGTTTTGCATCAGATAACACCTCATAAGCGGCCTTTACCCGTTGTAACTGTGTTGCGGCCTGATCTTTTTCGTCGTCAGTCAGGCCATGCAGTTTGTCCGGGTGATACTTATTGGCGAAGCGCTTATAGGCTTTTTTAATATCGTCATCGCTGGCATTGGTTTTTACACCAAGTACGCGAAAGTGGTTAATCATAAGAGTTCCTGCACAAGCAAAGCGGTATCAGTATAGGCTGCCTGTTAACGGTGGTAAGGCGGGTTAACAAACAGCCGGTAATGATAGCAGAACGGCGCTGCTTCACCTAGTACTGCAGCAGGATGATTTTTCCGCTGCCATAAAGCCGGCCTTTGCTGCCTAGTTGCCCGTTAAGGGCCTTCCGCCGTCCAGCGCAAGCACTCTACCGGTGATGTAACGGCTGTTAAGCAGGTACATTACTGTGTTTGTCATTTCGTTTGCTCCCGGCTCTATTTGCAGCAATGACTTTTTCAGCGCTTTTTCACGGTACTCATTATCGTCATCGTTGTTAAACATTAGCAAAGCAGGGGCTATGGCATTGACTTTTACCTTAGGGGCCAGTGCCTTGGCAAAGCTGAGTGTCAGATTCTCCAGTGCCGCCTTAGATGCAGCATAAGCCATATGTTTAGCGCTGCCAGTGCTGGCGACATAGTCTGTCAGGTGGATAATATCGCTAATGCCGTCATTGGCCTGTAGCAGCGGTGCCAAAGCCCGGTTGAGCAAGTAAGGTGCTTTGGCATGTACCGCTTGCATAGCATCATATACTGCGCTGTCGCCGGTCAGCGCAGTAACCGTATTGTCGCTTTGCGGTAAATCTTTTTTCCATTCTGATGCATTGTGGATCAGTGCCCTTAAGCTGTTGTGTTGTTGTTTGATCTGGGCAATAAAATCGGTTAGCTGTGTGTTGTCTGTCACATCCAGTTGCACGCACTGTACTCCGGCGTCACGCAGCTGTGCTAAACCGGGTTTTTCTGTGCGCCAGGTTGCTATCACATTGTAGCCAGCGTGTTTTAATGCCAGCGCGCAATGCAGGCCAAGCCGCTGTGCTGCACCGGTGATAATAACGGTATTACTCATGTCAGATCTCTGATGGCGGCGTTATTGCCGTTTTGTTGTAACCAATACGAGACAGCCCGGCTTTGGTTTGGTTTTTTAAGCAGCGCGCAAATTAAACCAAAAGCTATTTTTCACAGTATCAGCATTGAATAACAACAACACAGAATTTCGTGCTTGGCAGTAAA
This sequence comes from Rheinheimera hassiensis, assembly GCF_022436675.1. Lineage (GTDB taxonomy): Bacteria > Pseudomonadota > Gammaproteobacteria > Enterobacterales > Alteromonadaceae > Alishewanella > Alishewanella hassiensis. Next base: position 103,776 of record NZ_JAKUJZ010000003.1, on the reverse strand, counting down.
TAACAACATCAGAGGAATCATTATGACAACCAGTAGACGACGTTTTTTAAAATTATCAGCCGGAGGCTTAGTTGGTTTGGGTGTCGGCGGTATTAGCTTAAATGCCGTAGCGGCTGAGCAGGTCGATCCTGAAAACCCGCAGGCTAAAGCACTGCAATATGTACACAAGTCGGCAAAAGAAGGGCAACACTGTGCCAATTGTATGCTAGTACAAGGCAATGCCGGCGACGTCTGGCGGCCATGTGGTATTTTTCCGGGCAAACTGGTGAACAGCGAAGGCTGGTGCGCAGCATGGGCGAAAAAGCCTGCTTAAGGTAGGCAAGCGCTGTTTATAACAGCGCTTTCCCTTTTGGTGATGTTAAAAATTTAAACCAAAAGCAACCTTCAAAAAACACCCCAGCGACAATCAATATGCCTGAGCTGTTGTGAAAGCCGAGCAGGTAACAAACCAAGGCTGCAATTAACAGCAGACTTAATGTACTCCATCTGACAGTGTTACTCATAGCAATACTCCGTGTCACAGTTAAGCCAAGTGTGGTTGTCGTTAGCTACTTTTTCAACCTTGCACTGAGCTTAAATTGTAACCAGATACAACCGGGCTAACACTCGATAATATTGACTGCCAGGCCACCGCGTGAGGTTTCTTTGTATTTGGTTTGCATATCTTTACCGGTATCCCACATGGTCTTAATCACTTTATCCAGTGATACCTTTTGATCGCCACTACCACGCAGTGCCAACCTTGAGGCATTAATGGCTTTAATCGAGCCCATGGCGTTGCGTTCAATACAGGGCACCTGTACCAAACCGCCTACCGGATCGCAGGTTAGCCCCAGGTTATGCTCCATACCAATTTCAGCAGCGTTTTCGACATGCAACGGTGTGCCGCCCTGAATTTCAGTTAACGCGGCAGCAGCCATAGAGCAGGCTACGCCCACTTCGCCCTGACAACCCACTTCGGCACCGGAGATAGACGCATTTTTCTTATATAAAATGCCGATAGCGGCCGCGGTTAACAGATACTGCACGGCGATATCCGGGGTAACCGGCTGAATAAATTTATCGTAGTACATTAATACCGCCGGAATAATACCGGCGGCACCGTTAGTGGGCGCGGTAACCACGCGGCCACCGGCAGCGTTCTCTTCGTTAACGGCCAGTGCGAACAGGTTTACCCAGTCCATTACCTGCAGCGGATCGTTACTTTTTTCCGCCATCAGTTTTTTGTATAACGCCGGTGCGCGGCGTTTTACTTTTAACCCGCCCGGCAATATGCCTTCGGTTTTTATGCCACGCTCAATACAGGCGCGCATGGTTAACCAGATATTGTTAAGCTCGTCGGTAATTTGCGCCGGGCTGCGCAGCACTTTTTCGTTTTCCAGCATCAATCCGGCAATCGACAGGCCATGTTCTTTGCAAAGGGCTAACAGCTCTGCGCCCGATTCAAACGGAAACGGTGGCGGGTTATCAGCAGCAAACTGGCTGGCCGCCTCTTTTTCTTTGGCAAAGTCTTCGGCTTTTACTATAAAACCACCACCGATAGAGAAATAAACATCGCGTAGCACGATGTTTTTGTCTTTATCATAGGCAACTAACTCCATGCCATTGGAGTGCTCTTTTAAGGTTTTACGCCGGTGAAATACAATGGCGCCTTCACGCGGGAAGCTAACCGGTTTTACTTTTGCCAGCCGGATTTGCTGCTCGTCACTGACTTGCTTTAACAAGCCGGGTACCGCGTCGGGGTCGACTGTTTCCGGCAGGTAGCCGGCCAGGCCTAGGATTACTGCTTTGCCGGTGCCGTGGCCAATACCGGTTTGGCCTAGTGAGCCGAACAGCTCTACTTTAACGGCGGTAACGCTGTCGAGCAGGTTGTTGTTGGTTAAATCGTCGGTAAATTTTTTCGCTGCCCGCATCGGGCCTACAGTATGTGAGCTGGACGGCCCTATGCCGATACTGAACATATCAAAAGCGCTGATAATCATAATAAATTCTGCCGGGTGGTTAGCATAATGGCGCCATTGTAACGGAAGGCGCTGTGTTCTGTAAGTGAGTTGGTAACTGGTCGGCGTTTATTACAGCAGCGTAAAACAGCCAACTGCAAAGCGGTATTTCTTCGAAGAGAAACCGGCTTGCTCACGCCAACACGCCGTAAACCCATCCCTGGGGGGGCGTCTCAGCCCGTCCGGGGCTTCAACGGTTAGCTTAGAGCAAGCCGCTTTCTCGTCAGGGAGTATGTTTGCGTATCGTAAAATTTACACTCAGGCAAGTTGCAAGCACAACCGGTGCAAAATGGCTGCGGTTGCGCCCCAGATAAATTTGTCCTGATAAGGCATTGCATGCAGTTGCTGCACCTTACCACGCAGCGGCAGGCTGAACTGATGGCGGTTTTCCTGCTGCAAAAAATGCGTTAACGGCACTTCAAAAATGCCGGCCACTTCATCGGCTTGCAATAACCAACTGCGCTGCGGTTGCAGCATGCCAACCCAGGGCTGAATAGTAAAACCGGTGCTGGTGCTTTGTAGCGGCAGCCGGCCCAGTAGTTCAACCGCGGCAGGAGCTAAGCCAATTTCTTCGTGCGCCTCTCGCAAAGCCGCATTATGGCTTTGTTCACCTGGTTCAATACGGCCACCGGGAAAGCTGATTTGCCCCGGGTGATGGCGCAAGTGCAGCGCACGCTGGGTAAACAGCACATGCAGCTTGTCGCCGTAATCAATAATGGGGATCAACACCGCCGCCTGATGTTGATCGCTATGCAGTATCGCGCCGGCTGCTGCGGCCCTTTGCAGTAAAAAACGTTGGCGAAACTCTGCAGCAAGCACCTTTATTGCTCCTTAGCTGCCAGCACCGGCAGAATTTTGTTCACTTTATCTAAGGTTTCCTGATATTCGCTGTTAACTTCAGAGTCGGCTACTATACCGCCGCCGGCCTGGCAGTGAATTTGCCCTTCGCTGCAAATTAATGTGCGGATAGCAATATTGCTATCCATATCGCTGCTGCTGTTAATGTAGCCAATAGCACCGCAGTACACTGAACGCCGTTGTGGCTCTAATTGCTCAATGATCTGCATTGCCCGCACCTTGGGCGCACCGGTAATAGAGCCACCCGGGAAGGCGCCGCGCAGTAAATCGCAGGCGCTGAACTCTGGCGCCAAAGTGCCGGTTACGGTGCTGACCAAATGATGCACCGCCGGAAAGCTTTCAATAACAAACAGTTGCGGCACGGCTACTGAACCAGGCAGGCAGACTTTGCCTAAATCGTTACGCAGTAAATCAACAATCATCACGTTTTCGGCGCGATCTTTGGCAGAATTACGCAGGTTATCGGCTTCAACTTCGTCCGTCATCGGGCAAATACCGCGCGGCCGCGTGCCTTTAATCGGTTTGGTTTCTACCTTGTTACTGTGTAGCTGTAAAAATCGCTCCGGTGAGATGCTCAGCACGGCACCCTGCGGCAGGCGGATAAAGGCAGAAAACGGCGCAGCATTTTTATCGCGCAGTTTAAGGTAAGCCTGCCATTCATCACCCTGGTACGATGCAGAAAAGCGCTGTGTCAGGTTAATTTGATAGCAATCACCACTTAGCAGATATTGCTGCACCTGATTAAACCGGGCGACGTAACCTGCCTTATCCATATTGGCTTGCCAGTTACCGTTTAAACTAAATGGCGCTGACTTCGCTAACTTTTTCTGCAGCCTGGCGTGCAGCTTCTGCCAGCCGGCTTCTGCTTCGCCGTGATAATCGACGTACCATAACTGCTTAAGCTGTTTATCGAGGATTAGCGCCCAACGATAAAAGCCTACTGCCATATCTGGCAGGCTGATATCGGCTTCTGCTGTGGCGGGCAGCTTTTCAATGTAACGGCCTAAATCGTAGCCAAAGTAACCCAGGGCGCCGCCAATAAAGGGCAGTGCGCTATCTGCTGGTTGCGGAAAATAACGTTTTAGTGCGCAGTTTAATACGCTAAAGGGGTCTTCATTATACGAGTGGGCGCCGTACTCGTCGGTCAATATGCTACAGCCAGCTTTGGCTTCTAAAGTGGCCTGCGGCTCTGCTACGAAGATGTCGTAGCGGCTATTAACGTGCTCTGGCGCAGCCGAGTCGAGCAGCATGGCCCAGGGCTGCTGAGCGAAGTGGCTGAACTGCGTAAGTAAATTGTCCGGCGTTTCACCGTAAATTTCCGGCGGAATAAGGTACTGCTGCATGAATGGGGCTAGCCGCTGTTTCTGATGCGCGCTATCATACCAGCACCCGCTAAAATAGTTAAACATGGCGCTGCCAGAGGCGTCAGAGGACAGGTAAAACATGACGGTTATTCGCCAGCAAGACTTTATCGACAGCATCGAAGATGCGCTGCAGTACATCTCTTATTATCACCCGCTGGATTTTATCAAAGCACTGGAAGTGGCCTACCACAAAGAGCAAAACCAGGCGGCGAAAGATGCCATAGCGCAAATTTTAATTAACTCGCGCATGTCGGCAGAGGGCCACCGGCCTATTTGTCAGGACACCGGCATCGTAACCTGCTTTGTTAAAATTGGCATGGATGTAAAGTGGGACAAAACCGATATGACGGTGCAGCAGATGGTGGACGAAGGTACCCGTCGTGCTTACTTAAACCCGGATAACCCGCTACGCGCCTCTATCGTGGCAGACCCTGCCGGTGCGCGCAAAAACACCAAAGATAATACGCCCTCTGTAGTGCATATCGATTTAGTCGCCGGCCATCATGTTGAAGTGATGATTGCCGCCAAAGGCGGTGGCTCGGAGAATAAAACCAAGATGGCGATGTTAAACCCATCTGATTCCATTGTGGATTGGGTGTTGGAAACGCTGCCGAAAATGGGCGCCGGCTGGTGCCCGCCGGGCATGCTCGGCATAGGTATTGGTGGCACGGCCGAAAAAGCAGCTGTACTGGCCAAAGAAGCACTGATGGAACCGGTAGATATTCAGGATTTAATTGCTAAAGGTGCAGAAACCGCCGATGAAAAGCTGCGCTTAGAACTGTACGAAAAAGTAAATAAACTGGGGATTGGCGCCCAGGGCCTGGGCGGTTTAACTACGGTAGTGGATGTAAAAATTAATAGTGTGCCCACCCATGCCGCCAGCTTGCCGGTAGTGATGATCCCTAACTGCGCTGCCACACGCCATGTGCATTTTCACTTAGACGGCAGCGGTCCTGCTGATATTACCCCGCCAAAACTGGAAGACTGGCCACAGGTAACTTGGGAGCTGGGCGCCAATGTACGCCGGGTAAACCTGGATACCGTGACGCCACAAGACGTATTAGAGTGGAAAGCCGGTGAAACCGTGCTGCTTAGCGGCAAAATGCTGACCGGCCGTGATGCTGCGCATAAACGCATTGCCGATATGCTGAATAAGGGCGAAGCGCTGCCCGATGGCGTCGACTTTAAAAACCGCTTTATTTACTACGTAGGCCCGGTAGATGCCGTCGGCGATGAAGTAGTAGGCCCGGCCGGCCCGACAACGGCGACAAGAATGGATAAATTTACCGACATGATGCTGTCGCAAACCGGTTTGCTTGGCATGATTGGTAAGTCAGAGCGCGGTGATAAAACCGTGGCCAGCATTAAGCAGCACAAAGCGGTGTATTTAATGGCAGTGGGCGGTGCGGCGTATTTAGTGTCTAAAGCGATTAAAAAATCCCGCGTGGTGGCCTTTGCCGATTTAGGTATGGAAGCCATTTACGAATTCGACGTACAGGATATGCCGGTAACGGTAGCGGTAGACTCCAATGGCAATAACGTGCATCAACAAGGCCCGGCTATCTGGAAAGTGAATATTCAGCAAATGGACAAAGCGTAACTGCTTTACCATCAAGGCTGTAGCATTGCTGCAGCCTTATTTTTTTCAGCCTATAAAACAAAAAAATCCAGGGAATACGCATGAAAAAGACCTTACTCACTCTGGCACTGCTGGCAGCAGGCAGTGCAATGGCCAAAGCACCACTGACGGTTGAGCATTTAAACCAGTTTAATAAGCTGCACGATGTAGTGCTATCACCAGATGGCCGTTTTTTAGTGTATGGCCAAACCAACGGTGGCTTTAGCCCGGCAGATAGCTCCAGTGATTTATATCTGATGGATTTATCTAACTTAAATAAAGTGACCCGCTTAACCCAAAGTGCCGGCCGTGAAAGCCAGTTGCAGTGGGCAGCAGGTGGCCAGAGTATTTATTTTATTGCTAACCGTAGTGGCACTAATCAGGTATGGCAGCTGCCGTTATACGGCGGCGAAGCCTTGCAGCTTACCGATTTACCGCTGCCGGTAGAAGGCTTTAAAGTCTCCTCTGATGGTAAACAAATTGCGCTGGCGCTGGCGGTAAAACCGGGTTGCCAGAACCTGCAGTGTACGCTGGATGCTAAAACGGCTGATACGGCGAAAAAAGATACCGCTATGGCCTACGATCAGTTGATGGTGCGCCACTGGGACAGCTGGCTAACGCCGTATCGGAGCCATTTGCATGTGGCTGCACTGGGTAAAGGTGTGGTGAAAGATGCTACTAACCTGATGAGTGAATGGAATACTGATATTGCAGGTATTAACGAGGTTGCCTTTACACCAGATAATGCAAACCTGGTATTTAGTGCCAAGATCCCGGCCGAAGATCAGGCCTGGCACACCAATTACGACATCTTTAAGGTACCGGTAGCTGGCGGTGAAAAACAAAACATGACGGCAGAAAACCCAGCCTGGGATGCGCAGCCGTCGTTCTCTGCAGACGGCCGTTTTATGGCTTACAAAGCCATGAGTAAACCACAGGCTGAAGCCGATAAATTCAGTTTGGTGCTGCTGGATATGGTAACCGGGCAGCGTAATGAACTGGCACCGGAATTTGACCGCTCGGTCAGCGATTATAAGTTCGGCCCGGATAACCGCACCATTTATGTTACCACGCAGGATGTTGGCCAATACGCTATCTATGCCATTAACACCAGCTTTGGTGATGTGCGCAAAGTGTATGGCGATGGCACAGCAGGAGCTTTAAATGTCGCCAGTGACAAAATTGTATTTACTAACCATAAACTGAATATGCCGCCTGAGGTGTTTCAGCTAAGCACCGATGGTGCCAACCTGACACAACTGACGGATATTAATGCCAACTGGCGCAAAGACATTCAATTTGGTGACTATGAGCAATTTAGTTTTAAAGGCGCCAACGATGAAACTGTATATGGCTACTTAGTAAAACCGTGGGATTTTGACGCCAATAAAAAATACCCGATGGCGTTTTTAGTGCATGGCGGACCGCAGGGCAGTTTTGGCAATATGTTTAACGAGCGCTGGAATGCGCAAATGTATGCTGCTAAAGGTTATGCAGTAGTGATGGTCGATTTTCATGGTTCAACCGGTTATGGCCAGGCCTTTACTGATTCTATCAGCCGTGATTGGGGTGGTAAGCCGCTGGAAGATCTGAAAAAAGGTTTTGACTATATCGTGCAAACACAGCCGTGGATTGATGGCAGCAGGGCCTGTGCACTGGGCGCATCGTATGGTGGCTATATGATGAACTGGATTGCCGGCAACTGGCCAACCGGTTTTAAATGTCTGGTAAACCACGCCGGCTTATACGATATGCCCAGCTTTTACGGCAGCACTGAAGAGTTGTGGTTTCCGGAATTTGATTTAGGTGGCCCAGCCTGGAACCCGGAGTCTGATTATCAGAAATTTAACCCGGCGGCGCATGCCGATAAATGGCAAACCCCTATGTTGGTTATTCATGGTTTAAAAGATTACCGCGTACCTTATGCTCAGGGTTTAGGTGCGTTTACTAACCTGCAACGTAAGGGTATCGATTCACGCTTAGTGATTTTCCCAGATGAAAACCACTGGATCTTAAATAAAGATAACCGCGTGCGCTGGTACAACGAAGTGTTTCAGTGGCTGGATAAATACACAAAGCAGTAGTGAAAAAATAGCAAGACAGGGTAAACCTGACTGCGACAAGAAGGCCGGCTTGTGCTAAACCAACCGTTGAAGGCATGGATGCCTGAATCGAGCCTACAGGGATGTATTCACGGCGTGTTGGTGTGTACAAACCGGCCTTCTTTTTACATCACTATACCAGGAGCTAATTATGGCTTTCGATTTTCAACAATGCCGTGATCACTGCCTGATGCAACTGCAAAGCATGGAAGACTTCCCGTTTGGCCCAGACATCTACGTGTATAAAGTCGGCAAAATCTTCGCCATTTTAAGTGAGAAAGAGGGCGTAGCCCGGGTAAATCTGAAGTGCGAACCGGCTGAAGCTTTGATGCTGCGCGATATTTTTCCGGCCATTACCCCCGGTTACCATATGAATAAACAGCACTGGAACACCGTGCTGCTGGATGGTAGCGTGCCGGAAAACGAGATAAAAAGGCAGATTGAAAACTCGTATCAGTTAATTGTTAAAAGCTTACCGAAAGCGAAAAGGCCTGTGCTGGCTTAGTGCTGATGCGATAGGAATAGAATATGAAAATATCAGATGTAGTGATCCTGGCCGGTGCCCGTACGGCCATTGGCAGCTTTGGCGGCAGTTTGGCAAACCTTAGCCCGGCGCAGCTGGGCTCGGCGGCCGCGACAGAGGCAATCAGCCGCGCCGGCGTGGTAGCAACTGATGTTGACCATGCGGTATTTGGCCATATTATTACCACTGGCGCTGAAGATGCTTATTTAGCGCGGCATATCGCATTAAATGCCGGTATGGCTGCCGGCTCTGCTGCCTTTAACGTTAACCGTTTATGCGGCTCGGCGGTGCAGTCGGTGATATCGGCGGCGCAGCTTATTCAGCTGGGGCAAAGCACTATTGCCCTGGCCGGTGGCGCCGAGAGCATGAGTAACGGCGCTTATTTATTGCCAAAGCTGCGGCGTGGTTTAAAAATGGGCCACGGCGCAATAACAGATTTAACCCTCGGCATTTTGACCGATCCGTTTGGCAGCGGCCATATGGGTATTACCGCCGAAGCCATCGCCGCGCAATATGGCTTTAGCCGCACTGACTTAGATACCTTTGCGCTAATAAGCCAACAGCGTGCTGCCAATGCGCAGCAGCGGGGCTTTTTTGACAGTCAGATTGTGCCGCTAACAGTTCAGGTTGGCCGAAAAGAAGTGCAATTCGACCGCGATGAGCATATCCGCGCCGATACCACAGCAGAGAGCTTAGCTAAATTGAAGCCGGCGTTTAAAGCCGATGGCATAGTTACTGCCGGTAATGCCTCGGGTTTAAACGATGGTGCTGCCGCCATGTTGTTAACCAGCCGGTTTGAAGCGGAAAAACGTGGCCTTAGGCCACAGGCACGTATGCTCGGTTATGCTTTTGCCGGCGTGGAGCCGGGTGTGATGGGGTTAGGACCGATACCGGCAGTACAGCGGGTGATGGCGCAAACCGGCTTAACTGTGGCCGATATCGATGTGATAGAGTCCAACGAAGCTTTTGCTGCCCAGGCACTGGCAGTAAGCCAGACGCTGGGCTTTGACAGCGCTAAAGTAAACCCCAACGGTGGCGCTATTGCGCTGGGGCATCCGGTGGGAGCCACCGGCTCTATCTTGATCATTAAACTATTGGCAGAGCTTAAGCGTATTGGCGGCCGTTATGGCCTGGTAACTATGTGCATCGGCGGTGGCCAGGGGATAGCGCTGTTGCTGGAGTCTTTATCATAGCGCTGAGGAACTTTATCGCTGCAGGTACGCCTTATGTCAGAGTTTAACGGCGTTGCAAGGAGCAATTTATGCCGGTTTTCCTGTTATCCCGTGTTGTAAAACCTACGTTGGCCATAGCGCTGTGGTTATTGCCCCTGCATAGTATGGCCGAAACATTCAGCGATAAACTGGTGGCTGCTGCGCTGGAGCGCACTGAGCACCAGGTGCGCTACGATGGCCGTTATTTGCGTATTGCTTACCCAAATGGCGATGTACCGGCGGATATCGGTGTCTGCACCGATGTGGTGATCCGCAGTTATCGTGCTTTGGGCATAGATTTGCAGCAGTTGGTGCATGAGGATATGCATGCTGATTTTGACTTATATCCGTCAAAGCGAATCTGGGGTTTAACCAGGCCGGACAGTAATATCGATCATCGTCGCGTACCTAACCTGCAAACCTTTTTCAGTCACCATGGTGAACGTTTGGCCATTAGCCGGCAGGGCAGTGCCTATCAACCGGGCGATCTGGTAACCTGGATGCTGCCGGGTAATTTGCCGCATATCGGCATAGTGGTAAATAAGCGTTCAGACGACGGCCAACGACCATTAATAGTACACAATATCGGTGCCGGGCCGGTGTTGGCCGATATGCTGTTTGACTACAACATTACCGGCCATTACCGCTTTCATCCCGCTTCTGATGCTCAGTAGCAGTTTAAGCCCTTTCGTCTGCAATTTGCTGCAGGCTGGCAGCCAGCTGGGCTGGCTCCTGCGCGCCGGAGATAAGATAGCGGTTATTGATAATAAATGCCGGTACCGATGAAATGCCGGCTTGCTGATATTTAGCAATGTCTGCTCTGACGATATCGCTGAAATCATCGCTGGCTAAAATACCCTGAGCTTCACCTTTATCAAGGCCTGCTTGTTCGGCGCAGTCCGCTAAAATGGCAGCATCAGACACATCTTTGGCTTCACCAAAATAGGCAGTAAATAATGCCAGTTTCATTGCGGTGCCTTTGTTTGCTTTGGCCTCAGCCCATTTCACCAGCCGATGTGCATCAAAGGTGTTACAGGTAAAACGCTGCTGCATTTTAGTAAAATTAAGCCCCAAAGCGGCGGCTATTTGCATCATATTGGCCTGAGCCGCGCGCATTTCGTCCTCAGAACGACCATATTTCCGGCTTAGTGCCGGCAATATTGGCTCTTGCTGCGCGTTTTTATCAGGGTTTAGCTCAAACGCATGCCATTCCAGTTCTGTTTTTAACTCAGGCAGGCTGCCAAGCGCTTGCTGTAGCCTGGCATAACCAATAGCGCACCAGGGGCAGGCAATATCTGATACCAGGTCGATTTTTAGTGTGGTCATTCTGCGGCTCCGGGTTTTAAGCTCAACAGGTGGTTAATCAGGGCGTTAAATTGCTGCTGAGATGACACTGCGCTGATATTTACCAGATATTTGTCATTAATTATAAAACTGGGGACTGACCGCACAGCTGCTTGTTCGATGGCCTGATCGAAATCAGCCACCATAGCCGTAACTGGCATACTGTCAAAGTTGGCATCAAACTGTTTGCCGTTAATGCCAGCTTTATTAAACAGGGCTTTAAGTGCTGCTCTGTCTGCAGGTGGCTGGCGTTGTTGATGAATTTGGGTAAACAACAACGGGGTAAATTGTTCTTCAACAGTCAAAGAAACCGCCATAGCATGGGCTCGCTGTATTGTCGGCGCCATTTTACCGCCGTGAAAAGAAACCGGGATTTTTTGTACGGTGATACCGGCGGGCAATGCTTGCTTAAGCTCAGCAACGATAGGTTCGAAGTTATAACAAAATGGACAATAATAGGAGAAAAACTCGACAACTTTTGGGCTGGCGCTGATGGGGATTTCCAGCACTTTGTAGTGTTCATTTTCATTGAAAGTTTCACTGGCATAAGTAAAACCAGTGTTTAAAAACAGAGCTAAAGCAAAAAGTATTTTTTTCATCGGCTATCCAAAACAGTAAATTTTGTCAAAACGCTATCATAGCAGGGGCTAACTACCAAGCTTGCCTGCTACAAATGCGCGGTTAATTAAGCTTAGCTGCGAGATAGTCTGCCAATACCCGTACCTTTGCCGATAAATGCCGGTTTTGCGGGTATATCGCCCAGATGCCATCATCAGGTTGACGCAACTCATTTAGCACTGCCACCAGCTCACCACATTGTAGTTTGTCGCCTACATAATAATCCGGCAGTTGCACCAGGCCTAGCCCTTTTAGAGCGGCATCCAGCAAGGCTACGCCGCTGTTGCAGACAATACGGCCTTGTGGCTTAAACTGGACCACTTTGCCATGCTGCATAAATCGCCATTGTGCTACGGTGCCGGTTAAGCATTGATGTTGGGCAAGTTCTGTCAGGTTTTGCGGTGTACCGTTTTGTGCCAGATAAACCGGTGACGCCACCACATATTGCGTTCTACTGGCCAGTTTACGCGCAATAAGGCTGGAGCTTTCCAATGTGCCCAGGCGTATCGCCAGGTCAAAGCCACCCTGAACTAAATCCAGTTTGTTGTTGGTCAGCTGTAAATCCAGCTCGGTATCGGGGTAGAGGCGCATAAAATCATGTAGCAACGGAGCGATGCGGGTTTCACCATAAAATACCGGCGCAGTAAGTTTTATTTGGCCGCGTGGTGTGGCTTTTAAGTTTGCCAGCGTGCGGTTGGCTTCTTCTAAACTGGCGACTAAATGCCGGCAATGCTGCAAATACAGTTGGCCTTCTTCGGTTAAGCTAACACTGCGTGTACTACGATACAGCAGTTTTATCGCCAAACTGGCTTCAAGTTCGGCAATATTGCGGCTAACCTGGGCGACAGAAATACCCAGTTGTTTGGCCGCTTTGGTAAAGCTTTGCAGCTCTGCCACGGCGACAAATTCACTGATGCCAATCCACTGTTTCACTAAGCCCCTCTGCTCCGTCAACCGGCTGCTTGCGTTACAACACCCGTCCTGGCTCGCCACAGCAACTCGCCCTACTGCCTGCGGCAGGGCTCAGACACTCTGTGGCGACCAAAACGGGGTTCTAACCGCAGCCTTTCGTTAATCAGATTTTCATATATGAAAAACTGATTTGCATTTTAGTGCTATTCATACTGATATGGCAAAAATAAAAATCAGGTTACACTTGTAGCCAATGCTAGTATTGCCAGTGGAACTTACGTAAAAGGACAACTAAATGAAGATGATTAAAACACGCGCCGCGGTAGCCTGGGGCCCGGGCCAGCCATTATCGATTGAAGAGGTGGATTTAATGCCACCACAAAAAGGCGAAGTGTTGGTTAAAATTGTTGCCACCGGCGTGTGCCACACCGATGCTTTTACCTTATCGGGTGAAGATCCTGAAGGTATTTTCCCGGCGATTTTAGGCCACGAAGGCGGCGGTATAGTAGAAGCGGTGGGCGAGGGCGTAACCTCGGTTGCAGTTGGCGACCATGTTATTCCGCTATACACACCAGAGTGTGGTAAATGTAAGTTTTGTTTATCCGGCAAAACCAACCTGTGTCAGGCTATTCGCGCTACCCAGGGCAAAGGTTTAATGCCGGATGGCACCACGCGTTTCTCTAAAGATGGCAAGCCGATTTATCACTATATGGGCACTTCGACCTTTTCGGAGTACACAGTACTGCCGGAAATTTCGCTGGCTAAAATTAATAAAGCCGCACCGCTGGAAAAAGTGTGTTTACTGGGTTGCGGCGTAACCACCGGCATGGGCGCGGTAATGAACACCGCAAAGGTAAAAGAGGGCGATACTGTTGCGGTATTTGGCTTGGGAGGTATCGGTTTATCTGCCATTATCGGCGCGGTAATGGCCAAAGCCAGCCGCATTATTGCCATTGATATTAATGAAAGTAAGTTTGATATCGCGAAAAAACTTGGTGCTACCGATGTTGTTAACCCGAAAAAATTTGATAAGCCGATTCAGGATGTTATCGTTGAAATGACTGACGGCGGGGTAGATTTCTCGTTTGAGTGTATAGGTAACGTTAACGTTATGCGCTCGGCGCTTGAGTGCTGCCATAAAGGTTGGGGCGAGTCGGTGATTATTGGTGTGGCCGGTGCCGGCCAGGAAATTTCTACCCGGCCATTCCAGCTGGTTACCGGTCGCGTTTGGCGCGGTACAGCTTTTGGTGGCGTAAAAGGCCGCACTGAGCTGCCAGATTATGTAGAACGCTATTTAAACGGTGAATTTGAGCTGGATACTTTTATTACCCACACCATGCCGTTGGAGCAAATTAACGAAGCGTTTGATTTGATGCATGAGGGTAAGTCTATCCGCACAGTAATTCATTTTTAATAGAATCGGCAAAAAGAGGTTGGAATCCCGATGGCGCAGCCACAGAGTGTCTGAGCCCTGCCGCAGGCAGTAGGGCGAGTTGCTGTGGCGAGCACAGCGGGAATTGCAACCGGTAGTTTTACTCTGTTAATAAAGTGACACGCTGTGGCGACCAGAACGGGGTTCAAATCCTCTCTGGTCGTCATTATATAGGGACAGCTAATGACAACTTCAGCATTAACCAAAGTCAGCGAACAGCTTTGCTTTGGTGGCAAACAAATTCGTTTTACTCATACATCCACTGTGCTGAACTGCGATATGCAGTTCTCGGTGTTTTTACCGCCGCAGGCAGAAACACAGGCGGTGCCTGCGCTGTATTGGCTGTCGGGTTTAACCTGTACTGATGAAAACTTTTCTGCCAAAGCCGGTGCACAACGCGTTGCTGCTGAGCTGGGTATAGCACTGATAATACCGGATACCAGCCCGCGCGGCGATGGCGTACCGGACGATGCAGGCGGCGCTTACGATTTTGGCCTCGGTGCAGGTTTTTACGTTAACGCCACCCGCGAGCCGTTCGCCAAACACTACCGTATGTACGACTATATCGTTAGTGAATTACCGCAGTTGCTGGAAGCTGAACTGCCGTTATCGACCAAACGTGCCATCAGCGGCCACTCTATGGGCGGCCACGGCGCTTTAGTGATAGGCCTGCGTAACCCGCAACGTTATAGCAGTATGTCGGCATTTTCCCCCATTTGTAACCCGGTAAATTGCCCTTGGGGTATTAAAGCTTTTAGTGGCTACTTGGGTGATGATAAAGGCCAATGGCAGCAATATGATGCATCTGTATTGTTAGCTGCAGCGCAAGATCCGTTACCGCTATTGGTTGATCAGGGCACAGCAGATAACTTTTACCCTGAGCAATTGCGCACTGAAAGCTTAATCGCAGCGGCAAAGCAAAGCGGTGCCAAAGCTGATATTCGTATGCAGGCAGGTTATGACCATAGCTACTACTTTATTGCCAGCTTTATTGAGCAGCATTTACAGTTTCATGCACGGTATTTGTTTGATTAAATCCGGCCTGAAAAGCGGCTGGCCCCCCGTTTCGGTCGCCACAGAGTGTCTGAGCCCTGCCGCAGGCATTAGGGCGAGTTGCTGTGGCGAGCCGGGGCGGGTTTTGCAGCCAGTTTTCTGAGTTTAAATAACAAGTGCGATTATTCAGCTGTAACGTCAAAAGCTGGTTTTATGTCATCAGATGCTGGCATACTTGATTAAATTGGCCCGCATAAAGGAGAGCTGCATGAGCTACGATAACGACAATATTTTTGCCAAAATTCTGCGCGATGAAATCCCCAGCTTTAAAGTGTACGAAGATGACTACACCCTGGCTTTTATGGATATTATGCCGCAGGCCGACGGCCATACGCTGGTGATCCCGAAATTTCAGGCCGAGACGCTGTTAGATATTCCGGCAGACGAGCTTAGCCACACCATGACCACAGTGCAAAAAGTGATGTCGGCGCTTAAATCTACGCTGGGTGTTGAAGGTGTCGTACTGCTGCAGTTAAATGGCACCGCTGCAGGGCAAACTGTGCCGCACCTGCATTTTCACTTAATCCCGGAGCATTTAAGTAAATTATCTGGCCATGGTGCGGCAATGGGGGATAGGGAAAAAATAAAAGCTCTGGCAGAGAAAATCAGCGAAGCACTCTGATTGTCCGCAAAAACCGGATAGCTGTAAGGGCGGCGGTTTGCCGCCTTGGTTAAACATGCCGTTGCAATAAATCCCACTTATTGCCGTATAAGTCTTCAAACACCACAACAGTGGCATAAGCTTCCTGGCGTGGTGTTTCGTGAAATATTACACCAGCAGCCTGCATAGCATGGTAATCATGCCAGAAATCATCGGTTTGCAAAAACAGCCATACCCGGCCACCGGCCTGATCGCCCACGGCTGAAAGTTGTTTTTCGTTACTGGCTTTTGCCAGCAGCAATACTGTGCCGCTGTTGTTCTTTGGTGCTACTTGTACCCAGCGTTTACCGCCACCAAGCTCGGTATCTTCGAGCAAATCAAAACCAAGCTTCTCGGTATAAAAGGCAATAGCCTCGTCGTAGTTTGCTACCAGCAGGGCCACATTTGCAATTGCCGCCATTTTTAAACCTCTGTTTTTCTGAAGCCATGATCCTGCCAGCCAGTGCTGGTCAAAACAAGCAGCAACTACAGATTTTCACTTGAGATAAAGCGGGTTTGTGCTTAAGGTAGCGCCCAATATTGTTACTCTTTGCTTTGCTATAAAGGTTTGCCGGTTATGCGATTTACTTCTTCACTGCTTTTTTCTGCCATGCTGCTGGCCGGCTGCGCTTCAGCCCCGTCATCAATACCAGAGCCTGGTTTAACCTTAAGCCTTATTCATATTAATGATACCCACTCACAATTTGATGCCAGCCCGGCCAGCTTGAAAGACGCCAGCGGCGAACCGCTTTACACCTATATTGGTGGCCATCCGCGCTTGTTAACCAAGGCGCAGCAGCTACGTGCGCAAGCAGCACAAGAGGGGATACCGGTGCTGTTTTTGCACGGCGGTGATGCCTTTAAAGGCAGTGCTTATTTTGAGCTGTTCGAGCAGCGCATTAATATTGATGTGTTAAACCGGATGAATATCGACGCCATGGCACTGGGTAACCATGAGTTTGATATAGGTTTAACTAAGCTGGCCGACTTTGCTGATAAGGTTAATTTCCCTATTCTGGCGGCCAATATTGATACCGCCGCTGAGCCGCTGCTGGCTAACAGCCAGAACCTGAAACCATACAGCTTATTTATGCTTGATAACAACCAACTAACACCGGTGGCAAGCGTTAACGCTGCAGCAGGACGTGAAGTGGTGGCGGTGTTTGGCCTGGCACTGGAGGATATGCGCGCTATAGCCCCAGATACCGGTGCAGTGGTGTTTAGTAGTGAAATTCAAAGTGCACAACACACCGTAGATGCCTTAACGGCACAGGGCGTGCAGCATATTATTGCGCTGACGCATTTAGGCCACCAGCGCGACTTGGCCCTGGCCAGCGCCGTTAATGGTATAGATGCCATTGTTGGCGGCCATTCGCACAGTTTGCTGGGTGATTTTCGCCACTGGTATTTGGGCGCGCAGCGCCCATACGCTGCGATAGTGACTAACCCTGATGGCAAAGGCCAAACCTGCGTAGTGCAAGCCGGGCAGTTTGCGCAGGCCGTAGGCCAGGCAACGCTTAAGTTTAACACCGGCGGTGAGCTGTTAAGCTGTGCCGGACAAAACACCTTGCTGGCAGGCACAGACTATTTCCGACAAGCATTACGCAATGAACCCAGCCGTATTGCGGCAGTTGAACAGGCTGTGACAGAGCGTTATGTTGCCGGCCTGCCGCGTACCGCCATTGTGGCCGAAGATGCCGCGCTGCGCTCTGTGCTTGATAACACTTACTTACCGGCGGTACAGCAAGCTTATGGTGCGGTGATCAGCAGCACCGAAACCGAAGTGCCGCATGTGCGCCTGCCCGGTAGCGGCGGCAGCGATAAACATGGCTCGCCTCTGGCAGGGCATATCGCCGATGCCATGCTTAAATATGTTAACCAAAGTGCAGTGCAAAACCTGATAAAACGACCGGTACAGCTGTCATTAGTTGCAGCCGGTAATATCCGCGCGCCGTTGGCCGCAGGTGAAGTGCGCGAAGGTAATATCCGCCTGGAAGTATTGCCGTTTGATACGCCACTCAGTTTGCTGAGCATTAGCGGTGCCGAGCTACGTGCGCTATTAACCGATATTATTAGCCAGTCTGTGGTCGCAGGTGCCCACACCGGTAAGTTTCCTTATGTTGCCGGTATTCGCTATGTGGCAAAGCAAACCGGCCCGGCTACCGCAGACTTAACCACGCTTGACATCAAACAAAACGGAAGCTGGCAAGCCGTTGAGCCGCAACAGCGTTATAGCTTGGTCACCACCAGTTATCTGGCCGATGGCAATGACGGCTGGCAGCTGTTACAGCAACTGCAGGCAAAACAGAGCGACCGGCAGGATATAATATTGCGCCAGCAGCAAGTGGTGTTATATCCGGTTAAACGCGTTACCGCTGTACAAGACAGTAGCGGAGCGCAGTCGTTTAGCGCCCGCTATCACAATAGTGACGGGCTACCATGTAAAACCGAAGGGGTAGATTGCAAAGTCGCCGCACAGGCGTTTATAGACTACTTAAAAGCTAACCCGGCATTATTACAGCAACAGCGTGAACCAACGGTGACGTTGCAGCGATAAAGCGGATTAAGGGCAGCTTTGCTACCCTGCTTTTCAGCGCTTAAACTTGGTTTCTAAAATAACCGACGAGTTAGTACGCTCTACACCGTCTAAATTGCCAATATCATCCAGAATATGGCTTAGCTGCTCGGTGCTTTGTGCCTGCACTATGGCGATAAGATCGTACTCGCCACTGATGGCATACAGTGCTGAAACCTGAGCAATTTGTTTTAGCTCAACATTGGTTTTGGCGGTAAGTTTTTGCCGTACTTTAATGCTGACATGTGCCGACACCAGCGACGCCAGATAGTCCTCACCGTAATCTACCGAGTAGCCTTTAATTACACCGCTTTGCTCCAGTTTGGCGATGCGGGTTTGTACGGTAGAGCGGGATAAATCCAGCATGCGGGCTAAGTCAGATATACTGGCGCGGGCATTGTGTTTTAGTACGGCTAATAATTTTTCATCTTCCTTGCTTATCATTTTGCTAACCTTTTCCGTTGAATTGCAATTTAAGCTTGTTAAATTGTCGATAATGGTACTGCAATGTGGCAGTGGTGAGCAATATAATAGAGTTAAATTTATCCGAGCCTGCCAGCGTTTATCTTCATAAAGACAGGCCATTTCAACAGACACAGTGAGGTAGTTATGCAGGTTTCAAGAAGCGTATTCGATGATGTGATGGTACCAAACTATGCACCGTCTAAAATTATTCCGGTAAAAGGCGAGGGCTCACGTGTGTGGGATCAGCAAGGCCGTGAATTTATCGATTTTGCCGGCGGTATTGCCGTTAACTGCCTTGGCCATTGCCACCCGGCGTTGGTAACTGCGTTAAAAACACAGGCTGACAAACTGTGGCATTTATCTAACGTAATGACTAACGAGCCTGCGCTGTTGCTGGCCCAGGCATTGGTTGACGCTACTTTCGCTGAAAAAGTGTATTTTGCCAACTCAGGCGCTGAAGCCAACGAAGCGGCACTGAAACTGGCGCGCCGCTATGCTAAAGACAAATACGGCGAGCAGAAAAATCAGATTATCTCCTTCAAGCAGGGCTTTCATGGCCGTACTTTCTTTACCGTTACTGTGGGCGGCCAAAGTGCTTATTCAGATGGTTTTGGCCCTAAGCCGGAAGCCATAGTGCACGGTGAATTTAATAACCTTGATAGCGTAAAAGCGCTGATTAACGCCAACACCTGCGCGGTAATGGTAGAGCCGGTGCAAGGCGAAGGCGGTGTAATGCCGGCCACGGCTGAGTTTATTAAAGGTGTGCGCGAGCTGTGTGATGCACACAATGCGCTGCTGATTTTTGATGAAGTACAAACTGGCGTGGGCCGCACCGGCGAGCTGTATGCCTACATGGGTTATGGTGTAACACCGGATATTCTGACGACAGCCAAAGCGCTGGGGGGCGGTTTCCCGATTGGCGCTATGCTAACCACTACTGAGATTGCCAAGCACTTAGTAGTAGGCACACACGGTTCTACTTACGGCGGTAACCCGCTGGCCTGCGCAGTGGCGCTGGCGGCAGTTAACACGGTAAATACACCGGCAGTATTGTCTGGCGTTAAAGCTAAATCGCAATTGTTTCAGGACGGCCTGAAACAAATTAATGATAAATACCATGTATTTAGTGAAGTACGCAGCGCAGGTTTACTAATTGGTGCGGTACTAAACAGTGATTACGCCGGTAAAGCGCGTGACTTTATGTTAGCCGCGGCAGATCAGGGCTTAATGGCACTGGTGGCCGGTGCCAGCGTGGTGCGCTTTGCGCCATCGCTGATTATACCTGACGCCGACATTACTGAAGGCTTAGCCCGCTTTGAGCAGGCCGTAGCTCACGTAGTGAAGGGGTAAAACCATGTTAGTGATCCGGCCGATAACGGCAGCTGATTTTGCAGCGCTGAAAAATATCGCTATAGAATCCGGCGCCGGTTTTACCTCGTTGCCGGTAAACGATGCGCGGTTAAAGCAGAAAATTGAACATGCCGAGCACAGCTTTGCGGCTGAGGTGAATACACCGGGCGATCAGGGCTATCTGTTTGTGCTGGAAGATACCCAAAGCGGTGAAATTGTTGGTACTACCGGCATAGAAGCCGCGGTGGGTACCAGCACGCCGCTGTATCACTTTCAGCAGAATACCGTTATTCACCACAGCGCTGAGTTAAATGTATTTAACCAGTTAAAAACGCTGACACTGTGTAACGATTACACCGGCGCATCAGAAATTTGCACGCTGTTTTTGCGTGAAAGCTACCGGCGCAACCATGCCGGGCGGTTTTTATCCAAAGTGCGGTTTTTGTTTATGGCCGAGTATCCACAGCGTTTTAGCGACAGAGTAATAGCTGAAATGCGTGGCGCAGCCGACACAGATGGCCAGCCACCATTTTGGCATTGGTTGCAAAAGCTGTTTTTAACCATTGATTTCCCCACGGCAGATCATTTAATCGGCGTGGGCAAAAAAGCCTTTATTGCTGAGCTGATGCCGCGCCATCCTATTTATGTTGGTTTGCTGCCCGAAGCGGCACAGCAGGTGATAGGCCAGGTGCATCAAAATACCAAGCCGGCACTGAAGATGCTGGAAAGCGAAGGCTTTAACCATCGTGGTTATATTGATTTGTTTGATGCGGGCCCCACGGTAGAGGCACGGTTAAGCCAAATAAAATCGGTGGCGGCCAGCAAAAAAGTCAGAGTTAAAATCGCTGAAGTGCAGGGGGAGCAAACGCTGGCCGTGGCAAATACGGCATTGCAGCAGTTCAGAGCCAGTTTTGGTAAGAACGCCAAGTTTGATGCAGATCAGCAACAGCTGCTGCTAAGCGCAGAATTTGCCGATACACTGCGTCTGCACGATGGCGATATGGCGAGATTTATAGTGTTAGACAAGGCCTGAGGGCCAGACAAGTAATAACCGGTAAATGTTAAGGCGGAATAAATATGCACACTGATGTAAAAGCGTTGTTTGCCAACCTGTGGCAAGACTATGTAGCCGTGACTCCTTCTGCCAAAAAAGTACACCAGTTGCTGGGTAGCTCGCAGCAGGATGACGTGATTAACGACCATATTGCGCTGCGTACTTTTAATCTGGAAAAGGTAGGGTTGGAAAAACTGGCTGCACACTTTAAAGCACTGGGCTATGAAGAATGCGGCGAGTATCATTTTGAAGCGAAAAAGCTGTATGCCAAGCATTACGAGCATGCCGATCGTAGCTTACCTAAAGTGTTTATCTCTGAGCTGCTGTTAGATAAATGCTCAGCTTACCTGCGCGATACCATTACCGCGCTGGTTGAACAAATCCCCTCTGAAGCGGTAACAGCGGATAACTTCCTCTATAGCGGTACGCACTGGCAGGTAAGCCAGGCCACCTATGAGAAGTTGCTGGCAGAAAGTGAGTATGCGGCCTGGGTTGCAGCCTGGGGTTACCGGGCTAACCACTTCACCGTGAGTGTGAATGACTTGCAAAGCTTCGCTACCTTAGAGCAGGTAAACAGTACATTAAAAGACGAAGGCTTTTTACTCAATACTTCAGGTGGTGAAATTAAAGGCACGCCAGAAGTTTATTTAGAGCAGTCGTCGACGCTGGCTGATTTACACCCGGTGCAGTTCAGTGATGTTGTTGCTACCATTCCAAGCTGTTTTTATGAATTTGCCCGGCGTTATCCAATGACAAACGGTTTACTGTATACCGGTTTTGTTGCGGCGTCGGCAGATAAAATTTTCGAAAGCACCAACGCTCGTTAAGGTTAGGGTGTCCTAAATTTTGTTACACAATTGAAGCCGGTATTTACCGGCTTTTTGCGTTATCATCCGGATAAGAATAAGTTACGTAACACTATTTATTCACCTAACGTCTTAACCGGGATAAACATAATGAAAAAAGTCAGTGCGCTGCTGTTTACCTTAGGCTTTGCCTGTGTTGATGCATTATCGGCACAGTTAGATAAAGTCACGGTTGCGCTGCAACATCCTGCTAATGGCAGCATTATCCATTTGCCAGAGCGGCAGCAGTTGCTGGTGTCAGGTTTTAGCCAATTTGCCCGCTGGTTGTCGGTAATAGATTTAACCGATTATCAAGTACAGTTGTTGCCGATACCGGACGACGCGCAGTTTTTTAACAAAGCCCTACTGGCAGGTGACAGTAAACCACAACTGGTCTTTCTCGGGCTGGGTGGCATTAGCCGGTTAAATGCCGCTAATACGGCCGCTGAGCGGCTAGTTACCAGCACGTCCTTGTACCGGGTGCTGGATCAAAACCGGCTGCGCGAGGCCAATTTTGTT
Source organism: Rheinheimera hassiensis (assembly GCF_022436675.1). Classification (GTDB taxonomy): domain Bacteria; phylum Pseudomonadota; class Gammaproteobacteria; order Enterobacterales; family Alteromonadaceae; genus Alishewanella; species Alishewanella hassiensis. The sequence continues at coordinate 81,293 of NZ_JAKUJZ010000003.1, read as the reverse complement.
GTCGATCTTGGCTCTGGCTTAAGTGATTTTATTATTGCGGACTTTCAGCACACGCATTTATACCGCCAGCAGGCTGATGGCAGTTTTACCCACTATCCGCTGCAAATTCCGGCGTTTGTGCAAAGCTGGCGTGCCAGCCCCGATTACAGCCCGCGTAAGCACTATCTGGCTGATGTAAACATGGACGGCAAAACCGATTTATTGTTTGTCTGGCAGGGCAAGTTCCAGGCATTTTTACAGCAATTGGATGGCAGTTTTGCTACTGAGCCTGTGGCAATGAACTGGCCGGTAGGGTTGTCTACCGAGCAGGAAGCCGATCAGCGCAACGATGCCGGGCGTAGTTACAGTGGCCAGAATATCGACACGCTGCGTGATATCACCGACATTGATGGTGATGGCATAGCTGATCTGGTGATTAACCGCGAGCAGCTGGCCGATGCACTGGAGCGCAATAACAGTTTTCGTATTCACTTTGGTACTGCCACTGAGCAGGGGTTAAGCTTCAGCGCCGAGCCGGATACCCGTATTACTACCGACACCTCGCCGATAGATGTGGTGATTGATGATTTTAACGGCGATGGTCGCAAGGATTTTTATATTCCCAGCACCCATTTTGGCGTGGGTACTCTGGTTCGGGTATTGCTGCGCGGCAGTGCTAATCTGGATATTGATTTTTATCTGTTAAATGAGCAACGCCAGTACAGTGCCAAAGCCGATTTTCGCCAGCAAGCCACCATTGAGGTGAGTATTGGTAACTTTCGCTACGATATGCCGCTGTTTCAGGTAGCGAACCTCAGCGGCGATGGCTTTAAATCATTGCTGGTCGGCGATGGCCGCGAGCAACTGCGGGTATATCAGCATGATAATACACGCTTGTTCAGCCGGCGCAGTGAAAAGTTAAAACTGGACTTACCGCGTGATGCCAGCAAAGTGCAGGTAATGGACCTTACCGGCAATGGCAAAGATGATCTGGTATTGCCGTTTGATACTCAGGATAACGAAGCACTGCGTAATCAGGTCCATTTTCTGCTCAAACGTTAGGTTGTTATCGTTACTACTTATTGTGTGGCAGCAAAAAGCCCCGGACCTATGCCGGGGCTGTATGTTTTAACGTGGTTCAAACTCAAATAACTGGCGTTTACGCTCGCGCAGGCCAATTTCGTTCATGCTGTTAGCATCAAATAAGCGGCCGTTTACCATGGTGTGGGTTACGCGATCGCTGACGCGGATATCTTCGAGCGGGTTGCCGTCTATCACAATTAAGTCAGCCAGTTTACCGGCTTCCAGTGAGCCTAACTGATGGTCCATACCAAAAGTTTTGGCCGGGTTGATGGTAGCGGTTTTCAGCGCTTCCAGCGGGCTCATGCCACCCTGGGCAAACATCCATATTTCCCAGTGCGCGCCTAAGCCTTCACGCTGGCCATGAGCACCGATATTGGCTACTACACCGATATCGCTTAGCTCTTTGGCCGTTTTTACTACATTAAAATGGTTGTAGTGGTTATCCGGTGCGGTAGGGCGGCGCATACTGCGTGGTGCTAACTGATCCATCGGTACGTAGCTGCGCATTTTCGGGTGTTTCCACACTTCGGTTTTATCGTACCAGTAGTTTTCCCCCCAAATACCGCCATAAGCTACTACCAGTGTAGGGGTATAGGCGGTTTTGCTGGCCTGCCACAATTGCTTAATGTCGTCATACACTTTTGCTGCCGGCAGCGCATGCTCAACGGTGGTGTGGCCATCGACTATCATGGTCAGGTTATGCTGCATTAATGAGCCGCCTTCGGGCACTACCATCATATTTAGCTCGCGGGCAGCCTGAATAACCTGCTGGCGTTGGTTACGCCGTGGCTGGTTGTAGCTTTTGACACTGAAAGCGCCGGCTTTTTGCAGGCGCTCTAAATGAAATTTAGCATCGTCCAGGCTGTCGATATGCGAGGTGTAACCTGCACCTTCTGCGCCGTATAGAATAGTGCCGGTAGAAAAAATACGCGGCCCGGCTATCATGCCGGAGCGCTGCATTTCGCTGGCGGCAAACACCTCGCGGGTATCGTTAGACGGGTCATGAATGGCGGTAACACCAAAGGCAAGTGAAGCATAGTTCTGCCAGTTTTGCTGCGGTATTATCTGATTACTGCCCTGTGAGCTGTGGGCATGGGCGTCAAACAGGCCCGGCATAATGGTTTTACCGCTGATATCAAATACTTTTGCATCAGTAGGTACAGCAACATCACTACGTTTACCGACGGCTTTAATTTTGTTGTTTTCAACCAGTACTACGCCGTCCTGAATCACTTCATCACCGTTCATGGTGATCACCTGGCCGCCAACAAAAGCCACACTGCCTCGCGGTATGTCGGCCGGTACACTAAAGCCCAGGTTAACGCCGTTTTTAGCGGCAAAATCGGTTTTATCACCAAAATCAAACAAGCCCTCAATGCTGGCATGATACAGCTCCGGGCCCAGGCTCCAGTAGATATGGCGGCTGTTACCGCTCCAACTGATATATTCACCGGCGCGCACAGACAGTTGTTTTACCGGGAATTGCTTATCGGTGCCGCTGATATCAATAGCTTTACCACGCTCAGTAAAGGGTGTAACAAAGACTTTAAAACGATCGGCAAATGCCAGGTATTTACCATCCGGCGACAGTTTAAATTCAGTGCCGAATTTGGCAGTGTACAGTGTTTGTTGGGTGTGTTTGGTTAAATCAATGCGGATAAGGCTGGGCGAGCTACCGTAGTCCATAGCATAAACGGCGTTATTGTCGGCGCCAAACATAGGCGCGCGGCCGTTACTGCTGATAAGCTCCGGTGTACCGCCTTTGCTGCTGATTTTATATAAACCGGTATTTAACGACCATTGGCGTGGCAGTAAACTGCCGGCACCGGTTTTGCGGTATATTACCGTTTTACCATCCGGGCTGAATACCGGTTCGACATACTTGCCAGGCTCGCCGGTCAGTTTACTGATACGGCCGTTGCGCAGGTTAACAATATTCACTGCACCCTGGCCGTTGTCGTTCCAGCTCACATACACCAGCTCTTTACCATCACGGGAAAACTGCGGGTAGTATTCAAAGTCGGTGCTTTGTTTTGTCAGGCGCCGTGGTTTCGGGTTAGCCACGTCGGTAATATACAAATGCCCCAGTGCGGTAAATACTGCCTGGTTACCGTCTGGCGACACCTGAATAAAACGCAGCATTTGGGTATTGAACTGATCTTTATCCAGATCCTGCTGCACCCGCACCGCAGTTTGAATTTGCTTACTGGTTGTTACGTTAAACGCAATAGTTGTGGCTTGCTTATCGGCAATATTGAGCTTTTTAATCTCGCCACCGGCCCAGAATACCAATGCTTTATTATCGGGTGTCCAGCTAAGCGTAGGATACACACCGTGAATGGCCCAGGTTTCCTGCATATCACGGTCCAGGCCGTCATACAGCTTAATATGTTCGCCGCTGGTTAAATCATATAAAAACAGTGTGCTTTGAAAATCTACCCGGCGGATATACGCCAGATATTTACCATCCGGTGAGGGTGTAGGGCGGATAGCGCCACCGGCGCCGTCCAGCACCACCTCCCATTTGCCGGTTTCACGCTCAAAGCGCTTGATCACATAAATGCCGCTTTCAGAATCTTTGCTGTAATGAAAGGTTTTGCCTGGTGTGTCATCCTGCGAGAAATAGATGTATTTGCCATCTGGCGAAAATGCCGGTTCGCCCAGGTCTTTTTGATCATTGGCCCTTTCGGTCAGCATAATGCCGTTACCGCCGGTTTTATGGTACTGCCATATTTCACCGGCACCTAACGAGCGGCTGGCAGTAAAGTGCTTACGCGCAACAATAAATTCGCCATCCGGGCTCCAGGCTGGGCTGTTCAGCAGGCGGAATGTCTCGTTGGTTACAGCACGTGGCTCGCTGCCGTCGGCATTCATGATCCAGATATTATCGCCACCGCCTTCATCGCTGGTATAGGCAATATGTTTACCATCAGGGCTAAAAGTAGGCTGCATTTGCCAGCCAATGTCTTTGGTAAGCGGTGTGGCGTTGCCTCCACCGATGGGCATGGTGTAAATATCACCAAGTAAGTCAAAGGCGAGGGTTTTACCATCCGGGCTCACTGCCACGTTCATCCAACTGCCTTGTGAGACGTTAATATCAACGGTTTCAAACTGACCTTGCGGTGCATTAACGTCCCACGCCGGTACCTTATCCGGTGCTCTGTCTGTTTCGGCCTGCAGAAAAAAACTGCTTAGCGCAAGTGCAATAAGCGAAGGGGTTATTGGTTTCATTGGTAGGTTCCTGTATTTTCTTATCATAGTTTTATTCTCTGTTGTAGAGTGGCATAAAGCCGTAGCAGAGTTAAGCGTTGTATGCTGGCCTTGCGTCAGAACTCATACAACAAAAGATAAAAGCAAGGAGTAAAATGTGGTTGAATCGCCCTGCGTAGCCAGTTGCCGGCTTAACAGCGATAAGTTATGTGTTGGTTGTTATCGTCACATCAGTGAAATAGTGGACTGGAATAAGCGCACAGACGAGCAAAATATCGATATATTACAAAAAGTTGCCAAGCGTAAACATTTTGCTGTCAGCCATAATGTGCCACAAGGTGAAACCAGCCCGATAACGCAGGCAGAGTGGCAGGCTGCCAAGTTTTTAACGCGGACATGATCCACATTAATAGGTGAACTTGGTTATTACGCTACTATATTAACCACCGGATAAAAAGGATAAACAGATGCTGGAAGCGGTGTGGATAGGCTTTGCATTTTCGCTGGGTTTGCTGGTACGGGCCATCGGCCTGCCGCCTTTAGTCGGTTATTTGCTGGCTGGTTTTGTCATTTCTGCTACGGCCTCTGATTTAAACCTGCCATCAGAAGGGCCATCTATTATTCATCATGTGGCGCACCTGGGTGTGTTGCTGCTGCTATTTACCGTAGGTTTAAAGCTCAATGTACGCAGTTTAGGCAAGCCTGAAGTACTGGGTGGCAGTATCCTGCATTTTTGCTTGTCGATTGTCCTTACATTACCGGCTGTGCTGCTGATTTTTGACGTAAGCTGGTATCAGGCGCTAATGCTGGCCGTGGCGCTGGCATTTTCCAGTACTGTACTGGCGGCTAAGGTACTGGAAGGCAAGCGTGAAATTCGCGCTTTTCATGGCCGCGTTGCCATTGGTATTCTGATCATGCAGGATTTACTGGCACTGCTGGTTATGAGCCTGGCCAATGGCACTATACCATCGCCCTGGGCACTGCTGGTATTTGCTCTGCCGCTGTTGCGCCCTGTGTTATATAAATTGCTTGATGCCAGTGGCCATGAAGACCTGCTGATTTTATTTGGCTTGCTATTGGCACTGGTAATTGGTGGCCAGGGCTTTGAGCTGGTGGGGCTAAGCTCTGAGCTTGGCGCGCTGGTATTTGGCGCTATGCTGGCAAAACACGCGCGCGCTGGCGAGCTATCTAAATCGCTCTGGAGTATTAAAGAGTTTTTTCTGGTGGGGTTTTTCCTGCAAATTGGTATTGATGGCCTGCCGGATGCAAATGCCTGGCTGTTTGCCGGTGTCATGTCATTATTGTTACCGGTCAAAGCGATATTGTTCTTCTTATTGTTAATCCTGTTCAAGTTACGCGCCCGTAGTGCTTTTTTAGCCAGTATCAGCCTGACCAATTACAGTGAGTTTGGCCTGATAGTCGCCAGTGTCGTGTTGCCCGAATGGCTTATTCCTTTGGCACTTACCGTTGCTATTTCGTTTGTGATCTCCGCGCCGTTAAATCGTTTGGCGCACCCCTTGTATGACAAGCTGTGTAACCGGCTGCTGAAGTTTGAACGTAATATTCATCATCCGGATGAGCAACCGGTGTCATTAAGTAATGCGGATGTACTGATTATGGGCATGGGGCGCACCGGCACTGCAGCGTATAATTATTTAGCCAGCAGCCGCGCAATTATTGCCATGGATTCTGATCCGGCTAAAGTTGCCGAGCATCAAAAAAAAGGTATTAATATTTTCTATGCTGATGCAGAAGATCAGGTATTTTGGCAAGGCCTGGATTTTGGCAGTGTAGAAGCCGTGATCCTGAGCATGAATGATGTTGAAGCCAAGATGATAGCCGCAACAAAATTACGCCAGGCTGGTTTTAATGGCTTTATTGTGTCGCACAGTATGCACGATGATGAAGCCCGCAATATTATTGCTGCCGGCGCTGATCAAACCTACTTAACGATGTCAGAGGCCGGTGTCGGTATCGCAGAGCATGTCCGACAGCATTGTTTTAATATAAAAGCCTGATACAAAGCCGCTGCAGCTGCACTGACAGCGGCTGTTTTTAACCAGATTGCTTTTAAGAGCTTAGCTTTAAGCCAATGATTCCGGCCAGAATTAACATAATACTCAATACCCGCGGCAGGTTAACCGGATCATTAAACAAAATAATACCGGCAATAACGGTACCCACAGCACCGATACCTGTCCAAACAGCGTAGGCTGTGCCCACCGGTAGCTGGCGCATAGCCAGGCCTAATAAGCTGATACTGATCAGCATAGCTATTAATGTAAATACTGATGGCCAGAGTTTAGTAAAGCCAGCACTGTATTTAAGCCCAAGCGCCCAGCCAATTTCGAACAGGCCTGCCAGAGAAAGTAAAAACCATGACATAGTGGTAGTACCAAAAGCGGGTGGGGTCGTCCCCGTTACAGATGCGCTGGCGGGTCGTCCCGTCAGGCAGGTTGAAAGCGGATTATAGCAAAGCCCGGCGCTAAGCCAAGCATTGCAGCAAAAACAAAGGCGCCAAACCGGCGCCTTTATTTAAAAGAATTAGCTTATTAGCTGGCGCTACGCTCTTTGATAGAAGCGATAATTGGCGATGCAGCAAAACCGTTGCTTGTAGCCCACTCTGCGTCACCTGAAGCGGCAACCAGGCTGCCTGGCAACTGGCTAAGAATAAAGCCTGCAGTGTCAGCGGCATTGTGTTTGATAGCATGGCGAACCAGTGGTAAACCGTCACATACGATACCATCGTATACTGCACGTAAACGTAAACGGTTGTCAGCTAAGGTTTTACGCAGGTTGTTTTTGTTATCTGCTGCAACGTAAGAGCAAATTGATTGTGCCAGCTGGTCGTTAGCTGCAACTGGAGTGCTGATAAATGAAGTGGCGGCGATAACAGTAGCTAAGGTGATTAATTTTGCTTTCATAGTCGTGCTCCAAAATGAGTTATTTCACAATCTTTAATTAAGCAGCTTCAGTCATTTGAAGTGCTTATCGCGAAAGGACATGCAGCATGTCGAGTAACTCTGACAGAGCAGAATAAACATCGCATTTGCGACGGCAGCCCAGCTATCGTAGATGTCATTACTTGACAACCCTTAGACCTGAAGCTTTGCGTGTACTTCCTTTCGGAAGACTTGCCTTTCGAGCGAGCGCATTCTAATTAGCGCTCGTTTTTTATGCAAGCTTAATTTGCGCTGGATCAAAATTATTTTTTAAATAAACCGGTTAAGGCTATTAAGCACAGTATTGTATAACTGCTGGTACCTTGGTTTACCGCTTTGCACCAGAGCAAAATATATTTCAACATTGGCAGCGGTTTTAGCGTTATGCTGCAGTTATTGTTCAGCCGGGCAATTATTAGCCCGGCGGCTTATAACACAGGGGTAAAGTGAGCATGATAGTAACCTTTAAATCCAAAGCCAGCGGCGATCTTATTTACTTTAAAGATGTGGCGCTTAAATTATTAAAACTGATGGGTCGTGACGAAAAAATTCCATCGGCATTATTTACCGAAGACGTCGCAACAGCACTGGCGCAGCTGCAGCAGGGATTGAATGCGATAGCTGAAACAGAGCAGGAAAAAGCAGCACAAACTGAAGCTGAACAAGCTAATAAAGGGCAAAGCGACACTGGCAAAGCCTATATTAGCCTGAATGTACGGGCAATGCCGTTAGTGGAAATGCTGCAAAAAGCCCAGAAAAAGCAGACTCCCGTGCAGTGGGAATAAAAAGCTTATAGCGCCGCGGGTGTTTGCTTTGCCAATTGCACCGTGACTTCAAGCCCCGGTGGCTGATTACGCAAACTGATGCTGCCGCCATGTGCCTCGGCAATGTCACGGCATAATGTCAGGCCAATACCAGAGCCCTGGGGTTTGCTGGTATAAAACGGTACCAGCGCATGTTGTAATACCTGTTCTGTCATACCGCCTCCGCTGTCCTGCAATATCAGCAGTAGCTTGTCTGGCGTTTGTGTTATCCGCAGTGAAATTTGCTCTGGGTTGCTGCCGCTTTCATGGGCATTTTTTAGCAAGTTCAGCAGTAACTGGGTTAACTGTTGCGGATCGGCCTGCCAGCTTTGGTTTGGCAGTTCACCTTGCAGTTCAAACTCATATTGATCCTGTAGCTGGTTTATCAGCCTGGGCCAGTTGATGTCGCACCATTGCGGCGGCGGCAATTTGGCAAACTGAATATAGGCCTGCACAAACTGATTAAGCTGCAAGCAGCGCTCGCTGATGGTGTCAAACAATTGCCCCAACGCCGTATTATGTTGCTGCTGTGCAAGCTGGCTGCCAGAAAATGCCAGTGACGATAGCGGCGCCAGCGTATTATTCAGTTCATGGCCTATTACCCTTAGCAGTTTTTTCCAGGCGTTTAACTCTTCGCGCTGAATTTCGCGGGTAAGGGGTTTTAGCAAATACAGCCAGTGTTGCTTCTGGTTAAGCTGAAACTGGCTGACAGATAAATGCCATACGGCTTGTTCGGTGCTTTCCAACCGGATCAGGCCTTGTTGGCGGCTATGCAAGGCTGCAGCCAGTTGTGGCTGCATACCGGTAACGGCAAACAGCTTACTGCCATCAAAGGCTTTACCGCTGTTAAGCAGCAGCCGTGCCGCCGGGTTAGTCATTAATACAGTATCGCTGGCATCGGTTAGCAGCAGCGCCGTCGGGCTGCTTTGTAATACAGTATCAAGCAGTAACTCGCGCTGATATAAGGTGGCGCGCTCGGTACGCAGCTGAGCCGACATGGCATTTAAGCTGCTAGCCAGGCTGCTGAGCTCAAGTACTCTGAGCTGATTAGCGCTGGTGTTAAAACTGCCATCCTGCAGGTTTTGCGCGTGCAGGTTAAGGGCCTGAATTTCCAGTTGCAGCGGCTTTAAAACCCAGCGTAGTAGCAGCGCCAAAACCACAACGCCAACGCATATCACCAGGGTGACGACGGCGTTGGCAACAAAAAAAGCGTACTGAACTGCCAGCAACAGTAGGGCGATAGCTGCACATAGCGCATTTAACCGACTATTGGTGGTTAACTTTGCTAATCTTGGCAGATAAAAACGCTGCTTAGGGCGCATCAATACCGTAGTACTCCATACGCCGGTACAACGCCTGGCGGCTGATGCCCAGCTGTTTTGCTGCGCGCGACACTACGCCCCCCGCTTGTAGCAGCGCCTGTTGCAGTTGGGCCTGGTCGATATCATCCAGTGCTCTTTTACCCGCCTGGGCAAACTGTGGTAAACCCAAATCGTTGCTTTGAATATCATTAGTGCTGCTTAGCAGCAAGGCACGCTGGCAAACGTTTTGCAGCTCGCGCACATTGCCGGGCCAGGGGTAGTGTTGCAATAACTGTTCGGCAGCAGCACTTAAGGTTTTTTTACCGGCTAGAAAATAACGAGCCAGTGGCAGGATGTCATCCGGCCGCTCACTTAAAGCAGGCAGTGCCAGTTGCACCACGTTAACGCGGTAATATAAATCCTGGCGGAACAGGCCCTGAGCAATAGCGGCGGTTAAATCGCTATTAGTTGCGCTGATTAGCCGTACATCTACTTTGCGCGTTTGGCTGGAGCCTAAGCGTTCAAACTCACCGGTTTGCAGCACCCGCAGCAGCTTGGCCTGGCCGGCCAGTGACAAATTGCCAATTTCATCCAAAAACAAACTGCCGCCATCTGCGGCTTCAAACCGGCCAATACGGGTTTTAGTTGCGCCACTATAGGCACCGGCTTCGGCGCCAAACAGTTCGGCTTCCATTAAGTCGGCGGGCAGGGCGCCCATATTCACCTTAATAAAGGGCTTATCTTTACGGGCAGAATTAGCATGCAATACGTTGGCTATGCCTTCTTTACCGGCGCCATTCGGCCCGGTAATCAGCACCGCCGCCGACGACGGTGCCAGTTGCAGCGTCATTTGCAGCAGTTGCTGCATCTGGCTGCTGGCAAACACCAGGCCGCACAGGTCTTTACCGGCAAAGGCGGCATTACGTTCACGCTCTGCGCGCTGTTGCTGCTGTGTCAGCTGTTTTAGTTTTAGTGCATTAGCTACGGTAAGCAGCAGGCGCTGGTCGTCCCAGGGCTTGGCAATATAGTCGGTGGCACCGGCTTTAACCAGTTCCACCACCATTTCTAACTGGGTCCAGGCGGTCATCAGTACGACAGGAATATCGGCATATTGCTCTCGCAGCTGGTAAAACAACGCTTTGCCCTGAGCGCCCTGCATTTCGCCAGCGCTAAAATTCATATCCTGCAAGATTAAGTCAATGCTGTGTTGGCTAAAGCTATGCTGGCCAAGCAACTGCCAGGCCTGCTCGGGAGTATGGGCACAAAACACCTGATAACCCTGCAACGCAAACAGCGTTTGCAGGGCCTGACAGATTGGCTGATTGTCATCAATAACCAATAATTTCAGCATAGTTTATAAGGCTTTAGTGGCAGTGGCCGGGGATATCCGGGTAGCAATAGCCGCAGGATACCATGTCGCTACAGTGACACAAAGCAACAAGATAGCGCAGGTTGCCAGCGGTAACCACCAGCTCAATGGCGGAATAGTAATGACCTGTGCCAACGCCTGATTTAATAGTAAAGCCAAACCGATACCGAAAACTGCGCCGATAACGGTGCAGAGCCAGTTCTCACTTAGAAGCTCCAGTAAGATGGTGTTTTTGCTGGCGCCTAAAGCACGTTTAACGCCAATTTCCTGCTGACGTTTTAAAGCATGAAAATGGGTGCTGCTATAGCTTGAGACCATAGTAACCAGCAACATTAACGCACTTAAAATAGCCAGTAACATGGCTAAACCATATTCGTTACGATACAGATCTTTATGCTGTTCGGCCAAAGTGCGGACATGGAATATCTCTATATCAGGTTCTACGGCGCGTAACACGTCGGCTAACTTCTGCCGTACCGCCTCGGTTTGCTCAGGCTGTGTGCGCAACATAATGCTGTAGCCCCAGTCAACACCATAAGGCGGTGCCACCTGCACACTATTGTACATTACGTGGTCACTGTAGCGCTGGCCGTAGAAATCGTCGATAACGGCAGCCACCCGACCACGGCTACTCTGCCGCCCTATGGCACTTTCACCAGAAAACAGTTTATCTGCCAGGCTTTTGGTTAACACCACTTCAGGTTGAACCGGGCCATCAAGCGATATTGAGTGTTGTGGCAGCTCACCTTGCAGCACTTTGCCATTAAGTACACTGAAAAAATCTTTTGACACAAAGTACATAGGGACAGTAGGGATATTAGTCCGCTCTTCCTGTTCTATATCATAGATATTACCGTTATTGCCGCCTTGCAAAATTGCCGACTGATTGGCATAAGCCGCAGCGATAACACCGGGTAATGCCTGTACTGCAGCTAATTGCCGGTCTAACAGCTCTTGCAGCGCCGGATAAACCCGTAACGAAGCCGTAGTTGGCTTAAGCAGTGCCACCAGGGTGTTATTTAAATCTAACCCGGTTGGCTGATTTAATTGCTGCTGCGTTTGTTGCGCCAGTAAAATACTGTTTAACAGCAGCGCTAATGTCATGGCCAATTGCACCAGTAACAAGCCTGTAACCACTTTACGGCTAAACAACACTTTGCACAGTAAATAAAAAGACATGATGATTACTCCTTAAGCTGCTGATTTAAATTACCAAAAGAGGCACGAAGCGACGGGTAAAGTGTTACCAGATAACTACAGACAAAAGCGATACCTAGCAAACTCAGTAACAGCGTAAGATCCCAACTGGAGAACAGGCGGTTACTCGGCAACAGCTGGTTCATCAGTTTAATACCACCGTAAGCAGTTATTAGCGCGCCAGTGATAGTAAATACTGCCATCAGTATAACGTCGGCCAGCATTTGCAACTGTAACTGGGCACGACTGGCACCCAGAGCTCGGCGCAGGCTAAATTCGTACTGGTTACCTAAATAGCGGTTTAGGGATAAATGGCTGGCATTAAATAAACACACCAGTAAGAACAGCAGAGTTACCAGAGCAAACGCTTTAATATCAGTACTATCGCCGCCAAAGTAATTAACAATGTTGCGCATTGGTATCAGCTGATTATTGGCCTCAGACGGGTGACGCCCCGCGGCTTTCTCGTCCTGCACTAAATTGGCCATAAACTGCTGATAAGCCTGTTGCTGCGCCGGGGTATCCAACTGCACCCAATATTGCAACTGGTGCAGCGCGCCGGTGCGGCCCTGAGTGCTTAGCTGGCGGTAGTCTGTTTGATCAAAGGTTTGCGACTGGGTATTAGACAGATAATTCATGTCGTAGCCGGTTTCCAGCGGCAGATAAACATCTTCAACCGGGCTTAAATGATTGCGGTTATTGGCATCATATAGCCTTGGCAACATTTGCCAGTCGTCCAGTACGCCGGTTACGGTTAAGTGCCGGTCATCCAGCAATAGTTTTTCACCTATTACATCGGTGCGGCCAAACAGCTTTTCGGCGGTAGCTTTGCTAAGAATAATTTCATGGCGGGCGTTGTTATCCGGCCAGATGGTGCCATGCAGCAGCGGCACTTCAAACATGCTGAAAAAATCACGTTGGGTAATACGAATGCTCACCGGTAGCGCGGGCTGCGAAGCATTTAACCGCATATAACCACCTGCGCTGTACATGGCGGTTTTGGCTGATGGGATATCGCTCTGACTGAGCTTTTCGATATTACTGTAACTGAGCACTCTGGGTGGTTTGCAATCGGTGCAGGTGTATGGTGCGAGTAACATCATCGGAAAAAATAATTTGTCACTTTTATGTGGCATTGGATCCGAGTTCAACTGATAGTAAAAGGTAGCATTGGCGAAAAACACCCCCAAGCCAACACTTAGAATAAAAATGGTTAAGGCATAAGGCAGCGGTGCGCGCTTAATACCTTTGAAGCTCACTTTCAGGTAGTAAATAAACTGTTCCATTATCAGATCCTTAAGCGCTTTGCGCTGCCAGTGGGTCGTACATAGTAGAGTCGTGTAACTGGCCGTCGATGATCTGAATATTACGCCCGGCGCGCCGCGCCTGATCCGGGTCGTGCGTGACCATTAAAATGGTGCAGCCTTGCTGGTTTATTTGTTCCAGCAGCTCCATTACCTGGCGTGCCATTAACGAATCCAGGTTACCGGTGGGTTCATCGGCCAGTAAAATACGAGGTTCGCCGGCAATAGCGCGGGCGATGGCAACCCGTTGCTGCTGGCCACCGGACAGCTGGCCTGGCAGATAGTCGCGCCGCGCATGCAGACCAACCAGCTCCAGTGCCTGCTCAATACGCTGCTTGCGTGCTGCCGCATTTAAACCGCGGTAGCGCAGTGGCAATTCGATATTATCGTAAATACTGAAGTCTTTAATTAAATTAAAGCTTTGAAAGATAAAGCCTATCTTTTCATTGCGCAGTTTGGACAGCGCAGCATCTGACAGCCCTTTTACTGATTTGCCATCCAGCTGGTAGTCACCGCTATCGAAGCTTTCCAGCGTGCCTAAAATATTCAGCAGGGTAGACTTACCCGAGCCAGACGGTCCGGTAAGGGCGGCAAACTCGCCTTCATTTACCTGCAGGTTAACCTCACGCAGGGCATGAGTTTCAATTAATTCGGTGCGAAAAACTTTGCCTAAGTTAGTTAGCGTTATCATTTGTTATTCCTATATGTGATTTGTTGCATGGTTAATTCAGGTTTACCCGGTTCTGGTCTTTAAAGTCGGCTAAATTGGAAATGACCCATTGTTCGCCCTCGGTGGCACCACTAAGTATTTCTACCCACTGCACCGACAGTGCACCTAATTCAACCGGCTTGCGTATGGCTTGATTATTCAGCACCTGATAAGCCTGGCGGCCGCCACCTGAGCTGATAAAGTCGCCACGGGCAATTTTCAGCACATTTTCTTTATGCTCCAGTATGACCCGTGCGGTTAAGCGCTGGCTCTGGCGCAGTTGGCGGCTGTCGGCCTGGCTAAAGCGCACTCTTGCGCTTACCTGATTGCTGCGTACTTCCGGCGCTATATAGCTAATGGCACCGCTTAACTGTTGGTTGCCTAAATCGACTTCTACCTGCTGGCCGGGTAATAAATCGCGGGCGTAGCTTTCCGGTACGGCAAGTTCGGCCTCGTATTGGCTTAAATCAATAACGGTTAACAGTGCCTGGCCTGGCAGCACATGGCTTTGTTGCTCAACCAGCCAGTTACCCAGCTGGCCGGTTACCGGCGCAGTAATATTTAATGCGGTGACTTTGCGCTCCAGCTCGTTTACCACCAGTTGCTGGCGGTGAATATCCTGCTCTCGTGAGCTGAGCTCAAAGCTAAGTTTGTCTTTTGCCAGTTCAACTTTGCGCTTGGCGTGATCAAATTCCAATTCCGCTTTAGTGAGATTATCGGTGGCGATATCAAAATCCAGTTTGCGAATGACGCCAAGTTCAATCGATTGGGTGGCCCGCTGCAATTCGCGGCGGGCCGCCAGTAAATTTACCTGAGCGGCATTCATTATCTGCTCCATATCCAGCTGTTGTTCACGCGCATCTAACTCTGCACGTTCTGCTTCGCTTTGCATGCTGGCTAATACGGCTTGTTGTTGTTGTAAATCGTTTTGCAGAGCCGGGCTGGTAATGGTAGCCAGTAAATCACCCAGCGTTACGGCTTCGCCCGGCTGTTTAAATAACTGCACCTGGCCGGTTTCCTGGCTGTACAGGGTAGGGGCATTGGCGGCCACAATACGGCCTTGCACCGCGATGTCGCGCACTAAATCACCGCGTTGCACGCTGGCAAACTGCATTTGGCTGCGTGGTAAAACTAAACTGGCACTTTCGCCAACCGATTGAAAAAACGCCACCGCCAGTACCAAAGTGGTACCGGTGATGGCAACGGCTGGGAGAAAACGGCGCAGTGCGCTTTTAGCCGGGCGCTGAATAATATTGTCTTGTTGTTCTGTACCCTGGATCATCGTTACGGTGCTCTTACCTATTAGCAATGTAGTGATATAGCAGCTTTAGTGCCAAAGTTTAACTGTTTGAATTTTAATGATTTATTTTTTTGGTATGGCTTTTATAAGTGTCCGCGGACATTTGCAGTGTCCGCGGCAAAGTTGCGGACAACAGTTGCCAAAACAATTGCTTAACGTAGAATCGGTGATGCAGATAATAATAAAACATGAGACTAAAATGGATTTATCAGCCCGGCAGTGTGATAACTGCCACACCAGCTTACAAGGTGATTTTTGTCATCAGTGTGGCCAGGAGAAGAAAAGCTATATTCGTAATGTCAGTGGTGTGGTAACAGAGTTTTTCGGTGAGTTTAGTAACTGGGATACCCGCGTCTGGCGCACACTGGTGCCGCTATGGTTCCGGCCCGGCTTTTTAAGCCGCCGTTATGTACAGGGCCACCGCGTACCTTATGTGCCGCCATTGCGGCTGTATTTATTTACTTCAATTATTGCTTTTTTACTGTTTGCTCAATTAATGCCTGAATCAGTGGGCACTGTAAATATACCCAACGATAACGCTCCGCTGGCTGCTGATGGCATCACAGCAGAGCAGGCCGAAAGCATTAGCGGCCTGATCAGCGGCATTAATCAAGGCGTAAAAAAACAGGGGCCGACTGATAACGATCTGATGTTTTTGTCAGATGACGACAAAGACATCTTTTACACCAAACTGGATGCAATCACGGCCAACCCGAAACTGGCGATAAATAAATTTTTCAGCCTGGCACCGCAAATGATGTTTGTGCTGCTGCCGTTATTTGCGCTACTGCTTAAGCTGCTGTATATCCGCTCAGAGCGGTATTATACCGAGCACTTAATTGTGGCACTGCACAGCCACAGTTTTATTCTGCAGTTCTCAGTGTTGTATCTGGCACTGCAGGCACTTGCTGCCGTTAGCTGGCCCTGGCTGGTGCAGCCCATTGAATGGCTGGCCACGGCCACCCTGATTTGGATCCCAACTTATTTATTGTTAAGCCAGAAATTTTACTATCAGCAAGGCTGGGGTAAAACGCTGTTGAAGTTCTGGCTTACCAGCTCGTTGTATAACATATTGTTTATGTCTGCAATTATGGGCTTAATTATTTTAAGTATTTTGTGGTCTTAAATGGGTAGCGCAAAAGATAAAGCTTAAAATCTGCGCTGCAGCGTACAGCGGCCTGCTATCTTTATTGCTAAAACCCACAACTAGCAGGCGGCTGACAAATGGCACAGTTTCTGGACGTGATTATCGGCAGTTTTCTTGGCAGCAGCGTGGTAACTGCATTACTGGGCGTGCTGTTTTTGCGGCGCAATAAAACCATTGAAACCCAGATAGAAGCCCAGTTTAGCCAGGGCTTAAAGGTGTTTGAATCTACCCGCAACTGGAAAGAGCAAGCACTGGCCGAGCTATTTGGCCCGATGCAAATGCAGTTAGAGCGCACCAAGCGCGCCTTTCAGCGCTGGGATAATAAAAACCTGCATTTAGAAGCCGAGGTTATTCAAAAGGGCAATATCGCCATTCGTGATTTGTTACTGGCCAAAGGCCACCTGATCCCAGCGCATCTTATGCTGCACGCCGTTAGCCTGATAGAACACTACGACGCCTGGATAGAAGCCTATAACCGCATTCGCAATGACAATCACCTGACCGCCCAAACTGATTTCGTTTTTGTCGGCCCGGCAGGCTATCCCTTTCCGGCCAAAGCAGAACAGGCATTTAAAGACGAGTTTCACGCTTTGCAGCAAGCGTTGTATGGCGTGTAAATTAAAATAAATTGCATGGATAAATAAGCAGTTGCAGGTGAATTTATTGTTGTTAAGTATATCGCAAACTTAAACCACGCTTTCACCAGGCAAAAGCATCCTGCTCAATAAAAAATCTGTTGCTTTACGTGATGTTATTGGATAGCTTGATTTTATTTACAAAAGATAGAAGGGAGTTTACACAGCGTGAAAGCGTGTACGCTCCAAACTATAAAGCTGTTAGCTGTACAAGGAGTTCCATTGAGCACTATTAAACAATCAAGCATATTTACTGCATTTTTGGTTATATTTGGTTTTATTCTTCGTTATTACTCGGTGCATAAATCTGGCGTAGATATTAGCGTTCTAAATATTGGCATAAACGTTCTAGTCGCAGGTTTAATAGGTGGTGTCGGTTTCTATCTTGGGCAACTCAAAATTAAAGAGTCACTCGCTATAAAACATTTGGCCTTCTCTGCAACCTTGGTATTTTTCATGTCTCACGCACTAAGTAATTTATTGGGTTTGTACCAAATATCTTGGTTTGCATATGTTGCAGTAGTATTTGTTTTTGCATTTATTGCTGCAGTTAGAATCCCTAAAATGTTCAACAAAGAAAAGCACAGCTAACAAGCAAAGGCATCTGACGCGTACCGCGCAGCTGCTTTGAGCGTTAGATTTTCACTCAAATAAGGAGAGAGTCATGGAAAATACAAAAATAAGAATTGACCTTGTTCAAGGAATAGTAGAAGCGGAAGGCGATTCTGCTTTTGTTAAATCGGTCTACGATGATTTCAAGGATCGCTTACTCTCTCCGCCCCAAAAGACAGGGCAAGGTGTGAAGAGAGAGGCTCATGAAGTTCCGCCCCCAGCGCCCGAAACTGCCAAGAAGGTACTCACTGGGCGGAAGAAAAAGGCAAGTGGTGGAAGCTCATCTGGAAAAATGGTTAACGACTTAGATCTGTCTGGCGTCGGCGGGGCAGAAAGACTCAAAGATTTCTTCAGTCAATATAAGATATCAAGCAACTATGAGCGAAATCTTATATTTGTATATTACCTACAACACAGGCTCAACCTTCAGAATATAACTATCGATCATATTTTTACATGTTACCGAGATGTTGGAGTTAAAGTACCTAGTGCCCTTCAACAGTCACTTTGGGATACATCCAAGCACAAAGGTTGGCTTGATACGAGCAAAGGAGAGGATATAAAAGTTACCGTTCCTGGCATGAATCACTTGGAGCATGATTTAAAAAAGCAAGGGGATGAGCAGTGAAAGATGATCTCGACGAATTTGTTCAACAAATTCCGAGTATAACGGAACAGAAACCAGCCACACTAATTGAGTATTTTGTATATTTTATAACAGTAATCATCAATGAGGGGTCTGCCACTGCTGCAGGAGTTGAGAGGTGTTTTGAACTTGTGCGAATTCAAAAGTACTCAAATATTTCAGCCTATTTGTCTAAGAACTCGAAAAGATCAAAAAGCTCTTCACCAAAATTTCTGAAAACGAAAGTTGGCTACCAACTTGAAAGGGGAATGGAGTTAGAAATACAAAAGACATTGCATGTTGGCCCTGCTCGTCAAGAGACAAGCCATCTACTTAGGGGGCTTCTCTCCAAAGTTTCGAGTCAGCATAAACGTGCATTTCTACAAGAGGCTATTGATTGCTACGAAATTGGAGCGCGGAGAGCCTCGGTTGTCATGGTATGGATTCTGACTATAAACCATCTTTATGATTATATTTTTAAATATGAGCGGACTGCATTTGATGGTGCCTTGTCTAAAAACAATGACAAAAGGATCAAAGTCACAAAAATTTCAAAAGTCGATGACTTTTCAGAAATCCCAGAAGGCAAGTTTATTGAGCTTACTAGGTCAGCAGGCATTATATCCAATGATGTCCGGAAAATATTAGATGTGAAGTTAGGAATAAGGAACTCTTATGCACACCCATCAAATGTTACGATATCTGATGTCAAAGCAACTGATTTCATTATCGATTTGGTTGAAAACGTCATCTTGAAATACGAGGTATAGATGGGTGGTAAATCTAACAATTCGCTGCACACGGATAAATTACTCGCTGGGCTCGCAATTTTCCGGTGAGCAAGGCGTTATGCGCTATCGTTCTGCCAAATACATTTGCCAAAATTTTATATGGAATAAACGTTATGAAAGTAAAGATTGAGATCCTTGAACAAGGTGATGAAGCAATTGGATTTTACGAAAATAAAATCGCCATTAAGAAAAAAAGTGGTGATCTTGAAATATTCACCCTAACTTATGATGAAAACCAAATCCCTCGGATTGACGAGAGATCGGTTTTGATAACTTTTAAATCTGGAAAGTCGGTCAAGGCATCAATTGCAGACGATGATAGTAACTTTGAAGTTGGCTCATTTTGAGAATGCTCTATGTCCTGTTCAATTTGTAAAGAAGATGGGCACAATGCCAAGACATGCCCAAAAAACAATCGAGAACCAGTTCAAGCGGAAAGTCATGTACTTTGGGTTAAGTTTGATAATGTTACTCCGCAACAAGCAGATGAGCTTTTGAAGGGGGCAATTGATTTAAAAAGTGCCGTCGCACCAAATGCCAGAGGTACATTTGCAAAAGGAACTAAGAGCGAAATGCCACAAAAAATAGCTGAAGCTCTCAAATTGAATCAAACGAGTATTTCAAATGAGCCAAAAAAGATCGAGTGATCACCAAAAAGCCCAGAAAGAAGGAAAGGAGCTTGATGCGTACATGTGTTTTTTTTGCAACAAAGTTGACCAAAAAAATCATGGGCACCACATAATACTTTTCTCTGAAAATGGTAGTGCATCAACAGATAATATCATTACTCTATGCCCAGAGTGCCACAGAGCATACCATGCTGGAAGACTTAAAATTGATATAGGAAGGTTTTAATTCGCGAGCCATGCATAACAAGTCGCTCAAGCACCGCCACTTCGTGGCTGGACAGTTTTTAAGTCGCAGTTTTGTGGTTTTGCTGCGCAAAAATATTCCACAAAACTACAACTTAAAAACTGCCGCTTAGCTCGGCGTTATAAGCCTTTATGAAAAACTTATTAATCTTCACTTTTTTGCTTTTACCTTGCTTTGTATTCGCAGCAAACGAAATCAAAGTGCAAGCTGATCTAGAGTTCCTTTTAGATACCCAAAAGGAATCAGGAAAATTATGCATTGGTGAAAACGATTGCTCGACTTGGTCTACATTCTATTTGTTTAAAGCGAATGTTAAAAAAGTCATCACGGGCACTGAACCTAGCGCGTCATTTAAAGTAATTTATGGACGACACGATTTGTTAAAACAGGATTTAAACGACGTGGTATTAACACTTCGAGAAATGCGGCATGACAATGGTTTTGGAGCAAAATATCAAGTTGTCAATATTGAGTAGTAGTCGGCTTATAACAAGTATCCCTGAGCCTGTAGAGCTTTTAGTGTCAGGCTCGTCTGTATCTGAAAGTAGCTCGCCTACTGGGAAAGAGGTAAGAAAATTAGAATTTTCAGAGTTCCTGTATCAATTTAAAACATTTTCGCTTGATTCAGGTAAGTTGGGTTATGTGCAAAAATACAAACATGTTTTATCCAAAAAGCTGAAATTTAGCGAACTAAATGTACTTTTGAGGGAGCTGAGTATGGACTCAAATAAAATAGCTTTAGTTTCCATGTTGGAAAATAATTTTGAGCAACCTAAGGAAAATGACCTAGTAAATTACGCGAATAGTTTCACTCTTGACTCTAATCGTCAGAGATCATTATCTCTTATTTACCAGTAGAGCATAGCAAACTGCCGTTAAGCACGGACTTAGGAAAATAAGCAGATTACGGGAAACAATAAAGAGATTTTGTAATGGTAAATTTTACTGTCGGAAAGTGGACTTTTGAGCCGAAAGTTAGTGAAGTAACTTCGGAATTAGTGTCGATAACAACGGGGCCGAAAACAGATTTTTGGCAACGCTCTTATTACGGTTTCCGTAATGATAATGCCCCTGCATTATTAATCGAGTCAGAAGAAAATTTCACATTTACAGCGAAGGTAAGTTTTGCTTACCAAGCTCAGTTTGACCAATGTGGATTGATCATTTACCTAGATAATGAAAATTGGTTCAAAGCTTCCATAGAGTATGAAAACCAAGAGTTTTCCAGACTCGGTAGTGTGGTTACAAATTTAGGTTACTCAGACTGGGCAACCTCTGACATCTCGCTCCCCAAAGAAATTTGGTATCGTTTAAATCGTCGAGGTCCAGATTTCCTCATCGAGTCATCGTTTGATGGCCAAGTTTTCAAGCAAATGCGGATATTTCACTTGCATCAGCTGGGAGAGACTACGATAGAAATGGGTAAATGTAATCCACCGTTAGCGGCGCAAAATGCGGTGAGTTTTGGCGTTTATGCATGTAGTCCTTCAGAATCATCGTTTACAGCAAAGTTTACCGAAATGAGTCTAGAGCCTTGTAAATGGTTAGCACACGCGGTTTAAATTCACATAACACATATGAGCCTTCCCTGAGCCAATAGGTAAAACCGCTCTTCTGGCCGCGCTAGCGGCCAGTTTGTTGTTCATCAGCAATGCACCTTTTTATTTTCGGGTTAAGCGCATCTGCCGTTCAATGTCGCAGTGCCGCATCTGCGACTATAGGCTAGTATTCAGTGAGGAAATACCGTGCTATTCTGCCGGATCATAAAATAAGCGCCAACCAAGTATCCTAGTTAATTTACCTAAATACCTGAAGTAATAAGGAATTTTATAATGCTGATTTTCTTTGCCTGCATAGCCATACTCCTTGTCGGCTATAAGTTCTACAGCCCCTTTGTTGAAAAACAAGCGGGTATAGACCCTAATATCAAGACGCCTCAAGAACGTCTAAATGATGGTGTGGACTATGTTGCAGTCAGTCCCTTTAAGGCGTTTTTAATCCAGTTTCTAAATGTTGCCGGTGTTGGTCCAATTTTCGGGCCTATTTTGGGCGCGTTGTACGGCCCTGTGGCACTGGTCTGGATAGTCATTGGTAATATTGTTGGTGGTGCGGTACACGATTATTTTTCCGGTGTGATGAGTCTGAAAGAAGACGGCAAAAGCTTACCAGAGATTGCAGGCAAATATTACAACGTAATATTTAAAGGCGTCATGTTGGTATTTACCGCGATGCTGCTGTTTTTTGTTGGTGTGGTGTTTATTATGAGCCCGGCCGGGTTATTGAGTAATTTGTCTTATTTTGAAGGCACTTTTTTGGCTGGCAATACGTTTTGGGTGCTGGCAATACTGGCGTATTATTTTTTAGCCACGCTGCTACCGATTAATAAAATTATCACTAAGCTGTATCCGGCATTTGGTTTGCTGATGATTGTTATGACCACATTAATTGCGGTTGCGTTGCTGATGGAGGCTCCGCATCTGCCGCAGGTGAACGACATTTTTGCTTACTTTGATGGCCATCATGATCATGACTTTTTAGCGCCAAATCCAGATGGTTTGCCAGTTTGGCCATTGTTGTTTTTAACCATTACCTGTGGCGCTATAAGTGGTTTCCACTCCACACAATCGCCTATGATTGCCCGTTGCCTGACAAATGAAAAATATGCCCGTCCAGTTTTTTACGGTGCAATGATGTGTGAAGGTATTGTGGCCTGTGTTTGGGCCTTGGCCGGTATTGCTGCATTCCCTGGCGGTTATGTTGAATTAAAAACTATGCTGGCTCAAGGTGGGCCGGGTTTAGTGGTTAACCATATTGCGACCAGCTATCTTGGTATTTTCGGTGGTGTTATGGCTATTCTTGCAGTGGCTATTTTTCCGATTACCTCTGGTGACACGGCGTTCCGTTCTTTGCGTCTAACCATTATGGATGCGTTTAAAATTTCGCAAACAACCCTGCACAGACTTGCGTTGGCGGTACCGATACTGGGCGTTGCCTATTTAATGACGTTCCTGGATTTCTCGTTGATCTGGCGTTATTTCGCGTTTTCTAACATGCTGTTATCAACCAGCGTATTGTGGTTGGCTACAAAATACCTGTTTGACAGAGGCACATTCCACTGGATTGCCAGCATTCCGGCTGTCATTGGTACTGCTATAACGGTGGCTTATATTGCTACAGCGGGTATTGGTTTGAATTTACCTGCGACATACAGTAAGCCGATAGGTATAGTGATTGCGGTAATGTGTTTGATAGGGCTGGTAATGGCGCATAATAAACGCACTGCAACAGCATAAAGTTTTAATTTAAAAACGGCGCTTGTGATTAAGCGCCGTTTTTTTATACCTGATTATTGATACTTACTGGCCCGTTGATGATTTGTTACGGCCGTCAGCTTTGGCCTGATACAGCGCATCATCGGCGCGGCCAAGAGTAATGTTTAGTGCTTCGTCAGCCCGGTTTTGCGCAATACCTAAACTGCAGGTAATAGAAAACGGCTTTTTGCTGTCACTTATGCTAATGGCCGCTACCGCATGGCGCAAACGTTCGGCTATTACTTCTGCTTGTGTCAGTTCGGTGTCGGGCAGCACGATTAAAAACTCTTCGCCACCGGTGCGGCCAAAGTGGTCTTGTTCCCGCAATAAACTGCTGACCGTAACACTGAATTGCTGCAGGGCTAAATCGCCAGCTTCGTGGCCGTAACGGTCATTTACCTGTTTAAAATGATCCAGGTCGAGAATTAAAAAGCTCAGAGGCAGGGTGGTATCCAGCGCTTTTACCCGCTCTTGCTCGGCCAGCAACATAATGCGCCGCCGGTTGGCAATGCCGGTTAGTTCATCTGTCATGGCGAGATTATGCAACCTGCGGTTGCGCCGTTTTAGCGACAGGGCAGCAGCAAACAAAATCAGCAACAATAGCGCAATTAAGCTTAACGCGGCATATTGCCAGCGCTGGGCCAGCTGTAAGGTGCTGACATGCTGTTGCATCAGCGTTTTTTCTGCCGCCAGTTGCTGGTTGCGCTCTTGCTGACGGGCTGAGTCAAACTGAATGCGCAGCAAATTACTTTGCTGCTCTTTGGCCTGTTGCTGTTGTTGCTGATTACTGCTGAGGTAGTGTTGCAACATTTGGTAAGCCGCTGGCATGTCACCAGTGGCTGCCAGAGCTTCCGCTTTTACCTTGTACAGCATCAGCCGGTAGCGTGGGTTGTCATCAATGCTCAGGTGCTGTTCGGCCAGCGTAACCTGATGCAATGCATCTTCGGGTTGTTGCAGTGCAATAAGCGTTTCGCCGTGGTACAGCGCTAACAGCCCTTTGTAGGTAGCAAGCGACGACTGATCCGGCACTGTGCTGCTATTAAGCTCATCGAGCGCTTGTTGGTTGTAGGCCAGTGCATTGTCATATTGCTGCAGCAGGTTATACACCCACACCAGATTTACCTTAATGTAGGTTTGCCATAAGGGTTCATTCAGCTGTTTATACGCCTGTAAAGATTGCTCAAACAGCTCCAGTGCCTGTTGCGGCTGGTTCATCTCAGCATAAGAGAACGCTTTCTCGTTTAAGATCATCGCCAGACGAAATTGCTCTTGTGGCGCGGTAAATTCCTGGTCTGCCTGAGCCAGATAATCCAGCGCATCCTGATACAAGCCCATACGACGGTAAGTTGCCGCTATGGCGAGCACTAAGTCGCTGATATAAGATTTGTATCCCAGACTAAGCTGCAATTGATAAGCGCTAACATAGTGCTGCATGGCATCGGCATAACGGCCCCGATATGAGGCTATATCCCCCAGTAAGCTTAAACTAATGGCAATGCTCAGCGGGTTTTCACTGGTGCTGGCCGCTTCGTAGCTAAGCTGGGCGTTTTGTTCTGCCAGTTGGGTTTGCCCCAGTTGGCTGTAAAGGTAATAGCGGCAAACATAATAATCGGCTAATGCCTCGTGATCCTGATTTGTGTTAGCCAGGCTGAGTTTTTCATCACTAAAGCTGATGCCTTGCTCTGGTTTATCAAAGTAAACCAAAGTGCAGCGTAAACGGTCGAGCATACTGCCACGCTTGGTGTCATTAGCGGGTAGGGCAGTTTCAAGCTCAAGCAGTGCTTGTTGATAATCTGCAATACTGAAAAAAGGCCGCTCACCCCGTTCTATTTGTTTTACCAGCGCGTCAAACTGTTGTGGCTGTGCCTGCGCACCGGCGCTGTAAAAACTGCCGTAAAACAAGCAAAAAAAACAGAGGTAAGGTTTTATTGGCATAGATAAATCCTATGCGCCAATAGCCAATAACTTGGAAGGACCGGCATCTTAGCTACAGATGCCGGTTTGGAATATACAAGGCTGACTGGGCCGGGACTCAGGGCTTTTTAATCCAGTTACCGTCGAGCAAAATATAATGGCCGGCGCTGGTGCGCTCAAGGGCTTTTTTGCCTGCCATTGCCTCTACGTCTGCTACCGCTATGTTGTTTTGTTGCGCCAGTTTGGCATATTCAGCACGGCGGGCGTCGTTAATCAGTTTAACAATATTGGCCGCATCGCCACTGTTGCTGACCACTCCTAAATAACCGTTAGCCTGCTCGCCAACCAAACCTTGTGTTTTGGCCTGGCCCAGTGCTGACATGGCTTGTTGTAAATTCATTGCCAATACCGGCAGGCTGATAGCAAACAGTGCAGGTAACAGTAGCATTTTTAGTTTATTAAACCGTTTCATCATGTGCTCCTTAGAATAAACCACTGTCATCGCTGAATAACTCATCCAGCTGTTTGTCGACTTTAATATAAATCTCATGCTGAATTTTTACATTCAGGTTGATGTTAATCGGTTCGGCTGGCAAAGCCACCTGCACTTTGGGAGTGCAGGCGCCCAGCAATAGTGCCAGAACGACTGCTCCACTGAGTTGTTGTATCATGGTTGTACTCCGTTAGCGCGTTTTGCGCCTGACTGTTGTAAACGTTGTTGCACCCGTTGCTTTATTTTATCGCTGATTTTGCTGCTAAGCTGCAGGCTGGTGATCAGCGCCGGTATATCTTCTTCCAGATTAATATTCAGGTTTATCGCCCGGCCAGCTTCCAGCGCCGGATTTTGTCCTTTCAGGGTTAGCCCCAGCAACAATTTACCACTGGTATCATAGCTGACATTGCTCGATAGCACCGAATAATGAAAATCGTCCAGTGCCTCCAGCACCACTTTCATGCCCTGGTTGCTTGCTGCCATAGATTGCGCCGTTGGCGGACGGTACTGTAACTTGCCCCCCGGGCTTTCTGCCGCAATGCTGCCATCTTTAACGCTGGCACCGTTACGCCCAAGCAGCAGTGGAATAGTGCCGGAGATCCTGCCATTACCGCTAAGATCAGTTGTGGGATGTTGCTGTAGCAGCTGAGTTAAATCAATTTGTTTGAGTTGCAGCAGTAATTGCTGCTCTGCCAGCGATAAATCCAGCAATACCGGTTCCACCTGCACCTGCCCACCCATTGCCAGCAGTTGTAGCTGCTGGATATCCAGTTTACCTGCGGTAATGGCGTCGGCAGTAGCATTATATTGCGCATTCAGTTTTAGTGGCCCGACAACTACGCCGTGCTCAATTTCGGCTACGGTGGCATCAGTTGTGGCCAGTTGCACGGCATCGGCCTGGTATTTTAGCTGCAGAGCGGCAGTTAACTCTTTAAACAGGCTACGATCATAAATACCACTGACACCCGAAAAATTTACCTTTGCGCTGGCACTGACTGCCGGTAACAGGGTTAACTCACCTGAACTGGCAATACGGCCGCGGTTAAACTCCAGCAAGGCAGGCCAGGCGGTTAGGGTTGCCGCCAGCGGGTTACCGGCCAGCAAAAACATATCATCCAGTTGCCAGTTAAGTTTAAGCTTATCATGTTGGTACGTTAGCTGATGTGTAAGCCCCAGGCTGGCAGCATTGCTTATATGGCCGTCCAGTACCAAATTGTTTAGCTCGCCACTGAGTTTGCTTTGCCACTGCCAGCTTTGGGGCTTTAACTGCGGATGCGCCAGTTCGCTGGCACTCAGCTTGATATCAGAGTGCAGCTTAACCTGATTAAAGCGGCTGTCACCACTAAACTGGCCGGGGCTGATACTGAGCTTAATATTACGGCCACTGATACTGGGCGCACTTAGGGTGGCGATGTCGGCGGTTAACTGTTGTACATCCAGTTGCCAGCTGTCGGCAAGCCAGTAGGCGTTAAACTCACTGTTCAGTTGTACCTCGCCCAGTTTAGTGTCTGGCGCCGGGTTAAATAGCTGTTGTTTCAGGCTTAACCTTGCCTGTTGCAGCTGTGCGCTCATTGGCGGAGTCAGGTTAAGTATGGCATTGCCGGTTAAGCCCAGCGCTGTTTTGCCTTCGCTGGTAAGGGCTATCTGCAGTGGCAGGGCGTTAAGTTGTGGTTGGTTTTTGCCATCGGCGTTTACTGTAATATGCACTGCGTCGGCATTAAGGCCCAACTGCAACAAATCACCGGACAACTGTGGTTTTAATAAGGTTAACTGGCTATTTAACTGATATTGGCTTAATTCGCCTTGTTCAAGGCCAAGCTTAGCGGCAACCGTGCCTTGCAGCTGGCCTATGCCCGGCAGGCTAAGCGGGGTGGGCAGGTTAGCACTTAGTTGCCAGGTGCCGCTGGCTTGCTGACTCAGGCTGGCCAGGCTAAGGTGCTCCGGTAATGCCAGTTGCCAGTTACTCTGCAGCGTTACCGGTGCGGTAAACTGCGTTAACGCATCGGCTGGCAACTCAATTTGCCACAGCTTAAACTGTTGTAATAACCAGGGTGAGGGCGGGGCAATATCCAGCTTAAGTTCGCCGCTGGCATTAACGCCGTCTTGGGCTGAGAGCTGCTGGCTGAGTGTAAGCCAGGCACTGTCATCCAGCGTAAGTTGGGCATTAAGCAGGGGGAGGTTTTGTATGGCCTGGTAATCGCCGCTCAGGCTTAACCGCGTTATATCGCTGTTGGCAGCATCGGCATTGTATGTGTCGGTACTGGCAGCATCAGCAACAGTAAGTTGGTACTGCAGTTTTTGCTGCACAATGCTCAGTTCCGCCTGCAGCTGATAACTGCAGCGGCTTTGGCCGCAGGGCAGGTGGATACCAAGCTGTTGCAGCGAAACAGTGCCGGGCAAAATAGCCGGCAATTGCCAGTTTTCTGGCAGGCTAAAAGCAGGCGTTGCTGTATCCGCAGTGCTGGTATCTGCTTGCGGCCAGGTGGTCAGGGTAATATTGCCGTTACCCAGCTGAACATGGTCCAGTGCCAGACTAAACCAGCCCGGAAACAGCCAGCTAACAGTCACGTCATTCAATTGCACATGAACATCTGCAGAGCTGATGTTAAAGCTGACATGGCTTAACTGCAGTTGATGCAGCGACAAAGCTTTGACTTCATAATGCAGGTTTTGCACCGGCAAAGCCGCCAGTGTTTTTTGCAGGTACCAGTAACCCGTAGCCAGTAACAGCAGCATTAGCACTAAGCTTGTAAGCAGCGTTTTATGCCACCAGCGCATGGGTATGGTCCTTTATTTAAGTAAACCGACAGTAAGCTGAACTCACTGAATAGATTATGAATATATCAGCTGGGCCAGGTTATCTCTATGCAGCAGTGGTATAAAACCGTGGCAATAAAAAAGGGCAGCCTTGGCTGCCCCTTATCATAAGGTTTTTTTACTTACGCGCATCAGCCGATGCATCGCGTATTGCCTTAAATTCGTTACCCTGATTCCAGTTTGGCCAGTTGCGGCTGTTAGCCAGCTCGTTGCCAACCTGATAAAACAGGAATAAGTCTTGCTGTGCGCCACGCAAATCCCAGTCGTCGTTCCACTCGTCATTTACCTTATGGTAGCAACAGGTATTGTATTCAGCACGCTGAGCTTTACCCCATTCTGCGCCATTTTCAAAGTGGTCGTTACCGCCTTTTGCATAAAGAATTGGCACGCCTTTTTTCGACAGATTAAAGTGATCTGAGCGATAAGCAATACCGGCTTCAGGGTTGTGCTCACGCACGGCATAACGGCCTTGTTGCTCGGTGTACTTAATAAGAATATCTTCAGCGTTATTATTACCCAGACCAACAATCACCATATCTTTCATCGGGCCATACACATTCATTACGTCCATGTTAATGCCGACGACAGTTTTTTCCAGTGGGAATACCGGGTTGGCCGCATACCAGGCTGAACCTAACAAACCGCGCTCTTCTGCTGTTACCGCGACAAATACCACTGAGCGCTCTGGCTTAGGTTGCTGGGTGAAATACTCTGCCAGTGCCAGTAAGCCGCCGGTGCCGGATGCGTTATCCTGGGCGCCGTTAAATACTTTGTTTGTCGGGTTAGAAAAGTCCATGCCCAGGTGATCCCAATGCGCCATATACAGCACATATTCATCCGGATATTTGCTGCCTTCGATATAACCCACTACGTTGCTGGATACCAGTTCGCGCAGGTTGTTTTTTACACTGACTGACGCTGTGGCATTAAGTGCGACCGGTGCAAAATCTTTTTGCAGGGCATTTTTGTGCATAGTAGCTAAATCGGTGCCTATATTAGCAAACAGCTTTTCGGCGGCTTCAGTAGTTACCCAGCCTTCTACTTTGGCGCGGTCCATATTTTTGTTTTCGTTGATTAAATCGAATTTAATCGGTGAACCATGAGCTACTACGCCCCAACCGTAGCTGGCCGGTGCGGTCTCATGAATAATCAATGCCATAGCGGCACCCTGGCGGGCGGCTTCTTCAAATTTGTAGGTCCAGCGGCCGTAGTAAGTCATGGCATTGCCGTTAAATAATGCCGGGTCCTGGGTGGCAAAGCCTGGATCGTTAACAAACATCACCACGGTTTTGCCTTTTACGTCCAGGCCTTCGTAGTCGTTCCAGCCGTATTCCGGTGCCACTATGCCGTAGCCAACAAACACCATTTCACTGTCGGTTACTTCAACCTGTCCGGTCACCTGGGTTGTCCAGGCTGTCATATCGTCACGGTAGTTAAACTGCGCCGGTAACTTATCGCCCTTTAGTGTCATGGCTGATACCTGAACCGGGTCAATTTGTACCAGCGATACCGGTTGCTTATAGCTGTCGCCATCGATAGGTTTTAAACCGATGCGGCGAAAATTGTCTTCTAAAAAGGCAACGGTTAACTCTTCGCCTTTTGTTGCTGGCGCACGGCCCTGAAACTCGTCTGCTGATAGCGTTTTAATGTATTCGCCTAAGCGTGGGTTGACTTCAGTAAACTGTAATTCGCTGCTTTTAGCTGCAGTTTCGCTTACGACTGTGGGGTTAACTTCTGCTGGTTTTTCGTTGGCTGGTTGCTCTGAGCAAGCCGTTAATACTGCCATGGCTGTCAGCGCAGTGGCAAACGCGCTAAAGCGGGAAAGGGTAATCATAGTGGCTCCGTGGTTTTTTATTGTTGTCTGTTTTGTTAACTGACGCGCAGTGGCTGCGACAGTTGAGCAAAATCAGTTTATCTTAGCGTAACTGACATCAGGCGACCAGTTTACCTGTCGACTGTACCGGGGGATTAGTCTTTATACCCCCATGGTGTTGGCGGCAGAGCGACCGGTTTGGTTAAATCAAAATCAACCCGGAACTCGCGGCCTTCGCGGATCAGGCGGTAGCTAAAGGTTTGCGGGTAAATATACATTTGCCAGATATTGGTATTTGACTGCGGGTTACCTAAACGTGAGAACAGCTCTTTTGAATATTGATCGGCCGGAAAGCTCTGCACATTCGCCCAGCCGGCATCTGTGGTATGGCCGCCGTACATGGTAGAGACATCGTGGCTGCCGTTTTTTTTACGGTGATCGTGCTTTAAACTCAGGCCTGAGCCGGTTTTGGTAATAATCCAGGTGCGGGAGTGATCACCTCCGACATGAAACGGAATTTGTAATTGAGTGTCTGTACAATTACGCACATGCATAACTAAACGGCCTTCAAAGCCACCACTTTGCGGATTATCAATGCTGACTTTGCCTTCATAGGCTTTACCACAGTGCGCGCGCAGGTTGTCGAAGTAAGCATCGTGGCTGGTTATGGATACCTGTGGCGCCGGCTGAACTATATTCGCTGAAATAGCGGCAGAAAATGTCAGGGCAATAGCGCTTGTAATCAGTGTCTTGTGCATATATTTCTCCTTATAACACCGCCGGACTATAACCTTTGTGCGTATTCGCTGCAAACTGGTGTTACGCTTAAGCCAACTGAAACTGGAGCAAAAAAAGATGCAAAATGAACTGGATGCTAAATTTTTATTCAGCGTGTTTAGTAAAGTTGAAAAACACGGCAAAGCGATTAACAACGAGCTTGGCGCAGGTTTTGAGCTGGAAGGGATTACGGTAAATTCTGGCTTTGATGGTTACGAGGTGTATTTTAGCAATGGCAAGGTGCAGATAACCTTGGGTTTTCATAACAAATGGCACAGTGATGCGAAATCAGAAACAGATATGGATGAATTTGTGGCGCAGTTGCGCAAAATTAACCGGCTGCACTAAATTATTTTACTGCTTTATTTCACTGCGGCTAAGGATTTGTTCAGTTTAAACCGCTACCATAGCGCGTAGTTATAAGCGCTGGCAGAGACGACGGCGGGCGTTACCTGAGTAACTATTTTTTAGACGGCTAAAAGGCTATTGCCTGTTCAGGCAAAACAAGGTAAGGTGTCGCCCGTCAATCATATCTGATAGACCAGAAGAGGCGCGTTAGCCAGGTAGTTCAGGACAGATGTCTATACATCGTAGCTTGAATAAGGGGGACTAACGCCGAGAAAAGCGCAGTTATAGAGCTGCACTTTTCGGTCGTTAAGGCTGAATCCTTGCGACTGTCACCTGAATTTCGGTGGAGAGCTTCTGGCCTTTGTTAACTACAGTTTACAGAAATTACAGAAGCAATCTGTGCCATTCTCGTTTTGCTGTTAGCAAATGCCATGCTCTGCTTATTATGTTTTATAAGGAGAGGCACCCTTGTCCAAACTTATTGTTGCAAAATTCGGCGGCACCAGCGTCGCAGACTTCGATGCTATGTCGCGTTGCGCTGACATTATTCTTGCTGAACCCGCTATCCGTTTAGTGGTAGTTAGCGCCAGTTCCGGCGTAACCAACCTGCTTGTCGATATTACCAAACATACCGATGTTACCGAGCGCTATGCCTGCTATCAGGGCATTGAGCGTATTACGTTGGCGGTATTAAACCGTTTGCAGCAGCCCGATGCAGTAGCTGCCGATATTGACCAGCTGCTATCAGCACTAAAAGAGCTGATAGAGCAGGGCGGCGCGGTATACAGCGGCGCACATAAAGATGAAATTCAATCTTTCGGTGAGCGCTTAAGCTCAGTGCTGTTTGCTCAGGTGCTGCGTGAGCGTGGCGCTGCAGGTTTATGCTTTGATGCCCGCCGGGTAATGCGCACCGACAGCCGCTTTGGTAAAGGTGAGCCACAAATTACCCAAATCAGTGAGTTGTGTGCAATTCAGTTACAGCCCTTGCTGGCAGATAACGTGGTCGTTACCCAGGGCTTTATTGGTGCTGATGATATCGGCCAGACCACCACGCTTGGCCGGGGCGGTTCCGATTATAGTGCAGCTTTATTGGGTGAAGCCTTAAATGCAGCGGTGGTACAAATATGGACCGACGTAGTCGGTATTTTTACCACTGATCCGCGCCTAACTGATCAGGCACGCTGCATTAAAGAAATCAGCTTTGATGAAGCCGCCGAAATGGCCACCTTTGGTGCCAAAGTCTTGCACCCTGCAACGCTGATACCTGCGATGCGGCGTAATATCGGTGTGTTTGTCGGCTCCAGCCGCGAACCACAAGCCGGCGGCACCTGGATAGCCAAAGAGGTAAAAGATCGTCCGCCTTATCGTGCGATTGCACTTCGAAAAGCACAAACGCTGATCACCGTTAAAAGCCCGGCCATGTTGCACGCGGCAGGTTTTTTAACCCGGGTGTTTGATATTTTAAGCCGCCATCAGATTTCGGTCGATTTAGTGACAACTTCTGAAATCAGCGTGGCGCTGACGCTGGATGAAGGCGGTATGAGCAGTGCATTTAGTGCGTCGGTAGAGCCGGCACTGGCAGAGCTGCGCAGTTTTTGTGAAGTGACTGTGGAGCAGGGGTTAAGCCTGATTGCTGTGATTGGCAACCATCTGCACAGTAGTAAAGGGGTGACCGGCGATTTATTTAATACGTTGGAGCGTATTAATATGCGGCTGATCTGCCATGGGGCGTCTAAGCATAACCTGTGCTTTTTAGTGCAGGATGCCGATGCCCCGGCAGTGGTAAAACAGCTGCACCAAAGCCTGTTTAGCGCCGCGTAATAAGCACTGCAGTAGCGTCTTTTATGATGCTACTGCAGTATTGTGTTGTGCCGGCTTTGCAGGAGTGTGTACCAAACCTTCTGAGCGGCCAATCACCAGTGCCACCATGGTATCGCCTGTTACATTGGTGGCGGTGCGCATCATATCGATAATCCTGTCTATCGCAGCAATAAAGGCAATACCCTCAATGGGTAAACCCACCACACTTAAGGTTACTGTTAGCATAACCATAGCGGTACCCGGTACACCGGCGGTGCCAACAGACGCTAATGTCGCGGTGCCGGCAATCAGCAAATAATCGACTGTTGTAAGGTCTATGCCATACAGATGGGCAATAAAAATGGCTGCAATGGCCGGGTAAATGCCGCCACAGCCGTCCATATTAATGGTGGCACCCAGAGGCAGCACAAAGCTGGCATAATCTTTTGATACACCTAAGTTTTCTGTTACCACTTTGTGGCTTACCGGCAGCGAGCCGTAACTGCTGGCGCTGCTGTAGGCTACCAGCTGTGCCGGTAAAATGGCTTTAAAGTAGTCACGTACGCGCATACCACCAAACAGCTTAACCAGGCCGCCATAGGTAAATACAATATGGATAATACAGGCCAGATAAATAGCCAGAATAAATTTGCCCAGCGGTAACAAAGTGTCCAGGCCATAATTACCCACTACCCAGGCCATTAAACCAAATACGCCAAGCGGGGTTAACTCCAGCACCATACGGGTGATCTGATACATAATATCGGCACCGGACAGCAGCACTTTTTTCATCGGCGCGGCTTTTTCGCCAATTTTATTAATGGCGATGCCCACTAAGGCAGCAAAGACGATAATTTGCAGAATATTACCGTTTACCATCGCGGCCAGCGGATTGGTAGGGATAAGGTTGGTCAGTACATCGGCTACCGGTGGAATATCGCGCGGTTTTATCTCTGCAGCAGTTAATTGTACGGTATCGCCCCAGTTCATCAGCGAGCCTACCGTTAAGCCAATTAAACTGGCAATAAAGGCAGTCAGTAAAAATAACCCCACGGTTTTAAATGCCAGCCGCTGCATTTTACCGCTGTCGGCCAGTGAGGTAACGCTGCTGATCAGGGCAAAAAATACCAGCGGTACTACCAGCATGCGAATGGCATTAATAAATAAGGTGCCTAACGGTTTAAAGACGGTGGCTGTTTCGCCCAGTAGTACACCAGTAGTGACACCCAGTAACAGTGCTCCCAGCACTCTTTGCCAAAACGGAATTGCAAACCAGAAAGCCAACATAAAATAGCGCCATAATTCAATTTTACGCCATTATAGAGACAACAAAAGCGGCAACAAGGCCGCTTTTCTATATGTTATAACCAGTTATATGGTATTAGCTCAGGTTTTGCTCATACGGCAGCGGATCGGTAACCTTATTCAGCGTAAAGGCTTCTAACCGCTCCTGACAAGAACCACATTTACCACAGGCTTTTTCGCGGCCGTTGTAGCAGGTCCAGGTTTTGCTGTAATCCAGCCCCATAGCCAGGCCATCGGCCAGGATTTCTATTTTGGTTTGCGCCAGATAAGGGCTGATAATATCGATAGGTTCATAGTTGGCTATCTGGCAGACATCATGCATTTTTTGCACAAATTCCGGCCGGCAGTCGGGGTAAATAAAGTGATCGCCCGAGTGCGCACCGTAATATACCTGCGATGCGCCCAGCGATACCGCGTAACCTACCGCCAGCGACAGTAAAATCATATTACGGTTGGGTACCACGGTAGACTTCATATTATCAGCAGCGTAATGGCCTTCGGGGATATCAATATCATCGGTTAATGACGAGCCGGCTAAAAGCTGGTTAATAGCAGAGATATCCACAATTTTATGTTTGATACCCAGCTCCTGACACACCTGTGCGGCACACTGCAGCTCTTTTACATGGCGCTGACCATAATTAAAAGACAACGCGTATACATCATGGCCGGCCTGCACGGCTTTGTGTAACACGGTGAAGGAATCCATCCCTCCGGAGTAAATCACCACAACTTTGTTCGGCATAGCAGGCTCTCTCTTGTATAATACGGCTTAAATTTTCAATTAATGCTGCCGGCCCTGAA
Organism: Rheinheimera hassiensis; assembly: GCF_022436675.1. Classification (GTDB taxonomy): domain Bacteria; phylum Pseudomonadota; class Gammaproteobacteria; order Enterobacterales; family Alteromonadaceae; genus Alishewanella; species Alishewanella hassiensis. Next base: position 46,031 of record NZ_JAKUJZ010000003.1, on the reverse strand, counting down.
GCCGGGCGCGCATTGTACTGTAATTCAGCCACAGGCTAAAGGGCAAAGCACAGAGTGTATAAAGTTAACGAGGTTTTTGAAACCATTCAGGGCGAGGGCAGTTTTACCGGCGCCGCAGCCATTTTTATCCGTTTGCAGGGCTGCCCGGTAGGATGCAGCTGGTGCGACACTAAGCACACCTGGGACATTAAAGACGATCTGGCAATGCCGTTGGGCGATATTGTGATTAGAACGGCTGAGACAGAACACTGGGCACAAGTTACCGCGGCGGATTTACTGGCGCAGTTTACTAAAGAAGGTTACCAGGCGAAGCATGTGGTCATTACCGGTGGTGAGCCATGCATGTACGATCTGAACCCCTTGTGTGAACTGCTACACCACAATGGCTACAGTACTCAAATTGAAACCAGTGGTACTTTTACCATTCAAGCACCAGCGCAAACCTGGGTTACTGTATCACCCAAGGTGAATATGGCTGGTGGCTACAAGGTTTTGCAAAGTGCGCTGGACAGAGCCAACGAGATTAAACACCCCGTTGCGATGGAAAAACATGTAGATGAGCTGTTGCAGTTATTGCAACATACTGACACTAAAGCTAAGCTGATTTATCTGCAGCCGATCAGTCAGCAGCGCCGGGCAACAGAACTGGCAATAGCAATGTGTAAAAAACATAACTGGCGGCTTAGTGTGCAGGTGCATAAATATTTAGGGATTAGCTAAATGCCACAAAATATTGAGCCGTTTTTTCAGTGTTATGCCGACGCCTACTCCAATTACCAGTTGTCGCCTTTGCTGGAGTTAGTCTCATTGCCGTGCATGTTATTAGCCGACGAAAGCAAAATGATGTTTTCCGAGCCTGAAAGCCTGCGGCAGTATTTTGAACAGCAGTTTGAACAATACCGCCAGGTAGGGGTAAGCCGGGTGAGCTTTCGCTTGCAAAGCCAGGTTAGGCTGTCAGAAAGCTTAAGGTTTGTCAGCCTGTATTGGTATTTCTATGGTAACGGCGATCAGGTGCTGTTTACCTGCCATACCTCATATACACTGCAATCACAGCAAGGTAACTGGCAGTTGGTTGCATTAGTTACTGATGATGAACAAGCTGCTTATCAGCGCGTGCGCAATGCTCAGGCCTGATGCGACAACCAGGCTTGTAAGCTGTCCAGGCAAGGCGACGGACTGTTTTCCTGCGCCAGTTTTTGCTTAAGTGCCGGTTGCATCGGAATAAGCTCCAGCCAGCGTGATGCCAGCCAGGCCGCGTCAGTATATTTAGGCGTTGGGTAAAGTTGGTTTAGTGCCGGGTACTCTTGTAGTAGCTTTTGCAGTTGCCTGATCAGCGGCGTGTATTCAGCATTTACATCTGTGGTGGCCCAATTCTCCATAGGCTCTGTCATTGCAACGTGTAACTGATCAGCCTCCTGCCAGCGTTCGGTAATTTTTACCCGCTCAATACCGGCAATGGTGATGCCCAGCAAGCCATCTTCTAACTGCTCAAAATCTTCAATTTTTACCCGTGTTGCCAATGGCAGAATGCGATCAGTATGTTGCTTACTGACATAAGGGTTAATTTGCGCCAGAGCAAAATCGCGTTTACCGACACTGGCCTCGCTGACCAAACGGACATAGCGGCGCTCAAACACACGTAAGCGCATGCGTCCCTCAGGTAAGATAAAACTGTTTAGCGGAAATAATGCCAGTTCTTTCATAGTGCTGCTGATAAAGTTGTATAGTTGCCTGTTATACGTAACATGAGCGGCAATGGTTTGGCCAAAGTAGGGGTTTTATGACATTACAACACTGGATTTATCTGATAACGGCTGTGTTGGCACTGAATATCGTGCTAGTGCTGCTGTTATTATTACGCCGTGCGCCGGGCACTGGCCTGGCAGAGCAGCTGGCCCAGCATAAGCTTGAACTGGTGCAACAGCAGGGACAATTTCAGCAGCAGTTGCTGGAGCAACAGCATTTACAACGCCAGCACTTACAACAACAGCAGCAAGAGCATTTGCTGCAGGTACTGCAAAAAATAACCGATACCCAACAATCAGCCCGTTTTGAACTGAGCAAAAACTTGCAACAGCAAGCAATTATGCTGGCAGAGCAAGTTAAACAACTTACGCAGAGCATTGATCTGCGCTTAAAAGACATCGCCGGCCAGGTAGAGCGCCGTTTAAGCGAGGGCTTTGAAAAAACCAACCAAACTTTTACCGATATTGTTAAGCGGTTGGCGCTGATTGATGATGCCCAGAAAAAAATTACCGAATTGTCTACTAACGTTGTCAGCTTGCAGGAGGTATTGGCTGATAAACGCTCCCGCGGTGCTTTTGGCGAAGTGCAGTTAACCGCGCTGATCCGTAATGTGATGCCCGAACAGCATTTTTCTTTGCAACATACTTTGAGTAACGGCCGTATTGCCGATTGTGTACTGTTTTTACCCAAGCCGAGCGGCAATATTGTTATCGATGCCAAGTTTCCGCTGGAAAGCTATAAAAAGATGACCGATCCGCAATTTGGTCCGGAAGAGCGCAAGCTGGCGCAGCGCCAGTTTAAGCTGGATATTAAAAAGCACATTAACGATATTGCCGATAAATACATTATTGCCAACGAAACTGCCGATGGCGCGATAATGTTTTTACCTGCCGAGGCTATTTTTGCAGAGCTGCATGCCTATCATGCTGATATCGTAGAGGAAGCTTACCGGCGCCGGGTATGGTTAACCTCACCAACTACGTTAATGGCCGTGCTAACTACGGCCCGTAGTGTATTAAAAGACGACGCGACACGCCGGCAAATTCATTTAATCCAGGAGCACCTGATTAAACTGGCCGAGGATTTTGACCGCTTCCGCGGCCGCTTTGATAATCTGGCTAAGCATATTGATCAGGCCGCGACTGATGTAAAACAGATCCATACATCAGCACATAAAATAAGCAGCCGCTTCAGCCAGATAGAAAAAGTGGAATGGCTGGAAGAAAGCGACTAGGCTGTATTAGCAAGCAATAATTTAAGTTAAAAGCTGACGCAGAAACCAGTGACTGCCTGCCCAAGGAGTTAAGCTAGTGCCAATAGCCGCATTGTTACTGTTTCTGCTGTTTTATGCCGCAGTAGCGTTGCCAGACAAAGCGCCGCTTTATGCTATTGTCAGTGAAACCAACACTCCTCCTTACGCTATTTTTAATGCCGATAACGAACTGCAAGCAGGCTTGAGCAAAGATATTATTGACGAACTGGGCCTGCGCATTAACCGCACGGTACAGTATATTAATTTACCCCGCGCCAGAGTTGAGCCCTGGCTTATTGAAGGGCAGGCAGAAATTGCCTGCTTTTTAAACCCTGACTGGGTAAATGAGCCTGATAAGCTGCTATGGAGCACGGCACTATTTAGCACGCGGCAACTGTTAGTGCGCCGCCGTGAAAGCGAGCCGATTACTGCCATTCAACATCTGGCAGGCAAAAGAGTAGGGACGACACGTGGTTTTACCTACCCGGAGCTGGAGCAGGTATTTCAAAGCGGTGATGTGATCCGTGATGATGCACACTCGTTACAAAGTAATTTATTACGCTTAAAACAAGGGCGGCTTGATATGGTGATGACAGTTGATTTGTCTTACCATTTTTTTGTAACAACTCTGGACGATCAAAGTTTTAGCGCGGATCCCTTGTGGTCAAAAGCACCGACAGTATACTGCGGCCTAAGCCGGCATAATCCAAAAAATGCGCAGTTGCTACTCGATACATTGCAGCAGATAACTGCCAGCGGCTTTATTGAGCAACGGCTGGCATTTTATATGGGGCGGCCGTTAGAGCGTTAACGTCTGGGGTCGTCTTTCAGTCTGGGTATTTTTAGCCCAAGCTCCTGGCCACGGTGGCGGGCATAATAAGTACAACCAACAAACATCAGGCTGGCCAGTACCAGCTCCACTACTGACAATAGTTGATGTATACCGCTGCTTACCCAAAGGTTAGTCAGGCTATGCAAAAAATAAATCATCACAATAAAGTTGGCCCAGGCCATGGTATAAGCATGGCCTTTGATAATGCCATAAAATGGCAGCCACAGCGGCAGCCAGAGTAACGCGAGCAACACATAAGCATTACCCATTTGTGGTGGTGCCAGCCATAAGATCCATAGCGGTTGTAATAACCACAGACCAAAAAAACCAATACGACCCAGTAATAAGTAACGTGTTGTTTTGGCCGCCATTGGCGCAGTACTGCCTGGTTGCATAATTTATAACCTGTGTTGTTTTAATTGCAGGCTTAACGTAGCCAGCCGCTTACCAAACGCAATGGCCAGCCGTTGTTCATCCACACTGAGTTTGTCATCGCTGTGGTGACCACTGACATGTGTAGGGCCGTAGGGAGTGCCACCGGTTTGCGTTTGGTGTAACTCGGGCTCGCTGTATGGAATGCCGGTTAGCAGCATACCGTGATGTAACAGAGGCAGGCTCATGCTAAGCAGGGTGGCCTCATTGCCGCCATGCATGCTGCCAGATGAAGTAAACACACCGGCAGGTTTGTCTATTAGTTCACCTTTAAGCCAGACACTGGTGGTGCCATCCCAGAATGCTTTGGCATCAGCAACCATATTGCCAAACCGCACCGGGCTGCCAAAAGCCAGGCCGTCGCAGCTGGCCAGCTCTTTAAGCTCAACTACGGCATGGCGGCTGGCATGTTGTTTATCCAGTGGCGGAATACAACGCACCAGTGCTTCGGCGCCACTTTGTTGTACACCAATAGCGATTTTATCTGCCAATGCAGCCACAGCGCCGTTGCGTGAGTAATACAAAATCAGAATACGGCAGCTCATGATAACAACGGCAGAATATTGCTGGCCGGGCGGCCAATAACGGCTTTATTACCTTTAATAATAACCGGACGTTCGATCAGTTTGGGCTGTTGCGCCATTGCCTCAATCAGCTGCTGCTCGCTCAGCGACATATCATCCAGCCCCAATTGTTTGTATTCGTCCTCTTTGCTACGCAGCAACTGGCGTGCTGGTATATCCAGCTTGCCTAACAAGACAGTAAGCTCGTCTGCTGTCAGCGGGGTTTTTAAATATTCAATCACTTCAACTTGTAATGCATGTTGTTGCAGTAGTGCCAGCGCTTCCCGGCTTTTTGAACAACGCGGGTTATGCAAAATTTTTATCATCAGTGTATTCCTGTTACGGCAGGGCCTGAGCGTTACATACGCTGCAGGCGGTTAAATTCGGCCTGTAATTGTCTTTTCTTTGCTTCCAGCCGGCGGTTTTCCAGTTTTTGCTCCGGCTTAAGATGATTTAATGCTTCGTTAAGATCATCAATGGCTTTGGGGTAATTGGCTAACTGATAAGCCAAGTCGGCGTTCGCTTCATAAAATTTGCCAAAGTCGCCTAGTTCTTTGTACGCATCAGCCAGTAAATCGTAGGCCAGTATGTTGTCGTTTTTATAGAACAGCAGGCTTTTCAGTAAATGAATTGCCAGATGGTGGCCGCCGGATTTCATTGCCGCATTGGCGTAGTTTAACGTTACAACCTGATTATTTGGCCGCAGCAGATATTGCTGTTCCAGCATTTCAAGACACAGCTGGTACTCTTTTTGCTCAAGTAGAATGTCGGTGTACACATCAATGTAGTACAAATTATGTTCGTCTTTTTCCAGCAACTGCTCAATCAGTTTACGGGCTTGATCCAGTTTACCGGTATCCAGCAGTGTTATCGCTAAACCATACTGATTAGCTTTGGTATTGCCACCAGGTTCGCTGAGCATTTTACGAAATACCTGCCCAGCATCTTTTTTATTGTACTGATAACGCGCCAGTACCCGGGCTTTGCTCAGGGTAAAGTCCTGGCTGTCTGGAATAAAGCGTTGTGGAAATTGCTCTGCCCGCATCCGTGTATCACTTACCCGGCTTTGTGATAACGGGTGAGTTTGTAAAAAAGACAGCTGCTGGCTGAGAAAGCGGCTTTGCTCAGTCAGTTTGCGGAAAAAATTAGGCACCGCATAAGGATCAAAGCCGGCATCTGCCATAACCTGCATACCGATGCGGTCGGCTTCTTGCTCATTGCTGCGGGTAAAGTTTATTGAGCTTTGCTGCGCGGCGCCCTGAGTTGCCATCATGGCTGCCATGCCTGCTTCCGGGTTAACGGTTGCCAGCACGATGGCGCCTAACACACCGGCCAGAGTTAACGGTGCTTTCTGGCTTTGTGCTTCAACAAAACGGGCGATATGGCGCTGGGTTACGTGCACAATTTCGTGCGCCATTACAGACGCAAATTCACTTTCACTGTCGGCAACGGCCAGGGTGCCGGTATGTGACGCTATATTGCCGCCCAGCGTGGCAAAAGCATTAATGTTTCTGTCTTGCACCCAGTAAAACTTAAATGGAAAGCGCACATCGTTAGCCCGCGCCACCAAACGGTTACCCAGCGAGTTTATATATTCGTCAAGCAGCGGATCATACACCATGGGCAAACTGCCACGGGTTTGGCGCATCATCACATCGCCAAGCTGCTTTTCCTTATCAGGTGTAATGACGCTAAAGCCATTGCCGCCTAAATCGGGCAAATTGCTGGCAGCACACACTGAACTGAGCAGGCTGGCTGCAAACAGGCATGATGTTAAAGAGTTGGTTACTGCTGAAAATTTCATGATAACAACGCCCGGGCTCTTCTGTATGTCAGATCAACAATGCAGACTTTGTCTGCCTTTTTGCTGATTAGTTCCAGTGTTTGTGTCGTGCTAATTTACCATATATTTTGTCAGCTCAGCATGTTAACTGCCAAATTATCTGTGATCTCCGGTATACTCAAAACGCTACAGCAATCGTTTAACCCCCTGTAACACGGAGTAATAATATGCTGGACTGGCTGAAGAAATGGTACACCAATAAGTTTTCTGATCCTCAGGTGGTTACGTTATTCCTGCTATTACTGATTGGTTTTTTGACTATTTACTGGCTAAGCGGCATTTTGGCACCGGTATTGGTGGCTATTGCGTTTGCTTATCTGCTGGAGTGGCCGGTAGTGCGGCTTGGCAAACTGGGGTTGTCGCGTGGTGTCAGTACTATAGCGGTTGTAGCAGGCTTTTTGGGCCTGGCTACACTGATCCTGATGTGGATTATTCCTATTTTCTGGTACCAGGGCCGTAATTTACTGCGTGATTTACCGCAGATGATAGAGCAGGGCCAGGCCTACATGCTTGAGCTGCCAGAAAATTTTCCCGGTATTGTCAGCGTTGAGCAAATCAACATTTTAATGCATTCGGTTAATGAACGCGTGATGACATTTGGCCGCAATATGCTGGAGCTGTCGCTGGCTTCAATTGTTGATTTAGTCGCGCTACTGATTTATCTGGTATTGGTGCCGCTAATGGTGTTCTTTATGCTAAAAGACAAGGCACAACTAAGCTCCAGCTTTGTACAGTGGTTGCCAACCGAGCGTAAGCTTATTACGCAGGTATGGCATGAAATGAATACCCAAATCATGAATTATATTCGTGGCAAAATTCTTGAAATCCTGATTGTCGGTACAGTGAGTTATGCCGTGTTCGCGCTGTTCGGGCTTAATTATCCATTGTTACTGGGTGTGCTGGTGGGCTTGTCTGTATTAATTCCTTATGTTGGTGCGGCGGTGGTCACCTTGCCGGTAGCACTGGTAGCGTTTTTTCAGTGGGGCCCAACAGCCGAGTTTGGTTATCTGATGCTGGCGTATGGCATTATTCAGGCGCTGGACGGCAATTTGCTGGTGCCGTTGCTGTTTTCTGAAGCGGTAGATTTAAATCCGGTGTTTATTATTATTGCGGTACTGTTTTTTGGTGGCCTGTTTGGCTTTTGGGGTATTTTCTTTGCTATTCCGCTGGCCTCCTTGGTTAAAGCTACCGTTAATGCCTGGTCGACCAGAGTACATCCGTACTCTGAACCGACCAACTCGGAGCGGACCGATTAGCCTGAGGTTACCAGTTGTAGCCGATGCTGATACCGGCACTAAGCTGGCGACCCGGTGCTGGTTCAATGGCGCGGCCATTGCTCTGGTTTACAATAACTGAACCGACGTAATCTTTATCACTGACATTATCCAATACCAGCCAGTAAGCCAGATTAAGCTGTTGCCATTGCTGGCTATGGCGTGCGCTGAGTGAAAATGTCAGCGCTGACGGTGCGCTGTCGCTATTGGCATCATCAATATACACTTTGCTGCGATACTGGCTGTGCAGGGCAAATTCAGTGTTGTCTTGCCATGGCTGCACGGCCAGTTGCCAGTGTAGCTGGCTGTCAGCTATGCCTGGTAAGCGTTTGCCATCCAGCCCGGCATCGGCAAACTTAGCGGATAAATAACTGGCGTTCAGCTGCTGGCGTATATAAGCATTAGTTTGCCAGTTAAGTTGCAACTCAGCGCCGTGGCGCTCTGTTTTGGCGGCATTGCGGTAACTGGTTCTGCCACCATTGCTGCTGGCAACTAACAGCTCATTTTTGCTGTCAACGTTAAAATAGCTCAGGCTGGCACTCAGCCCCTCGCTTAGCCATTTAAAGCCGCTTTCCCATTGCCGGTTTTTGCTGGCATTTAGTGCCAGATTCACGCCGGTATCGTCTGTCTGGTACGCAATCTCTGCCAGGGTAGGGCTTTCAAAGCCGGTACCTGCGCTAACAAACCAGCTAAAACCCGCTGCAATGCGATAGCTTAAACCCAGTGCCAAAGCGTCGTTGTAAAACTGTTTAGCACCGCTGTCATCAGGGTTTTGCGGCATAATAAAGCGGTCGGCAATGCTGAGTTTTAACTCGCTGTAACGCCAGCCGCCCTGTACCTGCCATAAATCTGCCGGTTGCCAGTTAAAACGAACAAATACATCAGTATTGTCTGCGCTGTCGGTTTGATCGCGGCGCAAGTCGCCACGCTGGCCAAAGTTATTGACAAAACCCTGGCGTTCGTCGTCACTTTGTACCAGGCTGCCACCGGCGCGTATGCTGTAGTTATCGCCGTGTAGCAAGCGATAGCTGCCATTGATACCTTTAAACTTGCGTTGCAAAACCACTTCGCCCCCGGCAGAAGATAACGCACTGCCGGTAAAGGCCAGACGCTGGTTAATTTGTCTGTCGCCAAGCCAGCTACCGAGTTGCCAGCGGTCCGGATCATCATAGGCTGATAAACTCAGGCTAAGCTGGCGGTGGCGGCTGTTTTTTTCGGTATCGAATGTTTGTGCGGCACTATCGGTTTGCTGCGGGTTTTGTTGCCAGTTTGTCAGCGATAAACCCAGTGGGTCCTGCAGGGCAGGATCTCGGGCGTAATCCAGCCTTGCACTAAGACTAATGCTGTTTGCCAGCAGCGTTTTGTATAGCAGCTGCGCCTGTTGTTTTTCTGCGGCAGAGTGCGGCCGGTAACCGTCGGTACGAAACTGTTTTACCGCCGTGCTTAAGCTGTGCTCACCACTAACCCAGTCGGCCTGCAGCTGATACTGCCGGTGCTGCTCGCTGCCTGCCACGCTGGCGGTCACGGCGTTTTGTACCGGTGTGCGGCTGTATAGCGAAATGACGCCGCCAGAGGCATTACCATATAGTGCCGCCAGCGGGCCTTTTAGCACTTCTACCCGGGCTATGCTGTCTAGCAACACGCTGGATAGCTGGCCCTGACCATCGGGCGTAGACAGCGGAATACCATCTTGCTGCAAATGCAGGCCGCGAATGCCAAAAGCACTGCGACTGCCAAAACCACGGATACTAACCCGGGTGTCCTGGGCAAAATTGGCTCTGCTGTCTGCCTGCACTCCGCTGATGGCGCCAAATATTTGCGCGCTGTCGATAATAATACCTTGCTCTGGTAACGGGCTAAGCTCTACCGAAGCGGCACTGTCTAGCCAGGATTCAGACTGCGCGGAGGCACTTATCACAATAACTTCAGTTTCTTCAGCGCGTAAACTGTGGTTGAACAGGCATGGCAGAGCCAGCGCCAGCGCCGACAAAGCCGGTAGGCTGGCGGTAGATTTTACTTTGTTCACTGGATTATTTCGCCGGTGTTAAACGTAATAACTGACCGTCTGAGCTGTCAGTCAGTAAGTAAACTGCACCATCTGGCCCTTGTTCAACGTCACGGATGCGGTGGCCGATCATAATGCGCTCTTCGTGGCTGACTTTTTCACCATCAAGCTCCAGGCGCACCAACTGACCGAATTTCAGCGAGCCAACCAGCATATTATTTTTCCACTCACTAAACATATCGGCGGTGTAAAACATCAGGCCACTTGGTGCTATAGACGGTACCCAGTAATGCAGCGGCTGCTCAAGGCCACTCTGCTCTTTTTTACCAATCACGCCGCCGCCATATTCTTCGCCGTAGGTAATAACCGGCCAGCCGTAATTTTTACTTGGCTGGGCGATATTAATTTCATCACCGCCCTGAGGGCCGTGCTCGTGTGTCCACAGTGCACCTGTTTGTGGGTGCAGTGCTGCGCCCTGAATATTACGATGACCATACGACCAAACTTCCGGCTTGGCGTTGCTGTCTTTAATATAAGGGTTGTCTTTTGCCGGTGTACCATCGGTATTAATGCGGATCACTTTACCGATATGGTTGTCCAGTTTTTGTGCTTGATCGCGCTGGCTGCCGCGGTCTCCTGTGGTAATAAACAGCTCGCCGTTTTTGTCAAACACCAGGCGACTACCAAAGTGGTGGTTACTTTTATATTTAGGCTGCTGACTAAAAATAACTTTTACGTCGGTTAGTTTATCACCGCTAAGTTTGGCGCTGGCGACGGCTGTGCTATTGCTGTCAGTGCCGGGCTCACTGAAACTGAAATATATAGTGCTGTCGGTCGCAAAGTCGGGAGATAAGGCAACATCCAGTAAGCCGCCCTGGCCGCGGGCATCAACTTCCGGTAAACCCGCCAGCGGCGCACTTTTGTTACCTTCTGCGTCAACAACTATCATGCCGCCATTACGCTCGGTTACCAGGACTTTGCCGTCAGGCAGAAAAGCCATGCCCCAGGGGTGCTTAAGCCCAGAGGTAACACTGCTTACGGTTAGAGGCGTTTTCTCCGTTTTCAAATCATCAGCTTGTGCTGCCGGAGCTATTGCAAGGGCAATAAGTGCTGCCATTAAATGTTTTTGCATATGGTGCTCCTGTAGTTAGCTCAAGTAATTTAACACGACCTGGTGGTGATCTTTGGTCTTAAAGTTGTCAAAAACCTTTTCAACCTTACCGTCCTGAGCAATTAAGAAACTGATGCGGTGTAAACCGTCATACACTTTGCCCATAAATTTTTTCTCACCCCAAACGCCAAAGGCGTCGGCAATGTTATGATCTTCATCCGAAAGCAAAGTAAAGTTTAGCTGGTCACGTTGTGCAAACTTAGCCAGTTTAGCCGGTGCATCTGTACTGATACCCACCACGGTTACGCCTTTGGCTGCCAACTCTGCTTTACTGTCACGCAAAGCACAGGCTTGTACCGTGCAACCTGGCGTCATGGCTTTTGGATAAAAATACACTAACACCCGTTGTTGTTTTAACAGTGCAGATAGCTGTACCGGATTATTCTGCTGGTCTTGCAGGGTAAAATCAGGCGCGCTGGCGCCGACGCTTAAATATGTCATTAGGCACTCCATTTCAGGTTTGGGCATGAAAACTGCCGGTTAAATTCATTGTTTGCATTAACGCTGTAATGTCTGCTTTTATCTGTTCTGGCTGCTCGCCTTCAGGCAACTCCAGTGTCATAAGAGTATGCATTACGGCTTGATTGTTATCAGTGCCGGGGCGGCTTTCTGATTGCAGCGAACCAATATAAACCTGTCTGCTTGCCAGCAAACCGGTTATGGCGCCAAGGGTACCAACCCGGTCCGGGCCGGTGTATTCCAACACGTAATGCGCGGCCACCGGTTTTCTCTGATGGGCACTGGTACGTTTGGTCATGGTCGTCAGATCAAGCTCCAGCCCCAGGTTGGGTAATAAATGTTCAATACGACTTATGGCCGCCGGATCACCGGACAACAGCATAATAAAAGTAAATTCGCCGCCGAAAATAGCCATTCTGCTATCAATAATATTGCAATTGCAGTCGGTAACCAGACGCGCCAATTTACTAACAATACCGGTACGATCGGTGCCGATGGCGGTGACAACAAGTTGTTGCGGCATAATAAAACCCCGGGAGAAACATAAAAAAGACAAAGTAAAACAATGCGCGGCAGTGTAGCACAAGGCTGGAATATTTCATCCGTTTACACCAAGTTGCAATAAGCGTGGATCCATTCTTGTGTTTGCTGCTTGCTGTCTTTAACATAGGCGCCCTTAACGTAAAAAGGGTTGTGCTTTACATGTTTACAGGAAGCTGGGTTGCACTGATAACGCCAATGACTGCAGAAGGCGAAATTGACTACACAGGCTTAAGTGCGCTGGTTGATTTTCATTTGAAAAATGGCACTCAGGGCCTGGTAATAATGGGCACTACAGGTGAGGCGGCCACTATTAGTTTTAATGACCAACTGCAAGTCATTGCTGCGGTATGTAAACAAGTTAATGGTGCTATTGCCGTTATTGCCGGTAATGGTGCTAACGCCACCGCTGAAGCGGTAGAGCGCACCAAAGCCTTATCAGATTTGCCCATCGCTGGTTTTTTAACGGTAACGCCGTTTTACAATAAACCAATGCAAAAAGGCATGGTATTACATTTTAATGCTGTAGCGGCTGCCACAGATAAACCGGTATTGTTGTACAACGTACCCGGCCGTACCGGGGTAGATTTATTACCTGAAACCGTAGCCGAGCTGGCAAAGACAAAAAATATTGTTGGTATTAAAGAAGCCACGGGTTCAATGCAGCGCCTGACAGAGCTACAGCAATTATGCCCCGAAGATTTTGTACTGCTAAGTGGCGATGATGCATCGGCGGCTGAATTTATGCTGCAAGGTGGCCAAGGTGTGATTTCTGTTACCACCAATATAGCCCCACGTTTGATGGCGGACTTGTGTCAGGCAGCTACGCAGGGTAACCGGGCAGAAGCTGAGGCTATCGACAAAAAACTGCAGGCACTGCACCACGATTTATTTATTGAAGCTAACCCCATTCCAGCCAAGTGGGCTTTGCACAGAATGGGCTTGATAGGTTCGGACATGATGCGTTTACCATTAACGCAACTGGAACCAATTCATGCGGCGGTAATCGAACAGGCATTAAAGCAGGCTGGTATTGAGCTGTCATAATGCATAGCGTTATTTATTAGGAGTAGTTAAGTGCAATATTGGGCCAAAAGTAGTATTGCTGTCAGTGTTTTGCTGGCAGGTTGTTCCATGTTTGACGGCAGTCAGGGTGATGCCACAGCGCCACAGCGTAGCGTTGAGAGCATTAAAGTTCCGGCCGGATTACAACAACCCGCCAGACCCGGCCAGTTCGATATCCCGGCAACGGATGCCGCAGTGGCTGATGTGGAAATAAAAGCACCATCGCTGGTGCTGGCAACGGCGTCCAGCAGCCGCGTAGAAGAAGGCGAGCGCCTGGCGCGAGTCTGGTTTGACCGCAACGATTTTACCGGCGATCTTATTCCCTTTTTACAACACGCCTTAACCGCACAGTTCGCGGAACAGGGGGTATCCCTGCAACAAACAGACGAAAAAGGCCTGGAATATACTACCGGCTGGATAAAACGTTCAGATGAAACCGGCTTTTGGTTCTGGAAATCCACCTCTGAAACTGAACAGGCACGTTTTAAATTATTATTTGAACCGCGTCCGCACGGCCGCTCTGCCAGTTTAACGGTAACTATGCTGGAGCATGAGTATTTTGTTGCCGAAAATAAACTGGCTGGCCGCGAAGCGCATCGCCAGGAAGTAGCCTTGCTAAACCAGATTATTGACCGGGTAGGCAAAGAAGAAATTGCAGTTGCATTGGCCAACAAAGCCAAAGCGCCAGATGTTTCGGTAGAGCCGGGCCTGGATAGTGACGGTAATCCGGCACTGTTAAGTTCGCAATCGGTTGATGTGGTATGGTCACAGCTGGAAGCCGTATTTACGGCGTTAAATTTAACGGTAACCGATATGAACCGATCCTCGTTTACCTACTATCTGGACTATCAGAAACCGGAGCAGGGCTTTTGGAGCAGTATTTGGGGTAACGACGCGCCAATCCAGTTACCGTTACAGGAAGGTGAATACCAACTGGTGCTGAAGCGTAACAACAATGGTACCGCAATGACCATTCAAAATAGCAGTGGTGAGGCATTAAGTGCTGAGATGGTGCTGGCACTACATGATCCTTTTGTACAGGCTGTACGCCAGGCAATGGTTGAGCTTTAATTACACAGCAAACAGAAAAGGCAGTTGAATAAAGGGCAAAGATCTTTATACTCTGCGGCTGAATTTTTCGCTGCGCGGCTGGAGTTTTAGAATGGTTCAGAAGACAACCGAGTTGTACCGTGGTAAAGCTAAGACGGTATACAATACAACAGATCATAACTTGCTGGTGTTGCACTTTCGTAACGACACGTCAGCTTTTGACGGCGAGCGTATCGAACAGCTTGACCGTAAAGGGATGATTAACAACAAGTTCAACTATTTTATTATGCAAAAATTGCAGGACGCAGGCATTCCTACTCAGGTAGAACAGCTGTTGTCTGACGATGAAGTGCTGGTAAAAAAGCTGAACATGATCCCGGTTGAGTGTGTGGTGCGTAATTTTGCTGCCGGCTCTTTGGTGCGTCGTCTGGGGGTTGCTGAAGGTATAGCGTTAACGCCGCCAACCTTTGAGCTATTCCTGAAAAACGATGCTTTGCATGATCCTATGGTGAATGAGTCTCTGGCTGTCGCCTTTAACTGGGCCACTGAAGACCAGCTGGCAAAAATGAAACAGCTTACTTTTAAAGCTAATGAAGTGTTAGCCGCGCTGTTTGATGCTGCCGGCATGATGCTGGTAGATTTTAAGCTGGAATTTGGCGTTTTTAACGGCGAAATTGTGCTTGGCGATGAGTTTTCACCGGATGGTTGCCGTTTATGGGATAAGGCCACCCGTAAAAAGCTGGACAAAGACCGCTTTCGTCAGGGGTTAGGTGGTGTGGTAGAAGCCTATGAAGAAGTGGCTAACCGCCTTGGTGTTAAGCTGGATTAAAGACTACGTTCCCGATAAAGCCACCTTACGGTGGCTTTATTTTTTATAACACATTGAAACGGATTTGCTTTTGTCATTACACTGCAGCTATCGCATACATAAATAACGCAGTTTGATTATGCTGGAAATACAAAATATTAATTGGATTACCTGGGTAATGGGGCTGATACTGGCTGCCATTACGGTTGAATTTATCGGTGCCGGATTAAAAGGTATTTTCCCGGTATTGGCCTGAGGTTACACCTGATGAAACATTATTTTTCTATTGTCGCATTTTTGCTCGGCATGCTGTATCTGCAACCTGTTTTTGCTACCCAAATTGCTGATTTATATCAGGCAGATGTTGACTCAACAACATCAGGCAATGAATGGCAGCGTCAGGCGCTGGCGCAGGTGTTGGTGCGGGTTAGCGGTAAGGCTGAGGTTACAGAGCTACCACAGGTAAAAGCTGAGCTGGCAAAAGCAGCCGGCTATGTTAAGCAATTTGAAAACGTGCGCCAGGCTGGTGGTAACCGGATGCGGGTATTGCTTGATGCTGAAAAGGTTAACCAGTTGCTGCAGCAGCAAGGAATAGCAGTATGGGGCGCCTTACGCCCGGATACCTTAATCTGGCTGGTAGAGCAGAATGGCTCTGAACGTCAGTTTATCCGCCAGAGCAGCCACCCTGCTAATGCTGCTATGCAGCAGGCGTTTCGTCAAGCCGCACTGCCATTAACATTACCACTATACGATATGGATGATTTGCTCAGTTTATCTGAGACTGATGTCTGGGCTGGCTTTTGGCAACCTGTTGCACAGGCCAGTAGCCGTTACTCAGCTGATGTAGTGATAATAGCCAGTATTGAAAAGCAAAGTACTGACGGCAAAGAGCAGCTACGGCTTAACTGGCAGCGTCAGGCCGATGGCAAAACGTTGCGCGATGAAATTACCGCAGCTGACGAAACGGCATTAATGCAGCAGTTTGCTGTGGTGCTGGCGACTCAGCTTTCAGAGCGTTACGCCAGTGTGTTGTCAGCAGACGGCGGTGCGCAGTTTACGCTGCAGGTGCGCCAGCTTGGTAATCTGACCGACATTGTTCAGGTGCAACGTTTGTTGCAACAGGTGGTAGGTGTGTCGCAGGTTACTGTCAGCAGTTATCACGCAGGTATTGCGCACTATGCGGTTCAGGCCGCGATTTCCGCAGACGGTTTGCTTAACGCGTTACGCTTTAATAAGCAGTTACAGCTTGTACCGGCTAATGATGCTGTAGCACTGAATGAGCAACCGCTGCCAACGTTGGCGACATACCGCTATCTGAGGCCCTGATGCAGCCGTTGCAATACACGCTGGCGGTAACCTTGCCGGAAGATGAAACACTGGACAGTTTTTACGCTGCCGGGCAAACCGCTGCGGTAGCGTTTTTAAAAAACTATCTGCAAAAGCCGGCGAATCAAAGCCCGGTTTATCTGTTTGGTGCCAGTGGCAGTGGCAAGTCACATTTGCTATATGCCGCTTGTGTGCAGGCACAAGAGCAGGGCCTGACCAGCCAATTATTGACGCTGGATGACTGGCGTTTGTTAAGCCCGCGTTTGCTTGATGATTTAGAGCAACTTGATCTGGTGTGTCTGGATAATATTCAGGCGATTGCCGGTGAATTAAGTTGGCAGACGGCAGTGTTTGATTTATATAACCGCATGGCAGAGCAGGGTAAAGCGCTGATTATTGTTGGCAACGAAGCGCCGCAGCAACTTGGCCTGCAACTGGCCGATTTAGTCTCGCGCCTGCAGGCTTGTACCGGGTTTCAGCTGCGTTTGCTTACCGATGACGACAAGCACAAGCTGCTGCAACAAAAAGCCCGCCTGCGTGGTATGGAGCTGCCGGATGAGGTGGCGCGGTATTTATTGAATCATCAGGATCGTGATATCCGCGCTTTGGTGTCTATTCTGGATAAACTGGATAAAGCCACCATCGTGCATCAGCGTAAGCTGACAATTCCTTTTGTTAAAGAAATCCTCATTTAATCTGTAACATTATTTCAGCCTGCTTTTTAGAAAAAATGCCTTAACAGCCTGCGTTTAGCGGCAATTCTGGTGTATCATTGGCGGCTTTGACGCGATTTAACCCCTAGCTGCTTTGAGGACACGCATGAACCTAACAGCAATATTGGAAAACGCCTTACAGGCCGTTGCCGGCGCCGCAGATATTCCGGCACTGGAAACTATCCGGGTCGAGTTTCTTGGTAAAAAAGGCAGTATTACTGAATTATTGAAATCGCTGGGTGCGATGGACCCTGAGCAGCGCAAACAAGCCGGTGCTGAGATCAATGAGTTAAAACAGCAGGTGCAGGATGCATTAAATGCGCGCCGTGATTTGCTGCAAAATGCCCAACTGGCTGCCAAACTGGCACAAGAGCAAATTGATGTGACTCTGCCGGGCCGTATGCTGGAAACCGGTGGTTTACACCCCGTTACCCGCACTATTGAACGTATTTCTGCTTTTTTCGCTGAACTTGGCTTTGAAGTTAAACAGGGCCCTGAAATTGAAGATGACTTTCATAACTTTGATGCGCTGAATATTCCGGAGCATCACCCGGCACGGGCTGATCATGATACCTTTTATTTCAACCCAAAACTGATGCTGCGTACCCAAACGTCCGGTGTGCAAATCCGTACTATGGAGCAGCAACAGCCGCCACTGCGCATTATTTCGCCTGGCCGGGTATACCGTAACGACTACGATCAAACTCATACGCCGATGTTTCATCAGGTTGAAGGTTTAATGGTCGACACCAAAGTCAGCTTTACTGAGCTAAAAGGTATATTGCACGACTTTTTACATAACTTCTTTGAAGAAGACTTACAAATCCGTTTTCGGCCATCGTTTTTCCCGTTCACTGAGCCTTCAGCTGAAGTGGATGTAATGGGTAAAAATGGTAAATGGTTAGAAGTACTTGGCTGCGGTATGGTGCACCCCAATGTGTTGCGCTCTGTGGGTATTGATCCTGAAGTTTACAGCGGCTTTGCTTTTGGTATGGGCGTAGAGCGCCTGACCATGCTGCGCTACGGTGTGACCGACCTGCGTGCCTTCTTCGAAAACGATTTACGTTTTTTAAAACAGTTCAGATAAGCGGAGTTAATTTAGATGAAATTCAGTGAAGCCTGGTTACGCGAGTGGGTAAATCCAGCCATTGACACCAACACCTTATCTGAACAGCTGTCTATGGCAGGCCTGGAAGTTGACGGCATTGAAACCGTAGCCGGACAATTCAGTGGTGTAGTGGTGGGCGAAGTGGTTGAATGTGGCCAGCACCCGGATGCCGATAAGTTACAGGTAACCAAAGTCAATGTTGGCGGCAACGAGCTGCTTGATATTGTGTGTGGTGCAAAAAACTGCCGTAAAGGCTTAAAAGTGGCTGTGGCGACTGTGGGCGCCGTATTGCCGGGCGATTTTACCATTAAAGCTGCTAAGCTACGCGGTCAACCCTCAAATGGCATGTTGTGTTCATTATCTGAGCTTGGTATGGCGGATGACTCTGATGGCATTATCGAACTGCCGCACGATGCGCCGGTAGGGCAGAATATCCGCCAGTATCTGCAACTGGATGACCATATTATTGAAGTAGATTTAACACCAAACCGTGCCGACTGCTTAGGTATTAAAGGCCTGGCGCGTGAAGTTGGCGTGTTAAATAAGCAAGCCGTATGCGAGCCGCAAATTACCCCGGTTGCCGCTGCAATCAGCGATAAAAAAGGCATTACATTAAGTGCCCCGGATGCTTGCCCGCGTTATTTAGGCCGTATTGTACGTAATGTAAATGTACAGGCACCGAGCCCCTTGTGGCTGACTGAAAAACTGCGCCGTTGTGGCGTGCGCAGCATTGATGCGGTGGTTGATATTACCAACTTCGTGTTACTGGAGCTGGGCCACCCGATGCATGCCTTTGATCTGGCAAATATCGACGGTGACATCAACGTACGTTTGGCAACAGAGGGCGAAAAGCTGTTATTGCTGGATGAAAGCGAAGTCACGCTAAAAGCCAATACCCTGCTTATTGCCGATAACAGCAAAGCGCTGGCGATGGCCGGTGTGTTTGGTGGTTTGCACAGCGGTGTTACCGCGCAAACTAAAGATGTATTTTTAGAAAGCGCATTCTTTGCTCCGCTGGCCATTGCCGGTAAAGCCCGCCAATACGGTTTACACACTGATGCATCACACCGCTACGAGCGAGGCGTGGACCCGCAGTTACAACATACCGCGATGGAGCGGGCAACGGCGTTATTACTACAAATTTGTGGTGGCGAAGCCGGGCCTGTTGTTGAAGCGGTATCTGAGCAGCATTTACCTGCAGTTGCCAATATCAGCCTGACAGAAGCCAAGCTGGCGCGTATTTTGGGTATTAACATTGCTAAAGCTGAGGTAACGGCTATTTTTAGCCGGTTGGGCCTGAATGTAAGCGAAACCGCCGACGGCTGGCAGGTTAGTGTTCCGGGTTACCGCTTTGATATCAGCATTGCTGAAGATTTAATTGAAGAAGTCGCCCGGGTATATGGTTACAACAGTATTCCGAATGTCGCGCCACAGGCTGCACTGAAAATGCGCAGCTTTAACGAGGCAGAGCTGAATGTTCAGCGTTTGCGCACCGTGCTGGTAGACAGAGGGTATCAGGAAGCAATTACTTATAGCTTTGTTGATCCTAAAGTACAGCAGCAGCTGTTTCCACAGCAAACTGCACTGGTGTTGCCTAACCCCATTTCAGCCGACATGTCGGCTATGCGGTTAAACTTATGGCCGGGTTTGTTGCAAACGGTGCAATATAACCAGAATCGCCAGCAAAGCCGCATTCGTTTATTTGAGTATGGCCTTAAATTTATACCTGATGCGACAGCAGAAGGCGGTGTGCGCCAGGAAGCCGTGATCGGCGGTGTTATTGTTGGCTCTATGCATAACGAACACTGGAACATGGAAAGCCGTACTGCGGATTTCTATGATGTTAAAGGCGATGTTGAGGCGCTGTTAGCACAAACGTCAGCCACAGAGCAGTTCCGCTTTGTTACCGCTGAGCACAGTGCTCTGCATCCGGGGCAGACTGCCGCGATTTATCGTGGCGATGTGTTGGCCGGCTATGTAGGCGCACTGCACCCGGAGGCCGAGCGCAAACTTGGCATTAAAGGTAAAGCCTATCTGTTTGAACTTAATGTCGCTGCGCTTGGTCTGCGTGATATAGTGCAGGCACGTGAGCTGTCTAAGTACCCTGCCAACCGGCGCGATTTAGCGCTGGTAGTGAAATCAGAGGTGCGTTTTGCTGATATAGCTGCTACTATAAAAAAAGTTGGCGGAAATCAATTAGTTGACCTAAAATTGTTTGACGTGTACACAGGACCGGGTGTGGCAGAGGGTTTTAAATCGCTGGCCATTGCTCTGACCCTGCAGGATATAGCGCGTACCCTGGAAGATAAAGATATCCAACAGTTGGTAAATCAAGTAGTTAACGCGCTTGGTGAAGAGTTCAACGCAACGTTGAGGGATTAAGAATGGCGCTTACCAAAGCCGATTTAGCAGAACGTCTGTTTACAAAATTTGGTGTTAGCAAACGCGATGCCAAATTAATAGTGGAAGCTTTTTTTGAAGAGATCCGCGCAGCTCTGGAAGCGGGGGATCAGGTTAAGTTATCAGGCTTTGGCAATTTTGACTTACGGGTTAAAAATCAGCGCCCTGGCCGTAATCCAAAAACGGGTGAGGATATTCCTATCTCTGCCCGTTGTGTTGTGACTTTCCGGCCGGGACAAAAGCTAAAATCCCGTGTCGAGGTTGGCACCAGCAAAAAATAAGCTATTGTTATTGTGAATAACAAAGCGGCAAGTTGCGCAGGCAACTTGCCGTTTTTTTATGCATGTAACACTGCGCGGCTAAAATTTTCCGATCCAAATTGTTTTGCCTGCTGTAATTAATATTGGCTTGAATTAAACGGTAATATTATGACGATAAAAGTAGGGATCAGTGCCTGCGTGCTGGGTGATAAAGTACGCTACGATGGCGGACATAAAGCATCGGCTTTTTGTTTACAGCAACTGGCACCTTTAGTTGAATATGTAGCAATATGCCCGGAAATGGCTATTGGCATGGGCTCCCCGCGTCCGGCAATAAGGCTGCAATTAGACGACGGCCACAATGTTCATCTGGTGCAAAGTGATAATAGTACCATTGATCATACCGCAGCCATGCTGGACTTTACCGCGAAAAAGCTGCCTGAGTTAGCAGATCTTTGTGGTTATATCGTCTGTGCCAAATCACCCAGTTGTGGCATGGAGCGGGTAAGGTTATTTGATGCTGCAGGCCAGCAGCTTGGCAAGCTGGGTGTAGGCCTTTATACCCGCCAACTGATGCAGCACTATCCCTGGTTGCCGGTAGAAGAAGATGGCCGTTTATTTGATGCGGCACTAAAAGAAAATTTTATCTGCCGCGTATTTAGCTGCTACGACTATCAGCAGAGTATGCAAGACGGTTTTTCTGCCGGTAAGCTGGTCGCCTTTCACAGCCGTTATAAATTTCTTGTTATGGCGCATAGCCCGGTGGCATACCGCGAATTAGGCCGGCTGGTTGCCCAGGCTAAACTATTTTCAGCGCAGGAATTACAACAGCGTTATCTGCAGGATTTAATGCAGGCATTGAAAAATATCGCTACCCGTAAGCAACATACCAATGTGCTGCAGCATTTGCAGGGCTTTTTAAAACATGGTTTAACGGCAGCAGCAAAGCAAGAGCTGTCTGAGCTAATCCATCGCTACCGCCAGGGCTTTGTGCCGCTAATGGCACCACTGACTTTGTTGCAGCATCATTTAAAGCAATACCCTAATGCTTATATCAGCGCCCAGCGCTACTTTTCACCTTATCCGGAAAACCTTGGGCTGAGGGCCTGATATGCAGCAGTTAAATGTGGTGTGGTTACGCAACGATTTACGTAGTTTTGATAATGCAGTGCTTAGCAGTGCAACCGAAGATGCCGCCAGAACCGGTGCCGGGGTTATTGCTTTGTATATTGCCACGCCGAAAACCTGGCAATTACATGATATGGCGCCAATTAAGCAGGATCTTATTCGCCGGCGGGTTAAGCAACTACAACAAGAGCTGGCAACGCTTAATATCCCTTTATTAGCCTTAGAAGGCAGCAGTTACCAGCAAATACCCGCTGTGTTTAATCAGCTGGGGCAGCATTTTTTATTAAAAGTATTTGGGCAAAGTGAATATGAACTGCGCGAGCAGCAGCGTGATGCCGCGGTTGAGCAAGCTGTACTAGCGTTAAATGGCCAATTTATCCGCTTTGACACGCAGTGCATTATGCCTCCGGGCTCTGTGCGTACTCAGCAGGGTGATATCTACAAGGTGTTTACCCCGTTTAAGCGTAGCTGGCTGGCGCAGTTAAAGCAGCAAGGCGTCAACTGTTACGCCCGGCCTAAACCAGTGGTGCAAGTTGAGCTTAAGTTGCCGGATTTTCCGCCGTTAAAAGCCGGCGATAACAGCTCTGCAGAGTGGCCGGTAGCAGAGAGTGACGTATTGCAGCTAATGCGAGCCTTTTGCCGCGAGAAAGTGCAAGACTATCAAACAGCCCGCGATTTTCCAGCCATAGAAGGCACATCCAAACTGTCGGCTTATCTGGCAACAGGTGTTGTTTCTGCGGCGCAGTGCGTAGCACGTTTGCAACTGGAAGCCGCCGACAGCTGGCAGCAGGATAAAAGCGGTGCGGAAGTCTGGTTGTCTGAGCTTATCTGGCGTGAGTTTTATAAACACATTTTGCAGGCTTATCCCGATTTAATAAAACATCAGCCATTTCAGGCTGAAACCGCCGCTATTCGCTGGAGTAATAACCCTTCGCTGTTTAAAGCCTGGTGTGATGGTATGACCGGGTATCCGATTGTTGATGCGGCGATGCGCCAGTTAAACCAAACCGGCTGGATGCATAACCGCCTGCGCATGATCACCGCCAGCTTTCTGGTAAAAGATCTACACATCGACTGGCGCTGGGGCGAGCGATACTTTATGTCAAAGCTGATTGACGGTGACTTTGCGGCGAATAATGGCGGCTGGCAATGGGCCGCATCTACCGGTACCGATGCTGCGCCTTATTTTCGTATTTTTAATCCGGTCAGCCAGAGTGAAAAGTTTGATCCAAAGGGTGACTTTATCCGTTTCTATGTGCCACAGCTAAGTAAGCTGCAAGGTAAAGCTGTACATTGGCCACATGGGGCTGGGATTACTAACGATTATCCGGCGCCGGTTGTTGATCACGGTGCAGCACGTAAACACACATTAGCGCTTTTTGCAGAGGTAAAGAAAAAAGCATGAATACTGCAGCAGCTCCACGCTTTGAACAATTTCTGGCGTTTTATAATGGTTTGTCCAGCCAGAATATGCAGAAATTGCAGCAGTTGTATCATGCTGACGTCAACTTTATTGACCCGGTACATGAGCTACATGGCCGCAGCGCGCTGACAGAGTATTTTGATCATGCCTACGCCCGTTTGCAGCACTGCGAATTTACTGGCTTACAGCAAATGGAGCAGGGTGAGCATGGGTTTCTCAGCTGGCAAATGCAGTTTAGCCACCCGGCAATTGGTAAAGGTAAAACCATAATAGTACACGGTTGCAGTGTATTGCGCTGGCAGGACGGGCTGATTGTTTATCACCGAGATTACTACGATTTAAGCGAAATGGTATACCGGCACTTACCGGTTATTGGCTGGTTAACCACTAAAGTAAAACAACGTATGGCCAACGGGCAGTAATTTAGCCAAAAGATAGAGTGGTATAAGGGAGCAGTATGCGCATAGCGGTAGTGGGTGGTGGTATTTCGGGCATGATGGCGTGGTATCTGTTGCAGCAAAAGCATGATGTGACGGTACTGGAAGCGAACGATTACCTGGGTGGTCACACAGCAACAACAGACGTTGAAGTTGCGGGTAAGTCGTATGCTATTGATACCGGTTTTATTGTGTTCAATAACTGGACTTACCCAATATTTAACCGTTTTATTGCTGAGCTGGGTGTAGATTTTGAGCACACCACAATGAGCTTTTCAGTAAAAAACAGCGCGCAGGATCTGGAATACAACGGCAACACCCTGGCCAGTTTATTTGCCCAGCGCCGCAATGTGTTACGGCCATCGTTCTGGCTAATGCTTAGTGACATTATGCGCTTTAATAAGTTGGGTAAGCGCTTGTTGGCGGCTAATGATGCCGATCTGGATCTGGCCCTGGGTGATTTTTTACTGAAACATGATTTTGGTAATGGCATTCGTGATAACTACTTAATGCCGATGGGCGCTGCCATCTGGTCGGCTGGCCTGGCGGATATGCCGGCCTTTCCGGTGCGTTTTTTTCTGCGGTTTTTTAATAATCATGGTTTGCTAAATATTACTGACAGGCCGCAGTGGTCGGTAATAAAAGGTGGTTCCAGAAGCTATGTGCAGGCTCTACTGGCAAAACTGGGGCACGAAAAAGTAAAACTACAACAGCAGATTAGTGCTGTTTCGCGCGGTGAACACGGCGTAACATTAAGCTTTGCTGATGGGCGCACTGAGCACTACGACAAGTTGATACTTGCCTGCCACAGCGACCAGGCGCTACGGTTGCTGGGTGATAGCGCAACAGAGGAAGAACGCGCTGTGCTAGGTGGTATAGCTTACCAGCAGAACGAAGTGGTGCTGCATACTGACACCCGCTTACTACCCAAACGGGAGCGGGCCTGGGCTGCCTGGAATTATAATCTGGATGCTAATGTAAATGATCGCGCTACCCTTACCTACAACATGAATTTACTGCAAGGGATAAGTGCACCGGTCACATTTTGTGTCACGCTGAATAATACTCAGGCTATTGACCCGGCTAAAATCATCCGTGTTTTCCAGTACGATCATCCGGTATACAACCATTACACTCTGGCCGCACAGCAGCAGCGGCATAAAATCAGCGGTCATAATCATACCTATTATTGCGGTGCATACTGGCATAACGGCTTTCATGAAGACGGTGCCAGAAGCGCGGTAGAGGTTGCTGCGTTATTAGGTGTGGATTATTAATGCACTCTGGCCATGCGGTATATCAGGGCGAAGTAGGGCATTTGCGCGTATCCCCGCGCGAGTATGGCTTTAGCTACCCGCTGGCGCATTACTGGCTTGATTGCAGCATGCTGGATAAAACTTCCTTGCAAGCCTGTGGTGTTGCGTTTGAACGCTTTGGCGCGCTGAGTTTTCGGCGCAAGGATTATCTTCCAGGCAGCGGCAGTGTATACAGCGCCGTATGTAGCAAAGTCGCTGAGCTTGGCGGCACCACTACTCCGGCAAAAGTGTATATATTGACGCCACTGGCTAACTGGGGGCTGTATTTCAGCCCGTTAACACTTTACTACTGCTATGATGAACAGGATCATTTTTGCTATTTGTTGGCCGAAGTAACCAATACGCCCTGGAATGAACGGCATTATTATTTGCAGACCATGCCGCTGCACACTTTGGATGCCGGGTTGCATCATTTTGTGCACGAGAAAGCGTTTCACGTATCTCCATTTCATCCAATGAATATGCAATACCATTGGCAAATCAGCACTCCGGCTCAGCATTTACATTGCAGCATTCGCAATACTGAGGCCGGGAAACAAATTTTCAGTGCCTGGATCACGTTAACCCGGCATGAGCTCAGCGCTGCCTGGCGGCGAAAATGGCTGATCCGCCAGCCATGGCAAAACGTACAGGTAGTACTACGAATATACTGGCATGCCGTTAAACTGTATTTTAAAAGGGTACCAGTGCATGCCCACCCCAAGACGAAGGATACAAATGCATGACCATGAGCCTTACTGAAGCTTCAGTGTTTGATAATCTGAGCTGGTTTGACCGCTTATGCCGCAAATTTGCACTGGACTTTATCAGCCAGCTAAAACATGGCGATATTACCGTTGTAGAAGGCAACCAGCGCTTGCGCTTTGGTGATGAACACGCCGAATTAAAAACAGTTATTACCGTTGTGGATCCGGGTTTTTACCAGAAAATGGTGATGGCCGGCTCAGTTGGCGGTGGTGAAGCTTATATTTACGGTTGGTGGCGCTGTGACAACTTAACGGCTTTGGTACGTATTTTTGCTCTTAACCTTGCCACTTTGGATAAGCTGGATTCAGCAATAACCCGCTTAGGCCGTCCGCTGTTGAAACTACTGAACTGGCGTAACCGTAATTCAAAACAGCAAGCCAGAAAAAATATCGCGGCACATTATGATCTGGGTAACGACATGTATCAGCTGTTTTTAGACAGTAGCATGATGTATTCCAGCGCTGTTTATCCTGATGCTGCAGCCGATTTGGCGCAGGCACAGCAGCATAAACTGCAAATGATCTGTGAAAAGTTACAGTTAAAGCCGGACGATCACCTGATTGAAATAGGCACTGGCTGGGGCAGTATGGCGATATTTGCTGCGCAGCACTATGGCTGCAAAGTTACCACTACTACCATATCACAGCAGCAGTACGACTACGCCAAGGCCCGTATTGAGGTGTTGGGGCTGCAGCAGCAAATAACCCTGTTGCTGAATGATTACCGCGATCTTACAGGCCAGTATGACAAGTTAGTGTCGATAGAAATGATAGAAGCGGTGGGCGAAGACTATCTGGATACTTATTTTGAAAAATGCGCCAGCCTGCTTAAACCAGACGGTTTAATGGTGTTACAGGCTATTACTATCGTTGATCAACGCTACAGCCAATACGTGCGTGAGGTAGATTTTATTAAACGTTATGTGTTTCCCGGTGGCTGTTTACCTTCGGTCAGCCGGATGACAGATGCTATTGGCCGTAAAACTGATCTGGTTGTACGCCATCTGCAGGATATTGGTTTTGATTACGCCCGTACGTTAAGAGACTGGTGCGATAATTTTATGCACGCCCGCGATAAGGTACATCAGCTGGGGTATGACGATAACTTTGTCCGACTATGGCACTTTTACCTTTGCTACTGTGAGGGCGGCTTTAGAGAGCGAGCCACCAGCGCTGTGCATTTGGTTTTATCCAAACCGCAAAACCGCAGTGCTTAACGGTTTATATTCCGGAAAAAGTTGCAATGATACCGGTAAAAGCTACTTACGTTTATTAAATACAATTTAACAACTCGATCTTGGCTATAAATAACACTATGAAAAATATAGTGTTATTTCTATTTTTATTTGTGGTATATGCCTTGCTTTATTAAAGTTGCTACTGCAATACGCGACTGAGTAATTAAAACGTATTTGCAGTGTTTAGTAGTTAACTAACAGTGGAGCAAATTATGAATAGTGATATTGCAGAAGGCAAATGGCGTCAGGTTAAAGGCTCTGTTAAAGAAAAATGGGGCAAGTTAACTGACGATGATCTGTCAGAAGTAAATGGCCGCTTTGAAAAGTTCTGCGGCAAAATGCAGGAACATTATGGCATGACCCGCGAAGAAGCCGAAGATGAGTTTAAGCGCTTCAGAGAATAATGCCACCAGATTAAAAGGGCCTTACGGCCCTTTTAACTGTTTACCAGAATGATACCTGCTTCCAGAATAACAATTTTCTTATCTTTATATAAAGTACCAATAGCTTGCTTGTAGGCTTTTTTGCTAACGCCAAAGGTAGCGTAAATCAGCTCGGGTGAACTTTTATCTGTTAATGCCAGCTTGCCACCGTTTTGTTGCAGTTTTTTCAGCACCTGCTCTGTAAGTTCCAGTGCTTGCTTATAAGTAGTGGCATTTAAACGCAGGTCAATTTTGCCATCGTCGCGTACTTTAACAATAAAAGCCTGTATTTTTTCGCCCCGGCGCAGCGGTTTAAATACCTCATTTTTGTACAATACGCCCCAGTGCTGATAATTTACGATAGCTTTATAGCCTATGTCAGTTTGTTCACTGACAATAATGTCGACTTTATCACCGGGATTATACTCTGGCGTGGTTTTGTGTAAGTGGCGGTCGAGTTTGCTGGAGGCAACGATGCGGTTACTGTTGTCGACATAACAGTACAGCAGGTATTTATTGCCTTCTTTTAGCGGAATTTGCTGCTCACTGAAAGGCACCAATAGATCTTTTTTCAGACCCCAATTAACAAAAGCGCCCACTTTAGTGGTGGCAATAACTTGTAACTGGGCCACTTCACCCACTTTAATTTTCGGTTGTTCAGTTGTTGCAATCAGCTGATCTTCTGAGTCCAGATATAAAAATACATCCAGTTGCTGGCCAATCTCCAGACCCGCCGGCGCCACATTATTGGGCAGCAGAATTTCACCCCAGCTTAAACCATCCAGATAAAAGCCAAATTTAACCTGTTTTTTTACCGTTAAACGGTTAACTTTTCCAAGAGCCAGCATGCAGTATCCAAAAGTGTGCCCTGAGCGGGCAGATTACAATGGCGGCTATTGTAGCGGTTTTTTTGCAGCACTGCTTCATATTAGCCATAGCATGATAAACTTAGCGTAATTTTTCCTGATACAGGCTCTGTCATAAAGTGTCGTCACAACAGTTACTTCATCCACGCAATCTTCATCAGGGGCGCTACGACTTTGCCGCGCTGATTGCAACTTTACCGCAACTTGAAGCTTATGTGCGGTTGAATCCGTCAGCAGAGCCCACCATCGACTTTACTGACAGCCAGGCTGTGTTGCTGCTTAATCAGGCGTTACTGGCAAAATATTATCAGGTGAAGTACTGGCAGTTACCACCAGGCTATTTGTGCCCGCCTATTCCGGGCCGGGCCGACTATGTGCATTATCTGGCAGATTTACTGGCGCGCAGCTATAACGAACTACCAAAGGGCAAACAAATTAAATTGCTTGATATTGGCACCGGAGCCAATGTCATTTATCCGGTTATCGCCAGCCAGAGCTACGGCTGGCAGGTGTATGGTACAGATATCGATGCAGTAGCAGTGAAGGCCGCAGCGCTTATTGTTGCAGCTAATCCGGCGCTTAAATCGCATATTAATATTGTGCAGCAGCACGAGGCAAAGGCAATTTTCAGTGGGGTAATTAAAAGCGACCAGCGGTTTCATCTGACAATGTGCAATCCACCGTTTTTTGCATCTTTGGCAGAAGCGGAAGCAGCCAGTAGCAGAAAATGGGCTAATCTTGGTAAAGCCGGTCAGGGGCATCAGCGCAACTTTGCCGGGCAACAGCATGAGTTGTGGTGCGACGGCGGAGAGCTTAAATTTATCAGCCAGATGATTACTGAAAGCCAGTTGTTCAAACAGCAGGTATCCTGGTTCAGTACTTTGGTATCACAGCAGAAGCATGTGAGCATACTGAAAAAACTGCTACGCAGTGTCGGCGCTGTGCAATCTGAAGTGATAGAGATGCGCCAGGGGCAAAAAGTCAGCCGTATTCTTGCCTGGAGCTTTCTGACACCACAGCAACAAACTCAGTGGTAATCTATAGTTTAATGTATTGCTGCTAACGGCAGGCAGGTTAGTTTATGCACTCTACTTTTTTACCAGCCGGTTCAGTATTGCCCAGTTTTTGCCAGATTTTTTCATGGAAGAAGTAACCGACGGTATTTACAGCGGGCTCTACTACCGCGATCAGGCCACCCAGCACAAAGCTGCCAGTGATCAGGTAAGTAACGGCAAAAGCAATGGTAAAATGCATAACAGCAAAAGTGATGGTCTTAGTCATGGTGATATCCTCTGTAATCGCTATAGGTTAAATGATAGCGATTCTTAATATTGTTTAAAGTGAATAAACTGATTTAAGCTAATCGCTTTTATCAATGATGTTGTAACGAGCTTACCGGAGATAGGTATGGACTGGCGACAATGGTTAGAGGTAAAACAGTTTGAGTTTCTATTGCATTGGTTTATGCGCCGCCAGCGCGAATTAAAACTGGCCGAATTGAACGAACCTTTAGCTTATGACGGCTTTAGCATGTACGACCAGTTATGTCAGCAGATGCTAAAAGAGGCTGAAGTGGCTTATCTGGAGCGATTTTCTCAGCCGGTAGTACCTATTGCATTAACCAATATATTGCATCTGGCAGAGTTAGAGCTGGCTGGCAGGCCACCCAGGCGGCCTGCGCAAACAGTGCATTAAAACGGGGAGAGTTAATGCTCAGGTGTTTCGATCCGTTTTAACGCATCAATTAGCATCGGCAAATCAAGTTTATCGTTTAGCGGCAGCAGTGTACCGGCAGACCAGACACCGTAACTGCCATCGGCACGCAGTATTACCATCTTATCTTTTTTAAAGCTGATAATTTCCTGACCGCTGATATTAAGTTTAGGTAATGAGCGTGGTTTAAGCAGATTGTCACCCAGCCAGCTGCCATGAGCGCTGCAGCCAGCCTGGGCTAATAAGGTAGGTAGCCAGTCCAGATGCTGGGTTACCTGGTGCGGCTGTAACTGGCGCAAAGCAGCCCAGTTTGACCAGACCTGAGCCGGCGCCAGATTAAACTGATTGTGGCCGCCGGTAATGTTCATCAGCACGATATTGCTGTACTGCTGATATTCTTCCCAGCGCAGCTGTGGAGCGTCATCAAATAAAATAGCAAACTGACCGGAAACGCCGTTTTGTAGCCAGGGCAGGCCTGCAACTTCAGTATCAGCGCTGCGGTTGATGCTGATATTGGCGGAAGAAAGCTGACCTAGCCAGCCCGGCTCTGCCAGCAACTGCTGCTCTGTTTGGTTATCTATCATAAACTTACCATACAGTAAGTTTAATAAAGCTTCATTTTCAGCGCGCGGCGCAAAATGCTGCTCCAGCGGCCTTAAGCCCTGGCTGACAGCTGAGTTTTTCAGCTGTTCGCTAAAGTTGCTGGTAACCAGCAACAGGGTTGACGCACCGGCATGATCCGCGCGGCATTCCAGCGCCTGATGGATAAACTGATTTGGCAGGCTGAGTTTATCCAACTGAACCAGAGCCCGGTTGTTTAAATCTACCAGTTGGTAACGGGCCAGAAAGGTTTTTGCGGTGGCCGGGTAAGATAGTGGCAGTACATTGTCCTGTTTGGTGACGTCGTACTTCAGGTTAGCATCTGCATAGATGTGTAGCAGATGGCTTAGCATAAAACTGCCGATAAAAAGCGTAAATAACGGCCGCGTAATACCAGATTGCTTTAAACGTTCTACTTTTTTCCAGCAGTAGTTGCTTAGGGTCAGCTCAACAGCCAGCAGCAAAGTACCAACGGCCAGTACGATCAGGACAAAATTACGTAAGTTGGTTACAATTTGCTGGCGCAACAGCTCTGTAGCCTGCTCAATTGAGGCGCTTCCGATATGATAACCAAGGCTGGCATAGACATAGGCATCGAAAATCAGCACGACCAACGCTGTGGTGGCCAATATAGCAGCCAGCCCGCGGACATGGCGCTGATATGGGAATACCAGCGACACCGGAAAAATAGTCAGGATAAAAAACATAAAGCATAAAAAAGCGGTGTGACCAATCCAGTTTAACAGCAGATACAACCAACCCAATACGGAAACCGGCGAAGGCTCGGCTAACCAGTAAGCGGACGTAACAGCCAGTGCCAACAGAATATTAAAAAAACTGAACCAATGGCCCCAGTTAAGCAGGCGGTTTACTTTTTTTACCAGTGACAGATTATTTTCCAGCACCATAAGCGCTTAGTTCACTTTAGTATTTACGGCATCGGTTAATGCCTGATTAAAGTGTGCCACAACTGTTTGGCGCTGAGCGGCCGGTACGCTGCTGTTAACAACATGGCTAATGGCATTACCCAGGCACATCAGGCTGAGTTCTGTGGTGGCTTTTTCGTTATGCAGTACGTCCAGTAACTGATTTACCAGTTTTTCAATCTGGCTGGTGGAATACTTTGATACAATTGGCATGAATTATCCGCAAGTCATGTGGTTTAAACAGTTAGAATAGTAACAGAATTCATTTTAAACAGGAAAAATTATGTCAGTAGATGTGCAGCAGTTGGCGATAAATTACCTTGAGCTGGATGAACAAACGCAGAGTAAAGCGCACTACCGGCCATCTCTGGTTACACCTACGGCGGCGGTAGCGCATTTGGTTGAACAGTTACATCTGGCGTACAACGGTAAACCCGCCAAAGGCTATGCGGCTTTTAACGCCGATAAAGACCCGCAAGTTATGACAGTATTGAATGACTGGCAAAAGCAAACCTCAGACTTTCTCGTGCTTGCTAATATCTCTACCGCTGCACTGGAGCAACAACTGCAGGCGCATCAGTTGCCGGAAAGCGGTTATTTGCTGATTTGTCATTACCGCTATCTGGCCAGTGATTATCTGCTGTATTGCTTGTTAGGTAGTAAAGATCACTTCTCATTAAGTGATGATTTAGAGCTGGCAACATCACGCCATCTGGATATAGCCCGCATGCAACTGGCGGCACGGATCGATCTGACCGAGTATAAAAGTTCACCGGAGCAGGGCAAGTACATTAGTTTTATCCGTGGCCGGGCCGGGCGTAAAGTAGCTGATTTTTTTCTGGATTTTTTAGGCTGTGAAGAAGGCACAGATGCCCGGGTGAACAGTAAAGTGGTGTTGGCCTCGGTAGAAGAGTATTTTAGCGCTGCCGAGTTTGACAGTAATGAAAAAACGGATGCCCGTAAACAAGTGTTCAGCTACTGCGAAGAGCGAGCCAAAGCCGGGCAGGATGTAGTGTTAACAGAGCTGTCAGCTGTGATTGATGAGCAGGAGCAGCAAGGCTTTTTGCGCTATTGCCAGGAGCAACAGCTTGAGGTGGCTGAGCAGTTTCCGGTTGAGGTAAAGGAGCTGAAAAAGCTGATTAAATTTGCCGGGCAGGGGGCGGGCTTATCGTTAAGTTTCGAGCAGAAGTTGCTTGGCGACAGAGTGCAGTATGATCCACACAGCGATACGATTTTGATTAAAGGCACACCACCAAACCTGCGCGATCAGTTACAGCGCTTTATTCAGGGTTATTCGGCGTTTGATCGTGAACAGGGTTCCGCAGAGTAGTGTTATGCTGCTTGGTAACGTTATCTTTATTGCCCTCTGCCTGTTTTGGTGATGAGGGCATTTTTAACTTTGCCGCGTGTTTTATCAGCAAAAGGTTGCTGATAACCACGCCAAAGGCCAGGATCAACGCCCAAAACAGCGGCCAGTTCATAGCTCTGCCAGGCAAATATTAGCGACATAGCGGTTGAAAATAGCGTCGAGGTGAGTTAACACCAGTTGCTGCTCCGCCAGTGGATGTTGTAGCAGGCATTGACGCAATATATCGGCATTAAAGTTAGCCAGATAGGCGCTGGCCAGCGGTTGGTAGCTTAGGTGCCAGGGTTCGGCGGCAACGCCTCCCTGAAACTCGCGGTAGGGCAGAAAAAAGCCAAACTCAGCCGCATATGCGCTTAGCCACTGCTGTAAGCGGTAAAATGGGCCAGCCGGACCATATTCTGCCGGCTCAAGTTGGGGTTTGTAATCTGGGGGCACTGCGCCAGCATCATATACATCAAGCTCTGTGCCCCAGTGATGGCGGCTGGCTCCGGGCAATGCAGAGTACAGCAGTACCGCATCGAGTTTAGCTTTGCCACTTAAGCTGCTGATATCAATTACTTGCCCATCCTGATCGTATACAGGCCTGTTACCCGCTAACTTTGCCTGCCAAATAGCAGCCTGGCGCTGGTAAGAGCGAAAAGCAGAAACAATTTTTATCTCAATGCCAGCGGCTTTCGCTGCTGTACATAATGCGCTAAAGGGCTGCGCAACAGCTTTATGCAGCATAAAACCGTCTGAACGCGTTAGCAGGTGCTGCTCGCTCAGGCCGGTCAGAATGTCTTCGCTGCAGTTAGTCATAGGCTCAATTCTAGCTGTTCCAACACGGCCTCGTACATTTTGGCCAGTTGCTCCAAATCGGTTACTGACACACATTCATTAATTTTATGAATGGTAGCATTGCAGGGACCAAGTTCAACTACCTGGGCGCCAGTGGGGGCAATAAAGCGGCCGTCTGAGGTGCCTCCGGTGGTTTCAAGCCGGGTTTCAAAGCCTTGTACCTGATAAATTGCTTTGACGGTGGCTGCCACAAGGCTGCCGCTGTCAGTTAAAAATGGCAGGCCGTTTAGTGTCCAGTCCAGATCATAGTTCAAACCGTGTTTGTCCAGCAGTGCGATAACACGTTGTTGTAATTGCTCTGCGCTGCTTTGGGTGCTGTAGCGAAAGTTAAACATGACTTTTAGCTCACCTGGGATCACGTTTGACGCGCCGGTGCCGGCATTAATATTGGCAATTTGAAAACTGGTTGCCGGAAAATAAGCATTACCGTTGTCCCATTGCTCTGCTGCTAGCTCCGCTAATGCCGGGGCGGCTTTGTGTACAGGGTTGTCTGCCAGTTGAGGGTAGGCAACATGGCCCTGAATACCTTTTATTCTAAGATGGCCCGTTAATGAACCGCGCCGGCCATTTTTTACCACATCACCGGCTTTTTGGCTGCTGGAGGGCTCACCAACAATGCACCAGCTTATTTTCTCGTTACGCGCTTCCAGTGTTTCTATCACTCTTTTCGTGCCGTTGATAAAAGGGCCTTCTTCATCGCTGGTAATCAGGTAGGCTAAGTCGAATCTCGGCGTCGGATAGCGCTGCAAAAACCGCTCGGTGGCCACTATCATCGCTGCCAGGCTGCCTTTCATATCTGCAGCGCCGCGGCCATAGAGCGTGTCGCCAATAATGGTTGGTTCAAACGGCGGGGTGTGCCATTGTTCAACCGGCCCTGTCGGTACCACATCCGTGTGGCCGGCAAAACAAAATACCGGTTTACCGCTACCACGGCGGGCCCACATGTTTAACGTGTCGTCAAAATGCATAACTTCAATATTAAAACCCACTGCGGCTAAACGCGCTGCCATCAGTTGCTGGCAACCGGCATCGTCCGGTGTAACTGACGGGCGCGAAATTAAGTCTTGTGTTAATGCCACTACGGCGCTTACGGCGGTCATGTTTTAAGTCCAAAAATATGTTGGTAATCGGCAGGTTTAAAGCCCAAATAATGTTCGCCATTGTGCACCAGTAAGGGGCGTTTAATCATGGCCGGTTGCGCGAGCATTAGCATCAGTGCCTTTTGCTCTGTTAGATCATCTTTATCACTCTGAGGTAACTGACGGTAGGTTGTGCCCCGCGTGTTGAGCAGATTTTGCCAACCGCAATGTGCAGCGAAGGTTTGCAACTGCTTTGCTGTTAAACCATCAACGCGATAGTCAATAAATTGATAAGGAATTTGCTGCTGTTCCAGCCAGCTACGAGCTTTTTTGATGGTGTCGCAATTCTTGATGCCGTATAGCGTAGTCATATTTTACTTGTTCTTTAACTGAATAATTATGGCGGTATCTGTCGCTGCGGTAACATAACGCTGCATAGAAAATATCGCCTCGATGGCAGGGTGCGGTAAAACGATCAATGCTGCATAACAACCGTGCTCAGCTTGCAGATAATAAGGGTCTAGCTTTAATACCGGTTGACCTGCGCTAAGTTGTTGGCCTGAATCTGCCTGATACTCAATGCCCTGGCCCAAACCAGCAATGACGCTTGAGGGTAAATCCAGTTGCAGAGTCAGGCCACTGCTATGGTTAAAACTCAGCCTGCGCCGACCGTTCAGGCTGCACTGGTAAAGGCTGTTAAAAGGCGCTACCACTGTGCCCTGCTGTAACTTAATGCATAACGCCTGCTGCAGAATGCCGCTGTTATACAGCCTCTCTGGGTGTGCAGTCATGGGTAATAGCATACCGCAGGCGGGGCTTTTTACCGCAACACCTTGCATCTCGCTTAATTGCGTTAACCAGTTTAACAACAGCGGAGGTCCTAAAACAGGGCAGTGGCCTTATCCTAATGCAAACCAACATGATTACTCAATGAATTCGTATCATTGCGTGCACCGTAGAACGAAATAGTAAGAGTGGTGAATGCGCTAAATATGACATTTTAACGAACTTAGTATTATTTTTTCATGAAATCATCATTTTTGCTGGCAAATAACCTGACAACAGCCGTGGTTTTGTTGCGCTATATAGGGTTGTGTTGTCCACAGATTTTGTGGATAACTTTGTGTGTAACACTGTTTAACTTGCTTAAGTTTATGTAACTAAACAACTAAACATTATGGCATATTTTTTGTTAGTTTGTGTTTAAGCAAAAGGCCGCGCTAATGCTGCTAAAAAGTCAGTTTCGTAATGGCAAAGTGGGTCAATCCGGTTGAAATATTAGTTTTCCTTAAATGATTAAGCCGGTTTTACCAGAGTAAAGTGCATATTTTGTGATGGCTGTATCCGTGCTGTTATACAACAAAAATACTGCAGGGATATTGCCAGGGGTAAATACACGGGTTTTATGCTATCGTTCAGATATTGCTTTTCAGTAGGAGGTGGTAATGCAGTATCCGCTTTATACAACCTTACGCGCGGGGCGCGAGTACAGCAAGATATGGCCTGCCAGAGCTGAGCTTAATAGCCTGTTTATTGAAAACAAGGTTATTTTACTAACGTCGCTAACAGGGCGATATTTGCCAGGCTTGGCGTTACTGTGCGCGGCTGTGCAATACAGTTATCTGGGGGCAGCGTTTTTACCACAAATTTTGGCCATGATGCTGTTTTTAGTATCTCTGCCTTTGCAAGGTTGGTATTGGCTCGGCGTGCGTGCTGAAACGCAGTTACCCCCTTCTATTGCATCCTGGTACCAGCAGGTACGGCACCAAATGCAGAAGCACGGAGTAGAGCTGGCACCCGTTTCGCAGCCCGGGCGATACAAAGATCTGGCGGCATTATTGAAAAAAGCCTACCAGCAGTTGGACAAGACTTTTATAAAGCAGTGGTTGTAACCACTGCTTTATATTACCGCTATTCTTCGCTAAATACCGACCACACCGGAGCGTGATCTGAAGGCCGCTCTATGCCACGCAATTCATAATCAATACTACTTTCAGTGCAACGCTGCGCCAGGGGGGCTGTCGCCATAACGACATCAATACGCAGGCCGCGGTTATCATCAAAACCTTTAGAGCGATAATCAAACCAGCTGTACTGTGCATCTGTCTCCGGGTGCAACGCACGGAAAGTATCAATTAAGCCCCAGTCTTTAAGCTGCTGCAACCAGGCCCGCTCTTCAGGCAAGAACGAGGTTTTACCTTCGCGCAACCAACGCTTTGCATTCGCTTCGCCTATACCAATGTCCAGGTCAATTGGCGATATATTGATGTCACCAATAATGGCCAGATGCTCATCCGGGGTATGGTGTTCGGTAAGATAACGTTGTAAATCGGCATAAAACTTGGTTTTTGCTGGGAATTTAACCGGATGATCACGATTTTCGCCTTGCGGAAAATAACCATTCAGTACGGTCAGAGGCGTACCGTCATTAAGGGTAAAGCTACCAATCAACATACGGCGCTGAGCATCAGTTTCGTCAGTAGGAAAGCCATACTGCATTTTGACAGCGGGTTGTTTACTCAGAATGGCTACACCATAATGGCCTTTCTGACCAAAGTGATAAACGTGATAGCCCATCGCCTGTACATCGGCCATGGGAAATTCGTCATCATGAACTTTAATTTCCTGCAGGCCAATAATATCGGGCTGATGCTTGTCGATAAGCGCCTGCAGTTGATGCAACCTTGCACGAATTCCATTGATATTGAAGGAAATAATTTTCATATTGTTATTGGCCCTTAATCTGTTTAATGCGGCGAAGTAGCAGGATAATAACACTTTATCCGATGCTGTGGCACAATGGCGGCGTGATAGACATAAGTCAGAAACCCGGTACGGAGTAAAGATTGTCAGCGTTAATGATAGAAACCGAGCAATTTAGCTATGCCGTGCATTACAGCTCAAGAAGACGTAGCGTGGCACTACAGGTTAAGCAGGGGCAGCTGACAGTACGTGCACCACTTGGTTACAGCCTGGCAGAGATCAAAGCTCTGGTGCTACAGAAGCAGCAGTGGGTATTAAAGCATCTGCAGCGAGTTAAATTGCAAACCAAGCCCCAATGGTTGGCAGAGCAGCAATTGCCGCTGCTTGGTACAACACTGGCATTAACCCGGCAGCGGGGTGAAAAATCAGCAGTGCTGTACAGTAAAGATAACCTTACTATTATTGTGTCATCCCGTGTGCAACCGCAACGCTATCAAAAGGTGCTGCTGACGTTGTTACAAAAATGGTATCAACAACAAGCGTTTAGCTGGTTTACACAGCGGGTACTGTACTGGCAGAACAAGATGAATGTGCGCTCTGGCAATATATTGATTGGCAGTTGGCGGACAAAATGGGGTTACTGCAAAAGCACCTCAGAGTTGGGGTTTAACTGGCGTTTGATGATGGCACCGGAATGGGTAGCGGATTACGTTGTAGTGCATGAGCTGGCTCACCTTAAACATCTGAATCACTCGGCGCGTTTTTGGCAATTAGTACACGAGTATTATCCGCAAGCGGAGGACGCTAAAGCCTGGCTGAGACACAATCAGCATTTGTTGGAGTTATAAAAAAAGCGCCGGTACAAGACCGGCGCAAACACTAGGACATCGAAACAGGAGAGAAAAAGTATCACTTAGCTACTACTGGTAAATAGGACCTGGCTCCTGGCAAAAGATTCAAAATTATTTTCAATTATTTTTCATGACAGCGTTTTGCATTTTTATATGTATTTGGTTTAAGCTCCGCGGCATCAACAGTGTGGTGTGACTATAACGAACAGACAGCTGATATCGCTGCTTTGTAACTGGACTTGAGCTATGACAAACCTGCTACGCCTGCAACAACTGGCAAAATTATTAGACATTACCCGTTTGCAAGATGATGAAACAGAACAGGGTTTTAACCAGTGGCTGCAAACCATACCTGCACTGACGCCTGCAGCTTACTGTGTGTATCCTCAATTTTTAGCCCCTTTGCAACAATGGTCGCAGCGGGCACTGCCGGCTGAGATTGCAACAGTGGTTAACTTTCCGGGCGCAGATTTAGCGGCGGATATCGTATGTGAGCAAATTCAGCAAGCCAAAATGGCAGGCGCAACAGAAATTGATTGTGTATTGCCTTATAAAGCCCTGCTGCGTGGCGAGCATGGTTTAATTAAAAGTTTTTTATACGATATACGTCAGGCTTGTGACAACACTTGCTTAAAAGTGATTATTGAATCCGGTGAGCTGGTTACAGCTCAGCAAGTTACCAAAGCGACTGAACTGGTAATAGAAGGGGGCGCTGATTTTGTCAAAACCTCAACGGGTAAAGTCGCCACTGGGGTCACTATTGAAGCGGCCCGTATTATCCTTACAGTTATAGCGGCAGCAAACCGGCCCGTTGGCTTTAAAGCTTCAGGCGGTGTACGCAGTATTGCGCCGGCACTTGAGCTGGTGCAGTTGTATGAAGATATTACGGGTCGGATCGCCACAAGCTCAGGTATGCGTATTGGAGCCAGTGCGCTGGCTAACGACGTGGCACAACACATTTTGCCACAATAATCAGCGCCTGAATTCATCGCGTAATTTATCAAATTGTTGTAAAAGCTCTTTATAACGTACGCGGTGATGCTCTGGTAATGGCATATTGTCGACAACGCGGAATGTTTTTTTGCAGCGCTCAAATAACTCTCTTGATTTGTGTCGTTGTTGACTGTTTAACAGCTGGATGGATGCCTGGATAAGATTTAAAGCACTGCCGGTGTTCATTGGTGCGACTTCCAATGCGGCTTCAAATTGCCTGACGGCAGCGGTAAAATTACCCTCTTTATAGCTTTTGATACCGGCTTTATTTAACTCACCAAACTGCAGTTGTTTCTGATCAACAAAATGTTGTTGATCACCGAACAGTGAATTCAGCACCGGGTTAGCCATCAGCTCTGCTGGTAAAAGCTTTTGTAGTGTTGCGGCTTGCTCATACTCGCCAATCTGGTTCAGCAAAAAGATCGCGTCAGGTAAAATCTGATGTTGGTCATGTAGTTCTTCAGATACCGCCGCATAGGTTTTTTTTGCCTGATACTGGGCCCCGTTTAATGATTCCAACCGGGCCTGGCATAGGGCTTCAAATAAATCGAAGTTGATTTCCCTGGTCATCATTTCATCACGTTTAACTCTTTGCAGAGCAAGCGACACTTCTTGCTGGTAGCGGTTACGGCTTGCTGGTTCGTCGGCTCTTACTGCGGCTTCAATAACGGTACGAATATAGTTAAGCAAATGGATAATATCTTGTTTTATTGAGCGGCGGGTGATCTCATATAGCTGCTTACTGGCGAGAACCTGTTGGGGAATATTATTTAAATCGCGGGCTATCTCCATTACAAGGTACTGACGCTGCATACTGTACGGCGCTATTTCCGCCGCTGCCTGAATGCTACTAAAAGCACTATCTATGTCGCCCATGGCGCGATAATTCTGTGCCTGAATATCATAAGCTTCGGCAAAATAGCGATTGTTCTCGATAGCTTCCTGACACAACACCATACTGTCTTCAAAACGGTCCTGCCGATAGTACACTTTAGCCTGCAACAGTAGCGCCCAGCCACTGCGCCGCTGTGACAGCGCCTCCTGTAATATATATTCGGCTTCATCAAGATGGTTGAGCTTAATCAGGTTTTCTACCAGTACGCGTTTACAGAATTGCTGATAGCGGCCTTCGGTGCCTATCTCTTGACGGCACAGCGTTACCACATGTTCTGCCTGTTCATCAAACAAAGCCTGATAAACCCCTGCCAGTTGCGTTTTTTTTCTTTTTATCCGCTGAATTCTGCTGCGCAATACATTTTGTGAAAATGGTTTTACCAGATAGTCATCAGGCTCTAACTCTACAGCGCTCATCACCATGGGCACGGTGTTTTCGCCGGTAACCAACATAAAAATACTGTGCGGCCCAAGCAGTTTTTTTTCACGCAGATCTTCAAGTAACTGCTTGCCGTTTTTCCCTACGCCTAAGTGGTAATCAACAAACAGGATGTCGTAATTCACATTAGCGCACTTGGCCAGCGCCTGTTCTCCAGTAGGGGCAAATGCAACATTAGTTGCTCCCATAGAGTACAGGATACCTTTAAACATCAATTGAAAAGCCCGTTGATCGTCAACGATTAATATTCGCTGATTCTCAAGCGTCTTGTTATTCATCAGTACCACTTAAACTTAAAGCTAAATTCAGTTAAGTGTCGGAAATAACAAGGTGATTAGCAAGAGAATTAATATGGAAGTATAAAGAGATATGAAGTTTTGATGCGATAAAGCAGGAAAATGGTGGAGGGGGAAGGATTCGAACCTTCGAAGGCAGTGCCGGCAGATTTACAGTCTGATCCCTTTGGCCACTCGGGAACCCCTCCACGAGTGGACGGCATATTATCAAACTGACTTTTGATGTAAAGGCATTTACTAAACTTTTTTGTCTGACTGCCGATAAATACAGCAAGAGTAAAATAAAACCGGTATAACTGCACAAAATGTCGATGGTAATTAACGAATGGCAACTTGATGTAAAACTAAATTGCGCTTTGCAAAGTGCTCAGCGCACAGACTTTGCTTTGTACCTTGCCTTGTTATCACCGGCGGTGGATGAGTCTGCCCAGTTTTTTACTCCGGATGCCCTGCAGCAAAGTGCACCATCAAATCTGTATCAACAGCTTGGTGTTGCTCAACCGCGTAGTTATGCACAAACAGAAGACGATGTAGTGCAGATGCTGCGCCATAGTGAGGCTTTTGCACAGGGCAGTTTAGCTCAGTTAAAGTTGGCTGCTTATCTTAACCCGCCACCTTTAGCCCGCTATGATAATAAACAACGAATAGCAGATGATGTATGGCAAAACTTGAGTTTGCATAGCCGCAGACGTTTGCAGCGCACAACGCCAGACAAGCCACAGGCAAGCCCGGCTGATCTTTATGAAGTCTTACAGCAAATACATGGCGTTGAGGCTGCATAATTATTAAATAAAGCTGTTAGTTGCCCGATAGACGGTGCACCACACAGTGCTTAAACTTTTTAGCGCCACCACAAGGGCACAGCTCATTGCGGCCAATTTTTACCGGTGCTTTATCATCTAATATACCGTCAATGTAATACCAGGATTTATCGTATACAAAGCGGGAGCGTTCGGTAAACTCGTACAAAGTACTTTGCTGTATATAGCGGACACTGAAACTAACATAGCCTTCACTAGCTGTTTGCTCTGAAGACAGAATAGTCAGTTTGATAAAATGGCTGCTATCGGCAAAAACGGCGAGTGACGCAAGAGAATTTGCCGCCTGTTTTGATGGATGGTAAGTCTGATGCAAGTAATGGATATTACGGTGGCAATAAGCACTATAGCGTGAGCGCATTAATTGCTCACAGTGTTCTGCTTTTGCCTGTCCGGATATCAGTGGCAGGCAACATAAACTGAACTCTTTAGCTGAACCACAGTAACACTGCATGTTAATCTGCTTTACCTGTTTGTTGGAAAGGCCAGATCTTAGCATCTTTGTCGTGTGAATTTAAAATGCATTAATGGGTAATGCGCTCCTGTTGCAGCTGTTCGCATTGATAAAACCAGGTGTCATGCGTGGCAGCCAGTTTACGACAGCCGTCAAGCTGTTGCGGGTCCAGCATCCGGGCAAAGTTGATGACGACTTTACAGCTCGATGATGCCAATGCTTGCTGGATAGTCGCATTGAGATCTCTGATTTGTTTCTGATGCACAACCAAAACATTGTGAAAAGATAATTGATGCTGCTCTGCCCATGCTTTGTGTGGTATATGCGATGGTGCTATTAACAAAATCCATCCTTGTTGATGTTGATGTTGCTGAATAAGCTGCAGTAAAGTGTGATGCGATGCATTAGCTGCGGTGGCTTCACTATCGGTTACTGAATGTATTTTCAGCAGGCGGCTATCGGCGTAAGCGGTTGCTGCATGACTATAGAATTGTTGGTTAACCGGACGGTTGTACATATCGATCCCTACATGTTTATTTATACAGTGTATGGATATACAGTATTTGCTTGCTGTGTAAAAAGCAAGCGTTTTAGCCGTTTTTTTACTGTCATAAAACCAACGCCATGTCATGCAGTTGTCATACAGTGGTATTAACCTTTTGCCGCAGTTTCTTATATCGGTTGTAGTTATGACGATTAACCCGAATTATTGTACTGAGTTGTCGCACCTTATCCGTCAGCGCGCACTGACCCCGCTTTTTCAGCCTATTTTCAATCTGTCGTCTACAGAAGTGCTGGGTTATGAAGCCTTGATAAGAGGCCCCTCGAACAGCCCGCTGCATTCTCCTTTATTGTTATTTAAAGCGGCGTTGATGTGCGGAATGCTGGAACAGCTTGAGATGCTGTGCCGGCAGATAAGTATTGAAGCGTTCGCCAGAGCAAAAATGCCGGGCCTACTGTTTTTGAACGTCAACCCACTACTATTACTGGCATCAGATCATCCCTCCGGGCTGACAAACAGATTGCTACAGCAGGTCGAACTTGATCCGTCTCGGGTTGTGATTGAAATTTCAGAGCAATATCAGGTTGAAGATCCAAGTGTATTAATAAAGGCCGTAAACCATTACCGTGAGCTTGGCTTTTCTATCGCTATTGACGATCTAGGCAGCGGTTTCTCCGGCTTGAAGCTGTGGTCTGAACTAAAGCCGGATATTGTTAAAATTGACCGCTACTTTATTAGCCAGTTACATACCGACCCGACCAAAAGAGCTTTTGTACAAAATATCGTGGCATTGGCAAATGCAACAGGCTCAAAAATTGTCGCAGAAGGTATTGAAACACAAGAAGAATTAATACTTTGCCAGGAGCTCGGTGCTGATTATGGGCAGGGTTTTTTGCTCGGAAGGCCAACTGCAAAAATTGAGTCTTCACCGCCTGGACGATATTTACTGGTCAAGCAGAAGCAACCTTACACCGCGGCAGCGGAAAAAGTATCCGCTATTGTGCAGTTTTTACCTGCGGTAGAAAGTGCGGTGTCGGCGGGCGAAGTTATGCAATTATTCAGTAATAATCCTGATTGGGCTGGTCTGGCTGTTGTTGAGTCAGGCATCCCGGTGGGAATGATAAGCCGGGCACAGCTATTAGCAATGTTTGCTATGCCATATGGCCGGGCACTGTATGAAAAAAAGCCGATAAAGCGCCTTATGGCAGTAAGCCCGGTAGTGGTGGATGAGCACACCAGCCTGGACGATGTCAGTCAGTTAGTAACTAATAATGAGGATGGTGATAATAACTGGTTTTTTATTGTTACCTCAGCACAGCGTTATGCCGGTATTGGCTCAGTGCGGCTATTACTGAAAAAAATTACAGAACGGAAGTTACAACATGCGCGCTATGCCAACCCATTAACCTTACTACCAGGAAATGTACCGATTTATCAGGAAGTAGACCGCTTATTAAGCCAGCACAGGAATTTTACATTGGCCTATGCAGATTTAAATCATTTTAAGCCATACAACGATATATATGGCTACAGCAGAGGGGATTTAGTGTTACAGCTACTGGGTGAAATAATTTGCCAGGTGGTAGCGGGGGCCGGAAATTTTGTCGGGCATGTTGGTGGTGATGATTTCATTATTATCTTTACCAGTGACAATTGGC
This sequence comes from Rheinheimera hassiensis, assembly GCF_022436675.1. Taxonomy (GTDB): domain Bacteria; phylum Pseudomonadota; class Gammaproteobacteria; order Enterobacterales; family Alteromonadaceae; genus Alishewanella; species Alishewanella hassiensis. The sequence continues at coordinate 1,479 of NZ_JAKUJZ010000003.1, read as the reverse complement.
GAACTGCTTGCCAGCAGATAGTGCAGGATTTTAATCAGCGCATCGTACATTATTACGATGCGAGCCACTTAGAGGCAGGGGGCCTTAGTGCAGTTAGCCGTTCTGGTGATATCTGCTTTTATCCTTTGCTGACATTATCGATAGGAGTAGTATTACCCGATCCCACATTGTGTTTGTGTCATCATGATGTGGCTGCGATAGCGACAGCGGCAAAAGCAGAGGCGAAGAAGTTGCCGGCTGGAGGTATATTTGTTTCGCGCCGCAGAGGCCCCGCCACAGCTGTTTCGGTACTGGCTGGACCATTACCCCATTAAATTTGAGTAGAATAACCTGCTTATACTGTAAGAGAGTCAGCCACCGATGTTGTTAGAAAAGTATGTTAACCAGAGTAGCGCAGGTTTTAGTTTTAGCCGTAAACAGGCGTGTGAGTTTGCCAAGCAGGTGGCGACAGATTTCAATCCGATCCATGATGAAGATGCTAAGCGCTTTTGTGTCCCTGGTGACTTGTTGTTTTCATATTTACTGACCAGGTATGGCATTACTGAACAACTAAGTTGTCAATTTGCCGGTATGGTCGGTGCTGATGTCATGCTGCAATGTAAAGAACAGGATAATCTCATCAGCATTTGTGATAGTCAGGGGAAAGTATATTTGTCTCTGCAGCACAGCGGTGCGTGTCAGCATGACCTGGCGGTGATTGAACCGCTGATCCGCGATTATGTGAAATTCTCTGGTCAAAACTTCCCGCATATATTGCAACCGCTGATGCAGCAACATCAGGTGATGATTAACCCGACACGGCCACTTGTCATATATGAGAGTATGGCATTGAGCTTTAGTCGTTTGCCAAAACATAACATCGATTTAAGCCTGACGAAATCTTCTTTAATGGTTGATGGCAAACGCGGGAATGCATTACTGGAGTTTTCTCTAACGGAGCAGGGCGAACAGATAGGGAAAGGCGAAAAACGGATGATCCTGAGCAATCTGATGCCATACGATGAGGGGCAAATGCAGCAGATGGTTGCTGAATATAACAATCGTAAAGCTATAGTTCGGTAAAATCAGGCTTTTTGTTTATTTATGCAGCGGTTGAATCGTTATTCTCAAATAACCGCTTGCAGCAATGTAAAAACGCCCTATAATGCGCGCCATGCCACGGGGTGCTGCAGTTTGGGTGTCTCGGGTGAGTTAAAACGGTTCGCAAAAATCTTTCAAAAAGACGCTTGACAGACCCGCTTAAATCACTAAAATGGCGCCCTCGCTTCACGGCGGTGTTTAACGCGGTGAAATGAGAAAACAAGTCGGGTGTGACGAGAGTTTTTGTTGATAAAGAATCTTCGTCACGCTTGACTTAAAAACTGGGAAGTGTAACATACGCCTCCCGCTTTGAGAGTTCAAAGCACGCTCTTTAACAATTAGCAATCAATCATCTGTGTGGGCACTTATGATGGATTTCACGAAAAATGAAATTTATCG
>NZ_JAKUJZ010000039.1 GCF_022436675.1 Rheinheimera hassiensis | reverse complement strand
CACTTAAAAAAGTTCAGAAATCCTGTAAACAGTAACACAAAAGCGATTAAGTAAGTTTGAACCACTTCAAGATTACTGTCATCTTTTTTCAATTTCTTTGACATTTTTCTACCACGTCTAAAAATTGCCAAAGCTGCGAGCATTAATAATATTCCTACAATTACATAGAAAGTGTGACCAAATTTAATATTAGTAGTTCCCGTCATAAAAGTTATTGATGTCAATATCAAAACCACGCCAAAATATCCCCCATAAAAGATTACAGCAGGTGCTGTCGGTAATA
>NZ_JAKUJZ010000038.1 GCF_022436675.1 Rheinheimera hassiensis | reverse complement strand
GAACATCAAAATCACCAAATAAAACCTTATATCCCTGATTACTCAAATATCCAGCCAGATTGGTTGAAATTGTACTCTTGCCAACACCACCCTTATGGTTAAATATAGAAAATACCTTTGTACTCATATAAACTCCTGTTGTTCAATCCTTTTTTTATACTGCCATGCAGAACTAGAGAGTTAATTCTCTATTTTGGATTTTATTTCTGCTTATCCTATATGAAAAAGTGATAAAAATCAAGGATAAAACATGTGTTTTTTTATGTTTTAATAATTTTGGTCA
>NZ_JAKUJZ010000037.1 GCF_022436675.1 Rheinheimera hassiensis | reverse complement strand
GATGGATGACGTTGAATTCTTCCCAGAGTGGGGTAAAAAGCGTCTTTACAACATGATTCGTGACCGTGGTGACTGGGTCATTTCACGGCAACGAGTTTGGGGTGTACCTCTTCCAATCTTCTATGCTGAAGATGGCACTGCCATCATGGACGAAGTGACGATTAACCACGTAGCTGATTTATTTGGCAAGTATGGTTCGAATGTTTGGTTCGAACGCGACGCTAAGGATCTATTGCCAGATGGCTATACCAATGAACATTCACCAAACGGTACCTTTACTAAGGAAACC
>NZ_JAKUJZ010000036.1 GCF_022436675.1 Rheinheimera hassiensis | reverse complement strand
AATCAAGGATTATAATGTAGAATAAATATGTAATTTTAATGAAATAAGGAGTGATTTTATGCAAACTCTAGCACCAATTCCAACTGAATTAGATTGGCTGCTTAGAATAATTGTTGCTGCTTTTTGTGGTGGGATCATCGGTTACGAACGTGCTATTCAACGAAAAAGCGCGGGCGTCAGAACACACATCGTAGTCGCAATTGCCTCTGCACTCTTTATGATCGTATCCAAGTATGGATTTACAGATCTTCTAAATATGCATGATATTGCGCTCGATCCTTCCAGAATTGCC
>NZ_JAKUJZ010000035.1 GCF_022436675.1 Rheinheimera hassiensis | reverse complement strand
TCGTCGCAGCTGCGTTTCACTTCTGAGTTCGGAATGGGATCAGGTGGTTCCACAGCGCTATTGCCACCAGGCAAAAAACTGTTTGGAACATGCTTAACGCCCTTCAGTACGGCACTCTTGTGCTACGTGCAGGGTCAAATCCATGCAGGGATTTGATAAAAACATGTTCCTTTATTTAGCAAGCTTGCGTAGTAAACACACTGTATTCTTTAAAACATTTTGGGCGTTGTATGGTTAAGCCTCTCGGGCAATTAGTATGAGTTAGCTTAACACATCACTGCGCTTCCACACCTCAC
>NZ_JAKUJZ010000034.1 GCF_022436675.1 Rheinheimera hassiensis | reverse complement strand
AACAGCATATCAATGGCTACATCCCAGATAACCAGTTTAGAAAACGTGATCCGAAATTCAGTGAGCAAAAGCAAAAGTACGGCAAGCGGCACCAGGATAAGGCAGTTGGGCAAAAGGTTGTTATTCCAGCCAGTGCGTTTGAATTTGACCCGATAGCGATGACCTGTATTTGTCCTTCGGGGTTATTGCTGTCGAGCCGGGGTATCAGGCCGGAACCTGATGGTCAACAACGTTCACTGTTTACAGGCAAGCTATTACAGTGCCGCGGTTGTGATTTAAAAGAGCAATGCATGGTAAACCCAGAATCAGCC
>NZ_JAKUJZ010000033.1 GCF_022436675.1 Rheinheimera hassiensis | reverse complement strand
TGTTTACAGGCAAGCTATTACAGTGCCGCGGTTGTGATTTAAAAGAGCAATGCATGGTAAACCCAGAATCAGCCAATGATCGAAAAGGCAGCGGGCGACAGGTGTCGTTTTTACTTAAGGCCAATGCACCGCCCAATTACACCGATTGGATGAAGCAACGAGTCGACAGCGATATCGGCAAACAGATATACAGCCACCGCATGTCAGTAGTAGAGCCGGTGTTTGGCAATATCGGCACCAATAAAAGGCTAAACCGGTTTAGTTTGCGCGGCAAAACCAAGGTGCAGGGCCAATGGCAGTTGTATTGTATGGT
>NZ_JAKUJZ010000032.1 GCF_022436675.1 Rheinheimera hassiensis | reverse complement strand
CCTTTTTATTCCTGTCTTGCAAAACTAGTAATTTAACTAAATGTCTGCGACGAGCATATTTTCTTTGCCAAATTTTAGCTTTCTTTTCAAAATAAGAACTGTCAAAACTAGGATATTTTAGCCCATTAGACAGAATCGCTAAATCAGCCACGCCAACATCAATCCCAACTCGTTTGCCAGTTAAGCTGTACTTCTCTGGTTCAGATATTTCTACCTGTAGAGACAAATAATATTTTCCTGTTGGTTCAAGCAGAACAGTGTAGCGCTTAATCTTAGTGTTTTGCAAAACTCCAGTCTTGCTGGTTTTGACATAGCCTAATTTAGGAATCTTCAAGTACCTTTTACC
>NZ_JAKUJZ010000031.1 GCF_022436675.1 Rheinheimera hassiensis | reverse complement strand
GGCTCAATGAGTAAAAGCTCAGAGCTGTTTATCAGCCTGATGAACAAGCTGAAACGGCAGTACCGGCGGGCTAAGACCATTACGCTGGTGGTGGATAACTACATTATCCACAAGAGCCGCAAGACATCGGCGTGGCTGAGGAATAACCCGAAGTTCGTGTTGTTATTCCAACCAGTTTACAGCCCGTGGGTTAACAAAATAGAGAAGCTGTGGCATGCCTTGCACGAAACCATCACACGCAACCACTGCTGCAAAACGATGGATGATTTACTGGAGCAGGTTGAGCACTTTATGGATAACGCAGTGCCGTTTCCGGGCGACGGTCATGGTTTACAACGGGTGTAGCAGAGTTAG
>NZ_JAKUJZ010000030.1 GCF_022436675.1 Rheinheimera hassiensis | reverse complement strand
GACTTTTTCCTGTTGATGACTTATCACTATGATAAGCTGCTAACAGGTTTTTTATTGCATTAAACAAGGAGGACATAGTCCTCTTTAATAAAAAATCTATTCCACTAAACATTTTATAAATAAAGGTGATTTCTATGTCCTCTCTTAATCATTGTATTAAATTCGAGCTTGATATTAAAGACGAAAATATTGTTTTTATAAATCGATCAAACTGCAAAAGCACAAAATCTATGAAGCAGAATTGATTCAACCTGATTGTCCTTTCTGCGGCTCTTTGGATCTTTTACACAATGGCCATTTGATTACCAACATTCACTATCCAACAGCTAATGCAAGTTTGCCTGTCATTATCAGATTA
>NZ_JAKUJZ010000002.1:455070-629416 GCF_022436675.1 Rheinheimera hassiensis | reverse complement strand
CATTTTTTAATCAGACAACACTATTTGATCACAAACTCGATCGCGTGAAAAGAGGTTTTTCTACAGCCTCAACGCTTCACTCAACGGCCGCGTAAGCGGTCCGATGAAGTGACTTGTTATATTCTTCTGCTTGACCATATGACGTTTTTGGATATTCAATTAACAAGTAAACTGCGACGACACTTATTGAAATACCAGCACTAATAGCAATCCATTTCACCATCTTGATCAAGGGAGTTGCTGCGTCTAATTTAAAGCCACAATACGCTCCAGATATTCCAGAAGCGATCATCAGTCCGATGACAATCCAAAAGAGCATTAAGTCACTACCCATTTCTTTCCGTGCTCCAGAAAATATAACGCTGCCAGCAGCGGTTTTGAGGTCCAGCGACCAACGGGAGCGATGCTGACTGGCCTTGTTATAAGCATTTGATATCACATCAAATCCCGCTCGCATGTTTTTTACTTGTTACCCAAAGATAGATAACCATCACAAGGCTGACCAACAAACACAATGTAGAAATTTTAAACACAAGCTGTATGCCAGTATTAGGGCAGCCCCACATACAGGTAGACAATAGCCCTGCTACCGAAATAGCCAGAACCAAAATATTTACGACTACAGCAAAAATATACTTCATCGCTCACCCGATCTTATAACGCTTTGCTAAGGGGCAACCGAAACGCAGTGTAGGTTGTCCCGCGGAGGCCGTGCATTTTGCGGCCGGAGTGTACTTGAGCAACTTGTTATAAGGCATTACTCGAAGCACCTTTTTATAAAGTAGCCGCATATCCATGCGAGACCAAAAAATACTGCTGAAAGAGCAAGTAGCCCAAAGCTAGCACCGATTAACTTAAACGTGATTTCTTTTTCCGTAGTGGCAACTTCAGTTATCAAAGCCGCGATTATCCCAATACCAAAAACACTGAATGCTACTAGTCCGATGAGCATAGAAAAGAACACCAACGGCTTTTGCAGCCTTTTAAACTGGATTCCTAATAATAGTGCCTCTATTAATCCCATGATTGAATCTTCGGAGCCTTATAACGCCCCGCGCATGCGCGCGAACTTGTGAGCGTCGCAGGGGCCGCAGGCCCCGAATGACGCGGATTGTTAGCTACCATTGATGAACATTTCTATTTGTTCTCTGTGCCAAAAATTTTGTGTTGGACCACAAGAAGATAACCAAGTTTTTTCACCGTACCGTCCAAATACGATATAGTCCGAACCAACAATAACCTCACCCTCGCACATAGCGTTGAAACTAGCAGCCGAGAGAAAAACATATTGATCCGGTTTACCTTTTAGCACTTCCTTAACTTGCAATTGGCTTTCAACAACTTCATCAGGTGTAACCGCAGCAGACATTACCCTGCCAATATAAACATAGTCCGCTTTTTCGAAATCCCGCTTAGTAATAAGATTTGAGCAGGAACATGCGAATGCTGTTCCTGAAATAAGGAATACAGTTATTGCCAGAAAAAATCTCATAACCATCCTAAGTAGCTAACGCCTCAAACACCGGCTTGGTGAAGTTGGCGGCTTTTTTGCGCAAGCGAAAAAGGTGACAGCTTTACCAAGTCCGCGTGCTTTGACTTGTTAGCTTTTGAACTGCGCATAGGCTAGACCTCCATCACACCACTGATCATAATCGAATTTTGATGGGTTCCGAATGAGGTCTTTAGATTGCTCAATAAATTTTAACAAGTATGAATTGCCTGTTTTCTCTGCGCTGTCTAAGAAAGACATTACGTCTTCTTTGCTTTCAGTGTGGTAATCAGTCCGTACAGCATCACCGACAATAATATATGCACATTTCAAAAAGAATCGCTGTTTTGGACACTTATTGTCTGAAGCCAATTCCAAGATGATTTCCGAAAGGTAAAGCTCTGCCACAGAAAGATCAAAATCTTGTGTAGGCCAAAGCGTATCGGCATCAAATGCCCATTCTCGCAATTCTTCGTTTATCGGATTCCAAGGATCTTTCATCGCACTTTCCGCAAAGCTAACGCCCGCCACAAACGCGAGCAACGTGTTGCGAGTCGAGCGCCCAAAGGGCGCGTTTTTGATGGCGATTGTTAGGCATTTTTTGAACCATACACTTTAGGCTGACCAACGGAGACAGACGCTGTTTTAATTAAGCTATTCTCTATTTCATAAACACACAGCATTTCAATCTCGCCTTTGCCCTCAGGGAAGTTTCGAGTAATCACTTCATGATCTACTACGATATTTTCCATAACAATGCGACTTAATAGACGAGCATGTAAATCGGGCTCCTCAAATCGAACGGCAATGCGCTTGCGCATCTCTTCATGGCCGGTAGCGAAACACTCACCGTGTAAATTGAACTGTTTTGCATCTTTTGCATAAGTACTTAACCAGCCGTCAATATTTTTATCGTTGTAAGCGTCCAACTGCCGCTGAACCAACGCTACGTTATCATCCATTCGATTTGACTCCGATGTCTATGCTGCATGCCTAACGCTCAAAGCAGCTGCGCGGTACGCGTCAGATGCCTTTGCTTGTTAGGGTTTACTTGCCAACTGAAACATGCACGCATTTAAGGTTACAGAACCATTTCTGTTGTCCCAACAAGATAATATTTCATTCGAATCTATTTCTTGTAAGGCGTAAGTTGATGAGCCATTAGCCTTATTGTTACAACTCAGTTTATAGTATTCTCGGAACAAAAAAGCATCAACTTTGAAATCATCCGACAGATTAGCATCTGTAACTGATTTAGCTATAGCCATTTTCGTATCCTGAGAAATTCCTGAGTATTTTTTATCATCGTCAATAATAAGTGCTAAAAACCGCCAAGCTTCGCCAGCCTTACCTTCTTTAGGATTTTGGGCAAAAGTCTCTAGTATGAAAGGTTTTGTTACTGCGTATTGGAATGCCAGCTCTCCCTCGCTTTCACATTTTTTTAATCCAGTTACTGATTTATCCACTGTGCCTGTACTTTGGCACGCAGTAAGAAAGGAAGCTGATAACGTTATCATTAATAAAAACTTAAACAATTGATTAATCTCCATAAAGCCCTAACGCCCTGCTTAGGGGCGGAAACACATGGGCTAAAATTTAGGAGCGAAGCGACGCAGCCCATGTGTTTGCGTCCCAGCGAGCCTGCGAGCGACTACAGCAGCTTGTTAGGCTTGTTCCAAAAACGACCACTGTACAATGTAGTCTGGACCGCTGAAGTCATAACGTTTTTCCTGATTCTTGTCCTTAAAGATAGCAGTAGCCTTAAAAGCTGGAGTCTCGTTTTGATTTCTTGATTCATTTAGAATTTCTTCTAATTCATCCCAGCGTTCAGAAATACCACCATTTGCTGGATGCGTATTTGTTGATGCTTTACCCGCTTCATAATCATTATTCCAGTTAATAAAAATGGCCCACTGCTCCTGCTCTAAATCCATTTCCTCTTGCGAAATTGAATACAAACTGAAAATTTCAGTTCTGTCTTGAGCATCACCAAAATCAGAAACAAACCTGTATGGCATGCCTTTTATTATAGTTATTCCACTTCTTGGGCCATCCCAAAAACCATTTTCAACGACAACTTTATCCATTTTCTCGAGAAGCCTAACGCTCAAAGCAGCCGCGCTGTAAGCGTCGGCTGCCTTTGCTTGTTAGCTGAAAACCAACCGTCAGCTGCCAATTGCGAACCTGAAAACACTGATTGTTCACATCACGAACTTAACTGGTGCAGAACTGATATCTTCAACTCCTATGCTAATAACTTTTGATTCAACGACAGAGTGATATAAAAAGCTGATTGAAAGTATTTTACCCATGCCATTTTTGAAATTAAAAGTATGCTTATTGGTTGAATTCTCGGCAATGCCTGAAAATAAATCAGTTTGGAAAACCTCGTATTTATCTTCTGTTATCTGCAATCTCACCAGCTCAATTTCGTATCCATTTCTTACTTTTGTCGGGTACGTTACTGTATATCTGAATCCGATAGGGCTGTGTTCTGGATCCATCGCCTTTAGATTGATCCCGTATAAATTAAGAACATCCGCCGTGCCATCCAAGTTAATATAAGTCCGCTTATCTGCATATGCTGAGAATGATAAAAACGTTAAGAAGACAAAAATGAATCTCGAAATATTCAACTGACTTTCCTTTTCAGCTAACGCTCAAAGCAGCTGCGCGGTACGCGTCGGCTGGCTTTGCTTGTTATATTTTTTTGAAATTACAGCTGCAAGTGAATAAAGCACACCTGACAGCGCCAGCCAAAATAACACTTGCATGGTTAGTGAATCTAAAAGCTCAATCGAAAGCACAAACCAATGTGCTGCTCCGAGTAGCAGTGTTACCAGCACAGCTAACACGTTGAGCATGTTTACTTTGGATACCAACTGAACCGTGATTAATGCAACTAGAGATATAAAACAGTACGCTGAGCCAATTAACAAGCTAAGTTCGAAGGTGCCCCAACAGCCAAATTTTGGATCGCAGCTACCAATAAACAATATTTTGTATGCCTGATAAGCGGTTATCGGCAACATAAATAAAAGTAGTGACGTTATTACAGTTCTAATTATTGTGCTCATGACTACTCAAAAAATATAACGCCCCGCGCATGCGCGCGAACTTGTGAGCGTCGCAGGGGCCGCAGGCCCCGAATGACGCGGATTGTTAGGTGTGAATTTCAAATCGAAGCTCCCCGCCAGATATTTTTATATTGCCAAAATTGCCGGTAAGCTCAAATCCACCGTCGACTACCTGCAATGTATCAATGTTGCCATAATCAAGCGTACCGTCTGGATCAGTTGATGACATTACAGCCGATTTGGGCTTTAAACCAGATACGGAAACTGCATTAGTGAATTGAAGTATTGCTTTTCGGTAACACGTATATTCGTTTGGCTTTGGCTCAGCATAATATTTGGACTCTGGCCAGATGCTGGCCTCCAGCTCAAAGTACAGGCAGTTATTCTCATAGCTCCAATCTAAAACGAAAGAATCATTGAGATCGATACCGTTGAATACTTCCATTAGACGCCAATCCATAGTCATTCACACATAACGCTCGCAGCACAGGCCGAAACCCGCGCAGCGGTTGAGGTCCAGGCCACGCAGTGGCCGTTTGTGGCTGCGCTTGTTAGCTGCCTTATTGTTTTTGGTTAACAAAATATTTTTGATAAAGGCCATAACCGCCTTGCCAATATGACAACATCGTCATTAAAACGAAAGAGACTATCAAAATAGGGAACATTATTGGTCTATTCTCTATCGTTATTACTTCCCCCCTAACAGAAACAAAAAAGCTTCCCTCACGAATGGCAAACACCATAAATACGCTCATTACGATTGCCCCAATGAATTTCCACCAGAGCATAAATGTAACTTCGTTTTTTTTGATCAAAAACATTTTTTCCTGGTTTACAGTCAGTGGGTAACTCGGCCAGCTAACGCTCGCAGCACAGGCCGAAACCCGCGCAGCGGTTGAGGTCCAGGCCACGCAGTGGCCGTTTGTGACTGCGCTTGTTATACGCATTTGTCGAACTCTGCATTAATGTAAGAAACAAAATGCCCATTTTTATATGATTCCGCAATGCAATATTTGCCTTCTAAGCCTAAAGCTTCCGTAACTTGAAGCTGCGTGAACTTGCCAGAGGGCAACTTTATTATTGCCACATGTTTATAAAAGCCATTTTTGCCGGTCTTGCGTACTGATTCAGGCGTAACTACTTGATAGTTTTTGAATTCAATCCGATCTTCCCGCTTAAATAGGTCAGAGTTAACCAATTGCCACAAAATGGCAGCAAGTAATAACACGCCAGCCAACACAAGTAGGCCGATTTTTATCTTAACCGCAGTTTTAATCCGCAATCTATATGGCTGAGTCATAATGCGTATAACGCCCAAAGAAGCGGCGCATTTATGCGTCCGCCTTACTTTGCTTGTTAGCTTTGTTGGGCAGAGAACGATAGTCATCCTTGCGCCACGCCCTGTTTTCTTTAACCATGTAGTTGAATGGTTTTTTGTAGATTGGTAAGCACTCCCATTTTACACGCTCCCAATCATGTTTGAGCAATAACGCAATAGCCAATGTAAATCGGGCCGTATCGCCACCATGTGTCAAATTATCGTATTCCGTGAGTATTTGGTTATCATGATTTGACTTTGGGTTCAGAGAGGTTGCCAATGCTGCCCGGTATTTCGATTTCTGTTCATTACTTGGCTCTTGCTCTCCAGAAAAGGCAATGACTATATTTTGTACAAGTTCCCGCGTAGCGCTTCGCCACTTAGTTCTTTCTTGTGTTATTTGTGTTATCTGAATACTTTTCTCACTCTTTCGCAAAGCCAGGAACGAAGCTAGCCAACCCGCTACGGCTGTAAATCCTGCGCCAGTAATTAGTGAGGTGAAATCTATATCCAAGATCTAATACCTCTTTTGTTATGAAGAAGCTAACGCCCAAAGCAAGCGCGCGGTACGCGTCGCCTTGCCTTTGCTTGTTAGCAGCCTGAACCGAACTTTCGCGGCTTGCCGCACTGGTAAACTCGAACAACGGCAGACTGCTTTTAATTAAAACTTAACCGACCAGCTGCGATACGGCGAGCCAACCAGAACCTGTAAAACTGTTAAGCGAAGCCACGAAGAACAACGCTACCGCCACCACCGTTTGCAGCAAACCCACAAACTGGCGAGCTTTGACTATTTGCCAGTGCCGCTAGGAAAGCCAAACGCGAGCAAGGCTGGAACAAAACTACAGACTAAAACCCTTAAAACCCGAAAACCTGCTAACGCCCGCAGCACGCGCGGTTTTGTAGTGAAGGCGAAGCCGCAACGAAAAAACCGTCGCTGTGCCTGCGATTGTTAGGTGCTGATTCACGGAACTGACTCATAAATTACCTCGAAACCCGGCCCAAGCTCTGCTTGCAGTTTTGCCCGCATGGCAAGTGCGGCAGCCTCAAACTCTTTGAACTCCGCCTGACTCCAAGGACTTGGATCAGGCGGGTATTCCCAATTAAGTGCTTTGTCGTGCCAAGTCGATAATATGTCGAGTTCTTGAAGCGTGGCCTCTGACAGCGATATCTTTTCTTCGATAGGTCCAACATCAAATTTTTCGAGCGCAGCATCATTACCACACCATATGCAGCCACCACCCCACTCGAACATAAGCCGTACTTTGTAGATAGTTTGCATAAGCCCTAACGTCCAAAGCAAGCGCGGTACGCGTCGCTTTGCCTTTGCTTGTTAGCCGCCTTTAAGCTTATTGATAAACGTGTGATTCATGGCCGCATCTTTGTTCAAAAACTTATAATTTAGCAAGTGATCTAAACCTTCGTAATTGAGATGCTCACACTGATTATCTCGCTTTGCATTCATTTTCTCGCAAATGTCATTCGCCATTTGAGGCGATGGCCAAATTTCATCATTCTCGCCGGTCATTAGTACCACATGTGCACTTATATCATTGACAGAAATATCTGCGTTGTTGCTATCAACTCGGTTCGCTAATGACTGAGTATACAGATCCCGCAAACCGTTTACCGGACCCGACGGTTTAAACGGAACATGAGTTAACTCTTGTCCTTTCTCCATCCAGCTCGATGCAGGCACTTTCGTCCAATCCTTTAAAATTCCTGCCCAAACTACTGAACTTGGTGCTATTGCCACCACCCGTGTAATCTGATCATCTTTTGATGCCAACAGCAGTGCCAGCTCGGCTCCCTTAGACCAACCAACGATAATTAACTCATCTGGCTTTACATTGGACTGCCTTTTTAACCAAGACTTAGCCTGAGTAAAATATTCCAACGGGATCTTCTCTAGTTCCCTTGGTAATCCTTCAGCATTAAAATAGGCTAAAGCTAACGTCGGATATCCTGCGTCAACAACTGGTTCTGCAAGCCTTTCAGGCACCCCTCCCTCAGACCCGCCCAAGACCAATACAGCAATCCTCTGCTCATTTGATGCAGACGGATAATATTTTCCGACAAAACCGTCTTCCTCTATTTTTAAACCAGTAGTAGAGGCATTAATGCTAGAACTTATTAAAAGAGTGCTAACTAAAGTGGCTTTAATAATCTTGTTTAACATGCTTTTTACTTATCTCACATAGCTACAATTGCGTTGGTCAAGGCTAACGCTGCAATCACGCGTTTATCGCGTGCATTGCTTTGTTAAGACCTTTTGATTTCAATTTATCTTCAATTTCATAGTACTGATTCAGATGCCCTATTGAGTAAACAGGAAGAAAAAATAAATCATTTTCTGCGGCTATATCAAAAACTTCATCCAGTAATTCAGCATCCTTATATATCAAATAAATAACCCAATAATCTTGAAACCATACATGAAATCTATGCTCTACAAATGCCAACTGAGGAGAGTAAGTTTCTTTAAAAAGGTCTGTTATATATTCAGACATTGGTTTAAAGCCAATATACTCGCGAAATTGCAGCTTCCTCTTCGACCATTTACCTATTTCTTTGTAGCAAGTAGGTGTCTCAACTTCTACTAACTGACGTAGAAAGTTATTAATCCTGGAGCCCCAAAGCTCCTTATCAGAATCAGAAGCACTTTCGATCCTGTCAAAGGAATTTGATGTGTGTAACCAATGATCAAAGACTGTTACAGCAACCCAGCGACACTCATCAGGTGAGCAGTCATCATTCATTTTTAACAAGTTGCCAAAATCTTTAGAGATCTCGGTGTTTTTTGATTTTGGTAGATTCCGAAATTTTCTCATAGGGTCTTAACGCCCCAAGCAAGGGCACTTTTAAGCTGGCTAAAATTAGGAGCGAAGCGACGGGAGCCAGCTTAAAATTGTCCCGTTGACTTGGCTTGTTAGGTGTTTTTACTGCTTTGGTGGCTTATTTGGAAGTTTTGAACCGCACCAAGGACAGAATAGGATAATGTTATTACCACCTACTACTTCTTCTGGCACTTCAATATACCAAGCACTTTCACCTGTAAATTTAGTATGCCTAACCTGAATTTCCCCATAACCTTTAGGATCTTCAATTGCCGAGAATAGCCTAACACAACAATACTCTTTTATTCTCTCAGCTCTATGCTTGGCGATATTTGGTAATTCCATATTCACAAATCTTCGATGACACCTAACGCAAAGCACACGGGCGACAGGCCGCGCAGCGGGTTGGCGTCCCAGCGACCAGCGGGAGCGAGTGCTGCGTATTGTTATGCGTAGCCATGCCGCTGCACCCCAGGTAATAACAGCTTTTGATAATAATTTGGGTCATGCATTTCATCCCATGCACGCAAACCAAAGAAAGCCGATAAAAACATTTGGATGTTACCCGAACCAATAACCGTAGCTCCAATCCACCCATCTGTCTCTGCTTCCCGATATGGAAGTTTGCAATTTGATATTTGTACTGGCGTATTTGCGATACGACTCCATGTCCCATTATTAAAAAGATCTTTGGTCACAAACTGAACAGAAATAGGACTGAAGAGATGTTCGATATCACAGTTTTCATCTGTATTCCGCACGGTAAAGAATGCGCATGTTATCGAATTCAAAACTTCTTTTTGTATTTCAACAATCTGTCCGAGGACCGAAGAATTATCTTCAATTGGCACCCAAAAAGTATCGCCGACTTTAGCTATCTGTCTTGGCATGATTCTCCACTACGCATAACGCTCAAAGCAGCTGCGCGGTACGCGTCGGCTGGCTTTGCTTGTTAGCAGCCCACACCGGACTTGCGCGGCTTGCCGCACTGGCAAACTCGAACAACGGCAAGCTGCTTTTATTAAAAACTAAACCAGTCAGCTGCGATATGGCGAGCCAGCCGAAACCTGTAAAACTACTAAGCGAAGCCACGAAGAACAACGCTACCGCCACCACCGTTTGCAGCAGACCGACAAACTGGCGAATTTTAACTTGTGGCGCTGCCGCTAAGAACACGAAACGCGAGCAGAGCCGGAATACAACTACTGACTAAAACCGTTCAAACCCGAACACCTGCTAACGCCCAAATTTAGCGCGGAAAGCCGCGCAGCGGGTTGACGTCGCAGCCAGCGCTTTTTGCTGGCGATAATATTTGTTTGTTAGGAGACATTACCAGAATGCCTCCACTTGCTTGACCAAAAGTGGCGCGGGAATATCGATACCCGTTAGTTTTTTGCCACTGAGATTGACACCTACGACCTTCGTTTCAGGTGGAAGGATTGGCAAAAAGTGTTCCTTGAATTGCCCCCAAACCACACTTCTCGGTTCAACCTTACCAAGCAATTCTGGATTGAGTTTCTTTAAACGCTCTATCCGAGATTTAGAAGACCAGACAGGGAAAGAGACCTTTTTATCCTTCAAATCGAATTCCAGCAGTATTTCACCAGGTAGAACTCCGAACCAGACAACTTTGGTTTCAGCAACTTCCTCATAAAACTTATTAGCTTGTGGTACTCCGGATGACATCCTTTGTCTCCTAACGCTGCCAGCAAGCGCGACGCTGTTTGGCGTCGCTTGACTGGCCTTGTTAGCAGCCTACACCGGACTTTCGCGGCTTGCCGCACTGGCAAACCCAAACAACGGCAAGGCTGCTTTTATTAAAAACTACACCAGCCAACTGCGATACGGCGAGCCAACCGGAACCTGTAAAACCAATAAAGCGAAGCCCAGAAGAACAACGCTACCGCCACCACCGTTTGCAGTAAACCAACAAACGGGCGAGCTTTGACTATTTGCCAGTGCCGTTTGGTAAGCCAAACGCGAGCAATGCCCGAACAAAACCACTGACTAAAACTGTTAAAACCCGAACACCTGCTAACGCCCCGCGCATGCGCGCGAACGTGTGAGCGTCGCAGGGGCCGTAGGCCCCGAATGACGCGGATTGTTAGGCTCTATTGATAAAAAGTAACTTTTCAATAGTCCCAGATAATGCTTTGTCGATACCTGGTTCGCCATGCGCAGCCAAGAAACCACAGGCTTTTTCAACAAACTCATTTGACTCGGCATAAGCTAATTTCTCCAGTGCATATTGTTTTGCTATTAAACACTGAATTGAGATTGGGAGCTCATCCATAGTCTCAGACCAAAGGTTTGCAACGTAGGGTTCAAGCTCATCTGCGGAAGAGCTAAGAACTGTCCATATACAATGATCAAGTGCATCAGCTTTACCACTATCATTCGAGCTCATTGCTTTAAGTAATCCGTCAATTCCAGACTGAATCCAATTCATGTAAATAGCCTAACGCAAAGCTTTGGGGCGGCTGAAGCGCAGCGTAAGCCGTCCCAGCCACGACAGTGGCGACAACAGCGCCTTGTTAAGGCTTTGCACTTGGCATCACCTTATGAATACAAAGTGCTACAGTACTTGATAAGAAAAATACCGACAACCAAAACAACGGAGCTACACGCTGGTATTGCGGTATAAAGTCACTATTGGCACCAGTGCAAATTAACCCTAATTTGCTCGAAGAACCACCGGCATCCAGACAACTGTCAACACTAAAGAATGACACTAAGGCAACTGCACTTATTACGAACGAAATGACGCAGATGAGCTTTTTCAATGAACCAGCCTTAACGCTCAAAGCAGCTGCGCGGTACGCGTCGGCTGGCTTTGCTTGTTAGCAGCCTGAACCGGACTTTCGCGGCTTGCCGCACTGGCAAACCCGAACAGCGGCACGGCTGCTTGTATTAAAAACGACACCGGCCAGCTGCGATACGGCGACCAACCGGAACCTGTAAACCTGTTTAAGCGAAGCCCGGAAGAACAACGCTACCGCCACCATCGTTTGCAGCAAACCCACAAACTGGCGAACTTTAACTTTTGGCGCTGCCGCTAAGAAAACCAAACGCGAGCAGAGCCGGAACAAAACTACTGACTAAAACCGTTAAAACCCGAACACCTGCTAACGCAAAGCACACGGGCGGAAAAACGCGATAGCGTTTGACGTCCCAGCAGCCGCAGGCTGCGCGTGATGCGCCTTGTTATATAACATGCTAATTTTTACCACCGACAAACTTGCCAATGACAACCAATATTGCCCCAACAACTAAAGCTGGTAACCGAAATTGGGCCCAATCAAATGAGCTTTCATCAGTAGGCGCAATTTTTAAGTAAGAATCATTAGATGACGATTGAAACGCATCAACTGGCAAGAAGTCTACCGCGAAGCCTGCAACCGCATATAAAAGAACTAAACAGCCAACGATGATCAGGGCTTTACTCACTTGAATCTGCCTCTTGTTATATAACGCCTCAATAACTGGCAGCTGGAGCAACGCGTAAGCTGTCCAGCCCCGAAGGGGCGTAGTTAATTGATTTGTTATGTGCTTTTATTAGGGGCGCCATTGCAAAAAACCACTTGAGAATGAAAGCGAACGTACTTCTCCAATTTCTCCATCGTTATACAATACAGACCAAGGCGCGTCTTTATCTAATTTTAAATCATTATGTGTTAGTTCTAGCTCTGACAGTTTATTCTCCCAAAGTATCTCTTCTTCAGAATCAGGTAAGTCCATTTCTTTGAGTTCCATATCGTAATTACGAAATTCAGCTAGCTTAGATAACTTGAGTTCTAGAGCAGCGTTAATAAATTGAGGCCGAGCAAATACCCATGGAGTTTCGTAGCCAAACTTATCGAGGTTCGCAACAACCTCACCTTCATATAGTAGTTTTTCGGGAGTATTCATAAGTTCCTATTCGCAACCACATAACAGCTTTATAGTTTGGAGCGTACACGCTTTCACGCAGCGTTTGCTCCCTTCTATCTTTAATAATAAACAACAAGCTATCCAATAAGCCCCTTGAAATCAACAGATTTTTAACGTGGCACTGCATCAAATGTGGAGAAAGCGGGGTTAAACCTTGCGATTAACTTGCTTACAATAAATTCACCAACTACTGTATATGTATACATGTTAATTTATTTTTTGGTGAATGTTATGGCCTCGCCGTTTTTACAGTATATCGCTGAGTTTATGTATGCCCGCCGTTATGCCAAAAGGACGGTTGAAGGCTATGTGTACTGGATAAAGATGTATATTTTGTTTCACAAAAAGCAACACCCGGCACAATTAAAAGATCGTGATGTCGAATGCTTCTTAACCTATTTAACTAACCAACGAAATGTAGCACCACGCACCCAAGCTGCTGCTCTGAATGCACTAAGCTTTTTATACAGCAAAGTATTGCAGCAACCTTTGTCATTAAATCTCAATTTTAATCGCTCGCAGGTTACGCCGAAGTTACCTGTTGTACTAACTCGTAGCGAAGTTATCGCTCTGCTCAAGGTTATTGAACCGCGTTACAAATTGCTTGCGCAGTTAATGTACGGTAGTGGTTTACGCTTGATGGAGGCTGTTAGGTTGCGCGTGCATGATATTGATTACGACTACCTGTCTGTAATGGTATGGCAGGGTAAAGGTAATAAAAACCGACGTACTACTCTGGCGCCGGAATTAGTTGTTTCGCTAAAACAGCAAAGCCAGCATGTGCTGCAATATTTTCAGGCGGATATAGCAAACCCTGAGTATGCCGGCGTGTGGTTACCGTTTGCTTTGGCGCGTAAATATCCGGCAGCGCCAAAAGAGCTGGGTTGGCAGTATCTGTTTCCATCATTGCAGCTAAGCGTAGACCCGGATTCTAAGCTTTTGCGCCGTCATCATCTCGACGAAAGTTGTGTCAGGCGCGAAATTAAATTGGCAGCAAAAAAAGCGGGTATCCGCAAAAACGTCACCTGCCACACATTACGCCACTCTTTTGCTACGCACCTATTAGAGTCCGGTGCCGATATTCGCACGGTGCAGGAACAACTTGGCCATACCGATGTACGCACTACGCAAATTTACACTCATGTGCTAAACCGCGGTGCCGCCGGCGTAAAAAGCCCGCTGTCACAACTGTTATAAAAAAGGCGCAGCAGCGCCTTTTTTCAGAAACAATCACCCGGTACGCGTACCCAACCTTCCATTAATACCCGCGCGCTGCGGCTCATAATGGCTTTGGTTACTGTCCATTGACCGTTTACCTGTGTTGCTGCTGCACCCACTCTTAAAGTGCCGGACGGGTGGCCAAAGCGCACGGCTTCGCGTGCGGCACCGCCGGCAGCCAGGTTTACCAGGGTGCCGGGTATTGCGGCTGCGGTGCCAATGGCTACCGCTGCCGTGCCCATCATGGCATGGTGCAGTTTACCCATGGATAATGCCCGCACCAGCAGATCGATATCGCCGGCATTTACCTGCTTGCCGCTGGATGATACATAGCTTGCAGGCGGTGCAACAAAAGCGACTTTGGGGGTATGGGCCCGTGCTGCAGCTTCGCTGATATCAGTTATCAGGCCCATCTTTACTGCACCGTAAGCACGGATGGTTTCAAACCGGGCCAGCGCCGCGGCATCACCGTTTATGGCGTCTTGCAGCTCAGTGCCGGTATAACCAATATCGGTAGCATTGACAAAAATAGTCGGGATGCCGGCGTTAATTAGTGTGGCTTTAAAAATGCCTATACCCGGCACTTCTAAATCATCAACCAGGTTGCCGGTGGGGAACATAGCGCCACCGCCCTCGCCTGCATCGGCGGCCGGGTCTAAAAACTCAATTTGTACTTCTGCCGCCGGGAAAGTAACACCGTCCAGTTCAAAATCACCGGTTTCCTGTACTTCGCCGTTGGTTATTGGCACATGAGCAATAATGGTTTTGTTAATATTCGCCTGCCAGATGCGCACCGTGCAGATGCCATTTTGTGGTATCCGCTCAGCAGCGACCAGGCCGTTGCTAATGGCAAAGGAACCCACAGCTGCCGTTAAGTTGCCGCAGTTACCGCTCCAGTCGATAAACGGCTTGTCTATCGCTACCTGGCCAAACAGGTAGTCAACGTCATGCTCAGGCTTGCTGCTTTGGCTTAGTATCACCGTTTTACTGGTGCTGGAGGTAGCGCCGCCCATGCCATCGGTATGTTTACCATACGGATCCGGGCTGCCAATAACCCGCAGCAGCAGGTTGTCACGCGCCGTGCCCGGCACTTGCGCCACCTTGGGTAAATCGGCCAGTTTAAAAAATACGCCTTTGCTGGTGCCGCCACGCATGTAGGTGGCAGCGATTTTTATTTGTGGTGCAGACATAGGTACTGATCTCTTGTTACGAAATTTTCTTAGTACGGGCCGACAACCTCTTTCTGCTCATCACAGCAACTCGCCCTAATGCCTGCGGCAGGGCTCAGACACTCTGTGATGACATAAAGAGGTATCGGCCCTCCCTTGTCGATATCAGTTGAACGTGAAAGCGAAGGTTGGAATCCCCGAAAAGTCGACACAGAGTGTCTGAGCGAGCGCGCCAGCAGCGAGAGAGTTGCTGTGGCGAGCTATTCGGGGAGTTGCAACCGAAGCCTAAAAGACTTCCGGCTATTCGTTGCAGTTAAACCGCGCCTTGCAAAAAGTCCTGCGCAAAGCGCTGCAATACACCGCCGGCTTCATAAATCGACAACTCTTCGGCTGTATCCAACCGGCACCTTACCGGCACCTCTAGCTTTTCGCCGTTAGTGCGGTGAACAACCAGCGTTAGCGTGCTGCGTGGCGTACGCTCACCTGTTACATCGTAGGTTTCTGTGCCGTCCAGCTGCAGCGTTTTTCGGTTAGTGCCCGGCATAAACTCCAGCGGTAATACCCCCATACCCACCAGGTTAGTACGGTGAATACGTTCAAAGCCTTCGGCCGCTATCGCTTCTACCCCGGCAAGCCGTACACCTTTGGCGGCCCAGTCACGTGACGAGCCCTGGCCATAATCGGCACCGGCAATAATAATTAACGGCTGCTTACGCTGCATATAGGTTTCTATCGCTTCCCACATCCGAGTCACTTTGCCTTCCGGCTCCAGCCGTGCCAGCGAGCCTTGTTTTACCTTGCCATCTACCACGGCCATTTCATTAATCAGCTTGGGGTTAGCAAAGGTAGCACGCTGTGCGGTTAAGTGATCGCCACGGTGAGTAGCGTACGAGTTAAAATCTTCCTCCGGCAAGCCCATCTTATGCAGGTATTCGCCGGCGGCGCTGTCGAGCATAATAGCGTTTGACGGCGATAAATGGTCGGTAGTAATGTTATCCGGCAACAGTGCCAGTGGCCGCATACCGGTTAAACTACGCTCGCCGGCGATAGCCCCTTCCCCCTCTTGTTTCCAGTAGGGCGGGCAACGAATATAAGTGCTTTGTGGCCGCCAGTCATACAGTGGCGTAACTTTGTCGCCGTAATCTACTTCTACAGCAAACATCGGCTCGTACACTTTACGGAACTGCTCCGGTTTTACGCTTTGGGCCACTACCGCATCAATTTCTGCATCGTCCGGCCAGATATCTTTTAGCGTAATGGCCTTGCCGTCATGATAACCCAGCACATCTTTTTCGATATCAAACCGGATGGTGCCGGCAATGGCGTAGGCGACTACCAGTGCAGGAGAAGCCAAAAACGCTTGTTTGGCGTACGGGTGAATACGGCCATCAAAGTTACGGTTACCGGATAACACTGCTGTAGCATATAAGTCGCGCTCTATTACTTCCTTTTGAATAACCGGATCCAGTGCGCCGCTCATGCCATTGCAGGTAGTGCAGGCAAAACCGACAATACCAAAGCCCAGCTGCTCCAGCTCGCTAAGCAAATGGCCTTCTTCTAAGTAAAGTTGTACGGCTTTGGAGCCGGGCGCCAGCGAGGTTTTAACCCAGGGCTTGCGCGTTAATCCCAGCTTATTGGCGTTGCGGGCTAATAAACCTGCAGCAATAACATTGCGCGGGTTAGACGTATTGGTGCAACTGGTAATAGCGGCGATAATCACCGCGCCGTCGGGCATTTTACCCTCTTCCAACAGGTATTTACCGGCAATGCCTTTGGCCGTTAAGTCACTGGTCGACAACCGTGCATGCGGGTTAGATGGCCCGGCCATAGTGCGGCCAACGCTTGATAAATCAAACTTCAGCACCCGCTCGTACTCGGCCGTTTTTAAGCTGTCGCTCCACAAACCGGCCTCTTTGGCGTAGGTTTCTACCAGTTTTACCTGCTGTGGCTCGCGGCCGGTTAAGGTTAAATAGTCCAGCGTTTGCTGATCAATAGAGAACATCGCTGCTGTGGCACCGTATTCCGGCGTCATATTAGAGATAGTAGCCCTATCGCCCAGGCTTAAGCTGCTGGCGCCTTCGCCATAAAACTCCAGATACGCCGACACCACTTTTTCTTTGCGTAAAAATTCGGTCAGCGCCAGTACTATGTCGGTGGCCATAATGCCGGGTTGCGCTTTACCGGTTAGCTCTACGCCGATAATATCCGGCAGGCGCATCCAGCTGGCACGGCCTAACATGACGCTTTCCGCTTCCAGGCCACCTACGCCAATAGCGATAACGCCCAGCGCATCGACATGCGGCGTATGGCTGTCGGTACCCACTAAGGTATCAGGGAAGGCCACGCCGTCTAAGGCATGTACCACCGGCGACATCCGCTCTAAATTGATCTGGTGCATAATGCCGTTGCCAGGCGGTATGACATCCACATTTTTAAAGGCTTTTTTCGTCCAGTTAATAAAGTGAAAACGATCGTCATTGCGTCTGTCTTCAATAGCACGGTTTTTGGCAAAGGCATCTTTTTCAAAGCCGCCGTGCTCTACGGCTAAAGAGTGATCAACGATTAACTGGGTTGGCACTACCGGGTTTACTTTGGCCGGGTCGCCGCCTTTTTCAGCGATGGCATCACGCAGGCCGGCTAAGTCTACCAGTGCGGTTTGGCCTAAAATATCGTGGCACACCACGCGCGCCGGGAACCACGGAAAGTCTAAATCACGTTTGCGGTAGATCAGCTGCTTTAATGCATCAGTAAGCATGGCCGGGTCGCAGCGGCGCACTAAGTTTTCGGCATGCACGCGCGAGGTATAAGGCAGTTTGGCATAAGCGCCCGGTTCTATCGCATCTACAGCGGCCCGGGTGTCGAAGTAATCCAGCGCGGTGCCGGGCAGTTTTTTACGGTATTGGCTGTTCATAGTATTTACTCTGTCTGGCAAAAAGAGGGCTATGCCCTCTTTAAAGTGTTCTTATGTCGCTGCGATGGTAGGTTGGAACCCCATTTGCGCAGCCATAGAGTGTCTGAGCCCTGCCGTAGGCATTAGGGCGAGTTGCTATGGCGAGCAGAATGGGTGTTGCAACCGTTCCAATACACCGAAGTTTATAAGCTTTTTGTCTTACCGCTCAGCAAGAGGCTTTACGCTACGCGGCTCTACGCCAACATAATCAGCACTTGGCCGGATAATACGATTATCGGCGCGCTGTTCCATTACGTGCGCGGCCCAGCCGGTTAAACGGCTGCAAACAAAAATCGGTGTAAACAGCTTAGTAGGAATACCCATATAGTTGTAGGCCGAAGCGTGGAAGAAATCGGCATTACAAAACAGCTTTTTCTCACGCCACATTACTGCTTCACAACGCTCAGATACATCGTACAGGCGGGTATCGCCATTGGCCTTGGCTAACTTTTCAGACCAGGCTTTAATTACCGCATTGCGTGGGTCTGAGTCGGAATACACTGCATGGCCAAAGCCCATGATTTTTTCTTTGCGCTCCAGCATGCCCAGCAGTTTTTGCTCAGCATCATCCGGGTTAGCCATCTTTTCAATCAACTCCATCGCCGCCTCATTGGCACCGCCGTGCAACGGGCCGCGCAGAGAACCTATAGCGCCGGTAACACAGGAATGCATATCGCTAAGGGTTGAAGCACAAACGCGGGCGGTAAAGGTAGAGGCATTAAACTCATGCTCGGCGTATAAAATCAGTGAAGCCTGCATCACTTCCACATGCAAAGCCGTTGGCTTTTTACCGTGTAAGGTCCACAAAAATTGCTCTGCAACTGAATCGGCGTCGGTTTCTACCTCGACGCGCTTACCATGGTGGCTGTAGTTGTACCAGTAGTTCACCAGACCAGGGAAAATCGCTAACATCCTGTCGCTGGCGTCTTGTTGCTGAGCAAAGCTCTCTTCAGTTTCCAGGTTACCCAGCATAGAGCAACCGGTACGCATCACATCCATCGGATGGGCGCTGGCCGGAATACGCTCCAACACATCTTTTAATGCCGGTGGCAGCGCCCGCAGGCTTTTAAGCCTGGCTTTGTAGGCATTAAGCTCTGCAGCTGTTGGCAACTCGCCTTTTAAAATTAAGTGCGCTACTTCTTCAAAGCTGCAGCTGGCGGCTAAATCTTTTACATCATAACCACGATAGGTTAAGCCTGAACCGGTTTTGCCTACCGTTGATAACGCCGTTTTCCCTGCCACCTGGCCACGCAGGCCGGCACCGGTTAATTGTTTTGCATTTGCCATTGTCTTGTCCCCATTTTCTTTTAATTTAATCTGGCTTATTTCTGTTTGCTGTTAAACAGCTGATCCAGTTTTTGCTCAAAGCTATGGTAGTTCAAAAAGTCGTACAGCTCGGCGCGGGTTTGCATACTGTCTACCACCGCCTTCTGATCGCCATTGGCTAAAATAGACTGGTATACATTAAGCGCTGCCTTATTCATCGCCCGAAACGCACTTAACGGATACAGCACCATCGCCACACCTACAGCGCCCAATTCGGCTTTATTAAACAGCGGCGTTTGGCCAAATTCAGTAATATTGGCCAGTACCGGCACTTTCAACGCTTTAGTAAAAGCCTGATATTGCTCCAGCGTATACACCGCTTCGGCAAAAATGGCATCGGCTCCGGCTGCTTCACAGGCCTGCGCGCGTTCAATGGCCGCGTCCAGCCCTTGCTGTGCCAAGGCATCGGTGCGTGCCATTATAAAAAAGCTTTCATCTGTGCGGGCATCGACACTGGCTTTTACGCGGTCGACCATTTCATCTAAAGATACAATCTCTTTATTTGGCCGGTGGCCACAGCGCTTTTGCGCCACCTGATCTTCAATATGAAAACCGGCGGCACCGGCGCGGCTCATCTCTTTTACCGTACGGGCGATATTAAAAGCCCCGCCCCAGCCGGTGTCGGCATCGACTAACAACGGCAGGCTGGTAGCGGCGGTAATACGGCGGATATCCTCACAAACATCGTTTAGTGATGTCATGCCCAAGTCGGGCAAGCCAAAAGAGGCATTGGCCACACCGGCGCCAGACAAATACAACGCCTGATGGCCGGTGCGCTCTGCCATCATTGCCGTATAGGCATTAATGGTGCCGACGATTTGCAGCGGTGTGTTAGCGCTTATCGCGGCGCGGAATTTTTGTCCGGCAGTAACTGTGCTCATGTTAAGTCCCCGTTTGTTCCAGTTGTTTTTCAATATTGCGCCTTGATGCTGCTATATGGCGGCGCATCAATAAATCGGCCAGTTCACCATCACGGTTGGCAATGGCATTAAGAATAGCTTTATGTTCGTCAAATGCCCGTGATACCCGTGGCCCGTTCATGCCCAATTGCACACGGTACATGCGTACCAGGTAATACAGCTCGTCGCAGAGTATATTAATCAGATAGTCATTTTTACTGCCCAGGATGACACGGTAATGAAAATCCAGATCACCGGCTTCCTGATAATAGCTTTCGCCTTCGCGTACCCGCTGGGTGTTCAGATGCTGATCAAGCAAAGCACGCAACTCAGCAATTTCGTTGTCGGCCATATGCTCTGCCGCTAAACGGCAGGCCATACCTTCTAAGGTTTCACGTAGCTGGTATAAAGACAGCAACCCTTGTGTCGACAATTTCACTACCCTGGCACCGGCGTTAGGAATACGCTCTATTAAGTGGCAACGCTCTAACCGTGCTAAGGCCTCACGCAAAGGCGCGCGGCTTAAATCAAAGCGTTTT
The DNA here is from genome assembly GCF_022436675.1 of Rheinheimera hassiensis. Taxonomy (GTDB): domain Bacteria; phylum Pseudomonadota; class Gammaproteobacteria; order Enterobacterales; family Alteromonadaceae; genus Alishewanella; species Alishewanella hassiensis. Next base: position 608,664 of record NZ_JAKUJZ010000002.1, on the reverse strand, counting down.
GCCAGCTCGGGCTCACTGATTTTGCTGCCTGGCGCGATTTCACCTTCAACAATAGCACGCTGAATTTCCAGCAAAACCCGATCGGCGGCAGTAATAGGAGAACGTAAGGATGGATGCTGCATAAAGCTTAATTGTCGACATAAAAATAAATTAAGACTGTTTTAACGGCTTTAAACTGCTAAGTCAAGCCTAAAGGCAACCGCATTGTCGACAATTGGTCGGAATTTTGTCTTTATCAGTTTACAGGGCATAAGATAACCGGGCACTAGGCTTGGAAAGACAGCTAAAATAATTTTTTAGACTTTTTACTTATAAAGTAATCAAGGTTAATACAATGATGTACTAAAAATAGTCGCGGCTAATATTGCCCCGAAATCAGGGGCAACACAGTCATCTTGCCTGTTTCACTGCATAAGCTGGGGATAACTTTCGTATAAGTTGGGCATAAAAGTCTAAAAAAGGATAGCTATCAGTACCTTTGTTTCAAATGTACTAACAAGCAAAAATTTGTGTATTAACTAAACTGGAACTTACCTTGTGAACATTAGCAGTTGTAACGATAGCGCACGGCTCATTCCCTATGAGCCATTCCCCTAAGCCCGGAACAATGCGGATTGGTTCCGGGCTTCTTTTATCAGGTTGTTGATATTAGGCGACTTTTTTCACCCATTTAAACAGGTTATAAAAATTCTCTGTCGTGGCCTGTGCCAGTTGCTCCAGGCTAACGTCCTTCACCTGCGCAATAGCCTCGGCTACGGCAGTGACATAAGCCGGTTGATTGGTTTTGCCGCGAAACGGCACTGGCGCCAGATAAGGCGAGTCGGTTTCTATTAGTAACCGGTCCATTGGCAGCTTTTTTACCACATCGCGCAGTTCCTCAGCATTACGAAAGGTCATGATGCCGGAAATCGAGATATAAAAGCCCATGTCCAACGCGGCTTTGGCCATGTCCCAGTTTTCAGTGAAACAATGCAATACACCACCGGCTTGCTCGGCATTATGGCTGCGCATTAAGGCTAAAGTATCTTCACGCGCGTCGCGCGTGTGGATGATAAGCGGCTTATTTACCTGGTTCGCCACCTGTATATGGCTGACAAAAGCCGCTTGCTGGCTTAGTTTGGAGTCTGGTGAATAAAAATAATCCAACCCGGTTTCACCTACTGCAACAACGTGTTCCAGGCTGCATTTTTGCAGTAATAGAGCGGCATCAACCTGATCATGCTGGTGTAAAGGGTGCTCACCACAGGATACCGACACCATTGGATATCCAGCTACCAGCGCGGACATTTGCTCAAACTCAGCCAGACTGACGCAAACACATAACATATGCTGCACCTGTTTAGCCTGAGCGGCAGTAATCACCTGATCTAAGTTAAGGCCCAGTTTTTCCAGCTCTAGCCGGTCTAAATGACAATGAGAATCTACAAACACAACGCTGATTACCTGTTAAATAGTATAAGTGGCTTCGGCAGAGTTTTGCAGGCCACCTAATAGTTTTTCAATCCGGGTGCCCAGTTGCGCTTTATCATCGATAAAACCAACACCAATACCTGCCGGGCTGGAGCTTTGCGAGCCATGCGGCGTTATCCAGGCAACCTTACCAGACACGACAATGGTTTCCAGCGCATCAGGCAAGGTAACATTTAACGCCAGTGACTGGCCCATTTTGTATTGGCGGGAAGTACGCACAAAAAGCCCACCGTTTTTCAGAAATGGCATATAACTGCGGTACAGCTCTTTGACATCGGTGAATCCTAACGACAGCTCTTCCATATGTCCTCCGGCTAGCCGTGCAACCGTTTTAATTCAGCAAGAAATGCACTTAGCGCAAGTGCTTTATTCTGCCCTAAAATTTGCATTTCGTCACGACACCAACGGCTGTACAGCTGATGAATGGCTAATAACCGGTGTGGCTCCTGCCCTGCCATAGCCGGTAGCAGCTGCCGGGTTAAAAACCAGCCCAGTAACTGACGTAATTCGCTGACACTGTCGAGCTGTTTAACTATGTCCTGCAGTGTCAGTTTATCTGTCAGAAACTGGTTCAGGCTATGCAACGTGAGTTGTAGCTGATCTGCTTCGCCGGATTCAAGCATACTCAGCGCTTTTAACGGCCCACCGGCACAATATGTCAGTAAAAATTCGGGCACCGCTCTGTTACTGTGCTGGGCAAGCCATTGTTGTGTATCGGCGCTAAATTCGGCAGCTAATGTCCAGTGCTGGCAGCGGCTTAGCAAGGTTGCCGCTAAGGTATTGCTGGCCCGGCTTTGTAATAACAAAAAGCTGTTTTGCGGCGGCTCTTCCAGTGTTTTTAGCAGCGCATTAGCCGCAGCCTCAGTTAATTTCTCTGCATCGGCCAACAGTACAACTTTATTCAGTTGCTGCTGCGCCCGGCCATACATAAACTGGCTGAGCTGGCGTACGCTGTCTACACCAATACTGCTGCCTGAACTGTCAACAATCAGCAGATCTGAATGGCTGCCTGCCAGACGCAGTAAGCAACTTTTACACTGACCACAGGGTTTGGCCTGCTCGGTACACAACAATGATGCCGCCAGCCAATTTGCCAGCTCACTTTTACCTATACCTGCCGGGCCTGATATTAACAAGCCATGCGCCAGCTGATTATTCTGCAATAAGGTTGTTAACTGTTGCTGATAAGGTATAAGCCAGGGCTGCATTTACTGCCCCAAAGCGTTATTAAGCGCAGTGGTAAGTTGCTGCTGTACGCTGGCTACTGGCTGGCTGGCGTCAATGACAACAATATTAGCTTCACTGGCAGCAATTTGCAGATACTTCTGCCGGGTGCGCTGGAAAAACGCCAATTGTTCCTGCTCTATACGATCCAGCTCGCCGCGCTGGCGGGCACGCTCCAGCCCGATGGCCGGATCAATATCCAGATACAGGGTTAAATCCGGTCGTAAATCGCCCAGCACCGCCTGGCGTAACTGATTAATAAATTGCTCATCTAACTGACGGCCACCGCCCTGATAAGCGCGCGATGACATATCATGCCGATCGGCTAATACCCATTTACCCTGAGCTAAGGCAGGCTGTATAACATTACACACTAATTGCATCCGCGCGGCATACATTAGCAGAAGCTCAGTTTGTGGTGCCACGGTTTCTGTAGTTTGCACCTGTTTTACCAGGCTGCGTAAACTTTCAGCCAACGGTGTACCGCCCGGCTCTCGGGTGCAGATCACTTCTTTGCCCAATTGCTGCAAATAATGTTGAATATGGCTGATAGCAGTACTTTTACCAGCACCTTCCAGGCCTTCTACCACAATAAATTTAGCTGTTGCCGTCATGGCGTCGATCCCAGAATATATTTTTGAACGGCAGCATTATGCTGCTCTAAGGTTGATGAAAACTGATGTGTGCCATCGCCTTTGCTGACAAAGTAATACAGCTCTGTTTCAGCCGGCTGTGCTGCTGCCAACATAGCAGCTCGGCTCACCAGGCTGATTGGCCCCGGCGGCAGGCCGTGATGACGATAAGTATTATATGAATGCGGATTATTTAAATCTGCCCGGGTGATATTGCCATTAAAATCATCCAGCCCGTAAATAACGGTAGGATCGGTTTGCAAACGCATATTTTTGCGTAACCTGTTAACAAACACCGAAGCGACAAGGGTTTTCTCCGGTGGATAGCTGCTCTCTTTCTCAATAATAGAAGCCAGTATCAGCAGCTGATATGGGTTTTGTAGTGGTAAGTCCGGGTGGCGCTGCTGCCAGGCGTTCTCAAGCTCAGCCAGCAAAGCGTGCTGCGCACGTTTAACTAATGCACTGGCCTTGCTGTTTGCGGTGTAATAGTAAGTATCCGGGTACAGTAGCGCTTCGCTGCTCTGCGGCTGCTCCCCCCACTCTTGTGGCCATACCATCGCCTGCGTTACCTGCTCTGCTGTTGTAACATCCTGCAGTAAATACTCGGCTTTATTTATCCGGTTCAGGCTTTGTTGCAGGGTTTCACCTTCAATCAGCGTTATGGCAAATTGGGCTTCTTTGCCACTGCGAAACAACGCCAGCACCTGAAGTAATAAAGTCTGCTCTGAAGATACGCGGTAAACACCCTGCTGCACGCCGGCCTCTTCAGGATGTAATTTCAGGTAAAGCCGCAGCATCAAACATTGGGTATCACTTAGCAGCGCCTGCTGTTGCCACTGCCGGCAGAGCCTGGCAGCTGAGCTGCCGGAAGATACTGTGTGAATGCCGTCAGGTAAATTAAGCGGAATTTGCTGTACATAACGTACACCAAAGTAATAACTGAGGCCCAGCAATACGCCCAACAGCAGAATAATTTTTAGTGTTTTTAACATAGTACCTGCTTTGAAAACTGTTGTACCTTACTGACAGATAAAGCTCTGCCTTCTATACTGCGTACCGGCACTATACCCATTAAAGCATTACAAATGAAAATAGCGTCAACCGACGCAAGTTCAGTAATACTCCAGTTAATCAGGGCGATATCTGCCTGCTGCAAAATATGCTGGCGCATCACGCCTGCCACTCCGGCACGCTGCAGCTCTGGGGTGTGCCAGGCGCCGTCGCGGTGTAAAAACACATTGGCGGCACTGACCTCAGTAATAAACCCCTGCTGATCCAGCACCAGTAAGTCATCATATGCAGTGTTTGCCAGCTCTTGTTTTAGCAACACCTGTTCCAGCCGGTTATTATGTTTAAGCCCGGCCAACAGCGGCTGTACTGCCAGCTTTAATGTCGCCATGCCTAAACTGATGCCTTGCTGTTGTGCAAGGCGGTAATCCGGCATGGGGCTAACAGAAATATAAATGCCTGGTGCTGCGACATCTGCTATAGCATAACCGCGGCCACCTTCACCACGCGAAATCAATATCTTAATGACCTGCTCTGGTGCTGTTATTGCGGCTTGCGCTTGTTGCTGCACGCTTTGCCAGTCAATTGCAGTAAACCCAAGCTGGGCAACAGAGCGCTGTAAACGCTGCAAATGCAAAGGCCACAGCTGTATACTGCCACCGCGTACCTGCATAGTGGTAAAAATACCATCGCCATAATTAAAACTGCGATCTCTGGCACTGATAAGGGTTTGCATGGCCGCTACCGGAAAAGTCAAACTAGCGGCAGTATGCCTTAAAATGCGGATAAAACAAAGGCTGCACTATGGCAGCCTTCATCATCAACACAACAGATTATGCGTGTTAAAACAGCAAATTATACACGTTTAAACAGTATAGAGCCGTTAGTTCCACCAAAACCGAACGAATTACACAAAGCATATTCCATTGATACCTGGCGCGCTTCGTGTGGTACATAATCCAGATCACAACCATCATCCGGGTTATCCAGATTAATGGTCGGTGTAACCAGCTGATCCTGCAGCGACAGCACGGTAATAATAGATTCTACCGAACCGGCAGCTCCCAACAGATGGCCAATCATCGACTTGGATGAGCTAACCATCAGCTTATCCAGATTATTAGCAAATACCGATTTAATTGCCTTGGTTTCAGCAATATCACCTGCAGGTGTTGAGGTACCATGCGCATTAATGTAGGCAACCTGCTCTGAGTTTACCTGTGCATCTTTTAGCGCATTTTTCATCGCTAAGGCTGCACCGGCACCGTTCTCTGGTGGCGAAGTCATATGATAAGCGTCACCGCTCATACCAAAACCTACCAACTCAGCATAGATTTTAGCGCCACGCGCCTTGGCGTGTTCATATTCTTCCAACACCATAACACCGGCACCATCACCCAGTACAAAACCATCACGGCCTTTGTCCCAGGGGCGACTGGCTTGCTCTGGCGCCTCATTACGGGTAGATAAAGCCCTTGCAGCACCAAAGCCCCCCATACCCAAAGGCGTAGAGGCTTTTTCAGCACCACCGGCTATCATCACATCCGCATCACCGTACACTATCATCCGTGCCGCATGGCCAATGTTGTGTACGCCTGTAGTACAGGCAGTAACAATACTGATATTCGGCCCTTGCAACCCAAGTAAAATGGATAGTTGGCCAGCAATCATATTAATAATGGTAGATGGCACAAAAAACGGTGATAACCGTTTAGGGCCACTATTAATCAGTTTAGTGTGGTTTTCTTCAATTAAACCCAAACCACCAATACCTGAGCCAATTGCCGCCCCAATACGCGGCGCATTGTGCTCAGTAATTTCGATGCCTGAGTCACGAAATGCCTGAATACCGGCAGCCACACCATACTGAATGAACAGATCCATTTTTTTCGCATCTTTAGCTGAAAAAAACGGTTCTACATCAAAGTTTTTTACCAAACCAGCAAATTTGGTGGTGTAAGCACTGGTGTCGAAATGCTCGATCAGCGATATGCCACTTTTACCTTGCTGTAAGCCTTGCCAGCTTGAGGCAACATCATTACCCAGCGGCGTAAGCATGCCTAAACCGGTAACAACCACACGACGTTTTGCCACAAAACCCTCCGCCATGGAAATTTTCATCGATCTTAAAACGAAAACGGGTAGCTTAGCTACCCGTTCTGTAAGCTGATAACTTACTCAGCGTGTGCTTTGATGTAATCAATAGCAGACTGAACAGTCGTGATTTTCTCAGCTTCTTCGTCTGGAATCTCAGTATCGAACTCTTCTTCCAGCGCCATAACCAGCTCAACAGTGTCCAGTGAGTCAGCGCCCAGGTCGTCAACAAAAGACGCTTCGTGCTTCACTTCGTCTTCTTTAACGCCCAGTTGTTCGATAATGATTTTCTTAACGCGTTCTTCGATGTTGCTCATCTTTTCTTCCTTTTTCTCATATAAATCGCAACAGTTCGTGCAATTTTGTGTGGCGCTAGTTTATGCGTAAGCTTAGTGGGTTGCAAGTGATGCGATCAGCATTTTACGCTGGTCAAACCTGCTTTTAAACCCCGGCTTACACCATATACATACCGCCGTTAACGTGAATTGTTTCACCGGTAATGTAGGCAGCCTGATTTGATGCTAAAAATGCTACGGTGGCAGCAATCTCTTCCGGCTGGCCTAAACGATTTGCCGGTACCTGAGCAAAAATAGCTTGTTTTTGTTCATCCGACAGCTCTTTGGTCATATCAGTATCAATAAAACCCGGCGCAATAGCATTAACAGTAATACCGCGTGATGCTACTTCGCGTGCAAGTGATTTAGTAAAACCTAACACACCGGCTTTCGCTGCAGCATAATTTGTCTGACCTGCGTTACCCATAGAGCCCACTACCGACCCTATGCTGATAATACGGCCAAAGCGTTTTTTCATCATAGTACGCATAACGGCTTTACTTAAGCGGTACACCGATGTCAGGTTGGTTTGCATAATGTCAAACCACTCTTCATCTTTCATGCGCATCAGCAAGTTATCGCGTGTAATGCCGGCATTATTAACCAGAATATCAATATCTCCAAACTGGTTTTTAATTTGTTCTAAACATTGTTCAATTGATGTGGTGTCGGCCACATTTAACACCAGTCCGCAGCCTTTGTCACCTAAATAACCACTGATATCTGCAGCACCTTTTTCAGAGGTAGCTGTGCCGACGACTTTGGCGCCCAATGCCGCTAATTGCTCGGCAATAGCGCGGCCAATACCACGGCTGGCGCCGGTAACCAGTGCCACTTTACCTTCCAGTGAAATAAAACTTGTCATGCTTAATCCTTATTCTGCAGCCAGCGCGGCCTGTAATGAGGCGATATCGCCAACCGAAGCTACAGCCAAATTCTTGTCAATCCGCTTAATCAGGCCACTTAATACTTTACCTGCACCCAGTTCCAACACATCAGTAACACCTTGCGCCGCAAGCCATTCGATGGTTTCGGTCCAGCGTACCGGGCTGTGTAACTGCCGTACCAAAGCGTCTTTTACTGCGGTGGAGTTGGCAGCAATAGCAACATCGACATTATTCACCACCGGTATGACAGCATCGTTAAAATTAAGTGCCGTTAGATCTGTGGCTAATTTTTCTGCTGCCGGGCGCATTAAAGCGCAGTGCGATGGCACGCTTACCGGTAAAGGTAGCGCGCGCTTGGCACCGGCCGCTTTACACAGCTCACCAGCACGCTCAACGGCGGCTTTATGACCGGCAATAACCACCTGTCCGGGAGAATTATAATTAACCGGCGATACCACTTCGCCTTGTGCCGCTTGCTCGCACGCGGTGGCAATAGCCGCATCGTCTAACCCGATAATGGCTGACATAGCGCCAACACCGGCCGGCACTGCCAACTGCATATAATTACCGCGCTTTTCAACCAGTTTTACTGCATCGGCCAAAGATAGCACACCAGCACAGACCAAAGCGGAGTATTCGCCCAACGAGTGACCGGCAAAGTAAGCAGGCTGCGCGCCACCTTGCTGCTGCCACAACCGCCATACTGCAACCGAGGCGGTTAACAAAGCTGGCTGGGTACGGTGTGTTTCGTTCAGATCGGTTTCCGGGCCATTGGCTACCAACGCCCATAAGTCATAACCCAGTGCGCTTGAGGCTTCAGCAAAGGTGTTTTTTACCACATCATATTGCTGATGCAGTTCGCTCAGCATACCAACACTTTGCGAGCCCTGCCCTGGAAATACGATTGCAAGTTTTGTTGTCATGTTCAGTCCTGCAAGAAATAAAAATTCTGCTGTAGTTTAGTAACGCACCAGCGCCGAAGCCCAGGCGAAACCGCCACCAAAGGCTTCCAGTAATAAGGTTTGACCACGCTGAATACGGCCGTCACGAATAGCTTCATCCAATGCGGTCGGTACAGTAGCGGCTGAGGTATTGCCATAACGGTCAAGGTTAATAACAACCTGCTCCATCGACATATCCAGTTTACGCGCTACAGCCGAAATAATACGCAGGTTAGCCTGATGCGGCACCAGCCAGTCAATCTGTGATTTATCCAGATTATTTGCTGCCAGTGTTTGCTCTACGACTTCAGAGAGTTTGGTCACCGCAACTTTAAATACGTCGTTGCCTTTCATTGAACCCCAGGACTGGTGCACCGATTGCTCATCACCACGAATGGGGTTATCGACATACAGCAGCTCGGAATATTTGCCGTCGGCATGAATATGGGTAGATAAAATACCCGGTTGCTCTGACGCTTCCAGTATCACCGCACCGGCGGCGTCACCGAACAGAATCACCATGCTTCTGTCTTCAGGCGATATTAAACGCGATAAACAGTCAGAACCAATCACCAAAATGCGTTTGGCAATACCACTTTTAATGTACTGATCTGCTACGCTCAGGCCATAGCAAAAACCTGCACAGGCGGCGGCAATATCAAAAGCAGGAATAGCAGGAATTTCAAGCTCGCGCTGAATTTCACAAGCGGAGCTTGGTAAAGCGCGTGATGCGCTTGTGGTGGCACAGATAATCATATCTATGCTGTTTTTATCAATATCGGCCGCTTCAATGGCTTTTAATGCCGCCTGGGCGCCCATCGTTGCCACGGTTTCGTTGTCACCGATGATACGGCGCTCTCTGATCCCGGTGCGTTCAATAATCCATTCGTCGGTAGTTTCTACCATTGATTCCAGATCGGCGTTACTGCGAACCTGCGACGGGAAATAGCTCCCGGTACCTATAATGCGTGAATACATGAGGACCTACGCTTTATCAATTAATACGTGTTCCAACCGGTCTTTAATTTTTGCGGGCACCTGGCGTTCAACCTCACGCACCGCTTGCCGGATGGCACTGAGAAATGCATCTTTAGTCGCATTTCCATGACTTTTCACTACAATTCCGCGCAATCCTATCAGACTTGCACCATTATAGTGGTCGGGGTTCACGCCCTGATAAAGGTTTTTTATAAAAGGTTTGATTAACCAGCCGAATAATTGCGCAGTTACCCTGTCTTTAATGCTGGACTCGAAGCGGCGCAAAATAAGTTTAGCTACGCCTTCACAGGTTTTAAGCGCAACATTACCGACAAAACCGTCACAGACAATAACATCCGCTTTGCCGGTAAAAATATCATTACCTTCGATATAGCCGATGTAATTAATATCGTTACAGTCAGACAACAGCATAGACGCGCGCTTTATCTGATCTGAACCTTTAATTTCTTCTTCGCCCATATTCAGTAACGCAACTTTAGGCTGGCTGATACCGATCACTTCTTCAGCCATCACCGCGCCCATTACGGCAAACTGAAATAAGGTATCGGCATCACAGTTTACTGTAGCGCCTAAATCCAGCATATAAATAGGGTGTCCCTCAACTGCAGGCAATGCACTGATCAATGCCGGGCGGTCTACACCGTTTAGCATTTTCAGCACAAAATGCGCCATAGCAATTAATGCACCGGTATTGCCGGCACTGACACAGGCCTGAACCTCGCCTTTATCAACCAAATCAAGCGCCACCCGCATAGACGAGTCGCGTTTTGAGCGTAGCGCAACGGAAGGCTTATCAGCCATGGAAACAATTTGAGTACTGTGGCGGATATGAAGCTGAGGATGAGGAAATACACCGTGCAACTTTAGTTGCTCAGTGAGCATGGCTTCATCACCACATAAAACGAGATTTAGTTCCGGAAACTCACAAATCGCTGCCAGCGCGGCAGGAATAGTAGAATGGGGGCCGTGATCGCCCCCCATCATGTCTAATGCAAGTGTCAGCTTAGTTGGCTGCACCAGGTGCACCCAGACTTATTTTACTTTACGGCCTTTGTAGTAACCATCGGCAGTAATGTGGTGACGACGATGCGTTTCACCTGTAGTAGAATCAACTGACAGCGTTGGGCCAGTTAATGCATCGTGTGAGCGACGCATATCGCGACGTGCACGTGATTTTTTGTTTTGCTGAACAGCCATGGTATTTCTCCTAAACTCACTTTTTCTTTAATTCTGCCAGTACAGCAAAAGGATTGGGTTTTTCCGGTTCCGGACCTATATCGCCAAAGCTCATCGATGCCGCACTAACGGCGCAAACCGCTTCGTCGTGCATCGGGAACAGTGGCAGAGCCAGAATCAACTCATCTTCCACTAACTGTCGTAAATTTATTTCGCCGTGTTCGTTTTTCTCGATCACGTCGTATCGCTCAGGAATTAACTCCAAAGCACTGTCATCACCCGGTTTAACCGGAGTGTATGCAAAATTGCAGTCCAGCGACACCATCATGGCTTCACCACAACGTTCGCAGGTTACACTCACTTCGCAAGAAGTACCACCCTGTATTACAGTCAGGCCTTGCTGGTCAGTACCGCATTCAACTCGTACCGTTACCTCGCCCTGCGGATTAAGCAAGCTTTGTGTTAACCGGGTTAAATTTACTAGCGGCACGAAGCCTTCGTAATCAGAGCGCTTTTGCGCTGCTTTAACCGGATCTATAGTAACGGGTATTTTTACTTTTTGCATAAGGCGCGCATCATATAGAAGCGCCCCATTGCTGTCAAAGGGATCTGGCAGATATTTATGGTTTTTCTCGCGCATTTTTATCATTCTGATTATAGTGCCGCACATTCTGCATAAAAAGGCTATTTATCAATGACTGAGCCCACTTTGCCAGCGCTGTATCTGGCTTCTACCTCAACCTATCGCCGCCAGTTGCTGGCGAAGTTAACGCCGCAGTTTCACACCGCCAAACCGGACGTTGACGAAACGCCACTAGCAAACGAGAGTGCAGAACAATTGGTGCGTCGTTTAGCCGCTGCCAAGGCACAAGCTGTTGCCGCAGGTTTAAGCACCGGTTTGGTTATTGGCTCTGATCAGGTGGCGGTTTTTAATAATGATATTATCGGCAAACCCCATACCGCAGAAAACGCACTTACGCAATTACGCCGTTTTAGCGGTAACAAGGTAACTTTTCTTACCGGACTGGCATTAGTTAATGCGCAAACCGGCAATATACAGGTTATTGTTGAACCGTTTAACGTTAGCTTTCGCACTTTAACCGATGCAGAAATTATCGCTTATATCAAAAAAGAACAACCGCTGGATTGCGCCGGCAGCTTTAAAAGCGAAGGCCTGGGCATTAGCTTATTCAGCAAACTTAGTGGTGACGACCCCAATAGCCTGATTGGCCTGCCGCTGATACGGCTAAACCAGATGCTGTTAAATGAAGGCATTAATGTGCTATTCCTGGATTAGCATATAAGGTGGATCCGGCTTGCTCTAAGTCAACCGTTGCAGGCCAGGATGCTGACAAATTCGCCGGGAGCGAATTTGAACAGCTCTGCTGGTCCGCAGGATAAACTTCATGGATGAAGTTTATAATCGAGCCCCCAGGGATGGGTTCACGGCGTGTTGACGTGAGCAAACCGGAGACGCCAAAACTATCAGGATTAAATAACCTGCAATAATTCCGGTATCGTATCGATAATGGCTTTGGGCGCAAACTGGCTTAGTACATCGCGGCCATGCACGCCATGGGTTACCCCAATTCGCGGCATTGCTATCGCCTGAGCCATTTTCATATCATGGCTGGTATCACCCACCATGATGGCATGCTCAGCTTTTATATCCAGTTCCAGCAAAATTTGCTGCAGCATATCCGGATGCGGCTTCGATTGAGCTTCATCAGCACAGCGGCTGGTATCAAAATATTTTGCCAACCCGGTTTCATCGAACATACGCTGTAAGCCTTTACGCGCTTTACCGGTAGCCACGGCTAACAGCACATTTTGTGCCTTTAACTGTTGTAACACCTGTTCGACACCGTCAAACAACGGCGTTGGTGTGGTATCGTGAATCACATAGTGGTCGCGGTAATGTTCAAATAACTGCTGGCGTTTGTCAGCCGTTACGCCGGGGAACAACACATTTAGTGCCGGGTCCAGGCTTAAACCGATAATTTGTTTAACGGCAAAATCACTGGGTATTAATAAATCTGAATGCCTTGCAGCAGCCTGCATTGACGACACGATACGGCCGATGGAATCCATTACAGTGCCGTCCCAATCGAACACCACCAGAGATACTTTGTCTGTTACAGCATTTTGCATTGGATTATTTTCTCGTCAGTTTTGCCAGCGCCTGTTCCAGGCTGGGGTCCAGCGGCGCTTCTACCCGCATGGTTGTTTCAGTCATCGGATGGATAAAACTCAGGGTTTTAGCATGTAAAAACAAGCGGTTTAAGCCAACCTGTTGCATCTGTGAGGTAAAGGTGTTGTCGCCATATTTATCGTCACAAGCGATCGGGTGGCCTTTACAAGCAGTATGCACGCGAATTTGGTGCGTTCTGCCGGTTACCGGAAAAGCTTCTACCAACGTGCCTTGCTGATAACGCTGTAAAATACGAAACCGCGTTTCTGAGGGTTTACCTTCAGCTTCATCTACCCGCACTACGCGTTCACCAGATTGCAGCGTATTCTTTTTCAGTGGCTCAGTAACTTTACGAACCTTGTTGTCCCAGTCGCCAGCGACCAGTGCCCAGTATTTTTTCTCTACCGTTTTATTGCGTAGCTGTTCGTGCAAATGGGTCAGCACCGAGCGCTTTTTTGCAATCAGTAAACAACCTGAAGTATCGCGGTCAAGCCGGTGTACCAGCTCCAGATGTTTCGCCAGTGGTCGCAGTGCCCGCAGTGCTTCAATCACACCAAATTGCAAACCACTACCACCATGCACCGCCATGCCAGAGGGTTTATTAAGTACAATCAGGTCGTTGTCTTCAAATAAAATATGCTGTTCGAGGTTTTTCACCATCGACAGTTTCACCGATACCGGTTCGCCTTCAGCGGCAACAGTTAATGGCGGTATACGCACCACATCATCCTGCTGCAGTTTATATTCAGGTTTGATGCGTTTTTTGTTCACTCGCACCTCTCCTTTTCGCAAAACCCGATAAATAACACTTTTGGGCACGCCTTTTAGCCGTGCCAGTAAAAAATTGTCTATGCGCTGACCAATAAAATCAGGTTCTATTTCAATTAATTGCACAGGTAACTTGATTTCATCGCTCATGGGTTTTGAATACTCTGCTAATATTAGATTTCAGTTGCTATCGGCTGCGCATTAGTGGGATAATCCCCCCGCTAATTCTGCCAAAAACTGGCAATTAGGGCGCTCAAAGTGATGTAAGAGAATTTGTGCGGCAGCGCTTGGGGGAGTGATCATACCGAAATCGTGGTGAAAACCAACGTTTTTTATACCCCCGGCGTAAACCAAACGCCATTTGCCTGAGATAATGTTGCGTAATCTGTTATCAACAACGGCAAAACATGAGTTCCGGTCAACCAGAGCATAAAAGATATTGCTATAACGCAGCGCCGTAAGGCGGTGTGTTTCAGATCCAAAAACGAAAACAGCATAAACTGCGAAGCCATCACAAAAGCCCACGCAGTGACAATTTGGTTTCTTCAGACATTCCAGTCGTGAGACTGCACCCATTAGTGTTTGATAACGTCTGAACACGCAGGTGCCCGTTGGGCTGCGTTGTGGCTGCAAAATGCGAGTCACTAACGATGAAAAGAATGTTAATTAACGCGACGCAGGAAGAAGAAATCCGCGTTGCGCTGGTCGATGGCCAGAAACTGTACGATCTGGATATTGAAAGCCCGGGCCATGAACAAAAAAAAGCTAATATTTACAAAGGTAAAATCACCCGGGTCGAACCCAGCTTAGAAGCGGCTTTTGTTGACTACGGTGCTGATCGCCACGGCTTTTTACCTCTGAAAGAAATTTCCCGCGAATACTTCCCTTCTGGCTACAGTTTTGATGGTCGCCCCAATATTAAAGAAGTGGTTAAAGAAGGCCAGGAAGTTATTATCCAGATTGATAAAGAAGAACGTGGCCAAAAAGGTGCTGCGTTAACTACCTTTATCAGCCTTGCAGGCTCTTACTTAGTATTAATGCCGAATAACCCGCGCGCTGGTGGTATTTCACGCCGGATTGAAGGCGACGAGCGTCAGGAACTAAAAGACTCTTTAGGCCAGTTAGAAATGCCCGACGGAATGGGCTTAATTGTCCGTACCGCTGGCGTAGGTAAATCCTATGAAGAGCTGGACTACGATTTAAAAGCGCTGTTAAAACATTGGTCTGCTATTACCGAAGAAGCGCAAAAGCGCCCTTCACCGTTTTTAATTCATCAGGAAAGCAACGTGGTATTTCGCGCCATCCGCGATTACCTGCGCCGCGATGTTGGTGAAATCCTGATCGACAACCCGCGTATTTTCGAAGAAGCCAAAGTATACATTCAGCAGTTCCGCCCGGATTTTGCCCACCGCGTTAAGCTGTATCAGGGCGAAGTGCCGCTGTTTATGCACTTTCAGATTGAAACCCAAATTGAATCAGCGTTTCGCCGCGAAGTACGCCTGCCATCAGGCGGCTCTATCGTAATCGACAGCACTGAAGCTTTAACCGCCATTGATATCAACTCGTCTAAAGCCACCAAAGGCGGCGATATTGAAGAAACGGCATTTAACACCAACCTTGAAGCGGCCGATGAAATTGCGCGCCAGTTACGTTTACGTGACTTAGGCGGCTTGATTGTAATCGACTTTATCGACATGACGCCGGTACGCCACCAGCGCGAAGTAGAAAACCGCTTAAAAGATGCGGTAAAACACGACCGTGCCCGGGTGCAAATTGGCCGTATCTCCCGCTTTGGTTTACTGGAAATGTCACGCCAGCGTCTGCGCCCGTCATTGGGTGAATCAGCCACGCATGTGTGCCCGCGGTGTCATGGTCGCGGTACGATTCGTAGCACCGAGTCATCTGCACTGTCTATCCTGCGTTTAATTGAAGAAGAGTCAATTAAAGACAATACCAGTCAAATTCATGCTCAGGTACCGGTATCTGTTGCTACCTACCTGATGAACGAAAAGCGCGATGCGATACGCCGCATCGAAAAACGCCATGGTATCCGCGTGTTTGTTATTCCTAACGAACATATGGAAACACCAAACCATGAAGTTATCCGCATTCGTATCGATGAAGAAATCGACGATGCCAGCTACAACATGGTGAAAGTGCCAGAGGCCACATCAACGCTGTACCATCCGGCTTCTGATGCCGTTAAAGAAAAGCCCGCTATTTCAGCAATTAACATTGCAGATAGCACTGCCGCGCGTCCGGCAACTGCGCCAACCGCCGCGGTAGATAAAACACCTGAGCAAAGTACTGGCTTATTTCAGGCAATCAGCAACTGGTTTGGTAAGTTGTTTGCCCCGGCAGAAACCAAGGCCGATGTGAAGCCAGTAGCCAAGCCAAATGAGCGCAGCAATCCGCGTAGCGCTAATCGTGAAAATGGCCGTGATGGTAATCGCGACAACAGCCGTGATGCCAACCGCGACAACAACCGTCGCCGCAATAAACCGCGCCGCCGTAATGAAGGTGACGATAAAGCGGTAGCACCGCAATTAAAAGATGAAGCGGTTCAGAAACCTGAGCGTCAGCAACGTCCGCCACAAGAGCCGCGTGCACCACGCCCACAGCAGGAAGCCAGAAAACCTGTGGAGAAAGCCCATGTTGCCAACAAAGAACCTGAAGATGACAATGCACCGCAACGTATAGTTGAGCGCCGTCAACGTCGTAACACACGCCGCTCTGTACGTATGGATAAAGCGCCTGCGGCAGAAACCACTCAAGTGGTAACAGCAGCCGTTACCGAGATTACGTCTGCGGCATTACCTGAAACGCCGGTTCAAGTGACAACTGCCGAACCTGTTACTGATGCAGTGACTGCCACTAAAGCTGAACATACTGAAGCAGCAGTTGTGGTCGAATCAGCAGTAGTACAGCCAAAAGATGACGTTACAACAGCCAAAACGACTGACACGACTACTGTTGACACAACCGAAGAGGCTACAGCTGAAACTAGCGAGCAGGAAACCGCAGAGCCACGCAGCCGTAACCGTCGTTCACCACGTCATTTACGGGCTGCAGGCCAAAAGCGTAAAAAAGAGCAGGAACAAACTGACGCCGATGCCGGACAAGCAGAAGCTGACGCTACACCAGCAGATACTATTGTGGTAGCCGAAGAGCCAAAAGCTGTGCCAGCACAGGTTGAGCAAGTGCAGCCCGAAGTAGCCCAGGCTGATGCTGTAGCGGTGGTTGATGCTGACAACATTGAGCAGGTCGAACCGGCTGCTGCAGAAAAACCGAAAACGCGCAGCCGTCGTAAACCAGCGGCCAAAAAAGCGGATAAGGAAGTTACTGCTACGGCAAGCACAAGCGAAGCCGCACCAGCTCCTGAAAAAGCCGTGGATAGTGTTGTAGCTGAAAAAGCTGAGGTTGCAGAGCCTGTTACACCTAAAACAGAAGCTGTTGCAACTGAAGTTGTTAAAGCAGAAGTCGTGAAAACAGAAGCGGCTCCTGCAGTAGCACCTTCTGCCCCTGTGGCAGAAGCAGCTAAGCCGGTAGCAGCGAAACCTGCAGGCGGGCGTTATGCACAGATGGTAGTTGCCACTATGACCAAACCGGAAGCCAGCACACAGGACAGCAATGCTGAAGTAGCAACGCCTGTTGTAATGCCAGCACAAGAAAGGCCGGTTGTAGCCAGCTCTGAGCGTCCTGCCGGTTCCGCGTTTGCACGCCAGGCAGTAAGCGCACCAATGACCAAGCCAAAATCTGATGAGTAAGCATATCAGTTGACACTGCAAAGTGTCAGACACAAAAAAGCCAGACATTGTCTGGCTTTTTTATTAACTGGCTTTAATCAAAACCATTTAAAACATAAAACGACAGCTAATTAAAAATCGTATTTAGCACTGAACTGAACACGGTTCATATCGCCATCCAGGCCTGACTCTACTTCGCGGTTAGCAAACTTATACTCAATACCTACCATCAGCTTTTTCGTTGCCTGATACAACAGGTTAGCGCTGTAGCTTTGCGTGGTTTTGGTAACACCTAAACCAGTTAAATCTGTTTCATTGTCCGCCATCAAAGTTGAATACAGGAAGGTAGAACGCCATTGATCATTCCACAGGTGGCGATACGCTACTGAGAATGCGGTTACATCGATAGTCTCCAGATTACCATTGGCATCCAACACTGCACCGTTTACGGTATTTAAGCCGACGTAGCGACCAAGACCTTTACCGGTATTCAAAGTGATACGAATATCATCTTTATTAGCCAAATCAATTTTGGTACTTACTGACAGGCCATAAGAGGTGACTTCGTCATCATAGCGCACACCACTATGAGTGCCATCAATGGCAATCTGGCGTAATAAACCGGCCACTTTCACCACACCCCAGTCTGTTTTCAGATTGTAGCTGGCTGTGAAATCCGGTGTTGCATTAGCATCAGTGGTAATACGGGCACCGCCGCCGAATGGCGTAACGGTACTTTCAGGGTTTTCTACTGCAAAAGAAAAATTGCCATGGGTATAACGCACCTGAGCCTGCCGGATAAAGATAGCGGCATCGGGGTTACCAACAAAGTCTAATGTATCCGGAAGCGAGGCGACATCCATAAAGTTTGACCAGGTTTGGCCTAAGGTCCAGTTTTTGTATTTAATAAAAGCATGACGCATAACCGGGCTATAACCATTAGTGGTACGTTCGTCGTTGCCGTTATTACTGGTCATAAAATCAAACTCAAGATGGCCGGTAATTTTACTGCCATCTTCAAGCTCTGTTGCCGTAGAAAAGAAGAAGCGTGACTGGCGGGCATGCATATCAAAACGTGTGGTACTCTCTCCGCCGATGGGAGTTAGCGAAGGTACATAAAACTCCCGCCCCAGAGCTGCAACTTCGCCATCAGCATCAGTTACCATGGCATCCAGCTTTACATAGCCGCCAAAAGTGACATTGGTGCCGCCGATATCAAAACCAGCAGCGTGTGCACTGCCTGCGCCTAATGCCACGCAGGCTGCAAGGTAAGATATTGTTGTTATTTTTTTCATTTTCTCGTCTCTCCATCTTTGTTCTTGTAATGGTAATTTTTCGGTTCAACTTTGGTTCAGACTCGCCGTTACTGCAATTAGCCTTTAGTCGCAGTTATGCTGCATATTAAGGCGAACAGTATCAGGTTGGCTACAACACGCGGATTTGGCTAGACTAAGGTCTAATTTCAAATAACACGCGGCTTCGATAGAAAGATAACAGTAAATTTATGAAGCTCTCACAGGGGAAGTTATGTCACATCCATTAGTTTATCCGGTACCCGCCAGTGCAGCCAAGCGCTCACTTTTAACTAACGAGCAATATATGCAGATGTATCAGCAGTCTGTTAGCTCTCCGGAAGCATTCTGGGCGGAACACGGTAAACGTCTGCACTGGTTTACCCCTTTTACCAAGGTTAAAAATACCAGCTTTGACAGCGGTAAAGTGAATATTAACTGGTTTAGCGATGGTGAACTCAACGCCAGTTATAACTGTTTGGACCGGCATTTGCCTGAGCGCGCCAATCAGGTTGCCTATTATTGGGAAGGCGACTCACCAGACGTACAAAAATCGGTTACTTATGCGCAGTTGCATCAGCAAGTATGTAAACTGGCCAATGGTATGAAAGAGCTGGGTGTTAAAAAAGGCGATCGGGTAACTATTTATCTGCCAATGATCCCGGAAGCCACCGTAGCACTGCTCGCATGTGCCCGCATTGGCGCTGTGCACTCTGTGGTGTTTGCCGGCTTTTCGCCGGATGCACTGGGCAGCCGTATTGTCGACTGTGACTCTAAACTGGTTATTACTGCTGACCAGGCTCTGCGCGGCAGCCGGGTAACCAACTTAAAAGATAACACTGATATGGCGTTGGCTCATTTAGGCGCTGAATCACCGGTTAAGCATGTATTGGTGGTTAAGCATGTGGGTAAAAATGTCGATATGCAGGCCGGACACGACGGCCGTGATGTTTGGTATCACGACTTACTAAACCGGCAAAGTGCTGATTGCCCTGCCGAGCCCATGAACGCTGAAGATCCACTATTTATTTTGTATACTTCGGGCTCTACCGGCAAACCCAAAGGCGTATTGCACACCACGGGCGGTTATATGGTGTGGGCGTCGATGACTCACCAGTATGTATTTGACTATCACGATGGCGACATCTACTGGTGTGCAGCCGATATCGGCTGGGTAACCGGACATACGTATATTGTTTATGGCCCGCTGGCCAATGGTGCCACCAGCGTGTTGTTTGAAGGGGTCCCCAATTACCCCAGCGTTAAACGCATGGCACAAATTGTCGACAAATATAAGGTAAACATCCTTTACACCGCTCCTACCGCTATTCGCGCGCTGATGGCGCATGGTGATGCACCGGTAGAAGGTGCCAACCTTGCATCTTTGCAAACACTTGGCAGCGTGGGTGAACCGATTAACCCGGAAGCCTGGAACTGGTATCACGAGAAATTCGGCAACGGTAATTGCCCTATTGTAGACACCTGGTGGCAAACTGAAACCGGCGGTATTTTGATCACACCTCTGCCAGGTTGTACTGAGCTTAAGCCCGGATCTGCAACCCGGCCATTCTTTGGCGTTAAACCGGCGATTGTTGATAACGAAGGTAAAGAACTAAGCGGCGAGTGTGAGGGCAATCTGGTCATTAAAGACAGTTGGCCGGGACAAATGCGTACCGTTTACGGTGATCACGAGCGCTTTGAACAAACCTATTTCAGCACTTACCCTGGCCTGTACTTTACCGGTGATGGCGCCAAACGTGATGCAGATGGTTATTACTGGTTAACAGGTCGTGTAGATGACGTATTGAATATTTCCGGCCACCGCTTAGGCACGGCCGAAATTGAAAGTTGTCTGGTTGCCCATGATTCGGTTGCAGAAGCTGCGGTAGTGGGTTATCCGCATGACATTAAGGGCCAGGGCATTTATGTTTACGTTACACCAAGGGTGGGTATTGAACCCAGCGCAGAGCTCACCAAGGCATTGCGTGACTGGGTGCGGGAAGAAATATCCCCTATTGCCACACCAGATTTAATTCAGTGGGCGCCTACCGGTTTACCGAAAACCCGCTCAGGCAAAATTATGCGACGTATTCTGCGTAAAATTGCCGCTAATGAGCATGATCAGTTAGGTGATATTTCCACACTGGCTGATCCATCTGTGGTTGAAACGCTGGTGACCAACCGGTTAAACCGTAAATAAGCTATCTGGCAAGTACGCGCTTGACACAGCGCCCTGCTAACCTCAGTATTAAAGGCCGCATTCGCGGCCTTTCTAACAAGAATGGCATAATAATTAAAATACCCTTCGCTGGAGGACAAGATGGCAAAACTGATCGTCGCAGACGACCACCCGCTGTTTCGCAATGCGCTGATAAACGCCATCAGCAGCACCTTTGCCACTAAAGCGACTATTGAAACGGATAGCTTTGAAAGCACCTGTGTTGCACTGGAACAACACCCTGATACCGACTTACTGCTGCTGGATCTGCATATGCCGGGAAACTGCGGTTTTCTGGGGTTAATACAGTTACGCAAAAACTACCCTGCACTGCCAATAGTAGTGATTTCTGCCAGTGAAGATTTGGATGTTATTCGCCGTGTTATGGCCTTTGGCGCTTCAGCCTACGTGCCCAAGTCAGCTAACCCGCTGGACATCAGTGCTGCGCTAAACGCCGTTATAGCCGGGGAGTTATGGGTACCGCTTAGGCTGAAAAATCAGGTGCTGGATATCCACAGTCGCGAAGCAGAAGATGATTTGGATCTGGCTGCCCGCGTAGCTCAGTTAACTCAGCAACAATATAAAGTGTTGTACTATCTGACCGAGGGCTGGCTTAACAAGCAAATCGCGTACGATTTACATATTTCAGAAGCCACGGTAAAAGCGCACATTACTGCAATATTTCGCAAACTTGGCGTGACTAACCGCACTCAGGTGGTTATTCAGGCTCAGCGCCTGACGCTGGAACCACCTGTTGACAGAGCCATGACGCAGCCGCACTAAAAACTCAGAATGAAACCGATTAGGCTACCGGGTTATTTTGCTCCTGAGCGCGTTTAAGCATTCTGAGGTGGTTAAGACTGGCGCGAAGTGCCGCCGGCTTAATAGGTTTAGCCAGAAACATCAGCCCGTGCTGTCTGGCTTTAAGTGCCAGGCCAGTCTCTGGCGACGCCGACACTAAAATGCCATTCACGTGCCCCCATACCGGTTTAATTTTTTCATACAGCTGCAGGCCATTTAAATTTTGCCCAAGCTGATAATCAATTAGAAGTGCATCAGGGGCACGGTTTAACTGCGCATACTCCAGCAAGCTTTGTTCATCATAAAAACACTGCACATCCTGTACCTGCCATTGCTCCAGCAGCACCTTTAGTGCCGCCAGGTTTGCTGCGTCATCATCAACACATACCACAGATAACCCCAGCACCGGACGCTGCATCGCCATAACAGGCAACGGAAGCTCTACCCTGTGCTCTACCTCTACCAGCGGTAAACTGATGCTGAAGACACTGCCTTTGCCCGGCCACGACGCTACTGCCAATGTATGGCCAAGTAATTTTGCCATGCGATTGACAACACCAAGCCCCAGGCCAACCCCCTGCTCGCCTTTTGCCGTTGCGTCAATACGATAAAAATCTTCGAAAATACGCTGCAAATCAGCTTCGCCAATGCCCGGACCGGTATCCCAAACCTGAATTAACAGCTGGTTTTTCCGCTTTCTGCAACCGAGCACAATACGGCCTTTTTTTGTGTACTTTATCGCATTTGACAGCATATTTTGCAAAATACGCCTTAAGTACATAGGATCAGTTTGCACCTGATAATCAGCTGCTTTTACTGCCAACCCCAGGCCTTTTTGCTGCGCCAGCAAATTAAACTCATCTGATAACTGAGACAGCAGCTCTTTTAACGAAACGGTTTGCACATCGGGAGACAGCTTACCATCGTCCAGTTTGGCAATTTCCAGCAAGGTGGAAATCAGCTCTTCTGACGCTTTTAGCGAGTTATCCAGTTGGCCAATAATATGTTGTTGCTGGCCGGTATCTTTGCTGCCTGCCAGCGCTGCGGTAAATAGCCTTGCCGCATTCAGCGGCTGCAAGATATCGTGGCTGGCCAATGCGAGAAAACGGGTTTTAGACGCATTAGCGGCCTCAGCTTCCGCTTTGGCCTGCAACAATTGCAGCTCAGTTTCACGCCGCCGGCGTACCTCGCCCAGTAATTCATGGTTAATTTCAGAAATGGTCTGGGTGCGCTCATGTACCCTGTCTTCCAAATGTTGTTTCGCCTCCGCCAGCCCCTGTACGGCTTTAACATGGTCTGAGATATCGGTAAAACTGGTAACAAAGCCGCCGCCCGGTATCGGGTTGCCACGCATTTCTATTACCTTACCGTCGGGGCGTACCCGCTGAAAAACATGTGCGGTGCCGTTCTGCATATGGCCGATGCGTTTTTCTACATGTTCATCTGCCGTACCCCGCCCGCACAAGCCGCGCTCGGCGTTAAAGCGCACTATGTCGGCTATAGGCCGACCTACCCGCACCATAGCTTCGGGGTAATCAAACATGTCCAGATAAGCCCGGTTCCAGGCTACCAGTTTTAGCTCCCGGTCTACTACACTAACGCCCTGGCTTAAGTGCTCCAGGGTAGAAAACAGAATTTTACGTGAAAATTGAATCGCCTGCGTTGTGTCATCAAATAACGTGACCACATCTTCAAAGCCAAGCTGACGACCTTCCAGTACAGCATTAACCATGGCCGATGCTGAAGAGGCGCCTATAACACCGGCTAGCTCGCGCTCAACATGCTCTACCAGGCCGACACTGGGTAAATCATCCAGCTGCAACGCAGTGTGCTGGCGACGGCCATATTCCAATAGACACTCGTTGGCACGGCTGGCGCCAACAAAGCGCTCCAGCAGAATTTTTAAGTCTTTATTGCGAATACGAATACGCCTTGCAGGCGTGTCCTGATGGTTTACCGGTAAATTAGGCTTAACAAAGGCTACGGCCTGCAGCCTGTCTTGCAGGTTAACCTGCACCATTAACGAACCCAGAATATAAAACAGCAGATTAAAACCTAACGAGAACAGCACGCCATGGCTTAAGCTATCCAGTTGTGTGCCAAATAACGCTGTGGGCACCAGCCAGGGCCAGCCGAACAAACCGGTTTGCATAATGTTGCTGTCTATAGCACCGGTGCTGACTAACTGCGGCAGCATCAGCGTGAAAAACCACAGTGAAAAACCTACCGCCAGTCCCAGATATACGCCCCAGGCATTACCGCGGCGCCAGTATAAGCCGCCGATCACCGCCGGAGCTAACTGGATCACCAGCGCGAAGGCCAGCAAGCCGGTTTCCGCCAGCTCATAATTACGTGCAAATACACGGTAATACAGATAAGACAGCGCCATCACCAGAATGATCATACTGCGCCGTACTAACAAAATTAACAGGCTGTAATCGTGTGGTAAGCCTTGTCTCTTACTGCTACGTAGTAAACCTGGCATAACTACATCGTTACTTATCATTGTCGACAGCGCCAGCGTAGCAATAATAATCATCGATGTTGCTGCTGAAAAACCGCCAATAAATACCAGCACGCTTAGCGTGCTCCAGCCAGACTGCGCCGGAATAAGTAGCACAAAGCTGTCAGCAGAATTAAGCGCATTTGGAAACAGCTGCATACCGCCAATGGCGATTGGAATAACCAATATGGTGACTAAAAACAAATACAGTGAGAACCAGCGCCTGGCGTGCCGCAAATGATGATGTGATACGTTTTCGACAAAAGCGACGTGAAACTGCCGCGGTAGCAAAAACACCGCCGCCATGGCCAGGATGGTTTTGGTAAAAAACTCTACCACGCCCTGGCCATTGCTGCTTTGCTGCTGTGTCATGGCATGCTCAGCAAAACGCTCAAACACACTGGTGTCATCTGCCAGCACAAAGACATACACTGCCAGCCCGAGCATCAGCAAAGCAAATAACTTTACTACCGACTCAAAAGCAATAGCCACCATCACGCCACGGCTTTGCTCGGTAAGGTGTAACTTGCGCGTGCCAAACAAAATAGCAAAAAAAGCCATTGCCAGAGCACTTAAAAAGGCACTGTCCTGCCACCAGTTGGCAGCCTCATCGCTAAAATCACCGCCCAGTAACACATGATAAGAACTGGCTACGGCTTTTAGCTGCAATGCAATATAAGGCACCACTACCACCAGACAAATTAATGATGTCAGCAGCGCAATATTTTTGCGTTTACCGTAGCGGGCAGAGATAAAGTCGGCGACAGAGGTAACGTTTTGTTTTTTCGCCACATACAGCAGTTTAAATAAAAACGGCTGGGCAAACATAAACAGCAGAATGGGTCCCAGATAAATGGGTATGTAATCCCAGCCCTGGGTAACAGCCGTCCCTACTGCACCGTAGTAAGTCCAGGAAGTGCAATACACGGCTAACGCCAGGCTATAGATCAGCCCCCCATACTTTCGTATTAGTTTATCATCGGCATGGCGCTCGCCCCAGTTGGCAATAAGGAACAAACCACCGACATACAACAACGCCAATAAGGCAACTACCCACGCGGCCACTGCATTCTCCCGTTATTATTCTGTTTTACTTTTGGCTCAGCGCGGGCCACAAGTCAACTATCTGCACTGCGGCTTCGACTAAAGTCGGGCTTTCACTTGTGTTAACTACTGCTAGATTAACTTTGCGAGATAAAAATAACAAAGGAAAGGAGTGTTAATTATGACAGAGCACGATCGCAACGCGGCGGCTTACTGGTCAGCGAATCTTCGCTTGATCATTGGCAGCCTCATCGTCTGGGCTTTGGTGTCATATGGTTTTGGGATCCTGTTAAGGCCCATGCTGTCAGGCATCACTGTAGGCGGTACCGACATTGGTTTCTGGTTTGCACAACAGGGGTCTATCTTAACCTTTATCGTCTTAATCTTCTTCTATGCCTGGAGAATGAATAAGCTTGATGAAGAATTTGGCTTAAGCGAGGAGTAAACCCGTCATGAGTCAATTTGCAATTAACCTTATTTTTGTTGGCGGCTCATTCGCGCTCTATATCGCCATTGCGATTTGGGCCCGGGCTGGCTCCACCAAAGAGTTCTATGTAGCCGGTGGTGGCGTACACCCGGTCATGAATGGTATGGCAACAGCCGCTGACTGGATGTCAGCTGCATCATTTATTTCTATGGCCGGCTTAATTGCCGCCGGTGGTTATGCTAACTCTACTTATCTGATGGGCTGGACTGGCGGTTATGTACTGCTGGCTATGCTACTTGCGCCCTACCTGCGTAAGTTTGGTAAGTTCACAGTGCCGGAATTTATCGGTGATCGTTTTTACAGTAAAAATGCCCGTTTTGTTGCGGTAGCCTGTTTAATTATTGCTTCGGTAACTTACGTTATCGGCCAGATGACCGGTGCCGGTGTAGCATTTTCACGCTTTCTGGAAGTAGAAAGTAGTACCGGCCTTATCATAGCGGGTGTGATTGTTTTCCTGTATGCGGTAATGGGCGGTATGAAAGGTATTACCTATACTCAGGTAGCACAGTATGTGGTACTGATTATTGCTTATACTATCCCTGCCGTGTTTATTTCATTACAACTGACCGGTAACTTCCTGCCTCCGCTGGGGTTATTCTCAGACCATATTGAATCTGGCGTGCCGTTGCTGCAAAAGCTCGATATGGTTGTACGTGATTTGGGCTTTGTTGATTACACGGCTGACGTATCGAATAAATTAAATATGGTGCTATTTACGCTGTCACTGATGATTGGTACAGCCGGTCTACCACACGTTATTATTCGTTTCTTCACTGTGCCTAAAGTGTCTGACGCACGCTGGTCAGCCGGTTGGGCTCTGGTGTTTATCGCCCTGCTGTATTTAACAGCGCCAGCTGTTGCTTCTATGGCACGGTTAAACCTGTTAACCACTATTTACCCTGCAGGCCCTACTGCTGACGCTATAGAATATGCAGAACGCCCGGACTGGATTAAAAACTGGGAGCTAACCGGTTTAATCAAGTTTGAAGATAAAAATAACGATGGCCGTATTCAGCTTTATAACGACAGCGCCGCCTTTAAAGCAACCGCTGACGAACGTGGTTGGAATGGTAACGAGTTAACCGTTAATAATGACATTCTGGTATTAGCTAACCCTGAAATTGCTAATTTACCTGGCTGGGTTGTGGGGTTAATTGCAGCGGGTGGTTTAGCCGCAGCGTTATCTACCGCTGCAGGCTTATTGCTGGCCATTTCGTCGGCTATCAGCCATGACTTAATTAAAGGCTCGATTAATCCGGATATCAGTGAAAAAGGTGAGTTGCTGGCCGCGCGGATCTCTATGGCCGTAGCCATAGTTGTGGCCACCTGGCTGGGGATGAACCCGCCTGGTTTCGCAGCGCAGGTAGTGGCACTGGCATTTGGTATTGCCGCGGCGTCTATCTTCCCTGCGCTGATGATGGGTATATTCTCTAAACGGGTAAATAACAAAGGTGCTATTGCAGGTATGCTGGCAGGCTTGCTGTCAACTGTGATCTACATCTTCCTGTTTCTGGGTTGGTTCTTTATTCCTGGCACAGCAACACTGGCTAACACACCTGACAACTGGCTATTTGGCATATCGCCACTGTCATTCGGTGCTGTAGGTGCAATGATTAACTTTATTGTTGCCTTTATCGTATCGTCTGCGACAGAACCGCCACCGGCTCGTATTCAGGAACTGGTTGAAAGCGTGCGTTATCCAAAAGGTGCGGGTTCAGCTACCGGCCACTAAATAACACAGTAAACTTGCTTTAGAAGTCAGAGCAAGGCAAAAATAATAAAGCGGGCTTTCATGGTGAAAGCCCGTCTTTTTCAGGGACAACACTATGCTATGGGAACTGATTGCAACGGTATTCGCAGGGCTTGGCGCTGCAGGTATTGCACTGTTACTACGTAAGTTAAGCAAAAACCGTGCTCCGCGCTGGCTAATACCGGTATTTGCCGGAGCCGCCATGCTGGGGTTTCAGATCCAAAGTGAATACACCTGGTATCAGCATACTGCCAGCCGCTTACCCGCTGGTGTAGTAGTCATAAAAAAGATTGAGCAACAAACTGCGTTGCGGCCCTGGAGTTACCTGTATCCGCAAACGCTACGATTTATCGCAGCTGACGTGGCTAATGCCTCGGCAAATAATATTAACCCGCAAGTAAAACTGGTTGATTTGTACTTCTTTGAACGGCGTGCTCAGGCCCGGCGTGTCCCACAGGTAGTGCATTGTCAACGGTATGCCCAGGCTGACTTTAATGCCCAGCTGCAGATTCCCGAAGGTGATACAGCCTTGGACGGCAACTGGAAAAAGCTGAGTAGTGACGATCCTCTGATTAGCGCGCTTTGCCGCAGCTGAGGATATTATTAATACTTTGATTCGGTTTAACCGGAGAAAAAATGGAAGTTGCTGACGTTACAAAATTTCTTGCCGAAACTACGCCATTCGATCAACTCGACGCCGCAGCGCTTGGCCAGTTGTCAGCCCATATCAACGTTTATTATTATCAGGCGCAGGACAGCGTAAAAATTAACACCGATCGCTTGCTGATAGTCCGCACCGGAATTTTTACGCTGTACAGCGATCAGCAGCAGTTGCTGACTAAACTGCAAAACGGCGATTTCTATGGTTATCAGCAATTGCTCACCAGCCTCACTGACAGCGACACCCTGCTCTGTGAAGAAGATGGTCTGGTGTATTGGCTGGAAGCAGAAGCGTTTCATCAATGCCGTTATCAGTACAAAAATATCGATATTTTTTTCCAGCGCCTGTTTAGCCGGCGGTTGCACCAATACAGTGAACAACAGCAGGCCTCACGCTTTACCTTAAAAATAAGTGATGTTGTACAACAACGTAAAATTGCCATCCGGCCAGAACAAACAGCACAGGATGCAGCAAAACTGATGTCTGACAGTCGCGTATCGTCGCTGTTGGTAGAGGAAAACAGTAAACTGGTCGGCATTCTGACCGATCGCGATTTGCGCAGCAGAGTGTTAGCACATGCCTTACCCGCCAGCACTCAGGTAAGCCAGGTGATGACGCGTCAGCCACAAAGCATCGATCGCCATGCTTACCTGTATGAAGCTGTGCAGCAGATGAGCCAGCATAATATTCACCATCTGCCGGTAACAGATCAAGGTCTGTGCTGCGGCATGTTAACCGCAACAGATATTATCCGTAGCCAGCAGGATCATCCGGTATATCTGATTGGCGAAATACACCGCCAGCAGTCAACTGATGGCCTGGAACGTTGCAGCCAGCAAATAGCGGCACTGGCCATTACACTAAGTAAACAACAGGTGCCGGCATATGAAGCCGGACACATTATTACCACCATTACAGATGCTCTTACCCAACGCCTGATTTATCTGGCGCAGCAGCAACTGGGCGAACCGCCCTGTGTATTCAGCTGGCTGGCTTTTGGCTCTCAGGCGCGGATGGACCAAAGCCTAAACGCCGATCAGGACAACGCACTGCTGCTGGAAAAAGACCCTGTTGGTGTGGTTGGTGAGTATTTCAGTGCGCTGGCCGAATTCGTTTGTCAGGGGTTAGCACAATGCGGAATTACACTTTGCCCTGGCAATATTATGGCAACCAATCCCGAACTACGGTTAAGTTTAAAAGGCTGGTCTGGCCGCTTTGCCCGCTGGATTGCCACGCCAACGCCGGAAGCATTGCTAAAAGCCAGTATTTTCTTTGACTTACGGGTTATTGAAGGTAGTAAAGGCCTGTTTAATGCGCTACAAGAAGATGTGTTGCAACGCACGACTGAAGCTCCGTTATTTTTGTATCATCTGGCGCAGGCAGCTTTGCAGCGCACAGCCCCGCTGGGTTTCTTTAAAAATTTCATCCTTGAACAGGATGGTAAGCATAAAAAAGGCCTGGATTTAAAAAAAAGGGGTATCAGCCTGATAACCGATCTGGTCAGAGTGTATGCACTCTACGCCGGGATACATGAGGTTAACACCCGTAGCCGTCTGCAACAGCTCGCAGCTCAAGGTATTATTGATAGTAAAGACGGTCAGAATTTAAACGATGCTTTTGATCTGTTAGCACAACTACGCTGGGAAAAACATCAGCATGACCTGCAAAACAGTCATGATGTTACTAACCTGCTAAACCCGGCAGAGGTGTCCGGCCTGGCACGGCACCAGTTAAAAGACAGTTTTGCCGTAATAAACGAAGCACAAAACCGGGTAAAGCATCGTTTTTGCCGGGAGCTGTAAGGTGTTCGGCTGGCTATTTCGTAAAAACACCGCCTTAAGTGAAGTGGTAAACCATTTTATTAATACCCCCTTTCCTGCGTCTTCAACCCCGGTAGAGCAGGCTAATTTTCTGGTGTTGGATCTTGAACTTACCGGGCTTACTCCGCGCAAAGACCATATCGTCAGCATTGGTTGGGTGCCCGTCAGAGGGCAGGAAATTGTGCTGGCTGAAGCAAAGCATTATCTGATAAACAGCCCGGTCAGTGTGGGCCAGAGTGCGGTATACCATGGCTTACACGATCATCAGTTAAAAAATGCCCATGATCTGGCACAGATACTCACTGAGTTGTTATCGCAATACGCCGGCTACATATTTGTCGCCCACCACAGTAGGCTGGACGAGCAATGTCTGCGTTTTGCCTGCCAGCGCTGTTTTGGCAAAGCGCCGCGTTTTCGCTTTATTGACACTATGCAAATGGAATGGCAACGCCTGCTGCGCCAGGGTAAGGTAGTAAAACATGATGCACTTAAGCTACCCAACTGCCTGAAAAGGCACGGCCTGCCAGATATGGCGAATCACCACGCACTGGAAGATGCCTACAGCAGCGCCCTGCTGCTGCTTAGCCAGTTAAAACTCGGCGGTAATACGATGACACTAAGCGACTTATACTTATTGTCACGCTAGACCATTTCTGCAGATAATCCGCTAGTAAGTGCAACCAGAGTATTGCTGTAAAGTAGCAGATGCAATTTGTCTTAACTGAGCCTGAAGCTGCTCCGCTAATGCAATCTGTGGCATGTAAGGTAAACCATCGGCTGATTCACCACTAATAATCTCGTAAAACACCAGCGCTGTTAGTAACGTTCCGGCCAGTGACGCATGATTGCCGTCAGTATGAAAAGATGTCTGAGGTAGCATGCCTACTGCATTATCCCAGGCAGGTCCAATGGGTGCCACACAACTTGCTTCCCTGCCAGCAATACCCAAATGCAGTAAATAGACCCGCATGCCTTCCTCAGTATTACCCCGCCGTGGGTGTTCCGGAAACATAATAGGTGTGGCCGCTAACTGTTTACTTAGCGCAACCCAATATTCTGACGCCACAGTAGAATAAGAGTACTGACCGGTGGTTGAGTATTTCTGTGCTTGCCATATTACATGGCTCCAGTCTTGGGATTGCAGCGCAGCCAGTGTGACACCATCGCTCAATCTTTCATCAAGATATGCCCATCCCGGCGCCACAGTAGCAACGGAGGTTTTACCAGTGCCTTGTTCCAGTAAAGCACTTAGCACTGACGACAAATTGTTTGAAGTGACATGACTATTACCAACAAGCAGTATCTGGTATTGGTCTACGTAGCGGTTATCCGGTATAGGCAGCATTTCATTTGCCGGTGGTGGTGAGATAACAACAGGTGGTGGAGTAACTACCCCACCCTGATCGTTTGCTGTATCACCACCGCTACCACAAGCCGTGAGCAAAGAAAAAAGTAAAACAGTGCTAATACTGTTAAAAAAAAGCCCACGCATAACCGTACCTTATAAAAAGTTAAGCACTCTTTCTAAACCAACTTCACTAACAATACAAGCACATCACACTTACCTTAGAACATAAAAAGCCAAATATTGTAACAATTTAAGTACGATTCAGTTGTCTGGAGTTTATCGCAGATACTTTGCCACCTTTTAGTGTAAGCGACACCAGGTATTCCCCGCCGATATCGCCTTTTAACCGGTAAGACCAGGTTTCAACAGTGGTGCCTTTTACCGGCTCACCAATATCTACCCCCAACGTCTCCACATCTTTTGCTACCGGCTCGCCAGCCAGCGACAGCACATCAATTCGTGTCATGCCGCAGCGTAACAATTTACCATCGCTTAATCTGAAACCGCAGGCGCTGGCTTGTGCGGTAAATAGCAACACGACAATAGCAGCATAAAATAATTTCATCGTAACGTCCTGATAACATAAATTGTGTTCAGTATAGTGACAAACCCGCATCTGATACCAGACACAACTTGAACAAATTACGTAACTTTTACCCCTGTATTTGCTTTTGCATATAAACTGCATTCTGGCCGGTATAGCTTGACAGGGCCTGCAAAGCGGTAGTCCCGGTAAGTGTTAGTACTTCAAAGCCCTGTTTTTGCCAGTAAGGTACAGAGCCCTGCACTGCAACCAGTGCGAGCGTGCTAAAACCCAAATCAGCTGCATACTGCTCGGCATATGCCAACAGCTGTGGTGCCAGGCGCATTCCTCTGGCGTTATGGCTTACGGCCATATCATGCAGATACAACAGTTCGGCATCAGCGTAGTAGCCAAATTCACTGCCAAGCGGCGCTACCTGCCTATTACGCGACGGGTAGCTGAACAAATACGCCAGCACCTCACCTTCATTATTTTCTGCCAGCCAGCAACTTTGCGGCTGTGATGCCAAACGCCTGCTGATAAGGCAGGCATTTTCAAACAGTTCATCGGCGTAACAGCTATCTTGTATCGCTACTATGGCGTCAAGATCTGCCTCGTTAATCAAACGAATATGTATCGACATAACTTCTACTACTTACTTATTAAATGTTACTTAACTGGCCGCCGCACCTTACTCATCAGATACAGCTTTAATTACCCGGCACGGGTTACCGCCTGCGACTACCCCTGCAGGCACATCTTTAGTTACCACACTACCGGCGGCCACTACACTGCCCTTACCAATCGTTACGCCGGGTAACAGTATCGCCCCGCCACCAACCCAGACATCATCTTCTATTGTTACCGGCAACGCCTGCTCTATCAGCGTGCGCCGTTGCGCAGCATTTAGCGGGTGGTTTACGGTATAAATTTGCACAGCAGGGCCAAAAAAAACATTATTGCCAATGTGAACCGGCGCAACATCCAGCACCACGCAGTTAAAGTTAAAAAACACCTTAGTGCCGGTTTTAATGTTATAGCCGTAGTCGCAGTAAAACGGTGGCTCAGCGTAGAAATGCTTGCCGGTATTGGATAGCCACTGCTTTAGCAATTGTTTACGCAGTGCTTCATCATCAGGCGCGCTTTGGTTAAACTGATGCTGTAACTTACGCGCAACCAAACGCTCAGCACTAAGTTCTTTATCCAGCGGGTTATACCAGTCTCCCGATAGCATTTTGTGTTTTTCTGTTGGCATAAAAGTAAACCATTAAAAATGTACATATTTCGGCTAAGGGTAACAGAATACAAAGCCAGGCGGCTATTACCGCGGTTTTAAAATCTTTCAACACTAAAACATTCTGAGGAATACTTAATTTATGGATAACAAAGAGTATGCTGGTTTTTGGATCAGACTTGGTGCTGTATTAATTGATATGGTTGTTATTTTTATTGTCTTATTTGTGCCGCTTAGCTTTATTTACGGTGAGCAATATTGGTTTGGTGATAAATTTATCCATGGCTTTTGGGATGTTATGCTAAGTTATGTCGTTCCATTTATTGCAACAATATGGTTTTGGCTACGCTTTCTTGGCACACCGGGGAAAATGGCCACTAAACTGGAAATTGTAGATGCAACCACCGGCAATAAAATGAGCACAGGCCAGGCAATAGGCAGGTATTTTGCTTACATTGTAGCCACGCTTCCTTTTTGTCTCGGATTCATCTGGATAGGCATAGACAAGCGAAAACAGGGGTGGCATGACAAGTTGGCAGGCACAGTCGTGCTTCGTAATACAGGCAAAG
The DNA here is from genome assembly GCF_022436675.1 of Rheinheimera hassiensis. GTDB lineage: Bacteria > Pseudomonadota > Gammaproteobacteria > Enterobacterales > Alteromonadaceae > Alishewanella > Alishewanella hassiensis. Next base: position 574,943 of record NZ_JAKUJZ010000002.1, on the reverse strand, counting down.
AGCCCGTCAAGTTCGGGGAAAAGCTTTAATGCAGCCAGACATGATCAGCTAATAAAAAAGGCGCTTTAAGCGCCTTTTTTACATTCAACCTGCCAGTATTACTTGGCGCGGCTGCGGTATTCGTCGGTACGGGTGTCAATTTCAATCTTGTCACCTTCTTCCACGAACGCAGGAACCATTAGCTCAAAACCAGTTTCAATTTTTGCTGGTTTTAATACCTTGCCAGATGTGTCACCACGAGCTGCCGGCTCAGTGTACGTTACTGTGCGTACTACTACAGTTGGCAGGTCAACCGAAATTGGCCGCTCGTTGTAAAACACTACTGAACACTCCATACCATCTACCAGGTATTTCAGTGCTTCGGTCATGTTTTCTGCTTCAACTTCGAACTGGTTGTATTCCTGATCCATAAATACATACATAGGATCAGAGAAGTAAGAATAGGTTACTTCTTTAGTTTCCAGCAGAACCTGTTCAAACTTGTCATCAGCACGGTATACCGTTTCCATGCCCTGCGCATTCAGCAGGTTTTTCATTTTCATTTTAACCACGGCAGAGTTACGGCCGGATTTGTTAAACTCGGCTTTTAAAATTACCATTGGTTCTGTGCCAACCATAATCACCTGGCCAGCACGCAGTTCTTGAGCTGTCTTCATCATGACTGAAATATCTTCTCGTTAGGAAAAATTGCGTCGCATTATAAATTTTTTTTCAACAAAGTGCACGAGGTTGCTGGCAAGATCTCCGTTTGCCGTTAACGCTGTGCGCCAATACCGGTTATATTCGGCGATTTGCGCCAGCTTTGCACTATATTTTTGCCAGCTGTGCTCAAGCTGGCTGTCGGTATTCCAGGCCAGCCAGAATTCTTGCAAGTTATCAGCAACATCTTCAGGCATTTGCGCGCAGTAACGCTGCATAAAAGCCTGCAGCTTATCCAGATGCGCCTGCTCTGCCTGACGGTAAATTTGCCAGATAAACGGCTTAGCAGCCCAGTGCGCGCGGATAACAGAATCTTCACCGCGAACAAAGTTGATATCACAGGCAAAGAGCAGCTTGTCGTAATCGTCTTGCGGCATAAAAGACAACACTTTTAATGTCAGCGTATTTATTACCAGCTCGCCGTGCTGTTTTAACTGCGGGTAAAACTGAATTAACTGGTTGGCTAGTGCGCCTTCAGGCACCAGACACAAGGTGTTGATACCTGGCTGTTGCCAGCAGGCAAGTAAACTTTCAATTTTTGGATGATCATAAGCAAACAGCGAAATTTTTTGCTGGTAATCCCCGTGGTTATCAACCCCTAGCTGCTGCCAGAACTGTTGCTGCGCGGCAGTATCAGCCAGAAACTGCGCGCCAAGCTGTTGCACATTCGCCTCTTGCAGCAAACCACCTGTGCCAGCAGTAAAGCCGGGGAAAAAGAAATATTTGTCCAGTGCTAAATGTGGCTGCGGCGACGGCAGCGCATGGCAGCCCTCTACCCAGGCTTCTGCCGATAAGTATTCCAGATTAAGCCATAACGGCTTTACATCTTGCTGTGCCATCAATTGCTGATAGGGCATTGGCACATTACACGCCAAAGCCTCTACCACTACGCTGGCGATACCATTTGCCTGCCAGTCGGTATTGTCAGACCATAGCGTAATAGTCACACCGGCAATATTCTGCTGTGTCTGGTTAATATCTACCTGTGGGCAAATTTTGTTAAAGCTGGTTAAATCATCCACCCACAACCGCACTGCAATACCCTGTTCGGCAGCCAGTTGCCGGCTTAGCCGCCAGCAAATACCGATATCACCAAAGTTATCTATAACAGCGCAGAATATATCCCAGCGGCGGGCAGTTGCAGGCATCAAATATATCGTCAGCTAAAAAACAAGGTGGCGATTATACCTTTAAGTACACGCAAGCCAAGGTATGTTGTCGCCAGTAGTAACACAGTTACCAGCATAGCCAACAGGTAATAACATAGCCGTTGCAGGCGTATTTTAATTTTATGTAGCGTGCCAGCATTGTTATCTGCCGTGGGCAGCTCAGGATAAAACACTACGGCCCACAGCCAGAGCAGTAAACTACTGACACCGCATAATACCGCAGTAAGCTGCCAGCGCTGGGCAAAATCCGGTGTTGCGCTAAACAGCAGCCAGCCAAAGGCACTAACTGCCAGTAAAAACAGCACGACAAACACAGCCCTTAACGGATACATACGCCGCGCCCAGCGCTGATAAAATGCCAGCATCAGCCAAGCTCCAATGCGGTCAGGCTTGCAGGGTACAGTGCCATTATGCCGCTTTGCCCCTGCATATCACCAATTAACCAGATTTGTTCAAACGGATGCCGTTTTGGCATATGCAGTTGTTTGTAATACTGCAAAATATCGCGACGGGTCCATAACGGGTTGGCATTACGGATCACCAACCAGACCCTTTCAGTGTGATAGTTTTTTTCGGCTTTATTGCTGATCAGGCGGTTAAGTGCGGTTAACAACCGATGTTGCGCCGGTGTGCGCAGCAGCGCCATAAGTTCTTTGTGGGTATTAGTGCCAAGCTCACGCCCGAGAATATGCATAGCTTCTGCTTCGCTACCATAAAGATGAGCAATTTCTAAATCCAGCTTTTGCTCGTCATAGTAACAGGATACATCCGGCCGGGCCGGCTCGTTATGCCAGATATGGCGCATAGCAATACCAAAGCGCTGCTCGTATAAACGCATAAACAGCCTTGCCGCTTCATGCTCCAGCTTTATTTTTTCCTCACTGCCATTCATCTGTGCAAAACCCAAACTATCAAACCACAATTATGTTGCTGGCATAAAATAATAATGCCAGATTTCGATCACTACCGGCACTACCGATAACAGCAAAATAATGGCCATGCAAACATTAAATATACGCTGAAACAGAGGCTGAGTTAGCACCGCTCTAAGCGCTGCACCAAACACCAGCCAGGCCCCCACACAAGGAAAAGCGACCAGTAAAAAAGCGGCGGCAATTACGCTCACCTCCAGCCAATACACGCCCCCTACCGCAGTAAAGGCGGCGACAGCACCACTGGCCATCACCCATGCCTTGCCATTAACCCATTGAAATAATGCAGCCTGTATAAAGCTGAATGGCTTACTTTTGCCTTTCTCTATTGCTTTGGGCTCAGCGCTGGCAATGTGCCAGGCCAGCCAGATAAGATAAACCACCCCAACCACTTTAATCAGTTGGTGCAGATGTGGATAACGCTCAAACACAGCACCAAATCCCAGCCCCACCAGCAGTACCATTAGCGGGAAACCCAAACATATTCCCAACCAGTGCGGCACGCTGGCCTTGACGCCATAATTAACGCCGGATGACATAATCATTACGTTGTTAGGGCCAGGTGTAATAGTGGTAGAAAAGGCAAAAAACAGCACCGCTAAGAATAGGTCCATCATACATCCAGAGGTTGGGTAAAATACGACACTTACTGCGGATAATACCAGAGTCGGCCATCTTTAATAGGCGTTTGTGCAGGTAAAAGCGGATTATCCAGCTTTATTATTTGCCGCTTATCCAGTTTTAGCTCTGCCAGATGATTGGCAAAAAACTGATAAAAAAGCTGATCAAAAGTGCCATCGGCAACCATTTTACGCAGTCCGTTTTCAATATCCTTTGCCAGTTGCTCGTTAGCAGAATTAACAAAGAAATAGCTGGCAGTAGGATAATAAAGCACCCAGTTTTGCTCTGTCATTATATTACGCTCTGTAAGCAGTGCGGCTTCATCAGCAATTTCCAGCGCGTTGCGTGGCACTGCATCCACCCGGCCTTTTTCCAGCATGGAGAATAAATTGTCATAGCCGGCTGCGCCAATTACCGAAAAGCCGTTAAGCTGCAGTACTTTTGCATCTACCCAGTCATGGCCCTGCGCATACACCAGACGGCGGATTTGCTCTGGTTTAGCACTGGCTGAAAATTTAGCCTGCTGATCGTTGCGTATCAGCATAATACGATAACCGCTAAGTCCTTTAAAAATGGGAATGCGAATAGGCTGCAAATCCAGTTCGCGCTCAACAGACGTCATCGTCCACAGTACATCCAGCTCGGCCTGCTCTTTTAAAAACACTATACTGCGTGATTTAGACATACGCTCAGACGAGCTTTGCAGCTGATACTGCCGCTCCGATTGTGCCAATGCCTGTTCCAGTAAGGCTAACGGATAAACAGACCGCGGGTCTTCAACGTGCGCAATCGCAGGATAACGCACTAACTCCGCAGCACCGCTAGCCGTAAACAGGCAAAAATAAAGTAAAATTATACGTATCACTATTTTTCACCGAATAACTGTGCCATGTTATCACTGAAGTATTATCTAATTTGCTGAAAACAGTCAGCTTAAACCTGATATTTACTTTATAAAAATACAGAACAACAGCCTGATTAAGAGAGAAGACAGGAGATAAACATGAATAAAATTCTGGGTTTAGCAATTTTAGTCGCCGGTGTCATTTTATTATACTTTGGTTACACCGAATACAATTCCGCCGCGTCTCAGGTAACTGAGGTAGTAACAGGTAACCCAACAGACAACTCTATTTGGTTTCTGGTGGGGGGGGCCATAGCTGCCATTGTAGGTCTGGGTGTTTTGCTGAAGAAATAACCGTTTAACATGCATAAAGGCCGCAATGCGGCCTTTATTTATCTGGTTACAGAGGATTATTATTCGTCTTCTTTACCCCAGCTGTCACGCAGCCCTACGGTACGGTTAAACACCAGCTTGTCAGCACTGCTGTCTTTATTATCTGCGCAGTAATAACCTTCACGTTCAAACTGATAAGCCTGTTCAGCTTTAGCTGTTTGTAATGACGGCTCAACCAAACCTTGTTTAATCACTAACGACTGCGCATTAATCACCTGCAGGAAGTCTTCCTCTGCTGCAGGGTTGGCCACGCTGAATAAACGATCATAAACGCGGAACTCGGCTGGCACTGCGTGTTTAGCTTCTACCCAATGAATTACGCCACGCACTTTACGGCCATCTGCCGGGTTTTCACCCAGTGTTTCCGGTAAATAGCTGCATTTTAATTCAACAATATTACCTTCGCTGTCTTTTACCACTTCATCGGCGTGGATCACATAAGCATTGCGTAAACGCACATCGCCATTAAGTACTAAACGCTTGTACTTTTTGTTCGCCTCTTCGCGAAAATCGGCGCGGTCGATATACACCACCGGCCCAAACGGCAGTTTACGGCTGCCCATGCTGTCATCTTTCGGATGATTTGGCGCCTCAACCCATTGCACGCCATCGGCAGGAAAGTTAGTAATTGTAACCTTAAGCGGATCAAGTACAGCCATGGCACGCGGTGCAGTTGCATCTAAATCTTCGCGGATACATGCTTCCAGCGCGCTCATTTCAATGACATTGTCTTGCTTGGTCACACCAATGCGTTTAGCAAACTCTCGAATAGCCGATGCGGTATAACCACGGCGGCGCAAACCGGCAATGGTTGGCATACGCGGGTCGTCCCAACCGGATACAACCTGTTTTTCTACCAGCGTTTGCAGTTTACGCTTACTCATTACCGCAAATTCCAGATTTAAGCGTGAGAACTCAATCTGCTGTGGGTGGCAGGCAATAGTAATGTTACCCAAAATCCAGTCATACAAACGGCGGTTATCCTGAAATTCCAGCGTACACAGCGAGTGCGTAACCCCCTCCAGTGCATCAGAAATACAGTGGGTGAAGTCGTACATCGGGTAAATGCACCACTTGTCACCGGTTTGATGGTGATGGGCAAACTTAACACGGTAAATAACCGGATCGCGCATAACCATAAAGCTGGATGTCATATCAATTTTGGCGCGCAGCGAACACTCGCCTTCTTTAAAACCACCTGCACGCATTTTTTCAAACAGCGCCAGGTTTTCCGCCGGGCTGGTATCGCGCGTTGGGCTGGGTTTACCCGGTTGGGTTAAATTGCCACGGTACTCACGCATTTGTTCGCCATTTAAAAAGCAAACATAGGCCAGGCCTTTGTTAATTAATTCAACCGCATAACCATACAGAGCGTCAAAGTAATCTGAAGAATAACGTACAGCGCCATCCCACTGAAAGCCCAGCCAGTTCACGTCGCGCGAAATAGAGTTAACAAACTCGACGTTTTCTTTTTCCGGGTTGGTATCATCAAACCGCAGGTTACATTTACCCTGGTAATCCTGAGCAATACCAAAGTTCAGGCAGATAGATTTAGCATGGCCAATGTGTAAGTAACCATTAGGCTCAGGCGGAAAACGGGTTTGCACAGCACTGTGTTTGCCGGAGGCTAAATCAGTATCAATAATCTGCCGAATAAAATTAGTTGGGCGATGTTCTACGTCCGCCATAAAATTCAAATCCCTATCTGAAAAACCAGCGCGGCTGCACTGGCTAAAGTTACTGAAATATGGCGGCATTATAACAGCAGAAATGCTTCTGACTACCGCCAGGCGGGGCTAATTATTCTGGCTGAATAAAAATACCGGCGGGTATGGTCTCAGAGCATAAAAATCCCACCACAGATTAGTTTGCTGGCAATTTATCTGGACATAGTGCCGTGCTGACATTTTTTTTCTCGCGGTATAAATAGGATGGTAATTGCACCAGCGCCAACGCTTTATCTTTATTTGCCTGCGGCACAGCATGTCTGCTTAAACTAAGTTTTTGCTGTCCTGGCTGATACCTTGCTTCAACACTGTTTCCATCAGGCTTGAGGATCACCAGTTTGTCGCTCTGCATCAGAGCAAAGTAATCCTCAAACTGCAATAATGCGCGGCCGGGGCTGATATTATCCAGAGTAAAGTCCCGTCCTGTCATGGTATGGCAACTGGATATACCCATCATAGATAATAAGGTGGGTGCTAAATCAATCTGACTGGCAAGGGTTTTCAGCAGTTCTGGCTTTGTATCCGCACCTAAAATCAGCCCTGGAATATGGAACTTTTCGACCGGGATCAGGTTGTCGCCGTACACTCTGTTGTCATGATCGGCCACTATTAAAAACAAGGTATCTTGCCAATAGTCGCTTTGTTTTGCCTTTTGGAAAAACTGCCCCATGGCCCAGTCGGCATATTTCACCGCGTTATTGGCGGTATCTTTGGGCTCTTCATATAACTCAATACGGCCATCAGGAAACTCAAAAGGCTCATGATTGCTGGAGGTGAAAATCAGGCTAAAAAATGGCTTATCCTGCTGATGCAAAGCCGTTAATTGTTGGTGCGCAGCAGTAAATACATCCTCATCACTGGCGCCCCAGCTGCCGGTAAACACAGGGTTTTGCATCTGGCTTTGATCGACAATCTGATCCATACCATTGCCGGTAAAAAAACTGCGCATATTGTCAAAATGCGCTTCACCGCCATAAACGAACTGAGTCTGATAGCCCTGCGCTTTGAGAATAGAAGCAAGCGTAGTGAAATGCTGCTGGCTATTGGATAACTTCACTGTGCTTTGCGCTGGTGTCGGCGGAAAACCAGCCACTACAGCTTCAATACCACGCACCGAGCGGGTACCTGTGGCATACAAATTCTCAAACCAGATGCCCTGCTGCTTTAATTTTTCAAGCTCCGGCGTGACCGCTAAACCACCTAAAGATTGTACAAAAGTAGCCCCCAGACTTTCCTGCATTACGATCACCAAATTCAGTGGTTTCTCACGCTTAATCACCGCCTGTTGCCAATGTGCTGTTGGGTATTGTGGATTGTTAAATTGGTAAGATTTTAACCAGGGCCAGTCCAGACTCTGCTTCAGCATTTGTTCTGTCGGCAATTTGCCATAGATTTGACTGGAGCGCGCTTCATGCTTTAAATTGTACAAAGCATAAAGTACTGAATAAGCTGAACTTAATACCAGCGAATTGACCATGGAGTCCGATGTGATAGCAAACATCGCCGGATTAGCAGGCCTATGGTCTGTGGTGGAACGAATACCGGCAAATAACAACAGCAAAGCCAGACACCACAGCCCAAGTGTTTTTTCCAAAGACCAGCTTTGAAGCGTGCATTTCCCAGAGCGAAATATCCGCCGCATCAACCAGGTTAAGAGCAGAGTGGCGACCAGACCAAAAACTAAAGGCCAACGAAAACCAAACCATAAAGTCGACAACACTTCTTTGGGGTACTTCAGGTACTCGACAAAAAGCCGGTTTGGCCGCACATCGTACTGCAAAATAAAAGCCGGCGTCGCCAGCTCCATAAACACCAGCAGCACTAACGCCAGCAGGCACCACAGATAGCTGAATTGAAACCAGACTTTATTCAGTCCCCGCACTGAAGCCAGCGGGATCAACAGTACTGGCAACACCAAAAACAATGACACCACAATAATATCGGCGCGTATCCCCTGGACTAAGACATCAAACAGCAATGCCGTGCCTTCCACTCTGTCGAATTGCCACAACACCAGTGCCAGCCTGCTTAAACTCAACAGCACCAACCCAAGTACCGCAGTACGGATCAAGTAACGATAAGGACCTAAGCAAAACAAATTGGCAAGAAAGGAGGATTTTTCGACGCTAACAACAGACATAAAGAGGCCTCTGTTTTTAATTGAGGCCAGCATAGAAGTGGATACTTAAGACAAACTTAAGACTTAACTATGAAGTCGGAAGCACTTTTTGAAGGTCCTGACTTGTGGATAGTCAGGTGTTCACTGACTTGTCCACTACAACTTTCTTGCTAAACAAAGTCATCACCCAAACGTAAAACACCGGCACCAGTACAACGCCCAATATAGTAGCGCTGACCATACCGCCCATCACACTGCTGCCCAGAGCTTGCTGACTTGCTGCACCAGGACCTGTTGCAACAGTCAACGGCAGTACCCCAAGCATAAAAGCGACGGAGGTCATCACTATAGGTCTGAATCTCATACGCGCTGCCTGCAACACAGCTTGAGCATAGGTAAGCCCCTGATGATGCAGCTCTTTGGCAAACTCTATGATCAGAATAGCGTTTTTGGCTGATAAACCAATAATAGTGATTAAGCCTACTTTAAAATATACGTTGTTGCTCAGCTCCAACACTGCGACAGCTAATACAGAACCAAGCGCCCCAACCGGAACTATCAACAGCACAGAAAGTGGGATAGACCAGCTTTCATACAAAGCCACCAGAACTAAAAACACCACCAGAATAGATAGACTGATCAAAAGAGAGACCTGAGAGCCTGACAATTTCTCCTGATAAGACAAGCCAGTCCACTCATAACCTACACCTTGTGGCAAGGCCGAGATGATTTGTTCCATTTCCTTCATGGCCTCACCACTGCTGGCACCAGGTTTCGCATCTCCGGAGATGCTAAATGACGGATAGCCATTGTAACGGGACAGCTGCACAGGTGTATTTGTCCACTCAAGGCTGGCGAAAGAGCTGACAGGGACCTGATTGCCATTACGGGATGGCACGTGTAGTTGCAGCAGACTCTGTGGAGTCATACGTTGCTCACTCTGCGCCTGAACCACCACTCTTTGCAGCCTGCCTTGATTGTTAAAATCGTTCAGCATGGCTGAGCCAAAAGCTGTTGATACCGCATCACTGATCGCATTAAAAGACACCCCCATAGCATCAGCTTTGGCTCTGTCCACAGCAAGTTGCAGTGTAGGAGCATCCTGCAACCCTTCCATCATGGCATAGGCAACTGAAGGAGACTGATTGGCTTTGGTTAACACTGTATCCAGTGCCAACTGCATTTGTTCGCGACCTACTCCGGTTCTGTCCAGCAGACGTAAGGAAAAACCGCCCGAACTGCCTAATCCCTCTATTGCTGGAGGCGCCATAGCCATCACAGCAGCATCCTTAAAGTTGGCAAAATGGGCATTTAACAGCTCAGTTTCAGCGGCAACAGACTGCTGCTCAGAGCGCTCTGACCAGTCTTTCAAATCCGGAAACAAAATAGCTGCATTTTCCCCGGTTCCGGAGAAACTAAAGCCCATCACTGAGGTGACCCACTTCATGCTGTCACGACTGCTTAAATAGTCTTCGACCTGAGCCACAGCCTTTTCGGTGCGGCCAAAGGTTGCGCCTGCAGGAAGCTGAACATCCACCATCAGTGAGCCCTGATCTTCTTCAGGCACAAAAGACGCAGGTACTGTACGATAAGCGTAAACTAAAACAACAATCAACAGGCTATAAAGCAACATAGAGCGACCAGCCCGCTGGATCAGGCGCTGGTTAACCTTGCAGTAACCAGAAGTCAGTTCGGCGAAATACCTGTTAAACCAGCCAAAAAAACCTGATTTGTTCAGGTGCATAGCACCATCTACTGGTTTTAACAAACTGGCACAAAGCGCTGGTGTTAAGCTGAGGGCCAAAAAACCCGACAGTAGAATAGACACAGCCAGAGCCATAGAAAACTGCTGATAAATAACGCCGACTGAACCACTCATAAAGGCCAAAGGTAAAAATACCGCGCTAAGCACCAGCGTGATCCCCACTATGGCACCTGACACCTGCTTCATGGCCTTTTGCGTCGCTTGCTTAGGCGTCAGGCCCTCCTCCATCATCAGGCGATCGACGTTTTCAACCACCACTATGGCATCGTCCACAAGAATACCTATGGCCAGTACCATACCAAACATCGTCATCATATTGACGGAAAAGCCCAGCAGGTACATCACCGCAAAGGTCCCCATCAGACAAACCGGTACCACCAGTATTGGGATCAGCGTATAACGCAGGTTTTGCAAAAACAGTAACATCACAAGAAAAACCAGAGCTATGGCTTCCAGTAAGGTGTACACCACTTTTTCAATAGCAGCTTTGACAAACCTTGAGGTGTCATAAGGCACTGATATTTCCATATCGGACGGCAGATACTGACTCAACTGATCTAATCTGGCTTTGACTGCATCTACTGTACGGATAGCGTTGGCACCTGGCGCCAACTGAATGGCAGCTATGACCGCATTTTTACCATTCAGACGAGTATTAAAATTGTAATCTTGCATGCCAATTTCAATACGAGCCACGTCTTTGAGGTAAAGCGCGGCACCATTGGCTGTGGTTCTGAGCAGGATCTGGCCAAAGTCTTCCACTGTTTTAAGCGTGCCATCAAGCACTATAGATGCACTGACTTCCTGCTCTGTGTTGCCAGGACTGCTGCCAAAGCTTCCGGCAGGCACCTGAATATTTTGAGTCCGGATAGCACTACTGACATCCTCAACAGACAAACCGTAGGACACCAGCTTTTGTGTATCCAGCCACACTCGCATTGCGGCTTCTGAGGAGAAAAATTGCAGCTTTCCTACGCCCTCCACCCTACGTATTTCTTTATTAAGCGAACGGGTGGCAAACTCAGACAAGGCCACCATGGATTTAGAACCATCATCCTCTTTGTAACTCAGAGCGTAAAACATCAGAAAACCAGCACTGGACTCCTCCACTTGCAAGCCTTGCTGAGTCACAGCGGCAGGTAACCTTGATTCGGCTTTTTTCAGGCTGTTCTGCACTTCCATCTGAGCGACAGCAACAGAGGTTCCGGGTTTGAAGGTAACTGTAATGTCTGAAGAACCGGAAGAACCACTGGACGACTCAAAATAAAGCATATCTTTGATGCCATTGAGCTCTTCTTCTATCACAGAGGTAACAGACTCAACCATCACCTCGGCAGAAGCACCAGGGTAAGTTGCAGTCACAATAATTTGCGGTGGCGCGACCACAGGAAACTGAGCAACAGGCAGATAAGGCAAGGCGAACAGTCCTGCCATGCTAATAAAAATGGCCACTACCCAGGCAAATTTAGGGCGGGATATAAAAAATTCAGACATATTTTTTATCTCAGTGTGAAACAGAAATGGAAGGCGCAGTAGCAGCTGCGTGCTTAACATCATCAGCCAGCTGCACCTGAACTTTATCTCCAGATTGTAGCTGTGAGGTGGCGCTGGTCAGCACAATATCGCCTGCAGCAAGACCTGCAGTGATCTGCCAATCCTTCCCTACCATCACGCCAGTGCTGACTTCCCTGGGTTCAGCTTCACCTTTATTGTTCTGTACCCACACCCATTGCTGACCCTGATGATCCCGGCTCAAAGCGCGCTGTGGTATTAGAATAGCATCTGGCACAAAACCAAGTCGGGTCCGGACTTTGACATACATGCCGGGTAACAACTGCTGATCTTTGTTGGCAAATTCTGCTCTGAGCGTTAAAGTTCCGGTGTTTTGATCCACCTGACTTTCGGCGAATAATACCTGTCCCTGCTGAGCTGGCTGCCCTGCGTTATCCAGAATGTTCAGTTGATTGACCACCTGGCCATAACCTTGCTTTAAGCTGTGCTGGCGTTGCATTTCACTGCCTGAGGATAAATTCATGTCGACATACACAGGGTCCAGCTGATGAATGACGGCAAGTTGAGTCGCCTCATTCTGCCCCACTAAAGCGCCTTCACTGACTAAAGCTCTGCCGATGCGCCCTGCAATAGGAGCTGTAACTCTGGTGTAGCTAAGATTGAGTTTGGCATTGTCTACATCCGCCTGAGCAGCCTGAACTGCAGCTGCTGCGCTGAGCAGGTTAGTTTTTGCGTTATCAAATTGATGCTGACTTACTGTGGCGGTGGCCAGTAGTGGCTTATATCGCCTCAGCAGATCGTCGGCTTCTTGCTGGGCCGCTTTGGCTTTTGCAAGTTCAGCTTGAGCCTTTGCCAGCGCCACTTTCATAGGGGCAGGATCGAGCTGGAATAAAACCTGACCAGCACTGACCAGACTTCCTTCGGCAAATTCACGTTTGAGCACTATGCCAGCAACACGGGCACGCACTTCGGCCTGCCGAACGGCAGCAACTCGTCCCGGCAAATCTTCGGTGATGTCCAGTGGCGCCTTTGTCGCCACCATGGCATCAACGGTTTTAACCACAGTGTCAGCTTCAACCACAGGCTCTGGTGCACAGCCAATCAGGATCATGGCCAAAGTAATAGCCAGCAGATTCTTACCCTTACCCATCACCACTACCTCATTTAGCAAGCTTAATTTGAATGAGCGCACGATACCACCAAGAATCAAATGAATCAACATAGATTCATTTGATTCTTTTAAAAAGCAAAAGTATAGTGATCCATAGTGTTTAACCGCGTAGAATGCTCCAGGCAGTTTTGTTGATATGGATAAGATGATGATAAAAAGTGAAGCTACAGATCCCTTGTTGTTGGCTGTTGCTATGGCCATGGTGGACAACCCCAGAGCCTCTTTGCAGGAGTTGGCCAAAGCTGTTGGCGTCAGCAAAGCCACTTTGTATCGGATGTGCCCTACCCGCGACAAAATAATTGAACGGCTGTTTTCTGAATCCGTTCGCCAGTTTGATTTGGCTATTGCCGCTGCTGAACTGGAAACAGCACCGGTTTTACAGGCATTCCGGGCGCTGATTGAAGGCCATTTGTGTCACAAAGAGCTATTTGTTTTTGTCTCTAATACCTGGGAGCCACAACTGTTAGAAACATCAGACTCTGAACATCGCTGGGTAGAGTTTGAGGCCATTTTTGACAAATTTTTTTTACGGGGCCAACAGGAAGGTTTTTTCCGTGTTGATATCAGCGCAGCGGCATTATCTGAGTTGATGATAGGTATGTTATCCGCTTTGGTAAACTCTGAGCGCTCGGGTCGGATCGCTCCCAGAGACATGCTGGATACAATGGAAAAAATGTTTTTAACCGGTGCTCAACGGCTATGAGGCCGACCAGCAGCCATGTATCTGCTTCATTTGTACTATCAAAACTCATATTCCAGCGCAAAGCGCAAAGTACGATCAACAGTATCATTATCAATCGCCATAATCACCGCGAACTCCCATTTCAGCTGTTTTTGCTTATCAAACTTATGCACGCCCATTAAACTTGGTCCGGCGCCTTTGTAATTTTCTCCGACATATAATTCTATAGCGGGTTGCACTGCGGGTAACAAACGATAGCGGTATTGCGCCCTGAACTCCCCTTCCCATTCAGTTTCAATGGTTTTACCCCATTCGTACACTGCCAGCGCATTGAGCGTCAGACTGGTGGGGCCAAATTCTTTCTCCATTAACAGCCCGGTAGTAAATTCAAAGTTGTCCTGATTGTTCTGCCGCTCAAGTTCAAACAGCAGGCCCCAGTCGGCGCTATACTGGCCTTGCTCTGTCAGCATCCAGCGCAATTCGAGTTCGTAGCCAGACAGCTTATAATCTTCAGGACTTACTCTGTCTGCTATCAGATAAATTTCCAGTGCGGCGCGCTCTGCTACCGAAAAACCATAACCCAGCTTTTGCCCCATAGTGTTGTTGTCGGGGTGATCAGCCTGACGCTGATAAAAGTAGCGATATTCAACACTGCGCTCAAGCGCCTGTACATAAGGGTGATATACCTTGTCTACTACCCTGCCATCGGCCAGGCTATGCCCGCTTACCAGCAACATCAAAGCGCCACAGGCTGCATAAAGCACTGAAGGAGAAAACCTCATTGCGCACTCCTTATGTTATTTTTCAGGTTACGGCTACACCAGAGTAATAACCCCAGGCCGGCAATATATATAAGGCCTTGTGATAAAACCGGAGTGGCTTCATACCCCAGTAAAGCCTGCAAAAAGAAACCTAATTCAGACTGCTCCGGCAGCCATTGTTCGGTTTGCCATAATTGCGGGCCTGCGGGCAGCCAGTCGGATTGAATAAGCAACGCTGAAGCCATCATTAACTGACGTACGCCCAGTAGCGACAGCAGCAACCGGTAACTGAGCATACGCCATTGTTTTAGCTCGGTTAGCAGGTAATACCACAGCACGGCAATACTGCTGCCAATGCCTACACCTAAGGCCATACCCAAAAGTAAAGCCGATGGGTCGGTATTGCCCTGAGTGGGCAACCAGATATACAGCAGTAAATTGCTGCCATTGATACTGAGCAAACAGGCACAGGCAAAGGCCGACAACAACATTGCTGCATTACGCTTAGCTGCGGCAACACACAATAGCGCAAAGCAACCGGTGTATAGCAGGCTGTACAATAACTCCAGCCCGAAGCCATCAAGTTGCTCAGAGATCCAAAGCATATTGCTGCTAAAAAGTGTCAGCATCAGGATGGCTGGCAAAGAAAACAGCAGAATAAAACGCCGCCAATGGTTTCTGTGCCATACCAGTAAGGTAGCCAGCAGTAAAAATAACGGCAACAACTCGCGTAAAAACATCAGCACGGTATTAATTAGCATTGTCAGCCCTACGCTGTTGCCACTGCGCTTCGGGTAGCGCTATCAGCACCCCCTGGGCACTGTCGGGGTTATATTCACCAAAAAAATGGTAGCGGCCCGGTTGCAGTGGCCCTATAAACAAAGTGGCTTTGCCATTGCCTAAAATGACCTTCTCACGGTTTAAGCTAAAGCTTTCAAATTCCTCTGGTGATGGGTCCTGGTTTAACACCAGCAGCTTTATTTTTTCACCTGCCGGCACATAAAGCACCGACGGATGAAACAAGTGATCTTTAATCTGCAATTCAAATAGCGCTTGTTCTGCCTGCACAGGTAAAGCCAGACTTATCAATGCAAGATGTTGCCAGGGTATTCCCTTTATCCTGTTTATTTTCACAAAGGCAGTTCCACTGTCACTTTTAAGCCGCTGGCAGAATCTGCGGCGCCAAGGCGCACCTGCCCCTGATGCAAATTAACGATATCGCGCACTATAGCCAAACCTAAACCAGAACCCAAAGTACCCGATTGATGCCTGTCGCCACCTACCCGGTAGAAACGATCAAATACTCTGCTGTACTCTTCTGGCTGTATACCCGGGCCGTTATCCTGCACTATCAGTACTGCTTTTCCTGCCTGGGTCAGTAACTCCAGTTGGATAGCGCCACCGCCCTGGGTATATTTACTGGCGTTCCCCACCAGGTTACTGACTAACAACCGTAACGCAAAAGCATCCCCTTTTAGCGACAAGTGCTCCAGCCCCAAAAGCTCAATCTGTTGCTGCTTTTTCTCAATCTGTGGGTACCAGTCGGCAACCACCTGACGGCATAAACCGGCTAAATCCAGTTGTTCTGTACGAGCCTGAAAATGCTCAGGGTTAGTGCGGTTTAACAGCATAATTTGTTCTATCAGGGCACTCATACGCTCAACACCGGCCTGTAACGCCAGCATAGAATCTTGCGGATCAGCTATACCCGATTGCTGCCATTGTTGTGAGGCATTATGTAAGTTCACCTGCAATACACTCAACGGTGTGCGCAGCTCATGCGCAACATCAGAGGCAAAGCGTTTTTCCCGTTCAAAAGCATCTGCTAACCTGGCAAATAACAGATTGGTGGTTTTCAGCATCTGGTCTAATTCAGCAGGTACCTGCTCCAGCTCTACTGGTGTTAAATCATTGGCCTTTTTTGAAGCCAACTGAGCCGAAAAGCGTTTAATTGGCGACAATGCTTTGCTTACCACCAGCCAAATCAGTAATGCCTGTAGCGGCAGGCTAAGTACCACAGGGTATATAGAGGCGGTAATCACTTCGTCGGCCAGTTGCTGGCGTTGCTGCAGTGGCTGGGCCACTATCACAGTTAGCAGGGCTGTTGGCGTCTGGCGAAACACCCGCCATCTTTTGCCAGCAAAATTATGCTCGGTAAAGCCCGCACTTTCTGCCATAGCTGTGTCAGGTGCTAGTGGGCTGCGATACACCAGTTGATTGTTTTGCCAAACCTGCAGTGCCAGCCCCAGCTCCTGCTGCGAGCCAGCTTGATACTGCTGTGCCAAACTCGACGCCAGCACTTGTAAATCCTGATCAAACAACGCCTCTGCCCTGCCGGCACTTTGCCTGTAGCTTTGTAAAGCGGCTAAAAAACTGATCAAAGTAAAAAGCGCAATAAGGACAGTAACTAAATAGCGGCGAAGTGATCTCATAGCACGGTCATACCATACTCACGCTGTAGCCCACACCGCGTAAGGTTTTAATAAAGTCTTTCGGCAGCTTTTTGCGTAAATTGGAAATATGCACTTCCAGAGCATTGCTGGCCACTTCCTCTCCCCAGGCATACAGGCTGGCTTCCAGCTGTTCGCGGGTTTTTATCCGACCGGCGGATTCCATGAGTTCTTTGAGCAACATAAACTCACGACGCGACAAACCTACAACGTCACCCTCTACCCGTACCTGATGCGCGCTAGTATCAAGCTCTACCTGCTGCAGTTTAATTAAATGTGTGGCCGCTGTGCCAAGGCGGCGCTCGATCACCCGTAAACGGGCGAAAAGCTCCGGCATTGCAAAAGGTTTTACCAGGTAATCATCAGCACCTAAATCCAGGCCTCGAATACGATCATCTATACCATCACGGGCAGTAAGCACTAAAACCGGCAAATTACCTTCTCTTTGCCGGCTTTGTTTAAGCAAATCCAGGCCATCCATATCAGGCAGGCCCAGATCGAGGATCACCGCGTCGCAATCTTTGGCTTTAATACTGCTTAAGGCATGTTTACCTGTGCTGACATGGTTAACCACAAACCCCTGGGCAGATAATGCCAGCAGCAAGCCTTTGGCTAAATCTAAATCATCCTCTACCAGTAACAGTCTCATTGCCTCTCCAGCATTAGTGCCTGACGCTGCCGTTTAACGTTTTAGTTTTTTTACCACTTTTGCTTCCAGTGCAGCAAGCTCCTGCAACCGGCCTGTATCGGCAGTTTCACGCTGGGGGCGCGGCCCGGCCTGCTTAGCTTTGTCAATGTAGCTCATGGCTGCTTTATAGTCGCGCTTTTGCGTTAAAAATTCTGCATAAAAATAATTAGGATCAATACCTTGTGGGTTAATAGTTAAAGCCTTTTCTAACATCAGCTTTGCGGTTTTATCACTACCAAAACCAATGGGCCAACCGGGCACCTTGTAATACAACACACCTAAGCTGGTGTAGGCCGAACCTTGCAGCGCCTGGCTATCAAGTTGCAGTGCCGCTTCCAGATCAGTTTTTGAACCTTCAGCCAGCGACATAGCACCCAAACCACCTTTAGCACCGGCATAGCTGGATTTAATAATGCCACGCCAAATTAGTGCTTCGGCTTTGTCAGGGTTGGCCTCCACCACAGCATCAGCCTGCTCCAGCAGAGCCGCAAACGCCGCTTCTTTTTGCTCTTCATTTGTGCCGTAATTTACCTCTGCCCAGCGATCCTGCAAGGGTTTAATATCCTGAAGTACATCGGCATAAGCCGATGCCGCCATCAATGTTGAAGTTAGTAATAAAGCCGGCATAAAAACCAATAATCGCAATGTTTTGCTTAATGTGTTCATATTTACCTCGTTAGTGGTTTTTGCCCACTGCAAATAATTCAATCAGTGTTAATTTACTTTTTAAAGCCATATCGACCAGCGCCGGGAACACCGCGTTCAGGCGCACAAAAATACGCTCGGGCCAGCCAAGGAAACGGCGCAGTTCATTGGACTTCAGCTGTTTAATTAACTGCTCTGCCACCCAGGCCGGGCTATCCATGCTATTGCCAAGTTGTTGATTCAGTTGTACTACATCACTGGAGTTAATACTGGTTTCTGTGGCTCTTGGCGCAAAATATTTCACTTGTATGCCACTGTCGGCCAGTTCACGTTGTAAAGCTTCAGTAAAACCACGTAAACCAAACTTGGTGGCGCAATAGCCGGTAAAGCCGGGGTGACCGATGCTGCCAAAGGCGGAGCCCACGTTAACTATCTGGCCCTTACGCTGGCGTAAAACCGGTAAAAACAGCTGACACAGCTGCATGGGGACCAGTAAATTAATATTAATCAGATCATTGAACTGTTGTTGCTGGCATAAACCAAATTGGCTGATACCGGCATTATTGATCAGCACATCTATACCGCCCTGCTGCTGGCAAAACTGCAGCAAAGCGTGTTGCTCTGTCACACGGGTTAAGTCGCAGCAATACACCAGGGTTTCAACCGCCAACTGGCGTTGTAACGCTTTGAGTTTTACGGCTGAGCGCCCGGTCAGAATAAGCCTGGCTCCCGCAGCGCTTAACTGCCCGGCCACTTCAGAGCCTATACCGCCGGTTGCACCAGTCAGCAGAACCGTTTTACCCGCTAAAAAGCTCATGCCACACACTCCTCTGCCTGCGTTTTTTTTCTCAGACCATGAGGCTGTTCAAGGCTACGAAACACGTCACCGTATAAGTGAAAAAAGCGTTTGGCGCTGTGAATAATCAGTGCCTGCTCAGCCGGTTCGGTGATTTTATTCATCAGGCTTTCAAAGAACTTGATATGGTCCTGATCTAAAGCACCATGTGAGTTCAGATAACTAAAGGCACGCCGTGGTAGCTGTAAAGTAGCGGCAATTTTGCCGGCGGCCTGTTCTGCTAATGCGATGGATGTCCCCTCCAGTACCAGTACCATGCCAAAAAAACACAACGGGTTAACCCGACGCACCGAGTCATAGGCGTAAGATACCATCAGCTCAGTAGCAAAGGCTGGTGTGCTGGTGCGGGCCTGCTCTTTGTCATAACCACAGGCGGCTATGTCATTTAGCACCCACTCCTGATGGCCCAGCTCTTCTTCGATGTATTCTGCCACCGCTTCGCGTAACCATTCTTTCGACTCTGGCAGCAGAGCTCCCACCGACATTAACAGAGGTACTGTATGTTTAACGTGGTGATATGCCTGATTTAAAAAAGCCACATAATGATCCAGCGTAAAGTCGCCGGCAAAAGTGCGGCGGATCATCGGAGCGTCCAGCAAATAAGCCCGCTCTGCTTGCGTTGCGTTAACCAACGTTTGATAAAAACTCATAGGACTCTCCAATTGCTGTAGTAGGTACAAATAAATCATGAATTTGACGTTGGTATTTTTTAACCACCTCAGCACGGCGCGGCAGGCCATTGGCTGTTAGGGTGCCATCTGCCACAGATAAAGGCTGGGTTAGCAGGTGATAAGCTTTTATTTGCGCATAATCTGGTAGTTGCTGGTTCACCTGCTGCAGATAGGCTGGCAACAACGCTGCCGACTTGGGATCAGCAAGATATAAAAGTGCCGCACAGTAAGGCTTGGCATCACCAACCAACACCGCCTGGCGAATTAAACCGCTTTGTGTAAGCAAGGCTTCAGGCCATTCCGGTGAAATATTTCGGCCCAGGCTGGAAATAAGTAAGTTTTTACGCCGCCCCAGAATGCGTAACTGCCCTTTTGCATCCAGTTCGCCTAAATCACCGGTAAAAACCTTATTGCCAGCAGAGGCAGCATCGCCCAAATAGCCCAAAAAAGGTTGGTTTACGACAATTTCGCCATCGATAATTTCGATATCACGATGCGCTAACGGCAAACCGACTAATTCGAGTTCCAAGGCGGTACTTTGCCGGGCATCAAAACTTGATAGCGCGACCACAGATGCACATTCACTTAAGCCATAGCCCTGGAACACGGGCAATCCAAGCCGTGACGCCTGCAGCAATAA
Organism: Rheinheimera hassiensis; assembly: GCF_022436675.1. GTDB lineage: Bacteria > Pseudomonadota > Gammaproteobacteria > Enterobacterales > Alteromonadaceae > Alishewanella > Alishewanella hassiensis. The sequence goes on along the minus strand of NZ_JAKUJZ010000002.1, from coordinate 554,598 downwards.
CGCAACAGAAACATGAGCACCTCCTACAGCGATAAATTGCAGTGACGACGGAGCTTGCCAGCCCTGAGTTCTCGCCATCACCAGCAGTTGCAGTAATTCCGGTACTAAAATCAGACTTTTGGGTGCTACGCTAGTTATAAGCTGAAGTAAAGCCTGTGGGCTAACCAGCTGGCTCCCGTTAAAACCGCGCATTAAATCCGGTGCTATCAGCACCTCGCCACCCGCTAACAATGGCGCATAAATACCTGCGATGTTTTCCAATAGCGTACTTAAAGGCAATAAACACAGGTGTTTAGGTGAATGTTGTTTAATACGTTCAATAAGGCTGTGCGCCACATCAAGCTGGCTTTTTGCCGATAAACACACACCTTTTGGCTGTCCGGTTGAACCTGAAGTAAAGGTGATTTTTTGACAACCCGGTGTAATAGCTGCACCAGAGCCGGCTAATTCACGGCGATACATTAATAAATCACCGACTTGTTCCAACAGGGTAAATTCGGCTGTCAGTTGCTCAGTATCTGAAATATAAATATCTGGCTGCAACTGCGACATCACGTGCGTCAGTTGGCTACCAGTCAAATAAGTTGGCAGTGGCACCAATAATAAATCTGCATCCAGACAGGCTAAATCTAGCAGCGCCCACTGCGCTGAGCTATTGGCAGCCAACGCAATACGCCGCGCACCATAGCCTGATAATAGTTCCTGCCAAAAGCGCATCTGTTTTTTGATCTGGGCTTGCGGGTAACTTATCTCCGTTGCCAGATCGCGCAGCATAGCCGTGGCGGGTAATTCAATACGCATTAGCAGTCTCCTGCCGGCAAGCGGGCAACCAACTGATGTAACTGCGGCCAGTGCTGATGCGCTAAAGCCGTGAGCTTCTCTTCGCGATGAATAAGCCGGGTCACGGCGGCTAAATCCATCACGCACACTTTTGGATTGGTGTCGTAGTAGGTTCCCCAACTCGCCGCCTGTTCACCTAAAGCATCCGCTTTTGCCTCAGCCAATTCGGTCAGCTCAATGCCATGGCGGCTTAAAATACCGCGTACCTGTGTCGTGGCGGCACATAATAAATAGCGGTAATTTAACTGGTCCAGCGCATAAGCCATCAGTACGAAGAGTTGTAATAAGCTTTGCCGGTTTGACGCATACAAATGGCCGATTTCTATCAACTGGTGACGCTCAGCAGACAAACCGTGAGTGGCAAGTAATTGCTCTACGGCATCAGGCAAGTATTGCTCAATAAACAACGGCGTTTTAGCAGCACTGCGCAACCCCAATACGGCCTGCCACTGCCCATTGCGGCTTACACCTAATAAATTAGGCATAAAATGCTGCACGTTAGCCTGATAGTTAGTAGCAAAACCTTGTTGAATAAATTGCTGCAATGAACTGCGTTGTGGCTGATCAGGTAACACTAACTGTAAGCAACTTTCGCCGGGCTCAGTTACGACGTTGTTGACGCTTGTACTACCGCTGAGTTTGGCGCTGTGCATAAGACTGGTCATAACGGGCTCCTGTTTTACCGTTACAACCAGTCTGGAGGAGAATACTTAAAGTAGTCTTAAGAGAAGTTCCGGCAGGAGATTTATTTTATATCGTTGATTCAGCACAGCCATAAAGCAATTTTTCAACTGCAGTGATACAGCCCTCAAAACGCTGATAATAGTCCGGCGCATCTATCATGCAAAAGCGGCTGACATCAAAACCATAGCTCTGATACAGCGCCATCAGTTGGTCAAAGCTCAATTCACGGGTGGCCTGCTCGCCCAGCTCACGCATACCATCGGCGACCCATGGCACAGTGGGTTTAAGCGCTATCACCAGGTCGTACTTGGTTGGATCGATAAAACTTTCTATCCGGCTTGCCACCTGGCCTAAAAATACCTGACTGAAAAACGCCGTAACCACGGCATCGGTATCAAAAAAGCACACCTTGTTGGCGCTGCGCAAGGCGGTTAAATCCTGCTCATACTGCAAATGCGTTATACGATTAAAATCTTCCAGATCAAATAAGTCGCCATTGCCGCCGACAACATCGTGCTGATAGTCACGGCCCAGCTCTTCCGACCAGGAGGTGCAATACACTTTGGCCAGTTTGCGCGTTAGTGTGGTTTTACCGCAAGACTCCGGCCCGGTGATCAGTACCTTACGGGCGAAAAACGGCCTGGCAGAGCCGGCGATATAGTCCCAGTGCAAATACGGGTGATTACGAATTTCTGTGCCGCTTATGGGCCACTGAGTACGCTGTGGGTCTAGTACTTTATACTCAATGCCAGGAAAATATCGATTGTGGCCGTCACGATAACTTTCTTCACCGCCATAAATCACACTAAAAGGCTCAGGCACGGTGTGTTTAAGCTGCATGGCGTAAGCGCCCCAGCCTTGTGGAAAAGGTGTCATTGCATCTTCATTTTGCAGCAGTACTTCGATACCCAGCCCTTGTAACTCCTGAGATAACCAGCGCTGGCGCAGTACGCCGCTGATATAAGCAATACCGGCACTTTTACACAGTTGCCCATCTTCAACCGTACGCTCACTGATCACCACATACAATTTATCACACAGGGCATGCGCGCGAAGTATCGCGGTAATATGACCGCGGTGCGGTGGTAAAAACTTGCCGGGGAAAACACCCACTTTCATCGGTTTAATCCAAGTGTAATCTTAAAACTGAACCGTACACTGAATTGTAATAAAACACCATGCTAGTGCTTAAAACAAAAAACCCGCTACATAAGCGGGTTTTTATAAGCTAAATCAACAACCTGTTACCAGCCAGTCAATTCTTTCAGTGCTTTACCGATATCGGCTAAGCTTTTCACGGTTTTAACACCGGCGTCTTCCAGTGCAGCGAACTTCTCGTCAGCTGTACCTTTACCACCAGAGATGATAGCTCCTGCGTGGCCCATGCGCTTACCAGCTGGTGCAGTAACACCGGCGATGTAAGACACAACTGGCTTAGTCACGTGTTGCTTGATGTAAGCAGCCGCTTCTTCTTCAGCTGAACCACCAATTTCACCGATCATTACGATGGCTTCAGTTTGTGGATCGTCCTGGAATAATTTCAGGATGTCGATGAAGTTAGAACCTGGAATTGGGTCGCCACCAATACCTACACAGGTAGACTGGCCGAAACCGTAATCGGTAGTTTGTTTTACTGCTTCATAGGTCAGAGTACCTGAACGTGAAACAATACCTACTTTACCTGGTAAGTGAATGTGGCCTGGCATAATACCAATTTTACATTCGCCTGGCGTGATCACGCCCGGGCAGTTAGGGCCAATTAAGCGTACGCCTAATTCGTCACAACGTACTTTAGCGTCCAGCATATCCAGTGTAGGAATGCCTTCAGTGATACAAACGATCAGCTTGATGCCACCATTTGCCGCTTCCAGGATAGAATCTTTACAAAAAGCAGCTGGTACGTAAATTACTGATGCTTCTGCACCAGTTGCTTCTACTGCTTCTTTAACTGTATTGAATACTGGTAAACCTAAGTGAGTTTGACCGCCTTTACCCGGAGTCACACCACCAACCATTTTAGTGCCATAAGCAATGGCTTGTTCAGAGTGGAAAGTACCCTGAGCACCCGTGAAGCCCTGACAAATTACTTTGGTATCTTTATTAATTAAAACGCTCATTGATAACCCCTTATGCCTTAGCCGCTGCAGCAACTACTTGCTTGGCAGCACTAGTCAGGTCTGTGTCAGCGATAATATTCAGGCCGCTTTCAGACAGCACTTTAGCACCCAGCTCTGCATTGTTACCTTGCAGACGTACAACTACCGGTACTTTAACGCCAACTTCTTTTACTGCGCCAATAACACCTTCAGCAATCATATCGCAACGTACGATACCGCCGAAAATGTTGATAAATACCGCTTTAACAGCGTCGTCAGACAGGATAATTTTGAACGCTTCAACTACGCGCTCTTTGGTTGCGCCGCCGCCAACGTCCAGGAAGTTAGCTGGTTGGCCACCGTGTAATTTAACGATGTCCATAGTACCCATAGCTAAACCGGCACCGTTAACCATACAGCCGATGTCGCCACCTAACGCTACATAGTTCAGTTCCCATGAGGCAGCATGTGCTTCACGTGGATCTTCCTGTGAAGGGTCCTGCATAGCTTTTAAATCAGGGTGACGGTACAGAGCGTTGCCATCGATAACCAGTTTGGCATCTAAGCAGTGCAGATCGCCAGCAGGAGTGATAACCAGAGGGTTCACTTCCAGCAGAGCTAAATCTTTGTCTTTAAACAGTTGCGCCAGACCCATGAAAATTTTCACGAATTGGTTCACTTGCTTGCCTTCAAGGCCTAATTTGAATGCTAACTCACGGCCCTGAAATGGCTGTGCGCCTACCAACGGGTCAATTGCTGCTTTCAGAATTTTTTCTGGTGTTTCGTGGGCAACGGTTTCAATTTCCACGCCACCTTCAGTAGATGCCATAAACACGATACGACGTGAAGAGCGGTCAACTACTGCACCTAAATACAGTTCTTTAGCGATATCTGTACAAGGTTCAACCAGGATACGGCTAACCGGCTGACCTTTTTCATCAGTTTGGTAAGTTACCAGGTTCTTGCCAAGCCATTTTTCTGCGAAAGCTTTGATATCTTCTTTGCTCTTAACCAGCTTTACGCCGCCCGCTTTACCGCGGCCGCCAGCGTGAACCTGGGCTTTAACAACAAACATATCGCCGCCGATTTTATCTGCAGCTGCTACCGCTTCTTCAACTGTAGCTGCGGCAATGCCTTTAGATACAGGCAAACCATATTGGGCAAACAGTTGCTTACCCTGATACTCGTGCAAATTCATGGCTATTTTCCGTTCATTTGAATATGAAAGCTGCACTGTTTAGTACAGCCTGACTTTGATCGGCGCATATTATAGTGCCAACCGGTTCGATAAAAAATGCTGTTGTCAAAAAACAACAGCATTTTTGCTTACTTTTGCCGAATAATCAGATATCCAGCAGGATACGGGTTGGATCTTCCAGCAATTCTTTAATGGTTACCAGGAAGCCTACAGACTCTTTACCGTCGATAATGCGGTGGTCGTAAGATAGCGCCAGATACATCATTGGCAGAATTTCCATCTTGCCATCGATTACCATCACGCGGTCCTGGATTTTATGCATACCCAAAATAGCGGCTTGAGGTGGGTTGATGATTGGTGTAGACATCAGAGAACCAAACACACCACCGTTGGTGATAGTAAAGTTACCGCCGGTTAAGTCGTCCATAGACAACTTACCGTCACGGCCTTTAAGGGCTAATTCTTTGATGGCTTTTTCAATTTCAGCCAAATTCATTTTGTCACAATCACGCAGTACCGGAGTGACCAGACCACGAGGTGTAGACACCGCAATGCTGACGTCGAAGAAGTTGTGATACACAATGTCATCACCGTCGATCGCTGCATTCACTTCTGGGTAACGCTTCAGCGCTTCAGTCACAGCTTTTACGTAGAACGACATAAAGCCTAAACGGATGCCGTGGCGCTTTTCAAACACGTCCTGGTATTGCTTGCGCAGGTCCATAATCGGCTTCATGTTAACTTCGTTAAAGGTCGTTAACATAGCGGTAGAATTTTTCGCTTCTAACAGGCGATTCGCGATGGTTTTGCGTAAACGTGTCATAGGCACACGTTTCTGGCTGCGATCACCGGTTACCGCAGTGGGTGCAGAAGCAGCTGGCGCTGCAGCTTTTGCTGGGGCACCGGCGACAAACTTTTCTACGTCTTCTTTGGTCACACGGCCATTTTTGCCAGTGCCTTTAATTTTGCTGGCGTCTAAGCCTTTTTCAGCAATCATGCGGCGCACAGACGGGCTTAAGGCATCGTCGTTGCTGTCGTCTGAACCTGTAGCAGGTACGGCATCAGCTTTGGCATCGTCTTTCTTCGCTGGCGCATCGTCTTTTTTCGCTGCAGGTGCACCACCGGCTTCCATTTTACCAATAACTTCTTCAGCAGTTACGGTAGCACCGGTGTCATGAATGATTTCGCCCATTACGCCATCGGCCTGAGCAACAACTTCAAGTACCACTTTGTCGGTTTCAATATCAACTAATACCTGATCACGTGTTACGGCTTCGCCTGCTTTAACGTGCCAGGTGGCGATGGTTGCATCTGCAACAGATTCTGGAAGTACGGGTACTTTAATTTCCACTTTTTCACCTTTTACCGGTTGGTCTTATTTCGTTTAACCGGCCCGTTATACAGGCCGGACAATCAATTATTTTATAGTCAAAGCGTCGTTAACCAGCGCCTGTTGCTGCTTGTTATGCACCGACAGATAACCTACTGCTGGCGATGACGAAGCATCACGGCCGGTATAAATAAGCTGACCGTTTTTAGGAATAGCAGCACGGAAATGATGCTGGCTGCAATACCAGGCGCCCTGATTCTGTGGCTCTTCCTGACACCAGACAAAGTCAGTGACATGCTGATACTGGCTTAACACTTCAGCCATTTCGTCATGCGGGAACGGATACAGCTGTTCAACACGGACAATAGCAACGTCTTTTTGTTCACGCTTGCGGCGCTCTTCCAGTAACTCGTAGTACACCTTACCGCTACAGAACACTACACGTTTAACATCAGCTGGTTTGATATCGTCTATCTCGCCAATTACGTTATGGAACTTGCCTGCTGCCAGCTCTTCCAGCGTTGAGGTAGCCAATGGATGACGCAGTAACGACTTTGGCGACATAACAATTAACGGACGACGCATTGGCCGTACCATCTGACGGCGCAACATATTAAATACCTGCGCCGGCGTAGTCGGAATACAGACCTGCATATTGTGATCAGCACATAGTTGCAGGAAGCGTTCCAGACGGGCTGATGAATGCTCCGGGCCCTGGCCTTCGTAACCGTGCGGCAACAACAAGGTTAAGCCACACAACCGGCCCCACTTCTGCTCGCCCGAGCTTAGGAACTGGTCAATAACTACCTGTGCACCGTTGGCAAAATCACCAAACTGGCCTTCCCAAATTACCATGGCGCGAGGCTCTGCAGTAGCATAGCCGTATTCAAACGCCATCACGGCCTCTTCTGACAACGCAGAATCGTATACCTGGAATGGCCCTTGTTTGTCACTGATATGTTCCAGCGGCGTATAGGTGCTGCCATCAGTTTGATTGTGTAATACCGCATGACGATGGAAAAAAGTACCACGAGCCGAGTCCTGGCCAACAATACGAATACGGCTGCCTTCGGCTACCGTGGAAGCATAAGCCAGAATTTCAGCAAAGCCCCAGTCGATTTTCTTCTCGCCAGAGAGCATTAAGGCACGATCTTCATAAACACGGCCAACCTGACGTTGCAGTGTATGCGACTCTGGAATGGCAGTGGCTTTTTTGCCCAACTCGACCAGTTTTTCTACTGATACGCTGGCATCATAAGTTGAGTCCCAGTCATGGCCTAAGAACGGTGTCCAGTCAACTGATGTTTCAGTCATTGGTCGCCATTCTTCTACCACACAATCGCCTTTATCCAGCGCATTACGGTATTGCTCAATCATTTCACTGATTTGCTCAGTGCTGAACAAGCCCTCTGCTACCAGCTTTTGCGCATAAATTTCACGTGGGGTTGGGTGCTTTTTGATTTTTTGGTACATCAGCGGCTGCGTTGCATTTGGCTCGTCAGCTTCGTTATGGCCGTTACGGCGATAACATACCAAGTCAATTACCACATCACGCTTAAAGGTATTGCGGTAATCCACTGCCAACTGTGCAACAAATACTACCGCTTCAGGATCATCACCATTTACATGGAAAATAGGCGCCTGTACCATTTTAGCGATGTCAGTACAGTATTCCGTAGAGCGGGTATCTTCCTGTTTAGACGTGGTAAAACCAACCTGGTTATTAATCACTAAACGGATAGTACCACCCACTTTAAAGGCACGGGTTTGTGAAATATTAAAGGTTTCCGCTACTACACCCTGGCCGGCAAAAGCTGAGTCACCATGAATGGTGACTGGCAACGCCAGTGAGCCGTCGGTACAACCACGACGGTCTAAACGCGCACGCACCGAGCCAATCACAACCGGATTTACAATTTCCAGGTGTGACGGGTTAAACGCCAGCGCTAAATGCACATTGCCACCGGCTGTTTCAAAATCAGATGAAAAACCCATGTGGTATTTCACATCACCGGCGCCGACGACTTCATATTTACCGGCAAACTCGTCAAATAACTTTGACGGGTTTTTACCCAGCACGTTAATTAAGGTGTTTAAACGGCCGCGGTGCGCCATACCGATAACACAATCTTTAGCGCCCTGTTCACCGGCACGGTGAATCATGGCCTTAAGCATTGGCACCATAGCATCGCCACCTTCCAGACCAAAACGCTTGGCACCCGGGAATTTGGAAGACAGGTATTTTTCCAGACCGTCTGCCGCGACCAAGCCATTCAAAATACGGGTTTTAGCGGCTTTATCATAAGACGGTGCTGACTGAATCGATTCTAAACGCTGTTGGATCCAGCGTTTCTCATCAGTAGAAACAATGTGCATATACTCAGCACCGATAGAACCACAGTAGGTTTTCTCCAGCGCTTTGTGTAATTCACCCAGTTTCATGGTTTCTTTGCCAATGGCAAATGATCCAACATTAAACTCGGTATCGTAATCACTTTCTGATAAGTCGTGGTAAGACAGCTCTAAATCACGTACGCGTGATTGCTTCCACAGGCCTAGCGGGTCAAGGTTAGCTTGCTGATGGCCGCGAAAGCGGTAAGAGTTAATCAGCTGCAATACTTTAACCTGACGACTGTCAGCAGCTGTACCGGAATTGACCACCACCACTTCGCGGTGTTTATTACGGGCCAAATCTGCGAATTGCTGCCTGACATCAGAGTGACGGGTTTCAAGATCGACGCCGTCAAGTTTTGGTAATTTGGCGAAAAACTCACGCCATTCGTCACCAACGCTGGTAGGTTCAGCTAAGTAGGATTCATAGAGCTCATCAACGTAGGCCATATTGCCGCCGCCAAGATGAGAAGACTCTAACCACGCCTTCATTACACCTTCGTGCATTTAGTTTCCCTTAATTTCCGCGCACCTGGAAAAAGTAGCAAAAAAACAGCCTGATTGCATGCATTCTGGCTGTCTTTCACGCACATACCAAAAAAGGGCGCATTACAGCGCCCGGTTTAACAACATAGATTTAATTTCACCAATTGCTTTGGTTGGGTTTAAACCTTTCGGACAAACATTAACGCAGTTCATAATGCCATGGCAGCGGAATACGCTGAAAGCATCATCCAGATCGTTTAAGCGTTGCTCTGTTGCCGTATCACGGCTATCTGCCAGGAAACGGTAAGCATGCAGTAAACCAGCCGGGCCGATAAACTTGTCCGGGTTCCACCAAAACGATGGGCAAGAGGTTGAACAACATGCACACAGAATACACTCATACAAGCCATCGAGTTTAGCACGTTCTTCAGGCGACTGCAGATACTCACCGGCAGGTGGTAACTTACTGTCGTTGATTAAGTACGGCTTCACTTTTTCGTACTGGGTGTAAAACTGGCTCATATCGACAACCAGATCACGCACTACCGGTAAGCCCGGCAGCGGGCGAATAACAATTTTACCGCCTTTTAAGCCTGCAGCTGATAAAGGCGTAATGCAAGCCAGACCATTTTTACCGTTGATGTTAAGACCATCAGAGCCACACACACCTTCACGGCAACTGCGACGGAACGATAAACTTGGATCCTGTTCTTTTAATTTGATCAGCGCGTCCAGCACCATCATGTCCCGGCCTTCCGGGTTGTCCAGCGTATATTCCTGCATGCGCGGCGCTTTGTCGACATCAGGGTTGTAACGATAGACTGAGAAAACTAATTTCTTCATCGCTGTGCCCTCTTAGTACGTACGTGCTTTAGGCACAAAGGATTCACGGAACTTAGGTTCCAGATTCACTTTACGCTTAAACATAGATTCAGTATCCGGCGTGTAGACACTATGACATAACCAGTTTTCATCATCACGATCCGGGAAGTCGAAACGGGCATGAGCGCCACGGCTTTCGGTACGGAAGTTAGCTGCTACCGCAGTTGAAAATGCCGTTTCCATCAGGTTATCCAGCTCTAAACATTCAATACGCATGGTATTAAAGTCTGAACTCTTGTCATCCAGACGGGCAAAGTTTAACCGTTCACGAATTTCTTTTAATTCAGCCAAGCCTTCAGCCATGGCGGCACCTTCACGGAATACCGAGAAGTTCAGCTGCATACATTTTTGCAGATCTTTCTTAATTTGCACCGGGTCTTCACCCTGGCCTGGTTTGGACTCTTCCCAGCGCTGAGTGCGGGCTAAAGCAGCATCTAAGTCTGATTGCGAAGCTGCACGGGCTTCAGACGTAGCAGCCAATGCTTCACCCAAGTGCAAGCCGGTTGCTCGGCCAAATACTACCAAGTCCAGCAGTGAGTTACCGCCTAAACGGTTAGCACCGTGTACTGATACACAAGCGATTTCGCCGCAGGCAAATAAGCCAGCCACGATAGTTTCGTTGCCATCGGCAGTAGGTTTAAGAACCTGGCCATGTACGTTAGTTGGAATACCACCCATCATATAATGGCAAGTTGGAATAACCGGGATCGGCTCTTTTACCGGGTCAACGTGAGCAAAGGTTTTTGATAGCTCGCACACACCTGGTAAACGGCTTTCTAATACTTCCGCGCCCAAGTGGTCTAATTTAAGTTTAATGTGTACGCCCCATGGGCCATCACAACCACGACCTTCACGGATTTCAGTCATCATTGAACGGGCAACAACATCACGGCCGGCTAAATCTTTCGCATTAGGAGCATAACGCTCCATAAAACGCTCGCCGTCTTTGTTCAGCAGATAACCGCCTTCACCACGACAACCTTCTGTTACCAGGGTACCGGCACCGGCAATACCGGTTGGGTGAAATTGCCACATTTCCATATCCTGCAGCGGCACACCGGCACGCAGGGCCATACCTACACCGTCGCCGGTATTAATATGCGCATTGGTAGTAGAGGCATAAATACGGCCGGCACCACCGGTTGCCAACACAGTTGCTTTGGCTTTGAAATAAACGATTTCACCGGTTTCAATATCAATAGCAGTACAACCTACTACAGCGCCGTCCTGGTTTTTCACCAGATCAAGCGCATACCACTCAGAAAATACCTGAGTTTTATTTTTTACGTTTTGCTGATACAGCAGGTGCAGTAAAGCATGACCGGTACGGTCTGCAGCAGCAGCGGTACGGGCAGCTTGTTCGCCACCAAAATTTTTAGACTGACCACCAAACGGGCGCTGATACACACGGCCATTTTCAAAGCGCGAGAAAGGCAAGCCCATATTCTCCAGCTCGGTAATGGCTTCCGGGCCGGTTTTACACATGTATTCGATAGCGTCCTGGTCACCAATATAATCAGAACCTTTAACAGTATCAAACATGTGCCATTCCCAGTTATCCGGGTGGCTGTTACCCAGTGCTACAGTAATACCGCCCTGAGCAGATACCGTGTGCGAACGGGTTGGAAACACTTTAGACAATAGTGCGCAGCTTAAACCAGACTGCGTAATTTGCAGCGCGGCACGCATACCTGCACCACCGGCACCAATTACAATGGCGTCAAACTCTCTTACTGGAATATTCACTTAAGCACCCCACAAAACAAACAGGCCAACCGCAACATACGAGAAAGCCAGCGCATAAAGGAAGAATTGCAATACTGCGCGCAGAGCCGCTGATTTGATGTAATCAGTCAGCACCTGCCATAAACCAATGCGGGTGTGCACGGCAATAGACACTAACGCTAACAAGGTAAAGACTTTTACCAGCGTATTGGCAAACAAGGCTTGCCACGCTTCAAAGGTAACTTCCGGCGTAATAAGGAAGAAACCGAGAATAAATACACTGTAAAGCGCCAGCACTATGGCTGTTGCTCTCAGAGATACATAGTCCTGCACGCCATCGCGTTTCAGACTTGCCTGGTTTAAAACCATAACCATACTCCTGCTAATACTGCTAATACTACCCACAGCACTATTGTCACTTTTGCACTTAAGTTGCCGGATTTCAGCTCTTCCCAGTGCCCCATGTCCATGATCAGATGGCGAATACCGCCAACCAAATGATAGATAAGAACAGTGATAGTGCCCCAGGCAATGAATTTAGCCAGATGAGACGTCATCAGCGCTTTAACATAGTCAAAGCTCTGCTGGTCCTGAAGCGAGTAAGCCCAGGCCCAGATAACGAATACCAATGCAAAAAACAATGCCACGCCCGTAACACGGTGCAGAATTGACGCTATGGCAGGTGCCGGAAACGATATGGTAGAGAGGTCGAGATTTACTGGTCTTTGTTTTTTCACAGTGCTTGCCCATCGATGCCCATTATCGAGCTCTTGTTGTCATTGTCGTTGTCATTGCTGTATAAACAGTCAACACCCAAAACCAATACACCTTTTTGCTCAAGCTGGATCAGTCCTGCCGGATTCAGCAAAAAGTGCTTGCTGAGTGAACTGTTTAAAAACCGCAATAGTATATATTTCGCGACTCGGTATTACAATTTTTGTTTGGTTTTACTCGAAAAAATCCGTATTTGGAACATTACACATTTTACAGAGTAGAGCAATAATACTAGAGTCGAATACTTATTAAGCAGAAACGCATTAAAATTGACTTTAAGGGGTCGTTTGCAGGTAGAATAGCGACCAATTTGCTAAATTCCTTTAACCCGATACTACAACAACAGGAGAAATCCAATGGCAGATAAAAAGGCCGTCGTGCAGGTCGATGGGAAATCGTTCGAGTTGCCAATATACTCTGGCACCGCCGGCACTGACGTAATTGATGTTCGCGCCTTGGGTCAGCATGGTTACTTCACTTTTGACCCGGGTTTTATGTCTACCGGCTCATGTGAATCCAAAATCACCTACATTGATGGCGATGAAGGCGTGCTGTTGCACCGCGGTTATCCTATTGAGCAGTTGGCTGAACACTCAGATTACCTTGAACTGTGCTACCTGTTATTAGAAGGTGAATTACCGCAGGCTGAGCAATATAACCAATTTAAAAACACTATCACGCGCCACACCATGGTGCATGAAAAAATCGCTTCGTTCTTCCAGGGTTTCCGTGTAGATGCCCACCCAATGGCGATGCTGTGTGGTGTAGTAGGCGCGCTGTCGTCTTTCTACCACTCAGATCTGGACATCAACGACCCTGAACAACGCAAACGTAGCGCACACCGTTTAATTGCCAAGCTGCCAACTATTTCAGCTATGGCGTACAAGTACACTGTTGGTCAGCCGTTTGTATACCCACGCAACGATTTAAGCTATTCAGAAAACTTCCTGCACATGATGTTCTCTGTACCGGCAGAAGATTACAAAGTTAGTCCTATTCTGGCTAAAGCCATGGACCGTATCTTTATGTTGCATGCAGACCACGAGCAAAACGCCTCTACTTCTACTGTACGTTTAGCCGGTTCATCAGGCGCTAACCCCTATGCCTGTATCGCGGCTGGTGTAGCATCGCTTTGGGGCCCTGCGCATGGCGGTGCAAACGAAGCTTGCCTGAAGATGTTACAGCAAATCGGCTCTGTTGATCGTATTCCTGAGTTCGTAGCACGGGCAAAAGATAAAAACGACAGCTTCCGTCTGATGGGCTTTGGCCATCGCGTGTATAAAAACTTTGACCCACGGGCCAAGGTAATGCGCGATACCTGCCATGAAGTGTTAAAAGAGCTGAACGTTAAAGATCCACTGTTAGACGTAGCAATGGAATTAGAGCGTATTGCGCTGTCAGACACATACTTTATTGAGAAAAAACTGTACCCGAACGTGGATTTCTACAGTGGTATTATCTTAAAAGCCATTGGTATTCCAACCAGCATGTTTACGGTAATTTTTGCGATGTCGCGTACCGTAGGCTGGATTTCACACTGGGACGAAATGCTGGGCGAAAAAGGCCACAAAATCGGCCGTCCGCGCCAGTTATACACCGGCTACAACACCCGTGATTTTAAACCGCTGAATAAGCGTTAATCTCACTGATTTGGCAAAAGCGGCTTCGGCCGCTTTTTTGTTGCCTAACCTTTAGGTGCATTTGCGCCAGCTTAAGAAAACAGGCAAAATCGCGCTATCTTAGCCAGTGGACCTCCCTGCCCTTATGCCCGCTTTTGATGTTCAGCAGTTTCGCCAACAATTTACTTTTTTTCAGCAACAGCCAGATTGGGTGTATTTAGATAATGCTGCCACTATGCATAAACCGCAGGTGGTGATTGAGGCTGTTACCCGGTTTTATCAGCAATACAACAGCAATGTACACCGTGGCGCGCATCAGTTAAGCCAGCAGGCCACCGCGCTGTTTGAGCAAGCCCGCAATACTGTTGCCAGCTATATTAATGCCCAGCATTTACATGAAGTTATTTTTTGCAGTGGCGCCACAGCAGCACTTAATCAGATTGCTTTTGGTTTGATGCATACGGTACTGCAACCAGGCGACCGTATTTTACTGACACAACTGGAGCACCACGCCAATATTGTGCCCTGGCAGCTGCACTGCCAGCGCTTTGGCGTGATCATTGATGTAGTGCCGTTAACAACCGATCATCAGTTGGATATGCTGGCATACCAGCAATTACTGCAATTAAAACCTAAAGTGGTCAGTTTCAGCCATATTTCTAATGTCTTGGGCCATATTCAGCCGGTGGCTGAAATGGTTGCTCTGGCAAAAGCCGCAGGTGCGATTACGGTAGTAGACGGTGCTCAGGGCATAGTTTACCAGCAGCCGGATATGCAACAGCTGGACTGCGACTTTTATGTTTTTTCCGGCCATAAACTTTATGGCCCCACCGGTATTGGGGTGTTATATGGCAAAACGACACAGTTAACGCGTCTGACACCAATTTTTGCCGGCGGTGAAATGATTGACAGTGTCAGCTTTGTTAACACTACGTTCAACAAATTACCGTTCAGGTTAGAAGCCGGTACGCCCAATATTGCAGGCGCTATCGGCCTGTCTGCCGCCATTGAGTGGCTACAAAAAATCAACAACAAACAAATCGTGCAGCATAAATTGCTGTTATTAAAAGAGTTCTACAACGGGTTAACGGCTATAAAAGGCATAGATATTTTATCTTCGTCTGTGCATAATGCCGGTATAGTGGCATTAAATGTTGACAGTGAGCACCCTGCTGATGTCGCTGAGTTACTTAACCAGCAAAAAATAGCGGTAAGGTCGGGGCAACATTGTGCTATGCCATTATTTAGCTACTTAGCACGGCCAGGTGCCATAAGGTGTTCCTTTGCCGCTTATAATACGCTGGATGATGTGAACCGGTGTTTGCTCGCATTGGAGCAAGCCGTGGAGATTTTAACTGCATGACATTAGAACAATTATTAGCAGATACCAAACCCGCCCTGCTGGATATTCAGCAGCGCGATTTAACGGAAATAGCACTAGCCAAAGACTGGCAGGCAAAATATCGGGTGCTGATGCAGCTGGGTAAAAAGCTGCCGGCTATTCCGGAAAAAATGAAGCAGCCGGAACTGTTGGTAAAAGGTTGCGAAAGCCGGGCCTGGCTGATGCACTATCATGACAAGGCTTCAGATAAACACTACTTTGTGCTCGACAGTGAAGCCCGTATTGTTAAAGGATTGATGGCAATTATGCTGTGCCTGGTTAATGGCATGACAACCGCCGAGCTGTGCAAATTTGACTTATGGCATAAGTTTGACCAGTTAGCTTTAAAACCTTACTTAAGCCAGTCACGCGGCAATGGTTTACTCGCAATGGCCGAACGTATTAAATCTTGCTGCTAAGCCGACGCTTCAGACTTTGAATCCGGGCTGCTTGCTCTGCACTGACCGTTGTTGAAGGCATGGATGCTGACAAATTCGCCGGGAGCGAATTTGAACAGCTGCGCTGGTCCGCAGGATAAACTTCATGGATGAAGTTTATAATCTAGCCTACAGGGACGTATTCACGGCGTGTCAGTGTGAGCAAGTAGCGCGGCTCAATCAGAGTTCTAACTTTGTGCCAGCTTTTTCAATACTCTGGACACAGCGGCAAAACCGAAACTGGCGGTAACCACGGTAACAGCACCAAAACCGCCGCTGCAATCCAGCCGCATACTACTTATCTCGCCGCCTGCGCTCACCTGCGCGGTTTTTTGCTGACAAACGCTGCCATCTGGTTGCGGGTATACCAGTTGCTCGGTTGAAAACACACATTCAATACCAAAGCGGCGTTTTGGGTTACGGCTGTAATTGTAGTCACGCCGCAAGCTGTTACGCACTTTAGCCAATAGTGGGTCGTTAATGGTTTGGGTGAGATCGGTAATTTGTATTTGTGTCGGATCAGTTTGGCCGCCAGCGCCTCCGGTGCTTATTACTTTGATTTTATTTCGCTTACAATGCGCCAGCAGTGCTACCTTGGCTTTAATCGAATCAATAGCATCCACCACATAATCCATATCGGCTGTTATCAGCTCGCGCAGGTTGTCGGTAGTGACAAAATCCTCTATCTGATGCACAACACATTGTGGGTTAATGGCGTTAATACGCTGTGCCATCACCGCTACTTTATCCTGCCCTACCGTATCGCTCAGCGCATGCAACTGGCGGTTAATATTGCTAATGCAGACATCATCCAGGTCAATCAGCGTAATTTCGCCGATACCGGAGCGGGCCAAAGCTTCAGCTGCCCAGCTGCCAACACCGCCAATGCCGACAACACAAACGTGCGAGTTGCGAAAAGTCTCCAACGCGGACACACCGTACAACCGGGCGATACCGGCAAAACGTAATTGATAATCGGACATCGTTATTCGCTAACCTGCTTAGGTAAAGTGTAGTGTGGCCAGTTCAGCTGCCAGGGCTGAGCCCAGTTATCCAGTGCACCGCTCTGGCCCAGTTGTTGATATAAAGCACCTTCTGTTGGCACTTGCACATAATAGTATTCGGTATTATGCAGAAAAAAGTGCAGCGCATAGGCGTGCAGATAAACTCTGTCTGCGGCAGCCGCTTGGTATAACGTATCGCCGGCAATAGCCGCACCAACGCTTTTCAACGCCACACGAATTTGATGCGTTTTACCACTATATGGCTTAACTAAAAACGCCCGAAACGGCAACTCTGCAAAACCCTGACTAATAAAATAGGTTACTGCCGGGTTATGTTGGCTGTTTAGTAGTTTCCAGGCACCCCGACGTGCTGATGCCATGTCGCCTTTTACCCAGCCCTGTTTTTTTGCCGGTTTGGCCACACTTAACGCCAGATAGTATTTTTCTATCTGATGAGTGCTGAATAGCTGTGTCAACTGCGCTGCCGCTGCACTGCTGCGAGCCAGCACAATTAAGCCCGAGGTCACTTTATCCAGCCGGTGCACCGGGTACAACTTATAGCCCAGCTCCTGCTGCGCCAATACCACTAAGCCCGGGCCATCATCTGAATGAAAACTGATGCCGGCGGCTTTATTCAACACCACAAAATCTGCGGTTTGTGCTACCAGGGTAAAAGCGGCTGCCATCAGTTCAGGCTGGCGGCATAAGCGCGGGCATGCTCCAGATCAGCTGGCGTATCCACGCCCACTGCCGGTGTTTCCAGCGCGGTATCAACATGGATTGACTCACCATGCCACAGTACACGCAGTTGTTCCAGGCTTTCAATCTGCTCCAACGCAGAGGCTGGCCAGTCAATATAATGCTGAATAAAAGCAGCCCGGTAAGCATAAATACCAATATGCCGGCGATAATGGCTGGCTAATTCGGCCTGAAATTGTCCATCGCGATCAAAGGGGATCACACTGCGGCTGAAATACAGCGCGTAACCGTGTTTATCGCTGACCACTTTAACAATATTCGGGTTGGCAATCTCTGCCGCATCCATCAGTGGCACCGCTAATGTCGCCATCTGTGCTTTTTGTTGCGCAGCCAGATTTTGTGCGACCTGACGGATAATCAGCGGCGGAATAAACGGCTCATCACCCTGCACATTAACCACTACCGTATCAGCTGCAAGCTGCAATTTATTGACCACTTCGGCCAGCCGTTCGGTGCCGGAATTATGATCTGCGCATGTCATGCAGACTTCACCACCAAAGCGCTCTACTTCTGCGGCTACCCGGCTGTCGTCAGTGGCAACAACAACCCGGTGCGCGCCACTTTGCTGCGCTTGCTGATAAACACGCTCAATCATCGTTTTGCCGCCAATATCGGCCAACGGCTTGCCCGGCAAACGGCTGCTGGCGAAACGTGCCGGAATAACCACTATGAACGCCATTGTTCTGCCTCTTCCAATGTCAGCTCACGGGCTTCATCGGCCAGCAATACCGGAATATTGTCGCGTACCGGATAGGCCAGGCGGTCAAAGGTACAAATCAGCTGCGGCGAAGCCTGATCATATTTCAGTTTGCCTTTACATAACGGACAGGCCAGAATTTCGGTTAATGCTACTTTAAGTGCCATAACTGCTCCGCAGATTAGTTAAAAGGGTATCTAGTTTTTGTTGTAGTGGCTTATCCAGTGCTGCATCCACACCCAGGCTAAACCAGTCAGCGCGGGCAAAATCGCGACATTTCACCGCATCTTTCTCAGTCATCAGCACCGGGCCCTGAATATCAGTAAAATCAGCAGCACTGAATTTATGATGATCAGCAAAATAATGCCGTGCTGTTATGCTAAAACCGGCTGCCAGTGCCGTGCGCTCAAAGCGCTGCGGGTTACCAATTCCGGCTACCAGGGTTACCGGGCCAGGCGTTAAGGTTGCTTCGCTGCACAGCGCTTTTGCCGTTGCCGCCTGCAATTGCATTACGCCATCTGCCTGAGCATAAGGCTGGCTGTTTGCCACGACCAGATTGGCCTGTTTTAAGCGCCAGGGGCCTTCACGTAACGGGCCGGCTGGCAATAACTGACCATTGCCCAAACCGCGGCTGCCATCAATCAGAATAATTTCCACATCGCGCGCCAGACGGTAATGCTGCAAGCCATCGTCGCTGACTATAATATCAACCTTGGTATTGGCCAGCAGATATTCTGCGGCTGCTACTCTGTCCGGACACACGACTACCGGGCAACCACTGCGCTGTGCCAGCAGTAACGGCTCATCGCCCACCTCTGTTGCTGCTGCATCCGTTTGCACCAATACAGGTGCTTTAATGTTAGCGCCATAACCACGGCTGACAATGCCGGGCGTCCAGCCTTGATTACGCAGCGTTTGGCACAGTAATAACGTAAACGGCGTTTTACCGGTGCCGCCAATGCTGATATTGCCAACGACAATAACCGGCGCTTTTACTTTTACCTGCTGTTTTATACCCAAGCGAAACAACACACGGCGTAATGCCGTGATAACGCCATACAACCAGGCCAGCGGCAATAACAACCAATAAGCTTTATGGCCCTGATACCATAGCCGTTCGATAAAGCTCACTGCTGCTCGCCAAACTGCAGTTTATACAGCTGCGCATAAGCGCCGTTTTGTGCCAGTAAGCTGGTGTGATCACCCTGCTCTACAATACGGCCCTGGTCCATCACGATAATGCTATCGGCGTTTTCTATTGTGGATAACCGGTGCGCAATAACAATGCTGGTGCGGCCTTTTAACAACTCATTAAGTGCGGCCTGAATTTTACGCTCAGATTCTGTATCCAGCGCTGAGGTGGCTTCATCGAGGATCAGGATCGGCGCTTCGCGTAATAACGCGCGTGCTATTGCGATACGCTGACGCTGGCCACCGGATAAACTGACGCCGTTTTCACCGATAACGGTATTCAGGCCATCTTTTAACTGGCTGGCAAATTCCAGTACATGGGCTTTTTCAGCCACAGCCAGCAAACGCTCTTCAGACACCGGCTCTGTGCAACCATAACTGATATTGTTGGCAATACTGTCGTTAAATAAAGTTACGTGCTGCGACACCACTGCCATCTGCAACCTTAACGAGGCCAGAGTACAATCACGGATATTATGCCCGTCAATAAAGATACCGCCGCTGCTGATTTCATAAAAACGCGGTAATAAGCTGGAAATGGTGGTTTTACCGCTGCCGGAGCGACCAACCAGAGCAATGGTTTTACCGGCTGGCGCATTAAAACTGACATCAAACAGCACTTGTTTGTCATGTCCGGGGTAGCTGAAGTTTACGCTTTCAAAGCGAATTTCACCGCTGACATTGTCTAAAACTGCAGTACCGGTATCCTGCTCTAACGGCTGGTCCAGCACATCAAATACGCTGTTAGCCGCAGCCAGACCACGCTGAAATTCACTGTTCACAGTGGTTAGCTGCTTGAGCGGGCGCAGCAACATCATCATAGAGCCCACAATAGTGGTAAATTTACCTGCAGTCAGGCTGTCGAGCATTTCGGGGAAACTGGCCATGTAAATAACAAACGCCAGCGCAAAAGAGGCAATAATCTGAATAGACGACACACTAATAGCGCGGGTGGCTTCCATTTTAACGTCCTGGCGCCGGGTCAGGTTGTTTACCCTGGCAAAACGTTGCTCTTCAATCTGCTGCCCGCCAAACGACAAAATAACTTTATGGCCGTTTAACATTTGCTCCGAGCAGGTGGTTACTTCACCCATCGCGCCCTGAATATTACGGCTGAGCAAACGAAAGCGTTTCGATACCAGCCGCACTACAATGGCAATAACCGGGGCTATCAGCAGAAAAATAGAGGACAACTGCCAACTGATCCAAAACATCATCACCAGCAAGCCGATAACAAAAACACCTTCGCGCAGCAACACCGCTAATGCTTTTGAAGTGGCCTGTTTAATTTGTTCGGTATTGTAAGTCACCTTAGAGATTAACTCACCGGTAGAATGTTGATCATGAAAGCTAACCGGTAAGCGGATATAGTGGCGGAATAACTGGCGGCGCATTTCCTGCACCACATGGGTACCGACCCAGTTAAGGCAGTAACTGGCGATAAAGTTAAACACGCCCCGCAAAATAAAAATGCCGATTATAAACAACGGGGCATAGCGCAGATAATCGGTGTTTTTCTGGTTAATGCCTATATCAATAAAGTCTTCTAACTGAGAGATAAAAAACACGTCCACCAGGGCATAGCCCAACATGCCAAACGCTGCGGCAGCAAACCCCAGCCGGAAAGGCTTAACATAGCTGAGCAAACGACGAAAAGTAGCAGGTGAAGTAAACTGAGACGCAGCCAAAGAATAGTTCTCTAAGAAAAATTTTGCTTATTCTAGCGTGTTGTTAGCAAGGTTTCAGCATTTCCCACCGGCTTTTGCAGCCAAAAGGGTATTCTTTGCGCGCGATATTCGCTTAAGTGCAGCGCCTGCTCACTAATATCCAGTCTGATAGCACCGCCATGCGCGGTGTTATGTAGTGGAATACCCAGCATCTGCAAGCGTTGTTGCACAGCAATGGCGGGATGCTGATGGCGGTTATACAAACTGGCACTGTTTAACGCCAATTGCGGCGCTAACTGGTGTAAAAAAGTAAAATGGCTGGAACTGTTACTCCCATGATGAGATAGCACCAGCACGTTAGCGGTTAACTGCGGATAGCGCGCAATAAGCTGCCGTTCAACCTTGGCACCAATATCGCCCGGCAATAGAATTTGCCAGTCATACAGCTGTATTAACAGTACACAGGAGCTGTCATTCTTGTTGCCAAAATCTCCGCCGGTGGCCAGCATTTGCAGCCGGGCTGCTAAATATTGTTGCGGTATGGCACGGCAAGGTTGTGCATTATCAATGTGGTCAATATCAGTGTAAATTTGTGCCTGCGGATAAAACGCCGTGATCAACTGCCAGTCACCGGTATGATCGCTGTCATCGTGACTTAAAATAACATAATCCAACTGGCGTACACCGCGCTGGCGCAAATAAGGCAATACCTGCGATGCCGTGGCACTGTGCTGGCCATAACGTGGCCCAACATCATACAACACTCCGCGCTGACCATACTGTAGCAACACTGCAAGCCCCTGCCCGACGTCAATCAGATGCAACTGCCACTGAGCAGGCCTGGCAAATGCCAGCACTAATGGCAACACCAGCACAACGCCAAGATAAAGAAACAGGCGTTGGTATGACAATAAATACAGCGCACTGGCAATAAGCAAACTGCAAATTACCAGCCAGTGCTGATCCGGCCAGGCCCACCAGCTGTTGCTTTGTAACGCGCTCCAATTAAGCCACCACAGCAAGGGCTGAAACAGTGTATCGGTTAACTGCCAAAACAGATTACTGCCAGGTAGCTGAGCTAATTCAGCCAACAGACTGAGAAACAACAACGGTATAGCCAGTAAACTGCACCACGGCACCCACAATACATTCGATACCAATGCCAATACCGAACTGCCGTCAAATAATAACAGGCTCAGCAGCGACATAAATAAGGTCAGGCAAAAGTGAAAACGCAAAAACAGGTAGAATTTACTGCGCCAGTGGCGGGTATAACGCGGTTGCAGCCATAACACAGTAAAAATAACCGCCACAGCAAGCACCGACAGCCAGAAACTTTTACTTAATACAAAAAATGGCTGTACCAGCAACAGCCCTGCTGTAAGTAATAGCCAGTAATGGCTGTAACTCAACTGCCGGTACTGCAGCCAGGCCAAAACCATTAACAGTAAGGCAAATGCCGCTCTGATTGTAGGAATAGCAAAACCGGCCAGCCAGGCATAACCAAAGGCCGCCAACAGGGCACCGGTTAACGCTACGCCTTGGCGACAGGCTAAGTAACGCAGCGGCCAGGGCATAAAACGCAGCACAAAAAAGCTCCAGCCAAACACCAGGCCAATATGCAAACCGGAAATGGCCAGCAAATGCGCTAAACCAGACTGCTGCAACCCGTGCCACAGCGCCGGTGAAAACTGGCGCTGTCCT
Organism: Rheinheimera hassiensis; assembly: GCF_022436675.1. Lineage (GTDB taxonomy): Bacteria > Pseudomonadota > Gammaproteobacteria > Enterobacterales > Alteromonadaceae > Alishewanella > Alishewanella hassiensis. The sequence goes on along the minus strand of NZ_JAKUJZ010000002.1, from coordinate 531,733 downwards.
GTAGTCAGCGCCAGTAATAATGGCGCAGTATTCAGATCTGCTGTGGCCTGCTGCAACCTCGCTATCAGCCGCTGGCGCAATGACACTGAGTGGGGCAGCAATTTCGCTTCAGGATCGGTCATTACTGAACCTTGCGCCAGCACGCCCTGCAGTAAAGCCTGCGCTTCACGGTTAACTCCGGCCGGGTTAGCACTGCCAGCCACCGGCCTTAGCCGTGCGTTTAGCTGCCAGCGCTGGCCCTCCTGAAGCAGAACAGGAGGTTGTGACCAATTCAGCTGGATCTGATACCCTGCAGCACTGCTGTTTTCCAGTCGTAATGTAAATTGGCTATACTCAGCATAGTGTTTTGGTATACCAACAATGCTACCGTGCAGTGGCGCACTGTAGTTCAACAGCTGCAGCTGTTCGGTTTGATAGGCGGCAAACTGGGTTACCCAGCAACAAAAAAAAGCGACCAGCCCCGCACAAAACCGGTAGCGTACCGCAAACAAGAGTATAGTTAGCGGCAGCAGCAAAAATACTGTGAAAAAAGGTGGCACTATTGGCAAAAATAATGACAATAGGCTGCCTGCAAGCACACCGATACAAAAAGATTTCATGTCTGTTTTTTGTGAATAGGTTGTAATGCCAAAGAACTTTATTAAGAAATATTTACCATCGCCAGAAAAAATCAAGCAGCAGAAGCTGCTTAAAATATTTGGCTCGCTTTTACACGATGGTAATTTATGGCACCTGAACCGACGCTCTGCCCGCGGCGCTTTTGCGGTTGGGCTGTTTTTCGCCTGGATGCCGATCCCATTTCAGATGGTGGCATCTGCAGCTGTTGCAATACCGATGCGGGTGAATTTGCCATTATCAGTAGCGCTGGTGTGGTTAACCAACCCTATCACAATGCCAGTTTTGTTTTACATTAGCTATCTGGTAGGTTGCGTTGTACTAAGAACGCCGCTGGAGCCTTTCGCTTTTGAGGCCAGCTGGGATTGGCTGGCGCATAGTATTCATACTATCGGTAAACCTTTTCTGGCAGGCTGTTTGCTGATGGGAATTTGCTCCGCCATTGTTGGCTATTTTGTTATCGACTGGCTATGGCGCTTATCGGTAAGAAAAGCCCAACTGGGCAAAAAATTAAAACGGAAAAACCAACCACCACTTTAACGTTTTAGCGTTGCCCCAGCACACGCGCAGGTTGTACCTTACTGGCACGCCACGCCGGATAAAGCGTTGCCAGTAAACTCATCACTATTGCCACACCAAAGGTCAGCAATACATCCTGCCACTGCAATAACGACGGTACAAAATTAATAAAATAGATACTTGGGTCCAACAGCGATTTACCTAGCACGTTCGTTACAAAGGCAAACACCGGCTCAATATAGCTGGCCAGCAATACACCAACAACTAAGCCTGCTACCGCGCCAATTAAGCCGTTAAGCCAGCCCAGCCACATAAAGGTACGTATAATTATCGCTGGCGACACCCCCATGGTAAGCAAAATGGCAATATCACCTTCTTTTTCCCGCACAGCCATGACCAGCGTGGCAACGATATTAAAACTGGCTACCGCAATCACCAATGCCAGTACCAGATATAAAATACTGCGTACCATCTGAATGTCCTGATAGACATGGCCCTGGCTGCGAAACCAGTCCAGCAGGTAAACATAATCTTCGGATACCCGGCCAAGCTCACGCGCCATTTGCGGTGCCTGAAAAATATCGTCCAGCCGAAAAGCAAAGCCTTGCACCGTACCCGGCTCAAAGGCCAACAATTTCGCCAGCGTGGCCATATCCAGCCAGACATGACTGTAATCCAGCTGGCCGCCTACAGCAACTATAGCGCTGACGGTCAGGCTGGCAGTGCTGTGGCTGGCCAGGCGGCCATCTTCGGTTAGTTTTGGCAGTAGCAATTGTACCTGTTCACCCACACTTACATTTAGCGCATCGGCAATACCCTGCCCCAGCACAATGTCGCTTTCCTGCAGCGTATCAAGCTGCCCGGCACTGATATAACTGGCAAAATCACTGATGCCGCGCTCTGAGACAATATCAATGCCGCGCACTTCTGCCGCTTTAACTTCTGTTCCGGCCCTTAGCATGCCATTACTTTTAATATAAGGCGCTACCGCTTCAACCCCGGCAACCTCAGCAAACAGCTGTTGCTTACGTTGCCAGTCGTGCAGGTTATGCTGCACAGCTTCCAGCTCTACATGCGGGATCACCGACAACAAACGCTGTTTCAGTGCCAGCTCAAAGCCATTCATTACCGATAAAGCCAGGATCAGAATAGCCACACCTAGCGCAATGCCCAAAGTAGAACTTGCAGAGATAAAGCGGATAAATCCGCTGCTATGGCGGGTAGAACGATAACGCCGTGCTAACTGCCAGGCCAGACTAGCCATGCGGGTTCTCCAGGCGGCCATCGCGCATAGAGACGTGCCTATCCAGCCGGGCTGCCAGTGCCAAATCATGTGTAACGACAATAAAACTGGTACCAAGCTCGCGGTTTAACGTGCGCAGTAACTGATAAATACTCTCGGCAGTATGCTGATCCAGATTACCGGTCGGCTCATCCGCCAATACCAGTGCCGGCTCCCCCACTAACGCTCTGGCAATAGCAACACGCTGGCGCTCACCACCGCTGAGTTCTGCCGGTTTATGATGGCTGCGGTGTGACAGGCCTACCCGCTCCAGCATCATGTTGGCGCGCTGATTAGCAGCAGTGGCAGATAAACCGCGGATCAGCAATGGCATAGCAACGTTTTCTAATGCAGTAAAATCCATCAGCAAGTGATGAAACTGGTAAATAAAACCCAGCTGGCCGTTACGCAAAGCTGCTTTTTGCGACGATGTCATCCGGGCGACATCATGACCTAACAAACTTAAGCTGCCGCTGTCGGCCTGATCCAAAGTACCCAGAATATGCAGCAAGGTGCTTTTACCCGAGCCAGAGCTGCCAACAATTGCCAGCATATCGCCACGTTTAATGGATAAATCAATACCGTGCAGTACTTCAGTAACCTGCTGGCCGTCACGGTAGCTTTTGCACAATTGTGTTGCCGTTAATACATTACTCATCGCGTAAAATGTCCGCCGGATTTATTGCTACAGCGCGTTTTGCCGGATACCACACTGCCATCAGTGTTAAAGCCAGGGCACTTAGCAAAATTAACAAGATTTGTTCTAGCTGAATATCTACCGGCAGCTCTACGCCCGGAGCTACTGATAAACCAAGCATATGCAGTATTGGGTTTAGCTGCCAGCATAACAACACACCAGCAACGGCGCCGCTTACAGCACCGGCCAGGCCGTTACTGATCCCCTGCACCGCAAAGACGGTAAACAGCTGCCGGTCTGTCATACCCAGGGTTTTTAAAATGGCAATTTCAGCTTGCTTGTCGGTTACCATCATCACCAGAGCAGAGACAATATTAAACGCGGCTACCGCAACAATCAGTAGTAACATGAGCCACATCATGGCTTTTTCCATCGCTACGGCAGCAAATAATTTGCCATGGCTTTGTCGCCAGTCCTGTACTTTTAAGCCGGATTCTGCTGCAAGTTGTCCGCCCAGTGTAGGTGCGGCAAAGGGCTCTTTGAGGGTAACTCGCCATTGCTGATCTTTGCCTGCGGCACTTAATAGCCGGGTTAAATCATCCAGTGATGTTACTGCAATCAGCTTATCGACATCAGAGCCAGTTTCCAGAATACCTGCTACGGTAAACAACCTCTGGCGCGGCACCCAGCCCATTGGCGTATAGCTACCAGCCTGCGGCAACATAAAGCGTACCGGGTCGCCCACTGATACTTCCAGCTGCTCGGCCAGGCCACGCCCCAGCACTACCCCGTAGCGCTGCGAGGCAAAATTCTGCCAATCACCAACCAGCAATGCTTGCTGCATAAATGCCGGTAAAGCATCGGTTGTTACGCCTTGCAACAACACAGCCGTTAACTGCCTGGGCGATTGCACCAGCGCTTCTGCCTGTAAAAAAGGGTTAATTTGCAGCACGGCAGAGCCTGCCATCAGGCGTTGTTGCCAATCTTGCGAATTGTCTGCCGGCGTAGTCAGCACCAGATGCGGAATCACACCGAGAATACGTTTTTTCAGCTCGCCCTCAAAACCGTTCATTACCGAGCTGACAATAGTCAGCGCCATCACGCCCAAAAAGATCCCGGCGACGGAAAATAACGTAATGAAAGAGATAAAGGCATTACCCTTTCGGCTCTGGCTATAGCGTAAGCCGATTAATAAACTGACTGGTAACTGCATCCTAATATTCAGGACAATGCCCACGTTAGATGGTAAAGTGGCGTCGATCATAGAGATTATTGCCTGTCGTGACAAGCAGCTTGCAAAGGTATTGCCATGAGTGATTTCACATTACAGCAGTTAGATGATGCTTATCAGGATTACTTCAGCATTGAACATGCTATCAGCATCAATGCCCGGCCGCTGGATATTGCCTTACCCGATGCAGCTGCATTGCAAAATGCGATCCCGGCGCCGTTTTTAATGGCCTCTGAAGCCAGCAATCTGAATAACTCAGCTTTACGCTCGTTAAACCGCTTAGGCGAACTGGCTGAAGAATTAGCGCTTTATTTGCAACAACAGGCACGTAAAATAGATTTGCTGCTGCAATATGTACTGCAACAGCAAGACATCAATAGCCAGCGTTATTCTACCCTGAGTTACGGCGGCAGCGGTTGCTGCTTTTTAGCCGATATTGCACTGCAGCCCATGCAAGTACTTGAACTGAAAATATTTCTGGATAATAACGATGGCGCGGTATTTTGCTATGGCCAGGTACTCAGCTGTGAGCCTGCAGACGGCCAATGGCAGATAAAAGTGGTGTTTAACCGTATTCGTGAAGAAGACCGCGAACTGATCGTACGCGCCAGCCTGCATCAGCAATCGCGTTTACTAAAGCAAAAAGCAGAGCAGCGTCAACGGCAAGACACCTGAGAGCGCTGTCAGCACTGTAACCCTATTTCATTTTTTGTAAGGCTTCGTCGTTTTAATGGATCTGATCTCTTCTCTGCCACAGCTTAAACATGCCCAGGATCAGCTACACTGGGGCAATTTACAAGGCGCAGCCCTGCCACTGGCACTGGCGCAACTGATTACACAACAACCGGCCTTGTACCTGTTGGTTGTACCCGACACGCCAACTGCATTAAAACTGGAGCAGGAACTGGGCGTGTTTTATCAGCAGCAAGACTGCCCGCTGCTTACGCTGCCCGATTGGGAAACTCTGCCGTACGACATATTTTCGCCGCATCAGGATATCGTATCGCAGCGGCTGAAAACGCTGTATCAGTTACCACGCCTGACGCATGGTTTGGTGATAGTGCCGGTTAGTACACTGCTGTTACGTATTTGCCACCGTGATTTTCTCGAACAAAACAGTTTTCTGATTAAAAAAGGCCAGCAAGCTGATTTAGCCGCGTTAAAACGCCAACTGGCAGCTGTCGGTTATCGCAGTGTTGAACAGGTGATGGAGCACGGCGAGTTTTCAGCCCGCGGTTCAATATTAGATTTATACCCGATGGGCGCCAACGTCCCCTATCGCATCGACTTTTTTGACAACGACGTAGATGGTATTCGCACCTTTGACCCGGATAACCAGCGTAGCCTGCAAGCCGTAGAGGCTATAGAACTGCTGCCAGCGCGCGAGTTTCCAACCGATCAGGCAGCAATAGAACGCTTTCGCATGGCGTACCGTGAACGCTTTAACGCCAGAAACGAAAAAGAGTCGTTATACCAGCAGGTTAGCCAGGGCATGTTACCGGCGGGTATTGAATATTACCTGCCGCTATTTACCGAAAAAACTGCCACTTTATTTGATTATTTACCGGAAAACAGCCGCTGCCTGCTATTGGGAGACACCGAGCATAGCGCCGATAAATTCTGGCAGGAGCTAAAGCGCCGCTTTGACGACCGCGCCATTGATTTACTGCGGCCAATACTGCCACCGGCACAGCTGTATCTGAGTACCGACCAGCTGTTTGCCAGCTTAAAAAGCTATGGCCGTATCCGTTTAAGTATTGCACCACTGCCCGCCAAAGCCGGTAGCGCCAATGCAGCAGCAGAAACCCTGCCCGATTTAAGCGTGAATCACCAGTTAAAAAACCCGCTGCAGGCTTTGCAAGAGTTTATTCTGCAGTTAAAGCAGCAACAGGGCCAGCTGGTATTTTTTGTTGAAAGTGAAGGCCGGCGCGAAAGCCTGCTGCAACTGCTGCATAAAGCCGGGGTGCATGTATCACAATTTGATGATCTTAATGCCTTTAGCCGCAGCAGCGACGATTTAGGCATAGTGGTAGGCGCATTGGAGCAAGGTGTATTGCTGCGCCGGGCAAAACCACTGGCACTGGTAAGCGAAAACGAGCTGTTTGGCCAAAAGATTAGCCAGCGCCGGCGGCGAAAGCGCAGCCAGCAGGTATCCAGCGATACCGTTATCCGCAATCTGGCTGAGCTGAGCATTGGCCAGCCGGTAGTACACTTACAACACGGTATTGGCCGTTATCAGGGCTTGCAATTGCTTGATGCCGCCGGTATCAGCGCCGAATTTGTTACCATTGAATATTCCGGTAGCAGCAAGTTGTATGTGCCGGTTACCTCTTTACATTTACTCAGCCGCTACAGTGGCAGTGACGCCGAGCATGCACCGCTGCATAAGCTGGGTAATGACACCTGGGAAAAATCCCGCCGTAAAGCCGCCGAAAAAGTGCGTGATGTGGCTGCAGAGTTACTCGATGTTTATGCTCAGCGTGCTGCGCATAAAGGCTACGCCTTTGCTTTAGATGAACAGCAGTATCTGTCTTTTGCTGACAGCTTCCCGTTTGAAGAAACCGCCGATCAGCAAGATGCCATCGATGCCGTGCTGCGTGATATGCAAAGCCCGCAACCGATGGACCGGCTGGTATGTGGTGATGTTGGTTTTGGTAAAACCGAAGTGGCCATGCGTGGTGCCTTCGTGGCGGTGAACGACGGCAAACAGGTGGCTATTCTGGTACCCACTACACTGCTGGCGCAGCAACACTTTGAAAACTTTAAAGACCGTTTTGCTAATTGGCCGGTACGGGTAGAAGTATTATCACGCTTTGTCAGCGCAAAAGAGCAAAAAGCCATTCTGGCCGATGTGAAAAATGGCAAAGTGGATATTCTGATTGGCACCCACAAATTGTTGCAGGACGATATAAAACTGCATGATCTGGGCCTGCTGATTGTAGATGAAGAGCACCGCTTTGGTGTACGCCAGAAAGAAAAAATCAAAGCACTGCGCGCAGATATCGATATTCTTACGCTAACGGCCACGCCTATTCCGCGTACGCTGAATATGTCGATGTCGGGTATGCGGGATTTATCCATTATTGCCACGCCACCGGCGCGGCGCCTGGCCGTAAAAACCTTTGTGCGCCAGTACGAAAGCGGCTTGATCCGGGAAGCAGTAATGCGCGAAATTCTGCGCGGCGGCCAGGTGTATTTTCTGCATAACGACGTAGCCAGCATTGAAAAAGCCGCTGCCGATTTAGCTGAGCTACTGCCAGAGGCGCTGATCGGTATAGCACATGGCCAGATGCGTGAGCGCGAACTTGAACAAATCATGTCTGATTTTTACCATCAGCGTTTTAACGTCTTACTCTGCTCTACCATTATTGAAACCGGTATCGACGTGCCTACCGCCAATACCATTATCATTAACCGGGCGGATAATTTCGGCCTGGCACAGTTGCATCAGCTACGGGGCCGGGTTGGCCGCTCACACCATCAAGCTTATGCCTATTTACTCACGCCACCGCCAAAACGCTTAACCAAAGATGCCGAAAAACGCCTGGAGGCAATCGCCAGCCTGGAAGATTTAGGCGCCGGCTTTGCGCTGGCAACACATGATCTGGAAATTCGTGGCGCTGGCGAACTGCTGGGCGATGAACAAAGCGGCCAGATTGAATCTGTGGGCTTTAGCCTGTATATGGATATGCTGGAACAAGCGGTTAATGCGCTAAAAAATGGCCGTGAGCCCAGCCTGGATGCCATGCTAAGCCAGCAAACGGAGATTGAATTGCGTATCCCGGCCTTATTGCCAGACAGCTACATACCCGATGTAAACCTGCGGTTATCCTGCTATAAAAAGCTGGCATCTGCCCGCAGTACCGACGAGCTGGATGAAGTACAGGTAGAACTGATTGACCGCTTCGGTTTACTGCCCGATGCGGCAAAAAATCTGGTAGCATTGTCTGAGTTTAAACTACAGGCAGAGCTGCTGGGTATTCGCCGCATTGAAGCCAGTAATAAAGGCGGTGTGATAGAATTCAGCGACAGAACCGCCGTATCACCCGGCTATATTATCGAACTTATCCAAAAGCAGTCGCGCATTTTCAAGCTTGAAGGCGGCCAGAAACTGCGGTTTAGTATTAATACAGATGACAGCAAAGCACGTTTAAGCCTGATAGAAAACATGCTGTCTGACTTTGCCCGACATAAGGTAAGCAAATGATTAAAGCCCTGAAGTATTGCCTGTTAAGCAGTGTTTTACTAACTAGCCCGCTAAGCGCTCAGCAACAACGCTGGTTTGAGGTGGAAATGCTGGTGTTCAGCCAGACACCCGGTGCAGCGATCCAGGAAACCTTTGGCGACAGCGTTAAAGCGATTAAACCCGGCCGTGCTTATGATTTGTTAACCCCGCGCTATCAGCCAGACATCGCCAATTTACTGTCTGAACTGCCGCTGTGCCCACAGGATACCGGCTTTGCCAGCGAATTTAAGCTAATGCCGCTGCGCTCACAAACAATGTGTATTTTTGAGCCGCAAGTAAAACCGTGGCAACAATACAACCTGTTTCAACCACGTAATACCATTAATAAAGTAGCCTATCCGTTACAACTGCCAGCCTCTATTACCGGCCGTGGCGAGCATCAGAATACGCCTTATCTGGCTGATGACAGCGCTCTGCAGCTGCGCGATATTGCCCAAAAAATTAACCGTCAGGCCGGCATGTCACTGCTACTGCACACCAGTTGGCGCCAGGCCCCGGTAACAGAGCGGCGCGCCATAGCCAGCCGCTGGTTTGCCGGAAAAAACTTCTCGCAACAATTCGACTACTGGGGCCAGCCACGCAATTCGCTAGTAGCAACTGCTGATGCCGCGTTAACCAGCAACACGCCAAGCTATTCCCTGACCGACACTGGCAGCGATACCCAACTGCTAAGCCAAATTGATACATTGCTACAACAACTTAGTGCTAACAGCCAACTACCGCCACCTGCTGGTGAGCAACTGCCAGCCATTGCGCCAGAGCAACAAAGCCTCAGTAGCTTACCGGACCAGGTGTGGCAGCTTGATGGCTTATTTAAGCTACATCTGGATCACTATTTATTTGTTAACACCGAATTTAATCTGCGTATTCCGTCGGCAGATAAGCTAAATACCGTTTATGTGCGGCAGAGCCGGCGGGTGATCAGCGGTGAGATACATTATCTGGACCACCCTCACCTAGGCATTATTTTGCAGATCCGCCGGTTTGATCCTCCCGCTGCGGAATAATGCCAGGCAAACGGGCCTCTATAGTAAAAAAATTGCTACAAATGTATTGCTAAAGCAGGCGTAAATGCCTAAGCTTGCGACCGTATTACATATTTAAACAAAACAGTGCGGGTATATAACAAATTGTTTTTCTATAGTACCTATACCAACCTGAAATATTACAGAGCAAAATGGAAAATCTGAGCCCTTTACCGGAATTTAGTGCCAAGCACTACTTACTGTTAGTGGCATTACTGGTTGTTGCCAGCAGTTGCGCACCAGCTTTAAGCTGGTTGTTTCCTTCTCTGGCCGGTACTGTCTGGATAACACTAGTGCCGCCTTTGCTGGGGCTGTACCAGCTATTATTGTTATTTCGCAACCTTGGCATTGTTAAGTTGCCCGGTGTTGCCTGTTATTCAGCCCTGCTGGCACCACTTTCTGTGCTGAGTTTTTATCAGTTCGTACTGCACTAACATAGCTTTTACCATTTTTGAGCTATTCATTTTGCGCTATCATAGCAGCGCCCACTAAAACAGTGGGTGCTTTTGCTATATGGCTGCCACTGCCTGCCATTTGCTATTTTAAGGTTGTAACGGATGTCTATTAACTGGTTCCCGGGCCATATGCACAAAGCCCGTAAAGAAATCGCTGAAGTGATGCCGCAGGTCGATATAATTATCGAAATGCTCGATGCCCGAATTCCCTTCTCCAGCGAAAACCCTTTGGTGCCACAGTTACGTGGTAACACGCCCTGCATTAAAGTGCTGAACAAAGCCGATTTAGCCGATCCGGTACTAACCCGGCGCTGGGTTGAACATTTTGAGCAACAGGCCGGCGTAAAAGCTATTCCGATCAGCCAGCAAAACCCGGAGCAAATCAGGGCGTTGCTGCAACTGTGTAACGACATGCTGCCAGAGCGTAATCTGGATATCCGTGCAGCACGGGCAATGATAATGGGTATTCCTAACGTCGGTAAATCGACCTTAATTAATACCCTTGCCGGGCGTACCATTGCCAAAACAGGTAACGAAGCCGGCGTGACAAAAATGCAGCAGCGCATTAAGCTGGAAAATAATGTTATTTTAACCGACACACCGGGCTTTTTATGGCCCAAGCTCAGCCCGCCTACCTGTGGTTATCGCTTAGCGGTTACCGGCGCAATAAAAGATACCGTGTTTGATTATGCCGATATAGCCATGTTTGCTGCCGATTATCTGTTAAAAACCTACCCTCAGGCAGTAATGCAACGTTTTGGCTTAACCGAACTGCCAGAAAACGATTTAGCCCTGATGGATGCCATTGGTGTTAAACGCGGCGCAATGCGCAAAGGCGGGATCGTGGATTTGGAAAAAGCCGGCAGCATATTAATTACTGAACTGCGCGCTGGCAATCTGGGCCCGATAACCCTGGAAACACCGGAAATGGTCAGCCAGGAACAAATTGACGCCAAAGCTGAAGAAGGCGCTAAAGCTAAAGAAAAAGCCGAACGTGAAGCTGAGCGTAAGCGTAAAGCCCAGCGAAAATATCGCTAGACCACAGCGCCGGCAAGTACCGTGAAAGCTAAGGCCACGTGGCGCTTGTTGATAGCGCAACAACACGCTACTATGAACACCTTGTTATTGAGGGTGTTATGCTGCGCAAAACCATAGGTTTGATTATTCTGCTGGCAATCATGCTGAACCACGCTGTCGTGGCGTGCGATGCTATGGTTGTGCATTTGCCGGATCATACTCACTCCTATACCAACCTGACCGATAATCATACCGACAGCAAACTCAGTAATACAAACCTCAGCGACAACAACCACAGCGATGATACAGATCAGCACAGCCCGCATGCGCATGTAAGTTGTCATATTGCCTTTTTACAGGGTGTTGAGCTGCTTAATTTCAGCAGCGTTGCCATCACCGGCACAAACCGCAGTTGCCAAACCATCAGTTACAGCCCTCCGGTACCGCCTCCTAACGTTTAATCCTGTTCGTTTTTCACTTTAATTTGAACTAACAGGAGCATACCTATGTGTATGAGATTTACGCTGCCCATCTTGCTGGCAGTTACCGGCTATTGCCTAAGTGCAAACGCAGAAATAAGCGCAAACGCCGGGCTAAGCGCAAACGCTGAACTGAATGCAAATGCCGAACCGTTGTCATTGCAACAGGCATTACAACACACATTGCAGCGCAGCTCAGTGCTGCAAGCCTATCCTTATCAACAACGAATTGCCGAAGCTAACCTGTTACAGGCAGGCAACCGCCCTGTACCACAACTGAATGTTGCGGTTGAAAATATTCTCGGCAGTGGCGACAACCGAGGCCTGGCCGGTGCTGAACTGACGTTAAGTTTAAGCCAGCAGATTGAACTGGGCAGTAAACGCCAGCGCAGGCTCGATGTTGCCGGCTGGCAGTCTCAGTTGCAGCAAGATGACTACGAATTAGTCCGCCTTGATGTGCTGGCGGATACTACCGGGCAATATATTCAGCTACTGCATTTGCAGCAGCAAAGGCTACTGACAGAGCAAAAAATTGGCCGCGAAACAGCTTTGCTTAACACCGCACTGGAGCGCAGCAAAGCCAGCAACCTGCATGAAGCAGATATCAGCCGCATTAAGCTGAAACTGTTGCGTAGCAAGATTGCACTAACAACATTAGATCAACAGCTTGAGCTGCAACGTTATCAGCTGGCGGCGCGCTGGAATGCCGAGCCTGATTTTAGCGCCGTAACAGGTAACCTCTCTACCCTGCCCCTGCTACCGGGGTTAGCCGAACTGCAAACCCGTCTGCAACGCAGCCCACTGACCAACCGCTACCTTACCCGGCAACGGTTAGCCCAAAGCCGCTTGCAGCAAGCCGAAGCTGACAGCAAAGCCGATATCACCTTATCTGCCGGGGTAAAGCGTAATGAAGCCCAGAACGATACCTCGCTGGTATTGGGGTTCAGTATGCCGCTATACAGTGCTGCCACCAGCAAATCTAGCCGGCTGACAGCACAGGCAGAGCAGGAACTGGCAGCAACACAACAGCAGCTTAACCATACCGAGCTGAACTTGTTGCTAAAGCATTACCTGCTGCAGCTAAACACCTTGCGCTCGGTCATAGCGGCTATTGCCAACCAACTGCTGCCACAAGCCGGGCATTTGCTGACAACCAGCACCGCAGGCTATCAGCAAGGCCAGATTGATTTACTCAGTGTGTTGGCCGCTGATGAAGAACTGGCGCAAGCCAACCTGGAGCTGCTTGAAAGCCAGAGCCGCTTTCATCTGATCTTACTTGAGCTGGAACGCCTGACGGGACAACCGATGGCGTTATCCGGCCCTGTGCCATTACCAGCAATGGAGAATGAATAATGCAACAACTTACCGTAAAACCATTAAAAACACCGCGCTTGTCTGTTGTTATCTGGCTGGTTTTGTTGGCGACTAATCTACTTGGTTTACAGACAAATGCCGCTGCAGCGCTACATAGCAGTCATGGCTCCGCCCAGACACAGAATGACTCGCGATACGATAAACATGATGATAGCCGCGAGCATGATGACAGTGACGAACACAACGATGAACATGGCGATGAGCATGAACATAGCGATGAGCCACCGCTAAAGATCAGCGAGCGTATGCTAACGCTAAACCAAATCAGCACTGAAACGGCAGCAGCCACAGCGCTGGTACAAAAAATTCACCTGTATGGTGTTATCACCACGGTGCCAGAGCAGCAAGCAGCAGTTAAAGCCCCCTACGCTGCTGTGCTGGATAAGGTGCTGGTAAAGCAAGGTGATAATGTCAGCAAAGGCCAATTATTGGCCAACCTGACCAACCTTAGCAGTTTAAAAACCTATCAGCTGCATGCTCCGCTGGCCGGTGTGGTTACCCGGCGCTATTTAAATGACGGCGAACTGATCCGCGATGAGCCCCTGCTGGAGATTGCCAACTACAGCAAAGTTTATGCAGAGTTGTCAGCCTTTCCATCTGATATTGCGCAGTTAAAACCGGATATGCTGGTTAGTGTTTTCAGCTTGCATCAGGCCAAAGCAGCCATCGGCACGATCAGCTATATCTCAGCACAAATGACCGAAGGCCATATCGCCCGTGCCCGCGCCCTTATTAACAATGACGACGGTTACTGGCGCCCTGGCATGCATATTAAAGCAGCTATCCATACGGCAGAACTTAAGGTTGCGGTTGCAATTAAGAAAAGCGCCCTGCAACGCATTGATAATCAGCCTGCAGTATTTGTGCGCCACGGTGACAGCTTTGAAGTACATAAGCTGACACTGGGCCGCGAGGATGATGACTATATCGAGGTGCTCACCGGGCTGGAGGCTGGTAGCGAATATGCCAGTGCTAACAGCTTTGTTCTTAAAGCCGATTTACTAAAATCTGGCGCAAGCCACCAGCATTAGGAGCACACCATGATTGATTTGATCCTAAAACAGGCGTTGCAGCGGCGCTATCTGGTATTGCTGCTTACCCTGCTGCTGGCAATAGCGGGTTTATGGCAGGCACAAAAACTGCCGATGGATGCCGTACCAGATATCACCAATGTTCAGGTGCAAATTAATACCTCAGCACCGGGTTATTCGCCTCTGGAGACCGAGCAACGCCTTACCATCATTATTGAAAACGCCATGGCTGGCCTGCCAAAACTGCAATATAGCCGCTCGTTATCACGTTATGGCATGTCGCAGGTTACCGTGGTATTTGATGAAGGCACCGACATTTACTGGGCCCGCCAGCAAGTTTCGGAGCGGCTGCAAAGTGTGCGCGATAACCTGCCCACCGACAGCCAGGCCAGCCTTGGCCCGATAACCAGCGGGCTGGGCGAAATATTTATGTACTCGGTTAGCGCCAGTGCAGATGCACGTACCGCAGAGGGCAAGCCGTACAACGCGGAAGACTTACGCACGATACAAGACTGGCAGATAAAACCGCAGCTGGTCAAAGTAAAAGGCGTAACTGAGGTTAATGCTATCGGCGGATACCAGCGCCAGTATCAGGTAGCACCCGATCCGGCGCGGTTACTGGCTTTTAAACTAACCCTGGATGATATCGCTACAGCCCTGCAGCGTAACAACAGCAATGTCGGCGCCGGTTATATTGAGCAGCGTGGTGAGCAATGGCTGGTTCGCTCCCCCGGCCAGTTTACAAGCCTGAATGATATCGGCGAGCTGGTTATTGCCAAGCGGGACGATGCCCCGGTGCGGCTGAGTGATGTGGCAGACGTTATGTATGGTAAAGAACTGCGCACCGGCGCAGCCAGCCTGAACGGTGAAGAAACCGTGCTGGGCACAGTGTTTATGTTAATGGGTGAAAACAGCAGAACAGTATCCAGAGCCGTAGCAGCTAAGCTGAATGACATAAACCTGCGCCTGCCAGAGGGTGTTCAGGCTTACCCGGTATATAACCGCACCACTTTGGTAGATAAAACCATTGCCACCGTGCAAAAAAACCTGTTTGAAGGTGCCGTGCTGGTTATCGTGGTGTTGTTTATCTTTTTGGGTAATATCCGCGCGGCGCTTATTACCGCACTGGTTATTCCTCTTAGCCTGCTGTTTGCCATCAGTGGTATGGCACTGAATAAAGTCAGCGGTAATCTGATGAGCTTAGGCGCAATAGACTTTGGCTTAATTGTCGACGGTGCCGTTATCGTCAGCGAAAACTGTCTGCGTCGTTTAGGCCTGGCGCAGCACCGCCATGGCCGTTTATTAACGCTACAAGAGCGTTTAGCCGAGGTGTATCTGGCCACACGGGAAGTGTTCACTCCGGCGGTATTTGGTGTACTGATTATTATGCTGGTGTTTTTGCCTGTATTTGCCTTAAGCGGTGTTGAAGGCAAAATGTTTCACCCTATGGCCTTTACGGTTATTGCCGCACTGGCGGGTGCTGTGCTACTGGCTATCAGCTTTGTCCCGGCAGCCATTGCCATTTTTATCCGCGGTAAAGTAACTGAACAGGATTCAGGCTTAATGCGGATATTAAAACGTGGTTACTCGCGCTTACTAAGCAGCACTTTGCGCCATCCTTTGCCGGTTATTGCTTCGGCACTGCTGCTGGTTGCGCTGGTTTTCTGGCAGGGCAGCAAGCTTGGCAGTGAGTTTATGCCACAGCTGGATGAGGGCGATATCGCACTGCATGCGCTTCGTATACCTGGCACCAGTTTGTCGCAGTCACTGCAAATGCAGTTGCTGCTGGAGCGTGAAATTGCTGCTATGCCACAAGTTAAGCATGTATTTTCTAAAATTGGTACCGCAGAAATCGCCACCGATCCTATGCCACCGAATGTCGCCGATACCTTTGTGATATTAAAACCACAATCGGCCTGGCCGGATCCTAATTTGAGCAAAGCCACTTTAACAGAACAACTGCGCAAGATAGCACAAGCGATTCCGGGTAATAATTATGAATTTACCCAACCGATACAAATGCGCTTTAACGAGCTTATCGCCGGTGTACGAGCCGATGTTGCTGTGCGTATTTACGGTGATGATTTAACGGAGTTGACTAAAGCTGCAGAAGCGGCAACGGTGCTGCTCAGTAATATTGCCGGTGCGAAAGATGTGCGTATGGAACAAGCCTCTGGCTTACCTATGCTGTCGATTGAACCCGAGCGCAACCATTTGGCACTACTGGGAATAGACGTCGCTACGGTGCAGCAGACCATCCAAACTGCTATCGGTGGCCTGCAGCTGGGGCATATTTATGAAGGCGATAAGGCGTTTGCGCTGGTGCTGCGGTTAGCTGACAATATCCGCTCAGATCCGCAACAATTAAAGCGGTTACCGGTTGCTCTGCCCGATACCGGAACTGAACTAACCTATGTGCCGCTGGGCGAGATCAGCCATTTTAATGAAATTAACTCACCCAATCAGATCAACCGCGAAAGCGGTAAGCGCAATATTGTCGTCAGCGCCAATATCGCCGGGCGCGATTTGGGCAGCTTTATTGCACAAACCCGTCAGGTTATGAATACCCAGCTTATACTCCCGGCCGGATACTGGCTCGACTACGGCGGCAGTTTTGAGCAGTTGCAATCGGCCTCTGCCCGGCTGGCATGGCTGGTGCCGCTGACATTACTGCTTATTTTTGGCTTGCTGTTTAGCGCACTTGGCAGTGCAAAAGATGCCGCTATTGTATTTAGCGGCATACCGCTGGCCTTAACCGGCGGGCTGGGTGCACTGATGCTGCGCGATATGCCGCTGTCTATCTCTGCTGCAGTAGGTTTTATTGCGCTATCTGGCATAGCGGTGCTAAACGGCGTGGTCATGCTGGCGATGATTAAACAGCTGCGTGAACAAGGCGCAGTATTGCAAGATGCCATTACGCAAGGTGCTATTATGCGTTTAAGGCCGGTGCTGATGACCGCTTTGGTGGCCAGTTTAGGCTTTATCCCTATGGCGTTTAACACAGGCGCCGGAGCAGAAGTTCAGCGCCCGCTGGCAACAGTGGTAATAGGCGGTATTATTTCAGCTACTGTGCTTACGTTACTGCTGCTCCCCTTATTGTATAAACTGGTGCACCGCAAACACAGCTGCTAACACAACTACTCGCACGGCTTAACATTTGCTGCGGCGCTAACTATTTTAGCGCCGCTATTGTTAAACCCGGCTTTAAGCCCCAACTATGTTGCAACGCATTCTCAGCCGACAAGACTCAACCAACCAGCTCCAACTAAACAGTTTCAACCAACTTAGAGGGTTAACCCATGTTTTACGATATTACCGTAGTGCAATCTAGCAAAATGCTACAGAATTTAAGCGCCATCCTTGATAAAGCTGCCACCTTTGCCGAAAGTAAAAAAATTGATGTCGCGGTTTTACTGAACTCGCGTTTAGCGCCGGATCAATTTCATCTGATCCGTCAGGTGCAAATTGCCTGTGATACCGCCAAGCTTGGTGCCGCCCGAATCACCGGCAAAACAGACAGCGCCCCCAAGCATGCCGATGATGAAACCACATTAGCGCAATTACAAAAACGTATCAGTGATACGGTGGCATATCTGGCCAGCTTTACAGAGGCCGATTTTATCCATGGTGACACGCAAAAAATCACTCAACCACGCTGGGAAGGTAAATACCTGAGCGGTTATGAGTTTTTAATCCAGCATGTTATGCCGAATCTGTATTTCCATATCACCACTACCTACGCCATTTTGCGTCACAATGGTGTTGATGTCGGCAAAAAAGACTACCTGGGCGCTATGCCATATAAAGTTTAACGCGTAATGCAAAGCGCCGGGCAATCACCCGGCGCTTTGCATTTTTTGGTTGGGGCTTGTTTGATGCGTTAACACTTGTGCACCGTTTTAGCGCTCCAACACAATGCGATAACGTGCTTTACCGCTTTTTAAATGTTCTAACGCTTCATTTATTTGCTCAAACTTAAACATTTCTACTACCGGCTTAATATCATGCTGCACGGCAAACTCCAGCATTTTAGCAATAGTTGCAGGGCTGCCTACCGGTGAGCCAGACACAGAACGCTGGGCCATAATCAGGCCAAATACGCCGATATTCAATGGCTCTAATGTAGCGCCAACAAAGTGCAGCCGGCCTTTTGGCTTTAATGTCGACAGATATAAATTCCAGTCCAGCGCCACATTCACGGTAGAGATAATTAAATCAAAGCGATCTGCTGCCTGCTCTATCTCCGCATTATTACGTGAATTAATACATCGATGCGCACCCAGCGTTTTGGCCTCCTCTGTTTTACTGTCACTGGAAGTAAAAGCCGTTACGTCACAACCCCAGGCCCGTAAAAACTGCAGCGCGATATGGCCAAGCCCGCCAATACCAATTACGGCCACTTTATCGGTAGGTTTTATATCAAACTGCACCAATGGGTTAAATACGGTAATACCGCCGCAAAACAGCGGCCCGGCCGTTTTGGCATCCATTCCCTGAGGTAGCGCAACAACACTGGCTGCGTTAGCACGCACTTTATCGGCAAAACCGCCATGGTGGCCTACGATAGTGCCTTGCGCCTTATTGCACAGGTTATGGTCACCGCTACCGCAGCTGCTGCACACCTTGCAATAATCTGAGTGCCAACCCAGCCCCACAACTTGCCCGATGTTAAGATGGCTTACCGCTTCCCCCACAGCACTGATGCGGCCCACTACTTCATGGCCGGCAACCAGCGGGTAGGCTGACATGCCCCATTCATTATTTAACATCGACACATCTGAATGGCAGATCCCACAGTAATCCACCTCTATTTCTACATCATCGCGGCCCAACGTACCCGGTTCATATTGCCAGGGTACCAGTTTACTGTTGGCTTCCAGTGCGGCGTATGCGTTAATCATATTCTCTCCTGTAAGTTTGCGGTTTAGGTTAGCAATACAACTAACAGTATTAACCAGATCTGCCAAGTTGCGGTGAATTTGGTAAAAAAGACGCCCCTGATACGATGCCGCATAAAATTCAAACAAAAAGACTGCTTTGTGACTATTAGTAACTAACTATAAAAGCTCTACTTTATCCGCTTTAACTACTGATAAACTAGAGGCCTCGCGGTAAGTTACCAGGTGATATATATGCAATCGCAGGTTTTGTTGTCTCTTGTTGTACCGTTTTACAACGCTGCAGATTATTTTGGTCAATTATTAGTGTCGGTTGAAACACAGTTAACAGATGCGGTACAGGTAGTTTTAGTGTGTGACGGCGCAACAGATAACAGCATTGAATTAGCGCAACAGCATATTGCCACATCGACTAAGCCCGGCAACTACCTACTACTGGTACAGCCCAATAGTGGCGTGAGCGTGGCCAGAAATCTGGGCATTGCCCACAGTACAGGTTGCTATATTGGCTTTCTTGACGCTGATGATGTGATCCTGCCCGGCTACATACCTCAGTTACTGAACGTTATTGCACAGCATCAGCCTGATCTGATTGAAATAGGCTATAAACGTTTTAGCGATATATCTGCCCTACCATCTGCCAAACCACACTACATGCGCCACAAAGCTGGCAAGCACAAGGTTAGTGACATTGCTATTGCTGTATTTCAATCGAACCGCTGGTTTCCCTGGTTAAGAATATATCGTAAAGCGATAGCACCGGATTTTAATTTCCCCTCTGGCATCGCATTTTGCGAAGACGTTATGGCAATACCCACTTTGTACCAACAAGCGTTTCAGCTGTTTCATTTACGTTTACCGCTTTACGGCTACCGTGAACACAGCTCAAGCGCATCGTTTAATGTTAAACCAGAGCAGCAACTGCAATTACAGCAGTTTTTCACCGGCTTGCAGCAAGGCACTTTTTACCCAGCCATGCCCGCACGCTGGCGCAATATCTTATTGTTAAATCTGGCTTATTTGTTTTACAGCTTACAACTCAACAACCCGGCAGTTAAAGCACTGCCAGTGACCTTTGAACAGCAGTTCAGAACACTGCTTAAACAACTGTGGCTAACACCGGGTTTCTCGCTGCGGAAAAAACTAACGCTGGCGTTTGCTTCGCACTTTTTTCGCGTAAACCGCGCACGAAAAATATGAGGATGCCGGATAGCGACAATAAATAGTGCGTAAACAGGATCCCATTTGCAATAGTTGCTGTACAACAGCTGCGGCTTAAGATTTTGATATTCCTAACAAGCTCATAGTGGCTTCTATGTTGTTTTATTACCACTTTATTATCGCTTTCGCTATCTCTGATAACGGCATTACCTGCTCAACAGCATCACGTTTTATCGCCTCTTTCGGCATGCCAAAGACCACACAAGAGGCTTCATCCTGAGCTATAGTGTAGGCGCTGGCCTGACGCATTTCCAATAAACCTAAAGCGCCATCGTCGCCCATGCCTGTCATGATGATGCCAAGCGCGTTTTTCCCTGCTGTCTTCGCTACAGAGCGAAACAACACATCTACCGACGGGATATGCCTGTTAACCAAAGGCCCGGCGATGACATCCACATAGTATTGCGCGCCACTACGCTTTAGCAGCATATGTTTGCCACCCGGAGCAATTAAAGCCCGTCCGGGTATCACCCGCATGCCGTGCGTGGCCTCAAGTACTTCAATTTCACAAATACCGTTTAAACGCTGGGCAAAGGCTGCAGTAAATTTCTCCGGCATATGTTGTACTATCACAATGCCAGGGCAAACCCGGGGGAGTCGGGATAACACCGCTTCCAATGCTTGGGTGCCACCGGTAGAGGTACCCATTGCCACTAACCGTTCCGTGGTTTGTGTCATGGCGCTGCCAGATGCGGTTAACATAGCATCTGCAGTAAGCTTTTGCTTCGCCCTCAATGGCTCTGCTGGCGCTGCAGTAAGTCTGTTTAAACGCGCTTGTGAAGCGCCAATCACCGCAGAGACAATATCGGAACTTGAGTCTTCCAGAAACTTTTTCAGACCCATTTTAGGTTTGGTGACAATACTGACGGCACCGGCTGCCAGTGCCTGCAAAGAGGTTTCTGCGCCTTTTTCGGTTAATGTGGAGCAAATAACCACCGGTGTAGGCCGCTCGGCCATAATTTTACGTAAAAAACTGATGCCATCCATCCGCGGCATTTCAACGTCCAGCACTATGACGTCCGGCCACTGTTTTTGCATTTTGTCCAACGCATAAATCGGATCGGCGGCAACATCAAGCACATTTATTCTTGGGTTTTCAGCTAACTTGGCACTTAACACCTGCCGCACCACTGCAGAGTCATCAACAATAATGACGTTAATTTTTTTCATGGTAAGACACTCATAACAATGCCACCAGTTGTGCTTTTCTTACCGCAGTCTCGCCGGTTTCAACCATAAAGTTGACATAACGGTACACAGTGCCGCCTAAGTCGGCTTCAACCACCGTGAAGCCGTATTTACGTGTCTCATTAATGGCGGCAATACGGTTGCGACATGACACATTAGCGCAGTTTTGACACAGCTCACTATGTTGGCTGTATTCAGGTTCAATATCCGTGCAGGTCGTTTTGAGTTGTCTGAACATATTGGCAGCCCCGAATAACCTTACCTGATACTCGCGCGGGCTGGTACCGTGCCTGTCTATTTCTGTTAGCAAAATACGCATAAATTCATCGGCGTAGCGGGCATCATTACCAGTGTTGCAGTTTCTGCTTGGCAGTACGTAGTGACACATGCCACCAATACGCTTTTTCGGATGCCAAAATATCATTGCTACACAAGAGCCCAGCAGAGTTTGAATACGTAACGGCTGCACAGAAAATTGATATTCGCCCGGCATCAGCACCTTAACAGGGACGCACTTCATTATTGCTGTCACGTTTTCGGCTTCTGAAACACAGCCGGCACGATCATTTTCAGCTCACTGTTAATGCCCTGCAAGCTTTCGCTATGACCAATAAATAAAAAACCTCCGGGTTTAAGCACCGCTTGTAGCCGGCTTACCACCTGGCGTTTTGTATCAGCATCAAAGTAAATCATTACGTTGCGCAAAAAAATAATATCGAATAGGCCAACGTCTGGTAGCTTTGCATTCAAATTACAATGGAAAAACTGCACTTTGTCGCGCAGCAACCTGTCAACAATAAAGGTTCCAGCCTGCGAGCCAATGCCTTTAAGGCAATAATCCGTTAAATAATGCCGGGCAATATTATCGGTCTGCGCAATGGGGTACTGACCTGTTCTGGCTGCATCTAATACCCGGGTGCTGATATCAGATGCCAGCACTTCCCAGTTGCGCCCTTCCAAGCATTCCTGCAACACCATGGCAATACTGTAGGGCTCCTGGCCTGATGAAGACGCCGCACTCCATACCCGAAAACTACCTGGCCCCCGGCTTTGCGACTGCAACAGCGTTTTTAAAAATGAAAAATGATTGGGTTCACGAAAAAAATAGGTTTCATTGGTGGTCAGTAAATCTATCGCCGTCTGAATTTCGTGCCGGTATTCTTTTTTAGCAAGCAACGCCAGATACTGACTAAAACTAGTTAGCTGATACTCCCGTAAGCGTTTTGCTAAACGCCCGGCAACCAGCGGTTTCTTCGCACCGGACAAGCTGATCCCTGCAATGTCGTACAACATGGTTTGAAACTGAGCAAATTCACGATCGCTTAATTCTGTAGCGCTCACAAATAATCCTTTTGGCTATCCCAGTAAGACTGCACAGTTAATCCTGCCGACTATCTTCTACGCGTTCCGTCAGTGCCGATAGCTCATCTACCGAAAGTACTTTTTCAACGTTAAGAATAATGACAAACTTATCGTCTACTTTCCCCATTCCTGAGATAAAATCAGGCCGTAATTTAGCACCGAACTGTGGCGCCTTTTCAATTTGCGCCGGTGCTATTGCCAGAACTTCAGATACCGAGTCAACAAGAACACCTATCACATGCTGCTCTTGCTCTGGTGATAACCGAATTTCAATAATCACCACACAACTGCGTTTGCCCACCAACGAACTTGGCCGGCCAAAACGAGCCTGAAGATCAATAACCGGCACAACCTGGCCACGTAGGTTTATTACGCCTCGCACAAAGCTTGGCATCATCGGCACTGAGGTTACCTGACCATACTCAATGATTTCTTTAATACTCAAAATACCTATGGCAAACATTTCTTTGCCCAGCAGAAAAGTCAGATACTGGCTCTCCTCCTCGCGGACTTTTTGTGTTGTCAGGGCACGCTCTGCTTTTACCAGATTAGTCATAGCCATTCTCCCTAGAAGCGCACAAACTCAGCTTCATTGGTGCCGGGCTTTGCCTGAGTTGATTTTCTGGCGCTTGGTGACGCCTTATTGTTAGGCCGCTTTACACCAGAGACGCTGTCAGCACTAACCCGAAAAAACGCCACCAATTGTTGTAGCTGCTCTGCCTGCCCGCTCATCTCCTCGGCAGTGGCGGCCAGTTCTTCTGAAGCTGAGGCATTTTGCTGCGTGATTTGGCTCATTTGCGTCATAGCAACATTAACTTGTGATAACCCGGTAGACTGCTCGTTTGAAGCTGCGGCAATTTCCTGGACCAGATCAGAGGTTTTATTGATCGCTGGCAGCATTTGGTCCAATAAACTGCCGGCACGTTCGGCTAAATCAACACTGCTGCTGGCAACCTGGCCTATCTCTTGTGCTGCAACCTGGCTGCGCTCAGCCAGCTTTCGCACTTCTGCAGCAACAACCGCAAAACCTTTGCCATGTTCACCTGCCCGGGCAGCTTCGATAGCCGCGTTTAATGCCAATAAGTTGGTTTGATAAGCAATATCGTCAATAATGCTGATTTTTGCCGCAATCTGCTTCATTGCCTGCACCGTGTCCTTCACAGCAATACCACCTTCATTGGCTTGTTTCGATGCCTGAGCTGACATATTGTCAGTTACTTTGGCATTATCAGCGTTCTGGTTAACCGAAGCCGACATCTGTTCTACAGCAGCACTGGTTTCTTCCACACTGGCAGCCTGCTCACTGGTAGCCTGGCTAACACTCTGTGCCGTGCTGGACACCTGCTCAGAGGCTGAGGAAATATTATCTGTGGCGCTGCGTACTTCACTGATAATTTGCGATAACTTATCGACCATTTGTTTAAAAGCATACAGCATACTGCTGGTATCGCCTTTTGCCAGTCTTATGTCGGTTGTCATATCACCATTCGCTACCTGCTGTACGATATCAGTAACATAATTGGGCTCTCCCCCCAATTGCTGTAGCGTGCTGCGGGCGATAAAAACCCCAAGAGCAACCATAAGTACCAAAGCCGTTGCTGTAACAATCATCATACGGCTATTAGCATTGTCAGCATCAGCAACCCCTGAGGCAACGGCCTCTAAAGCAAAGTTGCGGTTGAGTTCTAATAACTGATCCAGCAAAGCATCTGATTGCTCATAGGCAGGCAAAACGATACGCATGGCTTCATAAAACTCGACAAATAAAGCGTTTTGCTCAGCTTCAGAACTATTGCGCCCCAGGCGTTCTATAATAGAGCGTATATCATTGGCCTCTTTCGCATAGGTATCCTGATGTACAATAAACTGGCTATATAACTCTTCATCACGCGGGCTACGGGGGAATTGCGTATAAGCTGTATAGCCTTGCTGATATAATGCCAGCCGGGTATCTATCTGTTCAATGATGTGCCTGAAATCGGCATGGGCTTTGTAATTTTCTTCAAAAAAGGCGGTGCGGCGCATAATAGACTGTGCCGCGGTGCGGCCGGTTTTCATCTGGTTTAATCCCACCATAGCCGGCATGCGGTATTCGCCTATCGTTTTAATAGCGTTTGTTGTTGAGTTTAACCCCATCATACCAACAGCGCTGATAATAACTAACGCCAGTACAGCTATAACCATTAGCAATGTCAGCTTAACTTTAACACTTAAATTTTTCATTGATGAAACTCCCTGTGTAACTATTTGCCCTAGCTAAATTGATATATAAACTAATGTAAAGCAGACTGCTGAGCAGCCACTGACATTGCCTTGCCATCACGTTGCATAACCAAATGAATTAACGATGCTGCATCTAAAATTAACGCCACTTCACCACTACCTAAAATAGTGGAACCACTAATACCTGGCACACGCTCAAACAACGGCCCTAGCGGTTTAATCACAGTCTGAAACTCGCCCATCAGCTCATCGACAACAAAACCGGCTTTTAAATTGCCATACTTAATCACGACAATGTTTTCACGCTTTGCTTTGCGTTGCGATTTGCAAAAATAGTCACCCAGGCGGATAAACGGCAGTACTTCACCACGCAGATTAATATAGTGTCTGCCCTCTTGCCCCTCACTGTGGCAGGCATTGAGTTCAATACACTCCTCGACAATATCAAGCGGCAACACATAAAAAACATCACCAACCTTCATCATAAAGCCGTCAATAATGGCTAGGGTCAGCGGTAACCGAATACGTATTGTAGTGCCTACGGTGTACTCACTATCAATCTCAACGGTGCCACGCAGTGCTT
Source organism: Rheinheimera hassiensis (assembly GCF_022436675.1). GTDB lineage: Bacteria > Pseudomonadota > Gammaproteobacteria > Enterobacterales > Alteromonadaceae > Alishewanella > Alishewanella hassiensis. The sequence goes on along the minus strand of NZ_JAKUJZ010000002.1, from coordinate 506,347 downwards.
CAATATTGCGCCTTACTACATCCATACCAACACCACGGCCAGAGATATTGCTAACAGCGTCTGCGGTAGAAAACCCGGCTTCAAAAATCAACTGATAAATCTCATGTGCCGACAATTCAGTATCCGGGCTAACCAGACCATTAGCGCGGGCTTTTTGCAAAATTTTATCCTTATTCAAGCCGCCACCATCGTCTGAGACTTCAATCACGATAGTGCCAGACTCATGGTAAGCATTTAGCGTTACATTGCCGGTTACAGGCTTATGTCGCTCAGCTCTGAGGGCTGGCGACTCAATACCGTGGTCAATAGAATTGCGTACCAGATGCATCAAAGGATCACTGATTTTTTCAATCACAGTTTTATCCAGTTCGGTCTCTGCGCCATTAATCTGCAGATCGATATCTTTACCCAGCTCTTTCGATACATCGCGTACCACCCGCTGAAAGCGGTTAAAGGTTTCACCAATTTGCACCATGCGCAAATGCAGTGCGCTTTCACGCACCTCTTCAACCAGCCGTGTCATGGTTTGTGCCGACTCTTTTAAACTGCCAATGCCGGTTAAATGGGCTTCAGACTCTACCCCTGCACCGGCAATAACTAACTCGCCAATCAGGTTGATAAGATGGTCCAGTTTTTCTGCATCCACCCGCACAGTTTGCGCTTGTTTTTCTTTGGCTTTTTTACCTTGAGCTTGCTTATGCAGTGCAGCGGTTACCACCTCAGAACTGGCCAAACCATCGGCGACCACTATTTCGCCTATAAGGCGATGCGTCCCCCCCTGTTTTACTGAGGTTTGTAGGTGCAATAGGTCATCCAGCTCGCGTTGGGTTAAGGTGCCACAACGCAACAGAATTTCGCCAAGCTTCAACTCATCCGTCTGAATACTCTCAATTATGGCAATAAATTCGCTGGCCTTGGCATAAGGCGGTAGAATTTTTAGCTGGCAATCATCACGTACAAACTCAAATACATCTTCTATCTGGTTTTTAGTAGCATTGCTGTGAAAGTTTATTTCATAACCGAGGTAACAACTCTCTGCGTCCATATCCTCAGGCGAAGGCATGCCGTCAGTGACGGTTTCAATATGTACGATAGTGCCTAATGTTGCCAGATAACGCAGAAAAGATAAGGGGTCCATACCACTACGTAAGACATCAACACCGAAGTACACTGAAATGTGCCAGTTTTCATTAGCTATAGTAATGTCAGATTCAATCACTGACACACTTTGGTAATCATCAGTTTCGTTTATGCCAACTAACATCGTGGCAGGCGATGTGCTGTGGACTTTATTCAGATAGCCGGATAACGTGTTAGTCAGAGCTTGCTGCAACTGCAAATCTTCAGCAGTCATTAATACTGATTCACCTTCTATAGAATCAACCATCTTGCCGATATAGTCTTTGCATTGCAGCAGCAAGTTAATTAGTTGCTCGTCTAACACGAAGCTACCTGAGCGCACATCGTCTAACACACTCTCAACCACGTGGGTAAAGGCTACAATATCATCCAAACCGAATAAACCGGCAGAGCCTTTAATAGTGTGAACTGCCCGGAAAATAGAGTTAACTGACTCAGTAGCATCCTCGCAGTTTTCTAAACCCAGCAACTTGTCTTCCATATCTTGTAGTAATTCGGCACTTTCTGCCAGGAAGGTCTGAAATGCCTGTTCCATATTCATGATATTGCCCCTTTGTCAGCATTATCAGATGGAATAAATACCGGGTCACCAAAAAAGCCTGACAAATTACACAGTTCAATAACGTCAAGCACGGCTCTGGTATGGCCAGTAATGATTAAAGGAATGTTACGGCGAAGTGACTCCAGCTTAGCTAATATCAAAAGCTGTAAACCTGCAGTGTCCATGTCCGTGACTTCAGATAAATTAATCTGGATAGTATTCCGATTAATTGCCAGCATTAACTGCTCTTTCTGCTGTTGCGCGGTGTAAATTGTTAAATCCCCTTGCGGACAAAATATCGCGCCAGCATTCTCTTTACTGCGGTTCATTTTGTGCGTCCTCTTATGGCAGCACCAGCTTCGACACGGCCATTAACAATTGCTCTGGTTTGAAAGGTTTAACCATCCAGGCTTTTGCACCGGCAGCCTGCCCCGCAGCTTTTTTACCATCGGAAGATTCAGTGGTAAGCATGATAATAGGGGTAAATTTGTAGGCGGGTAGCTTCTTAATTTCCTGCACCATAGTAATGCCGTCCATATTGGGCATATTCACATCACTAACAATCAGGCTTACTTTCTGCCCGGTTAGCTTGCTTAGCGCATCTTTGCCATCACAGCCTTCAATAACATCATAGCCCGCCCCTTTTAGTGCGATAGAAACCACCTGACGCAAAGAGGCGGAGTCGTCCACTATCATAATAGTCTTTGCCATAACCGATTAGTCTCCTTAAAAAAAAACGATATCATCTGAACTATCAGCACTATTTGCCTTGTTGCCCGCCGACTGGCCATGGTTTGCCAGCTCTTCTTCAGTAGCGTAAGACTGTTTAAGCTCTTCCAGTAAATCTGTCCAGTCAACCGGTATTAGCTTCTCTTGCTGTTGAAACAAGGTTGCACTTTGTTCAAATGCAGTTGGAAACAACATAATGTTGTCGCGTACATGACTGAGGATCTGACTTACCCGGTCCTGAAACTGTAAATGTACCAAAGACTGAGATATTTCAGTTTTAATACTAATACTTGCATTACGTAATTCATCGGCAGAGGCATTTAAGTGCTCTGTCAGCAACCTGAAATCGTCCAGTACTGTATTGATATCCTTCTCGGCATTGGCGACACGGGACACATCCTGGCTGGCAAAGCGCTCTGCAGATGAAAAAGCACCGGCTATAGCGGTACTAATAGTATTAACGGTATCACTGATACGGCGTCCGGTTTCACCGGAGCGATTTGACAAGACCCTGACTTCTGCAGCAACAACAGAAAAACCACGGCCGCTTTCACCTGCTCTGGCAGCTTCGATTGCTGCATTTAATGCCAGTAAGTTAGTTTGATCAGCAATATTGGCAACGGCAGTAGCCATATTCTTTAAATCATCAATATAACTAACAAGTTGTCCAACCTGTTGTAGCAGAGTATCGCGATTGCTCATCGCGTCCTTTAACGATGCCAACATGGCATATAGTCTGTCAGAACTGCTTTGCAACACAGCAATTGCATGGGGTTGACCGTTACTTTGTTGACCAGAATCAGATAATCGAACTGTTTCTTCAAGATTTTCAACGATAGATTGAAAACGTGCCGCTAACTCGATAATAGACTGCTCACTATGGTTCCGGCTGGTCTCGATCTGTCTGGCCCAAACACCAGCAACATCGTCTTTAATGCTATTTAAGCTATCGATGTAATTCAGTACATCTTGCTTATAGGCTTGTTTTGCTTGCTGCTCAGCTTGTTGCATCATGGCGCTGCCGAGACTGTCAATTTTATATTTTAATATCCAGCTAAAAACACCACCGATAATAAACATAACGCTTGATGCTACAAAAAAGTACAAGGTAGATTGAGCAACTACAAATATACAGATAGCACTGATAGCCGCGAGCAAGAGCGGTAAAAACTTAAGTACGATACCGTCATGCAGAAATGTTTTATGCTTCTTGTCAGTCTTAGACATAATGTTATGAACAACCTTTTAATAGTCACTGCAACTTCGCATAGCAACATGCTGTTTTTTTAAGTAAATTTTTGCGAACAATGCCCGAAAAACAGGAGAAACAATTAAATTTAAAACCATTCACACCGGTTAACACGAAAAAAGCAAAAGCCGTCTATAAAGGCACAAACCTCTCCATCAACACGATTAAAGACAGTACTGCTGATACCACTTAAGCTGCACCAGCATCAACAACAAGAAATCAATGTTTAATATCTGTTATCAATACGCTATTAGTTGAATATTGTCTAATGGGAACAAAGTGTCAAGCTAATGGCCTAAACAGTTTCACAGAGGTGTTTACTTTTTGCACAGCCTGCTCTGTATCTTTAGCCGGATTCAGGTATAATCCGCCGACTTTTTTCCGGCTTAGCCAACTTTAAGAGACTCTATGACAGTACAGACCTTTGATCCGACACAAACCACAACTTTGGATACCGCTGCCAAAAGCTTGAACGATCAGGTAAAAGCCAGCAACGGTAAAGGCAATACCATTGGTTTTGTCAGTCTCGGCTGTCCGAAAAATCTGGTCGACTCAGAGCGCATTCTTACTCAGCTTAAAGCCGAGGGTTACAACATCGTGCCTACTTACGATGACGCTGAGCTGGTGATAGTAAACACCTGTGGCTTTATCGACAGCGCGGTGCAGGAGTCACTGTCAACCATCGGTGAAGCGCTTGCGGAAAACGGCAAAGTGATTGTCACCGGCTGTTTAGGCGCCCGTGAAGATGAAATCCGTCAGGTACACCCTAATGTACTGGGTATTACCGGCCCGCACAGTTATGAGAATGTATTAAAACAGGTGCATGAGTTTGTGCCTAAGCCTAAATACGACCCGTTCACCATGCTGGTGCCAGACCATGGCGTTAAACTAACGCCGAAGCATTATGCCTATTTAAAAATCTCTGAAGGCTGTAACCACCGTTGTACTTTTTGCATTATTCCGTCAATGCGCGGTGATTTAGTCAGCCGGCCGGTTGGCGAAGTGCTGGACGAAGCGCAGCGGTTAAAAAATGCCGGCGTAAAAGAGCTACTGATTATTTCACAAGACACCAGCGCTTATGGTGTAGATGTAAAACACCGCACCGGCTTCTGGAACGGATCGCCGGTTAAAACTTCAATGCAATCACTGTGTGAAGCACTTGGCGAGATGGGTATCTGGGTACGCTTGCACTATGTTTACCCCTACCCGCACGTAGATGACATTATCCCGCTGATGGCACAGGGTAAAATACTGCCGTATTTGGATATTCCGTTTCAGCATGCCAGCCCGCGCATATTAAAGCTGATGAAACGCCCCGGCCAGGCTGACCGCGTATTAGAGCGGATTAAAAAATGGCGCGATATCTGCCCGGAACTAACCATCCGCTCCACTTTTATCGTGGGCTTCCCCGGTGAAACTGAAGAAGACTTCCAGATGTTGCTCGACTGGTTAAAGGAAGCGCAGTTAGATCGCGTCGGTTGCTTTAAATACAGCCCGGTAGAGGGTGCCAAAGCCAACGACTTGCCAGATCCGGTAGCAGAAGAAGTAATGGAAGACCGTTACCACCGCTTTATGCAAACCCAGCAAGCCATTAGCAGTGCCCGCTTACAGGCGAAGATTGGTAAAACCATTAAAGTGCTGATTGATGAAGTAGACGAAGAAGGCGCTATTGGCCGCAGCTACGCCGATGCACCGGAAATTGACGGCGCAGTGTACTTAAACGGCTTAACCAGCGTTAAACCCGGTGATGTGATTGATGCCGTGGTTGAAGAAGCCGATGAGTATGACTTATGGGCATCACAAGCTGATTAAGTGTCCATTAAATACCTAGTCTGAGACTGAATTAACCAGCCTTGGCTGTTTTGCCAAGGCTACACCCCACAGCTAAAAAATACTTCACCGAAAAATGACCTGTGCCAGCCTCGTTATTTTCCGGTGAATATGTGTTTTACAGTTACCACCAGCTGATATACAACGCTGCCAGAATTAAAAACACAGCTACGGCAGACCAGTTGAATTCAGGAGCAGTTTTAAAGTTTACATCAGACAACTCGACTGCATCTGCTTGTACACCCTGACGTTGCCATAGCGACACTACCACTGCAGCTGCCAGGCACAACAGAAAAACTAATCCCACTCTGTCCATAAACGGCAAAGCCGGCCAAAGCAATTTCAATAGTAAACTGAATACCGCCGACCCCAGCGCAGCAACCAGACCTGCGGTTGCGGTCGTTTTTTTCCAGAACATGCCAAGCAAAAATAACACCACGATACCGGGTGTAAAGAAACCCGTGAATTCCTGAATATATTGAAAGGCTTGTTCAAACTGCCCCAGTAATGGCCTAGCGGTTAGCATTGCCAGTAGCAACGCGACTACGCTGACCGTACGACCTATCCGTACATAATGCTGCTGACTTTTGTCTTTGTACTTATTTGCGTATAAGTCCATGGTAAAAATAGTTGCCACGCTGTTACACATAGAAGCTAACGATGACACCACAGCTGCAATCAACGCTGCAAAAATCAACCCTTTTAAGCCCTCTGGCATCATGGTCATTAGTGAAGGATAAGCTTGATCAGCTTTAGCCAGATTGGGGAGCAGTAGTACTGCCGCTATACCCGGCAGTACTACAATGACCGGCATCAGTAACTTCAGAAAAGCAGCAAAAGCAATGCCTTTTTGTGCTTCGCGTAGGTTTTTTGCCGCTAATGCACGCTGAATAATGTATTGGTTAAAGCCCCAGTAAGACAAATTCATGATCCACATACCGCCAATCAATACAGACAAGCCGGGCAAATCGGCATAGTAGGGATTATCTGCAGAGAGTATCATGTCAAACTTTTCCGGCAATTCAGCGGTCATCCGCTCAAAGCCTGCCAATATGCCCTGACCCTGCCCTATCAGATCCATTGCTATCCAGGACAACATCAGGCCGCCAAACACCAGCAGAACAACCTGGACTACGTCGGTTAACGCGACAGCCTTTAAGCCGCCATACAGCGAATAGATAATAGAAAACAAAGCCAGAAACAGCATGCTCCATTGCATGCTGACGCCGGTAATGGTATTCAGCGCTAAAGCACCAAGCCATAACACAGCCGTCAGATTAACAAATACATAAACCCCTAGCCAAAACAACGCCATGATCTTACGCACCCGGTGGTCGTAACGTTGCTCCAGAAACTGCGGCATAGTGTAAATTTGTTTTTGCAGAAACACCGGTAAAAAGTATTTGCCAACCACCATCAACGTCAATGCCGCCATCCACTCGTAAGAGGCAATGGCCAAACCAATTTTGTAACCAGAACCGGTCATACCAATGATTTGTTCAGCAGAAATGTTAGCGGCAATTAAAGAGGCGCCAATCGCCCACCACGGCAGTGAATTGCCAGCCAGAAAGTAATCGTTGGTATTTTTATGATGACCCGCTTTTTCTCTTGATACCCAATATGCCAGTGCAGTAATACCCACGACATAACAAATAAAAATAGCGATATCTAAAGCAGATAAGTTCATCGGGTTACCCTGCTCTGAGATTGTTTCAGTACCAATGCAGAGTGCAGTTTTACAGTGTCAGCAAGCCTAAAACTGGCCTGATTAATAGTGGTGGAATCCGTACCGATAAATACATTAAACTCACCGGCTTCTGCCGTGTAATTCATGTTCAGATCATAAAATGCCAAATCGGCTGCTTTGATACTGAACTGCACAGTTTTACTTTCCTTTGCGCCCAGCTGCACTTTTTCGAAGCCTTTTAGTTCACGTACAGGCCGGGTGACAGAGCCGGTTTTGTCCTGAATATACAGCTGCACTACCTCTTCACCAGCGCGATCGCCAGTATTGGTCAGGGTAACGGAGGCGGTAATTTCACCTTCAGGGCTTAGCTGCGCAGAACTCAGAGTTACTGCAGAATAGGCAAAGCTGGTATAACTCAGGCCATAGCCAAAGGGATATAGCGGTAAATTGGACGAATCGAGATAGCGTGAGCGGTATTTTTGCTCCTGCCCCGCCGGTTCATATGGACGGCCAGTACTTTTCATATTGTAGTAAATAGGAATTTGACCGACATGGCGCGGAAAGGTCACCGGCAGTTTGCCCGAAGGGTTATAGTCGCCATACAACACATCAGCAATAGCATGCCCGCCCTGAGTTCCGGCATACCAGGTATGCAAAATGCCATCAAGGTTGTCATTGGCCCAATTAATAGTCATAGGGCGGCCGCTCATCAGCACCAGCACCATCGGCTTACCCAGCTTTTTTAGCTCATGCATTAACGCTTCCTGAGTTCCGGGAAAACCCAGTTCAACCCGGCTGGCCGCTTCACCTGTCATATCCCACTTTTCCCCCATAGCCAGCAGAATAACATCGGCTTTTTTCGCCGCCGCTATGGCTTTTGCAAAACCAGACTGGTCGGTATCATTGAATTCATAACCTGCACCCTTGGCATAATAGATTTTTGCATCAGCCCCTAAGCGTTGCTGCAAGCCTTCGCGTAGCGTCACAGGTTTAGTGTAACGGTCGCCTGCTGCAGACCACGAACCAATCATATCGGTTTTAGAGTCGGCCAGCGGGCCTATTAACGCAATGGACTGACCGGCATTAAGCGGCAGTACCTTGTTGTCATTTTTTAACAGTACAAAAGACTTACGTGCCACATCACGGGCAGCTTCCAAATACTCAGCCTTGTAAACTTGTTGCTGCTGACGCGTATTATCTGAGTACCGGTACGGGTCTTCAAATAACCCCAGCTTATACTTCATCTGCAAAATACGTCGCACAGCCTGATCAATTTGCTGCTCAGTAACTTTACCCTGACTCAGTAATTCAGGCAGATAATCACTGTACACCGACCCCTGCATATCCATATCCACGCCAGCATTGATAGCCAACTGAGCGGCGTGGGATAAGTCTTCAGCCAAACCATGAGGCACCAGCTCATTGATTGAGGTGTAATCCGTTACTACAAAGCCATCAAAACCCCAGCGCTGTTTCAGAATATCCTGTATCAGGTAGTTGTTGGCTGTGGCCGGTACGCCATTTAAATCATTAAACGCTGTCATAAAACTGCCAACACCGGCATCCACAGTGGCTTTAAACGGTGGCAGATAGGTTTCCCACAGCTCGCGCTCCGACATATCAGTGGAATGATAGTCCCGCCCGGCCTGAGACTGACCATAAGCGGCGTAATGCTTGGCACAGGCTAGCAGAGTGTCGGTGGCGTACAGATCATCGCCTTGAAAACCCAGTACTCTGGCTTTAGCCAGCACTGAGCTTAGAAATACATCTTCACCTGACCCTTCAGAGATCCGGCCCCAGCGAGGGTCGCGGCTGATATCTAACATAGGGGCAAAGGTCCAGTGCAAGCCTTCTGCTGAAGCTTCAGCTGCCGCAATTCTGGCGCTGGTTTTTACCGCTGCAGGGTCCCATGATGCCGCTTCGCCCAGCGAAATCGGGAATATAGTGCGGTGACCATGGATAACGTCATAACCAAATAACAATGGAATGCCTAAACGGGTTTGTTCTACTGCAACTTTTTGTAATGTACGGGTAAAATCAGCGGTATAGGCATTAAATACTGAGCCTACTTTACCTGCCTTAATCTGCTGTTGGTAATCCGCGGACATAGAGGGCCCGGTTTTATCCCAGTCGCTGCTAAGTAAATTCAGCTGGCCGACTTTTTCTTCAATTGTCATTTTAGCCATCAGCTCATTGATAAACTGATCCATGGCCGGGTTCTGCTTATCAGCACTTACAGTCGGGGCTTGACGGGCATCTGTTGTTGTATCTGATACAGCGGCAAGATTGCAGGCACCAAGGGTGCAGGCGAACGCCACGGCACAAGCTATTTTTGAGTACTTTATAAATGTCATGTCTGTTTCCTATAACCTAACTGCTCTAAGGCGTGGCGGTAAGCGGTTGAATGGGTTGTCTATTGATAGTAAAACCAAGCTTGTGTAAGCCCCGACGTACATCCGGGTCTTGCATAAAGTGGTTCCACAGCAGAGCGGTACGGTAATTTTCAATCATGCCAACGATAGGGCCCTGGTCAATAGCCAGATAATTTTGCCGAACTTGTTTGGCGGGATCTGTGCTGGCGCTGAGGTTTATCGAATCATAAAAACCAACCGGGCCAAACATATATTTGCCATGGTTATAATACAGATTCTTCAGCACCTGCATTGAATACTCAGGGGTATAAGGCATAGAGGACAACGCCCCTGTTGGTACAATGGTACCTCTGTCACTGTACATTCCCGGCGCATGAGCACTGTAGCCCTCGGGTACATGGTCGCCGGCCGTCAGTCCCCATAAATCCTCACTATAACCTTGCCAGCCAAATGGGTTATCCATGCTATAGGCTCGGTTAATCAGCGTATGGCGCCGGTTTTGCTGCCAATAGTTGGCATATCTGTCCTGCAAACCACGGGGGTCAAGCCCCATAAAGGAGTAGTGAGCAAAAAATAGCGGGCCGCCCTTTTGGCTTTTATCCCCCAACGGCAGGCTAATGCCATAGTAATCCTCGCCATTGCGAAAAGTTTTAACGGTATCCGCCGCCCAACCTTTGTGATACGGCGCCTCGCTGATCGGATGCGTTGGTGATGCCGCAGCCAACACATACACTATCAATGCTTCGTTGTAACCTTTAATAGGGTGATTCATTGCCCAGCCATGATTCTTCGACCAGTGCCAGTACAGAATATTTTCGCCTTTGGTGTACCAGCTCCATTCCATACTTTGCCAGAGTGCGCTGATTTCCTGGCGCAGTTGCTTTTCTTTGGCGTTGTTTTTGTTGAAATACTGCCGGGCTGTCAATAATCCCTGGGCAAGAAAAGCAGATTCAACAATGTCACCACCATCATCGTAGGCGCTGAAATTGTGCACGCTGCCCGTAACCGGGTTGTACCAGTGTGCCCACATACCCTTAAAACGCTCGAGCTGCTCAGAGGCCGCAGTAATTTTCAGCATGCGATCGACCACAGCTTCACGACTGACCCAACCCCGCTCTGTCGCAGTGATAAGTGCGGCTATACCAAAGCCTGTACCACCACTGGTAACAATATCGCCGTCTCTGGGATTGGGCATGCGCTCTTTTGCCCAACCGGTGGTTGGGTCGGCATGTTCCCAGAAATAACGAAAAGTATAGCGTTGCACCATCTCTAGCAACTCGTCATCTGAGAAGTCCCTGGTGTTGGCAGCAGCAACTGCCAGCACGTCTTTTTTGTTGGCTGATAACAACTGATAACGCAGTTGCAGATTACGACCTAAATCACCGGTAAAATCTACCAAAGACTCGCCCTGCAGCTGGCCCCGGCTCTGCCAGCTACCTCCATTTACCGACACTTGCAGCGGGTACGTCTGATCAGCTTTACACAACTCAGTACATTGCAGTTCAACATGCCGATCGTAACCTGTTACCGTGAAGCCTGAGGCCCAGCAGCAGGCACTGACCAGCAATACCGCCGAGCTTAACAGCAGCTTATTTAATAACTTTGCTAACAACATTAAATTCTCCATCACAACCCAAATACTGTGCCTGAAAAACAGGCACAATGATCAACCAGATACTAGAAGCTCCAACCAGCAGAGAGTTTCAACTGACGCTTGCCACCATTCGTTGCGCTAAAAGCATTGGGCATAGCAAACTCTGCAGAATCCGGATTTAAATTGAAGTTGCTGTAGTTGTTCTGGTTAAACAGATTCTGGATATCAAAACGAATACGAAACTTAGAGCCATTGACCAGATAGCTGCTACCAAACTCTTTACTTAATGACAGGTCAAAACGCTGGTACTTGCTTTGGGCGGGATCTGTACGGTCAAAGAAACAAGCGGTGCCACCTAGTCTGCAGTCCAGATATTCATAGGTTGTTTTCGATGCCCAGGTATATTTAAAAGCAACAAACATGTCCCATGGCAAATCGTAACTACCTGACACCACCACACGGTGCTCAGGCACGCCGACAGATTTTTTCCAGCCGTAGTCAGATACACTTTCATAGTCCAGTGCGAAAACCTCACTAAATACCCGGTTTTCCTCTGCATCGCTGAAAGTGTAAGCCAGGTTAACTCCCCAGTTGTCCCGGTGTGGTCGATCAATTTTGACAAAAACGTTGTTAATGCGGGTCTGACCATCATTAGCTGACAGTATTACATTGCCCCAACCTGGTACGCCAAACGCCCATGGTTGGCCCCAGGTGGTACCATCTTCCAGAAACTGGCCATCAGGCCTTCTATTGCCCAGCAGCCAGTTAAAGCCATCTTTCGATTCGGTATGAGCGATGCTTATTTCAGTGTTCCACTCTGCCCAATTGCTGCGCAAACCGACACTGAACTGGTCAGAATAAGGGGTTTTCAGGTCATTGTGCAGCAGAAAACGCTCGCCTTTGACATCAATGCTGGATAGCAAACTATCCAGCCCAGGCTGGGTTAAATAAGCCGGATCCCAGTCGGTACAGTTGGTTGCTGTTGGGTTACATAGATTAGCTGCGTCACCGTTGAACAGATAACTGACCTGAGCAAAAGAGCCTTTGCTTTGCTCCAACTGAATAAAGTCAAATTGCTGGCGGTCATAAGAACGGCCATAGCCACCAAATATAGTATGGCTGCGGCTATCATCTACCACATAGCTAAAGCCAAACCTTGGTTGCCACGCGCCTTTAAAATAACTGCGCTCGTTGCCGGTACTTATATAGTCTTCAATGTTGTAGTTGGCATTATCCAGATTCGACCAGCCGCGCAATGCCGTTACCAGTTCTGTTGGCGTCTGATAATTTTTATAGCTGGGTGTTTCTTCATAGTCCCAGCGTATACCGGGGTTCAGCGTGAGTCGGTCTGTCACCTCCCAGTCGTCCTGAATAAAAAAGCCCAGCTGGGTATTTTTGGATTTTACACTGCCACCTACGGAAGCGGTTGCAGGTACTCCCCACTCCACCATATAGGGCTGTTCAATAGCAAAAGTGCCCTCGCCATTTATTTCTACATTGTAGAAATACTGTGGGTTATAAGGTTGCTGTTGCAGAGTATTGAGGGTAATTTCTTTGTATTTAACCCCCGCTTTAATTACATGATTGCCTTGCCATTCAATATCCAGCAAGGTGAAGTCATTTTGCACCGCCCAGCCTTTTTGGCCTTTATCCTGAAAGTTGCGGCCACCGCCCATATTTAAAATCGATTGACGCGAGGCTGTTTGCAGCACAATCCCTGGGCCATCTGTGTAAGGCATCGGATTCCAACTGGCATCTTCATAAGTCAGACGAAATTCATTTTGACCACGGTCCATGTAATACATATGTTTAAGATTGTATCTGTGGTCTTTTACTTCGCGGTTTACACCATAACTTAAGGTATTGGCGCCACCAAAATCAGCAACGTCGCTTTCGTCCCGTAATTTCACTGAAGCTTCCAGTGAATGGTCGTCGTTGATAGCCCAGTCCAGTTTACCGAAGAATAAATCTTCATCAAAACCAGATGTCTCCCGACCCAGTAATGCCTGCAGATCTGCTGGCAAAGTCACCAGGTCAACACCGGCACCACCCGGAATATCAATAGGCTCCTGAATTTCTTTGCGCTCATAAGACACCAGAAAATGCAGTTTATCTTTCAGGATAGGGCCTGCCAGCAACATACCTGCATGGCGGGTCAAAGATTCAGCTTTGCCGTCTTTCTCGTTTGGCTCAGCCTGACGCAAGTCTTCATCGGTATAATCAACAAACAAATCGCCTTCAAACTCATTGGTACCAGAGCGGGTGACAGCAGTAATCGCAACACTGCCAACCTGATCAAACTCGGCTTTGTAGTTCTGGGTAATAACTTTGTACTCACCAATAGCATTTTGCGGGAAAGGATTGCCACGGCTGGAGTCTTGCCCTGTAACACCACCTTTGAGGACATAGTCTTTTTGACTGACACCGTCCAGAAAAACGTTAACGGCCCGCTGATGCTGGGCACCACCGCGGATACTAACGTTACCCTGACTATCCGTATTAAGTTGCACACCAGGCGCGAGATCGGCAAAAGATAAGAAGTTTCTGTTGTTTTGTGGCAGACGGGCAATCATCTCAGGCGTAATGTTGGTACCTACCTCACCGCCGGAAAAACTTTCAATACGCACGCCACTGACAGCTATACGTTCGATATTGTCAGCGCTGGGTGCTTCTAATGTGACATCAACCGTAGCTCTTTGCCCAATTCGTAACGCTACCGGCTCGGTAGCATTATCACCGACTTTAATCAGATAAATACCCGGTTTGAGGCCAACAAAAATATATGAGCCATCATCGCGGGTTTGCGTTGTTTTGCTGTAACCCCGTTCCTGATCCGTTGCTGTAACAGTAACGCCGCCCGCTTTACGCTCTGTTTGTTGCTGGATCACTTTACCCGCGATAGTAGCACCTTCGATTTGCCCAAAAGCTGCAGGTACCACGCCGCCAAGTAAAGTGCTGGCAACAGCAAAAGACAGCGCATTACGCCGGAACCAGTGTGTTTTATTTTTCATTGTCTTATCCCTGTTAATTGCGTATTTGCGCGCCCGCTACTGCTTTAGTTATATTTATTTCGCAATGGAAATCGATTTCCATTTGGTGCTAAAAAAATATCCTTAACGGACATTTTGACGATCTTTCGATGGCTTTCAGCAACCAGCAATATTTTTATTATTTAGAAAATAACGCCTTGCTTCCAAAGTGTCAAGCCTGAAAAATCCAAGTTTAATTCATATAAAAACTATTAAAAACATCACACTAATGCATTATGCTCCGGTTTTATTTTCAGTAAAAAAATAGTTTTTTGTTATTTAAAACAGCTAATCTGTGCGGCGAGAACAACTACTCAATTAGTTTTACCCGAAACTCTACATCGCAGTGAGTGAAATTTTCCTGGCTAAAACTTATCGAAAAAGAGAGATTTTTAGGCATTAACTAGGTTATCTTGTCACTTTAAGGCTACTTTAGCAGTAACTTAGGAAAACGATTTCCAACAAGTAAAGTATTATAGAGTTACAATGGTCATCCGGTTAAGTAAGCTCTACGTAAGGCTGTCGCGCTGCATATCATTAACGCAGCTAATATGACCAAGGGGTTGTTACTATATGGCGCAAAATCAGTTTAAGCATTTGGCGATGGGGGACATTGCAAAAAAGGCCGGCGTCAGCATGGCGACAGTGTCCCGCACATTGAATAACCCTGATCGGGTGTCGGAGAAAACCCGTAATCTGGTGATGAAAGTAGTCGAGGATATGGGGTATATCCCCAACCGTCTGGCAGCCAGTTTGCGTCAGGGGCGGTCACGCAATATTGCCATTATGTTGCCCGACATTACCAACCCGTACTTTTCTCCTATAGTGCGCACTATTGAGCAAATTTCCCTGGCCAGAGGCTATTCTGTCATCCTGAAAGATACACAGGACGACCCCGCGTTGGAGCGCTCTTTTGCCGAAATGGTTAAAACGCGGCAAGTAGACGGCATTATTACCAATTCACAGCGTATCCCATTTGATGTAGACCCAACCCAGCCCCTGCACGAGCAATTACCTCCTATAGTGAATGCGTCAGAATTTTGCGATTTAGAAGGTATCCCTAAAGTGGGGGTCGATAATGTGGCAATAGGCAAAGATGCAGCTGAGCATCTGTTAGCTTTTGGTCATCGTCGTATAGCAGTGATCACAGGAACGTCGCATATTTTAAGCAGCCGCCAGCGCGAAACAGGCTTCAGAAAAGCACTGGCGCAGGCAAAGGTGAGTATTGACGAGAAGTTACTGTACCAGGGCGACTACTCCTGTGAATCCGGAGTAGCCGGCGTCAAAGCCATTCTGCAACAAAAAGATCGACCTACCGCTTTTTTTTGTTTTGGTGATCAAATTGCTATCGGCGCTTTGCATGCACTACGGGAACTGGGGTACAGGGTACCTGAGGATGTCTCTGTTATCGGCGTTGATGGCATTGCATTGTCGCAGTACTGCGCGCCACCTTTAACTACCGTTGCGCAGCCTTTAACCGAAATAGGCAAACTCTGCGCTACCCTATTAATTGATTTAATTGAAGGTAAACAACCTGACAAACTGGTTCATATCCTGCCACATCAGTTATTAATCAGGGCGAGTACCGGCCCCGCGCCGAAGCGATAATGATAAGGTTGGCAAATATAATGCCGCTATAACTAACACAGCAGCAATGCTTGCAGCTAGGGCGGCTACGACAAAACTAATAACAGGGCTTCGCTCCCATAGCCAACCACTGACAAGAGCACCACTTGCCTGCCCTGTGCCGACACAAATCGCGTAATACAGCGCCTGGCCACGACCTTTACAACTATCGCCAAAGTAACGGTATATCAATTCAATAGCGCAAGCATGCACAGCACTGAAGCTAAGACCGTGCAATAATTGACAAAACACTAAAACAGCAAGCCAGTCTGCACCATAAGCTAAACCCAGCCAACGCAAGGAAGTGGCAAGCAGGCTGATGAGCAAAATAGCGCTAACCGCGAATCGCTTTAGCAGCGCAGGCATCAGCGCAAATACCACTAATTCAGCCAAAACAGCTATAGACCACAGCAAGCCCATAGTGGTTTTGTCGTACCGCAACTGCTCCAGATAAATGCTGTAAAAACTGTAATAACTGCCGTGGCTAAAATACACCAGAGTAAGCGCCAGCAACAGTGCTATCAATGCCGGTTGGCGAAGCTGCTGCCACATACTTTGGCTTTGCTGCTGCACTTTTATCGTTTTAGCCGGTTCTCTGACTGTCAGGGTGCTGCCCCACATTAACGCTAATGCGCACGTAATCAGCACAGGTAACAACGTAAGCGGTAGTTGGTCAAATAACCAGCCTCCCCCGCTCACCGCAAACACAAAACCAACTGACCCCCAAAGCCTGATCCGGCTGTAGTTAATACTGTTATCAGGCAGAGAATCTAACGTCACCGTTTCAAACTGAGCATTGATACCTTGCCAGCAAACACCACAGGCAATGATAGACAGCACCATCCATATCAGTCCACGGTCATGCAGCAATAACGCAAAACATACAGCGCTTGCTGCCGCGCCCCAGCGGATTAATTTCAGACGTTTGCCAGTTTTGTCAGCCCACCAACCCCAAAGTGGTGGAGAGAAAACATTGGTAACCATTAACAACGCACTGACAAAACCAATTTCAGCTGCCTGATAACCCAGTGACTGCATATAGAGGCCCCAAAATGGCAGCAGAAGCCCTAAAGCGACACAGTTAAAAAAATAAAAGCTGGATAAACGCCAGTAAGGAGAATGGTGTATTGTCACGTAAAATGCTCACAACCAGGGGCTTTATTGCTGTACTTTAACCTAATCAATACTTAAACATAATCAATACTTAATCGGAAAAAATCGTAGTGGCTGGTCAATCCGGTACTTTGTGTTGCAGTCGGTGAACCGTATCTGCGCTACCCCACAAACTCTGCAGCTGAGTGTTAAAAATATCGATATTGCCGCTGGTATAAAAGGTCTCTGTCGCTTTGGCTGTACGCTTATTTATTAAATCAGTGTTTATTAAATCAGCCTCAGTCAACCGCCGCTGCAACTCCTTAGCTACCGCCATTTCAGTGCGGATAATACTGACGTCAGGCCCGGCTATTTCGGCGATTGTATTTGCGACAAAATTATAATGCGTACAGCCCAACACCAGTGTGTCGGCGCCTTTATCTAACAGCGGTTGAATATAACTTTTCAGCAATACCCTCATTTTATCGCCACTAAAATCCAACGCCTCTATTAATGGCACCAGCTCGGGGCAAGGTTGCAGCAGCACTGTTGCCTGAGTTGCAAAGCGTTGTGCCAATGTAGCAAAAGACGGTGTCAGTAATGTCCTGGGAGTTGCTAATACGCCGACAACGCCTGTTTTGCTGGACAGCACCGCTGGTTTTACACCTGGCTCTACACCAATTACCGGTAATGCATACTGCGCTCTTAGCTTTGCAATGGCAGCAGTGGTTGCCGTATTACAGGCCACAACAATAGCTTTAACACCACAGTTGACTAAATGCTGACTAATGCTGTGCATACGCTGGTAGATATAATCATCAGTTTTTTCGCCGTATGGCGCGTGGCCGGTATCGGCAACATAAATAATGCGTTCGTTGGGTAACCGTTGCCGTATCGCCAGCGCTACAGATAAACCGCCAATACCAGAGTCAAAAATGCCTATTGCTGCATGGTTGCCAGATACTTTATTTCCCATTTAGGCGGCACTTCCTGAAAATGTTAATTGCTCTGCATCGCGCTATTAAATAGCACAGATAAATAGCGCCGATAAAAGACGGCGCCAGGGTAGCCTTGATGTAAACAGCATAAATACTATTGACCAGACAGTTGCTGAACAACCATATCTTCATCAGTAAAATCAGTTATTCTGATGAGTATTTTGCCATCTTTTAGCTTTAGTAATGTAGGAATACTTCTGATATTAAAAGCATTAAACAACACTCCAGCGGTGTCAATGCTAAAAGGTAGTTGCATATTATACTGCGTAGTAAAGTCCTGTAGCGCCTGCTGATCGGTCCACAAATGATTGACCACACCATGCCAGGGCTGTTCTGGCAACCGCTGCTGCAAGGCATTCAGCCCCATTTGTGCCTGCTTACATTTGCTGGCCATTTCTGGCCGGGAATCAAGTAGATACCAATCGCACCAGGTTGCTGTAAAAAACAGCAGGTGCTCCCCCTGTTGCCAGGGTTGCAGCAATACCTGCTTTTGTTGGGTGCTGATCACATCTGTGGTGGCATTTTGCAATTTCTGCCCTTTTGCCAGCATGCTGATAAAGCGGTCTAACTTGTCGTCTGACTCATGCGTGCTATACACCACTTTGCCGTCGGTGTTGATCAGCACACTGTATGGCGTACCTGTCAGCCCTAAAGCCACGCCAAGCTGACCTTCGTTATCCAACCATACCGGCATTGTCAGACCGTAGCGTTTAATCACCTCAGCGATTTTATTACTGTCTTCATTAATGTTGATATTTACCGCGATAATATTCACTTTATCGGCAAACTTATGCTGCAACTTCTCAAAGTGCGGCATTTGCTCCATACAGGGTTTACACCAGGTGGCCCACATCTTCAGGTATGTCGGTTTATCGGGATCCAGGCTGCCAAGCGTCACCTGATCTGCGGTATCAAATCGCTGCAGTGCTATATCGTTGTAGCTTTGAGCCTGCCCAGACAAACTGAATAACGCCATTGTTATCAGATACAGTATTCTTACCAACATATTCACCTCAATTAAACCTGATTTTGCCAGACACACATCGCTCTTTGACACGGTACTTTGGGGCTTAGTGTAGTCAGTTATCCCCTATTGAAAAGATACAAAAAGGCAAAAAACAGATAGGACATCAGGTAGTAAGCCAAAACGTGCAGGCACTTCGGCCACAAAATAAGCTAAACAATACTCGCACTAATGCTACATTGGGTTTCCACGCACCGTGCACCTGTGGATCTGCAAATAATTTGCTACAGAGACAAAAAATTCATCCGCTGTTGTAATTTTTTTTCGGGCAAATCGATTTAAAATCCTGTATATTGTCGCACTATTTTCAAACCCCTAGCTTATAGAGACTACTATGTCAGCAGATTTATCCTTATACAGAAACATTGGTATCTTCGCTCACGTCGATGCCGGCAAAACCACTACTACCGAGCGTATCCTGAAACTGACCGGTAAAATCCATAAGTTAGGTGAAGTTCACGAAGGTGAATCAACAACTGACTTTATGGAACAAGAAGCCGAGCGCGGTATCACTATCCAGTCAGCAGCCGTAAGCTGTTTCTGGAAAGGCTACCGTTTCAACGTTATCGATACACCGGGCCACGTTGACTTTACCGTTGAAGTATACCGTTCACTGAAAGTATTAGATGGCGGTATCGGCGTATTCTGTGGTTCAGGTGGTGTTGAACCTCAGTCAGAAACCAACTGGCGTTATGCTAACGACGCTGAAGTATCACGTCTGATCTTCGTAAACAAACTGGACCGTATCGGCGCTGATTTTATCCGCGTTACTGAACAAGTTAAGAAAGTTTTAGGTGCTAAGCCATTAATCATGGTGTTACCAATCGGTCGCGAAGAGACTTTCACCGGCGTTGTCGACCTGTTAACACAAAAAGCGTACATCTGGGATGAATCTGGTTTACCAGAAAACTATACCGTCACTGATGTTCCAGCTGATATGGCTGATGATGTTGCAATGTATCGTGAACAGTTAATCGAAACTGCTGTTGAGCAAGACGATGACTTGTTAATGGCTTACATGGAAGGTGAAGAGCCTTCAATCGAAGACGTTAAGCGTTGTATCCGTAAAGGTACTCGCGATCTGGCTTTCTTCCCAACTTACTGTGGTTCAGCCTTTAAAAACAAAGGTATGCAGTTAGTTTTAGATGCTGTTGTTGATTATCTGCCAAGCCCAACTGAAGTTGTACCACAGCCTCTGACTGACGAAGAAGGTAACGAAAACGGTCAACACGCTATCGTTTCTGCTGATGAACCATTCCGCGCTTTAGCGTTCAAAATCATGGATGACCGTTTCGGCGCCCTGACTTTCGTTCGTATCTACTCAGGTGTGCTGAACAAGGGTGACACCATCCTGAACTCTTTCACCGGTAAAACTGAACGCGTTGGCCGTATGGTTGAGATGTATGCGAATGACCGTACAGATCTTACAACTGCGCAAGCTGGTGACATCATCGCTATCGTAGGTATGAAAAACAACACTCAAACAGGCCACACACTGTGTGATCCTAAGCACCCTTGTACCCTTGAGCCAATGGTTTTCCCAGAGCCGGTAATTTCTATCTCTGTTACGCCAAAAGATAAAGGTTCAGTGGAAAAAATGGGTATCGCTATCGGTAAAATGGTTGCTGAAGATCCAACATTCCGTGTTGAAACTGATATCGACTCTGGTGAAACCATCCTTAAAGGTATGGGTGAATTACACTTAGATATCAAAGTAGATATCTTAAAACGTACTTACGGTGTTGAATTAGTTGTAGGCCAGCCACAGGTTGCTTACCGTGAAACGATTACCCGTGAAATCGAAGACAGCTACACCCACAAAAAGCAATCTGGTGGTTCAGGTCAGTACGGTAAAATCGACTACCGCATCCGTCCGGGCGAGCAAAACTCTGGCTTCACGTTCAAATCAACCGTAGTTGGTGGTAGCGTACCAAAAGAATTTATGCCAGCCATCGAGAAAGGCTTTGCCTCTATGATGTCTACCGGTACTTTAGCGGGCTTCCCGGTATTAGACGTAGAAGTTGAAGTATTCGACGGTGGTTTCCACGCGGTTGACTCATCAGCCATCGCGTTCGAAATCGCAGCGAAAGGCGCTTTCCGTCAGTCAATTCCAAAAGCGGGCGCGCAACTGCTTGAGCCAATCATGAAAGTTGACGTGTTTACACCAGAAGATCACGTAGGTGATGTTATCGGTGACTTAAACCGTCGTCGTGGCATGATCTCTGGTCAGGAAGCAGGTGTAACTGGCGTACGTATCAAAGCTGACGTACCACTGTCAGAAATGTTCGGTTACATCAGTACTCTGCGTACTATGACATCTGGCCGTGGTCAGTTCTCTATGGAGTTCTCGCACTACTCACCGTGCCCGACTAACGTAGCGGACACTGTTATCGCCAAAGAAAAAGAAAAGAAAGCTGCCGCTGCTAAAAACTAAGCACTAAGCACTAAGCAGTTTATAAAAAGCCCCGCGGTGCAAACCAGCGGGGCTTTTTTATAGGCTTTATAGCAGTAGCGGTATTTAATACGCCGCTAAGCTCAGAGCTTTCTCAGCCAGATATTACGAAAGCTAACCTTGTCACCATGATCTTGTAATTTCAGCGGCAGGCAGCCGTGGGCTTTTACCTGAGGCTGGCCTATCCATTCGGTGGTGCCAGTAATTTCAGTATGGTTCTGCACTAACACACCGTTATGTAACACGGTAACATAGCCCGGCGATACACGTTTTTCACCATCAAACCGCGGCGCGGTGTAAATAATATCGTAATGCTGCCACTCGCCTGTTGGTCTGGTAGCATTAACCAACGGTATGGTCTGTTTATATACGGCACCGGCCTGACCATTTGGGTAAGTTTTATTCTGATACGAATCTAAAATCTGAATTTCGTACATCTCCTGCAAAAAAATACCGCTGTTATTGCGCAACTGGCCTTCTTTATCCATCCGATCATTGCCGGCACGCCACTCCAGATGCAGCTGAACATCGCAAAATGACGCTTTACTGCGGATATCGCCTGTACCCGGCTTTACTGTTAATACGCCGTCTGCCATAGTCCACTGCGCTTTAGCGCCGCTGTTAACAGACTGCCACTGTGATAAGTTTTGATCCAATAGCTGTATTGCATCTGACGGCGCCTGACCTTCGGCTGCGGTAACAACAGACGGCACTGGCGTCCAGACCTCCGTTTTCGCCGCCAAGGCATGGCGCTGTGCATCAGTAAGTTTGCTGATATCCGTATCTGCAATAGCAGCAGTAGTGAAAGACAACGCTGCGCCAATCAGTAAATAATTCATTATTAATACCTTAAAAAAGGCGGCCGCAGCCGCCTGTTAAACACAAACAAAAATGGTTCAGGTCGCCCAGGCACGGTCGCCTTTTTTATACGGCAGATTGCCATCGTACCGGCCTGGTATAGCAACATAACGCAGCACTTCTGTAGCGCCCACTTTGGAGGTAAAAAACACCATTAACGTCAGCTGTTTGATCAGGGTGAAATAATGCGGTAACGGGTTGTTTATGCTCTGCTTTGCCTGTTGATCTAATTCTGACAGTAACTGATGCTTTTGCGCGGCGCTCAGTTGCATAAAGTCTTTGTCAAACTGTTGTTTTGCTAAGGCTTTAATTGTTTTTAAGCCATCAAAAAATACCGTCTGGTATTTCAGCTCATAGCAATCTGCAACCATCACCGCCATCATGGCGCCGCAAGCTGCATCTTTCGCCCCCGGCGTAGCGGTTTTTGGCAATATGGTTTCAGCCACTTCATCCATAAAAGCAATATCAGCCTGACTAAACAGTGCTTTCCCAGCATCGGCTGATTTGTGCCCCGCAGCCCATAAATCACCACCTACCAGCGCCATACCGGTAGCTACTGCAATCATTTTTAACACATCACGCCTGTCCATATTACAGCTCTCCTTTTTTCAGTGCGTCTACGGCGTAAGCCGCTGCACGAGCCGTTAGCGCCATATAGGTTAACGACGGATTGACACAGGAGGCAGACGTCATACAGGCGCCATCAGTGATAAAAACATTGGGCGCATCCCATACCTGATTAAAGCCATTAAGCACTGAGGTTTTAGCATCGCGGCCCATACGGGCGGTGCCCATTTCATGAATACCTTTACCCGGATGACATTCTCCGTTAAAGCCTCTGACGTTTTTAGCCCCGCCCGCCTCAAGAATATCTATGCCATCCTGCATCATATCTTTACGCATTTTAATTTCGTTGGCTTTAAGCTCTGCGTCCATCGCCAATACGGGTAAACCCCATTTATCTTTAACTGTGCGGTCTAACGAAATTTTATTACTGTGATCCGGTAAAATCTCGCCAAAGCCACTCATGCCAATAGTCCAGGGGCCGGGCTCTGCCAGCGCTTCTTTCAAGTCGGCACCAATGCCTACCTCGGCAACGTTTCGCTGCCAGCCCTGCCGGCTTGCCGCGCCCTGATAACCAAAACCACGTAAATAGTCGCGTGTATCGCCGCCCCAGTTACGAAAACGCGGAATATAAAAACCGGTAGGGCGACGGCCAAAATAGTATTTGTCGTCAAAGCCTTCAACTTCCCCAAAGGCACCGGCGTTTAAGTGGTGATCCATCACATTGTGGCCCAGTTCACCGCTGCTGCTGCCCAAACCATCCTGCCAGATATCGGTGGCGGAATTCATTAGCACCCAGGTTGAGTTAAACGCTGACGCGTTTAAAAACACGATTTTGCTGGTAAATTCATAAGTCTGGTTGGTTTCGCTGTCGAGCACCTCAACACCTCGGGCGCGTTTTTTATCTTTGTCGTACAACACCTGGGTAACAATAGAAAACGGCCGCACGGTTAAATTGCCGGTTTTCATTGCCACAGGCAAGGTGGAAGACTGAGTGCTGAAATAAGCACCAAAAGGACAACCCAGCCAGCATTTATTGCGGTATTGGCAATTGACCCGGTTTTGTTCTGGTTTTGGCTGGGAAATATTGGCTGTGCGGCCACAAATCAGATGACGGCTGCCACCAAAAGCTTTTTTTAACCGTGCTGCCACTGATTGCTCTACCACGTTAAGTTCAAACGCCGGCAGATACTGGCCATCTGGTAATACATCCAAGCCATCACGGTTACCGGAAATACCGGCAAAACGCTCTACATAGTCATACCAGGGGGCAATATCGGCGTAGCGAATTGGCCAGTCTACCGCTATGCCTTCGCGTAAGTTGGCTTCAAAGTCCGTTTCATTTAAACGGTAACTCTGGCGCCCCCACAACAACGAGCGGCCGCCCATATGATAACCGCGAAACCAGTCAAAGCGTTTTTTCTCCACATAAGGTGAATCCTGGTCGCTGGCCCACATACCATAGGTGCTTTCATTTAGCGGGTAATCCCGCTTTAGCACCGGATGCATTGCCTTCATTTTCTCTGTAGGTCTGTCACGGTGCGGGTAGTCCCATGCTTCTTTATGGGCATTGGTGTAATCTTTGATATGTTCAATATCACGGCCACGTTCTAACAATAACACTTTCAGACCTTTTTCAGTCAGCTCTTTAGCAGCCCAGCCACCGCTGATGCCGGAACCAACCACTATGGCATCGTAGTGATTTTGCGCAACTGTCATCTTGTTGTCCCCTGTTGGGCGGGTTTTGTACCAGTCATATCCGGATGACTTTGGCTACATGCCCTGTTTTCATTATGCTTGGCAAAGCGGTCTGGCCGCTTTGTCCCGATTTAAACGTCACAAATACGAATTGCCTGAGCCAATGACTGCACCCGGCCTTCTTTAGTTTTTGGTGTTGGTACAAATTCCTGCGCCAGATAGCCGGTAAAGCCAGTATCACGAATCGCCCTGGCTATAGCGGCATAGTTCAGTTCCTGCGAGTCATCAATTTCATGGCGGCCCGGCACGCCTGCGGTGTGATAGTGACCAAAATACTGATGGTTATCCTTAATGGTGCGGATAATGTCACCTTCCATAATCTGCATATGGTAAATGTCGTACAACAGCTTAAAATTTTTCGAGTTCAGCCGTTTGCAAAGCTCAATGGCCCAGGCTGAACTATCAGCCAGATAATCCGGGTGATCGACTTTGCTGTTAAACAGCTCCATTTGTAACACTACCCCGCGTTTTTCCGCCTGTGGCAGTATTTGTTTTAACCCCTGTACGGCGTTTTGCAGCGCGATTTCTCGGTCCATGCCACGAGCATTGCCACTAAAACAGATCAGGTTTTTATAGCCGGCCTCTGCCACCAAATCTATATGAGTTAAATAGCGTTGTATCAGCTGTGGATGAAACTTCGGATCTGACCAGCCATCTTCCAGATTCAGCTCCGCGGCATTACACATAGAGCTATCGATGCCGTGTTTTTTTAATATTGGCCAATCTTGTGGCCCGACTAAATCTATCGCAGTAAAGCCTAACGATTTCACCAGCAGACACAGCTCTTCTGTCGATACATCACCGTAAGTCCAGCGGCTGACAGAATGGCGGATATTACCTTTAAGCGCGCTGTTAACGGGCACAGCCTGCACAGCACTACTTAACACCAAACCTGGCCCCAACACCGAAGCGCCGAGTGCACCGGTAGCCAGTTGTTTTAACAGTTCACGGCGGGGTAATTGCTGCTTCATGGCGCTTATCCTCTGCTTAACGCGGCTTGGATGATTTTTGCAGGCTGTGGTCAGAATCAGCCCCGGGTGCAAAATTAAAGCACGCCCAAAATGTAACGGATTACATTTTGCTTCGTCAATACAAAATCCGCTATTTGCCGAAAATATTGCACTTTATTTGCGCAACACCGGAAAAGCTCCCACCAAAAAAGAGCAAAAGCACTAAATTAGCGCGCTATTTTTTTGCCGACACCGTCTTCACTTTTGGTGTAAATTGCCCTATAAATGATATCGGTTACATCAAAATAGCCTGCCAGGCAGGCCAAGACGGATAGGTGCACACTGTTGAATATCAAGATAAGATCCGGCACACATTAATAAGATGAACATTATCCATGTCCAATATTCGTGATGTAGCACAATTGGCCGGAGTATCGGTGGCCACAGTGTCCCGTGCTTTGCAGCAGCCCGATTTAGTATCATTAAAAACCCGCACTAAAGTGCTGGCTGCAGTAAAACAGGTCGGCTACAAACCTAATCTGATGGCGGTACGCTTTCGCTCAGGCAAAACCCATCATCTGGTGGTGCTGGTGCCCACCGTTGCCAATGTATTTTTTGCCAGGGTGATCAGCGGTATGCAACAGGCCGCTCACGACAAGGGTTATTCCTTGCTATTGTGTAACACCTTAGCGGATGAAGCCATGGAACAAAGTTACGCCCGCATGGTACATACCTCACAAGCAGACGGGCTTATTCAGCTGCGGGCTCATAACCCTTTTGCTCAGCTGGAAATGAAAACCGGTAGCGTCTTGCCCATGGTAAATGCCTGCGAAGTGCTCGACCGTATCGCCTGCCCTACAGTATTACTGGATAACAGAGCTGCAGCCTGCGCGATGACAGAGCATTTACTGCAACTTGGCCATCGGCGCATTGCTATGATCAAAGGCCCTGCCCGCAGCCCGCTCACCCGTGACAGGGTAGCCGGCTATCGTGATGCATTAGACGCCGCCGGCGTCGCCTTTGATGAAAGCCTGTTGTACCCCGGAGATTTTACGTTGCAATCGGGTCATCAGGCGGCTACTGAATTACTGGCATTAGCTAACCCACCCACAGCCCTGTTTTGTGAAAACGATGAAATGGCCATAGGCGCCATACAAGCTGTGAAACAACACGGCTTAAAGCTGCCGCAAGATATTTCGGTGGCGGGTTTTGATGATATTTCTTTTGCCGCTTTTGCCGATCCACCGCTAACCACCATAGCCCAGCCCGCAGAGGAGTTTGGCAGTACAGCAGTCAATTTACTTATCGATTTACTCGAAGGGCGTTTAACTAAAGCACCTAAAGTTATTTTACCTTTTGAGCTTATTCAACGCGCCAGCACAGGTCCTGCTCCGGCAGTATCAGGCTGACACAAAGCAGGAGCCATCAGTTGAGACATAATCCTTTATCTGTCAGCAACAATCAGCAGGCGTTAAACGTCAAACGCCGCGACTTTCTTAAACACAGTGCTTTAGGTGTAGCCACTTTAGCTTTGCCATCCTGGTCACTGCCGGCCCACAGCGCTGCAGCTGAGACAAAAATTGTTCCGGGTTTGCAGCTTTATACACTGCGCGATCTGATGGCACAAAGTGTCGCTGATACGTTAAAGCTGGTAGCGGGTGTGGGTTATACCCAGGTAGAATTTGCCGGTTATTTTGACCAGACTGCCAAACAATTAAAAAATATTATCGACAGTGAAGGCCTGAGTGCGCCGTCATGCCATCAGCCGTTGGAAGCGCTGCAACAAAATCTGGATGGCGTGATTGAGCAAGCTCTGGTGATGGGCCACCGGTACCTGGTTTTGCCTTACCTGCATGAGGCACAACGTCAGACGTTGGATCAATACAAAGCTCTGGCCGTTTTTCTAAACCAGGCGGGCGAACGCATAAAAGCGGCGGGCATGCAGCTGGCCTATCACAATCATGAATTTGAATTTATACAGTTGTCCGGCACCATGCCTTACGATGTGCTGCTTAATGAAACCGACAGCAACTTAGTGCAAATGGAGCTGGATCTATACTGGGTGATCAAAGCCGGGCTGAACCCGTTGGATTATATTGCCAAACACCCAGGCCGCTTCCCGCTGTGGCATGTGAAAGATATGGACAACGCCGGCGACTTTGCTGATGTAGGCAAAGGCGTTATTGATTTTAAGCCTATTTTTGCCAAAGCCAGCCAGGCGGGTTTAAAGCATGCCTATGTTGAACGTGATCACACCGACAACAAAATTGAAACCATACGCCAGGGTTTTAGCAGCCTAAGCTCATTATTAACCTGATCCTTTACTGCATAACTATTGGTTTTTAACCCCTACTACAGCAAGCCCTGCCCGTGCAAACCGGCGGGGCTTTTTTATCTGCACTTTTTATCTAGATCATGCAGTGGCACAACCTTTGCTCTATATCCGTTATGAACAGCATTCTGTCTGCTGTGCGGTGCAAGGAGTTGCTGATGAGTGTAAAAAGCTTTACCCGCGGTGGTTATCCGTTAACCGAAAACTGTTTTGATGAACTGGTTAGCAGTGACGGCAGTGTAAGACCAGTAGCAGCGGCGATTGCCCGCTTTATTGATAAACACGGCGCTACTGAACTGTGCCAACGACAAGATCAGTTAAATCAAACCATTAGCGATATGGGTGTGTGTTTTACGCTATACAGCGATGGCAATAATATCGACCGGGCCTGGCCGCTGGATGTGATGCCACGCACTATCCCCAGCACCGAATGGCAAAGTACCAGCGCCGGGTTAAAGCAGCGTTTAACCGCCCTAAACCTGTTTATTGATGACTTGTACAACAAGCAACGTATTCTTAAAGACGGCGTGGTACCGGCAGATTTAGTGCTGCAATCACGCAATTACCTTGCACCATGTCAGGGCATTTCGCCCCTTTTTGGCGTGTGGGCTAATATTTGCGGCACTGATTTGGTTCGTGATGAAGACGGCCGCTTTCTGGTACTGGAAGATAACCTGCGGGTGCCCTCTGGTGTTTCTTACATGCTGGAAAACCGTACCGTAATGAAACGGGTATTTCCGGAGCTGTTTGCTGAATCAACCATTTACCCGGTAGACGATTACCCGCATCAGCTATGGCGCATGCTGGCGTCTTTGTCACCACGCCACAGCGATGTACCCTGCATAGTGCTGCTAACTCCGGGCATTTATAATTCGGCCTATTTTGAACACAGCTTTCTGGCGCAGCAAACCGGTATAGAGCTGGCCGAAAATACCGATTTATTTGTTGAAGATGACATTGTCTATTTAAAAAAATTGCACGGCAAACAGCGGGTTGATGTTATTTACCGCCGCGTCGATGATGTTTTTATCGACCCGCAGGCATTTCGGCCCGACTCGGTGCTGGGCATTCCGGGCCTGATTAAAGCCTGGGCCAAAGGCAATGTGTCTATTGCCAATGCACCAGGCTCCGGCGTGGCAGATGACAAAGTGATTTACGCCTATGTACCGCAGATTATTCAGTATTATCTGGGCGAAAAACCTCTGATCGATAATGTTGAAACCTTTTTATGCCTGGACCCAAAGCAAAAAAGCTATGTGCTGGCCAACCTGGATAAACTGGTGGTAAAACCGGCTAATGAATCAGGCGGTTACGGCATTTTAATCGGCCCGCGCTCTACTCTGGCAGAGCAGCAACAAATGGCCGAGGCCATTAAAGCCAACCCGCGCAATTTTATTGCCCAGCCTACGCTGAACCTGTCTACCGCCCCTACGCTGTGCGACGGTGCGCTGGAGCCACGCCACCTGGATTTGCGGCCGTTTATTTTGCAGGGTAAAGAGCTGTACTGCACAACCGGTGGTTTAAGCCGGGTGGCTCTGAAGCGCGGCTCACTGGTGGTAAATTCGTCGCAAGGCGGCGGCAGTAAAGACACCTGGATTATCAACGATGAGGTATAAACTATGCTACTGAAATCTGTAGATAATATATTTTGGCTCGGCCGTTATCTGGAACGGTTGGACGACACAGCCCGGCTGGTTAATGCCACCAGCCATCTGTTAATTGACAGCCACAAAGATACCCAGTTCAGCTGGCCGGTATTGCTTGATGTAATGGGGCTGGACAGTAAAACCGCACTGGCAAATTATCAGTTACCGCCAGATGCCACGCCCGAGCAAGCCAGCATAGAATATGCAGTTATGGCACATTTGATCAGTAACAGTGCCAGTACGGTATCCATACGACACACCTGCAGCCAGCTTAAATACAACGCCCGCTCCATCCGGCAGCTTATTCCGCGTGATATGTGGGAAGAGCTGAACAAGCTGGACATATTTTTACAGCAACACTGCCAGCAACCGGGCGGGCGGCAACAACGCTATAACCTGATGACTGAAGTCAGCCGCCGCTGCCAGATGGTAGTGGGCGTGCTGGATGGCGTAATGCTGCGCAGCGATGCCTTTGACTTATTTAATATTGGCCGCCATTTAGAGCGCGCCGATATGACGACCCGTATTATGGATGTGATGGTGCTACAACAGCTGCAACCTACGCAGATTAAACGGCCTAAGTTTCGCTGGACCTCTATTCTTAACGCCCTTGGCGGTATAGAGTCTTACCATTATTATCTGGCGCACCAAAGCGGTGATGTCGATGCCATTGATTACCTGCTGACTTATGCAGATTTTCCGCGCTCTATCGCCTATTGTTTAAACCGTGTTGCCGCGTCGGCTAAAGGCTTGCCGCACAGCATCAGCATTCTGCAACAGGTGCATCAGTTACAGGCCTTGCTTAAAACAGAGCCGCTGACTGAGTTGTCGACAGAGCAGTTGCACCAGCTGATTGATCATATTCAGGCCGGTATTATTAACCTGCACAAAGTGATTGCCACACCGGCAGAAAATCTTAGCAGAGCCCAGCTTTCTGCCTGATTAACCCGCACAGGAGCAGTATGTCAGTGAGCGTTATGCCACAGCCTATCCACGAGCAGCAACACTGGCATGATTTGCCGCAATGGCGCCAGTTGCTGTATTGGTGGCAGCGCCAACCTGCACAGCGCCTGCAACAGCTGTATAGCGAATTGCAGCACCAGTTGCGGGAAAACGGCACCACCTTTGATCCCTGGCACCAGCAACAACGCCAGCTGGATTTAATGCCTTGGCTGATTAGTGAAACCCAGTGGCAGCAACTTGAAGCTGGCATTGCACAGCGCCACCTGCTGTTAAATGCAATTCTGCAGGATTTATACGGCCCGCAGCAGTTATTACAGCAACAGGTTATTCCGCCGGAGGTTATTTTTTTAAATAAAGACTACCTGCTACCCTGCGCCAACTTAATTAATACCGCATCCTGGCTGCCTATGCTGGCCACCGATATTGGCCGTAACAGCGACGGCCAGTTTTGTGCCTACAGCGACAACACCCAGTTGCCTGCCGGTTTAGGCTATGTGCTGGAGCACCGGCTGGCGTTTAACAACACCACAACCGAGCTGAACTCCAGCGTTAAAAAAAGCCAGCTGGCGGGGTTTTTCCGCCAACTGCAACAGTTGTTGCAACAAGGCTGCCAAAGCGACAATGAACACAAACTGGCAGGCTTACTTACCCACCATAAGCGTGATGCAGCCTATTTTGAGCATGCCTTTTTAGCCAACTACCTTGATATCGCGCTGGTGCACGGTGCTGATCTGATGTTTAAAGACAGTAAGCTGTGGTTAAAAACCCTTAGCGGCCTGCAGCCCCTGCAAAGCTTGCTGCGCTATCTGCCAGATACCAGCTGTGATCCGCTGGAGCTGGAACCCGGCAGCAGTGGCAGTGCCGGCTTATTGCAAAGCATCCGGCAAAACCAGTTGTTATGTGTTAACCCGCCCGGCAGTGCCCTGCTCGACTCTGGTGCGCTATTGCCGTTTTTATCCCGCTGCTGCGAATTTTTACTACAACAACCCTTGCTGCTGCCCACCGTACCGGCACTGTGGTGCGGTAACACCGCTCAGCTAACACAAGTACAAACCAACAGTAACGACTATTGCCTGCAGCATCTGTTAAGCGCCCAGCAATGGCAACTGGCCGACCTGACACCAACAGAACTGACAACATTGTGGCAACAGGTAGCACAGCAACCCGCGGCCTATACTGCCCGCCAACTGCTGCCGCTAAGCCAATTACCCTGTTGCGACAAAAAAGGCGAATTACACCCCCAGGCCGGTGTGCTGCGTATTTTCAGCCTGCTGGATGATCATGCCGACGTCGCGGTTATGCCGGGTGCCCTCGGCCGGGTAAGTACAAATAGCCAGACGCTGCAACGTTCTGACCGGGCAGGTTTTAGCGCCGGTTTTACCGCCAAAGACGTTTGGGTACTGGCCAATAAAGCCCAGGCAGTTAGCTTACTGCAAAGTGCTAAACATCAGGTGACGCTGTCGCGCCAATCTGGTTTGTTACCCAGCCGGGTGGCCGACCATTTATTCTGGCTTGGCCGTTATAATGAGCGGCTTAACCTGATTTGCCGCGCACTGCGGGCCGCGTTGACACTGCTCAATAATAGCGATACCAGCGACACCGGCCAGCAGGATGCGCGCTGTCTGTTGAGTTTTTGCTTGCGCGCCAACAGCAGCATGGATGACGGCGCAGAACAATCGTTACCAGGCTTGCAACCGGCGCTGGATAAACTGTTCAGTGCCGATAATGCCACCGGCGTGGTGGCAATACTGAAAAACCTGCTGTATAACGCCCAATCGGTACGCGAATACTTCGGTGAAGACACCTGGTATGTGTTGGATAAACTGCAAAGCGCTATCTACCAGTGGCCCGCACGGCCGCAGTGGCAGCAACCAGCAGCCTTATTACGCACCCTGGATGAAATAGTACTGTTGCAAACCGCCATTTACGGCCTGAACAACGAAACCATGAGCCGCACCCAAACGCTACGTTTTATGGATCTTGGGCAGCATTTAGAGCGGGCTCAGCAAAGCTGCAGCCTGCTGCAGGCGGTGTTTGCCAATACCCCGCCGACTGACGCCCTGATGGAAGCCCTGCTGCGCCTGGCCGATACATTAATGACCTACCGGCGACGCTATCACACCGAATTGCACCCGTTGGCGATTATGGATTTGCTGCTGCTGGACGACAGCACGCCACGTTCAGTTAGCTATCAGTGTGCGCGTTTACTACGCCAGACCGAAAAGCTGCCAGCGTTGCATAATGATGCCAGTATAACGCTAAGCCGCGAGCAGCGCCTGGCCATGGAACTGGTAGCGCTGCTACAGCAAATTGACCTGCAACAGCTGTTTGACGCTCAGCAACATGCCCTGCCCGGCCTGAATTTGCTGTTGCACCAATTGCAACAAACGCTGCGCCAGCTGTCCGACAGCGTAACCTTGTCATACTTTAATCATGCTGATTTAAGCAGCCAGTGGCAGAGTTTTTAATGAAATATCAGCTTATTCACCAGACCGAATATCGTTACGCCCAAACCGTGGCAAATAGCTATAACCTGGCCTGGCTAACACCACGCCAACTGCCGTATCAGCAGGTAGA
This sequence comes from Rheinheimera hassiensis, assembly GCF_022436675.1. GTDB lineage: Bacteria > Pseudomonadota > Gammaproteobacteria > Enterobacterales > Alteromonadaceae > Alishewanella > Alishewanella hassiensis. The sequence goes on along the minus strand of NZ_JAKUJZ010000002.1, from coordinate 473,336 downwards.
ACACAGCAGTTTAAGCGTAACCCCGGAGCCTTCATCAATACAGCAACGCACCGACAGCTTTGGTAATACCCAGCACTTTATTCATGTGCAGCCGCCACATAAACTACTCAGTGTGACGTCCCGCAGCACACTGCAGGTTGTGCCTCGGCATAATATTTTAAAAATACGTGATGCCACCGACAGCAACGGGCTCTTTGCCCATTTACGCCAGTATACCGATGCAACAACCTTAGACGCCTTATTGTGTCAGCATGCCAGCCGGATGATCCCGCTGCTGCCCGCTGCTAAAGCGTTAATAACGCCATTAATACAACCCGGGCAGAATATACTGCAGTTGGCACAGGCACTAAACCAGCTGATATTTACCGAGTTTCAGTACGATCCGGAATTCAGCACAGTAGTCACGCCTTTATCTGAAGTGTTCGCGCATAAAAGAGGCGTATGTCAGGATTTTGCCCAACTGGCTATCAGCTGCCTGCGCTGTATCGGTATACCGGCGCGCTATGTCAGCGGCTATCTGGAAACCCGGCCACCAGAGGGGCAACCGCGCCTGGTTGGCGCCGATGCCTCGCACGCCTGGTTTGCCGTATTTGAGCCCACGCTGGGCTGGATAGACTTTGACCCGACAAATAATATTCTGGCCGACGAGCAGCACCTGACACTGGCCTGGGGGCGCGATTACGCCGATGTAGTGCCGCTAAAAGGCATATTACACGGCAATGGCGAACATCAGCTTAGCGTAGCAGTAGATGTGGTACCGCTGGCTGAGTAATATCAGCCAGCATCATTATTGGCCGCCACACTGCGCAGCCAGCGATAACCCAGCCAGGCCGCAGCCAGAATATAAGGCAGTGCGCCGGGTACCCACATCAGCAAACCGGCCAGTTGCTGATCGCTGAGCTCGTGTGTCGGGTAATACAGTAAGCTGTCGGCAAAGGTCAGAATTGCACCGAGAAAACCGGTATGCATCAGCGTAAACAACAGCGCCAGCAACGCCCAGGAGCGGTTACGCTCATTGCACTGTAACACCGCCCACCACAACATCGCCGCAGTGAACATAAAGCAAATATGCTCAACCAGATGCCACCACGGCTGCTCCAGCGCCAGCACATAAAAATACGGCGTATGCCAAAACCAGACGACTGCAGCATGTAAATAAGCCAGGCTAAGCGGGTAATGGCTCAGCCTTAGCAAAGGCTGCCAGGCTAGCCGGCCCCAACTGCCGGTGATAGCAGCAAACTGAGCTAACGGCTGGCTTAGCGCCCATAGCGGTGCTATTACCACCATAAACAGCATATGCTGCACCATATGGGCGCTGGCGCTGATTTCTGCCCAGTCATCCAGCGGCCCGGTCACGGCAAAAGCACACAAGATACAACCAAAGTGAAACAGCAATGCCTGCCACAGCGGTGGCCGGCGCTTTACACTACCAAGCAGATATAGCAGCCAAAATACTGCTAACAGCAGTATCGCAATCAGCGCAGCCCAGAATGATTCGCCGTCACTTTGTAGCACACTGTGAGCCTGTAACGGCAGGCTAAGGCTGCTAAGCGCCAACAGCCACACTAAACGCCAGTTATGTAAGCGCAGGCTTAAATACATGGTGGCAATACCAGCACAGGTAAAGCACCGGCCAGTGTCGCCAGCGCAGCCATTAAATATAAAACGGTGCTAACATAAGCAATAAAACGTTGCGGGCGGCTGTCTTGCTGCACGCTCTGGCTATAGCGCCAGCCCCGCCTTGCCAGCAGCAATAACAGTGCCAGAACAATCAATGTTAACCCGAAAAGTGCATAGCTCAGCCAGTTGGCAGCGCCATCTTGCGGCGCAGGTGCTACAAACTGACACACTACCGATAAGCCGGCATACATAGCAATAAACCAGATCCCCCAGAGACTAAGCCCCAGCACCAACTGGGCGGGGTGGCCCGGTTTACACCAGCGCCGCCAGCTCATAACAGCGGCCCCCAGCCAAGCGGTAAAATAAAAAACAGCCCAATGCTAAGCCAATAAACACTCAGATAATAAAACCAAAAGGGTTTTACCACCTGAGGCTCGTAAGGCCGTTGCTTACTAACATAACTGCGCGCCACCCTTAGCGCCTGTAACATTGTTAATATTACAGCCAGGCCGGCATGGCCGAGCAAATACAGTAAAATAACCATAATCACCGCATCATGTGCGCTGCTGGTATAGGCCAGCGGCGCCATAATAAATAAGCTCAGTAACAATATAAAATGCGCGCTGCCGGTTAAAACACACAGCCACAACTGCCTTTGTAAATGACTGTCTTGCCCGGCAGCCAACTGTACACTCAACCGGTTAAACTGCCACACTGCAACGCTTGCCAGCACACCGCACAGCAACAACAGAGATACCGGTAGTGGCCCATCCGCAGGCGCCGACCATTGTGGTGCCGCTGTCCACAGATAAAACCAGCCAAACAGCAATGCCATAAACAGTGCGCCATTTGCCAGTAAGGTTACTACCATGCCCCAGCGGCCAGGCCCGTCTGTGCTTTGGCTCTCTAACGGCAAAGCCAGCTCAGCATCGCCAGGCGATGCTGTCGGTTGCAGATTGGCACCGTTGTCCCAGCTCCAGCACAGCAGTAATACCAATGCACCGGCGGCGGCAAGCAATGCCAGTGGATACCAGCGGCATAGCAAGCTGATACACACAACCGCCAGCGCCAGGGCACTGTACAGCGGCCACCACGAGTTGCCGGGCAGATGCAGTGTTCTCTCGACGCGGGCGCTTACGGCCGACGTGCCCCAGTTTTCCCGCCGGCCGCTGGCGCTATTGGCCATACCACCTTCTCCGGTGGCAATGCGTTGCGGCAATGTCGGGTCGTGCCACAGTGGCTGACGGCTGGTGACTAGCGGTAAACTGGCAAAATTATACTGTGCCGGTGGCATATCCAGCGCCCATTCCAGCGTGTCAGCCTGCCAGGGGTTAGCACTGGCGCGCTTACCGAACCAAAAATGCAGCAGTAAATCCAGCAGCACCATCGCCACGCCAATTGCCATAATAAAGCTGCCGACCGACGACAGCAGATTAAGCCAGTCCCAGCCCAAGCCAGCTTCATAGGTATAAACCCGCCGCGGCATACCCAGCAGGCCGGTCAGATGCATCAGCAAAAATGTCAGATTAAAACCGGTGAATGTCAGCCAGAACCCCCAGCGGCCAATCTTTTCAGACGGCATACGGCCAGACACCAATGGCAGCCAGTAATACAAACCGGCAATCAACGGGAAAAACATGCCGCCCACCAGCACATAGTGCATATGCGCCACGACAAAATGGGTGTCATGTACCTGCCAGTTAAATGGTACCAGTGCCAGCATAACGCCGGTCAGGCCGCCACAAACAAAAATCAGCAGAAAACCACAGATCCACAGCATCGGCAAACGAAACACCACCTTGCCGTACCACAGCGTTGCCAGCCAGGCAAATACCTGAATAGCAGTAGGCACCGCCACCAGCATACTGGCAACAGAAAAAAATGCCTGTGCCAGCTGCGGAATGCCCACCGTGAACATATGGTGCACCCACAGGCCAAAACTGATAAAGCCGGTTAAAATAATGCCAATTACCACCCAGCGATAACCCACTATCGGCCGGCCACTGAATACCGGGATCAGGGTCGAGACAATACCGGCCGCAGGCAGAAAAATGATGTACACCTCAGGGTGGCCAAACAGCCAGAATAAGTGTTGCCACAACAGCGGATCGCCACCTGCCGCTACAGTAAAAAACGGCATACCGGCAGCACGCTCCAGCTCAAGCAGAATACTGGCAAGAATAAGCGGCGGAAAACCAAATACGATCATCAGCGCCATCACTAAAATGTACCAGCAAAACAACGGCATCCGGCTTAGTGTCATGCCTTTGGCCCGGCTGCATAAAATAGACACTGTCAGTTCAATACCGGCTGCCATGGCAGAAATTTCGACAAAAGTAATACCCAGTAACCAGAAGTCTGAGCCCGGCCCCGGCGAAAATTCGCTACTGCTAAGGGGCGTATACATAAACCAGCCGGAAGCCGGCGCAATGCCCAACACCAGGCTGAACATAATGATAATGCCGCCAAACAGGTAGCAGTAGTAACCCAGTGCGCTGAGACGCGGGAACAGTAAATCCCGGCTGCCGGTCATTTTCGGGATCAGATATATGGCTAAACCTTCCAGTACCGGTATAGCAAACAAAAACATCATTACACTGCCATGCATGCTAAACAGCTGGCCGTAAACATCAGCACTAAGGATGCTTTGTTCCGGTAACGCTAACTGCGTGCGGATCAACATCGCCAGCACACCGCCGATCAGAAAAAACACCATGCCGGTAACCATAAAGCGCAAGCCAATGGTGCTGTGGTTTACCGCCGCCAGGCTGCCCCAACCAGGTAAGTTAGCCCAGATCTGCGCCAGCTTATTAATATCGGCCGCTGACGCTGTCGCTTTTTTCATATCAGTCATCAGCGCTATGCTCCTTTAACCAGCCGGCAAATGTCGCTTGCTCGTGCGCAATAACGCTAAACTGCATATGCGCATGGCCCAAACCACAGTATTCAGCGCACTGGCCGCGGTAAATGCCGGCCTCAGAGGCTTGCAGCCGCAGTACGTTTGTGCGCCCCGGCAGCATATCCAGCTTTACCCCCAGCCTGGGCACCCAAAAAGAATGGATCACATCGGCGCTGGTCAGCTGCAGGTACACCGGCGTATTAACCGGAATGTGTAACTCGTCGGTTAATTCAATAGCATGGCCGGGATAATGCACCTGCCAAAACCACTGATGGCCGGTTACTTCAATCTTTAGCGCATTAGCATCGGCCAATGGCAACATACGCTGGCCAACCGGAATACCGATAAGCAGCAGTAGTCCAATACTGATCAGCGGTAAAGCCAGCCCGCCCCAGCACAACCAGGCATTTGGCCGAATCGTCGGGCTATCATCGCTACGGCGTTTTATCGCGTAAAACCACAGTGCCGCCACCAGCAGCAATATCAGCGTGGCAACACCGAACATCCCCCACCATAACAGCGCCACTTCAGCAGCCGCCGGGCCTTTAGGATCCAAGCTGGAAAAGGCGCCAGAGCAGCCTGTCAGGCTTAACAACAGGCCAGTTGAACAAACAGCTGCTAGACTGGGTTGGTAACGCTTTTGTTTATTAATCTTTAACTTCAGCCGAGATGTATTATGTCGATGCAGCCCATTACCAGCCAGATTATGATATTTGGCCACCCTCTGCACCCTGGTCTTATTCATTTTCCGGTAGCCGCCCTGATCGGGCTGATTGCCACAGATCTGGCATTTTTGTACAGTGGTGATCTGTTCTGGGCCAGAGCCAGCCTGTGGTTGGCAGGGGTTGGAGCTATTGGTGGCTGGATTGCCGGTTTGGCCGGGTTGATGGACATACTGCTGGTAAGCCAGATCAGACGGCTCATAACCGCCTGGTGCCATGCCATACTGGCAGTGATGTTGCTGTCGCTGGCCACGCTGAACTGGCTGTTGCGCCTGCCGGACCCGGCCAGCGTAATTCTGCCACAGGGGCTTTATTTGTCGGTACTCAGTGGTTTGCTGATCACCGTAACCGGCTATCTCGGTGGCAGATTGGTGTATGAATACGCCGTTGGTGTCAATATCGATGACATGTTGCAGCAAGACGCTAACCCCTGAGCCTGCAGGTTGATATGTCATAGAAACCATAACAAGCTGTCCTGGCTGGGTTTAACCAGCACTAACACAATAATACCCAGCAACAACAGCAGAATAGCGGCAAACAGGATGCTACATTTTGCGCCGATAGCTGTGGCGTGTTCTCGCTTTCGATACAGGATTAGTAAGCCAGCCAGCACATGGCAAACTACCAGAGCGGTAACCAGCGTAAGCTTTACCAGCAACCAGCTGTCAAAGTTACGGCTGACGGCAAAAATAGCCGTGCCTGACACTATAGCCAGTAACGCTACCGGGCTGGCCAGACGGGTAAACCATAGACGGTCTACCGCATCGCCCTTACCGGCAGCATCAGCCAACTGCGTTTGTGAATGATGGATCAGCAACGGTAAGATCAGTAATGCAGCAGCCCAGATCACCAGGACACAAATATGCATAAACAACAACCACACCATCAACAGGTACTCACAACAGCAGGTCTGACAAAAAAAATCATAAGCAAATTGTTAACTAATTAGTTTCTAAGCAACAAAGTTAACCCTAGCAGATTATTGCAAATCTGCCGCTTATTCGCCGATTTTGTCGGTATACGTAAAATTTACACCCGGTACTCAGACAAAATAGTCACCAGCGTTTCGCATTGTTGCATTAGTGCTGCGCTGGTTTGTTGTGTCAGCTCAGACTGCTGTGCACTGTCTTGTGCCAACTGACGAATTTGTCGTGTTTTCTGGTTAATATTTTCTGCCACTGTACTTTGCTGCTCGGCGGCACTGGCGATACCGGCATTCTGGCTTTTTATCTGATCAACTGCCGATTGCACAGCATGCAGTGCATTACGTGCACCTTCGGCAAATTTAACGTTGTCATCCACAGTCAGCTTATAGCGGCTGTTGATTTGCGCAACCGACACCACACCGCTTTCCAAGCCGGAGATCATCTGTTTTATTTCACCGGTGGATGCCTGTGTTCTGCCGGCTAATGACCTTACTTCGTCGGCTACCACACTAAAACCGCGACCCTGTTCGCCGGCTCTGGCCGCTTCAATGGCAGCATTAAGTGCCAGCAAGTTAGTTTGCTCGGCAATACTGTTAATCACTTCCAGCACCTTGGCAATATCCTGACTAGCTTTGGTCAGTGAGTTTATTGCCTGTTCAGATTCAGCCACAGCATGCATTTGCTGCTGTGAGTTGGTTACGGTATTTTCAATTACAGTCATCACCTGCTGCGCCAGCGTAGCAACTTCCTGCGCGGCGGTTTCTGCATCCAGTGCGCCGGTGGCCACAGCATGTGAGGTAGTGGTCATTTCTTCTATCGCATTGGCAATAGCTGCGGTGTCATGGGTTTGCTGGGTAATTTTATGCAATACCTGCTTTGCTGCCTGATCCATTGTTACTGCCGAGTGTTTCAGCCCGCCGGACACCTGCTGCACATCAACAATAGTTCGCCGCACTCTATCCAGCAACGCATCAAAGCCACTGGCCATAGTGCCTATTTCATCATTGCGGTCAAAGTTCAGCCGGGCGGTTAAATCCCCCTCTCCTTCCACAATGTTGGCTAATGAGGCATTAACTTTATTCAGTGGCTGAATAACAACGTAGCGCGTGAGGAAAAACACCATCGCAATCAGCAGAATGCCAAACACCACCACCAACACAATAAGCGAGCGCAAGGTTTGCCACACCAGGCCGTTTCTTTCGGTTTCTGAATACACCAGGTGTACTTTATAACCCCAGGGAGCAAACTCCAGCGTTTGTTGCTGCCAGCCGTCGTTTTGCCCGGCCAGAATTTGTTGTACCGCATCAGCGGCGATATTGTCAGAGTTTACCCGCACCTTGCCGCTGCGATCTTCAATAGCCACAAAGCCCTGTGACAACAAGCGGCTTTGCATCACTATGCGGTTTAACGCTTCTAAATCAGCACGGTAACCCACATAGCTAATACCAATAACATTGTTGCTGCCATCGGTTACCGGCTCATACCCGGTAACAAAAGGGTTGCCCAGGATATCGACCACGCCATAAAACGCCTCACCACGGCGGATGGCGGCAATGGCCAAGCCGTCGGGCGCCAGTACGGTACCAATGGCTCTGTTATTGTTGGTAATCACGTTTGTAGAAATACGTACAAAATCGGTGTTGTCACGGCTAAACAAGGTAGCCGTACCGCCCATAATACCGGTAACAGCATCAACCAGTTCAAAACGGTTAGCCTGGCCTGTGCCATTAAATACCAAATCATTTACTCTACGCCCCGCGACATCCACAGGCGAACCAACACTTACGGGACCACTTTGGACAATACGTTCATTAAGCAAACGCATGCTACTTTTCACCTGTGCTTGCATCAGGTTATCGGTCAGAGTTAGCAACGCCACAATCTCGCGGCCAAGCTGCTGGCGCTCCTGATCAAGTTGTTGTGTTAACTTACTGGCATCCCGTCCGGCGATAAGTGCGATGACAATAGCTGCGATGACAACAACTAAGCCGGTCAGCCAGACAATAAAGGTTTTTTGCAATGTCATAATTTATCTCTTTCAGTGCTGTAGCGTGTTGTCAGGGTTGTATCAGTACCGGATATTTCAGGTATTGATTGTCATAAAACGGCATTTGCCGGTAAAACCAGTTATAGCGCTCGCGTGGGTTATTTTTCAGTGCTTCATCTTTAGCCAGTGCCTGCTCAAACTGTTGCTGCAGTTCGGGTTGCTGCGCCAGCATCCGCTCAATCAATGGCTCTATAGCGTAGGGTTCAAAATACTCGGTGCGCTCAAACATGCCGGGGAAAAAGCCCCAGCTAAAAAATGAATCCGGTGCAGTTGGCTCCAGTAAAGCGACCACCAGGCGGCCTAACTGTTGGTCGGTGTCTACTTTTACCCAACCTGCACCAAGCGTGCGGCTGATATTGCTGCGGCTAAAACTGGCGTCCTGCAGCATAAAGCGGCCCTCAAAAGGCTTTGCAGCAAAGGTGTGCGCCGTAACACTAAGCTGTTGCAGTGTAACTTTTTGCGCTTTATCCAGCACCGTCACCTCAATACCATGCAGTTTTAGCCGCTGCATCACCGTATGCTGCTCCGGTGGTAGCCAATAGGCTTTGGGGATCACTATTTCGTTTTGGGCTACTTTGTCCCAGTAAACCGGCAGTTTTTCATACAGTTTTGGCTGCCCTGTCCAGGCAACGTAGTTATCTCCGCTGATAGCAGATGGCTTTAGCTGATAGCTGATACCTTTAAAATCGACATAGTCTGGTTGCTCGCTGGCAGTGTAGCTTAGCGCCATGCTCCGTGGCCTGGCCTGTAAATCGGCCTGGCGGGCCAGAATAAGCGCCTTACCTTGTTCATTGAGCAGTTTCAGGCTTTGCTCCAGCAATACGTAGGTGCCCAACACCCGCTGACGGTAAGGTTTTAAACTGTGGTTTTCTACCAGCACGGTGGGCAAATGCCGTACGTCACCATAGCCGTTGGAATAGCGCGGGCTGGCAGTCCAGCCGCTTATACCTTTGCTGAAATCTTTACTGTCGACACCAAACACCAGCGGGCCGGGAATATGCCCGGCCTGCTCCAGCGCAGCGTTAACGGCCGGGCGATATAATCTGGCCAACCAGCTCGCACCGTTCGGGCTTACCGCAGCAAAAGGCTCGTTAAAGCCATAGGTAATGTCGTACTGGTAATCCTCACCGTCGGTTACATGAACATCAATATATAAATCGGGCTGAAAGCGGTTTATTACCCCAAGCAAGGCCTGCATTTCCGGCGCATCAGCTTTGGCATAATCACGGTTTAAATTCAGGTTTTGTGCCGTAGCGCGCCAGCCTTGCTGCAACGGGCCACGCTGGTTCATCCGGTTGTATAGCGAGCGCCGCTCATGGCCATCAGCTGACAACACCGGAATAAATAACAGGTCGGCATTAGCCAGTAAATGGGCTTTCTCGCCCTGCGCAATGTCGCGCAGTAACATTAAGCCGGCATCTTTGCCGTCAATTTCACCACTATGAATACCAGCTTGCATCAACAGCAAAGGCCGGGCCGGGTTTTGTGCAATTTTATGCAATGCTTTACTGGCTTTAACCAGATACAAGGGCCGCCCTTGCGCGCTTACGCCAAACTGCTCCAGCTCCAGCAGCTCTGAGCTGTCAACCAATTTACGCAGGTAAGCCAGTGTGGCGTTATAGTCAGGGCTGTCTGTCAGGCCGGTAAGTTCTGCGGGCGTCACCCAGGGGGCATTCTTGGCTTTTATTAAACTTTCGCTTGCGCCACTCCAGGCGGGTAACGGCGGTAACCAGTCTGTGGCCTGTAACTGAATTGGCAGTAACACACTGCCGGCAAGTACTAAGGGTAAAAACCTGTTCATATTATTCCTGTATCGTTTTTATTTTAAATACGCTGCAGTACAGCACAGGTAAAAATAGCAGTGTCAGTATGGTAGCAAAACCCAGGCCAAACATAATCACTACTGCCAGACTGGCAAAAAAATCATCACCCAACAGCGGCAACATGCCCAAAATAGTGGTAATAGCCGCCATAGATACCGGCCGCACCCGGCTTACTGCGCTGTCAAATACCGCATTAAACGCTGCTTTGCCTTCTTCCAGCTCCAGCTTTATCTGCTCTAGCAGCACAATGCAGTTTTTAATCAGCATGCCGGATAAACTTAAAAAGCCCAGCAGCGCAATAAAACCAAAAGGTGCACCCAGCAGTAATAAACCGAAACTCACGCCGATAATAGCCAGTGGCACACACGCCCAAATTACCAGCGCACTGCGCAACGAATTAAACAGCAGTACGGTAATAATAAACATCATCAGATAACCTAGCGGCAAGGAGCTAAACAAGGCTGTTTGCGCTTTTTGCTGGGCTTCATATTCGCCGCCCCAACTGAGGAAATAACCGGTTGGCAGGTCAATCGCTTCAATGTCGGCTTTTACCCGCGCCAGCAAGGCTGAGGCAGTATCGTCAGACAAGTTGTCATGATCGGCCATTACCGTGACCGTGCGTTTACGGTCCCGGCGCTGAATTTTCGCTTCTTCCCACACCAGCTCAAAACCGGTAACAACTTGGGTTATCGGCACATAGCGCTGCAGTTTATTGCTGTAAACCTGCAGGTCGTACAAGGCGTCGAGATTATCCCGCTCAGCCAGCGGAGAGCGGGCCACTATCGGCAACAAATGGGTACCATCACGGTAAATGCCGACAGTGCGACCCGACATACTGCTTAGCAACACATCATCAATGTCCTGCTTGCTGATGCCGGCACGGCGCGCCATGGCTTCATTAAAGCGCGGCCGGATCACTTTGGTGCGCTCACGCCAGTTGTCACGCACACTAACGGCGCGGCCATCTGCCAGCAGAATGCTTTGCGCTTGTGCCGCCAACTGGCGCAGCACATCAGGATCAGCACCGCTAAAGCGGGCTTCTATTTTCGCCGGTGTCGAGGGCCCCACTTCAAGCCGCAGTAACTTGTACTGTAGCCGGGGTAACTGCTCGGTAATATAATTGCGGGTTTGTTGCATCAGTGCCGGCAACTGCTCACGATCCTCTGCTCTGACAATCAGCTGGCTGTAGGCAGCAAAGCTCTTTTCCGGCTGATAGGTCAGCATAAAGCGATCGGCACCACGGCCACTGGTGCTGGTCACATGGCTAACGCCTTCAAGGCTGCTGACATACTTCATCAGTGCCACAGCATCTTGTGCTGAATGGCGAATATCAGTACCTTCGGGTTGCCATAAATCTACCAGAAAAATAGGCGTATTCGACGGCGGAAAAAACACCTGTTTTACCTTGCCAAAACCAATAACCGCTACCACCAGTAAGCTTAGCGTCAACGCATAGGTTGCCAGCCGGTAACGTAAAGCAATATGCAGTAACTTACGGTACAGCGTAAAAATAAATCCCTGATACAGCTCTTCAGGTTCGCTGTTTTGCTGCAGTTTGTCTTTAAATAGCATACTGGCGAAAAACGGCGTCAGGGTAATTGCCGTTACCCAGCTTAATAATAACGACACCAATAATACCCAAAACAAACTGCCGGCAAATTCGCCGGTGGCATCACTGGACAGCCCTATCGGCGCAAAGGCCGCAATGGCAATAACGGTGGCGCCCAGCAACGGCCACTGCGTTTGTTTCACAATTAAACTGGCGGCATCGGCCAGCTTTAAGCGCCGCTGCATACCAATTAAAATACCTTCGGTAATAACAATAGCATTATCAACCAGCATACCCAGTGCAATAACCAAAGCGCCCAGCGAAACCCGTTGCAACTCAATATCCATCTGGCGCATAAAAATAAAGGTGCCCAGCACCGTCAGCAGCAAAATCAGGCCAATTAAAATACCGCTGCGCAGCCCCATAAACACCAGCAGTACCACAATAACAATGGCAACAGCCTCTGCCAGATTAATAATAAAACTGCTGACCGAACCAGCTACTTCGTCTGGCTGGTTATAAATGGTATGCAGCTCTATGCCTACCGGCTTGTTGTATTCCAGTTGTGTCAGGCGTTGCTGAATTTGCTCTCCGGCCTCAACTACGTTGACCCCGCCCGAAAACGACACGCCCAGCGTCAGGGCATTCTGGCCGCCAAAACGGATCAGCTGGCTGGGTACTTCAGCGTTTTCACGATACACACGGGCCACATCGCCTAAATAAATCAGCTCCCTTGAATCCGGGCTGCTGATAATCAGGCTTTCCAGCTCTGCCACCGACTGAAACTCGCCGGTAGGATAAATACGCAGCCGATCCGGCCCGACTTTAATTGAACCTGCATTAGCCACCATATTCTGGCTTTGCAACAAGGCAGATAAGGTCTGCGGTGCTATGCCAAGCGCCGTTAAGCGCGGGCGGGAAATTTCAACAATAACCTGCTCCTGCTGGACACCACCTACCGCTACTTTGCCTACACTGGGTACCAGCACCAACTCGCGGCGCAAAAAGTCAACATAGTCGCGTAATTCATCATCGCCGTAGCCGTCACCGGTAATGGCATATAAAATACCGTAAACATCACCGAAATCATCTTTTACCTGAGGCACCTGCACACCCGGTGGCAGTTGTGGCTGCAAATCATTGACCTTATGGCGCAGCTCATCCCAGATTTGTTTTAGCTCTTTGGCGCGGTAGGTGTCTTTCATTTCTACCATCAACTGCGATAAGCCAGCGGTAGAAACCGAGGTAACATGATTTACATAGGGTAGCTGCTGAATGGCATTTTCCAGCGGATAGGTAACCTCTTCTTCTACCTGTAACGGTGAAGCACCAGGGTACTGGGTAATAATTAATGCCTGCTTTAAGGTAAACTGGGGGTCTTCCAGCCGCCCGAGCCCCAGATACGACACTATACCGCCAAACAATAAAATGGCAGCAAACAGCCAGGAAGATGTGCGGTACTGAATAAAATAGCGCGCCAGATCCATGCTTACAGCCCCCGCTCACGCACCCAGGGCCTGACTTGCTGGCCTTCAGTTAACTGTTGCACACCAGCACTCACCACCTGCTCACCCGCAGCCAGGCCAGACGTAATCGCTGCACCGGCACTGGTTAAACTGCTGACAGTAACGGCACGCTTGCTAACCACACCACTGTTATTATCGTATACCCACACATAGCTTTGCTGCGTTGCCAGCGGATCGTCGGCAGGCATAAAAATGGCCGTAGCCGGAATAAACAGAGCATCAATATACACATTGCTGATTTTACTGACCTCAGCAATAACATTGGCCGTCATACCCGACAGCACGTTAAATTCGGTTGGTGTTGGCATGCTAAACACCACTTTAAAGCTATTCGTGGCCGGATCGGCCTGAGTGTCCCATTCACGGATACGGGCACGGTAGCGGTAAAGCGGGTGTGAGTCGAACACCACCTCGGGCTGATAGTCGAAATCTTTGCGCACGTTGGATATCACATCTTCCGGCACCTGGATCACCACATCTACCTGATCACGCACCTGCAGCTCCATAATTGCCTGCTGCGCAGCAACATTTTCGTGGTTCTCAACCAGTAAGCGGGAAATATTACCGGCAAAAGGTGCTTCCAGCCGGGTATAACTGAGGGCCGTTTCTGCCGTGGATAAATCTGCCTGCGCCACCTGCATTTGGGCTTTGGCTTCATCAAATACGGCTTGTGACACCAGTTTCTGGCTTATTAGTTGTTCAGAGCGGGTAAACTGGGTTTGTGATAACTCAAAGCGAGCCCGGGCCTGATCCAGTTTTAGTTTAAAGTCGGTGTCGTCCAGCCTGGCCAGCAATTGGCCTTTATCCACCGCTTGCCCGGGGCGGGCTATCAACTGCACCAGTTTACCACTGACACGAAAAGTTAAACTGGCACGCTCTGTCGGTTCAACCACCGCCGGAAATTGCCGTACTGCGCCGGTAGCATCAGCACTTACCTGATGTAACTTTACCGGCCTTATAAGTTGTGGGGTTGATTCAGGTTCAGGTTTTGAACAAGCGCTAAGCAGAAATACAATAGATATTGACAGAAAAACAAGCGGCCGAAAGTGCGGCATAGGTATCATCCTGAAACAGTAATAAAACAAAGGTGCTGTTAAAGCGTAGTCAAATATGACCAAAACGCTGTATTTAACATCAAAATCATGCGACTAACAGTAATTATTATACCCGGCAACGCCGGGCTGGCTAAATTTCAAGCAGTGCTTGTTTTAACATATGCACCTTGTCGCGAAGCTGGGCAGCCTGCTCAAATTCAAGATCACGGGCATGCTGCAGCATTTTTTGCTCCAGTTGCTTAATTTCAGCTTCTACCTGATACGACGTTTTGCCTTTAATCATTCTGACTTTTTCTGCCACCATCGGTAGCGCCGGGCTGGCATCCTGGCCTAAGTCCATGACATCGGCAATTTTCTTCTTAATAGCAGTAGGTGAAATACCATGCTCAAGGTTAAATTGCTGCTGCTTGGCACGGCGACGGTCTGTTTCATCTATTGCCCGTTGCATCGAGCCGGTGATGCGATCGGCGTATAGTATGGCCCGGCCTTCGAGGTTACGCGCCGCACGGCCGATAGTTTGAATAAGTGAGCGCTCTGAGCGTAAAAAGCCTTCTTTATCAGCATCCAGTATCGCCACCAGCGATACTTCCGGAATATCTAAGCCTTCGCGTAGCAGGTTAATACCGACCAGCACATCGAATACGCCTAAGCGTAAATCGCGGATAATCTCCATCCGCTCTACGGTATCAATATCCGAGTGCAGGTAACGTACTCTGACGCCATGCTCATTCAGATAATCGGTTAAATCCTCGGCCATTTTTTTCGTTAGCGTGGTAACCAGCACCCGCTCTTTACGATCGGCCCGGATAAAGGCTTCTGACAGCAAATCATCTACCTGTGTTGCCACCGGACGGATCTCGATCAGCGGATCAACCAAACCGGTGGGACGCACTACCTGCTCAACCACTTCACCGGCCGACTGTTCCAGCTCATACACGGCCGGCGTTGCCGACACATAAATCCGCTGCGGCGCTATGGCTTCAAATTCATCAAACTTCAGCGGCCGGTTATCCAGCGCAGAGGGTAAACGAAAGCCATAATTAACCAGGTTTTCTTTGCGTGAGCGGTCACCTTTATACATAGCGCCAATCTGCGACACTGTAACGTGCGACTCATCAATAAACATCAGGCCATCGGCCGGAAAGTAATCCAGTAAGGTTGGCGGCGGCTCGCCGTTGGCGCGGCCGGATAAATAGCGCGAGTAGTTTTCGATGCCCGAGCAGTAACCCAGTTCGACCATCATCTCTAAATCAAATAAAGTACGCTGGCTTAAACGCTGCTCTTCTACCAGCTTATTATTGGCCAGTAGTTCATCGCGTCGCTGTTTTAACTCAACTTTAATTTCATCTACCGCTGCCAGTATTTTCTCGCGCGGCGTAACGTAGTGCGTTTTCGGATAAACGGTATAGCGGGTTACCACTTTTTCTACCGAGCCGGTTAACGGGTCAAAAATACTAATGCGCTCAATCTCTTCGTCAAACAGCTCTACCCTGACGGCAATATCGTCTGACTCCGCCGGGAAAATATCAATCACATCGCCGCGTACACGATACGTAGCACGCTGAAACTCGATATCATTACGGCTGTATTGCAACTCGGCCAGGCGGCGTAAAATAAAGCGCTGATCGACAATGTCACCTACTTTTAAATGCAGCAGCATTTTCATATAGGATTCCGGATCGCCAAGGCCGTATATAGCGGAAACTGAAGCAATAATCACAACATCACGCCGCTCCATCAGCGCTTTGGTTGCCGATAAACGCATTTGCTCGATGTGCTCGTTAATAGAGGCATCTTTTTCAATAAAGGTATCGGTTGAAGGCACATAGGCTTCGGGCTGGTAGTAGTCGTAGTACGACACAAAGTACTCCACGGCATTATTCGGGAAGAACTCTTTCATCTCACCATAAAGCTGCGCCGCCAGCGTTTTATTATGCGCCATGATCAGTGTTGGCCGATCTACCCGCGCGATAACATTGGCCATGGTAAAGGTTTTACCTGAGCCGGTAACCCCCAGCAGCGTCTGATGTGCCAGGCCGGCTTCTAAGCCTTCTACCAGTTTATTAATGGCTTCGGGTTGGTCTCCGGCTGGTTGGTAATGCGATACCAGTTCAAATGCACGTGTCATGTTGGGATCTCCTGCTGTGAACGCTGTATAGCCCGGTTAAACCAGTACCAGGCCACTGCGGCAGTAAATATATTTGCGACTACGCAGCCAATAAACAAGCCGGTAACACCATAGAGTTTGCCACCAAGCCAGGCCAGCGGCACATAAAACACAAATAAGCGTATCAAACTTAATAACAGTGCACTGCCCGGCTGGTGTAACGCATTAAAAGAGGAATTGGTTAAAATGGTAATGCCCTGCAGGCCGTATGCCAGCGGCACTATCCAGAGAAACTGGCAGATAATACGCACTACTTCAGGTTCGCTGCTAAATAATCTGGCCAGAGGCACCGCCAGTACAGCCAGCAACAGGTAAATAGCCAACTGCCATACCAGCACAAAACGGCCACACAAACGATAAGCTTGCTGCACCCGGCCTAACAAACCGGCACCATAATTCTGGCTGACAAAAGGCGGTAACGTCATCGACAGTGCCAGCACCACCAGACAGGCAATACTTTCAATCCGGGCACCAACGCCAAATGCCGCCACAGCCGAGGCGCCATAATTGGCTAATATTGCCGTTAACACCGCCATTGCCAGTGGCGTTAACATATTGGCACCGGCGGCTGGTAAGCCAATACGCAAAATCTTGCGGCACACCTGATTTAACTGGGTGGCATGAATCCAGTTGGTGCTAATCAGGTCGCGCTTAACCAGCAAATAAATAATTAATACCGAACCAAATACCCAGGAAATTAACGTGGCTATTGCCGCGCCCTGCATACCAAGCGCCGGTATTGGCCCAAAACCAAAAATCAGCATCGGATCAAGCACTGCATTAACCAGCCCCGAGCACGCCATAATAATGCTGGGTGTTTTGGTATCGCCTGCGGCCCGCAACACAGCATTGCCTACCATTGGCAACGCCAGCAGCACGGCGCCGGCAAACCAGACATCCATATACTGGCGGATATACAGCAAAATTGTGTCATTGGCGCCAAGCAAACCAAACAGAGTATCGGTAAACAGATAACCGGGTATCGCCAACAGCGCCACCAAAATGCCGGATAACCATAAAGCTACCTGGCCATCGGTGCGGGCTTCGGTTAACCGCCCGGCGCCCAATGCTTTGGCAATAACGGCAGAAGTGCCAATGCTAAGGCCAATTACCAGGCTGATTAGGGCAAAAGAAATAGGGAAAGTAAAACTGATCGCCGCCAGTTGCTCAGTGCCGAGCATACTGATAAAAAACGTATCGACCAGGCTGAATGTCATTAAGGTGATCATTCCCACCAGCATCGGTAATGTCATCGATACCAGCGTAGCCTTAATATCATCATGAATTAATGAAGGTTTAACACGGGAAGAGGTAGTCATAATTACTGCTGTTAACCGGCATAGCGCTATTGTAGAGAAAAGCCGCCGCTACAGCCATGTTAATTTCCCTGTTTTTGCTGCCAGCGCAGGCATATTTTGCTGGAATTATCTGCTAAATAGTAAAATAGTTCACAATTCCGCCGTGCTTATTTCATGCCAGTTATTTATTTTCCGACAGATCATCAGTTTGCAACAATAATATCTATCTCATTGTTTTAATTAGATTAAAAAATTCATCGCAACTTGCTTGACCTGCTTGTATCTCAACAGAATCAAGCCTTCCCCGACGAAACCACCGCACAATTCACAGACTTATCCACAGCTTCTGTGGGTAAGTGCTGGCAGCTCCCGACAACACTGGGACGGCAGTAGCCAGGTAGCAGCCGGCTAATGACTAAAGTATTGCGCCATTACTGCGGCTAAAAGCAGCGCTTTGTTTAAACATTATGCAAGTGATACAAGATGGCGAAAATCCCTGTGGCAAAGTGTTGACAGAGGGTATAGCTGGCATTAGTATTGCGCCCCGTTGAATGCTGTTCCCTAGTAGCTCAGTTGGTTAGAGCGGCGGACTGTTAATCCGTAGGTCACTGGTTCGAGTCCAGTCTGGGGAGCC
>NZ_JAKUJZ010000002.1:188654-454970 GCF_022436675.1 Rheinheimera hassiensis | reverse complement strand
CCCTAGTAGCTCAGTTGGTTAGAGCGGCGGACTGTTAATCCGTAGGTCACTGGTTCGAGTCCAGTCTGGGGAGCCAAACTCAACTACTGTTTTCCCTGCGTCTGTCGCTATTTGTTTATTTCCCACTATTTTTTTGATTTAATTAGCTTTCTATTGCGCCTGCCTAAACCTATATTAAGCGTTAGGACAAGGAAACAGTTTATCTGGTGGTCATTGCTTATGAGAATATTCCGTACTTTGCTTATCAGCCAACTGCTGTCTGCGTTTTTGTTAGCGGCCATCGCACTGACCTCATTGGTGCTGTATACCCAACAACAGCTGGATAACGATCAACAACACGCCAGCGTCGCCATTGAGCAAATTCTCAGCCATCACCTTAGTGGCGACGGCAAAATACTCAGCCGCCAGCTTGATCGTAGCTTCACCTTAAAAAGCTTACGCATCAGCCAGTTGGATGGCACTGTATTGCATGAACAAAACCAGAACAACAATAATGCGGCTGTTGCTACTGCCGTACTGAAACTGTTTGGCAGTGAGTTTAAACAGCAAACTGTGCGCAATCAGGATCAAAATATCCAAATCAGCTATCAGCTGGATTTCAGCCAGCGCTTACAAGCATTTTTGCAATTAGTGTTACTACTGATATTAGCGCCTTTTGTTATCGGCTGGTTGCCGGTGCTGATGAGCAAAAGCAGCATTAACCGCAGCTATAAGCGTACCACCGCTGCAGTTAACGATTTAATTGACCGCTTTATTGTTGATCCACAAAAAAGTGAGCCCGACTGGAATAAAATTCCGCCGGAATTTGCTGATATTAATGTCGCTTTACAAAAGCTGGCGCATTACACCCGCAGCCAGTACAACGAAATGACCAGCAATGCGCATCAGATTGCTGAAGAAGCTTATAAAGATCCGGTTACTGATTTACCAAACCGTAACCGCTTTGTGCAATATTATGAAGAAAATATCCGCCAGAACGAGCAAAACGATTTTGGTGTTTTTGCTATTACCCGCTGTACCGAGCTGCAGGCATTAAACCAAACCCGAGGCTATCAGGAAGGTGACAGCTATATTCGTGAAGTAGCCACTATCGTTAAGAAACTGGCCGACAATTATAAAGACAACCGCGTTTACCGGCTAAATAGCTCCGACTTTGGCATTTTGCTGCCAAGAGTCACGCCCAAAGAAGCAGAAAACTTTGCCCTGCAACTGCAAAGCAGGCTGAATGAATATCAAAAAATGGCTGAGCTGGATTCAGTTGCTTACACAGGCCTGGTCAGTTATGAATCAGGTAAAGCTCTGGGTGAGCTGCTGGCCGTAGCCGATACCTCTATCAGTCTGGCACAAACCAAACAACCTAATGCCTGGCATCTGCAAAAAGAATCGTCCGGTTTAGATATGACCAATGGCAGTTACGGTAACCAGAATTGGCGCAATGTTATTGATGACGTACTGACCAACCACCGCATCGCCCTGCTGGTGCAGCTTATTCAACCGGCTAACCGTTCAGCCAAAGCTTACTCTGAAATTCTGGTACGGTTTAAAACTCAGGAAAATCAGGTACTGCCTACCGCCTCGTTTTTGGCCATGGCAGAAAAACTGGACCGCATAGTACAGGTTGACCGGCTGATCATTGAAACGGCGTTAACCACTATTAAAAATAAAAACCTGCAGGATCAATATTTTGGTTTAAACCTGTCTGCCCGTTGTGTGCACGACGACCAGTTTATTATCTGGCTGGAGCGGCGTTTATTAAAAGATGCCCATATCGCTGCCAAACTGATATTTGAAGTCACTGAGTTTGGTTTGCAGCAGAACCTGAAAACCAGCAAACGCTTTATTGATATGGTGCACCGTGCCGGCGCGCGCGTCACCGTAGAAAAATTTGGTGTCGGTATTACCTCATTTAAATTTTTCCGCGATCTGAAACCTGATTACGTCAAAATGGACGGCAGCTACACCCGCCATATTAATGATGATAAAAACAACCAGTACTTTATGCGCCTGATGATAGATTTAGCCCATCGTATTGGTGTTGGTGTTTTTGCTGAAAGCGTTGAAACACAAGAAGAAAAACATATGTTAGAATCACTGTTTATCGATGGTAACCAGGGTTATTACATCGGTAAACCCGCGCCTATTTAATACCACGACGGCGGCTGTGCTTAAATACCAGCCGCCAAGCCCCTACGCTTTGTCTGGTTGTGTCACAAGCCGCTTAATTGCATAATATGCGCCTGATTTTTGCCTGAGCGATACGATGACTGAATTTCTGCTGTTGTTAATCAGTACTGTGCTGGTAAATAACTTTGTACTGGTAAAGTTTCTTGGCTTGTGCCCTTTTATGGGCGTGTCCGGCAAACTGGAAACGGCCATTGGTATGTCGCTGGCAACTACCTTTGTGCTTACCCTGGCTTCATTATGCAGTTATCTGGTTGATCACTATCTGTTAGCGCCGCTGGATTTACTTTATCTGCGTACGTTGGCGTTTATTCTGGTTATAGCGGTAGTAGTGCAGTTTACTGAAATGGTCGTGCACAAAACCAGCCCCACACTGTATCGCTTATTAGGTATTTTTCTGCCGCTTATTACCACAAACTGCGCCGTGCTTGGCGTGGCACTGTTAAACGTAAATGAACGACATAACTTTATCAATTCCGTTGTTTATGGCTTTGGCGCTGCGGTGGGTTTCTCTTTGGTATTAATCCTGTTTGCCGCCATGCGTGAACGGCTGGCAGCTGCCGATGTACCCTTACCGTTTAAAGGCGCGGCTATTGCCATGATCACTGCCGGTTTAATGTCGCTGGCCTTTATGGGCTTTACCGGCCTGGTAAAAGCCTGATGACTTTACTCACTGCCCTGATTGCTTTAGGTACACTGGCACTGATATTTGGTGCTGTGCTGGGTTATGCCGCTATTCGCTTTAAAGTAGAAAGCGATCCGCTGGTAGAGCAAATTGACGACATACTGCCGCAAACCCAGTGCGGCCAGTGTGGTTACCCTGGTTGCCGGCCTTATGCGCAAGCCATCGCCAATGGCGATGACATTAACAAATGCCCACCGGGCGGTGAAACCACTATTCGTAAACTGGCCGATTTAATGGGCGTTGAAGCCAAACCCCTGAATGAAGCGCAGACCGAAAGCGTAAAACGTGTTGCCTATATTCGTGAAGATGAGTGTATAGGCTGCACTAAATGTATTCAGGCGTGCCCGGTTGATGCCATTGTTGGCGCATCCAAACTGATGCACACAGTACTGGCGGACGAATGCACAGGTTGCGATCTCTGTGTTGAACCCTGCCCGGTAGATTGTATTGATATGATACCGGTTGCCACCACGCCAGATCGCTGGAAGTGGGATTTAGCGGCAATTCCGGTTCGGATGGTGGAGTAACGCCATGCCAGGTTTATTTCAGCAAATTCAGGCCGGTAAGCTATGGGATTTCCATGGCGGCATTCACCCACCTGGCCGCAAAGAACAAACGAATCAAAAACCGATCGCCGTATTACCGATACCCGACCGGCTGTATTTACCGTTACGTCAGCATATTGGTGTAGCTGGCCAGTTACTGGTAAAGGTTGGAGATAGAGTATTAAAAGGCCAGCAACTCACCGGCGCAGATAATTCTATGGCGGTGCCGGTACATGCGCCCACCTCAGGCACAGTATTGAGTATAACGCCGCATACCAGCCCGCACCCTTCAGCATTGCCGGAACTGACCCTGGTGCTGGAACCCGATGGCCTGGACGAATGGCGCCAGCGCGAGCCGCTGAATTTTTTAACCTGCGACAATCTCACCCTGCTCAGCCGTATTCAGGACAGCGGCATAGCCGGTATGGGCGGCGCCGGTTTTCCTACCCATATTAAAGCCGGACTTACCCAACCGGTCGATTATCTGATTATTAACGCGGTTGAATGCGAACCCTACATCAGCGCCGATGATTTACTGATGCAGGAAGCCGCCACCACCATCGTCAAGGGCATTGATATTCTGTGCCGCTTGCTTAACCCCAAAGCGGTATTAATTGGCATTGAAGATGACAAACCTATAGCCGCTGCGGCAATGATGGCCGCCTGCAGCCAGCGTGAGCACTATTATGTGCGCGTAGTGCCAACTAAATATCCGTCTGGTGGTGAAAAACAGCTTATTCAGCTGTTAACCAATAAAGAAGTGCCTAATGGCCGCCGCCCGGCCGATATTGGCATCGTAATGCAAAACGTCGGCACCGCCTTTGCTATTGCCCAGGCCGTGCTGGACGATCACCCGTTGCTGTCACGCATTGTTACCGTTGCCGGCGACACCTTAAACCAGCCACAAAATGTGCTGGCACTACTGGGTACGCCGGTATCGGCACTGCTCGATGCCTGTGGCTTTCAAAGCCAGCCACAACAGCGGGTTATAATGGGCGGGCCTATGATGGGCTTTACCCTGCCCGATTTAAGCGTACCGGTAGTTAAAACCACCAACTGTGTACTGGCCCCCACTGCACAAGAGCTACCGGCAGCCAGCACAGAAATGGACTGTATCCGCTGCAGTGCCTGCGCCGATGCCTGCCCGGCCAGCTTATTACCGCAGCAATTGCTGTGGTACAGCAAAGCTAAAGACAGCGATAAACTTAACGAATACAACCTGGCCGACTGCATTGAATGTGGCGCCTGTGCTTATGTCTGCCCGAGTGAAATTCCACTGGTGCAGTATTACCGTGTGGCCAAAGCCGATATTCGTGAGCAACAGCGCGAGGCGTTAAAAGCCGAACAGGCCAAAGCCCGCTTTGAGGCCCGCAACGCCAGGTTAGAGCAAGAAAAACAAGAACGGCAGCAACGCAACCAGCAGCTGGCAGCTGCCCGGCAGCAACAGCAACTGGCCAGTGGCGCCAATACCGCTGTGGCCGACGCCCTGGCACGCATTAAAGCCAAACAGGCCCAGACGGCACCAGCAGATGAGCGCAATAAAGAGCAGATTCTGGCCGAACGTGAGCTGAAAAAACAGCAGGCGCGGGACTATCAGCAACAAAAAGCCCAGCAGCAACAAGCACATCAGGCCACTGAGCCACACAGCGGGCAGCCAGAGCAAACGGCTGCAACTGTAAATACCGACAGCAAAGCAGCCGCCGTAGCCGCAGCTATTGCCCGCGCTCAGGCCAAAAAAGCCGCCCAGGCAACAGAGCAACATACGACAGAACAGCAAGTAATGCCGACACCAGACACCGGCAAAGGTAACGAGGCAGTAGTCTCAGCAGAAGCTGATCCACGTAAAGCCGCTATTGCTGCCGCTATCGCCAGGGCTAAAGCGAAACAACAGACGCAAACTGAAAATGAAACCAGTGCACCACCCGCTGCCGCCGGTACAGTAGATAAACCAACCGCAGAATCTAATTCTGCTGCACCAGAAGATCCGCGCAAGGCTGCTGTCGCCGCAGCGCTGGCTCGTGCCAAAGCTAAAAAACAGGCCAGTGCTGAAGCAACAGAGCAAACCGCCCCCCTTGCAACAGAGGCTGTTATAGCAGATAAGGTTGTGGCAGATGCGGTTGTGACAGAAGATCCGCGCAAAGCTGCCATTGCTGCAGCCATTGCCCGCGCCAAAGCACGTAAACAAGCCGACAGTGAGAACTCATGAGTTTTAAAATCGCCAGCTCGCCACATCAGCATAACCAACGCAGCACCGCGCATATCATGCGGCTGGTAGCACTGGCGTGTTTACCCGGTATTGCCGTGCAAGCGGTATTATTTGGCTATGGTGTACTTATCCAGTTAGTACTGGCAATCGTTACCGCCTGGCTAAGCGAAGCGCTGATCTTAAAATTACGCGGCAAGCCGGTATTGTCCCGCTTAAAAGACAACAGCGCCTTGCTTACCGCCGTATTACTGGCGATAGCCATACCGCCCTATGCCCCCTGGTGGATCAT
Source organism: Rheinheimera hassiensis (assembly GCF_022436675.1). Lineage (GTDB taxonomy): Bacteria > Pseudomonadota > Gammaproteobacteria > Enterobacterales > Alteromonadaceae > Alishewanella > Alishewanella hassiensis. The sequence continues at coordinate 449,064 of NZ_JAKUJZ010000002.1, read as the reverse complement.
TGTTATTGGCACCGCTTTTGCCATTATTATGGTTAAACAACTTTACGGCGGCCTGGGCAATAATCTGTTTAACCCGGCGATGGCGGCTTATGTATTGCTGCTGGTGTCATTCCCGCTGCAAATGACGCAATGGCTGCCGCCACTGTCTTTGCAAAGTGTTGATTTAACCCCGCTGGACGCTGTCTGCAGTATCTTCACGCACTACAGCTGCAGTGGTTTTAGCCTGCCACAGCTGCAAGCCAATATTGATGGTATTACCATGGCCACGCCGCTGGACACCTTGCGCACTGACCTTAGCCGGGGCCTGACACTGGATGAAAGCCTGAGCCGGCCGGTGTTTTTTGCCTTTGCCGGTACCGGATGGTTGTGGCTAAACCTGGCCTATCTGGCCGGTGGTTTATTGCTTATTCAACAGAAAATTATCAGTTGGCGTATTCCACTGGCCGTTATCGCCAGCCTGTTTGTGTTATCTGCCATTGCTACTCTGGCAGCGCCGGATACTATCGCCGGGCCGCTATTTCATCTGTTTAGTGGCGGCACCATGCTGGCGGCGTTTTTTATTGCTACCGATCCTGTGTCGGCCTCTACCACCAACAAAGGTCGCTTGGTCTACGGCGCCCTGATTGGCCTGCTGGTATTTTTAATCCGCAATTTTGGTGGCTACCCTGACGCCTATGCCTTTGCCGTATTACTGGCCAATATGGCGGTGCCGTTAATTGATTACTACACCCGGCCCCGTACTTACGGCCACCGGCCGCGGAGCGAACTAAAATGATCCGAGCCATCAGCAAAAATGCCCTGGCGCTGGGCGCCGCAGCCGTATTTTGTGTAGCAATACTCAGCCTGGTAAACCAGCAAACTGCCCCCCGTATCAGTGAGCAACTGCTGGCCAGTAAGCTGGCTATTTTGTCTGAAGTACTGCCCGGCGTAGACGCCAGCCAGTCTTTACTGCAGGATTGCCTGTTGGTAACCAATGAGGCACTGCTGGGCCGCAGCAGCGCGCAAGCAGTGTATCGCTGGCGCCAGAATGGCGAGCTGGCCGGTTTTATTGTTGAAACCACAGCACCAAATGGCTACAGCGGTAATATTGATTTAATAGTCGCCTTAACCCCGGATGGCACTATTTTAGGCAGCCGGGTGCTGGATCATAAAGAAACACCGGGCCTGGGTGACAAAATAGAAGCCCGCCGCTCGCCATGGATTTTCAGTTTTAGCGGTAAAACGGTAACCGACGACAATGCCAGTAAATGGGCAGTGCGCAAAGATGGTGGTGATTTTGATCAGTTTACCGGCGCCACTATTACACCACGCGCAGTAATACAGGCGGTACGTAATGCCGCACTGCTGATACAACAACAGCCTGAACTTGCCGATATCCCGGCCAACTGCGCCCTATAACGAGGCCACAATGAGTCAGTTTAAAGAATTAACCCTGCAGGGTTTATGGAAAAACAACCCAGGGCTGGTGCAGCTGCTGGGCCTGTGCCCGCTGCTGGCCGTTACCGCCACCGTTACCAATGCGCTGGGGCTGGGGGCCGCAACTCTGCTGGTGCTGCTCGGTTCCAATATCGCGGTATCCTTAGTGCGTAACCATGTTGCCAGCGAAATTCGTATTCCGGTGTTTGTGTTAATTATTGCCAGCCTGGTTACCGCCGTACAACTGCTGATGAATGCCTATACCTATGACTTGTACTTGTCTTTGGGTATTTTTATTCCCTTAATTGTCACTAACTGCGCCATTATCGGCCGGGCTGAGGCCTTTGCCTCAAAAAACCCGGTGCTGCCCTCTGCCATCGACGCCATTATGATGGGCTTAGGTTTTATGCTGGTATTACTGGTATTGGGCGCCATGCGCGAAGTACTTGGCCAGGGCACTTTGTTTGACGGTGCCGACTTATTACTGGGTGACTGGGCCAAAGCATTACGGGTAGAAGTATTCCACGCCGACAGCCATTTTCTGCTGGCTATGCTGCCACCCGGTGCATTCCTTGGTATGGGGCTGCTAATTGCACTGAAAAACGTTATTGATAATAAACTTAAACAACGCCAGGCGGTGGAAAAAGGCAGTATTGCCCGTGCCCGTGTTACCGGCGCGGCGCAGTAAAAAAACAGATGAATAAACAAAAACGCATTGAAATACTCAGCCGCCTGCGCGCCGCTAACCCAACACCCACCACCGAGCTGGAATACAGCTCACCGTTTGAGCTGCTGATAGCGGTGCTGTTATCCGCCCAGGCCACCGATGTGGGGGTGAATAAAGCTACCAAACATTTTTTCCCGGTTGCCCGCACGCCGCAGCAAATGCTGGATTTAGGCGTAAACGGCGTAAAGCACTACATTAAAACCATCGGGTTGTTTAATACCAAAGCCGAAAACGTGATTAAAACCTGCCGTATACTGGTAGAGCTGCATAATGGTGAAGTGCCGGAAAACCGCGAAGCCTTAGAAGCCCTACCCGGCGTGGGCCGTAAAACCGCCAATGTGGTGCTAAACACCGCCTTTGGCTGGCCTACCATAGCGGTAGACACCCACATTTTCCGCGTATCCAACCGGACCAAGTTGGCACCGGGTAAAAATGTCGACGAGGTCGAACACAAATTACTTAAGGTGGTACCAAACGAGTTTAAACTCGACGTGCACCACTGGCTTATCCTGCACGGCCGCTACACCTGCGTAGCGCGTAAACCGCGCTGTGGCAGCTGTTTGATTGAAGATTTGTGTGAGTTTAAAGACAAAACCGACTAGTTAAATGGCTGATTTGAGCAATTAACGGATATTAACTGAACTGACAGGCATACTCATCCCAACATAGAAAAAGCGATTAACAGCATCTTCTTCACAATTTTCTGATCTTCACCACGAGTGAGCTGTGACGAAGCATTACTTAGCTGTGCATCAATATAGGCGGCTGCAAACTCTGATGACATGTCTGCAGAAAACTCCCCCTTAACCTTTGCACGCTCCACCCATTTCCTGAAAGTAGCTAATCCTTGCTCCTCAAGGAAATCAACTTGCGCTCGTGTTGCTTCACCCAAGTGCATTCGTGATTCACGCATTTTTATAAAAAGACATCCCATTGGGGACTCATGGTGACAACTAGCTGAAGTGGCAAATGATACGAGGCTGTCAAGCGCCTCCCGAAACGAAGTTTCACTGTTCAACATCTGTTGTACAGGATTTAGTACTTGTTCCTGATATCTCATAATTACCGCTTTCATCAAACCATCTTCATTCGAAAATTCACGATAAAGCCCTGGCTTCGATACACCAGATCTCCTGCAAATTTCATTCAGGGATAAGTTGCCGATATCCTCTTTCCAATAGGCATCCATTGCCACATCCAAAACGTGCTCACGATCTAGGGTCTTGGGTCGCCCCCTTGAAGGTTTGGTTGAATTTGAATTCATTTTAATACCGCCCGGTATTTTAATTTGACAAACAACATTTCAATCATTATTGTACCAGCTGGTATTTAATTAACAACCTGATAGGAAGAAAATATGAGTGCAGCAAAAAGAAACGTAGTCATCACAGGTAGCAGCAGTGGATTTGGCCAAAAATCGGTAAAAGATTTTGCTGATAGAGGCTACCAAGTGTTCGCCACCATGCGCGGCCCGGAAGGTAAGAACGCCGCAGTTAGGGCCGAGCTGGAAGCGTATAGCGATTTCATCCATGTTGTCGATATGGATGTCACCAATGACGAATCTGTCAAAACTGCCATTGCAAGTGTGCTGGCTAAAACGGGCAAAATTGATATTTTGCTTAACAATGCAGGTGTAATGTACCTTGGTATTACGGAGGCATTTAGCATTACCCAAGCCAAAGAGCAGATGGAAACCAACTACTATGGCGCTATACGCACTATACAGGCTGTTTTACCCGCTATGCGTGAGGCCGGATCCGGCCTGATCATTAACACTTCATCCATGGTTGGCCAGATTTCAGCACCGTATTTCTCTACCTACGCCGCCACCAAACATGCTTTAGAAGGCTACCTTCAAGGCTTACGCTACGAAGTGGCCCCCTTCGGTATTGATGTTACCATAGTGCAGCCAGGGCCATTCCCGACAGGTCTTACTGCAGCAGGGCAACAACCTGCACGCACAAACATACTAGACAGCTACGGTGAACTGGCAAAGATCCCTACCGCTATGTTTGAGGAATTCGGTAAATTTATGCAAAGTGAGCAAGCACCTGACCCACAGATGGTCGTAGATGCTTACTTAGCGCTAGCAGATATGCCTGCTGGCAAACGCCCTACACGCACAGCTGTCGGCATGGTTTGGGGTGTTGATGAAATTAACGCAGCCAAGCAACCCATTCAAGACCGTGTGTTGAAAGAAATGCAACTGGAAAATGTTTTAGGCGGCGCTGACGCGTAAATTTCGTTATCAGGGAAGGGGTAAACTACGTTTTGCCCCTGTGTCAGCCATATCAGAGATGTTAGAGCCGCATCATATGTTGCCATCCACTACCGCACTGCGAAGCTCCAATACACGTGCACGGCTTGTTCCCATCGTGCGGTGAAATGGAAAAGCGCCCCACCTGCCCTGGCCTCAATTTGCTTTACAGATTTTTCCGGAAGAAATCCGTCAGCTTGTCAAACGGGATTTTGTTCACTTGGTCGTACAAATCAACATGGCTGGCACCTTCGATAATCATTAGCTCTTTCGGTTGTGCCGCTGCAGCATAAGCTGTTTCGGCAAAATAACGCGAATGAGCCTTTTCACCATGGACAAATAAGATCGGCCGGGGCGATATTTCATCAATGTAGCTCAGGATCGGCATATTCATAAACGACAGCGGCGTAGTGAGCGTCCAGGCATTGCCGGAATTGACCGCCCGCTTATGATAGCCGCGCGGCGTGCCATAGTAGTCGTGGTAGTCGAGCATGAACTGAGGTGCGCCGTCCTCTGGAGGGGTGTTGTAGTCCGGCTGATAAGCCGGCTTCCCGTTTGCAGCATCTTCCCAGCGCTGCCGGCTTAGTTGCTCCAGCGTCTGGGCGCGTTGCTCAGGGGTCACGCTGTCGTTATACCCCTTGGACATTACCCGCGTCATATCGTACATGGTGCTGGCGACGACGGCTTTAACGCGCTTGTCGGCCGCTACGGCATTTAATGCCATACCACCCCAACCGCAAATACCAATGATACCAATACGCTCACGATCAACATTTTGTAACAGGCCGATGAAATCAACGGCTGCGCTAAAATCTTCAGTATTGATGTCTGGTGAGGCCACATTGCGCGGTTCGCCGCCACTTTCACCGGTGTAAGACGGATCAAACGCCAATGTTATAAAACCGCGCTCTGCCATAATTTGCGCATATAAACCTGATGACTGCTCTTTTACTGCGCCAAAAGGGCCACCAACAACAATGGCAGCCAGTTTGCCGCTGGCATTTTTCGGCACATAAAGATCTGCGGCCAAGGTAATGCCATAGCGGTTTTTAAAGGTCACTTTTTTATGGTCAACCTTGTCGCTTTTGGCAAAGGTTTTGTCCCACTCGCTAACAAGTTGCAACTGTGTAGAAGGTTCGGCATTTACCGGTGAGGCTAATGTTGTAGCGGATAAAACACTGACCATGGCTAACCCCAGACTGGTCATTTTTAGTAGCGTGCGGCGGCTATTATTGGTTACGGCTTCTGCATAGGTGTTCATGCGGTGTTCCTCATTTGTCAGTTAGTGTGGATAAGTTCAATAGTCGCCTGTTTGGCACCACTAAACTTAAGGTGTGCCATGCCACTGGTGATCTCACCCAGTTTGATAAGGCCGGGCGAGTAACCAAAATCTTTGTAGTAAATGGCAATATTGCCCCAGGGGGCGTAGTAGGCGATGTCACCTATAGCTGGATCAACGCCGGCCGGTGCGCCCTCAGTGGTCAGCTTATGGGGCAGATAAGTAATTTTTTCCGTTGCGGCGTAATCTTCAAGTTTTACCGTCATTGGCAACCTGGCAATAAAATCCCGCACGGTCGGGGTGTCATCAAGCCTGGCCGTAATAACGGCATCATCCAATGTAATGTTTATTTGATACATGTTATTCCCCTTATGCTTAGCAGGAGTAGCGCCAGCCTGCGCCACGGTCAGCGCGACCGAACCTAATGCCAAAATCAACGTAAACCACTTTCTGTTGCTCATGGATTATTCCTCAGCCGTTTATTGCAAAGTGACAGCTCTGCGCGCAGTTAGCGCAGTCAGTACAGCAGCGAGCAGTAATAGCAGTGCACTTGCCACAAATGCGATTTGATAACCACCGGCATCAAAAAGCACCCCACCCAGAGTTGAACCCACAGCAATGGCTAATTGGATCACGGCAACCATCAGGCCGCCGCCTGCTTCGGCGTTTTGTGGCACCGATTTAGCCAACCAGGCCCACCACCCGACAGGTGCGGCGGTGGCGACCAAGCCCCAAAATCCCAGCAGGACGAACACTGCAGCCACTGAGCTTCCAAAAGCGATCAGCGCTAAGGCGGTTACTGCCATTAATAACGGCATCACGATCAACATCCGGTACAGATTGCGCTGCAGCAATCCACCGATAAACGCGGTGCCAATTAAGCCTGCAATACCCAGCACGAAGAACATGGCTGACAGTGTTGGCACAGTGACTGCGGTAACCGTTTCCAGAAAGGGACGAATAAAAGTGAACAAAGCAAACTGGCCCATAAAGAATATGCCAACCGCCAGCATACCAAGCAGATGCAAAGGCTGTTTCAACAGCCTAAATACATTAGCAGGCCCGCGAACAGCTGATGCTACCGGCATGGCTGGTAAACTAAGCCATTGCCAGACAAAAGCGATGGCCGCAACCGGCACCAGACAGAGAAAGGCACCGCGCCAGCCTATCACCGCGCCTAAATAGGCTCCCAACGGCACAGCAATTACGGCGGCTAACGCATTACCACTGTTAAAAATCGCCAGAGCGCGGGGCACTTTTTCAGACGGCACCAGCCGGATAGCTGTGGCCGCCGACATCGACCAAAATCCACCTATCACAACGCCAAGCAGTGCCCGCCCCAACATGTAAATACCATAACCCGGAGCCATGGCAACAATAGCTCCGGATGCCCCCATTAACGCCGTCAGTACCAGCAGCAGAGTTTTGCGATCTAAATTGCCTGCCAGCAGTGGAATAAACAGGCTGGTTAATACAGCAAAAGCGCCGGAAATAGCGATACCCTGTCCGGCCATGCCTTCGGTTACGCTTAAGTCGGCTGCCAAAGGCGTAAGCAAGCTAACCGGCAGAAACTCTGAGGCAATCAGCGCGAACACACATAATGTCATAGCAAATACACCGCTCCAGTAAGCGGGTTGCGCGTTATCTCGTGGCATATCAGTTACAGCAACCGTCATCGAATTACACTTTTCATGGCTAAAAACACCTTGTTATATTGACAGACAGCTGACTATTTGATTAGTAGGCATAATATTGATGTAGTTGTGAGAAAAATTCAGCAATGGCAAACAGCAAAATGAATGACCTGCAGGCTTTTCTGGCCGTAGCACAACACCAGAGCTTTACCAAAGCGGCGGCCGGGTTGCGCGTTACCCCATCTGCACTAAGCCACACCATCCGTAACCTGGAAGAAAAACTCGGGGTTCGGTTATTAACCCGAACTACACGTAATGTGTCTATGACAGAAGCGGGTGTGCGTTTGTTTGAATCGGTAGCACCGCTGTTTGAACAGATCGACGCAGAGCTGGATGCCTTGGGTGAATTACGCGATAAACCTAAAGGAACACTGCGCATTAGCTGCACTGATGATCAGATAGAACTGCATCTGCGCCCAAAGCTGACAACGTTTTTACAGGACTACCCTGATATCAAGCTGGAGCTGTACGTCGATTATGGCTTTACCAATGTGGTTGAAGCGCGTTTTGATGCCGGTATTCGTTTAGGGGAAGATATCAGCAAAGATATGATTGCAGTGCGCATTGGCCCGGACTGGCGGCTTATCGTAGTTGGCTCGCCGGCTTACTTTGCGCGACAAGCAGAACCCGCCACTCCTTATGAGTTAACAGAGCATTCGTGTATTAATATTCGTCACCGCGTAGCAGGCGCCATTTATGCGTGGGAATTTGAAAAACAAGGACGAGCCTTTACGGTTAAAGTTGAAGGCCAACTCGTGTTCAATAGCATTATGCATGTGCTTAATGCTGCACTGGATGGCATCGGACTGGCTTATGTGCCTGAACCGCTGGCTGCACCTTATCTGGCCGATGGCAGACTTAAAGCAGTAATCACTGACTGGAGCCCCTATTTTCAGGGTTTCCATTTGTACTATCCCAATCGCAGACAGGCTTCACCAGCTTTTATGGCGTTTGTAGAAGCCATAAGATATCGCGACAATCATCAAAGCTAAATTACGGCTCGTGCAATAACCTTTTACAGTTGCTGACGTGCCTACCGTAGCAGTAGATACCCATATTTTCTGCGTATCCAACCGCACTAAACTGGCACCGGGTAAAATGTCGACGAGGTAGAACACAAATTGCTTAAAGTCGTGCCCAACGAGTTTAAGCAATTTGTGTTCTACTGGCTTATCCTGCACGGCCGGCTACACCTGCGGCGCGTGTAAACCGCGCTGGTGCTCACAAACAGAGTATCCCGGCTAGGCGGTTTAGATATTAATCTTTTCGCCAGCGGCCAATCAAGCTCCAGCTGGCGACGACAATTGCACCGGCGATAAACCCTGCTAAACCATCAAATAACAACGACGTAAACATGCTGAGCGCCGGGGCGGCTTGCTGCACAGCCAATGACAGATGGTGAAGTACTGTAATGTTATGGCTAAGTATGCCGCCACCTACCAAAAACATCGCCAGAGTACCTATAATACCCAGCGCCTTCATCAGTAATGGCGCCGCTATAAGTAATCCGCGCCCCAGCATCCGCTGCAGGCCATTCCAATTGCCAGTTACTGCTTTTCTAAGCATATATAAACCGGCGTCATCCATTTTCACTATTGCCGCTACCAAACCGTAAACGCCAATAGTGATAGTAATACAAACCGCACTTAGCACGCCGACCTGAGTAATAAAATCAGCCTGTGTCACACTGCCAAGTGCAATAACCACAATCTCGGCAGAAAGAATAAAGTCGGTACGAATTGCGCCTTTTATTTTTTCTTTTTCCAGCGCAACAATGTCGATACTTTCATCTGCCAGAGCCTTAAGCCGCGTTTCACGCTCTACTGGCGACTGATGCAAGAAAAAGCGGTGGAATACTTTTTCTGCCCCTTCGTAACATAGATATAAGCCACCCAGAATAAGCAATACGGTGATGAGTACAGGTAAAAAAGCGCTTATCAGCAGTGCTGCCGGTACTAAAATGAGTTTGTTGACAAAAGAGCCCTTCGCCACCGCCCATACCACCGGAATTTCACGCTCAGGTCTAACACCTGTGACCTGATTGGCATTTAACGCCAGATCGTCGCCCAACACACCTGCCGTTTTCTTAACTGCTACTTTCGAGAGTAAAGCGACATCATCAAGCAGGCTGGCTATATCATCAATAAGCGCCAGAAGGTTAGCTGCAGCCACAAATTAATCCTTTCTATATAAACACAAATTTCAGCATACTGGGCTAAGGAAAATTTGTACATGCTCCAGTGGTTCTTGTATCTCTGTCATGCAGCCAAAGCTCAGGCCAGGCTTTACCCGCTCAGCTATTTATTTATGCCCCCACATGTAAATTTCTGAGTGCGTCCATGAATTTTAAGATCAGAACAAAATTAAGCTATACGTCAGCGTCAGGTACTGAGTTGCCTTCCAAGACAACAGAATATGTTACCATTGCCCCCTGCACTGCGAGTTTAAACACCAAACCGATTAGGAGTTTGTATGAGAATGCTACATACCATGCTGCGCGTGGGTAACCTGGAAAAATCACTGGCGTTTTATACTGAAGTACTGGGCATGAAACTGCTGCGTCAGTCAGAAAACACCGAGTATGAATATACGCTGGCGTTTGTTGGCTACGGTGACGAGAGCGAAAATACTGTGTTAGAGCTGACTTATAACTGGGGTACCGACAGCTACGATTTAGGTAATGCCTATGGCCATATCGCACTGGAAGTAGAAAACGTATACGACGCCTGCGATAAAATACGCGCTAAAGGTGGCGTAATAAGCCGTGAACCCGGCCCGGTAAAAGGCGGCACCACTGAAATTGCCTTTGTACGCGATCCGGATAACTACGCTATAGAACTGATCCAGAAAAAAGACAGTTACGACACGCTTTAAGTTTACTCAGGCGTGAACAGCATAAAGCCAGCGTAAGCTGGCTTTAGTATTTGGGCTGAGCGGCAAAGTCTTCCAGCCGCCGGATAATCTGCTCGCTATATACGGGCTGATATAGCTTGCGCATAGTGCCATCGCTGTAGCTTTGCTCCAGTGCTGCCTGCCAGCGGGCAATACGCTCGTCTGACACATTGCGGGAAAACGCCAGGTAGCGTTTACGCTCGCTAAGGTATTTCACCATTACCAGCTGACTGCCTGCTTCCTCGGCATTGGCTGAAAACTCTGGCACCGACAGCTCGCTAACCGCCATTAAATCGGCCCGGCCTAACAACAGCATATCCAGACAATCGCCTGATTTACTGGTGAGTATCAGGTTTTTTCCTTCGGTAAAACCCAGCGCTTTAATTTCACCTACGGTGGCAGAATTACGGTAATTACAGGCGATATAGTTTCTTGGTAGTGCGGCCAGTGACGGTGTATCCCCTACCCGGTGTCTTAAACCGTATAAAGCCATTTGATAATGCTTAAGCGGCCCAACCCACTTAAACCAGCCTTCGCGCTCGGCTGTACGTACCGTTTCAAACAACACTATATCCGGCTCTGCCCTGGCAATACTCAGCGCCCTGCCCCAGGGCATCAGCTCAATATCACCGGGCTCGTTCAGCTGTTGCTGCAGTATAAGCACCAGGCTGGCTGTTACGCCGCTGACCTCGCCTTGCTCGTTCAGATACTCTCCCGGCGGGTTATGCTCGGTAAGAAAACGCAGTGGCTGTGCTTTTACAACACTACCTGATACCACCAACCCCAAGCTAAATAACCAGATAACGCAGCTTAATTTAGCGTTCATTCGGTACCCTTGACATAACCAGACTGAATCATTAATAACAGTTTAATAACACAGCGATTGCCAAAATAAAACCTAAATAATCATCATGATACAGATGTCAGACCAAGCCAGGTTACTCGAGAGTAATAACGACTTTTTCATTTAATGACATCGCCAGATTATTGTCGTAATAAGCGGCTTCGTTAATAAAGGTTGGGTATACCGTCACATCGCCATCGTAATAAATCTCGCTGCCATCAAACAGGGTAAAGATCGGATCGCCGGGGTTAATCGGCTGATAATCTTTGTCCTGCACATTCTTATGCACCATGCCCAGGCGCTCGCCTTTTTCATTCATTGGCAGTTTAATGCTGTGCAGATAACGAAAGGCTTCTGTCTGTTTTGGCAATGCCGGCAAAGTATTGCTGTTATACAGCTGAACAAAATCAAGAATATGCCGCGTCATGGTATCCATCAGCTCCAGCACGTCCTGGCGTAATACTGATTGTGGCTGGGGCCCTACTTCTACCAGCACACCGTAACGGCCAACAGTACACATCAGCGCGTGATCTTCGGCAGCAAAGTGATCTTCGTCACGGGAAATAATCGCTTCGGGCATCACCATTTTTACATAGGCGGCCAGCTGATTATAAAACGGCCCGGCCTGGGTCAGTATTAAACAGGCGCCCATATTGCTGGTTGTGTTGTGTAAATCAATCAGTAAATCGGTTTTGGCGTTGCCCTTAGGACCAAGCCGGGCATTAAGCACCTTGGCCCGGTTTTGCTCGTAATTGGCAAGCTCGGGGTTGGCTAAATCGGTATTTTTAAACTGGCGGTTTAAATCACTGTGCAGATAACGTTTGTTGGCATAATGCGCTTCTGGGTTGGCCCATACCAGTTCGGTATTAAAACTGGCGCGGCTGACCAAATCTGGTTTAGCCTGATACTGCTTAACTAAATAAATACCCGAAAATTCATTGCCATGCACACCACCAACGATGGCAACCTGATTAATTTTATCCATAGTTTTTCCATAACTGCTGCGGTTACCCCAAGCCTGAGCTTAGCCTAAATCAATAGCGTTATTATGACCAGTGCAAAGCGGAAAAAGAATAGATACAGAATTTAAATGCCTGAAATAAGCATATAAATGCAGATTAAGCGGCTGGCTGTGCCAGTTCTAAAGATGAGTCGGAAATACGAACCAGTTCGTTATGCAGAATTTGCTGCGCCTGACAGGTGCACTTACCACATTGGCTGCCCACACCGGTGCACATTTTCAGTTCACGCATAGTGGATACGCCTTGCGCCACTTTTTGTTTAATGGCTTTATCGGTAACAGCTTTGCATAAACACACGTACATAACAGTACTCCGCTAACATAACGCCGCCATTTTAATATTATTAAGAACCATTATCAATAGTATTTGTAAAATGGAATCTGTCGTAATAACAACGCCGGCAAAAGCCGGCGTTGTTAGGGTGCTAAAGCCTTGGCAGTATTAGCGAAACAGCACTTTTTCCTGTTGAAACCAATGTACGCAAAAACCAATAGCAATGCTGGCTAACAGCAATGTAGAGCCAAAAATTAACGCCAGTAAACCATAATCGGCGGTGCCTTTAATCAGCTCTTTTATCGCCAGTGCTACGTTCATTATAGGCACCAGGGCGGTTTTGCTGGTTAACTCAACACCCGGCATCATAGCGGCCACCAATGGCAGGAAAATCATGATCGACAGCGGGCTGATATAGTTCTGTGCTTCTTTAAAGGTACGGGCGTATATCGATATCGCCAGCAGCAATGCAGCAAACACAGCAGAGATAGGCAGCAGCAAAGAAAAAATAAGTATAAGTTCGGTAATAGCGATAGCCGACATCGCTTCCTGCACCACCGCCATACCGGCGAAAGAGCCGATAATCGCGCCCCAGATGCCAAAACTGCCTACGGTGATCAATGCGCCTATCAGACCGGTTGTCAGTACCGTGAAAAACTTACCCAGCACTATGCTAACCCGGCTTATCGGGCAAATTAGCAGGGTTTCCAACGTACCACGCTCTTTTTCACCGGCGCCCATATCTATCGCCGGGTAAGACGCGCCCAGCAAACACAATGGAATAAGAATATAGGCAATTACCGCACCGAATTTTTCACCGATATTCTCCCGCTTAGCGGCAGTATCCACCTTTTGGACATCGACCGGTTTAATAATAGCGGCCAGTTTTGCCGGGTCGACATTCAGCTGCGTTAGCGTATCACGCTGTAACTGCTCATTAAAATTGGTCATTAGCTCAGAGAAGTAGCGGTACATAAAATCAAATTGTGATGACTGGTTATAAATAATCTGCCACTGAGATTGCTCTGCAGCCTGGCGTTTAGCAGAGAAATCGGCCGGGATCACTATCGCTACATCAAACTCATCATTGCGGATAGCCGCAACTAAATCTGCTTCAGCGGTTTTATCCGTTTTAATTTGCGCAAAATTTTTATGATAAAACAGCGCATCAGCAAACTGCGGTGCCTGCTCTGCGTTAACGATGACATAGCGGTGCTCTGCCTGCATGGCGGTATTTGTGGTGCTGGATAACACCAGCCCCATTACACCAAAAATCACCGGGAAAATAAAAATCGGCAGTAAAATAACAAAAATCAGCGTTTTCTTATCGCGCATTAACTCAGTAAGTTCTTTAAAATAGACCTGCCACATTTATGCTGCTCCCTGCTGGTTTGTTGCACCATTTAACACGCTTAAAAACGCATCGCGTAAATCACCGTTGGCAGATAACGCCCTGAACTGGCTGATATCACCGGAAAAAGCGCTGATGCCTTTATCAATTACTACCACTCTGTCACAAAGTGATGCCACTTCGTCCAGATGGTGGGTAGAGAAAATAACCGGTGTACCGGCTTGCTTTAAGCCTTTGATAAAATCCAGCACCGTTTGCACGGTCATAATATCCAGACCGGTGGTGGGTTCATCCAGAATCACCACCTTGGGGCTGTGCACTACTGCACGGGCAATAGCGGTTTTTTGCTTCATACCGGTCGACATATTGTCCGCTCGGCGGTTGGCAAAGTCGTGCATATTTAACAGCGTAAACAGCTCGTCGATGCGCTGTTTTAAGGCGCTCTCTTTCATGCCGTGCAAACGGCCAAAATAGGCGATATTTTCAAAGGCGGTTAGTTTGCCGTACAGGCCGGTATCGGCCGATAAAAAGCCGATTTGCTGTCGGGCTTTTACCGGCTGTTTTAATACATCAACGCCATTTAACAGCACTGAGCCGGCGTCGGGTTTTAATGCGGTAGATAACATACGTAACGTGGTGGTTTTACCTGCGCCATTTGGCCCCAGCAACCCCAACACTTCACCTGCGCCGCAGCTAAAGCTGACATTGCGCACCGAGTGAAACGCCTCTTTGCTGTAACGTACGTCTTGTTTTTCAGTATCCGATAACTTGCTGCTTTTACCAAGTGCAAACGCCTTGGCTAAATCCTGAATATCAATCATGCAACTGTCCTGTTGTCGGGGCTTTAGCGCTGTCGCTTTGGCCGGAAATAGTCAGTATTGTGGTAAAACCCCGCTGTTTCATTGTCGTTATACCAGCGCGGTACGCCCAGTAATGGCAAAGGCGTTAGCTGTTGATTATCAAGAAGTACTGCCTCGTTAGCAATTTGTTCGTGCAATTTAGCATCAACAAAACTGTAAGCAGCTGTTAAAGCGCACAGATCTCCGCCACGAAATGGCGAGTCATCATATTAAACCAGGCCCTGTTTGTTAGTGGTAAAAACCCATTGCAGATTAACCCGAATCACAGGATGATTCGGCAGCGAAGTGTTGCCCCGCGGAGTGGACTAAATGTTAAGCGAACACCTGTTGTTTTTTTTCTCTGCGCTTGGTGCATTTAATGGCCTGGCGTTGGCGCTGTATCTCTGGTTTGCCGGTAAAGCATCTGTGGCACAACGCGCTCTTGCCGTGCTGATTTTAATGGTCAGCGTGCGCACCGGTAAATCAGTAGCCTTTTATTTCCTGCCCGATACACCGGCTTCGGTGATGCAGGCCGGTTTGACCGCTTGTTTGTTGATTGGCCCTTCGTTGTATTTTTTCACCCGCACCAACCTCTGTACCTCCGGCGAATGGGGGCGCTTTGAGCTGGTGCATGGCAGCCTGCTGACCATAGTGGCCGTTAGTCTGAATCTGTTTTTTCCTTATGCTGACTATGCCTCACTCTGGCATAGCGCTATTGTCAGCACTGGCAATTGGCTCTGGCTCATTTATCTGCTGATAAGCACGGCTTTGCTGGTGCAGCAGCGCCATCGTTTGCCCGCAGGCAGCGCCAGGCTGTTGCTGCTTGGTGTCACCGCCGGGCTTTGGCTGATCTGGCTGGCGTATTTAACCTCAGGTTTTACCTCTTATATTGTTGGGGCTTTGTCGTTTTCCTTTGTGCTTTACCTTTGTGGGGCCGTCGCCTGGGGCTTGCGGCAAGGTCAGGCGCCGGTTGAACCTTATCAGGACAGGCGAATTCCCGCAGCTGAAGCGGCCGCTGAGTTGCAGCAGCTGGCTAATTTAATGTCAGGTGAACGGCTGTATCTTGACCCAAGCCTGACGCTTGCCCGGGTGTCGCGGCGTTTGGGCATTCCTCAGGCCCGCTTGTCGCAGTTGCTAAATGACAATAACGGCACGCCGTTTAAACACTATGTTGCACAATTGCGGGTGGTCGAAACCCAACGCCTGTTGCTGCAGCAACCTGCTCAAACGCTGGAGGCTATTGCTGAGGCTGCTGGTTTTCAGTCGATGTCGACCTTCTACGCTGCCTTTAAAAAGGCCAATGGTTGTACACCTGCCTTGTTCCGCGAGCGTTCGAACACTACGGAAACAGGTTTCAGTAGTGCGGGAACAGCTAACAAGACTTTGATTTAAATCATTTTCGCTTAAGGTGAATGCTCCTTTAACTGATACGGAGCTTTTCACTATGATTTGGAAAAAATGTTATCACCTGCTGCTGTGCTTGCTGTTTAGTGGCTTTATAACGTCAGTGCAAGCCAGCAACGCCCAAACCGACACAGTAGCAATCCCAGCTGGTCATGTGTTGTTTGTGTTGTCCAGCAGTAAATTCCACGGTAACTCCACTGTGCCTGCCAGCATCAGCTTTGGCGAAGTGGTGAATGCCTGGGATACCTTCCATAACGCAGGTTATACCATCGACTTTGTGTCCCCTACCGGCGGCGCAGTGCCGATAGACCCGACCGTGCTGGGTCCACGCTTAATCGAACGATTGAAAGATCAGCGCATTATGGCGGGTCTGACCCAAACTCATACACCGGACGAGATTGATGCCAGTCGTTACCAGGCTGTGTATTACGTCGGGGGTAGTAACGCCATGTATCAGGTGGTGGATGACGTCCGGCTGCAAGACATCTCCCGGCATATTTATGAGAAAAATGGTGGCGTGATTTCGGCTGTATGCCATGGCACTGCAGGTATTGTCCGTCTCAAACTCAGCAACGGCCAGTATTTACTGGCAGGTAAACGTGTCACTGGCTACCCGGAAGACTATGAAGACCAGTCAGCCGCTTATTTTAAGCACTTGCCGTTTCTAATGCGCCAGACCATTGAAGAGCATGGTGGCTTGTTTAAAGCGCCGGATCCGGAAAAACCCTATATCGAAGTGGATGGCCGTTTAGTCACTGGCCAGAACTATCCGTCTGCACCTTTAGTTGCCAGCGCCGTTGTAAACATTCTGCAAAAGCAGAAGCCAACCGTTACCCAACCTTAATCGTTTATTTCATCTAAAAGGAAAACCGTTTTATGAACACATTTGCAAAAACTTTAATTGTAACTTGCCTGAGCTTTGGCTGGAGTGTGTCTGCCGTTGCAAACACGAATGTCAGTGCACAAGTTTCTGTGCAACAACATGCCGAATATGCAGCCATCGACAGCGCCATGCAAACCATGATGCAAGCTTTTGAACAAGGCAGTGCACCAACCGCCTTTCGGGTGATCCTAAAAGACACAGTAGTAGTCGGCTACTCTGGCAAGCAACAAAAAGTTGTCAGTGTCTCCGGTGAGGAATGGGCTAAAGGTTTTCAACCTGCCCCAGATGAAGATCAGCGCCACCGTCAGTATCAAATTTTGGATATCACTGACACCGGCGCTGTGGTGAAAGTGATGCTGGATTACCCACAATGGCTAGGAATAGATTATCTGGCCATGACCAAAATCGACGGCCAGTGGCGGGTTATCAGTAAATCATGGAGCGGCACTCTAAAAGCAGCCAAATAGAGCAGTTGCCCCAGACATAACTGGTGTTAAGTTAACATCGGTTTATTACGCCTGGGGCGAAAATAATCCTGATTAGCATAAAACTGCGGCTGGTGGCTAGCCGCATACCACCCAGGTACCCCTAGCAGCGGTAATGGTGTTAATTGCTCCGAGCTTAACAACACGTCGTTTTTTATCTGCAAAAGCAGTTGGTTATCTAAATACTGATACGCTGCGGTTAAAGGCCATTGGCTAAAACCATCAGGCACATTAACAAATAACGCTTTAGCCGTTAAACCAATAAAAGGCGCCGTTGCCATTTCGTACATGGCATGGCCAAAAATCATTGGCCGTATGCCTTGCCACCAGTCACTGCGTTTTGTTACAAAGCTTTGCTGCCACTGATGCTGGCGCAGCAGTTCAGCATGCTCAAATGCATCAGGTTCAAGGCAAACCACTACGCCGCATTCATCGAACAGCGTTAGTTTATTCCGTAGCTTACTGCGCTGTTTCAGGCCGTGCTGAGCAATTTCTGCCATATGCAGCTGATTTAACAGCGCTTTAGTTTTTGGGTATAAACACCAGATCAGCGCACCAAAAAAGTCGTGCCAGTTGTCCTTGCGGGTAGGTATACACTGCGTGGCATAAATATATTCTTCATAGTAGCGGCCATCGGCGCTAAGCGTGTCATTATCAACAAAGCTCACACCAGAGTGCGGTAAGCACTGATTAAGCCAGCCAATATCAGGGTAATCTGTTAGCTGATCAAAGCGGAAACGCTGACATAAATCAGCAAATATCGGGTTGCCAAGCAGCAACGCGGTGTTCCAGTCTGCCGGTGGCGTAAAGCGGGTTTTTACTTCTGTTTTTTGCATAAGCCGTCTTGTTTGTTGCTGTCGCTGAAAACCATCAGCATCAATTACTTACGAAAAGCGCGAAAAAGCGCTTGCAATTTTAGCATGGCGTGGCACATTCAACGGGTGCGTTTAGACGTACATACTGCCAAAACCACCCGTCATCTTTCAACATACACGGGTGTTGGCTGCGACAATGCCCCCTATCACTTAGTTTAACTAAGCTCAAGGGATGAATTGTCTTGCCGCCTACGTGTAAGTTGAAATCTATAGGGTACAAAATGTGTTTACACAAAATTAATTAATAGAGGTTATCATGTGTTCGATATTCGGGGTGCTTGACATCAAAACTGATGTTAAAGCCTTGCGCCAGCAGGCGCTGCAGTTATCCAAGTTATTACGTCACCGCGGGCCAGACTGGTCTGGCGTGTGGAATAACGACAATGCCATTTTAGTGCACGAGCGCCTGGCGATTGTAGATACTGAAAATGGCGCCCAGCCCCTGATTAATGATAATCGAAATCACATTCTGGCAGTGAATGGTGAGATCTACAATCATAAGCAGCTCGAAAAAGAGCTGGCAAGCCCTTATCCATTCAAAACCAAGTCAGACTGTGAAGTAATATTACCGTTATACCTGGAACACGGCAGCGATTTTATTGATCAGCTGCAAGGCATGTTTGCCTTTATTTTGTATGATGCCGAGCAAAACCGTTACCTGATTGCCCGTGATCACATTGGTATTATTCCGCTGTACTACGGTTACGACGAGCACGGCCAGCTGTTTGTTGCGTCTGAGCTAAAAGCACTGGTGCCGGTATGTAAGCAAATTAAAGAGTTTCCGCCGGGCCATTACTTTGACAGTAAAATTGGCGAGCTGCGCAAATACTATCAGCGTGACTGGCAAAGCTATGATGCAGTAAAAGATAACCCTGCCAGTTTAACTGAGCTAAAAGCTGCGCTGGAGCACAGCGTAAAAAGCCACTTAATGTCTGACGTGCCTTATGGCGTGTTACTGTCCGGCGGGCTGGATTCGTCGCTTATTTCGGCCATTGCCCAGCAATTTGCCAAACGCCGCGTTGAAGATAACGACGAATCTGAAGCATGGTGGCCACGCTTGCACTCTTTTGCAGTGGGCCTGGCTGGTTCGCCGGATTTAATAGCCGCGCAAAAAGTGGCTGATGCTATCGGTACTGTGCATCACACAGTGCACTTTACTGTTCAAGAAGGCTTAGACGCGCTACGTGATGTGGTGTACTTCCTTGAAACCTATGATGTCACCACCATTCGTGCCTCAACGCCGATGTATTTGATGGCGCGCAAAATTAAAGCCACCGGTATTAAAATGGTGTTGTCGGGTGAAGGTTCAGATGAGCTATTTGGCGGCTATTTGTATTTCCATAAAGCCCCCAATGCCAAAGAGTTTCATGAAGAAACCTTACGTAAACTGGACCGGCTGCATATGTTTGACTGCAACCGTGCTAACAAAGCCATGTCGGCCTGGGGTATTGAAGCACGGGTGCCGTTTCTTGACAAAGACTTTATGGATGTAGCCATGCGTTTAAACCCACAACAAAAAATGTGTGGTGGCGGCAAAATGGAAAAACATATTCTGCGTCAGGCATTTGATGGCCTGCTGCCAAATGAAATTTTATGGCGCCAGAAAGAGCAGTTTTCTGACGGTGTTGGCTACAGCTGGATTGACAGCTTAAAAGCCCATGCCGAAAAAGAAGTGACTGATCAGCAAATGGCCACCGCCAGCTTCCGCTTCCCGGTGAACACGCCAGACAGCAAAGAAGCTTATTACTACCGGGTGATCTTTGAAGAGCACTTCCCGCATGCCGGCGCTATTGCCTGTGTACCGGGTGGTAAGTCTGTTGCCTGTTCCACGCCCGAAGCACTGGCCTGGGATGCAAAAATGGCGCAAATGACCGATCCGTCCGGCCGTGCCGTACGCGATGTGCACACTCAAGCTTATTAAGCGATAAGCAAATATAAAAAGGCCACGCAATTGCGTGGCCTTTTACATTCAAACTTCTATCTGTCACGCGTAAGTAAGAAACTTAGGATTCTCACCATACTTATCGCCAGCAGCCTTAGTTCCAATACAACCGATCACAATTATAAATAGTAAGTTAACTACAGGAATTAACAATATCCAAGCTAGATGCCCACTGTAACCTATATCATGTAACCGCCTAACAACTAATGAAACCATGGGTAGAAGGCTAAATAAACCATAAGCAATACTTAAAATTTGCTTGGGGTAAAGATCGCCTAAGACAATAAATAAAACTGCATCAATGATACCGATAATCAGTGAGGCAAAAAACAAGTGTATTACCCAAAACGACCAGTATTCACGCCTTAATGCACGACCTGTAAACTGATAAGCCTTGGCGAAAGTACCTAAGTAATAACGGATAGCTTTAGGGAACTTATCTTTAATATCCTCGAGTATTACATACAGAGCCGGTATTAATAGCAGGGTAATAATGGTAGCAAATAAAATACCAAACGCCAGTGATACGGCCATCGGCACGACAATTTTTGCCTGTAAGCTCCTTTCCAGCACTATCGGTGCCAGGCCGACAAAGGTGGTAAGTGAGGTGAGCAATATCGCCCGAAAACGCTGCGCACCGGCTTGCGACACAGCCTGGCGGAGCGATAACCCCTCTTCGCGGGCACGGTTAACAAAGTCGACCATGACCAGCGAATCGTTTACTACAACCCCAGCAAGCGCCACCAAACCGAAGATAGACATAATGCTCATACTCAGGCCAAGCACCATATGCCCTACTACCGCACCGACTAAACCAAACGGGATCACACTCATAATAACCAGCGGCTGGCTGTAAGATTTCAGCGGTATGGCCATAAGTGCATAAATACAGAACAGCGCGAACACCCCGGCTTTTAATAAATCAGCCTGAGCATCCATTTCATCCTGGCTGGCACCGTCAAGCTCGCCGGTTACGCCTTCATATTTAGCTGTAACCTCGGCGATAACCTTGCTGCGCATTTCGCCTACTACTTTTCCAGGTTCAATGGTCGATTTATCAGCCGCCGCAGTGATAGTTACCGCACGCTCACCATTTACCCGGTTGATAGCGCTAAAACTGGGCTGCATGGTGTAGCTGGCTACCTGATTAAACGGCACTTCACCGCCATCAGCTGTGCGAATACGGATGTTTTCCAGGCTGCCAACAGAGCTGCGATCAGTACGCGGATAGCGCACCATCACTTTTACTTCTTCGCCGTCACGCTGCACCCGCTGTGCTTCAGCACCATAAAAGCCATAGCGTACCTGGCGTGCAACATCAGCCAGAGTTAACCCCAATAAATGCGCTTCGGGTTTTAACTGCAGAACAATTTCATCATTACCGCCGAGTAAATTATCCTCAATGTCATAAACACCGGCGTATTGCGCTAAACGGCTTTTTAGCTCTTCGGTAGCCAGCTTCAGGTTATCCAGGTTGGTACCGCGCAGTTGTAATGCGATATCGGCACCGCCACCACCGGCGGTAGAGGCATTAATTTTAAACGCTTTTACACCTGGAATATCCGGCATTTCGGCGCGCCAGCGGTTTGCAATTTCAAACCCGTCAATTTCGCGGCCTTCACTTTTTTCCAGCTCAACCACCAACTGGCCAGAGGTATCATTGTTTAAAAACACTAAACGGTGCTTGATAATGCTGTCGTTAAATTCTGCATTAAGTTTATCGTTTGCCCGCACCAGCGCGGCTTCTGCCTCGCGTAACGCATTGACCGTAGCCTGATTTGATGAGCCTTCCTGCATAGTTAAATTAGCGTTGATAAAGTCACTGGGGATATCCGGGAAAAACACCCAGCGCACAAAGCCACCACCAAGCACACCAAACATCAGGATCAACATCGCCATAAAAGCGGCCA
The DNA here is from genome assembly GCF_022436675.1 of Rheinheimera hassiensis. Classification (GTDB taxonomy): domain Bacteria; phylum Pseudomonadota; class Gammaproteobacteria; order Enterobacterales; family Alteromonadaceae; genus Alishewanella; species Alishewanella hassiensis. Next base: position 426,971 of record NZ_JAKUJZ010000002.1, on the reverse strand, counting down.
TAGTGACATAACGATAATGAATACAGCGCTCAACGAAGGGCTGATACCATTTACCTATAAAGTGGTTCAGGCCCGACATCACCTTCATTCGCACGGCTTTTAGTGCGTTACTGCACGCACGGCCGCTGCTGTAAAAAATGCCTTTTTTATCCGGATCCCATGGTTTGGTATCCATATTGATAATATGCGATGGCAAAATTAACTTAGATTCTACCAGTGAAAAAATCAGACACAGCACCACTACCCAGGCAATAGAGCCCCAAATAGGCGCCTGAGCCCCACCTACCATCAGCATTGGCACAAAAGCAGCTATCGTAGTTAACACCCCAAAGGTTGCCGGCATGGCCACTTTTTTCGCCCCGGCAATAACTGAATCAACTGATTTACCGCGCTTTTCGATTTCACTATAAGCACTTTCACCGATGATAATCGCATCGTCGACCACTATACCCAGTACCAGGATGAAGCCGAATAAGCTAATCATATTTATTGACACATTAAACATCGGTAGCGGCAACATCGCCATGGCACCAAGGAAGCACACCGGAATACCCACCATTACCCAAAATGCGATGCGAAATTCCAAAAATAAGGTAAGTGCCAGTAGCACCAAAAACGCGCCCATCACCAGGTTGTTGCTCATCAAATCGAGCCGGCCTTGCAGGTAGTAACTGGAATCGCCCCAATGCGCTATAGACACCGAAGACGGCAATTGCGTTTGCTTACGTTCAACGTAAGCCTTTACCTGTTCGGCAATTTTCAGCGTGTTGTCATCCCCCACGGCACCAACCCGGATAGACACTGAATTTTTACCATCAAAGGTAGATAAGTCTTCCCGTTCGATAAAACCATCATTAATAGTGGCAATGTCTTTTAACGATAAGCGCGTACCATCAGCAAAGGTCAGCAGCACAATATCTTCGAAATCTTGTAAAAAGTAAGCCTGGCCTTTGGTGCGCAGCAATATATTGCCGCTGTCAGATTTAATAGCTCCGCCGGGTAAATCGACAGAGCTGCCACGAATAGCGCTGACAACCTGATCAAAAGTTAAACCGTATTCTTTTAGCTTTAATTCAGACAGTTCAATCGACACTTCATAGTCACGCGCGCCCACCACTTCCACTTTGCTGACACCCGGTAGCTTGCGCAGTTCATCGCGGATATCTTTAGACAGCTCTTTTAACGTACGCTCGGTGGCATCACCATACAACGACAGCCACATAACATCGCTTTCAAAACGTACCCGGTACACTACCGGCTTTTCGGTTTGCTCCGGCAACGATGAAATGGCAGAAACCTGAGTTTTAATTTCATCCATAACCTCTTGCACGTTGTAGTTATTGGCAATTTCAGCACGCACTGTCGCCAGGCCTTCAACTGCCGTTGACCGAATGCGCTTAATGCCGTTAACACCGCGCAGGCTCTCTTCAATTTTATCGATAACACCACTTTCTACTTCCTGTGGTGCTGCGCCAAGATAAGGCACACGAATATTAACCTGCTCTAATACGATCTCAGGAAATATCTGTTTTTTAATGGTAAAGAGAGAAGCGACACCGGCAACCAGTATAATCGCCATCAGCAGGTTAGCGGCCACACTGTTGCGGGCAAACCAGGATATCAAGCCCTTGTTGGTATCCATACTTTACTCCTTGCCCTGGCTGGCTACAGCGGCAACTTCTGGCTTGGCAGTGCTTTCTGCCACCTGCTCTTCTACATCAGATGCAACCCGCACTACAGTACCCGCCAGCGGGTTAGCAATAGCCGACGTAGCCAGGCGGTCACCGTCGGTAAAACCAGAGCGGATATAAGCTGAATTTTCATCAGAACGCTCAACAATCACTGTTCTAAATTGTAGCTGGCTGTCTTTATCTACCACCAGTACCTGTTGTTGCGCCAATAACAAATGCCGTGGAATAACCACCACTTGCTCAGTGGCGTCACCTAAAATTTGCGCCTGCACAAAGCGACCAAACCGCAACGGAGCCTGCTTGCGGCTAACCCGCTGATAAGGGTCGATAACTTCAGCAACGGCGTAAATTACCCGGCTGCGCTCATCCAGCACACCTTCAGTGCGTACCAACCGGGCTGGCCATTGCATAATTTGGCCGGCCACGGCAGCGGTCAGCACAACTTCAGGCTCATTGCTGTTTTGCGTAAAATCAGGAATTTCTAAAAAGGCTAAATCGTTGTCGGTCAGTGGTAACCTGATTTCAGCGATGTCAGTGCCGTAAATCATACCAACACTGGTACCACGGCTGATAAACTGCCCCAGGTTGGCATCACGGCTTTTAACCATACCAGAGTATGGCGCACGGATTTCGGTACGGGCCAGATCGCGGTTAGCGCGTTCAAGTTCTGCTTCTGCCGAACGCACTGTTGCCAGCGCTCCTGCCAGTTGCGGCCGGCGCAAACCCAGCTCAGGGGCTTTACCGGCGGTAAAAGAGCGCCATTCTTCTTCGGCTACCCGGCCGCGGGCTTTTTCTTCTTCCAGTGCCGACTGAGCATTGGCTAAACTGGCCTCTGCCGCTTTAACGTTGGTCAGATAGTCGGCTTGTTCAACCCGCACCAGTAAATCGCCCTGATTAAAAAAGCCACCTTCAACAAAGTTTTCAGCCACTTCAACAATACGGCCATTTACTTCAGAACTTAAATTGGTTTCCAGTTTCGGCCGCACTGTACCTTGCGACTGAATACGGTAAATCAGGTCTTGCGAGGCTATTTGCTGCGCATTAACTAAAATGCCCGGGCGTTGCTCTTCTTTTTTCTCAGGCGGTTTTCGCATACTTGCCAGACCTATTGCCGCAACGACAGCCAGTACGATAACGGCCACCGGAACAATGATTTTTATAATTTTTGCTGCCATGTTGTTTCCCACGATGCTGTTTTACTAACGCCATACTAAAACGCCAGCACAATAAAGTAACCTTACGAATGTTACGCTTTGTATCAGTAGCCGCAATATCAGGCTGCAGCAGATAAATTATTCTGTAACCTGGCTACATTAGTTCTCATACCAAAGCCTTATGCATTGTGGCATGGCGACCAATTTTAGCCATATCGATGCTGCCAGCTCAGGCAAATCACACCTGCTGCAGTGTAATATCTTGTTACAACTGCGGTGCTTTACTGCTGTACGGGCAGAAGTAAAAAAATAGTTATAACCACCTGCAAAATAGTTATTTGCCGTACAACGAAAAATTTTCTATGTTGGCGCTATAGCTGTTCTGATCATTAATTAACCATAAGGCTGGCAACACTGAATAATAATGGCCGGCTAAAACAGTTTTATTAAGCATAATCCGTCACAATTTGAGGGCAATCTATGAGCATCAGTAAGCAATATTTGAAAACCAAACCACTATGCAAAGTTACTTTTACGTTACCAGCCCACCGCGGCATTTCGGCTGAACAAGTGGCACTGCTGGGAGAATTTAATGACTGGGATCCGGTAGCGCTGCCGATGAAAAAAAGTAAAAGCGGTGATTTTACTGCAACAGTCAATCTGGAGAAAAATAAGGAATATCAGTTCCGCTACCTGATTAATGGCGGTACCTGGCTAAATGATGAAGCCGCAGACTGCTATCAGCCTTCGCCGGTGTCTTATGACAATAACTCGGTGGTAAGGCTGTAATTTATTGCTTAGATGACGTCAGGCCGCCGTGCGGCCTGTGTCATTTTTGCCCTCAGCGCTTTTTAATGCTCAGCACTTTTGTAATACTAAACAGCCTACTGAATAACCTGCACCAAACGAGCATAAAATAGCATGGTCTCCTTGCTGCAAGCCCTGCTTGTATTTATGAAACGCAATAACTGAACCAGCTGACGCTGTGTTGGCGTAAGTATCCAGCACCAGCGGCGCTTCCTCCGGCAACGGATCGCGGCCAAGAATTTTCTTTGCAGCAAAGATATTCATATTAATATTGGCCTGATGCAGCCACAAACGCTTTAACTGTTCTGGCGCTATCTGTTGTTCGGCCATTTCAGCCAGTATTACATCAGCCACTATCGGTAGCAGCTCCTTAAATACTTTGCGGCCTTGCTGTTTAAAAAACGGCGCCAGCGGATCCGGCTCCAGACAATGCTCGGTATAACCGACATCGCAACGGATATTATTAGAAAACTCGGTTTTAAGCCTCATACCATTAATGCGCCAGGCATTGTTGCTAGTGCAACTGTCTTCAGCTTCAATAATAGTGGCGGTGCAAACGTCACCAAAAATAAAATGGCTGTCGCGGCTACGATAATTTACCTGTGGCGAAGCAAACTCCGGGTTAACCACCAGCACCACTTTGGCCGTGCCGCCGCGAATAGCATTTACCGCATTACTGATAGCAAAAGTCGCGGAAGAGCACGCCACATTCATATCAAAAGCATAACCCGCGGCACCCAGTTGTTGTTGCAACTCAATCGACAACGCCGGGTAAGAGCGTTGCATATTCGATGCGGCGCAAATAATCAGGTCAATATCGGCGGCGGTTTTGTTCGCTTGCGCCATCGCTTCACGGGCGGCAACAACGGCCATTTCTACCATTTCCGGCAATTGTTCTTCGCCACGCCTTGGCAGCACCGGCTGCATAATGGCAGGGTCTAAAATACCGTCTTTGTACAACACATGGCGCGCTTTAATACCAGAGGCTTTTTCAATAAACTCACAACTGGAATGCTCCAGCGCGGTAACGTCGCCGTTGGCAATAGCAACAGACTGCTGCGCATTAAACTGGTCAACATACTGGTTATAACTGGCGACGAGTTCTTCGTTAGTAATAACCTGCTCTGGCGTAAACAAGCCAGAGCCACTGATCACAACACTTTTCATAATACTAACCTTGTCTGATAACGGTTTTACTACCGTTTTAAAAGTGCAGTCAGTATAACTGAAGTTAGGCTCTCAGTTGTACCCTGGCGTTATATTACCGGCTTATTCAGTCGCGATTTATGCAGCGCGGTGTACATTGACAATGACTGTAAGCCATAATAGCGCCAGTATTCACATATCTTTCATTATTTTACTTATTTTAATACGGGATTTCTCAAGGCGGATGCAAAACCCAGGCTTACTGATCACCGCAGTGCTGGCAGCCACGCTAGGCATTAATTCAACCGCTTACGCGGAGTCATCATATCAATTTAAAATCAACGGCATTAGCGGCTCTTTACATGACAATGTGGCCATTTACCTGCAAAAATACAGTGACGCAGACAATATGCCCGGCGTGCGTTTTCAGGCTACCGTAGAGCAGGAAGTGCATACCGCTTTGCAAGCGCTGGGTTATTACGACAGTCAGGTTACCGTTACTCATAACGCCGACAAACCCAGGTTGTTGCAAGTGAATGTTAAAACCGGTGAACCGGTGCGTATTGCGAAAAGTGATATTCAATTGTCTGGCGACGCCAAAACAGATGCAGACTTTAAAGCCCTGCTGACTGCGCAGGGCCCCAAGCAAGGCCAGATATTGCACCATGGTGCTTATGATGGTTTTAAAAACGCGTTAAAAAGCCTGGCGATGCGTAAAGGCTACTTTGATGCCGATTTTGAACTGGCGCGGCTTGAGGTTGCACCAGAGTTAAAGCAAGCCTTTGTGCATCTGCATTTTAATGCTGGTAAGCGCTACAAATTTGGTGAAGTTAGCTTTAGTGGTAATCAGATAGACGAACCGAGGTTGCAATCTTTAGTGCCCTTTGCCGAAAACGACTACTATCTGGCCACTGAGCTGGGTGAGTTTAACCAGGCATTGGCAGCTACCGGTTGGTTTTCTTCCATACTGGTGGAAGGCGATACCTCGCAGATGCAGGATTTCACCCTACCAATTAACGTGGCGCTGGAACCTGAACGGCGCAATATTATAGAGACCGGTATTGGTTATTCCACGGACGTAAAAACCCGGCTGAAATTAAACTGGAATAAGCCCTGGCTTAACCGCGCTGGCCACAGCCTGAGCAGCAAGCTGGCGTTATCTGAAATAGAACAAAGTGTAGAAGCCGCATATAAATTGCCGCTGGCCAGTGTTGCCGAGGATTTTTATCAGGTACAACTTGGTTTTCGTAACCGTGATAATCAGGATACCAAAAGCCGTGAATCAAACCTGGTGCTGGAGCGCCACTGGTTGCTGGACAGTGATTGGTACCGCGTCGCCTCGGTACGCTGGTTATATGAAGACTTTGTTCAGGCTGATCAAAATGACGCTATCAGCCTGATTATGCCGGGTTTAAGCTACAGCCGCACCAAACAGTCGGAAGGTTCGATGCCCTCCTCGGCCAACCGCTTATTATTGGGTGTTGAAGTATCAGACGAAGCCTGGGGCTCGGATGCCAGTTTTGTTCGTTTGCGTGGCCGTGCCGGCTGGATAGGCAGCGCCGGCAATAACCACCGTTTTGTTACCCGCGTTGATGCTGGTGCCATTCTGATGGAAAGCTTGTCGCAACTGCCACCATCACTGCGTTTTTTTGCTGGCGGTGATAATAGTATCCGTGGTTATGGTTATGAAACCGTATCACCGCGCAACAACGACGATGAGCTGACCGGTGGCCGCTACATGGTAACCAGCACACTGGAATACCAGTACCGCGTTAAAGGCAACTGGTGGCTGGCAGCATTCAGTGATTATGGCAGCGCCTGGGATGATAGCCCCGATTGGGTGCAGGGCGTGGGTATGGGAGTGCGCTGGGCATCGCCGGTGGGGCCTATTCGTATTGATTTTGCCTGGGGCCTGGACGACCCGGGCAAGGGTTTCCAGCTGCATTTTGCTTTAGGGCCTGAATTATGAGCCGACAAACAACGAAGCGTTGGGCAAAACGTGGCTTAAAATGGCTGAACTGGACACTGTTAATCCCGTGTGCTGTATTAACCATGTTACTTTTTACTTTGCTTTACACCTCTGCCGGTTTAAGTTTTAACCTCTGGCTGGCGCAGCATTTTGTTAGTGGCTTCAGTGTAGAGCGTAGCGAAGGCAGCGTACTGGGCGCCAACACTTTGCATGGCCTGCGCTGGCAAGATGACACCACCACAATGACTCTTGAACAAAGCACGCTGAAAATTAACAATGGCTGCTTTTTGCGCTTAACGCTCTGTGTCGAACAACTGGCGTTGCAAGGCATGCAGCTTGAGATTACTGCTACCGATACGCCTGCTCCAGCAGAAGATCCTGCCCCTACAAGCGGTTTTTGGCTGCCGTTTGCTATTGAGGTTACACAGTTACAACTGAACAACGCCAGCGTGGCAGTAGGTGATACAAGATTGAACTGGCAACAATTTAGCACCGGCGCACAACTGTGGGGCAATAAAGTACAACTTAACCAGCCACACTGGCATAAGGTCACACTGTCACTGCCACAAACTGCCGATACAGCAACAAGTGAACCTTTTGTTTATCGGGCGCCTGAGCTAAATGACATTACGCTGCCACTGAGTTTGTTTGTCGACCGTTTTCGCCTGACGGATTTCACGTTGCAACAGCCAGAGCCGCAAACCATTAGTGAGCTGGCGTTCAGCCTGCAAGTATCACCTGAGCAAATAAACCTGACCCAACTGGATATAAACCACCCGCTGGCCACCCTTAATGCGTCTGCCAGTATTCAGCCCAGCGGTAATTATCCGCTCAAAGCCGATATCAGATTGCGGATGCAAGATACACAACTGGCAGGACAACAGCTGCGCGTAACACTGGATGGCACGCTGGCCGATTTGCAGCTGCAAGCCTATGCCACTGAGTTGCTTGAAGCTGACTTATCTTTATGGTTTAACCTGCTGGATAATACACTGCCGCTGCGCGCCAGCTTAAATGCCGAACAGTTACAATGGCCGCTGTCGGGGAAAGCAGATATACAGTTAAGCCAACTGGAAATGATGGCAAACGGCAGCCTGAAGCAACTGCTGTTTTCCGGCCAGTTAGCATTAAACGGTAAGCAGCTACCACAAACTACAGTGCAATTAAACGGCCACAGCACCTTAACTGGCGCGACGCTGGAAAGCCTGACTGTTAACACCCTTGGCGGTGAGCTTCGCGCTGCGGCAGAGCTTAGCTGGCAGCAGCAATTAACCTGGCTGGGCAACTTACAATTAACGCAGATCCAACCGGGCCAGTTCTGGCCGGATTATAGCGGTGAGCTAAATGGCAATATGCAGTTTAACGGTAACCTGACTGAGCAAGGTGGTTGGCAACTGGCACTGCCCGAATTTAAGCTTAATGGCACTTTACGTGATTATAAACTGTTGCTTGAAGGCAGCCTCACTGCTGCAGACAGCAGCGGACAAGGCGACTACCAGATAAATACCCCCGGCCTGACACTGCGCCATGCGCAAAACCAGATCCAATTGACAGGCTCGCTGGATAAAGACTGGCAACTGGCAATGGATATTGCCATCCCAACACTGGAGCAAACCATAAGCGGTGCCAGCGGCGATATCAGTGCAAATTTCCAACTAAGCGGTAGGCGTGAAACACCGCAGCTTACAGGTAAGCTTAATGCCCGCGACTTGCACTGGCAGGAAGCCAGCCTGGAGCAGTTAACTCTGGATACGGATCTTAGTTTAAGCAGCGAGCATAACCTGACGACGGCGCTGTCACTACAGGCTATTAACGGCACATATCAGCAGCAAAGTGTTGACCAGTTAAACCTGACACTTAACGGCACAGAGTTACGCCATCAACTAACGCTGGAACTGACCGGCCCGCAGCACAACGCCAGCATTGAAATGAGCGGCAGCTTAAAAGCCGGCGAGTACTGGCAAGGCAAACTGGTATCTGCGCAACTGGACAGCCTGCTGGGGCCCTGGCAACTGGTTGACAGTACAGCTCTGGATTACCGCTTTGCCAGTGCGCGCTTAACAGTACAGCCGCACTGCTGGCAACAGAAACCGGCAAATTTATGTGCTGTTAAACCACTAAAACTCAGTGCGGAGCATATAGAGCTGGACCTTGCGCTACAGCAGTTTGCCCTGTCGGCACTGGATGGCTTTTTACCTGAACAGATGGCACTACAAGGCAGTGCCGATGCACAAGTCAGTGCCAACTGGCAGCAAGGCAAACAGCCACAAGCACAGGTTAAACTCAGTGGCAGCAGTGGCAACTGGCAATATCAGATTGAACAACCACTGACACTGGGCTGGCAAAACTGGAAACTGGAAGCCGCACTGGCCAAAGATACCTTAACCAGTACTTTGCAATTGCAGCTTGATAACAACGCCAGCTTGCAAACTGAAGCCACCATCACCGACGTACAATCATCCTCGCGTAATGTAGAAGGCAGACTGCTGCTGCAACAATTCAGCCTGGCTTTTTTACAACCCCTGCTGGATCAAAGCAGTGAGCTTGCCGGCATGCTTAACAGCGACCTGCGCTTTAATGGCGACTTAACCAACCCGGCCATTAACGGCAACCTGGCACTTAGCGGGTTTAAACTCTCTGGCAGACAGGCGCCGCTGGATGTCACTGATGCCAACATAGAACTGAAGTTTGCCGGGCAACAAGCCACAATCGATGGCCTGGTGAGTACCAGCAAAGGCGAGATTAACCTCAATGGCGATGCACAATGGCCACAACTGGATAACTGGCAAGCAGCACTTAAAGTGAAAGGTGATGAGCTGAGCCTGCAAATTCCTCAGGCACGGCTGCAAATAGCGCCAGACTTAACGCTGAGCGCCAAACCCGGCCTGACATCAGTTAAAGGTACAGTGCAAATTCCTTTTGCGCGGATCAGCATTGACAGCCTGCCGCAAACTGCGGTTGGGTTATCGGACGATACGGTGTTGCTGGATGAAGAGCTACAACCAATACCGACAGAAGAAAAAGCCGCCTTTGCGCTGCAAACCGATATTAATGTCGTACTTGGCAAAAGAGTGCACTTATCGGCTTTTGGTCTGGAAACCCGCCTCAGCGGTAATTTACGCGTACGCCAGCAGCCTAACCAGCAACCTACGGTAAATGGTGATGTAAACCTGCAAAACGGCACCTTTCGTGCGTATGGCCAGGATTTGCTGATCCGTCAGGGCAAAATGAATTTTAATGGCCCATCAGACCAGCCCTTTTTAAATGTTGAGGCTATCCGCAACCCTGACAACATGGAGGATGCTGTCATTGCCGGTATTCGGGTTACCGGCCCGGCAGATGAGCCCACCATCACGATATTCTCTGAGCCGGCAAAACCTCAGGCTAATGCGCTGGCCTATTTGCTAATGGGCCGCGACATCGGCAGTGACTCCGGCAGTACCAGTTCAGCACTGACCACCAGCCTGATTGGTATGTCTATCTCGTCTACCGGTGCTTTAGTGGGCGAACTAGGCGAGGCCTTTGGCGTGCGCGACCTGACTCTTGATACTGCTGGTGCAGGCGATAACTCTCAGGTAACAGTGAGTGGTTATTTGTCACGCGATCTGCAAATAAAATACGGCTATGGCATTTTTAATGCCATCGGTGAATTTACCCTACGCTACCGGCTGATGCGCAGCTTGTATCTGGAAGCCGTCACCAGTCTGGATAACGCCGTTGATTTACTGTACAAATTTGAATTTGACTAATCGGCCCTGAGCAATAAATGCTGATAGCGTCCCAGCGAGGCATAGGGCTCAGTGCGGTTGTACTGTAGCTCCAGTGTCAGCAGTTGTTCAAACTGGCTCTGCTGCAAAGTGCGATCCAGCAGGTAATCATGAAAACAACGCACGCCGGTTTTACCCAGCACGCTAAAACCGGCCTGTGTACACCAATGCAATACGTCCTGCGGCGCCAACGGATGCTGCGGGTTTAAACTGACCTTTTTCTTTACCTGAAAATCTGCTGCAACATAATCAAAATTACCAAACAAGATATTGCCAAAGCGCTTGGCATCTTTGTTGTAAAACATCAACGATAATATCCCGCCCGGTGTTACCAACTGCCGGAGCTGGGCAATGGCCAACTGTGGCTGGGCCAGCCACTCCAGCATGGCATGACACAACACCAGCTTATACTGCTGCTTGTGCGTTGCCGCCAGCTCAGCCAGCCCTATCTGACTAAATGTTAACTGCGCCATTCCCTGTTCTATGGCTTGCTGCTGCGCCAGTTGCAGCATCTCGGCAGAAATATCGGTCAGATGCACGCTATGCCCCTGCCCGGCTAATGCCAGCGCTAACTGGCCCTGGCCCGCCCCAACATCAAGGATTTGACAAGGCTGGTGCAATACATCAAGTTCTGCTAAATCACGCAACAGCACCAACTGGCGCAGCTTACCTTTGGTACTGCTATAGATGTTGCGGCTAAATTTGGCGGCTATGCCATCAAAGCTACGATCGGTTTTTTGCTTCATGCCGGGTTATCAATATCAATAAATTGCACTTCAAGCCCCAATTGGCGGGCGATAAATTCGCCCAGCGCTTTTACGCCATACCGCTCTGTCGCATGATGGCCGGCGGCAATAAAATGAATGCCCAGCTCACGCGATAAATGAATCGTTTGCTCCGACACTTCACCGCTGATAAACAACTGGGCACCAGCAGCGGCTGCCTGTTCAATATAGCCCTGGCCACCACCGGTACACCAGGCAAGTTTGCTGACAGCCGCATTATTGTCAATGGCGTGCAGCAATACCTTGCGACCTAAGGTGTTTTCCAGTTGCTTTGCTATATGCTTTGCACTTAACCCGGCCGCCAGCTCGCCCTGCATCAGCACACCGTTTGGCTCGGCTGCGGCAACAGCCGTGATATTTTGCGCGCTAAGTAACAAACCTAACTGCGCGTTATTGCCAAGTGACGGGTGCACATCCAGCGGTAAATGATAGGCCAGTAAATTGATATCATGACATAGCAGCGTTTGCAGACGTTTTTTCTTGATGCCGGTTACCTGGGCAGTTTCGTTTTTCCAAAAATAACCGTGGTGCACCAGTATTGCATCGGCATTAACCGCAACCGCAGCATCAAGTAACGCCTGGCTGGCGGTAACCCCGGTGACAATACGGCTAATATTAGCTTTACCCTCAACCTGTAAACCATTGGGGCAATAATCCCGGATTTTTTCACTTTGTAATTCGTTGTTCAGAAATTTAACTAACTGGTCGCGATCTATCATCAACTGGTTTTCCGCTGCTGTTAATAGCCGCATTGTACTGCAACAGGTAAAAAAATCAGGCACATTTGTCTAACAGTGGCAAAATGTTGTATAAATAGCGAGCTAGTTGCTTAAATAACGTCTGTTAAGGATCCGTATGAGTAAATTGGACAAAGATCAGGTTGTTGCCGAGTTTACCGCTGCTTATAAAGCTGCATTTGGTAAAGCGCCGCAACTGGAACAAAAACCCGGCTGGTTTAGCGTAGATGGTGGTAAGAATCTCCGTCTGGCAGAGCTGGCTGAATTAGGTGCAAGTTACAGTGCCGACAAAGGTGCAGCTCAAAGTGCAACCAAAAGTACCGCTAAAGCCAAACCGGCAGCAGAGAAAAAAGCTGCACCGGCCAAAGCCGCAGCCAAACCAGCTAAAAAGCCGGCTAAAAAAGCTGCCGCCAAGCCCGCAAAAGCAGCCAAGACTAAAAGTGGTAATGGCCAGTCTGCGGCTGATATCTGGGCAGCACAGTTAGATGACAAACAACGCCAGCCCCGAGGCTATCGTTAAACAGCGTTAGTCTGGCTGTGTTAATGCAGCCAGACGCGTTTTTACTTCAATCCACTGCCCCATAAATTTAGTACTGCGGTAGTTATGGTGTCTGAGCATAAGTCCGGTGAAATTCGCCTGACGGTGCCGCTGTAAATCCTGCATAACCACATTAAGCTGGTGCCAAATACGCGATTCATGCTGAGCCAGGCTAAATTTTTTTTGTACTATATCAAAGCCTTTTGTTTGTAAACGGTGCCACAATTCTGGCTGTTGATACAATGCTACTGCCGCCTGAGCAATAGTATTGCTGTCTTGTGCAATAACACCGCCCCAGTCGCCTTCAAGTGTCATACCCTCAGCCCCCACCGCGGTGGTAACATTGGGCGTGCCGCAACGCATAGCATCCAGCAACTTACCTTTTAAACCGGCACCAAATGCCAGTGGCGCCAAACACACCCGGGCGTGCTGCATTACCGCTAAGGCATCATCGGCCCAGCCTTTGATTAAAAAGCCCTGCTTTGCGTTGTGCAACGCTGTGGCTTTGGGCGGCGGATAAGCACCATAAATATGCAGCTCAGCCTGCGGCAGCTGCTGGCGGACTAACGGCCAGATTTCCTGCTTTAACCACAATACAGAGTGCCAGTTGGGTGCATGGCGAAAGTTGCCGATGGCAATAAAGTGTTGCCTTGCGGCAAAATCCGGCCCGGGTGTTAATGGCAATTCATCAAGCAAAAACGGGCAGTAACACAGCAACGCCGGTGACACCTGATAATGTTGCTGCAATAACTGCAGTTCAAACTCTGAAATGACCAATGTTATATCACAGCGATAAATAGCGGCTATTTCACGCAGCGCCAGTTCTGAATTTAAATCCTCTGCAGCCATTTCTTTACCGGCATTAGAACTGTGCTGACGGGCATCACGCAGCGCGTGACAATCTTCCATATCCAGAATACGCAGCGCCTGTGCGCAGGCCTGCTCTACCCGCCAGCCAAATTGCTCTTCAAGCATAAAGCGATCAAACATCACGGCCGCAGGCATGCTCTGGCTTATCCACTGATCAAAGCTACTGTCGTTTAAACTGATACTACGCTCAGTTACGCCCAGCTCTGCCAGCGGATAACGATGCTGCCCCGGCTCGGCCGCGCTGGCAAAGGTCACTTGCCAGCCCCTGGCCAAAAACAGCTTAATTAAACTCAGCATACGGTAACCGGCTGCAGACGAGTTTGGTTCAGGCCAGACATAACCAATTATAATTAATAATGGCACCTTACTAAGGGGCATAGCTCCTCCGGATAAAACTGGCATTCTAACGGCAATTGTTGCCCGGTAACAGCTTGGCAGCGGGCTATGTCATGCTAAGATGCAGCATGCTTTCGCTGGTAACCTGATATGACAACCACTCACTACTCTCCAATTGAAGAACACTTACATGCCATAAGCCACGGTATTGGGGCACTACTCAGCGTTGTTGCGCTGATATTAATGTGGCAGTTATCTGTGCAGGCCAATGACAACTGGCGTCTGTTTAGCAGTGTTGTTTATGGCGGTAGCCTGATCCTGCTGTACAGCAGCTCCACGCTATACCACTCTATTCACCGTATTGAAATTAAACGTCGTCTGCGGCAGCTTGACCATGCAGCAATCTTTATTCTGATTGCCGGCACCTACACCCCTTTTACACTGGTGAATTTACGTGATAACTGGGGCCTGCCGCTGTTTGGCCTGATCTGGCTGGTGGCATTAGTGGGGGTAATAATAGAGCTGGCTACTGCACTAAAATACAAAAAATTGTCATTAGGCCTGTATCTGGGTATGGGTTGGCTGGTGATTATTGCCATACAGCCGATGCTGAACCACGTTGAGACCGGTGGCTTATTATTATTACTTGCCGGAGGTTTAAGTTACTCTTTTGGCGTTATATTTTACGCTTGGAAACGTCTTTTTATGCACCATGCTATCTGGCACTTATTTGTGCTAGGTGGCAGCGTACTGCATTTTTTCGCGGTGTATTATTACGTACTACCAGTGTAAAAAAACAGGCCGGAACCAAACCGGCCTGTTTGCTTTTATCAGTACTGGTAACTGAAAGTTACACCACTAAAGGCCGTGTACGCACGGACCCCCACATGCCAGGTACCGGCTTGTGGATTATTAATGGTACAGACTTCATTGTTGCCGGTCAGATAAGGCCGGCATGTGTACGCTGTTGTGGTAGGCTCGCTGCCATAACGCACATACAAATCTGCATCACCTGTGCCACCGGAGATCTGGAAGGTTACCGCAGATACGCCTGACGGGATCTGATAACTGCCTCTTAACCACTGGCCACTTGCTGCAGACAAATTAGGGAAAGTTGCACCACCGCCTTCAGGCGGTTCGCCGCCACCTGAGCCGTCACAGCCATTGTTAGTCAGGTAATCATGCGCAGTTTTCGCTTTAACAATACCCCAACCATAAGAGGTATCACGCCCGGCTGCCCCACGGTCTTCTGCAGTAGCATTAAGCGCATTACGAATTTGTGCCGGTGTACATTGCGGGTGATTACTCCACACCAAAGCCGCAACACCCGCTACGTGGGGCGATGCCATAGAAGTGCCGCTGATGCTGTTATAACCACCGTTGTTCCAGGTAGAGTTAACGCCAACGCCCGGGCCGGAAATTTCTACCTGAGAGTTACGCTGCGAAAAGCTGGCTAAGACACCACTGGAGTTTACCGCTGCAACAGATACCACAGCATTATAAGACGCCGGGTATGAGAAACTGGTATTGCCATCATTACCTGCCGCTGCCACTAACAACATACCGCCATTGTAGAAGTTGTTCATGGCCGTATTTTCAGTCTGGTTAGACGAACCGCCACCCAGGCTCATATTTACCACTTTCGCACCAGCATCTTTACAAGACTGAATAGCCGTGATCAGGTTTGACGCTGTGGTCCAGTTGCCAGAGTTATTGAAGATTTTAACAATGTGCACACCAGCCTGACCTGAGCCAATAACACCGACTACGCCGCTGTTATTGTTTAATGCCACCATAGTACCGGCAACGTGAGTGCCGTGGCCATTACCGTCCTGATACCAGTTACCATGGCCAGAAAACGAATACCCCGTCACGCCTGAGCTTTGTAAATCCTCATGGCCCGAGGTCCAGCCGGTATCAATAACACACGATTTAATATTGCCAGCGCTGCCATCACTAACCTGATTGGCCTGCACCATGGTAATACCATAAGGCGTGGTTTGAGCCATAGGCGTGATCACATCCATCAGATAACGTTTATGATCCTCTTCAATGTATTCAACGTCAGGATTTGCCTGCAGCAGCTTTAGCTGTTTAGGTGTCAGCTCGGCCACACTGGCGTGCACTGATTTTAAATGCGACAGTGCATTGACGTTGGCTTTTTGTAATACTTGTTGTGCGCGTTGCACTGAAAATTCAGCACGCTGCTCTGTGCCGGTGGCACTCATTTGTGCCACTGGTTCTTTAAATTTAATAATGTAACGGTTGGATTTATCTTCAGTCAGCTCAGCAAGGCTAAACTCACGCTCTGTTGCCGGCTCTGCTTTTTTTATACCTTCTGCTACCGCTACCGACGTCAGGCTAAGTGCAAAACAACCAGCAGACGCGACTGCCAGTATAGTTGTCATTTTTTTCATCGTGTTTTTCATTATAGTACCCTTGGATTATAAGTTAAGGTCCATGTTGTACGTTCCGCATCCTGCTGCTTAGCAATTAACCAGATAACCGCCGTTGTCACCATTACAAAGGTCTTATAAATAATTTACAAATGTATGAGATAAACCCATTCCAGAAAAAATAGACAACTATCAGAAACAAAATGGTTTTTTGGGGTACAGCTATAAAGTGAAGAACAGTGATAAATACGTTTGTTAATAGTTTAGTCTGTTAACACTGGTTGATGCTGCTGGGCTAATTTAAACCAAAACACACTGCCTTGCCCGGCTGAAGAGGTAAAGCCAATCTGACCATGATGATTTTCGATAATTTTTTTACAAATAGCCAGGCCAAGCCCTGAGCCTTCTTTTGCCCGGCTGTCAGAGGAATCTGCCTGAGAAAATTTACCAAAGATATGCTTTTGAAATTCTATAGGAATACCATTGCCAAAATCTTCAACTTCAAACCGTATGTTTTGCTGCACCTCAATCAGGCGCACCATTACCACACCTAACACAGGTGAGAACTTCACCGCATTAGAAATAAGGTTGTCAATTACCTGCCGGAGCCTTAATGCGTCGGCTTCTACCCACAAAGGTTGCTCGGGCTCTGATGCCAGTTGCAGTTCAACCTGATACCGGCTGGCATAAGGCTGCATAGCATTGACGGCGTGCCGGGTTAGCGCGCTAATATCAAGCCGGGTGATATTCAGCGTGAAGGTGCCTGCAGCAAATTTTTGTAAATCCAGTAAGTCGTTAATCAACTGAGCCAGCCGCTCACTGTTGGTTTGGGCAGTTTGCAGCATGTCCTGGTAAAGCGCAGAATCGGCAGCGACCACCTTTTGCGCTATCAGCCCTATAGCGCCCCGTATCGCAGTAAGCGGTGTGCGTAATTCATGGCTTACGGTGGCAATAAACTCATCTTTTAGTTTATCCAGCCGTTTCAGCTCCTGATTGGTTTTAGCCAGCTCATCCAGACTACGCTCCAGCTGCCGTGTGCGCAGCGACAGCGTAACAGAGCTTTCCTCCAGTGCCTGGGTTCGTTCAGTAACACGGGTTTCTAACACGGTTTGTGCTTTAGCTTTATTCTCTACTGCGGCCTGAAGCAAGCGGTTTATTTGCCGCACGTGGCGTAAACGATATTGATGCATCAACCACAGCAGCAGGCTTACCAGTGCCACAAGCGAATAAATCACCCAGTTTTGCTGCCACCAGTGCGGCATAACACTTAAGGTTGCCACTTTAACGGGCTCGCTGAAAACACCATGGTTATTGGACGCTTTAAGCCACAACGGATAAGTGCCCACCGGCAGGTTAGCGTAAAATGCACTATTGCGTTCATTAGTAACAACCCAGCCTTTATCAATACCCTCAAGCTGATATTGAAACTGGTTACGCTGTGGGTCCTGATAGTCCAGAGCGCTGAATTCAAAGTTCATCGTATGCTGATCCGGCGACAAACTTATGATATCCCAAGGTTGCTTATGCGGTTTTGTTTGCAATAGCTGGTAGTCAATCACCAACGCTGATAGCACCGGATTTGGTATTCTCTGGTTGCTCTGCAACTGATCAGGTTTTACCACTACTAACCCGGCAATAGCACCAAATAAAATACTGCTGTCGTCGGCAAATACCGCGCTGGTATTTAGCTCAGAGCTTACCATGCCATCATTGCGGTTATAGTGAATAAAATGCTGCTGTCCGGCCGGCCTTAACGCCAAACCTTTCGGCGTCATAACCCACAGTTTTTGTTCTTGCTGCAACACCCCCAGAATATCATTGTCCGGTAAACTGTCCTGTGTTGTCAGCAACTTCTGCTCATCTGTCGCCAGGTTTACCAGCAATAACCCCTCACGGGTACAAACCGCCAGTTGCTCAGCATATTCACTAACACAGTGAATATCATTGTGCGGCAGCTTTATGCCTGATGTAGCCGTTGTGCTGTGCTGTGTGACTTTATTTGTAGCCAGATCTATCTGAAACAGCCCGCTGTAACGTGTTGCCACCCATAGCTGCTGCGAAGAACCAATAAACAGTTTTTGTACTGTATTGCCCACCATATTATCTGACAACCGGGTTAACCAACGTTTGGCTTGCTGAGTTTCAGGCTGCCAGGCTATGACTCCCTCTCCCCACATACCCAGATAAAACCTACCGGCAGAATCAATATGTAAATCTCTTACATTGCGGTTGACAACTTTAGCCAATTCAAATGGCTCATCGATTTTTTCCAGTTCCGCCGTGCCATTATACTTTAGTAAGCCAATATCAGAGGCAACATAAACATCGCCTTGCGCAGTGGCAGCTATAGCATTAACTCTGCTACCTATTCGGAAGAACTGAAAATCTCCTTCCGGCAGGTTAACATGGTATATACCATCGGGACTACCAAGCCAAAGCGCATCTGGCTGTTTAAAAATAGCGGTAACAGAAAATGTTTTTTGTGCGCCAAGCGCTGCAGAGAAGGCACTGATATCATCAAATGCCTTAGTGGATAAAATATTGCGAAACAAACCGCTTTCCCGCGATCCCAGCCACAACACACCGGAGCTATCATGCAAAATACTGCGTATATTGACATTACTCAGCTCTGCTTTTTGTACGCTATGCCCTGGTTGATGACTTGGCGACAAACGGTACAAGCCGCTGTAACTGCCTATCAGCAGATCGTTGGTTGTGTCGTCAGATGACAGGATGTTAATCAATGGCTCGGCTTCGCCGCGTTGAGATAAAGCCACCGGCACAAACTGTTGCTGGTCGTTGAACAGAAACAGCCCTTGGCGGCTGCCAATCCATAACTGCTGCCCCAGGGCATACACCGCTCGTATTTCATTATCCCGGCTAAAATTACCGGGTAGTGCCTTATCTGCATGATTAACTAACTGATATACCTTACTCAAACCGTCATTTTGCTGCCAACTGTGTAAACCGGCAGAGGTACCAATCCAGATCACGCCATCAGGTGTTTGGGTTAAACTCCAGATCCGCTGATCTGCCAGTGATTGCTCAAGCCCTGCCTGGCCGATATTCGTGATCTGAAACTGAGCATCTATCCGGCTCAAACCAGATGTAGTGCCCACCCAGATATTGCCATCGGCGTCCTGCATCAGACCCTGAATTTGGTTTCCAGCCAATCCGTTATCGCTGGTGTAACGGGTTAACTTCCCGGTTTGGGCATCCAGCCTTGACAGCCCCAGCCCCCAGGTGCCGGCCCAGATATTATCAGCGTGATCGATCAGTACAACACCAACATCAGGTGTTTGATGACGTTGTAATTCGGTATCGGTGAGCACCGCAAATTCGACAAAGCGGTAGCCGTCGTAGCGCAGTAAACCCGAGTTAGTAGAACCCAGCCACAAGAAGCCGGTGCTATCTTGTTTAACACTGTAGATAGTGGCATTGGGCAGGCCATCGTCAACACCGATGCGAACATAGTGCTGTTCAGCCGATGCGCCGGTGCAATACGCCAGCAACACCAACATACAGCGCACAATGAAAACTATCCCTATTTTCTGACCGTGCAAAATGCCCCCCGACACTATCTGACAATCCAAGCAGCTAATATTAAAGCAGTTAAAGTAAGCGGCGCAAACTAACCATAGCATAGCAAGCCAGGCTTTACAGTACGACGCAGATTAAATGTCAGGCGCCACTTTCGCTTGGGGTTGCATTCTTTTAGAATCGTCGCCATTACCGCTGTTAATTACGTAGTTTTCGGAGAAATTCATGTCTGATGTTAAACACAGCCGCCTGCTTATTCTAGGTTCAGGCCCTGCTGGCTATACTGCTGCAGTTTATGCTGCACGCGCTAACCTTAAGCCGGTTTTAATTACCGGCATGCAGCAAGGCGGCCAACTGACCACCACTACGGAAGTAGAGAACTGGCCGGGCGATGCGCATGGTTTAACCGGCCCAGCCTTAATGGACCGCATGCGTGAACATGCTGAAACCTTTAATACTGAAATTGTGTTTGATCATATTCATACAGTAAACCTGCAGCAGCGGCCTTTCACGCTTACCGGTGATAACGCCGTATACAGCTGCGATGCGCTGATTATTTGTACCGGTGCCTCAGCTAAATACCTGGGGCTGCCGTCAGAACAGGCATTCAGTGGCCGCGGTGTATCAGCCTGCGCCACCTGTGATGGTTTTTTCTACCGTAACCAGAAAGTCGCGGTAGTGGGCGGTGGTAATACCGCCGTAGAAGAAACATTGTACCTGTCTAATATTGCTGCTGAAGTGCATTTAGTGCACCGGCGTGACAGCTTTAAAGCCGAGAAAATTCTGATCGACCGTTTAATGGCCAAAGTAAACAGCGGCAATATTGTGCTGCACACTCATTGTGAACTGGACGAAGTGCTGGGCGATGACATGGGTGTGACCGGCGTGCGGTTAACATCAACCAAAGGCGAAGCCGATAAAGATCTGGCATTACAGGGCGTATTTATTGCCATTGGCCATAAACCCAACACCGACATGTTTGCCGGGCAACTGGAAATGAATGGTGGCTACCTGAAAGTACAAAGCGGTACTGACGGCAATGCCACGCAAACCAGTATTGCCGGAGTATTTGCTGCCGGTGATGTATCGGATCATATTTACCGTCAGGCCATTACGTCTGCCGGTACCGGTTGTATGGCCGCGCTGGATGCCGAGCGTTATCTGGATGCGCTGAGTAAGTAAACAGGTCGCGCCTGTGACCATTTACTTACCGGAGTTATCAGCACACGATGTCAGCTTTCCAGCGCTGCATCGTGCGCTGGCCGAGCCTGACGGCTTGCTGGCAATGGGCGGTGATTTGTCTGTACCCCGTCTTATCAACGCTTACTCGCATGCTATTTTCCCCTGGTTTAGTGAAGGCGATCCACTTTTATGGTGGAGCCCATCTGTACGCGCTGCTTTTGCTCCAGATAGCCTTAAACTAAACCGCACACTAAGAAAACAAATTAACCGCCATCAGTTAAGCTTTAGTATCAATACCGCATTTCCCCAGGTAGTAGCTCAGTGCGCGGCCCCCAGAGCACGCCAACCTGCAACCTGGATCCTGCCCCAAATGCAGCAAGCTTATTTACAATTGCACTTGCAGGGACACGCCCACAGTATTGAAGTGTGGCAACAAGACACCTTAGTTGGCGGTTTATACGGTGTGCTGGTAGGCAGCCTGTTTTGTGGTGAATCCATGTTTAACCGTTTACCGGATACCGCCAAACTGGCATTAGTTGCCCTGCAACAACATTTGCAACAGGTTGCTCCGGGCTGGATTGACTGCCAGTTACCTAATCCGTTTCTTATGCAACTGGGGGCAAAAGAGATGCCTCGCAGTGACTATGTGCAACTGTTACAGCACTATCGGCTGCAATTAACGCCGCCATCTCACTGGCAAGCACGCACGATCGAATTGGACAGTACCAATGCATGAGCTACGTTTTGGCCTGACAGCACCTGCCCCCTGCAGCTATCTGGACCTACAACAGGAGCAGTTGGTATTTCTGCTGCCGGAGCAGCCCGTTAGCGCCGCACTTTATCAGCAATTGCTTGAACTTAATTTTCGTCGCAGCGGTGAGCAGGTTTACACACCACACTGCCCGGCATGCCGCTCCTGTGAATCTGTACGCATCAGCCATATTGATTTTATTGCCAGCCGCAGTCAGCGCCGTTTGCTCAACAAAGCCAAGCGCATGGATTGGCAATACACACTTTGTACCCGTGCCAGCACAAATTATTTCCCGCTGTTTGCCGCTTATATCTGTCATAAACATGCTGATGGCACTATGCATCCACCTGCACAGGACCAACTGGATGCCATGTTAAATTGCTCATGGTTAAAAGTACGGTATCTGGAACAATATTATCAGCAGCAATTGGTGGCGGTAACGATTGTAGATGAAACAGCAGAAGCATACTCGGCGGTGTACACTTTTTTTCATCCCGATGTCAGTGCATTGTCTCCCGGTATTTTAGCCGTATTGTATTTATTGCAATGTGCAAGACGGGATCAAAAAAATTGGTTGTATCTGGGATATCAGATTAATGCCTGTCAGAAAATGGCCTATAAGGCCGCTTTTTTGCCACAACAACGTTTTATTCAGGGACAATGGCATTCATTTGGCTAAAAAAGCGCTTGTTGCTTTACTTATGCCGATGATTTCGGCACAATCTGCGCAGTTTTTTTATGGTTCACCCAATATTAAGAGGCAAGTACGCTGAATGGCGAAGGAAGACGTAATTGAAATGCAAGGTACCATTTTGGATACCCTGCCAAATACCATGTTCAAAGTTGAACTGGAAAACGGCCATGTCGTTATCGCTCATATCTCAGGTAAAATGCGTAAAAACTATATCCGTATTTTAACCGGCGATAAAGTAACCGTAGAATTAACACCTTACGACTTAACTAAAGGCCGTATCGTGTTCCGCCAGCGCTAAGCCGGCTTTTTTGCATTATGCCAGATAACACAAACCCGGCTTTGGCCGGGTTTACTGTTTTGCTGCAAAGCGATTTGCGTTAGCGTTAATCTGCCAGTGCAGCTTCTTCAGTGGTCTGATAAACAAAGCTTAGCTGACCATCAACCAGATCTACCCGCACATCACCACCATGCAGTAAACGGCCGAACAGAATTTCGTTCGCCAGTGGCTTTTTCAGCTGCTCCTGAATAACCCGCGCCATTGGCCGAGCACCCATTGCATGATCGTACCCTTTATCAGCCAGCCACTGTCTTGCGGCGCTGCTGAGCTCCATTGATACCTGCTTTTTATCCAGTTGTACCTGTAAGTCACAGATAAACTTATCAACAATTTGCAGAATAATGTCCGCACCCAGATGTTGAAACCAGATAATGCCATCTAAGCGGTTTCTGAACTCAGGACTAAAGGTCCGGTTTATTTCCGACAAGGCATCATGGCTATGGTCTTGCTGTTTAAAGCCAATCGATTTACGAATGGTTTCCTGTACCCCGGCATTGGTGGTCATTACCAGTACAACATTACGAAAATCAATCTTGCGGCCGTTATTGTCGGTTAAAGTACCGTGGTCCATTACCTGCAGCAGTATATTATAAATATCGCTATGTGCTTTTTCGATTTCATCCAGCAACACCACGGAATACGGTTGTTTTGACACGGCATCAGTCAGTAAACCGCCCTGTTCAAAGCCAACATAACCTGGTGGTGCACCAATTAAGCGGCTGATAGCATGGCGCTCCATGTACTCCGACATATCAAACCGCAGCAGCTCTACACCGAGTGCTTTAGCCAGCTGTTTGGTTACTTCCGTTTTACCTACACCGGTTGGGCCGGCAAACAGGAAGTTACCTATTGGTTTTTCTTCGTTGCCAAGGCCTGAGCGTGACAAGCGGATAGCCGAGGTTAGCACTTCAATTGGCTCATTCTGGCCAAACACCACCAGTTTTAAATTACGGTCTAAATTCGCCAGCACATCTTTATCTGATGCCGATACTGACTTCTCCGGAATACGGGCCATTTTGGCAATAACATGCTCAATTTCCGGCACATTGATGACTTTTTTCCGCTTAGATACCGGCAATAACCGCTGGCTGGCACCGGCTTCATCTATTACATCGATAGCTTTGTCCGGTAAATGGCGCTCATTAATATATTTGGCCGACAATTCAGCCGCCGCGCGGATTGCCTTTTGTGTATAGCGCACATTGTGGTGTTGCTCGTAGCGCTCTTTTAAGCCAAGCAAAATACGGGTGGTATCTTCCACGCTGGGTTCAGCCACATCAATTTTCTGGAAACGACGCACCAGTGCAGTGTCTTTCTCAAAAATGCTTTTAAATTCCTGATAAGTAGTCGAGCCCATACAACGTAAACGGCCACTGGACAGGAGTGGTTTAATCAGGTTGCTCGCATCCATCACACCACCGGAAGCGGCACCGGCGCCGATAACGGTATGAATTTCATCAATAAATAAAATCGCGTCCTTTTCACGCTCCAGCTCTTTTAGCAAAGACTTCAGCCGTTTTTCAAAGTCGCCACGGTATTTGGTACCTGCCAGCAAGGCGCCCATATCCAGCGAGTAAATAGTGGCGTTAGCAATGACTTCCGGCACTTCTTTGTGCACAATACGGTACGCTAGGCCTTCGGCAATAGCGGTTTTGCCTACACCGGCTTCCCCTACCAGCAGCGGGTTATTTTTCTTACGCCGGCACAATACCTGAATGGCCCGTTCAACTTCATGTTCACGACCAATTAATGGGTCAATGTGGCCGTTCTTGGCCTGAACATTCAAATTAGCGGTAAAGTTTTCCAGATACTTACTTTCGTCGCTTAGTGTTTCGCCGGCCTCTTCTGCCGAGTGTTCATCATGTTGCTCTAACTTTTCAGTTTTGGTTACTCCATGGGAAATAAAATTCACCACATCCAGACGGCTGATATCAATTTTCTTCAGTAAATATACCGCTTGTGATTCCTGCTCACTAAAAATTGCCACCAGCACATTAGCACCTGTCACCTCGGCTTTACCGGATGACTGCACGTGAAACACCGCACGCTGCAGCACGCGCTGAAAACCCAATGTAGGCTGGGTATCACGCTCCATTTCACCGTCAGGTAACACTGGCGTGGTTGAATCAATAAAACTGCCCAGTTCCAACCGTAGTTTTTCAATATTTGCGCCACAAGATCGCAGCGCGTCGCCTGCGGCCGGGTTGTCAAGCAACGCCAGCAGCAAGTGTTCTACCGTCATATATTCATGACGGCGCTCACGCGCAAACCTGAAAGCCAAATTCAGAGTTAACTCAAGATCTTTATTTAACATACACCACTCCTAATCCACCTGAGTAACGACACCAGAATCATGCCAGGACTTACCTTAAGCGCGCTCCATGGTACAGAGCAGCGGGTGTTGATGCTCTTTCGCATACTGCGTCACCTGCTGCACTTTAGTTTCCGCAATTTCTGCGGTAAAAACACCACATACCCCTTTGCCTTCGTAATGCACTTTTAACATTACTTCCGTTGCCTGTTCGTACTGCATATTAAAAAAGCGGCTTAACACATCGATGACAAAATCCATCGGGGTGTAATCGTCGTTATGCAGTACTACCTTATACATCGGTGGCGGAGCCACACGTTGCCGTGTCAGTTCCTCTAAACCACCATGTTGTACGTTACCTTCTTTATTTCCGCTCATAAACTATAGCCATGCCTGCGTATTCCATCAAAGGAGCTTTGGGTTAAATATTGGTAAAATTTTAGTTTAATTTTGCAAATAACTTGACTACATGGTCAAATTATCTACATTAGTTGTTGGGATCAACAACAATCCCGCCGTAAAGACTAAGAATACAGAATTTAGCTAACTTAGAGAAGGAAGTAAGTTGTATGGCTACCGGTAAAGTGAAATGGTTCAATAACGCCAAAGGATTTGGATTTATCCGTGAAGATGGCCGTGATGAAGATATCTTTGCTCATTATTCAACCATTAGTATGGATGGCTACCGCACGCTAAAGGCAGGACAAGACGTTGAGTTTGACTTGTCTGAAGGCCCTAAAGGCTTACACGCTGTGAATATTAAACTGCCCGGCGATCTGACAGAATAATATATTTGCTTTGCTGTAACCCAGACCAACAAAAAAGCAGGCATCATGCCTGCTTTTGCTTATCCGACAAGTTTAACTTAGGCTTTAGCCAGTGCCTGGTTAAAGGTGTGGCTTGGCCGCATAGCCTTAGCGGCCAGCTCCGGATTGGGTTTGTAGTAACCGCCAATATCTACCGCTTTACCTTGTGCACCATTGAGCTCTGCAACGATTGTGGCTTCCTGCTGCTGCAGGACTGTGGCCAATTTAGCAAAGCGGGCCTGCAGCTCTGTGTCAGCCGTTTGCGCGGCTAAAGCCTCTGCCCAGTACATCGCCAGATAGAAGTGGCTACCACGGTTGTCCAGTTCACCCAGCTTACGCCGTGGTGACTTATCGTTATCGAGGAACTTAGCCGTTGCTGCATCCAGCGCATCAGCCAGTACTTTGGCTTTGCTGTTACCGGTAACCTGGCTTAAATGCTCCAGTGACGCCGCCAGCGCTAAAAACTCGCCCAACGAATCCCAGCGTAAATAGTCTTCTTCAATAAACTGCTCAACGTGTTTCGGAGCTGAGCCACCAGCGCCGGTTTCAAATAAACCACCGCCATTCATTAAAGGTACTACCGATAACATCTTAGCACTGGTGCCAAGTTCTAAAATCGGGAATAAATCAGTTAAGTAATCACGCAGTACGTTACCGGTTACTGAAATGGTATCCAGCCCCTGCTTAATCCGTTGTAGTGACAAACGGGTTGCTTCAACCGGTGACAGGATCTGAATATCCAGACCACTGGTATCGTGGTCTTGCAGATACGCTTTTACCTTGGTAATCAGCTGAGCATCATGCGCTCTATTGCTGTCTAACCAGAATATTGCCGGCGTGTTGCTTAAGCGGGCGCGATTTACAGCCAGCTTAACCCAATCGCGGATTGGTGCATCTTTTACCTGACACATACGCCAGATATCGCCCTGCTCTACGCTGTGTTCAAACACCACGTCACCTTTGCTGTTCAGCACCTGTACTTTACCGTCAGCAGCAATTTCAAAGGTTTTATCGTGCGAGCCGTATTCTTCAGCTTTTTGCGCCATCAGGCCCACGTTTGGTACAGAGCCCATGGTGCGCGGATCAAAGGCACCGTTTTTCTTACAGAAGTCGATAGTTTCCTGATACACACCAGCGTAGCAACGATCCGGGATCATCGCTTTGGTGTCTTTTAACTTACCATCCGGGCCCCACATCTGGCCTGAACTGCGGATCATTGCCGGCATAGAAGCATCGATAATAATATCGCTTGGTACATGCAGGTTGGTGATGCCTTTATCTGAATTAACCATCGCCAGTGCAGGTTGTGCAGCGTAACAGGCTTTAATATCTGCCAGCACTTCGTCTTGCTTAGCCTGTGGCAGCGTGGCAACCTTAGCAAACATATCGCCGGCGCCGTTGTTAACATCAACACCCAGCTCAGCAAACAGCGTAGCGTGTTTATCAAACACCGTTTTGAAGAATACCGTTACCGCGTGGCCAAACATAATAGGATCAGACACTTTCATCATGGTGGCTTTTAAATGCAATGACAACAGCACGTTCTGCTGTTTAGCCGAGGCAATTTCGCGCAGATAAAAGTCGCGCAGAGCATTTTTGCTCATCGTAGCAGCATCAATTACCTCAGCGGCCAGTACGGCAACTTTGTCTTTTAATACCGAAACAGTGCCATCTTTGGCGACATGCTGAATTTTCAGCGTATCAGTATTGGCAAAAGTGGCTGACTTTTCGCTGCCGTAAAAATCGCCCTGTGTCATATGAGCAACATGAGATTCAGAGCCCGACGCCCAGGCGCCCATACTGTGTGGGTTTTTCTTTGCATATTGCTTAACCGACGCAGGAGCACGGCGATCAGAGTTACCTTCACGCAGTACCGGGTTTACCGCACTGCCTTTAATTTTGTCGTAGCGCGCTTTAACATCACGCTCTTGTTCAGTTTTGGCTTCAGCAGGATAATCCGGCAGAGCATAACCCTGCTGCTGTAATTCTTTAATCGCTGCTTTTAACTGTGGAATAGACGCACTGATATTCGGCAGCTTGATGATATTTGCTTCAGGCTGATTTGCCAGCTCGCCCAGCTCAGTTAAGGCGTCAGCAATGCGTTGCTCAGGTTTTAAGAAATCAGGGAAGTTGGCAATAATACGGCCAGACAGAGAAATATCACGGGTTTCTACCGCGATACCGGCCGCAGCAGAAAACGCCTGCACGATAGGTAGAAATGAATAGGTGGCAAGTGCTGGTGCTTCGTCTGTTTCAGTGTAGATAATTTTTGCAATTTCGTTTGACATGTTAGTTCCTGTAATGTGTTTGCGATCAGCTGGCTTATGCTGGCCAGTTCGCACCTTCATTCGGGCGATGTTGATGTTTTAAACGCATTTGTTGCTAAGCGGCGGTAGTATAGCAGCATGACATTCAATAAAATAGGCAGCCGGATCCTATGAATTTCAGAGACAAAAATACAGTGAAACCGTTGCGAAGCAGGCCGAATTTGCAAAATAATCCATATGCGAAAAAACGCAATACGACCAAGGTCGGACAACCGGTATTAGTACTGTTTAACAAACCGTTTGACGTACTGTGTCAGTTTACCGATAACAGCACGCCACCACGCGCTACGCTGGCAGATTATATCACTATACCTGACGTGTATGCGGCTGGCAGGCTTGATCGCGACAGCGAAGGGCTTTTACTGCTAACTAACTGTGGCAAAACCCAGCATCAGATTAGCGACCCTAAACATAAAATGGCCAAAACCTACTGGGTACAACTTGAAGGTAATATCAGCGACGACGCTCTGGCACAGTTAAGCGCAGGCGTGCAGTTAAATGATGGCCCCACTTTACCCGCAACAGCACTACGTTTGCCTGAGCCAGCTGTCTGGCCGCGTCAGCCACCGGTGCGACAGCGCGCTAATATTCCTACCTGCTGGATAAGTCTGACCATTACCGAAGGCCGTAACCGTCAGGTACGACGGATGACTGCTGCGGTGGGTTTTCCCACCTTGCGCCTAATCCGCGCACAAATTGGCGATTGGCACCTTAACCAGTTAGCACCAGGCCAATTTACCGTAATGGATCTTAAATAAGGATAGCCACCAACCCATGAGCAGAGAACTGCTACATCTTACCGTTGCTGCCATCGTGTATTTTGAGCACAAATTTTTACTGGTAGAAGAGCGCGATAAACTAACCGGACAGCGGGTACTGAACCAGCCGGCAGGCCATGTTGAGCAGGATGAAGATTTGCTTAGCGCAGTAAAACGCGAACTGTTTGAAGAAACCGGCCTGGCGCTTGAGCCCTCAGCCTGGTTGGGTATTTCGCAGTTAAAAGCGGCTAATGGTCATCGCTATGTAAGGCTGAACATAGTGTTTGAGCCCACCAACCTGCCAGCACAGTACCAGCCACAAGACAGCGATATTCTGGCTCTGCACTGGTATAGCGCAACTGAACTGTTGCAAGCAGCATTGCCGCTGCGCAGCCGTTTAGTCAGTGATGCTATCAGCTTATATACACAAGGGGTACGCCTGCCGCTGTCACTGATTCAACCAACGCGATAACATGCGCAGCGGATAAATTTAATGTATAATCCGCGCCTTGTTTTTCCGGCCTTCAAAAGTGCAGTGTTATGCCAAATACCCGCTTAACTGACAGCTCAGCTAACAGCAGTAAAAAAGTCATCGTCGGCATGTCCGGCGGCGTAGATTCTTCCGTTTCAGCCTACCTGTTGCTACAACAGGGTTATCAGGTTGAAGGCCTGTTTATGAAAAACTGGGAAGAAGACGATAACGACGAATACTGTGCTGCCGCTGAAGATATGCGCGATGCACAGGCTGTTTGTGACAAACTGGGTATAGTGCTGCATAAGGTGAATTTTGCTGCAGAGTACTGGGACAATGTTTTTGAGTACTTTCTGGCTGAATATAAAGCCGGCCGCACCCCTAACCCAGACATCATGTGCAATAAAGAAATTAAATTTAAAGCCTTTCTGGAGTTTGCTGCCGAAGCGCTGGGCGCAGATTATATTGCCACCGGCCACTATGTACAGCGGCGTTATGTTGATGGCCATTGGCAGTTATTGCGCGGACTGGACAACAATAAAGATCAAAGCTATTTCCTTTACACCATTGGTGAAGAGCATGTGGCACAAACGCTGTTTCCGGTGGGCGAACTGGAAAAACCCGCCGTACGCGCCATTGCCGAACAGCAGGGTTTAGTTACCCACGATAAAAAAGATAGCACCGGTATTTGTTTTATCGGCGAGCGTAAATTTAAAGATTTTCTGCAGCAATACTTGCCCGCACAACCGGGCGATATCGTTTCGGTCGACGGTGACATTATTGGCCGTCATGAAGGCCTGATGTACCACACCCTGGGCCAGCGTAAAGGCCTGGGTATCGGCGGCCTGCGCGATGGTGGCGATGAACCCTGGTATGTGGTTGGCAAAAATCTGGATACCAACCAGCTAATTGTGGCTCAGGGCCATGACCATCCGGGTTTATTGTCTAAAGGTTTAATCGCTAACCAGCTGCACTGGACCGACCGTAAAGGCCCGCAGCAAGTGCTGCGTTGCACGGTTAAAACCCGCTATCGCCAAACGGATATTGCCTGCAATTTAACTCCCAATGCCGACGGCACGGTAACGGTACTGTTTGATGCAGCACAAAAAGCAGTAACGCCTGGCCAGTCGGCCGTATTTTATCTTGACGATGTCTGCCTTGGCGGCGGCATTATTGATGTGGCTCTGAACTGATATGCAATATTCTCTTTCAACACAAATTATCGCTTTGGCCGGGTTAACTCAGGCGCTGAAACTGGTGCAAACGGTCGCCCGCAGCACCACCGTAGATAAAGAGCTTCTGAGCACCATGCTTCACAGCGTTGCCGTTGTCGATGCTGAAGATCCGCTGCAAATATATGGCAATCAACCTGCCAACCTGAAAACCGGTTTACAGCTTATTGTTGACCAATTAGGCGACAAACCACAAAAAGATGTCGAGCTGACACGCTATATTGTCGGCGTACTGGCGCTGGAGCGTAAGCTGAGCAAAACACCGGCTAATCTAAAAAAGCTGGGCGATAAACTGCAGCATTTAGAGCGCCAGTTACAGCATTTCAGTATTACTGATGACAATATGCTGGCCAATCTGGCCGATATTTACTCTGATTGCATCAGCAGTTTAGGTGGCCGTATTCAGATCTATGGCCAACCCGAATTACTTAAACTACCTGCCGTACAGCACAAAGTGAGAGCGCTGTTACTAGCAGCCATCCGCTCAGCCGTATTATGGCGCCAGGCCGGTGGTAGCCGTCTTAATTTTATCTTTAAACGTCGCAAGCTGGTCGCACAAGCAAAAGACATGCTTGCGCAACTGCCCTCATCAAGCTTATAGGAGCCTGTATGCAACTGAATGCCCTAACCGCTATTTCCCCCGTTGACGGGCGCTATGGCAGCAAAACTGTAGATTTACGCAACTACTTCAGTGAGTTTGGCTTAATTAAGTATCGCGTGATGGTAGAAGTGCGCTGGTTACAACAACTTGCCGCGACAACCCAGATTGCTGAAGTGCCCGCCTTATCTGCCGAGGCTAACCGTGTCCTGAATGACATTGTCGACAATTTCAGCTTAAGCGACGCTGAGCGGGTAAAAGAAATTGAACGCACAACCAACCATGACGTTAAAGCGGTTGAGTACCTGTTAAAAGAAAAAGTGGCCGCAAACGCTGAGCTCTCTGCAATCAGTGAATTTATTCACTTTGCCTGTACCTCAGAAGATATCAACAACTTGTCACACGGCCTGATGTTAAGCGAAGCCCGCGCCAACGTATTACTGCCGCAATGCGATGCGCTGTTAGAAGCGATTAAGCAGTTAGCTAATGAGCATAAAACGGTGCCGATGATGGCGCGCACGCATGGTCAGCCAGCCTCCCCTACTACTATGGGTAAAGAGATGGCTAACGTGTATATGCGCTTAAAACGTCAGCGTGATCAGATTGCCGTTGTAGAAATTCTTGGCAAGCTTAATGGTGCAGTGGGCAATTACAATGCACACTTATCCGCGTACCCACAGCTTAACTGGCATCAACTGTCAGAGCAGTTTGTTACCGGTTTAGGCTTAAGCTGGAACCCGTTCACCACCCAGATTGAACCGCATGACTATATCGCCGAGTTGTTTGACGCTGTAGCCCGTTTTAATACCATTTTGCTCGACTTTGATCGCGATGTTTGGGGTTATATTGCGCTGGGGCACTTTAAACAGCGCACTATTGCCGGTGAAATTGGCTCTTCTACCATGCCGCACAAAGTCAACCCGATCGACTTTGAAAACTCTGAGGGTAATCTGGGTATTGCGAATGCGCTGTTTAATCATTTGTCAGCTAAATTGCCGGTGTCACGCTGGCAACGTGACCTGACCGACTCTACCGTGCTGCGTAATCTGGGTATGGGTTTTGGTTATACTGTTATTGCCTATCAGGCCACGTTAAAAGGCATCAGCAAGCTGGAAGTAAACGAAGCTAACCTGCGCGCCGAACTGGATGCCAACTGGGAATTACTGGCCGAGCCGGTACAAACTGTTATGCGTAAATACGCTATTGAACAGCCGTATGAAAAGCTCAAAGAGTTAACCCGCGGCAAGCGTATTACCCAAGCAGACTTACATATGTTTATTGACAAGCTGGCATTGCCCGACCAGGTAAAAGAGCAACTTAAGCAGTTGACTCCCGCCAATTATATTGGCGCTGCGGTAGAAATAACCGACACGCTACAGTAACAGGCTAAAGGCGCTGAATTCAGCGCCTTTTTTCTCAGGAATATCAAATGTATCAATTAAATTTGGCTGAACTTGGCATCACTGAATTTCTTAATGAATACTGGCAAAAAAAACCATTGCTGATTAAAGGCGGTTTTAAACATTTTGCCGACCCGCTAACAGCAGATGAACTGGCTGGCCTGGCACTGGAAGAAGAAATTGAGTCACGCATAGTCAGCTGTGTTGATAAACAATGGGATATGCAAACCGGCCCGTTTGAAGATTTCTCTGCTTTTGGCGAAAAAGACTGGACCTTATTGGTGCAGGCCGTTGATCACTGGCACCCACAAGCCGCTAAGCTACTGGACCCGTTTCGTTTTATCCCCAACTGGCGTATTGACGATCTGATGGTCAGCTTTTCAGCTCCAGGCGGCGGTGTCGGCCCCCACTTAGACCAGTACGATGTGTTTATTATTCAGGGCGAAGGCAAACGTCACTGGCGTGTTGGTATGCCAGATACCAGCCTGAAGCAATTGTGCCCTCACCCGCGTTTGCTGCAGGTTAGCCCTTTTACTGCCTGTATCGACGTTATTACAGAGCCTGGCGACATTCTGTATATTCCGCCCGGCTGCCCGCATGAGGGTATCAGCATTGAAAACAGCCTGAATTATTCTGTTGGTTTTCGTGCTCCGGCACAAAAAGATCTGCTTACCGGCCTGGCCGATCATCTGATTGATCATGATATCACGGGTAAGCGTTTCACCGATGCAGGGCGCAGCAGTGCGCAATCGGTTGGTGTTATTACAGATGATGATCTGAGCAAAGTGCAGCAGTTATTACAACAGCTGGTAAGTGATAAAACCATGCTACCGCATTGGTTTGGCAGTTTAATTACCCGAGCCAAACATGAGCTGGATTTAAACGAGCCTGACCCACATTACGGCGTCGACGAAATTGGCGAATACCTGGAAGAAGGCTCAGTATTAAGCCGCACTGGGGGCTTGCGTTGCTGTTACTATCAGCAAAATACCAATAGCGATATTCTGCTGTTTCTTAACGGTGACCAGACCACCTTGCCGCCAAATGAGCTGCTAACTGCACAGCTACTATGCGACTACACTGAGTTACAATCAGAACAAAACCTGCATTTTAATCACTCAGCCGAGCGGCTGATGCTGCTGACCAGCTTAATTAACCAAGGCTATTGGTATTTTAGCGAGTAAATGCAAAGCATCTTAAAAAGCTAATAAAAAACCGCAGATAATGCGGTTTTTTATTCTTCGTAAAGTAATAAATACAGTTAACTTACAGCTTCGGCCTGCCAAAGCTGATCTTCGTTGAACATATCGTAAAGGTTGTGCGCACGGTTAATCAGTAAGTTGGCAAAATCCTGCTGGGTTTTATCCGTGATGCCAGCATCAATAATTTGCTGGGCTTTTAGCTGCCAATGCATGGAAAACGCTCTGACAGCATCTCTGGCGTTAGGGGCTGCAGCAAAAGCTAAATGATCAGTCGGCAAGTCGCCGCTTATTACCCAATATGATTGTTTATCTTTCGTATTTAACTTCCATACCGCCATATAAGGTGGCAAATAGCGGCTTTCTGACGCTGCAACGTTGTCTGGCAAAATACCTTTGCTGGCTAAATACTCGTTGGCTTTTTGGAACTGCGCTCTTACCCATTCCGCGCGGGCTTGTTCAATTTGTTGCTGAGTTAACTGCTCGCTCATTATAAGACTTCCTGCTTTTAAATTTTTGCTACTTTAGGTGACTCGCCACCGACAATCAAGTGTTGTCATATATTGTCGACAATCGCCTGGACTGACCAGATATTTTTTTGGTTTGATTCTGGTGAAACCCAGGTTGAAATGCTACATTTCGCCGCGCAAAAATGCCGCCGGCAGCGCGGCCACTAACCAGGCACAGTGGCCTGAGTATTTCAGGCTATCAAAAAACGGAGAAATCAGTCGTGGCAGTATTTAATCATTCTGAATTCGATCATCATGAACAGGTTGTGTTTTGCAGCGATGCAGAAACCGGTTTAAAAGCAATTATTGCCGTGCATAGCACTGCACTTGGCCCGGCTGTAGGCGGTTGCCGCTTATGGGACTATGTATCCGACGAAGCTGCTTTGAATGATGTTCTGCGTTTATCCCGCGGTATGACATACAAAAATGCCATGGCAGGCTTACCTTTAGGCGGTGGCAAATCCGTTATTATTGGTGATGCAAAAAAAATCAAATCCGAAGCATTATTCCGTGCTTTTGGCCGTATGATCCACCGCTTATCCGGCAGCTACTACAGTGCAGAGGACGTCAATATCACTACTGGCGACATTATGATCGTCAATAAAGAAACCCCTTATGTTGCCGGTCTGGAAGGTAAAAGCGGCAACCCCGCACCGTTTACTGCTCTGGGTACCTATCGTGGTATTAAAGCTGCGGCAAAACATCAGTTTGGTACTGACGATTTAACCGGTAAAACTGTCGCGGTACAGGGCCTTGGCAGTGTGGGTTTCTATTTATGTGAATACTTGCACAAAGAAGGCGCTAAATTAATTGTTACCGACATTAATCAGGATGCCGTACAGCGCGCTGTAAGCCAGTTTGGCGCTGTGGCTGTAGCTCTGGATGAGATATATGCTGCGGATGCCGATATCTATGCTCCTTGCGCTTTGGGTGCCACAATTAACGACGACACCATAGTGCAGCTTAAAGCTCGCGTGGTTGCTGGTTGTGCCAATAATCAGTTAAAAGAAGACCGCCACGGTGATGTATTACGCGAAAAAGGTATTTTATATGCACCGGATTATGTGATTAACGCTGGTGGTATTATTAATGTTGCCTCTGAAATGCGGCCGCAAGGTTACAGCGTTGAAGAATCCACAGCGAAAGTAAACGCCATCTACGATACTCTGCTGAATATTTTCCAGCGTGCTGATGCCGAAAATCAAGCTACCAGCCTGGTGGCTGACTTAATGGCGCAGGAAATTATTCGTCGCGGCAAGCAATAATCACTCAACGCAATCTACCTTAAAGCCACTTTTGCAGTGGCTTTTTTATTGCGTATCAAATAACCCTGCCAACTTTAACGGCACTATAGTGCTGGCTGTCTGATAACCGGTATTAAACAGTTCCAGCTTCTGCTCTACCGTCAGGGCAAAATCTACTGCTGAAATGCTGCCGGTATTGATCACTATCGTATTATGCCAGTATTCGGCATGCACATACTCGCGTGATACCGCGCTCATAAAGGTGCGGATCAGCATGTAAATATATGATACCAGAGGGAAATAACGACTGGTTTGCACAGGCCTGGCTTCGGCATCACTTTTTAACCGAAAGCAAATAAGCGGCAGCCCAGAGCCAGACCAGTCATGGTGCAAGGCATCTTCAGACAATATCACCCCATCTGTCATAATATGATTTTTAAACGGCTGAAACGAAAAAAACAGCGGAATAGACATAGAGAAGCGCACGGCCTTTGACACTTTAAGGTGCGGCGTATGCAGCCGGTTAAACACCACGGGGCCACCACCGTTAATATCAGTCGCCAGCACATGTAAGTCATATGGCAAATTAGCGAAGGTTACACCTTGTAACTGTTTGTCTAACCAGGCTTCAAATTTATCACCGTTACATAAACCGCCGGTGCGTAATAATGATGTAACTGAAAAACTCCAGAACTGCCTGAAATCAGTTTGTAATGCCAGTGCTTTGAGGCTGGCAAGGTCCCAGCCGGTTGCATAAAGCGCCGCCACAATACTACCGCCAGATACGCCAACCAGATGCCGGAAACGAAATTGCATATCCTGCAACGCCTGTAATATGCCAATATAACAACTCAGCCGGGTACCGCCACCTGAGAATATGGGCACTATCTCTTTACCTGTACTGATTGGCATACAGCATCCTTTGCCTGAACATCCGCTCCTTAGTATGGGGCAAATTCTGCCGGTTGCCATATAACACTGCAGCTATTTCAAATAAATTGGGCTAGTATAGTGCCCTAACACAATAACTTAGATAAGGAATGTCTGAATGATGTATAAAGCACTATTGTGTATTGCACTGCTGTGGCATCTGGCATTACCGGCTCAAGCTGCGTTGCAGGATAGCATCAAAAAAATAAAACCCTCTGTAGTGGCTATAGGCGTGTTTAGCCCGCTCGCATCGCCCCGCGTCCGGCTGGTTGGCACCGGTTTTGTTGTTGCCGATGGCAGTAAAATCATTACTAATTACCATGTTATTGCTAAAGCACCTGATGTAAAACGCAACGAATCCTATGTTGTGTTATCCGGCCAGGCAGACAATATACAAATTCACCAGATTACCGACACTAAAACCCAAACAGTGCATGACTTAGCGGTATTGACGATAGAAGCTAAATTGCCTGCAGCGACTCTGGCTGACGCTGACTTTATCAACGAAGGCACTGAAATCGCCTTTACCGGTTTCCCTATTACCGCAGTACTGGGATTATACCCCGCTACTCACAGAGGTATCATTTCTGCCGTAACACCCATTGCTATCCCTGCCGATCACTCTGGTCAGTTGCAAGCGTCTGCGCTGCGCCAATTGCGACAACCTTTTATGGTATATCAGTTAGATGCAACAGCTTATCCGGGCAATAGCGGTAGTCCTTTGTTTGATGCCAATACAGCTCAGGTGATCGGTATTATTAATAAGGTTTATGTAAAATCGACACGGGAAGCGGTACTGAGCGACCCAAGTGGCATTACTTATGCTATTCCGGTAAAGTTTTTGCTGCCTTTGCTAACGCAATAAGCCGCTCCAAATACACTTTCAGCTTTTATGGATAGACGCAGATGGATTTACTGACAGAATTAGCGTTGGATCGGATTGGCTTTGGTTTCGCCTGCGTTGCTAACTTGTTTTTCTTTCTGTTGACACTGGCCACCCGGATTAAAAACCTGCCACGCTCCTTGCTGCTTGCCTGGTCACTGTTTAACACAGTCTGGGCGGCCTATTATATGCTGACAGGATTTGCCCCCTACGTTACACCTGTATCGCTACTACTAGAGCTCAGCCGAAACCTGGTGCTGCTGTTATTTTTACTGGCGGCACTTGGCAGTGCCGAACAATCACTAAGCCTGCTGTTAAAAAAGCGCTCTGTGCAGTTGCTAGTCTTAATTATCAGCTGTTGGGGTTTACTGAGCTATTTGCAGCTGCTCTCGATGAACCTGATTTTTACCGGCAGCCTGGCTATCTGTGTATTACAACTGGCACTGCTGGAAACAATGTACCGTAAAGCCGCTGCTAACCGCTGGCAATATAAACCCCTGGTACTGGGCATAACCGTTTGCGCATTGTTTGACTTCGTTTTGCTGGCTGAGTCGGCATTATTCGGGCAGGTAGATAACCAGCTCTGGTCAGCCCGTGGTTTTGTTTACGCTGCCATAGTGCCACTGCTGATTATTTCTGTCAGACGCGTGCAAGCCTGGGGCATCAATGTTTATGTGTCACGCGATATTGTGCTACAAAGCTCGCTGGTGCTTGCTGCAGGTATCTATCTGTGCCTTATCGCAGTTGCAGGCTTTTATATTCGTTATATCGGCGGTACCTGGTCAAACCTGCTGCAAACTACCTTTTTAGTGCTGGGTTTTGCTATGTTAGCCGTTTTGCTGTTTTCCGGTGCAGTAAGACGCAAACTCAAAGTATTTATTGAAAAACATTTCTTTGCCAATAAGTTTGATTATCGTGTGAAGTGGCTTGAGCTGACAAGACAGTTGCAGTTGGTTGATATTACCAAGTCAGATCAATACCAAACTATTATGCAAACCTGGCTAAACTCTGTCAGTTATAGCCGGGGCTGCCTGATCAAACTGGAAGGAACTTCTGCCCTGACAACCCTGGCCCGTATCAACCGCCCGGCTTTGAATAACGGTGAAACGGAATTACTGCAACATTATGTACAGCAATTTGCCGGCAAAAACTGGATAGTCGATCTGGCAGATAGAAAAGACCCCTTTTGTCAAAAACATAACTTAAGTGACATTGATATCCAATTAATCATCCCCATCCACTCCGACAATGAACTTTGGGGTCTGTGCCTGATAAACGCACCGGATGTCGATCGCCAATTCCTCAACTGGGAACTGCGTGATTACCTGATGCTGGTGGCAGAGCAAATATCCAGCTATCTGCAGTTAATGCAAGCCAGCCAGAAACTTAGCGAAAACGCCCAATTCGCGGCATTTAGCCGCATGTCAGCGTTTGTTGTACACGATCTGAAAAATATCAAAGCACAAATCGATTTAATGCTGACAAACAGTATAAAGCACCGGACTAATCCTGAGTTTATTAATGACAGCTTCGATACTCTCGCCGCTATGCAGCAACGCTTACAGAATATGCTGTCACAGCTGAGCAGCAAACGTGCAGAGTCCAATCAGGATACTATGGTCAGTATCTCAACCGTTGTGCACGAGGTCATTAACCAGCGCTGTGCAGCCAAACAACCAGTACCTCAATATACCGTCAGCCGTGATGCTCAGTTACTGGTAAACAAAGAACGTTTTTCCAGTGTGCTCTACCACCTGATTGACAATGCCCAGCATGCGACAGCCAGCGAGGGTAAAATACTGGTCGATGTGAATTGTGATAACTCACAGCTCTATATCAGCATTCAGGACACTGGCTGCGGGATGTCAGCCGAATTTATCAGCGAGCGCTTATTTAAGCCATTTGACTCAACAAAAGGTAATGCGGGTATGGGCGTAGGCGCTTATGATGCGCTACACTTTGCCAGACAACATAATGGCCAATTGCAGGTAGAGAGTACAGAAGGTGTCGGAACTACCTTTACGCTTATTCTTCCTTTACACTAATCACGTTTATTGATGTAAATACAAGGACTGTTTTATGAAGACCTTATTGGTCATAGAAGATGATATTGGCATCCAGAAGCAGCTGAAATGGAGTTTACCGGATTATGAACTGGTGTTTGCTCAGGATCGCTCTTCAGCACTGACACAACTAAGGCGATATGAGCCAGAGGTTGTCACACTCGATCTTGGCTTACCTCCCGATCCTGCCAATGCGACAGAGGGCTTAGCCTGCTTAAGTGAAATACTGTCAATGCAGCCAAACTGCAAAGTTATTGTCATCACCGGTAGTAATGATAACGATCATGCGCTTAAAGCTGTCGCGCTGGGTGCTTATGACTACTATCAAAAACCGATTAATATCGATGTGTTAAATGTGATTCTGACCAGAGCTTTTAAACTTAGTCAGTTAGAAACAGAAAATCAGGCACTAAAAGCCGCCGGAATGACAAGCAGCGATATTATTGGCAACAGTGATGCCATTATGCGCGCCTGTCGCACA
Source organism: Rheinheimera hassiensis (assembly GCF_022436675.1). GTDB lineage: Bacteria > Pseudomonadota > Gammaproteobacteria > Enterobacterales > Alteromonadaceae > Alishewanella > Alishewanella hassiensis. The sequence continues at coordinate 387,058 of NZ_JAKUJZ010000002.1, read as the reverse complement.
GTAGAGAAAATAGCCCCGACAGAGATTACCACCTTATTGCTTGGAGAAAGTGGTACTGGTAAAGAAGTATTTGCCAGAGCGATTCACCGACAAAGTCCAAGGATAAGTAAACCTTTTGTAGCCATTAACTGCGCATCTATACCAGAAAATCTGCTGGAAAGTGAACTATTCGGCTATGAAAAAGGCGCATTTACCGGCGCCAATAAAACCACCTTAGGCAAAATCGAATGTGCTAACGGCGGTACACTGCTGCTGGACGAAATCGGCGACATGCCACTGAGCCTGCAAGCCAAGATGCTGCGCTTTTTGCAGGAAAGGGTTATTGAGCGTGTGGGCGGACGTCAGGAAATAGAAGTCGATGTCAGGGTAATATGTGCAACACACCGAAATCTGGCTGAAATGGTAGCAGCACAAAGTTTCCGCGAAGATTTATACTACCGGGTGAGTGAAATCACCCTGGCAATCCCACCGCTACGCCAGCGTGGCCACGACATTATCGTTATTGCTAAAGCCTTACTGACAAAATTCAATATTGAGTTTAACAGCCATGTTCAGGGCTTTTCAGACTGTGCTATGCAAGCTATGTTGCAACACCCGTGGCCAGGTAATATTCGTGAACTGCAAAATAAACTTAAATCAGCCGTAATTTTGGCAGATAGCAAATTGATTACTGCTGACGATCTTGGTCTTAGTAGCAAAGAAATGGTCAAGACCAGCACGCTGCGTAAAGTAAGAGAACAAGCAGAAACACAGGCAATACGCCAGGCTTACACCCTGGCGAACGGCAACTTATCTAAAACATCTGACTTACTGGGTATCACCAGACCAACACTTTATGCGTTAATAGATAAGTATCGCCTGCACGATTTAAGAAATGCTGAAGCCGAAATCTGAACTGCTGAAGCTGAAATCTGCATATGATAGTTAAAAAAAACCCCACTTCAGTGGGGTTTTTTATTACAGCGTAATGCCTTTTTGCTTCGCTTTATCTTTGATGTAAGATTCCCAGCCACGTACCTGACGCGACATAGCAGGATCTTTCTTCGCATTCATCAACGCAGCATAAGCTTCTTTATATTTCTTCTGATAGAAATACGCATCCACTAAGCTCATATAGACACCGCTTGGTTTATCAACATTCATTGATAACGCTTTGTCATAAGCAGCAATAGCTTCATTGTACTTCTGCACAGCAGAATAAGCAGAACCCTGACGACGGTACGAATCAGCATCATTCGTCAGCTTAGCAACTTCACCATAGTAGTTAGCAGCCTTTAAAAACTCACGTGCAGCCTGATAATTGGAAGCAATAAAAGTCAGATTGGTTTTGTCTTTCTTAACCAAACCGCTCTTCATGTACTTTTCCATCACCGTAGCCGCTTTATAAGGAATGTTATTATTGGCATACATCTGCGCCAACATTCTTATTTCAGAGTCTTTTTCCAGGTACCCCTGCGAATAGGCTAGTTGTAATGTTGACAGTGATTTGCCAAATTCTTCAGTCAAGGTATAAAAGTTACCCAGATAGACCCAGAATTGCTTATTCTCCGGGAACAGCTGCACCATTGTTTCCACTACTGCTACTAATTCTTTGTAGCGTTTCGTTTCATACAATGCTGCCATCTTAAGCTGATAAGGCCCTTCAATTGGCTTAGGCGCAAAACGAATTGCATCATCTGCCGGTGCTAAAACCTTAGCATGCTGGTCCATTAAATAGTAAGCATTAGCTATACGCATATAAGCATCTGAATTTTGCTCACCAGTGAACATCATCCAGTCTTCATATGCCTTTATTGCCGTTTGATATTGCTTATCCTGCAATAACATGTCAGCTAACAGCTTCATAGACGCAGACTGATCAGCAAAAGTAAGTACATCTGGCTTTACCGCCAGAGTAAGGTACTTTATCGCCTGCTTTTCGTCTTTGGTAGCGTATAAGTTACCTAAAAAGCGATTTAGCGTAGCAGTATCAAACTCGTTGCTAGACTTAGCGTCAAGCAGCAAAGCAATTGCCTCGTCTAATTTCTCTTCGTTATACAGCTCAAAGGCGCTAACCAGAACTTTACCAACACGCTCGCCAACAATTTGCGTCTTACGTGCTTTACGTTCTTCTACTTTTGCCATATTAGGCTGTACAGCTGCAGAAACCGGTAAACAAGCCCCTAAAACTGTCATTACGACAAGAGCTGAGGTAAGTTTTTTAAACTTCTTCATGTTAACCCCCTGCCATATCTAGTGTGAAGTCCAGCTGAACTTGTTGGCCGCTTTGCTTTAACGGCTTACCGTCAACCACTTTCGGACTGTATTTCCAGCGACGCAGTGCACGGATAGCTTCGCGGTCAAACACCCTGCGCGGCTCAGCTTCAATTACTTCAACTTCATCAACACTACCGTCTTCCATAATGCTGAAACGAAGTTTAACCCAGCCTTGTAAACCATCACGAGCAGCTTGTACCGGATAGCGCGGTTCAATACGAACGATAGGCGTTGCATCACCATCACGCATCATGCCGGATGGATCGCCTAAGGCACCGGCACCTGCACCCAAGTTAAGCCCAGGCATATTAAAACCTATCGCACCCGCAGCGTTAGCGGTATCTGGCTCTGGCTGAGGCGCTTTAGGCGGCTGAGCCGGTGGTGGCGGTGGTGGTGGTGGTGGTGGCCGCCGGGTCTGTGTCTCTGAGTCAGGCGGCGTAGTGTTAATTTCAATAACAATACGCTCTTGCTCAACCGCTTTACGATCGCCACTAGACTTAAGTAAAGTGGCCATCATTAAGAACAACAGAAACGTTACCACACCACCGATTATTAACGATGTCAGGAAACGTACCATAATTACTTAGTCTCCCCGGCTATACTAATCACCAGCGATGGGTCAGCAGCTTTAATCTGATCCATAACTTCCATCACTACACCGTGTTTAGCTTCTTCATCAGCCTGTACGATAATAGTATCTGTTGGTGATTCTGCTCTTAGCCGTTCAATGTTTGCTGAAACACGCTCAACATCAACTACACGCTTATCCATCCATATCTCTCCGTTTGCACGGATAGCAATAAAGATAGTTGCGCTTGGCTTCTTCTGTGCCTGAGCAGCTTCAGGTTTATTTACATCAATACCAGCCTCTTTTACGAAAGACGTGGTAACGATAAAGAAGATCAACATGATGAAAACGATATCCATCATCGGCGTAATATCGATCTCTGCCGTTTCAGCTTCGCGAATACGTTTGCGGGCCATAAAAAACTCTCTTTAATGATGCGGTAAGCTATCGGCCAGGCTTGCTTTTTCTCGCTTCACCTGAACGTCTAACCGCGCACTGAAAAATACACCTGATATCGCCGCAACCAGACCCGACATTGTCGGTATAGTCGCCATAGAGATACCTGTTGCCATGGTTCTTGGGTTACCAGTTCCCTGTGTCGCCATAATATCGAACACAGCAATCATCCCGGTAACCGTTCCCAACAATCCAACCAGTGGACACAGTGCAACCAAGGTTTTAATGAGCAGCATACGCTGATCTAATTTATCTGACGCCTCGGAAATCCAGCAATCACGGATCTTATGCGCATACCATGATGTGGTATCTGCTCTGGCATCCCAGCGGGCAATAATATCCTTTTTTAGCTTCGGATATTCAGCCTTAAGAAACCAGAACCGCTCTATCATCAATACCCACATGATGAAGAGTACCAGGGCGACAACGTATAATACGTTGCCACCAGTATGGATAAAATCCTGAACAGATTCCCACAGCTCTACTAGCTGGAGTATCATTAGGCTTTCTCCTTCTCCGCATGCGCAGCAATAATGCCAGCAGCCTGCTCATCTAAAATGTGCAGAATAGATTTTGCTTTTGACGCCACAATAGAGTGAACGAATAATAACGGTATAGCTGCAACCAGACCCTGAGCAGTTGTTACCAGCGCCAGAGAGATTGAACCGGCCATTAGCTTCGGATCACCTGTTCCGTATAACGTAATTTGCTGGAATGTCAGAATCATACCGATAACGGTACCTAACAAACCCAGTAACGGGGCAACTGCTGAGAATAATTTAATTAAACCAATACCACGCTCTAATTTTGGTGTTTCACGTAAAATCGCTTCGTCCAGTTTTAACTCAAGGTTTTCAACATCAGCTGATTTGTTCTCGTGGTATACACGCAAAATACGGCCCAGCGGGTTGTTATCAGACGGGTTAGCCAGGTTCTTCAGCTGTGAGCGGATTTTGCCACCAACAACACTCAGAACAATAATACGCTCAAGAGCGATTAACATACCGATAAAGAACACTGCAGTAATGATGTAACCAACTTCTTCACCGGCCTGATAGTATTCAAACAAAGTTGAACGCTGCTGGTTTAAGCGAAGTAAGCTATTACCTTTAGTTGGATCTAAGTAAATGCCGGTAATTTCACCGCTGTTGGCATTATGGTATGCAGAAATTGAATCATGAATTTTAGACTGTGGTTGACGGCCTAATGGCTGCACCTGATCAGTATCATTGTTCAGGATCAGATATTCAGAATCAGTGGTCAGATGGAAAGTACCAAAACGTGTTACACGCTTCGTTTCTACACCACCATCCAGCTTAACTACCTGAGCATCAAACTTGGCAACTTTACCTGACTCAGTCATCTCGGTCAGTAAAGCCATCCACAAGTCTTCCATTTCGCCTAGCGTAGGCAACTCTGTTGCTGACGCTATTGCACGCAGAGGGACATCACGACCAGGGTACTGCGCACTAACGATTGAGCCAGTGATAGTACCGATAGACTGGTTAGCTGACTGGCGAACAACACCAAACAACTCGCCCATTGTACCCAGCGCACTTTCTAATTCCTGCTGTTTCTGACCGATCAGAATATCGTTGTCAGCGTATTCTTTTTGTAAACGCTTACCACGGTTTTCTTCTTCAGTGAATTGTCTTTTAGCAGTATTCAGTAACGCCTGCTTGTCGGCACGTTCTGCCAAAAACGCACGCTCACGCTCCTGATTAACACGACCTTCGACAGTACGTTCTTTCTTCAGTTGTTCTAGTAATTGGTCCAACTTCTCAGTATTGGCCGATGCGTTAAATGCAATACCAGCGGACAGAGTTACCGCTGCGGCAATTAACATTGACTTAAATGCTTGTTTCATGTGTTCTTACTCCGCTGCGATAAGTGGTACGCGATCCATCTCAAGCGTGGCTTCACGACGTGCCATCTTGATAAACTGAGATACTGATGTCAGGTAAGAACCTGGCAGCTCATCCCAGCTTGATGTTTGCTTGTTCCACACCCAGCCGGCATTACCATCTAATGACAAAGCCATTAATGACAGGCGACCAACATGAACGAAATCTACAGTAATTTCCTGACCATTCAATGGCAGTGTGCCCTGGAACGATGCCACTTCTGAACCGTAGCCCACTTCAATGCTGTAAGCTTCCAGAATCTGACGGTATTGCTCAGATAATTGCACATCTGAACGGCCCATCAGTTCGCGTAAATTCTCTACACGGGCGATACGACGCTCAGTTCGCAAAGGAATATCAGCTTTAACAAACTCTTCCAGTGCATCAATCATGCGGAACATCAAAGGAACAGTACCTTTGCGGGTATCTTCCAGAGTATTAATCTGACGCTGAACAGAGTCAATCTGACGCTTCTGGTCAGTAACCAGAGTTGCTAAGAAGTCGTTATAAACTTTCAGGTTCTCAGTTTGATCAGTTACCTGACGGTACTCACCTAACAATTCCTGAGACTGCTCATATATAGTGTTAATTTTTTCTTGAGACTGCACTGCTGCGCGCTGGATCTGACTACCTTCCTGGTGCAAAGCTTTTAAATCTGTTGCCAGTGCGCTCGCCGAAAGGGCGAAAGTACCGGCCAGAGCTGTTGCAACAAGACTCTTGCGAATTTTATTGTTAAACATAGTTCCCAACCAATTATTGCTGATTAACGTAACCTGAAGTTGTAAGGACCCTGCCGTTCTTACAGACAGAAAAGGCCCTCGGTTAGAGGGTAAACCATCAGCATCATTACAGGTAAAAACGCCCTTGTCAATACAACACAGGCGTCTGAATGTCTGCTCTGATGCAGCTATTTATATGGCTTAGCACCCAATTTATGCACTATTAAACAAATAAGAATCAATTTGCTATAGTTCATTAATTTTTTAGCTTATTTTATGTTCGGCGTCAGTTTCCCTGACACATATAAAGCCACCATATCGTCCAGTGATATAGCTTTGATTTTACTGCCATGGCCTGCAGCGTTAAACGCTTCATACCGGGCAATACAAATTTCTGTCATCGCTTTTACCGATGCCTGTAAATATTTACGCGGGTCAAATTCTGCCGGGTGCTGCGTCATATAGCGACGGATAGCGCCGGTAGAGGCAAGCCGTAAGTCGGTATCAATATTGACCTTACGCACTCCGTATTTAATGCCTTGCTGAATTTGCTCAACCGGCACGCCATAAGTCTCCGGAATTTTACCGCCATTTTCGTTAATAATTTGCAACCATTCCTGCGGTACTGAAGACGAACCATGCATCACCAGATGCGTATCCGGAATACGTTCGTGGATCGCTTTAATCCGGTCTATCGCCAGGATATCACCTGTCGGTGGCCGGCTGAACTTATAAGCACCATGGGACGTGCCACAAGCTATTGCCAAGGCATCAACCTGGGTCTCCCGCACAAACTGTGCTGCTTCTTCCGGATCAGTCAGCATTTGATCATGGCTTAGTATGCAATCTGCACCTATGCCATCTTCTTCACCGGCAGCGCCGGTTTCCAGCGAGCCTAAACAACCTAACTCGCCCTCTACAGACACACCACAAGCATGCGCTATTTCTACAACTTTGCGCGTTACATTGGCATTGTAAGCATAATCCATTGGTGTTTTACCGTCTTCACCTAAGGAGCCATCCATCATTACAGAAGAAAAACCCAATTGAATGGAGCGTTGGCAAACACCCAGTGAAGTACCATGATCCTGGTGCATAACTACCGGAATATGCGGAAACTCTTCTACTGCAGCAAGAATAAGGTGGCGCAAAAACGGTGCACCGGCATATTTGCGGGCCCCGGCTGAAGCTTGCACAATAACCGGGCTGTCGGTTTTATCCGCAGCCAGCATAATAGCGCGCATTTGCTCAAGGTTGTTTACGTTAAAAGCGGGTATGCCGTAACTAAACTCAGCGGCGTGATCCAGCATTTGACGTAGGGAAATAAGGGCCATGAAATCCTCTCTTAATCTTTTAGGGTACAGTTTTAGTATGACATTTTTATTATTTTGTGGTTGCGCGTTGTTCCAGTATAGCTACTGCTGGCAGGGTTTTGCCTTCTAAAAACTCCAGAAAGGCCCCGCCACCTGTCGATATATATGAAATCTTGTCTGCAATATTATATTTATCTATTGCTGCCAGTGTATCGCCACCACCAGCAATTGAGAAAGCATCACTGTCTGCAATTGCCTGCGCCAGATCTTTAGTACCGGCAGCAAACTGATCGAATTCAAACACACCCACCGGGCCGTTCCAAACGATAGTACCGGCTGATTTTAAGATCTTAACCAGTTGTGCTGTTGTATCCGGGCCGATATCAAAAATCATATCGGCATCGTCTACCGCAGCTACCTGTTTTAATGTGGCAACGGCGGTTTCACTGAATGCCTGCCCCACGACAACATCGGTTGGTACCGGAATATTACCGCCCCGGGCTCTGGCTTGTGCCATTAAGCGCTGTGCTTCAGGGATTAAATCAGCCTCATACAAGGATTTACCCACATTATTGCCATTAGCAGCAATAAAAGTATTGGCAATACCACCGCCAACGATTAACTGATCGACAATACCCGACAATGACTCAAGTACTGTCAGTTTGGTTGACACTTTAGAGCCGCCTACAATAGCAACTAACGGCCGTTTCGGGTTCTTCAGTGCTGCCGCTAAAGCATCCAGCTCCGCCACTAACAAGGGGCCAGCACAAGCGACCGGGGCAAACTTGGCTACACCGTGGGTAGAGGCCTGAGCGCGGTGGGCAGTACCAAAGGCATCCATGACAAACACATCGCACAGTGCAGCCAGCTTTTGCGCTAAAGCATCATCGTTTTTGCCTTCGCCTTTGTTAAAACGCACGTTTTCAAACACCACTACTTCACCTGCATTGATGTCGATACCATCCAGATAATTGGCAGCTAAACGCACCGGAGCTGCTAAAGCCTCAGTCAGATAATCGACCACCGGTTGCAACGATGATTCAGCGTCATACACGCCCTCCTCTGGCCGGCCCAGATGCGACATCACCATCACTTTAGCACCTTTGCTCAGTGCCAGTTCAATGGTAGGTATTGCCGCTTTTAAACGGGCATCCGAGGTTACTTTGCCATTTTTAACCGGTACGTTTAAATCTTCGCGGATCAGCACGCGTTTGCCGTTAAGATCCAAATCGCTCATGCGAATAACAGACATTTCAAGCTCCTTATTATAAAGTCGGTTGCATCATGGCTCGCGTCGTATCAAGCATACGATTGGCAAAACCCCATTCGTTGTCACACCACACCAGGCATTTTACCAGCCGTTTGTGGCTGACACGGGTTTGTGAGCCATCGACAATGCATGAATGCGCATCGTGGTTGAAATCCACTGACACCAAAGGCTCCTCGGTATAATCCAGAATACCGGCCAGCTCACCCAAACGGGCTTGCTGCAGCGCCTGATTCACCGCGCTGATACTGACATCCTGATGCAGTGTCACACTTAAATCCATCGCCGTCACATTTACTGTTGGCACCCGCACTGCAATCGCCTCAAAACGGCCGGCAAATTGCGGCAATATGCGCTCAATACCCAGTGCCAGCTTAGTGTCTACCGGTATTATCGACTGGCTGGCCGCGCGGGTACGGCGCAAATCCGGATGGTAAGCATCTATTACCTGCTGATCATTCATTGAAGCGTGGATAGTAGTAATAGTGCCACTTTCTACGCCAAAATGCTGATCCAGCACCTGAATAACCGGCACTATGCAGTTAGTGGTACAAGACCCTGCCGACACCACTGTCATATCCGCCGTTAAGCTGCTCTGGTTAATACCATAGATAATGGTCGCGTCAATATCGGTATCTGCCGGGTGTGAAAACAACACCTTTTTGGCGCCTGCAGCTAAATGCCAGTTTGCATGCTCGCGGCTGTGAAATACCCCGGTACATTCTAAAACCACATCTACTTCAAGCTCATTCCAGGGCAGTGCCAGCGGATCGGCTTCTGCAAATAACGCTATATCTTTACCATCAACGTTAATACCACCCTGATATGAACTGACGCTGAAACCAAAGCGTCCATGTGAGGTATCATACTTTAGTAAATGTGCGACCCCTTTAGCATCGGCCAACTCATTAATAGCGACAACATTAAGTTCATGCTGCCAGCCATTTTCATAAATAGCGCGCAAAATATTACGCCCGATACGGCCAAAGCCGTTTATTGCCAGTCTGATTGCCATAACACCACGCTACATGACATAGAAAAAGACATAAGAAAATGGGACCAAACCTGGTCCCATTATATTAACTATTACGCCAGTAGCTGCTCTGCCGCTTCGAGTACTTTTGCGGTGGTGATACCAAAGTACTCAAATAGCTGCTCTGCCGGTGCCGACTCGCCAAAGCTGGTCATGCCGATAATTTTGCCGGTTAAGCCAACATATTTATACCAACAATCGGTAATACCCGCTTCTACGGCAATCCGTTTGCTTACTGAGCCGGGTAATACCGCTTCGCGGTAAGCGGCATCCTGTTGCTCAAACACATCGGTTGATGGCATAGATACTACCCGAACCGCTTTACCCTGCTCGGTCAGCTTAGCTGCGGCTTGCATCGCCAGTTCAACTTCAGAGCCGGTGGCAATAATAATTAATTCTGGCGTACCGTTGCAGTCACGCAGGATATAACCACCACGTTTTACATCGGCCAGTTGCTGCGTATTGCGCTGCTGCTGTGCCAGATTTTGCCGGGTAAAAATTAAGGTACTCGGGCCATCAGTGCGCTCAATCGCCGCTTTCCAGGCTACGGCAGACTCGACCTGATCGCACGGACGCCAGTTCATTAAATTTGGTGTAGCGCGCAGTGCAGCTAATTGCTCTACCGGCTGGTGCGTTGGGCCATCTTCACCTAAACCGATAGAATCGTGGGTGTAAACGAAGATCACCCGCTGCTTCATCAGCGCTGCCATACGCACCGCATTACGGGCATATTCCATAAACATCAGGAAGGTCGCACCGTAAGGTACAAAGCCGCCATGCAGTGCAATACCATTCATAATGGCCGACATACCGAATTCACGCACACCATAATAAATGTAGTTACCGCTGGCATCTGTGTTGGTAAGTGGCTTAGAGCCAGACCAGATAGTCAGGTTGGAGCCAGCTAAATCCGCCGAACCGCCCATAAACTCTGGCAATATAGGGCCAAAAGCATTTAATGCATTTTGTGACGCTTTACGGCTGGCTATATTGGCCGGGTTAGCTTGCAGTTGGTTAATATACGCCTGAGACTTTTCTGACCAGTCTGATGGCAAATCCCCTGCTACACGGCGGCTGAATTCAGCCGCTTGCTCAGGAAATGCTGCGCTGTAACGGGCAAACAGCTGCTGCCAATCTTGCTGCTGTGCGCTGCCTTTGGCTTTAGTATCCCAATCAGCATAAATATCAGCAGGAATATCGAACGGCGCATGTGGCCATTGCAGGAAATCGCGTGCAGCGGCAATTTCAGTATCACCCAACGGCGCACCGTGGCTATCATGGCTGCCGCCTTTATTCGGCGCGCCATAGCCTATAACGGTACGGCAACAAATCAGGGTAGGTTTGCCGGTTTCGGCTTTTGCCTGTTTAATGGCCGCTTCTACAGCTGCCGCATCGTGCCCATCCACATTACTGATGACATGCCAGCCGTAGGCTTCAAACCGGGCCGGAGTGTTATCGGTGAACCAGCCTTCAACATGGCCGTCAATAGAAATACCATTGTCGTCCCAAAAAGCAATCAGCTTGCCTAAACCTAAAGTGCCAGCTAAAGAACAGGCTTCGTGTGAGATACCTTCCATCAAGCAGCCGTCACCTAAAAAGGTGTAAGTGTGATGATCAACTATGTCATAACCCGGCTGGTTAAACTGCGCCGCCAGAGCTTTTTCAGCAATCGCCATACCTACTGCATTGGTAATGCCCTGCCCCAGCGGGCCCGTAGTGGTTTCTACCCCTGGCGCATAACCGTATTCCGGGTGGCCAGGCGTTCTGGAGTGTAATTGACGGAATTGTTTTAAGTCTTCAATACTTAAGTCATAACCGCTTAAATGTAACAAAGAATACAACAGCATTGAGCCATGACCGTTGGATAAGATGAAACGGTCGCGGTTAGGCCACTTTGGATCCTGCGGATTATGCCGGAGAAAATCACGCCATAACACTTCGGCAATGTCGGCCATACCCATAGGGGCACCCGGGTGTCCTGATTTAGCTTTTTGCACCGCATCCATGCTTAGCGCACGGATCGCATTGGCGAGTTGTTTACGAGATGGCATGTTCACTCCTGACATTGCGCGGCTTCTTGTAACGAAGCAGATTGTTGTTAAGCTGAAATGTTAAGGCTCAAAGTAGCACTATTTTCACAGAGCCCCCGCTGGATGGCAAATTTAAATCCACTGACAGAAACAATTTTCAGCCGCTCAGATCTAACTTGCTTTACTAACGTAATAGGCAAGGTAAAATAGCATTAAAGACGTCTGGGTGGCAGATTTTTCTGGCAAAGACAACGTACTTTCTCTAGAATAGCCGCCTATTTTTTGGGTTCGTCATGGCATTTTTAGACAGATCGAACTTAACTGCATTAACCTTATTTTTGGAATACAACCAATGGCACAACACATTTTTACTTCTGAGTCAGTATCTGAAGGACATCCGGATAAAATTGCTGATCAGATTTCTGACGCCGTACTGGATGCTATCCTGGAACAAGATCCTAAAGCCCGTGTAGCCTGCGAAACCTTCGTCAAAACCGGTATGGTGCTGGTAGGTGGTGAAATCACCACTACTGCCTGGGTTGATATTGAAGAAATTACCCGTAAAACCGTGCGCGAAATTGGTTACGTACACTCAGATATGGGTTTTGACGCCGATTCATGCGCAGTATTAAATGCCATTGGTAAACAATCACCTGATATTAACCAGGGTGTAGACCGAGCTGATCCAAAAGAGCAAGGCGCAGGCGATCAGGGTTTAATGTTTGGTTACGCCAGTAATGAAACTGACGTGTTAATGCCAGCTCCTATTACCTATTCACACCGTTTGGTGCAGCGCCAGGCGCAAGTGCGTAAAGACGGCACCCTGCCATGGCTGCGCCCGGATGCAAAATCCCAGTTAAGCTTTATTTATGAAGACGGCAAACCAGTGGGTATTGATGCGGTAGTATTATCTACCCAGCACTGCGACACCATCAGCACGGCAGACCTGCGTGAAGCGGTAATGGAAACCATTATTAAACCGGTACTGCCGACAGAATGGTTAACTGCTAAAACCAAATTCTTTATCAACCCGACCGGACGTTTTGTGATTGGCGGCCCTATGGGTGACTGCGGCTTAACCGGCCGTAAAATTATTGTTGATTCATACGGCGGTATGGCGCGTCACGGCGGCGGTGCTTTCTCCGGTAAAGATCCGTCAAAAGTAGATCGTTCAGCCGCTTACGCTGCGCGTTATGTGGCAAAAAACATTGTAGCTGCCGGTTTAGCTGATCGCTGCGAATTGCAAGTGTCTTACGCTATCGGCGTAGCAGAGCCTACCTCTATCAGCCTGGAAACCTTCGGCACCAGCAAACTGAGTGAAGATCAGCTGATTAAGCTGGTGCGTGAACATTTTGACCTGCGTCCTTACGGCCTGATTGAAATGTTACAGCTGGAACGGCCAATATACCTGCCAACTGCGGCTTATGGCCACTTTGGCCGTGATGAGTTCCCGTGGGAGCAAACCGACAAAGCGGAGTTACTGCGCCAGTACGCGAAATAAACATCGCTGGTCAGTTAAATAGAAAAAGGAGAGCCCGGCTCTCCTTTTTCACACCTGCAGTTATCCATGCAGAGTGACAATTTCGCCTTATCATCCGGCACTTTTTGTGTATGATAAGCCGTTAAGTAACATCCGGGGTCCTGTGTTGCCTTGCACAGTGAAACAAAAACTATAAGAAAGGAACCAATATGTCTGAACAAACTGCCAACGCCGCTAAAACCGGCTGGCTTAACCGTGCGCTTAATGCCATAGAAGTGGTCGGTAATAAATTACCCGACCCAGCCGTATTATTTGCCCTGCTGATGGTAGTGGTCTGGGTAGTATCCTGGGCTCTGGCCGGTGTCAGCTTTAATGAAGTAGATCCGCGCACCGGCGCCGCTATTCAGGTGAACAATCTGCTGGCCGCCGATTCCATGACTACCTTTATGGCCAAAATGGTCAATACCTTTGTTACCTTTGCCCCGCTTGGCGTGGTGTTGGTGGCCATGCTGGGTTTAGGTGTCGCCGAGCATACCGGCTTTATTAATGCCGGTTTACGCTCTGTGCTGTCGGTTACACCGAAGATGCTGTTAACGCCAGTACTGATTGCTGTCGGTGTTGCCAGTCATATGGCGGTAGATGCCGGTTATGTGCTGGTTATTCCGCTGGGCGCCGTTATTTTCTATGCTGCCGGCCGCCATCCGCTGGCCGGTATCGCCGCAGCCTTTGCTGGTGTATCGGGTGGTTTCTCTGCCACTATACTGCCATCAAGCCTTGACCCGCTGCTGTCAGGCCTGACACAAGTGTCGGCGCGTTTATCATCTGACCCTGCTGCAGCTGAGCTGTTTGTCAGCCCGATGAACAACTACTACTTCACTACCGCCTCTACCTTTTTGGTGGTTATTGTCGGTTGGATAATCACGGACAAGTTTATTGAGCCAAGGCTTAAATCTACTGTGGTAGACGGCGACCCGGCCGATATGCCGAAGATGGACGACTTAAAACCCAACGAGCGTAAAGGTTTGCGCTGGGCCAGCTTTTCCATGCTGTTAAGCATAGTCCTGTTAATTGTGTCGGCCCTGCCGGAAACCTCAGCCTGGCGCGCACCTGCCGGCACAGTGCTGGCAGAAGGTCAAAGCAACCTGCTGGTTTTCGCAGCGCCGTTAATGCAATCTATTGTCAGCATTATCTTTGTGTTCTTTTTAATCCCTGGAGTGGTTTACGGCTATGTATCCGGTAATGCCAAAAACCACCGCGACATTATCAAAGGCATGAGCAAAGCCATGAGCGGCATGGGCTACTACATTGTTATGGCGTTTTTCTGTGCTCAGTTTATCTATGCTTTTGGCCAGTCTAACCTTGGCGCCTTAATGGCAATTAAAGGTGCAAACTGGCTGCAGCAAATGGCCTTTCCTATGGGCTTTACGCTGATTGGTATCGTGTTTTTATCAGGCTTTGTTAACCTGTTAGTTGGCTCAGCGTCAGCTAAGTGGGCGCTGATTGGTGCCATTATGGTACCTATGCTGATGGAGCTTGGCGTATCACCGGATTTAACTCAGGCGGCTTACCGTGTGGGTGATTCTTCTACCAATATTATTACGCCGCTGCTGCCGTACTTCCCGTTAATCGTGGTGTTTTGCCAGAAGTATGTTAAATCAACCGGTATTGGTACCCTTATCGCGCTGATGTTGCCTTACTCTATCGCCATGTTGGTATTGTGGACTGCTTTCCTGCTCGGTTTCTGGGCGTTGGATATTCCACTGGGCGTTGGCGCCAGTTACAGCTACCCGGCGGTAAACTAATCCGCTTGAGCCTTTAACAACCCTGCTTCGGCAGGGTTTGTTTTTTCTGTCGCTTGTCTTTGCCGCCTGCTACCATAACGGCATTGTTTAGTTGCAGAAGTTTTTATGCGTATCCCAAGAATTTATCACCATGGTGCTATTGCACTTAACCACGAGTTTGCCCTGAATGACGATGCCGCCAACCATGTTGGCCGCGTACTGCGCATGCCGGTTGGCAGCGAGCTGTTGCTGTTTAACGGCGATAGCTTTAACTACCCTGCCCGCATCAGCAGCAGCGACAAAAAGCGCGTTAATGTTATTGCCACAGCACAGCTGGAAAACCCGGTTGAGTCGCCCCTGAAGATCCATCTGGGCCAGGGTATATCGCGCGGTGACAGAATGGATTTTGCCATTCAAAAAGCGGTAGAGCTTGGCGTTACTGAAATTACCCCGCTATTTACCGAGCGCTGCGGCGTAAAGCTGGACGGCGAGCGCCTGGCTAAACGTAACGAGCAATGGCAAAAAATCGCCATCAGTGCCTGTGAGCAAAGTGGCCGCAGTATAGTGCCAACGGTACATCCGGCCATTTCACTGGATAGCTGGCTTAGCCAAAGCACAAAAGAATTAAAGCTAACCTTGCATCCTTGGGCAAAAGACACCATTAAGACGCTTATACCCAACCACAATATCCGGTTAGTAATAGGCCCTGAAGGCGGCTTCAGTGAACAGGAAATGGCACACACCACGGCGTCTGGCTTTAGCGGCATTCAGTTGGGGCCACGCGTACTGCGCACCGAAACGGCAGCACTTACCGCTATCAGTGCGTTACAACTGCAATTTGGCGATCTGGCCTGAGGATACAGCATGAGTAAACCGATAAAACTTGGCATAGTGATGGACCCTATTTCTGCCATTAATATTAAAAAAGACTCCAGCTTCGCTATGTTGCTGCAGGCACAGCAACGCGGTTATCAAATTCATTATATGGAAATGGCCGATTTATATTTGCTGGAAGGTCAGGCCCGCGCCACCACTAAATTATTGACAGTGCAAGAAGACCTGGCCGGCTGGTATCAGTTTGGCACCGAGCAGGACATTAACCTTAGCGAGCTGGATGTGATCTTAATGCGTAAAGATCCGCCGTTTGATACCGAATACATTTACGCTACTTATATTCTTGAGCGAGCAGAAGATCATGGCACGCTGATTGTGAATAAACCACAAAGTTTGCGCGATGCCAATGAAAAGCTCTACACCAGCTGGTTTAGCCAGCACACGCCAAAGACCTTGGTTAGCCGCGATGCCAAACGCTTAAAAGCTTTTTATCAGGCCGAACAGGATGTGATCTTAAAGCCGCTGGATGGCATGGGCGGCGCCTCTATTTTCCGCTTAAAGCCGGGTGATGCTAATGTTAGTGTGATCATTGAAACGCTAACCGAGCATGGCAGCCGCTATGCTATGGCGCAGCGCTTTATCCCCGAAATAAGCGAGGGCGATAAACGAATACTGGTAGTAAACGGTAAACCCGTGCCATACTGTTTAGCACGCATTCCGGCAAGTGGTGAAACCCGTGGCAACCTCGCAGCAGGTGGTCGTGGTGAAGCCAGATCTTTGTCAGATTCTGACTGGTCCATTGCCAATGCGGTAGCACCCACGCTAAAAGCCAAAGGCCTGATTTTTGTCGGTCTGGACGTAATAGGCGACAAGTTAACTGAAATTAACGTTACCAGCCCAACCTGTATCCGCGAAATTGAAGCGGCGTTTCCAATCAGCATCACCGGTTTGTTATTTGATGAAATTGAACAGCTGCTGGCAGCCCGCCAGTGACAACCACGTTGTAACGAGGTCACTATGCAGAGTTTTCAGAATCATTTTTTAATTGCTATGCCGTCATTAGATGATCCACTGTTCAAACGCAGTGTCGCCTATATTTGTGAGCACAATGATGAAGGAGCAATGGGTATTGTGATTAACCACCCGCTGGATGTGAAAGTAGCCGATTTGCTGAAACAACTGCAAATTGAATACAACACCAGTAGCCCGGCAGCAACGGCCCATGTTTGCGCCGGCGGCCCGGTGCAGCACGACAGAGGCTTTGTCTTACATACAGCCAAAGAAGGCTATGCCAGTAGTATGCGGCTGAACGATAGCCTGATGGTAACCACATCAAAAGATATTCTGTTTGATCTGACGACCGACAACGCGCCGGAAAAATTTATTCTGGCGCTGGGTTATGCCGGCTGGACTGCCGGCCAGCTAGAGCAGGAAATTGCTGATAACGCCTGGTTAATTATTCCGGCCGACAGCGATATTATTTTTGACTTAACCCACGCCGAAAAATGGCAAAGCGCCACAGCTAAAATCGGCATTAAACCCTGGCAGCTAACTAACGAGGCCGGTCACGCTTAATGAGTCGCACCATCTTAACCTTTGATTACGGTACCAAAAGCATCGGCGTGGCGGTAGGTCAGGAACTTACCGGCACCGCCTCACTGCTTAGCGCACTAAAGGCACAAGACGGCACCCCGGACTGGGCATTGCTGGAAAAGCTGATTAACGAATGGAAACCTCAGTTATTGCTGGTGGGTTTACCACTGAATATGGATGGCACCGAGCAACCCTTTACCGTACGCACGCGTAAGTTTGCCAACCGGCTGCATGGCCGTTTTGGTTTACCGGTGGAGCTGCATGACGAACGCCTTACCACCACTGAAGCACGCAGTATGCTGTTTGCCGACGGCGGCTACCGTAATCTGGCTAAAGACAAAGTGGATAGTTTATCTGCAAAAATTATCTTCGAGAGCTGGTATGAACAACGCGCCTAAATTAACCGTTCAGCCTGGTTACTATCAGCATTATAAAGGGGCGTACTATCAGGTCATTGAATGCGCCCGTCACAGCGAAACCGAACAGTGGCTGGTAATTTACCGCGCGCTGTACGGCGATTTTGGCTTGTGGGCACGCCCCCTGGACATGTTTATTCAAAACGTTGAAATTGCCGGTGAATTGCTGCCACGCTTTCAGTATCTGGGCCAAACTGAACCACAACAACTGGCTGAATAGTCCGCCAGTGTCTGCACGGCAACCTGTTATCACCGTTTTTTACCGCCTGTCACTTTTCTAATCCACACAGTGTTACAGGCAAGTACTCTTGTTACATCAACCCAACAAGAGGACAGCAACATGTTTGAACAAACTGAGTTTTTTCACCAATTAAGCCAGATGAACCCGTTACTATGGGTAGTCTTTATACCCGCCTTTGTGGCGATTTACTTTTTACCCAGCATTATTGCCGGCTTTTGCAACCGCCGGCATTTGGGTAAGATATTTCTGGCGAATATACCGGCTGGATTTTCCCTGATAGCCTGGATAGCACTTATTGTTTGGGCCTTTACCGGCAAACAGAAAAAAGCGGCTGAACAAGTCACACAATAGATAGTACACTGTGTTTATTCAGCTTTTTGCTTGTACAGGTATTACAACAGCAGCTATGACAACACTCACAACATTTCGCCGGAGCATCGCACCAGACAATTGCAGCAGCGCCTATTTATGGGCGCAGCTGCTTACAATGTTGATTTATGTCGGCTACTTTGTGGCCTACACCCTACCCTTGCTGGCTCCTGAACAATCCCGCTTATATTGGCTGTTTTTAGTAAAATACAGCATTGAAGCCGCCTGCTTTGTGTTGCTAAGCCATATGTTGCTGCGCCCCGTGCTGAAAGCCGACAATATCACCACGCTAAAGCGCTGGTCAGTATTTATTTTGCTGCTGCTGATAGCGGCAATACTCCAAACCATCGTTTCCTATTTTCTATCCAGCATTGAAGTACTTAAAGATACCGATATGAGCAAGGTAACCGTAGTAACGGACAAGAGCGATACTCCGTTACAAATGAACTTTAGCACCAGTTTTATGTTGGTGGCACTAATGACCTCTTTCAGTGTGATGTATCTGGTTTGGGGGGCCTGCTATATCGCCTGGCAAAGTCGGCAGGCACGTAAAGCATTACAACAACAGATGCAACAGGCGCAGCTGCAACAGCTAACTAACCAACTTAGCCCGCACTTTTTATTTAATGCTTTTAACAGCATCCGTGCGCTGATTTTTGAGGATCAGCATAAAGCCGCCGACACGGTAACGCGGTTATCTGAACTGTTTCGTTTTCACCTGCAGGCGCATTTACAGCCCGAGTCTACCCTGGCGCAGGAATGGCAGTTAGCAGAGCAATATCTGGCTATTGAGCAAGTGCGGCTGGAGCAACGTTTGCAATTTAGCTGCGATATAGATATCAGCCTCTGGCAATACAAGCTGCCCACGCTAAGCCTGCTAACCTTGGTAGAAAACGCCGTAAAACATGGCATTGCGCCCAATATCGCACCGGGTAAGCTGTGCATCAGCGCTAAAGCGACCGGTAAAGGCTGGCAACTAAGCGTAACCAACACCACCGCCGGTGCAACGCAGCAAGCATGCACCGCAACCGGGCTGAGTAATTTACGCCAGCGCCTGCAGTTAATGTACGCCGGCAAAGCCGTATTGCAGCTACAGCAGGCTGAAAATCATTTTAATGCGCAGTTGGAGTTTGGCCATGTATAACTGCCTGTTGGTCGATGATGAGCGCCTGGCCCGCAGCGAATTAAAACGCCTGCTTAAAGCTCACCCACAATGCGTTATTGTGGCAGAAGCTGGTAGTGGCAAAGAAGCCTTACAGCATCTGGCTGCTATGCCAATTGACCTGGTGTTTCTTGATATCCAAATGCCGGGTTTAACCGGCCTGCAACTGGCAGAGCATATTCCGGCCAATACTCAATTTATCTTTTGCACCGCCTTTAATAGCTTCGCACTGGATGCATTTGAGCTAAACGCAGTAGATTATCTGCTAAAACCAATAGCACCAGAGCGGCTGGCTAAAGCACTGCAAAAGCTACGCCCGGCAAATGCCGATGCAGCGCCGCACTTTTTGGCTGAACAACACGGCATTTTACTTAAATTCGGCGACAGCCAGCGTGTGGTGCGACTGAATGAAATCAGCCGCTTTGAAAGCATCGGTAACCATGCCGCGGTGTATACGCCCTACGGCAAAAGCTTTATTCACAGCTCACTGGCAAAGATTGAACAAAAGCTCGACCCGGCGCTGTTTTTCAAAGCCAGCCGTGCCGATATAGTGCGCATCAGCGCCATCAGCCATATTGAGCCGGCGATAGCCGACGGCGGTTTGGTTGCCATCTTGCAAGATGGCCAGCAGGTAGATGTCAGCCGCCGCCAGGCGCAGCAGCTGAAACAGCAGTTTACTGCGTTTTAGCCGCTAACGTTTTGACCACTAAAGCTGCTGGCGATACCATTCGCCTAAGATCAGGCTGGCCGCGACGCTGACATTCAGCGATTCTACCTTGCCCGAGCCCGGAATTTGCAGCGCAATATCGGCGCTTTTAGCGACGTTTTTTGACACGCCAAACATCTCTTCACCAAATACGATCACCACCTTGGCCGGAAGCGTGCTTTGGTACAGCGAGGTGCCGGCGTGGCTGGAGGTGGTAATTAGTGTATAACCGGCTTCCTTGCACAGCTGTAATGCCAATGGCAGGTTATCGCAACTTAAGCCATCGACAAATTCACCGCCGCCCTCAGCCGTGCGCAGGGCAGCGCCCGATTGCAGCAGTTCAGGTTGCTTCATAATAATGCCGCCGACAGCAAAGTGCGCGCAGCTGCGCATTATCGCGCCTAAATTGTGTGGGTTACCCACGCCATCCAGTGCCAGCAAACAGTCGCGTTTACGGCCTTTTTGCTGCAAATACGCTGCAAGGCTTTGCTGTGGTTTGCGCTTTACCAGCAGCACCACGCCGCCGTGATGGCCGCTACCGGCTACTTTTTCCAGCTCAGCGTCATCAACAATATGGTAGGCCTTTTTAGCCGCAGCTAAATATTTCATCACATCGGCAAATTTCGGCGCCATTTGCGCAGATACATACAGCCGGATCAGTGCATCCGGCCGTTGGCTAAACAGCACCCGGCAAGCGTTCTCGCCGTACACCTTCCCTTCATCTTCCTGCACGCTACGCACAGCTTTAACCGGCTGCGCTTTATCAGGTGCAGGGCGTTTCGCTTTATTGGCTACCGGCCTGGCGTTTTTCGCGCCAATCTCTTTGGTCCAGGGCTTGTGCAGTGGATTGGCCGCTTTGCCGCCTTTGGCTTTGTGTTGTGACATAAAACTTCCTGCGTGCGCCCTAAGACGCGGTAAATCAATAATGCGGCGGATTTTACCAGCTGCGTGGCAACAATACTTGTATTTTCCGCGCAGTTCCCTGGCCAATATTACTGACTGACGAAGTAAGTAAAGAAGATTTACGAATACCACAGCAGCATTGAGCTAGTGCTGCCCGCAGGATTAAGTTTACATTTAAAAAACAAATTCGACATCATTAAGCAAAGCATTAGAATATCTGCCATAAATAAACAACAGAACTGCAGTAATGCTTGGATGGCAGCCTCTTTGCAACAAGGCGATGGCCGCTGGCGTAGCGCTGGTACTTTCTGTTTTAGCAACAAACGTGGAGGCAGGTGTGTTTGATTGGTTAAAAGGAACAGAAATCCAATGGTCACCTGAAATACGCGGGATCATTACGGAAAATGGCACACCAGTTTCCGGTTTAAAAGTAGTACGGGAACTCTACTACGAAGATGACGAATTTAACGACAGTACAGTAACCGATAATGAAGGTCGCTTTAGTTTCCCACGCAAAACATTAAGAACACGTCGGGTTTTATTTGACTACAGCATAGGGTTATTTTTATCCGTGTCTGATCATCCCATTGCAGGTGAACAAAACCGTTTTTTTGATATCCGCTGGGGTAACCGACTGGATGGCAAAGCGCTAAATTTATTGATGTCAGATATGCAGTGTGAACTGACCGCAGAAGAAAAGAATTTTAGCCTTAGAAACTTAGAAACACCCGAGGGCGCAGCACCTTGGTTTGGCGCAAAGTGTACCTTCACTCATGCCAGTATTGCAGTGTATTCAGATGAAGAGCTAGAAGAACAACGCCTCGAGCGTGAGCGAGAACTTGATGAACAGGATCGTATTCTTAATGAACAAAACAAGGAAAGTAAATCATGAATACATTAACACCAAGAATAGCAGTTTGGTTAGCCAGAGAACCTTATGAAGCTCAAGATAGAAGATAAGATTTGGTGACTTTTTTACATTTAAAAAACATAATTGACATCATTAAGTAAAACACTAGAATATCGGCCATCAAATAAATAACAGGATTGTAGTAATGCTTGGATGGCAGCCTCTTTGCAACAAGGCGATGGCCGCTGGCGTAGCGCTGGTACTTTCTGTGTTAGCAACAAACGTGGAGGCAGGTGTGTTTGATTGGTTAAAACGAACAGAAATTCAGTGGTCACCGGAAATACATGGTGTTATTGCCGAACACGGTAAACCGGTTGCGAATAAAGAGGTCAAACGCCGCCTTTATTATGATGGCAAAGAGCGCTACGACAGCGCGACAACAGATGACAGTGGTCATTTTTACTTCTCCAAACAAACGCTTAAGGTACGCCGCGTCCTATTTGATGTCAGCATAGCGTTGGAACTTTATGTTGTGGACTTTCCTAAATTTGGTGAAGAGGACATGATTTTTGATGTTAGCTTTTTGAATGATCTGGATTACAGAAGTCTTGACTTGGTTACATCTGATATACGTTGTGATCTGACAGCTGAAGCAAAAGTAGATGAGTTAAAAAACCTCGAAATCCCCGGCAATTCTGCCCCTAACATTCGCTCTAAGTGCACCTTCGCTCACGCAGAGATTGCCTTGTACTCAGCTGAAGAAATATAGCAACAACGCTTGGAGCTTGAACAGATCATAGATAATCAAGAAAAACAGTTCCTCCAAAAAGTCAGATACATTGTCAAAAATTAACTTTAAAAAAACAAGTTTGACATCATTTAGTAAATAGCTAAAATATTAGCCACAAATAAACAACAGGACTGCAGTAATGCTTGGATGGCAGCCTCTTTGCAACAAGGCGATGGCCGCTGGCGTAGCGCTGGTACTTTCTGTGTTAGCAACAAACGTGGAGGCAGGTGTGTTTGATTGGTTAAAACGAACAGAAATTAAATGGTCACCGGAAATAAATGGTGTAGTGACTGAGCAAGGCAAGCCTGTGGTAAACAGGGAAATTAAACGCAGATCTTACTATGAAGGTGAAGAACGTTACGACAGCACAAGTACTGATGACAACGGACGTTTTCATTTCCCGCAGAAAACCAAAAAAGTTCGCCGTGTCTTATTTGATGTCAGCGTATCAATGGAGCTGTATGTTACAGATTATCCAAGCAAAGATGAGCAAGATTTGGTCTTTCGTATCGCGAACCTTAATCACCTGAATTATAAGAGCCTCGATCTAATACTCAGTGATATGCAATGCGAATTAGCCACCGCCACCAAAACAGAACAACTTAAGTATCTGGAAAATCCTGAACTGGCAGACATTGCACCCGCATTTTCATCAAAATGTCGATTTACCCACTCTGGCACAGCAGTATTCTCAGATGAAGAGTTGCAACGGCTGATAGATGAAGACGCAAAAAATATTGAGAGCCTTTAACGCCAAATCCATATACAAGGACGGACTATGAAGACTATTACCCCAAAAACCGCAGTATGGCTGGCACGAGCCCCTTACGAAGCTCAGGATATAAAAGCAGGACAAAATTACACTGCCGGGAAAAGGTTTATCACTGAGCATTTTGACTTTAACCAGACCGGAGGCGTGGTTCATGGCACCTCAGGCAGTGTAATCTCTACTCTGTTTAATCGCACAACTGGCTTTGCCATTATAGGCAAAGGTAAAGGTCATTTTACCGGTGATGTAGCACTGGGTATTCGTGGCACAAATATGAAAAGCGGCCGTGACTGGTTTAGTAACGCTAATGCTAGCTTAGTCACCGCTGACAATAACAGTGCCGTGCATTCCGGGTTTCAAAAAGTGTTTAAGAGTATGCAGCCAGCGCTGGAAAAACAGTTGGCTCCGCTACTGAATACAAACAGCAATGGCGTAGTACATTGTGCTGGCCACAGCTTAGGTGGTGCATTAGCTAGCCTTGCCGCCATCTGGATTAAACAACATTTTGGTAATCGTGTTGCGCTGTATACTTATGGCGCGCCACGAGTCGGGTTAAATGATTTTGCACTTAAATCGTCCGGCAGTATAGATAAGATATTTCGGTGCTTACATGGTGATGATCCTGTACCAATGGTGCCCGTATGGCCGTTTTATCATGCGCCGCTAAACGGTAGTAGCGTACTGTTAACGGCAGCAACCGGTATTAATTTTTCATCGCACTCAATGATGGAAAATCCGGGTTATGTCACAACATCTCGCGGACAGTGGGAAGATCTGCAACGTCGGGGCGATGTTGTCAAAGCAGTGCGCTTAGCGTACGACCGCCGCTTTGAATGCAGTTTTAGCACTCACTGGCAAGAACGACTAACTCATGCGCTTATAACCTTATTAAAGGATGCAGGGTTTTTAACGGCCGTATCAGTGCAAATGGGCGTAAGCGGTGTAATGACATTTTATGATCACCTGGCGGCCACTATTGAGAAAATCGCGCTTATGTCGCCGCAATTTGAAACACAGGTAATGGGCTTACTTGGCCATATGCTGGTATTTGCCGGTAAAGTGGCAACCACAATTACCGAACTTAGTGTGCGCTTTATCCGCTGGGTGTTTAAAGTTACGCTGGAAGCCATGTATCGCGTGGCTCGCCAGGCAATTGAAATGGTAAGCTAACTCAACTCGTTACTAAGGCTGGTCAGAATCATTCTGCACCAGCCTGGACTGGCACAGTATGGACTCCCTGACACTAGTTAATTTAATTCCTTATACCTTTTTAAACCCAATCATCCTGCTGGTATACATGTTTGCCTTTTCTGAAGATAGTGCATTGCGCTACGTGAAACTTAATGCATTTTACGATCTTGGTGGAAACTCGCAACGCATTAACCTTGTGCTTTACGCTGTCTTTTGCGTTGTAGCCTGTAGTGCTTTTATCGGGCTTAAAATTATGCTGTTGCAGCCTTTAGCCGAGCAACCGCTCACGGTCGAAGATATAGCGCTGGTGCAGCCCGGCTGGAGCTGGCTGTACGCTTATATCGTAACGGCATTTACACTGGCGGCGCTGGCATCACGCCATGGCCTGGAAGGGAATGTTGGCGGCTTTATTTTTGCACCATTTATCTTTATAGCAACAATATTGCTGCTGATAAACCATGTGCAGTGGCTATTCGCGAGGGTGATTTAATGGAGCTAACCGTTAGCTGGTGGATGTATGTGCTCAATGCTTTCACCCCCATCATGGCCCTATTCATGCTGCTACAGTTTAAGTTAATACAACAGCAGGCTTTACAAGCCACACCTGATAATTCGCCAGCGCCACTGCCACCTTTAGCCTCTGCCATTGCTGGCTTACTTACTCAGGTACTGATGGCTGCATTTATGTACGCTTTCTGGCTGGGGGCCCATTGGCTGGTATTTTGGTGTTTAAACAAGCCTTTATATATAGATGCTTACTTTTATAAACCCCCGCTGGTTGTATATTGGTTTCCTTATCTATTCGGGCTGTTTTTTATATCTTACAGTTCGCTTATCGAGCCTAAGCTTACCTCGTTGCGAATTAAAACCCTGATGAACACCTTAAATTATTTGGCTTTTGCCGCCTCTTTTTATATGGTGTTTGTTACTTATTTGAAATGGCTAACAACGTAAAACGACTTGTATTTTTCTCAATGCGCAGTATGCTGACGGCCTTTTAAATTTGCCGTTACAGGCCTTGTTTATGCTTAGTTATCGCCACAGTTATCATGCTGGTAATCATGCCGATGTGGTTAAACATCTGGTACAGGTGGCCATTGTTGACTACCTGCTGCAAAAAGATAAACCCTTTTGCTATCACGACAGCCATGCCGGTGCCGGCTTGTACAGCTTGCTGGCCGAACAGGCGCAGAAAACCGGCGAGTACCAGGGCGGTATTGGTAAGCTGTGGCATTATCAGGCGCAAAGCCCGGCACTGGCGCACTATATTGCACTGATAAAACAGCTGAACCCGGATGGCGAGCTGGCGTTTTACCCCGGCTCACCGAAAATTGCCGCTATGTTGCTGCGCAGTGGTGACAGCATTCAGGCCACCGAGCTGCACCCAACCGACCACCCCATTCTGGCCAGCCAGTTTGCACGGCGCCGCCATAGCCGGATTGAGCATATGGATGCCTGGGCCGGCTTTAAAGCCATGCTGCCACCGCTGCATAAGCGCGGCCTGGTATTGATAGACCCACCCTATGAGCTGAAAACTGAATATCAGGATGTCGTTTCCGGCTTACAAAGTACTTATCAACGCTTTCCGCAAGCTACTTATGCTATCTGGTATCCGGTAATAGAGCGTGCGGCAGTGGAAGCTTTTATCAGTGCCATTGTTGCTACCGGTATTAAAGACCAGCTACGGATTGAATACTGCCCGCAACCTGATAAAGCTGGCTTTGGTATGACCGGCAGCGGTATGCTGGTGATTAACCCGCCCTATACACTGGCGGCAGATATAAAGCAGGCACTGGCCGAGCTAAGCCCGCTATTAAGCACTGAGGGTGAATTTCAGGTGCATCAGTTAGTAACGGAATAACATTGTGGAGTAGGTTATGCGCGTATTAGTTGCTGCTCTGTTGCTAATGATCAGCCTGCCGGGCCAGGCGTTTAGCAAAACCGGCCATCAGCTGATTTGCGATATCGCCTATCAGTCGGTGAGTGACAGCACGCGGCAGCAACTGGACAATCTACTCGCAGCTGCACCTCATAAACAGTTCGCCAAAAGCTGCAGCTGGGCAGATGAAATCCAGAGCGACGCGGCCTTTAGCTATGCCTCAGCATTGCACTACGTTAATTTTCCACGCCATAACCAGCAGGTTAGCGCAGCTGATTGCCCGGCAAACGGCTGTATTTTATCTGCGATAACCGATATGCAGCAGCGCTTACGGCGGGATAATACCGACTGGCAAGCTCTACTTTTTATGGCTCATTTTGTTGGTGATTTACATCAGCCGTTACATGTTAGCTTCGCTGACGATTTAGGCGGCAACCGCACTGCGGTGTATTTTTTGGGTCTGCCGAATAACCTACACGGTGTCTGGGATTTTGCACTGCTAAAGCAGTTGGGCTACGAGACTGACCGCAGTAAAGCGGCTGTGCTGCGAAACCGTATAAGTGCACCCCAGCGTTCTGCTTGGCAGCAAGGCGATGTGCTTAGCTGGGCCAATGAATCTGCAGCACTGACCATTGAGATTTACCAGGGTTACAAGCCTGGAATGTTAATTGACGACAACTATGTACTGCACTATCAGGCGACTATAGAGCAGCGTTTACAGCAGGCAGGTGTAAGACTTGCGCTGCTGCTGGATCAATCTTTAGCCGCAGCGAACTGAGCAGCTAACCAGCTAAACACCTGTTGTTGTTGCTCAGCATTAAATTCATGGCTGTATTGCGGATACAATGTCGTCGTCAGCTTATCGGGCGCGCCATGCGCCTGCCACACTCTTTCCAGTTGCTGATACGCCTGTTCTACCCCGGCCGGCGGCATCAATTTGTCTTTACCACCATTAATAAACAGCATCGCTTTGGGCGCGGCCAGCGCCGCTATGTCGGGTATATCCAGCTTGGCGGCTAAGCCCGGATGCAACATATAAAACGCTGATTGGCCCCTGAGAATATTGTTGCCAGGTGTAAGTAGATGCTGGTAGCTGTTTAACCAGGCTACGGCCACCCCGGCTTTAACATCATCGCTAAGTGCAGCAAGTTGCCAGGCCCTGAATGCTCCCATCGAAAAACCCAGCACCGCCAGGCGCGAGCTGTCGGCTTGTGGTAATTGCTTTATAAACTGCACCAGGCGTAAATCTTCATAAGCCGCCATACCCGCCAGCGAGCGGCCAAGCATAAACATATTACCGGCCAGCGCCTGTTGCGCGTCAAATTCTACCGGGCCGCGGTCACTCCAGCCTAAGGTATCAGCAGCTATCACCAGATAGCCCTGCCTGGCCAGTGCGTCGCCAACAAAGTTACCGCTGAAGTATTTATCGGCCCACTGCTGTGCCGATGGCAAGCGCACGTCGGCTGTAAAAGGCTGTACCCATTTTTCTTTGCCAATATCAAAGCGGGCACCGTGATCATGCAGCAGTAACACCGCTGGCGCAGGCTTAGCCGCATCGGGTTGTAATAGCAACAGTTGTACCCGGCTTTGTTTGGTTAGCTGCACTGACCACAGCTGTGCGCTATAGCCATCGCGCGCTTCGGTTTTAAGCAGCCTGGCAGCAAAATCAACCGGTTCATCCGGCCACAGCAGTGCCTCACGCAGTGCTGCCCGGCCCTGAGTGCGCCAGTGCTGAATATCATTAAAGTGCTCTGGTTGCCAGCTTAGCGGATAAGTTGTTGATGGTATCAGTTGCTGATAAAAGTCCGGCAATTGCTGGTCAATCAGGTTGTCGGCCTGCAATGGCAGGGCGAAAAGTAACAGTAATAAACAATAACGCATTAACGGATCCAGCCTTTACTGATTTGACGAAAGGTATCTGTGCCGCAGCACTCCAGCCACTCAAATGCCAGCATTTCTTTACTGATAATCTGCGCCCCGGCCTGCTGCATGCGGCTAAGCGCCAGCTGTTTGTTTTGCTCGGTGCGCGAGCCTACCGCTTCAACGACCACAAATACCTGATAACCCAGCGCTAATAAATCTATTACCGACTGCAGCACACAAACATGTGCCTCGGTGCCCAGCACCACTATTTGCTTACGCTCAGTGCAGGCCAGACTGCTGGCAATATGCGGCTCTTTTAACGCACTAAAGTGCATTTTCTGCAGCACCTGCGCTTCGGGGATCAGCTCTGCCAGCGCCGGCAGCGTAGCACCAATGCCTTGCGGATATTGCTCAGTAGCCCACACCGGCACGTCCAGTTGCAGTGCTACCTGCAATACCCAGGCAGCCGCTTGCTCAACTTCTTTATGTTCAAAAATAGCTGGTGCCAGCTTTTGCTGCATATCTATCAGTAACACCAAACTTTGTGATGCTTGCAGTAACATAGCAGTTCCCGTTAATGAAAATCGCGTGACGACAAGCTAAGTTCGGCCAAAAGCGCGGATAAGTCAACCAGCTTACCGGCGATAATATGAGTTACTTCACCCTCGCGCTGCAAAATGCCATCTACCTGCAGAATATGCGCGGTTAAAAAGGTTTTCTGCTGCGCCTGCGCGGTGGCCAGCCATACCAGCACATTGGCGGTGCCGGTTTCATCTTCCAGCGACATAAAGGTGACTCCGGCAGCCGTACCCGGCCTTTGGCGTAATGTAACCAGGCCGCTAACCCGCACCGGGCTGTTATGCCTTACCTGGCTAAGCTCTGCCACCGGTACACTGCGGGGCAACTTATTGGCCTGACGCAGTAACGCCATCGGATGCACCGCTAGTGTCAGGCCGGTAGCCGCATAGTCTTCCAGCACTTCGGCAACCGGGCCCGGCGGCGCTAAATAAGCAGGCTCAGCTTCGGCTATCTGTTGAGCAGGCCCTGTGGCTTGTGCACTAAACAGCGGCAAACTATGCTGGTTATCCATCAGTTGCCAGCGGCTGTTATAACGATCACCACTGATACTGCTTAGCGCATTCGCGCTGGATAACGCCTGTAAACTGCTGTGGCTAAGCCCGGTTTGTCGCAACTGAGCTAAATCCCGAAAGCCGCCGGCCGGGCGCAGCGTTAACAGCAACTGCGCCGCCGCTTTGCTAAACCCTTTTACCTGGCGCAGCCCCAGCCGTATTGCTTTACCTTGCTGTTGCAAGCTGTAATCCCACTGTGATTGGTTTACACATACCGGCAACACCGTAACGCCGTGGCGCCTGGCGTCCTGCAGCAGCTGCGACGGCGTGTAAAACCCCATTGGGTAACTGTTAAGCAGCGCGGTGCAAAACGCCGCCGGATAATAATATTTCAGCCAGGCCGATACATAGGCCAGTACGGCAAAACTGGCCGAATGTGATTCGGGAAAACCATATTCACCAAAGCCGCAAATTTGCTGATAAATGCGCTCGGCATACTGCTGGGTGTAGCCACGGCTTTGCATGCCGTCTATCAACTTATGTTTAAATTGCAGCAGCTCGCCGGTTTTTTTCCAACTGGCCATGGCACGGCGCAGCTGATCGGCCTCACCACCGGTAAAACCGGCCGCCACCATTGCCAGTTGGATCACCTGCTCCTGAAAAATCGGCACGCCCAGGGTGCGGCTTAATACGCTTTGTACTTCCATCGATGGGTACTCTACCGCCTCTTCACCGTGGCGCCGTTTTAAATACGGGTGCACCATATCGCCCTGAATAGGCCCCGGTCGCACTATGGCTATTTGCACCACTAAATCGTAGTAACACGCCGGGCGCAACCGCGGCAGCATGCTCATCTGGGCGCGCGACTCTATCTGAAACAGCCCGATAGTGTCGGCTTTTTGGATCATCTGATACACCGCCGCATCATCGCCCCAGGCGCTAATGCCGGCAATGCTTAAATCCTGTTGCTCATGCTGTTTTAGCAGCGTAAAACACTTACGAATCGCGGTTAACATCCCCAGAGCCAGCACATCTACTTTTAACAGTTCCAGCGTTTCCAGATCGTCTTTATCCCACTGGATCACCGTTCTGTCGGCCATGGCGGCGTTTTCTACCGGCACCAGCTCGTACAAAGGCCCTTGCGAGATGACAAAACCACCAACATGCTGCGACAGATGCCTTGGGGTGCCACGCAGCTGCTCTACCAGTGTAACCAGTTGCTGTGTAGTTTGGCTGTTGCTATCCAGCCCCAGCGCCGCTAACTGTTGCTGCCAGCTTAAGTTTGGGTCACGCCGTTGAATATTTTTTATCAAAAAATCCAGCTGGCTTATTGGCAACCCCAGCGCTTTACCCACATCACGCAGCGCACTTTTAAAGCGATAGCTAATTACCGTGGCGGCCAGTGCAGCACGTTCACGACCATACTTCTGATATAAATACTGGATTACTTCTTCGCGGCGTTCATGTTCAAAATCAACGTCTATATCGGGCGGCTCTTTGCGTTCGCGCGATAAAAAACGCTCAAACAATACCTGAATTTTATCCGGATCAACGGCGGTTATCTCCAGGCAATAACACACTACAGAGTTAGCCGCCGAGCCGCGGCCCTGATATAAAATGGCCTTACTTTTGGCAAACTGTACCAGATCGTAAATGGTCAGAAAAAAATATTCGTAGTTAAGCTCAGTGATAAGCAGCATTTCTTTATCAATAATGGCCTGCACCCGCTTTGGTACCCCGGCAGGAAAGCGCAATTTACTGCCCTGCACTACCAGCCTGGCTAAATAACCGGCCGCTGTTTCGCCTTCGGGCACCAGTTCGCTGGGGTATTGATATTTCAGCTCATCCATTGAAAAGGTGCAGCGCGCGGCAATAACACAGCTTTGCTGTAATAAAGTGACGCTAAAGAGTTTTTCCAGTTTGGCCAATGGCCGCAGCGCACGCTCGGCGTTGCTTAATAATTGCCGGCCCAGCTCTGCAATTGGCTTACCGGCTTTAATGGCGCTAACACAGTGCTGCAGCGCCAGCCGCTGTGGCACATGCATTAACACCGCGCCGCAGCACACCGCATTTAGCTGATATTGTCGCGCTAATTGCTGGCAATACGCAGTAAAGGCCGCTTCGTTATGGCTAAGCTGACGACGCACAGCCAGCCATAACCTGTCACTGTGATATTTTTGCAGCCAATTGGCCCAGTAGTTATCACTTTCGCTATCATCAGCCGGCAACCACAACAGCAGGCAATGCTTTAATGACATTAAATCCCACTCGGTTAAGCAATATTCACCCTTACTGCTACGCCGCCGGGCATTAGTAATAATGCGGCACAGCTCGGCGTAAGCGGCCTTATCCGGACACAGTAATACCAGCTCCAGTTTATCTAACTGAAAGTAACTACCAACAATCAGCTTAATATTCAGCGCTTGATCTTTAATCTGCCGGTAAGCCCGCACTATACCAGCCACCGAGCATTCATCCGTCAGGGCCAGCGCGTCATAACCCAGCGCTGCAGCCTGCTGCACCAGCTCCTGCGGGCTGGAAGCACCTTGCAAAAAACTAAAATGGCTTTGGCAAAACAGTTCGGCATAATTCATCGGCGCGCCCGTCAGCTAAAAATACCCTGCACAAACCACTGCTGCTGTGCCGTGCGGTACAACCACAACCACTGGCCTTTATTGTTACGGCCAATAAAGTAATCGCGCTGGGCTTCCAACGCCCAGCCATCGGGGCATAAACGCTCCGGGCCCTGGCTTATTTCTACCGCCTCGGTTAAACGTTGTGGTGTTACCAGTAAAAATGCCGGCCGAAGCGCCAAGGCAGTCACGGCAGTTTTACCTGCAAGCAATGGTAACGGCCGCTGGCTGGCGTGTTCTGGCAGGTGCTGGTTTTGTAATGTCAGGCCACTTACTGCGTGATAACCTAAGCGGGCCTGTAATAGCGACACCAGCTGCAAAGCCGATACCGTGCCCTGCACCGGCTGAAACAGATCATCACTTTGGTTCTGCTGTGGTACAAAAGCAGTTACCTCCACCTGCAGGCCTGATACCGGCTCAGTCAGTTTTAGTTTATCCAGCTGTAACTGACACAGCTTTAGCCAGTTAGCCGCGCGATACTCGCCCTGTGCCGAGCCAATACTTAACTGCTGCGCTGGCATACCACGAAACAATAAACTCAGCTGCAACTGATGGCAGGCCGCATTTATCTGCTGTAGTTGCTGCTCCAGTTGCAACAGCAGGACATGCAGCGGCGTGCTAAGCACCGCGGTATCGATAATGTCGTACAACAGCTCGACATAGCGGCTAAAGCTGTGTTCTGGCTGGATATAGTGCAAGGCATGGTAAAAGCTGCCGCGCAAACGGCCCAGATAACTCAGTAAAGTGCTGTCAAAACGCCGCGCCAGTTCGCCCTGCGATAGCCCCAACAACTGGCCAAGCGTATCGATACCTAAACGCTGCAGCTGCTGGCGGGTATCAGCATCGAGCTCAGTAAAGCTAAGCGGGCTGTGATTGAGTTCCTTGGTAAGTGCATCTGGCTCCCCAGTCAGTAAATTTAACTGTCGCCGGGCCAGGCATTTAGCCGCAAAAGGGGTTGTACCACTTGCATAATAATAACGATAGGGTAATAACGTCAGCACCTGGCTCAGTGCCTGCCAGTAGCCAGCCAACCCCTGATACAGCTGCAGCATATTGCACAGCCGGATATATAAGCCATCAGGCGGGTCCAGTGCAATATCCGCTGTTACCTGATACAACTGCTGGGCCACACTTTGTAAAATACTTAGCTGCAACTGCGCCTGATACGGTAATAACTGCAGGTTATGACACAGCGCCGCGGCAGTACCCAACGCCATATTCAGCGCTATGCCACGCTGCTCTGCCACAGTGTTAAGCTGCACAATGTAGTGTTGCTCGTTCACAACAGCCACCGGCAGCTGTTGTGCTGCTGCACAGCCCAGGCTATCAGGTTGCAGTGCCGGAAACTGTAAGTACAAATACAACGCCATCTTAGCTGGCCTTGCGCCGGGCCTGCCAATGCTGGTCAGCACTAAAGCACAACCCGGGCCAACGGTTTTGCATATCTACCAGAAAAGGCGCAGCAGGCCAGCCACCTTTGCGTTTTTGCACACTTAGCAGCACTCCCTGCCGATGCGCCTGCAGCTTAATACTTAAATTTACTGGTAAACTTAAGCCCTCTTGTGGGCGGCGCAGTAAGATCAGGCTGGCAGCACCCTGCTCAGCGGCCAATTGCAGACGCCTGGCCTGCGCCAGTTTCAACGGTGCCTGCCACAGTAACACCGAAGCACAACTGCCACTTTGTAAGCACTGCTCTGCAGCCCATAGCGCATCTTTACTAGTTTTTGGTGCAATAATAACTACCTGCGACAACACTATGCCGGCCGCACAAAGCATATCGGCACAGGGCTCTGCCAAAGGAGAAATAAGCACTAACAGCCGGCCAGCGCTTTGTTGCTGCTGTAAATACGGTAATAACAAGCGCAGTTCGCCAATGCCGGTGTCGGTTTGAATATCGATAAGCCCGGTAGCTGGAAAGCCACCCGCTAATTGCTGATCTAACTCAGCATAACCAGACGCCACTGGCTGATAGGCTGCGTGCTGGTTATTGCCCTGCCACACCAGCTGGCGCCGGGCTAATTGCTCTAATAAAGCCGACATAATTCACCAATATACTGTATTTAAATACAGTATATATTATCAAAAGCAAGAAGCAAGCGCTGCCAAAGCCGCGGCTAGTTAAGCTGGCATTAAGCCTGACCTGTTACAAACGCAGCAAGCAAATAACGAGGTAGTTAACATGAAAACAGCCATTTTAGTATTATGTAGCGCCGCATTGCTGTTTAGCCAGCTAACACATGCTAAGCCTGATCAGGATAAAGGCTTGCCACCGGGCCTGGCGAAAAAGCTGGATAAGGGCCAACCACTGCCACCGGGCTGGCAGATAAAACTCTCCCCCGGCCAATTTCTTGCATACGACTATTACCGTCGAGGCACTGTGCTAAGAAAACCGGATGCAGATGGTATTATCACGATACAAATAGAAGGTACCGTTATTGAACTGTTTGAACACAGCCGCGAAATCGTGCGTATATTAGAAGGCAGGCGTTAAACCTGTTTTTGTAACAGCGTCAGTACTTCAAAATGACTGCTGTGAGCAAACATATCAAACAGCTGCACTTTTAAAAGTTTATAGTCTGGCAACACCGTAAGGTCTTGCGCCAGCGTTTGTGCATTGCAACTGGAGTAAATCAACCAGTGCGGCGCTAAGCGTTGTATATCCTTACACAGTGCTTCGCCCAACCCCCGCCGTGGCGGGTTAACCACCAGCAGATCCGGCGCCTGTGCTGCGGCCCTGGCAAAAGCGACTGAATCCAATGCCTGAAACTGCACCTGAGTTAAACCCATCTCTTTAGCTGAGCGCTGGGCACTGGCTATAGCTTTTTCTGCTATTTCAATCCCGTTTAGCTGTTGCGCGGATGTCACAACATGCAGACCAAAGCCGCCCACCCCACAGAATAAATCCCATATCTGGGCAAAAGCCTCCTGCTGCTGTTGCAGTTGTGCTGCCCAATCCGCAGCTGTTTGATATAGCGCAGCAGCCATTACCGGCTGGGTCTGAAAAAAGCTTTGCGGTGTTAAATACAATGGTACCTGGTTTAACTGCTCAGCCAACAGCGTCTGCTCAGTGAGGATAATTTCTTCCTCACCCTCAAGCAGTGCCGCAGGTTTGGGTTGCAGGTTAACCGAGCACACTTCAAGCTCTGGCCACTGCGCCAATAGCCAGGGCAGATGCTTTTTAATTGATGCCAGGCAATTTTTTGAGCGCAGTACAAAGCGCAGCATAAAACGGCCGCTGTGCAGGCTTTGGCTAAGCAGAATAAACTTTAGCTCACCGCAGCGGGCAGTAATATCGTAAGGGGTTAACTTCGCACGTTGGATAAAAGCTTTACACAGGGCAAAAGCTGGCACAAAGGCGGGTGGGTAAAGCGGGCAATCGGCTAAATCAACCGTTTCGCCTTGTGCATTAATAATGCCTAGCATTGGCTTGTCTGTTGTACCCAGCGCCACCATTTTGGCTTTATAGCGAAAGCCCTGCTGTGCAGATGCAACCGGTTCCAGCACCTCTGCCGGATTAAACGGTGCCAGTAAGCTTGCCAGCTGCTGCTGTTTTAGTGCCAGTTGCGCCGGATAGGGTTTATCCAGCCAATGGCAGGACTGACAGCGTTTAGCGGCAAAATGAACACAGTGCATAGGTTATCCGCGGCAGTTAAAAATTGGCGTCATTCTAGCGCAGACTGCCGCTAGAAGCACCCGCTACTGCACACGTAAACGCAGGCTGGCCACGCCACCCAAATCATCGACCACCCGCAATTGAAACTCCCCCGCTTCGCCTTGCCAGAATAAGGTTTCGCTTGGCGTTACCGAGCCCAGATAACGGCTGTCAATAAACCAGTGCGCTTTGGTTACTGCGCCATCAAAGCTGGCTTGCAGAGCAATTTTTTGCTGCTCGGCCGTTTTACCTAACTGATAAATTAACGCCTGCTGCGGTGAGCGGATTTGCGGCGCCTGTTGTGATAATTGTGGCAGGCCAGTGCAGGCATGCTGATAAGCCGGCGGCGGAGCTAATACAATACCGGACAGCTGATAAGCACGGGCAATGTCTGACGGCCAAAATTCAAATACTTTAAGCGCTGTTTTGGGCGGCTGGTGGCTGCAGGCACGTAATCCGGTGTCGGTATACACCGGTACGGCGCGGTGCACATCGGATACTTTAATTGGAGATACGCCGGGAATAAACCAGCCAGGCCGGGTTTGCGGGCAGTATTTATTGGGCAGTTCACCGCTGCGGCTGCACAATGCCACTTGCTTAAGGTTTAGCTTACTGCCTGCGGTGAACAAACGTTGCTCCGCTTGTCTATCGCGCGGCAACAGCGCCAGCAGTTCAAATAACAACGGGCCGGCCGCAGTGCGCCCCACCAGATTAGGGTTGCTGCTGCCATCAAAATTGCCCAGCCATACTGCCAGCACATAATCACCGCTAAGCGCAATGGACCAGGCATCACGAAACGCATAAGAGGTACCGGTTTTCCATGCTACCGGCTTGCTATCTGTCAGTTCGCTAAGTAAACCGGCCTGCGGTTTGGCATGCTGGCGTAACATATCCAGCGTTAAAAACGCTGCTTCTGCGCTTAACAACCGTTGTGGTGCTGCCGCTGCAGGCTCTGCCTGCCACTGCAGTGCTTGCCAGTTACCACCATTACCCAGCATGGCATACAACTGCACCAGCTGCTGCATGCTCAGCTCCATACCGCCAAGTACCAGCGCCAGGCCGTAGTGCTCAGCGTTATAGGTTAACGGCACCTGCGCCTGTTTTAGCCAGTGGTAAAAATCCGGTTTGGTTAAACTGGCCTGTAACTGCACCGCCGGAACATTGCGGCTGTTAATCAGCGCTTCAGTGGCATTAACCGGGCCGACAAACTGGCGGTCGAAGTTTTCCGGGTTAAAACTGCCATAACGGCGCGGTAAATCGGTTAGCAGGCTTTGCGGATGAATAATGCCCTGCTGCAGCGCCAGCGCATAAACAAACGGCTTTAGCGCTGAGCCCGGTGAGCGCAGTGCGGTCACCCCATCAACCTGACCGGAGATCGCCGCATTATAAAAATCGGCCGAGCCAATCCAGGCCTGCACCTGCATGGTGCTGCGTTTAACCAGCAATACACTGGCGTTACTAAAGCCTTTATCGGCGTTACGGCGTAAATAGGCGGTAACCAGTTGCTGCATACGCTGCTGTAAATGCGGTTGCAGGCTGGTATAAAAGCGGCCCTGTGTCTGCCCCTGCGCCTGTAACTGATTAACAAAATGCGGCGTAGCGTAGGCTAAATCGGCACGCTGATAAAACTTCAGCGGCAAACTTAAGCGTTGCGCTGTGCCAGGCTGTGCCGGCGGATAATACTCTAACCACAATGCCGCTAAGCGCTGGCGCGCCAGTTCTAATTGCTGCTCGCCTTTGGCACTTAGCGGGCTGCGCTGGTTCGGGTTTTGTGGAATAACGCTTAGTGCTAAAGCTTCGGCCAACGTTAGCCGCTGCGCTTCTTTGCCAAAGTAAATCAGGCTGGCGGCGGCTACACCTTCAATATTGCCGCCATAAGGCGCGTAGTTAAAGTAGGCTTCTAAAATTTCGTCTTTGCTAAAATGCCGCTCCAGATAAAGCGCATATGCCAATTGCTGCAACTTACCGCTAAAGCTGCTGGTATTCAGATTAAAGCGCAGCCGCGCCAGTTGCATACTTAGTGTTGACGCGCCCTGGCGCCGGCCACCTTTAACCACACCTTGCCAGAACGCCCGGCCAACGGCGCTGATATCAACGCCGAAATGGCTATAGAACTGCCGGTCTTCGTACAACAATGTGGCTTGCTGTAACGCCGGGGCAATATCGGTTAATGGTAGCCGCAGCCGGTAGCGCTGATCGGCCGCCAGCCGCAGGCTTAATAAGTCGCCATTGGCGGCAAAATAAGCACTGCTTTGCAGGTACTGGCCATAAAGCGCTGGCTTTGGCGATAACAGCAGCACTAATACCGGTAACAATAATATAACCGCGGCCACTGCCAGCACCCTGCTCAGCCGCTTTGTTAACATCCTTTTTTGCACTACTGATCCTGTAAGGCGTTAGTTTACATCTGCCGCACTAACCACAAAGCGCCCGGCAGCTGTGCTGGCATACACCGATAAATCGTACATTGATTGTGCCGACACCGTTGGCAGCACAAAATCACCGGCTGCGGTTACTTTTACCTGATAACGCAGTTCAGTCATTTGCGGGCCAAAACCGG
Source organism: Rheinheimera hassiensis (assembly GCF_022436675.1). Classification (GTDB taxonomy): domain Bacteria; phylum Pseudomonadota; class Gammaproteobacteria; order Enterobacterales; family Alteromonadaceae; genus Alishewanella; species Alishewanella hassiensis. The sequence goes on along the minus strand of NZ_JAKUJZ010000002.1, from coordinate 348,770 downwards.
CGTAGTAAACCACGCGGTCTTCACGGATATCAACATAGTCAGCGCGCCAGGGCCCACTTTGGCGTGGTACTGAGCTGCGCACCACCGCAAAACCGGCCGGCAGCAAATCGACTACCGCAACATTGCTGTGCCAGCCGTCGGTTAAGCTGCGCAGACGCAGGCGCACTGTAAGCTCATCGCCTTGTTTAGCAGTGCTAACCGCTTTGCCTTGCGCATCAAGATAATCGCGCACGACCTCCAACTGCTGCGCTACGGCTTTAGTCGGTGCTGTTTTAGCAAAACCAGCCTCGCTTAGCGCATAAAACAGCTGCTGCTGGCTCTCTATCATTATTTGCTCTGCTGCCGTGGTAAAAGCAGCACGCGGTATAGCACTTTGGTTATCTGCCGGCGTTAACGCGGTACGCGCGCCTTTGCCATCCAACTGATAAAACTGTGGTGGCGTGGCGGTCGCTTCCGTTTGTAACTGGCCATAGGCTGACAATGCCAGCACCGTATAGGCCGAGGCAATGGTGTTGTAATCACCTTTAAACACCGGCTGCAATAGCTGCAAAATGGCTTTACCATCCAGCGCTTTGGCCTGTTCGGCAAAATGGCTGGACAATAAATACACATACTGCGCATCCAGGCTTAGCTGCGATTGAAACGCCGGGTTAGCAAAAGGCGGCAGCGGTGTGGCAATTCGCGCCAGATAACCGCTTTGCAGCGCTGAGGTTTTACCTAAACGGTAACCGGATAACAAACCGCGTGCCAGCTCTGGCTTTTGCAGCAACTGATAACTGGCGGCAATATAAATAGCGGTAATATCAGCCTGCCAGGCTTGTTTATGTTGTTTTTCCAGCCGCTCGTGTAGCTCAACCAAATAGTTGGTGGTTACTTCGCCGCTGCGGGTCAGCAGGTAAATCGCGTTGGCCCGCAGGCGGGCCTGATACAAATTGGCCCCGCTTTGCCGAGCTACATTGCGCAAATACTCCAGCCCCTGGCTGTACAGGTAATCCGGCACGGCCAGGCCTTGCTCGCGTGCGGCTAACAGGAAATGCATCACATAAATACTGGGGAAGTCAGCGCTGCTGTACCCGCCGGGCCAGAAGCTAAAACCACCATCGCTTTGCTGGCGCTCAGCCAGCTTCTGGATCAGCACGGCAAATTTTTCGTTCAGCATTGGCCACTGCGCCTGGTACGACGGTTGCTGCACTAACCCCACCCACGGGAACACCTGCGACACCACCTGTTCCGTACAACCGTGCGGGTATTGCGCAAGATAATCGGTAAAGCTCTCTGCCAGCACCAGCGGGTTAGCCGAGGCAATCACATGCTGTTGGGCAAATTCGGCATACAGCGGATAACGGGTGTTAAGTGTAACCGGGCCTTTATCAGCAAAACCAGCCTGGAGCGTGGTGTGATAATGGCTGGCCGGGCGAATACTCAGGCTGATACTGCGGCTGGCCTGCTCGGTTAGCTCACCCTGCTGATAGGTCGCGCTAAAGCTTAAGCTGGCCTCACCAGGCACATCACCTGCTTTTAAGCGAAAACGTGCACTTTGCTCGCTATTTTCGCTTATGCTAAGCCGTTGCTCAGTGTCACCCACAGCAATAAGGCTATCAGGTAAAGTAAGCTGCACTTTAATGGCAGCATCCGGGCCCGAGCCTTTTACGCCATTCGCTACAGACACACTGATATCAAACTCATCACCTGGCGCTGCGCTGGTCAGTACATCCGGTGTTAACACAAAGGGGCCGCGCACACGTAAATCCTGGCTGACCGCAGACAGCGCTTCATCACTTACCGCTACCGCCATCAGTTTTAAGTTGCCGCTAAAGCTGGCCGGCACTGTTACCTGCTGGGTAGCCAGTTCAGTACCGGCTTTTACCACGCCCAGCCAAAATACGCCCGGCTGCTCTGCCCTGCGGGCAAAGGGGTTAAGGTTGCTGTCCAGCATTGCTGCTGCCATAGCACGGCGGGCGCTATCACCGCCTACACCGGCTAACTGGCGTTTAAGCGCGCTGAATTCCGGCAGAATTAAATCGAGCATTTGCATACTGCGCACCTGCAAGGCACGCTTTTGCAGGTAATGCGATAACGGATCGGGTAATTCGTAAGCAGCCACCTGCAAAATACCCTGATCCACGCCATACAGCAGTAAGTCGGCCGGGCGGTCGGTTTTATAGCCCAACGTAAAGGCTTTACCGGGGCGTACTTCTTCCGGTGCTACCAGGCTAATGTTCAACTCGCGTTTGCTGCGGTCAATATTAAACGGCACCACGGCGTAACTTAGCGGGCTGACAAAGAGTGCATCGGAATCGGCACCACGCACAAAGCTAACGTTAATATAAGCATTACCTTCAATGCCCTCTGGCAGCACTATATGCTGAATGCTGCTGGTGGTATCGGCAGTAAACCAGCTAAAGGCATGCACTTTATCGCTTTCAATACTGATTAAGCCACTGCCGGTATAAGGTGCCGTGATATTCAGCTCAATACGCTCACCGGCTTTATAATCAGCTTTATCCAGCCGCACGTTAAGTGCAGCGTTTTTCTCCAGCATAGCGCTGATATTACCGGCGCCTATTACGCTAAACGCCACCTTACCCAGCAGCTGTTCGCCTTTTAACAATTGCAGCTCAAAATCACCGGCCGTGTCGGTAGGCAGCTGATAGGCAGTACCCTCTGCGGCGATGCTGAATGGCGTTTCGCTTACTGTTAGCTCCTGCACTATGCTCTGGTACTGGTAAGTGCCATCGTTTTGTTTAACTAAGCTCGATAATGGCCGCTTCTCTACCAGTTTCAGCGTTAATTCATTCAGCGCTATCTGCGCTAAGCTGTTGTTAATGGCGATAAACTGCAAACTACGGCTTTGCTGTCTTTTCAGGTAGCTCAGCTCGCCATCGCTTTTTACCCCTATCAGCTCGTCTAACGGTGATACCAGGGCGCTGCGCCTGTTTTGCACACTTTTGCCACCGCCGCCATCAAAGCCTTCGGTCGTTAACACCAGCCGGTAAGTACCACCACTGTATTGCTCAAGCGGCAGCGTAAAGCTGGCTTTGCCGTCGGCATCGGTTTGTTGCTCATCCAGATTCTGCCGTACACTGTTGCTGTTAAGTTGCTGCTCCTGCGGGGCAATAAAGCGATAATCTTTATATTCACTAAAACTAAAACCTGCCGGGATCAACTCAAATTTGGCGGTAACCCGCCGCTGCTGTGCCGGGGTGCCAAACAGGTTGTCCAGTTGCACCTGCGCCACTAAATTTTGTGGTGATAACCAGCCTTTGCCTGCTTGATTAAAACTACTGCTGATTTTCAGCGTATCGGGCTGAAACTCTTCCACTACAAAGCTAACCGAGCCTAAGTGCCGCTCGGTATTGCCTTTGCTATCAAGCAGGCTGATATTGGCATTATAATTCCCGGTGTCACTGTGTGGCTGGGTGTCCAGGCTAAAGGTGTGCATACCACGGCCACTTAAACTGAAGTTTTGCTGCCAGAAAGTACTGCCTCGCGGCCCCTGCACCTGTATTTTTAACGGCAGCTTTTGCTCAGCCAGCGACAAATCGTTATGGCGGATAATGGCAGCCAGTTGCACTTGCTCGCCGGGCCGGTAAATACCCCGGTCGCTAAACATATAAGCGCTTAATGCTTTAGCGCTGTTTTCATCCTGGTAACGGCCACTGGTATTAAATTTGGAATAATCCAGCTGGCGGCTATAGCGATCATACGGAATAAAGCTACTATCGGTTACGCCATTACTGCTGCGGCTAACCAGATATACCACCGGCTGGCGCTCGCGCACAAAACCGGTGGTTTTGTCTAAGTTTACGCTGCCCTGAGCATTGGTGGTGCCGCTTAACACCGCGACACCATTTTTGCCCAGCAGCTCTACTTTAGCCCCGGCTACCGGTTTGCCATCGGCCACCGACATAACAAATACCTGCTGGCTGCTATCACTATTGTGTTTTACCAGTAAGCCTAAATCGGTTACCAGCACCACCCGTTTATCCAGTTGCTGGCCTTCGCTTTTCGGCCGGGCCGGATCAAATTCAGTTAACTGAATAAAAAACACCCCCATACCCGCTTCAGCCAGATAGGGTTTTAATGCTAACGACAGGTAATTAGCCTGCTTGGCGTGGCTGTTGGCCAGGGTAAAGGTTTTTTCGTAGCTGCTGCTGATATTGCTTTCATCAAAGTTATAGTTATAAAAATACGGCTGGCTAATATCGCCGCCAGTCTGGCTGATAAAGTGGTTTAGCTCGCCCGGCAACAACTTATGCAATTTTACCCGTACGCCTTTAACACCGCGGCTAAGCAACTGTAAGGTTTGCTCGCCGCTTAGCGTTAGCATGGCACCTTCACCCACTATCCGCGCTTCTTTCGGATACTGCGGCGCCTGCACTACAGCGCGGTATTCACTGGCCAGGGTAAAATCACTGGTCGATTGTAAGCCTTTCGGCACACTAACAAACAGGCTTTGGCCAGGTGGCACATCCAGCTTAATGCTAAAAGCACTGTCGTGCTGCTCTGGTGTCGGCATCAGCTCAAAGCTGTGCAGGCTGGCTTGCTGTAATACGCTGCTGCTTACTTCGCCCGGCGCCCAATAGTTAGAATTACGCTGCGGGTGTTTCGGCAATACATACAGCTTCAGTTTATTTTGTAGCTCGGTGCGGCTGATGCGGTCAGTAAAGCTTAACAGCAGCATTTGCTCTGGTTCTTGCTCGGGTGTGCGTATAATATCGCTGCGCAGTTCTTCTACCTTTAAAAAGCTGGTTTTATCCGGCACTAACAGCTGTTGGCTATTTTCCCGGCTGGTTTTGCCACTGCCGTTTTGTGCTTTTACCCCAGCTTTTAATAACACTGTTAGATATTGCTCCCGCTCGGGTAGCGTTAACGCTGCCGATTGCAGATAGATTTCACGGCCGGTTTTATCGGCACTAAGCGTAAAGTCCAGTGGCTTACCTTTGCTGCGTACATCACCGCCATCGGGGCGCATGGTCATTGACAGCTGGCTTTGCACGCTGTCGATATCTACCGGGTGGCTGAAATTTAACGTAGCCACTATTTGCCGGGTGGCTTGCTCGGTGGGGTGCTGATAAAAACGTAAGCGGTTAATAGCACCGGTAAGTGGCACAGTATCAAAACTGTATTGTTGTTCTGCCAGTAAGGTACCGGCGGCAAAAATACCTTTATCAAGCTTAAGCTGGTAACGCTGCCCGGCGGGCCAGGCCTGCTGGGGGGTAAAAATTAGCGTGTTGTCATCCTGCCACAGCCATTTGCCAGCTATAGCCGGGTTTAAGCTGACACCTTCGCTTAATTCTTCGCCAATTAAATCCAGCCGCGCGGCTGAAAGCTGCGGCACCGGTGCAATACGCCCGGCCTGATCGCTCATGTCATAGCTAAACTGCACGCGCAGTGCAGTGGGCTGCTCAACGTTGTCCTGATAATGCCCCAGTGCCGGGCTTTGCACTGTTGCCTTCACTTTTAGCGGTTTGGGTAATTGCTGATAATAGTAATAACCGCCAACAGCGGCGCCAATAAGCATTACTACCGCCACCACCGCCCCCCAGAACTTAGCCGGGCGTTGCTTTACATTATGGCAAAGCCGGTGCAACCAATCTGGTGCCGTCCAGTTTACCGAGCCGAAAATTTTACGTAAAAATGACGCTGAGGCAGGCATAACCAATCCTTGTTAACGGGGTGTCGTTGTTCGGGTGTGTGGGCCGAGTATAAGCCGCATAAATTAATCAATGATGAACTATAGCAGTTTGTAGCGAAACATATAGTTAATATTGTAAACTTTCAGATACTTAACTGCTAGACCTGACAACAGCTACTGGTATAAAGTAGCGATATAGTTTCCCTGGGCCGCAGGTGCCTCAATGCTTGAATTTCTTACTCCACGGCTGCGTTTACGCCAAATTACCGCTGCAGACTGGCCATTATTTGTCCGGTTGCATCAGGAACAAGTTATTATCCGTTATGTGTTTGATGAGCCTTCAATGGAAGAGATCGCTGCCAAGTTCCGGGTTTTATTGCCAGCTTGGCAAGCAAGACCCAGGCAGTGGTTATGCATGGTTGTTTGCTGTATAGAAAGTGGCACACCGCTGGGAACTATGGCATTTATTATCACTGATGCTAAACATAGCAATGCCGAATTTGGCTATATGTTCTTACCTGAACACTTCGGTAAAGGCTATGCCACAGAAGCATTATTAGCAGCAAAAAAGTTTGCTTTATCATTAGGTATACCCCAGCTACAGGCCACAGTAACAGAGGGTAATACAGGCTCTTGTCGTGTGTTGGAAAAATGTGGTTTTGTGCTGAGTAAACGTATTGAACAAGCTTATAGCATTAATAACATGTTGTATGACGATCTGATTTACACCTACCAACACAATGCAACCACTATTGCTGCAGCTGAGTGACTGCAAACGACAGCTATTTATAATAAATATTATTTACCCTTCGGATATTACACTATTACTACCTTGCCCGCTCCGGCAGAGCCGGAGCCACATTCTTACTTACCGTACAACTAAAGATAAAAAAATGATAAATAATTAATATAAATTTATCATTTGACCTTGTTGTATTTTCATCATTGACTAACTCAGCGTTAAGCAAAATAACCGAGACAAAACTAAATACAAATAAGGAATATACAATGAAAAAAACCCTTACCGCTGTGGCTTTATTATTAGCATCCAATTCAAGCATGGCTGCGCAAATGGAGTGCATGGTTGATACTGATTCACTCGACACTTGGCAGGTTTCGGAGTGCACCAGCTTTGAATATACTTTAGATCGTGCAGTTAACAATGCTACATGGCGAATTGTAAACATAACTAAAACCATATCTTCTGTGATCTGGTCTGAACGCACAACAGGTTGCAGTTCAAGCGCAACATCCTGTACTAAAGCTATACCTCCTTACTCTTACCACCTGGGTAAAGCAACTGTTCTCTATACCGATGGAACTTATGAAATTCTACAAGCTACAGCGCAATTCGAAACAGGTTTCTAAATACAATTGAACATTAAGGAGCGCAGCTCCTTAATGTTCATAACATATTAAACGTTACTAGAGGCTGATACCGGAGTCGTTCTCTGCTACTGTCGGAACAATACAATGCAAACTCAGTAACCTTAATTATTACAGGTTGCTGAGTTTGATAATACTTACTACTACAAACTGCATGCCGAGCCAGAGTAATATGTGGCTGATAATTATCGTGGCTATCGCTAAAGCCTTCTGCTTCACACAACGCCGCCACCTGCTGTTGTAGTTTTGTCAGTTCAGGCGGCACTGCCGAAGGCGCGAGATAGAGAATTTTCGGTTTAGCAAAACAGGCCAGATGATCCAGTGTCAGGCTAAAAGCCGGTGCTTTAATTTGCCGCGCTGCACCAACCAGCCGCTGTTGCTGCCCGGTATTAACCTGGCCTAAGAAAAACAGCGTTAAATGCAGATTGTCGTTATCTACAGCCTTAGCGCCAAGCCACAAACCAAGCGCTTGGCGCTGATACGGCAGCAACTGGTGTTGCTGCGCGGCGGAAAATTTAAGGCTGAAAAACAGCCGCTGCATCAGCCTTTAGACCGCTGCGGGCTCTTCGGGCCATGAGCTTTGCCGGCAGCGGTTTTAGCCGCAGGCTTGCCACTGGCGTTAAACGGCTTTTTGCCCTGCTTGTTGCCTTTTACCGGCGTTTCACTCTGACTACGCTTGGCAATCGCCTTAGCCGCCGGGTTTAAACCGGTATGACGGCTAAGCGCCGGTTGGCCGCCTTTTTGTGGCTTTTTAAACTGCTCGTCTTTGCCCTCTTCCGGCACCAAACAGCCTTTGCTACGGCCAATTAAGTGCTTTAAACCCATTTTAATCAACGCTTCACGAATTTGCGGCCAGCCTTTGGGGTCATGGTAGCGCAGTATCGCCTTGTGCAGGCGGCGTTGGCGCTCGCCTTTGGGCACCGCAACCACTTCGTCATTGGCTTTGTTGATGTTTTTCAGCGAGTTCATTTCCGTATGGTAAATAGTGGTCGCGTTTGCCATCGGGCTGGGGTAAAAGTTTTGTACCTGATCCAGTTTAAAATCACGCTCTTTTAACCACAGCGCCAGGTTAACCATGTCCAGATCAGTGGTGCCCGGGTGAGCAGCAATAAAGTACGGAATTAAAAACTGCTCTTTACCGGCTTCTTTACTAAAGCGGTCGAACATTTCTTTAAACTTGTCATAGGCGCCCATACCCGGCTTCATCATTTTCGACAGTGGGCCACTTTCGGTGTGCTCGGGCGCGATTTTTAAATAGCCGCCAACATGGTGCTGCACCAGCTCGCGTACATAGTTCGGGTCTTCTACTGCTAAGTCGTAACGCACGCCGGAGGCCACCAACACTTTTTTAATGCCAGGCAAAGTACGCGCTTCGCGGTACAGCTCTACCGTCGGGCTTTGATCGGTATCCATATGCTCGCATATGGTGGGGTACACACAGCTTGGCCGACGGCAGGTTTGCTCGGCTTTGGGGTTTTTACAGTTTAAGCGGTACATATTGGCCGTGGGGCCACCAAGATCAGATATCACGCCGGTAAAGCCCGGTACTTTATCGCGAATATCCTTGATCTCCTGCATAATTGATTCTTTCGAGCGGCTTTGAATAATGCGGCCTTCATGCTCGGTAATAGAGCAGAACGAGCAGCCGCCAAAGCAGCCGCGCATAATATTCACCGAGGTTTTAATCATCTCGTAAGCCGGAATTTTCTCCTTGCCATACACCGGGTGCGGCACGCGCTGATACGGCAGGCCAAACACTAAATCCATCTCTTCGGTACTAAGCGGAAATGCCGGCGGATTCACCCAAATATGCCGATCGCCATGGCGCTGCATAATGGCGCGGGCACAGCCCGGGTTAGTTTCCTGGTGCAGTATCCGCGAAGCATGGGCATACAGCGGCTTATTTACGCTGACCTGCTCAAACGCCGGCAGCTTAACGTAGGTTTGCTCCCACGGCTTTTGCCGTGGCGGCTGTACTAAAATCGCCTTGGCTTCCACCTCGGCAGGTTTAGTTAAATCGATACCGGCTTTGGCATATTCCGAATAACTGCTGCAGCCAACATCATCGGCGCCATAAGGGTTAGATATAGGGTCGATTTTGCCGATTTTATCAATGGCGGTAGAATCGACGCCGCGCCAGCCCGGCAGTGGTTCTTTACGGATCACGGCAGTGCCGCGCACATCCTGAATCTCGCTTACCGGCACGCCCGAAGCAATACGGTGCGCCACTTCAATCAACGGCCGCTCAGCATTGCCGTAAATTAAAATATCGGCCTTGGCGTCAAAAATAACTGAACGGCGCACTTTTTCAGACCAGTAATCATAATGCGCAATACGGCGTAAACTGGCCTCGATGCCACCTATCACAACAGGCACATCTTTATAGGCTTCTTTGCAGCGCTGGGTGTACACAGTAACCGCCCGGTCCGGCCGCTTGCCGCCAATATCACCGGCGGTGTAGGCATCGTCATGGCGCAGCTTTTTATCGGCGGTGTAACGGTTAATCATCGAGTCCATATTGCCGGCCGACACGCCGTAAAACAGGTTTGGCTTACCCAGACGCATAAAGTCGTCTTTGCTGTGCCAATCCGGCTGGCAAATAAGGCCGACGCGATAGCCCTGGGCTTCTAACATCCGCCCTACTACCGCCATACCAAAGCTGGGGTGATCTACATAGGCATCGCCTACTACCAAAATAACATCGCAGCTGTCCCAGCCAAGTTTATCCATCTCGGCGCGCGACATAGGTAAAAACGGCGCCGTGCCATAGCACTCGGCCCAGTATTTCGGATAAGAGAATAAATCACGCTCAGGCGCCATACGTGCTACAGGGGCAGACTTGCGGGAAACGGTAGTAGCAACAGTGGACATAAATTAAGCACCAGAGTGTATCAAGGGCGCGTATTATACAAGGAGTAAAAGGGAAAGGCGAATGGTGGCTGACAGGTTTAGTCCGCTCTTAATTTTACGTACTTCCGATAAACCACCAATTCTTGTCAGCAAAATTCAAAAAGCCAACTTTATGCAAAATAAAGTGCAACAAAACTATTTTGAGTTCAGAGCTTTAAGTGCCTCAATTATGATATTGCTTTGGTTGATATCAAGTTCATTCTTGGAAAAAACCTGCGTGATTAGCTTAATCTTTGTGTTACGCTGGAATTCTAATCGTTTTTGGTCATCCATGTCTTTGCAATCTAGCGAATTTGTTATTTGTTCGGCTAGAATACCAGCCTTAAGCATTGTCATTTTCTCAGTGTTTAGCGAAACAATATGTTTTATTAAATAGAAAAACACACCGGATAAACCACCCATTATAAGAGTGGTAGCTGCCACCAGTGGAAGCCTACTCAGTAAAATATTCCATCCGCTTACATGCAACAAATACGGAAATGATGCGCTAAAATTCTGACTACTCCAATAGATATAAACAGTCATACACAGCAAACCTACAAAGGTGGAACCAGCAAACCAGTAATAAGCGATTAATTGTCGGCCTGTTTCTGTTGAGTGCCCTAAAGTATCAAAGTTGGTTAAGTTTTTTTCTCGTTTGGCAGCAGCAAGCTCTGTTCTAATTTTTGTTAGAGATTTATCAGCCTCACCTATTTCATCTTGGAGTGTTTTTAGTTTATCTTGTTCCTTTTTAAAAAAGCTAGTCTCAGCTTTAACTTTAGCCTGCACCGTTTCTAATTTATCATTTTCATCAGCAACAGAACTTACCAACTTATTGAAATCTCGACTAGTTTTATCTAAATCATTGCGCGCTTTTTCTAAAGCGATTCTACTACTCTCAAGACTACTTTCTGCGTGAGACTTTTCTTGTTCAAGAGCATGAATATCGCCTTGAATTGTATTTAAAGAATCAAGTTTGTTATTTATTATTGAGTTGATTTCATCCAGCTTTTTCACAATCTTTTGAATTTCGATACGTGGAATGTCGTTAGCATCTAGCAATGCCTTTTGGGTATGCTCAAGCTTTTTGTAATCAGAGTGTAGCGTTCGATATCTAACAATTTTCACAGATTGAAAGTTACTGTGCTTTGGTAAAATAATACCCAAAACCACATCATGAACCATATAGATTGTAATAAGTCTATTTCTTATAGAGCGATCTGATTGAGTACTTCTTTTTGTGGTAAACTTCTTTTCCCCCCCTTTATAGGATATTAACCTTAGTGCATCCTCACTTTCATTTCTAAACACATCGACACACTTCAGATCAGACACAATTACTGGCTCGGAAAAAATAATAACACACTCACCACGCAATGCGCTTTCATCATAGTTAGCCATAATTAAAGCATTTGCCATGAACGAAATATCGTCATCAACAAAATTATCAGGATTGAAATCCTCAAAGAAACGCATCAATGACCGATCACTTTCCTGATTATAATCAGAAAAAAAACTATTCAAACTTTCCAAATAATTATCAAGTGGCTTCGTTATTTTGTGAGTATCAATACCGCTAAACAATCCTTTCAGGTCAATATCTTCCAAAATTCCTCCTTGACTACTCATTTCGCACGATTTCGGCGTCTAGTCTTGCGTTTTGCCTGCGACTATAGCTAATCGGCAAACAGGTTATATAACCTTAAACTAGCTGTTACATTTACCGAAAAACTGAATTTGGTCAAGTGTTTAATTTGTATAAAGAATAAGGGCGCAATGATGCGCCCTTACGTTGGTTGATTGCGTGGCCTACAGCTCAACTTTACCACCCGACTGCGGATCAGTTAGTCTGGCTTGGACGATATCTATCAGTGCTTGACCTTTATATGCCGTTAATTCAGGATCTATTTTTTGCAGAATTTCAGCTGCCTGCTGTATCGCCGAGGCAACAACCTTTGGCTTTTCATCTGCCAATATTTGCTGCAGTGTTTTAGCCATGATAGTTAATCCTGTTGTAATTTCGCTCGCGCAATATCATCCAACGCTTTGGCAACAAAGCTGACATCGCCATCACACTCAGCAATAGACGCTTCAAGATATGCCGCCATTTCTTCCGGAGTACGCAGGTGATCTGCTACATCGTAATCTTGCAGTTTTATTGTCATTTAAGTTCTTAAGATTTATCACCAGCCAATGAGGCAATTTTAGCAGTTGGCAACCGTAACGCGAAAAACTAAGTCAGAGTTTTAAATCAACTTAGCTTCGGCTTTAACTGAGCCGGGCAGGCAAACTGTTGAGCATTGTCGCCGCTAAATTTACCCACTGTTAAAAAGTGCAGTACCTGGCTAATTACCTTTTGTCTTTTCATCAGAAACGGATGCGACACCTCTACCGTAACCAGCGCGCACATGCCTTGCACTTTGGTGTTTTCCACCGACACCTTGCCATCATCCGGGTTGGGCAGAAAGTTTGACAATATCAGATTGATAGAACTGGTACCGGCAATAACACCCAGCTCAAAACTTACCGGCCCCAGCTGTTTGGGTATATCGTGCGCGCCGGTACCCAGCTGCATACCGGCCGGGCCGTTATACGCCTCAAAACCCGGCACATCTTTTAAATTGTCGACTACCTGGCTGCCCTGATTTGGCGGCCCCATCATCACTACGCGGCCTAAATCTGCAATAACGTTATGCTGCGTATACTGGCGCAGCAAAATACCGCCCATAGAATGGGTAACAAAATGAATAACACGGCTTTGCTTTGCCCGGCACTGCTCTAACGCCGGTGGAATAACCATTGACGCTAATACTTCAATGGCATGTTTGCGCGAGGGGTAATCTACATTCACGGTAAAGTAGCCAGCGTCATCCAGCGCCTGCTGCATCGTGTCCATAGCACCGGCGCTGCGCGCCAAACCATGCAACAGTACCACGCAGTCTTTAGCCTGGCTGTTAAACGCTATAAGCAGCAAAACGGCTGTCAGTATTGTTCGCATACCTTTCCTTGTATTGCGCTACTACGCATTTATTAAAATTTTCCCGTACTGTTGCCGCACTGCGCATCGGACATGCCAATTATTATTACCTGCGCATTATCATTACTGCTTAACTGCACAGTGCCCGCTTCATTACTCAGGCTAAGTGTATGCTGCGCTTCCAGCGTTATCTGCTTTGCGCCCAGTTCAGCATTTACGCTGCCGCTGGCAATATAGACAAGTGTTTGCGGGCTTAGCGGCAATGTTTGTACAGCACTGCCAATCGTCAGCACCTGCAATTCGGCCTGCAGCGTATTTCGGCGGGTCATCAGGTTAAAATCCCGCACTGCGCCATCAAGCAATGTGCAGTGAATAGCGGTTTCACCGGCAAAGGAATACGGTTTAAGTGGCGCATCCAGTACCTGTGGTTTATCACCGACGCCATGCAGGCTAAAGCCTGCGCCATCCAGCAACAAAATAATGCGGTCAATATTATCAAAACGCGAAAACGGGCCATCACTGGCTACTTCGGCGATGGATAACCGCCATAACAGCCCTTGCCCGTTATCCTGGCGGCACAGCTGATGGGTAATGCCACCACCGTTTTGCCAGCGCTGGGTTTGCCACTGCGCTGGCATGATCACTTCTATGCTCATCGTGTCTCAATTAAATGCGCCGGCCAAATCGAGCTATTTAACGTCAGCTCGCCTGGTTAATTGCCGCGGTGCCACTATTTGGTTTCAGACCCGGCCTGCTGCCAGGGCCATTTACCGGTTAACTCCAGCTCAAGGGTAAAGCTTAAAAAGGTACGAATTAACACTACCAGCGCAAGTACGCCCACGGTTTCAAATGTCAGCTCTACCGCAACGGTATGAATAATGTCTGCCGCGATTAAAAACTCCAGCCCCAGTAAAATACCCCGGCCCAACTGCTGACGTACCTGTTGCTGAATATCATTCAGTGCATCACCTTTTACTAACCTTATGCCAGCATGTATCAGGGCATAAATAGTGATAGCGGTGATAATAGCAATGCCCAAAAGCTCAATTGCTACAGCACACCACTCTGGCGCTGAGCCTGCTATGTTCGTTATGCCGTCTGTCATATAAGCACTCTCAATTAACTATTAAGGTATCTTAGCAAAATATTTCTTAGCCTACGGTTAAGCCAATTCCGGCGATAGCTGCGCCGGGCAGGCAAACTGCTGGGCGTTGTCGCCAAAAAAGCTGCCACTGCGCAGAAAATGTAGTACCTGGTCAATAACCTGTTGTCGTTTCATCAAAAACGGATGCGATACCGCCACCGTAACCAGCGCACACATGCCTTGTACTTTGGTATTCTCCACCGACACCTTACCATCATCCGGGTTGGGCAAAAACGTAGACAATAGCAGGTTGATAGAACTGGTACCGGCTATAACACCCAATTCGAAACTTACCGGCCCCAGCTGTTTGGGTATGTCTTGTTCGCTGGTGCCCAGCTGCATACCGGCCGGCCCGTTATACGCCTCAAAACCCGGCACATCTTTTAAATTGTCGACCACCTGACTGCCCTGATTTGGCGGCCCCATCATCACTACGCGGCCTAAATCTGCAATAACGTTATGCTGCGTATACTGGCGCAACAAAATACCGCCCATAGAATGGGTAACAAAATGAATAACACGGCTTTGTTTTGCCCGGCACTGCGCTAATGCCGGTGCAATAGCCATTGGCGCCAGCGCCTCTACGCTATAGTTACGCGATGGGTAATCAACATTGACGCTATGATAGCCAGCGTTATCCAGCGCCTGCTGCATAGTTTCCATTGCACCGGCGCTGCGAGCCAGGCCATGCAGCAGTACAACGCAGTCTTTAGCCATGCTGTTAAAGGACACCAACAGCAAAATAGCTAACAACATTACTCGCATACCCTTCCTTTAATGACCAGAAGCTAGGGGCTCACATTTACTGAAAAAGTTACACTGGTCAAGCAGTTACAACATACTTTTTAACACCTTGTCTTTTCGGATAATGTGATGATGCAAGGCCGCGCCGATATGCAGTGCTATCAGGCAGATAAGCGCAATCGCAAATACGGAGTGCAACTCACGAAACAGTGCGTAAGTGTAAATATCCACATTAAGTGCTGCAGGTAGGCGGAACCAGCCGAACACGTCAATAGGCCTGGCGGCAAAGTATTGCATCAGGTATCCGGAAACCGGCATGGCAAACAATAAACCGTACAGCAGCCAATGTGAAACCCGTGCCGACATTTTCTGCCAGTGGCTTAAATCATCTGGTAAGGCAGGTATAGCTTGGCGCAGGCGGTTTATAAGGCGCGCACTTACCAGCAGCACGGCAATAACACCAAACACTTTATGTGCAGTAAGTACCGTTAACTGCCAGCCATCAAGTGATGCCACCATTAATAAACCCGCGGTTAGCATGGCAAAAACCAATGCCGCCATACCCCAGTGAAATAGGCGCATTGACAGTGAAAAACGCTCGGTGTTAGTCATTTTCTGGCTCCTTTAATGCACCTGTTAACTGTTCGGTTGCCCGACGGCGATAAGATTCTGCATAAGCTGAAGAGCGTGCACGTAAGATCGGATCTGCTGTTGCTTCAATACCGGTTGGCAACACCAGTGGGTCAAAGTTAATGGCATGGCACCCGCCTTCCAACTGAGCAGTGGTATTGTTTATCACTATCTGCCCAGCCGTAATTTTTTGCCTGCTGTCGGGCCAGGCTTTAGTGGCATTGTTTTCATCATCAGCAGCATCGGCCAGGGTAAATACCCAGTCAAATACCACATTGCCCGCCACAACCCGGTTAGCAATTTCATTTTGTAGTGCATCTACGTCTTGTGCGTCTGTTGTAGCTACAGTTACTGTCGGTTGCATAGCCCAGCGCACCGCTTGTCTTTTGCCATTGTGGTTTATCAGATAAAAAGCATTAATACTGTTATAGGTTTCAGACGCGAAACTACCACTTGCCTTATATTGTGCTGCCCAGGCCAAGAATTCTTTGCTTTCAGGGTGTTCAGAAAAAAATTGTTTTATTGCAGCAGGGCCGGCCTGAATAGCCAGTATTTGCTGATAAAACGTGTGCGGATCGGCCACCGCCATTACCGGCGGTGTATTCATAGCAAGGCGCCATTGCTCGGTACTACTGATTGAGAAGCTCAGCGCCAAACTGCGCACTGGTGCTTTTAAATCTGGCGCAGTAGGGTTGTTACCCGCAATAGATAACCGGCCAGTAAATGGTGTAGCACCGCTTTGAAACACCGGCGCTTTTGAATAATCACTTAGCTGACCATTCGAACGAAACTCACCACTGACACAAATACCTTTAGCATGCGCCCGGCGAAAGCCCGGATAAACCGCATTGCCTTGCTGTAAATCGACAAATTGTTGTGCAGTCACGTTAACAGGCTCATCTGCTGCCAAACCCACCATTGGCGTTAACAGCAGCGCCCAGATTAATTTTTTCATACTGAAACGCCTCATCTTTTAATTTATTTTGATTTTAGGATATATGTTATCTAAGCACTTTTAGCTTAGCCAAAATGCATAAGTTAAAAAATCACCCCACAATGGGCAAAAGAAATACCCGGCCTTAATACATCAGGCATGCAACTTATAGGCAGGATCCAGATTGTGCATCACCACAAGACCCGGCCAGTAAGCAATATATTTCACCAACACGGCCTAACCGATGCGGATTTAACGCTATACCATGCAGTGATATATCAGCATCGGACACAAGGTTATTGCTGTAAAATAGTACCCGGTGCCATAATTGCCCCCAGGCTAACCCGGTTGCATATAAGCGGCAGTAATAATAAAAAAGGACAGTTATGAGCAAAACTAACAGCGGTGCCCAGGCTTATCAGCAGCAGGAGCAAGGTTATCGCGATAAAGCGTTAAAAATGTACCCCTGGGTATGCGGCCGCTGTGCCCGCGAGTTTGTGCATTCCAATTTGCGCGAATTAACGGTGCATCATATTGATCACAACCACAGCAATAATCCCTCAGACGGCAGCAACTGGGAGTTACTCTGCATTTATTGCCACGACAACGAGCACAATAAATTCCACGAATTTGTGCTGTATGGCGGCACCACCGAGCAAAAAGTAGCAGCGGCAACCCATAACCCCTTTGCCGATTTAAAAGCGCTGCTAACTAAACCGAAGTGATATCTCGAAATTAGTAGCCAGCAATTGGCAGGCTAAACTCAAACCGCGATACCGCTAATATTAACGCTGTGCAATGTTCATTAAGCGCTCAGCCTGCAGCTTTAGCGCCTGTTTTAGTTCCGGCGGTTCAATAATACTGAAATCAAACGGCAGCTGGCTTAACCACTGCGCTAAGCAATAACAGCTGTCGGTGCGGGTGCTTAACAGTAAGCCATCAGCCTGCGGCTTTAACATCGATGCCGTTTCCCCCATCGCCTGCGCCGCTGTGTGTTTGTCAGTATGCAACATAACCTGCACATCCAGGTTACCCGGCATACCATACAGGCTGCTGGTAAAATGCTCCGCCGCATCAAAATTTGCTGGCCGGTTAAAGCACTGCTGCAGCAATTCGATCTGCTGCAGACGGTCCAGCCGGAAGGTTCGCAGCTCCTGCCTCAGGTGACAATAGCCACTCATATACCAGCGTCCGCTGCGAAACAATAAACCATAAGGGTCAACTTGCCTGGAAACCGGCGCTTGTTGATAAGAGGCATAACGGATAGTAACCGAGCGCTGTTGCTCCAGTGCATCTAATAACGGCGCTAAATGCTGGCCGGGTGTTTCAGCGTCAGATGCTGGCAATATTAATTTAATCGTGTCGGCAATAGCCCGGGAGCGGGATTTCAGCTTAGCCGGCATTACCCGCTCCAACTTGGCCTGAACACTGCTGATAGCTGCTTGCGTATCGGCCAGGTTAAGGTTGTGTGCGGCTAACAAGCCCAGCGACAACGCCAGGGTTTCATCATTGGTAAACATCATTGGCGGCAGTTTAAAACCCGCTACCAGCATATAGCCGCCGTCGCAGCCTTGCTCTGTAGTAACCGGAATACCTAACTGCTCCAGCGCCTGAATATAACGGCGCACTGTGCGTTTATCTACCCCCAGCCTTGCAGCTAACTCAGTACCGCTTAAACGGCCATGAGACTGCAGCAGCTCAAGCAGGCTAATTACGCGGATAGTCGGGCCGCTCATTGGTATCTGTGCTTAAACATTGGCTATTCCTGTCGCTACTGTAAAACACAAATATAACCGACAATTAGGACGTATTCTGTCCTATTTTAGTTTTACAGTACCCCGGTAGCGAAAAAACCGCCAACAAACCACACTTATTAACCACGAAAAATAAGCAACAAGGAATAAACAAAATGAAACCAATCACCTTATATACCAACCCACAGTCACGTGGCCGCATTATCCGCTGGATGCTGGAAGAGCTAAATGTGCCTTACAACGTAGAGGTGCTGCAGTATGGTCCTGAAATGAAATCGGCAGAATTTCTGGCACTAAACCCGATGGGCAAAGTACCGGTAATAACCCACGGCGATGTGGTAGTAACCGAAGCGGCAGCCATTTGCGCCTACCTGGCCGATCACTTTGCCGACAAGCAACTGGCCCCTGCTTTGGATAGCCCACAGCGCGGCAGTTATTACCGCTGGTTGTTTTTTGCAGCCGGCCCGCTGGAAATGGCGACCACTGCCAAAGCCTATAACTGGCGCCTGGATGCCGACAACGCAGGATCCGTAGGTTGTGGCCTGTATCAGGATACGTTAAATGCCTTGGAAACCGCGTTAACACAGGGGCCCTATATTTGCGGTGAGCAATTTACCGCAGCTGATGTGTATGTGGGCAGCCATATTGAGTGGGGCATGATGTTTGATACGCTGGAAAAACGGCCTGCTTTTACCGAATACGTACAACGGCTGCAAGCGCGGGAAGCTGCCATTAAGGCCAATCAACTGGATGATGCACTGCTAGCAGAACCCGCTAAAGCATAAGTATTCAGGCGCCAGGTAATTGCAAAAGCTGGCGCTTACTTTGGCAATAATAGTGCTTCATCAATCGCAATAAACCGTGTAGCGGCTTTTACCAGTGCCAGGGCAGTTAAACCTTCTACACCGTATACCTCTACTTCGGTTTGGTACTTAGTGGTAAGTTTATCTGCCAACAGGCCAAAATCGCCATCGCCAGAGGCCAGCACCAGTACATCACTGTGCTGGCCGTACTCGATAGCATCCAACGTTATACCCACATCCCAGTCGCCTTTGGCGCTGCCATCGGCACGCTGAATAAATGGCTTTAATTTCACCTCAAAGCCGATGGCACGGAGGATGTTCTGAAACTGGCGCTGCTTTTCATCACCGCGGTCGATGGCGTAAGCAATGGCTTTAACCACAGTACGCCCAGAGGTTATCTGGCGCCAAAACGCGTTATAGTCAAAATTGCGCTGCCAGGCTTCCCGGCTGGTGTAGTAGATATTTTGTACATCTACCAAAATGGTAACACTGGTCATGGCTAGCCTCTGTTTAACAAAACAGTAAGCTAACCGGCAAAGCAACAGGGTGCAATCATTTTTACGCCACCACGCCAAAGCCATTTTATTTGAACCATCTTGTATAACCGCAGACAAAACCACTGAAAATATTAACTAAATTTGCAATAGTCAATTCGAAAAAACGATTAGCACGATAGGTAAAACTGGCTTTCGCTGTTAGTGCTTCAGGTCTATAGTCAATGCATTATTAAAGCGGCCAAATGCCGTAAACCAGATAAAACCCACGTTGCAAGGAGTAAAATATGGACAATAACAACAACGGCTCAGCCGGAAAATGCCCCGTGATGCACGGCGGCAATACCAAAGTTGGTGGTGCCGGAACCAAAAATATGGACTGGTGGCCTAATCAGCTCAATGTAAAAATTTTGCACCAGAACGATAAAAAATCGAACCCGCTGGGTGAAGACTTTAACTACGCAGAAGAATTTAAAAAACTTGATCTGGCGGCAGTAAAAAAAGACCTCGAGCATGTAATGACCGACTCACAAGATTGGTGGCCGGCAGATTACGGCCACTACGGGCCTTTTATGATCCGTATGGCCTGGCATGCCGCAGGCACTTACCGCATGGGCGATGGCCGTGGCGGTGCCGCTACCGGTAACCAGCGCTTTGCGCCACTGAACAGCTGGCCTGACAACGGTAACCTGGACAAAGCCCGCCGTTTGCTATGGCCGGTAAAACAAAAGTACGGTAACAAATTATCCTGGGCCGATTTATATATTCTTGCCGGTAATGTAGCACTGGAATCAATGGGCTTTAAAACCTTTGGTTTTGGCGGCGGCCGGGCTGATATTTTTGAGCCTGAAGAAGATATCTACTGGGGCGCCGAAACCGAATGGTTAGCCACCAGCGACAAGCCTAACAGCCGTTACTCCGGCGAGCGCGATTTGGAAAACCCGTTAGCTGCTGTGCAAATGGGCCTGATTTACGTGAATCCGGAAGGCCCGGATGGCAAGCCTGATCCATTAGGCTCTGGCCGTGATGTACGTGAAACTTTCGCCCGCATGGCAATGAATGATTATGAAACAGTAGCCTTAACTGCAGGCGGCCACACCTTTGGTAAAACCCACGGTGCCGGTGATGCAGCCTTAGTTGGTGCAGAGCCAGAAGCTGCGCCTATTGAACAAATGGGCTTTGGCTGGAAAAATAGCTTTAAAAGCGGTAAAGGCCGCGACACTACTACCAGCGGCTTAGAAGGTGCCTGGACACCTACCCCAACCCAATGGGATAACAGCTATTTTGATGTATTATTTGGCTACGACTGGGCGCTGACAAAAAGCCCGGCCGGGGCGCATCAGTGGGCTGCCGTAAATCTGGCAGAAAAAGACCACGCGCCAGACGCGGAAGACGCAACACAGCGCGTAGGCATTATGATGACCACCGCCGACATGGCGATGCGTGAAGATCCGGCATATCGCAAAATCTCTGAACATTTTCATCAGAACCCGGCCGAGTTTGCCGATGCCTTTGCCCGCGCCTGGTTTAAATTAACTCACCGTGATATGGGGCCAAAATCGCGTTATCTGGGGCCGGAAGTACCAGCTGAAGATTTGATCTGGCAAGACCCGGTACCTGAGGTAGATCACGAACTGGTTAATGATGCGGATATTGCTCAGCTAAAAACCACTATTCTGGCATCCGGTTTAAGCGTATCACAGCTGGTATATACCGCCTGGTCGTCAGCTTCTACCTTCCGTGGTTCAGACTGCCGTGGTGGTGCCAACGGTGCCCGTATCCGCTTAGCGCCACAAAAAGACTGGCAGGTAAACCAACCGGCACAGTTGCAACAGGTGCTAAGTGTACTTGGTACTATTGTGCAAAACTTCAATGCTACGCAAAGCGGTAATAAAAAAGTGTCACTGGCCGATATTATTGTGCTGGCAGGTGCAGCCGCAATAGAAAAAGCCGCTAATGATGCCGGTGTACCAGTGGCGGTGCCTTTTGCCCCTGGCCGCACCGATGCTACAGACGAGCAAACCGATGCGGAATCGTTTGATGTGCTGGAGCCGATTGCCGATGGCTTCCGTAACTATATGAAAAAGGCTTACACCATATCAGCTGAAGAGCTGCTGCTGGACAAAGCGCAACTGTTAACCTTAACCGCACCGGAAATGACTGTATTAGTTGGTGGTATGCGGGTGCTGGATGCTAACTACGGCCAGACAAAACATGGCGTATTTACAGCAAAACCGGGCACGCTAAGCAATGACTTCTTTGTCAATCTGCTGGATATGAATACGCAGTGGGCTCCTGTTTCCAGCGAAGCAGAGCAGTTTGAAGGCCGGGATCGTAAAACCGGTCAGGTAAAATGGACTGCCAGCCGCGTTGATTTATTGTTTGGCTCTAACTCGCAGTTACGCGCTATTGCCGAAGTGTATGGCGCCAGCGATGCGAAACAAAAGTTTGTCGCAGACTTTGTAAAAGCCTGGACCAAAGTAATGCATGCTGATCGCTTTGATTTAAAGTAATCACTACCATAAATGGGTGATAAGCAAAAAACGGGCGCCTACACAGCGCCCGTTTTTTTATGGTTACTTTTTATAGCTACTTGTTTATGGCTGCTTAAGGTGAACTGTTACGTAGCTTGCTGATAGCCGCCGCCAAACTGGCGTCAGATACCTCGCCCATATGGCTGTCTACCAGCTGGCCCTGTGCATTAAAATACAGCGTTACCGGCAAGCCAAAAGCGCCAAACTGTTGCGGCACCTGCCCGGTGTTATCCAGCAGTACCTGCGAAAACTGTAACGACATTTGCGCTAAAAACTGCTTTACCGTGTCGGCGGGCTCACGCTGGTTTATCAGCAGAAAATTAATATCAGGGTTGTTTTGTTCTGCTTTAGCCAATACCGGCATTTCACGCCGACATGGCGGACACCAGGTGGCCCAGAGATTAACAACGGTAAGCTGGCCTTTACTTTGCTGCAGGTTAACACTGGTGCCATCTAACTGCGACAGCACGATATCGGGTAACTGCGCCTGTTGCCTGCCTGCCGTTACCACGGTAATTAATACCGCAAACAATACTACGGCCGACAGCGCACCGCTTAACAAGGCTTTGCGCTGTTTGGGATAACGCTTTATTTGCAGCATAAGCATTATCATGGCTGCCAGTATGGTGGCAGAAAAATCAAAGCCGCGGTCGCGGATATCCAGCATTTGCCAGAAGGAATCATAACTTTGCATAAACCGCAGTACAAAAACGATACGGCCAAATAGCAGGCTTACCAGCAACACGGTTAGCAACTGATCAGTGACCGGGCTTTGCTGACGTTTCGCTACCAGCGAGGCAACAACCAGGCCTACCACTACACTAAACAACAACAGCAACGGCGGCACCGGTAACGCTAGCGGCCCTATATTAATGGCAATCATAACTCTCCGGATATGGCAGTTAACACTGACACAATGCTACAAACTGCGCGTTGAGTAACTGACGTAAATCTGCTGCGCTTAGCTCAATTTCCAGCCCGCGCCGCCCGGCGCTAACGTAAATAGTGGCAAACTGCTGCGCCGAGCTGTCAATAACAGTGGGCAACAGCTTTTTTTGCCCCAGCGGGCTGACACCACCTAATACATAACCGGTGCTACGCATCACATCGGCCGCATTGGCCATATCAGCTTTTTTTGCGCCCAGTGCCTTGGCAAGCTGTTTCATACTAAGCTGCTGATCTACCGGCAATATTGCCACCGCCAGTTGTTTACTATCCAAACTTAACACCAGAGTTTTAAATACCTGCTGTGGCAGTAGGCCAAGCTTTTCTGCGGCTTCCAGCCCGTACGAAGTGGCTGCCGGATCATGCTGATACTGATGCACCTGATGCGCAATGCCACGCTGTTTAGCCAACTCAATTGCCGGTGTCATACTGCGATCCTTTTGCATATTATTCGATTTTATCTGTTAAAAGTTGAGTTATTTCGCAACTATTAATCTATTGCATAGCACGGTTAGCGAGCGTAGCCTAAACATATTATTTTGCCAACGAGCACAGCGCAATGACCCCAACTCTGGCACCTGTATTGTATTTACCCCACGGCGGCGGCCCTTTACCCTTACTTGGCGACCCAAACCACCAGGCGCTGACACAATTCTTTACTCAGCTTGGCGATAAACTGGCCACTCCGGCGGCCATACTGGTAATAAGTGCGCATTGGGAAAGCCCCCAACCGGCACTTACTGCAGCTGACAACCCGGCGTTGTTATTTGATTACTCCGGCTTTCCGGCGCAAAGTTATCAGCTTAGCTACCCAGCCCCTGGCGCACCACTGCTGGCAACGCAAATAGCAGAAAAACTGCAGCAAGCCGGTTTTAGCCCACAGCTAAATACCAGCCGCGGTTGGGATCATGGTGTTTTTGTGCCGCTACTGCTGCTGCGCCCGCAAGCTGATATTCCTGTGCTGCAGTTATCATTGCTAAAAGGCCTTGATGCCAAAATGCATATCGCCTTGGGTGAAGCAATTAGCTTTTTACGCGCGCAAAACGTGCTGATTATCGGCTCCGGTATGAGCTTTCATAATATGCAGGCGTTTTTTAATACCAACCTGGTAAGCGAGGCGCAGTTAGAGGCGTTTAATCAATATCTTATCGACAGCCTGCAACCACAGTACAGTTATGCAGAGCAGGCGCAGCGGCTGATTAACTGGCAACAAGCGCCTGATGCCCGGTTAATGCACCCGCGCGAAGAGCACCTGCTGCCGCTGCACGTTTGCCTGGGCGCCGCCAAAGGTAGTACAGCGCGGGTACTGTTTAACGACAAGGTGCTACACAAAACCGTGCTGGCGTTTGGCTGGTAAAACACCGATGCCCAAATGCAATAAAGCAGCGCCTTTAAACGGCACTGCGGTGTAAACGCTGCTTTATTGCACTTCTATCCAACTGGTATCCAACTTGTTTTGCTACACCATCAGCCCTTTTTTGCTGCCGGCGTTACGCTGACTCGCTCCATATCTGCTTGTACGGTATCCAGTTCAAAATCCAGTTGCACCATTTGCGCCAGATGCAGCTTGCCGGTAGCGGTATACTGCCATTGCGTCAGGGCACGTAATGCCTCTTTATCAAATACCTTTTCAGGACTCGATTTCACGACACTTGCATTGATCACTTTACCTTGTGCATCGACATCAAATTTAATCTGCACATAACCTGAGATCCCCTGTTCTGCAGCTTGCAGTGGGTAACGTGGCTCAATGCGCATAACCGCAGCAAGCTGCTGAGTTTTGCTCACACCAGCCATAACCGGTTGTTGCAGCAATAATGTAGCAGCAATCACCAGTGCCATTGTACCCAATACCACTGTTTTGCTGATACCTTGCTGACGCTGTAGTTGCGTAATGCGTTGTTTCATAGTGTTAAAGTCTCCATAGTGATGAGTAAGCGGCCACCAGTTTGCTGATGACTGCTGTGTACTGCTTAGTAAGGCATAACCATAAGCAATTCTTTCTGCCTTGCTGGCATATTTTGTTACCACTGCATCGCAGGCCAGCTCCTGGGCGTTACGGTATTGCCGATACGCCAGCCACACCAAGGGGTTAAACCAAAACAGGCTAACCAATACCAGAGCCAGGTAATTGAGATGTAAGTCGCCCCTGCGCCAGTGTGTCAGCTCATGCTGCAAAATAAGCTGCTGCTGGGTGGCATCAAAGCGGGTAAAAAAGTCATGCGGCAGCACAATTCGTGGTGTAATTAAACCGGTGATATAAGGACCGCTGCGGTTATCCGCCTGACGACAATACGCTGGCGTATTATTGCCACTAAGCGGCGTTGCACGGTTAAACTGAGCGCGGCCGCTGATGTAACTAAGCAACAAAAAGAGGCTGCACAGCATTACCCCGCTAAGCCATAACCAAAACAGCCAGTTAATGTTATCTGCTGCTGCCGTGAGTTGCTGTATTCCTACCTGATAGCGCTTCATAGCGCCCGCTTCAACAACCTGCGGCAGTAACGGTGTAATAGAAGCGCAAAGTAGCAGAAGTGGCACTGCAGCCCACAGGGCATATAGGGTGCGAGCCCCCAGGGGCTTAAGCAGATATTGCTGGGTTACCAGTAAAACTATAAGCAGTAGCGACAACGGCACTGACACGTGCAGCAGATAATCAGTCATGGTGCTGCTCCTGCTCCCAATCAGCAATCAATTGCTTTAACTGCTGCACATCATCGGCGTTGAGTTTATTCTGGCTGGCAAAGCCCGCTACCAGCGGCGCGACACGGCCGGCAAATATACGCTCGACAAAAGAGCGGCCCTGCTGCAACTGATAATCCTGCTCGGCAATAAGCGGGTAATATAAATAGGCCCTGCCATCTTTATCAAAGCCCAGTGCACCTTTGCTTACCAGCCGGTTCAGCAGTGTTTTTACGGTTTTCTCGTGCCAGTCTTTGTCATTGCACAGCGCCGCAACCACGTCGTTGGCGCTTAGCAGCTGACGCTGCCACAACACCTGCATTACGCTAAGTTCGGCATTGCTGATTTCGATCATATAAAAACACCTTATAGATTACACCTGTAATACAATTAATATTACAGATGTAATCTATAGGCGCAAGCTGTTGCTAAAATTATTTTTCAGCTATCTGCAACAAGGCGCTCTGTCGGGCAGCAGTTAAAGGTGTCACCCAGCATAAACTTTTGCCGGTATTGGCTGGGGGTAAGTTCGGTGTAATTAAGAAATAACTTGCGAAACGAGCTGACATCTTCATAGCCCACTTGCAACACGATTTGCTCTATTGGCTGGTTAGTGGTTTCCAGCAAACGCTTAGCTTGCTCTACCCGTAAGCGCTGCAAATAATTCAGTGGCGTGTCATTCAGCGCGGTTTTAAAGCGGCGCAGCAAGGTGCGCTTGGTCAGATGAAACTGCTCTGCTAACTGATCCAATACAAAAGGCTGCGCCAAATGCTGGTTAAGGTAGGCTTGTATTTGCACAATTAACGAGTCGTTATGCTGCAAACCGATGGATAAGTCCATGTAGGGTACCTGCGAGGTGCGGTTGGGATCGGTCAGCATAATTTTTGCCATCTGCCGGGCAAACTGCTCGCCGGCTAACTGTTCGGTTAGCGCCAGGCATAAATTAATATAAGAGGTGGTAGCTCCGGCAGTTAGCAGGTTGCCGTCCTGCACCAGCAGTTTATTCAGTTGTAAATGCACATTGGGATACAGGCTGCGGAATATCTCTTTAAAAAACCAGCTACTGGTGGCATTGCGATGATCAAGCAAGCCGCTACCGGCCAGGATATAAGTACCGGTACAACTGGCCGCAATTAAACTGCCCCGCTCTGCCGCCTGATGTAAACCACTGTAATAGGCTGCTGATTGCGTGGCCAGTG
Organism: Rheinheimera hassiensis; assembly: GCF_022436675.1. Taxonomy (GTDB): domain Bacteria; phylum Pseudomonadota; class Gammaproteobacteria; order Enterobacterales; family Alteromonadaceae; genus Alishewanella; species Alishewanella hassiensis. The sequence continues at coordinate 322,017 of NZ_JAKUJZ010000002.1, read as the reverse complement.
CAGCCAGCTCGGCACGCCGGTAAGCATAAGCTGGCGGTAAAATCAGGGCATCCGCCTGCTGCCAAGAATGTGGCTGAACAGCTAATTCGACACCCGGCTTTAGTTTAAGCGCCATGCCGTCTGGCGAAACCGGATAGCAATGAAACAACGGTGTTACTGTTTGATGCTGCAACGCCCAAAGCACATTGCAATATTCAAAATAGTCCAGCAGCGCAAATACATCGCTGCTGATGCTGTTGTGGTTAGCCAGTATAGCAATCTGTTTCATCTGTTTATCCTGCGCAGGCAATTTGTCACTATCCACCTTATTTTTATCAATAGTGACACTGCGTTATTGCAAAGGCAAGGCCTAGAATAACAGGGACCTTAACAATGCAGATGGGAGGCAGTATGAACAGCTTTACAACAAAATGGCTGAGCATAGCCGCATGGCTGATGAGCTGGCTGGTTATTTTCTGGATCAACTTTGCCGCAGAGTTATCACTGATGATGCATTTTTTTGCTATACCGGTGTTGCTTATCAGCACAGCATTGGGTGCTGGCCGCTATCTGGAGCACTCTGATCACAACAGCGATGACTGAGCAGTAAACAGCCGTTACAATCAGAGGATGTTATGACGGCGGGATAGCACAGAATGACCAGTTGGCAAATTGCAGGCGCCTTTAGTGCATTGGCGGTTTTACTGTACTTTTATCCACGCGAGTTTTTGCCCAAACTGAAGGCAGAGCCGGGTTACCAGCATTTTGTTTTAGCCTCTGCCGTAGTGTTGAGTTTATTGTGGAGTGTGCAGGCCGGTATTCAACAAGGGCTGAACTTGCATTTTTTACTGCTAACTACGCTGGTGCTATGTCATGGCTGGCGTATTGCAAACTGGATTTGCCTGCTGCCGATGCTGTTACTGATAGTTTTTGGCAAACTGCACTGGGCTGATGCCGGTTTATATGCGCTAAGCAGCTTTATTCTGCCGGGTTTATTTAGCTACACGTTGTTTCTGGCCAGCTACCGTTACTTAACCCTCCACCTGTTTGTGTATATTTTTGTCGCCGGCTTTCTTACAGCGGCACTAACGATAGTGCTGCAAATTAGCCTGACATCACTGTGGTATGGTCTGGAAGGGCGCTACAGTTGGCATATTATAACCAATGATTACTGGCTGTTAGCGCTGCTGATCTGGTTTCCCGAAGCTCTGCTTAACGGCAGCGCCATAACGCTGATGGCTATTTACCGGCCGCACTGGCTGCGCACTTTCTATGACAGGGAATACTTATCTCCCGACAGATAAATGCGTAACGGGCAGCACGCATGCTGCCCGTACACTGTGCTTATTTTAAACCCAGGATCTCTTTCCCCTGGTTAAACACCACATCAACCGGTATATCGGCAGCCGCCAAACGAGCCAGATCTGCAGAGAGTTGCGGTTTAATCACGCCTTTATCCGCTACCAGTGCGGCAACGCCGTCGTAATTACCATCGCCTTGCAGTGTTAGGATCAGCTCAGATAACGACGCCATAGCCGCCTGCATTTTCGGATAATCCACCTGATAGGTGCCATCGTCGTTACGGACAAAAGCGCCCTGTTCGGCAAAATAATTAAAGCGGATCATATTGGCTTTACCATGCGCGCTGGAGGCTCCAAAACGCACCGAACGGAAAATACCCGCCATAAAGGTGGTGTAATAATCTTCCAGCTCCCCCTCATCCAGCATACCCTGCTGTTTTAGCTGGGTAATCATATACAGGCCAAGAATATCGGCTTTGCCTTCTTCCAACGCTGAAGCATGTTCTTTTAACGCCTGACGTACAGAGCCTTTATCATTAATGGTATTTTTGATGCCCAGCCCATGTGCTACTTCATGGAACATAGTGTTGTTAAAAAACGCATTAAAGGTGACATGCTTGCGCTGCTCAGGTGCGATCAGTAAATCTGCAATAGGCAGCATAATATGGTCAAATTTGGCCTGCATAGCGTTTTTAAGCTGTAAACGGCGGGTGCCTTTTTCCAGCTGTACCTGCTCATCATTTGGCAGGTTTATCGCAATCGTTTTAGAGCCGGCGTTAGAGTGGCCCGCGTAGTAAATGACATCATAAGCATTTAAGTCGGCATCTGAACCCGGTGTTTCAGTTTTATACGCTTCTGCTACCGGTAACCCCTTTTGCAGCGCCGGTAAAGTGGCTGCATACTTCGCCAGTTTTTCGCTCCAGCTTAAATCTTTTATCAGTACATAGGCTTCAAACGCGGCACGGTAACCAAACAGCTGATCTTCATAGGTTTCTATCGGGCCAATCACCAGCTCGATCGGGTTGTTTTTCATCGCCATCCAGGCAAAATCTGATGGCTGATAGTTGTCAGTCAGTAACGCCTGCGCCCGCAGTTTAAGATATTCGGCAAACTCTTTGTCTTCGGCCAGTACTGAGGCTTCTGTCAGCAGTTTCGCAGCGGCTTCCAGCTCTGTTTTGTATTGCACGGAATAAGGTATGGTATGCAGCTTACCTTCGCTGTCGCGGCGTATTACCGAATACAGCCCGGTTTTGTCGCTAAGCTCTGCTGTTTCAAACTCCTGTTTGGTCATATCAGCAGGATAAAACTGTGCCCCGGCAGGTTTTTCAGCATAGCCGCTGAGAAACGGCTCATCGCCTTTCAATCTGTCCCAGGGACCATAATTGATATCAGCAAAAGTGCGTGCTTTTCCTTCTGGCAGTTTCGCCAGAAAAGCCGCTTTCTCTTCAGCAAAAGCCTGTTGCCAGAACAGCTCATCCATAATTTTACTGGCATCAATCAGCTTGCTCAGCATAACGCGCTGATTATCGCTAAGCGCGGATAAATCTGCCGTTAAATCAACACTGCGGTAAATATCCAGCCGCTTTTCAAATGCCGGTAACAAGCTTACCGTTGCCGTTGTTTCAGCTGCTTTAGCGTCAGAATTTGCTGATGTTGGAGAAGACGTGTTGTCTGCCGGAGAGCAGGCGCTTAGCACACCGGCAAAAGCCAGTGCCAGATAAAGGGCGTTATAACGCATAGTGGGATCCTGTTTTAGTTGTGCAACATTTTGCTGAACGGATACAGGGTAGAAAAAGCACGCCGGCAGTTCAATAGCACTGTGACGGAAATACGTAAGAAAGCTGCCATAAACAAAAAAGCGAAGCCTGAGCTTCGCTTTTTTATGAAAAACAGTTTAGAACATCCAGGTTTTTTCGTCCTGCACAGGCTGTTGCAGTTCAAGCTGCTTCAGGCCTTTTACGCAGCGGATAATCAACCAGACGATCCAGAACAGATAGACCAGCCAGCCAATCATGACGACCAATAAAATACCGCCAACGATCATGAACAGCAGCCCCATCCAGAAAGTGCGGATTTGAAAACGATAATGGCTTTGCAGCCAATCCGGGCCATCTTCTTTATTAACATAGGCAATAATAACGCCGATAATACCGGTAATACCGAATACTAATCCCACCAAATACAGTATATAGACCAGCTTTGCTGTTGACGAATTGACTGCCGGTACCGCATTAAAGTCATTCATGACCTACTCTCCTTTACTTCAGCTATTGTTTTTTTAATAAAACCAGCGTCAACCTAATGTTAAGCTGACTCAACAGTTTCGTTAAGCAACATATCCGTAAATGCAATATTATTCAATGGCTTCAATGCGCTAAACGACTATTTACCCCAACATCATAAGCTGGTCAGAGCAGATGATATAAAACCCAAGCAACATAAATACGGCACAAGCAGCGCGGCGCGCCCAGTCCAGAGAGATTTTCTGCAACAACCAGCTGCCGGCATACACTACCGGCACATTGGCAGCCAGCATACCCAGCGTAGTACCCACAATTACCATCCACACGGCATCTTCAAAACTGGCTGCCAGTATCACCGTAGCTATCTGGGTTTTATCGCCAATTTCGGCCAGAAAAAACAATATGCAGCTGGCAGCAAAAGCACCAAAACGCAGTACGCTGGTGTCTCCACTGTCGTCTTTGTCCGGAATTAACAGCCATAGCGCTACCGCAATAAAAGAGCCGCCCAGCAGCCAGTTGTGCCAGCCTTGCGGAATAAACTGCGCCACCCATACCCCCAGCCAGGCCGATGCCGCATGGTTCAGCAAAGTTGCCACTAAGATACCGGCAATGATCGCACTTTTAGAGCGAAATCTGGCAGCAAGAAACAAGGAGAGTAACTGGGTTTTATCGCCAATTTCAGCAATAGCTACGGCGGTAAAAGAGGATAAAAAGGCTTCCATCAACTGCACCTTAGCGGGATATAAACATAAGACACAGCACCGGCTCCCGCTTTGGGCCAGTAGTGTGTCTTAAGTCTCATCAATTCAAAGCAGGCTTTGAACGATACGGCCATGTGCAGGTGGCACAAGTATGTTGACCGTAGCGCAACCGTATAATACGGCTGCAGATTACTCCCTTAAGGCAGCGCGCATTCTAGTGAGTTTGCGCGCGGCTGTAAAGCGCTAATCAGCGCCCTTAGCATGTCACGGATGACGCAGTTTGCTCACATCAACACGCCATACATCATCCTCAGGCCCAGACTTTATCAGCCCAGCGTTTGGCATTAGCGCGCCAGCTGGCCCAGCCTCCGATCAGGTTAACCAGCCCCAAGTAGGTCAGTGGCACCAGCACTAAACTGGTCAGGGTAGAAAACAGCAAACCACCAATAATAGCAATGGCCATTGGTGCGTAGCTTGGGCCGTCACCGCCTATTTGGGTGCCGCCCATAGCCAGCGGTAATAAACCCAAAACGGTGGTAGATACTGTCATCAGTATTGGCCGCAACCGTGATTCGCTGGCACTGATAATCAGTTCACGCAGTGTTGCTTCTGGCTGTTCCTGCCTGTCCTGATTGATCCTGTCTACCAGTACTATGCCGTTGTTTACCACTATACCCATTAGCACCAGCATGCCTATCATACCCATAATGCCCATAGTGGTGCCGGTAAACATAAAGGTCCAGAACACGCCTACCAGCGAGAACAATAACGAGCCTATTACTGCTGTAGGTAACAGCAAGGATTCAAACAACGCCGCCATTACCAGATAGATCATGGCGACAGCCAGCAACATATTAACCATCATCACCTGCTGCGATTCATCCTGCTGCTGAAAACTGCCCTGAAACGACCAGCGATAGCCTGCCGGCAACGCCAGTTTATCCATCACCTTTTTAATGTCTTCGCGCGCGGTGTCCATGGTGTAGTCTTTCGCCAGGTTCATTCTGATGGCGATGCCGGTTTGGCGATCAAAACGGCTAATTTGATCCAGCCTTGGCGCCATCGTCAGTACGGCCAGCTGTTGCAGGCTTATCACCACGCCGTCTTTGTTCAGTATTGGCAACGCCGACAGCTCGGCCAGTGAATGGCTTATCTTTTCATCGTACAGCACACGCATTAACAGCTCGCCCTGCTCGGCACTTCTGAAAGTGCGCAGGTTGGTGCCGCGCAGTGCCAGCGATACGGCATTGGCAACCTGCTGCGCGTTTAAACCATGGCGCTGCAGCTGGTCGAGCTTTAACGTGATCTGAATTTCCTGCTGGCCGTGAGCAATTTCAGAGCTGACATCCTCCAGCCCCGTAACGCCAGCCAGCATCGGCTCAATGTCGGCAGCCAGTTTTAGCAGTACCTCAGTAGAGCGGCCCAGTAAATGCACCTGTAAACCACCATTACTGCCCCAGCCAAAAGACGGTTTAGACCTTACCAGCGCAGGCCAGTCTTGGCGGATAGCGTCTTTTAACTGTGCCAGAGGCTGGCTTAGCTCTGGTTTTAAAATAATGATCGAATTGGCCTGACCTGCGCGGTAGTAGCTGTATACAGACTCAATATCGAACTTGTCTTTGTTGGCATATAAGTAGGCCTCCATAATACCAACTTCTGCCTCTACTTCGCTCAGCGCATAGTTACCCTGCACATTGTAATTTAAGAAAATACGGTCGCTGCCTTCGTTATCGTCGTCACCGCCAGATACGGCCCCCATCGGTATCACAATACTGCCAAGTAATAACAACGCGATAAATGCCGACCAACGCGGGTGATACATTACCCAACCCAGTGTTTTGCGGTATCGGCTTTCCAGCATACCTGCCTGCTGCTCTTTTACCGGTTGCACGGTTAAGCGGGTGGTTAACAATGGGATCAGCGTTAATGCCATTAGCAGGCTTACCGCAAGGCATAAACAAATGGCAATGGCTACGTGCTCTAAAAAGATGGTCAGTTCCATTTTCTGGCCAACAATATTGGGTAAAAATACAATGGCGGTAGTAGCAGTACCGGCCACTACTGCCAGGCTTACCCGGCGCACACCGCGTGCGGTGGCGGCTTTTACATCACCACCGGCAGCGCGCTCACGGAAAATACTCTCGGTTACCACTACGGCGTTATCTACCAGCATGCCCACGGCCAGCATCAGCCCCATCATGCTTAATATATTTAAGCTGTAGTCAAGAAAATACATAACGCCCAGCGCAATACAAATAGACACCGGTACCGCCAGCACCACCACCATAGTGGTGCCAATATGGCGTAAAAATAAATACAGCACAGCAAAAGATAACAGCGCCCCTACGCCACCGGCGCTGAGTAAATCGGCCAGCGACGTTGTGACGCCTTTGGCGGTATCGTCCATAATATACAGGCTGATTCCGTTAAACGCCGGGTCGTCATCAGCGGCCTGCACCACTGCCAACGCAGCTTTGGCCACTTCAACCAGATTAGCGCCCGACTCTTTATACACATTCATCCCAACGGCGTAGGTTTGATCAAGATGGCGGCCATCTTCACGTTTTGGCAGCTCCAGCTGCACTGTGGCCACTTCACGTAAACTTAAGCCAGGGCGCAGCGGTAACGAGGCAATTTCTTCCAGCTCACGGTACTCCCCTACCGGTTTTACCAGAATGCTATTGTTGATATTGCGCAGCTCACCGGCGGTCATGGCGAAGTTATAGCCCTGTAGCGTGCTTACCAGCTCGGCCGCATCGATATTCAGCGCGCGCATTTTGTCGGGGTTAAGCCGAATCACCACCTGACGTTTTTCTACGCCGTATAACTCAACTTTAGATACGCCCTGCACCCGCTCTAATGGCCGTTTGATCTGTCGCTCAAGCAAGTCGTACGCCATCGCCAAGTCGCGTTCACTGGAAATACGCAGCTGAAATATCGGCATATCGTTGGTGTTAAACTGAAATACCAGCACACGCTCAACATCTTTGGGCAGCAAATGGCGGATGCTGTCTAAGCGTTCGCGCACCTCTATGCTTTTGCTGTTAATGTTTTCTTCCCACTTAAATTCCAGCGACACCTCAGCGCTGTTTTCATTTGACCAGGAGCGCATTTGCTTAATGCCGGTTACCGTGGCCAGCGCTTCTTCCAGCGGCCGGGTAATCAGGCGCTCTATTTCAGTCGGCGTGGCGTTGTTGTACGGCACATTGATAAAAATTTGTGGAATATCAATACCGGGGAATTTTTCCAGTGGCAGCATACGGCTGGCAAGAATACCAAATACCAGCATCGACAAAAATATCATGCAAATGGTAACCGGCCGTGTCAGCGCAAAGCGCGTTATAGCAAGCGGTTGCTGGCTCATACGCTGATCTCCTGATTACGGTTTTCCTGTATGACCGGGGTATCACGGCTTACCAGCGCATATAACACCGGAATAAACAGCAATGTCAGCATAGTGGCAAGTGCCAAACCAAAGATCACGGTAATCGCCATAGGCGCGCGGATTTCACTGCCATCGCCGGTGCCCAGTGCCATCGGCAACAAGCCCAGAATGGTGGTTAAGGTGGTCATTAATACCGGCCGTAAGCGGCTGGCACCGGCTTCAATAATGGCCTGTTGCAGTGCAACGCCTTCACCGCGCAGCTGGTTAATGCGGTCAATCAGTACAATGGCGTTATTGACCACTATACCGGCCAGCATTATAAGGCCGATAAATACGATAACAGACAGCCGGGTATCGGTAAGCCACAACCCCAGAATGGCGCCGGCACCGGCCAGCGGCACAGTAAACAGGATCAGCAGCGGCTGCAGCAGGTTTTCAAATTGCGATGCCATCACCAGATACACTAAAAATACCGCCAGTAACAGCGCCATGGTCAGTGAGGTATAAGCGCGCTGCATTTCTTCGCTCTGGCCCATTACCGCCGCAGTTACACCATAAGGCAGACGCTGTGCGGCTAAAATAGCAGCCGCACTTTGAGTTGCTTGCTCTAAATCACCAAAGGCCAGGTTAGCACTTACCACGGCAACCCGTTGCTGGCCGATGCGGGTAATTTCGCTGGGGCCGGTTTCGCGCTCGATACGCGCAACAGCAGATAGTGGCAACGGCTTGGCACTGCCGGGGTTAATAATCAGCTGCGCCAGTTGCTGCTCGGTTTGGCGGTATTGTTCGGCTAACCGCACGCGGATATCCACTTTACGGTCATTAACTGAATACTGCCCTGCCAGTTCACCGCCAACATAAGCCGCCACTCTTTTGGCAACTTCGTGCGATGTCATGCCCAGTTGCGATAGCAAACCGTGGTTAAAATACAGCGTAATTTCAGGTTGGCCGGGGCGCAGGCTGGTTTTTACATCAGTAAAGCGCCCATCGGCTTCCAGTGCGGCAACCAGATTGTCGGCAGCGGTTTTCAACTCTGGCAGCTCATAACCGGATAATTCAACCTCCAGCGGTGTGCTAAAGCTAAACAGCTGTGGCCGGTCTATTTTCACGGTAACGTCAGGCAACTGCGCCAGATAATCACGTAAAGTAGCAATTACCTGTTGCTCTTGCTGTGCATCAGTACCGCTTTGCAACACTATATTCAAGCGGCCCCAGTGGCTGCCGCCGATACTGGGGTCGACTGTCATTTGTGCACCGGTACCGGCCTGGGCATAGCTGCGTTTTACCGCGCTTTGCTCTGCCGCAATCGCTGCCAGGCGCACTAATACTTTGTCGGTTTGCTCAATAGAGCTGCCTACCGGCAGTTGTACTTCAACATAAAACTCACCCTGGCTCATGGCGGGTATCACATCTGCTCCCAGCCGGGGTAACAGGGCAAAACAGGCACCAGCCAGTGCCAACGTAATCACTATTGTTAAGCCTTTTAGCGCCAGCGCACCTTGCAGTGCATAACGGTAAAACGCTTCCAACCGGTTTAGCAGCCACTGTACCACCCAAAGCAGAGGTTTAAATACCAAAGCCAGAGTGCGGCTAATCAAACGAAATATTAAGGTTAGCGCCGCAACCAGCAACAACATTAAACCGCGCAGTGCCCGACCCAGCATACGCAACGGCCAGGTTGGCCAGTAATACCAGCGACGAATGTGTGGCGCAGTGTCTGGCTCTGATGCCGGTGCCAGTGCAGCGGCTTTAGCTTTGCCTTCCCGAGCTGCCATAGTAGGAATAAGGGTTAACGCCACCACTAAAGAAGCCAGTAAGGCGAAAGTGACGGTTAATGCCTGATCGCGAAACAGCTGCCCGGCGATACCTTCAACAAATACCAGCGGGAAAAACACCGCCACCGTAGTTAACGTAGAGGCCGTAATGGCCATCGCCACTTCACGGGTGCCGGTTTTAGCAGCGGTAAAGGCATCTTTGCCCTGCTCTTTGTGCCGGGCAATATTCTCCAGCACTACTATCGCATTATCTACCAGCAAGCCCACTGCCAGTGCGATACCGCCCAGGCTCATCATATTCAACGTAATACCCTGACCGTACATCAGATTAAAGGTTGCGATAACCGATACCGGTATCGATACCGAGATAATCAGCGTGGCCCAGACGTTACGTAAAAACAGATACAGCACCAGCATTGCCAGCAAACCACCGATAACGGCGGAAGATTTCACCTCATCAATGGCCTGTTTAATAAACTCAGACTGGTCATACACCAACGTTAAGCGGTAACCGGCAGGCAGTGATTTTTCCAGTTGGGGTAATTGCGCCAGCAAGGTTTTAGCTACCTGCACGGTATTGGCATCGCCCTCTTTGTAAATGGCGACTTCTATCGCTTCTTTGCCATCGATATAGGTAATGCTTTGGCGGTCAACAAAGCTGTCGCGCACTTCGGCAATATCCGATAAGCGGATCTGGCTGCCGGCTACTTCTGCTACATATAAATTTTCAATTTGCTGCAGGTTGGCAAACTGGTTAATGGTACGCACCAGATAGTCATAGCTGGGCGTTTCTAAGCGACCACCGGCCTGATTAAGGTTTTCCTGGCGTAAACGCTCGGTGATCTGGCTGATATCCAGTTGCAGCTGGCTAAGCTTTTCCGGATTCAGCAGAATTTGGATTTCCTGGCTTAAACCACCATCGGGCCGCACTGCGGCTACGCCGGGTAATGATTCCAGCGCACGGCGTAAATCTTCTTCGGCAAAGGTACGCAGGCTTACCAGTTGCGCCGGACTTAGCGCCTCACCGGCGTTATCACGGCTTAATGCCAACCGTACTATCGGGTCAAGGTTAGGGTTAAAGCGCAGTAATAAGGGCTTTTCAATTTCCAGCGGCAGCAGTAGTACATCGAGTTTTTCCCGTACTTCCAGCGCGGCCAGATCCATATCGGTGCCCCAGTCAAACTCCATCACTACATCAGAGCGGCCCGAACGCGACACCGACTGTACTTTGCGTACGCCTTTAACAATACCGACAGACTCTTCAATCGGTTTACTCACCAGCTGCTCTACTTCGGCTGGTGCCGCACCAATAAATTCGGTACGCACGGTTAACGACGGATAAGATAAGTCCGGCAGTAAATTTACGGCCAGGCGGCCGGCGGCCACCAAACCAAAGAGTAAAATACCCAGTGTAAACATCCAGATAGTAACGGGGCGGGTTACAGCTATATCAACCAGCTTCATGGCATCAGGTCCTGTGTGCTTATATTATTGTTTTATTTTTAGAAAGAAGCTGCGGGCCTGAATTTATCACCTGAGGGAGAATCGATTTACCCTAAGCCGACCGTTGGAGCCCTGGACGGGCGGAATCGAGCCCCCAGGGATGGGTTTACGGCGTGTTGGCGTGGGTAAACCGGTTCGGATTAAATATCAGGTTTTTGTATCCAGCATCAGCTCTTACCGATCAAAACTCGCGTATGGTTACCACATTTACCAGCGCATCATCTTTCAGGGCTGATTGCCCGGCAATCACCACCTGATCCCCCAGCGCCAGGCCAGACAATATTTCTACAGTATTATCAGCCTGATACCCCAAGTGCACCTGCTTACGGCTAACTTTGTTTTCACTGTCAATAACAAACACAGTCTGGCTGTTGTCGGTGTTCATCAACGCACGTTTGGGCAGTAATAACGCATCGGTTTTAACATCAAACTGCAACTGCACCTGGGCAAACATGCCTGGTTTTAACTGCTGCTGTTCGTTGGCCACTTTTAACACTGCCCGCACCGTGCCAGAGCCGGCATCCACTACCGGGGAAATACGCACCAGCTCAGCGCTTACCGGTGTCATTCCGGCAAACTGCAGCAGTGCAGTTTGGCCTACGCGGGCCTGCGCCAGTTGCTGCTCGGGCAAATGTACTACTGCTTCTAACTGCTGGTTAGACACAATATGAAACAATGACTGAGTAACATGCTGATTTACCAGCTGGCCGGTTTTAACATAACGACGCGATACCACACCGCTTATCGGCGCACGAATTTCGGTTTCTTTTAACGCCAGCTCGGCCAGGTTTACCGTGGCCTGCAGTGCATCGTGTTGCCACTGCAGTTTTTCAAATACGTCGGCACTGATCAGCTTGCGCTGGTGCATTTCATCCATCCGTTTTAACTCGCTGCTCAGGCGGTTTAATTCGGCTTTTTCTTTGTTCAGGCTGTATTGCTGGCGCTCGTTGTCCAGTACTGCCAGTAATTGGCCGGCGCTGACTTCGTCACCCTCTTCCACCAGAATACGTTGCACTATGCCAACTGTTTTGCTGATTACCTCTGCCTCTGCCCGCGCTTCCAGCGTGGCGGTAGTACGGTAGCTGCTGCTGATTTCGCCGTTACGGGTAACAGAGGCTTCAACCGGCACGGCGATAACAGCCTCAGCCGTCGTGGCGGCCGTTGAGCTGTTAGCTTGATTGCAGCCGGTTAACAGAACACTGGCCAAAATGGCAGCAGCAGCGGTAAGTTTGAAACTGTGTGACGTTTTCATGATTCATCCTTTGGAAAACAAAAAACTGAGCAAGTTAACACAGCTAATGCAGAGGCCATGCCAGCACCAAAAACAATAAATTCATTAATATTTTCAACGATATAAAAAACATTCATGCTGTTCTCCATTCTTGATGCCAGTTTTACTTGGTTAAAAACACTATTTTTTAGTCATTAACATCACGTTCAGCACGACCAAACTACAATTACGTGAGAGCTAGAGCCTGTACTCTAAGGTCTGACCTCTTTATACTGCGCTCTTTTTCACGTTCAACAGGTGTATATATGATTAGAAAATCTGCCGTTTCTTTAGCCGTTCTTTCTGCCCTTGTCAGTGTGTCGGCCCACGCTGAGGGTTATAAATTATTCGAACAATCGGTTAGCAGCATGGGTAATGCTTATGCTGGCCGTGGCGCACAAATTACTGATGCCACTCTGGTTTACTCTAACCCTGCTGCCTTAACACAACTGGACGGTGCGCAGCTCTCTGGCGGCCTTAACCTGATTAGCGCAAAAACCAATTACCGTAATGCTCAGGCGCAAAGTGCTAATGGTCAGTCTGTTGTTGGTCGTACAGACGGCGAAAATAGTTTGAATGAACTGGTCCCTTTTGTGTTTTACAGCGATAAAGTGTCAGATTCATTAAGCTGGGGTATTGGTTTTTATGTGCCCTTTGGTTTGTCATCTGATTATGACGATGATTTTGTCGGCCGATACTTTGCCGATGAAACTGAGGTGCAGGTACTAAGTCTGCAACCTGCCATTGGTTATAAGCTAAATGAGCAATGGTCTATTGGTGGCGGTATTTCTATTAACCGCGCTGAAGGTACTTTATCTAAATTTAAAGATCACAGCGGCCTGTGTGAACTGGGTGAGCAAACCACTAACGCTATGTTTGGCGCACCGGTTTATAACGATGCTTATTGCAACAGTCACTACAAAGTAGAAGGCGACGATATTGCCTTTGGTTATACACTGGGTATTCACGGTGAACCGGTTGCTGGCACCCGCCTGGCACTAACCTACCACTCAGCAGTACGTTTTACCTTAAAAGGTGATTCAGAAATTACCAATACACCTATTACCGGCGCTAACGTGGTGGGCAACCCTAACTATATGGTAGTAGCACCAAACCTGCCGGCTATTGATTTATCTACCGGTAAGCTGGCTGCAAACAGCCGCCTGACTGAAGCCAGCAAACTGGCGTTAACCACCCCGGCCAGTGCGGCTTTTAGCCTGGATCAACAGGTAACTAAAGCCCTGTCACTGCAATTTAGCGCCGCCTGGACCCAGTGGAGCGAGTTTCAAAGCATTGAGATTGTCAGCGACGATGCGAATCCCAGTATTTCATTGAACACGCAATCAGCGGCCAACCTGAATGCCGCAGGTTATATTGGCTATATCCCGGAATACTGGCAAAACAGCTGGTCGTTTGCTGTGGGTGCTACCTATGTTTACCAGAGCGATTTAACTTTAAAAGCCGGTGTGGCCTTTGATGAAAACCCCATCAGCGCAGAGCATAAAACCGCCCGCATTCCAACCGATGACCGGGTGTGGGTAACTGTTGGAGCTAACTGGCAACTGGCCGACAACCTGAGCCTGGATGTTGCTTACGGTTATCTGTTTACCGGCGATATCAGCGTAAACGAGCGTGAATATAATGTGCAGGACCAGGCCTTATATAACAGCGGTTATCAGGGTGATTACAGCAATAAAGGCCAGTTATTTGCCGTTCAGGCTAATTACCGCTTTTAATTTAGCAAACTAAGCAAAGTAAAAAGGCGATCATCTGATCGCCTTTTTATTATCTGCTGTTTTTTCTGCTGCTAAATTAATGCACCAGCTTTAACTTATAGCCTGACGGTGCAGCGTCGTCTTGCTCAGCCAACACCATATAGTGCTCGCCCGGCGTTAACTGCATACTGTCGGTTTTATCCAGCAAAGTGGTACTACCGTTTTCTGCTACCTGCACCAGCGCTATGGCATAGTAATCTTTAGGCAGATTCAGGCTTTGCTGCTTTTTAAACGCCAGGTTTTTAACGTTGTATCTGGCATTGGCAATGGTTTCATTTTCACGGACAAAATAAAACTGCAGCTGAGTGAAATCGGCTACCAGGTTAGCCACTACCACATCATGCGCCTGCACCTGCGGGCTATCAGGTTCAGTAACGCTTAACGCTTCTACCTGTTGTTGCTCGTTTGCATATAACAGCACTGCTTTGCTATCACCGGCAGCCACACTTAACAGGGCACTGTTTAACAACAAAGCACCGTTGCTGTCACGGGCAGATAAACTGTAGTCACCTTTTACCAGCGGTAAATAACCACTTAACTGGCCACTGGTTACACTGGTAACACTCTGGTTGTCCAGTGCTACATTGATATCCTGCGACAGACTGTTATATAAACGGAACTGCGCACTGGCATCAGTGTGATCATAAGCGGCTACGGTAGAAGAGTTAAGCACTACATCCACAGACAATTGCCCGGCTAACGGGCCAAACTTGTCACGTATAATCAGTACATAATTGCTGGTGTAAGCAAAATTGACGCCCTTGGCAACAAAAAGCGGCGTATTACCACCAGCCTGTGTCAGGTACACATTAAATTTACCCAGATCTTTGCCATCGGCAACCGAACTGATTTCCTGAAAAGATAACGAATCAATCAACTCTGCATCGGCAAAGCCTTTACTCTCGGCGCTAAGGTGCACATCCAGCGTTGGATACTGTGCAGATAAATTGGCCAAATGCAGTTTAAATTGTTTATCCAGGCTTTCGTCACGCTTAAAACTCAGGCTCAGGTAATCAAACTGCTCGTCTTTTTGTGTCAATATAAACAGAGTTTTATTGCCCTCAGCCAGCGACATCTCTTTACTAAGCAATTCTTCCGTACTGGCCACATCAGTCAGCTCCAATGTGTAAGAATCGGGTGCTACAGCAACCAACGCACTAACATCGCCATAAGTGGCTGTACCAATTGCTTTATCACCGGCTTTTAACGAGGTGTTACCAGCATTGGCCGCACCGTTATAAAACTGCAGATAAGTCTCTGCTGCGGCACTATCATCACTGCCGCCGCCACAGCCAGCCAAGCCCAGCAAGGCGCCAAACGCCAGTAGCCGTAAAGAATAAACTGATTTCATGTAAATCTTCCTGAGGGTAATGTAACAACGGCTCAGAGTAAGGATTTACCGCAACGAACGCTATGGCGCTTTACTATTAAAAACAGTTGGTTACGCTTAGTTACAAATTGGCTTTTTAACGCTTCTTATTTTGTACTGCCTTTTATAGCGTTTAGCTGGCATTTTATCGGATCTGTCATCTTAGTTTGCTATTCAGATCGTACACTACAGACCGTTTTTATGGGAAAACCTTAGCTATGATTTTGTTGCGTATTGTACAAATAACCCTGCTGTTTAGCCTGTTTGGTGCCACTACGGTAAAAGCACAGCATGATGACAGCTTACTGCTGATCTCAATAGATGGCTTTGCCAGCCAGTATCTGCAGCAATACCCTGCCGCCAATATAAAGAAACTGGCGCAACAGGGGTTAACAGCAGACAGCATGCAGCCGGTGTTCCCCAGCAAAACCTTTCCTAATCACTACAGCATTGTTACCGGCCTGTATCCGGCTAACCACGGTATTGTAGAAAACAATATATTTGATGCTGATTTCGATGCTACGTTCCGGCTAAGCAAGGCTGAAGAAGTAACCAATGCCCGCTGGTGGCAAGGTGAACCGGTATGGGTTACGGCTGAGTCTCAGGGCGTAAAAGCAGCCACGTATTTTTATCCCGGCTCAGAGGCAGCAATAAAAAATGTGCGCCCAAGCTACTGGCAACGCTACGATGGCAATGTCAGCCACAACGAAAGAGTAGACTCAGTACTGCAATGGCTGGATTTACCCGCAGCAGAGCGGCCACGTTTTTTAACACTGTATTTTAGTGCTGTAGATGATGCAGGCCATAACCATGGCCCCAATTCGCCCGAAGTAGCCGCCGCTATAGCCGACGTAGATCAGGCAATTGGCCGCCTGCTGGCCGGTTTAACCCAGCGCGGCTTGTACAATAAGCTGAATATTATGCTGGTATCTGATCATGGCATGGTAGAAACACCGCCGCAACAAATTATCGTGCTGGATAAGCTGTTTAACAGCAGCGACGCCGCCCTGACATTGTGGACAGCGGAAATTGTTTCTATCTTTCCCGGCGAAGGCAAACTAAACAGCATTTATCAGCAGTTAAACCGCAACTTACCGCCCCAGGCAAAAGTGTATAAAAAGGCGGATTTGCCCGCGCGCTGGCACTATCAGAACAGCAAACGCATAGCGCCGCTGCTGGTGATCCCAGAGCCAGGCTGGCGGTTAATTCAGCAAAAAGCTGAGGCTAACTACCAGCAAATGGCCGCCGAAGGCAAAACCAGCGGCAGCCATGGTTACGACAACGCCAGCGAATATATGCAGGCTATTTTTATTGGCCACGGGCCGGCATTTAAGGCCGGTAAAACTATTCCGGCTTTTAGCAATATTGAGCTGTATAACCTGATGTGCCGCATATTAGGCCTAACTCCCGCCGCTAACGACGGCAACCCGGCCTGGCCTGACTCTGTGCTGGGCAGCAATACCAAAACTAAATAAGCGCTTTAACGCAAACTGGCCGCCGTGCGGCCAGCAGTTAAACTTTATCCAGTTTAAAAAACACGCCATCCCACAGTATGTAGCCGGTATCGTTATCTGCTTTAATCAGCACAGCACCAGGTGCAACCCAGTCTGACGGGCAACCAACGGTCAGTACTTCTGTGCTTTGTGCAGTGATGCCAAGCTGTTGAAACCGGGCCCGGTACACCGAATAAAACTCAGCTTCAGCTAACGCCGTAAGCGTGAATTGCGGCTTTTCGCAGACGTTATCGGCAAAGCTCACGTTGGTATCGGTATAGCTTGCCTTAGTGCCAAACCAAGCCCTGGCATCGTCCATGCCCATAGCACTGATACCCGGAAATTTTGCATCGGTTACCTGCCACTGCCCCTGGTACCATTTTTCGTTATCTGCAGAGCAAGACAACAAAAATAACGTTAATAATAAGCCGATAAATCGCATTAGTAGTCCCCTAAAATAGAGCATTTTTGAAATGTGCTGTTGATGTGAGCCCATAATTTAGCCTCCTGCACCCATATTACTTTACTGCTCTTTATATATGCCTAGCATTTACCCTCGATAGCACTGCCTGCTACAAAACACCTAAGGTCTAAGGACCAAACACGTAGTTCCGATTGGAAACCTCTGCGTTTGGTGGCCGCTTATAGGTATTGAAGTAATCGTAGCCTTCCTTAAGGTTTACCCAGAATGAATGCCACTGATGCGAGTTATATTTTGCTAAAGAAGCGCTCTCAAGCCGGAAGGGGAAGATATGAACTCTAAAAAATGGTTGCCCCGACTTTAGCGCTGCAACCCCAAGAGCATATATTTCATTCATATATGCATCGGTCATCGCGTAGCACCCAATAGACAAGCAATTGCCATGCACCATTAGTGCATCACCCGTGCGACCGTGCACACGATCGTACTTATTGGGGTAGCCTAAATTAAAAGACAGGTGGTAACTGCTCCAGGGGTTTAGCCGGCCTGCATTAACAAAGTAAAAGCCTTCCGGGCTTTGGTTGTCGCCTTGTTTCAACTTCGGCCCAAGATCGCCGGAAAAGGTGCAAATATCGTAATTTTTAAAGGCTATAAAGGTTCCGTCAGCAGACTCAACCCATACTTCAAGCACACCGGGATCTTTGAAGATACGGATAAATACCGGCGCGCCGTATTCAAGCCCCAAATCCGACAGCTCTTTCTTCAAAGCCGGTTCTACGCTGGCTATAGCCCTATCAGCCCGGATGCTTGTAGGAACCTCAACTGCGAGAGTCTCAATGGCAAAAGAGATGAAGAACAAGAATATAATTAGTTGAGTCATATTTCGTCAGACAAACCTAAATTGCCATGCTTAAAGCTAGCATATGCTTTTGCCACTAAGTCCCCTGACTGAGCGACCAGTTAAAAATGCAGCAATAGCTTTGCTTAACGTTTGTTTAAGCCAATCAGGCCCAAAATCTGTTATATCGTTATGCTTTGCATCAGTAACCTGAACAATACAAGCATCAAACTGCTTTAATTCTTCTGTTGTATACAGCACACCGTCATCGGCCGAAAAGTCACTACCACGAATTGACAGTACCGCCACAGTTTCAAGCCGAGGTAAGGGCACCCGGCGATGATCCAGCGTTATCAACTGCTTCACGCTCGTCAGGCCACTATTAATATACCAGGCCGAAATATCACCACCATTGGAATGCCCCACCAGAGTGATGCCGGCAAAATTATAGTTTGGCATGCGCTGTTGTAGTTCAGTGCGCACAAATTCAAGGCTGTTGGCGCCACGCTGCCAATTTTCACGGCGCGCGGTATAAAGATCGCCACGCACTGCCAACGGCGGGTCGCCCGGTAATTCATGTTGTACTGCCACTACCAAATACCCAACTGCATTTAAGGTGTTGCTAATGAACGTATAATTGTCATAAGCCACGCCATAACCGGAGCTTAGCAGCGCCACCGGACAAGGGCTTCTGCTGCTGCAAACCGACCTGTCCTGCGGGTAACTGATGTGGATGGGAATATCGCGCTGTGTCTGCGCATCGCTAAGCACCTGATACTCTCCCTTACCGGCTTCAGTCGCTGAAACCTGAAGTAGCAACATGACGGCAAGTACTACTGCATACCACAACTGTATCGGTTTAATCGTCATTGCTTTTTAACACCATAAATCCAATCCAGCCCCTGAATTGCGCTCGTCGGAAATGCTGTGGCATGGCTGGCTCCCGCCACAACAGAAAAACGCAATTTAATATTACCGCTGTCAATTGCCTGAACTTTATCTCTTAACCAGCTAGCTCCGATAACCATATCCTCACCTTCGCCGTAAGCCGGTGTTTCGTATTCTCCGACAGAGATATACACCCTGGTAGCAGCCCTGGGTTTAACTGCTGACACCGCCAGAATCATATTGTTGTCAAACCACACTGACGGGCTGCCAAGTATGTAGTTTGAGAAAAGCTCAGGCTCAGTGAACAACATATAAGCGCCGAATAGGCCACCTAACGAGTTACCGACAAAAGTCCGGTTGGTATTGCTGCCTCGGTAGTTTTGCTCAATAAACGGAAAAACCGTATCACGTATAAAAGCCATATGCCCTTTAGCATTACCGGTTTCCTGCTGCCAGGCCTTCGCTTTTGATGGCGTATAATCACGAACTCTGCTACTGGCACCTTTTGAACCTTGCTCATATGACACAGCCACGATAATTGCCTGCTGCATTACGCCGCTGTTCATAGGGAAACGTGTGGCGCCGCTTACCAATGGAAAGCTGTAATGCGCATCTGTCAGGTAAATGACCGGGTAAACCCTGTCAGTTTGGCTGGCGTAGGATGCAGGCAACTGAATAAAAACCGGGTAAATGCGGTTGCTGGGTTGCTCCTTAAGCTCAATAACGACACTTCGCGGTATTTCGTAAGCATCAGAGGCGTTTCCCTCAAAACAAAATAGCAGTAAAGCCGCCAGCATTAACAATTTCATTTGATTAACCTAATGTGCAACAGCAACTTTTGACGCAGCCGTGCGCCGCAAAATACCTATTACTGATGATACTTACGGATCACCGCCACCTTACCATTTTCTATTTCCAGTACCTCCATCATGATCTGGCTGTAAGAAATGGCTTGCTTATGCTGCGGGTGAATACCTTTGGCGCTGTTACTATAGCGGATGGCAACAGCTGACTGGTTAAACGTAAACACATCCAGCAGTTCAGCTTTATGCTCGGTGTGGGCACCAAGATAAAACGTCATGCCCTTTCGCATCGCTTGTTTACCATCGGGTTCACGCGAATCGTCAGTCACATAAGGCAAATGCGAATGGCCAATATCATCGGTTAACAGCGCCAGATAATTTTCAAGATCTTGTTCTGTCGCATCGGGTGCCTGCGTCGCCACCATTGCAGCAAAATACTGCCTGGCAAAGGCGTTTAAGTCTATTTCTGGCTCTGCTGCAAATACGGGTAGTGCTGCCATACCAACCGATAAAATGACAAGTAACAGCTTTTTCATAGCAAACTCCGTTTTAAATATTTTTATTAACCCAAAAACTTACACTGAAGGTTTTACTGTCTTGTTTTGTGGTTCAGGGTCAGCAAGTCCCAAAATTGAAGCCAGTCTATGCTGCTATCTAAATGTAAATCAAGAATTTTTATCCTGTATCATTTTTCGTTACTGTAAATAACAAAGACCGCAAAAGCGGCCTTTGTTTACAGGGAAACATTACGTTTTAAAGCGGCTTATAACTTATCCAGTTCTACATCGCCGCTTACTGTGCTTAGCTCTACGCTGCCATCACCGCTGCCCAGTGTAAACTGCAGGCTGCGAGCCGGGCCGTATTTGGCTTTGTTGGCTTTGTCGTTGCTCAGTTTGTTGTCGATACTACCACCGGCTGAGGCTTTAATATCAAAGCGGGCGTTAACATTGCTGTCCAGCTTAAGCTCGATATCACCGCTTACGCTGCTGCCGCTGACGCGGGGGCTGGCTGAACCTTTTAGCTTGGCATCAATTTCACCGTTTACCGTGCTTAGTTTCAGCTGTTTGGTGCCGTTTAGCTCCAGTTCGGCATCGCCATTTACTGTGTTGACACTCACTTCGTCTGCGTTGCTTTTCACTTCAATTTTGCCGTTAACCACATCATAACTCAGGCGGCCACTGGAACCTTCGTCGTCTATTTTGCCGTTAACTGAGCTTAGCTCTACCGTGCCACTGGCACCTTTTACTTTAATTTCGCCATTTACCGTACTCAGTTTTACACTGCTGCGTAAGTCAGAGGCTTTAATATCGCCATTTACCGTACTGATCTGGCTGCTGCCGTGAATACCGGTTACGGTAACATTGCCGTTTACGCCTTTAAATTCAACGCTGCTGCCTACCGGCACATCAAAGCTTAACTCGGCGTTGTTGCTTTTGTCGCGCCAGTTGTAGTTTACCTGGCGTGGCATGGTCATTTCAAAGCGGGTAAAGCCGTCTTTGCTGTCCAGCGTGTAACCGGTGGCTTTTTCATCCAGCTTACCGCTGGCTTTAAACTGGTTATTACTTACAGCATTAATGGTTATTTCACCGCTCATTACTTCAATATAAATTTTCTCGTTGGCGCTTACTGCACGGCTTTCATTTACTGCTTCGCGCGCATCGGCTAATGTCAGCTGGCTAAAGCCTAACAACACTAAACTGCCAAGGCCAAAGGCCCATGTTTTTGCTACTGTATTCATGTGTTATCTCCTAACTTATTACTAAAGGTTGTTGCAGTGTCGCCTGTTGCAGGTAAGACAGCTGCTGTTGATACAAGCTTTGCAACTGCGCTAACAGCTGCGGTTCATCCGGATAAAATGCTAATGCTTGCCGTACCTGGGCGATGGCCTGGTCCCACACGCGTATTTGTTGCTGCCAGTTATCAAAGCCCTCGGCCACTGCCACCATCTGGCTTAGCTGGGTGGCTTTTTGCTGCTCATACACCTGCAGCAACATCAGCTCTGCGGTCGGCATCGCCGCGGTGGTGCCAGTGATACCGGGCAACAGTGCCTGCTGCCAGCCAAATACACTCAGCAGCCCCAGCATGGCGGCGACGCCCCAATACCAGCGCGTGGCTCTGGCCTTGCCTGCCGGGGTCTCGACGGCGTCAGGGCGTGCCGTTGTTTCATGCTGCGCGGCCAGCTCAATCCGTGCGGCTATGTCTGACCATAAATCACGTTGTGGTGCTATCTGCGGTGCCAGCTTGCTGATAGCGTTATCAAGTTGCTGATCATTCATCTGCTAACCACTCCTGTAACAGTTGTCTGGCTCTGAAATACTGTGCTTTAGAGGTACCTTCGGCGATACCCAGCAAAGTCGCAATTTCCTGGTGCTGATAACCTTCCAGAGCAAATAATACAAATACGGCTCTGGCCTGCGCGGGTAAACGCTGTATCGCCTGTTCCAGCGGCGCATCTTCACTGGCGCATTCTACGGTTTGCTCAGCCAGCTCTGGTTGTTCGTCACTGCTGTCGGTTAAGCGCAGGTACTTTTCCTGGCGCCAGATATCAATAGCCGTGCGGGTGGCAATACTGTGTAGCCAGGTGGCGAAGCTGCTGTCACCGCGAAACCCTGCCAGTTGCTGCCACACTTTAATAAAAATTTCCTGGCTGGCATCTTCAGCTTTTTGCTTATTGGCCAGTAAGCGCCAGCAAATTGCGTATACCCGGCCGACATACTGCTGATACAGGTAGTAAAAGGCTTGTTTGTCGCCCTTTTGCGCAGCTGTGACTGCCTGCGCAATCTCCATTGCCATAAACGCCCTTAAATACCAAAGTTATTGTATTAATTGTCAGGTTAGTCGGCAGGGTAAAGCGAAAGGTTTAAAGGCAGCAAAATTTTTTACAGATGTTTTTTACAGCTAGGTTTTTGCAGGCTGGTTTTTACAGAAAAAATAAAGCGGGAGCCAAGGCCCCCGCCACTAAATAGTGTTTAATAATCCAGGAAGGAAGGTGTAACGCTGTGCATTTTGCCCGGTGCAGGTGTCAGTTGTGTTACAACTTGGCGATACTTTTATTAAACCTTTTTCAGCAACACTAAAGCGGCGATAGCAGACATAAAAAAACCGGCCCATAAAGACCGGCGAATTTGAAGCACTAGGAGGAACAGGTTTGCCTTGCAGGCAGTGCTTAGTGTGCCTGCTAAGTGTTACAGCCAGATGATCTTGCACCGCTATATCGGTTATTATCGACATCTTTATTCTGGCGGTTTAATTCCATGGTATCCCCTGCTCCACAGCGTCTGGCAAAATGGATTGCCCAAAGCGGCTATTGCTCGCGCCGGGCGGCCGAGCGGTTAATTACCCAGGGCGTAGTTAGCATAAATGGCGCTGTAGCACGCCATACAGATGGCGTTAGCGTATTGGATCAGGTGAGTGTTCACGGCCAACCGTTACCGACCCAACCGGCCTTGCAATATTTCTTGTACCATAAACCGCTTGGGATTGATTGCAATAACCGCCCGGATAACCCGGCCAGCCTGTATCAGCTGCTCAGGTTATTACCACAGCGTTTATTTGCAGTGGGCCGGCTGGATAAAGACTCCAGCGGTTTATTGCTGTTAACCAATGATGGCGCCCTTAGCCAGCGCCTGATGCACCCGGCCTTTTACCATGAAAAAGGCTACCAGGTAGATACGGATAAAAACATCACTGCCGATTTTATTGCCAATATGGCTGCGGGGGTAAGCTGGCAACTGGGTGAAACACTATATCAATCGCGCCCGTGCCAGATAACACAAACCGGCAACCAGCAGTTTTATATTGTGTTAACTCAGGGCCTGCACCGACAAATACGCTATATGTGTAAAACTCAGGGCTACCGGGTTACCGCGCTAAAACGTGACCGGTTGCATAATTTACAGCTGGCACAACTACCTGAAGGGCAAATGCGGCCACTAAGCCGTGCCGAGTTACACCAGCTACAGCTGCTTAGCGCGCTGCCACAGCCATAAACATAACAGCAGAGTTACGCCGTACATAAGTAACGCACCCAACACTACGCCATGCCAGCTATGCCATTGCCAAAAGGGCTGTAAATACAAGCCACCGGTGCTGGCACCAACATAATAAAACACTAAATACAGTGCATTAGCACTGGCTTTAGCCCTACTGGCGCACTGGTTTACCCAGCTACTGGCCAGCGAATGGGTAAGAAAAAAGCCAAAGGCGTTAATAAAAAAACCGGCCACAATAAAGCCTAAACTGCTGCCCAATGTCAGTAAGGTGCCCAGCATTAAAATAAGTACACCCAGTGCCATACCCAGCGGCACCGGCATTTTCAGTGCTACTTTGCCGGAAATGGCCGAGCCGATAGTGCCGGTAAAATAGGTGATAAACAGCAAGCCAATCCAGAAGCTGGATAAGCTGTAAGGTGCATCTGACAGCACAAAAGCAATATAGGTGTATTGGTTAAGAAAAATAAAAAAGTTAAGCCCGCCAATAAGATAGGTTAACAACAGTAATGGCTGGCGCAAATGAAACAGGTTATCGGCCAAAGCCTGCTTTAACGCAAACGGCTTGGCAACAAAGCGCTTTGCCGGCGGTAAATGGCGCCAGATCAGATAACAGCTAACAACACCCAGTGCAGCTACCGGCCAAAACACCCACTGCCAGTGGCCAATATCGGCCAGCGCTCCGGCCATTAACCGGCCACTTATGCCGCCAAGCGAGTTAGCGCTGATATAAAAGCCCACAGCGGCCACCAGCGCCGGCTTGCTGTATTCTTCGCCCATGTAAGCAATGGCCACAGCGGGCAAGCCGCCGAGAAAAATACCCTGTACGGCGCGCCAGAACACCAGAGCAGCAAAACTCTCTACCTGGGTTAACGCCAGCGTGCTTAGCGTCATACCAATAAGGGTAAGCAGCAGCAGTTTTTTACGGCCCCAGGCATCAGATAGCGCAGCATAAACCAGTAATGACAAACCAAGGCACAAAGTGCCACTGGTATAGGCCCAGGTGGTTTGCAATGGCGTTAAAGCAAATTCGCGGCTTAGCACCGGTAACAGAGGTTGCAGCAAATGCAGATTGGCAAATACCACCACGGCTGCTAAACACAGCGCAAAGGTAGCACGGTAAAACGCCGGGCTTTTGTACTCGATCACAACACTGGGCCTGACTTATAAAAGTGCGGCTAGTATAAAGCTATTTGCCACATCGCACGAGCAGGCTTAAACCAATACAACCTGTATTACCCGCTTTCTGTCTGCCGTAATAATTGCAAAAAAGGTTAAAGTTTAGCCAGTCTCTGCCGTTAAACTGTTACGGGCTATACTGACACCAGATTAAAACTAAATTTTCAGGAGCAATATTATGTCAATTACTTCCGGCAATAGCGCCTCAGTAGTGGGCGCTGCCAAACCCAATACCACCAGCGTAAAAGCTGAAGATAACCGCGAGATTAAAAATCCGGCTGCGCTGGCGAAGCAGGCACAAAACGCCGCTATTTTACGCGCCAACGAACAGGTGTCGCTGCGCAGTAATAACGACTCACTGAGCTTACTGTACAAAACCGCGCTGGAAGGCATAAATGCCGAACTGGAACCGATAATGGGCGAAAACGCCGCGCAGAAAATTTATGATTCCGGCATTGATACCTCACCTGAAGCCACAGCAGATCGTATCGTTGCCTTTGCTACCGGTTTTTACAGCCGTTACAAAGAGCTTAACCCGGGCAAATCAGAAGAAGAAACGCTGGATAGTTTTATGCAAATAATCGGTGGCGGTATCGAAAAAGGTTTTAGCGATGCCAAAGATATTCTTAAAGGCTTAAAAGTGTATGAAGGCGAAGTAGAAAGCGGCGTAGACAAAACCTATGGTTTAGTTATGCAGGGGTTAAACAGCTTTCGCGACAAAATGCTTGAGCTGGCCGCTAACCCTGTCCAACCTGATGACAGCGCTGAAGTTTAACTGCAGCGCTGCAGTTAGCTGTCAGGGCTTTACTGCTGGCTCAGCGGCAACAACACGGGTTACCAGCAACTGGTCAATTTTATAGCTGTCAATATCGACAACTTCAAACTTGAAGCCACCGTGCAGCACAAAGTCAGTACGTTTGGGAATTTTGCGCAGCGTATACATCATAAAACCGGCAATGGTTTCATAGTTTTCCGGGCTGGGAAAACCATCAATATCCAGCACCCGCATCACATCCTGCAGCGGCGTTAAGCCTTCGACCAACCAGGAATTGGCGTCCCGCGCTACTATTTGATCCTCCTCAGAATTTACCAGCTCCCCCATCACAATGCTCATCACATCTTTTAGCGTAATAATGCCCACCACCAGCGCGTACTCGTTCATAATAATGGCAAAATCTACCCCGGCTGATTTAAAGTGCTCCAGCACTTCGTACAACGACAGCGTATCGGGAATAATAAGCGGTAGGCGCACTATGCCTTCTTTTTTCAACGAGATGGGTTGATCGTGCAACACCTGCATCAGAATATCGCGGGTATCAACATAACCGACTACCTTGTCCAGCACCTCGTCACAAACAACAAATTTAGCATGCGGATGCTCGGCAATTTTCGCCTTAATGCTGTCTTGTGATTCATTGTTGGTGAAAAAGATCAGACTTTCACGCGCGGTCATGGCCGAGGTAACCGTCCGTGATTCCATATCAAACACGTTTTCCAGTAACTGGTGTTCATGTTCCTGTAATACGCCAGCCTGCGCACCAGCTTCCATCATGGCAATAATATCTTCCGGCGTAATGTCGTCTTTGCGCATAGTGGGCACATTAAACAGGCTGAAAAACAAATTAGCCAGGCTGTTAAACAGCCAAACCAGGGGTTTTAGCAGCATAATCAAAAACAGCATTGGGCTAACCACTTTAGTGGCAATTTTCTCCGGTGCGATCATCGCCAGCCGCTTGGGCATTAAATCGGCAAACAGGATAAACAGTGACGTCACAAAAAATACCGATAGCGCAAAACCGGCATTGGGCACCCAGGCGCCGCTAAAAAACAGTGCCAACAAAGCAGTAAAGTAAGGGGTAAACGCCGATTCACCCAAAATACCCCCCAAAATAGCCACTGCGTTCAAACCAATTTGCACGATAGTAAAAAAGTTGCCGGGGTGTTCCTGCAGCGCCAGCACTTTTTCGGCATGCACATTTCCCTCTGTTGCCATCAGCCGCAGGCGCATTTTTCTCGATGCAGCCAATGCAATTTCAGATACCGAAAAAAATGCACTGCTGGCAACCAGCACTAGCATCAGCAACATATATTCCAGCGTCGACATATTCTCTCCTGTATAACAGCATCAGCCCAAAGCACTGACATATGGCGCTAGTATAGCGCTGTTGTATGACCAAACCTGCTAACTACCTGAAAATATTCAAACAGAATAGTAACTGCCCGGCAAAGTAATGCTGAAAATGCAGTAATTCGCCCTGGTTATCATAAATTCATTTGATACATATCACACGCTACCTGCCAGCGTGATGTACATTTATTGAGCAAATCATTACTGTCGGAGCCACGCTATGACAAATGCATCAATGCCTAAAGTGCTCAGCATAGTGCTGGCAGGTGGTGCCGGTAAAAGGCTGCAACCACTGACACTAAAGCAGGCCAAACCGGCGTTACCTTTTATTCAGCACCGGCGTGTTATTGACTTTGTATTAAGTAATTTATGGCATTCGGGTTTTCGGCAATTACTGGTGCTAACCCAATACAAACCCCGCAGCCTGCACCAGCACTTACAGCAATTCTGGCGACCTGTATTTAACCGTAACGGTTTGTTGCAATGGTATCAGGCGCCTGCGTCTGTTTGCCAGGGTACAGCAGGTGCTGTTGCCGCCCAGCTTGGTGTCATTCGCGATCAGCGCCCTGATGTGGTCGCCGTACTAAGTGCAGATCACGTTTATAAAATGGATTACCGCCAAATGCTGGCTTTTCATCAACAGCAACAGCTTGCCGTAACAGTTGCAGCCATAGCAGTACCGGTGGCTCAGGCGCGGCAGTTTGGTATTTTTACCGTAAACGATAATCACCGTATTTGCGGTTTTATTGAAAAGCCACAGGGCGAAGTGCCGCAAATACCGGGCAAGCCCGGCTACGCACTGGCGTCTATGGGTAACTATTTATTTCATGCCGATAGCCTGTATCAGTTGCTGGATAATACCAACCCGTCGCAACCGGTCGATTTTGGTCATGACCTGCTGCCTACGCTATTTCACCAGCAACAAGCCTGTGTGTACGACTTTAGCAATAACCAGTTACCGGGCGAGCAAAGCCTGCCGCACTACTGGCGCGACGTTGGTACTTTAGCTGCCTATTTTCACAGCCGGTTGGATATACTGCAGCACCCCGACTGGCTGGGAGGACAAGCGCAGCAATGGCCGATACTGGCAGCAAACACCCAGGAGCCCAAACTGCGGCTGTGCACCCGTGCCATGCAGCGCTTAACATTGCAGCATCAGCGTCCCTTATATGCCTAGCAGTTAATGCTTATAACAGCGCAAATGCCAGCGCCAGGCTGCGACCACTTAACAGCAGGCTTACCAGCAACACCAGAGCACCCAGTGCATTTTGCCAGCGGTTGTTTTTATATTGCCCCAGCAAATGGTGATTCATCGCCAACAACAAACATAAACAAATCAGTGGCAGCAAAATACCGTTAGCCACCTGGGCAAACCAAATCACACTTACCGGCCTGATCCCCAGTGACGCCAGTAGCACACCACAAACAATAATAAACAGCCAGGTAAGGCGAAACAGCGGCAGTTTCAGGTTAAGCGGTTTGCCTAAAATACCTGACAACGCATAAGCCGCCGCCAATGGCGCAGTAATAGCTGATGATAAACCGGCAGCCATCAGGCCCAGCGCCAGGCACCAGGTAGCGGCATTACCAAACAGCGGCGTTAGGCTTTGTGCTAATTGCGCTACGTTTTCCAACTGTTGCTCACGGCCAAAAAATGCTGCCGCTGCCGTTGATACTATAGCAATAGAAATAAGGCCACCAAGCGGAATAGCCAGCGCAATATCCTGGCGTGACGCCCTCAGTGCGGTATCAGTATCTATCTGTTGCTTCGGCCATTTCTGGGCAGCACTGGCTGCATGCAAAAACAGCGAATATGGCACTACCGTGGTACCAATCAGCGCCACTACCGTTAATAAAGCACCTTGCGGAATGACCGGTATAAAAGCGCCTTTAAACAGCGCTGCCAAATCTGGCTTAGTCAGCAGCATAGTGCCAATAAATGCCAGGCTCATCAGCAGCACCAACGCAATAAGACAACGCTCTATCAGTTTATACTGGCCAAACCACAGTACCACTGCCGCTGCAGCACCCAGCAACAGCGCCCACAGGTTAATGCCGGTACTGCTGTGCCAGCGCTGGATCAGTGGCAGATGGCCAAACATTGCATCGGCCCCCAGCGCAGCACCGCTGATATTACCGCCCTGATAGGCACTGTTACCAATTACAATAGCAGCTACCACCAGCAGCAACAGCGGCCAGCGCAATAGTGGCTGGCGTACCAGTTCACGCAGGTTTTCGCCCAGGCCGCGGCCGGTAACAATACCCAGCCGTGCGGCCATTTCCTGCAGCACCATAGTGGCAAATACAGAAAACAGTAGCGCCCACACTAAAGCATAACCGTAATTCGCGCCGGCAAGTGATGCCGTAATAACAGTGCCGGGGCCAATAAAGGCGGCAGTAACTAAGGTGGCAGGGCCAAACCAGGACCTTTTATGCGACGGCGTTTTTTTACCGGGTAAAGTGTTATCAGGCAAAGTGTCAGACATAGTTAGCAGGTGACAAAAATAACAATGGCGCTACCTTAGCATAAGGCTGCGCCATTTTGTTTAACTGTTCGCCATGTCAGTCCGGGTTCACAACAGGCCTTCTTTGGTGTCCAGATGTTCCTGGCGGTGGTGTTCGGCAATGTCATCGGCCAGTTGCTGTTTACTGCGGGTTTCGCGGATGCGCAGCTCGGTTAGCCAGTAAAAAAACAACGGCACAAAGAATACCGCCAGGAAGGTTGCCGCCATCATACCGCCCATTACGCCTGTACCTACGCTATGACGCGCTCCGGCACCCGCACCACTGCTAAATGCCAACGGCACAACGCCAAGAATAAACGCCAGTGACGTCATAATAATGGGCCTGAAACGCAAACGTGCGGCTTCCAGCGCAGCAGTGCCTGTACTCCAACCCTGCTGCGTTTTCATCAGCGCGTATTCAACAATTAAGATGGCATTTTTTGCCGCTAACCCGAGCAAGGTTACCAGGCCTATCTGGAAGTACACATCATTGGTTAAGCCGGCTATCCAAACGGCAACCAGCGCACCAAAGATACCAAATGGCATGGCCAGCAACACTGAAAGTGGTAATGACCATTTTTCATATAACGCCGCCAGAATTAAAAACACCATTACCACCGCCATGCCCAGCGCTAAGCCGGTAGTACCGCCACTGCGTTTTTCCTGAAAGGCGCTGCCGGTCCAGTCGTAACTGATATCCGGTGGCAACATAGTGTTGGCAATACGTTCAATTTCGGCAATCGCCTGGCCAGAGCTGTAACCAGGCGCGGCATTGCCCAGCAGTTTTACCGCGGGCAGGTTATTGTAGCGCTCCATATTGTCCGGACCCGAGCTGTACTGAATTTCGGCCAGTGCCGACATCGGGATCATCTCACCGCTTTGGCTTTTAACGTAAATATGGTTAATGTCGTCTGGTTTCATCCTGAACTGTGCATCAGCCGACATTAACACCTGCCAGGCACGACCATACTTATTAAAGTCATTTACGTAGTAAGTTCCCAGCGTACCAGCCAGGGTGTTAAAGGCATCATTTACCGGCACACCCAGGGCTTTGGCGCGCTCACGGTCCAGGTTTACCTTCAGTTGCGGCGTATTAGGCCGCCACAGTGTTTGCACACCGGCCAGCACCGGGCTTTGCCCGGCTGCGCCCTGCATAATACCCATAGCTTCTGCCAGTTTTTCCGGCCCGCCATCACCACGGTTTTGCAGATAAAACTCAAAGCCACCGGTATTACCCAGGCCAAAAATAGGCGGTGGGTTAAATGCCAGCACTAATGCTTCATTAATACCCGCTGTTTTCATAAACAGCTCGTTTACCAGGTCGCTGGCACTGATATCACGCTCGCTCCAGTCTTGCTGGGTCACAAATATAGTAGCGGCACTGTTTTTATAACCACCGCCGATAAAGTCAAAACCGGCAAAGCTGATCACATCTTTATTGGCCGGGTTAGAGCGGATAGCAGCAATAACCTGCTCGGTGACTTTTTGCGTGCGTTCAAGTGAGGCACCGTCAGGTAAAAAGATTGCGGCTATATAAAAGCCCTGATCTTCATCCGGCACCAGTGAACCCGGTGTAGCTTTCCACATACCGGCAGTGATAAAAATCATGCCGCCTACCAGTACCAGTGCCAGTAAACCACGGCGCAGGAAGAACCCCACAGTTGAAACATATTTACCGGTAATACGCTGGAAAAAATCGTTAAACCAGAGGAAGAATTTCGCCGTTTGTTTATGTTCATGGCGCAAAATCATCACGCACAGTGCCGGTGTCATCACCAGTGCAACCACACCGGATAAACTTACCGCGATAGAAATTGTTACGGCAAACTGGCGGAACAGCTCACCGGTTAAACCGCCTAAAAAGGCAATCGGCACAAACACCGCGCACAATACCATCACTATTGCCACCACCGGGCCCGACACTTCCTGCATGGCTTTAATTGCTGCATCACGCGCCGATACATGCTCTTCGTGCATAATACGTTCAACGTTTTCCAGTACTACTATGGCATCATCAACCACTATGCCTATCGACAGCACCATACCAAACAACGTCAGTGTATTTATCGAATAACCCAGCATATACAAACCGGCAAAAGTACCCAGCAACGAAATAGGTACCGCCAGAATTGGAATTAACGTAGCACGCCAGTTTTGTAAAAACAGATACACCACCAGAAATACCAGCAGCATGGCTTCGGCCAGGGTTTTTACCACTTCACTGATCGACACTTCAACAAAACGGGTGGTGTCATAAGGCGTCGCCTGAGCCAGGCCGCTTGGAAAACGCTGCTTTAATTCAGCAATAGTTCGGTTAACTTCATCTGCTACATCCAGGGCATTAGCACCGGGCTGCAAAAATATACCCACCAGCGTAGATGACTGGCCGTTATACTGGCCAACAAAGTCATAATCACGTGAGCCCAGCTCTACCCTGGCAATATCTTTTATGCGTAATGTACTGCCATCCGGGTTAGCGCGGATAATGACATTTTCAAACTCTTCAGCAGTAGAAAAACGCCCCTGCGCAGTAACGGTGTATACCAGTTCCTGCGCGTCGCCTGAGGTTGGTGTGGCGCCAATTTTACCGGCAGCAAACTGGGCATTTTGCTCACTTAACGCCGCCGCAACTTCCGGCACCGTGACTTTAAGCTGGCTCATCTGATCCGGCCGCAACCAGATACGCATAGCATAATCTTTGGCACCAAAAATCTGCACGTTAGTGGTACCAGGAATACGTTTTAACCGGTCCAGCACGTTTAACGTTACATAGTTTGACGTCCATAAATCATCACGGCTGCCATCAGGTGAATAAAACGCCAACACCTGTAAAAAGCTCGATGAGCCTTTTTCTACCGTTATGCCCTGGCGGCGAACTTCCTCAGGTAAACGTGCTTCTACTTTGCTAACGCGGTTATTCACATTTACCGCAGCCTGATCAACGTCAGTGCCAATTTCAAAGGTAATAAAAATGGTGGTAATGCCTGAACTGGTAGAAGTAGACGACATATACATCATGCCCTCTACCCCGGTAATGGCGTTTTCCAGCGGCGCCGCTACCGTTTGCTCCAGTACCTCTGAAGAGGCACCGGGGTACACTGCCATTACCTGCACCACAGGCGGTGCAATTTCGGGGTATTGCGCTACCGGTAGGCTACGCATAGCTGCCAGGCCTGCCAGACAGATAAAAATACCTATCACCAGGGCAAAGATAGGCCGATCAATAAAATAACGAGAGAACATACGCTGATCCTTGCCTGTTAACCTGCGTCAGCTGCTGATGCAGCCAGTTGCACCGGCATACCGGGGAAGAAAATGCGGGCCATACCTTCGATGATCACCACATCGCCACTTTTCAGGCCGCTTTTAATTACCCAGCCGTTGCCGTTATCCAGCTTTACCCACTCGCCAACTTCAACCGGCGCAGGCAAAGCCACTTTACCGCCCTGCTCACCATCGGCTAACAGATACACAAATTTGCCGGTGCCGCTGTCCAGCACGGCTTTTTGTGGCACCACAATGGCGTTATGCCGCACTGCGCCCTCCAGTTGAATGCGCACAAACTGGCCAGGGCGTAGTAAGGTATCGGGGTTGGCAATTTCAGCTTTCATTTCACTGGTGCCGGTTTGGGTATTAATGCGGACATCAGAAAAATCTACCACGCCAGCCTGGTTATACACCGAGCCATCAGCCAGCAGCAGCTTAACCTGCCATTGTTCAGGTAAATCAACCATGCCGTTTTGCGCTTCAGCGCGCAGTTTCAGTTGGTCGCGCTCTGCTACAGAAAAGCGCACATACATCGGATCTAACTGGGTAACGTGAGTTAACAGCAGCTCAGGGCCTGATACCAAAGTACCCTCTGATACCAGCTCACGGCTAACCACGCCATTGATTGGCGAGCGCACTTCGGTATAGTTCAGCTGCAACTGTGACTGCTGCAAAATGGCCTCTGCCGTTTTCACATCTGCACCGGCAACATCTAATGCCGACAACGCATCATCATAGCTTTGCTGAGATACTGCGCCGTCTTTGCGCAGTTTATCCAGCCGTTTAAGTGTGCGTTCGGCCTGCGCCCGGCGTGCTTGTGCCGCCGCTAGTTCAGCTTTATTACGGTTAACTGCCGCCTGAAAAGGCGCCGCATCAAGGCTGAATAATGTCTGTTCAGCTTTAACCGTCGCACCCTCGGTGAAATTACGTTTTTCTAAAATACCAGACACCCGGGCACGAATTTCTACCTCGCGTGAACCTGCCAGTAAAGCCGGGCTTTCTATCAGCAGCGGTACTGTTTTTAATTCTACGGTTTGCACATTTACCGTCGCTGGCGGCATGCCACCCGCGCCGGCATCTGACACTACAGAAGGTTCCGAGCAGGCACTCAGCAAGCCCAGTGAAAACACGACAGCTGTTAACTTAGCTGCACCGGAAGATAATGACGTTCTTGTCATACAAGTACCTTTAAGCTGGCCGCCTTTAACTGCAAGCAGTAATACGGGCTGCGGCAGGATCACGCGGGAATGTTATGTAATAAGCAGAGGAAATAAGATTAAACGCCAGTAAAATAGCATATTTTTTACCGAGCGGAATAGAATAAATATGAAGATTTGTAAAAAGCTGTTGCAGTATATATTTGATGAAATAACTATGCAAAACAGCGCCATAATAAGGTAAAACCGCCAGGCATAAAAAAGCCCCGAAAAACGGGGGCTTTTTTATTAATAAGCGGGTGCATTAATTAACGGCGTGACATT
Source organism: Rheinheimera hassiensis (assembly GCF_022436675.1). Taxonomy (GTDB): domain Bacteria; phylum Pseudomonadota; class Gammaproteobacteria; order Enterobacterales; family Alteromonadaceae; genus Alishewanella; species Alishewanella hassiensis. The sequence goes on along the minus strand of NZ_JAKUJZ010000002.1, from coordinate 287,725 downwards.
CTGCGGCCAACACCTAAACCTAATAATGCCAGGCCAAAAATTGCCAGCGACGCAGGCTCTGGTACAGCGGCTGGCTGCAGCGCAGTTTGCACCAAAAATGTTGCCTGGCCACCGGTAAAATTAAAGACCGACTCGCTGCTGTAAGAAATATGCAGGCTGTTGGCAGTGTATAACAACACTGGCTGAATACCGTTTGTTACCAGGTTATTGCTCAGCAGAGAAAGACCGGTAATAAACTCTCCAGGCTGGCTAAAAGCGATATTGCTCATCCAGGCATCAAATGTCTGGAAGTCCCAGCTGTCTTGCGAAGTTAATGTCAGCACACTGTTTAACGGATCAAAATCCATCCACACCACACCACCGCCCCAACCTGAAGGGTTAGCAACGAAATCATCAGAGTTTAACTCAGCACCGGCACCAATAACCTGAGCCAGGCTTTGGTAACTTTTAGCACCTCGTGAACTATTATCGGGTAAGTCGGAATCTGCGCGGAAATCGGCACCGATCAGGCCAGCGTAGGAAAAGCATGACACAGACAATAACAACATTGAAACAATGGCTTTCTTCAACATAAACAGCATCCTTCTTATGTACTACTGAATTACTACTGCCATATTTAAGCAAATATCGCGCCACAATTATAAATTATTAAAAATCAATAATATAAGCCAAGAAAAATCAACCCTTGGCTTATATTGTAAATAAAGCTGACAAAATAAGCGATAAAATACTAGGAAAAACGATCAGCCGCCGCAGCTTGCCTGGCCTGTTGTTCCAGTTCTGTTTTTAATGCCGGTTGCAGTTTCAGCTGGTTAGCCAGCTCGGTTAAGTAACTGCGCTCCATAAAGTTTTCTTCATCTACTACCAGCACACTGGCCAGGTACATTTCTGCTGCCATTTCAGACGTTGTAGCGCTGCGGGCTATTTCAGCCGGATCCAGCGGTTTTTTCAGTTCGGCATCAAACCAGTGTTGTAGCTCACCATCATTGGTTAAACGGGCTATTTCGTTATCAATCAGCTCGCGCTCTTTATCATCGACATGGCCGTCGGCCTTGGCTGCACCAATAATGGCACGCAAAATAGCGTGGCTATGTTGCTCGGCCTGCGGTGGCGGTAAGCGGTCAATCGTTTGCGGCTGTGCCTGCGACACACTATTGCCCTGTTGTTGCTGCCAGTTGCTGTAAGCCTTATAAGCTACTACACCCAGTGCAGCTAACCCACCGTACGTTAGCACTTTGCCACCCATTTTACGGCCAGCTTTGCTGCCAAGCAGCAGCCCTAAAGCCCCGCCGCCCAGCGCAGCACCGCCTTTACCGGATAGCAAGCCACCTAAACCACTTGCTGCGCTTTTCGGGTTGCTGCCTTTACCAGACAGTAACTCAGAACCTTGCTTAAATAACTGATCCAATAAGCCTTTTGTATTCATATTTCTGCTTCCTTTAATCTATACCAGCTATCTGACTATCGCAGCAGAAAAAGATTCCGCTTTGACACTAACTGTTACAACCTGATGTTTTGCCGCAGCAACACAATGTGCTTTACTTGTGCTCGAATCAGAACCATAACAAGGATACATCATGTTTAAACCACGTTACCTTGCACTGTTTTGTGCGCTGGCCAGCGGCTCCGCCTTTGCCAATGATGGCACCCGCTTGCTGCATCAGCCGGATATTTCAGCAGATCACCTTACTTTTGTTTATGGCGGCGACATCTGGCTTAGCGATAAAAATGGCCAGAACCCACGTCAGTTAACCAGCCACCCAGCCAATGAATTTGCACCGAAGTTCTCTCCCGATGGTAACTGGATTGCCTTTTCTGCCAGTTATGACAATAACACCGATGTGTACATTATGCCGGTTAGCGGCGGCGCAGCCACACGGCTGACCTTTCACCCGGGCGCAGATACCGTAAACGGCTGGAGCCCGGATGGCAAAAGCGTTATTTTTGCCTCTAACCGTGAAATTGCTAACAGCCGCAGCAACCAGTTGTATCAGGTAAGTGTTGACGGTAGCTACCCACAGCAGTTGATGCAAGCGGTAGCATTTGAGGGCGATTTAAGCAGTGACGGCAAAAAGCTGGCGTACCGACCCAACAATATGGCGTACAGCGGCGCCAGTGGCTGGCGTTTACACCGCGGTGGCAGTACACCACCGGTTTGGATTATCGACTTAGAAAAACAGCAGTTGGAGAAAATCCCCCACCCTAACGCCAATGAATTTAACCCATTCTGGCTGGGTAATACCGTGTATTTCCTGTCAGATCGCGATAATAAAGCCGTTAACCTGTTCCGTTACAGCGATAAACAGGTAACGCAACTGACTAACAATACCGACTGGGATTTAAGCAGCGCCGCAGGCCACGGCGATACTATAGTGTATGAAGCCGGTGGCTTTTTGCACAAGCTTGATATCAGCAGCGGCCAAAGCTCACCATTAACAGTAAATATTAATACCCAGTCAGCCCAATTGCGGCCACAGTGGAAAGACGCCAGCAAAACTCTTACCCGTGCCCGTTTGTCGGCTACCGGCCAACGTGTAGTGCTAAGCGCCCGCGGCGACGTGTTTACCGTGCCGGTAAAAGATGGCAGCAGCCGTAATCTTACGCAAAGCAGTGGCGTTAATGAATTTGATGGCCTGTGGAGCCCCGACGGCAGCAAAGTGGCTTATATTTCTGATGTTGGCAACAAACACCAGTTGGTGCTGCAGGCACAGGATGGCTTAAGCGCCGCAGAAACTTTTGCGTTGTCAGATAGCGGTTACTTTAACCTGCTAAGCTTCTCGCCAGACGGTAACCTGATTGCTTATCACGACAACCATTTAAACCTGTATGCGTTTAACCTTAAAACCAAACGCAGCCAAAAGCTGGATACCTCAGCGCGGCGCGACGGCTTTAATGTATCGTTCTCACCCGACAGCCGCTATTTAGCTTACACCGTATCGGGCGCAAACTATTTCAGCCAGATTAAGCTGTTCGATTTTAACACCAATAAAGCTACCCAAATTACCGATGGTTTAAGCCACGCAGACGACCCGGTATTTACTCAGGATTACTTGTACTTTACCGCTTCAGTAAACACAGGCCCGTCTCAGGTTGGATTAGATTTATCCACCCAGGAGCGACCAGTACGTAAAGCCATTTATGCCTATGTACTGGCCGCCGATGGTAAATCGCCTTTGCTACCGAAAACCGGTGATGAGCCATTGCAAAAAGCAGATAAAAAAGAGAGCAAAGCAGATAAAAAAGAGAGCAAAACAGATAAAGATGATGACAAAGCAGCAGTAAAAGCGGTGAAAATTGATTTTTCTGGTTTGCAAGACCGTATCGTCGCCTTACCGGTAGCCGAGCGCAACTACGACAGTTTAAGCGTGGCGGATGACGGTGCGCTATTTTATGTAGAACGCACGCAACCCGGTATCAGCAATGAGCCGCCGGCTCAGCGCAGTCCGAACAATGGCAGCTTATATCGCTTTGACTTTGAAGAGAAAGAAGCCAAACAGGTTAAAGACAATCTGGCCAGCTACAACCTGAGCGACGATGGCAAAAAGCTGCTACTAATAAGCATGCCCAATGCACTGCAGGTAGGCGATGCCAAAGCCAAACCAGACGCCAAAGCGGTTGGTTTGGCTGAAGTACGCAGCTTTGTTGACCCTGCACAGGAATGGCAGCAAATCTTTAACGACGCCTGGCGCATGCAAAAAGAGTACTTTTATGATGCAAAAATGCACGGCATAAACTGGCAGGCCATATATGACAAATACCAGCCGATGCTAAAGCATGTACAGCGGCGCGAAGACTTAAACGATGTACTGGTAGAAATGATTGCAGAGTTACAGGTTGGCCATAACCGCATTGGTGGTGGCGATGTACACCAGGAAAGCGCGACCAAAGCTGGCTTGCTCGGTGCCGATTTTGCTATAAGCAATGGTAAATATCAGTTTAAAACCATCTATCAGGGCGATCGCTGGAGCCCATTCTTAAAAGCACCGCTAAATGTACCGGGCGCCAGTGCCAAAGCCGGTGATTACCTGCTGGCCGTTAACGGCAGAGAGCTTAACGCCTCTGACAATATCCACGCCTTTATGGATAACACCCTGGGCAAACAGGTAGTGCTAAGCATTGCCGACAATGACAAAGGATTAAACCGCCGCAACATTACCGTAGAGCCGGTAGCCAACGACAGCCAGCTGCGCTTATGGCACTGGGTAGAACAAAACCGTCAACTGGTAGCAGAAAAAACCGATGGTAAAGTGGCCTACGTTTACCTGCCTAACACAGCAGATGGCGGTTTTTACTTTTTTAACCGCATGTTCTTCGCACAAACCGATAAACCGGCAGTGATTATTGACGAGCGTAAAAACGGTGGCGGCCAGGCGGCAAACTATATTACTGAAATTCTTGGCCGGCAGTTTTTATCTGGCTGGAAAGACCGTGATGGTTTAGTGTTTACCACACCAGGCGGCGGCATTTACGGCCCGAAAACCATGCTGATTGATCAGGACGCCGGTTCAGGCGGTGACTTCTTGCCCTGGGCGTTTAAACGCCTGGAATTGGGTAAAACTATCGGTACACGCACCTGGGGTGGCTTAATTGGTATTTCCACTAACCCCGCTATGATAGATGGTGGTTTCCACGTTGTGCCGTTCTTCCGTTTCTATACACCAGATGGCGAGTGGCGGGTAGAAAACGAAGGCGTAGCACCGGATATCGAGGTAGAACTGGATCCGATAGCGGTAAACAAAGGCCGTGATGTGCAGTTAGAGCGTGCCATAGCGCATACGCTAAAAGAGCTAAAAGCCAACCCGCCAAAAGATCACAGCAAAGCCCCGGCTATGCCGAAAAAGCTGGGTTTATAACCTTTAGCATGTAACGCAAAAACCGCTGCCGGGCAGCGGTTTTTTTATATGTAGTTTTTTTATGTGTAAGAATCAACGCTTATAAGTTTATCTCAGTTGACTATCCTTACTACCACGGCGATTAATACCACCCGACTGCGCATCCTGCTTTTCCAGTGCGGTTTGACAAGCAACACAAAGCTGCACGCCGGGAATTGCCTTACGCCGTTGTTCTGGAATAACCTGATCACATTCTTCACAGTTCAGCGCGCTTTCACCATTACTTAATCGGCTGCGTGCGCGCTGCACAGCTTCGTCAACGCTGGCGTCTATTTGATCCTGAATGGCGCCATCCCGTGACCAACCACCTGCCATAACAATCTCCAATCTTTAAGGGGGCAATGCAGTTAAGTGTGATTCACTACACCCAAAATAAAAAACTAGCATTAGCTATAACGTAAGTATGTGCCGTGGCCGACGAATTCAACACATCAATACGTTTGCCCAGCACCTTTACCCGGCAAATTTTTTGCTGACTTGCGCTACACGCTGGCCTAAGTATTGCGCGGTAAGTAAATCGGTTTCGTGTAACACCCCGTCTGCTGATTGGGCGATAACGCCGGATTGCGCCCCCAGCCGGTTAAGCCCGCCGCCGTCCTGGTTGCCGGGAATATCCAGCCCGGCCCATAGCATGCCATGCTGATTAGCAAACACTTGCAGGTACTGCAGAGTATGCAGCTGATCACCGCTAAAGTTGCTGCCTATGGTAAAGCCAGCGGCAATTTTATTGGCCCATAATTGCGTTTCCCAGCGCTCGCTGGTGGCATCGGCAAAGGCTTTAAACTGCGCCGATACAGAACCCATATAAGTGGGTGAGCCAAATACTATTGCATCCGCCCTGTCTAATTGTTCAAGCAATCGGTTATTGCGAAACCGCCCTGCGCTAATATCGGTGCCGATAATTTCGGCCTGAATCACAGCGACGCCCTGCACTGAAAGTGTGCCGGCAGCTACCGCTTTGGCCAATTGCCTGGTGCTGCCACTGGCTGAGTGAAATACCACTGCGACTTTTATCACTTAACTCTCCTTATCACTGCCATCCTGATCAAGGCTATATCTTTCAATTATGTAATTTAAAAAGCCGCAGTTAAGCGGCTTTGCTTTGCATAATATGCTGGTGTAACGTCAGGGCCGCTTGCTGCAGTTGCAAAAACAGCGCCGTGTGCTTCACCTGCTGGTACTGTGCATCAAACACCTGATGAAAGTTGGGTACTGACACTGTACCGGTAAGCTTAGCGCCCATAAACGGCGCAGCTTGCACCGCCGCTTGCAGCACACTTTGAGCGCCACCCGGCCCCGGCGCTGCCGCTAAAAACAAGGCCGGTTTATGCTGAAAGATATGCCGTTGGCTGCGCGAGGCCCAGTCATACAAGTTTTTAAATGCCGCAGTAAAAGTGCCGTTATGTTCAGCAAAAGACACGATAATGCCGTCGGCCTCTGCTATTTGCTGCAAAAACGCCGTTACTTTTGCCGGCGCACCCAGCTCGGCCTCGCGCTGCTCGCTATAAATGGGTAGCTCGTAATCATCAATATTTAAGCTAAAAACCTCTGCCTGCGGCAGCAACCGCGCCACACTAAGCGCCAGTTGTTGGTTAATCGATTGCGGATTATTACTGGCAGCAAAAGCAAGAATTCTCATAGTGCCTCCTTACGTGCTTTTTCCTGGTTTAAATTGCGCTCGGCCGGTATATCACTTAAATACTCAACAAACTCCACTTCAAACCCGGCCGGGTCAACGAAATAGACGTTTTTACGGTAAGGATCGTCTGCACCCGGCTTGGCAATGGCGAAACCTGCGGTATTCAGCCGGGCGATAACGGCATTCAGGTTGTTAGTAACATAGGCAAAATGGGCAAAACCAACGCTATGCCCCGCCAGCTCGCGGTTTTCGCCTTCGCCGTGATCGCTTAGCGCTAAATAATGATAATCGTCGCCAAAGTGCAGCCATTTGCGTGGCTTGCCATACCATTCGCCCCGCCCCTCATCACGGATATGCCAGTGTGGAAAAGCAGCGCGGTAAAAATGCAGCATGGCGTCAATATCCGCCACTACCAGGTTAACGTGTTCTAAATACATAGTTTGTCTCCTTGCATTAAGTCGACCGGCAGGTTAAAACCTTAACCTAAGTTAAGGTAAAGCACTTTTTTGATATTCAATTAAAAAATATACCGGGGCACTCTATGATTGAAATAAGCAAGACGACAGAAGCGACCTGGAGTGTCGGGCGCGTGGCAAAGCGTTGTGGCGTTAAGGTAAGTACACTGCACTTTTACGAGCAAAAAGGCCTGATTAAAAGCTGGCGCAACGACGGCAACCAGCGCCGTTACAAGCCAGAGGTGCTGCGGCGCATTTCGGTGATTAAAGCGGCGCAAAAAGTTGGCATTAGCCTGGAAGAGGTAAAGCAGGCATTTTTGTCCCTGCCCGATAGCCGCACGCCCACCGTGGAAGACTGGCAGCTGTTATCAACCAACTGGCAGCAAATGCTGGATGCGCGGATTGCTTACCTGCAAAAATTGCGCGATTACATGACCGGCTGCATTGGCTGTGGCTGCCTGAGCATGACCAAATGCCCGTTGTATAATCCGCAAGACAGGCTGGGAGCGCAAGGTACCGGGCCGGTGATCCTGGAGCAGGCAGAGCAATAAATCCGTGTTAGTTCTGTTGTTTTTCAAACTGCATATCGAACAGTGTAGCGCTGATCACGGCTCTGTTTTCTAATTCAAAGGTAACGAGCTCTCCGCCTGGTGGTATTAGCGCTAACCGTATTGTATCTGCCTGCGGATAAGCTGTGGCAACACCTTGTAACAACCCAATCCTTGCTGTTAAAACGTTGCCATCTGCATCAATAAACAAGGTACCTAACTGAGGGTGAACATAACGCCCAGCATAATGCTCTACCGGTAAAGTAAGCGCCCATTTTCGTTCTGCCATAGCCTGCTGTGATTTGACATAACCCGCTGCCAGCTTTTGAAATTGTTGTGTCAGTTGTGTAGCACGTTCGGTAGCACCGAGGGACGAGCCTGCAAGCTTGTCGTAAACAAAGTTGGCAATCGCGTCTGGCAGGAAAGAGCCGACCAAAGCCTCATTGGTAAATACAGCCACACCGACCTCACGCTCTGGCAGGTAAGAAACATGAGACCGAAAGCCTGAGAAACTGCCAAAATGCTGTAACATAGGCTGTCCGGAGTAACGGGCAATATACCAACCAAGTCCATAATCCTCACGTTGGTAATCGCCAAATGTCTGGTCCACGCTGGCCAATGGCAAACGGGTTTGCCGGACAACAGCGGCTGGCAATATTTGCTTACTACCGACGCAGCCCTCCCTAATCATCAGCTCCAGCCATAACAGAGCATCAGCGGAGCTCATTAGCATACCTCCAGCGGAGTGCATGGTATTGTCCTGCTTATCTAATGCCAACGCTTGTACCGACTTACCATCTGGCGTTAGCAAAAAGGGGCTGGCAATTGACCAGCCTGCGGCTACGGCTTCCGACATATAGGCTGTTGTATGTGTCATACCTGCGGGCTGGATAATTTCTGCCGTAATAAGCTGCTGCCAGTGGGTTGCCAGCTGTTTATCAGTCAGTGTCGTCAGGATGTTATAACCCGTGTTGGTGTATTTGAATGTGCCCAGTGGTGCATTGGTATTAACTGAAGATGTCTGCAAAAGTTGCCATAACACCTCAGGGGTAGAATCGCCGGTATAAGCACTACGAATAGCAATGGCATCATTTTTTATGCCCGAGGTATGCGCCAGCAGTGATCTTAATGTTACCTGCTCCGGCTTAATAGCCGCTGGCCATGGAACTTGAGGTGCAAAGGTGGCTAAGCTGCTATCGAGATTAATTTTGCCTTGCTGGTGCTGGTTGTTCATACTCAGCGCCACAAACGACTTGGTTGAAGAAGCAATATAGAATGCAGTATCCGGTTTTACTGCTTCGCCGCTGACATTGGCCTGACCGAAGCCCTGAACATAAACTCCTTCAGGCGTATAAATTGCCACCCCAACCCCAACAGATACACCAGTTTGCGCCAGAAAACTATTTATCAACGTATCCACTTCTGACGCAACCATTAGCTGTTTAGGCTGCGCTGACGATTTATAGCTACAGGCTGACAGCAAAGATATCATCAAGCAGGGTACAATAAGGCGACCGAATTGAAACATAACTCTTCCTTTTAGGCATGATCAGGTCGTAATAATGCCAGTTTTATCCCCAGGGTATAGGACGATCTTAACAGTCAGCCTGCAACCATAGACGCTGATAATAGCCGGGCGTATGGCCCGTTGCACGGCGAAACACCCTGCACATATGGCTTTGATCATAAAATCCCACCGCAACTGCAATGTCCGCCAGACTGGTTTGAGTTAGCAGCAGTTGTAGTGCCCGCTTAACGGCATGAGACTGCGCAAACAGGGTGATAGAAGTACCAAAACAACTATGAAATAACCTGGATATATGTGCCGGATGCACTCCAACTGAGCTGGCGTAATCTGATATGTTGATCCCAACCAGCCCCGTCTCCTCTATCTGTGCTTTTAACAGATTAAGCCAGGCCGGTGGCTTAGGCCGCCGTTGTAACATGCCCACGGCAGCAGCACAGATATCGCCGATGGTGACGTGCAGTGCAGCACCGTTGCCCGCCACTGCAGCGTCAATAGCTGCTGCAGTATGTAATAAAGCCAGGTTTCCCTTTTGCAACTGCCAGCCAATTATATCCACTTTGTCATGTAGACCGTCGTCACCATGCATTTGCGGTTCAATGGTGATATGGGTGGCACCCGCCGCGCAATAGCGGTTTTCATGGCGCGTCTGATATGACTTCAACAGGATGTCACCCGACATCACCACCGCCGACTGCTGCGCAACATCTTCTGCTACTGCGCCGTTAAGTGTTAAGGTAATACGTGACTGCTTATCATAGTGTGGTTTAAAAATGGTGGAAGCAGCGTAACGTTTTGATATCACCCGCAATGAATGATCCTCAAATAACACTTTGCAATGTTGTACTGTTTGCATTTTTTATACCTTAAGTACTACCGGCCCCCTGTCAACTCTGTTGATACGCTAAACCGGGTGGCCATTGCAATCAAGTTGTTTTGCTGCCAAGACTAAATCGCTAGCTAAGCAGTTGTAATAGTTGGGGCGGTTTTAAGCTAAACCCAACACCTTCAGCATACAACGGATAACAACCACAGCGCACAATCGTTCGCTGAAAAAATTCTTTAGCATCACAAATTAAAAAAATTAACTAATCATATTCAGTAACTTAATCCAATAAACACCAAGCACCGCCACTACGAACTGGCCAAACCAGCCATTTTAGTGTACAACTGTACGCTGAAATAAACTAATAGCGTGATCCCGTAGTGAAGCCATTTTTATCCCGCCTTTGGCGTAACTTTTGTTTAATGCTGGGCAACCAGAGCTCGTTAACGCTGTACTTTCTGCCGCTATTGCAGCGCTTAGCATCGGGCTTTTTACCTGGCCAATACCGTGCCAGCCTGCTGTGCCGGCAATGGCAAACGGCAGATATGCTGCAGCTTAGCTTTAACGTGTCAGGCCGCTGGCCAGGCTTTGTGCCGGGGCAACATGTGTTATTAACACTGCAGCACAATGGCCGCTATATCAGCCGGCCTTTTAGTATTTGCTCGCCACTTAGCCTGTGGCAAAGCCAGCAACACATACAGCTGTGTTGCAAAATTAACCGCGCCGGTGAATTTACGCCGTTATTAAATCAGCTGAAAAATGGTGCTGTGGTCAATATCAGCAAAGCGCAGGGCGATTTTTACTGGCAACAACCGGCCACGGCCGCAGTATTTGTGGCCGCAGGATCTGGCATAACGCCCGTTGCTGCCATGCTGTTAAGCCAGCGCCACTGGTTAGCGCCGGTAAGCTTGTTTTATCGCTGTCGCGGCAGTGAAAACGCCGCCTTGCTTAGCGAGCTGACACAGCTGGCAGCACGCCAACCACTATTTACCTTAACGTTATCTGACAGCCGCACCGAGCCTGCTGAAACCCTGCAACAACAGCTGATGACTAACAGCAGCAAGCAGTTTTATCTGTGTGGCCCGGCGGGTTTTATGCAGCAGATACGCACGGCGCTTACTAATAGCGGCGTAAGTGCAGCGCAGATCCGGCAAGAGCAGTTTGGCTTAGCTATAGCAGCGCCTGCAGAACACATGGCGGCTGGCCTGCAGTTAAGCGCCAGCTTTATCCGCGCTGGCATCAGCACCCAGGTTACGCTAAACCCACAGCAGAGCTTATTACAAAACGCCGAGCAGCATGGTTTAGCGCCGCGTTTTGGCTGTCGTATGGGCGTGTGTTTTCAATGCGTGTGCGACAAAGTGTCAGGCCAGGTGCGTGATATCCGCAGCGGTGCTCTAAGCGGCCACGGCGCCGAACAAATTCAGCTGTGTGTCAGCCAACCGGTAACCGAATTAGTGATTAAGCTGTAACAGGACTTTTTATGAAACTAACCACCGAACAATTTACCGCGCTTGAGCAAGAGCTGGATAATATAAAACAGCAGGTGCAGACGCAATTGGGTGATACCGATGCACGCTATATCCGCCGTGTATTGCTGGTACAACGCTTAAGCGCACTCAGCGGTCGTATTTTACTGGTGCTGGGCTTTATTACGCCCTGGCTCTGGCTGGCAGGTGTGCTGCTGTTAGCGCTGGCAAAAATTCTCGACAATATGGAAATTGGCCACAATGTGCTGCATGGTCAATATGACTGGATGAATGACCCGGTGCTGCATTCCAAACGTTACGAGTGGGATATTGCCTGCGATGCTGGCTCATGGCAGCGCACACACAACTTTGAGCACCACACTTACACTAATATTATCGGCAAAGACCGCGACTTTGGTTACGGCCTGCTGCGCTTAAGTAATGATTTTCGCTGGCGGCTGCGTAACCTGTGGCAAGGTGGCACTTACCTGCTGCTAAGCATGTTATTCCAATGGGGCGTGTCGTATCACGAACTGGCAGCGCAGCGCGTTTTTGCCGGTAAAAAGAAGGCCGATCGCCACACTCAGGTTAGCGACAGCGAACTGAAAAAAGCGTTTTTTGGCAAAGGTGCGCGGCAGTTGGTTAAAGACTATGTATTTTTCCCGCTTATCGCCGGGCCCATGTGGTTGTGGGTATTGTGCGGTAACTTGCTGGCGAATTTAATCCGCAATTTGTGGACATCCACAGTGATTTTTTGCGGCCACTTTACCAAAGAGGTGTATGCCTTTAATGCTACAGAGTGCGAGGGCGAAAGCCGTGGCCAGTGGTACTATCGGCAAATGCTGGGTTCGTCTAATTTTACCGGCCCTACCTGGCTGCATATTTTAACCGGCCATTTAAGCTGCCAGATAGAGCACCATTTATTCCCTGATATCCCGGCACGGCACTACCCTGCTATGGCAAAGCAGGTGCAGGCAATAGCGGCAAAATATGCTATTCCATACAATACCGGCAGCTTTGTGCGCCAATACAGCACGGTGTTTTTACGCATTATGCGCTATTCACTGCCGGGCGGTGATAAAGCAGTAAAGGCATTGTAGTTCGGTGTGGCGGAAACCAGTTTGCCCACGCTAACACGCCGTAAACCCATCCATGGGGGCTCGATTCGGCCATCCTGGCCTGCAACGGTTAGCTTAGAGCAAATTGGTTCCCTCACCAGAAATCTGGCTACCCCCAACAAGCAGTTACTGCGCAGTGCGCTTATCGGTGCGGTCCAGCGTGCGGATAATATCGCGCCAGCTTAAAATACCCTGCGGCCGGTTTTGGCTGTCTACCACAGGAATACAGGATACGCCTTCGGTGTTAAACAGATGAATAGCGTCCATTATTTTCGCCTGTGGCTGCAAAGTAACCGGCTTTCGCAGCATAACCTGATGCACTTTTTTATTTAATGTAGCTAAGTCGCGCGGTGTTTCTGCAGCGGTACCAATATGCGGGCTTAAAGCTTTAAATAAATCACGATCAGACAACACTCCCAGCAAAATGCCTTTTTCCACCACCAGCACATGGTGAAATTTAACGTTATCAAAAATCTGTTTTACCACCGATAAGGTATCGTCCGGCGATACGCTCACCGGTTTGGTACTCATTAATTGAGCGACATTCAACATCAGGGTTAACCTTTACTACGCAGAAAAAACGCCACTATCACCGAGGTAAGCACGCCCATAATGGCGGCGCCGATTACACTTTGCAGCATATAGTTAGTTAAACTAAAGTACTCTAAAGCCTGCTCCGTCGTCATCATGCCTTGTGTTACAACATAGGCCTGCATGTTGAGGAAATAGTTCGGGCTAATAACCATATGCGCAAGCCACTGCGCAGCCGGGCTTAACAATACCACCACTAAGGTAATCAGCAACCCCGCTTGCATGCCCTGCTTCCAGCTCATAATGCCATTATAATCGCGCTGCTTTTTTTGCCTAAGCGCCAGCACATAAACCAGTATTGCCGGTATAGCGAATAAATTCGTGTAGGTGGCGTGCTGCGCAATATGCCGGCCATGCAGGCCTGTCAACTGCTCGGCCCATATCCACAGCAGCATCACAGCGGTAAAAATAATGCCCCAGCGTATTTCCGTCAGATATTTTTGCATAACGTATTGTTCTTGTTAGCTTAGACGTACCAAAACTATAGCGTTTTTAACTCGCTTTACCAGCTGTTTTCACTGACATACCTATACTTAAAACCGGCAGCAGACAAAGGTACAGCTTATGCAACAGGCAATACAGCATTGGCTGGCGGCGCTTTACGGCTGTGGCGCTAAATGCGGAATGAGTTATGGCGCTAGCTATCGCACAGCTGCTGGTGCAGCGCTTTTAACGTTTTAATATCTTCGCTGTAGGCCATTGCATGTTCAGCACGGGCCAGCGCGGCTGCCGAATGGCGTTGTGTATGCGGGCGAAACTCTGCCCGCTGCCCGGCCAATGCCAGCAGGCTTTTTTGCAGGCGAATTTGCACTTCCAGCATAGCGGCGCCATCACGCGCAATCGGGGTGTAAAAATCATCAAATAAATCGGTGAGTGACAGCGGTAACACCGATACCTGCGGATATTGTATCGTTGCGTTATCCATCGATGGGGCCTGCCAGTTACTTAACACCCGCATACCCCGGCCAATAATTTCGATGGCAGTACCGGGATCATTAATCGCCGGTGATAAGGCTTTAGAGGCAATTTCAGCCAGTACCAGCAAACCAAAACGCGGGTCCTGATCAAAAGTGCGGTAGTTACTGATGCAAAACGCATCCAGCGGTACCGAGCTGGTATCTGCCGGTGCCGGGCTAAGCCACAGCAGTGGCCGGCAGGGTTCAACAAATACGCCGGGGCGCACTGCCACATAGGCTTGGCAGTTGTTTTCTGCTGCCCACTTATTAATGGCTTTAATATCAATAAGCTGTAAATAGCCGATGGTATTTGTCAGCACAGGTTTGGCATCCTTTGGGATCTGCTGCAAACTCTGTAGCGGCTGTGCTTGCATCCAGGGATATTTATTGTGCCGTTTTAACGCAGCATAAGCCTGATCTTCCACTTTACCGGCGGTTTCGCCTACCCGACCCAGGCTGGATAAATGACTGATCCAAATCAGGATCATCACAACAATCAGCACAATCACTAAAATAGTAGCCAGAAACAGCACCACCCGGCCACGTTGATTATACACTTCGGTATTAAGCAAAATAATGCTGACAATGCTGAATAAAAACGAACCAACAAAAGTTGCCAGTGCATTTTGTGTGGTGCTGTCTTCCATTAACAAACGGGTCGCACGCGGCGATACATCTTTACTGGATGCACTATACGCCGCCACCATTACACTGAGTGAGAAGGTGGTAACAGTAAGCATACTGGAGGCCAGTATATTAAGGATATTTCCAGCAGCACCGGCGCCGATAATGTCCGACAGCGCTTCTGGTATATAATCCTGAACCAGCACAGCAACTAACGCTGAAAACAGTGCCAGCACAGCAAAAGCCACGGTACGTACCCACAACTTGCGACCTAGCTGTACTAACTGCCAGCCCAACTTCGACACCATGATTCAGCCCTTTTTTTATGTTGTGCTTTTCAGCGGCAATGCGTTTTACAAACAATACTTTTCACAAACCATCGGGGCACCTGCAGCAAACTGCCCACAGGTGCCATTGGCGTTATTACTGCTGTAAAGACGCATCACGCACGGCGCGGAACTCCTTACCCTGATGCCAGTTTGGCCAGCTATTACTGTTGGCCAACTCGTGCCCTACCTGATAGTACAGGTGTAAATCCTGCTGCGCACCGCGTAAATCCCAGTTGGGGTCAAACTCATCATTTACTTTGTGATAGTAATCGCGCACATAAATACGCCGCTGCTCCAGGCCCCAGTCTTTGCCATGTTCAAAGCTGTCTACACCGCCGCGGGCATACAGCATAGGCACGCCTTTTTTCGCCAGGTTAAAGTGATCTGAGCGGTAGTAAAAACCATCCTGCGGTGTCGGCTCTGGTGCAGTATAACGGTTTTGTGCTTTAGCGTATTTTTCCAGTATCGGCTCCAGCTCTGAGCTGCCATAGCCAAACACCATCACATCGCGCATTGGGCCGTATACGTTAATCACATCCATATTAATACCGGCAACGGTTTTATCTAAGGCAAATAACGGGTTATTCGCATACCAGGCTGAACCCAGCAGGCCGCGCTCTTCTACCGTTACCGCTAAAAACGCGACTGAGCGCTTAGGTGGCGGGCCGGCTTTAAACTGCTCGGCCAGGGCCAGTAAGGCGGCAACGCCACCGGCATTGTCCTGAGCACCGTTAAATACTTTATCGTCCGGGCGGCTGAAATCCAGGCCGAAATGATCCCAGTGCGCCATATAAATCACGGCTTCATCGGGCTTTTCACTGCCTTCGATATAGCCAATAACATTGCTGGAGCTAAGCTCACGCAAATTATTGCTAATACTAACCGCCGCTTTGGCGTTAAGTGGTACCGGCTTAAAATCTTTGCTCAGCGCCTGCTGACGCAGTTGCTCCAGTGAAGTGCCATTGGCTGCGAACAGTTTTTCGGCAGCATCCAGTGATAGCCAGCCTTCTACTTCGGTTTTATGCAGGTTCTTGTTGTCGTTAGCCAGCTCAAAACGTATTGGCGAAGTACCCGCCACCACATTCCAGCCGTAGCTGGCAGCATCGGTTTCGTGCACTATCAGCGCCATAGCGGCACCCTGGCGGGCGGCTTCTTCGTATTTGTACGTCCAGCGGCCGTAGTATGTCATGGCGTTGCCGGTAAACAGCTCTGGGTCTTGTGTGGCGTAGCCGGGGTCATTTACCAGCATTACCACGGTTTTGCCTTTTACATCTAAACCGGCGTAATCATTCCAGTTATATTCCGGTGCCACTATGCCATAACCGACAAACACTACTTCGCTGTCAGCAACATCAATTTGCCCCAACATCCGGGTAGACCAGGCCATCATATCGGTTTTATAAGTCAGTGTAGTGTTGGTGCCGCTGTTATCGGTCAGCGTTAATGCCGATACTTTAACCGGGTCTATTTGCACCACGGGTACGCTCTGGCGATAGCTGTCACCGCTGTACGGTGTTAAACCAATGCGGGCGAACTGTTGCTCCAGATACTGCACGGTGTTTTCTTCACCTTTAGTCGCCGGGGCGCGGCCTTGCATTTCATCTGAGGCAATTTTCTGAAAATAACCGGCGAAATTGGCGTTAAAACTGGTTTGTAGCAGGGGTTGCTCTTCCGGTGGCGGTGGCGGCGTATTCTGCTTTGAACACGACGCCACTAACAGGCTGGCGGTAACCGCAGTTACCAGCAAAGGGCCGAACTGAAGTGTCATCAGGTTTCCTCAAATAAGCTAAGATAAGTACTTACCTTAGCCTATTGCCGGCCCGGACACGACAGCATTGAGACAAACAGCCTGGATCAGGGCTTAATTTTATAAATTACATTCACTGATTTTTCTAACTGAATATGTTTTGGCACTATTAAGTTACTGCTGCTACTTTCTGCCATGTCGGCTTTACGCATAGCGCCATAGCTTACCGAGCCGGCGCCAAAACCAAAATCACCGGCCATAGCCCCCCAGCCTGATGCCTCACTGATAGCAAATACAGAACTGATTTTAACGCCTTGCGCCGCAGCTAAACTATTGGCCCGGCTGCGGGCATCAGCACCGGCTTTTTCACTTAACTGCTGCTCGTATTGTTCGCGCTGGCTGCTGTCAAAACTACCACTGATAGAAAAAATTTGCGGCTGTTTAAACAAGTAATCCATTACCGCAACATAGTTGGTCAATTGGTTCAGCGTTACCACTATAGGCTGGCTGGCTTCGTAGCCGGTTATGGCTCTGTCGTTGTAGTCTTTAAACAGCGCTTCTTTGTTAATCTGGGCGGCGTCAATGTCGGCTTCGGTAATGCCTTGCTTGGCCAGAAACTGCATTAAATCACGGCCCTGTTTGTACACAGCTTCAGTAGCGGCATCGGCTTTATCTGCGGTTTGGCGGATCACAAACTGAATGCGGGCTTTGTCTGGTGCAACTTCCAGTTTGGCAGCACCGGTAACATTAATAAACGGAAAATCCGGTAACGGGCTGGCCTGTACAGCACCAGTAAGCGTAAATGCCAAAGCGGCAGTAATAGTGGCTAATTTCATATAAACCTCGTGTTTTGTTTAAAGCGCATTACAGCAAAGCTTTGCCGTTTAAGTTGTTACTATTTGTACAGTTGTATTTGGCCTGAGTTTGCCTTTACACTCTGCTTTCTTTCGATTTTAAGGAAACACCATGTCTGTACGCCTGCTTCCCCTTAGCACGGCCCTGCTCTGCAGCAGCTATGCTTTTGTCGCTACCGATACTCTGGCCGCTACCGATGCCTATACCTACGCCAACTTTGATGCCGTAACAGTAAAGCACCTGCACCTGGATTTAGCCGTTAACTTTGAGCAAAAAGCCCTAACCGGCTTTGCCGATTTACAACTTAACTGGCTAAACAACACTGGCAACACGGTATATCTGGACACCCGTGATCTGGTTATCGACCGTATTTACGCTAAACGTGCCGACGGTAACTGGCAAAAAGTGCCTTTTACACTGGGGCAGCGCGATGCGGTGCTGGGCAGCAAGCTTACAATCAGCCCGACCTTTCAGGCGCAAACGCTGCGTATTTACTACAGCTCTACCGATAAAGCCTCTGGCCTGCAGTGGTTAACGCCAGAGCAAACCGCCGGTAAAACCACGCCCTTTATGTTTAGCCAGAACCAGGCCATTCATGCCCGCAGTTGGATCCCCATTCAGGACACCCCGGCCGTGCGCATGACATACAGCGCACGCATTCAAACCCGTGACGATGTTTTGGCTATTATGAGTGCCAATAATGAACCGGGCATGATTCGCGATGGCGATTACCAGTTTGTTATGCCGCAGGCTATTCCGGCTTACTTAATTGCCATAGCCGCCGGTGATTTAGAATTTAAAGCCATGAGTGAGCAAACCGGCATTTATGCCGAGCCTTATATTCTTAACGCCTCGGCCGAAGAATTTGCCAGCACCCAGGCAATGATCGATGCCACTGAACAGCTGTACGGTGACTACCGCTGGGGCCGTTACGACTTACTGATCTTACCGCCCAGCTTCCCGTTTGGCGGCATGGAAAACCCGGTACTGAGCTTTATTACCCCAACCGTGGTGGCCGGTGATGGCAGCCTGGTGAATTTAATTGCCCACGAGCTGGCGCACTCCTGGTCGGGTAACCTGGTAACTAACGCCACCTGGCGTGATCTATGGCTCAACGAAGGTTTTACCTCCTATGTTGAAAACCGCATTATGGAGCAAGTGTTCGGTACCGATCGCGCCGTGATGGAACAAGCACTATCGGTGCAGGGTTTAAAAGATGAGCTGGCAGAGCTACCCGCTAACGACAGCATTTTGCATCTTGACCTGCACGGCCGTGATCCGGATGACGCTTTTAGCGGTGTGCCTTACACCAAAGGCCAGCTGTTTTTAATGTTTCTGGAGCAAAAATTCGGCCGTGACAAGTTTGACCCCTTTGTACGGCAGTACTTTGACGACCATGCCTTTCAAAGCCTGGATACCGCACGCTTTGTAACCTATTTAAATACCCACTTACTGCAAAAATATCCGGGCATAGTGTCGCTGGACGAGGCAAAAAGCTGGATTTACCAGTCTGGCTTGCCAGCGGGCACACCCGATCCGCAGTCAGATGCGTTTAATCAGGTACAGCAACACGCCAACAACTGGCTGGCCGGTAACAGTGAGCTAAGCAGCCTGCCTACCGACAACTGGACAGTACACGAATGGCTGTATTTTATTAATAATCTGCCGCTGACTATAACACCGGAGCAACTGGCCGAGCTGGACGCCACCTATAGCCTGACGCAATCGGGCAACAGCGAAATTGCTCATGCCTGGTATTTGCTGGCACTTAAAACCGGCTATCAGGAAATTGCCGCCCCGCTGGAGCAATATCTGATTGGTATTGGCAGGCGTAAGCTGATTATTCCGCTGTATAAACAGCTTGCCACTACGCCCGAAGGCCTGGCATTTGCCCGTGCCGTATACGAAAAAGCCCGCCCCGGTTACCACCCGCTGGCGCAGGGCTCGGTTGATGAAATACTAAAATAGCTACAACCGTAGCATAACAGCCCATAACAGTGGTGTTGCGTTTGCCGCAGCCCCACTGTTACGCTTTAACTGCATCTAACAACCAGTCGGGCTCGATACAGTCTGGCAAATGCGCGGCAATAAAGCCGGTTAACGACTGCGCGGCATAAGATAAGCGTTTATCGGCATTACGCACCAGATACCAATGGCTGTTAAGCGGAAAACCGGCTACATCCAGCACCGCCAGTTTTTCCCGCCCCTCAAGCAAGGTATGGCCGGAAATCACCGACAACCCCAGCCCCGCCGCTACACTAAGCCGTATCGCTTCGTTGCTTTCAATCTGCATACTGTGGCTAAGCTGTATCCCTTGGCTGCTAAGCCAGGCTTCAAACATCATCCGTGTGGCGCTACCGGGTTCTCGCAGTAAAAACCGCTCTTGTTTTAGCTTTGCAAAACTCAGCTGTCGCTGCCCCACAGCCCAATGATCCAGCGGTGCAATAAGCTGCAGCGGGTTT
Organism: Rheinheimera hassiensis; assembly: GCF_022436675.1. Taxonomy (GTDB): domain Bacteria; phylum Pseudomonadota; class Gammaproteobacteria; order Enterobacterales; family Alteromonadaceae; genus Alishewanella; species Alishewanella hassiensis. Next base: position 267,692 of record NZ_JAKUJZ010000002.1, on the reverse strand, counting down.
TTCACTATCGGTGTGGCCAGCACATGCTCACCACCGGGCGGGTGGCTAAACAGGTAAATATCGTCTTGTTGCTGCTCAAAACGGCTTAAAATTTGCGCGCGGTTGCCAATGTGCAGGGTCACCTCAATCTGCGGAAAACGCCGGTAAAACGGCCCCAAAATGCGCGGCATTAAATACTGCGCGGTATTCACCACCGCTATGCTTAAGCTGCCGCGCCGCCCGGCATGCAGCTCACTGATTTCACTATCTAAATCATCAAACCGGCTTAACACATCGCAGGCCGCCTGATACAACGCCTGGCCCGCAGCAGTGGGTTGCAAGGTGCCGGCGTGGTTTTGCAATAACGGCTCGTTTAACACCTCAGACAGTTTTTTCAGCTGCAGCGATACCGTCGGTTGGGTTAAATACAGTGCCCGCGCCGCGGCGGAAACACTACCCAGTTGCACCACCTTGATATACACCTGCAGCAAGCGAAAACTTAATTGCCGTACGTCCATTACGCCCTCTTTCAATTACATCGACAAATAAACCCATAGATAATTATCTATATAAAACACCGATATTATTAATTAGGCAATAGAAAACTTTTTCGGCACACTGCGCCAGTTTTAATTTTCGGAGAGTGTCATGCCTGATGTTGTAATAGCGTTTTTTGCCCTGGGCCTGCTGGCCGGGCTGGTAAAATCAGATCTAAAAGTCCCGCTGCCAATATACGAAACCCTGTCGATTTTATTGATGCTAACCCTTGGCTTAAAAGGCGGTATGGCGCTGCACGGGGTACCGCTGATGCCAATATTGCCCGAGCTTGGCCTGATTGCCGCCACCGGCGTAGCGCTGCCGCTAATGCTGTATCCGCTGCTATGCAAACTGGTGCGCCTTAGCAGCGCCAATGCCGCCAGTGTTGCGGCGCATTATGGCTCGGTAAGCGCCGGTACCTTTGCTGTAGCAATGGCGCTGGCAATGCAACACAACTTGCCGATGCAGCCGCAAACCACACTGTATCTGGTGCTGCTGGAACTCCCTGCCATTGTTACCATGCTGTGGTTGTACCGTTATGTTAACGGCAGTAAGGCGGGCTCTTTAGCCATACTGCATGAAGCCTTAACCAGCCGCGGCGTGTTACTACTTGGTGGCGGCTTACTGATTGGCTGGCTATACGGCCATGACGGATTATCAGCGATTACACCGGTATTGCTGGGCGGCTTTAACACCCTGCTGGCGCTGTTTTTATTGGAAATGGGCCTGTGCACCGCCAAAGTATGCTCGCCATTGCCGGTTAAACAATGGCGGCTAATGCTGTTTGCGCTGCTGGCGCCCTTTGTGCTGGCCTGGCTGGGTATTGGCCTGGGCCTGCTGCTGGGGTTAAGCAGTGGCAGTATGCTGATATTAGCGGCACTGGTAGCCAGTGCTTCTTATATTGCCGCCCCGGCTGCCATCCGCGCCGCCATACCTGATGCCGATATCGGCCTGGCCCTGCTGGCGGCTCTGGGCATTACCTTCCCACTAAATGTACTGATCGGGCTGCCGCTTTATTTAAGCTGGATCACAGCGCTAACCGGTTAACGCGGGCAGGTTAAAACCAGGTAGCTTAAAGCTGCCGGGTTAAAGCGCTAAGCGGCGCAGCCGCAGCGCGTTAGTTACCACAAATACGCTGGATAACGCCATAGCGCCGGCGGCCAGCATGGGTGATAATAGCAGGCCAAAGGCCGGGTACAGCGCCCCGGCCGCTACCGGCAATAGCAGCGCGTTATAGCCAAAGGCCCAGAATAAATTCTGGCGGATATTGCGCAAGGTGGCTTTGCTAAGCGCTATGGCATTAACTACACCCATAATATCGGCACGCATTAACACCACATCGGCCGCTTCTATCGCGATATCGGTGCCGTTACCCACCGCCAGGCCAATATCGGCCTCTGCCAGCGCCGGTGCATCGTTAATACCATCGCCGACAAAAGCCACAGCACCAAACTCAGCGCGTAGCTGTTTTACGGCATCAACCTTGCCTTGCGGCAACACTTCGGCCACCACCGTATCAATTTGCAACTGTTTGGCAATCGCTTCAGCGGTATGGCGGTTGTCGCCACTGATCATTGCCACTTTTAAGCCCAACTGGTGCATAGCCGTTATCGCGTCTGCTGAGCCGGGTTTTAGCGTATCGGCCACCGCCAGCATTGCCGCAAGCTTGTTATCCAGCGCCAGATACAATACGGTTTTACCGCTTTTGGCCAGCGTATCGGCCTGAGCCGCCAGCGCGGTTACCTCCAGCTTAAGCTGCTGCATAAAACGGTCGGCGCCAATGGCAACCTGTTGGCCGTTAACCGTGCCGCTTACCCCCATGCCGCTGTGCACTTTAAAGTCGCTTACCGGCGGCAATGTTAGTTGCTGCGCCGCCGCGGCAGCCACTAAAGCTTCAGCCAGCGGATGCTCAGATTGTTGCTCCAGTGCCGCGGCCAGCGCCAGCATAGCCTGCTCATTCAGGCCGGGTTGCAGTATTAAGGTGTCGGTCAGTTGCGGCTTACCTTCGGTTAGGGTGCCGGTTTTATCCAGCGCAATAACCTTACAATCGCGCAGCGTTTGCAGTGCACTGCCCTGGCGAAACAAGATGCCAAGCTGTGCAGCGCGACCGGTGCCCACCATTATTGATGTCGGTGTGGCCAGGCCCATGGCGCAGGGGCAGGCAATAATCAGTACCGCTACAGCATTTACCAGCGCCAGGCTAAGTGCCGGCTGTGGCCCCCACAGCAACCAGGCGGCAAAAGTAACAGCCGCCAGCAACATAACCAGCGGCACAAAAATCGCCGTTACTTTATCTACCAGCGACTGAATGGGTAATTTGTCGCTTTGCGCTTGCTGCACCAGAGCAATAATTTGTGCCAACACGGTATCACCGGCGGCTTTGCTCACGCGCACCTGCAGCACGCCCTGCTTATTTACCGTACCGGCATACACCGCATCACCGCGTTGCTTGGCTTTGGCCAGCGGCTCACCGCTTAGCATCGACTCATCGATATAGGACTCGCCCTGCTCTACTTTGGCATCCAGCGCAATACGCTCGCCAGCGCGCACTAATAACAGGTCGCCGGGTTTAATTTGCGCCAGCGCAACTTTATGCTGGCTGCCGTCTATCAGCAGCGTTGCCGTAGATGGCTGCAAACTGAGTAACTGCTGTATCGCCGCGCCGGTTTGGCCTTTAGCGCGCGCTTCCAGGTAACGCCCCAGCAGAATCAGTGTCACTATTACCGCTGCGGCTTCAAAATACACCTGCGCCGTGCCATCCGGCAGCAGCTGCGGCATAAAGGTGGCCACCAACGAAAAGCCCCAGGCCGATAAGGTGCCCAGCGCCACTAAAGAATTCATCTCCGGCTGGCCTTTTAACAGCAACGGAATACCGGTTTGAATAAAACGTCGGCCCGGCCCCAGCAACACCAGCGTGGTCAGCACCGCCTGAAGTTGCCAGTTCAGGCTTTGGCCCAAAGTGGCCATTAACCAGTGATGAAACGCCGGAACAAGATGAGCACCCATTTCCAGGATAAATACCGGTAAAGTTAATACAGCAGCCAGCCATAGATCGCGCAGCAACAGAGCTTGCTCTGCCTGCTTTTTTGCCGTTTTATCCTGCTGCGCAGCCTGTTTATCCGCCTCTGGCTCCAGCGCTGTAGCTTTATAACCGGCGCCCTGTAACGCTGCCACTAAAGCCGCCACAGCGGCGCTGCCCTCTACCTGCGCCTGCTCGGTGGCCAGGTTAACACTGGCAGAGTGCACGCCCGGCACCGCCAGTAAGGCTTTTTCTACCTTGCCAACACAAGAGCCGCAGTGCATATCACCGATATTAAGCGTGATTTTTGACATTATTTTCGACATTAGTTTGTCTCCGCTGCTGGTTTAACTACGCGTTGGCTTCGCCAGGTGCTGTAAAATGGCACAGTGTGCGCCACCATCGGCAGCACACTGCGCTATCATCTGCTGCAAGGTTTGTTTCATGGCGTGCAGCTCTTGCAGTTTTAGCTCTACCTCGGCTAAATGCTGCTGCGCCACCTGCTTTACCACAGTGTTAGAGCGCTGCGGGTTTTGCCACAGTGCCAGCAGGCCGACAATATCGGCCAGTGAAAAGCCCAATACACGGGCGCGGCGAATAAACTTAAGTATTTCAATATCTTTTGGCTGGTATTGCCGGTAACCGGCCTCGCTGCGCTGCGTAGGCTGCAACAGCCCGCTTTGCTCATAATGGCGGATCATTTTTGCGCTAAGGCCGGTTGCCGTGGCTGCCTGACCAATATTCATTTTTGTCTCCTGCTGCATCACATTAAGAGCAGTATGAACCTTACCATCATGGCAAGGTCAAGCAGCAATAGTGATTAAACGCACTGATCCATAATGCGCGCCAGCCGTAACCGCAGCAACAGTATTTAGCCAACAGCGCAATTAAGCACGTAGCTGTGCAAAAGAGGCAAAAGATGCAAAAACTGTTTTTTGATGGCAGCTGTGCTTTATGCCGGCGCGAAATTAACTGGCTGGCCCCCAAACTTAAGCCGCATTTAGAGCTTATCGATATCAGCACAGAGGGCTTTAGCGGCTTTGCCGGGGCAAATAAAGCGGCCATGATGCAACAAATTCACTTGTGGCGGGAGGATCATTTCTTAATCGGCATCGACGCCAGCCTGCACTATTGGCAGCTGGCCGGGCACAGCTTGCTGGTAGCGTTGTTGCGCCTGCCACCCTGCTACTGGCTGGCCAGCAAAGCTTATGCTTACTGGGCCGCCAAACGCAGTAATTGCTCAAGCGGCGATTGCACACTCTAACCATGCGCCGGCGAACCTTAACCAAACAAAGCGCAGCAACCAATGCGCAGATTTTACGCCTGCACAACGCCATGGCAGACAAACTGCTGGCAGAGCCCGAGCGGCTGGCTCAAGTACTAAACACGCTTGAACAACGTTATCAGGCCGGTTTACTGCGCCATAGTGGCTATATTCACTGGTTCAGTATTTTAGATTGTATTAACCAGCCGGAACTGTTTAAGGCGGCACTGCTGGATAGCGGCGAACGGATGAATAAACTACGCCGTCGCACAGTGTTAGTGGGTATTTTAACCGAAGACGAGCGCCAGGCTATTTTAATGGAGGGCTTATAATGTCACGCTTATCCGTGTTGGGTTATGCCGGCTTAATGCCTTTTATTGCCCTGCCACTATTGTACCTGCAACCTTTTTATCTCAGTGCGGCACAGGCACTTGAGCTCTACAGCTTGTACAGTGCACTGATTTTAGGCTTTATGGCCGGCGTGTTGTGGCCTGTACTGCATAGCAACACTACAACCACTGCAAAAGCCGACCGTTTAGCCATAGCGGCGGTAATCTTTCCGGTGCTGAGTTTTATCGCCTTATTTACCGCGGTTGAATACTTCTTACTTGCTCAGGCCTGTTTGTTTGTACTGCTGCGTTTAACCGAATACCGCCTCGGTATCAACCGCCAGTACAGCAAAGGCTATCGTGCTTTGCGCAATCAGCTGACGCTGGTAGTCAGCGCCAGCCATCTGTCGTTTTATTGGCTAATCCATTAACTATGGGCAATGTCGGCTAATCAATACGCCAGGCTAAAACGGCGGTTTATATGCTGCGGCTGCTCAACTTCATCCAGCATAGCTGCAGCATAATCACCATTAGAAATACGGCTTTTACCCTCGCTGTCGGTAAGTAAATTATCTAACCCCAGCCGGAAGTTGCCGGTTTTATCGCCCGGAAAAATCTCTGCCGCCGGTGATAAAAAGCTCCAGCTGAGCGTACTTTGCCCGCGCAGCTGCTGCAGTACCTCTGCCGCACCTTCGGCAGTAGCACGGTATTCTGCCGGAAAATCCGCGCTATCCAGTAAGCGGCTGCCATCGGGTAGCAGTAAGGTTGCCGCACCACCGACTACCAGCAAACGGCCGACCTTGCCTGCCGTTGCCGCGTTAAATACCGAATTAAACGCCTGTAAATAATAGCCCTTTACATCTTGCTGCGCGTGGCCGCTAAAGGCACTGATCACCACAGCTTTGCCACTAAGCAGTTTGGTTAACGCCGGCGTATCGTTAATATCCAGCCCTACCACCGTTAAGCCCGCTTTAGCCGCTACGCGCTCCGGCCGGTTTACCACTGCGGTTACCGTGTGGCCGCGGCTTAATGCCTCTGCGGTAATGGCCGAGCCGATAAAACCTGATGCACCTAAAATTACTAATTCCATACTGTTTTCCTCACAAGATTGCTGTCTTAACAATTAATGTGCAGGCATTATCGCGGCTCGATTAACATAGAAAAATAGCTTAATATTAAAATCACTGTTTAATAAATTAAAACAATCATGCCAAATCAAGCGGATTTAAATAGCCTGCAACTGGTGCAGCGTTTACAGCAGGCCGGCAGCTTTACCGCGGCGGCCGAGCAACTGGGCTGCAGCAAAACTACTATTAGCCTGCAGTTAAAAGCGCTGGAGCAGCAACTGGGGGTCGCGCTGTTTCGCCGCACCACGCGCCAGCTCAGCTTAACCCGCGCCGGCGAGCAGCTGCTGCGCGATTGCCTGCCACTGCTGGACGAGCTGCAACAAGCGCTACAGCAATTGCAAAGCAGCGACAAGGTATTGCAGGGCAAGCTGGTATTAAGCGCACCGGAAGACTACACCAACCGCGTGCTGGCCCCGGCAGTAGTGGCGTTTCGCCAGCTGCACCCGGCGCTGGAATTTGAGTTTCGCAGCAGTGATCAGGTAAAAGACGCGGTAAAAGAAAATATAGATTTATCAATACGCATCGGCTGGCTGCGCGACTCCAGCCAGACAGCACGTAAACTGGGTGACTTTGAACAGTGGCTGCTTGCTGCACCTGCCTATCTGCAGCAAGCAGGCAATCCTGTTACTCCCGCGCAGCTACGCCAGCACAGCTTTATTGCTTTTACCGCACTGCGCCAGCCACTGACCTGGCAACTTCAGCAGAAAACGCAACAGGTTGAAGTACAGCTAACCGCCGCTTATAAAAGCAGCTCAACACAAACGATTACCGCGCTAATGCTCGCTGGTGCCGGTATTGGTGTATTACCCGATTACAGCGCAAAGGATCTGGTGCAGCAAGGTGCGCTGACAAGGGTGCTGCCCTATTGGTCTTTAAGCAGCGGCGGTATTTATGCAGTGTATCCCCCCGGCCGCTTCCGCCCTGCCCGGGTTACCGCTTTCGTTGATTTTTTGCAGCAGTATCAGGTTTATAAGCCGGCAAATCCGCTTTAAAAGAGCTGCTTATACATGTCATTTGGTTGGTTAAAATTATACCCCGGTTCAGAACAAAGCTATGATAACTACCAGGCTTCTGCGCCAGGATAAACAGCGGACGTCAGAGTAAAACATGCCGACAAATGGCTAACTAAACTAAAACAGGAGCGTGACTAATGGTGCAGAAAAAAATTTACCAAAGCATAGATGAATATATTGCCGATCAACCCACCGAGGTAGCAGCTGCGCTGGAGCAAGTTAGAACGTTGATCCTCAAGGCGCTGCCAGACACCGAACAACTGCTGAACTACAACATACCCGCTTTTACGCTGATTGCTGGCGGTAAGCGCGAGCAACAAATTATGATCGCAGGTTACGCCAAGCATATTGGGTTTTATCCCCACCCCACTACCATAGAAGCCTTTGCTGATGAGTTAGCCGATTATAAATATGCTAAGGGATCGGTGCAGTTTCCGCTTAACAACGCCATGCCTGAAGATTTGATAATGCGAATGGTTCTGTGGCGAAAACAGCATCTTAATGCATAAAAACAGGCACCCGCTACCGGATGCCTGTTACCGTTGTACGGTGAGGTATGGATTATTTAGACTTCACTACAAGCCAGTATCTTCCATACGAACCTGGCAGAGCTTAAACGGCAGCGTGTTTCTGTCGGTGTCTAACTTGACGACCCTGAGCTGCCCCAGTGAATTGCTATTTAGATGATCGTAAGTCCACAGATAGTCAAACCCATGCGCTTTTGCCTCGTGCCTGTCGGCTAAGATAACCAGCCGGCTTATTTTTGCCAGCAGAATGGCCATATAGCACAGTGCACAAGGTTCGCCTGATGCAATTAAGGTTGCCCCCTGCAATAAAACGCTTTTCTCATGTTGTGAGGCATTTCTTATGGCCTGAATTTCAGCATGCGCGGTACAATCAAGCTGTGCGGCCACCTGATTTACCCCCTCGCCGATAACCTGCCCCTGCTGATTAATAATCACCGCGGAAAACGGCAAACCACCGGCTGTTACATTACTGATCGCCAGGTCAATAGCTCTTTCCCCCCACTGCGTAAGGGCTGGCAGCTGGTTAGGATTACCCATTAACAGCCTCCCGCTGTGACGATGCCGCTACGGCAGCATCTGCAAGTTCTGTCGCCAGGCTGTGCGCGCGGTTGTTGGCATTGCTAACAGAGGTTCTATGCCGATCATCGCCAAACTCCTGATATTCGGCGGCGATTTCATAGATGGTTTCTACCCCCAAATATTTGCTCAGCGTGCGCAGGTGCGGTTGTAAATGGCTGGCATTTTCTCTTATGCCACCTTTTTCAAAGCCGAATTCTCCGCTGGAAGTAACTGTAACCAGTGTTTTGCCAGACAATAAAGGTTGTAACGGAAAGTCGCCGCGGGCCAGGTCGAAGTCAAAGGTTTTGTGTATCCGCACGACTTGATCGAACCAGGATTTTAGCTGAGCTGGCATGCCGTAGTTATACATTGGTGTGGAAATGACAATGATATCGGCCATGGCGACTTCAGCGATCAACTGATCCGATAACGCTAAAATGTCTTTTTGTGCCGGGGTTCTTTTCTCTTCAGGCGTAAACACGGCGCCTATCCAGTCTTGGGTAATAAAGCCTGGTGGGTTCATGCCTACATCACGATAGATATACTCATCTGTAGGGCGCATCTCACGCCAGGTATTAATAAACCGCAGCGCAATATTTTTCGAGATAGAATTGTGGTTTGGGTTTGGGTTCGTAATCGCTCTTACGCTCGAATCTATATGCAATATAGTGCTCATATTCATTACCTTCGTTAGTTAAATTGTGTGTTATCAACGAAGGCTATGTTGTATCGAACGGTAAATATGCACAAACGAGAAAAACACATTAACAGATGAGTTTTAGTCATCTATAGTGTGTACTAAGCAAACTAAATACATTGCTGTTCAGGAGAGTGACATTGCAGGTATCGTTACAGGCGCTCAAAGCATTTGAGTCGGCAGCGCGCCGGGGCAGTTTTAAACTGGCAGCAGAAGAGCTGTCGCTAACGCCAACGGCGGTATCGCACCACATCAGCAACCTGGAAAGCCGGTTAAATGTTAATTTGTTTCATCGACAGACCAGGCAGATAATACTAACCGAAACCGGCAGAATTCTGGCTAAAGCCACGACTGAAGGCTTTCGCAAAATTGACAACGCCCTGGCAGAGGTTAAAACAGCCGGTAGCGTGGTAAGGGTAACGACAACATCATCATTCGCCGCCATGCTGCTGATCCCTGCCCTGCAGGAATTCTCGCAAGCTTATCCGAATATTGCTGTTGAAGTAGCAACAGGTGAAGCGGTGGATAACCAACCCTATATCATTCCTATTCGCTACGGTGACGCCACAAGCGTTGCGCCCGGCGATATTATCAGCCATGAGCTGTTCGACGTATTTGGTGCTCGTGGCATGAAGCCGCCGTGCTGGTCTGCTGAGCCGGTGACACTTTTTACCACTGAATGGAAAAATGCCGCCTTGCCCGCGCCGCCATTAGCCGCCTGGCTGGCAGCAAATGGCCTGGATGGAGCAAATATTGTTCTGAAGAAATTTGACCAAGAGCTGTTTGGTATTCAACAAGCCATGACAGAAAACAGCCTGGTGTTTTGTTCGACAACCCTGACGAAGCGACTGCTAAACGCCAACCTGTTGCAGCAGTTTGGCACCTCCCCCGTCAAATCTGACTTATGTTACTACGTACCTGATAAACCAAGCTTTGACAGCAGAAATACCCATACCTTTTTAAACTGGATTGCCGGCCTGCTGCATGGGTAATATCGGTATCGCCTGTCTGTGGCGACAAAATATATGAGGCTATAAAAATGCAAGTAAAACGCATCATTGCAAACATAGCGGCATCAAACCCTGCTGACGCCACAACATTTTATCAATCTGTCTTCGGCCTTGAGCTGGTAATGGACCACGGCTGGATTAAAACCTTTAGCTCAGGTGAGAAAATGCTTGCACAAATTAGCATAGCCTCAGAGGGTGGCTCTGGCACTGCGGTACCCGGGCTATCTATTGAAGTGGATGACCTGGAGGCAGTGCTGCAAACAGTTAAGGCGAAGCATATTCCAATTGAATACGGCCCTGTGATTGAACCCTGGGGCGTACGCCGGTTTTATATTCGCGACCCCTTTGGTACGTTGATTAATGTGCTGCAACACCAATAGCCTTGCAATAAGGCCAGTATCACTCTCAATCAGGAAACATTAATAGAAGTAAATATTTATCAGGTTGATTCGTTTACCAATGAGGTGTTTAAGGGCAGCCCGACTGATCGACTGCTCCCCTTAATTAATCAATATTTTTGCATATTCATCAATATCACTTATTATTCACCTCGCTTTCCTGGCTGGAATACTCAAGAATTTAGCTGTTAATTCAACATATTGTGCTGATTACAGCAATGAGGAGAAGAGCATGAAATTTGGTGAATATTTAAAAACACAGCGGGAAAGTGCAGGCTGGACGCAACCCGAAGCAGCTAACAGGATAGCAATAGAGCAATCTTACCTGTCAAAGCTGGAAAACGACAAAGCCGTGCCTTCGGCGGAGATTTTTGATCGGCTGATGCAAGTGTATCAGTTCAGCATTAAACAAATCAGTGAACAGGTAAATAGTACTGAACTGGACAGACTTAAAGACATTGTGATGGTGCGCGAGTTTATTGTTACCAGTAAAAGGGTTGACAGCGCCAACAAGAGAAAATGGCTGATAGCAGGCCTCGTGATGGCTATGTTGGGCAGTCTGATATTTTCAGCCGGTGTGGTCATGAAAGATGGTTCTTACGTGTCATATTTTTATGAATCTAAAGGCCTGATCAAAGAAAATGAGCCCATCACCTTATTTACCGAAATGCCGGGCTATCGGGGGTTTGAAGCAAAAATGCGCAGTGAGCCAGAGCGAATAAAACTGGCAGAACACCCACTGTTTTCAAGGCTGGATTATCAACAAAGCAGTTGGAACTACGATCGTGGCGCATTTTATGATACCGACCTTGACGGTGGCAAAAGACGATTCTATCGCACACAAGAAAAAAACTATCCCAATCCTACCCCTCATTACGTCTTCATTGCTTTAGGCGCCATGTTTATTATGGGCGGCTGCAGTTGTTTTTATATCAGTAGGAAGTGGTAGCACGTTTCGTTTAGCAAATTCACTCTGCGTAACACCGTGCAAATCCATTAACGCCCTCATAGAGCTTGGCTGCTACTGCGCGCTTTTATGCCGCATATCCGGCAGCCATACTGCCAGCATGCCCAGTAGCGGCAACCAGGCGCATAGTTTAAAGATATAGGTAATGCTGGTGGCGTCGGCCACTATGCCAAGCACTGCGGCGGCAATGCCGCTAAAGCCAAACATCATGCCGTAAAAAATACCGGAGATCATACCAATGTTGCCCGGTACCAGCTCCTGTGCAAATACAATGATGGCAGAAAACGCCGACGACATAACCAGGCCTATCAGTACCGTTAGCACGGCAGCGCCAAACAGATTGCTGTAGGGTAAAAGCAAGGTAAGCGGCGCGGCGCCTAAAATAGATACCCAGATAACCGGTTTTCGGCCAATTCTGTCGCCCACCGGGCCGCCTATTACGGTGCCAACAGCCACTGACGCCAAAAACAGAAATAAAAATAACTGCGAGTCAGCAACCGATACGGCAAATTTTTCAATCAGATAAAAGGTATAAAAGTTGCTCAGGCAAGTCATATACACATACTTAGAAAACACCAGCAGTGCCAATACCAGCAATGCCTGTTTGGTTTGCCGCGGCGATAAACCGTTACCTGCAACAACGCTGCTGCGCTTGTGCGCCGTGGCATGTGAGGCAATAACCCAGCGGCTAACCCGCTGCAGCACAATGATGCCCAAAATGGCAAACAAACAAAACCAGCCTATGCTGCCCTGGCCGCGCGGAATGATAATAATGGCTGCAAGTAATGGCCCCAGCGCCGAACCGGCATTACCGCCCACCTGAAACACCGCCTGCGCCAAACCGTAGCGGCCACCGGAGGCCATACGAGCCACCCTTGAGGCTTCAGGGTGAAAGGTAGATGAACCCAGGCCAATCATCGCTGATGCCAGCAGCAACATGCTAAAGCTGTTTACCATACTCAGCATTGCCAGGCCCAACAGCGTAAATACCATGCCAAGCGGTAGTAAGCCCGGTTTAGGGTGTTTGTCGGTATAAAAGCCTACAGCGGGTTGCAGCAGCGACGCGGTGATTTGAAAAATCAGCGTGATCAGGCCAATCTGGGTAAAACTAAGCAGATACTGCTGTTTTAACATCGGATAAATGGCCGGTAATACCGCCTGGATCAGATCGTTTAGCAAATGTACAAAACTGACTGCCCCAACTACCGGCAGGGCCAGTGCAGCAGGTGCTGCAGCTAAAGACGCCGCAGCCTTGGTAACGCCTGTCATAATTCTCCGGCGACTGGTAAATGTAACAAGGCGGCGAGTATATACTATCGGAACATTAGCAGCTCACCGCCAGCGCCGGTTTGCCGCTTAGCTGCGACATGTACCGCAGTGCTAAACCGGATCACACAGCAATAGCCACGTGATAACGCTTTTGTTTTGGTAAGCCAGCTTAGCTACTGCTTCTTTTTCTGAACTGCGCCGCTTTATAGCGATTGCCGCATAACGCCATACTGCACCAGCGGCGCTTATGCGCTTTAGTGCGATCATAAAACCACAAAATACAGTCCGGGTGTTCGCACTGTTTAACCAACTCAACATTCGCTTCAACTAACAACTGCGCTACGGCTTCTGCTACCGGCCCCAGCAGCGACGCTATAGTTGCGCCGCTGGCTATACGGCTTAACGCCAGCTTGCCGTTATTGTCGGGCGCTAAATGCAGTGTGCTGTGGTACGCATGCAGATACTCATTTAAGCCGCTGATATCTGATGACTTTCCTGCTTTAAACGCGCTAATTAAGTCTTTGGCAAGGCTGCGCAGTGCTTTGGCCTGCGCTAATAATTCACCCGCAGCGAATGCGCCGCCCCCTGCAGCCGGAACGATGTTGTGTTGTGCAAGCCAGCGCAGTACATCTGCATCACTGTGCCAGTATTCAACGGCCTTGTCGTCGTTACGCGCTTCGGTATTAAGCAGGTCCATCGCAAGGTGGTCACCCAGCATCGGTGCGTCGTTCAGGTTGTCGTCGTGCGGTTTTGCAGAAGCAGCCATATAGTAACCCCTAAAATTTAATTTGACAGGTTAGCACAAGTGCGTCAGACTTGCACTGTAACCACTAAAAATCAATTTTAATGGTTACTCAATTTATCTCAAGCCAAACTATACGGAGCCATCATGACAACGCCAAAAATGCTGCTTGCCGCAGCAAGCTTAACCGCTTCTTTGTATGCCAACAGTGCACAAAATCCGCCACAGGTGCACCACCAGACCATAGAAATACAGGGTGTAAAGGTGTTTTACCGCGAAGCCGGTTCAGTACAGGCACCTACAGTGTTGCTGCTGCATGGTTTTGGTGCCTCATCGTATATGTTTCGTCAGCTGATACCGCAACTGGCAACGAAATATCATGTTATCGCGCCGGACTTGCCGGGTTTTGGCCAAACTACGGTTAACAGCGGCGTCAACTTTAGCTACAGTTTCGACAATCTGGCTGCTGTTATTGACGCCTTCACCGTGGCGAAAAAGCTGGACCGCTATGCCCTGTACGTGTTCGATTACGGAGCTCCGGTGGGCTGGCGTCTGGCGGTAAACAACCCGCAAAAAATTACCGCCATCGTTAGCCAGAACGGCAATGGCTACGAAGAAGGTTTAAGCGCCGGCTGGGCTGATATGCAAAAAGCATGGGCTAACCCTACGGCGGAAAACCGTGAAGCACTGCGCAGCTTTAATAACGCTGACATGCTGAAATGGCAGTACACCGAAGGCGTGACAGATACGTCGCTGATTGCGCCAGAAACCTACCAGTTGGCCCACGCAGCAATAGAGCGTATTGGCGTGGAAGTACAACTGGATTTGTTAGTCGACTATGGCAACAATATTAAGCAGTACAGCCGGCTGCATGACTATTTTCGCCGTTACCAGCCACCGCTGCTGGCTATTTGGGGTGAAAAAGACCCGTTCTTTTTGCCGGCAGGCGCCAATGCCTTTAAACGTGATAACCCAAACGCTGAGGTGCAGTTCCTTAACACCGGCCATTTCGCCATTGAAACTCATGGCGGTGAAATCGCCACACAGATGCTGCAGTTTTTGGATCACAGCATTAACACTAAACCAGAATAGCCATAGCGTCATACCTGGCCAAGGCCACCTAATCGCTCAGTTAAATCAAAATACTGAGCGATTAAACACGTCAGAAAACTTCAATATAAAACACATGTGGTTGTCATTTTTGATCTCTATAAAGTTCATTCTGAATTTTACTGAGGAAAAAGAAATGCCAGCCCCTGTTAAAAACTTCGCTTTATCAGTTTTTACGTTGATTATCAGCCAAAGTGCCTTTGCTGAAGAGAACGCGGTCAAGAATGAGCAGGATATAGAGAAGATTGCGGTGCATGCTAAAAAGCAAACTTATGCGACTTCTCATGTTTCGCAAACCATGATTGAGCGCCAGTCTGCAGTAGCGTCGGTTAATGATGTTCTGAACGAACTACCCGGTGTATTAGTGACGCAGGGTGACTATTTTGGGGCCTCAGATTGGCTGACAGCTATTTTTATGCGGGGCTTTAACACGGGTGGTGGTGCAAATCAAATTGGTACCACTATTGATGGGTTACCTAATGGTGGTTCTAGTTATGGCGGCGGGAGTAAAGCAAACCGTTACTTTGATGTACTTGATCTTGATACTGTTGAGGTGGGCCAGGGTACTGCAGATATCAGTTCTCGCTCCAATGAAGCTTTAGGGGGTACGTTAAACTTTATTTCACGCTCTCCTCAGCAGGAGTCCGGGCTTCGCTTTGTGGCCGCGGCCGGCGATCAAGATGCACGCAAATATTACGTGCGTTACGACACGGGAGAAATAGCCAGGGACACTTATGCCTTTGTCAGCGCCTCGACATCATCGGTAAAAGACTGGATAAATGATGCCGCCACAGTTACCCGTGATTACGCTCTGGCCAAAATCACTTCGGAGATAAATGGCTATAAGCTGACAGGTTTTATTTCCTACAATGATGCTAATGAGCACGAGTTTGAAACCATCTCGCTGGAAGATTTTAACAACAACCCGCGCAATGACGCGCTGCACATGAACTGGACTGATAACCCGGTGATAAATGAGTACTACCGGGACGGATGGAGAGCACTGCGGGAGAATACGTTTGCCTACGCTAAAGTAGAAAAAGACTTCGGTACTGTTGATTTTCAAACTGCATTCTACAAACATCGTATGAAAGGCCGTGGCGATTGGGTGCCACCGTATTTGGTAAATGTTAAAGATGACGGTCCTGGTTTACCTCAATCTGAGTTTCTGGGCGGTGAGACGGTATATGGTGGTAGCCAAATTGATCGGTTCTTTTTTGTGAATCCTGATGGTAGTAGCGCTACGCCAAACCAAAACTGCACCCCTACTTTTGGCTTTAACAAAGATAATGACCGTGCTTGTTATGCTAATAATGTGCTACCGGTAATGTCTTATCGCCACACCCACTATGTTAACGACCGGCTCGGATTGACTGCTGATGTCACGTACAACTTTAGCCTGGGCAGCATTAACAATACTTTGCGCGGCGGTATTTGGTATGAAGATGGAGAGTCGTCCAGCATACGTGACTGGCATAAAATAACCAACGTTTTGGTAGGCCCGGCTTTTGATGCCAAACCATACTGGGTGCAGTATGAAAGCGAATATCAAATTGATGAGGTTATGTATTATCTGGAAGAGGTTGCAGAAATAGGCAGTGTTACCGCCCGTCTTGGCGTTAAAAAGTTTAAGGTTGATACAGACTACCATCAGCCAATAGGCTCTGATGAGCCGGTATCGCATTCATCCAGCTCAGATCCACTGATATCTTTTGGTCTTAACTACTTAACACCACTTAATGGTTTAGAAGTATTTGCCGGTTACTCAGAGAACTTCTCAGCTATCAGCAAAGACCGAGTGGGAGGCTCATCTGCCGAAGGGCTGTCCAGGATTAAACCAGAAACCGCTGAAAATATTGAACTGGGGCTTAGGTACGAGGAACAAAATTTACGTTTTGCTCTGACGTATTACGATATTACCTTTGAAAACAGGATTGTATTTGTTGAAGACGGCGCTGTTACCGGAATCGACTATCTTAGCGAGCTGGACGGTGTGTACTATAACCTGGGTGGTATCGAAAGTAACGGTGTTGAGGCACTGGCGTCTTATCATCTAGGCAATGGCTTCAGACTTTCCGGTTCGTACACATACAACAATGCAACTTTTGTTGGAACCGGTTCTGATGCTCTGGATGAAGAAGCTGAGGTTGTACCGGGCAATCACGTACATGGCTCGCCCGAAACACAATTTGTAATAGCGGCTGATTACATGGGTGACGTGATAAGTGCAGGTATGTCAGTACGTTATGTGGGTGACCGATATATCAATTACGATAACCTTGAAGTTGCACCATCCTACACGGTGTCAGACTTATATGTTGGCGTAGATCTGGGCGATGTTTCAAAAAGTCTTAAAGGTTTATCTGCCCGGCTAAACGTGAATAACTTATTTGACCGGGAGTTTATCAGTGGTGTGTACAGCGGCTCTGTTTTCCCGGCAGCCCCGCGCACAGTGACGTTGTCAATCACTGCAGATTTTTAGGCATTAACCATCAACGCCGTTGCCATTTTGCACGTGGCAGCGGTCTTTTTATCTGACGCATCTGTATCTCTCGTAGTAGGAAATAATATGAAACATATAAGCAGGAGACAGTTTCTGGTTGGCAGTACTGTTACCGGGCTGGCTATGGCCTATCCACAAATAACCCGGGCATTGAGCATCCCCGCCAACGTACGTACCGGTACTCTCGAAGATGTTGAACATGTCGTCATTCTTATGCAGGAAAATCGCTCTTTTGATCACTATTTCGGAACTATGCAAGGTGTCAGAGGCTTTTCAGATCCGTACCCGGCACCGGTAAAATCGGTAGATGGTGTGGCAGAGAATGATGTATTTACTCAGCACAATACTTCTCAACCAGGACCCAAACACATTGCGCCATTTCCCCTTAACGCAAGGCGTCATTTCGAACATATGCGCGTTGAAGGAACACCGCACTCCTGGCCAGATGCACAGCTTGCCTGGGATAATGGCCGGCTGGACCACTGGCCTGATGCTAAACAACTTCATTCAATGGGCTATTTTGAGCAGCAAGACATCCCTTTTCAATTCGCTCTGGCCAATGCATTTACAGTATGTGATGCCTATCATTGCTCTTTTCAGGGCGGCACCAATCCGAACCGGCTGTTTCTGTGGTCAGGTACCAATGATGGCTTAGCGAAAAATGGTGGTCCTGCTATTGGTAATTCTCACGATAATCTGCCGGAAAAAGGTGGTGCCGCAGACGATTATACCTGGACTACCTATCCGGAGCGGCTGCAAGCAGCTGGCATAGACTGGATGATTTATCAGGATATGGAGGATAATTTTACTGACAATCCGCTGGTGGGTTTCAAAGCATACCGGGATGCTGCAGCACTGCGCCCGGACGCAAATGATGAACTGCGAAAGCGCGCCTTGAGCACGCGAACCCTGGCTCAGTTAAAGCAGGATGTATTAAACGATAAACTGCCTGCCGTCTCGTACATCATTGCTACGGCGGCAGGTTCAGAGCATCCGGGCCCTTCAAGCCCGGCTCAGGGTGCTGCCTATACTGCTGATGTGCTTGATGCGTTAACAGCAAATCCGCAGGTGTGGGCCAAAACGGTACTGTTTATCATGTTTGATGAAAATGACGGTTTCTTTGATCATGTACCACCGCCGGCTCCACCCTCAGTTGATCCCCAAAAACCGGACAGTTTCGCGGGTCACTCACAGATTAGTACTTTAGGTGAATATCACTTACATACCTCTCTCGCTGATCAAAAGCAAGAACGTGAGGCGCTAAAGGCGCGTCCCTATGGCTTAGGCCCCAGAGTACCTGCCTATGTTGTTTCGCCCTGGAGCCGGGGAAGTAAGGTTTGCTCAGAAGTGCTGGACCATACTTCCGTTATTCGCTTTCTCGAACTACGTTTTGGTGTAGCTGAGCCCAATATCAGTGCCTGGAGAAGAGCGGTTTGTGGTGATTTTCTCAGCGCGTTTAATTTTGCCGATCCTAATAACGCGCAGTTTCCTATGTTACCCGAGCCTTATCAGGATGCGGTGCGGGCAGCCACCTATACAGAACGCACGCTGCCACCTGTTCCGGAACACCCGTTACCGGTAAAACAACACATTGGCCAGAAAAAGAAATGTCCATCATTATACAATTTGGAAGTCACCGAAAAGTCAGATGAACAACAACGCTTGTCAAAGATAGAGCTACATAATCGTGGTAGCAGAGCGCTGGTAGTACATATTTACGACAGGTTAAATCTTGACGCAATACCTAAACGCTATACCCTCGCGGGTAACAATAAGCTTGATGCAGAGTGGTTACGTCACAATGGCCGCTTTGATATACAGTTGATGGGGCCAGAGGGGTTTCATCGTCGTATTAAAGGTGAAACAGGTAATGGCCAGATCAAACTCGAGCGTCAGCGTAACAGCCTGGAATTGAGTACAACGATTAACGGACTTTACTACTATGTCGGGCAATCAGATAAATTGATACCGCTACCCTCCAACAGTGTTGTAACTATCAAACCTGATGAAAACAAATGCTACGACATAACAGTGTTAAACCAGGAAAAAAGCGTTATGCGGCAGTTTGCCGGGCGTCTACCATCTTAGTAATTTATACCGCCAGCCACTCGGCACCTGAAACGGTGCCGGCTGCTGCTTTAAAATGACATTACAGCTAATTGTCCGGCAACAAAGCATTCCATGCCTATGTTAGTATACAAAACACTTATAACTGCTTGATGAAACACACGCTTTGCTGAATCTCTTCCTGCCCAAACAAAAACAGGTGCTGTTAATTGCCCTGCCGATGATTGCCTCTAACCTGACTATTCCGCTGCTATCCCTGGTGGACACCGCCGTGGTTGGCCACCTTGAACACCCGTGGTATTTGGGCGGTGTGGCGCTGGGTAGCAGCCTTATCAGCCTGTTGTTTTTACTGCTGGGCTTTTTGCGCATGAGCACCACCGGCTTAACGGCGCAGGCGTTTGGCGCAGAAGATGCCAATGCTATACGCAATAGCCTGTTGCAGGCCGGGCTGGTAGCGCTGGTGCTGGCCCTGCTGTTATTAGTGCTGCACCCGGCGGTTATGCCGCTGGTGCAGTTGTTCAGCAATGCCGGCAGCGACGTGCTGGAGCAAGCCGGTATTTATTTTCAAATCCGCATCTGGAGTGCGCCGGCGGCGCTGCTGAATATGGTGTTGCTGGGCTGGTTTTTAGGCCTGCACAATGCCCGCTACCCCATGTGGCTACTGCTGTGGAACCAAAGCCTGAATATCGTGCTGGACTTGCTATTTGTACCGGGTTTTGGCTGGAATGTGGCCGGTGTGGCGGCAGCGTCGGTAATTGCCGATTACAGTACCTTGCTGCTGGGGTTATATTTACTGCGCCGGCTGTGGCGGCAACAGCAGCTTGGCACGGTAAGCCTGCTAAACCTGCAACAACTTAGCGGCTACGGCCGTTTATTTGCGCTAAACCGCGATATTTTTATCCGCAGCCTGTGCCTGCAACTGGTATTTGTGTTTATCGCCTTTCGCGGTGCTGCCTTTGGCGATAGCGTAGTAGCCGCCAATGCCGTGCTACTGAGCTTTTTAATGCTGGTGTCTTACGCGCTGGATGGCTTTGCCTATGCCGCCGAAGCCATGACCGGAAAAGCGGTGGGCGCCAGAGATCACAGTGAATTGCAGCTGCTGTTTGCCATACTGGCGCAGTGGGGCCTGTTGCTGGCGGTATTGTTTAGTCTGCTGTTTTGGCTGCGCGGCCCGACGCTGATTGCACTGCTTACTTCTATTACAGAGGTGCAACACATTGCGGCAGTTTACTTGCCCTGGCTTATTGCCCTGCCCTTAGTGGCGGTATGGAGCTACCTGCTGGATGGCATTTATATCGGTGCTACACAAGGGCGCAGCATGCGTAACAGCATGTTACTGTCTTTCGGCGGCTTTGCCCTGTGTTACGCACTGGCGCAAAGCGCCGGCAACCATGCGTTGTGGTTTGCCCTGTGCGTATTTATGCTGCTGCGCGGCCTTACGCTGGCCTGGCCGCTACGCCGTGGCGCGGCGGTATTGTTTAAGTAAAAAGCGTCAGCGCTGCTGGTCGCTAAAACGGCGCCGGGTGTTGTTGTAAAAACAGCGCCATATCATCCAGCATGGCCTGGGTTAACGGCAGGCTAAACGCCGCGATATTCTGCTGTAGCTGCGCCATATCGGTAGCGCCGATAATGGTAGAGGTAACCCCCTCGACTTTATTAACCCACGCCAACGCCAGACTGGTGGCACTGACATTATGGCTTTGTGCTAATTCAGTAAACGTCGCTATGGCGCTGTTCGACTGCGGCGTATCGCGAAACAAACCGTTGCGCTGCAACATACTCCAGCGTGCACCGGATGGGCGGGCGCCATTCAGATATTTGCCGCTTAAAGCACCGCCTGCCAACGGCGACCAGGGTAAGTAGGCAATGTTTTCGTGCACACACTGCTCAATTAAATAGGGCCAGTCTTTGGTGTGCAGCGGGCTAAATTCATTCTGAATGGATACCATGCGCGGCAGTGTGTGCTGTGCGCTTAACTGCAGATATTGGCTAATACCCCAGGGCGTTTCGTTCGATAAGCCGCAAAAGCGGATCTTACCGGATTTAACACAACTATCCAGCGCCTGCAGCAAACCCAGTATCTGCTCGGTTTGCTGCTCACTGTTAACGGCAGAAAAACCAATGCGGCCAACATGATGCTTGCCAAAATGTGGCGACACCCGGTTGGGCCAGTGCAGCTGATATAAATCGAGATAGTCGGT
This sequence comes from Rheinheimera hassiensis, assembly GCF_022436675.1. Lineage (GTDB taxonomy): Bacteria > Pseudomonadota > Gammaproteobacteria > Enterobacterales > Alteromonadaceae > Alishewanella > Alishewanella hassiensis. The sequence continues at coordinate 246,375 of NZ_JAKUJZ010000002.1, read as the reverse complement.
TTCTAAACGCTGAAGTGACGCATCCACCGCTTGCAACAAGGTAGCCGGAGTCATATCGCCGCCACCGCGCACATGCGCCAGGCCATTACCTGCCATTTTGCTTGCCAACACAATATCACTGCGTTTGCTGCGGTTACGGCTAAGCCAGTTGCCAATAATACGCTCTGTGCTGCCGTAGGTGTCGGCAGTAGGCGGAATAGCATACATTTCAGCGGTATCAATAAAATTTACGCCTTGCGCCAGCGCATAGTTAAGCTGGGTGTCGGCATCAGTTTGGTTGTTCTGACAACCCCAGGTCATGCTACCTAAACACGCTCTTGATACGTTAAGCTTACTGTTGCCTAAAACGGAATATTGCATAACGGCCTCTTTATCTTCTGTACACCGGCTTTGATCACCTGTGCGGCACCTTAGCCCAATAGCCAGGCACAGGCAACCGGGAGGTAAGAATTACCTGTATGTTAATAAAAATATGAAATAAATACGTTTGGATATTCTGGCTAACCGGCAACGTGCGAGCTCCACCCAAAAAGACAGACATCAAATTAACTGTTTAAAATCAATTAATTAAAAATAATTCCCGCCTTATTTTTGCGTTGTTTTTCAGTCTGGCCCACATACTGCAACTGTACTATTGTCCTGCTGCCTGGACACGTTCACTACCGGTAACCAATATGGGTTGCCGTTGAAGTTTTACTTATTAAGGAGAACCTACTATGGCACAGTTAAATACCCCAGATATGAAGCATGTATCCGATATTATTCAGGTACTGAACAGCGGCATAGAATTCTACAGCGATGCCAAAGAAAAAGTTGAAGATCAACATCTGGTTCAGTTTTTCGATCGCATGGTAAATGCGCGTCGCACGGTAAAAGAGCAGTTACAGCCGTTTGCCATTAAAGATGATGGTAAGCGCGAAGAAGGTTCAGCCTTTTCAGTTGAAGCCCGTAAAGTGTATACCAAAGTGATTGGCGCGATGTCTTCAGACAAAGATCACACTTATATCAGCCAATTGGAAGAAGTTGAGGACAAAACCCTTGAAGAATTCCGGGCTGCGCTGAAAGAAAAACAGCCGCCGCAATATGAAGCAGCACTGCTGCAATCTATGGCAACTATGCAAGAATGCCATGACGAAATGCGGGCGCTGAAAAAATCAACCCGCCACTAAAGCATTAATGTAATTGCTGACCAAGCCCCTGCGTCTGCTAAAGCCGCCGGGGCTTTTTATTATCTGCTACTTACTATCAGTTACTGAATATTATGCTGCTGCAACCACATTTCCAGCAATGTGACCTGCCACAACTTAGAACCAAACCGGCCGGTGAATTGCTCTGGCTGCGCTAACATAGTGTCAATGTAATCCATATTAAATAGCTGGCGCTGGCGCGCTGCGGGCTGGCTGAATACTTCTTTGGCCAGCTGCAGATATTCGCCCTGCATTTTACGTAGCGCAGGTACCGGGAAATAACCTTTGGGCCGGTCAATCACTCCAGCCGGAATAATCTCTCTGGCCACTTGTTTTAATAAATATTTACCACCGTCACGTAGCTTCAGCGGGTGTGGCATCTGAAATGCCAGTTCTACCAGTTCGTGATCTAAAAACGGTACCCGCGCTTCCAGGCCAAATGCCATGGTCATGTTGTCGACCCGTTTCAGCGGATCGTCTACCAGCATAGCGGTAGTATCCAGATGTAATGCTTTATCTACCGGCAGGCGTGCATCACAGCTGGCAAAATACTGCTGAATATAATTTAGCGAATAATTACGAAGGCAGAACTCAGGCGCCATTACCTGCGATAACTGCGATTCGTCCCAGGAAAAATAAGCATCGGCATAGCGCTGTGCTGCGTTGCTGTCAGTGGCATCGGTCATCGGCGGATACCAGTGATACCCGGCAAACACTTCATCGGCGCCCTGCCCGCTTTGCACCACTTTAACGTGCTGGCTTACTGCTTGTGCCAGTAGATAAAAACCAATTACATCATGGCTTACCATCGGCTCTGACATCGCATCGATACAGGGACGCAGATGGTTAAGTAAGGTGCTATGACGGGCATGAATTTTGTGGTGCTGGGTGCCGTAGTGGTTGGCAATAATGTCGGAATATTTAAATTCGTTGCCTTCTTCTTCTGCCACATTGTCAAAGCCAATAGAAAAGGTATACAGCTGCTTTTGTCCCAGCTCGCTAAGCATGCCAACCAGTAACGAAGAATCAAGCCCACCGGACAATAATACCCCAACCGGTACATCGGCCTCTAACCGGCGTTTGGCACTGGTAAACAACGCCTCTTTCAAAGCTTGCTGCCAATCCTGCTCGCTGCGCTGGTTACTGTTATCCACGTCGGCATGCAACTGCCAATAGCTGCCCTGCTGTAAGCCGCCATCAGCACTGACTTTCAGCCAATGCCCCGGCAGCAGCTTATACACGCTGCTAAACAAGGTGTCGGCGCCGACAATAGCGCGAAACGACATATATTGATGCACTCCCAGCGGGTTAAGCTGGCTGGGTACCTCGGCACACTTTAGTAACGAGGGTAAGGTAGATGAAAACCACAACCCATTGCCGTTATGATGATAATACAGGGGTTTAATACCCAGCCTGTCACGGGCGAAAAAGGTGCTGTTGCTATCACGGTGCCAGATAGCAAAGGCAAACATGCCATTAAACCTTGTCAGGCAGTGCTCTTGCCACTGCGCGTAGGCTTTTAAAATAACCTCAGTATCACTGGTAGAGAAGAACTGATGCCCCAGTTGCTCCAGCTCATGGCGCAGTGCTTTGTAGTTATAAATACAACCGTTAAACACTATCGTTAGCCCAAGCCCGGCATCATGCATCGGCTGCGCCCCGGCAGCGGTTAAATCAATGACTTTAAGGCGCTGATGGCCAAAACACACATTACCCTGTGCTGCTACGCCTCTGCCATCGGGGCCTCGCGCCGCCAGCACTTCTAACATTGCATCAACATAATGCGTTGATGCCTTCCCGTTAAATCTGATTTCTCCTGCTATTCCGCACATACTTATCCTCTGCATTAATTGCTTATGACAGCCGGTTTAAGCAGCCCGGCCTGCCCTGAATTTCAGCATGTCTTACCACTTTATCCGGCTTTGACATTACGCCAAGCCAGATACAGACTTTTTAAGTGTAGCCTTAATTGGCGGCCCTTACCGGGCAATACACCAATTCCGCTGTGCTACACTTAACTTTTAAGCAACAATTACTGAGGTATAGTTGACGTGAATATCTGCATTTTATCGACCGATCAGGAGAAAGACGACCACCGGCTTTTGGAGGCTGCCAGGGCCAAAGGCCATACTGCAGAATTATATAATATCCGTGACATTAGTATGGTGCTGGATACCGACAAACCCACTATTTGCTGGCGCGATAAAGACATTACCAAAACCTTCGATGCCATTATTCCGCGCTTAAACGTTAACTTTACGGATTACGGCACCAACGTATTACAGCAATTTATTTGCGGCCGCACTTACGTTAGTGAGTCACCTGCTGCGCTGCGCCTGGGGCGCGACAAATTAAAATGCCTGCAGTATCTGCTGGCCCGGGGTTTACCCTTTCCTGCTACCGGTATTGCCTACACACCAGAAGGTTTTCGCCAACTGGCTAAAGTAATAGGTATGCCAATGATTATTAAACTGATTGAAAGCTCTGAGGGCACCGGTATTTTTCTGGTTAATACCATAAAAGAGATGGATAACATCGTCAGAACTTTTAGCCAGCTGGGGGCGTCCTATATTATTCAGCGTTTTGTAGCAGAAGCATCCGGTACTGATATCAGAGCCTTTGTAGTGGGTGGCAAAGTAGTAGCCAGCATGCGCCGCCGCTCACAGGATGGCGATTTCAGATCCAATGTCGCGCTTGGCGGTTGCTCAGAGCCTTATCAGCTAACCGCAGCAGAAGAGCAAATGGTGTTATCTGCCACCGCATCTATTGGTATCAATGTGTCCGGTGTGGATTTTGTCCGCTCCAGTGAGGGGCCTTTGCTACTGGAAATTAATGTGTCACCCGACTTTACCGGTGAACAGGGTATTGAGAAGGTAACCGGCATTAACATTGCCGATGCCATCATCGATTTTGCCGTGTCACAGGTACATAGTTTTTATGAGCAACGCTATAGCAGCGCCCGGGTGCTTGAATCTTCGCGGAGTATTATATGTGCAGATGGATAGCCTATACCGGTAAACCGATATATCTGGATACACTGGTCACCAAACCCGATCATTCGCTGGTAGTTCAAAGCCAGCACAGCCAAATGAACTACACCAACAGTGGCCAGTTATTGAGCATAAACGGCGATGGTTTTGGCATTGGTTGGTATGACAAACGCGCAAGCCCTGGCCTGTTTAAAGATGATTTACCCGCCTGGCACAATACCAACCTGAATAGTTTATGTCATCAGGTTAAATCGCATACCTTTATGGCGCATATCAGGGCCACCACCACAGGGGATATCCAACGTACTAACTGCCACCCGTTCAGGTATAAAAACTGGTTGTTTCAGCATAACGGCCATATCAGCCATTTTCCTAAGCTGCGCCGCCAATTACAGCTGAAAATTGCGCCTGAGTTATACCCGCAACTACAAGGCACTACCGATAGCGAAACATTTTTTTTGCTGGCGATCACCTACGGTTTACTCGACAACCCCAAAGCCGCAATGCAGAAAATGGTCAGAGAAGTATTACAGGCATTAAACCAGGTTGATAAAAACGGTGTACTGAATTTGTCTTGTGCTATATCCGATGGTACCAAGCTTTATACTCTGCGTTATTCATACAACGAAGCACCGATGACGCAGTTTGTCTCCACAGACAGCCGTTGCATGGCCGAGTTTGAAGGCGGTACCCACCCCATTCCATCTGGCAGCACCATAGTGGTGTCAGAGCCGCTGGATAATGTCAGTGAAAAGTGGACCAAAATTGCTAATAACACTTTTACCACTATTTACCGTAACGATATTAATACTGAGCCCTTTATGGATGATTAACCCTGTTGGGTGATTTGCCCGCTGATAATTTAGTCAGCGGTTACTGGCAGTGGTGAGGCGTTTTGTATCATAATCGCTGCACTTATTTTTTAACTGAAGCGTAATGATGAAAATTATCAGTATTCTCACGGCTATCCTGTTAGCCGTCACCTTAACCGCCTGCTCTGACACCCCGGGTGACTCTAAACTAAAACAGCTGCTACAACAGCAGTATGATGCCAAATTCGAAGGCTTAGTTGAGATTAACGGGCTAAAGAAGCTTAACGGCTGGTCGGACAATGATAGCCACTACAGCGCTGAAGTGGCTTACAACATAGTGTTTAAAAAGTCGTTTAAAGCCTTTATGGACGAGCAAACAGAGCGGCCCGGCAACCCACTGGAAAAAATGGCGACGGGTATGTCTGCCGGTATGTTAAAACTGCAATATGGCGATTTTAAAGCCGGTGACGAGTATCAGGTAAAACAACAAACCCTGACACTTCGCATGGCAGACAACGGCTGGATGCTAACTAACTAAGCTACTGGTGCACCGGCAGATCGCTCTGGCCGGTGCACTTGCTCTGGTGATACTGCCTGCTCAGCTAAATCACTTTTCACCAGCTGCATATCTTCAGGTTCAAGCGTTACTGTTTGTTCACCGGTGGTTTTTCCTTCCAGACATAAGGTGATTAACAGCGGAAAATGATCGGAGCCGATGCTGGGTAAGCGCTTTATTTGCTGCAGGCTAAAGTGTCGGCTGTGAAACAGATGATCCAGCGGCCAGCGGACAAAAGGATAAGCGGCATGAAAACTGTTAAACATGCCCCGGCCGATACGCGGATCAAGTAACCCACTGACTTTACGAAATAACCGGGTGGTTTCTGACCAGGCAACATCGTTCAGATCACCAGTAACAATAAGCGGTTGTTTACACTTCGCCACGCTAACCGCCAATACCAGCAGTTCAGCATCGCGCTCAGAAGAGCTTTCGTTTTCAGTTGGGCTTGGCGGCGCCGGATGGACAAAATGCAGCACCACCCGCAGACCACTGTTTAGCTCTACTTCAGCATGAATAGAAGGCACATCAGCCTCAACCAAATACTGCACTGCGCCATTATGTAGTGGTAAGCGTGAATAAACATGCATGCCATATAAATTGTCCAGCGGGCACTTTATACTGTGTGGGTAATCAGCACTTAGCGCGTCCAGTTGCTGCTGCCACCAGATATCAGACTCCAGCGTTACCAGCACATCGGGCTTATGCTGCTGTACCAGCTCAATAAGGGCGGGGGCATTACGGTTTGTCATCAGTACATTAGACGTAATTATTGACACCGTTTGCCGGTCAGCACTGGCTGCTTTGGTTAAGGGTACCTCTGTACGGTGTAAGCGGGTGTATGGCCAAATCCACCATGCCTGTATAGCAAGACAGCCCAGCGCCAGTAATATCAGCAACTGGCTGCTACCTTTGGTTAGATCAAGCATCGCCAGTTGCATAACCAATAGCAAGCCACTTAGCACGGCCAGCTGCAAACGGGGAAAGTCCAGCCCGCGTACTAACCAGTGTTTAATGCGGCTAAGAGGTAACAGGGTAAGTAACAGCAATATTACAGTTAGCGCAGTAAAACTGGATAGCATTGGTTCTTCCGTTTCGTTAATAGTGTTTAACACTAACTGATCGCACCGCCACAGGCAATGCAAAAGCGTTGTCTGGCGCGGCAAGCCTGTTGTTCTGCCATCAACAACAGGCTTGCCGCCATAAATAAAAACGGCCACCCGCAGGCAGCCGTTGTTGTTTATGCTTAACAGTGACGATTAAAACGCTACTTCAATTTCTACCCGGCGGTTTGCTGCCCTGCCCTGCGCCGTTTTGTTATCTGCTATCGGCTCTGACGGCCCACGGCCTTCGGCTACAAGTTGTTCTGCCGTTAAACCCTGCTGCTGCAAAAAGGCCATAACCTGCTCTGCCCGCTGCTGCGATAGTTTGTTGTTATAGGCCAACTGGCCAGAGCTATCGGTATGCCCAAGCACTGTAACATTCTGATACGTTGTGCCTTTTAGCGATTCTACCACTGCACTAAGCTGGCGTTGTAATTCATCGCTGATACTGGCTCCGTCATGCGAAAACGCCGTGATGCCCGGAAAAGACACTTTAATACGGTTATCGGCCAGCTCAGCCGTTGTTACGCCCGCAACAGGTTGCAACCTGGCGGCAAACACGGTTTGTGGCTTGGCCGTTTCGGCGTTTACCGCCGCCGAACTTGCTGAGGTGTCGTTTTTTGAAGTACTGACACAGCCGGTTGATAATAGCGCCACCATAACTGCGGCGGAAAGCGGTAACATGCGCAACATTTATACTCCGTTATTTAATGTTAAATACTGACGCATACTTTAATGGTTTTATTTAAGCAAATAAACACCTTTATTTAACAACAAACAAAATAAACTACTTACTTATTTTCAATTATTCTGTTAGCTATTTACTTACCGTCGTGGTTTAGCAGATTGAACTTTAGCCCAAGATCCACTATGGTATCGCCATGCAAATCCCTGAACGTTTCACCGCTACCACGCCATGCGTGCTGCGCACTTGCAATATCGCTATCGCCTTCCATTCCTGGGCCGGTTTTGCCCTGCGCAAAGCCGGCTGAACACTTTTTCTGCTTAAACCCTTGATGTCATTTTTGCTTCTCTGATCCGGAGCTTCGATGTTTTTCTGTTACCCCAAACGGCCTTTCGGCGCCGTTGGCCGCGCTATTGCGGCACTAGCCTGCCAGCAACTGTTACCACTTAGTGCGTTGCAGCTGGCAAACATTGTGCATTTTATTGCCGACGATACGGCCAGGCACCGGCTTAACACCAATGCCAGTTGTATCCGGCCCGGCAGTTCAGTTGAGCTGCATAATACCGACACCGACGAGCGCGGCTGGCTGCAATTGGTTTATCCATCACAAGCCTGCTATCGCCGAAGCTGTATTTCAATTGTATCGCCGTTAGGGGCTGCGCTGATTGGCAAAGCTCCTGACGCCGGTATTCAGTTAACCGTGCTGCGCCAGCGTCTGCATTTTCGCGTGCTGACAGTACTGAACGTAACACACCGACAAACCAGGAGATCTTAATGAAAACACCCGATATCACCGTATCTACCATCGACTTTGACCGGCTGGATCAGCTGCTTAACAGCCTATCTGGCGATACCATTGGCAGCGACACCCTGCGCCAGGAGCTGGAACGCGCCATTGTAGTAGCGCCTCAGCAACTGCCTGGCGATGTGGTGAGTATGAATTCTACGGTACGTTTTAGCTTTGGCGACGGTAAAAGCAGTTGCTTAACACTGGTATACCCTAAAGACGCAGCGCAAAGTGGTGCCATTTCAATATTGGCGCCGGTAGGTAGCGCTTTACTGGGCCTGCGCGTGGGCAATAGCATTAACTGGCCCCTGCCAGGTGGCGATATGTCAACTATCACGGTAGACGAAGTGCTATACCAGCCAGAGCGTGAAGGCGCTTATCACCGCTAATATGCAGTGCTGCGGTTAAGCTGTTACAGCAGGCCGCAGCACAGGCATAACCAGCGACAAAATGGTACACTAACGCCGCTATTGCCGTATTGGCCGATAAACATCTTAACCAGCAGAGTAGTATATGCGTTTATTTTTCCGCTTAATCCGTCTGATTTTAACCCCTTTTATGCTGTTAGCCGAAAAGCTGACAACACCCAAGGCAATGGTACGCAGCCCGGCTGAACAAGCTGCCGTGGATGCCGCCTGCCAACAACTGGCGCTGTATCAGTTTAGTGCCTGCCCGTTTTGCATTAAAGTACGCAAAGAAATAGCGCGGCTGGGGCTGAATATCAGCAAGCGCGATGCACAGCATAATCAGCAATATCGTAGCGAGCTGGAAAATGGCGGTGGTAAAATAAAAGTGCCTTGCCTGCGCATTGAAACTGCTGCCGGCGACGCACAGTGGCTGTATGAATCAACTGAAATTATCGCTTATCTACAGCAGCGTTTTGCCGCTACAGCGGATAGCCAAAACAGCTGAACTGCTATAAAATGCGCCACCCTAAGTTCGCCTGAGCAGTACGCAGCGATGATGCCATCCAATGCGTTATACACGGATTTATCCGGTTTTTACGATTTAATGTGTTGCGACATCAACTACCCGGCGCAAAGTAACACGGTACAGCGGCTGCACCAGCTGCTGGGCAACGGCGGCAAAACTCACCTCGATTTAGCCTGTGGCACCGGCCCGCACATTCGCCATTTTATCGACTATGGCTACCAAAGCAGCGGGCTGGATTTAAACCAACCCATGCTCGACTTAGCAAAGGCGCGCTGCCCGCAGGCCCATTTTATGCTGCAAAATATGTGCAGCTTTACACTGGAGCAGCCGGTTGATTTAATTACCTGCTTTTTATACTCCATTCATTACAGCGCCAATATTGCTGAGCTAAACCAATGCCTTGCCAGTGTGTACGCAGCGCTGAACGCAGGCGGAATGTTTTGTTTTAATGCGGTAGATAAAGACAAGATTTGCAACAACAGCGCAGTGCGCCACAGCACCACACACGATGATAGTCACTTTGTGTTTGAATCGCTGTGGCACTACAGTGGCGATGGCGAGCAACAAGCGCTTAAACTGCGCATCGCCAGAACCCGCGGCGAAAATGTCCAGCTGTGGCAGGATGAACACCCTATGGTCGCCATCAGCTTTGCCCGGTTGCAGGCGCTATTAAGCCCTTATTTTGAAGTACATATATTGGCGCACGACTACGACAAAATATCCCCGTGGGATACTACCTCCGGCAACGCCTTATTTGCCTGTGTAAAACGCTGATAACTGAAGCGCTTTTGGCTTTAACTTAATAGCCTGTTTATTGTATTCGCATTACCCCTGCGCATTGGCAGGATCAAGATCTTTTAGCTGCTCTACAACATCTTCAGCATACTGCTCAATGCCCTGCCCAATAATAGGCGCAGTATTCAACGTTTTTAGTTTGCGGATATCTTCTATGCGAAACAGAATGCTGCCCGCATTCTCTTTATCTTTAAACGCATAAATAACATCGTCCGAACCCCAGTAATGGACATTTTGCAAATAGATAAAACCATTAGTCAGCTTATTGCTGTTGATTTTTTCCAGCAACGGTTTTGCTACTTCAGCAAAGTAGTAATAAGACTCTATATTACCTCCCTCTTCAGGCACGTTAAACTGAATAAAAGTCCATACCAGCTCTTGCCCGGTGTTATCACTCAGGGTTTCTATCTCGTTTGCGACGTTACATCCCTGCAGAAAAACCAATGTTAGTAACAAGCCAAATATTCTGAACACGCTGAATCCTTTCCGGTATTGTTAATATATGGCAAATAATATACCCGACTCTAAATTAACAACAAAATATAATTTATGGCCGCTGATAATGGCAATGCCAGAGATATCCAACTGTTTCAGATATGGAAAAACCACAGTATACGGTTAAAAAAGCCAGGATTTTCTCGTCAGTACACCACCTAAGCGATACTCTGGCGCTAAATACGCTAAGGAGACTCACAGATGCGAATAATGCTAATGCTTGCTTTAATGGTTAGCCTGCCAACATTGGCTAAACCACAACTGGAACTATTGTGGCAAACTGAGGGCTTTCGGGTGCCCGAGTCGGTATTGGTGTATACACAGCAAGACGATAAGTTTTTATTTGTGTCTGAAATTGATGGTGAAGGTAATGCCGCCGATGGCGAAGGTGGTGTAGCCCTGCTCAATACCGATGGCACCATGCGTGAGCATAACTGGCTACGGGGCCTGAATGCGCCTAAAGGTTTGGCGCAATACCAGGGCAAACTCTATGTAGCAGACTTAACCGAGCTGGTGATTATTGATATTGCCACCGCTAAGGTAACAGCAAAAATTCCCGCGCCGGATGCGGTGTTTTTAAATGACGTAACGGTAGATGAGCACGGCGTGGTGTATATCTCTGATACGCGCAAAAACCGCGTGTATAAATATGCCAATGGTGTTATCAGTATCTGGCTGGAAGATGTTATTGCAGCTAATGGTTTAAAGAGTATCGGCAGCGACTTGTACATAGCTGCGGCAGACTTGCTGCTAAAAGCAGATAAAAACGGCGAACTAACGCAAATAGCCAAAGGCTTCTCACAACGCGCCGACGGCCTGGAACCGGTAGGTAACGGTGATTTTATTGTCAGCTGCTGGGCCGGTATTATCTACTATGTTTACGCCGATGGCCGGATGGAACCTGTACTGGACACGCAGCAGCAAAAACTCAATACCGCCGATATCGGCTGGGATGCCAAAACGAACACCCTGTACGTACCGACTTTTTTCGGTAATTCGGTGGCGGCTTACCGGCTGACATATTAATGCTGTTATACATGCCAGCGACCAACATCGCTGGCATGCCTTTACTCAGTTCAAACTGGCTTTAGTTAAACCAAAAGCGGCATCTTGCGAGCCCGGTTCCATCAGCGCCAGAATTTGCATCCGGTTCCAGAAGTTAATCAGGCCGATGCTATAGGTCAGCTCAGAAATTTCCACATCGCTGAAATGCTCTTTTGTCGCCTGATACAGCTCATTACTTACTCCGGTATCCGCTAATTTAGTCAGTGCTTCTGTCAGTGCCAGCGCAGCTTTTTCTTTGGCGTTAAACAGCGGTGATTCGCGCCAGATAGCCACATGGTAAATGCGTAGCTCGCGTTCGCCTTTAATTTTGGCCTGTTTAATATGCATATCCAGACAAAAAGCACAGCCGTTTAACTGCGATGCGCGAATATCGATCAGGCTTTTGATCAACGGGTCAATCGAGGTTTTATACGCCGCCATGCTGGCATCCATCAGCGCCTTGGTTAAAGTCGGTGTGGTTTCAAAGTGGTTCAGTCGTGCAGTCATAGTTATTGCTCCGGGGTTTTCAGTTAAAGTGGCAGAAAATCAATAGCAGCTAAGGCTTCAGGTACAGCTGCTGCTCTCGTTTGCGGGTGATGGGTACCATCCACCCGGATAAAACGCACATCGGTAATACCGATATAGCGCAAAGCCGTTGTGATATAAGGGGTAAACTGGTCGTCTGCTTCGTTGGGCTGGCCAATAAGAGGTGTGCCGTTAGCCATCACCACCAATACTTTTTTATTGCTTACCAGGCCGACTTTTTCGCCTTCGGCGGTAAAGGCAAAGGTGCGTCCGGCGCGGGTAATATGGTCGAACCAGGCTTTTAGCACTGACGGTAAACCCAGGTTCCACATTGGTGAAGAAATCAGCAAGGTGTCATGTGCCAGCAACTGATCAACCAGTTGCTCAGACAACGCTGCAGCTTGTAGTTGTGCTTCTGTGCGCAATTCAGGTTTGGTCAAAAAGGCACTAACGGTTAACGCATCCAGATGCGGCAGCGGCTGCTGTGCCAAATCCAGCACTGTTTCGCTTAACGCCGGGTGGCGCTGCTGTAATTTGCTTAACAGGTGGCTTGCAACAATTCTGGACGCCGAGCCGGTTAAATTCGGGCTGACCTTAATATGTAACAGTTTCATACTTTCTCCTGATAAAGCCGCGGCTAATTTCGGCTTACGGTGCTGTTCTGATGTGCAAAGTCTAGCCTTTCATGCCATATTTGAAAGATACAAAAACCACGTATTTAGGTAGGACATAATGACCGGTTATCAGGCTATATATCAGCGCTATAAACAGCAGATCTTAAGCGGAAACTTGAAACCGGGTGAAAAAGTGCCGGCGATCCGCGTACTGGCCGCTGATTTAGGCGTAGCGAAAAAAACCGTGGAAACGGCTTATAATATTCTGATTGGTGAGGGTTATCTTGTCAGCAAAGGTGCACTCGGCACTCAGGTTAACCCTGATCTGCAGCTGAATATTACTAAAGCGCCGATAACCGTGCCGGTTGAAGATAGCAAACTACAGAACTTAATTGATTTACGCGACAACCCTGGCTTTTTCCGCTTGGGTATTCCGTCACTGGATCAGTTTCCGTATAAAAAGTGGCTGCTGTTATCCGGTAAAGCCATCCGTGCCATGCGACCCGAGCAAATGCTAACGCCGCCGGTAATGGGCCATCCGCCGCTGCGTGAAGCCATTGCCAATTATGTCAATATTTCGCGCGGGCTTAACTGCAGCGCCAGCCAGGTGTGCATAACCAGTGGCTACAAACACAGTATCGCGTTAATTTTGCAAGCGCTGGCGACACGACAAGATAAGGTAGTGTATGAAGATCCCGGTTATTTTTTCGGCCAGAAGCTGTTAAAACGCATCGTTGAAAACCTGCACTATGTGCCGGTTGACCGCCACGGGTTGCATGTTGATTATTTGCTGCAACACCATCAGCATGCCCGCTTTGTCATTACCACCCCGGCACACCACAGCCCGCTGGCCGTGACTTTATCGCTGCCAAGACGTCAGCAGTTGTTGCAGTGGGCACAAGAGCGGCAATCCTGGATAGTAGAAGATGATTATGATGGCGAATTCCACTATACCAAAAAAGTGCTGCCGGCACTGAAAAGTCAGGACAGCGCCGACAGAGTGATTTATGTCGGCACGTTCAGCAAAACCATTATGCCGGCCATGCGCATCAGTTACATCGTACTGCCCAAAGCGTTGGTCAACCGCTTTCATGAAGCCGCAGAAATTGTCGAAACAAGCCTACCGCTGCTGCCGCAGCAAATTCTCAGCCGCTTTATTTCTGAGGGACATTTTTTTAAGCATTTAAAAAAAATGCGTGCGCTGTATCAGGCCCGCCGGCAAATGGTACTAAACGCCTTGCAGCAGGTTTACCCGACACAGTTTTATGTCGAACTGACAGACGGCGGCATGCATGTAGTCGCGTTTTTAAAAACCGGTAATCAGGACGAACAGTTGGCCAATATCTGGCAACAGCACCAGCTGCTGGTGTTTCCGCTATCGGCCTGGTATGCCGGTAAAAGCAAACGTTACGGCCTGGTTATTGGTTATACCAATATTAAATCAGAGCAGGAAGCCATCGACGCCCTGCGCCTGCCCTACCAGCAAACTTTAGCGCTGCTTGGCGGCTAATCTTTTACTGCAGTATAGCCATTGAGTGCTGAGCGCTATTTGTTTTAACACCTTGTGCTGACTCCAACATATGATTACAATGCCAATGATAATAGTTCGCATTAACATTTATAACAAGGAGTCTCAGCTTGCGTTACCACCTGCTTTCCACTCATTCCGCTTCTGCTCATAGCACTGCAGCAACATTAACTGCCCAATCACAGATTTGCAGCCGTCCGGCTTTGCGGCTGCTGCCTTTAACCCTGGCGGTGAGCCTGGCTTTGTCACCGTTAAGCACTGTGGCAGCAGCAGCAAACGAACAAACCGACACAGAACAAGCTGAATCGTCTGTCGAGACAATCCGCGTTAACGGCAAAAGACTGCAGCAAAGCACGCCGACCCGTATGCCGCTAACAGCGCGCGAAATTCCGCAATCGATAAGCGAAGTGTCTGCCGAACTGATGGCTGCCGCTAATATGATTGATATCAATGATGTAATGATGAACGTGCCTGGCGTAAATGTTACCTTGTACGACACCCAGCGCCCGCTCTACTTTGCCCGCGGCTTTCAGATCACAGATTTTCAGGTTGATAGTATTCCTACTTATAGTGGCAGTACCAATCAGGAATATGACACCGCGCTGTATGAGCGCGTTGAAGTGATCCGTGGCGCCAACGGCTTATTCTCCGGCGTCGGTTCACCCTCAGCTACGGTAAATTTACTGCGTAAACGGCCGGGTAAAGAGCTTGCCGCGTCGTTATCGGCCAGTATTGGCTCCTGGCAAATGCGCCGCGCAGTGGCTGACGTGAGTACGCCGCTAACCGCAGATGCATCTGTACGCAGCCGGTTAGTAATAGCCGGGTTAGATGCTGACAGTTTCCGTGACCGCTACCAGGAAAAGAAACTCGCCGGATTATTTATTACCGAAACCGATTTAACCGACAGCACCACGCTAACTGTTGGTGTCCAAGGCCAGGACAATAAGCCGGAAGGCACTATTTGGGGCACCATCCCCATTTTTGCCGCTGATGGCAGCGAGGCCAACCTGCCGGTATCTACCAGCTATGCGCCGACATGGACCCACTGGCAACGCAACAGCTATACGCTGTTTAGCGATATCAGCCACCGTTTTGACAATAATTGGCACCTCAAAGCCGCTATTAACCAAACCAAAGGCGAAGTGTCCAGTTTGCGGGTATATGCCAGCGGTTTTCCGAATCCCACTGATGGCAGTGGTTTAACCCTGCTGGCCGGTGTAGGTGCCGGTGAAGATACCCGCAACAGTTTTGATCTGTATTTAACCGGTAGTTATATGCTGTTGGGCCGGGAACACGATCTCATCGCCGGTGCCTCAGTGTCAGAGCTGGACGCCGAAACTACACTGTTCAGCTCAGTAGCCGACTGGTCTTACGCTGTTCCGGATGCAAGGAACTATGATGGCAGCGCACCAATGCCACAGTACAGCAAAACCGGCGCTTACCGGCTGGCCACCACTAAACAGCGCGGTTTTTACCTTGCTAACAGGTTCAGGCTACATGAAGACTGGTCACTGATAGCCGGCGCCCGCCTCAGCAACTGGGAAACCGCAACGGACAGCTTTGACACCGGCGGCCAATATACCGCTACCTCCGGCGCGTATAAGGTAAGCAATGAGGTAACCCCTTATGTCGGCTTAGTGTGGGATCTGTCGCAGCAACATAGCCTGTATATCAGCTATACCGACATTTTCAGCCCGCAGAATTACAAAGATAAAGACAACAATTTACTGGCACCGGTGCTGGGGGAAAACCTGGAACTGGGCATTAAAAGCAGCCTGTTTGACGACCAGTTATCAGTTAACGCTGCGCTGTTTAAAACCCGCCAGGACAACTATGCCGTGCGTGACCTGAGCCAACCGGAAAACAGCCTGCCTGATGGCAGCTCGGCCTATCGCGGGGTAAACGGCACAGAAAGCCAGGGATTTGAGATCAGCGCCAGCGGCCATTTGTCTGAAAGCTGGTTGCTTAATGCAGGTTATGCTTATGTTGATACCAAACGCCATGACAACGATAAAATCTGGACCAACCTGCCGAAACATTCAGCGCAGCTATCAACGCATTATCAGTTCAGCGGCGAGCTGGCAAAGTTGATGCTGGGTGGTGGCTTTAACTGGCAGGGCGAAACGGTGGGTTATGGCGTAAGCCATCCAACAGAAGCTGCCGGCGTTACCTATACGCAAGATGCTTATATATTGGCTAATCTGTTCGCCAGCTGGCAGTTTAACGACAAGCTCAGCAGCACCTTTAGCGTTACCAACCTGTTTGACAAAGTGTACTGGGCCAATATCGACTACGCCAATTACGGCAAACCCCGCCAGTTAACATTAAGTGTGCGCTGGCAATATTAAAACGCGCCCTCTGCGGGCAGCAAAAGCTGCCCGCTAAAATTAGCCACTATACTTAATCTGCTTATTTTTCCGTTATTTCTCCAGTTTTGCACAATATCAGCCGCTTCCTTGCTACAGTATCAGCCATGACGTCAGTTTGTTAACAAAATTTATACCATCAACTGATACTGCAATATCCAACGGAGGTGTTACAACGATGGTCAAATTGCCAGCCTTATTATGTTGCTTAGTTGCGGCTTTTCCGTTATTTGCTAAAGAGCAACTCAGGTGGTGTGTCTGGGAATTTCCAGGTAATGTTAATTTCAATAACCCAGCAAAAACAGCGCAGGGTGTTTCAGTAGATTTTATGCAGGAAATGGCACGTCGCGCCGGTTTTGAGCTATCAATCAGCAAAGCTACCCCCTCCAGCCGCTGTCTGAAAGAACTTGCCGATGGCGACAGCGATTTGGTAGTAGGTATTCTTAAAACTGGTGATGGCAGAGAGGCAATTGAATATATCCCTTATGGGGCCCGCCAACCGGATCGGGTTTATTTGTCTGCAACAGACAACCGTAGGCTAGAGCAAGTTACTGAATTATCTACCATGACGCTGGCAGCAATACGCAACTATGGTTTTCACCCTAAAGTTACAGCAATAGTTAATGCCATGCCGCCAAACCAGGTTATACGGGTAAACTCTATCTATTCCGCGCTTGAAATTGTTGCCAAACACCGCGTAACAGCAGCACTGCTGCCGCCAAGCCAGGTCAGCGCCGTATTGCAGGAAAACCCGGAGCTGGCCCCCCAGATTAGAGAAGTCAGTTTTCCACTTAATATTGTTGTGCCACAGCCAGTGTATATCGGCTTAGCCAAAAGCTGTAAGTGCCCAAAAATCTCGCAAGCGATACAACAAAGTATTGCGGCAATGACCGCAGATGGCAGCATAAAGCATATATTTGGTGACAGGCTCATCGAGTTTACCGATTAGCATCATCGTTTTAATTCACATCAGCAAATTAGCTTCTTACTATACTAGTTTGGCGGTTGTTTAACTCAGTGTCTGATCCTCTTCAGCATCAGCACTGCAGATAATAATAAAACGTTAACTAAAAGGAAGCTGACAATGAATAGACAAACTTTTAAAACCAGAGCGCTGGCTGGCATGATAAGCATGTTGCTGGTATCCGGTGCCGCCTTTGCCAGTGACAAAACCATGACTAAACCAGCTGGTGCCTCAGGTCATGGGAGTGCTCAGCAGGGTGCAGTAAGAACTAACCTGTTTTGGTGGCCACAGCAACTTGATTTGTCTGTGCTGCGCGATCACGATACACGATCTAACCCTTATGGCGATAACTTCAGCTATGCTGACGCTTTTAATAAACTGGATTTAGACAGTGTAAAGCGAGACATCAACGCTCTGTTAACGCAGTCACAAGATTGGTGGCCAGCGGATTTTGGTAACTATGGCCCGTTCTTTATTCGCATGACCTGGCATAGCGCCGGTACCTATCGCACTCTGGACGGCCGCGGTGGCGCCGGTGGTGGTCAGCAGCGGTTTGACCCGCTAAACAGCTGGCCGGATAACGCAAGCCTCGATAAAGCGCGGCGCTTATTATGGCCGGTAAAACAAAAATACGGGCAAGCATTGTCCTGGTCAGATCTTATTGTGCTGGCCGGCAATGTGGCGCTGGAGAACATGGGTTTTAAAACCTACGGCTTTGCCGGTGGCCGTGCCGACGACTGGGAACCCGATATAGTGTACTGGGGGCCGGAAGTTGAAATGCTGGCTAGCGACCGTGAAGATAAAGACGGTAAGCTACAACGCCCGCTGGGCGCGACCCACATGGGGTTGATTTACGTTAACCCGGAAGGCCCTAAAGGCGTACCAGACCCGCTCGGTTCAGCGAAAAATATCCGTATCGCCTTTGAGCGCATGGCCATGAACGATGAAGAAACCCTGGCGTTAATCGCCGGTGGCCATACCTTTGGTAAAATGCACGGTGCACATAAACCCAAAGATTGTCTGGAAGCTGAGCCTGGTGCAGCAGGCGTTGAAGAACAAGGCCTGGGCTGGAAAAACAACTGTGGCAAAGGCCATTCTGAAGATACGATTACCAGCGGCTTAGAAGGTGCCTGGACTCAGGCTCCAACGCAATGGACATCGCTATACTTAAGCAACCTGCTTAACTTCGAGTGGAAACAAACCCGCAGCCCGGCGGGTGCTATTCAGTGGGTGCCAACCGATGAGTCACTGCATAAAGTAGTGCCCGATGCGCATATCAAAGGTAAGTTTAACCCACCGGTAATGACCACCGCGGATTTAGCGCTGAAGTTTGACCCGGAGTATCGCAAAATTGCCGAGCGCTTTTTAGCAGACCCGGAAGAATACCGCTTAGCCTTTGCCAAAGCCTGGTACAAACTGACGCACCGCGATATGGGGCCACCACGTAACTTTTTGGGTAAAGAAGTACCGAAAGACGTGCTGATTTGGCAAGATCCGATTGACGAAAAAACCCAGTCCAACATTAAAACCGGTGATGTTAAAGCACTGAAAGCCAGTATTTTAAAATCTGGTTTAACCGTGCCTGAGTTGGTGCGTGTAGCCTGGGGCTCTGCTGCCAGCTATCGTGACACCGATATGCGTGGTGGTGCTAACGGTGCGCGCATTGCATTGGTGCCACAAAAAGATTGGGCAGTAAATAACCCGGCTGAAACAGCAAAAGTAATCAAAGCGCTAACAGCCATCCAGCAAGATTTTAATACCAGCCGTAAAAAAGTGTCACTGGCTGACTTAATCGTGTTGGGCGGCACGGCAGCAATTGAAAAAGCCGCCAAAGACGCCGGTTATAACGTTACAGTGCCGTTTACACCGGGCCGTGGTGATGCCACTCAGGACATGACAGACGTTAATGCCTTTAGCCTGCTTGAACTGACAGCTGATGGTTTCAGAAACTACTTCGACGCAACGGCAAGCTACAAATCACCGACTGAGATGCTGGTAGATAAAGCTGATCAACTGGACCTGAGCATACCGGAAATGACCGTGCTGATAGGTGGTTTACGTGCGCTGGACGCTAACTACCAGGGCTCAAAGCACGGCGTGTTCACAGCTAAGCCAGGTACGCTGAATAACGATTTCTTCGTTAATCTGTTGGATATGTCCACCGTTTGGAAGAAATCAGCTACTGAGGGTATATATGAAGGCTTTGACCGTAAATCGGGCAACAAAAAGTGGTCAGCCACCTCTGTTGATCTGATCTTTGGTTCAAACTCGGAGCTGCGCGCCGTGGCCGAAGTGTACGCTTTTGACACCTCGAAACAAAAGTTTGTTGACGACTTTATCAAAGCCTGGACTAAGGTAATGAACCTGGACCGTTAATAAGCACCATCAGGCAAAAGCGCTGCAACCGGAAAAGCTGCAGCGCTTTTTACTTACACCAACAGCCTGCCGCGGCTTACTCCGTTGCTACTGCCGTATTAACCGTCTTCCGGTACAAAACGGCATCTACATCCCCCAGCGCATCGCGGTGCAGATAGCGTTTTACAAACTGCATACCCAGTTTACGCATAACGCCAATTGAGCCGGCGTTATCCGGCATGGCAATTGCCGACAAAAACCGGACATTGCTATTATTTGCCAGCACCGCGTCAGCCACAGCCCGGGCTGCCTCACTGGCATAACCCTGCCCCCAGTACTGCCGCTTAAAACGCCAGCCAATTTCAACGTCGTCGTGGCTTGGCGCTGCGGTGTTAAACCCCATCGGTCGTATTAATACCCAGCCGATATAAGCGTTATCTTCTAACCGCCGCACCTGCCAAATACCATAGCCTTGGGCCGGGCTGCGATACTGCATCATCCTCGGTATAAATACATCAACAATGCTTTGCATCGTTGTAAGCTTGCCACCGTTGAGGTAGCGCATAACCTCTTGATCCTGATCTACTTCAAACAGCAACCCTGCATCCTGTTCAGAAAGCAGGGTAAAACTCAGCCTGTTACTTGCGGCAATTTTCAACATACTCTTTCACTCTTTTCTACTATTGCGCTCAGCTCGCATCTACTGCAGCTCAATACGGTACTGGGCAAACCCCTGCTCGTCGGTGCCCAGCTTGGTCATGGGCCACTGCTTATAGCGGCGGACAAAGTCTTCTGCTGTTTTACTGTCTTGCGTGCTGAAGCGGATATCCAGCGGTACGCTACCGGCAACAGGCAACAAACGCCAGTTATTGTCGGCCGCCGGGTTTACCTGACCGGTGTATTGCCCGCTGGCCGCGTCGTAGCCGGATTGCTGCTCAATATAACTTACCAGCGCTTCACGGTTGCTGTCGGGCAGCTCCATTACCACATGCTCGCTGCCGGTACCGGCAAAACTGCCACCAAAAGCGCGGTAATTATTGGTTGCCACTATAAACTGCTTTTCGGCCAATGCTTTACCGCTGACAACGTTACCGCTGTTGTCGGTATAACTCAGGTTAACAATACGCGAGGCGGTTGCGTTTAGCAGCTCACAGTCTGGGCCAAATTTGGCTGGTTGGGTAACATCTATCTGATAGTTTACGCCATCGATCACATCAAAATTGTAGGTCGGGTGTTCATAGTTAATCAGCTGTTGTGGCGCACTGCTGGTCACATCAATGCGGTTAAACTGGTTGGCCGAGCATTCCAGCCAGTCTTTTAATTCAACACCGCTGAGTTTTACCGCCACCACAGTGTTGGGGTAAAGATATAAGTCTGCAGCATTGCGAAAGCTTAACGTACCGGCTGATACCTGAATGTACTGCTGTGTATCTGTCGGTGAACTGCGCCTTCCGCCGGCTTTAAACGGCGATGCTGCCGACAGAACCGGCATATGCTGCAGCTGTGCGGGGAGCATAGCAGTAACTTTGGCTATCTGGGCGTTAGCTACAATTTGCACTGTAGGGTCGTCCTGTACCTGGGCCAGAAAGCTATACATATCGGCCGATGCCACACCAATCTGGCGCTGCATAAAGTCAATCGTGCCCTGATGTGCCTGCTGTACTGCGGTATGAATACGTTTATCAGCCGCCACCAGCGGCGCTTTTTTAATCCCGTCATAAATAGCTACAGCTTTGGCAGTAGCATCAGTTACCTGCCATTTGCCGTGTTGCAGGCTAAGGGTGAAATCTACCTGGCCCATATTGTCGCCCCAACGCCCCGGCATTACTGCGGCAACGCCGTTAAGCAGGCCTTTTTCAATATTTGCGCCCGGCAGATCACTGTAACGGGCTGAGGGGAAAACAGAATGGCTGTGGCCAAACAGCACCGCATCAATGTCCGGCACCTGAGTAATGGCATACACTGCGTTTTCCGCGTTAGTATCGCCAGGGCTCTCGCTGGAGCCAATGCCCGAGTGCGGGATAGCAATAACCAGATCGGCCCCCTGCGCTTTCATTTGCGGCACTAGTTTTATTGCCGTTTCCACAATGCCGGCCGCACGTACTTTACCGGTTAAATGCTGCTTGTCCCACTGCAAAATTTGGGGTGGTACAAAGCCAATATAGCCAATTTTTATACTGTGTTGATTACCTGCGGTATCTGTTACCACCGTGTCTTTAATGAGATAAGGCGTAAATAAATGCCCGCCCTGTTTTATGCCGTTCCAGCACTGCGGCTGTGCGCAATACACATTGGCATTAATATACGGAAAAGCGGCACCGGCCAGTGCTTTTTGCAAAAAATCCAGGCCGTAATTAAACTCGTGGTTACCAATATTGCCCACATCGTATTGCAGTACATTCATGGCCTGAAACACCGGGTGTACCTCGCCGTCAGCCAGGCCTTTGTCTGCAGCATAATCGCCCATCGGGCTGCCCTGAATTAAATCACCGTTATCCACCAATACGGTATTAACGGCCCCCTGCCGGGCGGCTGCTATCAGGCTGGCTGTGCGCGCCAGACCAATGCTGGGATCCTGGGCGGCAGTGTAGTAGTTATAGTCCATGACATTGGCGTGCAGATCAGAGGTTTCCAGCACCCGCAGTTTTACCGTTACCGCCTGTGGTGGTGTGCTGACAGCACAAGACACCACACTCAGTGCCACTGCTGATAGCGCAAATAAAGAGAAAGACACTTTAAACATAGTTAAATCCCGGCTTTTGCAGCCTGGCCAGAACCCAGAGTATTCCAGTCAGGTGTTGGCTGCTGTTGTAAATGACGCAGAAAAAAATCAAACTGGCGCCGCTGTATATAACGAATGGGGCCGCTGGAGCGCCCGGTACTGTGCTCTCCGCCCGGCACCAGCAGTAAATCAAAATCTTTATCGGCGTTAATTAGTGCATTAACCAGTTGCATGGTAGAGGCCGGATCAACATTGCTGTCCTGCTCGCCGTTAATAATCAACAGTTGGCCCTGCAGTTTTTCTGCATGTTTTGTTACCGACGAGGCAGCATAATGCGGCCCTACCGGGTAGCCCATCCACTGTTCGTTCCAGCTTATTTTATCCATACGGTTGTCATAACAGCCGGCAAACGCCACACCGGTGGTGTAAACATCCGGATGAAACAGCAGCGCCGCTACCGTACTCTGGCCACCGGCCGAAGCACCATAAATGCCTATACCTGCGGCCATATTGTACCAGGGGAATTGCCGAGCTGCGGCCTGATGCCACAAAATTCTGTCCGGAAAACCGGAATCGGCCAGGTTTTGCCAGGCAACATCATGAAAGGCCTTAGAGCGGTTGCTGGTGCCCATACCGTCAATTTGTACCACCACAAAGCCTAAATCAGCCAACGCCTGCATACCAATAACTTTATCGCCGCCAGAATGAAAACCAAACGGCCAAAAGCTTTTGGGCACAAAGCTGTCGTGCGGCCCGGCGTAAATATTTTCAATTACCGGGTATTGCAGCTTAGGGTTAAAGTTTTGCGGCGTAACGATTAAACCCCAGATATCGGTTTTACCATCACGCCCTTTCGCCACAAACGACTGCGGCGCTTTAAAACCAGCCTGGGTTAAACGGCTGATATCCGCTTTGGCCAGGGTGCGCAGCAATTTGCCGTCACTGGCGCGGCGCAATTCAGCCACATTGGGTAAATCTACCCGCGAATACAGATCAATATAATATTGCCGATCTGCCGAAAAACTCAGCTGATGGTCAGCATTGGCACTGGTAAGGGCGGTAAGGCCGCTGCCATCGAAGTTAATGCGGTAATAGTGCACAAAATAAGGATCCTGCCCGGTATTCATGCCACTGGCAGCAAACCACAGCTGCTGCGCTTGCTCGTCTATATGCAGCACCTCGCGCACCCGCCAGTCGCCTTTAGTGATCGGGTTGTTTAACTTGCCGTCTTTGTTATACCAGTACAAATGCGCCCAACCGTCCTGCTCTGACAGCCAGATAAAACCCTGCTCCGGCGTTTGCAGTGGCTGATAAAATGCCGACCACTGATCAATAAAGGTATTGCTGCGCTCTGTCAGTAGTGCCTTTGGCTGCGCCGTTTTGGCATCTACGGCAATAATACGCGCCAACTGGTGGCCGCGTTCGGTATAACGAAAGGTAAAGCGGCTGCTGTCGGCCTGCCATTGCACGTTGTCCAGCATATAAGGCTGGCTGAACAGCTGATTGTCTATCTGGGTTGCCTTAGCGGTTTTTAGCTGTAGCAGTACCGGCTGGTCAATATCTACTGCATCACCGGGTTTGGGGTAAAGCTGAGTCAGGGTTTTGGGTTCTAACTGATCTTGCGGCGATGACAAAACCCGGCTAACAAAGCGTGCGGTGCCGGGTTTTACTTTCATCACCAGTAAAGCCGAGCTGTCGGGCGCCCAGCGGATAGATTCAGCATCGTAAAACTGCGCTGCGTTACCGTCCTGGCTTTGGTACTTAACCGTGCCATCTGCTGCCGTAACCACCAGATTATGCGCTATTACCTGCGCCTGATAAGCTGCATCGGGCGATTTACGTGCCGGATTGTGCGCTGGCGTGCGTAAATCTCTGACCACACCAAAAGCTTTAGGCTGATGTTGCCGGGTTAAGCTTTCACATGCTGTGCCGTTAAGCGCGCACTGCCAGCTTTGGTTATCGTAATAAAACTGGATCTGCTGGCCACTGTCGCTGTAGCGGAAACTATCAAATGGCAGTTGCAGCGCGCTAAACCGCTGTCCTGTTGCCGTGCCAAGCGCTTGGCTTATCAACTGATGATCAAAAGCAGGTTCAGGTTTTGCCGCCGCTACGGTATCGCGGTAGAACATAAAACCGCCTTCCACGCTTAGCTTGTAGTGAAAGCTGTGGCCATTGGCGGCCCATTGCGGTTCCAGCATCAGGTTGCGGGTAAGGTTAATCCAGTTATCGCGCAGCGACAGCGAATGCTCAATCTGTGCAGGGCTAACATTTTGTGCCTGTGCAATGCCCGGCAACAGCGTAATACTGCCAAACAGCACGGTGATACCGTAAAAGGCACTGCAATAACCGCTTAATTTCATAGGTGTTAATTCCATTACTCCGCTAAGTAAGGCTAACCTATAGAAAAACAGCGCTAAACAAAAGCAGCAATCACAAATTCACGCTTAAAACACCAGCACATCAGCCAGAAACACCGCTGCAATGTTAGTTGTTTTCAACCTCAATTTTATTTTGCACCGTATGTGCGCCCGCTGTGGCTAAGGTGATCTGCTCGGCCAGCATGCGTTGCTCAGCCGTATTCACTTTCCCCATCAGCGTTACATCGCCTTTACGCGTTTCAATATGAAAGTTAAATGGCTTAAGCTGCTCTTCACGTTGCAACGCCTCCATTACCGCACTGGATACGTTGGCATCATCAGCCAGCCCTTCTTTCACCACGGTATCAGTTGTAGGCACACCGGTTTTTTCATTAATAACGTTTTTTTCGCAGCCCGCCACGCCAGCGGCCAATACACAAACTAAGCCCAACGCAATAATAGGTTTTCCTGACGTATTCATAACTTTCTCCTTAAAGATGTCAGTTTTAATACCGTTAAACGCTATTAAGCGTGGCACAAAATTATGAACATGGCCTGACTAATTTACTTAGTGCGCTGTGGTTTTGTTTTAGGTTTGGTCTTGTTTGAGTTTTCCAGCTCTATCACGGTTTCGGTTGCTTTGTTGGAGCGCCCGGTTAGTACCTTGCGCGAGATACTTTTGAGCAGTGAACCCCGGTTACTCACTTCAAAGCCCGGCTTAACGATACGCTTAATAGCGCTACCCATCAGCTTTTGAATACGCTCTAAGCTTTGCTCTTCTTCACGGCTGACAAAAGAAATAGCAGTACCAGCTGCGCCTGCCCGGCCGGTGCGGCCGATACGGTGCACGTAGTCTTCCGGTAAATAAGGCAGGTTAAAGTTAATAACATAATCCAGCCCCTGAATATCCAAACCACGGGCCGCTACTTCAGTAGCAATTAACACCTGTAACTTTGCCGATTTAAAATCAGCGATAGCACGGCGCCTGGCGCCCTGGCTTTTATCGCCATGGCATACTGCGGCATCAATTTTGCGCTGTTGCAAGCCAGCTAACAGTTGGTCGGCCTGCTCTTTGGTGCTGGTAAATACCAGTACCTGAAACCAGTTATTTTCGGCCAGCAGCTGTTCAAACAATTCAATTTTGCGGTTTTCTTCTACCGGATACATCACATGGTTTACCGTATCGGCCGCACTATTGGTTTTAGCCACACGGATTTGCTGATGATTATTTAAAATTTTATGCGACAGCTCATTTACCGCCGGTGAAGTGGTGGCAGAAAACAGCAACGTCTGGCGTTTAGTGGCTGTCATTTGCAGCAACTTAAGCACATCAGTGCTAAAGCCCATATCAAGCATGCGGTCGGCTTCATCCAGCACCACAAATTCCACATCACTTAATATCACGTTACCCAGGGCCAGATGCTCTAACAACCGGCCGGGGGTGCTTATCACCATATCAACACCGGCGGTTAATTTATTTGCCTGGCCACCCATTTTTACGCCACCGTATAATGCCGTAACACTTAATGGCAAAAACTGCGCGTAGGCACTGATAGCATTGGCTAACTGCTCGGCTAATTCGCGGGTTGGCGTTAGGACTAACGCCCGCGGGCGGCGCGCTTCTGTTTCTTTAGGGGTATCCAGCATGCGTTGCAGCAGCGGAATAGCAAAGGCGGCGGTTTTACCGGTACCGGTTTGCGCGGTAACCTGTAAATCTTTACCGCGCCGCGCCGGCACTATGGCCTGAGCCTGCACCGGTGTCATCTCACTGTAACCGCATTCAACCAGCGCGCGCAGTAAATCCGGCGCTAAATCTAACGATGAAAATTGCATAAAAGTTCCTCTGTAGCACAGCCACAGTCAAAATAAGGGGGAAGCTGGTGATAAAAATCAGTCTGCGGCTTCGTCATGTAAACGTGGCTTATGCTGGCAGGCTCTGGCCAGAATTTCGACATAAAATTCCGGCAGCTCTTGTGCTACGGCAGCATCAATATGTTTATTGATTTCAGAGGTAAAAATCTTTTCGGCCACCTCTGCTGAGGCACCAAAACGGCAATCGAACGTCCAGTAATCCGTGCCGTCAGGCAGCGCCTTGCGCCGCTCTCTTGCCAGATACTTTTTAATCTCGTGTTTAATGGCATCAGTTAAACGGGCCGTATTCAGCTTAGAGTGAGTTAAAGCGAATGTTTTTTTCATCAAAATTCCTACAGGTGTGCACTCAAAAGCTGAACGCGCTAATAAACCGCGCATTGTACATGGATAAAGCAAAGATAACTGCCACTATCTGCACTTTACCTGCAACATTCGCTACTATCAGTCATACCAAACCCCGGTTTGGCTTTTTTTCCAACTGCCAACGTGCCAGTATGGCATCAATTATAGTTTGGACTGACTTACCCCAAGGAGCCACACCATGCGCGCTGTTTACTGTGTATTACTACTACTGATGCTGGCAGGTTGTAACAAAAATGAAGTGGGCGACGTATCGCTGGGCGTTTTTACCACCAAGGATATCAAGCTCGATGCCATTGTCGATCCGGTGATAACAGGCGTTACCTGTCATGTCTCCAGTATCGAAGCCAACCTTAACCTGTCCGACCCGTCTGACAGCTCTATCGCCTGTCGCCAAACCGGCCCCATCACAGCCGATATGATTGCCAAAATAGATAAGAGTAAAAACGGTGAGGTACTGTTTACCAAATCAAAAAGCATCTTCTTTAAAACCATGAAAATACGCCGTATTCTCGACGTTGAAAATCAAACCCTGATGTATCTGTCTTACTCCACCAAAGAAACCTCCGGCAGCTTTAAACACAGCTTATCTACCGTACCGCTGTGGGGTACAGATGCCTATAGCGCGAAGGTTCAATAACGAACGTGTAAACTGGCAGGTGGTTAGCCTTGCATAACCCTTGCCCTTATTCCAGGCAGAATTAGAAATGTTAACCTTAGTGTGCCACACTACAAAACATAAGAATGAAGAAAATGCTCTGCCTATGGTTTGATATCAATCCTACAGACAGCCTCAGTACAATGTAGTGCAGAAGTTAATAATCTTATGAGACATTCAAATTTGTCCACACGACTGCCTTTTTTGTTACTGTGCTTTGGGGCCGCACTAAATACCAAGACAATTTTTGCCTATGAAAAACTTGTGCTTGCAGTTCCTATTTTTCCTCCTTACACCTACATTGATGAACAACAACAATTAACCGGCAGTGGTACTACAAAGGTAAAACAGCTACTTGAATCCATGGGGCTTGAATACCAGTTCAGGGTAGTGGCCAATCATGGTGTCGCAGCGGATTTAACGCAGAAAGGGTTGGTAGACGGTTTTTTTCTGGCCACACAAAATCAGGCCAGAGACCAGGCAGGGGTAATAAGCGCCGCCGTAATGTACAACAAATGGACCTGGTTTTATCTGCATGACAACCCCCTCTCGCCAGCGAGCCCTCACTTTCGTGCTCAGGCAAAGATAGGTACGCGTTTAAATACCAATACCTATCAGTGGTTACTAGACAATGACCACCTGGTAGCAGCTAAAACCAGCGAGGCTTCAACTCTGATCACGATGCTGACAAACAAACGACTGGATGCGGTATTCTTGTCCGCGGATGTATTTTGGCACGCCCTAACCGAAGCGGGTGTAGAAACGAGTCTGGTGCATCACACAACCCAATCGACTCAGCCATTCAGTTGTTATTTCTCGAAGGAATACTTAGCCAGAAACCCGGGGTTCCTGGAACAATTTAATCACTTAGCAGTAACGGCGAAGGATTAGATATACCGCCGAATGGATAGGGGCAGACTCATTGATATTCCAGTAAAAGCAATTTAGCTGGTTATCAATGAACCTGCCCATTTTGATTTATCCTACTCCACCAAAGAAAACTCCGGCAGCTTTAAACACAGCTTATCTACCGTGCCGATGTGGGGAACAAAAGTTTATGGTGCAGTGACAGTGCGCAATTAATTATGCTTTATTGATTTTTGCGCCAGGCCTGCGTCAATGCCACGTATTGCTTTGCCTGCAAAGCGGCATTTTCAATGCTAAAAACCAAACTCTGATGCATCTGCCCCACTCCAGCAAAAAAACCTGCAGCAAATAAAGCCTGTTTTTTGAACGCTAACTGAAACCCGGCACATTAATTCATATGCCGGGCTTTTGTTTATTGATTTCTGTAGTATTTACCACGCGTAGACAGAAACATGCTGTCTGAGCATAATGTTATTTTTGAATGATGGTTATATTTTAGGAAAGCACATGTACCGTTTTCTGATATCTGTCTTTGTTGGTGTTGTTGGCTCTCCGCTTTGGGCATTACCAATAACAGAAGTTGAATTTTTTTACAAAGACTGGGCCATCCAGTGTTATGACAATGGGGCCTGTATTGCGCATAGCGGCGATGATGTCAAAGTAGAATTAAGCCGGCACGCTGGACCAAACCAAGCCGTTTCTGGCCGGGTGATTAGCCGTAATAATGAATTCACCGGATTAGCCGCAGTATTGCATATTAATGGCGAGCCTGCCGGAGCATTGCAGCTTTCCGCAGGGCAGTTTCTTTTATCTGCATCACAAGTGGCCTCTGTGCTGGCGGCACTTAAGCAGGATCAGGATACAGCGTTACTGATTGGCGATAAGCGGTATCGCTTGTCTACTGCAGGGTCTAATGCGGTTCTGCTGAAAATGGATGAATTTCAGGGACGCCTTAATACTACCGGTGCGCTTATCCAGCCCGGTAATAAAGATGAAAGTACGGTACCAACAGCACCTGTCGTTAAAACAGCAGCTGAAATGGCAGTAATTGATACTCAGGCATTGCTGCAGTTACACGCTATTCTGGAAAACCTGCAGCAGCAGGACCCGGAGTTATTGTTATCGTCGCTGGATAGCGCGTTGAATCAGTTGCAGGTTTCGCAAGGCATTACCCATTTCTCCCTTGATTACGACAGTAACCAGCCTCTTTCCCGCAAGAAACCTGTGGCTGAAATTACTGATGATGAATGGCAGGCTTTTTTACGTACCGATTTATTAACTGCTGCCGGAGAAGCAACAAAGGCCGATTTTTCCCTGATTGACCTGAATGGAGATGGTCGCCGTGATTTGATTATTGAGAGCTATATTGGTGGAACCGGGCTGTTCAGCTATACCGGAGTATTGAAAAGGGGCAAAAACCGGTTTTATTCTACTAATCCCGGCCCGCAAGCCGATGAGATGATTCCAGGTGGGTTTTTCTCGCAAAATGGCAGAGGAGCTAACCAGCATTCCTGGTGGATAACATTACTGGGACAGGTGTATGCAGTATGGCTGGATGGACATTTCAGTATGGAGCGACTCTATCTGCTGAGACCATTTTTACACCAGCAGGAGCTTCCGGTAATCACCGTACGTTACCAATATAATATGCAATTACAGCAGCAATGGCATGAAAATAGCCCTACACAACACCCACAGGAACAGCAGCAGCTATTGCAGGCCATCGCCGGGCTACCCGGTAAATTTGCTATAGATACTGATAGCAGGAATGTGACCGGGCAGGCCATATGTCCGGTACCGGAAGGAACAAATGCGAACCTGCAGCAGGCTTATTACGCCGGGCGCCCAATGCATTATTCGATGGAACAGGTAGGCCTGATCCCGGTATGGATCGCTAACCAATGCTATATCGGCACTGTAGCCAGTTTTTTTGGTAGTTACACCCCTAAAGCGGGAACCAGCCTGGAAATCGCTATAGATTCTCCCCGTGCAGGAGAACAAACTGCCATAGGTTATACGTTCTCCGGGTTACGTCAGGTGGTATCTGTAACCTCTGGTATCGCGGTTCGTACCGGAGATAACGGCATAGGAATATAAACAGCAAAATATGAGGCTTTCTTCTTACTCTATTGATACCGCAGGAGCTGCCCTACTCAACCAAAGAAACCTGCGGCAGCTTTAAGCACAGCTTTTCAGCCGTGCCGCTGTGGGGAAAAAGCATTTAACGACACGAAAACACAGAATTAATTGAGAGGATCGCTAAGCTCTTGCCAAAGAGGACAGAACCCTAAAAAGGGCTGGCAAAGTGGCCGTGGCATGGTTCGCCAGTTAGCGGGTGTGTAAAATAGATATCACTGGCATGCAGTAATAACCGCTTCGCCAGTTGTTGGCTGGTTGCACTGTGGTACAAATCACAACCCAGGATCGGATGGCCAATGCTCAGGCTATGAATGCGCAGCTGATGGGTGCGTCCGCTAAGCGGGGTAAACTGCACCAGGCTGCGCTTTGGTTCGCTTAACCGCTCTAACACTTTGAACTGGCTGCTCGCTGCTTTGCCGCAGCTATGGCAAATTTTCACCAGCGGAAACTGGCTTTTATCTTTAGCAATAGGCGCTGTTATCAGCCCTTCATCTGCACTAACCCAGCCTTCCAACATAGCGGTGTAATGCTTTTGCACGAAGCCATCCTGAAACTGCTTATTAAGCTGCGCTGTGGCATGCGGGGTCAGTGCGACCAGCATCATACCCGAGGTACCAAAGTCTAACCGGTGCGGTAATTTAGCGTCTGCAAATGCCGGGCTTACGCCAAGCGGGCCGTGCAGCAGCTGGCCATGCACTAAACGAAAGTGCACCGAGTCGCGGTTAAGCGGGTTTTTACCGGATAAACTCAGCAAGCCTGAAGGCTTATTTATCAATAAGATGGCTTCATCCTGATATAAAACATGCACGAGGTCTTTACAGGGCGGTGCGATAAAATTATCAATAATGTCCAAAAGGTTCCCGGCAACGTTAAGCAGTTTTCGGATCCATTTTAGCAGTACGCGCAATAACAAGTCTGCGCAAAGACAAGAGTTTAGCGTGTTATATCGTCAAACAGTACGTCCAACGCCGCCTTTGATTCAATTGCGATACCTTCGCCACGGTCCAATTGATCGGTGCCTACTTTTAGCTGCTCACGCAGGCGGGCCAGTTTCACTTCGTGGATCCAGTCTTCATGAGTATCCATAAAACGCAGTGCTTCGCGGATAACTTCACTGGCATTGTTGTATAAGCCGCTATCAACTTTGGCTTTAATGCGAGACTCTAATTCGGGCGTCAGGGATACATGCATAATGGCCTCCAAGGGTAAGTATTAAAGGCAATAATGCTGGGCGCAGCTACAAAGATTGTCAATCTTTGTAGCTGCGCCTCGGCAGTTTTCGTCCAGACGCTTAGATCGGGTAATCCGCCGGATAATTGGGATGCTCTGCTAAAAGCAGCCAGAGACGCGAAACTCGCGCTTTAGAAAGCTACCCCGCGATGCATCAACCTTACTCCACCAAAGAAGCCTGCGGTAGCTTAAAACACAGCTTGCTCAGCAATCAAGGGCAGGTCTTGTTGCTCGCGTTTTTAAGTGGCGAGAATCAAGACCTGCCCCTGAGGTACTGCTTGCACAATAATTTTGTTCTGCCTTTAAATCTTCGTGCATTTTCGTGCCGTGTATAATTTCTACAAAGGCGAGAACATTTTTGCACAGTGACTTAATACGTCTCTTAACTCTGTAGGAATGGTGTCATCAAACACGAACTCTTTATGCTCTTCATTACTTACGTGGAGGAGTATCTCAGTAATAACTTTATCATTTCCGTTTTCTATCCAGATGTCCAAAAGACTCTTACCTTCCAAATGAATCTTAAATAATTTTTTAAAAATCATATACTTATAGAAAAATATTTTAAGCTTTCTTGGAGTTGGATGTTTTAAAGCAACAACAGATCGTATGAGGTGATCTTTTTCACCTAAAGATAATTCAAAATCAGAATTTATTGTAGCTAATTCTTGATCATATAAAGTAGGTGAATTTTCATTAAAATTATCAGTAAACGTTTCGTTTATTTCCTGATTATGCTCAATAGGCACTTCGACATTAACTGCAACTCCAGCATCAAAGCTATAATTTACAACATCCTCTTTAATTCTTATTCTTGACTCATTTAATACATTTAAAAAGAACTCTTCTACCTCATAAGATTTAAGCAAGTTTAATTTTAACCCAATTATAAAAACTTTCTCTAAGTATTCTTTGATGATTTTATTTTTGTTTTCTACACCAAAATTAAAATACCGTAAAGCAATAGCTTGCCCAATAACTTCTTCATCTATTGCAGATATAATTATTAGCCTTTTATGAATTTTAGGATTTTCCAATATAACCCTCAAGCCATCAATAATGGGTAAAACTTTTTCAATCGTACATCTATCGATGTCATCTACAAATAATATTACTTTTTCTTCTTCATTGTCTTCTGGGATCCATGCGACCAAGAGGTTTTCTATTTCTCGTTCTATTTCAGCTTGAAAGCCCAAGTAGCTTTCGTAACTTGGCTTACTGAAATACTTCGCAATCATTCCCATCGCAGAAGCTCTTTGCTTAAAGTACAGAACAGTAATTTTTACTAAAAAAAATACACCTATTGAACTCACCAATGTTTTAAACAACGTAATTTTATCTACAAAAAACGTCCAATAGATTGCTGAAAAAAAACCAACAACGAAAATCATCAATGGTGTCCACTGATTCTTTTGAAGGTTTAGAACCCACAATTTTTTGTAGTACTTAATTTTTCTAAGTAGGAAGCCAGAGTCGTCCTCAAACAATAAATACTCGTTCAAAATTGATTCATATAAATAGGCCCATGATTCCTTTGTATCTTGATATTTCCATGCCGAAAAACTAACTTTCTTATATTTAGAACCGATTTTTAGACAGTCCCATATTTTGTCAAAAAGGTAGGTTTTACCCCTGCCCCATTTACCAAAAATACCAACCATCATTCCTCTTCTATCTGGAAATTTTTTAATAATCGAAGATAAGGCTTCTGCTAACTCACTGACGTAAAAAGATGGCTTCGCCTCTCTAAAGTTTATACTATCAGGAATCTCGACTGAATTTTTGGCTTTAATTTTTTCATTTTGATTTAGGGATGAATCTAAGCCTGAATAAAAATTTGAATTTCTAAGTTGTTCTGGCCTTGCCGCCTCAAAATAAAGTAAATCATCAATTATATGTAAATCATCACCTTCAATTTTTAAGGCTCCAGAGGAAAGCAAGCCTTTCAATAAATTTTTAGCGCTTATACTGTTTGTTTGAACACTTCCTTTATAATCATACAATACAAAATGCTCACTTATTACTCGAGCGATCTTTTCGGCAACAGATTTAAGCCTAAGTCCTCTATTTTCATACTCAGCAACTGAGTAACCATTCATATTTTGTACTTGCCCGGAATTCCTCATGCCAGGAAATTGTTCCGGCCTGTAATCCAGTATTATATTTGATTTCTCTTTATCGTAAGAACGCTCTTTGAAATCCAATGCATTCAATATGTTAGGATCGTCATTATCATGAGGATCATACGAACTGCCGAACAGAGACTCTTCACTTTTTTTCATTTATTTTTATGTTCCATTACGTTATTAATAATCCGTCTGAACATCCCCATTACAACACTTCTATATAAATATCAAGTCTATTCGAACGCTGAGTTATCCCCAACATGTTTGACTTTAGAGGTCATACCACGCCACCTTAAGATGTAGGAAAATTGTTGGCTAAAAGAAGGGGCAAGTCACACCTTTCTTGTCCTTTCAAAACGACTTATCAACTATCCGTGTCATGAATTACCATCATATTTTTTAGTATTGTAATTAAAACTGTAACAAGTTCATAAATAACCATGAAAGCAATACTTGCGATAAAAATCTCTAAACTTGAAAATAGTTTTTGTTTTAGATACTCGGGTGGCAAGTCAAAAATACTTAAAGCTAAAGGATAATCTAATGTCCTTAGATATGGCAATGCAACAATGAAGCACAAGCAAATGACAAGTATTTTTACATCCTTCTCTAAGCTTGCAATAAACCTTGAATATTTTTGACTAGTTTTAGCTTTTTGTTTAGTTTCTTTAGATGATCCTGACAGAACACTCACCACAATTGAAGTACAAGCAAGAACACCACCTAAGCAAGCACCTAGTACAGGTGGCAATGAGCGCTCTAGAATTTGATATGAATTAATTTCAACACTAGAAAATAAAAAAGCTATTAATATCAATAAGGATAAATAGATTATTGTTTTCATTTTTTGAATGTATACCTATGCCTGATCATTTCAACTATCTCGGCAACGTCTTGAGGTTTATAATTCTCCAACTCAAGCTCTGTAATATTACCGTCGATTACAAGCAATTTAGCACGTGTTTTACTCCCAATGCTTCTATATCTATCTTTAAGCGATCTTTTCCCTCGGATATTCCAAGTTCCTGCGCCATCTTTAACCCAATCAATCATTGAGTTTAACCAACCAGATGGTTTCAAATTAAGATTTCCATCTAGATTTTTAAACACCGGAGAAAATTCAGATGCGTTTGTTTGGTCAACGACTTCATGAAGAAATTCTCCGATTTCTTTCTTTGTACTTCCAAATAGGTTTGGTGCAGCAAGATTAAACTTAACTTCACTTACATACTCAAAAGATTTAAATACTTCCCAAAAAGCACTTTCTACTGTTTTTGGATTAATATGAGCTCTAACCCCACACTCAGCTAAGATTATATTATTTGATATATTTGAAAATGCCTTCGCGGCAACATTAGCACTGCTAAAGACTGAGTTTTTGTTTTCTACAAGAATAACTTGCTCACTTCTATCCCAAAGCCAGACTACTGGCGGAAAATCTTCCTCATTGTGTATTTCAAAATTACGATCGTGAAGTTTAACACTTGATTTTCTTGAAATAACTCCAGCCATGTAACCATTTATGTGGTCATTTATATAAACCTTGATTGAGTATTCATCATCCCTTTCTTTTGCTCTATCTAAGGCTTTTTCAAACAAAGTTATGTTTCTGGCTTGGCCTTGTTCAATAAATAACTCTTCATCCATCGGAAGTAGTGATACTAGTAAAACATTCAATTCCATTTTCGAAAATTACCCCATAGTAATTTGGCTATTGACCCCATTATAGAAATACTTGTTTCAATTACAGTCGAATTTCAGATTCCTTTCGAGCCTAGGGCTTATTCAGTGGGTATCCCCGCTACTTAAGCACAAGTTAACCAGTCATTATAAAATTAATGTACAGAACACTACACCGCTCCCTTAAAATTTACAACAACTTATAGGTACAGCTGGTCTTGGAAGGATAGAACCTCTTTTGAAGGAGCCAGAAAGTGTCTGAGCCCCTAACGAGCGACAAATATCGTCAGGAAGGAATTTGAACAGCTTTAGCTGGTCCGCAGGAAGCCTTGCATACTTGCCTCGGCGAGTGAAGAAGAGTGTTGTATCCGGCATGAGGAGAAGATGACTAAGAAAAACCCCGGCTCGCTGGCCGGGGTTTCAGTTGTTACTACATAAACGTGATCACGACACAACTAGTTGGAAACTTTATAGCCATATTTTTCAATGACTTATAAATACACTATGAGCAAACCTAATTGGAAACTTAGCCAGTTTTCTTATGTCAAATTTCCTAAGTAAAATCAAAACTAGTTGGAAACTCCTCTGGAGGTCTTATTCCACAAGGGTTTTAGTTGCCCCATAACTGACAATGTCTTGTACCTTGACACATCTGCTTGGCCTTGATCATTGGAAAATTAGGTCTTGCAGTTATTTAGAGCTGTCATTGGCACCTCGTTCTATGATTTTACTCACTTAGCGAGGTGTGCAGTACTTCCAGATCAGCAGCGTAATTGCCGATAGCGTTGTAACAGAGTTTGCAGCCTCTGTGGTATGGAACCATAGATATCTTCATCGATCTGATAAGCTGCAACATTGCCGGAAATAAAATGCAGCGAAGGCAGCAACAGCTCCATCACCGGTAAAATAGCCTCTGGCGCAGCATCAAGCTTTTCTTGAACCAGACTAAAATAACAATCGACGGCACAATCACTGTCGTCGGAACTGTAATGCTCATCCACGATATAGTCACGTAACGCAAAAATATAATACTGAAAAGCTCTAACTGGCATAAACCGCAGTTCATCGGTACGCTCAATCACATTTCGTTTGAACAGGGGTTGCAGTTCTGCACGCGTTTTGCCGAAGAAAATCTCAAAAGCAAAGCGGGAATCAATATCGTCTTTGTAACCTAGCCAGTCTTGCAAGCCAGGAATTTTATCAGTCATCAGTTACTCTCTTGGGTTGAATTGCGTTAATCGAGCAGATTCAAAATGAACGTGTATCTTAATCAAATTTATGGCCTGTATAGGTGAATTGTTCCAACGCACCATTAGCGGAGAACTGCGATTACCTGTTGAGGCAATCTACGATCTGGCTGATGTGGCTGATGTGGCTGATGTGGCTGAAGCTGCTCGCGCAACACGGTTACTAGGGCGCAAAGGTAAGATTTTGCTTAAGCCTTGATAGGTATATAGTGGCTACTGACTTAATCAATTAACAGTAGCCACATAATGTTGTGTGGGCCTTACTTAGCTGGGACGTCAAGCCATCCGTCAATATCGGGAGATACTTATGAAAAAGAAGATTTTGCACATCGTGACTAATGTCGAACGGTACGAAACCGTTGACAAACTTACGGGTCTTTGGCTCGGTGAATTGACTCATGCTTACGACGAATTCGAAAAACAAGGCTACCAGCAGGATATTGCCAGCCCCAAAGGTGGGCGGACACCTATTGATCCACGTTCGTTGGGAAGTATGGCTGTCGATAAATCAATACGTGCACGCCAAAACGACAAGACGTTTATGGACTTGCTGGATAACACACTGGCTATTGCTGATGTGGATTGGCGTGATTATGACGCCATTTACTACACAGGCGGTCACGGTGTGATGTGGGATTTTCTGAACGATTCTAAGCTTCAGGAAATTTCCCGTAACATATTTGAGCATGGTGGCGTCGTATCAAGCGTGTGTCACGGTTTCTGAGGTTTGTTAAATATTCGATTATCAAATGGCTCTCGCCTGATTGATGGCAAGACTATCACCGGTTATTCATGGTTTGAAGAGATAGCAGCAGGTGTAGCTAAGTATGTCCCCTATAATGCCGAGAAAATCGCAAAGGATAATGGTGCCCGCTACGTCAAAACCTTCCTTCCCTTTGTTCCTTACGTCGTAGCCGATGGTGCACTTATTACCGGTCAGAATCCGTTTTCTGCCAAACCCACGGCGAAAAAGGTGATCGAGTTTCTGAGTACTGCTGCGTCAAAAACCTGATCAAATAGAGTGTAGAACACCACCGCAATGTGAGTCAGCTCCCAGTCAGGGGAGTTGACTCCATGCCTTTTACTTCATTAACAAACTTGCCAGGAAAGATTCGGCTTCGTGCTGCTGAACCTGCCCATCAGCCACAGCTTTAGATAAAGACTTTGCGGCACCTGCAAAAGCAATAAATGCCAGCTTGCTAGCCGATTGCCCGTCGAACTTTTTCAAGGACGCTTCCCAAAACGCTAGCATGTTATTGTCACAATTTAGCTTCACTTGCTCTGTTTCCGCTGAACCGTCTAAAGCTGCATCAACAGCCAGTGAAAGAGAATCCGACGACAAGACACAATCAATATAACAATGCGCTAACACCTTTGCCGCTGATGTGGAGTCTTCAGCATACGCCAGCGCTTTCTGTGTTGCTATCAGATGACTCTGACAGTAGTTCTGATAAAGCGTAGTCAACAGACCCGCACGGCTCTCAAAATGTCCATAAACGATAGGCTTAGTAACCCCTGCTTTTTGTGCGACTCGGCCTAAAGACAAGGCATCAGCACCTTCCTCTTTTAGAACTTCTAATGCACATTCAAGCAACTGTTCAAAACGCTGCGAGGCACTCATTCGTTTTTTTTGCATAAGCTCAGTATCTTGTTGACAGATAATAACGCGAAAGATAGCATGCCCGGATTAAGTTACTAAAGGTAACTTAATCAAATGTGTTTTATGTATCACAAAGTATTGAGGTCTAGTAATGAAAACTGTTCTTGTCATCGGCTCGACTGGAAGCATGGGAAAAGCCGCGTTATCTGGCCTGTCTCATCATAAAATCATCACTGCAAATCGCTCAGGAAATGGAGCGGATCATACTGTGGATATCACAAGTGAAGCATCTTTACGAAAGCTTTTTGATACCATTGGTAACATTGATGCTGTTGTTAATACAGTAGGTTATTGTGAATACGCCACATTTCTGGAGATGACCGATCAGCAATGGCGCACAACTATCGATAGCAAGCTTATAGGCCAAATGAATATAGTGCGTATCGGCAGTGACTACGTTACAGAAGGCGGTTCTTTCACTCTCATCTCAGGTATTTTGTCGGTTAAACCCATCCCTTTTGCGATTGCTGATGCAACAACAAGTGGTGCCATCGAAACCTTCGCAAAATGTGTCGCTTTTGAGATGCCACGTGGCCTTCGTGTAAACGTCATTAACCCAACGGTATTAGAGGAATCATGGGACGTTTACGGTGAGATGATGCCAGGCTTCCAGCCTGTACCAGCGACACTGGTTGGCAAAGCGTTCCAACGCTCTGTTGATGGATTCATTTCCGGACAAGTCCTGACGGTTGACGCTTAAAACAACAGTCCAGATCCGTTTGCTGTGTTTCTTAACATCGAAAATAAAACCAATATTAATTGGAGGTACTATGGCAGATCATCACCCGTTTGATGGATTTCAATGGCTTAACGAGAGCCACGCGACCATTCAGAATGGCCGTCTCACGTTAGTAGCTCCTGCTAAAAGTGATTTTTTCTACAATAACAATACCTCAGCAGAAACAGGTATTACCCCCGAAAATCTCAGCAATGCCCCATTTTATTTCACGGAAGTTGCAGGAGACTTTGTCTTGACGGTGAAAGTCTCTGTTGATTTTATGGATACCTATGACGCAGCTGCTGTTATGGTGATGAAAAATGACCATGTTTGGGTGAAGTCCTGTTTTGAGAGAACTGACTTCGGTACAAATGCAGTGGTCAGTGTAGTCATGAATCAGGTAACAGATGATGCTAACGGCTGCAATATCAACAGTAATAGTGTCTGGTTAAAAGTAGTGCGAATAGGCCAGTCTTTTGCGCTTCATTATTCTGTTGATGGCGAAAAATTTAACATGACACGAGTCTTTACTTTACCTGTTGAAGACATTGTTAAAGTAGGGCTGGTTGCGCAAGCTCCTATTGGGAACGGGGGTGAACGTCACTACGAGTACTTTTCCTTAGAAAAGAAAACTCTGGATAACATTCGTTTTGCTTAGAACGTGTTGACGTTTCAGGGAGAGTTGCAGTCTGAGCTTGTGCATGTGTGCGAAGCCTGAGATATCCACTTTGATTGTTGAAGGTGAATCTTCACAAGGTCTACTGTCCAAATTAGAGCAATTGCAGATCAATCTTGTGCGCATATAACTAAAAGAGAACTTCCAGCTGCTCGCGTAAAAGAATTATTACAAATCTGACCTATCCCCTAAATTGAATTAGTACCAATCCCGCGATGATATTTTCAGCTTTAGAAATCTCATCAATGTCATGGTCTTAAATTTGGGGGATAGGTCACTTTCTGTACGAATTTAATCTCTGTTGCGATAGACTGCTGGTACCCAGTCATACCCTTGATTATTTTTGCGTAGATACCCTACGCCGGGGAAATTCAAATGTGGTGCTGCGATCAGTTTCCTCTCTTTGGCTCCCCGATCAAATTGCTTAGTTCTCTGCTCTCGAGCTGCATCTTGGTCAACATCAAAATTAATCGTAACATCAGGCTTTGGCATCTGCACTGATTCAATATGGACAATGTCCCCCCAAAATTCCATTACTTCACCTAGACTATCCAGCCTGAAAAAGCTATGGCCGGGTGTATGTCCCGGTGTTGGAATAGCGGTTATTCCGTCAAATAAGGTTGCAACTTCTGAAAACGTCTTTACCTTTCCCATCGCTTGGTACAATCCAATAGTTGCTTTGGCCTCATGATGATATTGCGGTAACAATCCTCTTTTTAAATTGGCTGGATCAAGGAAGAAGTCCACATCAGCTTTGTGGACGTGAACAGTGGCATTAGGAAACATTATCTTACCGCCAGTAGCAAGTCCGCCAGAGTGATCCGTATGAATATGAGTTATCAATATATCCGTGATGTCAGCCGGATTAAAGCCAGCAAGAGCCAAACTTTGCGGTAAACGGCCCCCTACTTCCCCAAAAAACTCGCCCGCACCGGTATCTACCAGAATTACCTTATTATCAGTTTTAAGCAGAAAGGCATTTATCGACGTTTCCGTAGGCGTAACCTGAAAAGCACGAGTCAATAATGTTTTAATTTCGCTTGGTGATACACCATTAAGTAATCCTTGAATATTAAGCGGGGTAGTTCCATCACTCAATGCCACGACGTCAATATTACCTACTCTAAACCTGGCAATATCTGCGCCGTAAAACTGATTAACATTTTTTCTCTGTTCAGTAGTATCTGTCTGGCGTACATCTGCCGACACCAAGTTGCTTGCTAAAGCTAAAGCTAACAGGACGCTATAAAGTTTTTTGATTTTAAACATAACTATATTCCTTAGGGTTGAATAAATAATTAAAGCAGTACATAGACTTTGTATTACGTATTGAGAATCAATTTGACACTGGAAAAATCGGAACCATCTGAATTGTTGGGTTGGTGAGACTGAGTTGCCCCGTAAAGCCTGATCGGGGCGGCAAAGACAACTTTTTATATCACTGCTATTGCTGACGTCCTTTGCTTAATAACGTTGTAAGTCCTTCGGCAAGAACAGCCAGACTCACACCTAACATCGCTATGTCTTTAATCAAAAATGAGCCTAAGGCGTCTAGCCATGGAAAACCTCCTGACGCACCTTCCCATATAGGTAAAGCAAACATGATTGAAACGGTTGTTATGAAGATACCTGAAGCTAGTGCACCACCGACTACTGCTGCACGTGCTGACCAAGGCGATGCAATAAGTAAGATTGCAGTAATAACTTCGACTACACCTAACAGGTAAGATGCTCCGGCTTCGCCAAAAACAGGGTAAAGCCAAGCAAGCCAGGGCGTTCCGCTAATGAGCGGTTTAAGTACTTCAACCTCCACTGCGGTAAATTTCAGAATACCTATCATAAACAGTGGGATGATAACTCCAGCTAATGCGACAGTGCGTCCTGCTGTTGTCAATACTGACGCCAGCTTTTGTGCTTGAGCGATACGAGTTGAAGTTGTGGTGTCGATATTTGTGTGTTGCATGGTGCTCTCCTGGGATTATGTATGACTCAAGCATATATCATAAAACTTGATTTGTATGCATTGCGCATATAATATTAATGCATAACTAATGACATTTATATGCTTTGAGCATACAGTTGGGTACTATGACGGTTCACAAAATTGAAAATACGGTAGGAGCTTTGGCTTTGGCATTGTCGGATTCCTTTATGCTGGCGACTCAGGAACTGGCTCCTGAACTGGGGCCTGCCGCAGCAGCCTTGGCTTTACTAGGGCACGAACCAGGTATGCCGATTGAGAGACTCAGACGTGCATTAGGTTTGTCTCATTCCGGGACTGTCCGGCTTGTCGATAGACTCGTTGCCGGAGGCGTGATTGAACGGCACTCATCAGAACAGGACCGTCGGGCCGTTGCGCTTCACCTGACGAAGAGTGGTGAAGAAAAGTGCGCAGCAATTCTTGCTGTACGCCAACAGCGTATCTCATGTGCCTTGAAAGTTCTGGATCCGCATGAGCTGGAAGCCCTTGGAAAAATAGCTGAGAAGTTACTTAAAAATCAGGTGCACAATTTGGATGAGGCCTACTGCGTTTGCAGGCTTTGTGATCCTGCTGCTTGCGTCAATTGTCCTGTGGCAGCAGCACTTAATGAATCTGAAACTGCACAGAAGCTCTAAACACAGCTCACTAACTGAAAGCTATGTTTCTAATCGACTACACTCCCACCGGTCCATCTGAACCCGCTGGTAGCGCAGTCGATAGAACGCGCTACTGCTCTCTTAGGTTCCTCAACAGCGCATGAAGTGATGAAGGAGTGCCGTCATATCCGCCGACCAATTTTGCCATCATCCCGTCTTGCTGCAAGTTTCTTTGTTTTAGACCTTCAACCAGTCCGGGCTTATCACCGGGAGAGTCCCCTTGGCTAATCTTAGCTGTCAGATCGTATTCAGCGATTTCTAGCCGGTACCCCTGAATCATTTTACGCCAACCGTTCCACAACTGAGGGTCAAGCTCCTCAGTACGCCAACCATTGGCCGGTTCGTTCGCTAAAACAAGATCCCTGATTTGGTTCTGGAGCGTTAGATCGTCAATCAGCTCTAGACGACCACGAATAACCAAACTCAAGTAGTTGTAGGTAGGTGCTGTTTGGCTCCTATCCTGATTTTCACCTTGAAAACTTGCCGTATACCAACTGGGCGAAATAGCTGCCCCAGGCCCCTGAACCATTATCGTGATAGGCACATCGGGTATCATCGCCTTTGCAATGGGATTCACTAATGCTAAGTGAAACTCAACCGCTCCCGCTGAATTTTGTCCGGTGCGTGGGGTAAGTGGAGCTTGCGCTACGAGTGGTCCCTTGTCGCCATTCACCAAGATTGTCGCGAATGGAAATGTTTTGACCATCTCCAAGACAAGTGATGGGTCGTGTTGCTTGAATTCGGCGTAGTGCATTTTATTAACCCCTTTACTCTGGTCTAAACGCAGTCTATGTAATCCCTCCTTGAGGAGCACCAGACTATACTATAGATATTGTGTCAGTGAAGATGCTATTTCTACTGAAAGTCTAACCATATTCCCACCTCCACATGGCAGAAAATATCCTCTGGAAAAACCGAAGAACTTGATCAGTCAGACAGAGCAATTTTGTATGCTATGACACGCCACTTTGAAGCCAGAACTCCGCATTATCAGGCAACATTAAAAGAACTCATCACACACGCAAATGATCCTGCCAGCACGATGATTTTTAGTGATGATCTCTACTGAACGGTCG
Source organism: Rheinheimera hassiensis (assembly GCF_022436675.1). Classification (GTDB taxonomy): domain Bacteria; phylum Pseudomonadota; class Gammaproteobacteria; order Enterobacterales; family Alteromonadaceae; genus Alishewanella; species Alishewanella hassiensis. The sequence continues at coordinate 202,611 of NZ_JAKUJZ010000002.1, read as the reverse complement.
AGCCTGATTCAGACGTAAAAAAGAGGCGAACCTAAGTTCGCCTCTTTTTATCAGTGTTTCACACGAGTTTCCTTCTAGTTTGGTCGGTTTCCAACTAGATAGGATCAGTATCCAACTAGATATGTCGTGATCAAAGCGCTAACCGCTTACCGATACGCTTCCGGGCTTGGGCACGAACACATCAGGTTGCGGTCGCCGTATACGTCATCAATACGGGTAACCGTTGGCCAGAACTTGTTCTCTGCCACGTAAGCTGCCGGGAAGGCGGCGTACTGGCGCTCGTAGGCGCGGTCCCATGCCGGGTCGAAAATGTCTTGCATGGTATGCGGTGCGTAGGCCAGAGGGTTGTTGTCCACTGTCCACTCGCCTGCTTCTACCTTGGCAATTTCGGCACGGATGGTGCTCATCGCTTCGATAAACTTATCCATCTCGGCTTTGCTTTCAGACTCGGTTGGCTCAATCATCAGCGTGCCGGCTACCGGGAAGCTCATGGTTGGTGAGTGATAACCAAAGTCCATTAAGCGCTTGGCAATATCCATCTCGGTAATGCCACTGGCTTCTTTAGCCGGACGAATGTCGATAATACATTCGTGCGCCACACGGCCGTTGGTGCCGCGGTACAGTACCGGGAACAACGGGTCGAGTTTGTTTGCCATGTAGTTAGCATTCAGGATGGCGTATTCAGTAGCTTGTTTTAAGCCCTCGCCGCCCATCATGGCAATGTACATCCAGCTGATTGGCAATATACCGGCACTACCAAACGGCGCGGCAGATACGGCGCCGTTATCCTTGCCGGTACCGTCGATACCAACCACAGCGTGGTTAGGCAGGAACGGTGCCAAATGGCTTTTCACACCGATAGGACCCATGCCCGGGCCGCCACCGCCGTGTGGAATACAGAAGGTTTTGTGCAGGTTTAAGTGCGATACGTCTGAGCCGATAAAGCCAGGTGCCGTTAAGCCTACCTGAGCATTCATATTGGCGCCGTCCATATACACCTGGCCGCCGTAGCTGTGAATAACGTCGCACAGCTCACGGATACTTTCTTCAAATACGCCATGGGTAGATGGATAAGTAACCATGATAGCGGCTAAGCGGTCGCCCACTTCTGCGGCTTTGGCTTTTAGATCCGCCATATCGATATTGCCGCGCTTGTCGCACTCTACCAGCACTACGTCGTAGCTGGTCATGGCGGCAGTGGCCGGGTTAGTACCGTGCGCCGATACCGGAATTAAACAGATATTACGATGGCCTTCGCCGCGGCTCTCGTGATACTTACGAATGGCCACCATACCGGCGTACTCACCCTGGGCACCCGAGTTTGGCTGCATAGAGATATTGTCGTAGCCGGTGATATTTACCAGCCAGTCGCCCAGCAGGTTAATCATCTCGTAGTAACCATCAACCTGGTCGCGCGGCACGAACGGGTGCAGCGAGCCAAATTCAGGCCAGGTTACCGGGATCATCTCGGCAGTGGCGTTTAGCTTCATCGTGCATGAACCTAACGAAATCATCGAGTGGTTTAATGATAAGTCTTTGTTTTCCAGCTTTTTGATATAACGCAGCATCTCAGTTTCACTGTGATACTGGTTAAATACCGGATGGCCCAGCACGCTGTCGTTACGCACTAAATCGGCAGGAATAGACTTGCTGCCGTCTTCAACAATAGCGCTGTCCAGTGCATCCACGCTTAAGCCGTGGCCTGCGCCCAGAACGATATCAAACAGCTCTGCGATGTCAGTGCTGTTGGTGGCTTCATGGAAGCTTACCGCTAATGAGTCGGCTACGTCGGTGCGCAGGTTAACACCAGCCGCTAAGGCACGCTTAACCACAGCAGCACGGTCGCTTACTTTAAAGGTAACGGTATCGAACCAGTGCGCGTTAACTAAAGCCACGCCTTTGGCTTGTAGGCCGGCAGCAAAAATATCGGCATTGCGGTGAATACGCTGCGCGATATTTTTCAGCCCCAACGGGCCGTGATACACGGCATAGAACGATGCCATATTGGCCAGCAACACCTGAGCAGTACAGATATTCGAGTTAGCTTTTTCGCGGCGGATATGTTGCTCGCGCGTTTGCATTGCCATACGCAGTGCCTGATTACCGCGACGGTCTTTCGACACACCGATAATACGGCCCGGCATAGAGCGCTTATAAGCATCACGGGTAGCAAAAAATGCCGCGTGCGGGCCGCCGTAGGCCATAGGTACGCCAAAACGCTGGGCGCTGCCTAATACTACGTCAGCACCTAATTGGCCCGGCGCCTTTAACAGCAGCAGTGCCATAGGATCGGTAGCAACGGCAACTATGGCTTTTTTCGCCTGTAACTGCGCTATTAATTCGCTGTCGTTACGGATATCACCGTTAGTAGTTGGGTATTGAATTAAGGCACCGAATACGTCGTGCGCAGCAGCATCGGCCGCTTTACCTACCAGGATGTCAAAACCGAACATTTCGGCGCGGGTTTTTACCACGTCGATAGTTTGCGGGTGTACATCATCGCTGATAAAGTACAGGTTAGACTTGCTCTTGGTAACACGCTTGGCTAATGCCATGGCTTCAGCAGCGGCGGTGGCTTCGTCCAGCAACGAGGCGCTGGCCAGCTCCATACCAGTTAAATCCAGCGTTAATTGCTGGAAGTTTAACAGCGATTCTAACCGGCCCTGGGCAATTTCCGGCTGGTATGGCGTGTACGCCGTGTACCAGCCCGGGTTTTCCAGCACATTACGCAGGATCACATTGGGCGTTAACGTCGGGTGATAACCCATACCAATGTAAGATTTGAACATTTTATTCTTTGCCGCAGCTTGTTTTAACACAGCTAATGCATCGGCTTCAGTACGGGCCGGGCCGGTGGCCAGTGGTGTGGTCAGGCGGATATCCGCCGGTACCGTTTGGGCAATCAGCGCTTCAATGCTGTCTACACCCAGCTCACTTAGCATGGCAGCGGTTTCTGCCGCGTCCGGGCCGATATGGCGCTGAATAAATTCGTCGTGGTTCGCAAGTTGCGACAGGGTTTTCACAGCGGAGTTGGTCATGCCTGGAATGTCCTGGTAAGGTTTTGTTGCTACTAAAAGCTAAGCCCCGTGGCTTAACGTTTAACTACTACGGGCACGGGGCTTAAACGGATTGGCTAAGTTGGCTTACTCGTCGATAGAGTTTTTGTAGCCGGCAGCGTCTAACAATGCTGGCAGTTCAGCAGTATCAGACACTTTAATTTTAAACATCCAGCCATCTTCGTACGGGCTGCTGTTTACCAGCTCTGGTGAGTCGGCCAGCGCTTCGTTTACTTCGACAATTTCACCTGACAGCGGCGCATAAATATCAGAGGCGGCTTTTACTGACTCGGCTACTGCGCAGTCATCGCCCTGAGTTACGGCATCGCCTACGTCGGGTAATTCAACAAACACCATATCACCCAGCAGGCCCTGGGCGTGCTCAGTAATACCTACAGTGTAGATACCGTTGCCTTCGTCGCGCGCCCACTCGTGGCTGCTGGCGTATTTCAATGTGTTAGGAATTGAGCTCATTGTTTAATCCTTAGCTGGTGTCGTCTTATTTAGTCTGTTTTTTTAATTACTGTCACAGTTTAGATAACTTTCTTGCCCATGCGAACAAAGGCAGGCTTTACTACTTTAACCGCAACCATCTTACCGCGAATATCCACTTCGGCTGTATCGCCTGCAGTCGCAGGTACGCGGGCCATGGCAATACTGTAGCCTAATGTTGGCGAGAAAGTACCTGAAGTAATCTCACCTTCGCCGCCTTCTACCACTACGCGTTGGCCATGGCGTAATACGCCTTTTTGTTCCATTACCAGGCCAACCAATTTAAAGGTACCTTCGGCTTTGTGTTGTTCAATAGCTTTACGGCCGATAAAGTTGCGCTCTTGTGGTGCCCAGGCAATGGTCCAGCCCATATTGGCTGCCAGTGGCGATACGGTTTCGTCCATATCCTGGCCGTATAAGTTCATGCCGGCTTCTAAACGTAAAGTGTCACGCGCACCTAAACCAGCCGGGGCTACACCGGCATCCAGCAGTTTTTGCCAGAAATCGGCGGCCTGCCCGTTTGGTAAGGCAATCTCGTAGCCGTCTTCACCGGTGTAACCGGTGGTAGCAATAAACAAGTCACCAGCCTGCACACCAAAAAATGGCTTCATACCAGCAACTGCAGCTTGTTGCTCAGCGCTTAATAAGGTGGCGACTTTAGCTTTGGCATTTGGGCCCTGTACGGCAATCATGGCGAACTCAGGACGCTCAGTTACGGTTACATCAAAAGCCTTGGCTTCGTTGTTGATGTGGGCTAAATCTTTTTCACGGGTGGCCGAATTGACCACAAGACGGAAGAAGTCTTCCTGCAGAAAATACACAATTAAATCGTCAATCACGCCACCGGCTTCATTTAACATGCCACTGTACAGCGCTTTGCCCGGCACGGTCAGTTTAGCGACATCATTGGCCAGTAAATAACGCAAAAAGGCGCGGGTGCTGGCGCCTTTTAAGTCAACAATAGTCATGTGAGAAACGTCGAACATACCAGCGTCGCGGCGTACCGCGTGATGTTCTTCAATTTGAGAGCCGTAGTTGATGGGCATGTCCCAGCCGAAGAAGTCAACCATTTTGGCACCCGCTTCGAGGTGTTTGCCATGTAACGCAGTTTGATTAGCCATTGTTATGTCCTGCTTAATGTAAGGCCCGCATGGCGCCGGAAATTCAGCGCCGCTGTTTAGTTTTAATTAACTTATGCAGCATCGGCGGATAAAAAGGCGCTCGGATTATAACGCAAGGCTTCCGTTGCCAACAGCCCCAGATTAATTAGTTTTTGTAATGCGACGGCCGTAATTACCAAAAAAACTAACTCAGGCACTACGCGCAGTTTTTGCCTGAGGCCGGGCAAGCTTAGGCAAGTCGCCACTGTTACCAAGGGCTGCGGCAATAATCTGACCTTTTAACCACGGCAATTGATTAATACCACTCATGCCAACAGCTCTTACCAGCTTAAGCAACGGCTGCGAATTACTGAAACCACGCTTAAAAGCTTCCATCGCAGCAATCAGGGTTTGCGCTTCTGCCTTACGCCAGCGCTCATACCGGCGCAGCAGGCGGTTGTCGGTAAAGTCTTTATTGTCACTCACATATTCACTGATTAGTTCTGCTAATGCAGCAACGTCCATCAGGCCTAAATTCATGCCCTGCCCCGCCAACGGATGAATACTGTGGGCGGCGTCGGCTACCAGCACTACCCGGCCGCGCAACCAGCTACTGGCATAACGCATTTTCAGGCCAAAGGCTTTGGGTTCAGTATGCAGTTGCAGTAAACCCAGCACACTGTTACTGGCAGCAGTTAGGGCCTGGTTAAAGCCATGCTGGTCCAGTGCCAGCAGTTGTGCAGCGCGCTCTGGGTTGCAGCTCCAGACAATAGAGCATTGCTGTGGATCAGGCAGCGGTAACATCGCCAGCGGCCCGGTCGGTAAAAACACCTGTCTTGCTGTGCTCTCGTGTGGCTGTGCGGTGTTAATGGTTGCCACAATAGCCTGCTGCTCATAATCCCAGTGGGTAAGCGGTAGCTGCATAGTTGTGCGCACCATAGAATTTACGCCATCAGCACCTACCAGTAAGCGGCTTAGCAGTAATTGCTGCTGGTTAATATTAATCAGCACATCGCGCTCGCTTTGTGCCAGGCTGTTGATCGTGCAGTTAAACTCTAAGCGTACATTAGTGTGCTGCTGTAATTGCTGATACAGCGCCACACGCACTTGCTCGTTGTCGCAAATCCAGCCAAGTTCAGATAAACGCTCAGCTTGTGCATCAAACTCAATTCTGGCAAAGCTGTCAGCATCCCATACCTGCATACGGTTATAACTTTGTGCCGTGGCGGCAATAGCTGGCCAGGCGCCAATATGGCTAAGCACGCGCATAGAGGCCAGGTTAAGCGCGCTAACCCGCTGATGGTTAATATTGCTGCTATGTGGCGCATCGCCCTGCTCCAATATAACAATTTGCAGGCCAAGCGGTGCCAGCAGCAAAGCCAGGGTTAACCCGGCGCTGCCGGCTCCGACAATAGTAATATCAACATTTTGCATTTTAGCTCCGCAGCCCCATGGCCTGTTCGGCCACAGGGCGTTTTAATTCATCGCACAGTGTCATCGCCAGTAAACCGGTGTTACGCGCCAGCGCCATTAAGCGCGAGCGGTTAGAGAAAATACGCACCAAAGCATCGGTGGCGGTGGTTACGGTGTTGATATCTAGCTGGCGGGCCTGCTGGTAGGCGCGCAGCATAGCATAACCGCCAATATCGTGCGGCGCGGCGCTAACCTGACGTACCAGCTCAGCAATATCGCGCAGTGCCAGGTTAAAGCCCTGGCCGGCTATCGGGTGCACATTATGCAAACTGTTACCTAACAGCGCCGTACGATGGCGCACTATATCGCCGCTGACACGTAAACTAAGCGGGTAGCTAGCCCGCTTTCCTGCCCCACTGAAGATACCGGCGCGGTAGCCAAATGCCTGCTGTACCTGTGCTACAAAAGCAGTGTCATTAAGCCGCATTAATCTATCTGCTTCATCCGGTGTGGCGGTATATACCAGCGAATAGCGCTGGCTGGTAAGCGGTAATAATGCGATGGGGCCATGTTCAGTAAAACGCTCAAAGGCTGTGTGCTGGTGCCCCTGTGCTAATGCCAGATTGGCAATCACAGCATGCTGCTGATACTGACGCTCCAGCACACTAAAACCTGCCATGCTGCGGCTGGGCGATAAACCACCTTCGGCAATCAGCAGTAATTTAGCTTGCAGTACTGTGCCATCATTTAATGTCAGCACCTGCTGTTGTTGAGTTGGCGTTATTGCCGTCAGGGTATTGGGGGCAAAGCGTTGCAACTGTTTATAGCCTGCCAGTTTTTCTGACAGCAGCGCGCCTAAATGCTCTACTTCCAGCACATAACCCAGCGCCTGTTGCTGATATTCCGCCGCACCAAGCCGGGTTTTACCGAAATGGCCGCGATCAGATACGTGAATATGCTCAATAGCACAGGCTTTGGGCTTAATGTCTGCCCATAACCCCCATTGCTGCAGCAAATTAACACTGGCTGCGGCCAGCGCTATGCTGCGACTGTCAAAACTGGCCTGGCTGATTGTTTCAGCCTGCTGTTCAATAATTGCCAGCTTAAGTGCCGGGTTAGCCTGCAGTAACGCCCAGGCCAAAGTGCTACCGGCCATGCCGCCGCCACTGATCACTATATCAAACAGCGGGAGATCTGAAGTTACAGCAGTCTGTGTCATTTAATGTAATGTCTTATTGCCGACCGGTTTAGGGCTAAATTTCTGCCCCACTTCGGTGTAGCAGGCCAGCGCCATAATACGGATATGTTCCAGCACCAGAAAATATGCTTCTTCGTTTTCCTCGCTGCTGCCATCATCGGTGGTGTGAATATCAATACGGGTAACTTCGCTCAGTTGATCCAGTGCTTCGCGCACATCATCTGATACCAGCGACAAATCGGTTTGCTGTACAGCAAAGCCAACCAAAAATGCCTGGGTCCATTCTACCATGGCGTCAAGGCGCTCTGGCAGGCTGTCGTCGTCACTTGGTAGTAACATGCTGAAGCTAAAATCGTTTTGCGCCAGCTCTTTGTGGGTAACGTCAATTAAGCTTGCCACATGCTGTTTTACATCTGCTGGTAATGCCTGGCCATCATTGAGAAAATCGTGCAGCACCGGCAGCAGTTGTTGTGCGTCGGGCTCTACTCCGGCGCTTAACAAACCGGCAATTAAACCGTGTACTTCGGCTGCAGACGCCATAACATAAGCCTGATCCAGCTTGTAGGTCCACTCGTCGTAGCTTAATAAAAAAGGGCTGCTCATATAACTGTTCGTGCTGTGATTACCTGCCTTTATGCTACCACCCCGGCGAAAAAGCGCCAACCTTCGCACTGCAGTTTTAATCATGGCGTAAAGCGTAAACAAAAGTTGCTGAAAAACCATGCAACTAACATCCGCAGGCACAAAACTGCGATGAATAACCTTATACAAGGCAAACTGCGGTGTTATACTCAAGCCTGTTCTCTGGATTGTTGGTGATCAGGTGGATGTCCCTGAGCCGATAATTGTTTTTACATAGGGATTCTTCTGCGCTGCCAGTGTGCAAGCCCGGCCCGTACCGGGAAGCCTGAGGCAGCCATCTGACTCCCGCCTTGAACCTATGGTTCAAGGGCTAACACCAGACACGGCAATTTGGAGAACCTCTTTTATTCTGCCACCGTTCAGGCATACTCAATTATATGACTACCGCCACACTGAACTCTGTTTTGCCCGATACAACAAGCCAGCGCCAACAACTCAGAAGTCTGATCCGTAAAAGGCGGCAACAGCTAAGCGCCGGGGCCCAGCAACAAGCTGCTACTGATTTAGCCGCAAAGGTGCTCGCCAGCGATATTATTGCGCCAGGCCAGCATATAGCGTTGTATTTAGCCAATGACGGCGAGCTGGATACCTATCCGCTTATTCAGGCCCTATGGCAGTTGGGCAAAAGCGTGTATTTGCCGGTGTTGCATCCGTTTGTAGCCGGTTATTTGTTGTTTGTGCGCTACGATAAAGACACCTTGCTCTCCCCGAATAAATTTGGCATACCAGAGCCTTTTCCAGCCTGCCACCGACTGATACCGCTGCAGCAACTGGATATTATTTTTACGCCATTGGTCGCCTTTGATGCAGCCGGTAACCGCCTGGGTATGGGTGGCGGTTTTTATGATCGCACTTTGTCGCAACTGCCGCCTGAAAGCCACTGTCAGGTTATCGGTCTGGCGCATAACTGCCAGCAGGTAGATGCCGTGCCAGGTGAGGCCTGGGATATTCCGTTAAAGCAGATTATTACGCCGGGGAAATATTTTGATTTTCGCTGAGTGCTTAAGGCTTAACCCAAGAAAGCAGGCCAGAAACGCGGTCTGGTCGCCACAGAGTGTCTGAGCCCTGCCGCAGGCATTAGGGCGAGTTGCTGTGGCGAGCCAGAGGGCGTATTGTGGCCGGCGACATATACACCTAACCCATGCTGTAAAACAGTTTTGCCTTTTTCCGTTTTTGCCCTTTTGTCGGCAGGCCCTTTCGATATAATATCCATCTGTATGGCTAAATGAATTTGGAACAGCTGATGACACAAGATGAAATGAAGAAAAATGCCGCCTGGGCTGCGCTGGAGTTTATCCCGCGTAATACCGTGGTTGGCGTGGGCACCGGCTCTACGGTAAATCATTTTATCGACGCCCTGGCCAGCATTAAGTATGACATTAAAGGTGCGGTGTCCAGCTCGGTACAATCTTCCGAAAAACTCAAAGCACTGGGTATCGAGGTGCTGGATTTAAACAGCATTGACAGTTTTAGTGTTTACGTTGACGGTGCCGATGAAATAAACGCGCAAAAACATATGATTAAAGGTGGCGGTGCTGCCCTTACCCGTGAAAAAATCGTGGCGGCTGTCGCCGATACCTTTATTTGCATTGTTGATCAAAGCAAACAGGTTGAAGTGCTGGGTAAATTTCCGTTGCCTGTAGAAGTGATCCCAATGGCCAGCAGCTATGTGGCGCGTGAGCTAAGTAAGCTGGGTGGCCGGCCGGTATTACGTGCCGGTGTGATCACCGATAACGGCAATATGATCCTCGATGTACACGATTTAGCTATTACTGAGCCACTGGTATTGGAGCAACAAATTAATAATATTGTCGGCGTAGTCACCAATGGCATCTTTGCGCAGCGCGCTGCCGACATGGTATTGGTAGGCAGTGCCACAGGTACACAGGTTATTCGCTAAATAACAGCTCAAGGCCACGAAAAACTATAACAACAATAACTAACCAACTGATTTTATTTTTAATTTATTGAAGAGACGTGACATGGAAAAATTTTCGCTGGCCAAAGACAAAATTAAGATATTGTTATTAGAAGGCTTGCACCAAAGCGCCGTGCAAAGTTTTAAAAATCAGGGCTATAGCAATATTGAGTATTTAAAAACCTCCCTGCCGGAAGACGAGCTGATCGAACGCATTAAAGATGCCCACTTTATCGGGATCCGCTCGCGCACCCAACTGACAGAAAAAGTACTGGAGGCCGCCGGCAAGCTGGTCGCTATTGGTTGTTTTTGTATCGGAACCAATCAGGTAGATTTAACCGCAGCATTAAAACGCGCTATCCCGGTATTTAATGCGCCGTTCTCCAACACCCGCTCGGTAGCCGAGCTGGTTTTAGGGCAAATTATTATGTTGCTGCGCGGTATTCCGCAGCGTAACGCCGCCGCCCACCGTGGTGAATGGCAAAAAACGGCGAATAACTCTTTTGAAGCGCGTGGTAAAACCCTCGGCATTATCGGTTATGGCCATATCGGCACTCAGCTAAGCATTATGGCCGAGAATATCGGTATGCGGGTGCAGTTTTACGATATAGAAGACAAGCTGGTGCTGGGTAATGCCACTCAGGTAAATTTTGGCACCTTGCTAAAAACATCAGACGTAATAAGCCTGCATGTGCCAGAGACCCCGCAAACCAAAAACATGATTGGTGAAGCCGAACTTGAGTTAATGAAACCTGGCAGTATTTTAATTAATGCCTCGCGCGGTACTGTGCTGGATATTGATGCGTTAACTGAGACGCTGCATAGCAAAAAGCTGGCTGGTGCCGCTATTGATGTGTTTCCGGTTGAGCCTAAAGGTAACGACGAAGAGTTTATCTCGCCACTGCGTGCCTTTGACAACGTGATCCTGACACCGCACATCGGTGGCTCAACCCAGGAAGCACAGGAGAATATTGGCTTTGAAGTAGCCGGTAAAATGGTGAAATACAGCGACAATGGCTCAACCCTGTCTGCAGTGAATTTCCCCGAAGTTTCACTGCCAGAACATAGAGGCCGTTCGCGCTTGTTGCATGTGCATAAAAACCAACCCGGTGTACTGACCAAGATTAACGAAGCTTTTGCCCGGCTGAATATCAATATTGCCGGCCAGTACCTGCAAACGAATGCTGATATAGGTTATGTCGTCATTGATATTGATTCAGACGATGTAGAGCAGGCACTGAACGAGTTAAAAACCATACCGGGAACCTTACGCGCCCGCGTATTACACTGATTTTTCGGCAGTAAAACTCAAAGACAAAAAAGCCGGTTTTCACCGGCTTTTTACATCAGAACGTATACACCAGCGAAGCTGACGTTTCAGTGTCCATCTGCTTACGCTCCCCTTCTGGATCAGAGTTAAACTTCAGCACAAAATTAAACCGCATTGACAGGCTGCCTGCCAACTGAGCAGTCAAACTGCTGCGGCTTAGCAGGGTAGAGTTTTCACCATTTAGTGACATAGTGCCTTCCAGTGCCTGGCGAAACTTAGTGGTATCGTACAACTGATAATCCAGATTCGCCGCCAGATACCAGATCAGGCCGGTGTTGGCGTTACCCGACGCCGCTTCCTGATGACCGAAACCGGGGCCGGTTTCCAGATCAAAGTAATCGCTTTGTTTTTCATAAAGCCGGTTACCATACCCCACCACCAAAGAAGCCTGCTCTGTAAACGCACCAAACTTATCGTGCAGATAAGCACCACGACCAAACACCGTTTTCCTGCCAGTAACAATTTTGTAGTTGCTCTGGCCGGTAAAACCATAACGGCTGGCTGTGGTAACCTGGTTTTTGTCACCGGTGCTGGCATTGGTCACGTTATTTTTTTGCAACAGGCTTTGCAACTGATACCGGTTACGAAAATATTCCAGCTCATGCACCAGTTCACTGTTTGCCCGAATAGCAAAAGAGTCAGTATTGCCTGATGTCAGCAAAAACCCCAGCTCCACATCACCTGTCACGGTGCCAAAGAAGCCTATCGGCTGCAGTGGCTCTTCGCTACTGGGCAAGTGTTCTATTTCGCTCGCTTGTACCCCATACAAGCAAAGCATCAGCACAGCGCTGATACCTTTGTAAAAAGAAGGCATTATTCCGTCTGGTCACTCCTTTTGTATGATTAGTTACCCATGAGTTATATTGCCATCCCGGTTGTTATTATTTGTTCCCTGCCTTTCGGCTTTTTTATTGTATCAGCCAACATAACCCTGCCCAGTGAGACTGAACCGGGTTATCCGGGCTTTTAACGCTTATTGCTCTGTTTGCGCCGCGCGTTGCTGCACAGTTGTAATCGCATTTTGCAACCGCGCCAGACTGCGTGTTTTGCCAATCAACGCCAGCGTAATATCCAAAGCCGGAGAATTTCCGCCACCGGTTACCGCCACCCGCAGCGGCATACCAATTTTGCCCATGCCCACACCCAGCTGCTCCGCCGTGGCGTTTATCGCATCGTGAATGGCCGATACTGACCAGTCGCTTAATGCTTCCAGTTTGGCTGCAACGGCCTGCAAAGGTTCCAATGCGACCGGACGTAAATGTTTTTTTGCAGCATCAGCATCAAATTCACTGAAGTCCTCATAGAAATAGCGGCTTACTTCAACCATTTCTTTAAGTGTTTTTACCCGCTCAGCCTGAGCTTTCACCAGTTCAGTTAACGCCGGGCCATTGCTGATATCCAGCTCTTGCTCCGCAATATGCCACTGCAGCTGCGCTGCTACCTGCTCTGCTGGCAGGGTTTTCATATAGTGCTGGTTTAGCCAAATCAGTTTATCGGTGTTAAATGCCGACGGCGCGCGGTTACAGCTATCCAGGTCAAACAGCTGCACTAACTCGTCTTTGCTGAAAATCTCCTGGTCGCCATGTGACCAGCCCAAACGCACTAAATAGTTCAGCAAGGCCTCGGGTAAAAAGCCGTTGTCGCGGTATTGCATTACGCCCACAGCGCCGTGGCGTTTGGATAAGCGCTTGCCATCATCGCCCAGAATCATTGGCACATGGGCATATTTGGGAATATCTGCACCCAACGCGGCCAGAATATTCATCTGCCTTGGCGTGTTATTAACATGGTCATCGCCGCGGATCACATGGGTAATGCCCATTTTCCAGTCGTCAACCACCACGGTAAGGTTATAAGTTGGTGTACCGTCGCTGCGGGCGATAATTAAATCGTCCAGCTCGCTGTTGGCAATTTCAATGCGGCCTTTAATTAAATCATCGATGACCACAGTGCCGCTTTGCGGGTTTTTAAAACGGATCACGAAGGGTTTATCCGCCGGATGATCGGTACGGTCACGCCACATACCGTTATAACGCGGTTTTTCACCGGCGGCCGTTTGCGCTTCGCGCATAGCGTCAACTTCTTCTATGGTGCAAAAACACTTATAGGCTTTACCGTCAGCCACCAGCTGCGCTACCACTTCTTTATATAAATCAAAACGCTTGGTTTGGTAATACGGGCCTTCGTCGTAATCCAGCCCCAGCCAGCTCATGCCTTCTAAAATGGCATCAACCGATTCTTGGGTAGAACGCTCTAAGTCGGTATCTTCAATACGCAAAATAAATTTGCCGCCCTTCTTTTTGGCATATAACCAGCTGAACAAGGCGGTACGGGCGCCACCAACGTGTAAATAACCGGTTGGGCTAGGAGCAAAACGGGTAACAAGAGACATAGTTTATCCATCATAGTGCAATAATGGCGGCTATTGTAACAATGCCGCGCGCCGGATGCACCCGCTAAGGCGGAGCGGCTGCATCTGTTTTGCGTTAAAGCACGGCAGAATGTTTACTTTTGCAGCAGGCAAACCACAATTGCCAAAATAATGTTGACAGCTTTTTCATGCTCCCTATAATGAGCGCCATCAAACAGCGTGGATTGTTAGCTCAGCTGGGAGAGCACCGCCCTTACAAGGCGGGGGTCACTGGTTCGAACCCAGTACAATCCACCACTTGATGTCTTATCATGAAAAGCACCGCCCGCTCTTCACGACGAGACGGTGGACACTGATTAAAACCCAGTACAATCCACCAAATTTGATGTAAAAGACTTATCCCATGGATTGTTAGCTCAGCTGGGAGAGCACCGCCC
>NZ_JAKUJZ010000002.1:0-188554 GCF_022436675.1 Rheinheimera hassiensis | reverse complement strand
ATTGTTAGCTCAGCTGGGAGAGCACCGCCCTTACAAGGCGGGGGTCACTGGTTCGAACCCAGTACAATCCACCACTTCCTGATAAATACCATAGCGAAGCACCGCCCGCTCTTTACCAAGACACGGTTGCCACTGCTCCAAACCATTACAATCCACCACTTCCTGATAAATACCATAGCGAAGCACCGCCCGCTCTTTACCAAGACACGGTTGCCACTGCTCCAAACCAGTACAATCCACCACTTCCTGATAAAAATCATGGCCAAGCACCGCCCGCTCTTTATTAAGACACGGTTGCCACTTGTTCGAAGCTTTGCATGCCGCCCCAGTACAATCCACCACTTCCTTTGATATTTCCCTGTTCTGTATTGTTAAAAAGTTGCTATAGTAACGACAGTAATTTGCCTGGGATCTGTTTTGCCTCTATGGAACCTGCCGTTAAACGCGACGAACGTATTCTGATAATTGATGATCAAAGCCTGAGCCAGAGCTTTTTGCGCTATGCGCTGGAACAACTGGGCTATCAGAATATTGCGCTGACTGATCGGGCACAAACAGCTCTGCAGCTTTGCCGGCAAAATAGTTACGACTTAGTGATCTGTGATTACAACCTGTCTAAAGGCAAAGATGGCTATCAGTTATTTGATGAATTAAAGACCCGCGGTTTGCATAAGCCAGCCTGCGGCGTGATTTTTATCAGCGCCGAGACCGACCCCGCCCTGGTACACAGCGTGCTGGAATTACAGCCGGATGAATTTATGGCTAAGCCGTTTATTATCCGCGATTTACAGCAGCGCATTGAGCGGGTGCTAAAGCGCAAACAGTTACTACGGCCGGTTTATGACTTGCTGGAACAGAACGCGCTGGACAAAGCATTGCAGCACATCAATATCCAACTTGGAAAAACGGAACTGCATAAGCTGTTTCCACTGCTACTTAAAATTAAAGGTGATATTTTACTGCAACAAGCCAACTGGGACGATGCCAGGGTATTTTTTACGGCCATGCTGCAAATTCAGCCATTTAGCTGGGCCAGAATTGGCCAGGTGCGCTGTTTATTGCAACAAGGCAACGAACAACAGGCATTTACTGAGCTGGAGCAGATGCTCAAACGGCAGGAAACCCGGCTGTTTGCACTGGATTGTTTAAGTGATTTGGAGTTTCGTCAGCAGCATTACCAACAGGCTCAACAACATATTCTGGCTGCTGCTAACATAGCGCCGCGTAATTTGCTACGCCAGCAAAAGCTGCTGCAGTTGTCACGGCTAAACCACGATTATGAAATTCAATATCGTGCTGCCCGGGATATGGTTAAATTTGCCCGTAACTCAATTTATGAACAACCGGATTTATATCTGAATATGGCGCGCGCCAGTATAGATTTTGCCCTGAGCACTGAAGACACTGAACAGCAATCGCGGCTTAACCGCCAGGCCACGTTGTCACTGAATATGGTGCAGCACCAATTTGCCAGCCATAAACTGACCGAGCAACAGCAGGTATTACAAGCCAGGCTGATGTACCTGCAGGATCATCGCGATAAGGCCCGGCAATTGCTGGCAGAGCTTGAACCGCAACCTGAAATTACTTCATTGGAAGATGCGCTGGATAAAGCCAAAGCCTTGCATGAAGTAGGCTTAGCTGATGCGTCCAGACAACTGTTCCGGCAAATTACCGAGCATTGCCGTAAACAACAGCCTGAGCCGGTATTTATGCATTACCTGCACCAGGAGCAGCAAGAACGCGAACGGATGCCGCAGGGGCCAAGAGAGCTGAATAACAATGCAGTGCGCCTGTACCAACATGGTAACTGGCAAGAAGCGTTTGCCGCTTTTGTTATGGCAGCCCAAGTTATGCCGAAAAACGCCGGCATAGCGCTTAACCTGCTACAAACACTGTTAACCGCCCCACGCCCGCTTTGCCCGCCGCAGCAACGTCAAAACCTGCTGCAGCAATGCCAGTACCTTATTGACAGCAGTAAACTAAAAGCCGGGCAACAGGAGCGTTATCTGCAGTTAAGGCAAAAGTATTTAAACGAAACCGCCGTTTAAGATTTACTCTTGCTGGTATCCTGCTCAGGCCACTCGGAAAACACCGTTTTTAAAACGCGTGAGCGCAACAACCACAGGCAGCCAATAAACAACAACACCGGCGATAAAATACGCCAGGGCGCGTCCAGCATTACCTGTGATGGCAAGTGCACTATGGTTAATATCAGGTCAGGTATGGCTACAAGCAACATTAAGCCAAGACCAAAGCGCCAGATATGCCGCCAGCCGCTATGGCCTTTAGGTTTTCGCTGGCTAAGAGCTGCAATGAGCAACAGCAGCGGTGCTGCCACAATACAGGCGAGGATAAAATCAGCCTGGCGTGGATAAAATAACGCCAGCATATCACGCTGCGCCTGCGGTAACGTTAATACCAGCACCCAGCAAATGTAAGGCCGTAACAACAACAGCAACAGCCAGTAAAAGCGCAGCGGTACTTTATGCAAGCCGTGATCGTCCAGCACCGGCCAGAGCGGCGGCTGTGTCATAGCTGGCGCTTACGTTGTGCCAGTATGCCCAGCAGTGTAAAAATACCCAGACAAATCCACGGTAGCCACAGGTTGCCTATTCGGCTCAACTGGCCTGCCACCAAAGGTGTCAGGAAAATGGTTAGTGCGCCGTAACCAAAGGCACACAGCAGAATAAAAATGCTGGTACGCCAGATAAAATGCATGTGGGCAATCTGGCGGCGCACAAAACGGTTTAAATCATCACCAAATACCACCAGACAGGTTGCTACCATAGCCAGGGCAATGTCCCGCACATAAGGCCGGAAAAAACTGCCCCAATCCAGTAACAACTGATAAAGAAAATCCGGCATCTTAGCTCACTCCATACTGCGCAAATACATCCAACATCTGCTGCTCGGTCCACACCGGTACATTCAGCTCGGTGGCTTTGGCCAATTTAGAGCCGGCATTATCACCGGCAACTACCGCATGAGTTTTCGCCGATACTGAACCAGACACCTTAGCACCCAACCGTTGCAACCTGGCTTTGGCATCATCACGCCCCATGCTAACCAGGGTGCCGGTAAGCACTATAGTTTGCCCGGCCAAAGGCTGCTCAGTTTGTGCCAGTTGTTCTATAACCGGCCAGTTGATACCGGCGTTTACTAAAGCGGTAATAACGCTCTGGTTATGCGGCTCGGTAAAAAAGCTTTTCACGTGCTCGGCAACGACAGTGCCGACATCATTCACTTGCAGCAACTGCTCCAGCGTGGCCTGCTGCACGTTGGCTAAAGAGGCAAAGTGATTTGCCAGATTAAGCGCTGTCGCCTCGCCCACTTCACGAATACCCAGTGCATAAATAAAACGCGGCAATGTCGTTTGTTTTGACTGTTCAATAGCCGACAGCAGCTTGAGCGCCGACTTCTCAGCCATCCGCTCCAGCCCTACCAGTGCTGCCATATCCAGGCCGTAAATATCAGCCGGGGTTTTTACCAGTTGCTGATCGACCAGCTGCTCTACCAATTTATCGCCGAGGCCTTCTATATCGATGGCCTTGCGTGAGACAAAATGCTTAATCGATTCTTTTAACTGGGCTGCACAAAATAAACCGCCGCTGCAACGCGCTACTGCCTCACCGCTAACCCGCTCTACCTTCGAGTCACATACCGGGCACTGCTGTGGAAAAACAATATCCTCTGCCGTTTGCGGGCGTTGCTCCAGCACTACCGAGACTATTTGCGGGATCACATCTCCCGCCCGGCGCACTATTACGCTGTCGCCTACTTTAACGCCCAGCCGCGCTATTTCGTCCTGATTGTGTAAGGTAGCATTACTCACCGTCACGCCGCCCACTACCACCGGCTCCAGCCGTGCTACCGGCGTAATAGCCCCGGTGCGGCCAACCTGAAATTCAACATCCAGTAAGGTTGTCAGCATTTCCTGCGCCGGAAACTTAAACGCTATCGCCCAGCGTGGTGCACGGGCCACAAACCCCAAAGCCTGTTGCTGGGCTAAATCAGACACCTTTATCACTACACCGTCTATTTCATACGCCAGTTGGCTGCGCCGCTGCAGAATATCCTGATAATAAGCCAGCGCTTGTTCTGCCCCGGTTACCAGCCGAATTTCCGGACATACCGGCAGCCCCCAGTCTTTTAACTGCATTAAACGCTGATAATGGCTTTGGCTGCTGAGCAGCCCCTGTGGATCGTCAACTGCACCCACCGCATAGGCGTAAAACATTAATGGCCGCTGTGCGCTGATCTTGGGATCAAGCTGACGTAAACTGCCTGCTGCAGCATTACGCGGGTTAGCAAACACTTTTTCACCGGCCGCACGGGCCTTATCATTCATTTGCGTAAAACCGGCCAGAGGCATAAATACCTCACCGCGCACTTCCAGCACGGCCGGCACTGCTTTGCTTTTTAGCTTTAACGGTACCGCACGAATGGTTTTTACATTGCTGGTAATATCTTCGCCGGTGTAGCCATCGCCACGGGTAGCAGCCTGCACCAATACGCCATTTTCATAGCGAATGCTTACAGCCAGGCCATCTAGCTTTGGCTCACAGCAAAAGCTGAACTCAGAACTGTTGTCCAACCGCTCGGCCATGCGTTTATAAAATGCACTGAAATCAGCTGCATCAAAAGCATTGTCCAGCGATAACATTGGTATGCTGTGGCTTACCTGGCCAAACTTTGCCAGCGGAGCTGCACCAACCCGCTGGGTGGGTGAATCAGAGGTTATAAGCTGCGGGTGCTCTGTTTCCAGTTGCTGTAACTGGCGGTATAAGCGGTCGTACTCTGCATCCGGCACCGTGGGGTTGTCCAGCACATAGTACTGATAACTGTATTCTTCCAGTTGCTGACGCAGTTGTTGCAGTTGCTGCAAAATAGCCTGACTCATAAAATAACTTTGCCTGTAAAAATTTACGCCTGAGTTTGCCATAACAAAAACGGCAGGAATACTGCCTGCCGTTTTAGCTGATGTTATTTTCGCCGTTAGCTGCCAGCTTTAGCCGTGGATTAAACGCTGGCGCTGAAATTCGCGGATTTTATCCACATAGTGCCGCACGGTTTGCACCGTAAGCACGCTGCGCTGGCCGTCCAGCACCTGCCCGCCGAATTCTTCCGCCAGTTTTTTTGCTGCATTGTGCATCAGGTTAAAGTTCTGCAGCGGCTCGCCCGGGCCAGGTAGTGTCATAAATAAACTCACGCCACGGGTGCCAAGCTTTTCGATATTTTCTAAGTCAAAAGTGCCGGGGTTAAACATATTGGCCAGGCTGAATAACACCGCGCCTGAGCCTGCGCTGTCCAGATGACGGTGGAAAATATCCATCTCGCCGTATTTAAAACCCAGTGTCAGTAACGACGACAGCAGATCCGGCCCTTTCATCTCTTTGCCTTCAGGCAATAACACATACAGGATCAGCACTTCGGCGGGCTCTTCTTCAACCACAGCTGCTGTTTGTGGCTCAGGCTCGGGTTCAGCCTCAACAGCATAGTCAGCCTCAGTGTGCAGCCTGGGTTCGTCATCATCTGCCAGCGCAGAAAAATTCAGTTGCGGCTCTTTGGGCTCATCAAACGGCAGCTCGCTTTGCACTTCGGCCTTTACCGGGGCGGCTGGCGGGCGCTTTACCGCAGCAGTTTCAGCGCGTTTAAACACAGATGTTTTTGCCGGCGAAACGGTCGGTTTAACTGCTGCTGCTTTATCGCCTGCCTTTACCACGCGTACAGCACCGACACCCAGCTCGTCAAAGCCATCTGCTTTTTCTTCTGCCTTCGCAGCTTGTTCGTCATAATACCTGTGCTTGGGCTGGCCGGCGTTTTTACGCACTGTCCATAATCCATGCAGCAACAATGCACCTAATACTAAGGCGCCGAGAATAATAAATACCAAACGTAATTCGTCAGCCATAAGGTTACCTTTAATTAAGAGGCTGCTGCCATTTTAACAGCATCATCCACATCGACAGCAACAACACGTGACACGCCGGGTTCCTGCATTGTCACGCCCATTAGCTGCGCCGCCATTTCCATGGCAATTTTATTGTGGCTAATATAAATAAATTGTACTGTTTCTGACATTTCCCGCACCAGATTGCAAAACCGGCCAACGTTGGCGTCGTCCAGTGGCGCATCTACTTCATCTAACATGCAAAAAGGCGCCGGATTAAGCCGGAAAATCGAAAACACCAATGATAAAGCGGTTAAGGCTTTTTCACCACCCGATAATAAATGT
Organism: Rheinheimera hassiensis; assembly: GCF_022436675.1. Lineage (GTDB taxonomy): Bacteria > Pseudomonadota > Gammaproteobacteria > Enterobacterales > Alteromonadaceae > Alishewanella > Alishewanella hassiensis. The sequence continues at coordinate 182,316 of NZ_JAKUJZ010000002.1, read as the reverse complement.
ATTGTACTGTTTTTTTTACCTGGCGGTCGCGCCATGATAGTAACACCGGTTTCCAGTAAGTCATCCTCGGTAAGCGCAAGATAAGCACTACCGCCGCCAAATACCTTAGGAAACAGTGTTTTTAAGCCTTCGTTTACCTGCTCAAAGGTGTCTTTAAACTTCTGCCGTGTTTCTTTATCTATCTTGCGAATAGCCGTTTCCAGTGTTTCCATCGCTGAGGTTAAGTCGTTATTCTGCGCATCCAGATACTGCTTACGCTCAGCTTGCTGCTCGTACTCTTCAATAGCCGCCAGGTTTATAGGCCCAAGCCGGCCAACAGCATCAATGGTTTTATCCAGCTGTTGCTGCCATAGCGCCTCTTCAGCATCGGCCGGTAATTGCGGCAGAATATCTTTCATACTGGCCTGCTGCTCGCGCAGCAACTCCAGCATATTGTTGGCGCGTACACGATAACCTTCGCTATCAAGGCGCAGCTCTTCCAGCTCGCTGCGCTTTTTATTCAGTATTTGCACAATACCTTGCTGACCTTGCTCTAACTGGCGGATTTGCTGCTCGGTAGCCCCCAGTAATTCCTGCTGTGCAATCATCTGTTGTTCAGCCTCTTCCCGCTCAAGCAAGCTGTGCTGCAGTTGCTCCTGCAATATCAGCTCGGGCTCATCGTCCGGCTGTAGCTTATTGCTTAATTGGTTTAACTGCTCCTGCAACTGCAGTTGCTGCACTGTGGCACGTTGCAGGCTTTGCTGCAGCGAGAGTAATTGCTGCTCGGCCACTTTTTGCTGCATCAGCAATTGTTGTTGCTGGCTGCGTTTTTGTTCAAACTGGGCACGCAGTTGCTGTAAGTGCTGCTGTTGTGTACCGCTTTGGCTGTGCAGCAGTTGCTGATCTGACTCATGTTCAAGTAGCTGCTCAGCGCTTTGCTCTTGTGCCAGCGTCAGTTGCTCGATGCTTTCTTCCAGCTGCGCCTGACGCAATTGCAGTTGTTCGCGTTCTGTTGCCAGCTTTTGCGCCAGTTTTTGTGCTTGCTGCAGCTCTTGCTGGGCCAGTAACACGCCGGTTTGCTGCTGTTGTATTTGTCGCTGCACCTGCTGCAGGCTATGTTGTGCCTGTTGCAGTGTATCGGCCGCCTGCTGCAGAGCCTGCTGCCGGGCGGCCAACTGTTCGGCGATGCTTTGCTGTTGTTGCTCTGCACTGGCCAGCTCAGTAACCAGCTGGGCTAAACGTTCGTGGCGCAGTAAATAACTGTCTTGCGCGGCGGCACTGGCCAGCAGCGCCCAGTTGCTGCCAAGCCAGTAACCCTGCTGGCAAATAACTGACTGGCCGGCTTTAAGGGCAGCAACACTTTGCTGCGCTGCTATTACGGACTCTGCCAGCAAAATATGGTTAAAGCTGTCAGGATAAACACCTGCCAGTATTACCTCAGCAAGCGTGCCCGCTATGGCTGGCTGTTTATTAGCCGTTACCACAGTGACGGGTTGCCCAGGAAGTTGCGCTGCCACCGCAGCATGCTGCAATTGCCCCAATACCAGCGCAACGGCAGCGGCCCAGCCGGGTTTAACCTGTAACTGGCGTAATAACTGTTGCTGCTCGTTATCCTGCTGCTTTTGCTGTTGCTGCAACTTTAGCTGCTCACGCTGCAGCATCTGCAGTTCACTCTTGGCGTTTAGCTGCCCTGCTTCCAGTTGGCGGCTAAGCTGCTCATGCTGCTGTAAATCGTCCTGTGCCTCGCTATGCGCCTGAGTATGTTGTTGTAACAGCTGGGTGGTGTGTTCAAGCTCTGCACTTAGCTGGCTGATGCGCAGCTGCAGCGGCTCAAGCGACAGCTCTGTGGTTTCCTGCTCAAGTTGCTGCTGTTGTTGTTGTACCTGATTTAGCTGTTGTTGCTGGTTCTGCAATTGCAACTGCTGTTGCTGCTGTTGTTGCTGTAAGCGAAAATGTTGCTGCTGCCAGTGCTGAAATGCCTGTTGTTGCTGTTGTTGTTCATCTTCCAGTTGCTGCAATTGCTGGGTAAGTTCGTCCAGTTGCTCGCTCAGTAAGGCCAGTTGCGGTTCGTCCTGTTGTAACTGTTGCTGCAGCTCAGTTTGTTGCGCCTGCTCGGTGGCAATAAAGTCTTCTGCCTGGCTCAGGCTGTGCTTTGCCTGCTGCATTTGTGCGCTGAGCGTTTGCTGTTGCTGACGCTGATGCAATATTTGCTGCTCCAGCCGGCTGATCGTGGCACCTTGCTGATAAAACCGGCTTTGCACCAGATCCAACTGCTGCCTGCCATCCTGAGCCTGTTGTTTTAGCTCCAGCAACACACGCTGATCGCCCAGTTCCTGCGACTGAAATTTTTCCAGTTCGGTTTGCTGTTGCTGTAATTGTTGTTCCAGCGCGCTAAGCCGGTTGCTGTACTGCAGCCATTTTATTGTTGTCAGCTCGGCTTTTAGTTTACGCTCTTGCGCTTTAAGCTCTTTGTAGCGCTGCGCTGCAGTAGCCTGGCGTTTTAACTTTTCAATGTTTTTACCCAGCTCTTCACGCACATCGGCCAGCCGGTCGAGGTTTTCGCGGGTATGTTTAATACGGTTTTCCGTTTCACGGCGCCGCTCTTTGTATTTGGAAATACCGGCGGCTTCTTCGATAAACACCCGTAGCTCTTGCGGGCGGGATTCTATCAGCCGTGAAATCATACCCTGTTCAATAATGGCGTAGCTGCGCGGCCCAAGGCCTGTGCCTAAGAAGATATCGGTAATATCACGCCGGCGGCATTTACTGCCATTTAAGAAGTAATTCGACTGCGCATCACGGGTGACTATGCGTTTAATCGCTATTTCACTGCGATCGGCCAGGCCACCTGCCAGGCGGCCTTCGGTATTTTCAAACACCAGTTCTACCGATGCCTGTGACACCGGCTTGCGCTGCGACGAGCCATTAAAAATAACATCTGTCATGGCGTCACCACGCAGATTTTTAGCTGAGCTTTCACCCAGCACCCAGCGCACCGCATCAATAACGTTAGACTTACCGCAACCATTGGGGCCAACCACAGCGGTCATCTGCTGTGGGAAAGGTACACTGGTGCTGTCAACAAACGACTTAAAGCCGGACAGTTTGATTTGTTTTAAGCGCATCTGGGCAGCATAGTGTTATTGTTATCATTGCTTTGGGGTTATCATTGCGTTAGACAAAATGTACCAGCGGCCATTTGCGCTGTCACGAAAAAATCAATCTCTTTTCTGGCTAATCAACATCTTACGACGCCAGCGCTGGGCTTTTTCCGCTGCGGAGTGATGCACCACAGTACGGCTTTTCTTTGGAAATACGATAACAGGACGCGATATTAACAGGTTATTCGGGTAGACCACCTGCTCATTATCTTTGGTGCGCAGTACGGTGCTAAACAGGTTAATTTCCACAATGCGGCCTTCAAGATAATTACCGCCATCAATGACCCTAACCTCCATGCCTTCAGCAAAAGCCTTTTGCCCCAGCAGGATAAAAAACGCGGTAATATTACTAAGCAGGCTCCAGGCAGCGAATAACGCAACCCCCACCACGGCAATCATGGATGAGGCCAGCACCAGCAATCCGCGGATATCAATACCCCAGATGATGCTTAGCACCACAACCAGCAGTAACACCAGCATAATATGAAACACCGCCGCTGCGCGTTTATTCATTTCTGCTTTAAGCTTACTGTGGGCAATAACCTGATATAGCAGTGGCATAACCCGGCGGCTGATAATAAAATACAGCACCACCACCGTCGCACTAAGCAATAACTGAACTGTTATCGGGCTGAAATGCGTAAATACCTGCTGAATATAATCAAAAAAAGACAAGACAGTAACTCCGCTCAGCGCTGTTTAATCCAGATCGTTTAGTGGCCAGCGCACGATAAAATCTTCAAAGTCGTCCAGGTTTACCTGCAACTCAGAAATGGTTTTATTGCGCACTGACATCTGTTTTTTATGCATCAGGCTTTTTTTACCGCCGTTGAGTAACGGATGCCATTGCGGCAAGCCGCGCCCTTCATGCAAACGCCGGTAGGCGCAACTGGTAGGCATAAAGAAAATGTTTTTCAGATTTTCTTTTGTTAATGCGATGCAGTCAGGCACCAGCACTGTGCGCTGGGTATACTCGGTGCACTCGCATTTATGGCTGTTTAAATAGCGACAGGCGATATTAGTGTAATGCACCTGTTCATCCTGATGCAGCACGGCTGTCGGGCCTTCTTCCTCGTCGTCGTCAATAAACTTATTCAAACAGCATTTAGCGCAGCCATCGCATAAGGCTTCCCACTCTTCAGTGTTCATTTCGTCCAGGCTTTTTGCTTCCCAGAACCGCTCTGCTAACGCCATTTTTAGTTTACCTTGCTGTTTACTGTAAAAAGATCGGAAAGTTGTAGCTGCAGCGTATCACCAGAACTGAGCGAGCCAACGCCTGCCGGAGTACCGGTTAGCACAATGTCGCCTGGCAACAATGTAAAATGCTGGCTCATTTCGCTGATAAGCTGGGTAATACCACGAATCATATTGGCGGTATTACCTTGCTGACGCTGCGTGCCATTAACTGTCAGGCTAAAATCCAGTTGCTGCGGATGCTGCACCCGGGCTTTTTCGACAAAACCGGCTACCGGACAGGCGCCATCAAAACCTTTGGCTATCTCCCACGGCCGCCCCAATTGCTTAAGCTGAGCCTGTATATCACGAAGCGTCAGATCCAGCGCTAAACTGTAACCCCAGATTGCGTCATTTACCGCCGCATAACCGGCCTGCTTTAACGGCTGGCCAATTAGTACCGCCAGCTCGGTTTCGTTATGTACTGCGCCTTGTGCTGAGGGAATAGTAAAACCGGGAGCCATTACACACAGTGCGGTAGACGGTTTAATAAAAAACAGCGCTTCAGGGGCCGTTTTGCTTTGCATTTCGGCAATATGATCCTGATAGTTCTGACCGATGCAAACAACTTTACCGACAGGCAAGCCGATAGTGTTTCCATTAATATCCAGGTGTTGGTATGCCATGAATGTTAATCCTCAGCCACAATTAAATCGGCCAGATAGCCCACGCTGGTAACAAAGTAATAAGAGCGGTTCCAGTGCATCAGCACTTTGTAGTTGTCGTACGCCAGAAAAGCACGGCCGCCTTCGCCATCGGGTAGTACCAGTGCAGCTGTCAGGTCACGTGCCGGTAAAGCCGTTTTATTCAGCCGCTGCAAACCCAGTTTATTCCAGTCTGCCAGGCTGCGCTCAGATTGCGACCAGCGCCCCAGCCATTCGCTGCGCTGCAAGCTGCCGCGGGCTATGGCATTGGTAATATCAAAACCTTCCGGCAGTATAACTTCGCGGCCCCAGGTTTTGCTTTTATCCCAGCCTTGCTGTTTTAAATAGTTGGCAATAGAGGCAAATACATCGAGCTGATTGGTCCAGATATCTTTTTTACCATCGCCATCACCGTCCTGCGCGTAGGCCATAAATGAGCTGGGCATAAACTGGCTTTGCCCCATAGCTCCGGCCCAGGAGCCTTTCATCTCATCCAGGCTCACATGGCCTTGCGCCAGAATGTCCAGCGCCTGATAGAACTCTTGTTTAAAGAATGTTTCGCGACGGCCTTCATAAGCCAAGGTTGCTAAAGCCGATGGCACTGAGTAGTTACCCATAATACGGCCAAAGCTGCTCTCCAGCCCCCACAACGCAACAATAAAGCGCGGTTGCACGCCATATTTCTGGCCAATTTTTTCCAGCTCCGGCAAATACTGCTGATAGTGTTCACGCGCCATCCTGATACGGGTTTCACTTACACGCTTGGGTAAATAGGTACTGAGGGTTTCAACAAATTCCGGCTGGCTTTTATCCGCAGAGACAATCCGTTCGTGAAACGTCAACGAAGCAAATACCGGTTCAAGCAATTCAGGTGCATAACCTTTGCTTAATGCCTCTTGTTTTAACGTTGCGGTGTAGTCGGCAAAACTAGGTTTACTGTCGCTGTTTTGCTCCTGTGCTATTACAGCCACACTTAAAAAGGTACTAACGGCGACACAGATAAGAGATCTAAACATAAAAAAACCTATTGATAATGTGAAGTTACTGTTGTGACAGCTTCTTGTGCTCAGCCAGTAAATTGTCTACCGGCGGCGGTATCTGTAAATAATATCCCTGTTGCTGCAGTTGCTGCTTTACCTTATCGATATCCGCCAGGGCTAAATGTTCCCGCCGCGATAAATTGATCAGCGTAACCAGCACGGGGGTACCAAAGGTTTGCAACAGTGCGTCAGGCACTTTGCTAAAATCATCGCGGCGCTCAACATACAGATAGGTACTGTCTTTTCGCACACTTTTGTAAACGGCACACAGCATCGAATAAAACCACGCATCAACCTTGCTTAACTAAGGGCTAAACTATAACATGACAGCCTTGTATTGCGTACCCGCAGACTCGCGGCAACGCAAATAAATGCCGGGGTTTGGCTAAAGTAAAACACCCGGTTATGGCAAATAATAACAAGTGCGCACTATACCCTTATGTCAGATCAGTCTTTGGAACTAAAAGGCAGCTTATTTCCTTTATCGGTGCTGTCATGTACCGATCTCAGTGTCAGTTCACTCTCACAGCAACTTAAGCAAAAGCTGGCGCAGGCTCCGGCTTTTTTTTATCAGGCGCCGATTATTCTTAATGTAGCGGATGTAGAGCAAACGCCTGATTTTCATGCGATAAAACAACTCTTTATCGAGTTAAAGCTGGTGCTGGTAGGTGTGTGTGGTGCCAGCAGTGAATTAAAGCAACAAGCGCAGCAGGCTGGCCTGGCCGCATTACAACTGGCCAAAGACAGTAAAACTGCAGTAACTGCCAGCAGCACTACACGCCAGACAGCAGTGGTAACCAGCACAGTTAATGTACCGATGGACAGCAAAATTGTTGAACAGACAGTGCGCTCTGGTCAGCAGGTATATGCCAAAGGCACAGACTTAATTGTTAAAGGCACCGTTGGTGCCGGTGCTGAAGTGATTGCCGACGGCAATATTCATATTTATGGCACCTTGCGCGGCAAAGCTATTGCCGGTGCAGGCGGTGACAACACTAAACGTATTTTTTGTTACAACTTACAGGCTGAACTGGTGTCTATTGCTGGTAATTACTGGCTTAGCGACAGCCTGCAGGGCGATTTTTGGGGTAAGCCGGCTTGTATAAAATTACAAGACGACCAACTGGTATTAGCAGAATTAGCGTAAGGATTTCACTATGGCAAAAATCATAGTAGTAACGTCAGGAAAAGGCGGCGTAGGTAAAACCACTTCCAGTGCTGCCATTGGTACAGGCCTGGCGTTAAAAGGCAACAAAACCGTTATTATCGATTTTGACATCGGCCTGCGTAATTTAGATTTAATTATGGGCTGTGAGCGGCGCGTAGTGTACGACTTTGTTAACGTGATCAACGGCGAAGCCAATTTAAAACAGACACTGATCAAAGATAAGCGCACCGATAATTTATTTATTCTGCCTGCTTCGCAAACCCGCGACAAAGACGCGCTGACCAAAGAAGGCGTAGAACGGGTATTAAACGAGCTGGCAAAAGATTTTGACTTTATTTTGTGTGATTCACCCGCCGGTATTGAAGCCGGTGCAATGATGGCACTGTATTTCGCCGATGAAGCTATAGTGGTGACCAACCCTGAAGTCTCATCAGTGCGCGACTCAGACCGTATTCTTGGCATGCTGTCGAGTAAATCACGCCGTGCCGAGCAAGGGCTGGATGCCATTAAAGAACACCTGCTGCTAACACGCTACAACCCCGAGCGGGTAGAAAAAGGCGAAATGCTCAGCGTAGAAGATGTAAAAGAAATTCTGTCGATTGATTTGCTGGGTGTTATTCCGGAATCACAAGCCGTGCTCAATGCCTCAAACTCAGGCCAGCCGGTGATCCTGGATAAAGACAGTGATGCCGGCCAGGCGTATTTAGATACTGTTGATCGCTTGCTGGGTGAAAAAGTGCCGTTTCGCTTTTTAGCAGTAGAGAAAAAAGGCCTGTTAAAGCGGATTTTTGGAGGATAAAGGATGTCATTACTGGATTATTTTCGCTCGAGTAAGAAAAGTACCGCCAATACCGCCAAAGAGCGTTTACAAATCATCGTAGCGCATGAACGCAGACGGCGTAACAGCCCGGATTATTTGCCACAACTAGAGCGCGATATTCTGGAAGTGATCCGCAAATACGTGGATATTTCGCCGGAAGATATCGCCGTGTCACTAGAGCAACGCGGCAACGAACTGTCGGTACTGGAGCTAAACGTTACCTTCCCGGAAGATAAGCGTTAAGCCGCACTTTTTAAACCTTTGTCAACGGAGTAGACAATGCGCAAGACCTTAATCGCCGCAGCTGTAATTGCCGCCGGTGCAATTGGCTATTATGCCATCAATAAATCATCTACCGTGACACTAAGCGAGCTGGATTATGTACCAGCTGATACTGTCTTGTTTTCTGGCCAGTTCACTGCGCTGGATCTGGTGTCTTATCTGAAAAGTCTTGGTCTGTCACCAGCACAATTAAATAACGACGAGATGCAACACGCCATGGCGACTTTATCTGCTGAATCATCACCGGCAGTAAAGTTTGGTATAGCCCTATTCCAGGACTATATGAACATTCTGAGCACGCCAGACGATTTTGTTAAAAATACAGGTATAGCCGCGAAAACACGCTCACTGACATATTTGGTAGGTGCAGCTCCGGTTTCACGCTTTGAGGTTGCTGATGCTGCGGCATTTCAGGCGTTCTTTGAGCGCGCCGCAACTGAAAGCGGTGTAGCCTTTCAAACAAAACAGTTAGCAAATCACAGTTATCAGGTGTATTCGCTAAATGAACTGCTTGATGGTTTAGAACTATTGGTCAGCGTTGATCGCGGTTGGGGCACAGTAGCACTGCATAATAGCAAGCTACCTGAAACGCACCGAGCTCAAGCATTGGCACAACAAAAACCCGCACAACACTTAGGCAATAGCAGCAAACTTGCTGATATAAGTAAAAAATACCAGTTAAAACAAGATGGTTTAGGTTTTTTTAGCACTGAACAGCTGGGCTTAGCCTTTACCACGGCAGACGGTAATCAACTAGCCAAAGATTTACAACTGGTCTTTACAGCAGGTTTGCCTGAACCGTTACAAATATGGCATACCCCGGCTTGCCGCGCTGATGTAGCCATGCTGACCAAAACCTGGCCAGGTTTGGTTATGGATCTCGACATTAAGCAGCAAAACGCCGCTGGTATGGCAATGAGCGGTAAAATGCTATTCCCTACTGAGAGCAAAATTACACTGGAAGGTCTGCAAAGCCTGCAAGGTTTCATTCCAGCCAGCTTAAATGGCAACCTGCACTCCTCCATGTTTTATCTGGCGCTGGGTACTGAAATTAGCCAACTGACTCCTGCTATTAGTAAGATGTGGGCAGGGATGACAGACCTCAGCCTAAGCTGTGAACCACTGCTGGCAGTGCAGCAACAGCTCAAAGATCAAAACCCCATGTCTATGCTCGCAATGGCTGGCATGGCCGCAAGTGGTTTACAAGGCATCTCTGTTACTATTAATGGTTTTAGCCTGGATATGACCACCGGTCAGCCAAAAACTGCGGACGCATTAATTACGTTATCGGCTGATAATCCACAAGCCTTGCTGGCAAACGCGCAAGCCATGCTACCACCACTGGCTAATGTTACCCTGCCAACTGACGGCAAAGATATTTCTGTTGCTGAAATTTTTCCGTCAGCAGCGATGATGGGGTTAGATACACGTTTAAAAGCGAGCGGCAATCATTTACTGCTATACGTGGGTGACAAAGCCAAAGCTCAGGCTGATACGATTAGTAAAGAAAAACTAAGTAAAAATGGTCTGATGTCCTTTGGTATGGATTATAAGCAGTTCTTTACTGCCATGGCCGATATGATCAGCATGTCGGGGCAACCTATGCCAGCAGAATTCGAGTCCATGATGAATACCAACTTACAATTTGGGATGTCATTTGGTATCGACCAGCACGGGGTAGTAATTACTACTGATATGAAAATGGCAGAATAACCATTTGCCTGCGAGGATACTGTTAAAAAGCCAGAGCACTACTCTGGCTTTTTAATTACGCCATTTCAATGATAGTTTACCTTTACTGCACAGTAACAAAGTCATCCATCAGGATTAACCCTATCATGGTTGCATCCAGATTCACGCCATCACGCGCTATGGCAGTGTAAATGCTGTTTGCCTCCAGGCTGACCGATGCTTCAATCGCTTCAGTTTTAGTACCGGTTGGCGTTACGGTAACCACATAGTCGCCAGCAGCCAGTGCAACATAGCCTGTTTCAGCTTTAAATGGCACATTGCTAAAAGCCGGTGTTGCGGTGGCTATATCACCATCCGCCGTGACATAAATATCTACATTACCCGCCAGTGTAGAACCGTGCACAATACGGACTTTGGCTTCAGTAGCTACCCGGCGTGGCATATCCGTCAAGATGAGGGGCTCTACCGTGTTTTCTCCCAAAGATCCAACAGCAAGCACGCTGTAAAAAACGCCGGCTTCTACTGTAACGTCTTCGTCTATCACCACTACGCTATTATCAGCATCGGCAGCAACTTTTACGTTATAAGTGTTAGGCTCTACTGCAACATAATCTGTAAAATCAGGGAACGCCAATGCATCAACCAAGGTAATGGCGTCATCGACAATAACGTCTACTGCCGGTGCGTCAGACACATTGTGTACAACCCGCACAGATGCCGTAGCACCGGCATCCAGAATGGCCATCTCGCTGCCATCCTGCCCTACGGCTAGCAGAGAAACCGGTGACTCGCCCGAATACTGGCTGTCAACCGCAGCAACCACCAAATCCGTACCCGCAGCGCTTAAATCCAGCGTACCGCTATCAAACACTACTGTTTCATTATCAGGCAAGGTAATACGTACCCGGTACTCTGCCGGGTCCAGCTCTAATGGATCAGTAAAGTCTTTAAATGAGAAGGTCTCCACCGGCGTACCAAGCTCGGCGTCTGGCGCGGTAACATGTACACTGACTTCAGGCGCTGTAGAGGCGGCATGCACTACCTGCAGGCGGATTTTACCTGAAGCTACGTCATCCACTGTGCCGGTAACAACCAAAGGCTCAAGGGATCCCTCTGCAACCTTGCCAACCGCAAATACGGTGTAGCGGGTTGCTTCTTCAAGTGCTAAATCCAGTGGACCTATTACCGTAGCGGTGTTGTCGTCACCGGGTAATATAGCGTCAACGGCTATACTGTAGGTAGCGGGCGGCAGCGACAACACATCAGATGCTTCGCCAAAGGCCAGGCCTTCAATAGCAGCATCATCATTGGCTAACACATTAACATCGGGCGCGTCTATCGCGGTATGAACAACCTGCAAAGTAGCATCAACCACTACCGGAGGAGGAGGCTCTGGCGTTGGAGCCGGATCGTCATCATCTAACCAGCAACCTGTAAGCGATATTGCCAGTACTGCAGGTAAAGCAAAGCTTTTTATTTCTTTCATTGTTGTAACCCTTCAGTTATGAATTGCCGAAGTGTTACGCCATGGTTTTTGTTGAGGATCACACAGTTTTATGACAAAAATAGAACAAAAACATCGAAAAAAAACACTAATCCAAAACTGCCAGAATTACGTATTGTCCGCCCTTTTATAAAGTGATATGGGCCGGAACCGGCAAAAATGGTTTTAAATACTCAGAGCGCCAACCTTTTAAATACTCTGGTACAGGTAGTTGAGCCCGCTCTTGATCTGTCACCCGCCAGCACCAGTTAAGATATTCATTTAACTGGCGTTTTACTGACATAAATTCAGCCGGAATATTATGCTCAGCCGAGGCCTGTTTAACCGCAGCAGTAAGTTGTGTTACCGTTTCTTTGTAACCGGCAAACTGTGACGGATGATAAAAACGTTGCGGACACTCAGTCTGTGGTAGTTCTTTAGCTGTGCTAATCAACTCAATCAGTGCTTTGGCATGACGGCGCAGTTCCCGCGGTGGCATCCCCGGAATATTCAGCAAACTTTCTGCCGTTGCCGGGCGGCGTTTTGCCAGCTCAACAAGCTGAATATCTTTGATAATTAGCCCAAGCGCCAGATCACGCTGCATCGCATATTGCTGGCGCCAGGCAGCCAACTCACGCAGTACTGCCAGCTCTCTTGGGGTAAGCTGCCAGCTGTTTTTAATTTCAAGGTACTTAAATTCCAGCGGTAAGTGCTGCTCACGCCGCTGCATTAACTGCTGCCCTTCTGCCAGCAATAATTGTTGCTGCGCCGGTGTCATTTGCTCAGTAAGCTGCTGGTACAGCGGAAACAAAAAATGTACATCATTTGCCGCGTATTGTAGTTGGGTTTGCGACAATGGCCGGGCCAGCCAGTCAGTACGGGACTCACTTTTATCCAGTATTTCGCCACTAAGCTGCTCTACCAGCCGGGCATAGCCCATGCTACTGCCCCAGCCTAACAGCTCGGCTGCAAGCTGGGTGTCAAACAATGGCGTAATCTGCGTAATACCCACCGTTGCCAGCGCCTCGATATCTTCACTGCACGAATGCAATAACTTAATCAGCTCTGGTTTGGCAAACAGCTGCTGTAGCGGCCGCCAATCGGTAATTGATAAAGGGTCCACCAGCGCCAGTTGGCTGCCATCATATAATTGGATTAAACCCAGTTTGGGAAACAACGTACTCTGGCGGATAAACTCAGTATCTACCGCCAGTAATGTGCTGTTTGCTACCTGCTGGCAGTAAGCTGCCAACGCGTTGTTATCTGTGATTACACCAATCATCTGTTACCTGTTATACGCTAAAACAAAAGCCGGCTAAAAGCCGGCTGTTTGCGGTGTTGCACGTTATCCGCGCAGTTCACGCCGCAAAATTTTACCAACATTAGTTTTTGGTAATTCCTTACGGAATTCTACCAGTTTAGGTACTTTATAGCCCGTTAAATGTTGCCTGCAGTGCTGGATCACTTCCTGCTCGGTCAGGCTGGCGTCTTTCTTCACAATAAAGAGTTTAACTGCTTCGCCGGTCGCCTCATTCGGCACGCCGACAGCTGCAACTTCGAGTACTTTGTCACTCATCGCTACAACTTCTTCTATCTCATTTGGATACACATTAAAACCCGATACGATGATCATGTCTTTTTTGCGATCAACAATATAAAAGAAGCCCTCGTCATCCATACGGGCGATATCACCGGTAAACAACCAGCCGTCTTTGAGCACCTTTGCCGTTTCTTCCGGCCGGTTCAAATAACCCAACATCACCTGCGGGCCTTTAACCAGCATTTCTCCCGGTTCGCCGGCGGCAACATCATTGCCTTCCTCATCAACCAGACGAATATCTGTCGATGGTGCAGGTAAGCCTATACTGCCGTTGAAACTATCTAAATCGTAAGGGCTAATTGTCACCAGTGGACAACACTCTGTCAGGCCGTAACCTTCCACTAAGCGTGTACCGGTGGTTTTTTGCCATCTCTCAGCCACCGGACGTTGTACTGCCATGCCGCCACCTAGTGACAACTTAAGCCTGGCAAAATCCAGGTTTGCAAAGCCAGGTGTATTCAGTAGCCCGTTAAACAAGGTGTTTACGCCAGTAATAGCAGTAAATGGGAACTGCGATAACTCTTTAACAAAGCCCTTCATATCGCGCGGGTTGGTGATCAGTAGATTGGTGCCGCCGTATTTAAAGAACGTAAAGAAGTTCGCGGTTAACGCAAAGATATGATAAAGCGGTAGCGCGGTAACAACGTACTCTGAGCCTTTGTTTAAAAAGCTATCAAGACAACCACTTACTTGCTCCAGGTTACCCACCATATTGCGATGCGTTAGCATAGCGCCTTTCGATACGCCGGTTGTACCGCCGGTGTACTGCAAAAACGCAATGTCTGAACCCTGCATAACAGGCTTACTGTATTTTAGTGTGGCGCCTTTTTCCAGGGCACTGTTAAAGCGTACACTCCTTGTCAGTTTATACGCCGGCACCAGCTTCTTAATGTGCTTAACCACTAAGTTGACGATAGTGCCTTTGAGCAAGCCTAAGCGGTCACCCATAGTGGTCAGGATTACATGATCCAGCTTCACCTTGCTTTCGATTGCACTTAAGGTATGCGCAAAGTTTTCTACGATAATAATAGCCCTCGCTTTGGAATCATTTAACTGATGTTCCAACTCGCGCGGTGTATACAGCGGGTTTACATTTACAACAACACAGCCGGCGCGCAATACGCCCATTAACGCAATAGGGTATTGCAGCAAGTTAGGCATCATAATGGCAACGGCATCGCCTTTTTTCAGCCCCAGCTCTGTTTGCAGATAAGCGGCAAAAGCGGTGCTCTGCTGGTCTAGCTCACTATAGCTGATGCTTTTGCCCATATTGATAAAAGCGGTCTTGTTCGGATACTGAGCAATGCTTTGTTCAAAAATATCTAATAATGACGGGTAATGATCGGCATTAATTTCTGCGGGTACGCCTGACGGGTAACGTTTTAACCAAACTTTATTCACCGTCCTCTCCTCTTGTCTAAGGTTATTATTTTATAGGTATAAAACCACAAGCACGCAATCTGTTGCTGCGCTTTAGTGCTTAAATAATGTTTATTTGAGTTTTTACTCTAACAAGCAATCATCCCATAATTGCTGACATTGTACAATTAGCGCAATTTATTCCACTGGCTTAATAAATTTCAGCGTCATGCGGTCACTTTCACCAATGGCAATATACTGCTGTTTATTGTACTGCCCCATCGCCAGCGTTGGCGGCAACGCATAAACGCCTTTGGGGTAATTTTTTGTATCTGCCGGATTGGCATTCAGCTCACTGCTGGCCACCAGTTCAAACCCGGCCAGCTCTGCTGCCTGAATAACATAGGCTTCGTCCAGATATCCTTCAACAGCTGAGCTGGATATATCAGATAGACGGGCAGAACGATGTTCAACCATACCCAGCACGCCGCCGGGTTTTAGCGCCTGAAAAATACTTTGCAAGGTGCCATATAAGTGGCCGCTTTCGTTCCAGATATGCGCGTTGCGAAAGGTCAGCACCATATCAAATTGTTCGTGCTGCACAGGTGAAAGCAGGGGCGGATCTAGCTCAATATTGGCTACCTCACCAAAGTAATCGCTTTGTTCCGTCAATCGCTGCATAAGCCGCTCACTGACACGAGCCCAGAAAATACTGCGATCTTCTTTTAACGAGCCATCGTTATGACGAAACTGTGCCAATGTCAGCTTGCCGTCATCTTTGAGAAAAGGCGCCAGAATCTCAGTATACCAGCCATGCCCGGGCCAAACTTCCAGCACCGACATCTGTGGTTCAATGCCAAAGAATTGTAGCGTTTCTGCTGGCTTACGGTGTTTATTACGTAATTTATGTTCTTTGCTGCGCTGATCTGCATCGGCTAGTTGTTGTAATACCAGCTTCGGCTCATCAGCCAGAACAGGCGTGCACAGGCAAGCTAGCCCGGCGAAAAAAACAGAAAATAGGATTGTCTTTCTTGTAGTTATAATTGACATACACCAGACCTTACTGATTGCTGACATCACATAGCGCCGTTACAGACAGCTTGACTATGCATACTTATGACACATTTATACGCATCTACACACATTTACCAGAGCTTCGATTGTTCAGTTTTAATTCAGTTCCATTTACCTGTGGCTAATTTAGCTGCGTTTAGTCTCGGATACAAAGTAAAGCATTAAGCCTGACAAAATAGCGTTTTATCGACATAGGTTTGTCATCGCACTTGTATAAAGTACACTAGCAACCCAGAACATCAAGCTCTATATAAGGTAAACCTTCATGCGCCGTCATTTGTTATCTCTGTCTTTATTACTGGCACCGGCTGTAGCACTGGCTGCACCGAAAAACATTATTTATATGATTGGCGATGGCATGGGCCCGGCTTATCTGGCCGGTTACCGTTATTTCAGTGATGACAAAGCCACTGCGGAGGTGGAAAACACTATTTTTGACGAGCTGTGGCTGGGTATGGCCAGCACCTACCCGGATGATGACACCTACGTTACCGACTCAGCCGCAGGCGCAACAGCGCTGGCTACCGGCTTTAAAAGTTACAATGGCGCTATTTCAGTAAACCGCCAGCACATTCCTATCGGCACCATGATGCAACTGGCAAAAAAGCTGGGCAAAGCCAATGGCATTGTTGCCAGTTCTCAGGTTAACCACGCTACGCCAGCGTCGTTTTTAGCCCACAATAAAAGCCGGCGTAATTACAACGAAATTGCCGATATGTACCTGGATTACCGCATCGAAGGTAAAACCGTTGCCGACGTTATTTTAGGTGGCGGCACAGATTATTTTATTCGTGATGACCGCAACCTGGTTAATGAGTTTAAACAGCTGGGCTTTCAATACGCCGACAGCTGGCAACAGCTAGATACGTTAACTAAAACCCCGGCTATGGCGTTGTTAGCTGAAACCGCTTTACCGGCAGTATTAAACAGCGAGCAGGATAAACAGCTTGCTACACTGACAGAAAAAGCCCTGCAGCTGTTAACGCCGGCTGAGAAAGGCTTTGTCCTAATGGTAGAAGGCAGCCAGATTGACTGGTGTGGCCATGACAATGACATCGCCTGCGCGATGGCCGAAATGGACGATTTTGCCAAAGCTATTAGCGTAGCCAAAGCCTATGTTGATAAACACCCGGATACTATTTTGGTAATTACTGCCGATCATGAAACTGGCGGGATGTCACTGGGAGCGGCCGGTGAATATCAGTGGCTGCCGGATGTGATACGTAACGTAACTGCTACCGGCCGCAGTATTGCAGAGCAGCTGAGAAAAGCGGATTCAGATAACGCCGCTCTGGCACTTTGGGCAAAGCTAACCTCAATCAGCTTAACGGCGGAAGAGCAACAGGCACTGCTGGCAGCCAGAACACAGGATGAAACCACACTGCGTAAACTATCCAATCAATTGGTAGCAAAGTACTCCTACACCGGCTGGACCACCGGCGGCCACACCGCGGCTGATGTTGCTGTATTGGCCTATGGCAAAGATGCTAAAGACTTTGTCGGTTTTCAGGATAATACTCAGATTGCGAAAAAGCTGATCCAATATATTCAGCAAACTAAGTAGCAAAAGCGGATTAAGGATCGACGAACCAGTTTGTTCACGCTAACACGCCGTGAATACGTCCATGTAGGCTCGATTGTGAACTCCATCCTGGGAGTTCACACTTCGGGCCAGCCAAGCTGTCCAAATTCGCTCCAAGAGAATTTGTCAGGCATCCATGCCTTCAACGGTTAACTTAGAGCAAATTGGTTCTAACTGAGATGAAAGCTCAATTTATTGCAATTAACTGGCGGCGCAATTTAGGTGCGCTGGTATCAGGGTGCAGCCAGATATCAAAAAAAGCCGTGCCAAAAGCACTGTCGTCCAATACGCCGGTTTCAGTGCCATTTAAATAAAACCTAACACCGCCATTATCTTGCAACAGCGCCGCCAGCGTATCGCCTTCCTGCACATCCTGCCACAGGCTTTGCAACTGCTGCGCCCATTGCTGCTGTTGTGCTTTACTGCTGTGCCCCAATTTTTGCCATTCATCTACAGTGGCATCAATAAACTGCTGCCTGGTAATATCGCGTTTATAGGTCAGCTCCAGCAATAAAGGTGTACTTTGCTGATAATTCTCAAACTTACCATCTTCACTGGCTAAACGGGCATCGTATAACTGCCAAAACAGGTAGCGGTATGAGCCCTCGCCAACTGTTGTCAACTCAGGCACAGCCGCCGCATTAAAACTAACGCTACCGGCCAGGCCCGCCAGCAATAACAAACTATACAGCTTTACCATACCACCTCCTGCTTTGCCCAAGCGCTATGGCAATAAGCGCCCAGACCACAATTAAGACGACTGCAGAGTAAAGCTGCAACGGAAACTGCAAGGCGCCACCGCTAAGCGCCGCCCCGCCCCAGTAAGATAAAGGCCCGCCACTGGCACCCAATATGGCTGCCAGCCAGGGTTTAGTCAGCACTTTGGACATAAACTCCACTGCAGCCAGAGCAAAAACTGCCCACAGCAGCACAAACCATAACGGCAACAACGCGTCACCACTAAACTGTATAACGTTCAGGCGCAGCAACAGCGTGTCTATGCCAAGACCTGCCAGCAATATCAGCAGTACTGCAATACGCCCCGCTTTATCCACCTGCCATACACCATAAAATAAGTAAGCCAGCACCGGCAATACAGCCTGTTGCTGAAAATACACTAATGCAAACCAACACAACTCAAAACCCACCAGGGCGCGCCAGTTAAAACCTTTAGTACCCGCCATTATTGCTTCATCCTTTTGGCCACACTGTTACGCAAGTTATACGGCAATAATGACAACAGCTTTAACAACACGCTCAGCCGGCGCGGAAAACGGATCCGGCTGTTACCCTTGGCTAAACCGGTATAAATGCGGTTGGCAGCCTGGCTTACCGGCACTAAAAACGGCATAGAGAAATCGTTCTTCTGCGTTAGAGGCGTATCAACAAAACCCGGTTCAATTAAACTGATATGGATACCGCTATCGGCTAAATCTACCCGTAAACTATCGACAAAATAACTGACTGCGGCTTTGCTGGCGCCATAGGCTTCGCTGCGGGTGAAAGGGAAAAAGTGCGCCATCGAACTGACAATTGCCAGTTGCGGTGTTAAAGACGCTTTTAGCAGCGGCATAAAGTATTTGGTAGCGGCCACCACAGCGTGAAAGTTAATGGCAAAGGTGCGTTCAAACGCCGCTAAGTCCAAATCATTAGCATCAACATATTCACAGGTACCGGCATTAAGTAGCAATAAATCCAGCACTACGCCGTCATCAGCTAATTGCTGTGCCGAGCGCTGCAAAGCGGTATTGTCAGTCAAGTCCAGCGGTAATGCGCGAATACCGGCGTTTTTGCTAAGCTGTTCAAGCTTATCTGCCGAACGGGCCACAGCGTAAACGGTCCAGCCATTGGCTGCATAATGCTGTGCTAATTCACGGCCAATACCAGAGCTGGCACCGGTGATTAAACAAGTAGAAGTCATAACCGTCTCTATACAAAGTATCTTTGTTTAGACTACGGCCAGAAACGATGATTGGTTTTACTCAGGCGTAAAGATCGACTCCGAGCATCGATTGAACTTCGCTGCGGCGTTGCTCATTGGCCTGGCTTTGGTAGGCGTCTATGGCTTGTTGGCTGCGACGATCGTTGGCAGAGCTGAAGTTTGCCTGCCGGCGACGCTCATCGTCCAGTTGGCTTATCACCTCATTGCTGGCACGTACACCACGGCCTTGCGGCGCCTCGGTAACCGTTTCACTGCGCGGCGGCGCACGGCGAGGCTCATTACCAGCGAATACGCTGCTAATGTTGGTGGAGGCATTCAGGCTCTGATTAACGTTTAACGTCATAGCATCATCACTTAAGCAAACTGGCTTAATTATAACCAGAAAGCATTAATAACCAAGTTATTTTATACCCTAACTAGTTGGAGCTGCAGCCAGGCGGCAAGTGAGTGAATCCCCATGAGCATAGTTATCTATGTGATTGAGGTTCACGATTGCGGCCAACACCGCTGCAGTTTCAAGTAGGACGGGTATCCCTTCCGGGCAGTTTTTGCCAGGTAACATCATCACGCACATACACCGGCTCTGCCAGCTCTGCGGCAATAAACTGCCCGGCATCAAGTGCCGGTAGCGCCAAAGTGAGCATATCCTGCGCCGACGGATATAAAATATCATTAGCGATAACAGCAGGCTGTTTTTGCAGTAAGGCGTCAGCATAGGTTTGCCAACCGGTGCCGACAGCATAGACTTCACCGCTGATATCAAAGCCGGTGATATCCTGTGGCTTAATGGCTACTTCGCCGCTGAGTGCCAGCATCAGGCCCTGTTGTATGCTGAAACTACCGATATAGACTTCGGCCATACGGGCATCTATTGCCGCCACCACCTGGCTAGCAGCATATAGCCGGTGCGCGGCCTGCGCCATTGCCGCCAGAGTGGAAACGCCATATACCGGTATATCGGCACCAAAGGCCAGGCCCTGGGTTACCCCCACACCAATACGCACTCCGGTAAAGCTACCCGGGCCACGGCCAAATACAATGCCGTCGAGTTGGTTAAGGCTTATACCAGCCTTACTTAGCAACTGCTGTACCATCGGTAGCACGCGTTTACTGTGCTGCTGCGGGCAGACTTCATCCAGGGTTAAAATATCCGTGCCAACCTGCAAGGCTACTGAGCAGGCTTCGGTAGAGGTGTCTAAGGCAAGTAACTTTATGCCGGCCACGGCGCTTTTATTCACGTTCGTTGTCCTGTTTAATCTGTTGTAAAAAGCTTACTGCTTCGTCCAGCGAGCGGGTGCGGCGCATCGGCGGTAAGCTGGTTAAAAATACTTCGCCGTACGGCTTTGTCACTAAACGATTATCGCAAATTACCATCACGCCGCGATCGGTGACATCACGAATTAAGCGGCCTACGCCCTGCTTTAAGGTGATCACTGCCTGTGGCAGTTGCACTTGCGCAAAGGGATCCAAACCACGCATAGTACAGTCTTCGCTACGCGCTTGCAGCAGCGGCTCGTCCGGTGAGGCAAAGGGTAGTTTATCAATAATTACGCAGCTTAAGGTATCGCCACGCACGTCTACGCCTTCCCAAAAACTACCGGTGCCGAGCAGCACAGCGTTGTCCAGTTTAACAAACTGCTCCAGCAGCAAACGCTTGCCGCTGCTGCCCTGCACTAACACCGGCTGCCGTACCAGATCCGGCAATTGTTTCGCTACCAGTTGCAGCATACGGTGGCTGGTAAATAAAAAGAAGCAGCGGCCGTTATTGGCCTCAATCAGCCGAACGGCAATTTGCAGTAACTGCCGTGCCATGCCCTGCTCATGCGGCTCGCTCATATAGCGCGGCACACACAGCAATGCCTGCTCAGCGTAGTTAAACGGGCTTTCCAGCAGCAGGGTTTTGGCGTTATTCAGCCCCATCTGCGCAGTATAATGACTAAAGCCGTTATTCACTGATAAGGTAGCCGAAGTAAACACCCAACTGCGGC
Source organism: Rheinheimera hassiensis (assembly GCF_022436675.1). Taxonomy (GTDB): domain Bacteria; phylum Pseudomonadota; class Gammaproteobacteria; order Enterobacterales; family Alteromonadaceae; genus Alishewanella; species Alishewanella hassiensis. The sequence continues at coordinate 161,269 of NZ_JAKUJZ010000002.1, read as the reverse complement.
TATCGGCAGCGACAATGTCACGAAATTTATCGGCAATACTCAGCGGCGTTAAATGCAAGCTAACGTGCAACCGGGTGGTTTCAAACCACAGGCTAACGCCGTTTTGCTGCATATCGGTCAGTTTTAATAAGCGTGCTTTACACAGCGCTAAGCGCTCAAAGGCGTTGTCGACCAAGTCGCTGCGACCCAGGCTGCTTTTCATCACCAGATACAACATATCTATGGCTTCGCTAACGCGGTTCAGCGCAGTTTGCATCTCAGGTTTTTGATAGGCTTCACGCCAATTGCCTTTGGTAGCGTCATTGCCAAACTGCAGGCGCCAGTCTTTTATCAACTGCGCCACTTTATCGGCAGTTTTCGCCAGCTGCGGGTGGTCGCGCAGTTCGGTTTTGCAGGCAACATCAATATCACGGCACAAGTCCAACAATAAGCGACTGGAGACATTCTCGCCAAAATAGTCACTGGCGATATCCGGCAATTGGTGTGCTTCGTCAAAAATAATCACATCCATTTGCGGCAGTAGCTCGCCAAAGCCGGTATCTTTCAATGCCAGGTCGGCAAAAAATAAATGATGATTTACTACCACCAAATCGGCCGCCTGAGCTTTTTTGCGCGCCTTTAATAAATGACAGTCTTCATACACCGGACAGTCTTTACCCAGGCAGTTGTCGGTGGTGCTGGTGACATAGGGCAGCGCTTTGGAGTCTTCACTGATGTAGCTTAACTCACCGATATCGCCGCTTTGGGTTTCGGCTGACCATTTTTTGATCAGGCTTAGATCCTGGATCAGTTGGTCGTCCTGCATCGGCACATGATTGTAGTGCTGCTCTAAGCGAAACAAACACAGGTAATTACTACGACCTTTAAGTAGCGCCAACTGCAACGGGCTGGCCAGGGCTTTAACCACCTTGGGCAAATCGCGGAAATAAAGCTGTTCCTGCAGATTCTTTGTACCGGTAGATAGCACTACTTTTTTCCCGCTTAGCAGCGCCGGTACTAAATAGGCATAGGTTTTACCGGTACCAGTCCCGGCTTCTACCACCAGCGCGCCCGGTGTTTCGATCACATCGGCTACCGCCTGCGCCATTTGCAGTTGAGCATCGCGGGCGTTAAAACCGGCAATATGCGCAGCTAAAGCACCGCCCGGCGCAAAGGCGCTGGCAACCTGCTTACGCATAACAACTCAGTTTGTAATAAAAGAAAGTAGGCAACACTGATACAACCGGCAGCAAAATAAGGCGGCTATTATGCCTTAACAGCGGGCAAATTCAGACAAAAATATCCAGATGGCCGTCTTTATCAACATGCAAATCTTCTTCCGGTGTGGTGTAAGGTGCTGCCGGGTAGTCTTGCTGGCGACGATCGCGTTTATGTGTGGGCCTGCTGAGGATCAGGTATTTCTGCTCATGCGGTTTTATCGGGCTTAAGCGCGCGTCTTTAAACACCGGCACGACCTGTTTGGGATCAGGCTCGACCGGCGTACCGGGTACGCGCTGGATAAAAGGCATAAAAGCGTCCATCAGCTTCTCCTCAAAGCAATTTACTGTTATCGGCAGCCAGACGATAAACTTAAGCCCAACACTGCATTGACTATACAAGTTGACCGTTTTTTGAACTTTAAATTCCCATATCTGCATTTTCAAAGAAAATAATTTATTGCCGCCCTGGCACGAAAATAAATAAAGCGATATAATTTCAAACACTTAAAAATAAACCTGTAATGCATTCAAAAGCAAACAGGCTTGCACTTGCTGCGGCATAAGGGTAACTTGTATAGCAACTTAACCAGCAAAACCCTGAATATGAATATTATTACTGTACTGCGCCATCATCATAGGTACTAGCCGTCCGCTTTGTCGGAGGGCTATGGTCTGGCGCTCCGGTGGTAAAGTAATAAACAAAAACCCCGCGCCCAGGCCGGGGTTTTTGTTTATTACTTTGTTTATTTTATTATCGTCACGGAGACCATTATGAGTCCGGCAACAGAATCTAAACGCTTACGTATCGCCATGCAGAAATCCGGCCGCTTATCGGTCGACTCCCAGGCACTGTTTACCAGCTGTGGCCTGAAAATTAACCTGCGCGAGCAACGCCTTATCGCCCATGTCGAGAATATGGATATTGATATCCTGCGCGTACGTGATGATGACATCCCGGGCCTGGTGATGGACGGCGTCTGTGATCTGGGCATTGTTGGCGAAAACGTACTGGAAGAAGAGTCATTGCAGCGCAAGCTGGATAACGACAGCTTTGATTACACCGTCTTAAAGCGGCTCGATTTTGGCGGCTGCCGCTTATCGATTGCCGTGCCGCAGGAAGAAAATTATGGCGGTGCAGCCTCACTGGAGGGCAAAACCATTGCAACTACTTATCCGCGCTTGCTGGCCCGCTATTTGAAAGAGCAAGGCGTAAATGCCCGCATTGTTAATTTAAAAGGCTCAGTAGAAGTGGCGCCACGCGCCGGTTTAGCCGATGCAATTTGCGATCTGGTGTCCACCGGTGCCACGCTGGAGGCCAACGGCTTAAAAGAAGTGGATGTAATTTACCGCAGTAAAGCGGTGCTTATTCAGCGCAAAAACCTTACCGATGAGCGCCAGCTTAAGCTGATTAACAAGCTGATGCCGCGCATCAACGGTGTAATGCAGGCCAACGAAAGCAAATACATTATGCTGCATGCGCCGCGCGCGCGCTTAGACGAGGTGATTGCGCTGCTGCCAGGCGCCGAAAACCCGACAATGCTGCCGCTGGCTGGTAACAACGATATGGTGGCCATTCATGTGGTTAGCAGCGAAACGCTGTTTTGGGAAACCATGGAGCAACTAAAGGCGCTGGGCGCCAGCTCGATTTTAGTACTGCCAATTGAAAAGATGATGGAGTAGCTATGGCCCGTTTACCTGCGGCCAGTGTTTTTAACTGGGCCCAATTATCCGCCACTGAGCAGCAAGCTGCACTCGCGCGGCCGGAGCTTGCAGACTCTGCCAGCTTAAACGCTCAGGTACGCACTATTATCGATACCGTACGCCAGCAAGGCGATGAAGCACTGGTGGCATACAGTCAGCAGTTTGATGGTCTAAATGCCAACCCGCTGCGCTTAAGCCCGGAAACAAAACTGGCACAGTTAAACTGCTTACTGCCAGAGCGCAAAGCGGCGATAGAGCTGGCGTATGACAATATCCGCAAATTCCACGCAGCCCAACTGCCACGTGATATCGAGGTAGAAACCAGCCAGGGCGTAGTCTGCCAGCTAAAAAGCCGTGCCATCGCCGCAGTGGGTTTGTATATTCCGGGCGGCAGTGCGCCGCTACCCTCAACGGTATTAATGCTGGGTGTACCAGCGCAGTTAGCCGGTTGTGAGCGCATTGTGCTGGTTACTCCGCCTGGTAAACCCGAAGCAGGCGATATTGCGCCGGAAATTCTGTATGCCGCTGAGCTTTGTGGTATCAACGAAATTTATACCATTGGCGGTGCTCAGGCGATTGCCGCCCTGGCCTATGGCACAGACACCATTGCCAAAGTGGATAAAATTTTTGGCCCTGGTAATCGTTATGTGACCGAAGCCAAACAGCAGGTAAGCCAGGATGCCAAAGGCGCGATGATCGATATGCCAGCCGGACCGTCTGAAGTGCTGGTGCTGGCCGACAGCAGCGCTAACCCGGCCTTTGTTGCCGCTGATTTACTGTCGCAAGCCGAGCACGGCCCCGACTCGCAGGTGATCTTAGTCAGTGACAGCGCAACACTAATTGATGCGGTACAAGCTGAAGTTGCCAGCCAGTTAGCACAACTGCCGCGTAAAGACATTGCCGCCGTAGCCCTTAGCCACAGCCGCTATATTTTAACCGCCGACTTAGCCCAGGCTGTTGCGGTAACCAATGCCTATGCGCCAGAGCATTTAATTGTGCAAACCGCGTGTGATGAAGCGCTGACAGAGCAATTTACCAGCGCCGCCAGTATCTTTGTTGGTAAGTGGACGCCGGAGTCGGCCGGTGATTATGCCAGCGGCACCAACCATGTGCTGCCGACCTATGGCTACAGCAAAACCGTGTCAAGTTTGTCATTAACCGACTTTTACCGGCGTTATACAGTGCAAACATTATCGGCGCAGGGCATGCGCAATATAGGCCCGGCCATCGAAGTGCTGGCCACCGCCGAGGGCCTGCAGGCGCACGCCAACGCGGTAACCTTACGCCTGGCCGCTCTGACAGATGAAGTAAAGGAATAAACCATGAGTAACAGTATTAATACACTGGCCCGTGATGCGGTAAAAGCTATAGTGCCTTATGCCTCTGCCCGCAGCAGTATGAGCGGCGGCGCTATCTGGCTTAATGCCAATGAAAACGCACTGTCACCGGAGTATCAGCTTAGCGGCAGCTTTAACCGCTATCCGTCATGCCAGCCCAAAGCGGTGATTAACGGCTATGCAGCTTACGCCGGTGTAACACCAGAGCAGGTATTGGTAAGCCGCGGAGCCGATGAGGGTATTGAGCTTTTGATCCGCAGCTTTTGCGAGCCGAAACAAGACAGCATCAGCATTTGCCCGCCTACGTACGGCATGTATGCCATCAGCGCGCAAAGCAACCAGGTGCCGGTGAATATAGTGCCGCTCACCGCCGGTTTTACGCTGGATTTAGCCGCGTTGTTTTCGACTACGCCCAAACTGGTGTTTATTTGTAGCCCGAATAACCCCACCGGCGATTTGATCCCACGCGAGCAAATTATTGCTGTACTGGAGCACTACAAAGACAGCGCTTTAGTGGTACTGGACGAAGCCTATATTGAATTTGCGCCGCAAGCGTCGGTGGTTGATTTGCTGCCACAGTATCCTAACCTGGTGATACTACGTACGCTGTCTAAAGCCTTTGCATTGGCAGGCCTGCGCTGTGGTTTTACGCTGGCGGCGCCGGATATTATTAATGCGTTAAAACAAATGATCGCGCCCTACCCGCTGGCCGAGCCGGTGGCGCAAATTGCTGCACAAGCCTTAACGGCAGAGTCTGTCGCGGTGATGCAAAGCACGGTAACAACGATAAACGCGCTGCGGGCCGAGTTTATTGCTTACGCAAGGCAGCGTAGCGGCATTAGTAAAGTGTGGCCCAGCAATGCCAACTATGTGTTGCTGCAAGTAGACGATGCGGCAGCATGCGTAGCTGCACTGGCACAGCACGGTATTTTAGTTCGTAATCAATCCAGTCAGTTGGGGTTGTCACAGGTGGTGCGGGTATCTATCGGCAGCCCGGCTGAAATGCAGGCGCTATACAGCGTAATGGACGACTATTTTAATTCACCGGCAACCTTACAACAGGCAGCATTACAGCAAACAGCACAGAGAGAACGCGCATGAGTGGCCAACCTATTTTATTTATTGACCGCGACGGCACCATGGTAGAAGAGCCGCCAATAGACAAACAACTGGATAGCCTGGAAAAACTGGCCTATGAGCCTGGTTTAGTGCCGGCATTATTAAAATTACAGGCCGCCGGTTACCGTTTGGTAATGGTAACCAACCAGGATGGCTTGGGTACTGACAGCTTCCCGCGTGAAACCTTTGACGCGCCGCACAACAAGATGATGCAGCTGCTGACCTCGCAGGGCATTACCTTTGACGATGTATTAATTTGCCCGCACTTTGAGCGTGACAACTGCAGTTGCCGCAAACCGAAACTGGGGCTGGTAAAAGATTACCTGCAACAGGGTAAGATCGACTTTACCAACTCTTACGTGATTGGCGATCGCTTAACTGATGTGCAGCTGGCGGAAAATATGGGCTTGCCCTCCTTTCGTTACGATCGCGCTACGCTGGGCTGGAGCGAGATTACCAAACAACTGCTAAGCCGCGGTCGCAAAGCTACAGTGCGCCGTACCACACGTGAAACCGATATTGAAATCAGCGTTGATCTGGATAACAGCGGCAACAACTTTTTCGGCACCGGTGTTGGCTTTTTTGACCATATGCTGGAGCAAATTGCTACACACGGCGGCTTTTCACTGCAGGTAAAAGTTACCGGCGATTACCACATTGATGATCACCACAGTGTGGAAGACACCGCACTGGCGCTGGGCCAGGCATTAAAGCAGGCGCTGGGCAATAAGCGTGGTATTAACCGCTTTGGCTTTGTGCTGCCAATGGATGAATGCCGTGCCGAATGTGTACTGGATTTATCCGGCCGGCCATTGTTTGTATTTAACGGCGAGCTGGGCGATGGCGCCGTTGGCGGTTTAACACTGGAAATGGTGCCGCACTTTTTCAGATCAATAAGCGATGCCATGTTGATGTCGCTGCACCTGAGCATTACCGAAGGCAATAAACACCACAAGGTAGAGGGCCTGTTTAAAGCCTTTGGCCGTGCACTTCGTCAGGCCATTACCGTATCGGGCGAAGCGTTACCAAGCTCAAAAGGAGTGTTGTAATGCAACTGGTGATTGTTGATACCGGCTGCGCCAATATCAGCTCGGTGTATTTTGCTTTTAAACGCCTGGGCGTAGATGCCACGATAAGCCGTGAGGCAAAGCGGATTAAAGCAGCAGACAAAGTGCTGCTGCCGGGTGTCGGCACCGCGCACAACGCCATGGCCAAGCTGCAACAGGCTGAACTGATTGACACCTTACAAAGCCTGCAACAACCGCTACTGGGTATTTGTTTGGGTATGCAACTGCTAACCGGCCACAGCATGGAAGGCGATGTGCCTTGTTTAAACCTGATCCCCGGTGAAGTATTGCCGATGCAAAGCGCGGGTTTGCGCTTGCCACATATGGGCTGGAATACGCTGAAAAATATCAGCAATCATGCTCTGATGCGTGGTTTTAACGAAACAGACTATATGTATTTTGTTCACAGCTTTGCTGTTGCGTCCAGCCAGTATTCACTTGCGCTATGCCATTATGGCAGCGATTTTGCCGCAGTGATTGGCAAAGATAATGTTGCCGGTGCCCAGTTTCACCCAGAACGCTCGGGCAAAACCGGCGCGCGTTTATTACAGAACTTTCTGGAGTGGCGTTTATGATTATTCCGGCAATCGATCTTATTGACGGTAATGTGGTTAGGCTTTATCAGGGCCGCTATGACAATACAACTGAATATGCTTTCAGAGCTATTAATCTGCGTAACCAATACGCTCAGGCCGGTGCCGATTGGCTGCATATTGTTGATTTATCCGGCGCTAAAGATGCAACTAAACGACAGCTGAAATTATTAACTGAACTGATGACCGCTGCTCCGCTGCATATTCAGGTAGGCGGCGGAGTGCGCAGCGAGCAGGACTTAATTGACTTACTCGACGCCGGCGCAGGCCGTGTGGTTATTGGCAGCCTGGCCATTCGCCAAAGCGAGCTGGTGCAAAGCTGGGTGCGCAAATACGGCGGCGAGCAAATTGTGCTGGCGCTGGATGTTGCCATCAATGAAAAAGGTGAGAAAACCCTGCCGTCACATGGTTGGATAGAACAGTCTGATATTACGCTGGAACAGGTGCTGGACGGCTATATCACCGCTGGCGCTCAGCATGTGCTATGCACTGATATCAGCAAAGACGGTACCTTAAGTGGCTCTAACGTGCAGCTTTATAAAGAGCTGGTTGCTCACTACCCGCAAATTCAGTGGCAGGCCTCCGGCGGCATTGGCTCGCTCGATGATATCCGCGCCTTAATTGGCAGCGGCGTAGCAGGGGTTATTTTGGGCCGCTCGTTGCTAGAAGGTAAGTTTACTTTGCAGGAGGCCATAGCATGCTGGCAAAACGGTTAATTCCCTGCCTGGATGTACGCGATGGCAAAGTGGTTAAAGGTGTACAGTTTCGCAACCACGAAATTATTGGCGATATAGTACCTTTGGCACAGCGCTATGCCGAGGCCGGCGCTGACGAGTTGGTATTTTACGATATCACTGCGTCGAGCGATGGCCGCGTGGTAGATAAAAGCTGGGTACGGCGTATAGCAGAAGTGATCGACATTCCGTTTTGTGTCGCCGGTGGTATTAAAACGATAGCTGATGCAGGTAAGATTTTAGAAATGGGCGCCGATAAAATTTCAGTTAATAGCCCTGCTCTGGCAAGGCCAGAGCTGATTAACGAGCTGAATCACAACTTTGGCCAGCAATGTGTGGTGGTAGGTATCGACAGCTTTTTTGATGTCGTCTCGGGCCAGTATCAGGTGTATCAGTTTACCGGTGACGAAAGCCGCACGCAGAAAACCCAATGGCTTAGCCGTGATTGGGTAGCCGAGGTATTAAGCCGTGGTGCTGGCGAGATAGTGCTTAACTGCATGAATCAGGACGGTGTTCGCCAGGGGTATGATATCGCCCAGTTAAGAAGCATCCGCGATATTTGTACTGTGCCATTAATTGCCAGTGGTGGCGCCGGTACTATGCAGCATTTTACAGACGTATTTGAAAAGGCCGACGTTGACGGCGCCCTGGCGGCCAGTGTGTTTCATAAAGGTATAATTGAAATTGCGGCGTTAAAAGCCAAACTGATTGCTGATGGTATTAGTATCCGGCCGTAAGAACGGAAACGGAGCTTCGAAGGCGCAATCGCTGCGTACATTTTTTCTGCGACACGCCATAAACCGTCCATGGAGCTCGATTCCGGCCATCCATGGCCTCCAACGGTCGCTGAAAAAAGTACATCCGCGCTTGCTTTGCTTGTGCCAGCCGTTGAGCAAGTGTATCAAGCGACGAGGATTAGCTGCTAAACAGAGCGTCTGTGGCAAGGATGCTACAGAGGAGCCTACAGGGAGGTATTTACGGCGTCTCTGTGTGCAGCTAAACCTCAGAGCCTACTAGCCGGTACAATAAAATGAATAAAGGTTACTTATGAACGAAGAACAAATCAAAGCGTTAAGCTGGCCCGATAACCAGTTATTACCGGCAAAGTTATTACCCGCAATAGTGCAGCATGCCATCTCCGGCAAAGTGCTGATGCAGGGCTATATGAACCCGGGGGCGCTTGAGCACACACTGCAAAGCGGCAATGTGACCTTTTACAGCCGCAGCAAACAACGGCTGTGGACCAAAGGTGAAAGCTCTGGCAATACCTTAAAGCTGGTTAGCATCGACAGCGACTGCGATGCCGACAGCATTTTAGTGCTGGCACTGCCGCAAGGCCCCACCTGCCATGTTGGCACCGAAACCTGCTGGCACAATAACAGCGCCAACAGCCCACAACTGGCTTTTTTATATGACCTTGAACAAGTGATTAAAGCGCGCGAAGGTGCAGACCCAAGCAGCAGCTATACTGCCAGCTTATTTGCCAAAGGCGTAAAGCGCATCGCGCAAAAAGTCGGTGAAGAAGGTGTCGAATCTGCTCTGGCTGCCATGGCTGGTGATAAAGAAGAGCTGGCTAACGAGGCGGCTGATTTAATTTTCCACCTTCTGGTACTGCTGCGCAGCCAAAAACTGGAACTGAACGACGTAATTACCGTACTACAACAACGGCATAAATAACAACGCGACATTTTAACGGCAGGTTTAGCGTTAACCTGTACACCCAGCGTAAGGTACTGAACCTATACCCGGCGCTGGTTTAACTGGTGATAAGGTTAAGGTTTACATGGCGACAATACCTTCCCTTGACTACACTGTTAACATTATTAGGGTGAAATCACCGCATATGTAAGCCGAGGCTAAGCAAATCCAGATGCAGGACGTATCCGCTGGCAGCGCTCAATCGCAGCACCTATCTGATAATGAACCAGCCAGCAAACTGGTCGCTACTATTGATTTTTCAGAACTTAACACCGTATTTAACAACATCCAGCAGGTAATGGGCTTGCCCGTTGCATTGCTTGATATATATGGCAAAGTGCTGGCATCGTCCGACTGGCCAGATGCCCGCTTTGGTTTACAACAGACAGCCGAAATAACTGTTGAAAACAGCCAGCAAAATTACGCGACACCGATAATGCTGGACGGCGAACACATTGCCGGTTTGTTGGTTGGCAAACGCCGGTCAAATAAAGCAAGTGTGGATCAAACCCAGCCCGACAGCATAACGCAAGTGCTGGCACCACTGGCGTTACAGATCACAAAACTCAGTCTGCTAAACGCCCGCTACCAATACAGCCTGCAGCAAACTGAGCAAAAAGTAGCCCAGCGCACACAAGAGTTACTGCTGCAAAACCAGATTTTAAGCCAGATCAGTGAAGGCGCTGAGCTAAAAAGTATTCTGCATAATCTGGTTACTCAGGTAGAGCTGCTACATCAGGGCATGCTGTGTTCTATCTTACTGTTGGACGAAGATAACCAAACCCTGCACCACGGCGCGGCACCGTCGTTACCAGATGAATATAACAACGCACTGGACGGTGTTGCTATTGGCGTGGGCGTCGGCTCATGCGGCACTGCTGCTTTTACCGGTGAAACCGTAATAGTGCAGGATATCAGCACGCATCCGTATTGGCAGCCTTATCAGGCACTGGCGGCCATTGCCGGGGTGAAAGCCTGCTGGTCACAACCAATAAAAAACGCTCACAACAAAGTGTTAGGTACCTTTGCCATCTACCATTATCAGCCAGCTGAGCCCTGTGCGATACTGCTGCAAAAAATCAAAACCTACAGCAACCTTGCTGAGCTGGCAATTAGCCGCTGCCTTAGCGCCGCGCAAATCCGCCGGTTAGCTTTTTATGACAGCTTAACCGGTCTGGCCAATCGTCGTTTGCTGGAAGAGCACTTGCTGCAAGCTATAGCATCCAGTCAGCGCGGCCAGAAATACAGTGGCTTAATGTTTATCGACCTGGATAACTTTAAACCGGTCAACGATATCTACGGCCACAGAACAGGTGACAGCCTGCTGGTAGAAGTAGCACACCGGTTATTAAATGCCGTGCGTCAGGCCGATACCGTGGCGCGCTTTGGCGGCGACGAATTTATTGTGCTGCTACGCGATATTGATACCGAAATTGGGCGCAGCAAACTGCATATTCAGCACATTGCCACTAAAATTGTTAAAGAGCTGGCCCGGCCTTTCCCGCTGTCTGAGCATAATATGCATCAATGCGCCTGCAGTATCGGTCTGGTGCTGTTTCAGGGTGACACCAATTGTGATGAACTATTGCGACAGGCCGACACGGCTATGTATCAGGCCAAACGGCTGGGCCGCAATCAACCTTGTTGGTTTTCCGACAAATAAACTGCTTCTATCACCCAACGCTTGAACTGCGATAACCATCGCATAGCGGCATCTGTGGCTTTAGCCGAGTATTGACAAGGCTAGCGCTGGCATCGACTATAGCTGTGGTCTTACGTTTAACATTCCTGTCAAAATTAAAAATAAAAGAGTACTTATGAAAAAATCCATTCTGATGCTGGCGCTGGCCAGCAGTTTTGCCATGGCTGATGAAGGCATGTGGATGCCACAACAACTGCCGCAAATTGCCACCGAATTAAAAGCTGCTGGTCTTGAACTGGACCCGGCCAACTTAAGCAAACTCACCGAATTCCCTGCCGCAGCTATTGTTAGTTTAGGCGGCTGCTCCGCCTCTTTTGTGTCACCCAATGGTTTGGTTGCCACTAACCACCACTGCGCTTATGGCAGCATCGCGCATAACTCAACACCAGAAAACGACTTACTGGCCAACGGCTTTTTAGCCCAGAAGCCAGGCGACGAAGTTGCCGCAGCCCCGGGCAGCCGCATTTTTGTTACCAAAGCCGTAGATAACGTTACCGATAAAGTGATTGATGGCAAAACCGCTAAACTAAGCGGCAAAAAGCGTATCGACGCTATTGAAGCCAACCAGAAAGCTATTATCGCCGAATGCGAAAAAGACGAAGGCCACCGCTGTACGGTAGCCGCCTACTACGGCAGCTTAGAGTTTTACCTGATTAAACAGTTGGAAATTAAAGATGTGCGTTTAGTACATGCTCCGGCTGAGGGTGTGGGCAAATTTGGTGGCGACACCGACAACTGGATGTGGCCGCGTCACACCGGTGATTACAGTTTCTACCGTGCTTATGTCAGCCCAGAGGGTAAATCGGCAGATTACAGCGTAGATAACGTGCCTTATAAGCCGGATTATCATTTAACACTGGCCAAAGATGGCTTAAAAGAAGGTGATTTTGTCATGGCGCTGGGTTACCCCGGCCGCACTAACCGTCACCGTTTACCAAGCGAAGTCAGCGATACCTTTGAATGGGCTTACCCCAATACCGTTGCCCAGTTTAAAGACACACTGGATATTATTGCCCGCGAAACCGCTAGCAATAAAGATGCAGAGTTGAAGTACGCCGGCCGTGTTGCCGGGTTAAATAATTATATGAAAAACCGCCAGGGCATGCTGGACAGCTTTGCCCAAAGCGACTTTTTACAACGTAAAACGCAAGAGCATCAAGCCCTTACCGCCTGGGTTAACAGCAGCAGCGAAAATAAAAAAGCGTATGCCAAAGACTTAACAGCAATAGAAAAACTGTTAAAAGAAAACCAAACCAAAGAGCGGGCCAATTACCTGCTAAACAATGCCACACCTCGGTTACTGGCAGCTTCACGCGCCCTGTACAGATTAGCCCAGGAAAGTACCAAACCGGATGCTCAGCGTAAAGCTGGCTTTCAGCAACGCGACATTCCGCGCTACCAAGCCTTTGTAGCCGGCATGGAGCGCAACCTGGATGTTGGCGTAGAAAAAGCACTGGACCTGCACAACTTGAGCAAATACGCCGCTTTGCCAAAAAAACAGCGTAACGCAGATTTTGACAAAGCGATGGGCATTAAAGATGGCATCAGCAACGAGCAACTGAAAAGCCTGATTGACAGCTGGTACGCCAATAGCGATTTAACTGATCCGGCTAAGCGCACTGCTCTGCTGGACAGCACGCCACAGCAATTTGCCCAAAGCAACGATGCTTTTGTTAAAGCCGCCGTAGCATTGTATAAAACCGATTTAAAACGTGAAGCGCAGGAAGAAGAGCTGGCCGGTAAAATTCAGCAGGCGTACGCCAGCTATATGCGTGCCAAAATTGCCTTTATGCAGTCTAAAGGCCAGGCAGTTTACCCGGACGCCAACAGCACGCTGCGGGTAACTTACGGTAACGTAAAAGGCCGCGCGCACGGCAATGAAGATGGCAACGCCTGGGCGCCATTTACCACGCTACGCGGTATTACGGCCAAAGCAACCGGCGAAGGTGAATTTAACGCACCGCAAAAACAGCTGGATGCGATAAAAGCCAAGCAATATGGTCCGTACAAGGTAGAAAGCTTAAATTCAGTACCGGTAAATTACCTGGCTACACTGGATATTACCGGCGGCAATTCAGGCTCGGCAGTATTAAACAGCAAAGCCGAACTGGTAGGTTTAGCCTTTGACGGCACGCTGGATTCAATCATTTCAGACTGGGACTACAACCCGGACAACACCCGCTCTATTCAGGTAGATCACCGTTTTATGCTGTGGCAAATGCAGCTGGATGGCGCAGATAACCTGTTAAAAGAAATGGGGGTTGGCTTAACCGACTAAGCAAGACCTGCAAGCGAGCAGAGGTTTACTCTAAGCCAACCGTTGAAGGCATGGATGCCTGAATCGAGCCCCCACGGATGGGTTTACGGCGCGTTGGAGTGAGTAAACCGGCGCGATTATTCTCAAATAAGCCAGCTTTTACGCTGGCTTTTCTTATTGTTTTTCCAATAATTGCGCCGCTAACCGAACAAAGTCTGAAGATGTCAGTATGCCCTTCAGTTTATTGTTTTCATCCACCACCGGCATACAGCCATGACGGTTTTTAACGAAAAAGCCCGCCACTTCTTTTAACGATTGACCCGGCGTTACTGCAGCAAAATCGGTGGCCATCATATCGGCTACCAGTTGTTGTTTTTCTTTACGCTCCAGTGCAGTAGCGCCAAACTGCGCCATTAACCCCATTACTTTGGCGATCATAATTTTTTGCGTCAGCATACCAACCAAAATGCCATCGGCATCTATTACAGGAATATGGCGGATATTTTTACCACGCATTAAATCATGCGCATCTTTTAAACTGGCCTCCCGGGTTACACACAAAGGATCAGCCGTCATTAATTGGGCAACAGTGGTAATGGTCATAAACACGCTCCTCTAACAGTATTTTAGTGTCAGACAACAGATATAGCGAAAAACTGCACCAGTTGCACCGGGCTGGATCAAGTTTTTCGCCGTACGGTAAATAACTACTTGCGGTTTAGCTAAAACAGAAAAAGATAAATCTGATCTTTATGCCGCAAGCCTGCGTTTGTAATGGCGACTGTTATGTCTAACTTTGTGCAAAAAAGGAAACACTATGAAACTGTCACACCTTATTACCGGTTCATTATTACTGGGCTCGATGCTTCTCACAGCACAGGCGCACAACCATAAAATGAAAGCAGATATTGTTGATACCGCAGTAGCAGCTGGCAATTTTTCAACGCTGGTAACGGCCGTACAGGCTGCTGAGCTGGTAGACACATTAAAAAGTAAAGGCCCGTTCACAGTATTTGCGCCAAATGACGCTGCCTTTGCCAAAATCCCTGCCGCCGATTTAAACGCACTGGTAGCAGATAAAGCCGCTCTAACTAAAGTGCTTACTTATCATGTTGTTGCCGGCAAGGTCATGGCTGCAGATGTGGTTAAGATGACTTCAGCTAAAACGGTACAGGGTCAAGACCTGGCTATTGAAGTAAAAGACGGCAAAGTATACGTAAACGGTGCTCAGGTAATTGCAACTGACATCGAAACCAGCAATGGCGTGATCCACGTGCTGGACACCGTTGTAATGCCAAAAATGTAATCGGCGTTAATCCTCCAGGGCGGGTTTCGCCCCGGAGGATGTCAGCGAACTGCCAAGCGATGCCACGATAACCAGACCAATCGCCAGCCACTGCCATAGCGTAAGTAACTCAGCCAGAATAACAAAGCCAGCCAGCGCGGCTATTGCCGGTTCCATACTCATAAAAACACTAAAGTTTTGTGAGGTCATATTGCGCAGTGCCACCATTTCCAGCGTGTAAGGCAAAGCACTGGATAAAATACCCACCAGCAGCCCCAGCGGCAGTACTTGCCAGCTTAGCAGCGCCATGCCCTGGCTAACGGCACCTATCGGCACCAAAAAGGCAGCCGCCACTGTCATACCAAGCGCTACCGTAATACCACCCGAGGCCTGGGCATTGGTGCGTTTACCAAACAAAATATACCCGGCCCAGCACGCACCTGCGCCAAGTGCCAATATCACGCCGATGGGGTCCAGCGCATCAGTACCGCGCATATCCGGCAGCAGCAATAAAATGCCGGCAACAGCACAGGCTACCCAGATTAAATCGCGTTTACGCCGTGATAAAAGCAGCGCAACGGCTAAAGGACCGGTAAATTCAAGCGCTACGCCAATACCCAGTGGAATACGGGCAATTGCCAGATAAAACAAAATATTCATACCGCCCAGACACAGGCCATAGGTCACTATTGCATTCCAGTCACGCCGGTTTGTTGGCAAGCTGCGCCACGGCCGGAACACCAGCCACAGCACCAGCGCAGAAAACCCCAGCCGCAGCGCAGTTGTGCCTTCAGGGCCTATCAGCGGAAACAATTGCTTGGCGATAGAAGCGCCAGACTGAATAGTCAGCATTGCCAGCAAAACACTGACCACCGCCACAACCAGATTACGATTGAGCACAATTGACATAAAGTTAAAACCCGACAGAACAGACAAAAGGTAAGAGCAATATTGTAACCCGCCGCCAGCGTTAAAGGTAACAGAGTGCGCACTGAATTATGCCGCGGCTGCGTTATTTCAGGGCAAACACCAGGCCACCAGGTATTGCCAAAACCTGCATTACACCAAGACGTAAAGAAAATATCATTTTACAGCAATGATTTAGGCCCATATTGCTCTGTAGCTGGCACAGGCCAACGCACTGGCACATTAGCTGCTTTGCTTAACCTAACGGTGTTTGTGCTCATTCCCGCTTTGTGCCTTCAGATTCAGGAGCATTATCATGACCGGACTACATAACCGCAGCCATCCACTGCGCGATGTACTGGATAAAGAACTACAACAGCGCACCTTCCCGGCGTTAACGGCGCCAAGCCGGCTGTGCCAGTTTATGCTAACGGTATCACCGGCCTCGCGCAGCAGCGAACTTAGCTTTATGCAACAACTGGCCAGCCAACAAGGCAGCCATTTTAGTGAAACCGATCACGACATTAACCTGCCACTGTTTGGCGGCAGCCTACGGTTTGAAAAACATGGCGAGTTTTCCAGCTATATCTTTATTCAAAGTGGCAGTGAAAAGCAGCTATTTGATGATCCGCTGGATTTTCTGCCAGCGAAGAACTGGCTGGATAATATTCCGGGCCAGATTTTCCGCGTAGTTCAGCTAAGTGTTATCACGCCGGCACAGCTAAAAAGCTATGCCGATACCAACCAGCTGTTTAACCCGGACAATTGCATCAGCAGTATGCTGGCCGGGCAAAAAGCCCGCATCTGGACCGACTTTCAAAAGCATGCCGAAGGTGCCGGCCGTATGTTATTGCTGGATCAAGGCTTAAGTCCGGCAGCGCTGGGCCGTTTAGTGCAACAGCTGTTTGATCTTGGCAATTACCGCAAATTATCACTGCTGGGCTGGCCACAATCGCGCCAGGCGCTGAGTAAGCTGAATATGCTGGAACAGAGTCTGTCAGATATTACCCAGCGTATCGAACTGCGCCTGAATGATGATGAGCATTTACTTAACGAAATAACTACCATGGCGGCACAGACTGAGCACCTGATCGCCGAAACCAGCTCGCGGCTGCAGGCTACTGCCGCTTACTACCAGCTAACACTGGACCGGATCAGAAGCCTGAACGAAACGCCGATTGAAGGCCTGTTGTCATTGCAGGATTTTACCGAGCGGCGCTTAACACCGGCATTTCGTACCAGTGAATCGGTGGTATACCGCCAGCATGCTTTATCTGGTCGTTTAGGCCGGTCTACCGAGCTGCTGCGCACCCGGATTAATTTAAAACTCGAGCAACAAAACCAGCAGTTGCTGGCATCTATGGATAAGCGTGCCAAACTGCAGCTGAATATGCAGCAAATGGTCGAGGGATTATCACTGGTGGCTATTAGTTATTACGCCTTGCAGCTTAGCGACAAAGCCATTGATGCACTGGGTTACTGGCTGCCACAACTGGATACCCGGCAGTGGCAAAGTATCAGTGTGCCGGTAGTGGTTGTCATTGTGGCAGCGGTACTGTTATGGGTTAACCGCCAATTACACCGGGATAAAAGCCGCTGAAGCTTTTATCCACCGGTATGGCTTGAGCTTTGCGTGGCTTAGTGCTTTACTTTCAGTCCGCTTAATTTATGCATGGATGTTGCTTTGTCATCTGCCGGTGTTGCCATTGCTGTGTTTGCCTTAAGCTGTATCCTGATGCTGGCGGCTGAGCCGCAAACAGCTGAAAAAAAGCAACTTAAACTTTCGCCAGACAGCAACAATACAGCATTGTCGCAAGCGCAGACAAAAACTCCCCCGACTATTGCAGCATATAAGTCAGTTAAAAACGATGGCACTGCGATGTTTTCCGATCGCCAGCCACTAAACCGGCCTTTTCAGGTGATGCGGTTTGACTGCTTTGCCTGCGATCCGGGATCAACAGTTAACTGGCATACGGTGCCACTATATACCCGGCCTTTTAATCAGTTTATTGCCAAAGCAGCAGATGAACACCAACTGGATCCGGCGCTTATTCGCGCAGTTATTCATGCCGAATCGTCTTTTCGCCCGTCAGCTGTATCACGAAAAGGCGCAGTAGGCTTAATGCAACTGATGCCCGGCACGGCCAGGCAGCTTGGCATCAGCGATGCCAGTGTGCCAGAACACAATATTGCCGCCGGCAGCCGTTATCTGGCCCAGCTGTTAAAACAACATAATGGTGAGTTACCACTGGCTTTAGCGGCTTACAATGCCGGTAGCAGTAATGTGCGCCGTTATAACGGTATTCCGCCTTTTGCCGAAACCCAGGCTTATGTTGAACGGGTGGCTATTTTGCATAAGCGCTATCAGCGCGCCGGTTAACAGCTAACTGGCTGGCTTGTGCAGCGCGGCGCGCATTATGTCTTTCCATGATACCAGGCCAAGCAAATGCTTATATTCGTCGGTTACCGGTAAACAACTGATATTGTGTTGCAGCAGTAGCGCGGCAGCCTGCTTTATACCGGTAGTTTCACTGACGGTGATCACCGGACTTACCATCACCTGATGCACTTTGCGCGAACGGATAAACAGCCCGATCGCAGGATCACTGGCGGCGTCCATTACCGGGCTAAGCTCACGAAAGTAATCTTTTACCGACACTATACCAACGAGGCGGTTGGTGTGATCCACCACCGGCACATGCTGAAAGCGTGCCTTGGCAAACACATCGCGCAGTGAGGCCAGGCTGGCATCGGCCATGGTGGTGATCAGTTTGCTGCGATGCGTCATGATCTGTGTAATGCTCATAGCGACCTCACTGTAACAACGGCTGGTTAATTGTCTTTATTTTCAAAACCTTCAATAGTAACACCAGACAGGAACCCCGCCCCTTTAGTATCGCCACTACGCAGTTTAATCATCAGGCGTAAATCATTCGGCGAATCGGCATGGTGAATAGCATCAGCGTAGGTAATTTGGCCACGCTGATATAAATCGTACAGCGCCTGATCAAAGGTTTGCATACCCAGCTCGCGTGATTTTGTCATTACCGCTTTAATCTCGCCGATTTCACCGCGGGCAATTAAATCGGCAATTAATGGCGAATTAAGCAGCACTTCAATGGCGGCCAGCCTGCCATGGCCATCTGCCGTGGGAATAAGCTGCTGCGCAACAATACCGCGCAGGTTTAATGACAAATCAAACAGTAACTTCTGGTGCATCTCTTTGGGCACCAGATGCATAATGCGGTCAATTGCCTGGTTGGCATTGTTGGCGTGCAGTGTGGCAATACATAAGTGACCGGTTTCAGCAAACGACAGTGCATATTCCATCGTGTCCTGGCTGCGGATTTCACCAATTAAGATTACATCCGGAGCCTGTCGCAATGAGCTTTTCAGTGCTGCTGCAAATGATTCAGTATCAATACCCACTTCACGCTGGGTAATTAAACTTTTATGGTGTTCGTGCACAAACTCGATTGGATCTTCTATCGTCAGGATATGCCCCTTGGCATTGCGGTTACGGTACCCCAGCAAAGCCGCCAGCGAGGTTGATTTACCGGTACCGGTGCCGCCGACAAACAGCACCAGGCCGCGTTTGGACATAATCACTTCTTTCATGATTGGCGGCAGGCCTAAATCGTCCACGTTAGGAATTTTGGTAACAATACGGCGCACTACCATGCCAGCACAGTCACGCTGCCAGAACGCCGACACCCGAAACCGTCCTGCCTCGTTGGCTATCGCAAAGTTGCACTCTTTGCTGCTCATAAATTCTTGCTGCTGCTTATCATTCATCGCCGATAGCACCAGCTTTAATGATGCCGCATCCGTCAGCGGTGTTTCATCAATAGGTGTCATTTCACCGTTTATCTTCGCCGCTACCGGCATGCCTGCGGTAACAAACATATCCGATGCTTTAACAGCAACCATTTTTTCCAGAAAATCAACTAGCTGCATAAGCGTTTATATCCTGCCCATGGCACCAAAGGTGTTTTTGTCCTGTGCTTTGGCCGCGGCATCTTTTTGCGATACCAAACCCCGGTTTACCAGATTCACCAGACATTGATCCATGGTTTGCATACCATGCGATGCGCCGGTTTGTATTACCGAATACATCTGGGCAATTTTATCTTCGCGGATAAGATTACGGATCGCCGGTATCCCAATCATGATCTCGTGCGCCGCCATGCGGCCACCGCCCACCTTTTTCAGCAGCGTTTGTGAAATAACCGCTCGCAGTGACTCTGACAACATCGAGCGCACCATGTCTTTTTCTTCACCGGGAAACACATCAATAATACGGTCAATCGTTTTAGGCGCTGAAGTGGTATGCAAAGTACCAAACACTAAATGGCCGGTTTCAGCGGCGGTCATCGCCAGACGAATCGTCTCCAGATCGCGTAATTCCCCCACCAGTATTACGTCCGGGTCTTCGCGCAGGGCTGAGCGAAGTGCATTACTGAAGCTGTGGGTATCGCGGTGTACTTCACGCTGGTTAATCAGGCTGGATTTATTGTTGTGCACAAATTCAATCGGATCTTCTATCGTCAGAATATGGTCGTGGCGCATAGTGTTAATGTAGTCAATCATCGCCGCCAGCGTAGTACTTTTACCTGAACCTGTCGGCCCGGTAACCAGCACCAGGCCACGCGGGTTTTCAGCAATGGTTTTGAAGATATCCGGCGCACCTAAATCTTCCAGTGTTAATACCTCACTGGGTATAGTACGAAACACTGCCGCCGCGCCACGGTTTTGCACAAAGGCGTTAACCCGAAACCGTGCCAGGTTGGGTACTTCAAAGGAAAAGTCTGATTCTAGGTGTTCTTCGTATTCTTTACGCTGCTTGTCGGTCATAATCTCGTACACTAATGCATGCACGTCTTTATGAGTAAGCGGCGGGATATTCAGCTTGCGTACGTCACCGTCAACCCGTATCAATGGCGGCACACCGGCGGAAAGGTGTAAATCAGACGCTTTATGTTGCACACTAAAGGCTAATAATTCGGTAATATCCATGACAATTTCTACTCCACGTTGCCAATCTTTATGAATAACATAGCAGAACAACTTAACCTCGCCTATCAGAACCTGACGGAAAAATTGCAGGCTTTGCCAGCGGCAAAATTAACGCCACAACTACTGGCCGTAAGTAAAACCAAACCGGTATCTGCTGTTGTAGCAGCCTATCAGGCCGGGCAGCGCCAGTTTGCTGAAAACTACCCGCAAGAACTAGCTGAAAAAGCAGCACAATTAAGCAGTTATGCGGATATTATCTGGCATTTTATCGGCCCGTTGCAGTCGAACAAAACCCGGCTGGTCGCCGAAACCGCGCACTGGGTACACAGTATCGACCGGCTTAAAATTGCTGAGCGTTTAGCAGCACAGCGCCCTGCGCCGCTGGGGCCGCTTAAAGTGCTGCTGCAGGTGAATATAAGCAATGAACCCAGCAAAGCCGGTATTGCTGCGGCAGATATGTTGCAATTAGCTGCCGACGTAAGCAACTTGCCACAGCTGCAATTAAAAGGATTAATGGCCATACCGGCACCGGGCATGAGCGAACCGGCCTTTGCTGCTATGGCACAACTGTCGAAAACATTACAGCAACACTACCCGCAGGCAGATGAATTATCTATGGGCATGTCGGATGACTGGCCTTTGGCTCTGCGATATGGCGCAACTATGATACGATTGGGCACCGCAATTTTTGGCGCAAGAGATTATCACAAGGAATGAATACACAGATGAATGACAATACTGTTGCCTTTATCGGCGCTGGCAATATGGCACGCTGCGTTATCGCCGCCATGGTGCGCGCGGGTTATCCGGCACAAAACATTATTGCCGCTAACCGCAGCCAGCCTAAACTGACCGCGCTGGCCGCCGATTTTGGCATCCAAACCACACTGGATAACGTTGAAGCTGTAACTAAAGCCGACGTTATCGTGCTGGCGGTAAAACCGCAAATGATGCAGGAGCTATGCGAAGCGTTAATCAGCGCCGCACCGGAAATAGCCGAAAAGCTGTTTGTTACCCTGGCAGCCGGTATTACCGTAGCGCGCTATCAGCAATGGCTGGGTAATGTCCGCCTGGTGCGTGCTATGCCTAATACGCCATCATTGGTAGGGTTAGGCGTTAGCGGTTTACTGCCACAGGGCTGCTCTAATTATGAAAAAGCCTTTGTTGATCATATGTTCAGTGGCACTGGCATGACTGTCTGGTTAGACAACGAAGCACAGATAGACCATGTTATTGCTGTTACCGGCAGTTCACCGGCGTACTTTTTCTTTTTTATGCAAGCGATGCAGCAAGTAGCAGAGCAACTGGGTTTTGACGCGGCGCAAGCTAAACAGATGGTAGCGCAAACCGCGCTCGGCGCAGCCACCATGGCACTGGATAGCGATCACAGTTTTGCTGATTTGCGCGCGCAGGTTACATCAAAAGGTGGCACAACCCATGAAGCGGTAACCACTTTTGCCAACCAGGGCCTTGAAAAAATGGTTTCAGATGCCATGTATGCCGCCATTAAACGGGCGCAGGAAATGGCGCAGAGTTTGTAATTTTCATCGTTGTTATAATTTAAGATGCGGAGAACCTGATGCAAGCTGTGCTATTTCTAATTGATACTGCCTTTAGTCTGTACCTGATGGTGATGATATTGCGCCTGTGGTTACAACTGGTACGTGCAGACTTTTATAACCCGTTCAGTCAGTTTGTGGTAAAAGCCACCAACCCGCTGGTATTGCCGCTGCGCCGGATTATTCCCAGCATTGGCCGGCTGGATACCGCCTCACTGGTGCTGGCATACAGCATTATGCTGGTAAAATTACTGGTGCTGCAGCTTATTCAATCGGGCCAGGTTTTGCTGGTGCCCAGTTTAGTGTTGTCAGTGGTGTTTCTGGTAAAAGAAATTCTTACCTTACTGTTCTGGATTTTAGTGATCCGCGCTCTGCTTAGCTGGTTCAGCCAGGGCCGCAGTCCGGTTGAATATGTAATGCATCAGCTTACCGAGCCATTACTGCGCCCTATCCGTAACATTCTGCCACCACTGGGCGGGCTGGATTTATCGGTACTGGTAGTGCTGGTTGGCCTGCAATTTTTAAACATCCTGTTTAGTAACTGGTTTCCGGGTTTTTGATTGCAGCAACTCAGTGCGCGGCGGATATACGGTTAAAACTGTATATTCAGCCCAAAGCCAGCCGTGATGCCTGGGTGGAGCTTTATGGCGACGAAATTAAAGTTGCCATTACTGCACCACCGGTAGATGGCAAAGCCAACGCCCATTTGCAAAAGTTTCTGGCCAAAAGTTTCGCTGTTGCCAAATCACAGGTGGTCATTGAAAAAGGTGAAACCGGACGGCATAAAACGGTACTGATTATTGCCCCGAAACAGTTACCACCGCTGGTGAAAAACCTGCTGGAAACCGCTTAAACCACTATACTTAACTGCCTGAACCAATACCGAGGTGAACCATGAACCGCATTATTATCGCCCTGTTGTTGGGCTTGGCCGTTAGCTTTAGCGCTATGGCCGAGCAAAAAAAACAACTGGGTAACTGGGACGTACATTATATTGCCTTTCCTGCCCCGCTGCTGACACCGGAAATAGCCCTGCAATACCAGCTGCAACGCAGTAAATACAATGCGGTTGTTAACATTTCGGTGCTTGATAAAAACAACCAACAGGCGCAAAAAGTTGCCCTGAGCGGCAATGCCAAAGATTTACAGGGCCGCCAGCGTAAGCTGGAGTTTACCGAAGTAGTAGAAGGTGATGCAGTATATTATCTGGCGCAGTTGCCGTTTTATCACGAGCAGCGTTTTAGCTTTACGATAACCATGGCCAGTGGCAATGAGTCGCAGTTATTAACGTTCGACCAGACCTTTTACGTAGATTAAAAAGAGCTTTCGATGACAGAAAAAATTGTGCTGGCTACCGGCAATAAAGGCAAAGTGGCAGAGCTGTCACAGATGCTGGCCCCTTACCACTACCAGATCGTGCCGCAAACGGAACTGGGCGTAACAGATGCAGACGAAACCGGTCTGACCTTTATTGAAAACGCCATTTTAAAAGCCCGCCATGCCGCGCTGGCTACCGGTTTACCGGCCATAGCTGATGACTCTGGCCTGGCGGTTGACGCCCTGGGCGGCGCACCGGGTATATATTCGGCGCGCTACGCCGGTGAAGCCGCAACCGATACCGCTAATATCACTAAGCTGCTTAATGCATTAGAAGATATCCCAGCCGCACAGCGTACAGCGCAGTTTCATTGTGTGCTGGTGTATTTACGCCACGCTGAAGACCCAAGCCCGCTGATATGCCATGGCATATGGCACGGCGAAATTACGCTGGCCCCGGCCGGTAATGCCGGCTTTGGCTATGACCCGGTGTTTTACATTGCGGCAGAAAATTGCACCAGTGCAGAGCTGCCACCGGGCCGCAAACAACAGCTTAGCCATCGGGGTAAAGCGTTAGCACAACTGCTTAGCCAGTTGCAGGCACGTTAACCGTGGCGCTGCAGTTACCGCCGCTGGCGCTGTATATTCATATCCCCTGGTGTATTCAAAAATGCCCCTACTGCGACTTTAACTCGCACGCGGTAAAGCAAGGTATTCCCGAGCAGGAATATATCGCCCACCTGCTGGCCGATCTCGAGCAAGATTTACCCTTAGTAACCGGGCGTAATTTAAGCAGTATTTTTATCGGCGGTGGTACGCCCAGCGTATTTTCTGCCGCCGGCATTGGCCAGATTTTAACCGGCGTAAAGCAGCGGTTAAACTGCGACGCCGATATGGAAGTAACCATGGAAGCCAACCCCGGCACGGTAGAAGCCGAACGCTTTGCCGGCTATGTGCAGGCAGGCGTAACGCGATTTTCTATTGGTGTGCAAAGCTTTCAAACGGCACAATTACAAGCGCTGGGCCGTATTCATGATAGCGGCGAAGCCATACGGGCTGCCAAATTGGCGCAAAACCTGCCCCTTGGCAGTTTTAACCTCGATTTAATGCACGGCCTGCCGCAGCAGGATGTTAACGACGCGCTGGCCGACTTACAACAAGCCATAGATTTAGCCCCGCCGCATTTGTCCTGGTATCAGCTGACGATTGAACCTAATACAGTCTTTGCCTCACGCCCGCCAGTACTGCCACCAGATGATACACTGTGGGATATTCAGCTACAGGGGCTGGCACTGTTACAGCAGCATGGTTACCAGCAGTACGAAATTTCTGCCTATAGCAAACCCGGCCATCAGTGCAAACATAACCTGAACTACTGGCGCTACGGAGATTACTTAGGCATAGGCTGCGGCGCGCACGGCAAAATTACCCTGCCGTCACGTAATGCTATTTTGCGTACCGTAAAAATTAAGCACCCCAAAGGCTATATGGATATCAGCCGTGGCTATATGGATAGCCGTGAGCAGGTTGAGGCCGAAGACCGGCCATTTGAGTTTTTTATGAATCGCTTTCGCTTGCTGGAACCCTGCCCGATAGCCGATTTTACCGCTTACACCGGCTTGCCGCTTAGCACGGTTACCAGCGCTATTAGCGATGCGGAGCAAAAAGGCCTGCTTAGCGTTAGCGCCACGCACTGGCAGGTTACCGATAAAGGCGCGCGGTACCTGAACGATTTACTCACGTTGTTTATCTAGGGCTGATTAACCTATCGTTGCGATACGCTGTCTTTTCATCTGTAACCAGTTGCGTAGAATAAAACTATTACTCTAACAATAAGACAGGAACCTATATGAAAACCGCCTTTACCCGCAAAGCTTTGCTGCCACTTGCCATAACTGCCGCTTTACTGGCAGGCTGTGGCCCACAGCAAAACCAGAGCCTGCAGCAAAGCAGCACACCGGCAACAGTGGTAACCCAGTCTGAGTCAGATAAGGCTAATGCCTTGTTTGAACAAATATTTATGGACGAAGTGCGCCGTGACCCGATCCGGCAAACCCGGCTGGGCATTAAAGATGACTACGATAAATGGCAGGATTTATCCGACGCCCACTTCGACGCAGATATAGCCCTTACCCAGCAGCATTTAACCATGTTAAAGGCCGTTGATGTCAGCAAACTGGACGACAATACCCGTATCAGCTACCTGCTGATGCAACAAAACCTGCAACAAACCCTGGATGAAGCCAAATGGCGGCTTTACAGCTACCCGGTTAACCAGATGTTTGGTATCCACTCGCAGGTGCCGTCAGTGTTAATCAACCAGCACAGCATTAGCAGCGAAAGCGACGCCAAAGCCTATATCGCCCGGTTAAATGCCGTACCTGCGCTGTTTAATCAGCTGCAGGAGCAACTGCAAAAACGCGCAGAGCTTGGTATTATTCCGCCTAAATTTGTGTTCCCGTTAGTGCTCTCGGCCAGTGAAAATGTGATTAAAGGCGCCCCGTTTGATACCGGTGCCGACAGCACCTTACTGGCCGATTTCAGTAAAAAAGTCAGCCAGCTTGATGCTGATGAGCACAGTAAAAAATTGTTGCTGGATGAAGCCAAAGTAGCGTTGTTAACCAGTGTTAAGCCGGCCTATACCAGCTTAATCCGCTATTTAAATACGCTGGAGCAACAAGCTGATACCGTTGACGGTGTATGGCGTTTTAAAGATGGCGCAGCATTTTACAATGATGAGCTAAAGCGCATTACCACTACCAATTTAACAGCCGATGAAATACACCAGATTGGCCTGGATGAAGTAGCCCGTATCCATGCAGAAATGCAGGCTATTATGCAAAAAACCAGCTTTGACGGTGACTTAAAAGCTTTTTTCCAGTTTATGCAAACCAATCCGCAGTTTTACTACCCGAATACCGAAGCAGGCAAAGCCGCCTACCTGGCTGAAGCCACTGCGGTTATTGATAATATGCGCACCCGGCTGGACGAGCTGTTTTTAGTAAAACCCAAAGCCGACATGATTGTAAAAGCAGTAGAAGCGTTTCGTGAGCAAAGTGCCGGTAAAGCGTTTTACCAACGCCCGTCGATGGACGGCAGCCGCCCCGGCATTTACTACGCCAACCTGTACCGCATGAGCGATATGCCCAAGTACGAGCTGGAAGCACTGGCTTACCATGAAGGTATCCCGGGCCACCATATGCAACTGGCTATAGCGCAAGAACTGGAAGAAATGCCTAAGTTCCGCCGTTTTGGCAGCTACACCGCTTACATTGAAGGCTGGGGTTTATATACCGAGTTATTACCAAAAGAAATCGGCCTGTATCAGGACCCATACTCAGATTTTGGCCGCTTAGCCATGGAGCTTTGGCGCGCCTGCCGTTTGGTGGTAGATACCGGTATTCACGCCAAAAAGTGGAGCCGCGATCAGGCGATACAATACCTGCTGGATAACACACCTAATACGCAAACCGCGGTAGAAAAAGCCATAGAGCGTTACATCGTCATGCCCGCCCAGGCCACCGCCTACAAAATTGGTATGATCAAAATTGTCGAACTACGCGAAAAAGCTAAAACTGAGCTGGGCGATAAGTTTGATATCCGCCAGTTCCACGATGTGGTGCTGAAAAACGGCGCAGTACCGCTGGATGTATTAGAGCAACTGGTAGATGAATATATTGCTGCCAGCAAAGCCTGATAGCATCTGGCTGCCTCACAATAACAAGCCGGTCAGTTGACCGGCTTGTTATTTTTATAGCACTGAACTACCCCTTTTAAATACCGGTAAAGTTTGCACACTAAGCTATAAAATATACTCTTTCCCACCCCGCCATAGAGTAACCACGCCGGGTAATACCCGTTAGACGTAATGAGCGCTTCCCGGCAGTAACAATGGCAAAAGCCCAGCCGCGAAAGGCCCTACAGAGCAATACTGTCGCTACCTGAATACCTTCACCAAGGCTTTCTACGATAAACGGCATAGATAGTGCTTGGTTTAAATAGAGCAATGAGAGTCGGGCAAGCAGCCCATCTGACTCACAACCTAAGGAGCCTGTTATGGCAGTTACCGCAACCGATCCTATTAAAATCCTTTTCGCAATAATCCTGCCACCGCTGGGGGTTTTTCTTGAAGTAGGCCTTAAAGGTCATTTCTGGCTTAGCATTTTGCTGACGCTGTTTGGCTTTATACCCGGCATTATCCATGCGCTGTATGTAATTTTGAAACACTAGAGCCGGTTGAAAAACAACTTTATTCCGATAAACAAACAGGAGGAATTATGTCCAGCCCGGAGCATAAGCAAAAAATCTGGCAACTTATCAAACAGATAAAAACAGCCATGCTGACAACCCGCCACGATGATGAGCTAAGATCCCGCCCTATGGTGTTAGTGCAGGATGAATACGACGGCACACTGTGGTTTTATACTGATTTGTCCACGGAAAAAGTGCTGGAAATAGAACATGATCACGATGTTTGTTTAACTTTCGCCGATGCTGACAACCAGGTGTATGTATCGTTGACCGGCGTTGGTCGCGCTACTCGAGATAAAACGCTGATCAATAAGTACTGGAATCCGTTTGTTGCAGCCTGGTTTCCTGACGGTAAAGACTCGCCCAATGTCGGTATGCTGGAAATTAAAGTGCAAAAAGGCGAACATTGGGATAGCGACAGCAGCGCAATGGTAAAAATGTTTAAAACAGTGCAGGCGAAGGTTAAAGGTAAGCAGCCAAACCTTGGCGAGCACGAGAAATTCGGCACAAAGTAGTAGCCTGTTTAGCAGCAGCTAAATAGCCGAAAGCATATTTTAAGCCGCCGCTGGCCGGGCTAAAACCCCGAGCCAGGCTGTTTAAGAAACTTAATTTCATCAGCTGTCGATGTACGGCCTAAAATGGCGTTACGATGCGGATAACGGCCAAAACGGTCAATTATTACTTTGTGTTTAAGCTCAAATTGATAATTCTCCGCCGGGGCAAATTGCTTAAACAGCGCTTCTGCTTGCTGGTGAATAACCCGCGATTCGCTGTGCATATAGGGCATTAGTAAAAAATTACGCTCATCGGCATTAAGCTGCGCCAGCGCACCGACCGCCACAGCTTCCTGCGCCAACACCAGCGCCATGGCATCCTGTGCAAAGGCTTTTGCAGTATTGCGGTAAATATTGCGTGAAAACTGATCCAGCACGATAATTTCTGCCAACCGCCCTGCAGCACTCTCGCGCCAGCCAAATAACTCACCCGCCGCAGCTTGCTGCAATAGCGCCAAAAAGCGCTGTTTAATCTGCGCATCAAAGTCAGATTCAGACACCCACCATTGCTTAGGCTCTAATTCTTTAAACCAAAAATTTAGTACGTCTTTAAACATCATGGCCTCTGTGTTATTTATCTGACAGATAAAATGCCAAACCATGCAGAGCAAAGCTTTGCTGATGGCAACCTGCAAATCCAATACTCAGCTCGCACGGGTAGAACCGTAGCTATAGCACTTTGTTATCAGATTGCCACTGTGCTTTCTCAAGCTCGTAATATTGTAACTCTCGCCCACCAACAACAACGTTCTTTAAATATTTAAAACCACTCTTCTTTATAACCTTACCTGATGCAAGGTTCTCTGTAAGATGTTTTGCACAGATGAGAGACAAACCAAACTCACTGAAGCCGAACTCGATTATCCGCTGGGAAGCCTCAGAGCAATAACCTTTCCCCCAATATGGCAAGCCTATCCAGTAACCTAAATTACCAGATAGCTCACAAATTTCAGTAATGCTAATTGCTCCTATCAGTTCGCATGTTTCTCGAGTCAAGATCGCGAACACTATCGCAACCCTGTTTCGGTACCAAGATTGATGTTTCCCGATCCATTCTTCTGCCATACCGTCCAAATAAGGATGGGGCACATTATCTGTCATTTCTGCGATTACTTTTTCACCCGCCAGCGCCTGAACCTTAGAAGCATCTTCAGGTTGAAACGGCCGAAGAATAAGCTTCTCTGAATATACAGTAGGTATCATGTGTTTTCTCAAGGTGTATTAATCTCGCATGCCTGATCTCGAACCAGTGGCAACCTCAAACTGTAAGCTAAAAAATATTAAGTTACTTCCCACCGGCTAAATCGATAAAAGAGCCGGTAACATAAGATGCTTCGTCTGATAATAACCAGGCTATCGCATTGGCTACTTCATCAGCTGTGCCGCCACGCTGCAGTGGGATCTGCGGCGATAAACGATCAACTCTGTTTGGTTCACCACCATCTGCGTGCATCTCTGTATAAATAAAACCCGGTCTTACGGCATTCACCCGAATACCTTGTGCTGCAACTTCCAGCGACAGGCCTTTTGTCAAAGAGTCCATCGCACCTTTAGATGCTGCATAATCGATGTATTCAAATGGTGCACCGGTTCGGGCAGCAGCTGAGGACACATTGACGATAGCACCCTGTGATTTGGTGCGTTTTATAAACTCACGCGAGCAAAGAAAACAGCTCGTCACATTAGATATCAGAACTTTGTTGAATCGCTCTACATCAATGCCAGCAAAACCAGATTGTGGTAGTAGAATTCCCGCATTGTTAACTAAATGAGTAACAGCACCGAACCTTGCTACAGTGGCATCAAACAAAGCGATGACGTCACTTTCATTGGATACATCAGCCTGAAATGAAAATGCTTTACCACCCGATGCTGTAATTGCGCTGACCGTTGCCTTCGCACTTTCAGCATTTGCACGATAATTGACACAAACCTGGTACCCGCTTGAGGCTAGTAATTTAGCTGTTGCAGCCCCAATCCCCCGTCCGCCACCCGTTACAATTACAACTTTACTCATGAAAAATTCCTTACAGCTTAAAACAGCCAAATTTAGTCTCTGGCGGCTTGCAGGCGATAGCTCAGAATACTCTCAGACAAGCCGCAAACAAAATATAACTGTTTAGCAGCAAAAATACTTATTCGGTCGGAATAGCGGCAGGGTCCATCCAGAACGGTTCCCAAATATGACCATCCGGATCGGTTAAAGCGCGGCTGTACATAAAGCCTAAATCCTGAAAGGGATTAATATCTGCTGTACCACCTTGCTTTGCAGCATTATTCATAGCATCAACTGCTTCGCGACTGTCGCACGACAACGCCAGTATTACCTCGCTTGAGGTCGCCAGATACCGCAATACAGCAGTATCTGTTAATTCAATAGCGCATAATCAGGCTGCCCGGCTGCTAAATTTGTTCCGCTGGCATTTGAAGCAGCATACGGCCAAGTTCGGCAAGAGCATTCTTTCTGCTGCCGACAATAGGATGGGCAAAGCTTAACCGCAGGTAATGGCTAAAATTATTGCTATTAGAAAACATCACGCCGGGCGTCAGTATTATGCCGCGCTTAAGGCATTGTAAATACAGCTGCTGGCAATTGATGCCCTTATCAAGTTGTAGCCACAGCGCCAACCCGCCTTGTGGTGTGGTGTATTGAATATCACTGGCCCAGTCGTGCTGTAAACAGTTAATTAACTGATCACGCTGGTGTTTCAGCTGCTGGCGGTATTGGTTAAGGTGCCTTTTATAGTGGCCTTCAGCCATAAAGCTGGCAATACCCTGCTGCATAGTCTGGCTGCTGGCTAACTGGCTTACCAACTTTAAACGTGCCACAGCCTTTGACCAACGGCCGGCCGCAATCCAGCCGATACGCAAATCACGCGACAAGGATTTAGAAAACGAGCTGCACAGCATTACTCTGTCTTGCGTATCAAGCGATTTAAGTGGTTTAGGTCTCTGGTGAAACCCCAGGTCGCCATAGATATCATCTTCAATTACGGCAAAATTATGTTTATTGGCCAGGCTCACCAATTTGGTCTGCTGCGTGGCCGACATACAAGCACCGGTGGGTGTGGCAAAAGCCGGGGTTACCACACAGGCGCTGATCTGCCAGTTTTCCAATGCCTGCTCCAGGCTGTCAACGTCAAGGCCAGATCCCGGCGAGGTAGGGATTTCCAGGGCTTTAAGCTCAAGCTCTTGCAGCAATTGCAGCACGCCGTAAAAAGCCGGGCATTCTACCGCCACGGTATCTCCAGGCTTGCAACTGGCTTTTAGCGCCAAAAATAACGCATGCTGGCAACCGGCAGTGATGCAAAGGCTTTGGGCATCTAACACCAGGCCTGTGCTGCGGTAATGCTCTGTTATCTGCAGCCGCAGCTCATATAAACCGAGTGGTTCGTCGTAATACATTGCTTTACTAAAAGGTTGCTGACGCAGCGCCCGGCCAATGTGGCGCATTAAGCTGTTCAGGTGAGTAAACTCAACCTGAGGGCCGCTGGGCAATATGTCAAAGGCGCCACTGCGGTTCATAACGTCAAAAAACATATCTGGCACCGTAACAACATTTGGTACGGGAATATGCTGGCTGAATTGCGGAGTTTGCACTGGTGCAAGCGTAAACTTAACAAAATAACCGGCCCGGCTTTTGGCTTCTATCACGCCCTGAGCTTCAAGCAAATGCAACGCGTGCTGCACCGTAGCCAATGAACGCTGATAGTGCCGGCATAGCCAGCGAACCGACGGCAGCTTTTCCCCTGCCTGCCACTGGCGGGCATTAATTTGCTGTAACAGCTCATTAGCCAGTTGCTGATACTTAAAACGGCTCATTACTCTGCTCCCTTACAATGCTGTATCTATTTTATTTTATTTTTTTGTATCTGCACCTTTTTTCTTCTGCTGCTTAAAATGCGCCCGCAACTGGCTGCACCGGCCGCTGCTGTTAATTCCCGCAGGTACTTGTTATGGCGTATTCTTTACCTCCCGAAGATCAGATTATTTTTTCCACCAAAGATAGCAGTGGAAAAATTT
The DNA here is from genome assembly GCF_022436675.1 of Rheinheimera hassiensis. Lineage (GTDB taxonomy): Bacteria > Pseudomonadota > Gammaproteobacteria > Enterobacterales > Alteromonadaceae > Alishewanella > Alishewanella hassiensis. Next base: position 128,951 of record NZ_JAKUJZ010000002.1, on the reverse strand, counting down.
ATATCCGTGAGCAAACTGGCTTTTATCAGCGCATGCGCCGCGCATTAAGCTGGCTGCTGATGGCACTGTTTATTGGTATTCCTTTTATTCAATATAACGGTGAGCAGGCATTTCGAATTAACGCCACTCAGCAAACCATTGAGTTATTTTCTATTATTTTATTTCCGCAAGATTTACTGATCGCGGCGTTGTTATTTACGCTGGCGGCCTTTGCTTTGTTTTACGTAACGCGCCTGTATGGCCGGGTGTGGTGCGGCTATATCTGCCCACAAACGGTCTGGACACTGATGTTTGTCTGGGTAGAGCGGCGTATTGAGGGTAACCATAACCAAAGCCGGGTGTTAGATAATGCTCAATTTAGCCTTAATAAACTGGCTAAAAAGCTGGCGAAACACCTGAGCTGGCTATTGATAGCCACACTAACCGCCTTAGTATTTATGTCATATTTTGTACCCGTGTCTGAATTATATTTAGCGTTCTTTTCGTTACAGGCCTCTTGGCAGGTATATACCTGGGTAGGCTTCTTCGCCATGTGCACTTACTTTAATGCCGGGCTGATCCGGGAAAAAATGTGCTTACACATGTGCCCTTACTCGCGCTTTCAATCAGCAATGTTTAGTACCAGCACCAAACTGGTCACTTACGATGCCACGCGCGGTGAAGCGCGGGGGCCACGGAAACGCCACGGTGATAAACCAGCAAACTTAGGCGACTGTGTAGACTGTAACCTTTGTGTACAGGTATGCCCGGTAGGTATTGATATTCGTGACGGCATGCAATACGAGTGTATTAATTGCGGCTTGTGTATTGATGCCTGCGATCAGACCATGAGCCAGTTTGGTTATGCCAAAGGCCTGATAAGCTATGCAGCAGAACAAAACAGCCGGTCAAACCTGAGCGGGCATCTGATTTACGCTGCGACCATTTTAGTGACCGTAATTGCCATTTTCGGCTGGGGCCTGGCCAGAACCAGTACCGAGCTAACTGTGTACCGTGAGCGCAACGCGCTATACCGGGTAACCGCTGATGGCGTTATTGAAAATACCTTTACGTTAAACGTGATCAATAAAACCAAAACTGCACGCCAATACCAGCTGCAGATTGAAGGCATGGCCCATAGCCAGCTAAACAGCAACGCCACGCTTAGCCTGCAACCGGGCGAGCAGCGCCAGTTTGTGGTGTCGGTAAATACGGCGGAAAAACCCGCAGCATTGTTTACACCGTTTAAGTTTATTCTGTTGGATAAACAAAACGCAGAGCGCATCGCCGGGGTGTCGCAATTTTACAGTGGCAATACCGCTGCCAGGTAGCGCTGGCAGTCATAATTGCTGCTTACATTTGCCTAATTAACATACATTTTTATACACTGTTTAAAACAGTTTTCACTTTGCTATTGTCCCGATACAGGTATTTGTTTACGCTAGGCTGTCATTTAACAGGAAGTTAATCGCCATCGCGTATTTTCCGCTGTGAAAACAGACGGATCCCAAGCCTAATTTAGTGGATAATTCATGTTAAGCCGTATAAAGCAGCTGCTGTTATTAACTGAAACACACCTTAATTCGCCGTCCGCAACCGTATTACAACAAAGTGCTCTGCGCATTATTTTGACTTCAGGCTTATTGCTGGTATTAACTATAGTGCTGCACAGCTCCTGGCAGGCTTATCAGGCTGGCGCCTGGTACACCATTGCCATAATAAGCGGTTTTTACGCTATCTTATTGCTGGCGCTGTATTTTTCCTCCCATCATTTAGCTATTAGCCGGGTTATTTTACTGTTTACCGTGTTTGGTGCCGGGCTCTGTATGTTGTTTTTTATTGATAACTTTGAGTTGTCAAAGCTGGGGGTTATTTTTGTTTATACTGCCCCGCTTATTGCGCTGCTATTTTTTAACCGCACAGTAACGCTGTTGGTAATGGCAATAAATGTGCTGCCATTTTTATTCATTCTGTACAGTGATACACCGGTAAATTTATTTAACTTTTCTATTACCCTACCGGCTACCCACACTTATCTGCACAGCTTGCTGTTTTTATTTTTTAATCTGTGTATTCCGCTTACCATTATGCGCATGCTTAGCACCTTAAACCGTAATGCCGCAGTGCTAAAAGCACAAAACGCCAACATTCTGCAAAGCCATCAGCTGTATCAGGACATTTTTAATCACCACAGTAAAGCCACGCTACTGGTTACTGCTGGCGGGCATATTCTTAAAGCCAACGCCAAAGCACAGCAAACACTGGCCCTGACAAACGCCGAACACAGACATTTAACAGAGGTCATAAGCACCACACTGCAGGACAAAACAGAATTCTGGCTGGGGCATGACACTGAGTGCCAGTTGCTGGCGGACAACAGCAAGCATTTGTTACTGAACCATCTTTGCAGCACGCAACAGCAGCATCATTTACTGCAACTCGATGATATTACGCCATTAAAGCTGATGCATAAAAAACTGGCGGCCAGCGAGCAGCAGCACGAACTGTGGTACAACTACGACGCTCTGACGTCATTACCTAACGCCGGTTTTTTGCTACGCCTGATACATAGACAGCGTGAAAGCACTGTAGCGGGCCTGATGCTGATTATCAGGTTATGCCATGTTAAAGCCTTTAATCACCAGAATAGCTATCAGGCTGGCGACGAGCTGTTAACTACTTTTGCCCAACAACTACAAAATGCCCTGCCAGAGCAGGTGATGTTTGGTCGCTTAAGAGGGGTAAAATTTGTGCTGTGGACAGATTTACTTCACAGCAGCAGCTCGGTTAGTGAGCAGGTAACCCAGCTGCGTAATTTGTTACCTGCTGAACTAAAACTGTCGGCCGGCAGCATAAAACCCATGTATGAAATTGGCGTAAGCATCGCCACCTCAAACAACCTTAGCGCTGAAGAAATGCTGGAGCAATGCGAATCGGCGCTGGAACTGGCCGACGCCTATAACTGCCCTGTCGCCTATTATCAGGCCGATTCTTTACAACAGCGCAACCTCGATTTGCAGCTGCTGGCAGATTTAAAACAAGCCTTGCACAAAGATGAACTTACGCTTTGGCTGCAGCCAAAAGTAACGCCGGATGGCACTATTCAAAGCTTTGAAGCCCTATTACGTTGGCCCCGTGCTGATGGCAGTTTTGTCTCGCCAGAAACCATTATAAGGCTGGCCGAGCAGTACGGCCTGATTGGCGAGGTATCGTCAAAGGTGCTGAACCAGGCTATTACTATACTAGGGCAGTTCAGAGCAATTGCACTTAACTACCCGGTAGCGATTAATCTGGCAGGCTCTGATTTACTGGTAAACAAGTTTTATAATGCTTTAATTGACATTGCTACCCACCAACCCACTCTTCTTAGCCAGCTCACGCTGGAGCTGACAGAAAACAGTATTATCAGCCATAAACAGCCATTGTTTGACAAAATACACGCACTGAAAAAACTCGGCTTCAGTATCGCCCTGGACGATTTTGGCACTGGCCAGGCGTCGCTTAGTATGCTCAGTAAACTGCCGGTAGATAAAATAAAACTCGACCGAAGTTTCCTTAAAGAAATACCGCATAACCCGGTACAGGTCAGACTGGTGCAATCGGTGATCCAACTGGCGGCTGCACTGCAGCTAAAACTGGTTATAGAGGGCGTTGAAACCGATATCCAGCGCCGGTTTTTAATTAAACTGGGCTGCAAACAGATGCAAGGCTACTTTTTTGCCAAACCGGCACCCGTAGCATACTGGTTAAAACAGCTCAAGACAGCCAGGGTCAACCGCGCGGTAACTCTCTGAAATGAAACACTGTAGCTAACCGTTCTGATCGCTACACAAGGCTATAGCGTATTGCCGGTATAAACTGGTGTAGACGCCAATGTTAGGATACATTCAGTATTGGGCTACAAGTACCGGGCCACAGGAGAGATGATATGGCGATACAAACGGCGACTTTTGGTGCAGGCTGTTTTTGGTGCTTAGAGGCCGCAATGAACCAGCTTGGCGGCGTTATTCAGGCCTTAAGTGGTTATATGGGCGGGGAAAGCAGCTTCCCTACCTACGAGCAAATATGCCGGGGCGATACCGGTCATGCTGAAGTGGTACAGGTACAGTTTGAAAGCAGCATCATCAGCTTTGAGCAGTTATGTCTGATTTTTTTCAGTTTGCATGATCCTACCCAGTTAAACCGCCAGGGTAATGATGTTGGCACCCAGTACCGCTCTGTGGTGTTTTATCATAATGATGAGCAGTTGCAATTGGTGCGCGGCGTAATGGCTGAGCTTGAGCGTACCCAGGTATTTACCCAGCGCATTGTGACAGAGGTTAGCCCGGCAGGCCCATTTTACGTGGCTGAGGAGTACCATCAGGGCTATTTTTTGCAACACCCCGGGCAAGGCTATTGCCAGTTTATCGTCGCACCGAAAATGGCCAAGTTCAGACAAAACTACATTAAATTACTTAAATCAAATTAAAAAAGCGTGCTAAAGCACGCTTTTGTCACCGCTGCATTTACTGCGGTGTATAGCTAACACTAAGGCCAAAGTTAGTGCCTGCTGTGGTATAGCCATCATTGGTGTAATAATCTTTATCAAACAGGTTATCGACTTTGGCACGTAAGGTTAAAGCCGGTGATACGCTATAACTGGTGCCTACGCCCCATAAGGTAAAGCCACCCAGGTATTGGTTAACGGCATACTGGCCCTGATAAGTATTACTCTGATAATCAGCGGTTACAAAAGCAGAAAGTTTATTCCAGCTATGTTCAGCCCGCCAGTTGATGGTATGTTCCGGCCGTCTGGCCAAGCGCAATCCAGTCAGGGTATTTTTAGTATCAGTCCAGCTGTAAGCAAAGTTTTGCTGAATACCGGCAACATCTGCCTGAATGGCCAGCTCGATACCGGAAATTTTTGCCTGTTCAATATTCTGCGGCATATAGTTCGCATCAAGCTGGATCAGGTTATCAACATCATTCTCAAACCAGGCCAGCTGCACACTGCCATTTTCCGCACGGTAACTGATGGCAACTTCATCGGATAAGGTACGCTCTGGTGCTAAATCCGGGTTGGAGCTCCCCTCGCCCGGATAATATAAATCATTAAAGGTTGGCGCTTTAAAAGCTGCTCCTCGGCTAATCCTTAGTTGCCAGGCATCCGTAAACCAGTAACCCGCCGCCAGCTGCCAGGTGTTGTTACCACCATACTGCGTGGTTAAATCACGCCGTACCGAGCCATCTAACTGCACACTGTCCTGTTTAAAATTCAACCCCGTAAATAGCGCACGGTTTATGCGGCTGTCTTCCACGTAGTTGACGCCAGAACGGCCAACGCTTTCCGAATACCAGTTCACCCCACCCAACCAATTCAGGTTGTCAGTGATAGCGGTGCTGGTTTGATAGTTAAACTCATCACGCTCAGTCACAAATGGGCTGCTGGAGTCAGGGCCGTAGACGGTGTCATCATCCAGTATCCGGCTTAATTGTGCCTGATGTTGCCACTGCCCTACTTGATGCTCCCAGCCAAGCAGATAAGTACGGCTGAGGGTATCGGCCTGATCTTCGGTTCCATAACCGGTGTCGAACTGATAAAAGCCAGAATTAATATCAAACTGAGCCCGCAGCAAACCAAAGCTGGTCTGATAATCGGCTGCCAGTTTGGCAAAACGTTGATCGTAACCGTCAAGATCCGGATCAAGATTTTCGCGTACATTAAAGCCATCCGCCTGGCTATAGCCCACTGTGGCTCTTATAGCAAGATCACCAACTTGCTGGCTAACACTCACATCGGCACCCAGCTGGCCATAGCTACCTATATTGGCATTAAGCTCTGTACCCTGAGCCTTGCGCGTAGTAATAGCAATAACACCTGACAGAGCATCAGCACCATACCAGGCTGCGCGCGGGCCGCGTACAACTTCAATTCGCTCGATCAGCTCCAGCGGCAACATTGACAATGTTTTATAACCTAACGTAGCCGAGCCACTGCGCACGCCGTCGATAATCACCAAAGTGTGGCCGGTATTACCGCCGCGGATATACACACTACTGTTTTGGCCACGGCCGCCATCGCGGGATAAATTAATACCCGGTAGCTGCGCCAGTAAGGCTGGTAGATCATTGGCCTGGCGCGCAACAATATCGTCACGCTCCAGCACCGTTACGCTGGCCAGCACGTCTTGCTGTGGCGTTGCAGTGCGGTTGGCATAAATACTGATATGTTCAAGATTAGTGTGTTCAGTAGTGTCAGCTGCAGCAGAGCAGCAGGATGCAACCAGTACGGCAGCAAAAGCAGGTTTAAACATATAGGCTCCGAAAATGTGCCCACCGCACATTTAATAATGTTGAAGGTTTTTTCCGGCCGGTCTCCGGGCTGACAACCTGCTTGCGCCTGCGCTCGCCTTCCCATCTTTGGACAGTGGCATTGAACACAGCTCAGTTGTTTACCGTTGCGGGGGCAGCTCTGGATTACACCAGATTCCCGTTTACCTGCAGTTGACTGCAGCACCAGAAAAAGCGGCTCCCTGTCGGAGCCGCGTGCAGTGTAGCGTGAGAAATTTAAAAGTCAACAGCAATCCAGACGGCTAAAGATAATCAGCTTAGCGGTTTGCAGACTAGTCTCTGAAATTAGTAAACTGAAACGCCTGCTCCAGCTCGCTGGCGCGCACTAAAGCCATAGCCTCTTGTAAATCATCACGTTTTTTACCCATCACCCGCACCTGATCACCCTGAATAGCAGCCTGCACTTTGAGCTTATTGTCTTTAATCAGCTTGACCAGTTTTTTTGCCATGTCCTGTTCAATGCCCTGCAGCAAGCTCAGGCTTTGGCTGTAGGTTTTGCCAGAGTGCACCACATCTCCCTCTTTAAACGAGCGTACGTCGAGGCTGCGCTTTACCGCCTTGGCGAGAAAAATTTCCAGCATTTGCTGCAACTGAAACTCGGCTTCAGCCTTCATGGTAATCACTTTATCTTTCAGTGAAAACTCGGCCTGTACACCACGGAAGTCAAACCGGGTATCCAGTTCGCGGTTAGCGTTTTCCACGGCGTTCAGCACTTCTTGCTGATCTACTTCTGAAACGATATCAAATGAGGGCATGCAGCATCTCCTAATCATAAGCCATTCTGTCTGCTGGTGATTATAACCAGAAAACTGCTACAATCCGAGCGCCATATATCTTCGGGGGTCTTTGTGTCGCAAACATTTTATCGCTGGTTGTGTGTTTTTTGCTTTGCCGTGGCTACTGCAAGCTTTTTGGCTGAATTAAGCGGCCACCGAATTGGTGGTGGCATAGCCCATTTAGATAAAGTGGCGCACTTTGGCATTTTTGCTATATTAAGCGCCTTGCTATGGAAAGGCTTTAAATTAAACCCCTGGCTGGCCTTTATATTGCTGGGTGCATACGGCGGTGCTATTGAACTGGCGCAACACTACTTTACCCGCCGTAACGGCGACTGGTGGGATTTACTGGCAGATGTTGTCGGCGTAGTCAGTTTTTATCTGGTGCGGGTCCTGTGGCACAAAATTCGCCCGCGCAGCCAGCGTTAAGCTGGACGGTTGTCGGCCAGGGTGCCATAGGCTTACTGGCTGCCAGCCGTTTTAAACTGGCCGGCTGGCCGGTACAACTCTGGTTAAGACAACCTGCACCGGTTGATATCTGCTTTAATCAGCAACCCCTTCATTTTGCCTACGCTACTGTGCCCCTTACAGCCGTATTAATACCGGTAAAAAGCTATGCTGTGCTCTCTGCGGTACAGGCATTGTTGCCCGTATTGACACCTGATGCTCAACTGGTACTGAGCCACAATGGCATGGCCGCCACAGAACACATTTTACCTTTACTTGGCCCAGCGCAAGGGCTGTGGTTTATCACGACAACCCATGGTGCACTAAAACAAGACGCTACGGTGCACCACACCGGGCAAGGCCAAAGCGTCTTGGCGCCGTTAAACGCGGCAGCGAAAAATCAGCATTTAGCGGTGCAACAGGCGATGGATATAGCCCTTGGGCCGGTTAAGCTAACAGACAATATTCTGCCGTTTTTATGGCACAAGCTGGCAATTAATGCGGTAATAAACCCGCTGACAGCACTGTATAACTGCAACAATGGCGAGCTGGCAAAAGTACAGTATCAACAGCAGATAAATCAGATCCTGACCGAAGTATGCCAAGTGGCAGAAGCGGCAGGTTATCCGCTGCAATACGAAAAAATGCTGGAAAAGGTGCAGCAGGTTATCCAAAGCACGGCGGCGAATTTCTCGTCAATGCAACAGGATATTATCCATAAACGCCGTACCGAAATAGACGCCATCAATGGCTATATCGTTACCCAGGCGGCACGGTATAACATTGCTATGCCGTTTAATACGCAACTGATGCAGCAGGTGCTGCAACTGCAGCACCGTACACGTGACTAGGGCCGGTATACCGCTACGTTGCTAAAGCCCTGATCCTGCAATACCACGGCCTGCAAACGGCTCATAACGCCACGCTCACAGTAAAAATAGTAGTGTTTACTCTGATCAAGGTTAGCAAACTGCGATGCCAGACGGAAAAACGGCAATTCAATCACATCATGTCCGGTCACTGTCAGCGGTTTAATATCGGTTTCTTCCGGGCTGCGAATATCCAGCACTACTGCATCTGAAGGCAGTTGTGCCAGTTCAGTAACCACATGCGCCTGTTGTTCGGCCTGATAATCTACCGTACGGATATCCAGCACTTTTGCCGCTTTTACCGCCTGCTCCAGCACAGTAAAATCAAACTTCTGCTCGTTAGCAAGCACTTCTGACAGCACTGCATTCACTGTGGGTTTTTTCGATATAACACCGCAATATTCCGGCATACTTTTGGCAATATCTTCAGCACCAATTTTGCGGCACATATCGATAATTTCTTGCTTGTCCTGATAAATCAGTGGCCGTAGGATCAACATTTCCGTAACCCGGTCTATCACGTTTAAATTAGTAATGGTTTGGCTGGATACCTGGCCGATACTTTCACCGGTAACGATAGCTTTAATGCCCAGGCTATCAGCAACTTCGCTGGCCGCACGCATCATCATACGCTTGAGTACCACGCCCATTAAGCCATTGTCGATGGTTTCCAGAATCTGATCTACCACCGGGGCAAAGTTGACGCTGACAAATTTCACCTTATGCGACAAACTGTATTTTTGCCAGATATGAAAGGCCATTTCGCGCACACCGGCCTCGTGTGCCGCACCACCGAGGTTAAAAAACAGGTAATGGGTGCGCAGACCTTTGCGAATCATCAGGTAACTGGCCACGGCAGAATCATAGCCACCGGAGATCAGTGATAACACATCTGATTGTGATGGCAGCGGAAAACCGCCCATGCCCTGGTGCATCTTGCGCACCATAATCAGCCGATCTTTTCTGATTTCCAGCGTGACCACCAAATCCGGTTTTTTCAGCTGCACTTTGGCACTGGCAACATGCTGATTTAAGCCACCACCAATATAGCGCTCGGCTTCGATTGAGGAAAATTCATGATTACCACTACGGCGCACGCGCACGCTAAAGGTTTTATGCTCCAGCTGCGGCGCATATACCGCCAGCACCTGCTCAAAAATATCGTGCAATGAGCTGAAACCGCCCGACTGCATCTCAGCAAAATAAACAATACCCGGAATACACCCCAGACGATCAATTAAGCGCTGGCGCAGCGCTTCGTGTTGCACAGCATCATCTGTAGTGTCGCAGCGCACTGTCAGGTGATCGAAGTTATTGCTCACTTCAACACTGGCATCAACCTGCAGCAGGATAGTTTTAAGGTTTCGCTCCAATAACAGCGTTTGGCGTTTGCGCACCGATTTACTTTTAATAGCGATTTCGGGGTGTAATTTGATAAGGAATTCAATCATCAGGCAGCAGCATTGTTTAGCAGGAAAAAAAGTGGCGCAGATTATAGCGGATCTGTACAAAAAGACCTAATCTGCGCACTACTGAAGCTGGTTATGGTTGCTGGCTGGGTGGCTCCAGGCTTATAGGGTCTGACTCTTTAGCTTTACCCTGCATAATAGAAATTTCCACCCTACGGTTGCGCCGCCGCCCCTGATCGGTGTCATTAGGTACTAACGGCTTGGTGTCTGCATGCCCTACTACGACTAAGCGGGTACGGTCAAAGCCAGTTGCTTTTACTATTTCGGTTGCGACTGATACGGCGCGCTTGGCCGACAAATCCCAGTTGTTGCTGTGTAACTCGTCAGATACCTGAATATCATCAGTATGCCCGGTTACGGTAATTTCGCCGGGGACTTCGTTTAGCAAAGTCCCAATACGCTGTACTATCGGTTTAAACCTGGGTTGTAAAAAGGATGAACCCGATGGGAATGAGCCGTTTTCACGAATACGGATAATAATTTGCTGGCCCAGAGATTCCAGCTCTATAGCGCCATCAACAATTTGCTGTTGCAATTGCTCGGCCAGCTTTTTCACCATTTCATTGGTTTGCTCCTGCGCAGCCTGTGCTTCGGCTGCTGCCGCCGCAGATTCACCATCCATAATTTCTTCAGCATTACTAACCGACTGGCCACCGCTTAAGTCTTCGCGCTGCTCTTGTCGCCCGCCAGCAGAATCTTCCTCGCCAGCCTGAAATTCAATTACCTGCTGGGTAATTTCAATCGTTTGCTGTTGCAAAGTTTCAATAGGCGTTGGATCGGGGCGACCAGGGCGAAACTCCATCGCAATTACGCTGGTGCCTTTGGGAATATCTTCTACTTCAATTTTATTTTGCACACCAAAGGCAAATTTCATTGAGCCGGCAATCTGTTTAAACTTCAGCACATCCATTTCTGAAAATGCCAGCAGCAGGACGAAAAAGCACATTAACAGCGCCATTAAATCGGCAAAAGTACCCATATACGCCGGTAAACCCGGTGGTGGGCATTTGCATTCTTCTTCTGCTTGATCACTCATACATTACTCCGCCGGGACTACTTCGCGTTTACCCTGCGCTAAATAATTACGCAATATACCTTCAATCACTTTCGGGTTCTGGCCATCCTGAATACCCAGTATCGCATCGAGAATTAATTGGTTATTCATCTTTTCCTGCTGATTACGAATAGCCAGTTTATCAGCCAGTGGTATGGCTATCACGTTGGCAATAAAAGCGCCATACAAAGTGGTTAACAACGCCACGGCCATTGCCGGCCCTATCGCTTTAGGATCGTCCATATTAGAAAGCATGGCTACCAAGCCAACCAGAGTACCTATCATGCCCATGGCCGGTGCCACGTCACCAAGGCTTTTAAAAATGGCAATGGCGGTTTCATGACGTTTTTCCGTCAGGCTAATATCTTTTAATAAAGTGGCCCGAACCACATCAGCGTCATGCCCATCTACCAACATATTTACCCCTTTTTGCATAAAAGCATTCGGGATCTCAGCTTCTTCCAGCGCTAAAAAGCCGCCCTTACGGGCCGAGTCGGCTAACTGTACCGCCTTTTCAATTAACTCTTCCGGCGATTCAATTTTAAACATAAAGGCTTTAACGGCAGCTTTGCCGGAGCCAAAAAACTGGCTAAGAGTGAACTTGGAAATAACTACAAAGATGGAGCCACCAAAAACGATCAATACAGACACGGTATCAGCAAACATGCCGACGTTGCCGCTACTACCTAACACCATCGCCATGACAATAAAACCAATTGCACCTAACATACCAACTAGGGTAGCTAAATCCACTTTACTCTCCTTAATTGCAACAATACTGCACCAGCTATCTGTACAAGTTTATCTTAGACGATAGTTGTTTATCGACAACCATGCAGAATGATTAAGCATAAATTACGTAAAATTATCAATTTAGCCTTTCACATCCGCTTTCTGATTGACCATAATAGCCTGCTAAGGTACCTTTGCGCACACTTTTTCCGGGGGTAGTATGAGCAAGAAAAAAGCAGATTTAAGCCAGTTCGAACAAACCTTGTCTGAACTTGAGCTTATTGTGCAGCAACTGGAGCAAGGCGAGCTATCGCTGGATCAGTCGTTGCAACAATTTGAACGCGGCATTACCCTCGCCCGGCAAAGCCAGCAACTGTTGCAAGCAGCAGAGCAAAAAGTACAGATCCTGATGCAGCAACAACAACAGGAATCATTATTACCTTTTGACCCGCCAGCAGGAGAATAAGGTGCAACCTGAACGTTTAGCGTTATACCAGCAGCGGGTCGAACAACATTTACAGCAACAGTTAAGCAACCGCACTGTTACTGATCCGCGGCTGTTGTCTGCTATGTCTTACAGCTTATTGCTGGGCGGTAAAAGAGTACGGCCTTTTTTGGTGTACAGCTGCGGCACTATGCTTGGTGCCAGCCTGCATGATTTAGACGGCCCGGCAGCAGCGCTGGAAGCCTTGCACAGTTACTCGCTTATTCACGACGACTTACCGGCGATGGATAACGACGATTTACGCCGTGGCAAACCAACCTGTCACAGAGCTTTTGATGAAGCCACTGCCATACTGGCAGGCGATGCGTTGCAAACACTGGCTTTTGAGATATTAAGCGCACACCCTTATCAGCAGGTAGATAGCTGCAATATCGTAAAAATGTTGCAACAGCTGTCACAGGCCGCAGGTTACAGCGGTATGTGCGGTGGCCAGGCGATAGATTTAGCCCAAACTAACCAGCACACCAGCCTGGCGCAGCTTGAACAAATGCACAGGCTAAAAACCGGCGCCCTGATTGAATCTGCAGTACATCTGGCCTGGTTGTGCAGCAAGCGGCAAAATTTAGCAGAGCGCGATGCTTTAGTGCAGTTCGCCCAAGCTTTAGGGCTGGCATTTCAGGTGCAGGATGATATTCTCGACATTGAAAGCGACACCAGCACACTTGGCAAGCCACAGGGGTCCGATACCAAGGCAAACAAATCAACCTACCCGGCATTACTGGGGCTGGATAATGCCAAAGCCAAAGCACAGCAATTATATCAGGATGCACTGAACGCTCTGGCTAGCTTACCGTATAACACTGATGAGCTACGCGCCTTTGCGCAGTATATTATCGAACGCAGGTTTTAACACAGGCATGGATTATGGCGTTAGATATTAACGATTACCCGTTATTAGCCAAGGCTAATTTACCCGAGCAGCTGCGTCAGCTGCCACAGGACAAACTGCCCGCACTCAGTGACGAGTTGCGCAGTTACTTATTGCAAAGTGTCAGCCAGAGCAGCGGCCACTTTGCCTCAGGTTTAGGCACGGTAGAGCTTACCGTCGCTTTGCATTATGTGTATAACACCCCGTTTGATCGCTTGATTTGGGATGTTGGCCATCAGGCTTATCCGCATAAAATTCTGACCGGCCGGGCTGAGCGTATGCATACCATTCGCCAGAAAGATGGCTTGCACCCTTTCCCCTACCGTGAAGAAAGCGAATACGATGTGTTGTCTGTCGGCCACTCCAGCACGTCAATCAGTGCTGCTTTAGGTATGGCGATTGCCGCTCAGCAGGCACGCAATAACCGTAAAGTTGTTGCCGTCATTGGTGATGGCGCTATTACCGCCGGTATGGCCTTTGAAGCACTAAACCATGCTGGCGAAGTACGGCCTGACATGCTGGTTATTCTGAATGACAATGAAATGTCGATATCAGAAAACGTTGGCGCGTTAAACCGCTATTTTGCCCGTATTTTATCCGGCAGCTTTTACACCAGCCTGCGCGAAGGCGGTAAAAAGATTTTAAGTGGTGTGCCGCCGCTGCATGAACTGGCCAGCCGTGCTGAAGAGCACTTTAAAGGCATGGTTACGCCAGGCACCTTTTTTGAAGAGCTGGGTTTTAACTATATAGGCCCAATTGATGGTCACGACGTACTGGGGCTGGTAGATACCATCCGCAATATGCGTAATTTAAAAGGGCCGCAGCTGCTGCATATTGTCACTAAAAAAGGCAAAGGTTATGCCCCGGCAGAAGCCGACCCTATTGGCTATCATGCCGTGTCTAAATTTAATCCGGATGATAAAAAGCAACCGGCGAAAAAGGCCGGCCGTCCCAGTTTTTCGAATATCTTTGGCAACTGGATATGCGATATGGCAGCGCAGGATGAACGCTTACAGGCCATTACGCCTGCTATGCGGGAAGGCTCTGACTTAGTCCGGTTTTCTAAAAGCTACCCTAAACGCTATTTCGATGTCGCCATTGCCGAGCAGCATGCTGTAACGCTGGCCGCAGGTATGGCCATTGAAGGCTTAAAGCCGGTAGTGGCTATTTACTCCAGTTTTTTGCAGCGCGGTTATGATCAATTGATCCATGACGTAGCCCTGCAAAACCTTGATGTGCTGTTTGCGGTTGACCGTGCTGGCGTAGTCGGTGCCGATGGCCCAACCCATCAGGGGGCTTTTGATATCAGCTTTATGCGCTGCATTCCGAATATGGTGGTTATGACGCCATCAGACGAAGATGAATGCCGCCAGATGCTATATACCGGCTATCAGTATCAGGGACCTGCAGCAGTGCGTTATCCGCGCGGCAGTGGTACCGGTATTGATGCCCAGCAGCAAATGCAATTGCTGCAACTGGGTAAAGCCAAAGTGGTACGCCAGGGTGAGAATGTCGCCATACTGGCTTTTGGCCCGCTGTTAAGTGCCTGTCAGCATGCAGCAGAGCAGTTAAACGCCACTCTGGTAGATATGCGTTTTGTCAAACCACTTGATGAAAGCTTGTTAACTGAGCTGGCACAAAGCCATCAGCTGTTTGTCACGGTTGAAGACAATGCCATAACCGGTGGGGCCGGTTCAGCCATTAATGAGTTTATTGCTAAAGCCCGGCTGGCGGTGCAAAGCCTGAACCTGGGTTTGCCGGATCACTTTATTAAGCATGGCAGCCAGGAAGAAATTTATACTGAGCTGGCGCTGGACAACAACGGTATTCTTGCCAGTATCCAACAACGGCTTTAACCGTTAACACCACTAAAAACCCGCTGCTAACAAACCGTTATCAGCGGGTATTATTCAGCTCAAAATGCGCCAACCCGGCAGCCAGTAGACGCTCTACCTGTGCTTCAACATGCGATGAGTCTTCAAATTCAAACGCATCAACCTGCTGATCAAAGTGAATAGTCGCTACACCATTTTTACCCGCATGCTTAACATGATATAGCGCCATTTCAGATAGCTGTAACGACACTTCCCAGTTAATCAACTGCCCGCCAAGTAATTCTAACGGGTAGACAGCATAGCCCACTGAGCAGGTTAAGCGGGTGCGATGCCCGTCAGGTAAATTAAACACCGTTTTAGCCACCAGCTCATTCAGGCGATAACTAAACTGCTCTACCAGCTCAAGCGGTATATCACGCAGCACCAGGACAAACTCTTCACCGGCAAAGCGTACAACATAATCTGAGCCACGTGTTTCACGGATCAGCAAACCGGCTACCTGTTGAATACAGCTATCACCAGCACTGTTACCAAACTGGTCATTAACCTGTTTAAAGTTATCCAGATCCAGATGAATTAACGCCACGCATTTACCTTGCGTTTGCATAGACTCACGGTTGCGCTGAAAGTGTTCAATGTCTTTTGGCAACTGTTCAAACATAAAACGACGGTTACGCAGACCGGTTAAACTGTCTTTGTGGGTTAGTAATGCCAGTTGTTCATTTAACTCATTTAGTTTCAGGTTACTGTTTTCCAGCTCTTGTGTACGCTGCTTTACCAGGCGTTCCAGCTGTTGTTGCTGATGTACAGTATTGCGCCTTAACAGCCAGATCAGGCCGTACAGACAAAACAAAAATAGCACCAGCCATAAGCCACGGTATACCAGCGTTTCGTCAAAGCGCTTGGGTACCACCAGTTCAAGGTCCTGTGTTTGCGCAGCAGCCCAGGGTTCATTCTCCAGCCGGGTTTGTACGCGAAACACAAAACGTCCGGGTTCCAGGTTAGTGTAAACGGCTTCACGCCGGTCTGCAGCGTCATGCCAGCTATGTTCAAAGCCGGTTAACTGATAACGAAACTGTAAAGCAGCCGGTTTGATAAATTCCAGCGCAGAGTATTTAATGCTGATGTTGCGATCATCCAGCTCTAATACCAAACGTTGCTGCTCGGCGGTAAGAACATAAGTTTGCTGGCCCTGCACCAGTTTAATTACCGGCTGTACGGGCTTATCGGCTTTACGGTTAAGCTCCGCCGGCACGGCCACCAGGCCCTTTAATGTAGGGTACCAATACTGCTGCTGCCATAATGCAACCTTGGCATGGCCAGCGCCGTTACAGCAGCGCCCGGGTACAGTGCCCAACTGGCGATCATGTGGCCCCAGCACATCTTCGATTGGCAGGTTATCCAGATTTGGCCGGTCAAGCTCTGCCGCGCGTAAACGAAAAATGCCTTTGTGGCTGCTGATCCAGATATAATCTGTTGCGCCATCGTATGTCATGCTGACTACCGGGCTGTGCGGTAGCCCGTTAGCGGTATGCAACTGATACCAGCTGTTGTCGGCACGACGAATAAAGATGCCGTCATCCAGCGTACTGGCCAGTAAATGGCCGTTGGGTAATAACTGTAAGGCAGTAATGTAACTGTTGTACAACGCCGTGCCCACGCCCAACCGGCTAAGGCGTTGCTGTTCGTACTGATATAAGCCACGGGTAGTGCCAAAGACCAGTTGCTTATCGTTTTGCTGCAACACGGTAATATGGCGGGATTCCAGCTCAGTGTTCAACGCAAAAGGTGTCAGCGTATTATGCTGGTAATGCACCAGCCCCATCACACCGCCAATCCATAGACCACCATTTATATCCGCTTGCAGCACTCTTACGGCAAAGCCTTTTAAGCTATCAAACTGTGTCGTAAGCTGCTTGGTATCCCGCTGATATGCCAGAATACCGTTGTCAGTACCAAGCCATAAATGGTTGGCATCTGACCAGTAAATGTCGTGCACAGTGCCGCTGCCCAACTGTTCAGCATTGATCAGGCTGTGGTATTGACCATCAGCTGTTAACTCACCAATATCCGACTGCCCGGCCACCAACAATGTATCTGAGGGCGTAACGGCGACACTGCGTACCACAGCGTCTGGCTGAAACGGTACTACCCGGCGAATATTTCCTACTGCTGCGCGGTATAGGCCATCGCTGAAACTGGCCAACCAGATATTGTTATCACGGTCTTCAAAAATATCACTAAACCAAGGATAACTACCCAGTTCGTCGCCGGTAATATGCTGCCAGGGCTGTTTGGCGTGTTTATGAAATAATTTACGGTGGGCTGATATCCAACTATTACCACGGCTGTCACGCAGTAGTTTGTATACTGCAGTGCTGTTTTGATCCGGCAGCTGACACTTTTGTACCTCGCTAGTGGCAACATCCAGGTGATAAAACCCAGACTCACCTGCAATATGTAAACCTTTTTCGGTCCAGTACAAATCATAAACAGGCGTTTGAATAAGCTCGGCCGGTAAGGTGTAGCTTTTTACATTTCCGTCCAGATCCATGCGGTACAGCTGCTCAGACCCCATAATCCAGATGTGCTCACCCACCAGCTCCAGTTGGCTTACCTGCGAAAGCACCTGCTCTACCCGGCTGACATGGCCATTGTGGATACGAAATAAATGATCAGCTGCCACCCAGATTTCACCGGGGCGGACTTCAATAATAGCAGTAACTTCAGAGAGGATCTGATAACGTTCAAACTGTAATGTCAGCGGGTCAACCCCCGACAGGCCAGACTTGGTGCCCACCCACATATAGCCCTGGCTGTCATGTAGCAGGCGGGTAACGCTATTGCTGGCCAGATGGCGATGGGTTTCTTTGGTAAAATGCTCAAACTGCACGCCGTCAAAGCGATTCAGGCCATACAGAGTCCCTAACCAGATAAACCCTTGCGAATCCTGGCTGACAGAACGTACTGAATTGCTGGACAGGCCATCGGCACTGTTCCAGTGCTTGATATCAAAATCATATACCGATGGTTGGTTGTACGCATACAAAGTAAGAGGACACAACAATAAAAACAACAGTAAGGCTTTTTTCATTGATGCACTCTCTTTTTTATCTTGCATTAGCCCAGTGGTAAAAACGACAGTAACAATTGCAACACAATAAGCGCAGCGACACCGGCCGCAATATCATCAAGCATAATGCCAATACCGCCGCCCAGATGGCGATCCAGCAAGCTTATTGGCCAAGGTTTTACAATATCAAACAGACGAAATAAGACAAACCCCAGTAAAAACGTCTGCCAGTGCAGCGGGGCCCACAGCATGGTAATGCCATAGCCAACAATTTCGTCCCACACTATAGCGCTATGGTCATGAGTTTCCATTTCAGTCGCTGTCTGGCCACAGATATAGATACCAAGCACACTGCCAATAACAACAAAGGTTAACAGCCAAATATTGCCAGCCCACAGCAACAGCGCCACCAATGGCACCGCTGCCAGCGTGCCAAATGTACCCGGCGCTACCGGCGATAAGCCACTGCCAAAACCCACGGCAAGAAATTGATGCCACTTTCTGAGGTTAAACTTCAGTTCGTTCATAAGAAATGTTTAAAGCCATTATGCTGGTAGTTAAACGGTTGTTCGCCCTGCTTCAGCTCCAGCTTACCGGCAGCACCGGTAACACGACCGATACAGCTAACGCCAATACCGTAGGGTGACAGCAATACATCCAGCGAACCGCGCCGGGCTTCTGGTACGGTAAACAACAGTTCGTAGTCTTCACCGCCAGATAACGCCAGTTGTATCGCCGTGGCGCTATCGCAACTGTCTTTAACCGCTTGCGACAGTGGCAAACGGGCAACATCAATACTGGCCCCCACTGCTGAGCGTTTCATAATATGCTGAATATCGCTATACAGACCATCAGATAAATCCATGGCACTGCTGGCAATATTCCTCAGCGCCTGGCCAAGTGCAACCCGGGCTGAAGGATAATGAAAACGTTGCAGAATATGGGTCTGATGCTTTTTACTGACTTCATGCAGTCCCTGACACAGTTTCAGCCCCAGAGCAGCGTCACCTAAAGTGCCGGTAACATAAATATAATCGCCTACTTTGGCGCCGCTGCGAGTCAGTGCTTTACCTCGCGGCACTATGCCTTTGGCTATCATGGTCAGGCTAAGTGGGCCACGGGTGGTGTCGCCGCCAATTAACTGACAATTGTAGTATTCAGCGGTTTCGTGTAAGCCAGCGGCAAAGGCTGCCACCCAGGGCTCATCCACGGCCGGCAATGTCAGCGCCAGCGATAACCAGGCTGGCTCTGCGCCCATGGCGGCTAAATCACTGACATTTACGGTCACTAGTTTGTGACCCAGCGCACGGGGCTCATCATCAGGAAAAAAGTGCGTACCTACCACCATAGTGTCGGTGGTAACCACTAAGTCATAGCCATCACGCACCTGCAGTACAGCACCATCATCACCAACACCGATAGCACTGTCAGCGCGTTTGGCGCCACAGTTGGCAAAATAGCGGGAAATGAGTTCGAATTCACCCATAAAACTAAGAAGCCGACTGATGCCGGCTCTCCTTTTAACTTGGACGCAGTACGCGTACGGCTTTATCCAGAATGCCGTTAACGAACTTATGGCTGTCGTCGGCGGCGAACGCTTTGGCCAGCTCAATAGCTTCGTTGATAATCACCTTATACGGAACATCAAGACGGTATTTCAGCTCGTAAGCTGACACCCGCAATATGGCTTTTTCAACAAAATCAATTTCATCGAACGGCCGATCTAAATAAGGTTTTAATGCTTCATCCAGTACCGCATGGTTTTTTACCACACCACGCACCAGATCCTGAAAATAGCCAACATCGAGATGTTTAACGTTGGTTTCTAATAATAGTTGTTGCTCAATATCTGCAATAGGGTTTTTGCTGACATGCCAGCTGTATATTCCCTGTACTGCAAGTGACCGTGACTGACGACGGGCATTAGGTTTCATCTGTGCGTCTCTTCCTGTTACAGCTTGGCCAGCAGGTTAACCATTTCCAGCGTAGACATGGCAGCTTCGCTACCTTTGTTACCGGCTTTGGTTCCTGCGCGCTCAATGGCTTGCTCAATGCTGTCTACCGTGAGTACACCAAAAGCTACCGGAATGTCATGTTGCATCATTACCTGGGCAATACCTTTAGTACATTCACCGGATACATATTCAAAATGTGGCGTACCACCGCGGATAACTGCACCCAGGGCAATAATGCCGTCATATTTTTTACTGGCAGCAACACGCTGCACCGCCAGCGGCAATTCAAAGGCGCCCGGTACACGGATCACGGTGATATCCTGCTCTGCTACGTTGCCAATACGCTGCAATGTGTCGGTTGCACCGCTTAATAAGCTCTCAACAATAAAGCTGTTAAACCGCGCTACGACTAACGCAAACTTCTTACCGTTGGCAGAAAACCCTGCTTCAATAACCTGCATAAGTTGCCCTTAAAATCTGACCGCTGAAAATTAGCCGTGCATAATAGCACAACACTGCTTAAACCGGCATAGTCTTTGTTATGTTGGCTGACGCTTTCTTTGTAAGCCGGTAGCACGGTTATTCGCTAACGTAATCCACTACTTCCAGGCCAAAACCAGACAACGCATGGTACTTTTTCGGCTGGCTGAGTAAGCGCATTTTCTTCACCCCCAGACTGGCCAGAATTTGCGAGCCCACTCCCACATTACGTGAGGTACCTTTCCACGGAGCACTGCGCGGCTTTTCACCTTTATCTTCGGCTTCAAATGCCTGTACTGTGCGGATAAGCTCGTCGGTAGATTCATGCTTACCAAGTAACACCAACACGCCACCATCTTTGGCAATACGTGCCATGGCGGTATGCAATGGAAAACTGCGATTTGCTGCCCGGTCGGCCATTAATAAATCACTGAAGGTATCATGCAAATGCACCCGCACTAAGGTCGGCTCATCGGCGCTGATGTCACCTTTTACCAAAGCAAAATGAATTTGGTTATCAATAGTATCTTTAAAGGTAACCAGCTTAAACTCACCCACTTCGGTAGGTAATTGGCAACTGGCCACTTGCTCAATGGTGGTTTCATTTAAGTTGCGGTATTCAATTAAATCAGCAATAGTACCAATTTTAATACCGTGCTTTTGCGCAAACAGCTCTAAATCAGGCCGCCGCGCCATGGTGCCATCGTCGTTTAGTACTTCAACAATGACCGCGGCAGGTTCAAGCCCGGCTAAACGGGCAAGATCACAACCGGCCTCGGTATGACCGGCGCGCACCAACACACCGCCATCTTGTGCCATCAACGGAAAAATATGCCCAGGCTGCACAATATCGGTGGGCCTGGCATCGCGTGCCACTGCCGCTTTAACAGTGCGGGCACGGTCTGCTGCTGAAATACCGGTAGTAACGCCTTCTGCTGCTTCAATTGACACGGTAAAGTTAGTAGAAAACGGCGATTTATTCGCATCAACCATCAACGGTAAAGCTAATTGTGTACAGCGCTTTTTCGTCAGCGTTAAGCAAATTAAACCGCGGCCATGGGTAGCCATAAAATTAATCGCTTCGGGCGTAACATATTCTGCCGCCATCACCAGATCGCCTTCGTTTTCGCGATCTTCATCGTCCATCAGCACCACCATTTTGCCCTGGCGGATGTCTTCAATAATTTCAGCAGGAGTATTCAGTTGCATAACAAACCTTATTTATAAAAAACCACGCTGAGCCAACAGCGCCATACTGACACCGCTACTGGCGCTGCCATTGTCTTTACTGAGTAAACGTTCCAGGTAACGGGCAATTAAATCTACCTCCAGATGTACCTTAGAACCTACTTTAAGCTGGGAAATGGTAGTTTGCTCTGCCGTATGCGGCACTATGGTAAGCCTGAAGGCATCATTGCTCAGCTCATTTACCGTCAGGCTGACACCATCAATAGTGACAGAGCCTTTAGCGGCAATATAATGCGCCAGTGCTTTGGGCAACGTAAGCCAGATGTGCCAGGCGCGGCCGCTGGCCTCAATTTTGGTTACGCTACTAACACCATCGACATGGCCGCTGACTAAATGCCCGCCCATGCGCGTTGTAGGTAGCATGGCTTTTTCCAGATTAATCAGCTGCCCGGTTTTATAGTGGCCAAACAGGGTGTGAGCCAGTGTTTCTGATGACACATCAGCATCAAAGCTGTGCTTACCCAGTTTGGTTACCGTTAAACACACGCCGTTACTGGCAATGCTATCGCCCAGCTTTACGTCAGAAAAGTCCAGGCTCTGGCTATCGATAGTGATTGTGATATCAGTACCTCGCTGCTGTATCGCACTGAGCTTGCCTGTAGCTACAATAATACCTGTAAACATAGGTTATCCCGTTATCCGATTGGCGCAGGGTTTAGCGTGGCCGTAAGGCGGATATCCGACCCAACCATACGTATGTCTGTCCAGCTTAATTCAGGCACCTGCGCCAGAGCAGTAAACTGGGGCAGCACTGCCAGCGGCTGAGCTGTGCTACCCAGCAGCTTTGGTGCTATATACACTATCAGCTCATCCACCAGATTTAACTGTAATAAGGTACCGGCCAATGTAGCCCCCGCCTCTACCCACAAGGTGTTGACATTTTCGCGCAGTGCTAGGTGTTCCAGCAGTGCCACTAAATCAAATTGCGCATTGTTATCTAAAGGGCAATGAATTTGTCTGGCGATATTGGGCAGTTGCCGCGAGTTTTCAACCTTACTGACACAGAGTAATACTTCGCCACCGTCATTAAATATAGCCTGGCGCTGATCGAGTACACCGTTTCGGTCCAGAATCACCCGCTTGGGCTGGCGCAGTTCGCCACTTTCCAGTGCTGTCACGCTTTGCAGCAGTTGTTCAGCACGTAAATTCAACCGGGCATTGTCGGCCAGCACTGTCGTAGCGGTAGATAAAATAGCACAGCTTTGTGCGCGGTAATGCTGCACATCTGAGCGGGCGGCAGCGCCGGTTAACCATTTACTGTCGCCGTTAGCCAGCGCGGTGCGCCCGTCTAAACTGGCAGCCAGTTTTAGCTGCACATAGGGGCGTTTGCGCTCCATCCGGCTTAAAAAGCCCGGATTTAATGCCCGTGCCTGTGCTTCGAGTAGCCCTACATCAACCTGAATACCGGCAGAGCGCAGCATAGCCACGCCACGCCCGGCTACCTGTGGGTTCGGGTCCTGCATCGCGACTACTACGCGGGCAACACCGGCAGCAATCAATGCCTCAGCACAAGGTGGCGTGCGGCCATAATGGCTACATGGCTCAAGCGTGACATAACAGGTGGCGCCTTTGGCTGCACTGCCGGCTTCACGCAGAGCAAACACTTCGGCATGGGGCCCACCGGCTTGTTTATGATAACCAGAGCCAACAACTACACCGTTTTGTACCAGCACTGCGCCGACATTCGGGTTTGGGCTGGTGGTGTAACGACCAAGCTCAGCCAGACGAATGGCCTGGGCCATAAAAGTGGTATCAGCGGCGCTAAACATCAGGCTTTTTCCCCTAAGCGGGCAATTTCTTCGCCAAATTCGCGGATATCTTTAAACGAGCGGTATACAGAAGCAAAGCGCACATAAGCGACTTTATCTACTTTAACCAGCTCATCCATAATCAGGTTGCCCAGCAACTGACTACCCACTTCCCGCTCGCCGGTGGCACGTAACTGAGACTTAATTTTATTGATCAGCTGTTCAATTTGCTCGGTGGATACCGGCCGCTTTTCCAGAGACCGCAGCAAGCCGCTGCGCAGCTTATCTTCGTTAAAGGGCTCACGCGAGCCATCGCGTTTAATAATGCGCGGCATCACCAGTTCGGCTGACTCAAAGGTAGTAAAGCGCTCATGGCAAGCAAGGCATTCACGCCGCCGGCGCACCTGATGGCCATCGGCCACCAGGCGTGAGTCAATTACCTTGGTATCGTCTGCATTACAAAACGGACAGTACATGATAGAAATCCTGCTAAGATGCCCAAAAGCCAAAAAGAAAGGGCCAGATAAAGAAATGGCCGCAATAGCGGCCATCATAGCACTTAATCAGTGTTTACGCATAAACCGGGAAGCGGCTGCACAGCTCAGATACCTGGCCACGCACTTTATCAATAACACCGGCATCGCCTCGGCTGTCCAGCACGTCACAAATAAAGTTTGCTACAGTACGCGCTTCTGCTTCGTTAAAACCGCGACGGGTAATAGCCGGGGTGCCAATGCGCAAACCAGAGGTAACAAACGGCGAGCGCGGGTCATTTGGCACTGAGTTTTTATTTACGGTAATGTGTGCTTGGCCTAACCAGGCATCAGCCTCTTTACCGGTAATATCTTTGTCAATTAAATCCATCAGGAACAAATGGTTCTGTGTACCACCAGAAACCACTTTGTAACCGCGTTGCTGCATGGCATCACACATCGCTACAGCGTTTTTCAATACCTGCTGCTGATAGGTTTTAAATTCAGGTTGCAGTGCCTCTTTAAAGGCTACCGCTTTTGCAGCAATAACGTGCATTAACGGGCCGCCCTGGCCACCGGGGAATACCGCTGAATTCAGCTTTTTCTCAATTTCTTCGTTCTTACGCGCTAAAATTAAACCACCGCGCGGGCCTGCCAACGTTTTATGTGTGGTAGTCGTCACCACATCAGCTACCGGTACCGGGTTCGGATATAAACCAGCGGCCACTAAGCCAGCAACATGGGCCATATCTACCATCAGGTAAGCACCTACTTTGTCTGCAATATCACGAAACCGTTGCCAGTCAACAATACCAGAATAGGCCGAGAAACCGGCAATAATCAGTTTTGGCTTGTGCTCAAGTGCTAGTGCTTCAGCCTGGTCATAATCAATTACGCCGGTATCTGGGTGCAGACCGTACTGCACAGCTTTATACAGTTTACCGGATGAGCTGACATGGGCGCCGTGAGTTAAGTGGCCACCATGAGCCAGGCTCATGCCTAAAATAGTGTCACCTGCATTTAACAGCGCCAGAAATACCGCAGAGTTAGCCTGTGAGCCGGAGTGTGGTTGCACGTTAGCGTAATCTGCACCGAACAGTTCTTTAGCGCGGGCAATCGCCAGATCTTCAGCAACGTCGACATACTCACAACCACCGTAGTAGCGTTTATGTGGGTAACCTTCAGCATATTTATTGGTCAGCTGAGAGCCTTGCGCCTGCAATACGCGTGGGCTGGCATAGTTTTCTGACGCGATAAGCTCGATATGGGCTTCCTGACGGTCATTTTCATCGGTTATCGCTTGCCATAATTGTGGGTCAAAATCGGCAATATTCATATCACGCTTTAACATGCTCTCTCCTGGCGCGGCTTGCACGCGTAGTCTTAATCAAATTCAGCTGAATCAAAACTGGCTTAGTAAAATTTGGCCGCCATTCTACCTTTAAAAACGACTTTATGCACTCTCAACTTAGCCATCTAAACATCTAAAACCCAAAAGCACTGCTGATTTGACCAGACAACTCTGTGTTGCAAGCTTTACATCATAGAAAACACGGCCTAATATACTGTATATAAAAACAGCCCGGTGTTTGCATGCGCAAAATTATACATATAGATATGGATTGTTTTTTTGCTGCTGTGGAAATGCGCGATAACCCCGCATTGAAGCATATTCCTATTGCTGTTGGTGGCTCAAGGCAAGCTCGCGGCGTAATATCTACCTGCAACTACCCTGCCCGGGCTTATGGCGTGCGTTCAGCAATGCCAACCGGCCAGGCATTAAAGCTATGCCCGCACTTAACCTTACTCAGCGGCAATATGGAAAAATATAGTGCCGCCAGCCGGCAAATCCGGGCCATTTTTGCCCGCTATACCGACAGCATAGAGCCATTGTCATTAGATGAAGCTTATCTGGATGTCAGCGATTGCCCGCTGTTTCATGGCAGTGCCACCCGTATTGCTGAAGATATCCGCCGCAGTATTTTTATTGAAACCGGCCTTACCGCATCTGCCGGTGTGGCACCGAATAAGTTTCTGGCAAAAATTGCCAGCGATGAAAATAAGCCCGATGGTTTATGCGTTATTACCCCCGATGATGTAAGCAGCTTTGTTAAAAAACTGCCGCTTAAACGCTTGCCAGGTGTGGGAGCTAAAACAGCCGAGCGCTTAAGTCAGTTGGGCTTAAACTACTGCGCCGATATTGCCAGCGCCCCGCTACCTTTGCTGGTAAAACAGTTTGGCAGCCTGGCCGATAGCTTGTTAAAGCGCAGCCAGGGTATTGATGAGCGGCCGGTATGCAGCCGCGAGCAGCGAAAATCGCTGGGGGTAGAACGCACGCTTGAGCATGATTTACTGCAATATACCGAGTGCGTAGAAACACTAAGCCAATTGCTGCCGCAGTTACAACGCCGGTTGGATCACTACAGCAACACCGCTGCAGGACGGCTGACGCCGATTCAGAAAGTGGGTATTAAACTGAAGTTCAGTGACTTTCGCCAGACTACCGTAGAAAAACAAGGCCAGCCATTACAGCTTGATAAACTGCTACCACTACTGGATGAAGCCTGGCAACGGCGCCAGCAACAAGGGGTAAGATTAATAGGTTTACAAATAGGCTTTAAAACTGCGGCTTTACAGCAACTGGCCTTGCCGTTTTAATAAATGCCAATATTAGTGCTTTGCAGATAACAGAAAACCGGCAAAAGCCGGTTTTATGCAAGCCTGGCCGGAATTACCCGATAACAGTTACGTTCTCAGCTTGTGGGCCTTTTTGGCCTTCAGTTACTTCAAAAGTAACTTTCTGACCTTCAACTAAAGTTTTACGTCCGGTACCGTTGATCGCACGGAAGTGAACGAAAACGTCCTTACCACCATCACGCTCCAGGAAACCGTAACCTTTCTCTTCGTTGAACCACTTAACTGAACCGGAAATTAACTGTGACATAACACTCTCTTACTTTAACTAAATTTGCCAGCTCGCTGGCGACTTAAATATAACCGGCCATCTCAGCTGGCTAGCATATATTTTCGCCCTCATTATCAGGTAAGCCATATAAGGGGTCAATAACCTTGCCTGCCGCACAGAAAATATTTCTGCTCTGACCGTACCAGCAACATGAGCCACGTTACTGATAACCCTGTTGTTGTCAGCATACTAAACAGCAACAATTTTAGTGTAGCAGCAATAGTGCTGAAAAAATAATCAGTGTTAATTTATTTTTGTTTACGCCTTACCGGAGCTAAACCATCGTCTCCACCTTCAAAAAACTGCGGTGCGTTTTTCGTCAGCGGCTTAACCGCTTTAGTTTTAGTTTTAGCTTTGGCTTTACCCTGCACGGCCTTTTTACCGGCTACAGCTTTAACTGCATCCTTTGCGACTTTGGGCTTACCGTCAAACTTAGCAGCTAATCCTTCTACTTCAGTAAAGCTGGTTGGCTGGCGTAAAAAGGCTTCTATGCGCTCCAGTGCTGCTATATCTTTTGGCCCAACCAATGAAATCGCCTGGCCTTTGGCGCCAGCACGGCCGGTACGGCCAATACGATGCACATACTCTTCTGCGTGCTTGGGCAAATCGAAGTTGATAACGTGCGACACCTGCAATAAATCCAGGCCTCGCGAGGCTAAATCAGTAGTAACCAATACCTGGTGCTTGCCGGTAGCAAAAGCCTGCATTACCGCATTACGGCTGCTTTGCGTTAATTTTCCGCTTAACGCCACAGCACTGCGGCCAAGCTGCTCACACAGCAGCGCTAAGCGCTCGGCATCTTCGCGTGTGGCGGTAAAAATAATCAGTTGCTTAATATCATCCTGCTGTAAAAAGTGCTGTAGCAGAGCTTCTTTATGAGTAAGGTGATCAGCCAGAAAAAACCGCTGGCTAATATCCTGATGCTGCTGGTGCGATGCACCAATAGCAACGCGGTACGGATTTTTCAGCAATGCCAATGTCAGTTCATCTACTTCTGCATGATCTAATGTGGCAGAAAACAGCAAAGTCTGGCGTAAACGGTGATCTGCAGCTTTATTGATCACCGTTAGCTGCGGCATAAAGCCTAAATCCAGCATCCGATCCGCTTCGTCGAGGATCAGCATTTCCAGGCCATTAATAAATACTGATTTATGCTCAAGGTGATCAACAAAACGGCCCGGCGTGGCGACAATGATGTTTGGCTCACGTTTAAGCAGCTTTTCCTGATCGTTAAAGTTTTCACCACCGACAATCAACGCTGACGTTAACGGTGTATTAGACACAAACAAGCGCAGCTGCGCATACACCTGCTTGGCTAATTCACGTGTCGGCGCCAGTATCAGCGCCCGCGCGTCACGCTTGGACAACGGTCGACTTTTCAGTAAGCGTTGCATCATTGGCAATAAATAAGCCAGCGTTTTACCTGAACCGGTTTGCGATGACACGATTAAATCACGGCCAACCATCACAGCAGGAATGGCCTCATGCTGTATCTCAGTTGGCTTAACAAAGCCCAGATGCTGTACCGAGCGCATTAGCCGCGGATCAAGCGATAAATCATTAAATGGCAAAGTGAACCTCTTAAACCTTAAATTACCGCTATATGATAACCGAAGCTGGCAAATTGAGTTAGTTTGATTTCTTAACTGGCAGCCTTTGCGCTACTATAAGCGCATTACAACAACCGCTAAAAGCATTGAACAATCAGGGCACACCATGAGTAATGCACTAAAAGAACAACTGTTAAAAGCTGGCCTGGCAGATGCCAAAAAGCTGAAGGCTGTAAAAAAAGAGAAGCACCAGCAGAAAGTTCAGGCTGGCAAGAACCAGAAAATAGTTAACGAAGCCAGTGTGCTGGCAGAGCAAGCACGCCAGCAACAAATAGAGCGCGACCGTGTTTTAAACCAGCAAAAACAAGCCGCACTGCAGCAAAAAGCAATCGCAGCACAGGTTAAACAGCTTATTAGTAACAACACCATTAAAGCTCAGGGCGAAGTGGCCTACAACTTTACCGATGGAAAGCTGGTCAAGCGGCTGTATGTTAATAACAAACTGCATGATGAGCTCAGCCGTGGCCTGTTAGCCATTGCTAAGCAAGACGAGCAGTATTATCTGGTACCTGCCGCCGTTGCCGAAAAAATTAAGCAGCGCCAGAGCGACAGTATTATTGTGCTGAATGTGAAACAACAACAGGTAGATGAAGACGACCCCTACGCCGACTTTAAAATTCCTGATGATTTAATGTGGTAAAGCCGCTTAGGCGTTTTGACAGAGAACTAAATGAATACACAACTGGTACTGGCCAGTGTCGGTGAAATGCTGCAACTGCAACACTGGTTTAGTAGTGCTGAGCAACAACAAAGCTGGGGCGGCGATAACTTTGATTATCCGTGCACCGAGCTGCGTTTTCTTCAACTGTTGTGCCGGCCCGGCACCCAAAGTTACAGCTTACTTGATAGCGACAACAATACCGTACTGGGCTTTGGCCAGGTTTGTGACCGTTTTGGCTGCCATCATCTGGCCAGGTTGGTTATCCACCCGCAGCAACGCAGCAAAGGTTTGGCTAAAACGTTGATTAGTGAGCTGATCATTCAGGCGCTAAACCAACAATACCGTAATATTTCGCTGTACGTACACCGGCACAACAATATTGCCCTGCAATGTTATGCCAGCCTGGGCTTTGAGATAAGCCCGCCGCCGGAAGCTGAAAACTCACGCTTGCATTTTATGACACTGGCGGCAGACGATGCTATAGCGGGTGTTAACCGCTATATGCAGCAAAACTAATCTGAACGCTGTCGGGCACTAACGCCTTTAACCTGCTGCGCAAAAGCCGGGCTGAGTTGCCACTTTGGTTTAATAGGTGTCAGCGGCAGCTCGCGTTTACGGGCGACCAGCAAATAACTAGCGCCGAAATAATTCATATATTGTTCGTTCCACAGCTGCCAGCGGGTTGCCTTATACTCTTTTGCCAGCATGGCAGAGCAAAAGAAACGCTGCTCTGACAACACTTCAAAACCAATAAGATGCAGCCAGTCTTTAATACGTGATGCACTGAAAAACCGGCCATGCCATGGATACTTATGCGCCAGCCCTGGCAGCCACTTTAATAAACCAACGCTACTGTATGGATTAATACCACTGAGCAACAAATAACCATCAGGCACCAGCACGCGGTGTGCTTCGCGTACCAAATGATGTGGATCTGCAGTATATTCCAGGCAATGGCTTAACAACACAGCGTCTACACTGTTTTCAGTAATAGGTAAAGCATCTGCTTCAGCCAGTAACATGGCTTGCGGGCAGAAGCGGCCGACACCGATATGGTGCTGAATTTTGCAGTTACTGGTATCCAGCTGGCAGCTAAGATCACCGACTTTTAGCATGTAGTAACCAAAAATTTGCTGCCACCAGGGCTGCAACTGACGGGATATCGCATCAGCCAGCGCTTGCCCTTGCGTAAACTGTTGCCAGTCTGACGGCGAAGTACGGTCTTTTTCGCTCAGTGCCGGTTTCATGTTAAGTTAACAGCCGGATTCATTAAGGTGGTTGTCATTATGTATCACATTACTCCAGTGCCAGCGTTTGAGGATAACTATATTTGGGTGTTATGTCAGCAAGACAACCCCAGTTGCATTGTAGTTGACCCCGGTGACGCCGGCCCGGTCTTGGGATTTTTACAACAACAGCAAAAAATACCTGTGGCGATACTGATTACACACCACCATGCCGATCACACCGGCGGGATTGCAGCAATACAGCAGCAATTTCCGCATGTCAGGGTAATAGGCCCGGAGATGGAAGTTAGTCGCATACCGCTGCTGACAGAAACTGTGAGCGATAATCAGTTGGTTGTCATTGCTCAGTTAGGGCTTACTTTTGCTGTTATTGCTGTACCGGGACATACTTTAGGCCATATTGCGTTTTATTCAGCACCGGTTTTGTTTTCTGGTGATACCTTATTCAGCGCAGGTTGTGGCAGGCTGTTTGAAGGTAGCCCGCAACAAATGTGGCAATCGCTGCAGAAGTTGCTGGCGTTACCCGACAGCACCCAGATTTACTGTACCCACGAGTACACCCTGTCTAATTTAAAATTTGCTTTAACTGTGGAACCAGATAACGCGGCACTACTCGAATACACGCAACGTTGTCATGATTTACGTTTGGCAAAAAAGCCAACCCTGCCTGCAGTGTTAGCAAAAGAGAAACAAATTAATCCATTTTTACGCTGTAATAACAAAAACCTACAGGAAAAATGGCAAAAAAATACCGCCTTGGCGTTGTTTAGCTGGTTAAGAGCCAGTAAGGACCAGTTTAAAAGCTGACTTGCATTCAGTGACCGAACAGGTAACATTCGATTTTTTACATGTGGAACAAAATAATGCTGAGAAGATTATCTGCCCTGGCTGGAGCCATGATCCTTGCAGGATGTGTTAGTACAAATAGCACTGACAAAACTAACATACCTCCTGTAGTAAAAGCCCCACAAAACAAGCCGGCAGATTTTCATAAGCACGCCGCCAGTGCCGAGCAAATAGCCAATCGTTTATGGAGTGCAGGCCAACCCTCAGGCAACGATATTATTGAACTTGATGCCACAGAATTAGAAGATTTATGGCAACGCATTCAGTTGCAAATGAGTTTTAATGTGCCACAAACCCGGCCGATAGTGGAGCAACGTAACTTTTACAGCAGCCATCAGGCTTATCTGGACAGAGTAGCCAGCCGTGCCCAGCCGTTTTTATTCCATATCGTGCAAGAGTTGGAAAAACGCCAAATGCCATTGGAACTGGCGTTGCTGCCTATTGTAGAAAGTGCTTTTGATCCTTTTGCCTATTCTCATGCTGCTGCTTCTGGCATGTGGCAATTTATGCCTGCTACCGGTAAGCGTTTTGGTCTAAAACAAAACTTCTGGTATGACGGCCGTCGTGACGTAGTGGCCTCCACCCGGGCGGCGTTAGATTATCTGCAGTATCTGCACGATAAACTCGAAGGTGACTGGCTCAACGCCATTGCCGCGTATAATTCTGGTGAAGGCCGGATCTTAAGAGCTATTCAACGCAATAAGCAAAAGCGTTTACCCACAGATTTCTGGTCGTTGGATTTACCCTCCGAAACTACCGCTTATGTGCCTAAGTTGCTGGCACTGGTAGATATTCTAAAGCGCCCGGATGAATTTGATATTGTCTGGAAGTTTATTGCCAATGAACCGAAAATTGATGTGGTAGAAGTGGGCAATCAAATTGATTTGGCCATAGCCGCAGAGATGGCAGAGCTGAGTATTGCTGAACTACAGGCATTAAACCCGGGGTTCAGCCAATGGGCCACTGATCCCGACGGTCCGCACCATTTAGTACTGCCGGTACATCAGGTAGAAACCTTCCGGCAAAAGCTGGCGCAAACGCCTACTAAAGAATGGCTACGCTGGAAACGTTACACCGTAGCTAAAGGCGATACTCTTGGTAAAATTGCCCAAAAGCATGACACTAATATCAGTGCTATTCAGCGTATAAATAAACTTGATGGCAATACCATTCGCCTTGGCCAGCATTTGCTGTTACCGGTATCTTCTGCTGAAGAGCAAAATTACAGCCTGAGCCAGCCAAACCGGATAGCCAAAGCACAGCAAAAAGGTAATAACGGCACTAAGCTGGAGTATATTGTTAAAGATGCCGATACCCTGTGGGATATTAGCCGTGAGCACAAGGTTACAGTGGCTGAACTGGCAAAGTGGAATGCTATAGCGCAGCGCTCTGCACTTAAGCCAGGCCAAAAGCTAGCGATATGGCAACCTATCACTGCAACAGGTGACAAGGGAATATCCCGTACGGTCACCTACAAGGTGCGCAAAGGCGACTCTCTGGCAAGAATTGCACAACGTTTCAGCGTTTCAGTGTCTGACATTGTAAAGTGGAACAATATTAATACCGGCAACTACCTGCAGCCAGGCCAACAGCTGAAACTAATGGTTAGTATGACGCAGGTATAAACCGCTAACGGGGCTGGTATTATTCGGGGCCAATATCATGAAATTGCAATATCTGCTGTTATGCGCAGCGTTAATGTTCACACCATTGAGTCAGGCACAGTTTGATATCAGTGGCGAGGGCAAGGTAACGCTTACAGACAATAGCAGCCAGACATTCGATTTCGGCTTTAGTTACTTTCGTCAGGATGGTACCTACCGCTTTATTGTTGGCAAGCAAAGCTTGAATGTGCCCTCTGTCCCACAAAAATATTCTATTGCTGTCATTCTGCAGGATAACAGTCATGTCTGGGTGCCTGACTTTGTTAACAAGCCACTTAGCAGTTTTGAATTACAACTGGAGCAATACTCTATAAAGTTGTTTGCTGATCCGCTGGCAGTAAATGCACCGGGAAACTTTGTGCTGCAACTAAACGATGAGACCTATTATTTTAACCGCGGTCCCGGCCAGATAAATTTTTACTTTACCGAAACCGGGATCCGCGATGTGCGGGTAGAGGGTATGTTTAAACCGCGCAAATAGCCGGTTAATCTGGTTCTTTTTGTAATTGCAACGCAGAAACCGTTCCGGATGCAATACACAGTAAAGGTGCTAATAAGGTTAAAAACCAGCTGGCCTGTAAACCAATATCATGCCACCAGGCGTAACATGCCGCCGTTAGCTGAAATATAATACCGAACAAGCCCGCGTAAACTAAAGCGCGGTTCAGCGGCCTTTTGGGTAGAGAAAATACTTTCATTTTATTGCCTGTCTACTTTTTCAATCCAGAATCAGCTTTAGTCTGCCTGCATCCATTTTTGTACTGCTGAAACCAGCTCGTCAGGGTGGAACTTAGCGATAAACTGATCTGCGCCTACTTTTTTCACCATGGCTTCATTAAATACACCGCTAAGCGATGAGTGCAACACAACATGCATTTGTCGCAGTGCCGGGTTAGCTTTTATTTCTGCTGTCAGCGTGTAACCATCCATTTCCGGCATTTCAATATCAGAAATCAGTAACGGCACTTTTGTAGAAATATCGCCGCCTAATTCTGCCGCTTTGGCGGTTAACCAATCCAGCGCCAATTTACCGTCATTAACCAGCTCAACCTGAATACCAA
This sequence comes from Rheinheimera hassiensis, assembly GCF_022436675.1. Taxonomy (GTDB): domain Bacteria; phylum Pseudomonadota; class Gammaproteobacteria; order Enterobacterales; family Alteromonadaceae; genus Alishewanella; species Alishewanella hassiensis. The sequence continues at coordinate 95,056 of NZ_JAKUJZ010000002.1, read as the reverse complement.
TTGACGTAAGCGCGCGCTTTACCTGATTACGTGCTACTGCAGAGTCATCTGCTACCAACACAATCAAGTCTTTAAAGTTACGCTCTGTCGCTTTTACTTTAATATCTTCACTGACGTCTTCGTTGATTGGTGTTATTTCTGCGAAGACTTTTTCTACATCAATAATTTGTACCAGCTTACCGTCAATCTGGGTAACAGCGGTCAGGTAATGCCCTGCCCCCGCACCTTTGGGCGGGGGCATGATTTGATCCCAGTTTGTGTTAACAATGCGGTCGACACCGCTTACCAAAAAACCCTGCGTATGGCGGTTGTATTCGGTTACCAGTACATAAGCAGTAGATAAATCTTCAATACGTTTACCACCGGTAGCCTGGCTTAAATCAATTACCATCACCGGTACACCACGTAAATGCGCAATACCACGCACATGCGGGCTGGAGCCAGGCATTTCTGTCAGCTCCGGGCACTGCAACACTTCGCGCACTTTAAACACGTTAATGCCAAACGGCTGGGGGCCATACAAACGAAACAACAGTAACTCCAGCCGATTGTTACCTACCAGATTTGTCCGCTGATTCACTGCGGCCATTAGTTTACTCATAATTTTGTACCTCTTCGGCTATATTGGCCGCTGCACGGTTAACGCTGATCAGGCTCTACTACAGCATGTTGCTGTCAGCTAAGCAATGTGGACTTGTATCTGGAAGACAGAAATTTGTATAAGCATAGGCGAATATAGCTAATCGTCTAGCAAAACAGATGAAATGCTGCTGCCGTGATTACACGACGGCAGCAACATTTTACTTTGCCTTAGCTTATTTGTGCATCTGGCTGTTGCTCAGGGGCTGCCAGAGCAAAGGCGGCAAGTTGCTGGCAATTGTGGTGTACGGCCATCACAGTAGGAAAAGCGCACATATCCAACGCAAACCGTTGGGCATTATAAACTTGCGGCACTAAACAGATATCTGCCAACGTTACCTCATCGCCAAAGCAAAACTGCCCGGCACTTTGTTTTAAGCGTTGTTCTAATGCGCTAAAGCCGGTATTAAGCCAATGGCTAATCCAGTTTAACTTTTGCTGTTCAGTTAAGGCTAAAGGCCCGGTAAGGTATTGCAATACGCGCAGGTTATTCAGCGGATGCATATCGCAGGCAATATCCAGTGCCAGCGCGCGCACTTTGGCCCGTGCTGTGGGTTCTTTCGGTAATAACACCGGCTGCGGATAGGTTTCGTCCAGATATTCTATAATGGCCAGCGACTGGTTAAGACTAAGATCATCATCTACCAGCACAGGTACCAGTTCTGCCGGGTTTAGTGTTTTGTAGTCAGGGCTGTGTTGCTCGCCGCCATTTTTTACCAAATGCACCGGCAGATTTTCAAACGTCAGTTGTTTTAAGTTTAGCGCGATACGCACACGATATGCTGCTGAAGAGCGCCAGTAACCGTAGAGTTTCATTGTTATCCCCTGAAGTTGAACCAGGTAGAAGCACAGATGTACTTTTTTCCGCGACCGTTGAAGGCATGGATGCCTGAGTCGAGCCCCCAGGGATGGGTTTACGGCGTGTCGCGGAAAAAATGTACGCAGTGATGCTACCGAATCTGAGTCAAACTCAGGCTTTATATTGCACTACTTGCTGGTCAATGGCACCAAAGATGCTATTGCCCTGCACATCCAGCATTTCCATACGAATAGTATCGCCAAACTTCATAAAAGCAGTAGCCGGCTTACCATCCCGAATGGTTTCAATCATGCGAATTTCAGCAATACAGCTGTAACCTACTCCCCCCTCGTCCACAGCAGTACCATATTCGGTGCCCTGCTTATTCGATACTGTACCAGAGCCGATAACAGCCCCGGCGCCCAGATTACGGGTTTTCGCTGCATGCGCGACTAACTGCCCAAAGTCGAACGTCATATCGATACCAGCATTTGGCTTACCAAACAGTTTGCCGTTGTAAGTCGACAGCAACGGCAGATGTACACGGCCATCGCGCCAGTCAGCCCCAAGCTCGTCCGGTGTTACGGCTACTGGGCTGAACGCAGATGAAGGCTTAGATTGAAAAAAGCCAAAGCCTTTGGCTAACTCATTCGGAATAAGGCCACGCAAGGAGACATCATTGACCAGCATAAATAAGCGGATTTTGCTGCGCGCTTCATCAGCACTGCACGCCATCGCCACATCGTCGGTAATTACTGCTACTTCGCCTTCAAAGTCGATACCGTAGTCTTCGCTGACCACTTCAACATTGTCGCGCGGGCCGATAAAATCATCTGAACCGCCCTGATACATTAACGGATCGGTCCAGAAGCTTGGCGGCATTTCGGCATTACGCGCTTTGCGCACCAGCTCTACGTGGTTAACATAAGCGCTGCCATCGGCCCACTGATATGCACGTGGTAAAGGCGACTCACACTGAGCTTCGTCAAACGCCATTTCGCCGTCTACTTTGCCGCTGTTCAGCGCCTGATACACTTCTTCCAGCTTCGGGCTTAACTGTGCCCAGCTGTCCAGCAATTGCTGCATAGTAGCGGCTACTGCCGGCGCGGCTACACAGCGGCTTAAATCGCGGCTGACGACAACCAGCAAGCCATCACGGCTGCCATTTTTTAAACTTGCTAACTTCATTATTATTCCTTCGCCTGCTCAGGTTTTACTTTCCAGCTGTTAACGTATTCCGGGTTTTCCGTGGCCAACGCCGCAGTGCCTATTTCCAGTGCATCACGGGTATCAAGCATCACTGCCACTTCGTCGGTAAATTTCTTTTTATACTCACGCCCCGCCGCAAAAGCTTTCGGGTGCGGGCCATGAGTAAAACCGGCCGGGTGGAAAGTAACCATGCCTTTTTCGATATTATCGCGGCTGAAAAAATCACCGGCATGATAAAACAGCACTTCATCGTAATCGTCATTGTTGTGATAAAAAGGTACTTTTAGTGCACCCGGATCGCTTTCTATCGGCCGTGGCACAAAGGTACACACCACAAAGCGTTGGGCGACAAAGGTAGTGTGCGCCGACGGTGGTAAATGATAGCGATGGCTCATCAGCGGGCGGATATCGCGCCAGTTAATGCGCATTACTGCTAATTCGCCATGCCAGCCAATAGCATCCAGCGGGTTATACGGATAAGTAATAACCGATACCTGTCCGTGGCGTTTTACTTCTACCTGCCATTGCTGCTCGCTGTACTGGGCTTTAAAGGCATCATCAATTTTTGGCGTATCCAGCATAGCCGGATCGAAAATAGCGTGGTTACCTACCAAACCTTTTTCTGGCAGCTGATAGCTGTCGTTAGTGGCTTCAACCAGCAGGATAAACATCGGCTGTTTTGGCTCTAACCGCCACATGGTAGAGCGCGGAATAACAATATAATCGCCGTCCCGCACTGTCATATGGCCGTAATCGCAATACAGCTCGGCGCTGCCTTCGTGGATAAACAGCAGCTCATCACCGTCGGCGTTGCGCACCAGTTTGCTCATGTTGTCATTCAGCCGCCAGGTGCGCATTTTACAATGCGCATTAAACAGCAAATTTGGCACGGCCCACGGCGAATTAGTGTTATCGGCACCTATGTCATTAAAGTTAAACAGGTGTGGCCGCAGTGGCCCCTGCCAGTCAATCCAGCCGGTAGGCGCATGGCGGTGATGAAAGTGCGTGGCCGGGCCAAAAAAGCCGCTGCGGCCGGTTTCACGCTCATATATCGCCTGCTCAGGAAAATCTGCGTGCGCCTGTCTTGATACATCACCTTCCTTTAACGGAAACGATGCCCATTTACGCATTGCTTAACACTCCGCGCTGAATTTGATCTTCTTCGATAGACTCGAATAGTGCCTTAAAGTTACCCTCGCCAAAGCCTTCATTGCCTTTACGCTGGATAATTTCAAAGAACACCGGGCCAATCACGGTTTTGGTGAAAATTTGCAGCAAAATGCCATCTTTCATTGGCGCGCCGTCGATCAAAATACGTAAGTCACGCAGTTGCTCTAAGTCTTCATCGTGGCCCACTACACGGTCATTTACTTTGTTGTAGTAGGTTTCCGGTGTTGGCATAAAATCCATGCCACGGCTGCGCAAAGTGCGCACAGTTTCATAGATGTCTTCGGTTGTCAGCGCAATATGCTGGATACCCTCGCCTTTGTATTCGCGGATAAATTCTTCAATCTGTGATTTGTCATCAGAGGATTCATTAATAGGAATACGAATTTTGCCGCATGGCGCTGTCATCGCTTTTGATACCAGGCCAGTAAGCTTACCTTCAATATCAAAATAACGGATTTCACGGAAGTTACCGATATTTTCATAGAAGCCGGCCCAGGTATTCATATTGCCGCGCATTACGTTATGCGTTAAATGATCCAGCACTTCCAGGCCAACACCGTGCTTGGTCATTTCAAGCTGCCAGTTGTCATAATATTTAAAGTCAACATCGTACACAGAGCTGGCACCATAGCGGTCAACAAAATACAGCAGGCTGCTGCCAATACCGTAGACGGCCGGGATATTCAGCTCCATTGGGCCTATCTGGTTTTTATACTCTTTAGCACCGTTAGCCACGGCATGTTTTAATGCATGAGCCGCATCTTTTACCCGAAATGCCATGGCGCACACACTTGGGCCGTGCTTACGGGCAAATTCTTCTGCCTGCGAGTTTGGCTCAGCATTAACAATAAAGTTAATGTCGCCTTGCTTATATAACCAGGCTTGCTTTGAGCGATGTTGTGCGACTTCGGTAAAGCCCAATGCATAAAACAAATCTTTTAATTTCTGAATGCCGTCGGCATCAGCAGCAGTGTATTCAACGAACTCGAAACCATCAGTTCCCAGCGGATTAATTTTATCTGTCATTGTTATAGTCCTAACTACGTCTTGGTTGGCGCTAATAATGCGCTTGCGGCAAAAAAAAGGAAGGGGGCAACAAATAACAGCCTGATCGTTGTTAAAGCGCTGTTTTGTAAAGCTGTAGATACAAAATAACGATTTTTCTAAAAAGCGATCAAAAAGGGCCGCCAAATCGCTCTGGCAGCCCCCTTGCAGTATAGTTTTACGCACAAAGCGTAGTTAAATTTTTACACTCTTGCGATTAATGCCGTAGTCACGCAATTTATTGGCGACTGCCGTGTGACTTAAACCGAGTTTTTTTGCCAGCTGACGCGAGCTGGGATAAGCAGGAAACAATTTACGCAACAAGTTCGCTTCAAAGCGTTTTACCGCTTCATCCAGGGTACCGTCGAAATCTTGCTCTAAATAACCAAAATCGTTGTTGTAACTGGGTAACTGCAAATGATCTTTATCCAGTTCAAAGCCTTCAAGCAGAGTAATAGCACGATACAATGCATTTTCCAGCTGACGCACGTTACCCGGCCACGGATAATTTTGCAGAAAATTGGCACAGCTGTCGGTTAACTTTGGCGCTTTACGGCCAAGCCTTGCAGCAAAACGGGCAATAAAGAATTCAGCCAGCGGTATCACATCCTGTTTGCGTTCGCGCAGTGACGGTAAAGCCAGCGTCAGCACATTAAGGCGATAGTATAAATCTTCACGGAACTTGCCTTCCTGCACCATGCCGGGTAAATCTTTTTGCGTGGTACAAATTACCCTTACATCGACTTTTACTTCGTTTTCATCGGCAACTCGGCGAAAACTGCCATCCTGCAAAAAGCGGATCAACTTGGTTTGCAACTGATGCGACATTTCGCCTACTTCGTCTAAGAATACCGTACCGCCGTTGGCCAGTTCAAATATGCCTTTTTTGCCCTCTGCTGTACCGGGAAACGCATTGGCGCCATACCCGAACAGCTCAGACTCTGCTACGTTGTCTGGCAACGACGCACAGCTAAGGGCTAAAAAAGGTTTACCGGTGCGGCTGCTGGCAGCGTGACATGCCCGGGCAAGTAACTCTTTACCAGTACCGGTTTCGCCCATAATCAGAATAGGCGCATCCAGCTGTGACATTTTTTTCGCTTCGCGTACCACTTTACGCATTAAGTTACTGTGTGCCTGCAGAGTGTTAAAGCTTTCCTGATCGCCTTTTTTAAACGCCACCATATGCTGGCCGAGCCGGCTTTCAGATTTTAAATTAATCACCGCACCGGCCAGAATCTCATGGCCGGTTTCATCCGGCACCATCACCGGCAAAATATCAGCAACAAAGCGCTTGCCGTGAATTTCTAAGCGTCGGGTTTGCGCCAGCACATCATCGCCTTCTAACCAGCGTTGAAAATTAAAGCCTTTCACCATACCCTGCAATGACTGACCGGCAATAGCACTATGCTCTACCGACAACGCTTCGAGCGCGGCGTCATTAATTACCGTAACATTGGCTTTAATATCAACGGCAATCAGGCCATCCGGCAATGTCTTAAGTAAGGTAGACAGTTCATTATGCTCACGCTCTGACGGCATAAAAGCAGTGGTTTTAACATCTTCCACGCCGGTGATGCGGCGCATCTTAGTCATTAACTCCTGAAATTTTTCAAAGTTTACTGTCGGAAATGACACGTACATCCGGCTTAAGCTTGGGTCCACTTCAATACCGCGCAGATCCAGCTGATAACTTACCAGTACATTTAATACTTCCTGTGCCAGGCCAAGCCTGTTCTGGCATTGAATTTCTAAACGCATACCGCAAAGTGCCCCAAGACCAAGTAATTAACAGCATAATACGGTAAAACGATGAGTTGAGACCAGTAGTTTTGTAAAGAAATGTGAACAAACGCGCTATTTAGCGGGTAACTGAGACGAGTGGTGTTATAACACCACTCGTCGGGGGAAAGATAAATACTTTACTAAGCCGACAGCAAGCTGTCTGTTTTAGCTGCACAAATAAAGTCGTTCTTGTGCAGGCCTTTAATCGAATGCGACCACCAGGTTACTGTTAACTTGCCCCACTCCAGCAACAGTGCAGGATGATGGCCTTCTGCTTCTGCCAGCTCGGCCACTTTATTATGAAACGCCCAGGCCAGCTTAAAGTTTTTAAACTTAAACTCACGTTCCAACTGTAAAATACCGTCACGTACTACCGGCGTCCAGTCGGGGATCTGCCGCATCAGCTCTGGCAGCTCGGCGTCAGATACTTTAGGCGCATCAGCGCGGCAGGCTTCACATTGCATTGCTTTTAATTCAGACATTCTGTAATCCTAACTTGCTTGTTTTTCTTTGGGCGGAAATTTTGGCGCATGCAGCCCCAGTGCTCTGGCCTGTTCAACCAGAGCCATCATATCCAGATGGGCAATATCAAACAGTTGGTCAATACGTTCAATCATAAAGTACACAGGCTGCATAATATCGATACGGTATGGTGTACGCAAAACATCAACTGCATCAAAGGGTTTACGCTCAGGCACAGCAGATTCCAGTGCGTAGGTAGTTTCACCGGGCGAGGATAAAATACCGCCGCCATATATGCGTAAACCTTCAGGTGTAGTTAACAAACCAAATTCAATAGTAAACCAGTATAAGCGGGCCAGATAGACGCGGTCTTGCTTGTTGGCTGCCAGCCCGAGCTTACCGTAAATGTGGGTAAACTCGGCAAAGGCCGGGTTGGTAAGCATAGCGCAGTGGCCGAAAATTTCATGAAAGATATCAGGCTCCTGCAGATAATCAAACTCTTCACGGCTGCGGATAAAGGTCGCTACCGGAAAACGCTTATTCGCCAATAACTCAAAAAATTTGTCAAAGCTGATTAACGCCGGTACTTCTGCACATTCCCAACCGGTGGTGGCACGTAATACCTTACTGACTTCGTCCAGTTGCGGAATGCGGTCAGTGGGTAGCTGCAGCTTGTCCAAGCCTGCCATATATTCATCACAAGCTTTGCCTTTAATCACGCTAAGCTGGCGGGTGATCAGTTCATGCCAAATTTGGTTTTCTTCATCTGACCAGGCAATAATACCCTGCTCGTCAGACTGACGGGAGATATATTTACTCGACTTACTCATAAACAACCTGTTGAATAATCTGTTATACGGGAGTGTCCCGCTTAGCTGCCATTTTGTAATTTGAATAATGAGCAGATAATTAGTTACAGCGGATACTAAGCGATAGTGCGGCAAGAGTTAATCTCGTTACCGCCTAAAGTTGGCTACTCTGGCGTAAACATAGCCTTACAAGGCTGGCGACTTAACGCTGGCGTTGCTGCATTTTATCCAACGCCTGTGCCAGATCGGCGATGATGTCGTCAACATGTTCAAGCCCTACTGAAACACGGATTAAACCATCACTGATGCCTGCCATCTGCCGCTCTTCTGCAGTGTAAGGGCTGTGTGTCATCGACGCCGGATGTTGAATAAGTGATTCGGCATCGCCCAGGCTTACCGCCAGGCTAAGCAAGTTACATTGATTAATAAAATAGCGGCTGTCGTCCAGACTAGCATTTAGCTCAAACGCCAGCACGCCACCGGCAGCTTTCATCTGGTTACCAATAAACTTAAAGCCAGGGTGCGATGGCAAACCCGGATAAAACACTTCGCGCACCGCAGGATGTGCCTGCAGATATTCTGCTACCGTCTGCGCATTGCTGCAGTGGCGTTCCAGCCGCACCGACAGCGTTTTTAAACCGCGGATAATCAACCAGGCGTCATGTGGGCTAATAGTGGCACCCATGTCTTTTAATGTGGTCAGTTTGATGGTTTTAATAGTTTCGCTATCCGCTACAATCAGTCCCGCTACCACATCGCCATGGCCGTTAAGGTATTTGGTAGCGCTGTGGATCACGATATTAATGCCGTAATCGGCTGGCTTTTGCAGCAACGGCGTAAGAAAGGTATTGTCTATCACTGAAATCAGCTGATGGCGCTGGCAAAAATCACCAAGAAAGGCCAGGTCCAGCACCACCAGATTCGGATTTATTGGCGTTTCAGCAAACAGCATTTTGGTATTAGGTTTAAGGGCTTGTTCAATTGCAGCGTGGTTTGTCATATCGACAAAGCTAACTTCAATGCCGTAACGGGCAAACATATGGTTAAACAATGCAAAGCTGCAGCCGTAAATGGCTTTACTGGCAATTAAATGATCGCCCTGCTGTAAAAAAGCCATAGTACTGGCTGCAACAGCGCCCATGCCGGTAGCCGTGGCGGCGGCATCAGCCATGCCTTCCAGCGCCGCTATTTTTAGCTCCAGCTCACGGGTGGTCGGGTTACCCAGTCGGGTATAAATATAGCCTTCAGCTTCACCGGCAAAACGGGCCGCGCCTTGCTCGGCGTTATCAAAAATAAAGGTGGAGGTTTGGTACAGCGGCGTGGCTAAAGTACCGTGTTGATTTTTTTCTTTACCGGCGTGAATACACAGGGTTTCGGCTTTTTTATTATTGTCATGCATAAAGTTACTGCTACTGAAAGTTAAAGTCGCTGTAACAAATAGCAGAAACTAATATTAATGGAAGCACGCCAGACATCTTGCAGTCTGGCGGTATCAGCAAAGTTTATCCGGTACTGTCAGCTTTAGTTTGCGCAGCAGTGCTAAAACGTTGTAATAAAGCACGGCCAAGTGATTTAATACTGACTTTGGCTGCAGCCGTTACCGGTAGTGGCCGTAATTGTTGCTGTGCCAGATTACCTAGGCGGGCGACCAATAAACCGGCAATCACCCCCTGCCCGGCCCGGGCCGATAACTTAGCCGTTAACTCGCTGCCAATAACGTCAGAGGCCATATCCAACATCAGCTCTGAGCCACCAGCCCATAGCAGCGCTGCAAACAGCCGCTTTAACAGCACCATACTGCGTAACTGGCCTATAGCGCCACCGTACAGCTGCGCCAGTTCACGCACCAAACGGCTGCTACGCCACAACACTACTATCATATCGGCCAACGCAAAGGGGCTGATTGCCACCGCCATGCTGGTATCTGTAGCAGCGCGATAAATGATTTGCTGTGCCTGTTTATCCAGCACGGTCAAAACAAAATGTTCAAACAGCGCCAGCTGTTCTTCATCGCTATGCTCATCTTTTATTGCTGCGCGCCACTGGTCTATTGCTGCGCTAATGTCAGGGCTTGCTGGCAAGCTGGCCGCCACCGCCTGACACAGCTTGTGTGCTTCGCCAAATTGTACGCTGTGGCGGATACGCTGCGCGCTTTGCTGCCAATGCCGGTTGCGGGCTAAACGGCGCCATAGCTTCACTTCACGCCAGATGAGGCTTGTCAGTAACACCAGCACTGCCAGAGTAACCAGGCTTAACAGGCCGCCTTGCAGCACACTTTGCTGCCAGCTGTGTTGCACCATTACACCCCACTGCCAAACCGACAGCACAACAATAGTCAGCAAGGTTACCGCTGACAAGCGCCACCACCAGCGGTTGGTTTTTACTGGCTTGGCAGGCTCTGCTGCTGGCGTACTAACAAAGTTGTCATCGTGGTAGTAACTGGCACTTTTTAACTCAACGGCGGCTGGCGTCAGCTTCGGCTGGCTAAAATGACGGGCTTGCTTTAATTCGCTCATCGTAATTTGTCTCCAAGGATAAACTGCAGTACATGGTCCATCCGCACATGAGGTAAAGCCTGAGTGTCATTCCACGGCAGCGGCCGCAGCGGTAAAAAAGCAAACTTGTGTTGTTCAAACACCGCTTGAGGCGGCACGGTTGGAGGTATGTCGCCGGGGAAATAGGTCAGTGCCTGCTGATCCAGCCCGGTACCGCTGATGCAAGGCTGTGCCAAACCGTCAGCCTGCACAAAACCGCTGCTGCTGGCCCGTATTGCTGCTATCGCCATGGCCTCAGTGGTAGCAGCCTGATACTGGCTGTTCTTCAGCGGCTGTTGTAATAACTGTTGTAACAGCAAAGTAAGGGCCTTGTGTTGCTCGGGTGTAGCATGATCAGACTTACTGGCTGCAAATAATACTTTACTGATTTTTGGCTTAAACAACCGGCTTAACAGGCTGGACGGGCCATAATTGAAGCTTTGTAAAATAAGCCGCAGCGCCTGTTGCAGCTCGGTAATAGCCGCATAACCGGCGTTCAGTGCCGACAGGCAATCGACCAGAATAACCTGACGGTCAAGCGCTGAAAAATGTTGCTGGTAAAACGGCTTGATCACATGTTTACGATAGCTATCGTAGTGCTGCTCTAACTGGGTTGCCAGGGCAGAAGGTTGCTCTGCCTGCTGCGGTAACAATGGAAATAACTGCAGCATAGGGGCGCCAGACAATACCCCCGGCACCAGCAAACGGCCAGGCTGATTCAAATAAGCACCGGGCGTTTGATGAAATTGTGTTAGTAACTGCTTGTAGCTGTCAGTAAGCTGCTGCAGATGTAATTCGCTGGCATCCTGCAAATTGGTTTTTTGCAGTAATTGTTCAAACGGTTGTGCCGCTGCACTGCGATGGGTTTTGGCAAACAACTGCCAGCTAAACTCACACCACTGGGCATAACTCATATCCAGCATCGGTAAATCCAGTAACCACTCCCCGGGATAATCGATAATATCCAGCGCCAGTTCGCTGTGACTTTGCAGGTGAGAGCGCAAACCTGACGCGGCCTTATAGCGCAGTTGCAGGCTTAACTGACTCCAGCCCGTGGTTGATGGTGGCCAGGCTGGTGGGTCTTGCTGCAGATATTGCAGGTTTTGCTCCAGTGGAAAGCGCGGTACAGCCAGGACCTGGCTTGCCAAACGCCCGCCCAGATAACGTTGTTCACGTACCACATCAAAAAATGGCAAATTAGACGGCTGATCGCCCTGCGTCAGCTGATGTACCAATGAGGTAATAAATGCTGTTTTACCTGAGCCACTAAGCCCGGTAACCCCTAGGCGTAAATGACGATCAAAAGCGCGGCCTGTCAGCTCGCGCCTTTGATGTTGAAGATGCTTAAATACATTCATAAGCTAAGGCTTACCACCCTAGAGGCTGTTAAGTTCGCGATTTAACTGAAATTTAGCTGATGTAACGTGGCGCTCAAGATCACGCAAACGCAGCTCCAGTCCGTTAAACTGATTGGTTAAATGTTGCAGCGCGTCTTTTGGTGCCTCGCCGCGCTGCCATAACCGGGTTTTCACCTCTACCACCTTCTCTGTTGCCGGGCTTAAATCAGCCGTAGTTGTTGCTCTGAAGGCGGCTTTGGACTTTTTTTCCAGCACCACCCAGGCTGCTATGTACAACACTAATACCAAACCGCCGGCACCAAGAAAAAATGCAGATACGGTAATGATACGCACCAACCAAAGCTCCCAGCCAAAGTAGTCGGCGATACCGGCGCATACGCCGGCTATCTTGCCATTGGCATCATCACGTAACAGTTCACGCTTAAGCTTAGTCATGTGAAGACCTCCATTTCGGACTTTCTGCATCTAAAATGGCTTCCAGCGTTTTAATGCGATCGGCCATTTTCTCTGCCCGGTGTGCCAGATCATTTAACTGTAACAGTTCCTGATCTGACAACCCCTGCCCCATTTTGTTCTTGCTGCGGTAATGCATGATTACCCAGATCGGTGCCACAAAAATCATAAACAGGATAATTGGTACACCAATGACTTCTGACAAATCCATGAGTTACTCCTAAACGCCTGCTGCTCAGGCGTCTTGATCTTTCTGATTAACTTTAGCCTTTAATGCCGCCAGTTCATTGTCAATTTTGTCCTGTGCAGCCAGTTCAGCAAACTCATCCTTTAGGGTTTTCTTACCTAAGTCATAGGCTTCAACCTGGGCTTCCAGCGTATCAATTTTCTGCTCGTAACGCTCAAACTTGTACATCGCATCGTTAATACGGTTGCTGTCCAGCGTCTTTTTCACTTCTAGGCGTGATGCCACTGTTTGCTGGCGCATCAACATAGACTTCTGCCGTGCTTTGGCATCCGCCAGCTTTTCCTGCAGCTGTGCTACTTCGTCCTGCAGCTTGCTAATATGCTCGTCCAGATTAGTAATATCAGCTGCCACTGCATTAGCCTGATCAGACGCTTTTTGCCGCTCAATCAGCGCAGAGCGTGCTAAATCTTCGCGTTCTTTGCTAAGCGCCAGCTCGGCTTTAGCCTGCCAGTCGGCTACTTCTTCCTGCAAACGGTTTACCACCCGCTGCAACTCTTTTTTCTCGGCGATGGTTTTAGCAGAAGAAGAACGTACTTCTACTAAAGTGTCTTCCATTTCCTGAATAATCAAGCGGACCATTTTTTCCGGATCTTCGGCTTTATCCAACAGCGCGTTGATATTTGAGTTCACTATGTCTGAGAAGCGTGAAAAAATACCCATAATATTTACCTCTTAAATGACTGGTTTAGTACAACCTAATCTATTCAGTTTCCTTGCCAACTTTGCAGATTATTTTAAACCAATGATTAGTATCCATTTTTATTTATTTTGCGTTAAAGCTTCTGCTGACGGATATTATGAAATACACTACTAATTAGCCAATTTAACTAACAAATAGCACGCCATGAGCATAAAATTCAAACAAGATAATCTGGTGGGCCAGTCTAACAGTTTTCTTAATGTGCTGGATCAGGTCTCACAAATAGCGCCCTTAGACAAGCCGGTATTAATTATCGGTGAACGTGGTACTGGTAAAGAACTGATTGCAGCCCGTCTGCACTTTTTGTCGCAACGCTGGGATCAGCAATACCTTACACTTAACTGCGCCTCACTGAATGAAAACCTGCTGGAAAGTGAATTATTCGGCCACGAAGCCGGTGCCTTTACCGGCGCCAGTAAACGCCATGAAGGGCGTTTTGAGCGGGCTCATGGCGGCACTCTGTTTCTCGATGAGCTGGCGAACACCCCAGGGTTAGTGCAGGAAAAACTGTTACGGGTAATTGAATATGGCGAATTTGAACGCGTAGGTGGCAGCCGTTCGATAAAAACAGACGTCAGGCTGATTTGTGCGACTAACGAAGATTTACCGGTATTAGCCGAGCTGGGCGAATTCCGTGCTGACTTACTGGACAGGCTGGCGTTTGATGTTATTACTTTACCGCCGATGCGTGAACGTCAGGAAGACATTATGGTATTGGCCGAACATTTTGCCATTAATATGGCCCGCGAACTGGGCTTTGAGCTATTCAGTGGTTTTAGTGAAAAAGCCAAGCGCACCCTGCTTGACTACGACTGGCCCGGTAATGTGCGCGAACTGAAAAACGTGGTAGAGCGTAGCGTATACCGCACTAATAATGCTTATGTTCCGGTGCACGACATTCAGTTAGACCCTTTTGAATCACCTTACCGGCCAAGACAGCGCATTAAAGCTCCGCGCCCGCAGGCACAAGCCTTGCCGGTACAGGAAAACACCAACACGTTGCCTGTTGCTACCACTGCTGTAGTTGCAACAAAGAGTAACCAGTTCGATTTTAACCAGGTGCAGGATTTTAAAACTCTGTCGCAGGATTTTGAGGTCAACCTGATTAAACAAGCACTGGCTGCCAGCCAATACAACCAGAAAAAAACGGCTGAACTGCTGAATCTGACCTATCATCAGCTACGTGGCTATATGAAAAAATATCAGTTACTGGAAAGCCAGCAAGCATGAACGTTAGCTTTAGCCAGATAATACGCTCAGCACCCAGGCGCCGTTTTTTGTCTCTGCTGATGGCAACCGTTGTAAGTGCCTGTCAGCCGCAGTTGCCTGAAACCGTGCGCAGCGGTTTAGTATATTGCTCTGAAGGCTCGCCAGAGTCGTTTAACCCGCAACTGGTCACTTCCGGCACGACTATTGATGCTATCAGCCAGCAATTATATGACCGCCTGCTGGATATTGACCCGCAAAGCGGCGAGCTTAAACCCTTACTGGCTACCCACTGGCAAGTGAATGACAGCGGCACCGTGTATGAGTTTACGCTGCGTCCGGATGTGCAGTTTCATCAAACCGAATACTTTAGCCCCAGCCGGGCATTTAACAGCGACGATGTGGTATTTACCTTCAACCGTATTATGGATAAAAGCCATCCTTTTCATTATCAGGGCGGCGGTAACTACCCGTTTTTTCAAAGTGTTGACTGGGCCAATTTGGTTGAGCGTGTAATTGCTGTCAACAGCAATACTGTACGGTTTGAGTTAAGCAGGCCGGATAGCTCGTTTTTATCCAATCTTGCTACTGATTTTGCCGCCATTTTATCTGCAGAATACGGCGCTTCTGTGCTTGCTCAAGGCCAACCCGGCCGTATTGACAGCCATCCGGTTGGTACCGGGCCGTTTCGCTTTAAAGAGTACCAAAAAGACGTACTGATACGATATTACCGCCACAAGACCTACTGGCGCGAGCTGGCAAAACCGGAGCAGTTGGTGTTTGACATAGTGCCAAACAACGCCCGGCGTATGGCTAAACTGTTCACCCACGAATGTGATGTGGTGGCCTTTCCACGGGTAGCAGAGCTTGGCCTTATCAGCCAGCGGCCAGATGTCGACGTGCAGGAAAGTACCAGTATGAACGTGGGCTTCTGGGCATTTAATACCGCCAAACCACCTTTTGACAATGCCAAAGTACGGCTGGCACTGGCGATGGCAATTAATCGCGAAGCCATTTTACAGGCGGTGTATTTTGGTTATGCCACAGCGGCAAACTCTGTATTACCGCCAACTTCCTGGGCCTATAATGCTGAGTTGCCACAATTACCTTTTGATCAGACCCAGGCTAAAGCATTACTGGCCGAAGCAGGCTATGCCAATGGCTTTAGTATGGATATCTGGGCAATGCCGGTGCAACGCCTGTATAACCCCAATGCACTGAAAATGGCCGAAATGATGCAGGCAGATCTTGCGCAAATTGGCGTCAGGGCCACAATAGTATCTTACGAGTGGAACAGTTTTCGCCGCAAACTGAGTAATAACGAGCACGATTCTGTGCTGATTGGCTGGTCGGCCGATAATGCCGATCCGGATAACTTTTTCCGGCCACTGCTAAGTTGCAGTGCCGCCCAAACCGGCACTAACAGAGCCAACTGGTGCGATGCTAACTTTGATCGCCTTATCAGCCAGGCATTGCTGACATCGGATCAAAAGCAACGTCGTAGTTACTACATGGCTGCCCAACAATATCTGGCCGAACAAATGCCGCTGCTGAGTATCGCTCATTCACAGCGCTTTCAGGCGCTTAACAGTGACATCAGCGGCATTGACATTAACCCTTACGGCGGTATATCGCTGGCAACAGCCGTTAAGGATGTTAAATGATCCTGTATTTACTGCGCCGTCTGTTCTTACTGGCTTTTGTTTTTATTGCTCTGAGTATACTGGCATTTAGCCTGGGGTATCTGTTTCCGGGCAATACGCTGCAAAACTTTACCGGCATGACAGATATTTCTGCTGAAATGGCAACACAATTAACGGCAGAGTACCGCTTAGATAGCGGCTATATACAACAGTATATAGCCTACCTGCAGCGTATTTTTAGTGGCGATTGGGGCCTGTCTTTTGCCAGTAAACAACCGCTGCTACAAGAAATTAAAATACTGCTTCCAGCGACATTGGAACTTGCAGCTTACGCTCTGCTGGTATCATTTTTTGTCGGCATTCCACTGGGTATTATTGCCGCGATAAAACCAGAGGGTATTGTCAGCCGTATTATTTCAGCACTGGCGATAGCAGGTTATTCAATACCGATATTCTGGTGGGCACTGCTACTGATTATGCTGTTCTCAATCGGCCTTGGCTGGTTGCCGACGGCTGGTCGCATTAGCGTCTTATATGAAATCCCGCATGTTACCGGTTTTATGCTGGCTGATATTCTGCTGGCCAACAGCCAGCATCAGACAGAAGCTCTGCTTAATGCACTGCGCCACACATTGCTGCCAACGATAGTGCTGGCAACCTTCCCCACCACCGTGATGATCCGTTTTACCCGGGATTCTATGCTGGATGTCTGGGAACAAAGTTATATAAAAACCGCACGCGCCAAAGGGCTTAACCGGGCGCAAGTATTGTACCGGCATGCTTTGCGTAACGCCCTATTGCCGGTTATCCGCCAGATAGGTCTGCAATTTAGTACCCTTATAACGCTGGCGATGATTACTGAAGTTATTTTTTCCTGGCCCGGTATTGGCCGCTGGCTGATAGACAGCATTTATCAGCGCAATTACCCGGCTATACAGGCGGGTTTGCTGGTTATCTCAACCCTGGTTATCAGTGTAAATATGTTGACGGAAATTCTGCATACGCTGTTTAACCCTTTAGCAAGGAAGCGTTGAGATGGCCCGCTTTCGTTTATTGCCAGATGAGCAACAAGCCCGTTCACCACTATTACTGCTATGGCGTGAATTTGCCCGCCAGCACAGTGCCATGTCCGGGCTGGTTTTGTTTATTCTGTTTTTTCTGCTGGCGCTGCTCTCGCCATTACTGACACCACATGATCCCTACCTGCAAAACGATGCCCTATTGCTAATTGCGCCGTCCTGGTCCGAGCAGGGATTGGTACAATATCCCTTTGGTACCGATGATCTTGGCCGCGATATGTTCTCACGTATGCTGGTAGGAGCCCGTTATACCTTTGGTATTGCCCTTATCACAGTAGTAGGCGCTTTATTGATAGGCTTGTTGCTCGGTGTACTGGCAGGTATGAGCAAGGGCGTAAAATCCAGTGCATTAAACCATGTGCTCGATTTGGCGCTGACTATCCCCTCTCTGCTGTTGGCGATCATTATCGTAGCCATACTTGGTCCTGGCCTGATAAATACGCTGTGGGCCATTATGCTGGCTTTATTGCCACAATTTGTCCATAGCATCCGTAATGCTATAGCTGAGCAGCTGAATCAGGATTATGTCACCGCATACCGTTTAGACGGCGCCAGCAACTGGCAGGTGCTTACCCGGCTTATTTTACCCAATATCTGGGAGCGGCTTACCGTAACCGCAACGATGGCACTATCAACTGCTATTCTGGACATCGCTGCGCTGGGCTTTCTCGGGCTTGGTGCTCAGGCTCCTACTGCAGAATGGGGCGCTATTATTGCCGACTCGCTGGATCTTATCTATGTTGCGCCTGCCGGCGTAGCACTACCGGGGCTACTGATCTTTACTGCAGTACTGTCGGTCAATCTGGTGGGCGATGGCCTTCGTAACGCCATGAAAAAGCGGCGGGAAAACTAATGCTGTTACTTGATATAAAAAACCTGACCATAGAGCTGAAAACCCCGGACGGGTTAATTCGTGCAGTCGACAGAGTTAATCTTAGCTTGCGCGAGGGCGAAACCCGTGGTCTGGTGGGTGAATCTGGTTCAGGTAAAAGCTTAATCGCCAAAGCGATTGTTGGCGTGCTAAACAAGCGCTGGCTGGTCAATGCCGACCGCTTTAACTGGTGTGGCCAGGATTTACTACGTTTACCCTACGACCAGCAGCGTAAAGTGATCGGCCGTGATATTGCCATGATATACCAGGAGCCCAGCCGTAGTCTTGACCCTACCGCCGCAATACTGGAGCAACTCGAAGAGGCTATTCCCGATCATCTGCTGGAAGGCCCCTGGTGGAAACGCGCATATATGCGCCGGCGCAAAGTTATCGGTTTACTGCACAAAGTAGGCGTACGTGACCACCAAGCAGTATTGCAAAGCTATCCTTACCAGCTGTCTGAAGGCGTTTGCCAGAAAATTATGATCGCTATGGCGATTGCCAAAGCCCCGAAACTACTGATTGCTGACGAACCGACCACGGCACTGGAAAGTACCACCCAGGCGCAATTATTTCGTCTGCTGGCAAGTTTTAACCAGCTAAAAGGCACCTCAGTATTGCTTATAAGCCATGAGCTGGAAAGTATAGCCCGTTACACCCAAAGCCTGAGTGTACTGTACTGTGGCCAGTTGGTTGAAGCCGGCGAAACTGCCAGTATTATCAAACATCCGTATCATCCCTATACCCATGCCCTGATTAAAAGCGTGCCGGAATTTCAGCCTAATCTGCAGCCTAAAACCCCCTTGTATGCGCTACCGGGCAGTATTCCGGTGCTGCAACATTTACCCATAGGCTGCCGTCTTGGCCCGCGCTGCCCCAATGCACGCAAAGAATGTGTAAAAACGCCAACACTGGAGCGTTTGCAAAATCATTACTACAGTTGCCATTTTCCTTTAACCGGTAAAAAAGACGTATGAACACGCTGCTTGAAGTCAAAGATCTGTGTAAAACCTATCGCAAACAGACTGGCTGGTTCAGTCAGCGCAGCGTTATCGCTCTGGAAAACATCAGCTTTACACTGTCAGAAGGTAAAACTCTGGCTATTGTCGGTGAAACCGGCTCAGGCAAAAGCACATTGGCAAAACTGCTGGTAGGAATTGAAAAACCAGACAGCGGCGATATCCTGTTGGCAGGCCAGCACGTTAAAATAAGCCACTACCGGCAGTACAATCATGTTATCCGGTTTATTTTTCAGGATGCGGCTAAATCATTAAACCCGCACCAGAAAATAGGCCAGATGCTGGACGACGTCTTGCGCTTCAGCACAGTGCTGGACCCGCAACAGCGCAAGTTAAAAATACGCCAGACATTAAAACAGCTCGGTTTGCTGGATGAACACAGCGAATATTACCCACACATGTTTTCCGGCGGCCAGTTGCAACGGGTAGCATTGGCAAGAGCCCTGATCCTTGACCCTAAACTACTTATTTTAGATGAAGCCCTTACCGCACTGGACCCATCACTGCGGGCGCAAATTGTTAACCTGTTGCTGGAGTTACAGCAAAAATCCGGTCTGGCTTACTTACTGATCACCAACCATTTGCGGCTGGTACGCCATATTGCTGACGATTTACTGGTGTTGCATCAGGGTAAAGCGCTCGATTACGGTAACACTGCGCATGTATTTGCTCACGCTGAGCATGACTACAGCCGCAAACTAATTAATAGCGCTATTACATAAAAAAACCGTGGCAAGCCACGGTTTTTTTATCAATGTATCTTTGTTATTCAGTATCCGTTACCGCTTCGCGCAGGTTACGGCTTATTTCCGCTTTGGCTTTTAACGCTGCAATTACCGCACGGTAATACTGTTCGGCCTGCTGCTCTGCCAGACGATCCAGCTGAGCAGGTTCAGGCACCATTGTCACTTCGGCATCTTTCACTGCCAGCACCGATACCAGTGCAGTATCACCATTTGCCAGTGTGGCCAGCTCAATAGTCGGTTTATCTGCCGGGCGAGGCATAGCAAAAGCTTTAGCTCGAATTTGCGCGTCCAGAGTTCCACCAAAACGTGGTGTATCTGTAGCTTGTTCCAGCGTCAGCGATGCTTGCTCAGCCTGAGCCTTTAAACTGCTTTGTGCTGCCGCTGCCAGTATCTCTTCGCCTTTTGCTTTGGCTAACAACGAGCTTTGCTCTGCGCGAACAGACGCTTCAACTTCAGCTTTAACCTCCTCCAGCGACAGTGTACGTTTTGGCTGGTAATCAGTAACACGCACAACAATGGCACGTTGGTTATCCAGCTCAATAATCTCGCTGTTTAAGCGCTCTTCAATAAAGCCGCTATCGAAAATTTTACTCATTACCGCGGGAGCGGACAAAGGCTCTGTCGCTTCATTACGGCTAAATAAAGGCGTTGATATAACCTTCATGTCCACTGCCGAAGCTGCATCTTCCAGCGTATCCGGCACTTCAAAACTCACTTCGGCTAAGCGTTGCTGCAATTCATAAAATTTTGCAGTAGCTGCATCTTGCTTGATACGTTCAGCAATATCTGCCGATACTTCTGCCAATTCCTGAACCTGCGCCGGTTCCAAAGCAACTAACTTAATGATGTGATAACCATAAGCACTTCTAACCACAGAGCTCAGTTCACCTGTTTCCGTCATGCCAAAAGCAACACGTTCAAATTCAGGGTCAACATCACCGGCAGCCAGCCAGTCCAGCACACCACCGTTTTCCGCAGAGAAGGTGTCAGCAGATTCTGTTTTAGCCAGTTCGGCAAAATCAGCACCGGCTTTTAACTGCTGTAAAATAGCTTCAGCTTTTGCAGCGACTTCAGCGTCATCCTCTTCGGCTTCAAGCATGATATGCGCAACCTGCCGACGTTCATCGCGGGTATAACGGGCTTTGTTAGCTTCGTAGTATTCAACCAGTTGCTGCTCAGTAACATCGGTATCTGACGCCAGCGCCGCGGCTGATAATTCCACATACTCAATGGCAACTTTTTGTTCAGTCTCAAATTGCTGCATATTAGTTGTGTAATAGTCTTGCAGCATTTGCTCAGTCAGCTCAACTTTGTCGGCAAAGTCAGCCGCAGCGATACGCACAAACTCAATATCGCGGCTTTGTTGCTGTAACTTAGCCAGCAACTGCATATCTTTGACTGTAGCAAACTCACTGCTTAATAAGCCTACTAATAGTTGATTACGCGACATTTGCTCGCGCATCAGCTCGCGGAACTGATCCGGCTGATAACCGGCCTGGCGCAGTAGCGCCTGGTAACGGTCATTATTAAACTGACCATCTACCTGAAATTCTGTCATGCCGCGGATAGCTTCACGCACCTGATCATCACTGACACGCAAGCCTAGCTCTGCAGCGAATTGCTTTTGCAGGGTTTCGTCGATAAGACGTTCCAGCACTTCACTGCGAAAATTATTCATATAAGCGCTATCGGCTGCAAGGGTCGCGTACATTTCGCCAAACTGCTGTTGCAGTCGTGACCGCTCATTCTGAAATGCCTGGTCAAAGTCTTCACGGCTAATTTTTTCACCGTTAACCTCTGCCACATTAACTTCGGCAGGCGTACTTAAATAACTACCAACACCTGCTAATGCGAACGTCAGGATCACTAAGCCTAAAATAGACTTGGCAATGATTCCCTGCGAGCCTTCTCTGATTCTCTCTAACATCTTAGCACGATCTCTTTATTCATCTTTAACGGCTGGGAGGCAACAAAAACGCATCTTGGTTGCCGTAAAAAAAAACGCATCTTAACAGATGCGCTTTTTTTAGAGAAGCCTTTGGGAGACTGTGGTTAGCGTATTAAGCAGCCTTTTGTAGTTAATCAGAACCTAACCGGCCAAGCTTAACTACAATGTACTCCCAAAACTGGCACTGTGTTTGTACCAAACTAAAGCTTAGTTACAGGCGTCTTTTAACGCTTTACCAGGCTTGAAAGAAGGAATTTTCGCAGACGCGATTTGAATAGTTGCACCAGTTTGTGGGTTACGGCCAGTACGGGCTGCACGCTCGCGTACGCTGTAAGTACCAAAACCAACTAATGCTACAGAGTCGCCTTCTTTAAGAGCTTCGGTAACAGCATCAATGAACGAATCTAAAGCACGACCTGCTGCTGCTTTAGAAATGTCTGCACCAGCAGCAATTTTGTCGATAAGTTGAGACTTGTTCACAATATCATCCCCTTCAATTGTTATTATTTTCAACAACTACACTTCATTAGTTCTGTAAGTGAGCTTCATCGTTATAACAAGCATTTTTCACGCTTGCAAGCAAAAAAGCAGCAAAACTAATAGTTCTGGCTTTGACTGCAGCCCTTGTATAACAAGGGCTTGGTCGAAACTTTCCATAACTTAGCACAGCCAACAGGAATGAAAAGCCCCTATGCAGGATTTTTTTCCGTTTTTTTGCTTTTTGCTGGATTTTTTACCGTTTCAACCACTGAAACACGCTCCAACGGCTCTTGTAAAGCCAGTTCAAGCACTTCGTCTATCCATTTTACGGCGCAAATTTCGATATCACCTTTCACATTATCTGGGATATCTTTTAAGTCGCGCACGTTGTCATGTGGAATAAGTACCCGCTTAATACCACCTCGGTGCGCTGCAAGCAGCTTCTCTTTTAAGCCACCAATGGGTAATACTTCACCACGCAGCGTAATTTCACCGGTCATGGCAACATCAGCCCGCACCGGATTACCGGTTAAGCTCGATACCAACGCCGTTACCATGCCAATACCGGCACTGGGGCCATCTTTTGGCGTGGCACCTTCCGGTACATGCACGTGAATATCGCGTTTTTCATAAAAGTCTTCATTGATACGCAGGCCTGCTGCACGGCTACGAACTACTGTCATCGCCGCCTGGATAGACTCTTTCATCACATCACCCAGTGAACCGGTAAAGGTCAGTTTGCCTTTCCCCATCACCGACGCCGCTTCAATGGTCAGTAAATCGCCGCCTACTTCAGTCCAGGCTAAACCTGTTACCTGGCCGATACGGTTGCTATCTTCGGCTTTACCATAGTCATAACGCTGCACACCAAGGTAATCTTCCAGATTCTGCTGGTTTATCACCACCTGCTTTAAGTCTTTGGTCAGTAATATTTGCTTAACTGCTTTGCGGCATAATTTGGAGATTTCACGCTCTAAACTACGTACACCAGCTTCGCGGGTGTAATAACGGATAATGCCGATAATGGCGCTATCTTCAATCACAATTTCGCTGGTTTTTAAACCATTGCGGCCAATTTGCTTGGTGATCAGATGCTGCCTGGCGATATTCAGCTTTTCATCTTCGGTATAACCGGCCAGACGAATCACTTCCATCCGGTCCAGCAACGCCGCAGGAATATTCAGGCTGTTGGACGTTGCGAAAAACATTACATCGGATAAGTCGTAATCTACTTCCAGATAGTGATCACTGAATGACGTGTTTTGCTCAGGATCTAACACCTCCAGCAGCGCTGCGGCCGGATCACCACGAAAATCTGATGCCATCTTATCGATTTCATCAAGTAAAAATAGTGGGTTACGCACACCAACTTTAGCCATTTTCTGGATAATTTTGCCTGGCATAGAACCAATATAAGTACGACGGTGACCACGAATTTCAGCTTCATCACGCACGCCGCCCAGCGCCATCCGCACGTACTTGCGCCCGGTCGCTTTAGCAACCGATTGGCCCAGTGACGTTTTACCCACACCCGGAGGACCAACCAGACAAAGGATTGGGCCTTTTAACTTATTCACCCGTTGCTGCACGGCTAAATACTCAACAATGCGCTCTTTTACTTTTTCCAGGCCATAATGGTCTGCGTTAAGAATTTGCTCGGCCACCGCAAGGTTTTTCTTCACCTTGCTGCGCTTTTTCCACGGCACATTGGCCAGCCAGTCGATGTAGCTGCGCACCACTGTAGCTTCTGCCGACATTGGCGACATCATTTTCAGCTTTTGTAGCTCGCTACGGGCTTTATCTGCCACTTCTTGTGGCATTTGTGCCTGTTCAATTTTTTTATTCAGCGTTTCAAATTCGTCCGGCGCATCTTCCAGCTCACCCAGTTCGCGCTGAATAGCTTTCATTTGCTCGTTCAGGTAATACTCGCGCTGGCTTTTCTCCATCTGCTTTTTCACCCGGCTGCGAATACGGCGCTCTACCTGAAGAATGTCAATTTCACTCTCCATCATCGCCATCAGATATTCAAGCCGCTCGGTCACGTCGAAGATTTCCAGCACTTTTTGCTTATCTTCCACTTTTAACGGCATATGCGCGGCCATAGTATCGGCCAGCCGTGCAGGTTCATCTATACCGGTCAGCGCGGTTAATACCTCTGGCGGGATCTTTTTATTCAGTTTGATATAACCTTCAAACTGATTAATAGCAGAGCGCAGAAACACTTCCTGCTCACGGCTGTCTACTTCCGCAGTTTCGATAATATCAACATAGGCCGCAAAGGCTTTGTCTGTCTCTGTA
This sequence comes from Rheinheimera hassiensis, assembly GCF_022436675.1. GTDB lineage: Bacteria > Pseudomonadota > Gammaproteobacteria > Enterobacterales > Alteromonadaceae > Alishewanella > Alishewanella hassiensis. Next base: position 70,560 of record NZ_JAKUJZ010000002.1, on the reverse strand, counting down.
AATTCAGCCAGACGGGCGCGACGGCTGCCCTCTACCAATACTTTAACGGTACCGTCGGGTAGTTTTAATAATTGCAAAATCGTCGCAACCGTCCCTACTTCATATAGATCAGTCGCTGCCGGGTCATCCAGCGTGGCATCTTTTTGCGCAACCAGGAAAATTTGTTTGTCGTTTTCCATGGCTGCATCAAGGCATTTAATCGATTTCGCCCGACCAACAAACAGTGGGATAACCATATGGGGGTAGACGACAACGTCGCGCAGTGCCAGCACCGGCATATGCAAACGTTCAGCGTGTTCTGATGTCATTGATTCTCTCTCGAATTTAGTTACTGCAGGCGCGAATATGTTTCAGTATATGGGGTTCGTTTTAAAAACTTCAATTACATATACGAAAAAGGAGCTGATTCAGCTCCTTTTTTTTCCTGTGACAGGATTAATGCGACTCAGCCGCAACGGGCTCACTGCTCTGATAAATCAAAATAGGGTCACTCTCACCGCGGATCACGGTTTCGTCAATCACTACCTTTGACACATCCTGCATTGACGGCAGTTCATACATGGTATCCAGCAGCACACCTTCAACAATAGAACGCAGACCACGGGCGCCGGTTTTCCGCTCCATTGCTTTTTGTGCAATGGCTTTTAGTGCGTCTTCCCGGAACTCCAGCTCTACCTCTTCCATCGCGAATAACGCCGCAAATTGCTTCACCAGAGCATTTTTCGGCTCACTGAGAATTTGCACTAAGGCCGCTAAATCCAGCTCAGTTAGGGTGGCAACAACCGGCAACCGACCAATAAATTCCGGAATTAAACCGTACTTCACCAAATCTTCCGGTTCTACATCACGGAAAGACTCACTTAAGCTGCGCGTGCTTTCTTTGCTGCGCACTTCAGCACCAAAACCAATACCTGAACCTTTGGCACAGCGCTGCTCAATCACTTTGTCTAAGCCGGCAAAAGCGCCGCCACAAATGAACAGAATTTTTGAGGTATCAACCTGCAGGAATTCCTGCTGTGGATGCTTACGGCCACCTTGCGGTGGTACCGAGGCAACAGTACCTTCAATCAGCTTTAACAGCGCTTGCTGCACGCCCTCACCTGATACATCACGGGTGATAGACGGGTTATCTGACTTACGCGAAATTTTATCGATTTCATCGATATAAACAATACCACGCTGGGCTTTTTCTACATCGTAGTCACATTTTTGCAGTAGCTTCTGAATAATGTTTTCGACATCTTCCCCGACATAACCGGCTTCGGTCAGGGTGGTCGCATCAGCCATGGTAAAAGGTACATCGAGTAAACGGGCCAGCGTTTCGGCCAGCAAGGTTTTACCGCTACCGGTAGGGCCTATCAGCAGAATATTACTCTTACCCAGCTCAACATCTTGTTTATGCTGTGCACTGCGCAGGCGTTTGTAATGGTTATACACCGCCACTGCCAGCACTTTTTTCGCATGATCCTGACCAATGACATAATCGTCAAGATGATTACGGATCTCACGCGGCACCGGCAATTTGTCGGCATCACGTTTCGGGGAAATGTCTTTAATTTCCTCGCGGATGATGTCATTGCATAAATCAACGCATTCATCACAAATATAAACCTGTGGGCCTGCAATCAACTTACGCACTTCATGCTGTGATTTGCCACAAAAAGAACAGTACAACAGTTTACCGTTCTTATCGCCGTCAGTGCGGTGATCAGACATGTAACTACCTCTTTCACTACGGTGCAGCCCTGTAACGCAGGGCTGCCTAAAATGATTACTTCGTTTCTCTATTGGTTAATATGGCATCTACCAGGCCATAATCCAAGGCTTGCTGCGCACTTAAGAAATTATCACGCTCAGTATCTTTGCAAACCTGCTCATAACTTTTATCACAGTGCTCAGCCATTAAGCGGTTTAATTTCTCTTTAATGCTTAAAATTTCCCGGGCATGAATTTCAAAATCAGTAGCCTGGCCCTGGAAACCACCTAACGGCTGATGGATCATCACCCGTGCGTTAGGTAAACAGTAACGCTTGCCTTTAGTACCACCAGATAATAAAAATGCGCCCATACTAGCCGCCTGGCCGACACATACCGTAGCAATATCTGGCTTGATGTAACGCATGGTGTCGTAAATTGACAAACCAGCGGTAACAGAGCCACCTGGCGAGTTAATATAAATATAGATGTCTTTTTCCGGATTTTCTGATTCTAAGAACAATAATTGCGCCACAATCAGGTTGGCCATGTGATCTTCGACCTGGCCGGTTAAGAAAATTACCCGCTCTTTTAACAGGCGCGAATATATATCATAAGACCGTTCACCTTTGGCGGTTTGCTCAATAACCATAGGTACCAGTGCGCTGACAAGATCATTTAAATGTTGCGGCATAGACATATTTCAGAGTTCCCTTTAAATAGCTGGGTTTTGCTGTTGCAGAAAATAAAATGGCCCGAACTGTTGTCCGAGCCATTAAAGCCGTCAAGCCAAAATAAGTCAACGTTAGTTGGCGGCTTGCGGGTTCATTATCTCGTCAAAAGCCGCTTTTTGTTCAGTCACTTTAGCGCCTGCCAGAATAACTTCAATGGCTTGCTCTTCCAGTGCTACATTGCGCATGCTTTGTAACAGCTCTTTATTGCTGTTGTAGTACTGTACCACTTCTTGCGGATCTTCATAAGCAGAAGCAACAGTTTCAATTAACGCCTGAACCTTTTTATCATCTACTTTCAGTTCATTCGTTTTGATAACTTCACCGAGCAACAAACCTACTTTTACGCGATCTTTGGCTTGTTCTTCAAACAGTGACGCTGGCAATTCTGGTAATTGCTTAGGATCCACGTTATTACCAAAACGCTGCAGAGCCTGTTTACGCAGTACGTCTACTTCGCCAGCAATCAGTGCTTGTGGTACGTCTACGTCGTTGTTAGCCAGTAAACCTTTGATCACCTGATCTTTTACTTTAGCCTTGATATTCTGGTTCAGTTCACGCTCCATGTTTTTACGCACTTCTACTTTCAGTGCATCAACAGTGGCAGTTTCTAAACCAAACAAGGTGGCAAATTCGTCAGTCAGTTCAGGCAGTACCTGCTGCTCTACTTTATTTACCGTAACAGCAAAACTTGCCGCTTTACCTTTTAAATTCTCGGCGTGGTATTCTTCCGGGAAAGTAACATCAACAGTAACTTGCTCACCGGCTTTCTTACCTACGATACCGTCTTCAAAACCTGGGATCATACGGCCCTGGCCCAGCTCTAAAGTGAAGTTAGTGGCTTTACCGCCTTCAAACTCTTCACCGTCAATAGAACCTACGAAATCAATAATTACCCGATCGCCGATTGCCGCTTTGCCTGTGGCCTCTTCCCACTTAGCGTGTTGTTTACGCAGGGTATCCAGCATCTTGTCTAAATCGGCATCGGCAATCTCAACAACGGGCTTACTTACTTCAATTTTATCCAGGTTTTTAACTTCCACTTCCGGATACACTTCAAAAGTGGCTTTAAATTCTAAATCTTTACCTTGCTCCAGTTGGCCAGGAGCGAAAGTTGGTGAGCCTGCCGGAGTCAGTTTGTTGGCAATAATGGCATCATAAAAATGACGCTGCATTTGCTCACCGGCAACTTCCTGCAATACTGCCAGACCATAACGCTTTTGGATCAGTGTTACCGGCGCTTTGCCCGGACGGAAACCGTCGATACGCTGACGCTTGGCCAGATCACGTAAACGGCTTTTTACTTCTGAGTCAATTTTGTCGGCCGGAACAGTGATAGTTACTTGGCGCTCTAAACCCTGAGTGGTTTCCACAGAAACTTGCATCTTGTTACCTCAAATTCAAAAACGGGCGTGTAATTAACGCCTTACTAGTGTGATCTGGTATCAAAACGCAGCACTGAACCAGACCTGTTATAAAATAGGACGCGGCATTATAGCGGGGTAAATGTCTGACGTCGAGCCCTTAACAAGGCCGTACTAAGACAGTATGCCGACAAAATAAAAAACGCAGCATAGTCAGTAAATTACTATTGCTGCGTTAATTTCTCTCTGCAGTGACGGCTGTTAACTACGGGTTTGGCCGCTGCCGGTTACCACATATTTTTCAGTCGTTAGCGCTTCAAGGCCCATAGGGCCGTAAGCATGCAGCTTACTGGTAGAAATACCAATCTCAGCACCTAAGCCTAACTCACCACCATCAGAGAAACGTGACGAGGCATTGTGCATGACCACGGCAGAATCTACCTGGCGGATAAAGCGCTCTGCCTTAGCCTGGTCGGCTGTGCAAATAACCTCAGTATGCTGGCTGCCAAACTGGTCAATGTGGGCCATGGCGGCATCCAGATCATCTACCATCCGGATAGCGATTTCCGGCGCCAGATATTCCTGACCAAACTCATTATCAGCAATCGGCTGCGCCTGATTAAAGTAACCGATACTGTTTTTACAGGCGTGAACAATAACATCATGTTGTGCCAGCGCATTGGCTACTAACGGCAGAAAATCACTGGCAATGTGCTTGTTTACCAATAAGCCTTCGAGCGCATTACACACACCGGGCCGCTGTACTTTGCCGTTAAGCAATAACCCCAGTGCCATAGTTAAATCGGCGCTTTGGTCAACATACAGATGACAGACACCTTTGTAATGCTGAATAACCGGAATACGGCTGTGCTCGGTAACAAAGCGGATTAAGCCTTCACCACCACGTGGGATCACCAAATCGATATACTGATCCTGTTTTAACAGTGCCAGCATTAAGTCACGATCAGGATCCGGCACTATGCTAACGACTTCATCGGGCAAATCATGTTCGCGCAGCGCTTGTTGCATCGCCGCCGCTATGGCCAGACTGGTTTGAATAGCCTCACGGCCGCAGCGCAGAATAACCGCATTACCGGATTTAAAACATAAAGCCCCTGCGTCGGCAGTTACATTAGGCCGTGCTTCGTAAATCATACAAATAACGCCCAGTGCAATGCGGCGCTTTTCGATATTAATGCCGTTTGGGCGCTGTTCAATATGCCGCGTTGCGCCAACCGGATCCGGCAAGGCTATAATTTGCTCTATGGCTTTGGCCATGGCATCAATACGGTCATGATTCAGTGTTAAACGGTCGAGCATAGCTGCACTAGTGCCATTGGCACTGGCCGTGGCCACTTCATCTTTATTCGCATCAAGTATTGCAGCGCTGGCATTACGGATGTGGTTTGCCATACTCTGCAGGACAAAGTTTTTCTGCTCTGTCGTCAAATTTGCTACAGCTTTAGCTGCCTGTGACGCTTTAGCGGCTATCGTTGCCGCGACATCGGTAGTCATATTCTCTCCAGTAACATCATTTCACTGCGATGGATCACCGCATCACTACCCGTTGGACAATAGCCAAGGCAAGAAGCGATATCGCGGCTTTGTTGACCTTTAATAGAAAACAATTCGCTGGCACTAAAACGGCTGACACCTTTGGCAATTTTACGCTTACCAGAAGCACAGCGCACCAGAACGGCATCACCTGAATCAAATTCACCGCTAATGTTTACTATACCGCTACACAACAATGAAGCACCCTGGCGGCATAAAGCTTCGACACAGCCATCATCGACCCAAATCTCGCCTTTGGCTCTGAGTGTGTGCCGCACCCAATGTTTTTTAGCCGGTAGGGGCTTAGCGTGACCATAAAAAATGGTGCCCGGATTTTTACCCGCTAAAATACACTGAAAACCGTCTGGTTTGTGGCCATCAATAATAACGGTATCTATACCATGTGCAGCAGCTTTTTCCGCCGCTTCAATTTTGGTGTACATACCGCCGGTACCCACTTTAGATGAAGCACCACCGGCCAGAGTATAGATACGCTGGTCAATAATACGCACCTCGGGGATCAGGCTGGCTGTTGGGTCTTTGTTTGGATCTGCGGTATACAGGCCATCAACGTCAGAACAAATAATTAAAGCATCTGCGTTAGCAACCGTAGCTACCATAGCAGCCAGATTGTCGTTGTCGCCTACTTTTAGTTCATCAGTGGCTATCGTATCGTTTTCATTGACGATAGGCAGTATCTGATGGTCGAGTAAACGTTTTAATGTGTTTTGAATATTAACGTGACGCACCCGGTCGCTCAGATCACCGTGGGTCAGTAATACCTGTGCACAAGGAAAGTCAAAACAGCGGCTCCAGAAATTCATTAGCTGATTCTGGCCAACAGCTGCCATCGCCCGTTTTAGTGCGATAGGAACTCGTTGATGCTGAAAATTAAAATGATGGCGGCCAGCAGCCACACTACCTGATGATACCAGGATCACTTCAAGACCCTGTAACCGGCACTGCCGGATAAATTCAGCGATGGGGCGCAGGAACTGTTCACTACACCCCTGGTTTTCCGGCGCTATCAGGGCACTGCCAACTTTAAGCACGACCCGCCGCCAGGATGGGTTAATCATAACTCCTCCAATGGTTGTTCCGGCGGCTATAGTAGCAAAAACTGTAACCTGATTCCACCGAGGTTACAGTTTAGAAAAACAAAGATAGGGACATTCAACGATTAACTTATTGATATTTATTAACTATATCCATTGTGAATACCTACCATTCACAAAGCGCAGCCTACAAAAACGACTAAAGCTGTAATTTAATTACATTTCTGTCAGCGTTTAGGAATACAGCTGAACATCTTTTAATGACGGCTGAACTTGCACTACTTTCTCAAAACTCAGACCTAAGCGGGTTAATACTTTAATTGACGGGAGATTACCGGCACTGACCAGGCCAACAATACGTCTGAGTTTAGCCTTCTGGTAGCCAAAATGCAGCACTGCAGAAGCCGCCTCAAGCGCATAGCCCTTGCCCCAGAACTGAGGTGCAAACGCAAAGCCGATATCTGTTTCTTGCAGATAGTCGCGAAACAGCAGTCCGCAAAACCCAATCGGTATTTTATTATCGCTGGTTTCTACCAGAAATAAGCCGTAGCCATGTTGCTGATAACTTTTAATTGGCCCCTCGGCCAAATAATGCAGAGCGTCTAACTTGGAGCGCACACCACGATCAGCAATATTTTCAATAAAAGAGGGTTCATTTAACAGCTGGCAAGTAAAGGCAGCATCTGCAGCCGTAAGATGCCGGATACGCAAGCGTGGGGTTTCAGCAATTATCAAGATAATCATCCTTAATCTGATATTAAATAGCAGCATACAATAAGATTTAAGGATTTGGGAACTGGATTTTATTGTTTAATAACTGACTGTGGATAATTGCTGTAAAAAAGCATTTACTCTAAAGAAGGGAGATTTATCCGAGATGCAGAATCTAAACCAAGTGAGCTTATTTAACTTAAGGGAGAATGGTCGGTGATGCAGGATTTGAACCTGCGACCCCTTGGACCCAAACCAAGTGCGCTACCAAGCTGCGCCAATCACCGACTATATGAACTCAAAGAAAGATGGGGTGGATGATGGGGTTCGAACCCACGACAACCGGAATCACAATCCGGGGCTCTACCAACTGAGCTACAACCACCACTGAAACTGTTTTGCGCTTGTTATGGCGCGCCCGATAGGATTCGAACCTATGACCCACGCCTTAGAAGGGCGTTGCTCTATCCAGCTGAGCTACGGGCGCAAATCGAAGCCCTACCAAGCTATAAATTTAATGACAGGTATGTTGTATACCAAACCATTTTAAAATTGGTCGGTGATGCAGGATTTGAACCTGCGACCCCTTGGACCCAAACCAAGTGCGCTACCAAGCTGCGCCAATCACCGACTTTGCTGCACTGCTGCAACGGGGCGGAATATTACAGCCGCCCAGCAATAGCGTCAAACCTTTTTTTGCACAAATCAACTGATTGCCTATTATTTGAACCTATTGTGCCGTGCCCATTGCAGGATGGAGTTCTGCTGGTAGCTGTGCGAAAATATAACACAGTAAAATCATGGCAGAGACGTAAGCAAATGACAGCACAAATTATTGATGGCAAAGCCGTTGCCCAGGCAACAAAAGATAAAGTTGCCGCTCAGGTTCGCGCCCGGGTTGCAGCAGGTAAAAGAGCACCGGGCTTAGCCGTAGTGCTGGTAGGGGTAAACCCGGCGTCCCAGGTTTATGTAGGCAGCAAGCGCAAGGCTTGTGAAGAAGTTGGCTTTCATTCTGTATCTTACGACTTACCCTCTGATACCACTGAACAACAGCTGCTGGAATTAATTGATAAATTAAATAACGACAACACTGTAGACGGTATTCTGGTGCAGCTGCCGTTACCTGCCGGCTTAGATTCATCCGCCATTTTAGAGCGCATAAACCCGCACAAAGACGTCGACGGCTTTCACCCATACAATATTGGACGTTTAGCCCAGCGCATGCCAGCGCTGCGCTCCTGCACGCCTAAAGGCATTATGACACTGCTGCAAAGCACCGGTGTTAATGTAAAAGGTATGGATGCAGTTGTCGTGGGTGCCTCCAACATTGTTGGCCGGCCAATGGCGCTGGAGCTATTACTGGCAGGTTGTACTACAACGGTTTGCCACAAATTTACCAAAAACCTGGAAGCGCAGGTACGCCGTGCTGATTTGCTGGTTGTAGCTGTAGGCCGGCCGGAATTTATTCCGGGCGACTGGGTAAAACCGGGCGCCCTGGTTATTGATGTGGGTATTAACCGGCTGGACAGCGGTAAACTGGTAGGCGATGTGGAATACGGCGCAGCGGTAAAGCATGCGCGCTATATCACTCCGGTGCCAGGCGGTGTAGGCCCGATGACGGTGGCCAGTTTAGTTGAGAATACACTGGAAGCCTGTGAGCTGTATCACGACAGATAACTTGTCATAGCAGGCATCCTAATGCAGCGGGGCCTACCCCGCTGCTTGCTCTATCGCAGGTTTACGCAGCAGCCGCTGGCCTTTGTCACTAAACAGAAAGCAACTGGCGGCATCAAATTGCAGGTTTACCTGTATATCTGCAGCCAACTCGCAGTCGCCTTCAACCCTTACTACCAGTTGTTCCATGGTGGCATTATGCAGGTGTACAAAGCTTTCCACTCCTAAGCGTTCAACCACATCAACAGTCCACCCTCCCTGAGTGCTGGTAGCCTGCAGTTTTAAATGCTCTGGCCGGATACCCAATTGCAAATCGTTGCCACTGGTATAGCCATTACCAATGTCTACCACCTGACCAGACTGCAAATAAAAGTTGTTGCCCTGTAATTTGCCACGGAGCAGGTTCATTTTAGGCACACCGATAAACTGCGCGACAAAAGTATTTTCCGGCTCACGATACAACTGCATCGGCTTACCCAACTGAGATACATAACCGTTGTGCAGTACAATAATTTTCTGTGCCATGGTCATCGCTTCTACCTGATCATGAGTCACATATACCACCGTAGAACCGAACTCGCGGTGCAACCGCATTAGCTCAGTGCGCATTTGTACGCGTAATTTTGCATCCAGATTAGATAATGGCTCATCAAACAAAATCACTTTTGGTCGCTTAACAATAGCCCGGCCAATCGCCACCCGCTGGCGCTGCCCGCCAGACAGGGCAGCAGGTTTACGCTCCAGCAAATGCTCCAGTTCCAGCATTTGGGCCGCCTCCATTACCCGCCGTTTAATTTCAGCTTTATCTACTTTTTTTAATGCCAGAGCAAAACCTATATTTTCTTCTACCGTCATGTGCGGATACAGCGCATAAGACTGAAACACCATGGCAATTTCACGCTGATCCGGCGACACATGGTTCATCACTTTGCCGCCAATGCGCAGCTCACCGCTGCTGATATCTTCCAGCCCCGCTATCATGCGTAGCAAGGTCGATTTACCGCAACCAGACGGCCCGACAATAACGGCAAACTCGCCTTGATCAATAGTGACACTAATACCTTTGACTACTTCGGTGCCAAGGTAATTCTTTTTTATATCAATTAGTTCAATATGAGACATAACAAAATCCTGTTAACCTTTCACGCCGCCAGAGAAAGTCTGAGTCAGGAACTTTCTGGCAAAAGCAAATGCAATAACAGCCGGCAGAGTATAAATAACAGCCAGCGCGGTTAAAAAGCCGTAATCAATAGCGTCTACCCGCAAGAAAGCGCGGAACATGCCCAGTGGCAATGTTTGCAGCTCTGGTGACGAGGTAAACATCAGTGGCATTAAAAAATCGCCCCAGGCGTTAATAAAGGCAAATAAGCCAGCAGCGGCAAAACCCGGTAACGCCAGTGGTATTAGCACATGGCGCACGGTTTGCCACTGACTGGCGCCATCAAGCGCAGCGGCTTCCTCATAGTCTTTCGGGATAGCATCAAAGAAGGTTTTCATAATCCAGATAGCCAGCGGTAATTGCATGGCGCAGTGGATCAGAATTAAGCCCAAATAACCGTCAATAAAAGAGAACATCCGGCTTAGCATCTGTTGTTGCTCTACATCGGCGGTAAACTGGTTAATCAGGCCATTTATCCAGTCATTTAAAAACAGCATCACTTTGTACACCGGCACTATCAGTGCTGGTGGTGGCACTATCCGCACCAGAATAATGCCGTACAGCAGCGGCCGCTTCCACCAGGCCTGAGTACGCGACAACGCATAGCCGCCAAAGCCGGCAAAAATCAGGGTTAAAATAGTGGCACTGCCAACAATCACCACAGAGTTAAGCACCCAGCGCATACCACTTTCGTTAGCAAAAATATTTTTGAAATGATCCAGCGTAACGCCCTGCGGAATTTGTAAAAACTGGCTGGCTTTGGGATCAAAGGCCGCCAGCACTACCCAGAAAAACGGCATCATACAAAACAGCGAAATCAGCACCAGCGTCAGATACGCCCGCCGCTGTGATGCATGATGCGTTACAGTAACGTCTTCAGAGGAAGACCGGACAACAGCAACCATCTAAACCTCCACCTTCAGGGCTTTAACATAAATAATCCCAAGGATCATCGACACCACTAAACTCACCACAGCCACAGCGGCACCATAGCCCAGTTGAAATGCAGTAAACGACTGATTGTAAATATAAATACCCAGTATTTCGGTGCTGTTAGCAGGTCCACCGCGGCTAAGGGTGTACACCAAGCCGAAAATAGCAAAGGTGGTTACCGTAGAAATAAACATATAGAGGAAGATTGTAGGCATCATCATGGGCACAGTAATACGCCAAAACACCTGGGTATCAGTAGCACCATCAACCCTCGCCGCTTCATAAATATCTTTAGGGATTGCCGCTAAACCCGACGTTAACAAGATCATGGCGAAGGCAATACCGCGCCAGGTATTGACGATAATGATCGACAGTAGCGGGAAGGTATACAGCCATTGCTGCGGATCGACACCAAACCAGGCAACAAAACGATTTAATGTACCGTACTCACCGCTGGCAAACATTGAGATCCATAAAAAGCCCACTACCATTTCCGGCACGGCATTGGGCAGGCAGATAATGGCATTAAAAATGGGCTTATAACGTACCGGCCGTTGTAGCGCCAGGGCAGATAAAAACCCCAGCACAAACTGGCCGATAACGGCAGAGCCAATGACAAAAATCAATGTCACTTTCAGTGAGTTCCAAAACAGCGGATCACCAAATAAACGGCTGAAATTGCGCAGGCCAACAAAAGAAGATTCTTGCGCAGCAAAACCCAGTAAAGCATCGTCAGTAAGGCTTAAGCTAAAAGCATAAAAGGCTGGAAATACAATAAAAGCCGCCATCAGCAATAAAGCCGGAGCCATCATAAAACGGTAACCAAGCTGACGGCGGTTTTCGTAAGTCAGTTTAATCATGCTGCTTACCTCCTTTTGGCAGCGCTGCCACCGTCAGCTGTGGCTTTACCTGCTGATCACCTAATACATTGGTTACATAATCAATCAGTTGTTGTTGCGCCTGGCCGGCGTCTGAACGGCCGGTAAGCACAGCTTCAGAGGCTTGCGCTACGCCGGCCATCATCGCATTGGCACCCACCGTAGTGCGCAGCGCACGCGCTTGCGGTAACAACGCATGATCTTCCATCCGGCTGCCCAGCGCCGCAAAACCCGGATGCTGCGCCGCGTCCAGACGGGCCGGCACATTGCCCAATTTTTCTGCATAAACCAGCGCCACATCAACCTCGCCCAGCGCCAGCACCAGTTGCTGTGCCAGTTGCTGCTGGCGTGATTTAGCATTAACGCCCCAGGAATACACTACCGAGGCCAACGCAAAAGGCTCGCCACCATCGGCACTGGGAAATTTCCAGGTTTGCACTGCCTTGTCCACATTAGGGATCGGGTTACGGCTGTCCGGCCCCCAGTCGAATACTTTGCACCAGCTACCACAGGTGGTAATCAGCAACTGGCCTTTGGGAAACATTTCATATTTCGGGATAACCCAGGGTTCAGGGTTAAGTAAGGGTTTTACCGGCATCAACTGTTGTTGTACCAGGGTTTGGTAAAAATCAAAGGACGCACGCACCGCCTCACCTGCCAACACATACTGATTATCCACATTCAGTAACTGGTAATCGCTGAAGCTGGCCAGTAAATAGCGAAAGCCTTCGGTATAGCTACCCATGCCCCAGGTTAGCCCCGCTGGAATTAACAACGGGTACTGGCCCAGTTGCTGTTTAATTTGCTGGCTGCGTGACAGTAAATCCTGCCAGCTTTGCGGCTGTGCGGTGCTGATACCTGCTGCCGTCAGTAAATCATGCCGGTAGTACAGTTGTTCTACCGCCACGATAGAAGGCACCACATACACCTGCTCATCAAAGCTGGCACGGGTTAGCTGTTTAACCAGCTCAGGCAAATGCTGATACCCAGGCCACTGTTCAACAGCGTCTGTAAGGTTGGCCAGATATCCGGCAGCAGCCAGATCGTCCATTTGTAAATCACGGGGAATAGTAAACACATCGGGCGCATTGCCAGCGCGTAGTTCAGTCACCAGCTTAGTGAAATAATCCTGCGGCGGTGCCGGATATTCCACTATTTTCAGGTACACACCCAATTCGGCCTCAAGTGCCGGTTTTAGCTGCTGTAATGCCTGTATCCGTGCAGTACGGTGTTCAGCAATTACCAGCGTGGGCAGATCTTGCCGTTGAGCTGATGGAGACTCCCCCCACCACCAGCCAACAGCTGCGACGAGCACTGCACCCAAAGGCAGCAGTACCAGAGATTTAGTCGTCCAGCTCATAGTCTAGCTCTTTAATTTTGTTGCACTTTAGTGCATTTCTGTTTGCCGGTTATCTGTGCCCCTGAGGAGCTACACTAACACGACTATTTTTTGTACTAATTACCCTGTCTGTTTTGATAATACGCTTATTGACACCGGTGTCAATATGCAATTTAATGGTGCAGTTAGGCATAGCAAAGCGCACTAATCTAAGGCAGATTGTGTAACAACAGGTGTTGCAGGCTAATGCATAAAGCGCAGAATTTGATCAGCAATGCACGACAAAATGATGCTGCCGTGCAATGGCAACTATCCTTGCAGCATCTGGGAGAGCGAAGTGGAATTAAAACTGGCAATTATCGGCTGTGGCACCAAAGCCACTCAATATATTCAAACCTGGATAGTGCGTTCTGATATTCAGTTGCTTGGCGTGATGGACCCCAATGGTAAAGCCATGGACAACGTCTGCCACATCGCAGCTGAAGCAGGCAAAACTGCCCCACTCTGTTTTGATAGCTGGCAAACGTTGTTAAAAGACCAGCACCAGCAACTGGATGCCGTCTATATCTGTACTCCGCATGCCAATCACGCCGAACAAGCCTTGCTGGCGCTGGAGTTAGGGTTGGACGTACTGCTGGAAAAACCTATGGTAACCAGTGTGGCTGAAGCTGAAGCTTTAGCGGCTGCACAGCAAAAATCCGCTAAAACTCTGGTGGTGGCTTATCAGGGCGGTTTATCACCGCTGGTGCAAGAGCTGAAAGATGCCATTGCCAACCAAAAATACGGCGCTTTAGTTAGCATTAATGCAGCAATTTGGGAAGACTGGGCCGACAAATACCAAGGCCACTGGAAACAAGTACCTGAAATTTCCGGCGGCGGTTTTATGTTTGATACCGGCGCCCATATGATGAACACGGTATCTAAAATCACCAGTAAACCCTTCTCCCGCATCAGCGCCATTATGCATAACCACGGCTTTCCGGTGGATGTAGTGACAAGCGTTTCAGGCGAATTAAATGACGGCACCCTGTTTAACCTGCATGCCTGCGGCCGCAGCATCCGCTGTGTATCCCGTATCGAGTGCTTCTTCCCACAAGCCATAGTGCGCATTTGCGCCTGGGGCCGCTGGATGGAAATAGAGGATGCACAGGGTAACGTGGTACGTAAAGATCAAGAAGCCGCCAACAACCTGATGAATGTATTTATGCAAAGTCGTAACGGCGAAATAGAAAACCCATCCGACGTCCAACAAGGCCTGCGCATGGCCCAGTTATGGGATGCGATAAAATTATCCGCCAGCCAGCATGGCGTGCCGGTAACGCTATAAAAATTAATGGGTCAGAGCTTTGGCTCTGACCTCATGATTGTTAGTTAGATAACGGCTTACAGACTCTGGTCATCACGCTGTAACCCATTGCTGCAAATCATTGATAAATCAGATAACAACATCGCCATCAATACTGTCGTCCAGACAGGCTTTATACAAGGATTGCTTTTCCATAGCCTGAACTAATTCAGCAGGAAGAGACTGAATATGTTTGCCTGCCTGAATGTCCTGCGTTAACAGATTAAGAAAAGCGCCGATAGCCGGATCCTGATGTTCGTGCTCTGCCCGGCGCACGGTAATATTGCCATCTTCATGCAAATCAAACGCAATCTTACCGCCTATATCAACTCCCAGTGCTTGCCGGATGTGTTTAGGCAGGGTGATCTGGCCTTTAGAGGTAAGGGTCGCAAGCTGATGTATGGCAGGCATCTCTGATCTCCTGTGTGAATCTCATACTCTAAAGCAATTTCGGGCGAGCGATAAAATTGCGCCTACTACATTCGTTACACTTTTCAACTTGAACTACGTGCGACCCTTCCTATTGCTTGGTGTGTTTTCTCGTTATCAATAAGATTCTGAAGTTTTAAGCGCAATGCCTCCTTCGATAGTTTTGAAATAGTCCCTTTTGTGACACTGAATCGAATTTCAGCAATTTTAGCCAGCTGCACTTTTGTAGAATCTTCCAAAGCCAAAAGTTTTTCTAAATCCTCATTGCTGAGTTTATGAATCTCGCTATCCGACATGCTGATTCGAGCTCTCCGAGCCTCTCGTTTCGCAGAGAAAGATGAGCCGAATATTTGATTTAAAAGCTCTGGGTTGCAACTATTCAGATGGTCAAGCAACTTCTGATAGGCTAATAGCAGCGCAGGATCAGCATCAGCGATTTGTAATCCTCGCAAAGTGTTGTTAACTGATTTGACCAACTGTTGAAAATTCGGTCTGATCTCATCATTTTTAACTTCTCTGCTTTTCACTGCTTTATCCTGCTTTCAATTTCGACACAAACTTCTTGCATCATACTTACAACCTGATCCGATACGTTTGCCTGGATGCCTTGCTGGTTCCATACCGGCCAACCAGCATTTATTGATTCTGGAACACCTGTTAAGTGCTTCACAACAGATTTAAGGACATCACTTTTCCATTGTTTTCTCAGTGCTGCAATTTGCTCGGTATGTATATTAGTTAGCCCAGAAGCAGCATTCCCGGCAGTCTTTGCCATGAATGGAACAATGCCAGCTAATTTAGTTGTTGGAACGAAGGCTTTGGGGACATCGTTTGCAGTAATGCCTGCCGCATCTTTAAGAAAAGCGAGTTTCTTATCGATTTTTTCGGTGACCAGATTCTTGAAGTGAGTAACGCCTCGACTCGATAACTCGTCTGGTATCACAGGTATTACAAAGTAGTCGCTTGCAGCGAGAGCATTTTGGCTTACCAGCTTAGTCGCCGGAGGACAGTCAAAAACGATATAGTCGTATTTCGTGTTTGCTTCTACTGCGTCTAGCCATTCCGCCAACAATGTCCTCTTCGTCCACTCAGAGACCGTAGGTCCTCCCATCGTAGTGGATGCCATCTCGATTTCAGTGTCGTCCAGTTCAAATTGAGCAGGCAAAAGATCAAGGTTTGGATAGAGATTGTAATTAGGCTGTCTTTGATGGAGAACATTACCAATGATAATCTCTGGACCCGGCATAGATATTTTTCGGTTACAGAAAGACTCAAAAATTCGGTTACACGTCTTTCCGGAGTTCCTGCATTCTTCCCACAATGTACCTCCGAGTAGAGCTATGGACATGCTAGATTGATGGTCAATGTCTACAACCAAGACCTTCGCTTTTTCGGCGAGATGAGTAGCAAGATGAAAGGCAAGAGTTGTTTTACCCACCCCACCCTTGAAGTTAATTATGGAAATCTTTATCGCCATTAATGTTTACTCATCAAGCCAAGTGTCGATGTAAACAGTATATCAATAAGAGCCCAGTATTAGTCAATGCGTATGAAATATCTCTCAGGGTTAAGGCCTGCCCTTTTTCCGAGAAATCAGAATCAAACAAAAATTGCCTAATTAATAAAAATTTATCACTAGTTCACTCTCACCTAATTGTGTGTCTAACCTGAAAAGTTAGTCGCAAGGCGCATGAGTTGCTATTAAATAAACTCATGCGCGGCAGCTGAAGATTTCAGCCATGCTGAAATCTTATATAAAGTGTCAGGCAACAGAAATGGGGTAATTTTCTATACATTTACTATGGGAGAACAAGCTGAAAGCAATAAAAGCCAGAGCCAAAGCTCTGACCCATTAAGTTTTACAAAGTCACTTGTACGCCATCCTGGCGTGGCTATTTTTCTGCCTTCTTCGCAGCCTTCTCCGCCAGCATCAACTTACGCGGCTTTTTAAAGTAAGTTTGTTTCGGTGCCCCCTCTTCCAATGGCACCGGCCGGCCCCAGTTGCCCAGCATCCAGCCACTTTGATGCGGCTGATGCGCCCACTGAATGGCATTGGCCAGAATTTGGATAATATGTGGGTTGCGGTAAATCGGGAAGGTTTCATGTCCCGGTGAGAAGAAAAAAATCCGCCCGCGCCCACGCTGAAAGGTACAGCCACTGCGCAGTACTTCACCGCCCTGATACCAGGAGTTAAAAATCAGCTCGTCCGGCTCAGGGATATCAAAAGGCTCACCGTACATTTCTGACTGTGGCAGCTCAATTTGCGGTGGAATATTATAAGCAATAGGATGCGACGGTTTCAGACACCACACCCGCTCCCGTTCGCCGCCTTCTGCCTCACGCCAGCTCAGGTTACAACTGGTGCCCATCAGCCGTTTAAATAACTTGGCATGATGGCCGCTGTGTAGCACTATCAAGCCCATACCGGCCAATACCCGCGCCTGTAATTGATCAATCAGTGCATCGCTCAGCTCATCGTGGTATCTGTGGCCCCACCAAATCGCCACTTCAGTTTGCTCAATACGCTCTGCCGGCCAGCCTTGTTCAGGGTCGTCTAAGGTTGCCAGCGTTAAATCAAAACCGTAGGGCGCTAAATTATCGACAATACAGCCACCAATCGTCTCGGGGTACACTTCCTGCACGTCGGCGTCTTCTTTTTCATGACGGCACTCATTCCACACCGTAACCTTAATCATACTTGTCCTCCGGCTAAACGCGGCGCAGCTGAGTAATCCTGCACTTCCAAAACTAAAGTTTGCAGCGCCGTTACCACGCCGTTTGCCAAAATATAACTTAGCCAGTAGGTTAGCCGGTCGCGAAACACTGCATTGTCGCGCAGCGTAGCTGAAAACAGCGGAGTAACCAGCAGATACTGTGCAACCAGCTCGTCGATATGATCCCAGTGCTGCAGCCGTATTTGCATCAAGCGCTCAGCCAACGGATCAATCACATCCAGCGTATCGCCTTTAGCATCAAACCCCATGCTAAAGCGCAGCCAGGCTGCCAGAGTAAAACACAACGCCTCAATGCCCTGCCCGGTTGCCAGCCGCTGCTCTGCAGTGGCCAGAATCCCGGGCAATAATTGCTGTGAACCGTTTTGCGTAAGTTGCAGTAAACTTTTTTCGTCCGCCACTGTGGCCAGTTGCTGCAGCACGGCTGCGGTATCCGCCAGCATGGGTGCCGTTGCCAGTTCATAGTGCAATAAATGCTGTAGATAACGGGCAAACAGCGGATTAGCCAGCGCCTGATGCACATAACTGTAACCAGCCAGCGTTCCGGCATAGGCCAAAGCTGTATAGGCACCATGCAGCAGCTGTGGGCTGGCCTGTTTAATAGGGTCAACTTCAGTCACCAAAAGTACTCCTGCCAAGCATAAATAAACCCAATAGCAACAGACCAGCCGGGCTATTGGCAATAATAAATTTTATAATGCAAATTGACACCGGTGTCAATTTGCATTATAGCTAGAACCTTTGTCAAGCTGACCGCAATAAGTCACTGTGCCAGCGGGTTTTACCCGCCAGAATATACAGCGCAGTAGCCTGTGCCAATTTAACCACCAGAGACAGGGTGGTGCAGTTATACCGGCAACTTATTACGGCTTAAGGCTAAGTAGTATTCATTTGCTTGCTCCAGAACAGAGGTGTTGCCAAAACATGTCATCAGTAACCATTAACGATGTGGCGCGTCATGCCGGTGTATCGAAAAAAACCGTGTCGCGCGTGATCAACAATGAAATTAATGTGTCGGAAGAAACCCGCACTAAGGTGATGGCAGTTATTCACCAACTGGGGTTTAAGCGCAACCCACTGGGTATGGCACTGGCCAAAAACCGTTCGCTGTTTATTGCCTTGCTGGCCGACAACCCCAGCCCCGGCTATTTGCAAAAACTGCAAAAAGGCATTCTGCAATGCTGTAGCGAAGAACATATGGGGCTGTTTCTTTACGACTGCAATTACCGCTCGCCAACATTGGTGTATGAAATTGAAGAATTTATTGATAACACCCTGGCCGATGGCCTGATCCTGGTGCCGCCGCTTAGCGACAAGCAAGACCTGCTGGACATGCTGCAGCGCAAAAGGGTGCGCTATATCCGCATTGGGCCTAAAGATCAGGACAGTGGCGATTGCGTAAGTTTTAACGGTGTCAAAGCCGCTTACGAGATGACGCAATATCTGCTGCGCCTGCACCACAAAGACATTGCTTTTGTGCTGGGCCATCCGGATCAGGAATCCAGCCACCGCTGTGAAAGGGGCTTTCGTAATGCCATCGCCGATGCCGGTATCACGCTGAATGAACAGCTGGTTGTGCAAGGCTATTACACGCATCAGTCGGGCGTAGACGCCGCTGCCACACTGCTTAGCCGCACGCCCCGCCCTACCGCTATTTTGGCGGCCAACGATGAAATGGCGGTGGGTGTATTGTACGAAGCTCACCGTCGCGGTATCAAAATACCGGAAGAGCTGTCGGTTTGTGGTATTGACGATATCTCGCTTACCACCAAAGTGTGGCCAAACCTGACGTCGATGCGCCAACCCATTAATGCCATTGGTTACCGGGCGGCGTTTAAACTGATTAAAAAACTTAAAGGCGAAACGGCAGCGGGCAATGACGGCGGCGCGGATATATTTGACTGCGAACTGATCGTACGGGAATCGACCAGCCAACCTGGCCGGTGAAATAACCTGCACTAAAGCTGAGCGCAGTGTTGTCATTTTTTTATGATCCATTCATGTTGCGGATCATTTTTAAACACCCACTGCCGGCTTGGGCCCGCCATCACATTCAGATAATACAGCTCGTAACCGTGCGGTGCGCCAACCGGATGATAGCCTTCCGGCACCAGCACCACGCTGTTATGCTCTACGCAAATGGTTTCATCTATACGCCGATCATCGGTATACACCCGCTGAAAGGCAAAGCCCTGGCTGGGGTTAAGCTTATGGTAGTAGGTTTCTTCCAATGCACTTTCCTGTGGAATAGCATCGGTATCATGCTTATGCGGCGGATAGCTCGACCAGTGTCCCGGCGGCGTAATCACTTCAGTAATCAGCAGCCGCTCAGCCGGTAAATTGCCAAATAAAATATTACATACCTGGCGGGTATTAGTGCCCTGGCCACGGGTTTCCTGCACACAGTCATCCGGCGTAATAAGCCGTACCGGCAACCCCCCCTGCGCCGGTGCCCGGCAAAGTGCCAGTTCCAACTCTGTGATCGCAGTTACCGTAAGTGTTTCGCCCGGCGGTAAATACAGTGCATAAGGTGGCACAGCATCAAATACGCTGTTACGTGCCCCAACGCTGGTAAAACGCTGTTCCAGCGTGGCTAAATCAGCGCGGCCGGATAACAGCACAGCGCACAGCTCGGTGCTGTGGCCGCTGATAAACTTTGCACTCTGGCCCGGTTTAAGTAGCACTACATCAAAACCCACGTAATCCCAATGGGCGTTTTGCGGTGTAATATGCTGAATCACACCGCTGGCATCAGCCGCCATAGGTTTACGGTGTAAATAGGACATAGTGAGCTCCTTAGCCGGCAGGTTTTGCTGCTGCAGCCAGAGCTTCAGCATCGTGAATAAGCGCCAGCACCAGGGCCTGGATCAGGCTCATGCTGGCATTTAATGACCGAAACGAATGCACTTCGGCTTCGCGTACCAGCAGGGCAACGTCAGCCTGCGCGGTTAAAGGGCTTAACCGGTGATCGGTAATCACAATAATGCGGCAACCCGCTGCCGCCGCCCGGCTGATTACCTGCTGGGTTTCTGCCGCGTAAGGCGCAAAACTGATGGCTAGCAGCACGTCATCGGCACCGAGTAAATTCAGCGGGCCGGTTTGCATATAACCTACACCATCGAGCAAATGCACCGGCAAACCGGTATTGCTTAGCAAATAACCGGCGTAACTGGCTACCGGGTAAGAGCGTCTTGCGCCCTGTATATGAATAAGCCGGGCTTTGGCCAGCAGCTCGCAGGCTTGTTGCAATAAGCCAGCGTCCAGCTCATCACACAACTGCACCATAGCCGCTTCATTTGCCGCGGCAATTTGCTGCAAATAACGCACCCCGGCTTGAGTCACCGGTACAGACTGGTCCTGCTGCACAGCCACTATGCGGCTTTGGTAATCCGGGCTGGTTTGCAGCAAACGGTTTTTAAACAGCTTTTGCATTTCAGTAAAACCAGAAAAACCAAAAGCATTAGCAAAACGCACCAACGCCGAGGCATGCACACCAGCACCTTGCGCAATGGTTGCTGTAGTGCCAAAGGCAACAGTGTCGGGGTGCGCCAGCAAATAACGCGCAACCAGCTGCAGCCGGTTACTCAGCAGCTGAAAACGTTGCTCAATTAGTTGTTCCAGTTCCTGCTGGCTATTACACACCGGTGCTTCCACCCTGTTACCTCTGTGACGGCGATTTGCTGATGAATCGAGTCTAACTCAATAAAACAAATATTCCAAGTATTGTATAAATAGAAAATTCATTCTAATCTAGGTTGATTATTTCCTCACCAGAAAAATTCTTGGGAGATGTGGTGTGAATAAAACTCTGGATGTCATCTGTTTAGGCCGGGCCTCAGTTGATTTGTACGGCCAGCAAATTGGCGACCGGTTGCAGGATATCGCTTCTTTTGCCAAATCGCTTGGCGGTTCGTCATGTAATATCGCCTTTGGCGCCGCCCGCTTAGGGCTTAAAGCCTCAATGCTTACCCGGGTTGGCGACGAACAGTTCGGCCAGTTTATCCGCGAAGAACTGGCCCGCGCCGGCTGTGATACCAGCCATGTGGTTACCGATCCAGAGCGGCTAACCGCGCTGGCAATTTTGTCGATTAAAACCAAACAGCAGTTTCCGCTGTTGTTTTACCGGGCCGACTGCGCTGATATGGCTATTGATGTCAGCGATTTTGACGAGGCCTATATCGCCTCCAGCAAAGCGCTGTTGATCACCGGCACCCACTTTTCTACTGTCCATGTTGATAAGGTGGCGCGCCACGCTATCAATTATGCCCGCCGCAACCAGACTAAAGTAATTCTGGATATCGACTACCGGCCGGTACTGTGGGGCCTGGCGCGGCCCGGCGAAGGCGACAACCGCTTTGTGTCCAATGACAATGTCACCGCCCATCTGCAATCTATAGTGCCGCTGTGCGATTTAATTGTCGGCACCGAAGAAGAGGTGCATATCGCCGGTGGCAGCACCGATACCATCGCCTGTTTAAAAACGCTGCGCCAGCTCACTGACGCCGTTATCGTGCTAAAACGTGGCGCTCAGGGCTGCAGCATTTTTGAAGGCCAGATCCCCAACTCGCTGGACGATGCCTTTTTTGCCCAGGGCGTGCAGGTAGAGGTATTAAATGTATTAGGTGCCGGCGATGCTTTTATGGCCGGCTTTTTACGCGGCTGGCTGCGCGATGAAAGTTACGAACGCTGCTGTGCCTGCGCCAATGCCTGTGGTGCTTTAGTGGTGTCGCGCCATGGCTGCGCCCCTGCCATACCCACGCCGGAAGAGCTGGATTATTATCTGGCGCAGCAACACAACATTAGCCGGCCGGATCTTGATCCACAACTGAACTACCTGCACCGGGTAACCACCCGTTACCCGGTCAGCTGGCCGGAACTTTGTATTCTGGCCTTTGATCACCGCAAGCAGTTTGTCGACATGGCCGAAGCTGCCGCGGCGCCGCTGTCGCGCCTGCCTAAATTAAAGCAACTTATTCTTGCTGCTTACCAGCAGGAAGTTGCGCAGCAGCAACTGCCGGTGCAGGCCGGAGTACTGATTGACGATACCTTCGGCCAGGATGCATTGAACGATGTTACCGGCACCGGCTGGTGGATTGGCCGCCCGGTTGAAGTACCGGCATCACGCCCGTTGGAACTCGAAGGCGGCCGCTCTATCGGCTCACGCTTAGTCAGTTGGCCGCGCTCGCATATTGTTAAATGCCTGGTGTTTATGCACCCGCAGGATGAAGCGGCACTTTGGCAGCAACAATGCCGCCAGCTGGACGAACTGTACCGGGCCTGTTGTGTGTCAGGTCATGAACTGCTGCTTGAAGTGATCCCACCGGCCGGTTCGGCCTGCAGCGATAGCACGGTGGCTGAAGCCATGCAGCTGATTTATCAACAAGGCATAAAGCCAGATTGGTGGAAACTTCCGTCACAAAGCCCGGCGGGTTGGCAGTTGGTATCAGAGCTTATCGCCAAAGAGTCACCACATTGCCGCGGCGTGATACTGCTGGGGCTGGACGCCCCCGCTAACGAATTGATGCAGGCCTTTCGCAACAGCGCGGCTTTTCCGATTTGCCGCGGCTTTGCCATTGGCCGCACTATTTTTGCCAAAGCCAGTCAGGACTGGCTGGCCGGCAAGCTGGATGATGCAGGCTTGCAGCAGCAAATCCGCCACAATTACCGGGCGCTAACCCAGGCCTGGCTGGCGCGTAAGAGTTAAGCTCGTAACGACGAGGCTCGTAAGGACTAAGCTCGTAAGGAAAAACTTAATGACAGACAAAATCCGTTTAACCGCCGCCCAGGCACTGGTAAAGTTTCTGGCAGCGCAATATATCGTCACGCCAGACAGCACTGAGCCCAAACCGCTATTTGCTGGCGTATTTGCTATTTTCGGTCACGGTAATGTGGCTGGCCTGGGGGAAGCGTTGTATCAGGTACGTGAGCAGTTACCCACGCTGCGCGCCCATAACGAACAGGGTATGGCACATGCCGCCATCGCCTTTGCTAAAGCCAATAACCGCCAGCGGCTAATGGCCTGTACCTCATCGGTCGGCCCCGGCGCTACCAATATGGTTACCGCCGCCGCCCTGGCCCATGCCAACCGCTTACCGGTGCTGTTTTTAGCCGGTGATCACTTTGCCAACCGCAAACCCGATCCGGTGTTGCAGCAAATTGAAAACTTTAGTAACCCCATGATTGCCGCTACCGACTGCTTTATTCCGGTTAGCCGTTATTTTGATCGCATCAACCGGCCAGAGCAGCTTATTCACTCTTTACCGGTAGCGATACAAACCCTGCTTGATCCAGTTAATTGTGGCCCGGTCACACTGGCACTGCCGCAAGATGTGCAGGCCGAAGCCTTTGATTACCCCGCGTCGCTGTTTACAAAACGCGTACACCGCATCCGCCGCCCCGCTGCCGACGAACATGAACTGGCCGATGCGCTGATACAGTTACTAAAGGCCCGCAAACCACTGATTATTGCCGGAGGCGGCGTTCATTACAGCGGAGCATGCCGGGCACTGGCCGAGTTTGCTGAGCAGCATCAGATCCCGGTTGCCGAAACTCAGGCCGGTAAAGGCGCCCTACCCTGGCAGCATCCTTGTGCCGTCGGCGGTATTGGCGTTACCGGTTCAGCAGCCGCCAACCAACTGGCAGCCGAAGCCGATGTTATTCTGGCTGTCGGCAGTCGCCTGCAGGATTTTACCACCCAGTCCCGCACCGGCTTTGCCGGTAAACCTCTGCTGCAGCTTAATATTGCTGCCTTTGACGCCGCCAAACACCATGCCGTACCGCTGGTGGGTGATGCTGCCCTGCTGCTCACGCAGCTGCATAAAGCACTGCCCCTTTGGCAAAGCGAAAACGGCTGGCTGGCGCATGCCCAGCAGCTAAACCAGCAATGGCAGCAGCGTTACGACCAGCTGACCAAAGCACCCGTCAGCGCAGTATTGCCCAGCGATGCCCAGGTGCTGGGCGCAGTTAAACGCCAGTCGGCAAAAAGCGATGTGATTGTTTGTGCTGCCGGTGGTTTGCCGGGCGAGTTGCATAAACTGTGGCGCGCTGAGGGGCCCGGCAGCTACCACGTTGAATATGGTTTTTCCTGTATGGGCTACGAAATTGCCGGTGGCCTCGGTGTAAAACTGGCGCAGCCAGAACGCGAAGTCATAGTGGTGGTGGGAGACGGCTCCTACCTGATGCTGAATTCTGAACTGGCTACCTCAGTGTTGCTAAAACAAAAAATTATCGTGGTACTGCTGGATAACCGTGGTTTTGGCTGTATTAACCGGCTGCAACGCGGCACCGGCAATGCCGCCTTTAACAACCTGTGGGACGACTGTGCAGCCGATGCGCCGGATATCGACTTTGCAGCCCATGCCAAAGCCTTGGGCGCGCTAAGCGAACGGGTAGCCGACATTGCCGCACTGGAGCAGGCACTGCAACGTGCCCGCGCGGCAAAGCGCAGTTACCTGATTGAAATAAAAACCGATCCACAGCAAAGCACCGACAATAGCACCTGGTGGGATGTGGCAATACCACAGGTATCAAACGAGGCCACAGTGCAGCAGGCACTTGAGGATTATCAGCGTAAACAGCAACAACAACCGTATTAATAGCAAGGATTTACCGATGAAAACCCTAAGTAATTTTATCAATGGTCAGCACCAGCCCAGCAACAGCGGCCGCAGCCAGCCGGTGTATAACCCGGCCACCGGCGAAGCGCAGGCACAGGTTAGCCTGGCCAGTGCCGACGAAACCCGCAGCGCTATAGCGGTAGCAGAAACCGCCTTTAAAAGCTGGAGCCAGGTAACCCCGCTTAACCGTGCCCGGGTAATGTTTAACTTTAAAACCTTGCTGGAGCAACACCGCGACGAGCTGGCAACACTGATAAGCCAGGAGCATGGCAAGGTCTTCTCTGATGCACAGGGCGAGCTGACCCGCGGGTTGGAAGTCGTTGAATTTGCCTGTGGTATTCCGCATCTGCTTAAAGGCGAGCACTCGATGAATGTCGGCCGCGGTGTCGACAGTTTCAGCCTGATGCAGCCCTTAGGCGTTTGTGCCGGTATTACGCCATTTAACTTCCCGGCCATGGTGCCTTTATGGATGTTCCCTATCGCGCTGGCCTGCGGTAATAGCTTTATTCTTAAACCGTCTGAAAAAGACCCATCTGTACCGCTGCGTCTGGCAGAATTGCTGCTGGAGGCTGGTTTACCGGCAGGCGTGTTTAACGTGGTTAACGGTGATAAAGAAGCAGTAGATGTGCTGTTAACCGACTCACGGGTGCAGGCCGTGAGCTTTGTCGGTTCAACTCCGATTGCCGAATATGTCTATGCCACCGGCAGCGCGCACGGTAAACGGGTGCAGGCATTGGGCGGCGCTAAAAACCATATGCTGGTAATGCCCGACGCCGATTTAGGCCAGGTTACCAGTGCGCTGATGGGCGCCGCTTATGGCTCAGCCGGTGAGCGCTGTATGGCGATTTCTGTAGCACTGTGCGTAGGTGACGATGTTGCCGATGCCTTAACAGAACGCCTGCAACAGGAAATTGCCACCCTGCAAACCGGCCCCGGCACAGGTTCGCCAGAGCCACATATGGGCCCGCTGATTAGCCAGCCGCATGCCGATAAGGTGCGCAGCTACATTGATGCCGGCGTCGCCGAAGGCGCTACCTTGCTGGCCGATGGCCGCAAACTGCAGGTGGCCAACCATCCGCAGGGTTATTTCGTTGGGCCAACACTGTTTGATCACGTTAAGCCCGGTATGCGCATTTACCGAGAAGAAATCTTCGGCCCGGTGCTAGCCGTAGTGCGGGTGCCGTCTTTTGCTGACGGCCTTAAACTGATTAACGAGCACGAATTTGGCAACGGCACCGCCATTTTTACCGCCAGTGGCGAAGCCGCGCGCGAATTTGCTGCCCAGGTGCAAGTGGGTATGGTCGGCGTAAACGTGCCTATTCCGGTACCTATGGCATTTCATAGTTTTGGCGGCTGGAAGCGCAGTGTATTCGGCCCGCTCAATATGCACGGCCCCGACGGCGTACGTTTTTACACCCGGATGAAAACCATCACCGCCCGCTGGCCTACCGGCCAGGCAACAACTAACCAGTTCTCGATGCCGACTATGCGCTGATAAGCGCTAATTGGCATCGGTGTTCCTTATGGCGCTATAACGTTATAGCGCTATAATGTCAGTATGTGTACATTGCAACGGGTAGTGATATGAGTTCGCTGTCTAAAAGATCGACCGTATATTTTGCACCGGCAATTCATCAGGCTTTAAAGCTACGCGCGGCAGCAACCGATAGCTCGGTGTCCGAAATTATCGACGAAGCAGTGCGTTTATTAATTGCCGAAGATCAGCAAGATTTAGCCGCCATCGCCGACAGAGTAGCCGAACCGGAAATAAGCTATGAAGCCTTACTTAATGACTTAAAAGCGCATGGCAAAATATAAGCTGGTGTTTAAAAAGTCGGTTGCAAAAGATCTGCGAAGCATCCCTAATACTGACGTTAAAAAAATACTGGCGAAAATTGATACCTTAACGCTCAACCCAAGAGCTGAGGGCTGCATTAAGTTATCCGGGGTAGACAAATACCGTGTACGTCAGGGAATATACCGCATTATTTACCAAATAAGGGACGATCAACTGGTAATCAGCGTAATTAAAATCGGCCATCGTTCTGATGTATATCAA
Organism: Rheinheimera hassiensis; assembly: GCF_022436675.1. Taxonomy (GTDB): domain Bacteria; phylum Pseudomonadota; class Gammaproteobacteria; order Enterobacterales; family Alteromonadaceae; genus Alishewanella; species Alishewanella hassiensis. The sequence continues at coordinate 43,286 of NZ_JAKUJZ010000002.1, read as the reverse complement.
AGTAACTAAGCCGCTTAAATGGCACAACCTGCTACGGGATCCACATTGGATAAAATCACTTTCAAAGACTGGCTCTTTGCCCTGATTGGCCTGCTTTTTACCTTAAGTGGCTTGCTGATTATTCAGAAAGATTTTAATACCGGTATTACAACACTGGTGTTTTTTGGCGCCTGCTTCGCGGTGGCGGCTCACACTATTGTTCGCAAATTGCGCTTACAGCGCCAGTCATTACGGGCTGTAACGGTTGTAGGCGGTGAACCTATCCACGCATCTAAAAAGCGCATCGCTTTGCTCGGTATTGGCATGCTGGCATTTGGCAGCACCCTTATGCTGTTTCAGCCTGACGATAATAAGATTTTTTATGGCATTACCCTGCTGATTGCCCTTACCGGCGCTGTGTTGCTGGTTGGTTTATTTAGCGGCCGCCTGGCGAAAACCTATATCCAGTTCGACCCGTCAGGTTTTACCTTTGGCTACCCCAAAAGCAAAGTTTGCATTCCCTGGGAGGCGATTACCGATTTATCCCGCGGTGAAATCCACAATAATCAGGCGGTATTTCTGTCGGTTGCACCGGAACATATTTTAGTCGAACCGGCGTCGTATCTGGCTAAAGTGAATAAGCAAATGGCGTCATCCCGCAAATGGACCGGTGCTGATTTTGTCATTATGACGTCTACATACGGTATTGATGCGCCAGTGCTAATGGCGGCAATAGAAAGATATATCACCCAGCCAGAAGCCAGAGCAGAACTGCAGGCGTCAACGAAGTTAAGTGAAGGTTGAACACTCTCAAAAACGTGAACCAGTGTTTATTTCGTTATCTGACTGAACATTAACTAATGCCTGCACTGAGTCAAACAGACTTTGATAACAGAAGGTGACTACTCTGTCCGTCTGTTAAGAGCGAAAGCGGACATTAACGCCGCGTTAAGTAGTGAGCAACGCCACCACCATACTTAAACCATTGTGCCGTACATACTGCGGAGAGCGTTTTTGTGTAAAGTGCCGCGCAGCGACACACAAAAACGAGCGTAGCAGTATGTATCGGCGTGCAGCGGTTTGTTAGGTATTTTTAATGACATACTTTGCGGCTTCAATTCGCTTATTCATAAAATCAATTAATTTCTTATATAGATCCATTTTCATCTCAAAATATCTGAGAGGGAAACGGCCCAGAATATTCTGACACATTAGATAGTTGTGACTATAGAGCTGAGCCTGTTTTTCAGCACTTTCTAATTCGAATTCAGCTCGCTCATTTTTATATGCACCGTCTATACCCAAAGACAAGAACAGCTGCCCATTGTACCGCCAAGGATTTCTTTTTAGTTCATAATCAAACATAGTTAGATAGCCCGATTTCACTACAATGTTAGTTATCTCCGCATCATAGGCTTGGTTATCAATTACAAATTGATCCAAGTTTTCAAAGCTTTGTATATCGCTTCGTGTAAGCTCCCTAACTGCTTTTAGAATATAATTTGTTATGTCCGTTTGTCTTTGGATCGGGCTATCACTCCTTGCGAACTCGACTTCATGTTCCTCTGCAATCCGAAGGCAGCCATCTACGATGCTTGTATGCAAAGACTGCTGTAAGTCCTTAGGTGTGCAGTAATCCGAATTGTTAACGAGTCGCAAACCGGCATACTCATAAGATTGTGCTACTAAACGTGAGCAAAACTGCCTATTTAGTTTCTCACCACGGTAAAGAGGATTTCTCGTTCTTACAGCCTCTTTCACTGAATACGACGTTCCTATTTGAGAGCGAGCAAACATTATTGCTTGATCCACATAATTTCCGTCTAATACTCGGCATACCTCAGCATGTTTTTTATTGTCAAAGAGCAATCGCTGAATATTATTTGAATGAACTCCCTGCCCGTCAGAGTGAATAAAACTTCCATCTCCGACATAGAGTATTGCATGAGAAAATTTACTAAAAGTGGATAAGCGAACCGCTTTGCTGATAGCCCCTACCTGAGAAGTCAGGATAATGTCCCCAGGTTTAAGAAAATTCATTTCAAATATATACATTCGATCGGCACTCTTACCTAACGCCCACCACACACGCGAGCAACTTGTTGCGAGTCGAGCGCCCAAAGGGCGCGTTTTTGATGGCGATTGTTAGGAACCAAATTTAACCTTCTTGCAAACTGGTTTATCTTTTTGATTATGGTAGATGCCATAGTAAACCAATTTTTCTTTTAACAATTCGTCGTCTTGAATAGCCAATCCAATCCATTCTTCACCTGGTTCAAGCTTGGCTGGTAATTTGTTGTAACTGCCATCACCATTGATAATAAATTGATTAATTCTCTTTCTGAACCGTTCAAAGTGACTCGATGCAGTAAATCCATAAAAATGTGTAATCGTTGTTGCTGAGCTACCTGTATTAACGGCTTTAACAAATATATATTTTTGCCCCTCGCTTCCCGGAATAGGAGGTTGCAATTCCATATTTGGCGTCACAACAATTTTAATCCTCGCTCCAGACCGAAGAAAAACAACCACATTCCAAATAAGAGCAAAAGAAGCAATTATCGCTCCCCACCAAGCGGCATAATCACTTGCCTCCCATGATGTAAAATCAATAATCATGACTACCCCTTGGTTCCTAAAACTAACGCCCGCAGCATGTGCGGCTTTGAAGTGAAGGCAACGCCGCAACGTAAAAGCCGTCGCCGTGCCTGCGTTTGTTAACTTTTATAACCAAGCTCGCTCCTCATCTGCTTAATTATTGCATCTCGGAGCAAGCCTAGATCCTTGCCCATCTCTACCATTTTTACTTGTGTGGGAGTTTCGAAATTAAACTCACCAGAAATAAACGACTCTGGCGTCATAGACTCTTTTATTTCATGAAGCATCATTGGCTGGAGAGCAAGAATTTCCTTGTACAACGACTCAAACTTATCAAGTAGCTCAGCAAGTGCATCAGAACACACGATCCGCAACCCAACCAGCTCATGCGTTGCTTTCTGAAAGCCTTCCTGAATGCCTTTAGTAAATTCACTCATTGTATTCTGATAATGAACTATCGATTCGGGCGAGGATTCCTCCTTATACAAACGCAACGAAGCTTCAGGTAATGTGCTAGACAAAAATTTGTCATAATCCTGACCAGCCAAACGTGCAGCTTTTTCCATTACCTTAAAATACTCTTGATACTCGGATTTTCTAGTGTCGAACAGCTTTTCTTCACGCTCTCTAGCTATTTTATATTTATGAAGAAGGAACGGAAAAAGTCCGGATGAAAGCAATACCATGGCAGCTGGAATGATATATTTGGGCTCTACCCAAGCCCCAATTAAACTACAAGATTCTTCTACCAATGGCACACGCTCCGAGAAAAGTTAACGCTTATTCGACGGGTCGGCCCGTACTTAAACACGCTCGCCTGCCTTTGTAAATTTAATGTACAAGACACTACACCGCTTCTTTAAAACTTACAATAACTTATCGGTACAGCTTATCAGACTAGGTATTAAGTGCAGCATATACACATGAAGTAACCAGGCGGCTTAGCCGCCTGGTGCTTACTCTTTAACTTTGAACATCCCATGCATTGTTAGCCAGCTTGTGAAGGCATTAAACCAGCCGGTACTGGTGGTTTCTTTGGGGTACATACCAAAGCCGTGACCGCCCTGCTCGTAAAAATGAAACTCGACCGGCTTTTTGGCGGCATGCCAGCTCTTAATCAAACCGAATTCACCATTGGCGAAGAATGGGTCGTCTGCGGCCAGTGCAACAAACAGCGGTGGCGCATCGGCTGGTACTTCTACCGCATCTATCGGACCGTAGATATTGCCAATAAAGGCGGGCCTAGCCTCTTTATCAACGTCTTTATCAACCAGCGTTGTTGCCATGGTAAGCATAGCACCGGCAGAAAAACCTAGCATACCAATACGGTCCGGGTCGATGTTCCACTCTACTGCGCGGCTGCGGATCAGCGCGAAGGCTGCACGGGAGTCTTCCAGTTGCGGCGCGAGACTAGCTTTCATTTGTGCCGGATCAGGCCGCGGCGGCCGGCGCCCGGTTGCCGAAAACATCTCGTCCATCGAACGCTTAAATTCAGCCATATCCGCCGGAGTTTGATTTAAACGATACTTAAGCACAAAGGCTGCAATGCCTTTATCGGCCAGGGCCTGAGCAACCTCCCAGCCTTCGTTATCCATCGACAGGGTGCGAAAACCGCCACCGGGTGCAATGATCACAGCGGCTCCGCTGGCCTTTTTCGGATCAGGCAAAAAGGGTGTCAGCGTGGCAAGGGTAACATTGCGGACAAAGCGGCTGCCATACTGAGAATGCCATGTCTCTGGTGTTTTAGCGCCAGGCAATGGGCCGGTACCGATGTCGATTGCATTGTTTTGTTTCGGCGTCGCAATGGGCGTCATTACATCGTTTGCCTGCGCAACAGCCTGCACCGTAAATAAGCACGCGGCCAGCAGCAAGCTCAGCCGGATGCTGTCATACCTTGGTTTTATTATCTTTTGCATACAATGGGGTTCCTTTTTGTATCATCTGAGCTGTGTCATCTAAGCTGTATCATCAGAATAGGGCTGTTAAACGCGCTATTTTTTAAACGTCCTGACAATAGGTTTAATAGTGCCATCTGCATTAAAGTACACTCTGTCCACGCACACTGATCTGCGGTAATTGCCACCTCCGGGAAGGTCGGCGCTGTGATAGGCCAGATAGGTGTTGCCGTTAAAATCAAACATCGCCGGGTGAATGGTGGTGGTGCCAGGTAGCGGTTCCATAATGATGCCCTGGTACTGCCAGGGCCCGGTTGCGGATGTGCTGGTGGCATAAGCAAGGCTTTCCGGAAAACCCGCTGCATAGACCAAATAATAGATACCGTGGTGCTTTGACAGGTAAGGCCCTTCTTCAAAATCAGGCAAGGTATCGACTGTATGAATTTTGACTTTGCTGGTATCGCGGTTTTGCATATTTCCAGCCGCATCCAGCGTGTAGCTTTCGCCTTTCAGATGGATTAAATCTGGCTCAAGCTCAACCCACCATAACTGCTTATTACCCCAATACAGGTAGGCTTTGCCATCATCATCAATAAAGACTGCAGGGTCGATATTGCGCCAGCTGTGCTCTTTATCTCTGGCGGTGTCTTCCAGCAAAATCATTGGCATGCCGCGGGGATCGGTAAAGGGCCCTGCAGGGCTGTCGGATACAGCCACGCCAATCGAAAAACCAAATTTGCCTTCAGTTTGGCCGCCTTCTACGGCGGCATAAAAATAATAGCGTGGCTTACCCGACGGATCTTTTTGCTGGATAACATGATGGGCGTAGGCGTTGCCGGTTTTTTGATCGCCTCTGGCCCACTTAAAATCAGAGTAGCGAAATACGGCGCCTTTATTTTGCCAGTTAACCATGTCTTTACTGGTCCATAGCCGGTAGTCGTACATGCGATAATCTTTGCCGTCGACTGACTGCTCGTCGTGCGTGCTATAAAGGTACACCGTGTCATCCAGCACCATAACGGCGGGATCTGCGGTATAGATAAACTCACCCACCTGGTTGGTCGGGTCTTTTGTATCGTATTTAATTACAGGGTTGTCAAAGCTTGCGGGGGCAACAGTTGTAGTATTGCTGTCAGCAGATTCTGCTATTTTTGCACTGCTGGCAAATGATGCCAACAGTGATATAACCAGGCTCAGATATACCACCAAAAACCGAGGCGCAAAGGGATTTCTACTGTTTCTAATACTTTTGGCGGTAAGCATTGCTGCGTATCCTTACAATCATCATGGGATACGCAACAGTGTGTATAAATTTTTCGCATAACGGAACGTTGATCCTGTTACGAATCCGTTTAATAGCTTTACCTTATTTGCTGCTGGCTTGCTGCATTGCTTTTGCTATAGCCGCCAGATCGGCCTCAGCCGGGAAGCCGTTATTTGGCCGGCGGTTGTCGGGGTGATACCAGCCTGCCCAGCGGGGGTCTTCATCGCCCTGCAACCGGCGCTGGTACAGCGTAGTTAACTGCTGCTGCGCCTGTTGTAATAAGCCCTGCCCCAACGCTTTAAACCAATCTGCCGGTGCCTGTATTTTTAGCTGTGCCAGTTGCAGTAACAGCTGGTTATATTGCAGTAAGTCCAGGTATAGCTGCAGCGGTAGCTGAATATGGTCGTAGTAGAACACATTATTACGCTGCAACAGTTTTTGCCCTTGTATTGCGTATTGCTGGCCTAACTGCAGCGCCTGAATACGCGGCTGGGTTGCTTCCAGCCACGGCAGAATATGCGCTGCTGTTACCTCAAAATGATGGCGGCCGGGTTGCTGTACCGGTTGGTTGGCCAAAAAGCCGTGCAGCACTTTAATTTGCCACAGAATTTCAACATAGCCGGTATGGCCGTTATGAGCCAGGTGCAACTGCTGCAATGCCTGCTGTGCATGCGGTGCGGCGGCATCACCAAAATAGCGGCTTAGCCATTGCTGGTAAAATTGCTCGCCATTAAAAGCACTACCCAAGCGGGCCGCTTCGGCATAGGCCTCTATATTAAGCAAAAATGGCCGGAAGGTTTGGCCGTTTACCATCATATAGCGGTCGGCCTGATGCTGCTGATACATGCGGCGCATTACCTCTTCAATACGTTGCGGGTATGGATCGGCGACATCATGGTTTAGCCAGAAACCGGCATGCACATAGGTGCCCATGGCGTGGCCTTTAGAGGAAGCCGGTAATTCTGCAAAATCGCCCCAGCCATCATCAGACCAGGCGACAATAAAATCTTTTGGTGGGTTAAATTTACCGTTAAACAGCGCCATACCATCGTGGTAGCAGGTACACACTTTAGTGGCGCCGGGTTTGTACTGGTCAATTAATTGCCCAAGCGCAGCATATACCTGATTAAATACCTCGGCTTTGTCTTCACCGCAACTGCTTTGGTAGGCCCAATCCCAAATCTGGTGACGCGGGCGCAGGGCGAAAATGTCGGCGTGTTTTATCGGCGTATGCTGCAAATAATAACGCCAGGTGCTTAGCCACTCGTCTTTATGCGACGACCAGCAGTTTGCTGCTTCTTCAGGCAGCGATCCCAGCTGTCGCCCCATCATCATATCAATTTGCAGTAGCATACCTTTGTCGTGAATGTAGTCGACCATCCGCTGCAAATAGGCGGTGTCCAGCTGGTAATCCGGGTAGCGGGCGGTATATTCCGGCCGCTGGTAAAACTCGATCCGCCCAAGCATATCGAACAGTTCAATGCCGTTGTAGCGCAGCCGTACCAGGCTGTCGATCATGGCGGTAAAGCTTTGCCAGTCGTATTGCAGGCTGTTGCCGCGAAAGTTGGCCAGCTCGTCAACATCGTTTTCAAAATACACCAGCAGCGGTACTACCGGCGGAGCAATTTGCTGCGTGGTCAGGGTTAGCAAGCTGCTAAACGGCACCGGTGCGGCTTTGCTGCCGGTCCAGTATGCCAGTGGATCTGCTCCCAAAAACTGCTGGCTAAAATCGTACACACTGTACTGGGTGCCTTGTACGTCGGCCCCCGCCAGCATAATTAGCGGTGTGGTACCGGGTTGCTGGTGCATTACCCCGCCACGGGCGCCTGAAATGTGCTGCAGCACACTGCGGCTGTGTTCATTTAGCAGCGGATGCGCCGCTAACAACTCTCGCTGGCCAATAATAATAGTTAAATCGGCAGCAGTATCCGGTTGCGGGCTAACGGTAACCTCTGCGCCCGGCACCACGGCCAGATCCTGCTGTAAATCAGTGGCAGCCAGTTGTATTGCCCTGGGCGAACCGGCCGGATATAAAATATGAATGTGTTTCAGATTGGGCTTTGCAGGTACAGCACCACAGGAGGCCAGACCCAACCATAAAATGCCAGCCAGTATTAGTCGCAAATTCATATTGTCGCTCCACAAAATAGATTTATGACGGATACGATAACCGCCGAAGCAGAAATCGGCTTGCTCTAAGCTAACCGTTGAAGCCCTGGATGGGCTGAATCGAGCCTACAGGGATGTATTTACGGCGTGTTAGCGTGAGCAAGGTGATTTCTGCTTACACAAAACTTCTTATGATTACAGCACTTTACTAACGTTGATAAACACCGGATTGCTGTAAAACCACAGATCATGCCAGGGGTTTTCGCCTTTTTCATCCGGCTGCGGTTCCAGCTCGTCGCGCTGATTAGTACCGCGCAGGCGCAGGTATTGATCGGCCGTTACCTTGCCAAGTGGCAGTTCCAATACGCTAAAGCCGTTTTGTTGTTGCCAGTCTTGCTGGTAAAAACGCTGCAATACCCGGGTAGTAGCGGTTTCATCGCTATTACGATCGGCGACCGGGCCGCTGATTTGGCCGATAATGGCATCAACCCGTGCCACCTGCGGGTTATCGCCGCCGGCGTTTAAGGTATCCGGGTCGCGAAAGCGTACCCGCAGTACCAGTTCATCCTGTGGCGTTACACTTAAGGTTTCACCCATACCGGCGCTGCGGTCTGAGCCTTTTACCGCCACTTCAACAAACAGGGCGTCAATTAAATCGCCGGTAACGGCAAATACACGCCCGGCTTTTAAATTGTCGAAGATGCTGTCGTAATTGTTATCGGCATACACATAGGTTTTGGCATATTCGCCAGGCCAAAAGTCAGCCCAGCCGTCAGTGTAGTGGCCATGACTGTCGGATACTGCGGTAACCCACCATTTGCGGCCTTCACTAAGCAGGCTGTCCCACACCCCACCTAAACGGGCAGTCATCTGATCGTAACCGCCCATGGTGGGATAACCGGGGTATTCACCGCGCACGCCGTCTGGCTTGATACTGCCGTCACGGTTAAATACGGCGGCCTGATGGCCTTCGGCGCCACTCATACCAATTACTACATCTGGTGCAGTGTCTTGCCAGTCTCGTAATTGCTTTGGCGTAACTTTATTATATTTGCGAAACCCGGTTGCCAGCCGGCCGGGGTGATTAGAAAGCAGCAACGGTTTGTCGGGCAACGCGTCCATCGCTTTTAACGCCAGCAGCATATAAGCGTCATCGGCTTTATCAGCCGACGGTGGCATGCCCTGGCGACCATTATATTTGCTTTCTATATCATACAGTTGCTGCGCTTCAGTTGGCCGCTTAGGCATAATAAAGGTGGCATGACGGCCGCCGGGGCTGTTGCCGGGTACGTCAAACTCCATGCCGTAAAATTGCAAAATATGCGGTAACGCTTTACGTGACGCCTGTAATTCAGGATAAGCCTGTTCCAGCGCCAGTTTGGCGCGGTTTGGCCCACCGTGATCGGTAATAACCATCCAGCTTAAACCATGATGCGCCGCCATCTGGGCATTAACCGGAATAGAATAAATAGCATCTCCGCCAATAATCGGCGTGGGTGGAAACACCGTGGTATCCCAGCGCACGCTGTAATGGGTGTGCACATGGTGATCGCCCGCCAGCCACTGCCGGGTGTCGATGATGTTGGCGGTGGCATCGCTTGCTTCGGTTACCAGCGGGCTGCTGTTACAACCGGCCAGTACAGCCATGCTCAGACCTAATGCACATACAGACAACTTCATTATTTACCTCTTTTACTTATTTATTGCGGCTTGCACTGTAGCTATATCGGTTTAGCTGCTGTGCGCTTACAGCCGTGCAGCGCATAATACAAAATCATCGCATAACAGGGTAAAAGTACCATGTAAGCGTTGATTGGTCCGGTTTGTTCAGACAGCACGCCGTAAATCAGCGGTAATGCTGCACCACCGGCAATACCCATAATCAACAAGGCTGAGCCTTTTGGGGTTAACGAGCCTAAGCCCGCTAACGCCAGTGGCCACACCGCCGGCCATACCAGCGCATTAGCCAGGCCCAATAACGCCACCAGGCTAACCGGATCTGGCAACAGCGGAATACCCGCCCAGCCCCACAGCACTGCAGCGATAGCCGTGCTTTGTACATCAGCCAGCAGAATACCCAACGACAATACCAGGCCCAAAGCGGCTGATGTTGCTAAAGCCTGACGCTGTGATAACAACCGTGGTACCAGTAATAAACCTAAACTGTAACCCAGCACCATAAATGCCAGCGTGTAAGAGGTTAGCGTAGTGGCGCCCGGTACTTTTAATGCCGACCCCAGCAAGCCGATAGTGTCACCGGCGATGACTTCAACGCCAACATAACAAAACAGCGTAATAACGCCCAGCACCAGATGGCGGTGCTGCCATACCGACGCATCGCCCTTGCCCTTGCCAGTGCTAACCGGTGCAGGCTCGGCGGGTAAATCAGGTAAGGCAGAAAAGCGCAGTGCCACCGCCAGCAGCAACATGGCCACAGCAATGCCGGCATAAGGCGTGATCAGCTGCAATGACAGCATTTCCAGCTGTTGCTGGCGCTGTGCTTCGTCCAGCAAGGCGAGGCTTTCAGCGGTGATATGCCCCAGATCCTGCAGCACCAGCCAGGTAAATACCAAAGGTGCCAGCACACCGGCACTTTTATTTAAAATACCCATTAGCGAAATACGCGCGGCGGCAGATTGCTCCGGCCCTACCCTGACCAGATAAGGGTTAGACGCAGTTTGCAATAAAGTAAGCCCCGAGCCCACGACAAATTGTGCCAGCAAAAACACACCAAATTGCTGGCTTAGCGCCGCCGGAATAAACAGCGCACAGCCCAGCGCTATCAGGCCAAGACCAATTGACATGGCATTTTTATAACCGGACCATATCAACACCCGCGCCATTGGCAGCGCCATTACCACGTAGGCAATATAAAAACTGAAAGCAATGAGTAAGGCTTCTACTTCACCCAACTGGCATACCAGTTGTAAAAACGGGATTAAAGCACCGTTTAGCCAGGTAATAAAACCAAACATAAAAAACAGCACACCGATAATAATAATCGGTTGCAGGCTGCCTGCGGCTTTGCTCTGCGTCATACAACTCTCCTGTTATTGTTATTAATTTGGCTGCCTTGTAGCCAGCACTGTTGTAACTGTAGATCTGCATTAAGCAGCACCATATTAGCCAGCGCGCCCTGTTGCAGGTAACCCATGTCAGTATGCAGGCCACACAAAACTGCCGGGTTGGTGCTAAGCGCTTTTAAACCGCTGCCAAGCGGCAATGCTAAATCATGGTGGTAGTGCCGTAGTGCCGTGTGCATGTCCAGCGCCGAGCCAGCCAGCGTGCCGTCGGGTAGTGTAAGCTTTAAGCCGTCGCGGCGAATTTCGGTATCATGATAGGCTAAGGTTTGTAGCTCACTGCCGGTATGTGCCATCGCATCGGTGACCAGGATCAGTTTGTCTTCACCTTTACATTGCGCAGCAATTCGGGCCGACAGCGGATGTACATGCAGATGATCGAGAATAAGACCACAATACACATCTTTGCTTGCCAATGCCGCTCCCACCATACCGGGTTCGCGGCTGGTAAGCGGCGACATAGCATTAAATAAATGGGTAAAACAGCGGGCTCCGGCGTCAATGGCTGCCAGCGCTTGTTCTGCCGTTGCGGCAGAATGGCCCAGGCTGACAATAACGCCTGCTGCACATAACGCACGAATTTGCGCTACCGGCACTGTTTCCGGTGCCAGTGTTACCATAACAATACCCAGATCTTTACGGCAAAACAGTGTCATCTCGGCATCAGACAGTGGCCGGATACACGCAGCCGGGTGAATACCCCGCCGGGCGGTTGAAAGGTGCGGGCCTTCAAAGTGAATACCTACTATCGTATGCCCGGTTTGTGGTAACAAAGCCGCCACCGCGTCGGCAGAGCGCTGCATTACCGGCAACTCATCGGTAATAACTGTAGGCAGCATAGCGGTAGTGCCAAACTGCAAATGCGCCTGGCTGATAGTGCGCAGTGCGGCAATATCCGGCTGCTGGTTAAATAAAACGCCCCCGCCGCCATTTACCTGAATGTCAAAAAAACCGGGGCAAAGCAGCCCCGGCAACTGTTGGCCGGATTGTGCCGGTTTAACCCCGGCCTGAATAGCGCTGATACGGCCATTTTGCCAGTCTAGCCGGACATCGTTAAGTTGCTGCCTGCCATCAAAGCACTGCGCCACATACAGGCTTTGTGCAGGGTTATTAGCCAAACTCATAATTTAACACTCACAATTATTACTCATAGTGTGATGGTCACTTTATTCAGCCCGGTTGGGGCATCCGGGTTTTTGCCCATCGCGACAGCAATGGCTTCAATATCCAGATAAAAGCGCTGCATCAGCAATAATGGCTGCAGGCGCGGGTGAATGCCCGGCAACGCAATTTGCAAAGTTACTACTTCACCACCGCGTTTTTTTACTTCGGTAATTTGCGTTTGATGCGCGCCGGCGCTTTCATCCTCAAGCGCCACATTTAACAAAGTCAGTGGCTGGTTTAGTAAGGATACCGGGCCGTGTAAAAACTCGGCGCTGCTAAAAGCTTCGGCCTGAATACCGCATACCTCTTTAATTTTAAGCGCAATTTCGCGGCTGATGGCATAACCGAAAGCCCGCCCCAACACCACACAATGCCGCAGTTGTTGCAGGTGCGGCAGTTGTAACTGCGCCGGTTGTGCCAGTACGCTTTGCAGCGCTTGCGGCAAGCTGGTTAATGCGCCAAGCAACGCGGCATCCTGCTTCCAGTGCGCAACCAGCTGTAATATCGCCGCCAGCGTACACAAATAACTTTTGGTTGCCGCTACGGCTTTTTCCGGCCCGGCCAGCAACGGCACTGCGTAGTCGGCCAGCGCTGCCAGCGGTGAGCTGATATCGTTTACCAACGCCACCACCAAAGCCCCGCTTTGTTTGGCGGCGCGGGCCTGTGCCAGTATGTCTTCACTGCGGCCAGACTGCGAGATAAGCAGCACCAGCGCGCGCTGTAACTTAAGCTGGCGCGAAAATAAACTGGCCACCGACGGCGCAGCGGCAGCCACCACCACCCCCAGCTCTACCTCAATCAGATAGCGGGCAAATACACCGGCATGATCAGAAGTACCACGGCCAACAATATAAACAAAGGCCGGATCAAAGCTGCGAATGCGCTCTGCCAGTTCTGCGTATAAGCTGCCGTTGCTGTCGATTTGCTGTTGAATACGTTGCCAGGTTTCTCTGGCTTCCTGCTGCATTAATGTCATGTTACTTTCTCCAAAAAATATTGCCGTGCCAGTGCTGTAGCACCCGCTTCCGGTGAGCCCCGCACCAGGCTAAGTTGCTGTTGTAATGCAGTAGGTAAAAGCGCAGCCAACTGCGGCGCCAGCCCGCCAATCATGGCAATGCGTGTTGCGCCGCTATCCTGCAGGCGTTGCAATAACGCCTGAATATAACCCAGCCCTCTGGCCAGAATATCGCTGGCATAGGGATCACCAGCCTGCTGCTGTTGCAATACCAACGGCGCCAGCTGGCCGTAATCTGCCGCTTTGTAACCTATACAGCAGCTGATCAGATCGGTATTGCTGCTTACCGCCAAACGACGGCAAATACTGCGCGTAAGCTCTGTTGCCGGTTGCAGGCCATCCAGCACGTCCAGCGTGGCGCACACGCCCTGCCAGCCAAGCCAGGCGCCGCTGCCACGATCGCCCAGCGGAAAGCCCTGCGCACTAAACAAGCATTGCTCGCCATTAACACTGGCAAAAGCCGCAGTACCGGTACCGGTAATTAAAATAGCGCCATCGTGCCCGCCATGGGCACCGGCACACGCAATATGTAAATCGGTAGTTACCTGCATGCTGGCAAAAGGGTGCTGCCAGTTTTGCATTTGCCGTTGTACCCGCGGTACATTTACCCCGGCCAGCCCCAGCACCACATGGCTTTGCGCTAACATGGCACTGGCGTAACCGGCTTGCTGCAGCACGCGCTGACAGGCGCTGAGTATCGAGTCGGTTGTCTGGACAAAGTCTGTCGCCGGGTTGGCCGGCCCTGCTACTGCTTCAGCCAGCAATTGGCCATTGGCATTTTCCAGCCGGGCTTTACATTTGCTGCCACCGCCATCAACCCCGATAAAAAGTGGTTCGCTTTGCTGCACTAAAATCTCCTCAGACTGCACTACTGATGTCATTAAATTTTTACGAAGATTTTGCGCTGATACATCCACCATACCGGCACGTAACACAAGGCCAGAAAGGCAAGTATCCAGAGCCCGGCACTGAAAAACCGGCTTAAGCCAAGTTGCTCTGCCAACTGTAAATAACTGCCATGTACCGACACACCTGCAATTTGCAGTTCCAGCAGTTTTTCCAGCGCGACATGCAGCACATAAGCCACAATGGCATTGGCGCCAAACACCAGTGAAATATGGCTGAACTTGCGGTATTGCTGTACATCGGTGTACCAAATCAGTAATGCCAGTACCATGCTGGCCATACCGCTGGTTACCAGAACAAAAGAACTGCTCCAGATTTGCTTAATCAGCGGAAACCACAAGCTCCACAGGCAACCGAGCAAAAAGCTGCTAAAACCCAGCACAAACAGCAGCATTACCAGTGTTGGTAACTGTTGTTTGTGCAACAGCACCAGCCGGCCCATAATGACGCCAAATAAACCGCTGGCAATGGCAGGATAAGTGCTGAGTATGCCTTCCGGATCCCAGCTGCCACGCCACAACATGCCAGGCAGAAATTGGCTGTCGAACCAGTTGATCAGGTTGGCATCACGCTGCAGTTGCCCGGCAGGCAGCCCAGGGGCTGGTACCAGTAAAATCAGCAGCCAATAACTCAGCAGAATAAACACCGTGATTTGCACCAGACGCTTAGTGCGGCAGTGCATCGACAGCAGCGAGCACACCAGATATACCAGCGCAATACGTTGCAGTACGCCAAGAATGCGCAGCTCGGCAAATTTCAGGTAAATCAGGTTAACAAAGATGCCAAGGCCAAACAGGATCAGGGTACGGCGCAAAATTTTTACCCGCGCAGCGCTTAGCTGCTCTGCGGTGCGCGCTACCGGTTGTAAACCGATAGCCACGGCCACACCGACAATGATCAGAAAAAACGGGAAAATAAAATCGGCAAAGGTAACGCCATCCCAGTAGGCATGGGAAAACTCACCATAGGTGTTCGGGCTGTTAACCATAATCATAAACAGAATGGTTAAACCACGGAATAAATCTAAAGCCAGCAAACGTTGTGATTGCATAGTGTATTCCTGCTTAAAGGTTTGACGGTGGCGCTTTACTGGCTTTCACCAGTTGCTGCAGTGCTTTTACTGCAGACACCACATCATCCGGTACTGCTGATGCAGGCGGTAACGGCTGATCCAGCCAGGCGTTTTCCCAGGCAATTAATTGCTGCTCCAGTGCGGCAGTATCCAGTGGCTTACCGCTTACTGCGGCCTGGCGCTGGGCATCGAAAAACACCTGCCAGCGCGGCAGATAAAAGTGCGCGTACATACCCTGCCAGGCTTTAGAGGCATAGTCTTTTAAGCTGCTGCCGCCCCAACTGGTTACCTGCTTGCGGGCATTGCGCTCATAAAACGCTGCCAATTCCGGCGTGTCTCCATAGGCGCGGGCATCATTAACCCAGCTGTAAAGCGTTTCCTGCTGGCCACCAATCAATGCATCCACCCCCAGTATCAGTTGCCCGGCCTGGCGGCGGAAATTATCGCCCTGCTCCACTTTGCCCTGCTGATACGCCAGCATGGTATGTTGGAGCAGCATATCAATATGTTGGGTAGTCGAATGGCGGGAAAAATCGACCAAATCATAGCGGAATAACGTCGTACTTTGCTCTTTCGCCGGCAGCGCGACCAATTGCTGCAATGCCTGATCCAGCATGGTTAAATCGCCCGGCGCACCGGTGTAACGCAGGTATTCGATAGATGGCCGTTTAAATAACAGATAAGCACCGGCCGAGCCTTCCCACCAGCGTGGCTCCCAATACTTAGTGCTGAGCGTAGATTTGTACAGTTTGTTCCAGGCCGACAATAGTGCCGGGCTGGTGCTGCCATAACGGGCATTCAGGTAATGTTGCAGCCATTCGCCGGTGGCAGTGGCCTGCCCCTGCCAGGCCACATCGAACATATATTCGTATGCCGACGATGTGCCGTGTATCCCCTCAGGGAAAACGCCGTAACCGGTCAGATTGCCTTTATCTTCATGCTGCAACACGCCGGACACTTTTTCACGGTAGTAGTCAAAATCGGCATATACCGGGTTGCTGCCGCCATAGTTATGGATAAAACCAAATACCCACTGCTTGTTGTAAAAGCCTTTGGCTTTTTGCCAGACATCGAAACGGTCATTACCGATATCGTGGATCATCATTTTGTCATCAGGTATCTTGCTTAAAAATGCTTCGATGGAGGGCAGATCCCAAAAATGCTGATCGGAGCCAAACATCCAGCCCTGCATAACCCAGGTGGCGTTGGGCACAACCTGCGCCAATGATTGGTAAAGTGCCTCGCCATAACCGGCCAGATCCTGATAGCGGTTATCGCTTGATACCGGCGGCAGCATTTCGTTAAAGGCATCCATCAGGTAGTACTGCTGCTCACCATATTCGGCGTTATAAAGCTCAATAAAGCGTTTGGCCACTTTGGCAAACAGCGGATCGGCAGGGTCCAGCCAATAGGTGGGTTTAGGAAAGCCACTCCAGGCTTTCATTTCAATAATTCTGGCGTCGGGGAACATTTTAACAAATTGCTCCGGCACATAACCGGAAAACGCCGGTACTACCGGTTTCATGTTGTAGCTGGTCATTTTTTGCAGGATCTGCTTTTGTAACTGGTGCTTTTTATCGATATAAGCCTGTGGCAACGGGCCTTCGTGGCCTTCAATATTGCCCATCCGCTGCCAGGGGGTAAACGCCGGGCCAGAGAAATAAGCGGCCAGATCTTCATCTGACACACCAAACTCACGCCACAGCTGCTGCCAGATATATTCCTGGCCTTCCATCGCTACCGGATTATTTACCCCGTGCAATGCCATCCAGTCCAGTTCCTGCTCCCAGCGATCCCAGCTCCACCACGGCGTGGTGTAACCATAAGCACAAACATTTAAGTAAGCGCGCTGTTGAAATAATGCTGTAACCCGCTCGGCCGGGTAATCGGCAAACTGCTGTGGCAACTGCACCCGGTTGCCCTCCCAGCTTACTGACATAGCGCCAATCTGGCGCAGATATTCATAAGTACCATAACTTAGCGCCGTTAACGCATTGGCACTGACATAAAGCTGGCCGCCGTGCGCCTCAACCTGATACCAATCTGGCTGCTCATCGTTAACCAGCGAAAAATGCACATGCGGTACAGCATGGCCTGCCACCCGCTCAAACAGTTGCCGCACTGGTTCAGCGCCTGCGCTGTTTGGTTGTTCTGCCACTGCGGTTTGCGCTTGCTCAACTGCCGGGCTGCAACCGCTTAACAGCGCACCTGCCAACAGACAGGATGCCAGTAGCTTGCGGCGAAACTGAGACAAATTTAGCGGCGATAAATTTAGCGGGGATAAATGCATGGGATGTCCTTTTATTATCATCGTTATAATGCACAACACAGCGCCTGCCCCAGGCGGCAGGCTGCTGTTTTTACGAAGTATTACAGGTTAAAGCTTACACCCAGATAGTAGCTGCGGCCGATAACACTGGTGGTTTGCCAGGCACGGGTTTGCTCATCGCGGTAGGCTTCTTCATCTTTACCGGTTACGTTAAGTGCGCCAAAACGCATCGACCACTGATCGCTGATGGTCCAGCCTAACAGCAAATCTACCTGATTACGGCCGTTTACCACCCGGCCTTCACGGGCAAAAAATGCATCGCTGCTGTCCTGAACATAAGGGCTACGATGGTTCAGTGCTACGCGGGCACTGAATTCCTCGTTTTCCCAGTAGGCGGTAATATTCCAGGTTTGCTCAGAGGAATTGCTCAG
Organism: Rheinheimera hassiensis; assembly: GCF_022436675.1. GTDB lineage: Bacteria > Pseudomonadota > Gammaproteobacteria > Enterobacterales > Alteromonadaceae > Alishewanella > Alishewanella hassiensis. Next base: position 25,504 of record NZ_JAKUJZ010000002.1, on the reverse strand, counting down.
GGTAAAACCTTCGCTTTCGTCTACCAGAATGCGGGTATAGTTAGAACTTAAACCAAAACCGGCCACCGGTAACAGGTTATCCAGCCCCTGGTTCCAGCCAATTTCGTAGCCTTTTACCGTCAGCGTTGAGCTGTCGTTGTAAATGGCGGTGATGTCATAAATATTGCCGCTGTTGTCAACGCATTCTGAACCGGCCATACCCAGTGCTGTACCATTGTATTGCGCCGGACACACCAGCTCACTGACGGTGCCGTTTTTAATATCTTTCTGAAACAGGTTTACCGTTAACGAATCACCCTCGCTGTAATACCACTCCCAGCCTAAATCCAGCTGATTCGCCGTCAGAGCTTTTAGCTCTGGCTGGCCCAGGTTTACCGTGTAAGTGCGGCTGCCAACCGAGTTTGCCCCGGAGGTTTCCGACGGAGCTAATTGGGTGCTGGAGGTTAAAATGGGCCTTACCAATACCTTGGCAGCAGCCAGACGCACCTGCATATCATCGTTCAGTGCCAGCACAAAGTTAGCACTTGGCAGGAAGTTGTTGTAATCATAGCTTTGGGTAATTTCACCTATCGCCAGTTTAATTTCTTCGTTATCCGGGTGAGTGTCACCGGTCAGATAAGTGTTTACATCACGCTTGGTTTGCTCGTAACGGCCACCAAAATTGCCGCGCAGTGCCAAACCAAATACTTCGGTTTCAAAATTAGCCATCAGATAGGCCGAGGTAATTTGCCGCTCCATTGAATAGCTGGACTGAGCAGCAAACAATGTTGGTACTGTTACGCCTTCTGCCACCAGTGCATCACGGTAGGCCTGAATATTGGGTGCTATCCAGCTGTGCGGGATACTCATCTGGTTATCAAGAAAATCCGTTACCAGATAACCATACTCAGCCATCGACGGTAAATCTGCCGGATCGGCATCACCAATTGCAGCACGGTCGGTACGGTAAACTTCACGCTCCAGTGTTTCTTTACGGTATTTCACGCCGGTAGAAATACTGGTAAAACCGTGCCAATCCAGCAGACGGGTGGCATCAAACTGCACTGCGGTTTCGTCTGACTCCATCTGACGGCTGGCACCATTGGGGTATTCATTACGCGGCATTACCGCAGGATACAGCGCCGGATCGGCTAAGTTTTCAGCAACATTAAACACCACGTTCGACGGGTTCGAGATATCCAGCGTAGCCTGGGAAATTACCGTCGCTAATATCGCCGCTTCTTCATCATGTACCGCTTTGCCTGCGGTGTAATGCAGCACGCTGCTAAAGGCCCAGTCGTTCCAGTCGTAATCCAATTCAAGGGTGTAAGCCTCTGATTTTGCGTCTTTCTCTTCCAACTGGCGGTTATTTTCCGTGGTAAAGTTATTAATTTGGATCTGGTTATACACGCCATTTTCAGCAGCACCTAAACGGGTGATCTGGTTTTCATTGAACAAAAACACCTGCTGGTTCAGATCCTGTTTGGTGTCATCGCCGGCATACACGGCTGTAAATTTAGCTTCAAATTCGTTGCCGGGCCGCCACTGCAGGGTACCATTAAACAGCGTGCGGTCGGTTTCACGGTCAATGCGGCGATACCGTGGCCGGCGCGGCGTAACATCGTCCTGTGCATCAACGAACCAGCGGTCCATCCAGAGGTTATCTACCCGGTCGTCTAACTGCTGATACCCCATATTCAGCAACACACCCACGGTGTTATCGGCAAACTGGTCAATATAGGTAAAATTGGCTTTGGGTGTAACATCACCGCTGGGTGAAAATTCTGAATACTGGCCGTTGGCCGAGACCAGAATTTTTTGCTCTCTGAAAGACAAAGGCGAGGCGGTATCAATATTAATGGTGCCGGATAAACCGCCGGTGTCCATGTCAGCTGTAGGAGATTTGATTACCTCAATCAACGATGCCAGTTCAGTCTGAATAATGTCAAACCGAAAACCACTGGTAAAATCGGCGCTGGCCATTGTCTGGCCGTTCAGGGTGGTGCGTGCATATTGCGAACCCAGGCCACGCACACTGATTGTTGAGCCACGACCGTTTACGTTAGAAATTTGCACACCAGGAATACGCTGAATAGCTTCAGCAATGTTTTCGCTGGGGAATTTACCGATGTCTTCAGTAGTAATAGCATCAGTTACTTTGGTGTCCTGACGTTTAATATCTGCCGCCGCAACTAAACTGCCACGGAAAGTGACAGAAATAACTTCATAATTATCGTCGTCGGATGGTTTATCTTCTACTTGCTCCTGTGCCACCGCCGGAAATAATAACGACGCCAGAATCGATGCAATAACTGTTTTTTTACCTAATTTGTGCTGCTTCAACCTGTTCATACCTGCGCTCTCTCGTTGCTAATTATAGTTTGTTGAACGTTTTTCCTATGTTCCAGAGCTTACTGAGCGGTGATTTATTCATCACTCTGAGTTCAAATTAGCATCGCACTGTCAACGTTGTCAATTAAAAATATGACAACGTTGACATGAATTTTAAGCCCTTGTTTTTACTTTAAAAATGACAGGTTATGACAACAAAGATACAGAGTCACGTAATACCAACTGCAGCTCAAAGCCGCAATGTTCACTGTGCTGTTCCGATTCCAGCATTAAGCCAATCAGTAAATCAGCAGCTTTGGCCGCTATTTCTGCATTGGGTTGATGCACTGTGGTTAACCTTGGCCAGGTTTGGCGCGAGAACGGGCTGTTTTCAAAGCCCACTATCGATAAGTCTTGTGGTACCGCAAGTTGGTGCATACGGGCGGTAAATAAAGCACCGGCGGCAATTTCATCATTACAGCCAAACAATGCGCTGGGCTTGTCGCCGCGTTGTAATAGCTGTTCGGTCATGGCGACACCGGAGTCAAAGGTAAAATCACCGGTGATCACCAGTTGCTCTGACACTGTTAACCCGGCCTCGTGCAGCGCGGCGCAATAACCACGATAGCGGCCCAGTGAAGACTGGTGATCTTTGTGATAGCCCAAAAAAGCAATGCGCCGGTGGCCTTGTGTCAGCAAATGCCGGGTGATACTAAAACCGGCTTGTTCATCGTCGACATAAATTGTCGGACACAGATCATCCGGTGGTGCAGAGCCTGACACTATACGCACTACTTTGGCCTGTTGGGCCAGCAGTTGCTGCACCAGCTCACGGTTTTCTGACAGTGGCGGCGTCAAAATCACTCCACCAACCTGATTACTGCCAATAATGGTGGTTAGCTCCTGCAGCACCTGGCCAGAATGAGAATCTGTCGGGTGGATAACCAGCTCAAAGCCCTTCTGGCGGCACTGCGATAAAATGCCGTTTTGCATTTCTATTACGTAGTGGCTGTTGGGGTTATCGTAAACAAACGCCAGCGAAAACGGCGCTGTGCGCATTAGCCGCGCCGTGCGGTTGGGCTGATAATTCAGCTGGGCAATAACTGCCTGCACTCTGGTTTTAATGTCATCACTGACCCAGGCTTCGTTATTGACCACCCGGGACACCGTTTTAAACGACACCCCGGCGAGGCGGGCCACATCTTTGATGGTAGGTTTTTTGCTCGACATAGCGTCCATTAAGATTAACTAAGCATGCAGCGTGATTAACCGACTGTATACCGGTGCCCGCCAGCTGTCCAAATATCTTTCTGCTTACAACAGCTTAAGTTACACAAAAAACAAAGCCTGAACCAGTGCCGAGATCATTTTATCTGGCTCTGGTGCAGGCTTTAGCAGCGATGAAAGCTTAGTTCAGTAAATCAAAACTTATAGCTTAAACCCGCCATGTAAGTGCGGCCGCTGGTGGTGGTGTTGTAAGGCCGTTCACTGGAATCACTGTACTGCACTTCACGTTGGTTAGTCAGGTTAATCGCTTCCAGAGTAAATTTCAGCGAGTCAGTGATTTGGTAAAATGCTGAGAAATCGAAGTAGGTGGTGTCATGGAAACCACGCTCATCTTCGTCAGCTAAGCCGCCTTCAACTGCGCTGATGTATTTACTGCGGTGTGCAGCGGCAATACGGGCGCCCCAGCTGTCAGATTCATAATACAGCGTAAAGTTGTAGCTCTGTTTCGACAGGCCCGGGAAGCTTTTCTCCTGGTTCTCACCCGAGCCCTGCACGTTGCGGTACAGCGTAGTGCCATCTACCCAGGTATAGTTTGCAATAACACCCAACTGGTTGAACGGCGCCGGTAAAAAGTCCAGATCGCGCTGAAACGCTAACTCTGCACCTTTAATTTTTGACGCATCAGAGTTTTGCGGTGAGGTAACGTTAAACAGTGAATCCACTGTCGCGCCGGTAGGCAGCAGTGACGCCGGCAAGCCCAGTTCACTGTATGGCACGGTTACGGATTCAGTCACAATAAAGTTTTCAATATCTTTATGAAATACCGCCGCTGATAACGAGCCGACACCTTCAAAGTAATATTCCAGCGCTAAATCGAAGTTGGTCGATTCAAACGGCTTTAAATCAGGGTTACCAATGGCGATACGGCCCACTTCGCCCGGAGAACCCGTCATTTGTGCCACATTGGCCGACACCGAAATGGCACTTAATGCAGGCCGCGTCAGGTTTTTACCTGCGCTGAAGCGCAACAGTAAATCATCGCCCAGCTCGTACACCAGGTTTAATGTTGGCAGCACACCTGAGTAATCGCGCTCAATAACGATATCCTGTCCGTTAGACACACCGCTGGATGTCAGCGTGGTTTCATAGTAACGCGCACCAACAGTACCGCGTAATGTTTTACCGCCAATCAGCGATTCCCAGTAATACTGGGTGTATAAACTGCTGGTTTCTTCTTCTACCGTGTAAGAGTTAGTCTGGATAATTTTATCTTCACCCAGCTTTAAATCTTCCAGGCCATAAAATGCCTGCAATGCCCGTACATCTGCCTGCAACCACGACATATTCGGGTGCTCAGAGTAAACACTGGTGACAGCATCAGAAATGGTATTGATACCGTTATTTAGCGGTGTGGCTTTATTTTCAGCATAACCGCCGTCTTCACGCATGTTACCGCTGTTTTTAAACTTTTTGTAATTGGCACCAAAAGTTAAAATGCCGCCGTTATCAAAGGCATAATCAAAATCTGCTTTGGCATTGTCAAAATCGGTGGCGATATAATCTTCACGGAAGTACAGATCTTTTACTGTCCAGCCATCCAGCGCTGTCGGGTCAAAGTCGTAGGTATTAACACCGTAAAACCGATCCTGAGTAAAGTCGGTGGTAATACCGCCGCGGCGGGTTAAGTTAACTTTGTCTAATCTGGGTTGGTTGTAGTCAGAGGTGCTGGTACCCAGCTGAAACTTAACACCAAGATTATCGGTAATTTGCCAGTCGGTATTAAATGTCAGTTGCTGAAAAATAGACTCGTTGTAGTCTGAGCGGTTTTCCGTGCGGACAGTCGAGTTACTGAAGCGGGCATATACCGCCTCCAGATCGCCGTTATTGTCGAGAACTTCCAGCTCCTCAATCCGGCCCAGCGCAGTGCTGCTGGTACCACCGGTAGAAATATGATGCTCGTCCAGCTCGTTTTCCAGCTTGCCGTACATATATTCCAGTGCAAACTTCAGATCATTACTTGGCCGGTATTGCAGCGCAGTGGTTACGCCCAAACGCTGTTGCTCGTTGTCCCATACTGAATAACGGTTACCTCGGGCAAACCAGACATTACCATTAGCCGCTTCTGCGGCATCGCCCGCGTCAACGCTGTCGCTGATATTGGCTGCTCTGACTTTGCGCCAGCGATAGGTGTTATACCCCATCTCGCGTGATTCTTTTTTACTGTAGGCTACAGAAGCCAGCGCACCAAAGTTGCCCCAGGTGTTGGATAACATACCGGCAAAACGCGGATCTTTACTGTCGGTATTAGTGTTGGTGCCTAACTGCCCGGCTACTGCGCCCTGAAAACCATCATAATCAAACGGTTTGGCAGTGCGTAAATTTACCGTACCACCAATGCCGCCTTCTTCCTGATCGGCAGAGTAAGATTTTTTCACATCAATTTGGTTAAACAGCTCTGAGGCGAAAATATTAAAGTCGAAAGCCCTTGAGCGGCCAACTGCACCGCGGCTGTCCATTGGCGACGACGAAATACCCAACGCCTCCATGCCATTTACCTGCACCCGGGTAAAATCCGGCCCCAGGCCCCGCAGTGAAATCTGCCGCCCTTCGCCACCTTCGCGGGTAATGGCCACACCCGGCACCCGCTGCAGTGAGTCGGCCAGGTTCAGATCCGGAAAGTCGGCAATATCTTCTGCCACTATCGAATCCTGCGCAATCATCGAATCGCGTTTGATATCTTTTGCCCGGATCACCGAGCTGCGAAAACCTTTAACGGCAATAATTTCAACTTCTTCATTAGTTGCCTGTTCTGCTTCTTGTGCTAACACCGTGCTGTGCATACTTGCGGTTAATGCCGCCAGGATGGCCAGCGACATGGTGCTTTTTTTATAATTTTTCATGTCTACCCCTGTTGATTATTTTACGAGCGTTTTCACCTTAAACAACCATTGACACCGGTGTCAATTAGTTATCGTTTTTTACTTAAATATCTAAGCAAAAATCTGTCAAACTTGCTGAACAACGCAGTAACTCCCCGGTTACTGCCATCTTACTGCCCGGTAACGCTGGCTTTCCCAGCTGACAAGCCACATAAATGACACCGGTATCAAGTATTCAGCACAGTTGTCTATCTATGCTTTAGCGTCCGGCACAGCCTTGACTTTACTGCCTGCCAGGGCGTACCAGCCGATATACACATAAGCACAGGCCGGTACCAGAAAACTCCATTGCAACGACCATACATCGGCTACACCGGCCTGCAGCAACGGCATTAACGCGCCCCCCACAATGCCCTGACACAAATAGCCGGAAGCGCGGCCGGTATGTACACCCAGGCCACGAATTGCCAGCGTAAAAATAGTTGGAAACATAATAGAATTGAACAGCCCCACTGACAGAATGGCCCACATCGCGATTTCGCCATTACTATTCACCGCCAGTATAATCATCAGTACGGCCAATACGGCGTTAGCCGCCAACAGGTAACCAGGCGCAATAAAGCGCATTAAGCCGGCGCCAATAAAACGCCCCACCATAGCCGCGCCCCAGTAATAAGACACCATTTTGCCCGCGGCAACTCTGTCCATCCCCGCAATATCCAGCTGCATAAACAAGCTGACCAGATAGCTGCCTACTGCCACTTCAGCACCAACATAAAGAAAAATAGCCACCACACCAAAACGTAGCTGCGGATAAGTGCGCATAAGACTGACAAAACCGGCTTTGCTGCTGGTGTCGTTTTGTTGCAGTGCCGGTAAACGCAGCCAGATAAACAATAACGCCACCAGTACAAGTATTACCGCCAGCAATAAGTAAGGCCCCTGCACCGAGCTGGCGTCGCCAACCACTGTACCTGCCGATAAAATAAGCACCGCGCCAAACCAGGGCCCTGCGGTATGGCCCAGCGAATTAAGCGCCTGCGCCAGATTAAGCCGGCTGGCAGCATGGCGTTCATCGCCCAGCACAGCCACATAAGGGTTGGCCGACACCTGTAGCACGGTAATACCCGCCGCCAGCACAAACAGCGCCAGCAGAAAAAACCAATACCAGCCCAGAGCCGCCGCCGGGTAAAACAATGCCGCCCCGGCGGCCATAGTTAGCAGCCCTACCACCATGCCGCGCTGAAAACCAATACGCTCCAGTAATATTCCGGCCAGTGGCGATACGACAAAATAGGCACCAAAAAAGCAAAACTGCACTAAACCCGCCTGCAGATAGCTCAGCGCAAAGGCGCCTTTGAGGTATGGCAGCAAAATATCATTTAGCGCAGTAATAAAACCCCAGATAAAAAACAGCGATGTCATCGCCCAAAATGCCAGCCGGACATTCATCGCTGATTGATTGGTTTTTAATGAGGCAGAACCGGATAATTGCATTAGTTACTCCCTGCTGGCATCGCTGCCAATACATCAAAACAGGCACATAGAGTGTGATAATCACACTTGGCACCGGCACTGCTTTTTTCATTGCTGTAACGCTGGTTTTGCCGGTTTAACAAGCGGTACCAGGCGCCATACCGATGGTCAACCATATGCTGCCAGCTGTACTGCCAAAGCTGCTGATAGGCGCTCAGGTATTGCGCTGCGCCGGTGGTTTGGTACAGCAAGGCAGCGGCAGCGAAGCTTTCGGCTTGCACCCAGAAGTATTTGTCGTCGTCACACCAGTTACCCTGCGCATCGTAGCCATAGACCAGGCCGCCGAATTCGCTATCCCAGGCGGTTTTAAAAGCGATATCAAACAGGCTACGGGCTTTGGTCACAAGAGCAGGATCGGTGTCCAGCCGGTTTAACTGCAGTAACAACTTGGCCCACTCGGTTTGATGGCCGGGCTGAAAGCCCCAGGGCCGGTACAGGTTTTTCGGATCGTCTTTGTTGCAATCCCAATCGGGCAGGAAGTTTTCAGTGTAATGCTCCCACACCTGGCCGCCGGTAAGCGCGGCCTGGCGCACGGTAATATTGTTAGCCAGCAATTTGGCCCGGGCTAAATAGCGCGGCTCATTAGTGGCCTGATAAGCCGCCAGCATTGCCTCACACAGATGCATATTGGCGTTTTGGCCACGATAAGGGCTAAGCACACCAGCGCTGCTTATTTCATCGGCGTACAGGCCATATTCTGCCTGCCAGAAGCGCTGTTCCAGTAAGTCATAGGTTTCGGCAATTTTGGCGCGCCGCTGTGCAATACCTGCCTGCTGCACTGCACTGTATGCCAGCAACACAAAAGCATAACCATAGGCTTGCTGCGTCATATCCAGCGGCTGATGATCCTGCAACGTCCAGGCGTAGCACTGGCTATCGTTTTGGTAATGCACCTGCTCTAAATACTGCAGGCCATGCAGTACCACGTCTTTATACTCCGGCTGATTAAGCTCTACCGATGCACGGGCATAGTTAACAATCAGCCGCGTGCTGCTGACCAACTGGCGAAAGCCGGGGTTAAACAGGCTGCCATCATCCAGATAATTATGGAAAAAGCCGCCGCTGCTATCTATTAACCGGGGAGTGTAAAACGCCAGAATATCGCGACAATGCGTCAGTAAAAAATCCCGGTTATAACTTTGTTGCAGTGGCACAACAGAAATAAGGCTCATAGCTGAGTTCCTTCAACAGAGGCTGCACCGGCAACATCGGTCAGCACCGGTAAAGCAGGAAACGCCCCCGTACGGGTCACGGCATGGGCACCGCAGCGCGCAGCAAAGGCTAAGGCAGCCTCTATAGCGGCAGTTTCACGGCAAAAAGCCGCCAACTCCGGCTGTAAACTTAACTGATATAACAAGCCACCAATGAAGGCATCACCGCCAGCGGTGGTATCTACCGCCAGTACCCGCGGCACCGCCAGGCTGCCGTGGGTATGGCGGCTAAAATAGCGTACGGGTTTGTCATCATGGGTAATCACCACCAGATGCGCCTCTGCCGCCAGTAATTGCTGAATATACTGCTCTGGGTTATCGCTCAGGTAGGCCAATTCGTCATGAGAAAACTTCAGTAACTGCGCTTTGTTAACAAAGCCACGCACCACCTCTTTATCCGCCAGCCCGGCAGGCCAGAGGTTGTGCCGCAGGTTAACGTCAAAACTAAGCCACAAACCGTTATTACGCGCTTGTTGCAGTAACTCTGCTGTTACACCGGCAATGCCCGGCTCTACTAAGGTGTTGCTACAAAAATGCAGCAGGCTGGCAGCACTGAATAACGCAGGCCGGATTTGCGCACTGCTATACAGTAGGTCAGCAGATTGATCGCGGTAAAAGCTGAAACTGCGCTCGCCATGGCTGTCATGCGATACAAAAGCCAGTGCGGTTTTCGCTGTAGGGTGTAGCACAAGATGCTCGGTACACACCCCATAGTGCTGCAGCGCCTGTTGTAAAAAATAACCAAAGCTATCCTGCCCTACCTGACCGGCAAAGCGGGCGTTACCGCCCAGCTTCGCCACTGCCACAGCAGCATTAGCCGGTGCACCACCGGGGTACTGGGCAAACAATGGAATACTCAGGCCATCAGACTGTATTTGGCTCTGGCTGATAAAATCAATCAACGCTTCGCCAAAACAAACTACAGCGCGGGTGGCGCTATTACTGCTGTTCATGGCCGGTTACCAGTTAAACATGGTGCCATCTTCTAACCGGTTTACCGGCAGATAGGCACGTTTGTAGGGATATTTCGCCGCTTTGGCTTCGTCGATATCGACACCATGGCCCGGGGTATCGCCCACCTTCAGATAGCCATTATCAAAATGGTAATCGTGCGGGAACACCTCGTCGGTTTCATCGGTATGGCGCATATATTCCTGAATACCAAAATTTGGCACCCAGGTATCAAAATGCAGCGCCGCGCCCATGGTTACCGGGCTTAAGTCGGTAGCACCATGGAAGCCGGTACGCACATGGTATAACTCGGCCAGGTGCGCAATGCGGCGCAAATGGGTAATACCGCCGGCGTGCACTATGGTGGTACGGATATAGTCAATCAGCTGCTCGCTGATCAGTTGCTGACAATCATGAATAGAGGCAAACACCTCACCCACCGCTATGGGCGTAGTGGTATGGTGGCGGAATAACCGGAAACCTTCCTGCAGCTCTGCCGGAACGGCATCTTCCAGCCAGAACAGTTTGTAGGGCTCCAGCGATTTACCCAGCTGCGCTGCTTCAATGGGCGTTAAGCGGTGGTGGGTGTCGTGCAGCAGATGATGCTCATAACCATAGGTATCGCGTAGTGTTTCAAACAGCTTGGGTACGCTGTTCAGGTATTTGCTGGTAGACCACAGGTTTTCTGACGGCAAATCATTATCTGCCGGTTCGTAGTACATTTTGTCTTTTGATACACCATAAGTGCTGGCCAGACCCGGTATGCCGGTTTGCGCGCGGATAGCCTTGTAACCCAGGTCAATGTATTTGCCTACTTCTGCTACCGTTTCAGCAATATCGCGACCATTGGCATGGCCATACACCATAACGCCATCGCGGCTACGACCTCCAAGCAACTGATACAGCGGCATACCTGCCGCTTTGGCTTTAATATCCCACAGCGCCACATCGATAGCCGCGATGGCGGTCATGCCCACCGGGCCACGGCGCCAGTAAGCACCACGGTAAAAAAACTGCCAGATATCCTCAATCTGGCTGGCATCGCGGCCAATCAGACACGGCACCAGATGGTCCTGCAAATAACTGGCAACGGCCAGCTCGCGGCCGTTAAGGGTAGCATCACCGATACCATACAAGCCCTGATCAGTGGTGATCTTCAGCGTAACAAAATTTCTGCCCGGACAGGTTACAATGACTTTGGCATCAATGATTTTCATATTGTTCCTCAACTAAAAACTTGAATAGTGCTGACCAACCGACTAAATTGGTCTGGCCGATTTATAGACATTAGCATCTGGACTGTCCAATTTACAATAAAAAATAATTGGTCTGGCCAAATTTTTTTTAAAGCCCATTTTTTTGAAAGCCAATTTTGTTGAAAGAGTACGATGACAAAAACTGTACAGCTAACACCCAATACCAGCCCACAGCGTTCAACACCCGTAGGCTCAAGGCTTTACCTGCAAATTGCCGAAAAGCTGGCCGGGCGGATCAGCGCCGGCGAACTTCAGCCGGGCACCCGCTTGCCAGCCGAGCGCGATCTGGCACAAAGTTATGACGTAAGCCGCCAGACAGTGCGCGAAGCTCTGATCGCGCTGGAGGTATCCGGTCTGGTAGAAATACGTCCAGGGTCAGGTATTTATGTGCAAAAAGCGGCAGAAAAACGCCACGGTCTGAAAAGCTCAATAGTGGCTGACGACGCCCCCGGCCCACTGGAAATTATGGAGGCGCGCTTACTACTGGAAGGCGATGCCGCTGCGCTGGCAGCTGAACGCATCAGCAATGAAGAGCTGCAAAAACTCAAGGCTTACCTGCAACAGATGACACTGCTGGTACAGGCACAAAAAAGCAGTGAGGCCGAAGCTTATGACGGCAAATTTCATCAGTTAATTGCCAGTGCCACCCGCAACAGCGCGCTGCAATCGATGATTGAATGGCTGTGGCAACTGCGTGAAAGCTCAGAACTAAGCCGGTTATTTGCACGAAAAATTCAGCAACAGGTAGCCGGGCCCAATATTCTGGCGCATGAAAAAATTTATCAGTGCATCAGCCGGCGCGACGCAGACGGCGCCAGATCTGCTATGCAAGCGCATATCAGCGAAGTAACTCAGGCTTATTTACTGCTGATTTCAGACTAAAGCGGACAAACCACACTTGCAACTGGACAGGCCAATTTGTTATAGATAGCACTCTGTATTACAACAAATCCGGATTTCCCATGTTGTTTAGCTGTAAGCTGTTTAGTTTTAACTCAGACCGTCACCGCTTTGCTGCTGGCAAATTGCAAAGCCTGCTACTGGGCTTGGTGCTGTTTGCTACCGGGTTGCTCAGTTGTCTGGCCGCAAGTGCGGCAGAGCCAGAGCTGCAGCCGGTAGAGCTGGTATATCCCTATCTGGACACCGCTAACAGCCGCTGGTTTTACTTTAGCTCAGCGGCCCGGCCTTTTGGTATGGTCAGCCTGTTCCCCGACACCGAGCAAGTGGGTGAATGGGGCAGCGGCTACCGCTATAACTCAGACACCGTGCAGGGTTTTAACCATATTCATGAATGGCAGCTGGCTGGTTTATCGGTAATGCCGCTGTCCAGCACGGCACCGCTTGCCACGCTAAAACAGGACTACGCCTCAGCATTTTCGCATCAGGGCGAAGTGGTGCAACCCGGCTTTCACCAGTTACATCTGCAGCGTTATCAGTTAGATGTCGCCTTAACCGCCACTTCGCGGGTGGGCTTTCATCAGTACCGTTATGCCAACGATCAGCCGCAACAAGTGCTGTTTCAATTAGGCGGCCTGATGGGCCCTTCGCAACTGGGCCACGCGGAAGCCTGGCTGCAGGACGAAAACAGCTTAGCCGGTTTTATTACTAATCAGGGTACCGAGCGGCGTACCAAACCGGTCAGAGTGTATTTCTATGCTCAGTTTAATCAACCTATTGCCAAACTGGATGCCTGGCGTGGCAATATGGTATTTAACAATGTACAAGGCGTGAACGGTGATAACGCCGGTGTTGTAGTGCAGCTAACAGGCCAAAGCGCACCGACGCTGATGAAAGTGGCTATTTCGTACGTATCAGCAGAAAACGCTAAGCTGAATATGGCGACAGAACTGCCGCACTGGGATTTTACCCGCGTGCAGCAAGAAGCCAGGCAGCAATGGAATAGCCTGCTTAGCAATATTCAGATTAAAGGCGGCAGTTTGCAGCAGCAACGGCGTTTTTACACCGATTTGTGGCATGCCTTACAAGGCCGTCGCGCTATTTCTGACGTTAACGGCCAGTATCCGGATAATTCAGGCCAGCAGACCCGCCTTGGTCAGTTACCGCTAAACGAGCAGGGCCAGCCTAAATTTAACCAGCATAATTCCGATTCGTTCTGGGGTGCACAATGGACTATTGCCACGCTGTGGCCACTGGCTTACCCGCAAATTGCCTCCGATATGGGCAATAGCCTGCTGCAGTATTATAACGACAGCGGCTTTATTCCCCGCGGCCCCTCCGGCGGGCAGGATACGTTAGTGATGACAGGCTCGCCTACTACACCGTTTCTGGTATCTAATTATCAAAAAGGTCTGCGCGATTTTGACGTAGAGCTGGCTTATCAGGCAATAAAGAAAAACCACAGTTTAGAAGGCGTAATGGCCCGCGCCGGTTATGAACATTACAGCAGCACGGGTGGCGGTATGCGTTATTATCTTAAACAGGGTTATATCCCCTATCCGCTGCCAGCCGATGAAAGCAATTATGGCAGCCATCGTCGTGGCCCGGGCCAAACTCTGGAATACAGCTTTCAGGATCATGCACTGGCGCAACTGGCCAAAGCGCTGGGTAAGACTGCAGATTATAAAGTGTTCAGCCTTCGGGCTCAGAATTACCGTAACCAGTTTGATCAACAAAGCGGCTATATGCGGCCACGCAATACTGACGGCAGCTGGCAGCAACCGTTTGACCCTTTTGAATATGAAAATGGCTTTGTGGAAGCCAATGCCGCCCAGGGTACCTGGTTTGTACCGCATGATATTGCCGGATTGGCCAAACTAATGGGCGGTAAAGATAAGCTGATTAGCAAATTAAACACTGCCTTTGAAATTGCCGAACAGCAAGGCTTTACCGCAGGCACTGCCCATGCGCATGAAACCCACCCGGAGTACCGCCGTATTCCGATTAACTACGGCAACCAGCCCAGTATGCAAACAGCGTTTATCTTTAGCGCTGCCGGTGCGCCCTGGCTAACACAATATTGGTCACGCCGGGTGGTAGATGCGGTTTACAGTGATTTATCGCCAGAGCGTGGTTACAACGGCGATGAAGATCAGGGCTTAATGGGCAGCCTGGCGGTGCTACTAAAAATTGGCTTGTTTCAGCTAACCGGCGGCACTGAAGCCGATCCTATCTACTATATTGGCAGCCCATTATTTGATGAAATCAGCATTACACTGGACCAAAACCACTACCCCGGCCAGAAATTTGTCATTAAAGCCCTGCAAAATGGCGCCGACCGGCCTTATATCCAAAGTATAAAACTAAACGGTAAACCACTAGCACGCAGCTTTTTGTACCATAGTGAAATTGTCGCCGGTGGCCAACTTGAGCTGATGATGTCGGACAAACCGAACAAGAACCTTAAGCATTAAAGGATACCAATGACAAAGCTTTGCCTGCTGTTTGACAGCGACGGCACCTTAGTAGACAGCGAGTGGTTGTGTAACCAGGCACTGGCACTGCTATTTGCCCGCTATGATGTACAGTTGAATGTCGCAGATTTAATGCGTGACTACCGCGGCGGTGAACTGCAACGTATTTTTGACCAGTTAGCTGCTGTGCACAATATAACGCTGGATAACGACGCCGAAGCCTGGTACCGCGCTAAAGTAGCCGAATTGTTTGAGCAACAATTGCAGCCGGTAGCAGGTGTGCCGGAACTGCTGGCCTGGGTGCAACAACAGGGCTGGCCATGCGCGGTGGTAAGCAATGGCCCGCAAAGTAAGCTGCAGCAGGCGCTTAGCCGCTGCCAGTTGCTGCCATTTTTTAACGGCCATATTTACAGTGCTTATGATATTGATATTTTTAAACCCGACCCACGCCTGTACCTGCACGCGGCAGCGCGGTTAGGCGTAAAACCAGAGCAATGTGTGGTTATTGAAGACAGCCTGCCGGGCGTAAACGCCGGTGTCGCCGCCGGTATGACCACCATTTTCTATAACCTGCATAATGAAACCAGCCCGTCAGCCAAAGTGATTGAAATTCAGCATATGACGAAAATTAAGCAGATATTAGCAGAGTTAGCTGTTAACTGAGGCGCAGAAAACCCAGTGCGGTTTCAGACATCTCTATATTGCAGGTGAAAGGTTTTGGTTTAAGGGTTTGCTTTGTGCGTTGCGCAAGGTGCCCTTTATGGTTACTGGCTAGTGGTTGCCGGCTAGTGATTGCTGAATACGGCGAGGTCACGACCACTTTCTTTTGCCAAATAAAGCGCGTCGTCTGCACGTTTTAGCCAACTAGCCTCTGTAGTACCCGGCACCCAGGCAGCAACACCAAATGACACCGTTATCGCTTCACCATCTGGTGTTTTCAGGTCTGTTCTAATAGCCGCTCTGAGATTATCAACAAACGCATGTTGTTGCTCACCGCTTTGAAGCATTAACAACACAAACTCTTCCCCACCAAACCGGTAAAGCCGATCGTATTTTCGAATATGTGATGTGGTAATGCTAACAAAGTCTTTTAGCACCTGATCGCCAACAGCATGGCCGTATTTATCATTAACGGCCTTAAAGTGATCTAAATCTACAATGGCTAATAACTGCTTAATACCGCTACGCTCGGCATTATATAAAGCGGCTTGTATATCTGAACTCATAGCCCGGCGATTAAATGCACCGGTTAATGCATCAACAGTATTTAGCGCTTTGAGCAAACGAAACTGTTTTACACCATGGCTGGCATAAACAAAGGCGCTTATTGATAACATCAATATCGTTACAATGAAGGAGCCCATTGAAACGGTATCAAAAATATCAGATAGCGCTATCAGAGAAGCTCCAGCGACCATATTTATGCCAAAGGCCTCCATCGGTTTTACCAGAATAAAGGTGCTTGCAAATACAGGGTAAACCCACAGGAAGCTGTTTATACCGTTTGCTACAACAATTGCTACAACACCAATATTAATAAATAGCGCTAATATAGCGCTAATAAGACGGATTTTTTTGGAGTAATGTGCATAAGCAACTAAAGCGATCATCCCTACTACTAAAGTCATATCAATGATCGCAGCAGTGATGTTGCCTTCAAAATAACGAATAACTACAAACGGAAAAACGCCCAGCACCGCTACACAACTCAGTAGCAACAATAACGACAGTTGATATTTTTGCTGTAGCTGATTGATCATAGCGTTACTCACTGAGCTATTTAATATAACAACTGCGTATTGCGGTTATTCCGAAAAATAAGCCAGGGGGAGCTCCGGCCGTCTGTTAACCGTAATTTTCGCCGACACTTTACGCTGAGTGATTATATTAGTCTAGTTCTCATCAATTCTGCTGTCAGTTTTATTTGGTAGCGCTGCAGCACCAGCAGTATTTTATTAGCAATGAGCCACAAGCCTATTTGTATTGCTCTGCTTTTTATGCAGTTGCATCAGGCCTTTGAGGTTAACCAATAGCATCGGCAGTACAATCAATACAAAGGCGATGTTGGATAACGGCACGGCCAGCCAAACACCATCAATGCCAAGGAACTTCGGCAAAATAAACAAAAATGGCAGCTGAATGAGTATATTGCCCAGAGATACAAACAGCGCCTGGCCGCTCTTACCAACGGCAACAAAGTAAATAGCAGCCATAAACAGGAAGCCATCTAAAAACAGTGCCATCAAATGCAGCCGGATACCGTTTTTACTTGCCTCAAGCAATGCCTCGTTGCCGCTGGTAAAAATGCCGATAAACAGCTGCGGAAAAAGATTAAGCAGTATCACCATAGCAATACCCGAGCCTACAGTGACAGAAAACGCCAGTTTTACCGTTTGCGTAATGCGTTTGTATTGTTTGGCGCCTAAGTAGTAGCTTACCGGCGGCTGCAAGCCGCTTACCAAGCCCTCGGCAAAGAAGTAGTAACAGCTGGCTAAATAACCGACAATTGCAAAGGCCGCCAATTGCGTGGTATCACCATAGGCCATAAATTGCTTGTTATGAAACGCCATAACAAAGCTGAAATAGATAAACATCACCAGATTTGACGAACCTAACTGCACAATACGGCTGGCAATGGCTTTATCACATTGCTTTATCGCCAGTTTGGTTTTGGCTTTTGACGACATAAAATACCGCAGGCACAGCACACAGGTGGCCAGCTGCGCAATTAAGGTAGCGATAGCGGCGCCTTGTAATCCCATATCCAGATGGGCCAAAAACAGGTAGTCCAGCGCAATATTCGTTAAGGCACCGACGATAATAAATACCGTTGCCAGGTTCGGGCTGTCGTCATTGCGTACCAGCATCGGCATGGCACTGGCACCAATGGAAATAAGCGCCCCAAACGACATGATCTGCACATAGCTCCAGCTCATGTCCATCGTTATGCCGGTTGCGCCTTGTAGCGTTAGCAGGCTTTTACCAAAGGTAATAAACACCAGGGTGGCGAATAAACCAATTAACACCACCAACACAAGCGCGGTAACCAGTGTTGCCTGGGTGCCTGCCAGGTTGTTTTCGCCACGGTATTTAGACAATACACTGCCGCCCCCCATACCCACCAGCAAACCAAAGCCCATAATTAAACCCAGCAGTGGTATTGCCATATTGATGCCTGCCAGCCCGCTGGCACCAACAAAGTGGCCGACAAAAAAGCCATCAATAATTTGATACAAACCGCTGACTAACATGGCCACGATAGACGGAATGGCAAAACGCCAAAATGCGCCAGCGACAGAATGCTGCGGCTGAACGGGTGTTACGACTTGCATGATCTGATACCCATAGTGTGAAAACACCGGCATGATATATAAAAATAAGATACATTAAAGTTAGCTACCATCTGATTTACGGATAGGTTTAAGCCAGGCAACGGCTGTTAACCGCGCAGCTTAAGGAGATAGCAATGAACTGGACCTTAGATCAATTACTGGCCTTTGTTACCGCTGCCGAGCTGGGTTCTTTTTCCGCAGCGGCCAGACAGTTGCATAAAGCGCAATCACGAATCAGCAGTGCCATTGCTAATTTAGAACTTGATTTAGGTTTTGAGTTATTTGACCGCAGTTCGAAATTCCCGGCCCTAACCGCGCTGGGTAAAGAAATGCTGCCCGAAGCACGGGCAGTGCTTAACCAATGCCTGCGCCTGAATTCAAGAGCGTTGGCGGCGGCCAGCAAAGAGCCCATTTCGCTGCGTATTGCGATAGATGAAGCCTTACCGCTGGAGACCATTCACTCTATTTTTTCTCACGTCGGCGATTTATTTCCAAATACCCATTTGGTTATTACCAATGGCTCACAAGACGACATTGCCATGGCCATTGCCAGGCAAAAAGCCGACATTGGTTTTATGCTCAGCAACAGCGCTCTGCCGGCAGAGTTAACCTTGCAGTCTTTAGGGCATTTTAAAAAAATACTGATTGTCGGTAACAAGCACCCGCTGGCCAATGCCGGTGTATTAAGTCTGGCGCAACTGCAGCAGTACCGGCAGTTTGTGCTGTGTAACCGTTCCGGCGAGAACCGCGAAAATGCCTTAAGCCCAAACCACTGGGATTTAGACAGTTACTATTTAATTTGTGAGCTGGTAACCCAAAATCAGGGCTGGGCAATAGTGCCGGAGCATATCGCCGGGGCACAGTGGTTTGTTGATCAAATAACAGCGGTAAAAACCGACTTTTTAAGCGATATATTAGTTGAAATAGGCATAGTAAAACGTCTCGACAGCCCAAGCAGTGAAATCACAGAATGGATAACAGAAAAAATGCGCCATTTAATCAACAACCGGGCGGTTTAACTATGCATAGTGCCAGTACCGTCAGCCCCGGTATCATACGAGTGAGAGTTAGTGGTAAAAGAGTTACTTACCCAGCATACGCAGTAATGTGCGGTCTTTATCAAGCAAGTGATGTTTGCATGCGCCCACAATATGCAAAACAATAGCAACAACTAAGGCGTATCCTATAATTTCATGGCTTTGCTCACCTATTGCCGACAGCAATTCATTATAAGGGATCACTTCTCCCGGCTGCTCAGGGTCGTCGTTGCTTTTAACAAGCGTCAAGCCAAAGATACCGAAACCATGCCCGCTCATTCCTGAATAAAGCATGCCGGTAATTGGCATAGCCAGGGTGCCCAGCAGCAAAATCCAGTGAGTTAGTTTCGCCAACAACTGTTCAATTTTCTGGTACTGCCCTACAGGTGCTGGCCAGCCCTGTTTTAATCTCCAGCACACCCTTAACAGGATGACGACAAAAAGAATGATACCTGTCGATTTATGTATCGGATAAAGCGAAAACGTTTCCGTATTCGCCATATAAATACCAATCAGGCTAAGTGCAATAAAACCAATAGCAATGCTCCAGTGCAGGCTACGACTGGTTAAACCAAGATGACTTTGTGTGTCCATAAGCAATACCTCTGCGTTATCAATGTAAGACGTAGAGCTCATTTCAGCCTGAATGGACCACAAAAACAGTCTTTATGGTGTGAGTATCCGATTTAAGGGATTAATGGAATTATGCAGATTGCGACGTGGCAAACTTATAAGCTTTCAGAGCTTGTTTGTAGCTTTTGCTTAAGGGCAGTTGCTGCGCATTGCGTAAAACGACAACACCATTGCCAGCTGCTTGTGTAATGATGCGATCTATTGCTGCAATATTTACTATGTAAGAGCGGTGAATACGCACAAAGCATCCCGTTGGCAAATCCTGTTCGAGCTGCTTCATCGATGCTCGCAAAAGGTATTTCTCATCTGCACAATAAAGTTCGATGTAGTTCCCTGCAGCACAAATCACTTCGACAGAATCCCATCGGATCAAGCGCTCTCCATTGCCTTTGATCACCAACACATTGTGGCTTTTGGGCCTGTCGACAGCTGCTGAAAATTCTAGCGCACCTTGCTCATCTACTGATGGCGCTGGAAGCTGCTGGCTATTCTCAACTTTGACAGGAGCTAAACACCATTCCCAGATGATCACCAAAAATGCTAACACGCTAAGTTGGATTGGAAAAAAATCCACAACTCCGGCAACAAAGCCAAACTCAGAATTAAAGTACATCTCCACACCAACGCGCGTAATCAAGGCTGCGCTAAGCATTAAAATAACAAGCCCAGCGTAGCGAAGAACAAAGTTTGAGTTGTTGCATTGATGTATTCGCCGCAACTGCATCATCAATACCGGAGTAATAACTAGCCATGGCGCGTATTCTCTGAATCCCCAGATAAAGGAATGAACGAAGGTATCTGTTGATACAGCGACAAACTGATTATACAAAATACAATACAAAGTCGCGGCCGTCAGAAATACTGCCCAGCCAAAAAACGACAAAACTATATCCCTGTGCACCGATAAACCAGGTACTGCATTTGTAGTTCGAATCGCTAACATGTATAGCTCCATAGCAACTTAAGGTGAAGAGTTTAAATTGCCTCAACGGAGACGACAATACCGATCTCAGCGTTTTTGCTGCGCCTTGGATATAGGTAATGATCGGTCCCTCACTTCTGCCGTTACCCACTCTAGCTCTACAAGAAAATAACAGCCGTAAAACGGGCTTTTTAAGCGATATATTAATTGAAATAGGCATAGTAAAACGCCTCGACAGCCCGAGCAGTGAAATCACTGAGTGGATAACAGAAGAAATGCGCCACTTAATAAATAGTTATGCTGTTTAGCTGAGCATCAGCAAGCTTGTTTGCCCGGCCACATTTTAAGCCATTACTTCTTCTAGTATTTGCGGGTATTTCGACACAATTTTCAGCAAAGTTTCAGCTGCGCCTGATGGCTGACGCCGGCCCTGCTCCCACTGCTGTAATGTGCGTGGTGAAATATGCAATGCCTTAGCAAATTGCGTTTGTGACAAGCCACACTTTAACCGCGTAGCAATAATCTCGTTGGGCTCAACAGCATAGCTTTGGCCGACTCTGCCAGCCTTAACATCACGGATCGCCAGTAGCAGTTCTTCGCCAATGTTGCGGCCAGCATCTCTTTTCAGCAGCTCTTTTTCATCAATCGGCATTACCCATCTCCTGTGCTATTTGTTTCAGCAAGTGAGCAGGGATATTCTCCAGCGCACTCTTGGCGTAAATAACTAACAACACCAAAGCCCCGCTTTTAAGTTGAGTCGTGTAAATCACTCTGACTCCGGCGCGTTTTCCGGCTCCTGAGCGCGACCAGCGGATCTTCCTGCAACCGCCGGAGCCCGGCACCACGTCACCCGCTTCAGGGGTGGCAGCTAAAAAAGCGGCAAATTCGGCTCGTTCTTCTTCAGTCCAATAATCAGGCCACAACTTGGTAAATAGCGGTGATTCAATAATTGTCAGCATAAGCGCACCATACGCCAAAGGAGTATAAAATTCAAGTTAGCGTGCCGCTGTATGTTTACAACCCAATCACCAGTGACAAACCAAATTGATAATTATTTGTTTATAAATAGATAATTTATATATATGATTTCAATAATTTTTGCTAACACTAAAGTGGCAGCAAAGCGTCCTTACTACGGCAGGTTATGTATAAATCTATGGCACAAATAAAGAATATAGTTGCACTAACCCTATTCGCTTTCGTCACGTCCTCTTGCAGCAATGCCAGCGAGAGTGATGATATTTTCGGCCGCTGGGTGATGACAGAAGTGGTTTATGATGATGGCAGTGTCAATCAACTGGAAGCCGGCAACTTTGTTGATATCAATGCGGATACCATAACAGAGGTTATTAAGGGCTTTGGCAACCGACAGTACCCCTATACCAGGCAAGACAAGGTGCTTACGTTAACTGCGGATGATGAGCAAATTACCTGGCAGATACTCAGTGAAGCAGCTCATAGTTTAGAAGTTGCTACTCCGATTGGAAAATACAAGTTAACCCGCTGATAAATCGTCAGCTAACCATGATGACAGATAAAGCAGTCTATCTTGCTGATGGATAACTGACTGGCCGCTAGCGCGGCCAGAACAGCGGTTTATCTATTACTCTGGGAGCGCTCATATTTGTTAGGCCGCGAGCAAGGAAATCCCACTAGCTGCGATTCTTTATTCATCGGTGGAGCTGGTAATCGAAAGCTCGAGGGCATTGCCGTTGATGTCTACGAAGAGGCCGGCTGCCATCCTTGAATCGGATCCCTACCTCGCCTGGTTGGTGGGGCCAGACAGTCTCGACCATTTTTCCACTTAGCAGCTCAGTGGCCCGTTTTGCTTCCTCTCAAGCGTCATGAACTTTTCCCTTGCGGCCTAACGCCTTGGCTCAGTTGCCGCCGGAGCAGCCGAAGGCAGCGGAGGGAAGCCGAAGCGCGGAGCGCTTTGGGCAGTCAACTGCAGCGATTTGTCGGGCACCCAAGGCAACCTCAGTAAACTGTTTGAGTCGTCATGAAGTTGTGAAACATGCCCGAAAATAGAATCATTTATCCAAGGACGGCGGTTGCATGAGTTCAAGTGCTGTTCCTGACGGACCTACGATATACATCACACGAGTACCAGCACGCGAGCCTTCTTCGATCTTCTGGGGTCGACCTTGAGCTTTCCAGCCATAATAACCGACCTTTTCGATCACTGCCTCAATGTTGCTTACTTGAATGGCCAAGTGAAGTATCCCGGCACTGTAAGGCCTGGAGGGAGCCTCCGTGCGCTTTGTAACATCGTCGTACTCTAGCAATTCGATTTGTTGGCCAGCGAGCTCAACTATTGCCATTTTTACGGTTGAATTCTTGGCGCCGGTCACCTGCGTCAGGAAGTCGCCAGCCATTTCACCGGTGCGGATAAGTTCAGCGCCCAGGGCTTCGGTCCAAAACAGTATGGCGTCGTCGAGAGACGGCACTGAAATGCCTACGTGGTCTGAACGATAGACCTCAAAATTTAGTGACGATGTCATTGATCACCTTGAAATTACGAAAGTTAACTATTGATTGACTTGCCGCACTAAACGACAGTGCCTAACGCAAAGCTTTGGGGCGGCTGGAGCGCAGCGTAAGCCGTCCCAGCCACGACAGTGGCGACAACAGCGCCTTGTTATGTAGCATTACAGATAACCTTGCCAAATACATTTGCCCGAATCTCTTCACATTGCTGTTTACCATCTTTGACTTCAATGGCATCGCTACAGGCTTTATCCCTGACTATCGGTCGGCTATTTGGTTCTATTTTACTAATACCGCCAGGGCATAGACTTTCGGCTTTATCATGCCACGTATTTAAAAGTTCTGCGCCTGATTGCGAAGAACCATATACGGTAACTAAATGAACGCTACCTTGCTCATTGCTGCTTATCGAAAATTCCACTTCACTTGCTAAACAAATGAGTGAAAACAAAACTGAGCTAGCAAATATCAATGATTTCATAAGGCTACATAACGCTTTGCTAATTGGCTGCCGCAGTCCAGTGGAGGCCGCGCTTTTTGTGGCCGGAACAAAATTAAGCAACTTGTTATACGTATTGAAGTTAATACAACACTTGACTGTCATTATAAAAGACCAAAAAACACTCGCCTTCAGGACAGCTATATTTCGCATTGAAATACTTATATCCATATTCATGGCGCGAATGGTAAATAGTGAAAATGCCTTCTTTTCCTTCTATTTTGTAAACTGTCGCTCCGGTTTGTTCAGGGTATACCTTTATAACATGGCCCAAATGAGTTACCGGAAGCCCCCCTTTAAATGCACTGAATACCTCTCGCTTGGCCGACTCGCTAACATCACCAATTATTTCAACAGAATAGGTGTTGAAGCAAACTGTTGTAAGCACAAAAAATATTAATGTTTTAATCAGATTTGGCATAGGTATAAATACGTATAACGCCCGGCTTTGGGGCGGACTTGTAGCCGCGCAGCGGCGGAAAGGCCGTCCCAGCCCCGCAGGGGCGACAACAGCCGTTTGTTAGGCTTCATCACCGTATTCCAAAGCATCTTCAGCCATACTTTTTATGAAGCCTTCACGAGCTCCATACTCAAACCACGATGGCCATTTATCTGGGTAGGCGCCAGGGCCAGAGCCCCATACTAGGTGGACGTTTACGTAAGTTCCGTCATCAAGAACGACAACTACGTCGTCGCAATCAATGCGACGGCCAATCACTTTCCCACCCCTCCCGTATAAGGGATGCTTTCTTGTAATTTCCTGCTCGAACTGCTTTTGTACCCCTGGAATCTCAGCAGAGAACTGAATTGCACGCCAAGGCTCTTTCCACTCGATAACTGACAAGTAACTCTCCATAGGGCCTAACGCCGCAAGCAGCGGCGAGCGTTAGCGAGTCCAGCAACATTGCTTTGTTATGTTTATTTATTAAATTGGCTGAAATACTACCCCGAAGTGCAACACCGAACAAGCCGCTTTTAAAATGAAAAACCAACACGAGCACGCAACCAATACACTAGAAACGTACCCTATATTTTATGACTGGCAACAAATTGTGCGAGCCGAGAGTGAAACTTGATTTTAAACATTAACGAGTAATGACGAGCAGATTGTTGAGAAAAAAGATTTGCTGATGAGTGTTAAAATTTATCTTTTGAAAAACATAACGCCGCAAGCAGCGGCGAGCGTTAGCGAGTCCAGCACCGCAGGTGCGATGCTGACTTGCCTTGTTAGCTGCCGCTTGCAAACTTATTAAAAAGCTCACGGATTTCCTCGTTTTCGACTAGCTCAGCAGCAGTTTTTCCTTCGGAGTTTTCTATAGTGAGGTCAACTCCATATTGAAGCAAAGTAGCAACCACTTCTGTTCTATTATTTGCAATCGCAATCATCAATGGTGTTACGTAAATACCGTCCAACCGAATATTAGGATTGGCACCATTTGCAAGCAAGCGGGTAACAATTTCATTAAACCCTGAAAGAGAAGCGCCAAAAAGTGGGCTCGTGCCTTGAAGATTGCTCAAATTTGGGTCTGCACCACTTTTAAGCAAATACTCAACTAAATCTGAGTGTCCTTCTATGGTTGCTGCTAATAGCATCGTCGTGCCATTGGAGTTGATAATGTTTATATCAAATCCTTCGTCTACATAAGCTTTTACTGCTTCAATATCGTTTTGTGATGCAATTTCAATCGGATCTGTCTTGGCGCACCCCGCAAACGAGAGGACGCAAGTGATATAGCCCAAAATTACAAATGTACTTTTCATGGAATACCTGACAGCTAACGAGCCTGTAGAAAAACCTGTTGAACGCACAGTGTTTCTACTCCGGCCTTTCTGTTTATTATTTGTTAGCAACT
>NZ_JAKUJZ010000029.1 GCF_022436675.1 Rheinheimera hassiensis | reverse complement strand
AGTAGCGGTCATTGTAACTCATTGCTTGGATGCCAATGAAAGTATCAAGCGACTGTTCAGTCGGAAACTCTGCTTTAGGCTTAGCCTTGCGCTTAATGACGTTGTTAAAAGATTCAATCATGTTGGTAGAGTAAATTGAAGCTCTGATCTGCTTAGGATAATTATAGAAGACCAGCAGGTCCGGCTCGATGTCTTTCAGGTTTCTTATGACATGATTATAACTCTTGTCCCATTTGGCATAGAAGGCATGCAATACATCAACAGCAGCTGCTTTATTGGCTTGCTGGTGAATCTGCTTGAATTCGTTCATAATTGCCTCGCGATCCTCTACGCGTACTTTAGCGCAGATATTGCGCATGACATGAAC
>NZ_JAKUJZ010000028.1 GCF_022436675.1 Rheinheimera hassiensis | reverse complement strand
ACTTCTCAAGATTATTATCACCTATTTTTTAATGAAAAGCCCTCTATCGGTCTATCCGATGGGGGTTTTACTTTGTATTTTAAAAATGCAGTTTTATTTCTTTACTTATTTTTATAAGTTATATAATAATGATAACTATTAAAAAGTAAGGAGGATAAAACTTGGCTAATAGAGTAAAAATAGGCGTTTTGAATTTAATGCACGATAAGTTAGATACTCAACAAAGATTTGCACGCGTTTTGCCAGATGCAGACCTGACTTTCTTTTATCCACGTATGCATTATCAAAATCGTCCTGTCCCACCTGAAGTTGCAAAAACTTCCCAGCCATTAGATCTTAATCAAATCAAAGAGTTTGATGGCTTTATC
>NZ_JAKUJZ010000027.1 GCF_022436675.1 Rheinheimera hassiensis | reverse complement strand
TCAACGTGACCAATGGTGCCTACGTTTACGTGCGGTTTATTACGTTCAAATTTAGCCTTAGCCATGAATAGACCCTTTTTAACAAAACGGCGGTTATTTAAATTAGTTTAGTGCTTGGATAGCAAGAGAGGAGTCAAGATGGTGCTGATACCCAGAATCGAACTGGGGACCTCATCCTTACCAAGGATGCGCTCTACCGCCTGAGCTATATCAGCAACGTTTTTGATTGGAGCGGGCAGCGGGAATCGAACCCGCATCTTCAGCTTGGAAGGCTGAGGTAATAGCCATTATACGATGCCCGCGGCCTACTCGTAGCTATTCACCTGACGAAAATGGTGGAGGGGGAAGGATTCGAACCTTCGAAGGCAGTGCCGGCAGATTTACAGTCTGATCCCTTTGGCCACT
>NZ_JAKUJZ010000026.1 GCF_022436675.1 Rheinheimera hassiensis | reverse complement strand
TCATGCGCTTTATTCAGCGTGTCGATACTTTGTTGATGTCGCGCTTTACGCACTTCATCAGCATTGGCTTGTTCATCCAACTGTTTATGTTGCTCCAGATGGTAGCGAATTTGCCGCTTAAGTTTATCTCGTTTGGCCGTGAGTTCTTTTAAGGTGCCGGACCATTCTTTGGCTGCGTTGGACGGCATTTTGCAACCGTCTATAGCGAATAACTCATTGCCTAATAATCCCTGTTGATGGCATACCAGCAGTACCTGTTCAAACAATTGCGCAATTTGCACTGACGAACCACTGACAAAAGCCGCTATCGTCGTAAAATGCGGCACCGTATCGCACGACAACGCTTTAAAAATGATATTGGTTTCGCAGCACCACTGTATTTCACGGCTGGAGGTGATGCCTTTGGAGTAAGCAAACAGTATGATTTTTAG
>NZ_JAKUJZ010000025.1 GCF_022436675.1 Rheinheimera hassiensis | reverse complement strand
ATAAATATTGTTACCTTGTTTTTTACTACTATCAGCTTGCCAAATTGTTAAAGAGCAGTTTGAGATTAAACTCAAATCAAATCATTCTGTTAAGAACGCTTTGATTTGAATTTCTTTAGAGCTTATGTAACCAGTAATTTGGTTCAGACAAGGCACTTAGCACCGAAGCATACTTAATGTATGTGAGGGGGTAAGTAACGACGTATGAAGCAAATTTGGTGGAGTTAAGCGGGATCGAACCGCTGACCTCCTGCGTGCAAGGCAGGCGCTCTCCCAGCTGAGCTATAACCCCAATCTGGTTGGTCTGAGTAGACTCGAACTACCGACCTCGCCCTTATCAGGGGCGCGCTCTAACCACCTGAGCTACAGACCAATTTTAACGCAACCTTCGCCGCGCAAAACCGTTTGCTCTATCTCATGCAATCAATCATCTGTGTGAACACTTATAACTTCAATTCACGTTAGGTAAGGAGG
>NZ_JAKUJZ010000024.1 GCF_022436675.1 Rheinheimera hassiensis | reverse complement strand
CTTTTGCTTTTGCTCACTGAATTTCGGATCACGTTTTCTAAACTGGTTATCTGGGATGTAGCCATTGATATGCTGTTGATACAAGTAACTGTTGTTCGCTTCATTAGCAAAGCCAGTGTCTGCCGTCACGATGGTTTTACCGGCGAAGATGTTATCGCTGAGCCCCATACTTTTATAACGCTGCTTTATCTTTTCCAGCACAGGCACCAACGTATGATGCTCTTGCCCTTCACCAAAGGCTTGTGCATCAACGATGATTTGATGTTTTTTATCCACCGCCGCCACGCCGTTATAGCCCTGAATAGTGCCTTTACTGGTGGTCATTTTGGCGGATTCATTGTCAGTGATGTTACTCTTTACTTCCTTGGGTCTTTTGCCCTGGCCCATCCGTGGACTGGCGGTCTTTAAAAAATCAGTGATTTTGTCATGCGCTTTATTCAGCGTGTCGATACTTTGTTGATGTCGCGCTTTACGCACTTCATCAGCATTGGCTTGTTCATC
>NZ_JAKUJZ010000023.1 GCF_022436675.1 Rheinheimera hassiensis | reverse complement strand
CCTCCTTACCTAACGTGAATTGAAGTTATAAGTGTTCACACAGATGATTGATTGCATGAGATAGAGCAAACGGTTTTAACGTTGAACGAGAGTTTAACGCAGGATGTTTTGCTTAGTGCGAGCCGCACAGCGAGCGAATGAGGGAGTGTACTGGTAGTACATGACCGAATAAGCGAGAGAGCAGCGAAGCAATAAGGAAAACAGACCAGTTAAAATTGGTCTGTAGCTCAGGTGGTTAGAGCGCACCCCTGATAAGGGTGAGGTCGGTAGTTCGAGTCTACTCAGACCAACCAAATTTCGCTTTATGCTGCGTTGCTTCCCTACTCGCATACCTAAGTATGCTTAGCAGGAAAGCGCCTTGCCTAAAACGAAATGACCTTATTAGGTAATTATGAGGGGTTATAGCTCAGCTGGGAGAGCGCCTGCCTTGCACGCAGGAGGTCAGCGGTTCGATCCCGCTTAACTCCACCACTTCTGGTTTAAGAAACCTGCTCTGAAAATTCAAATATAAGCGCTTAGGCTTAAGTGTTTATATTTGAGTTTAATCTCAAACTGCTCTTTAACAATTTGGCAAGCTGATAGTAGTAAAAAACAAGGTAACAATATTTAT
>NZ_JAKUJZ010000022.1 GCF_022436675.1 Rheinheimera hassiensis | reverse complement strand
CTAAATAACTGTTCCTAACAGTAGATCACTAAGGGAAAGGAACTCAATGCGGTTTGCGCGATCAGATCGGTCGCCAAACTAATAGACCTACAAAACGCATTGAGTATGAACAAAATAACATTTTTGCACGGCGCTGAAACCCGCCGTTTGAGAAAAATTGTCCAGCGCAACCGTGATAAAGCCTTAAGCCGCAGAGCCAACGCGGTGTTGCTGGTGTTACAGGGTAAAACCAGAGTAGAGGTTGCAGCCGCTTTGCAAGCAGCACGCTCCAGCGTGAACCGCTGGCTCAGCTGGTACGAAGCAGACGGCATTGATGGCTTAAAAAGTCAGCGCACCGGGCGGCCACAGCAGTTGCCCAAGGCCTTTATTGTTGATGTGCTGAAGTTGCTGATTGAGCACCGGCCAAGAGACATCGGCTATCAGCGCTCGCGGTGGAGCACTGAGTTGCTCAGTGTAGTACTGAAGCGACTGACGGGGTTGAAAGTACACAGCTCAACGATACGGCGCTTACTGCCTCAAATCGGCATAGTCTGGCGCAGAGCTGCACCGACACTGCGGATAAAAGACCCGGCTAAAGCGGAGAAACTGGCAGCGATATATGAGGCATTGAATAATTGCAGCGCTGAGCATCCGGTGTTTTATGAAGATGAG
>NZ_JAKUJZ010000021.1 GCF_022436675.1 Rheinheimera hassiensis | reverse complement strand
AAGGGTCTATTCATGGCTAAGGCTAAATTTGAACGTAATAAACCGCACGTAAACGTAGGCACCATTGGTCACGTTGACCACGGTAAAACTACTTTAACTGCAGCAATCACAAACGTACTGGCAAAGCACTACGGCGGTCAGGCATTTGCATTCGACCAGATTGACAAAGCGCCGGAAGAAAAAGCTCGTGGTATTACTATCAACACGTCACACGTTGAATACGATACCCCGACTCGCCACTACGCGCACGTAGACTGCCCAGGTCACGCCGACTATGTTAAGAACATGATTACCGGTGCGGCGCAGATGGACGGTGCTATTCTGGTAGTAGCAGCAACAGACGGCCCAATGCCACAGACACGTGAGCACATCCTGTTATCACGTCAGGTAGGCGTACCTTACATCATCGTATTCATGAACAAATGTGACATGGTAGATGACGAAGAGCTGTTAGAGCTGGTAGAAATGGAAGTGCGTGAGCTTCTTTCAGACTACGACTTCCCAGGTGATGATTTACCGGTAATCCGTGGTTCAGCGCTGAAGGGCCTGGAAGGCGACGCAGCATGGGAAGAGAAAATCCTTGAGCTGGGTAACGCACTGGATACTTACATTCCTGAGCCTGTACGTGCTATCGACAAGCCATTCATCATGCCAATCGAAGACGTATTCTCAATTGCTGGTCGTGGTACTGTAGTAACAGGCCGTGTAGAGCAAGGTATCGTTAAAGTAGGCGAGACAGTAGAAATCGTAGGTATCAAAGACACAGTAGCAACTACCTGTACAGGTGTTGAGATGTTCCGTAAGCTGTTAGACGAAGGTCGTGCAGGCGAGAACATTGGTGCGTTGTTACGTGGTACCAAGCGTGAAGACGTAGAGCGTGGTCAGGTACTTGCTAAGCCAGGTTCAATCAAGCCACACACTAAGTTCGAAGGCGAAGTGTACGTACTGTCAAAAGAAGAAGGCGGTCGTCATACTCCGTTCTTCAAAGGCTACCGTCCACAGTTCTACTTCCGTACTACAGACGTAACGGGTGCAGTTGAATTGCCAGAAGGCGTAGAGATGGTAATGCCAGGCGACAACCTGAAGTTTGTGGTTGAGCTGATTTGCCCAATCGCGATGGACGAAGGTTTACGCTTCGCAATCCGTGAAGGCGGCCGTACAGTAGGTGCGGGTGTAGTATCAAAAATCC
This sequence comes from Rheinheimera hassiensis, assembly GCF_022436675.1. Taxonomy (GTDB): domain Bacteria; phylum Pseudomonadota; class Gammaproteobacteria; order Enterobacterales; family Alteromonadaceae; genus Alishewanella; species Alishewanella hassiensis. The sequence goes on along the minus strand of NZ_JAKUJZ010000021.1, from coordinate 46 downwards.
TGGCGTAATAGCTAAGATGTGAAAAAGCCCCGTAAGGGGCTTTTTT
>NZ_JAKUJZ010000020.1 GCF_022436675.1 Rheinheimera hassiensis | reverse complement strand
TAATCAGACAACACTATTTGATCACAAACTCGATCGCGTGAAAAGAGGTTTTTCTACAGCCTCAACGCTTTGCTAATGGGCTGCAGCAGCGAAGCGTAGGCAGTCCCGTGGAGGCCACGCCTTTTTGTGGCCGGAACGAAATTTAGCAACTTGTTATATTTCATAAACTACTGACAAAATAAAGACCAAAACCAAGGTGAAAATTATTGAATACAACGGCATTTTCCTAAGAACATAATTTCTTGCATCACCTGGCCGAGTCATCCAAGTTAATAACTTAGCGATGAATGAAATTCTCTTTCTCTCTACTTTGTCGCCTTTCGCGACGAAGTGGTACTTCTTACTTACGAACACGCCACCATAATTCCGTAAATCTGTTTCTAACTCGCGTTGCTCATGATCAATTGCGGCTTCGTTATCGGAGATTACTTTTGTTATGCGAAGTAATACTTTGCCGTCATCCGTTTCCTTCATTGAGCATTCTACTGGGTTTGTCCTTTCATGAACGTACCTGAAACCACCCCGCGCCGACCGGTCAGATTGAAATAGGAATGTAAACATTATCGGCACTTTGCTTGTTTTAACGCTCTTCAATCAGTTGTACTCATGAACTCTCAAGAAATATAACGCCCGCAACAGCCGAGAGCGTAGCGAATCGGTTGTTTGCGCTTGTTATGTTTTTATCTATTTTCATCGTAATAGAAGGGTAATTTTGGAGAATCAAAATCACCCTCCCCATATTTCGCATCTATGTGCGCTGGCAGCATATTTCGCATCTTTTCGTGAATAGATATGTGTAACAATTTAAATCCAGCATGCTCATTTATCGAACCCAGAAACCGTTCGATATCTTTAATATTTTTGTAATGCAAAGGCTGATGAAAAAACCTGTGATATTCTTGCAAGGTCGAGAAAACGTACATCAAGTCTTTTAAATTGACCTCAACTTTCTCATCAGGATCGATTGCCTCAAAACCGAAGGTAGCAATCTCTTCCAAATTGTCAGTGTACTCTTTAGTCACTTACCACCTCGCGAAACATAACGAGCCTGTAGAAAAACCTGTTGAACGCACAGTGTTTCTACTCCGGCCTTTCTGTTTATTATTTGTTAGCAACTTTGCATGCTTTTGGCGGGAATATCAAGACTAGATTCAGTTGACGCTACTCATGTAAAACCAGTGGTTTAGCCGGCCGTTTGGGGCTTAGTTAGCTCCATTATTCCGCTAACTTACCGTATCGACTTACCTTCTCCAGATTATGCACCATACAATACAACTGCCATTGGCCCTGCACCTTGGTTTTGCCGCGCAAACTAAACCGGTTTAGCCTTTTATTGGTTGGTGCCGATATTGCCAAACACCGGCTCTACTACTGACATGCGGTGGCTGTATATCTGTTTGCCGATATCGCTATCGACTCGTTGCTTCATCCAATCGGTGTAATTAGGCGGCGCATTGGCTTTGATTAAAAACGATACCTGTCGCCCGCTGCCTTTTCTATGATTGGCTGATTCTGGGTTTACCATGCATTGCTCTTTTAAATCACAACCGCGGCACTGTAATAGCTTGCCTGTAAACAGTGCACGTTGTTGACCATCCGGTTCCGGCCTGATACCCCGGCTAGATAGCAATAACCCCGAGGGGCAAATACAGGTTATCGCTATCGGGTCAAATTCAAACGCACTGACTGGAATAACAACCTTTTGCCCAACTGCCTTATCCTGGTGCCGCTTGCCGTGCTTTTGCTTTTGCTCACTGAATTTCGGATCACGTTTTCTAAACTGGTTATCTGGGATGTAGCCATTGATATGCTGTT
>NZ_JAKUJZ010000001.1 GCF_022436675.1 Rheinheimera hassiensis | reverse complement strand
AGGTTGAGCACTTTATGGATAACGCAGTGCCGTTTCCGGGCGACGGTCATGGTTTACAACGGGTGTAGCAGAGTTAGGATCAGTTATTTAGTTGGCAGGTGGCGGGTACTATAGTGGTACCCGCTTATATAAGCGCTTTTTATTTAGCTAAAAAAGCGTAAGCGGTAAGAAAAGCAGTTTCCTGAAATACCTTTAAGCCTGTAGCTTTAAAATCAACCGGTATTGGGTGGCGTTTTAGCTTCTCTTTCAGTTCGCTGGCGCTGATTAAGTGACAGTTACAACCGGCAATCAGTTGCAATGCTGCTTCAATTTTAAAACCTACCGCGCCACCGGCGAACTTGCCTTTTTGAGGCCGCTCTTTAATAACCAGCTGGGTTATCTGGTAATCCTCGATAAACTTAGCGAAAGTAAATTGAAAATGGCGCATTTGCTCCTGATCCTGGTCTTTACTCAGTGCAAAGCGGTTTTGCCGGCAATCCGGTAAGTCGAACAGGCCATTTTTCAGGGTCATAAGGCAAATAATGGCTTCACTGCCTTTAATTTCGATACCACAGGTGCGCATTGGCAATCCTCTGCTTAGGGTTTGGTCAGGTTATGCAACTGATTTTCAATCACTGCACAGCTTTGCTTTAACGGATCACCATATAAAAACGGGTTAAAATCACCATTTTTGCAGTAATTCCGCTGAAATTGCAGCAGGTTATCAATACTGCTGCTGGCTTTATCCAACTGTGTACGCTGGCCTTCGCCCCATTGCTCAGATAATGCCAGCAATTGCTTGCGTGTAGTGCGCAGTGCGGCTTCTTTACTGTCGCCGGCTATAGCGGCCTTGTCCATTATCAACGCAAATAACTGCTCTTTATAAGGGCTGATCAGGTTATGGTCAGAAAAAGTAATCACCAGCAGAATAACTACAACCAGCCAAAACAACTTCTTCATCAGCTTCTACTCCGGTAAGCAATGGCGGCATTGTAACGGATAGCGCTGCGCTGCGCACGGGGCGGCAGTTAATATCTGCAAGCTGCATAGTAAGTTTACACTTTAAGTATCAGGTGTAAACTTTGTTTACGTTTTTCTGCGCTAGATCGGGCCAGGCACAGCAAAAATGCAACAGGCATAGATATTGCTTTGTTTCATGTCAAAAATTCAGTCTGGCAAACTGTTATACTTGGCAGCTGGCGCAATATGCAGTAACGGGGTTTTCCTTGGATCAGCAAAAAATAGACATCAAAAATATTCCGGTACACGTTGAAGTACATAAACCGGATAGCAGCCATAGTGGGCATTACAACCCGCGTGACCGTATTTATGTGCGGGCAGTAAAAGGTCTGCATCAGGCCATACGGCGCTATATGGGTTTTGTGTTTATGGGGTTGTTTATGCTGTTGCCCTGGCTGCAGTATGACGGCCATCAAGCCATATTGCTGGATATTACTGAACAGAAATTTAATATTTTTGCCCTGACTCTGTGGCCGCAGGATTTTACTATTCTGGCGTGGATTTTTATTATTGCCGCCTATGCATTATTTTTTGTTACTGCTTTGTATGGCCGGGTGTGGTGCGGTTATTTATGCCCGCAATCGGTATGGACCTTTATTTTTATCTGGTTTGAAGAGAAAATTCAGGGCACCCGTAATCAACGGATTAAGCTGGATAACGATGCCTGGTCTGCCAGTAAGTTTTTCAAAAAAGCGGCTACACATTTCTGCTGGCTGGCATTCTCACTGCTTACTGCACTGATCTTTGTCGGCTACTTTACTCCTGTAGGGCCGCTGTTTATTCAGTTTTTTACCTTTGAGGCCAGCTTTTGGGCGGTAGTTTCCGTGCTGTTTTTTACGCTTTGTACATACGGTAATGCCGGCTGGATGCGTGAAATTATGTGTACCCACATTTGCCCTTATGCCCGGTTTCAATCGGCGATGTTTGATAAAGACACTTTTACCGTTACTTATGATGAAAAGCGCGGCGAAAACCGTGGCCCGCGCAGCCGTAAAGATAAAGACTATAAAGAAAAAGGCCTGGGTGACTGTATCGACTGTAATCTGTGCGTACAGGTGTGCCCAACCGGCATAGATATACGCAACGGCCTGCAGTACGAGTGTATTAACTGCGGTGCCTGTATTGATGCCTGCGATGACACTATGAGCAAAATGGGCTACCCGCCCGGGCTTATCAGCTACACCACCGAGCACAGCCTGAATGGCAAACCTACTAAGGTACTGCGGCCTAAACTACTGGGCTATATGCTGGTGCTGGTGGCCGTTTGTGTGGCCTTTGCCTGGACACTATACAGCCGGGTACCGCTGGAAATGAACATTATCCGCGACCGTGGCGAGTTGTACCGCGAAACAAACGAAGGCCTGATCGAAAATACTTATACGCTGAGTATTTCTAATAAGTCGCAGCATGCAGTGGAGTTTGACCTTAGTGTTGCCGGTAGCGAAAGCTTTAACTGGATTGGCCCGCAGCGCGTAAGTATCAGTGCCGGTGAAACCCGCAGTGTGCCGGTAAGCCTGGCGTTGGATCCATACAGCACAGAGCAGCGCAGCCTGGACATCCGCTTTACTGTACAGCAGACTGACAACCCGGATGTTAAGCTGGATCAGTCCACCACCTTTTTTGTTGGCCGCTAAGGAGCCTTATGACGGCCTTTGATTTCTCTACCTTACAGCCAGATCTGATTATTGATGCCTTGCAGCAGCTGGGGCTGGATGTCAGCTCTGGTTTGTCAGCATTAAACAGCTATGAAAACCGCGTGTATCAATTCAGCGCCTACCGCGGTGAGGCATTAAAACCGGAAAAATTTGTCGTAAAATTTTACCGGCCACAGCGCTGGAGTGCAGAGCAACTGCAGGAAGAGCATGATTTTGCCTTTGAGCTGGCCGCGGCTGAGATTCCGGTGGTGGCGCCGGTAAAAGTAAACGACCAATCGTTGCTGCACTACGGTGGTTATTATTTTGCCCTGTTTCCAAGTCGCGGTGGCCGCACGCTGGAAATTGATAACGACGAGCAACTGGCCATGCTGGGGCGTTTTCTTGGCCGTTTGCATCAGGTGGGCAAAGTAAAATCTTTTAGCCAGCGCCCGGCATTTAGTGTTGAAAGCCATTTGCTGCAAAGCCGGGAGGTGTTAAGCACATTGCCATTTATTCCGTCTTACCTGCGCCCGGCGTTTGACACTGCGCTGGATCAGGTTATTGCACTTTGTGTTAAGCAATATAAACCCACCAGCCTGATACGGTTGCATGGTGACTGTCATGCCGGTAATTTGTTCTATGTCGATCAGGGGCCATTTTTTGTTGATCTGGACGACTGCCGCAGCGGCCCGGCGATGCAGGATATCTGGATGATGTTGTCGGGTGACCGCCTGCAGCAGCGCGATACACTGGAGCTAATGCTGGAAGAGTACGAGCAATACTGCGAATTTGACCCCGCCGAGCTGAAGTTAATTGAACCGCTGCGAGCCATGCGCATGGTGCATTATATGGCCTGGCTGGCCAGGCGCTGGCAAGACCCGGCGTTCCCGATGAACTTTCCGTGGTTTGCCACAGACAAATACTGGGAACAACAATGCCTGGCATTGAAAGAACAACTTTATCTGTTGCAACAAGCACCTCTTTCGCTAGTGCCAGACTACTGAGTTTTTGTTAAGCTGTGCTTCAACCGGTCTAATTAAGGACATAATCTAAAATGAAAAAGCTGTTATCTGTAATCGCGTTAACACTGTTACTGCCTTTTGCGGCTCAGGCCAAGTTTGAGCAGGGCAAGCACTATGAGGTTATCTCTGAGCAAAAAACCGCCAAGCCGGAAGTAAAAGAGTTCTTTTCATTTTACTGTGGTGGCTGTAATGCGTTTGAACCGGTAGCGCAAAGCATTGCTAAAAAGCTGCCAGAGGGTACCGAATTTAAAAAAGTGCATGTTGATTTTATCCGTGCTGCCTCACCCGAGCTGCAAAATGCGCTGGCCCGCGCTTATCTGGTAGCAAAAAGCCAGGGTAAAGGCGATCAGGTTGCCAGTGCTATTTTTAACCAGATTCACCGTAACCGCGCCCCCTTTTCCAATGAAAACGAGATCCGCAGCCTGGTGTTAATTCATGATATTGATGCCGACACTTACGACAAAGCCATGAAAAGCTTTTCGGTACGTGGTGCGGCTAATCAAATGAAAAAAGAGCAGGACGAGTTATCTGAAAAGCGGATTTTAACCGGCGTGCCTATGCTGGTAGTAAACGGTAAATACAAAATTAATAATGCCGCGCTGGACTCGCGTAATTATGAAAAAGAAATGCAGGAACTGATTAACTTCCTGCTGCAAAAAGACGCTTAATTATTTATATCAGAAAGGGGCTGCCAGCAGGCGGCCCTTTTTTATTGGTTAGCGCGGCACATCAATACGCTGTTTTACATATTTCAGCTGCGCCACTATGGTAAAGGTCATAATCACCAGCAATGACCATGAACTCCACTTGCCTAAATGCACTACCGACCAGGCACCTAACTGGTTAGGGTAGCTCCACAGCCCCATAAAGGTGCTGATATTTTCCGCCAGCCAGATAAAAAAGCCTACCAGCACAAAGCCCAGCAACAGTGGCATGCTGCGTTCGCGATCCAGTGGCGTAAAGTACACCATAGTGCGGGCGTAAAGCCCCAGCGTGGCCGCAGCAATATACCAGCGGTAATCACCAATATAGTGATGGCTAAAAAAGTTGGCGTATATCAGTAGTGCCACCAGCACTGCCATCCAGTAGGGCGGATGGTGGGCAACCCGTTGCTGCATTAAGCGCCAGCTTTGAATAATATAACTACCGACGGCGGCATACATAAAACCGGCAAACAGCGGCACGCCAAATACCTTAGTGTAAGCAAAATCGGGGTAACTCCAGGATTGAATAGCACCCGAGGTTTTAAACACCTCCAGCGCAAAACCAACCAGGTGAAACAAACAAATCGCTTTTAGCTCATCGACGGTTTCCAGTTTGCTCCACACCATCCAGTACTGAATTAATAGTGCCAGAATAAGCAACACATCATAGCGTGGTATGCTCAGGAACCCGGTACGTGGCACCAACAACACCGAAGCAAAAAACAAGGCAACAAATAAACAGGCCCGCGCCTGTTTTAAGCCAAAAAACCAGAATTCCCAGCAAAAGCGGCGAAAGCCGTTGGTATCAACTGGCGGGGTAACCTGCATTAACCAATGGTCCAGCCGGTTAACAGCAGCAACAGAAAAAGATGACATATGCAGTCCCTGGCAAAGTAATAGCTAAAATTAACCTGCTATAACACTGCAGGCAAGCGCTTATGCTAAAGTAGCTGCCTGAATAAACGCTGAGCAAGGCTATGAAAACCCTACCGATATCAGCCGCAGGCTTTGGTGATACTACCGCTCGCATCCGCGTATATATTGCTAGCCGGCCACCGATGACGGAGTATGCTGACGTAGTGACAATGCAGCCGCTGCACCGTGGCGAAATAGAGCTGATCAATTGTGCCTGCGGCAATGGCTGGCGCAAGGTGTTTAATGTGTATGCCAAGCTGTTGTTTGCGCTGGACACTAAACAATTTGCTTTTACGCAGCGCGCCGGTAGCTGGCAGCAGTACCGTGAGCAATATTTATTACAAGCCGGTAGCAATACAGCGTTAGTCTTTAGTACGCCTGATCTTCAGCCAGCAAAAGAAGCTGTGCATATTATTGCTGGTCGCACTTACGCCAAAGCCTTGTTAGAACAAGGTTTAGCGGCGCAGCTTAGCTGGTTAAATAACGAATTTGCCGTGGATAAACACAACCGGGTGTTAGTATGCCCTTACTTTGACTATCGCCAGCTTAATAACGAAAAGCTGGCTTTTCTGGCACAGCTGATCTCAGATATTTAACTATGCCATTTAACTATGTTATTTAGCTAAGGCTTATAATTTTGCCCAGATACTGTTATCGGTTTTATCTGCACGCTTTTTCGCCGCGCGTGCCAGTAGCCAGAACAATACCGCCAGTAATATCGCTGTACCTTCCACCATAAAGCGTAAGACGTTGCCATCTAATAAAGCTGCCAGGAAAAACTGGCCACTGTGGTACCAGGCTGCAAAAGGCATTAATAAGGTTAGCAGTGCCGTTAAATACAGTAACTCTGTACCGGCTTTGGCCGGCTGGCGCAGAAAAGCCCAGCCCAATGCTGCAAAAAACACGCTGAAATACACCATTTTATGCCAGGTTTCTGTCAGCAATATACCGGCGATAAACAGTGCTGAAATACCGGCAATTGCGCCCAAACACACACCAAGCGTAAGTGAGGCCATCAGCCGTATTTTTGCCGGTTGCGCGTTGCTATTGCGTCGCCGTACTTCCAGCCAGAGTAGGTTACCGGTGTAAAACAGCAAAGCGCCTGCCAGGCCTAAGATAAAATACAACCACTTGGAGGCATAGCCGGCAAAATCACCGTAATGCAGGTTTTGTAAACCCCGCAGAAAGGTTGTGCCCGGCCGGAACTGCTCCGGGGTTTGCATCCCCGCCAGCTCGCCGGTGCTGCTATTTAGTACCACTATCGCTCTTTGTGTCAGTGTTGGTGATGGCAATTCGCCGTAGATGGTAACAGTGCCGTTGGCATCGCCGGCATCATGGTAAAACAGCATCTCGGCCTGCATTGCCGGCAAGTGCTGAGCGGCCATGGCCAGCAAGGTTTCCGTGGGTAACAACGGGGCTGCAACACCGGCAGGCTCAACATGGGCGACCACATCAAAGTCGGGCTCCAGTATTTGCAGCAGTTTGCCGTCAAACACCACAAACTGAAACGGTGCCAGCAGTAAAAAGCCGATGGTGAGTACTGCACCACTCCAGGCAAAAATAATATGAAATGGCAGCGACAGTACACCAATAAGATTATGTGCATCCTGCCACAGGCGTTTGGTGCTCTGGCCTAAACGCAGCGCAAATAAATCTTTGATAAACACCGGCGCGTAAATAACCACACCGCTAACCAGTGCCAGACCATATAAAATGCAGGCCAGACCAAACAGGTACAAACCGGCCTGACGCGGTAAGCCGGCAGTAAAATGCAGATCATAAATCAGGCTGATAAAATCCTGCCTGGCGGTTTGCTTCTGCAGTTGCTGCTGGCTGTCAGCAACAAATTTGTATTGGGTTGCGCTGTCGCTGTCATACCAGAGCAGTGCCATATCAGTACCATGGGCTCCTGGCAGTGTCAGGTTAAAGCCATGTGCTGCTTGTGGGTATTGCTGCAGTACCTGCTCAATAAGCGGCTGCGCCTGTGGCAGCGACACGGTTGGCGCTGAGGGCTGAATAATGCCATGCCACTGCTGCAGCTCGTGTACAAATACCGAAACCGCACCGGCATAAAAGGCAATAAACAACAGCAAGCCGGTCAGCAGGCCAGTCCAGGTGTGCAGGTTACGGAAGCTTTTTTGGGTAATAACTTTCATTTATACCGCCGTGCCGGTTGTTTTTAACAGCCACAATGCGGCGTAACTGATCAGGGTTAAGCTGCTTGCCAGCAGCCATAGCCGTTTACCGCTACGGCTTAAATACATCAGCGCCATTACAGCGACCCACAACGGAAAGGTCAGTAATAACCACGGCAAAATAGCCTGTTGTGCAGTACCGGGAAATAACAACGCCAATATGCCAACCCAGGCAATGGTAAGTGGCAAGCCGAACAATGCCGCCGCCCAGTGTTTAGCTGCCATATTTCACCTTTTTAAATACTGCAATAAGCGGTAGCAACAGCCAAACCAGCATTAACCAGGTTAACGCCAGATAGCAGGCCGGCCAGAAACCATAGCCCGGTGTCAGCAGTAGCACAGCCGCCAACAAGCTGCTTACAGCAACGCTGCCAAGCCATAGCGTGCGGAGTTTGCGGCGTATTAATTGCTGCTGCGGCGCCAGCATATACAACGCCAGGGCGGTGATACTCAGGCAGATTAAAGCCAGCAGTAACGTCATAACGCCACTACCATTGCCACTGCACACCGGCACCAATGACTCTTGGTGCGCCGAGGATCGCCACCGGCTCATCAAGCCAACGGTACTGCTGGTAGCCTTTATCCAACAGGTTATTGACGAACAGATAGGCTGACCAGTTGGTTTGATCATAACTTAGCCGGGCGTTAAACAGTGCTCTGGATGACAGCCACAGCGTACTATCGCGCGGGCCTGTACTGACTTTACTGCGAAAGTTACCGTTGACATTAAGTGCCCAATTATCAGCCAGATACCAGTTTACCCCTGCTGCTGCGGTATGACGCGGTGCGTAAGCAAAAGGCTGCCCGGAAAAGTTGCTGATAATAGCGTCTGTTATGGTATCAAACTCGTCGTATTGGGTTTTCGAATAGGCATAAGAGCCATACCAGTCGAACTGGTTATTTAGCCGCTGACGCAGCTCGAATTCTGCACCGTATAAATGCGACTTACCGGCATTCACGGTATGACTGTCGAAGTTATTAATACCAAAATTGGCAATAACCTGCTTATCTTTCCAGTCGATGTAATACAGATTGCTGTTAATGGTCAGGTTTTGCCCGGGCCAGTTGCTACGCCAGGCCAGTTCATAGTTAGTGGTGTATTCCGGCTCGTAAGCAAACACTTCGCCGCGGGCAATATTGTAAGAGCTGCCGCCAGAGCGGTAGCCACGCTGCACTGTCAATGCCAGTGATTGCTCGGGGTGATATGACCAGCGCACGCCCAGCTTGGGCAAAAATGCAGTAAAGTCGCGGCTGCTGGCCGGTGCATTGCTGCTGGCATCATCTACCATGGCTAATACCGCGGCGTTTACCCCGCTGAATATAGTATGCAGTGCCGAACCCGGCTGGCCGTAATTAGCTGGATCTGGCAGCGTGCCGGCAAACACAGCCGTGGTATCCGACTGATAATCATATTGTTCTTTATCCAACCGGGCACCGGCCAGCAGGGCCCACTGCGTTGATAGCTGATACTCACCATCAAAAAACACTGCCAGATTCTCCGATTGGGTCGGGGCTTTACTCTGATAATCTACCGGGATCAGCGGCAGTTCACTGGCGTACAGCGCCGCCAGTTGCGCTGCGGTAGTGCTGTCCAGGCCATTGCCCTGCAATACTGCGCTGATTGTTCCTACCGGGGTAATGACATTACTCAGGGTGGTCGTCAGGGTATCGTTTTCCCGTTTTGACCAGTAGCCGCCAACCAAACCCCGCAGTTTATCGCCGTTGTAATGCAGCCGCAGTTCTTGTGACAGCGTATCGTGCAGCCCTGCTACATTACCGAAAGAGGTGTTCAGCTCTGTCTGATCGGTATCATAAGTACGGTTGACGTCAGAGCGGCTTTTAGCGGTAACAGCAGATAACGACCACTGCTCACTGAGCTGGTAGTCCAGCTCCAGCGTGGTGATATCCGTTACAATATCGGTACTGCCTTTGGCGTCCGATCTGTTGGTACGATCATCATAATAGTCGCCGGCGCTGATATCGCTGTAGACATACATATAGGGGCCGTCGCGGTCATCGCGCATATGGCTTAATCTGGCGGTAAACCCCGGCAAAGCTGACGGTGTCCACAATAACTTAATGCGCCCCTGCAGGGAGTCAACTGCATCTTCTGGTTCATTACGGGTAACATTGTGTACAAAACCATCAAAATCCCGCTTCTCCAGCGCTATCCTGAAAGCCAGCTCATCATTTATTAACGGGCCGCCACCGGCAACAGCGATACGGCGATCGGAGGGATCTGACCACTGCACTCTGGCTTTACCGGTCCAGTCCATTGTCGGCTCTGCCGAACGCATAATAATGGCGCCGGCCAAGGCATTTTCGCCCTGAATGGTAGACTGCGGGCCGCGCATCACCTCTACCTGGGCAATATCCCATAAATCAGTCGGGCCGGAATCGCTGATCTGGCTGGACAGTGCTGCGCCGTCCAGATAGATGGTGGCCAGTGGGTTAGAGGCACCGGCTTCGTCCGCAATACCGCGGATAGTAAAACCCCGGCTGCCATACATGGCAGAAACGTTCGCGGTGCGGTTTAAGATATCGTCCAGGCTTTGCAGATTTTCCTGCTCAATTCTCAATGCGGTGGTTACAGCCACACTACTGGAGGTATCCTGCAGCGAACGATCGGTTTTTTCGCCACGTACAGTAATGGTTTCAATCTGGCTTTCTTGCCGGGGCTGCTGCTGAGCCTGTGCAGCTAACGGCAGGCACAGGCTGGCCATTAAAAAAGAAAGGTTAAAGCACTTAATTGGTACTGACATTTAATTTCCACACGCAGGTAAGCCGGTTTGCTTTACAAAGGCTAACGCTAATGATAATAAATCTCAATAACAATTTGTTGGTGCGGGCTAAATTTGTCGCCTGAAACACGTCCTGTAGTATTTATAAGGGCTATTGTTGTGTGGCAGCAGTTGAATAAGTGGGCATAGCAGCATGCCCACTTTGTTAATCGGCTATTTCTACTGCTGTCGGGTAAAGTTGGTAAGCATCAGCTTCATCTTCGCCTTGTGGCCATAACCGCACAGTGCCGGTGGCGTAAGCGGTTTTACCTTTTGCGCTTAGCGGAAACACCATATCGCCATCGCGCACTTTAATGCGGAACGGCCCCTGTTCGCTGTGGGCGGTAAATTTCATCCAGCAGCCTTGTTTGCTGCATACTGAGTCTATTTTACCGCTGATCGTAACCACTTTATCCAGATAGTTTGCAGGCTGCACTAGCAATTGCTCAACCGGTATTACCGCCGTTTTATCAACTGCGGTACCAAATAGTGTTGCCGCATGAGCAGTAAATATCAGGCCGGCAGCACTAACTGCCAATAGTGTTTTTATCATACTTATTCTCCCTGTCAGATGCCGTATTCTGGCGCAATAGCTCAAAAAAGCAAATGGATAATTAATAATTGCAAATATGTAAATTTAATATTTCTTGAAGCCTGGTTTTACGCTATAACTAATACCTGTTTTACCATTTACTTAAATCGGAGGCTCTATGTCTACGCTTGATAAAGACGGCATGTTGATTGACGATAAAATTTCACTGAAACGTTATACCAGCATTGAGCATGGCAATTTAACCAGAGTTAGCGCCGTTGTGGTGCATCAGACTGATGCACCTACGGCACAGCATACTTTTAATGCATACAACTCCGGAGGTAATGGCGCGCATTTTTTGATTGGCAAGAACGGTCAAATTTATCAGACAGCCAGTACATTGAAGCGTTGTTATCATGTAGGGCGGCTGATTAAATCTAAGTGCCTGACATTGGACAAAAACAGCTGTGATAGCGTTGAAATGGCAAAAATACTTGCGAAGTCATGGAGCAATCAAATTAAAGCACTGGATGCTCACGAGCGACAAAAAGCTTATCCATACCGGTATCCGGTAAACTCCGACGCGCTTGGTATTGAGATCGTTGGTAAACATGTGAACGATACTCAGTATGAAGCTGTAACCCCCGCACAAAATGAAGCCTTGCAATGGTTGCTTGCAGAGCTGTATACCCACTTTACACTAACAAAAACCGATGTATATCGCCATCCTGAAGTGTCTTACAAGAACCCAGGTGAAGCAAAAGGAGCAAACTGGTAATGCGGGTATTTATATTATGCAGCTTATCGTTATGGCTACTGGCCTGTGGCAGCCAGCAACAGCTATTTGATTCTGACCGAATCAGCTCACTGTATATTGCTGACTTTGTTTCAGACGCGCCGGAGCAATGCCGGCCAACGGATGTTGACCTTAGCAATATAGAAGTAACGCAGTTTTTCCAGCAGGCTCGTGAAGTAGAGCATAAAACCTTACACGACCATTATAATTACGCGCCCTGCGCTATTGAGGGCACCCTAAAATACCACCAGCAAAACTGTAACTGGGAGGTACGGGCTGGCGCGACCGGGCATATTCAGTGTGGTGAGGTGTACCGTTATTTTGCCTGTGACGATTGTGAAGCGCTGTTTAAGACATCTGAAACTAAAGAGTAAAGCTATGTTGTGCAACAACTGGCGAAACAATAAAGGCGCAATCTTTTGAATTGCGCCTTTTGTTTTTTTACTGCCTGAATAGTAATGAGTTTGACTGATTTATCTCCGGCATTGCTTAAAAAGTAAACATTTTGTCTTCTTTGTGAATTTAATTTGTGTTTTTATTTTACATTTGTAATTCCCGCCGTTAGTATGCGCGCCGCTATTACCAACTTAGGGAAATAAACCAATGACGTTTAAGTATGTATTACCTGTTATTGCACTGGCCGCCTCTGCAACCGTATCTGCAGAAGAGTATCAGTTATTCACCGGCCTGGAAGCCTATCATCAGCGTTACAGCGGAGACAGTGAGAATTTATGGTCTGTAAACGGTACTTACTTCTTTGATAAGAAACAAACCTTAGGTCCGCTGGATCAGTTTGAATATATTAATAAAGCTACTAATGTAAATGCAGCATTCAGCCGCTTTGATGGCGAAAACTTCTGGGCTGTTGGCGGTGAGTATTTTGCTGACAACAATCTGGTTTTCTCTGCCCGCTTTACTGAAAATGCTGGCTTCCATGCCACATCTGTTGGTATTGGTTATCTGATTTCAAAAGACTTTATTGTCCGCGCACAAGCTGCGAAACCTGAAGAAGGCAGCACTTCTTACCTGTTTTCTGCCAGTTACAACCACCAGTTGCAGGGTAACGACTATGTTGGTTTTACTGCCCATACCGACGATGAGTTTGACCGGTATGGTATCAGCAGTAAATATTTCGCCAGCCTGGGTGCTGACCGTTTTATTGCTTTAGGTGCATCACTGAAAGAGGAATTTGACCGTTCAAGCTGGGCGGTTGACGCTGATTACTATTTCAGCAAGATGACCTCAGTTGGCGTATCTTACGACAAAGTCGACAATTACGGCCTGACAGCCAAGCACTTCTTTAACCGCAGCTGGGCACTTGAAGCAGGTTTTGGCAGTAATGCCGATAGCTCTGGCTATAAAGTTTACCGCTTAGGCGTTACCGGCCAGTTCTAAATTTCCCTGGTAGCTACACTAGCGTTTTTGGGGCAACAGTTGTTGCCCCTTTTTTATGAATGTGACTTATCGTCCGTGGTATCTGCCTCACCGCTGGTAAATACTCTGGTGTGAACTGACCAACCGGAGCCGCACCATGCTAAGCACCTATGCCGACAATGATATTAGTGTTCCCTACGAGGAAGAGGTTAACGGCTTTACTATTTATATAGAGGATAACCCGGACCGCTGGCGCGGTGGTTATAGCTGGTCAGTGTGTAAGGATGAAGTTGAGTTCGATTCGGGGTTGGCATTTGATGTGGCTGATGCACTTGAACAAGCAAAACGTTTCAGGTGTTTTGTAAAGTAGACTTTAAAGTTTCTACTTGGATACTAAATGTGTAACCAAGTGCTTCCGAGCATTCCTCTTGCTATAAACAAAGTTGGCTGATAGGCCCTATCTGATATACCATTAGCGAGAACTGAGGTGCTGAAAATTGAGTTGTTTTTATCAGGATGGATACTAGAAAAAAAGCATCAAAACCAATTGCTATAGATCTATTCTGCGGATCTGGGGCAGTAAGCCTCGGCGTAAAAAATGCCGGTTTTGATGTTGTTGGTGCTGTCGATTTTGATCCCCACGCCTGTGCAACGTATCGAGCTAATCACCCGTCAGTTAAGTTAATCCAAGACGATATCAGATTAATTCCAGCAAATGCGTTTGACGATGTGGTAAAAAAACAACTGGATTTACTGGTTGTTTGTGCGCCTTGTCAGCCCTTTAGCAGTCAGAATCGTAAGCGTAGCAACGATGATGGCCGTTTAAACCTCGTTGAAGCTTCACTTCCTTTTATTGAAAGCTACCAACCTCAAATCGTATTTTTGGAAAATGTACCTGGGTTAGCTTCTAGCGGCATTTTTGATCGTTTCCGCGCTTGTTTAGCAAAGCTGGGCTACGAAATTGCTGAACCATTGAAGCTTGATGCGTCTGAATTAGGTGTGCCCCAGCGCAGAACTCGGATGATCATGGTTGCGGTAAAAGGTGCAGATCTTAATACGGCTATAGATATTGCGCGTTTACCCAGAAAAACAGTGCGTGATGTCATTGCGGATTTACCAATACCAGCAGTAGGTAGAGATGCCGTGTTAAAAGATGCTTTGCATTTCTCGAGAAAACACTCAGCTCTGAACATTGAGCGTTTGCGGTACATACCCAAGGATGGCGGTAGTCGTCATCATCTACCAGAGCATCTGCAGCTTGCTTGCCACAAAAATAGAAAGAATGCTTCCTTTTCTGATGTATACGGCCGAATGCGCTGGGATGATGTAGCTCCAACCCTTACTACTGGCTGCACCGACATTACACGAGGACGATTTGCTCACCCCGAACAAGACAGAGGGATAACATTGCGTGAAGCCGCAAGGTTGCAATCATTTCCAGATGATTACCAGTTTATTGGCAATGCTGGACAAGTGGCTACACAAATAGGAAATGCGGTTCCGCCGCAAATGATGCAGAGTATTGCAAAAAGTTTATTGAACGCTATTAGCAGCAATAAATAAGAAATTCGTCCCTTTTTCATTAATTTAAGTCTTCATCAGAAGGCTTTTTCCGTTTATGCTGCGTAAGTGCGTATCTGTTACAAAAAATAAACAGGAGAATGAATGACAAAGCTCAGGGTTAGAGCCAGAGCCGTTGATATGCTTGGCCGACAGCAAATTGCTGGTATTCCAACTGCAATCCACGAGTTATTCAAAAACGCCCATGATGCCTACGCAGAGCGCGTTGAAGTTGATTTCTTTCGGCGTAACCGAGTATTAGTTCTGCGGGACGATGGCTACGGTATGACTCGTGACGACGTCGAGAACCGTTGGCTGACATTGGGTACGGAATCACGCCTTAACGCGAATAAAAACCCGGACCGTAGCAATGAATGGCGCGGCCCTAAAAACCTGCCTCCCAGGTCAATAATGGGTGAGAAAGGTATTGGCCGTTTGGCGATAGCAGTAATCGCGCCTGTCACTCTTTTAATGACTCGTGCCGCTCGCCCTGACGGTTTGCACAACTTAGTTGTAGCTTTGGTGCATTGGGGTTTGTTTGAGCAACCAGGCTTAGATATCAGTGAAATTGATGTACCAATTGCAGAGTTTGAACACGGGACCCTGCCAACTAAAGCTGACATAGCCACCTTAATAACTCAAATCCAAAACAACTTAGCCAATTTAGAAAAGCAAATAGAGCCATCTGTATACAGTGAGCTAGTTGCCACGCTGAATAAAGTAAATCAAATAAGCCCAGATGTGTTAGATGGCTATCTTAACAAAGAGCGCGAACATCCATTGTCATTAAGCCGCGAAGGCTATGGTACACATTTTATTTTGCTGCCAGTCGCGCCTGAACTAGACGATGATATTGATGGCGGGTCTGATAAGGACTCATCCAAGCTAGAGCGAAACCTGCTTGGTTTTTCTAACCTTATGGCAACCGATAATCCGGTTATTCAGACAGAGTTTCGTGACCACACCATAGAAGATATTGAAGAGCGGATTGGGCCCAAAAGTTTCTTTAGCCAACAAGATTTCGAAAAAACCGATCAGTATTTTGAGGGTGAGTTTAACGAATACGGCCAATTTACGGGTATCGTCTCTATTTATGGTAAACCCCGTCAGTTTGTCTGTAACTGGCGTGATGGTAATGGTGGCTTGTCAAAATGCGGCCCGTTCTCCCTCAGATATGGGTATGTGCAGGGTAATCCTAAGGAATCCCGTTTATCTCCAGACGATTTTACGTACATAGATTCAAAAACTTCGAAGTTTGGAGGCCTCTATATATTCAGGGACGACATACGGGTATTACCTTATGGTAACTCTGACGTCGACTGGTTAGATATCGAAAAACGTCGAACTAAGAGCGCTGGCGATTGGTTTTTTTCATATCGTCGCGGATTCGGTTATGTTGCGATTACACATAAAGAGAACGGTACGCTCACCGAAAAGGCAGGACGGGAAGGTTTTAGAGAAAATCTAGCCTACAGGGATTTTAGAGCAATTTTAGTTAACTTTTTTATGCAACTTGCTTATGAGTTTTTTCGAGATTCATCGCCTCAAGGTGATGATTTTAATGAAAATAAAGCATTGTTAAAGGTTCAAGCCGAGATCCTGAAGAAACAACAAAAGAAAGCAGATAGTAGGCGCGGTGAATTTGATGCATCGTTAAAAACGTTCTTCACTCGTTATAACGAAGATTACTTTGAAACAGAGACAAACAACTTAACTGTTTCTGTCGCTGAGCGGCTTGCCAAGTATGAAGCTGACTCAGCACCCGCTGAGTTTGCATCAGCGGTTCGATTGTTAGAAATATCAGCCAAAAGCAAAATTCGGGAATTATTAGCACAGGCTACGCTAGCGCTGCCGCGTGGATTGGCGCTAACTAATCGCCTGAAGAAAGATTGGATCGCCTTTGAGGCACAATCTGCTCAGGTTAGACACGAACTTATTGAACCAGCAAGAGTCGCTGTCGAGCAGCTGATTCAAGATGCGTTAGAAGGTAAAGTTGCCTTTAATGAGCGCCGGTTATCTGCCTTGCAGGAAATTGAGCAGGAAAAAGACAATACCGTGCGGGAATTAGCCAGCCTTCGCAAAACCACAACAGAAGCCTTAGGCACCATGCAGCTCGCCGTGCGTGAAGTGTTAAAGGAAGAGTTCGCTGAACTTCGGGTAAACATAGAGCAGCTTGTTGATGACTTTACCCGCCGCTCGGCTGAAACCCCTGAGCAACTTGACGCAGTGCGTTCTGACGTTGAACAAAAAATTGAGCAATTAAAAGCAAAAGAAACTGAGCTGCTTGATTCTTTAAAGCGACAAATGACCGAGCTTACTGAAGAAATAAAAGCTCGTGAGACACTAGACGATCGTTTTGCCGCGATAGAGGCACAAAATCTAATACTGTCTGAGCAAGTCGAGTTTTATTCTGAGTTTGCTCAGATGGGTATGTCAGTCGGCATTTTACAGCACGAGTTTGAAAGCGCAGCCCGAGGTATTCGTGTTGCCATGGCTGATTTAAAACCATGGGCCGATAAAAACCCCCCTTTAGCTCCAATTTATCAACGACTACGCAGCCATATAGAGCATCTTGATGGTTACCTTAAAGTACTCGATCCGCTTGGGCGACGCTTACACCGCACTGCAATAGAGTTATCTGGCAGTGAGATATTAAACGTTGTATATGGCGTGTTTAGTGAACAGTTAAAGTCAGCAAATATCGCGCTTGAACCAACTTACGCCTTCAGGGGCTTTAAAGTTAAATGTCGCTCTTCTGCTTTGTTGGGCGGCTTTATTAACGTGATAGACAATGCAATTTATTGGTTAAACAGCCGAGCGCAGGGTGAAAAGAAAATCTTCCTCGATGCGGATGATAATGGCTTCCTTATTTCGAACAATGGGCCAGGTATAGAAGAGCGTTTAAAAGAACGTATTTTTGATTTTGGCGAAACAACCAAACCCGGTGGTCGTGGCATGGGCTTAGCCATAACCAGAGAGACATTACGCCGCGAAGGCTTTGAAATCGAACTAGTAAAAGCGGGGTTAGAACAACAACCGCAGTTTAAGATTTATGCACAGGGAGAGTCTGATGAATAGTGCAGCTAAGGAATTAACCGCTGATCCTCAGGAAGAGTGGCGTCAACACATCTGTAAAGCGACTAAAGAGTTCCTTAAGACAGCTGTTGTAATAGATAATGAGCCTTGGGTTGTTGAACAAGTTTCTGCAAATACACCGACAGCTGAAAGTGCTCAAGCATCTTCCTCGAACACAGGCATGGACGGCGACGAATACTTAGCTTCGCCACCAGAAACTCCAATCAGTCCAGCTCGGATAGATATTCGAACGATATCCGACGTTTTTATAGAAAATGGCATTAGTTGTTCTTTTGTTCTGCCAGAAGATAACGACACTGATTCTTCTCGTAAAAAATCAAGAGCGGTTTCCGCAGCGCGGCTCTCTGATATAACAATTATCGACTGGTTTTTAACGCCTTCAGACCCGTCACTAACGTTGCAAGTGATTGATAAAATTGCTAAGCAAGACAAGGACTGCAATGGACGGCTTAGACTTTTATGCATTTACACGGGTGAGACACTCCAAGAACACATGCTAGATGCTGTTATTGCTGAATATCAAAAGCACAGCATAGCCCTTCATAAATCATCAGAACCGAATTTTTCAGCATATTGTAAAGATACTATTATTGTCTTGAAGAACAAACGCATCACTTCGGCAGATAGGCTACCAGGTGAGCTTATAACGTTGTTTTCGAAGTTTGCAGATGGTTTGTTGCCTTCATTTGTGCTTGCAGCTGCTGGAGCTATTCGCAAGAATATGCATCACATGGTAACGAGATTTGAGAGCGAAATGGATGCTGCTTTTGTGGCGAACCGACTTATAACTAACCCCCCCGGTGATGTGGCAGAGCTTATACGTGAACTTTTTGTGGCGGAATGTGACAACGCCATTGGTTTTGAAACAGTTGCAGATGAATATTTAGATATCGAACCAGTTAAAAAGTGGCTAAACGTTAACGCAAGTCACTTTAAAAATACGCACTATGAAGTTGGTGAGCCGCTGCGGGTTTCTTACTTAGTCGATCAATTTACAATCCTAAGTTTGCTTAAGAACGGTATTAATGACAGAGATTTTGTTGATCTTAATAACAGCAAACAACCATTTGCTCCCGGTAAACGAGTAGCTGTCAGCCAATACCTTGCAGGTAGCATTGAAAAATCTAATAGAATTGAAAATAAGTTTTCTCGCTTAGTTGCATTGAAGCGAGAGCTGCATGAGTTGAGTTCTATGGTAAGTACCGGGAAATGGTTACCAACTCTGACTACGGGAACGATACTCAGATTAAATACTGAAGGGCGAGATAGGTACTTCATGTGCTTAACCCCTGCCTGCGACTCATTGAGGTTATCAGGTGATAAAACTTTTGTATTTTTAGAAGGTGTCGTAAAACAAAAAGGCTATAGCCTGGTCGTAAAATCTTTAGATGGTCAGCTTGTAAGTCTATACTTCGACAACAAAAGACCGTTAATCAATTCTTTTATTTTCCAGGCTGACAGTGCACTTGGGAGAGTAATTGCTGTCAAGCAAGATGCAAATAGCTTCATGTTTACTTCATCCCAACCAACAAGTCAGCAGTTCCAGTGGGTCGCTGAGTTAAGATACAGTCGAGCAGTTAGTGAAATGGCGAAGTTGGCTTCAAATTGGATGCGCCTTGGAATACTGGATTCTGAATATCTTCGCTTAGCCAGCCAGAATAATTTTAAGTTCTCACCAAATTGAGAAACATTGAGATATATACATTAGCAGTCTTAGCTTTAAGATCTCGTAGATTAATCTGTCAAAACTTTATGTTAGGTCAGTTTGGCGACACAACCTTTGCTGAACTGCCGGCAGCTTGATCTTTAAAACTATTTTGCTAGATACCCCAAGGTTTGCACACTTTTATGCGCTTAAAGACAAATAAAAGTGTATTTTTGGCACAAAGTGACTGCATCAAGGTGGTGTTATGGAACGCGGGTTATTAACAGAATTGCTGCGCTGGAAAGCGAAACCTGAGCGTAAACCCCTGCTTATTGACGGTGCCAGACAAACTGGTAAAACCTATTTACTGCAAGTGCTTTTGGGCCAGCAGTTTTCGCAGGTACTACGGATCGATTTTCTTGAGTCGCCACAAATGCAGGACGCTTTTGCCGGCTCGTTAAGCCCCGCCGATGTGCTGAGCAATATCGAGCTGTTAACAGGGCAGCGTTTTAATATTGCAACCGACCTGCTGATCCTCGATGAAATTGGTGAATGTCCCCGTGCGTTAACGGCATTAAAGTACTTTGCCGAGCAAACCCCGCAGGCTTTTATTGCTGCCAGTGGCTCTAATATCGGCTTGCTGAATACTTTCCCGGTAGGCAAGGTTGAGCAATACAATTTACGGCCGTTAACCTTCCGCGAGTTCTTACTGGCCTCTGGCGAGGCCGTGCTGTTAAACGCTTTTGATGCCGGGCAAAACTCAGCTGCCGCCCACACTAAACTGTTTGATAAGCTGACAGATTACTACTTTACCGGCGGTATGCCGGAGGCCGTTAGCCTGTGGTTTAAGCTGGCTGAACAAAGCATTCTTGAGCGGGTAAAAGCGGTATCACAGGTGCATGCCGATTTACTGGCCGGTTATGTGCGGGATTTTGGTAAATATTCCGGTAAGGTTGATGCCGGCCTGATTGAATCTGTGTTTACTGCGGTGCCTGCTCAGCTTGCTGCTGTATTGGACGAGTCGGTTAAACGCTTTAAGTTTAAGCAGGTGCATGAGCGCAAATCCCGTTATCAGGAGCTGGAAAGCGGCATTGTCTGGCTGGAGAAGTGCCGGCTGATCTTAAAGAACTATCCTGTTGAAGGCACACCGCGCAGCCCGTTAGCTGCTTATAAAAAAGATAATATGGTTAAGCTGTTTTTATTTGATGTTGGCTTACTTAACCATATGCTGGGGGTCAGCTATCTTGAGATTAAGCAGCAAAATTATGACTACAAGGGTTATATAGCAGAAAATTTTGTCCAGCAGGAGCTGGCCGCGCTGGGCGTTGATCCTACGTTTTCCTGGAGCGATGCCCGTGCTGAGATAGAATTTATTCTGGCTGATAGCGCCGGCAACATCATACCGCTGGAAGTAAAAAGCGGTAAGCGTACCAAGGCCAGGTCACTGCAGTCTTATATTGAAAAGTGCAACCCCGTTAAAACCATTAAACTGGCCGGTACTCAGGGTTCGTCGCCGCTTGAGCAACAGCATCTGGTTTATCCGCTGTATTACACCACTCATGCTGTACGCAAACACCTGTTGTCGTTAGCATAAAACAGGACGAATTTATGCATGCCCTTGAACTTAAAATCCCGCCGCTTGTTTTGGTGGCACTGTTTGCCTTAGCGATGTGGCTACTGGCGCAGCTGGTGCCGCCTTTAGCCTTGCCTGCGGTTTGGGGGCTGGTATTGGCCATCGGTTTTGCAGGTGCTGGTGTTGTGGTTGCCCTGTCAGGCGTATTGGCATTTCGCCGCGCCAATACCACGGTAGACCCACGCGTGCCGCAGCAAACTTCCAGCCTGGTGGCGCGGGGTATTTACCGTTACAGCCGCAACCCTATGTATTTAGGCTTTTTACTGCTACTGACGGCACTGGCCTGTTACCTAATGAATGCGGCAGCTTTTATTTTGCTGCCGCTGTTTTTGCTGTATATGAACCGGTTTCAGATAGCGCCGGAAGAGCGCTTTTTATTACAGAAGTTTGGCGCTGAGTATCAATCCTACACTACGCAGGTAAGGCGCTGGTTGTAGAGCCATGTTTTAAGTTTAGTGATTGTGGCTTTGGGTTTTTAGCGGCTTAATGGTCAACTCAAAGCCGCAGGCATGTGCATACTTTAGTAACGTAGACCAACTGGGGTTAGCGTTGCCCCGTTCTAAACGGCTGATATTGCTTTTCTGAGTTTGCATTTTCTCCGCGACCTGCGCCTGGGTAAGTCCAGCCTGAGTGCGCATAGACAGTAGCTGGTCAATAAAAGCAAATTCACTTTCCAGTAGTTCATACTCAGCTTTAACTTCCGGGTTGGCTAAAGCGCGTTGCTTAAACTTTTGCAGACTCATAATTTTTGCACCTCTTGTTGTCGCTGCCGGGCCAGTTCAAGATCCGCCTTTGGCGTTTTCTGCGACTTTTTGATAAAGGCATGTAATACGTATATGTGTTTACCCTGCAAATAACAGAATAATCCACGGCCAATACCTTCCTGTGCTTTGGCCCTGATCTCGAATAAACCACCACCCATAGCATCAGTATGCGGCGGGCCTAAATTTGCGCCATGCCGCTCCATCAGTTCAAGCAACTTAAGCATTCTTGCCTGGATCTTCGGTGGCATGGCCAGAATTTGTTCATCTACTCCTTTGTAAAAGTCTATCTTCCAGTTCATAGATGACTCATTAGTTGCTTTATATGATAACTCTCTGCCGTCATGTTGTCGAATTATTGCTCTACTAATTTAACAACGGCTTTAAGTAATGCCCGGTGTAGGATTTTTCACAGTCGCTAACTTGCTCTGGCGTACCGGCGATCAGTATTTCGCCGCCGCCGCTGCCGCCTTCGGGGCCTAAGTCTACTATCCAGTCAGCGGTTTTTATCACGTCCAGATTATGCTCGATCACTACTATGGTGTTGCCGTGGTCACGCAGCCGGTGCAGTACGTTCAGCAGTTGCTGAATATCGTAAAAATGCAGGCCAGTGGTGGGTTCATCCAGAATATACAGCGTTTTACCGGTATCACGTTTACTTAGCTCACGCGCCAGTTTTACCCGTTGCGCTTCACCACCCGATAGCGTGGTGGCGGATTGCCCCAGTTTGATATAGCTTAAGCCAACATCCATCAGCGTTTGTAGCTTGCGGTTAATTGCCGGTATCGCTTCAAAGTAAGCCAGAGCGTCTTCGACTGTCATATCCAGCACTTCGTGGATATTTTTGCCTTTGTATTTAATCTCCAGCGTTTCGCGGTTGTAGCGTTTACCTTTACAGACATCGCATGGCACGTAAACATCGGGTAAAAAGTGCATTTCTACCTTAATAACGCCATCACCCTGGCAGGCTTCACAGCGGCCGCCTTTAACGTTAAAACTAAAGCGGCCTACCTGATAACCGCGTGAGCGTGATTCCTGAGTGCCGGCAAACAGCTCGCGTACGGCGGTAAAAATACCGGTATAAGTCGCGGCATTAGAGCGTGGTGTACGGCCGATTGGGCTCTGATCAATATCGATAACCTTATCAAAGTGATCCAGGCCTTTAATTTCGCGATGCGCCGCCGGGTCGTTACCCTCGCCTTTGTTTAGTACCCGGTGCGCTACCCGAAACAGCGTGTCATTAATCAGGGTAGATTTACCCGAGCCCGACACACCGGTGATGCAGGTCATCAGGCCAAACGGGATGGCAAGGTCAACATTTTTTAAGTTATTGCCGCTGGCGCCCAGCACCTGCAGCCACTTTTTACCCGGTTTATGGCGTTTTTTCGGTACTTCTATTTTTCGCGTACCGGATAAATATTGGCCGGTTAAGGACTCCGGCGCGGCCATTACCTGCTCCAGGGTACCTTGGGCCACAATATGGCCGCCGTGTACGCCGGCGCCGGGGCCAATATCAATAATATGGTCGGCCATGCGCACCGCATCTTCATCGTGCTCTACCACGATCACAGTATTACCCAGATCGCGCAGGTGGCGCAGGGTGCCAAGCAGGCGGTCATTATCGCGCTGGTGCAAACCAA
This sequence comes from Rheinheimera hassiensis, assembly GCF_022436675.1. GTDB lineage: Bacteria > Pseudomonadota > Gammaproteobacteria > Enterobacterales > Alteromonadaceae > Alishewanella > Alishewanella hassiensis. Next base: position 645,719 of record NZ_JAKUJZ010000001.1, on the reverse strand, counting down.
TAGAAGGTTCATCCAGTACATACATTACGCCAACCAGGCCGGCGCCAATCTGGCTGGCCAAGCGGATACGCTGGGCTTCGCCGCCGGATAAGGTTTCGGCGCTGCGCGACAGGTTAAGATAGTTAAGGCCCACGTTAACCAGAAAGCTTAAGCGGTCCTGGATTTCTTTTAATACTTTTTCAGCAATTTGTGCGCGCTGGCCGGTAAGAGCCAGTTGCTGGAAAAATGCCATGCAGTCACCAATAGACAGCTCGACAATTTGCGGCAGGTTAGTCTGGCCAATAAACACGTGGCGGGCCTCTTCGCGTAAGCGGGTGCCGTTGCAGCTGGGGCAGGCCTGATGCGCCAGATATTTGCTTAACTCTTCACGCACCGAGTTAGATTCGGTTTCGCGGTAGCGCCGCTCCATATTTGGCAAAATGCCTTCAAACGGGTGGCTGCGCTGCACGATATCGCCGCGATCATTCAGGTATTTAAAATCTATTACTGTTTTGCCGCTGCCTTGTAAAATGGCGTCTTGCTGGGGCTTGGTCAGGCTGTTAAAGGGTACATCCAGTGCAAAGCCATAGTGCTCGGCCAGCGATTTCAGCATCTGGAAATAATAGAAGTTGCGTTTGTCCCAACCGCGTATAGCGCCGCCGGCCAGGCTTAGCTCGTCGCTGACAATGACTTTATTGCGGTCAAAGTACTGCTTCATACCCAGGCCATCACAGCTGGGGCAGGCGCCGGCCGGGTTGTTAAATGAAAACAACCGCGGCTCCAGCTCTACCATCGAATAGCCGCAGCTTGGGCAGGCAAAATTGGCCGAGAACACCAGCTCTGCGGCGTTTGGCTCGTCCATCAACGCTACTTTGGCCACACCGCCGGATAATGCCAGCGCAGTTTCAAACGATTCGGCCAGCCGGGTTTTTACATCATCACGCACTTTAATGCGGTCGATCACTACTTCAATGGTGTGTTTTTTGTGTAAGTCGAGTGTTGGCGGGTCGGATAAATCACAGACTTCGCCGTCGATCCGGGCACGGATATAACCCTGGGCGGCTAAGGTTTCCAGCGTTTTTACGTGTTCGCCTTTGCGCTCCTGCACCACCGGCGCCAGCACCATTAATTTGGTGCCCTCAGGGAAGGCGGTAACTTTATCGACCATCTCGCTGATGGTTTGTGCTGCCAGCGGTAAATCATGTGTGGGGCAACGCGGCTCGCCGACGCGGGCAAACAATAAACGGAGATAGTCATAGATTTCGGTAATGGTGCCGACAGTAGAGCGCGGGTTATGCGAAGTGGACTTTTGCTCGATTGAAATGGCCGGTGATAAACCTTCGATATGATCAACATCGGGCTTTTCCATTAAACTTAAAAACTGCCGTGCGTAAGCGGATAACGACTCAACATAGCGGCGCTGGCCTTCGGCATACAGCGTATCAAACGCCAGCGACGACTTGCCGGAACCGGATAAGCCGGTGATCACAATTAACTTATCGCGCGGAATGGTCAGCGAAATATTTTTCAGGTTATGGGTACGGGCCCCGCGAATATCGATTTTATCCATTGTGGTTTCCGGTTATGACTATGAAGGTATTGAGGCTGTACAAATATACACTATGTGGCACGAAAAAAAAGCCTCCGCACTAAGCGGAGGCAATACGGGTGAAACGAGGGAGTGGATGTTAAAAGGTGTAGCTAATACTAAAATCGATGCTGCGCGGCATAATATAGCGGCCGTTCGGGCTGCCTGCGCTGCGTGGATCACCTTCGGTAATGCCGTCTTTATCGGTCAGGTTGGCCACTGATAACTGTGCTTTTAGCTGTTGGGTAATATCCAGCTGTACGCCCAGATCGATTTTGCTGTAACCATCCAGTTTCACGCTATTGGCGTTATCACCGTAACGATCCGCCACTGATGATAAAGTGCCATATACCGTAGCGTACATATCAGCTACATCGAAGCCATAGCTTGGCGTTATCCGCAGCATCCATTCCGGCTGGCGGATGGCCTGATTACCCACTACCAATGGATCCGGGTGGTTGGTAATTTCGGTGTCCTGCACAGTGGCATTCAGATTTACTGCAAAGCCGTTATCGGCGCGGTAGTTGGCGTCAAACTCGATACCCATTGCTTCAGTGGTCAGTACTTCTGCCGGGGCACCGGGGCGGGATACAAACAGCTCGCCGTCGACTTCGTTGTAAAAGGCTGTCAGGTACATGCTGTAATTTTGCTCAGCCCATTTATATCCCAGCTCGTACTGAGTAACTTCTTTAATCAGCTTATCGCCGCTTTCAAAAGCGCCGTAGTTATCGCGGAAGTCATCAAAAAACGGCATTTTATTGCCTTTGTTAACCCGGGCGAACATACCCATATTGCGCTGCCACATCCAGTTAACGCCGGCTGTCCAGGCAGTTTTGCTTTCATCGTAATTTACCGCTTTGCTGATATCGCCGGTTAAGCCTTCATCGACCACATAAGTAATTTTATGGTTTTCGCGCCGGGCACCTACATCTACCCGCCATTGTTCGTTTAGCTGATACTCTACCGCGGCATAAAAGGCACTGGTGTCGCCATCGCCGGTGGCGTCGATATCGTAGTTCCAGCTGCAGCTGGCCAGGCTATCGTTACAATCAATGCCACTTAGTTCTTCGCCGCCTTTTTCTACCACAAACCAGGATTGGTTACCGATAGACCACCAATCCTGTACCGAGAAGTTGGTGGCGTAGTAGCCCAGCGTAAATACTGCATTGTCGGTAGTTTTGCTGAAAGATAAGTCGTTGGTAAAAGCTTCAATATCTTTTAACACCACCCAGCGGCCAATTTGTTGTACCACGGTATCGTTATCATAAGTGTCGCCACTGGTAACGCCGGTTACCGGGCTATTAATGCCCCCTACGTTACCCAGCGTAGTGGCGCCACCTTCCGGCACCAGGCCAAAGGTATTGGCTTCGCCTTCAATATGGCTAAAGCGGTACATTAACCGCCAGCTGTCGGTGAGGTCCAAGTCGACGGTACCGCCGGTAATGCCGCCGTTCCAGCCGCGGCCGTCGCCAAAGTCATAGCTTTGTTCTTCGCCATCCGGGCCATAGGCAATGCTGCCTAAACGGTTGTTCGGGCCAATCTGGCTGTAGTTGTTATCTACGCCCGGTGCATTAAGTGCTACCGGTAAGTGCCATACACCGTGGTCGTCAGTCTGGCGGGTGTACACATTAATACTGCCGTTATCCAGCTCTTTGGTCACATTAACCGTAAACTGATGACCTTTTTCTGAATTAAAACCGGTTTCGCGCGGGCCTTCTGAGCTGCTGATATAACCGCCGGCCATAACATACAGCCGGTCAGCAATTTCACCGCTAACCACGCCATCAACCCGGCGCAGGCCGTAGCTGGAGGTAGAAAATTTCACCAGGCCTTCGGTGACTTCGCTGCCTTCTTTTAGCAGAAAGTTAGTAGTCAAACCCGGCTGGCCGTTCGACAACACCGGCGTTGAACCTCCACGCAGTGCTTCCATAAAGTGCACCGTTTCATCAAGACGGAAAATAGACGAGTTTTCTAAAAAAGATAAGGTTGGCGGCGGAAAAATCGGCGCGCCGTTTAGCTGGATAGTTAAAAACGGCGCATCACCGGTGCTGGGAAAACCGCGCACAAACACATTGGCACCGGCGATACCACCTGAGCTTTCTGCCCATACGCCAGGCACTACGGTAAATAATTCAGCGGTGCTTTTCGGTGCCAGCCGGCCGATGTTTTCGGCTGACACATTGGTAATGGCGTAACTGGTATCAACTTTAAAACCAGACATACCGCTGGCTTTACCGGTAACAACAATTTGTTCTATTTCACCCTGGCTTTCAGTTGGGGCTGTGGCATCTGTGTTGGTCTGTGCGATAAGGGGCATGCTGCATACCAGCGCCAGAGCGGCGCTGATCTTGTTGAGTCTGGCTACCATTTTTTGTTCTCCTGCTATCCTGTCGATGGTTACAGCGGCTGTTGTTTTAATCACTTTTTGGTCAGTCTATTGCCGTGCTGATTTAAACATAGGCTATATTGCAATCGATTGCAATACGCTGAAAGATGTTTTTGCATACGATTGCAAAAGAAATTTATCGGCTAAAAACATAAAATATCTCGCCAGCTGGCCAGCGGCGTTGCGACACCACGCTGCTTAAGGCATTATTGATGGCACAACAGGACATAGCTGTAAAACCAGGTAGGTAAAGTGACCATTAAACCGGCAAAATCCATGACCTTATCTGACATTGCCCGGCTGGCCGGGGTGTCGGAGTCAACCGCGTCGCGCGCCCTGCGTGATAACCCGGTAATTAATGCGCAAACGCGGCAAAAAGTGCAGCAAATTGCTGCTGATCATCAGTTTAAAGTCAATGCCACTGCGCGCAGCCTGCGTACGCAAAAAAGCCATACTATCGCCGTGATTATTCTGTTTGACGCCAAAACCCAGCAGGCCATTACTGACCCGTTTCTGCTGGATATTCTGGGTGTGATAGCCGACGAGTTAACACGCCAGGGCTACGATATGCTGCTAAGCAGCAGTAAAACCACCGACAAAGACTGGCGTAGTTACTACTTTGATTCAAAACGCGCCGACGGCCTGATTGTTATCGGCCAGGGTGAGCATGATGAGCGGGTAGAACAACTCAGCGCCGCCGGGGTGCCCTTTGTGGTGTGGGGCGCGGCCACCGGCACAGAGCGTTTTCCGGTAATTGGCAGTGATAACCGCCAGGGCGCACAGCTGGCCGTAACGCATTTGCTGGCACAGGGCTGTAAGCGTATCGCCTTTTTAGGTGATATCCGCCATACCGAAATTGAAATGCGTTATCTGGGGTATCAGGATGCGCTGCAAGCTGCCGGTATTAAGCCCGAGCCTAAATTGCAGCTTAATACCGATTTTACTGCCCAGGCCGGTTATTTACAGACGCAGCAGGCGCTGTTTACTGAGCTTGCTACACTGGACGGTATTTTCGCCGCCAGTGATGCCATTGCCATGGGCGCGATGAAAGCGCTGCTGGAGCACAATATTAAGGTGCCACAGCAACTGGCTCTGGTCGGTTTTGATGATATTGCTATGTCGGCCTACTGCACGCCATCGCTGACCACAGTAAAACAGGACACTCACGCCGGTGGTAAATTGCTGGTAGCGCAGCTGCTGAGCCGCATTAATGGTGGCAAAGCCGCATCACAGCTGCTGCCGGTAAAGTTAATTGAACGGCAATCCAGCTTGCGAAAACACTGAAGCGACGGGTTTGGCTAAACTTTGCCGTGGCTTGCGTTTATTGAACGCCGAACCCGCTGACGGAGCAATCTGCTTGTCCTCACAGACTGTGATGACAGATGGGGCCGCTAAACTTTGTCGTGGCTTGCGTTACCATTGCCGCCGGGCTCGCCACAGCAACTCCCTCGCGCTGACGCGCTCAGTCAGACACTCTGTGTCGCCCCGTCAGCAATGCTAACCGCCACTCTGTTGTGTAGCGCGCAGGTTAAAGTTTTTGTAAATCGGCCAGTGTCACGCAAGCCAACCCCGGATACACCTTTAACGCCCCGCTAAGTACCTTTGCATCACCAATACCTATCGCTTTCATACCGGCGCGGTTAATCGCTTCAATACCGGCCAGCGCATCTTCTACACCTATACAGTGCTCAGGCGCCACACCCAAGCCGTTGGCGGCGAGTAAAAACACTTCCGGGTCGGGCTTGCTGTTTATTACCTGGTTGGCGTCGGCAATATAATCAAACTGCGCCGCTATACCTAAACGCTCAACCACAAAGGCGGCATTTTTACTGGCGGATGCCAGGCCAATTTTAATACCGCTTTGGCGCAGTTCAGTAAACAACGGCTGTACGCCGGGGTATAGATCGGCTGCTGTCATATGGTCGATAAGCTCAAGATAATGCGCATTTTTTTGCTGCATTAGCCGTGCTTCTTCAGCTTCGCTTAGCGTTAAGCCGCCCTTTTGCAAAATCCAGCGCAGCGAGCCCAAACGGTCAACGCCTTTTAGCTGCTCATTGTCGTGTTCGGTAAAGACAATACCCAGCTCATCGGCCAATGCCTTCCAGGCATGAAAATGGTAAATGGCGGTGTCGGTAAGTACGCCATCCAAATCAAAAATTACCGCGCGGCAGCTCATACTACTACTCCAATAGCTTTACTTACGGTTTGGCCATTGGTTAACGCTACCGCCTGGCCAGAGTGAAACAGCGTTAACGGCTCGCCGCTAAGCAACTTATAACTGGCCTGCTGCCTGTCGGCACTAAACTGCAGCACACGGCCGCGGTAACTTAAGCGGAAACTTAAGCGAGGTAACTGTGGTGGCAGTTGTGGGTTAAAGTGCAAACCTGCGGGGCGTGAACGTACACCGGCAAAGCCCATGACCAGCGACATCCAGCTGCCGGCCATACAGGCGATATGCACACCAAATTCGGTATTAGCATGGTGGTTATCCAGATCCATCCGTGCGCTGTCACCAAAAAACTCATGTGCTCTTGTGGTGTCGCCGGTTTCGGCAAACAGAATGCTGTGAATACAGCTGGATAAGCTGGAGTCATGGGTGGTTAATGGCTCGTAGTAGGCCAGATCGCGCTGCTTTTGTGCCTGTGGTACTGCATCATCCAACAGCAGCAGTGCCAGCACCACATCGGCCTGCTTTAACACCTGATGGCGGTAAATAACCAGCGGATGATAGTGCAGCAATAACGGATATTTGTCGGCCGGGGTGTTGGCAAAATCCCACGGCTGACGGCTTAAGAAATTATCATCCTGCTGGTGCACCTGCAGCTGTTCGTCAAACGCCAGATACATGGTATCGGCCGCCTGTTGCCACTGTTGTATTTCGGCTTCTGTTACGCCCAACTGGTTTAACAGCGGGCTCTGCTCAGCCTGCAGTTTTTGCACTATTTCCAGTGTAAAACGCAGCTGCAATTGCACCATCGCATTGGTGTAAAAGTTATTGTTCACCAGCGCCGAATATTCGTCCGGCCCGGTAACCATATGAATTTCAAACTTACCACTGCGCGCAGAGAAAAAGCCCAGCTGCAGCCATAGCCGCGCAGTTTCAATCAGCATTTCAGCGCCCATCTGCTGCATAAAGGCCCAGTCGTCAGTGGCCAGATAATAACTGCGAATGGCGTAGGCAATGGCAGCATTAATATGGTACTGCGCGGTGCCGGCCGGGAAATACGCCGAGCACTCTTCGCCGCCAATAGTGCGCCACGGATACAAGGCGCCACTGCTATGCGACATCTGCCTTGCGCGCTCACGCGCAGCATCCAGCTGGCTGTAGCGCTGGGTTAATAACTGGCGGGCTATAGCGGGCTGAGTCAGGCTCATTACCGGTACCACGTAAATTTCAGTGTCCCAGAAATAATGGCCATCATAGCCAGGCCCGGTTAAGCCTTTGGCGGCAATATTGCTCTGGCCGTTACGGCCGGCCGACTGCGCCAGGCTAAACAGGTTAAAACGAATCGCCTGCTGTAGTGCCACATCGCCCTCTATGCTTACGTCTGCCTGTTGCCAGAATTGCTGCCACCACTGCTGATGCTCACTTAGCAGAGCGGCAAAACCTTGCTGCTGTGCGTTACTAAGTAATTGCAGTGTTTGTTGGCCCAGGCTGTCGCTGTCGTCAACATTGGCGCTATGGCAGTAGATCACCAGTTTATGCAGGGTCAGGGTTTCGCCTTGCGTTAGCTGCAACGTAAATTGTTGCGTTAACTTATTGCTCTGGCTGTCATCCTGCCGTTGCAGGCTTACTCCAGCCGGTAACACGTGGCTGCTAGCGGCAGCGACAATAAAGTCCGTGCCTTTAGCGCGATGCAACATCAGGCTGTGTTCGCCGCTAAATTGCTGGCTAAGCAGGGTTAAGCTGTCGGCTATCGACATGTCACCCACCCGTGGGTCATCTTTTTTATAAAAGCCCGGATAAGCGGCATCCAGGCCGCTGGTCAGAATAACCTCGCCGGAGAAATTCAGCGCGGTAATACTTAGTTCAATGGCCATTAAATGCGGGTTGGCCTGCGACACAAAACGCCGGCTGGCGATACGTAATTGCTTACCGCTTTGGCTTTGCCACTCACTGTGCCGGCTAAGTACGCCCTGCTGCAAATCCAGCGTGCGGCTGTGGCTGGTGGTGTTGTCAGCGCTAAAGCTTTCACCGTCGACACTGAGCTGAAGCACTTTGCCATTAGCTACCTGCAGCATTTTATGGTTATGTTTGGCAAAACCGTAAGCGGACTCGCCATAATGAATCGGTTCGCTGCTGTACACGCCGTTTAAATAGGTGCCTTCGCAACTGGCAACGCCAGCCGGAGCACCTTCTTCCAGCGTGCCGCGTGTGCCGATATAGCCATTAGCCAGGCTAAGCAGAGTCTCTTGCAGCAGCAGGTGTTGTGGCTGATAGTGACTGTCGGTTAAAGCCCAGGGCTCAGTGGTTAGGGGCCGCACGGCAGCATGAGGATGTAACGACATAAAGCGTACCTGACTAATTGCAGTAAATAAGCTTAATATACAGCTTTTGCAATCGATTGCAATATGCGGCGAAAGCGTTGTATAGTGCAAAATGTCAGCAAACAGACTGGCAACAGGGTAAAACAACTATAGCTGTGTCACACAGCATAAAAATGAGAACCAGACCATGGCCACTTTGCGTATCCGCTTGTCGCTACTGCTAACCTATTTTGTATTTGCCATTCTGCTCAACAGTGTCGGTACTGTTATTTTGCAGGTGATCCACACTTATCAGATCAGTAAAGAAGCCGCCAGTGTGCTGGAGGGTTTCAAAGATATTCCTATTGCCGTGGTGTCTTTTATTATTGCCTCTTACCTGCCGCGGCTGGGCTATAAAACCGCCCTGCAAGTTGCGCTGACGCTGGTTACGCTGGCTTGTATTATGATGCCGCTGATCCCGGCATTCTGGACCACCAAGCTGTTGTTTCTGACCGTTGGCGCCAGCTTTGCGCTGGTAAAGGTATCGGTGTACGCCAGTATCGGCGTGGTCACCAACACCAAAGCTGAGCATGCCTCTTTGCTGAATTTTATTGAAGGCGGTTTTATGCTTGGCGTATTGACGGGCTACTGGCTGTTTTCGGCTTTTATGGACCCCGCCGCACCAGAGTCTGGCGGCTGGCTGCAGGTGTATTGGCTACTGGCGCTACTTTGTGTAGCCAACCTGGCATTGCTAAGCAGCACGCTTTTTCCAAAACTGGAGTTGCCACCGACCCAGCCATTAAAGCAGGATTTTATTGCCATGCTGCAGCTGGTGTATAAACCGTTGGTGTTCGTGTTTGTGCTATCGGCGTTTTTATATGTACTGATAGAGCAAGGTATTGGCAGCTGGCTGCCAACGTTTAACAATGAAGTGCTGAAGCTGCCAAACCAGCTTAGTGTGCAGTTAACCAGCATTTTTGCTGCCAGCCTGGCGCTGGGACGTATTCTCGCCGGCGTGGTGCTGAAAAAGCTGTCCTGGTATGTGCTGTTAAACAGTTGTTTGCTGGCTATGGCACTGCTAATACTGTCGACTCTGCCATTAACACGCGATATTCAGCACAATGCCGGGGTTGGCTTATTTACTGCACCGCTGGCGGCCTATTTGTTTCCGCTGATTGGCTTGTTTATGGCACCGATTTATCCGGTAATTAACTCGGTAATATTAAGCGCACTGCCCAAGGCAAGGCATGCCGCTATGACTGGCCTTATTGTGGTGTTCTCCGCCCTGGGCGGCACCACTGGCTCTATGGTTACCGGCTATACCTTTGCCAACTTTGATGGCCAGACGGCATTTTACCTGTGCCTGTTGCCGCTAAGCCTGCTGCTGTTGTCCGTGGGGTTATTTCATCGCCAGAGTAAACAGGTTATTGCCTGATTTGTCGCATCTTACCGGCAACCCGGGCTGAAATCGGCTTAATGCGCGCGGGTTCTGTGTTACACTGGCGCGCTTATTTGGGCGGTTAACTCATACCTGATGCATCAACTGAATTCTTTAGAAAAACGTGCAGCTATGGCGTTGGCGCTGGTATTTTCCAGCCGGATGCTGGGCCTGTTTATGCTGTTGCCGGTGTTTGCACTATATGGCAGCGAGCTGGACGGTTTTTCACCGTTATGGGTAGGCCTGGCCATTGGTGCTTATGGCTTAACCCAGGCCATTTTGCAAATTCCGCTCGGTTGGTTGTCTGATCGTATCGGCCGCCACAAAGTGATGCTGGGCGGACTTACTTTGTTTGCAGTGGGCTCAGTGGTCGCTGCACTGGCCGATTCTGTTTACATGGTTACTTTCGGCCGTATTTTGCAGGGCGCCGGTGCTATTGCCGGTGCCATACTGGCACTGGCAGCCGATTTAACCCGCGAAGAACAGCGGCCCAAAGTAATGGCTATTATTGGTGCCAGTATCGGCTTAAGTTTTGCTGTGGCAATGGTACTGGGGCCTTTACTGGCAAAGTGGGCCGGGCTAAGTGGCGTATTCTGGTTTACTGCTGTGCTGGCTTGTGGCGCTATGCTGGTGGTGGCATTGTTACTGCCCAAAAGTGTTAACAAAGCACCGATGGCAGAAACCCTGGCGCTGCCGCAAAGTTTGGGTAACATGCTTAAACACCGCCAACTGCTGCAGTTGGATCTGGGCGTATTACTGCTACATTTAATGTTGACGGCAATGTTTGTCGCACTACCGGCACTGCTGCAAAACTATGGCCTGGTATCGGTAAAACACTGGCAGTTTTATTTGCCGGTGTTGCTGGGCTCTTTTGTGCTGATGATCCCAATGATGATTATTGCGATGCGTAAAGCGCAGGAAAAGGGTTTCTTTTTATTGGCCATAGCATTGCTGATCAGCGCTATGCTGCTGGCATTGCTGGTGCCCGGTTTTACTGCACTGACAATGGCTTTACTGCTGTTTTTTATTGGCTTTAACTTTTTAGAAGCCAGCCTGCCAGCGTTGGTGTCACGCATTGCACCGGCAGGTCAGCGTGGCAGTGCTATGGGTATTTATTCCAGCAGCCAGTTTTTTGGTGCATTTCTAGGCGGTGTAACCGGTGGTGCCGTAGTGCAACATTTTGGCTACCACGCACTGTTTGCCGTACTGGCTGTTATTGGTTTAATATGGCTGGCAGTTGCCAGCACCCTTCAGCTTCCTCCACGCGCCCAGCGTTTGTCTCTGGCTGTGTCGTTAACCAGCGAACAGCAAGCCAGTGCACTGGCAGCGCGACTGACCAAACTGAACGGGGTGCAGGAAGTTACAATTGTTCTGGCAGAGCAGCGCTGTTATCTGAAAGTCAGTTCAGCACAGTTTGATCACACAGCAGCGCAGGCTGTTATTACAGCCGCCGGGGCTTAAACATTTTTTAGGAGAATTCGCATGGCGCGTGGCATTAATAAAGTTATTCTGATTGGTAACCTGGGCACTGACCCGGAAGTGCGCTATATGCCGCAAGGCGGCGCAGTGGCGAATTTAACGGTAGCAACCTCAGAGAGCTGGACCGACAAAGCCACTAACGAGAAAAAAGAGCAAACCGAATGGCACCGTGTAGTGATTTATCAGCGTTTAGCCGAAATTGCCGGTGAATACCTGCGTAAAGGCAGCAAAGTGTATATTGAAGGCAAGCTGAAAACCCGTAAATGGCAGGATAAAGACGGTGTAGAACGTTATACCACCGAAATTATTGCCAACGAGCTGCAAATGTTGGATGGCCGTGGTGATGGCCAGCAACAAGGCGGTGGTATGGGCGGCGGCCAACAGGGCGGTTATCAAAAACCAGCCCAACAGCAGGGTGGTTATCAGCAACCGGCTCAACAAGCTGCACCGGCCTATCAGCAACCACAACAAGGTGGTTACCAGCAAGCTGCACCACAGCAGGGCGGCTACCAAAAGCCAGCGCAGCCACAAGGTGGTTACCAGCAGCCGGCACAGCCGCAACAGCAACAACGCGCTCCGATGGAACCGCCAATCGACTTTGATGACGATATTCCGTTCTAAGATTGTATTTTAAAACAATAAATTAGAATGCTCTGAAAGCCTCACATCTGTGGGGCTTTTTTGTGAGCGCCATTCACCCTCAATCCCTGACAATGCTGATAATGCCGGCTAAGGCTCTGCACCAAATTAGAGATTCTGCTTGACAATCTGCACCGATTTTATTCTACTCAGACGCAATAACTAAAACAGTGTTATTTAATCGGGGGAATAATGAAGACTATTTTTTTATGGGCGATAACCGTGGCGCTGGCCGGATTTTTATTCGGTTTTGACACCGCAGTTATCTCCGGAGCCGACCTGCCGATACAGCAGCTTTGGCAAACAGATCCGCTATTTCACGGCATGTTCATCATGTCATCGGCATTGTGGGGTACGGTCATTGGCGCGCTTTTTGGTAGTGTGCCGTGTGACCGGTTTGGTCGTAAGGCTACCCTTATTGCTATCGGTATTTTATATATTTTGTCTGCGCTGGGCTCAGCGTTGGCAGCAGATCCTTATACGTTTTCATTTATGCGGTTTATCGGTGGCTTAGGGGTTGGAGTTTCGTCGATTGCGGTACCGGCGTATATCGCTGAGATAGCACCTGCTAAACATCGTGGGCGCTTGGTTGCGATGTACCAGTTCCAGATTGTGTTTGGTATCTTAGTCGCATTTTTCAGCAACTACTTGTTATCAGGTATTTCAGCTGAGGATTGGCGCTGGATGTTGGGCGTTGAAGTTATTCCCGCTATGGTCTTTCTGTTTCTGGTGTTTAAGGTGTCAGAAAGCCCGCGTTGGCTGATCCTGCATAAAAGAGATGAGGCTGCAGCCAGAGTGGTATTTAACCAGCTGCAAGAGAAAGATGTAGATAGCATAGTGGCTGATATCAAGCGCACCCGGCCGACAGAGAAAAAGTCCAGCTTGTTCTCTGCCCGCTATCGCTTCCCGGTAATGTTGGCGTTTTTGGTCGCATTCTTCAACCAACTATCGGGCATTAACTTTATTATCTATTTTGCACCGAGAATATTCTCGCTGGCGGGTTTAGATAGTGATTCTGCTTTATTGTCCTCGGCGGGTGTTGGCATTATAAACCTTGTCTTCACTATGTTGGGGTTATATTTAATTGATAAGGCAGGCAGGCGTCTGCTGATGCTAATTGGTTCGGTTGGCTACATAGTGTCGTTAAGCGTAGTGGCGTATGCTTTTTATGCTGGTATCGGCGGCATGGCCGTGGTGTTTTTTGTGTTTTTGTTTATTGCTTCGCACGCCATTGGCCAGGGCGCGGTGATCTGGGTGTTTATATCTGAAGTCTTTCCTAATGCGGTTCGCGCCAAAGGCCAGTCGCTTGGGGCCAGCACACACTGGGTATTTGCGGCATTAATTGCTTTACTGATGCCGTTTTTCTTAAGCGTGTTTACACCCGCCACCATTTTTATCTTCTTTGCTTTTATGATGGTACTGCAGCTGGTTTTTGTGTTGTTTGTTATGCCTGAAACAAAGGGGCGTACGCTGGAGTCTATCTCGGAAGAGATCCAGACAGAACATTCTAAGGCTGTTGTGTTAACGAAGTAAAACCTGACAGCATGGCGTACCATCCGCCATGCTGTTATTTCTGTTGCAACCTGTCCGGTACACCGCCTTTTAACAGTACAGTGCGGTCTGGTGCGAAATGCGAATAAAGCGGCAAAATAGCACCACCAATGGCAATCGCATCTTCACCCAGGCTGCCTTTTTCGATCTGTGGTACGAATAAATTTGACGTTGGCATCGCTGCCAACCGTCTTTTGATCATGCTGATAAGCTCAATTAATAAGAACGTTGGCAATTGGGAGTCAATGACGACCTTTTCTAAATCGAGGAAACTGACACAAGACATAATGCAGAATACAACGCCTTCTGCGCAGTCCTGCATCCAGTCATGCACCAGTGCCCGGTTGTCATCAATAATATCGGCAAGATCGGCAATATTATCGATATTAACCTGATGAAACTGCAGGTGTCTCAGAAGTGTTGCTATCGAAGCCCGGTTAACTAAGGTATCCCAGCCTGAGGTGTTGCTTTGGCTGTCCAGCCTGGACTGCGGCACAGGTAACGTTGCCAGATTGGCGGCGTTGCTATGCACCCCTCTTTCCAGATTGCCATTGAGTACCAGGCCGCCGCCGACAAAGGTATCAATATAAATGTAGAGGAAATTGTTTGCCGCCTTTATCTGGCCAAAGTACAGCTCAGCCGCCGCGGCCGCTGAGCAGTCATTTTCAAAGAATATGCTGTATGGCAGGCGTTGTTCCAATTCATTGGCAAAATCGATATCAACCCACTGCTGCGCGATGTCAGGTGCCATTTCATGCTGTGCGGCCCAATTGCCTAAAAACCAGGGCATCGCAATTCCGACACCAACAAAGCGCTGACGTTGTGCTGGCGATAGTTTGCCCAGCATCACTTCAATGCCGCTACTTAAGCTATCGATAAGCTGCTCTGGAGTGGGTTCTTTATAACGATGGGATGCTTTATCGATTACCTGACCGGCAAAGTCAGATAGTACATACTCAATATTTTGTCTGCCCAGCTTGATACCAACCGAAAACAGGCCATCGGCTTTAATCTGATACAGGTTGGATGGCTGACCAATACCAACACTGCGCCGGCCGGATTTTTCCAGCAACCCTTTTTCTTCTAACGCATCGACAATACGGGTTAACGATTGCAGTGTTAAACCAATACTTCTGGCAAGATCCGGTTTAGATGCGACGCCAGCCTTGCGCACGGCGGAAATAACCACGCGCTCATTGTACTGCCTGAGAGTTGATGAATTACTGCCTTGCCCCATAAAATTCCACATTATCTTGGTTGTACAACGGTTGAACGGCGAAACGCCATATTTGCCGTGATAATAACCAGTTAAGGCACATTTTTCTATGATGATACTACGTACCCTAACGGTACGCAGAGTTTAATTGCAGTAAATCAATCAGCAATGCATCAGCAGGCCAGTTTCTGTTGAACCTCTACTTTGCTCGGCGGCATGCAGCCATGGCGGGACACATTGATGCTCGCGGCAACAATAGCATGCTTAAGTGCAGGGCGAAGTTGTTTGTCTGACAGCAATGAGGGAGCAATAGTGTCGAGGTTTTCAGACCAGAGGTAAGCTAACAGCATACTGTAAAAGGTGTCACCCGCGCCGACGGTATCGCCGAACACGTCCGGACGAATTACCGGCATTGTAATTTCTATCGCTTGGGTGCATAAAAGTGCGCCCTTATCACCTTCAGTGTAAGCAAAGAGTGCATCCGGTATCAGCAACTTAAACTTTGCCAATGCATCGCTCAGTGGCATGTCCGGATACAGTTTACTCAGGTCTTCGTCGCTTGCTTTAACGTAATCGCAAAGTGGCATCAGCTCTTCAATGCCGGCACTGTAGGCGGCTTTATCGGTAACGAAATCCATTCTGATATTAATGTCTATGCTGATCCTGACCCCTCTGGATTTGGCAAAAGCTAAAAGTGTTTTAACTTTTGTTAAGTCCTCAGGCTCCAATGCCAAAGAGCCGGTGTGCAATATGCGGGTTTTTTCCGGCAGGCAAGAAACCAGCAACCCGGTACTGATATCCCTGTCGGCAACGTGATGGCGGTAAATACTATAATGTGGCTGGCGCTGTGCATCTAACGTGACGATAGCCGCCGAGCTTGGTAGCGCTGAGCGATGCGGCGCACCATACTCAACACCCTGTGTTTGCATATAGCTCAGAAAGTTGTCACCAAACCTGTCCTGTGAAATGGGCGAAAGGTATGTAACAGGCACTTCCTGTTTGGCAATGCCAATTGCAACGTTAAACGGTGATCCCCCCAGATGAGGGCAAAAATTTCCATCAGGCTGCATTAACAGATCAACAACGTTCTCTCCAAGCACCGCAATCATAGTGTTCTCCGTGTTCATTTAAGGTGCAAACGCCACCTCGTCAATAGTAATGAGCCGTGTATCCTGGCGTTACCATGCTTTCTGTCATATGTCACCTATTCTGTTTTAGCTTTATAACTAAATCAATGTTATTTTTTATTTTATGTTTGTTATTTATAACTTAAATAATTAAGTTGCTGTTTTAAAAGAAAAATAAATATAGATTTCAAAGCGGATGCTTGATTATTTCTTAATTATTGCATTTTTCTGAACTGGTCAAACTTGATTAACTAAAACTGTGTTGTATATTGGTGCATGGATGGTCGAATAATGTGCAATATGCAAAACAGGAAAATTGACGGTTTCCAAACATGCATGTGAAAACTGCCCTTAGTTGATACTGCAAAGGGCCAGTACGGCCGGAACAGACCGCCAAAAGATAATAATTAATAGAAATCACTTCTTCTATAACAGCAAACTTTGGGGCCAGGCAGAGTTGATGTCGTCTGGCCCGATGCAGAGATGCTGTCTCTGAAGAAAAATAAAACGAGACGGGGGAGCTATGAAAAAACAAACTTTTGCGTTAAGTGCACTATGCTGTGCATTGCAAAGTGCAGGACTGGCAGCGCAGGTGCAACAGGACTCAGTGCCTGATGAATTGGTCGTGCAGCAACAAAACTCCGAAGCGCAACAAAGCGCTCTGGAGAAGAAAGAAAAAGAAGTTGAAACCATAGTGGTGGTTGGTTACAGCAGCACGCGGCAGGAAGATATTACCGGTGCAGCAGTCGATGTGAAAATCGCCGATGTGAAAGATTTGTCCTCAGCCAATATTATGCAGAATTTGCAGGGGCGGGTGCCTGGCGTACAGATCCTGACCAACGGTAATCCAAATTCAACCGCTCAGGTAAAAATTCGCGGTCAGGGGCTTGGACCACTGGGGTATAACGACCCGTTATACGTGGTAGACGGTGTGCCAATGAACTCCGGTTTGCACGAGATTAACAGCAACGATATTGAATCACTTGTGGTATTGCGTGATGCGGCCAGCGCAAGTATTTACGGGGCGCGGGCAGCGAATGGCGTCATTATCATTACCACCAAGAAAGGTAGCGGTGAGCCAAAGTTTGAAGTTAAATTAAATACCTCAACGGAAGACTTCGAGTACGACCTCAATCCGCTAAATACCAAGCAACGTGCCGAAGTTGTCTGGCGCGCTGCCGTTAATGACAGGGCTAACCCGAATAATGTCAGCCCGCTGTATCAGTACGACTGGAACGGTGACTACGATAATCCGCAGCTTAACAATGTCATTCTGAACACTTACATTGACAGTGCGCAAACCATGCGCCCGGCTGATACCGACTGGTTTGATGAGGTGACCCGGCGTTCTACGTCAAAAGATTTAAACCTGTCTTATTCCAGCGGCAGTGATACTTCAGCGGTGTACGCATCATTTGGATATCTTGATCGCAACGGTGTAGTGAAAAGCTCTGAATTTACCCGCATCAGTGGCCGGGTTAATTCACATGTTGAGCTATTTGACGGCAAAGTGCGGGTAGGTGAAAACCTTGCCCTGACTGATCAGAAGCAGAATCTGGTCAACGATCTGGCTGGCGGCATTCTTGGCCTGGCGATTGAGCAACAGTCTATTATCCCAATACGCACTGAAGATGGCACTGGCTGGGGCGGGCCAACTGCCGGTATCACAGACCGTGATAATCCGGTACGGCTGTTGGAAATGAACAAAGACAACACCAACAGATTTAACAAGGTGCTTGGCAATGTTTATGTCGAATATCTGCCGCTGGATGATTTAACGCTGCGGACCAACTATGGCCTGAGTTATGGCAATTTTAAGTTTCGTAATTTCACCAAAGCGTTTCAGGCTGGCAGCCTGAATTTTAATGACCGTCTTACGGTGACGGACGACTGGAACAAAACCACTGTCTGGTCAAATACTGCAGAGTACAAATACTTACTGAATTATGACCATATGTTTACCCTGTTGGTGGGTAATGAAACGGTTGAGTTTGAGAGTGAGTTTTTTAGCGCTTCCGGTTCCGGTTTTGCGTCACAAGACCGTGACTATGCCTTTTTAGATCAGGCAACCAGCGGCATTACTGCCAACGGTTTTGCTGATGGCTGGACGCTGAAATCTTACTTTACCAAACTCGACTATGACTATGACAGAAAGTATCTGGCGTCTTTTACATTGCGCCGCGATGGTTCGTCCCGCTTTGGCGAGAATAATCAGTGGGGTAATTTTCCGGCGGCGTCGGTAGGCTGGCGTGTTTCAGATGAGGATTTCTTTAAGTTTGATGCGATGAACCAGCTGAAATTCAGAGCCAGCTGGGGACAAAATGGTAACCAGGAAATTAATACCCGGGCGACTTCATCCATTTTTCAGTCACGTTACGCCACACAGTCGCTGTTTACCAATGAACAGGATGAAGGTACCGCGTATGATTTGACCGGCAGTGATCAGGGCAATCTGCCGTCTGGCTTTGCCAAAGTCAGCTCCGGTAACCCGGACTTAAAGTGGGAAACATCAACCCAGCTGAACCTGGGGGTGGATTTTGATTTCTTTGACAGTGCGTTATACGGCAGCTTTGACTGGTTCAGAAAGCGCACCGAAGATATTCTGACCACAACGCAGCCGCTGGCGACAGAAGGCGAAGGTGCGCAGATGATCGTTAATGGTGGCACCATCGAAAACACCGGTATCGAGCTGATGCTGGGTTATACCGATGAGTTTACTGTGGCCAGCCTGGGGAGCTTTACGTTCGATATTACCGGTAATATTTCAACCGCAAAAAACAAGGTCATTGCGCTGCCTGACTCGGTAGTGAACTCATTTGGCGGTAACGGCCGGGATAAAACCATTCTGGGCAAGTCGGTAAATTCGGTATTTGGTTATGTTACCGATGGCTTGTTCCAAAGTGCGGAAGAAGTTGCCGCTCATGCCAGCCAGCCTGGCGCGGCTCCTGGCCGGATACGTTATGTTGACCTTAATGGTGACGGTATTATTAACGATCAGGATCAGGATTTCTTTACCAATACCGATCCGGATTTTATCTACGGCCTGAATTTCACGCTGACCTACGGCCGTTGGGACTTCAATATGTTCTGGCAAGGTGTGAAAGGCGGCAGTGTTCGTAACAGCTGGCGCTTGTTTACTGATTTCACCTCACTGAATATCGGCTCTAACTATGGCGACAGAACGCTGAATGCCTGGACAGCAGGTAATACTGACACCAATGTGCCGGCATTAACCTTACTGGATAACAACAATGAAGCCAGAGAGTCCAGTTTCTACTGGGAGGATGGTTCATATCTGAAGCTGCGCAATCTTTCTATCGCATACAACATCGACCCGGCAATTCTTGATGCAAGGGTTTACTTAAGTGCACAGAACTTACTGACGATAACGCCAAGCGGCACTTTAAGTCAGGATCCTGAGGCGCCGAACAGTGTATTCCCCATTCCAAGAACCTTGACCCTGGGTCTGTCGATGACATTCTGAGTTGATGCTTAAATAGGACATGAATTATGTATAACAAACTAAAAGCAGGTGTAATGATAGTTGCCGGCACTGTGCTGCTGACAGTGGCGGGTTGTGGCGGTGATCTTGAGCAATCACCACAAGGCACCCTAACGGAAGAGCAAATTACCGGCGGTGGTAATCTGGAGGGGCTGGTGACGGCTACCTACTCTTACCTTGGCAATGATCACTATACTGCGCCAAACTTTCTTTGGCCTACAGGTAACTTGCGGGCCGGTGATGCACACAAAGGCGGCAATGGGCCCGGCGACATATTTGCCTACCATGCGCTGTCAATGTATACGTCGATTATTGCTGATATGGAGTCTTACCCACCGGATTTTGTTGACCTGAATAACAAGAAGTGGGTAAGGAACTACACTGCCATCTCAAGAGCCAATACCGCATTAAAGGCCCTTGGTAATGCCTCAGAGGCACAGTTTGCGAAAAAGACTATTCGAGAGGCTGAGCTGAGGTTTTTAAGGGCTTTTTTCTATTTCGATCTGAAAATACACCACAAGCATATCCCTTATGTTGATGAAACCATGTCATCAGAGCAGATTAAAGCGCTGACAAACTTTGATTTAACCGATCAGCAATTGTGGGACAAAATCGCCGCAGATTTCCAGTTTGCCGCCGACAACTTACCGGTTACCCAGAGTGAAATCGGCCGGGCCAATCAGTTAAGCGCCAAAGCTTATCTGGCGAAAACGAAGTTGTATCAGGCTTATGAGCAAAATGATGTGCATCAGGTCGTCAACATTGATCTGGAGAAACTGCAAACGGTGGTCGATCTGGTGGATGATATTGAAGACGCCGGTGTCTATGGTTTGCAAGATGACTTCGGACAAAACTTTCTGCACCGTTTTGAAAACAGCAAAGAGTCTGTGTTTGCTATTCAGCGCTCACGCAATGATGGCTCGCCGGATGGTCGTGGTTCCTGGCCAACAGCGCTGAATGCGCCTTTGCAAGGCGGCTTTGGTTGCTGCGGTTTTCATGTACCGACAGAGAATTTCGTGAACGCGTTTAAAACCGATGCTCAGGGGTTACCGCAGTTTGACAGCTTTAACAGCACCAATTATGTACTGGTGCAGGATGCGGTTGACCCAAGGTTAGACCACACCGTGGCCATGCAAGGTAAGCCGTTTAAATATGACAGCGAGCTGATGATTGAAAATGGTAATGCCTGGGCACGGGCGCCGGCAGTTTACGGCAATTTCATTTCAATGAAAGAGCTGGAGCATCCGGATTGTGAATGTCGTATACAAAACGGGCCCTTCCCGGTGTTTTCGATGAATACGGTGTTGATCCGTTTTGCCGATGTGTTGCTGTGGAAAGCAGAAGCGCTGATCGAACTCAATCGTCTGGACGAAGCTGTGCAAATCATCAACCGTTTACGCAGCCGGGCTATGAACAGCACAGCAATGCTGAATAATGCCAGTATTTACAATGTCGGGCTTTACACTGCATTTACGTCACAAGAGCAAGCCCGCCGGGCACTGCGTATGGAGCGACGGTTAGAACTTGGCCTGGAAGGACACCGTTTCTTTGACCTGGTGCGCTGGGGCGTAGCAAAACAGACATTAGATACTTATCTTGAAGTTGAACGTACCCGTAAGCCTTATTTACAGGAAGCCCTGTTCACCGCCGGGCGCGACGAGTATCTGCCGATCCCACAGCAACAAATCAATTTAAGTGGTGGATTGTATAAGCAACTACCCGGCTATTAATTGTATGGCAGCAGCTGAGCTCAGATGCTGCCATCTGTTAAAAAGGAATACAGTAAAATGAGAAAAACAGTTTTAGCTTTATGCTTAGCATTCAGTAGCACTATGGTACCCAATGCCTTGGCGGTAGAGGATTTATATCAGGAACCACACCGGCCGCAATTCCATTTCAGCCCAGAGCAGCAATGGATGAATGATCCTAATGGCATGGTGTATCTGGATGGTGAATACCACCTGTTTTATCAATATAACCCGTACAGTAATATCTGGGGGCCTATGCACTGGGGCCATGCTATCAGCAAAGATTTGGTGCATTGGGAGCAACAACCCATAGCGTTATATCCGGATCAACATGGCACCATCTTTTCAGGCAGTGCGGTGGTAGACTGGAACAATACCTCTGGTTTTGGTAGCAAAGACAAGCCAGCTATGGTGGCCATTTACACCTATCATGATCATTTGCAGGAAAACTTCGGCTCTGACACCTTCCAGTCGCAGGGTATTGCATACAGCTTAGATAACGGCAGAACCTGGACCAAGTACGACGCTAATCCCGTGCTGAAAAGCCCTGATATCAGGGATTTTCGCGACCCTAAAGTGAGCTGGCATGAAGATTCTTCCAGCTGGGTGATGTCGCTGGCGGTAAAAGATAAAATCAGCTTCTATACGTCAACCGACTTAAAAAACTGGCAGCATAGCGGTGATTTTGGTCAGGGCATTGGTGCGCACGGTGGTGTATGGGAATGCCCGGATCTTATTAAGATGCGGGTTAATGGCAGTGACGAAGAAAAGTATGTGTTACTGGTCAGTATTAACCCGGGCGGCCCGAATGGTGGCTCGGCCACACAGTACTTTGTCGGCGACTTTGATGGTAAAACCTTTAAACTTGATCCGGCATTTAACCAACAGCTTATGGCGGCGGAACAAGGCTCGCCTGCAAAACAAGCAGCAGTTTGGCTGGATTACGGTACCGACAACTATGCTGGTGTAACCTGGTCTGATGTGCCGCAGCAAGATGGCCGGCATCTGTTTATTGGTTGGATGAGCAACTGGCAATACGCCAATAAAGTACCGACCCAACGTTGGCGTAGTGCTATGACTATTGCCCGGCAGCTGGAATTAGAAAAGCGGGGTAACAGCTATATAGTCAGCTCGCAACCGGTAGCCAGCCTGTCGTCGTTGGCGACCGATACTAAAGTTGTACGCAATAGTAGTATTAAAGGCGGTCAAGCCGTTGAATTAGTTAAATTAACTAAATCTGCAGAGTTGGGCGAGCATATCAAACTTGAGCTGGATTTAAAGCAGTCCAAGCGGGTCGAACTATCATTTGAAAATGCAAAGCACAGCCTGAAACTAAAAATAGACGCCGTAGCGGGACAATTGATTTTAGACAGGACTAACGCCGGCATTGCCGACTTTGAAACCGGCTTTGCTTCTGTGCAACGGGCGCCACTAGATATTAAAGCTAGCGTCGTGCAGTTAGAGATATTTCTGGATACCTCTTCTATAGAAGTGTTTGCCGACAATGGCCGTACGGTGATGACCAGTGTGGTATTTCCTGAAGCACCCTATAGTCAGCTTAAACTCAGTACTGACAGTGCTGTTAACATTCAGCAGCTATCTATAGCGCAACTCAGGTCCATATGGCAAAAATAGCCATACCGGGTTGGTTGCCGGTTAACGACGGGTCGTTTTTTTAACAGCTAACCCTCCGCTAATTTATCGGGAAAAGCCTCTAAAATCAGAGGCTTTTTTATTGCCGCTTATCTAACCCTTGAAACCGCTGAGGTAGGCCCCCATTGCTAATATGGTTTTATACCACTTGGTATGTAATATCCATATTCACAGCGATGCGGAGCGCACATGATCCCTTTATCCATTTTAGATTTAGCCCCGGTTTCAGCAGGCAGCACTGTGGCCGACAGCTTTGCCGCCAGCAAAGCGTTGGCACAACATGCCGAGTCACTCGGTTACCATCGTTACTGGCTGGCCGAACACCATAATATGCCGGGCATTGCCAGTGCTGCTACGTCGTTATTAATCAGCCATTTAGCCTCTGCTACCTCGCGTATTCGTTTAGGTGCCGGTGGCATTATGCTGCCGAATCATTCGCCGCTGGTTATCGCCGAACAATTCGGCACGCTGGCAACCTTATACCCTAACCGTATCGACTTAGGCTTAGGCCGGGCACCAGGTAGCGACCAGGCCACAGCACGGGCATTACGGCGGCATAAAGTAGAAACCGAAGCGCAATTCCCGGCCGACATCGCCGAGTTACAACAGTATTTTGCCGCCGCCAGGCCAAATCAGTTAGTGCAGGCCGTGCCGGGGCAAGGGTTGCATGTGCCGCTATGGATATTAGGCTCCAGCTTATATGGAGCCCAATTAGCGGCGCAGTTGGGGTTGCCCTATGCATTTGCTTCGCATTTTGCCCCCGGCATGATGCAGCAGGCAGCAGAGCTGTACCGGCGTGAATTTAAACCCTCGGCACAACTGGATAAACCCTACCTGATGCTGGCGCTGAATGTGTTTGCAGCAGACACCGCAACTGAAGCCAAACGGCTGTTTAGCTCGCTGCAACAGCAGTTTGTTAACCTGACGCGCGGCACGCCCGGCTTATTGCCGGCGCCGGTGGATAGCATGGACACTATTTGGCAGCCGCATGAAAAAGCCTATGTACAGACAGCATTAGCCTGCTCTGTTGTCGGCGATGCCGCTGCGGTGCAGCAAGGCATTAAGGATTTTATCGCCAAACATAACCCCGACGAGCTGATGCTAACCAGCATGATGCACGACCCGCAAGCGCGGCAAACCAGTTACCGCATAGCGGCAGAGTTAATGGCATAACAAAGCACAGGTTTTTACCCGGCCACGATTGCTTACTACATTTGTTGCAGTAAAGCGGTTAAATCGGCCGGGCTGAAATGGTAGTTTTTATTGCAGTATTCGCAGTTAATGTCCAGTTTGCCTTCGGCAATATGCTCGTTAATGATGTCACGGCCCAGGCTGATAATGGCTGACGCGCATTTATCACGCGAGCAACCGCATATAAAGCTGACTTGCTGCGGGGCAAACAGTTCTACCTCTTCCTGATGGAATAAACGGTATAACAGTTGCTCGGCTGGCAGGCTGAATATTTCGTCTTTGGTTAGGGTATCGCTCAGAATCACTAAATCTTCAAAATCGGCTTTAGCTTTTTGCTGATCTACCGGCAATACCTGCAACATAAAACCCGCCGCTCGGCAGTGTGCTGCTTGTAAGTCGGTGTACAGGTATAACCGGGTGGGCAGTTGTTCTGACTGAGCAAAATAGGCTTCCAGGGTACTGGTTAAGCTGTCGCCGCTTAGCGGGATAATACCCTGATAACGCTCGCCCTGTTTTGGCGTAATGGTTACCAGCAGATAGCCTTCACCAATCAGCTCGCGAAAACTATCACCGGAAATTTCTGCCTGCATCCGCACTACACCGCGAAATTGCTGTTGATCAGTGCCATTTACCGCAGCAAAACGTATCGGGCCATCGCCCTGAATTTGCACGGCAATATCGCCATCCAGTTTCAAAGTGGCGGTTAGTAAACTGGTGGCTGCCACCAGCTCGGCCAGCAGCTGTTTCACCGGCTGCGGGTAATCATGATGTAACAGCATCTGATCAAGGCTGTCTGCCAGTTGTACCAACTCGCCACGTACGTTGCGGTTTTGAAATAAAAAGCGGAATAAATTATCTGAATTCATGCTGTTCTCTTACTGCTGCGATTTTAATAAAAGCAGCTTACGCCGCTCTTTTTTGTCTGGTTTAGTATCCGGGTGCGGAGCAAACAAGCTGTTGGTTTTTCTCAGCTCGGCCCGTTTTAACCGCTGATCAATGCTGTCGGCTGTTTCTTCATACAGCTGCTGCGCCAAAGGTGCAGCCAGGCGTTTTTCCGACAAACCCAGCACTATTACTACTTTTTCATCTGTGCCTTGCGGCAGGCGCACTATGGCGCCAGTTTCTACCGTTCTGCTGGCTTTGCAGCGCTGGCCATTATAATGTACTTTACCGCCTTCGATCATTTCTTTGGCTAAAGCGCGGGTTTTATAAAAGCGGCAGGCCCACAACCATTTATCTAACCGTAATGTTGGGGTGGTATCCTGCGTGGATTGTTTTGCTGACGACATAATTTACACTGTGTGGTCGAACTAAGATCGCCATTATAGTGCCAAAGCAGGCGAAATGGCGGCAGATACGAAAAAAACATGGTTAATACCTTGTAAATTTCGGCGCTGGCCTTGTTGGCTGCCGGACAACTGGGTAAGATAAATTTCTCTCTTAAAGTAGAAGTGTGCAATGAAGCCGTTATTAGACACGCAGCAGTTAGCGAGACAACTACAAAAGGTGCCACTAAACCGGGTGCAGCAGGTGCTGAACCTGATGTTGGTTATTCTGCTGGCATGGTTACTGGCACGCTTTAGCTGGCAACTGGTACCGGCCCCTGAAAATAATGCCCTGCCACCCGCCAGCGGGCCTGCGGCGGCAGTAAAGCAAAGCGGTGGCGTTAGCCTGGCAGCGTTAACCGGTTTCTCGTTATTTGGCAAAGCATCTGCCGTGCCGGTACAACAAGCTGCACCTGTGGTAACTGAAGCGCCAAAAACCCAGCTAAATGTTAAGTTAACCGGTCTGGTTGCGGTGGGCGCCAGCCCGAATCAGGGTAGTGCCATTATAGAAAGTCGCGGCAGCGAGGCAACCTACGCCATTGACGACACCATTGAAGGCACCAGTGCAGTGTTAAAACAGGTGTTAGCCGACCGGGTGTTGTTGCAGCAAGCCGGGCGTTATGAAACCCTGATGCTGGATGGCTTTGAATACACGCAAATTGCACAGGCTAATGCTGGCCTTGGCCGTTCTGACGAGCAAATGGAAGAGCCTTATACCGATATGGCACCGGCACCCGAGCCGATGGAAATGCAACCGTTGCAGGTAAGTGAAGATTTGGATGCGCGTCGCGACGAGCTGATTGCCCAGCCGATGAAGTTTTTTGACTATATCCGGGTTTCACCCCACCGGGATAACGGCCAACTGGCGGGATACCGCTTAATGCCGGGCAAAGACCCGTCCTTATTTACTCAGCTTGGCTTGCAGCCTAATGATTTGGCTGTAGAAATTAATGGTATTCGTTTAAATGATATGCAGCAGGCAATGAACGTAATTAATGAATTGCGCGATGCCAAAGAAGCGGCAATAAAAGTAGAGCGCGATGGCGAGATCAGGGATATTCTGGTTAGTCTGTCACAATAATTATTAAAACTAATTGGTTATAAATTAATGAAATCAGGGCAATTTTCTTTATTCTCCCGCCGTTCGCTGGCCAGTTTGCTGGTGGCGGCCGCGCTTACTGCCGTTGTTCCGGGTGTGTCTGTTGTGGCACAGGAAGAAGTAATGTATTCGCCTAACTTTAAAGGCACTGATATTAATGAGTTTATTAATATCGTCGGTATGAATCTGAAGAAAACCATTATTGTTGATCCGCAGGTACGTGGCCGCATTAATGTGCGCAGCTACGAAATGCTGAACGAAAAACAATATTATCAGTTTTTCCTCAACGTACTGGAAGTGTACAGCTTTGCTGTGGTGGAAATGGATAATGGCGTATTGAAAGTTGTACGCAACAAAGACGCCAAAACCAGCAATATACCTGTGGTAACCGATGATGCACCGGGCCAGGGTGACGAAATGGTTACCCGTGTGGTGCAGGTGCGTAATGTGTCGGTTCGTGAGTTGGCGCCGTTATTACGCCAGTTTAGTAACCAGGCCGGTGGCGGCCACGTAGTAAACTACGACCCGTCTAACGTGATTATGATGACCGGCCCGGCCGCGGTGGTAAACCGGCTGGTAGATATTATTCAGCGGGTAGATAAAGCCGGCGATCAGGAACTGGAAATTGTCAAAATGCAGTTCGCCTCGGCACCGGAAATTGTGCGGATACTTGAAAGCATTTATAAAAGCCAGGGACGGGCTGAACAGCCAGATTTTCTGGTGCCGCGTATTGTGGCTGACGAGCGCACCAACAGTGTGATTGTCAGCGGCGAATTACAGGCGCGCCAGCGTGTAATTGAGCTGGCCAAACGGCTGGACAGCGAACTGCAAACCAGCGGCAATACCCGGGTGTTTTACTTAAAATACGCCAAAGCGGAAGAGTTGGTACCGGTGCTAAAAGGCGTTAGTGAATCAATAGTAGCAGAAGTACAGGGCGCCGCAGGTGCTGCCGGAGCACAGGGCGGGCGCAGTGCCTCCGCCAATACCGGCCGGGCTATCAGTATTGAAGCCCACGCCGACAGTAACTCACTGGTAATCACCGCCCAGCCGGATATGATGCGCTCGTTAGAAGAAGTGCTGCGCCAGTTGGATATCCGCCGTGCCCAGGTACTGGTTGAAGCCATTATTGTTGAAGTATTTGAAGGTGATGGTACCGATTTAGGCGTGCAGTGGCTTAATAAGAACGGCGGAGGTACTAACTTTAGTAATGGCAATACCATTTCTATTATTGATGCTGCCGGTGCAGCTTTAGCTGCCAGGCCAATTAGGAACCCACCTCGGGTTGAACAATCAACTATTCCTGGTGTTCCCAGCGTAACTATACCTGTGCCGGATACAGAAGGTGACTACACGCTTGCAGGGCAGGTATTGGGCGGATTAAATGGGGCTTTGCTGGGCTTTGTCAGCGGCGATTGGGCCGCTCTTGTGCAGGCGGTACGCACCAGCACTAACTCCAATGTGCTGGCCACGCCGCATATTACTACTATGGATAACCAGGAAGCGTTCTTTCTGGTAGGCCAGGAAGTGCCGGTTATTACCGGCTCTACCACTGGTTCCAATAATACCAACCCGTTCCAGCAGGTAGATCGGCAGGAGGTGGGTATTAAGCTTAAAGTGACACCGCAAATTAACGAAGGCGATGCGGTGCAATTAACCATTGAACAGGAAGTGTCCAGTATTGGTGGCGCCACTGCGGTGGATATCACCATTAATAAACGTGAAATTAAAACCACGGTTATGGCCGATGACGGTGCTACTGTGGTGCTGGGCGGCTTAATTGATGAAGACGTGCAGGAAAGCGAATCCAAGGTGCCAATTTTAGGCGATATTCCTATTTTGGGGCATTTGTTTAAATCGACCAGTGTTACCAAACAAAAACGTAACCTGATGGTATTTATTAAAGCTACTATAGTACGCGAAGGTTCGGCCATTTCCGGTATTTCGAAAACCAAATATAACTATATTCGCGCCGAGCAGTTAAAGCGTGAAGAAGCCGGTATCCGCTTAATGCCAAATACCAAGCAGGTGGTGATGCCAGAGTGGGATGAATCACTGACATTACCGCCTACTTTTGATGATTATATGAACAAGCAACAACCACCGGCCGGTGTTGAGCAAGGGAAGCAAGACTAATGGACGCGCTGGAAGCAGAACAGGTAAAACCGGCCAGTAGCCGCATCCGCCTGCCGTTCGGCTTTGCCAAACGCCACGGTGTCTTGCTGAAACTACAGGCCGATGAGGGCTGGCGCTTATATATTCATACCGCGACCACCGCTGCTGCCGTGTTGGAAGTGCGCCGTATGCTGGCAGAGCCGTTTCAGATTCAGCGTTTATCGGCGGTAGAATTTGAAGCCATGCTGGAAGCCAGCTACCAGCGGGACTCCAGCGAAGCGCAGCAGCTAATGGAAGATATAGGTAACGAAGTTAACCTGGCTTCACTGGCTGATGATATTCAGGAAAGCGAAGACTTACTGGAAAATGAAGACGACGCGCCTATTATCAAGCTGATTAACGCCATGCTGGGCGAAGCCATTAAGCTGGGTGCGTCCGATATTCATGTGGAAACCTTTGAAAAAGCGCTGATAGTGCGTTTTCGGGTAGACGGTATTTTGCGCGAAGTACTGCGGCCAAACCGGCGCTTGTCCAGCTTGCTGGTGTCGCGTATTAAAGTAATGGCCAAACTGGATATTGCCGAAAAGCGTGTGCCGCAGGATGGCCGTATCAGCCTGCGCATTGCCGGCCGGGCGGTGGATGTGCGGGTATCTACTATGCCGTCCAGCCATGGCGAGCGGGTGGTAATGCGTTTGCTGGATAAAAACAATTCCCACCTGAATTTAGCTGATTTAGGCATGACATTGTCAGTGCAGCAGGCGTTTTCGCAGCTTATTTTAAAGCCGCACGGCATTATTCTGGTTACCGGCCCTACCGGTTCCGGTAAAAGTACTACTTTGTATGCCGGTTTAACCGAAATTAATACCAAAGATCGCAATATTCTTACCGTAGAAGACCCGATTGAATACGAGCTGGAAGGTATTGGCCAAACCCAGGTTAATACTAAAGTGAGCATGACCTTCGCCCGTGGCTTGCGCGCTATATTACGGCAAGACCCTGATGTAGTGATGGTAGGTGAAATACGCGATCTGGAAACCGCACAAATTGCTGTACAGGCCAGTTTGACCGGCCATTTGGTGTTATCTACGTTGCACACCAATACAGCCGCCGGTGCCATTACCCGGTTGGAAGATATGGGCGTAGAAGCGTTTTTATTATCGTCCAGCTTGCTGGGTGTATTGGCACAGCGCTTAGTGCGTACCTTATGTATACACTGTAAAGAAGCGCATGAACCTGATAAAGAAGAGCGTAGCCTGCTAAGTGTGACCAAAAAAGAAGGCGTACTGATCTACCGCGCCAAAGGGTGCGATCAATGTAACTTTACCGGCTACCGTGGCCGTACCGGTATTCATGAACTGTTACTGGTAGACGAGCATATCCGCGAGCTTATTCACAACGGCAAGGGTGAGCAGGCCATTGAAAAATATGTGCGCCAGCACAGCCCCAGCATCCGCGCCGATGGTTTTAGCAAAGTGCTCAGTGGCGAAACCACGCTGGAAGAAGTGCTGCGTGTTACGCGTGAGGATGTATAGTGCCAGCCTTTGAATATCAGGCACTGGATGCCAGAGGCAAAAACAGCAAAGGTGTGCTTGAGGCCGATAATGCCCGCCATGCCCGCTCGTTATTGCGTGAACAAAAATTAACACCGGTTAGCGTGGCGCTGGCGTCACAGCAGGAAAAAATGCTCGCCTCGGGTAAGCAATGGTTTAAGCGTAATATTTCCGCCTCCGAGCTGGCGCTTATTACCCGCCAGTTGGCTACGCTGGTTGAAGCTGCCCTGCCGATTGAAAGCGCATTGCTGGCCGTTGCCGAGCAATGCGACAAGCCACGGCTAACCAATATGATGATGACTGTGCGCTCTAAGGTAGTGGAAGGTTACAGCCTGGCTGAAGGCTTAGCTGAGTTTCCCTATGTATTTGACCATTTATTCCGCTCTATGGTGGCAGCGGGGGAAAAATCCGGCCATTTGGATCAGGTGTTAAACCGGCTGGCCGATTACACAGAGCAGCGCCAGCATATGCGCAGCCAGATTTTGCAGGCCCTGCTGTACCCTATTATTCTGACCTGTTTTGCCGTGCTGGTGATATCAATCCTGCTGGCGGCGGTGGTACCCAAAATTGTCGGCCAGTTTGAGCATATGGGCCAAACCCTGCCCGGCACAACCTTGTTTTTAATTGCCGCCAGTGACTTTTTACGCGCTTACGGCATCTTTGTCCTGATTGGTTTTATGCTGTTGCTGGTGCTGTTTAAACGGGCGCTACGTAAACCAGCGTTTCGTTTTCGCTGGGATGCACTGGTGCTAAAAAGCCGCATTATGGGCAAAGTAACGAAAGGGCTGAATACCGCCCGCTTTGCCCGTACCTTAAGTATTCTCAATGCCTCAGCAGTGCCGTTACTGGAAGCTATGCGCATTAGCGCCGATGTGCTTAGCAATACTTATATGCGCCAGGCAGTAACAGATGCCACGGCAAGGGTGCGTGAAGGTACTTCGCTACGTAACGCGCTGGAGCAAACCAAGCTGTTTCCGCCGATGATGCTGCATATGATTGCCAGCGGCGAAAAAAGCGGCCAGCTTGATTCAATGCTCGAGCGCGCTGCCAATACGCAGGACCGCGAGTTTGAAACCTTAGTTACAGTGTCGTTAAAAGTGTTTGAACCGGTGTTAGTAGCGGTAATGGCCGGTATGGTGTTATTTATTGTCATGGCGATTTTGCAGCCGATTTTAGCGTTAAACAATATGGTAGGTGGTGGTTAATATGGTAAGGCAACATAAGTTTAGACAGCACAGCGGCTTTACGCTGTTAGAAGTGATGGTGGTTATCGTTATTCTGGGCATTATCGCCAGTATGGTGGTGCCGAACCTGATAGGTAACCAGGAAGCCGCCGCACGGCAAAAAGCCGTAGTGGATATTCAGCAGTTGGAAAGCGCGCTGGACATGTACCGTTTGCGCAATGGCTTTTACCCCACCACAGAGCAAGGCATGCAGGCACTGGTTACCGCACCAACGTCACAACCGGTACCACGCTCATTTCCGGATGGTGGTTTTATCCGCCGCTTACCGAAAGACCCATGGGATGAAGACTATATTCTGGTAAGTCCGGGCCAGGTTGGCCGTATTGATATCCTGAGTAAAGGCCCGGATCGCACCGCAGGTACTGATGATGACATCGGTAACTGGAATCTGGATGCCAACGGGAATTCAAACAACTAATGCCATCTCTGCCGGCTGTTCAGCATCGTAGCAACGGCTTTACCCTGGTTGAGGTAATGCTGGTTATGCTGCTGATTGGTTTGCTGGCTACCACAGTGGTAATGAATTTTAGCGGCGAATCACGCGAAGAGCGGCTGGAAAAAGAAGCCGAGCGTTTTCAGCAGTTATTTCAGTTTGTCGCAGAAACTGCCATGTTAAAACAGCAGGAATGGGGCCTGTATGTGCTGCCAGATCGTTATGGCTTTTTGTATTACGACAATAACGAAGGCAAATGGGCTGAAGCCGATGAACCTGCCGGTTTACGGCAATATACATTACCGCGCGATATCGCCTTAACACTGGAGCTTGAAGGCTTGCCGGGCGAGGAAACCAACCTGCTAAGCCAACTGGACTGGCAACTGGATGACGACGACCAACAAAGCGACGAAGACAGCAAAATACCGGTGCTGCCGCAGGTGTTTGTGCTGTCGTCGGGCGAAATCAGCCCGTTTCAGCTATTGCTGACAGAAAGCTCTGATCTGACACCGTTGTATAGCGCAATATCGACCGATTTTGCCATACCGCTTACCCGCACGCCGGTATCTGCGGAGCTGCCATGAAGCGTAACGGCTTTACCCTGCTCGAGCTGCTGGTAGCCATGGCCATTTTTGCTACCGCCGGTATGGCCATTATGCAAGCCAGCTCTGCCCATATCCGCAGTTTAAGCCAGTTAGATGATTTAACCATGGCCAGTTACATCGCCAACAATCAGATGCAACTGGCGATGATAGAAACCGAGTGGCCGGGCAAAGAGAAAGATCAGGGTCAGGTAGAAATGGCCAATCGCAACTGGTTATGGCAACAACAGCTAACCCGGGTACCGGACGAAGATTTACGCCTGATACAAATCAGTGTCAGCCTGGCTGAATCGCCGGAGCAGGTGCTGTTTCAGTTGCAAAGCTACAGGGGTAAGCCCGGTGGTTAAGATAATGGGCCCGGTGGTTAAGGCAAACAGCGGTTTTACCTTTATTGAGATGCTGCTGGCAGCGGCCATTTTTGCTTTGGTAGGGCTGGCGTCGGTAGCGGTGTTAACCAGTGTAACGCAAAGTGATGAATTATCGCAGCAGGCCAGTGAGCGCCTGGTGCAGCTGCAGCGCACTATGCTGATGCTGGAACGTGACTTTATGCAAATCAGCGTGCGCCATGTGCGCCTTGATGGTGAAGCCGCGCAAAAATACCGTTTGTTTGGTGAGAAATTTTTACTGGAAAGCGAAGATCATGGCGTTAGCTTTGCCCGGCACGGCTGGCGTAATCCGGGCATGATTTTACCACGCAGTGAAATTCAAACCGTTGCTTACCGGTTACAGGAAGGCACTTTGCAGCGTTTATTTACCTTGTACCCGGACGCTGTAACCGGCACTGAGCCTAAAGTACAGCAGCTGCAAAGCGGCTTATCTGGTTTTGAAGTGCACTACCTGCAGGGTGAAGAATGGCTGGAGCGCTGGCAGGATGCAAATTTCCCGCTGGCGGTACGCATTACGCTGGTTGATGAAAGCCTCGGCCGGTTAGAGCGTATTTTTATGCTACCGGATGCTGCCGTTGCCGCAGGAGCAATAGAATGATGAGGCCGCACAAACAAGCCGGTGTGGCATTGGTTGCGGTGCTGATGATCATTGCCATCGTAGTGGTGATTGCGGTAAACATGACCGGCCGCCTGCAACTGCAACTGCAGCGCCAACAGAATATGCAGCAGCAACAGCAGGCATTCTGGTATGCCATCAGTGCCGAGCAGTTTGCCCGTGTACTGCTGGCCCGCGAGTTATCTGGCCAGGAAACGGTAAACCTGTCACAAAACTGGGCCATGGCCGGCGCGACCTTTCCGGTAGAAAACGGCACCATATCGGGCGATATTATCGATTTGCGCAGCTGCTTTAACTTAAATGCGCTGCAAAATGTTACACCGCAAAGCGGTGGCAGAGTAGAGCAAAGTGCCGGGCAAAAAGCGTTTCAGCGCTTATTGGAGCTAAAAGCGGCAGAGCTATCAATGCCGGCCGAATATCTGACAGCGCGCCTGGGCGACTGGCTGGATGAAGATGGTATGCTAAGCACTGCCGGTAGCGCCGAAGATGATGATTATGCCGCGCTACGGTTTCCGTATTACGCCGCTAACAGCCTGATGGCCAGTGTGTCAGAGTTGCGGGTAATACTGGATATGACACCGGCAGATTACCAGTTACTGGCACCTTTTGTTTGTGTGGTGCCGGAAGATAACCGCTTATTACTGAATGTAAACACACTGACCGAAGATACGGCAGTATTGCTGGCGGCGCTGATCCCTGAGCTGACAGAGCAGGCGGCACTGGATATTATCGCTAACCGGCCGGAAGAGGGTTTTGCTACATTGGAAGAGCTGTTTGCCACCGCTGAGCTTAGCGCTATTACCGTGCCGGATGAGGCTAAAAGCATGCTGGCGCTTAAGTCAGATAGTTTTCAGCTAACAGCGACAGCGGCCTATCTGGAAAGTGGCTTTGTATTAACGTCGGTACTTAAAATAAATGATAATAATCAGGTCAAAGTATTGGCCCGGCGATTTGGAGGCCAGGGGTGAGTGAACAGTTGGTGATCCGGCTAGGTAGCCGGGCAGAACAAAGTATCAGTTGGCTGGTGTGGGCCAGCCATAACCAGGAAGTGATCGCCAGCGGCGAACTTACCGGCACTGAACAATTGCCGGAACTGGCAGTACGGCTAGGTAACCGGCCGGTGGTGGCATTGGTACCCGCATCCGATGTGGTGTTAAAGCAGGTAACCCTGCCGGGCAAGCCTAACCGGCAACTGCTGCAGGCATTACCTTATATGCTGGAAGAAGACCAGGCCGAAGATATTGAGCAGCTGTTTCTGGCGTTGGGTGATGTAGTGCATCACGACGGCCAGTACAGCCAGCAAGTAGCGGTGTGTCAGCACGAGCGGTTGGAGCATTGGCTGAGCGCACTGCAAAGTGCCGGTTTTAGCGTTAGCCGCATGTTACCCGACGCCCTGTTGCTGCCAGAGCAGCAGCTACCCGCCTGTATTCAGTTACATGAGCAGTGGTTGTTAAAACAAAGCAGCTGGCAGGTAGCGGCTATTGATGCACCCTGGTGGGCAGATTACCTGCAACTGGCCGCTTTGCCGATGTTAACCAGTTACAGCCCCTGGCCAGCAGAGCTGATGCAGCCGCATCAGCTGGCAGAGCCGGAGTTGCCTTTAGCATTACTGGCCAGCCAGCTAAACCAGAATAGCTTTACGTTGCTACAAGGCGAATATAAACCCAAGCGTCAGGTAAACCGTCACTTGCAGCTGTGGCGCAATAGCGCCATTTTGGCCGGTGCCTGTTTAACACTCTATGTGCTGCAACTGGGCTTAAATAATTGGCAGTTAGGACGGCAAAGCGCCGCACTGCAACAACAAAGCCTTAGCGTATATCAGCAGGCTTTTCCGAATGAGCGCGTGGTTAACCTTAACCTGCAACTGCAGCAAAAGCTTGCCGCGGTAGGCGGTAGCAATGAGCAGAGCTTTCTGGCCTTGCTGGACAGCCTGCAGCAGCAACTGGCAAAAGTGCCGGATATCAGCCTGGAAAACCTGCGCTTTGATGGTAAACGCGCCGAGTTGCGCTTTCAGGCCAAAGGCGAAGGCTTTCAGAGTTTTGAGCGCTTAAAAACCGCACTGGAGCAGGCTGGCTTTATTGTTGAACAGGGCGCATTAAGTAACGATGGCGGCAAGGTGCAAGGCAGTGTCGCGGTGCGGGGCAAAGTATGAAGCAGCAGTTTTTAACCTGGTGGACAGGGCTACAACTACGCGAACAGCGGCTGGTTGCCGGTGCAGCAGTAGTAGTGGTATTGGGTTTGTTTTACTGGATGCTGTGGCAACCGCTGCATCAGGCCCGTGATATACAGCAACAAAAGGTGCAAAGCGCCCAGCGCCAGCTTAGCCAGTTGCAGCAATTACTGCCGCAGTTAAAAGCAGCCTCTGTTACTACTGCGCGTAGTGGCGGCAGCCTGGCACAAATTATCAGTAACAGTGCGCGCAGCAGCGGTATCAGTGTCAGCCGGATGCAGCCGCAAAACGAGCAGCTCACACTGGTGCTGGAGGATGTCAGTTTCGACAAACTGTTAAGTTGGCTGCATGCGCTGCAGTATCAGCATGGTGTGAAACTGGTAAATTTAGACGTAGCCACTGCTGAAACACCCGGCATAGTGCGGGTGCGGCGTATGGTAGTGGAGTAAGTAAAGCTATGTCAAAAACCAAACTTATTGTTATTGGTGTAACCTGCTATTTAGTGTTTACCTTGCTGTTAACGCCGGCCAGCTGGTGGTTAAAACTGGCGCCAATGCCAGCACAACTGCAGCTGGGCACAGTGTCGGGCACCTTATGGCAGGGCGAAGTAGCCGGTTTACGTTATCAGCAGCTACAGTTTGACAACCTGCAATGGTCTTTAAGTCCCTGGCGGTTATTTACCGGCAAACTGCAGTTTGAGCTGCAAAGTGGCAGCGCGCAAAACCCGGCCCAGCCTTATGTAAAAGCGACAGCCAGTTACGGTTTTGACGGTGGCGCGCTGCAAAATAGTTTATTAAAGCTGCCTGTCGTACAGTTATTGCCAATGTTACCCTTGCCATTACCGGTAGATGCCAGTGGTGAACTGGTGCTGGATGTAGCAGAGTTTAGCCAGGGCCAGCCCTGGTGTAAGGTATTAAACGGCCATGCCAGCTGGCAGGATGCCCGCTTACAAACACCAACCGGCACCTGGCTTGAGCTGCAAAGCCTGTTTGGTGAATTAAGCTGTGCTGACGGTACTGTAGTGCTGACAACCGACGGCGCTAACCGGCTGGGGCTGGATATTAAAGCGGTAATTAATGCCGAGCAGTTACTGGTAAACGGTACGCTAAAACCCGAGGCCGATATGCCCGAAGAAGTGCATCAGGCGATGCAATTCCTCGGCAAGCCGGATCCCCAGGGGCGCTACCGTATTAGCTTTTAAGCCCTAAGCTTAACGGCTAACTGCGATAGTTTCGGATATCATCCAGCAGCACGGTGTAATCGGTAATGGCCGGAAACTCGGTAATTTGCCGGCTTAATTGCTGGCTGTCCGGGTTGGCTACTGCCAGCAAATGCTTAATACCAAAATTCTGTGCGGCTGTTAAAATTGGCAGGCTATCGTCAACAAATAAGGTACGCTGCGGGTTAAAACCGAGCCGTTGTTGCAGCTTTTGCCACAGTGCCCAGTTTTCTTTGGTGACACCAAATTCATGGGTAGAGATCAGCGTATCTATATAACTGGCCAGTTCGGTACGCTCAATTTTAAGCGATAAACTATCCGGATGGGCATTAGTAACGAGCGCTATCTGGCGGCCACTTTGTTTTAACGCGGTAAGAAACTCTGGCACATCGGCACGCATAGCAATTTTATGCATTACTTCGCGCTTTAGCTCGTTAATCGGCAGTTGCAGGCGCTTACCCCAGTAATCCAGACAATACCATTCCAGTTTACCGGTCAGTTCAGCGTACTCGGCTTTTAATTGTGCTTCTGCATCTGCAATGCTGATGCCGCTAATCTCGGCCCAGCGCTTGGGCAAATGTTGCAGCCAGAAGTAATTATCGAAGTGCAGATCCAGCAAAGTACCGTCCATATCCAGCAGCACAGTATCAATTTCAGCCCAGTTCAGCATAGGTTTTTCCTGTTAATCGTTTTATAGTAGCAGTATTGGATTGTACCAGAGGTGGCAGCATGGCGCAGCGGCAGGACGACAAACACAGCAGCAAACAAAAGCCTGAAATTTTAAGTGCAGATATCGTTGCACAAAGCCGCTTATTTAAAATTGAACAGCTGGAGCTCTTGTTTAGTAACGGTGAGCAGCGCACCTATGAGCGTATGCGTGGCGGCGGCCGCGGTGCGGTAATGATTATTGCCTGCCCGGATGCGGAACATTTGTATCTGATCCGCGAATATTGCGCCGGCACCCACGATTACCAATTGGGATTTCCAAAAGGCTTAATTGATCCGGGCGAAGATGTGATTACCGCCGCGAACCGTGAGCTAAAAGAAGAAATTGGTTTTGGGGCGCAACGTTTTGTTCAGCTGAAGTCGCTGGCCTTAGCCCCGGGCTATTTTAATGCTACAATGCATATAGTTCTGGCCTTTGATTTATATGCAGAAAGCCTTGAAGGTGATGAGCCCGAGCCACTTGAGCTGGTGCCGTGGGCACGGCAAAACAGCGTAGCTCTGTTACAGCAGGCCGATTTTACTGAAGCCAGAAGTGTCGCCGCTCTGTTATTAGCGCAGCAATATTTGGAAGCGAACCCGGATGTTTTTAAGCAAACTGCTTGACCCTGTTAAATCTGCGGCCAGAGAGGCCGGAGCAGAGCTATGGCAGCTATACCAAAGCGGTGATTTTCAGCAGCAGCAAAAAGCCGATTTAAGCCCGGTAACCTCGGCCGATCTGGCCGCCAACCGGATTATTATTAATCGTTTGTCTGAGCTGACACCCGATATCCCGATTATTTCAGAAGAATCTCATCTTATTCCGCTGGCACAGCGCCAGCACTGGCCACGTTACTGGCTGATCGATCCTATGGATGGTACCCAGGAATTTGTTGCCAAAAGCGGTGATTTTGCTGTCAGCATTGCGCTGGTGGAACATGGCTGGCCCGCGCTTGGGGTGATTTACTGGCCTAAAGAAGAGGTTATGTACTACGCCAGCCGAGGTAATGGCGCTTTTAAACAGCGGCGTAACCTGATTAATCGTATGCGGGTTAACCAGCACCAGGCCGGGCAAACGCTGAAAATTGCTGTTAGCCGGCGCCAGCCGCTGCAGCCTATTGTCGATTTACTGCAAAGCCAGCACGATGTGGAATATATTGCCCTTGGCAGTTGTTCGCTAAAAAGCTGCCTGGTCGCAGAAGGCAAAGCCGATTGTTATATGCGTCTGGGCCCTACCGGCGAGTGGGACACCGGCGCAGTACATGTTATTGTTGAAGAAGCCGGCGGTAAAATTCTCGACAGCGAATTTACCCCGCTAAGCTACAACCAGCGCGATACCCTGGCAAACCCTGACTTTATGGTAATGGGGCAAGCCAGTATTCCGTGGCCAAAATTAATTAAATCCCGACCTACCGAACGTAGCCTTACCGCTTGATACTGAAAGCTTTCAGTGTGGGTTACGAAGTGTTTTTCATTACTATTATCTTACCGCTGGCAGTTTGGCAACTCCATATCTGGTAAGGCTTTTAGCCAAATCAGCGCATTTTCCGGCTATCTTTTATTCTGGCAAAACGCTATTATGTAGCCGGGTTTTTGCACAGAAAAACAGCATATTGTGACAAAAATACCGAAAATTAAGTCCGCCAGAGACTGCACCCTTACCTACAGTACCCTTAGGAGTTACATCATGTCCGATCTGGATCTGGGCCAATACGGCATCACAGATGTCACGGAAATCGTTTATAACCCTTCGTATGATCAGCTATTTGCGGAAGAAACCCGCAGTGATTTACAAGGCTATGAACAAGGCAAACTGACCAAACTGGGCGCGGTTTCAGTCGATACCGGTATCTTTACTGGCCGCTCGCCAAAAGACAAATACATAGTACGCGACGACACTACGCGCGACACTGTGTGGTGGTCTGATCAAGGTAAAAACGACAACAAAGCCATTACACCTGCAGTATGGGCTGATCTGAAAATGCTGGTAACAACACAGCTTTCGGGTAAGCGGTTGTTTGTCGTAGATACTTTCTGTGGCGCCAACAGCGACACCCGCTTAGCGGTGCGTTTTATTACCGAAGTGGCCTGGCAGGCGCATTTCGTTAAAAACATGTTTATCCGCCCAACGGATGCCGAGCTGAAAACTTACAAGCCAGATTTCATTGTGATGAACGGTGCTAAGTGCACTAACCCTAACTGGCAGCAACAGGGCCTGAACTCAGAAAATTTTGTCGCCTTTAACCTGACTGAGCGCATTCAGCTGATTGGTGGTACCTGGTACGGCGGCGAAATGAAAAAAGGTATGTTCTCCATGATGAACTACTTTTTACCGCTGCAGGGTATTGCCTCCATGCACTGCTCAGCTAACGTGGGCAAAGACGGCGATGTTGCGGTATTTTTTGGTTTATCCGGCACCGGTAAAACTACCCTGTCTACCGATCCTAAGCGCCAGCTGATTGGCGACGACGAGCACGGCTGGGACGACGATGGCGTATTTAATTTTGAAGGTGGTTGTTATGCTAAAACCATTAACCTGTCGAAAGAAAACGAACCGGATATCTACAACGCTATTCGCCGCGATGCGCTGCTGGAAAACGTAACGGTATTAACTGACGGTGAAATTGACTTTAACGATGGCTCTAAAACCGAAAATACCCGCGTGTCTTACCCGATTTATCATATCGATAATATCGTTACACCGGTGTCTAAAGCGGGCCACGCGAAAAAAGTGATTTTTTTAACTGCTGATGCCTTTGGTGTATTACCACCGGTATCTAAGTTAACTAAAGATCAGGCCAAGTACCACTTCCTGTCTGGCTTTACTGCCAAGCTGGCCGGTACTGAGCGAGGTATTACTGAGCCAACACCCACCTTCTCCAGCTGTTTTGGTGCGGCGTTTTTAAGCTTGCACCCAACCAAGTATGCCGAAGTATTAGGCAAGCGTATGGCGGCATCGGGCGCAGAAGCTTATTTGGTGAATACCGGTTGGAATGGCAGCGGTAAGCGCATTTCGATTAAAGCTACCCGCGCCATTATTGATGCCATTTTAGATGGCAGCATTGAAAATGCGGAATTTGTGCAACTACCGTATTTTAATCTGGCAATGCCAACCGCACTGCACGGGGTGGATGATGTATCTATTCTCGATCCGCGGAACACTTACGCTAATGCGGCAGAATGGCAGCTAAAAGCCAAAGACTTAGCCACACGTTTTATTGATAACTTTATTAAATTTACCGATAACGAAGAAGGTAAAGCATTAGTGGCCGCAGGCCCGCTGCTTTAATTTTAAGGTTATTGTTTAAAAGGCCGCACCTGCGGCCTTTTTTTATGATGCGTTTTATGCTGTTGTTATTGATATGCTGCTACTATGTGCAGTATTAAGGCTATTAGGAATGCAAAAAATAGTGCAAAAAAGTATGCTGGGTAAGAGTAGATGGCTTATAAACCCTAATTGGCAGTGAATCATTATTTGGGAACGAGGTAACCGATGTTAAGAACGATTTCGATTCAAAAGCGGCTGTTAGCTGCTTTCGGTACACTGGCACTGCTATTGGCTATTACAGGTGTGTTTAGCTTACACAGCTTATCTAAAGTGCGTGAGCAGGCTAATTTGGTAGAAACAAATTTATTGCCTTCGGTCAGTTATTTAGGCGATGTTGATGCTGATATTGCCCGAAGCCGGGCGCTGACATTGCGGCTACTGCTGGCGATTGATATCAGGCAGGAGGGTGCTACGTTTGATAGTCTTGAAGTGCTGAGGCAAGGAGTTGAAAAGTCAGAGCAAGCTTACGCTGCAACGGTTTATATGCCAGAAGAGCGCAAGTTGTATGAGGCATTTAGCGGCGTTAAAACGCAATATTTCGCGTTACAACAACAGGCTCTGGCGCTGCTGAAGCAGGAAGAAGTTGGTGCGGCTACAGATATGCTGGACAAAATGAACCCGTTGGCTGATCAACTGACCAGCATTTTAAACCAGCTGTCAGAGCTTAATCAGAAAGCAGCCGCTAATGCACGGCTGGAATCTATAGCTACTTATGGCTCGGCACAGATGACGGTTATAGTGTTAATTGTTATTGCAATTATGATTGCGTTGGCTATTGC
This sequence comes from Rheinheimera hassiensis, assembly GCF_022436675.1. GTDB lineage: Bacteria > Pseudomonadota > Gammaproteobacteria > Enterobacterales > Alteromonadaceae > Alishewanella > Alishewanella hassiensis. The sequence continues at coordinate 604,190 of NZ_JAKUJZ010000001.1, read as the reverse complement.
TATGCTAATTTCCCGCAGTATTAATCAGCCTCTTTCACGGGCTGTAGTATCAGCACAGTATATTGCTGATGGCGATCTAACCCAACAGGTTACGGTCGAGGGTAGTGACGAGCTTACCCAACTGGCAACCGCGCTCATGCAAATGCAGGAAAAACTGCGAGATGCGATTGGTCACATTGCCAGCTCTTCTAATCAGCTGGCTTCAGCTGCTGAGGAACTGAATGTCGTTACTGATGAATCAGCCAAAGCACTGCAACTACAAAATGATGAAGTTCAGCAAGCCGCTACCGCTATTACTGAGATGAGCTCAGCAGTAGATGAAGTGGCAGGCACTGCTCTGAAAACTTCTGAAGCCTCCGCACTATCAGCTAATCTGGCTAAAGACGGCACACAAAAAGTGGTACAAACCCGCAGCGTGATTGAAAAAATGAATGCCGATGTGCGCCAGAGCACTACTGTTATTAACACCCTGGCCGAGAAAGTATCATCTATTAATCAGGTGCTTGAAGTTATTCGCAATGTAGCCGACCAAACTAACCTGCTGGCGCTTAATGCTGCGATAGAAGCGGCCCGTGCCGGTGAGGCTGGCCGCGGTTTTGCTGTGGTGGCTGATGAAGTACGCAGCCTGGCGCATCGCACTCAAACCTCTACCGGCGAAATTGAGCTGATGATTCAGCAGGTGCAATCGTCAGCCAAAGAAGCCGTGAACGCGATGCAGCTCATTAGCGGCAATGCGGATAATGCGCAAAATGTTGCTAAAGCTGCTGCCGATGCGCTGGAGCTGATAGCAGAAAATATTATGGCGATCAGCGACCAGAACCATGTGATCGCCGGGGCTGCAGAAGAGCAATCGAAAGTAGCACGCGAAATAGACAGAAACATAGTAACCATCAGCGATTTAGCGGCACAAACGGCGGCAGGTTCAAATCAAACTACCGCCAGTGCATCTGAGCTGTCGCGCCTGGCCATTGAGCTGAATACGCTGGTCAGTAAGTTTAAGGTGTAGTATTTATTTTAAATTAAATTACCCCAGCAAAAGCCAGAATATTTATTCTGGCTTTTTTATATCTGCTGCAACACCGTTAATTTTTTATCAATTATTAAGTTTTAATTGTTTACTTTTGAATTCATTTGAATACACTGAGTGTTAGTTGAACACAACGACTATCTGGCAAGGAGCGCACAATGAGTAGCAAAACGGTGCCTTTTAGTGCCCGTATCAGCATTGAAGACGCAGAGTTTATCAGTATGTTGGAATATGATGGTGCTCATACACCATCGGATAAACTCCGGGCACTGCTGGCTGAAACCCGGCGCCGGCATGCCAGTTATACCGATTACGGCCAGAATCTGGCACAAATGCAGGAATGGTTAGGACAGATTAAACGGCAGTTGCTGGTGCGTCAGCAGCAATTGAACCAACACGCTGAGCCAGTATCCCGCGTGCTGGACGCTCTGCCTGACTTACTGGCAACATTGCAGACCATGTCCGCCCGCTGCCCGACAATGAATGTACGTGAATTACAGCAAACAGAGCACAGCGTACTGCAGAAAGTTTACCGTTTGAACGAGTTATTGTTACCGCTAGCTGTTACACAGTCAGGTGGCGATAGCTGCGAATTACAGCAAGGTTTATTCGCACTGGTAAAGTTAGTAAATGAACACAGAATGGCAATACAAGGAGAGCAGGCATGAGCGAGAGTATTACCCGCCGGGTAGCCCGGTTAGTTAGCGGTAGTGTTAATGCATTGGTTGACGCTGTAGAAACCAGCGCACCAGAGGCGGTAATGGAGCAGGCAATTCGCGAGTTAGATACCGCTATTGCTGACACCCGCACAGAACTTGGCCAACAGGTTGCACAAAAGCACCTGGCTAGTAAAAAGCTGATGGAAGAAAACAGCCGGTACGAAGCCTTAGCCGGACATCTGGAAGTTGCAGTTGCTAATGGCCGCGATGATCTGGCAGAAGCGGGTATAGCAGAGCAAATGGATATTGAAGCACGGATCCCGGTGTTGGAGGCTTCAATCAGTGATTGTGCCGCACGTGAGAAAGAGCTGGAAGGCTTTATTCAGGCGCTGCAGGCCAAAAAACGCGAAATGAAGGCTGAGCTGAGTGCTTTTGTACAAGCTCAGGCGGCAAAAAACACTGCTGCAACAGCAGGCACCCGCGCCAGCACAAGTGCTACAGATAAAGCAGAGCGCGCCAGTGATGCATTTGGCCGGGTACTGGAAAAAGCCTCTGGCATAGCCGGACGTGATACTGGCTTGGGTAACGCCGGTAAATTAGCTGAATTGGAAGAGCTGGCACGGAAGAACCGTGTAGCAGAACGTTTAGCGGCGCTTAAAGCCGGTAAAAACTAATGCTAAGTCTGATGCTGGCCAGCGAGAATCTGGCTTTTAGCATAGCTCTTGTTCTGATGATAATGATAGCCGTGCTGGAAGGCGTAGCAGCATTGCTAGGTGCAGGAATGTCCTCAGCATTAGAAAGCTTGCTACCAGAATCCGAACTTAGCCCGCATACCGAAGTAGGTCAGGTTGACGCCGATACAGCATTAAGCCGCTTTCTGGGTTGGTTACGGATTGGCGAAGTGCCGCTGCTGATGTTACTGGTTATATTTCTATTCAGCTTTGGCTTGTTGGGCATACTGCTGCAAGGGCTATTTCAGGCTTTAACTGGCTGGCTGGCGCCAGGGTGGCTGGCAGTACCGCTGGTATTTGTAGCCAGTTTGCCTTTGGTGCGGTTGGGGGGCGGAGTATTGCAGGCGGTTATGCCAAGAGATGAAACCACAGCGGTGACTGAAGACAGCCTGTTAGGGCGTATTGCCGTTATTACATTAGGCACTGCCCGGCAAAATTATCCGGCAGAGGCCAGAGTGAAAGATCAGCATGGTTACACCCATTATCTGCAACTGGAACCCGATGCTGAGGGCGATGAGTTTTTGCAGGGAACAGAAGTATTGCTGTTGTCCCGTCAGGGCGCAGTTTATAAAGGGATTAAAAATATTAATCCTCATTTGTCAGATCAGGACCAAAGCCGATCCTGAAATAATGGAAATACATTAAGGTAAAGGAGCAGTAAATGTTGGCAATGAATTTAGTGGATATTCTCGTTATCGCCGGTGTGGCACTGGTAGCGTTGCTGGTGCTGGGGATGATTCTCGCACGGCTATATAAGAGGGCAACCAAGGAAATTTCTTTTGTTCGCACCGGTTTTCGTGGCGAAAAAGTTATTATGAACGGCGGCGCCATCGTGCTGCCGGTATTACATGAAATTATTCCGGTAAATATGAATACGCTGCGCCTTGAAGTGCGCCGTGCTGCCGAGCAAGCGTTGATTACACGGGACAGGATGCGGGCTGACGTAACAGCAGAGTTTTATGTTCGGGTAAAGCCGACAGTAGATGCTATTGCCAACGCAGCGCAGACGCTGGGTTTAAAAACCATGAACCCGCAAGAGCTAAAAGAGCTGGTGGAAGGTAAGTTTGTTGATGCACTGCGCTCTGTTGCGGCTGAAATGGCAATGGAAGAGCTGCACGAAAAACGGGTCGATTTTGTGCAGAAAGTACAGCACGTAGTGTCAGAAGACTTGCTGAAGAACGGTCTGGAACTGGAGTCGGTATCATTAACCGGGCTGGACCAAACCGCATTTGAACACTTTAACCCGCAAAATGCCTTTGATGCGGAAGGTTTAACCAAGCTGACTCAGGCAATTGAATCGCGTCGTAAGATCCGTAACGACATCGAGCAGGAAACTGACTTAGCCATCAAAACTAAAAACCTGGAAGCTGAACGCGCCAAGTTGCAGATCTCACGCGAAGAGGAATACGCCCGCTTAGAGCAGGAACGTGAAGTATCAATTCGCCGTGCCTCGCAAATGGCAGAGATTGCCCGTGAGCAGGCAGAAAAGAAACGTGAAGCAGAAGAAGCTCAGATTGCTTCACAGCGCGAAATTGACTTAAAACGTATTATGTCTGAGCGTGACATTGATAACGAGAACATTCAGAAAGACCGGGCAGTACGCGAAATGGATATCGCTAAACAACGTGCTGTGGAACAAGCTGAAATTGAACGGCAAAAGGCGGTAGAACTGGCGTCACAAGAGAAGTCGATAGCTGTTGCAGAGAAATCCCGTGCTGAATCTGAAGCTAAAGCTGAAGCGGATAAAGCCAGGGCTTTAGCAGTAAAACAGGAAGAAGGTGTTATTACGGTACGGCAAACCGAACAGGCAGAACGTGCTAAACAAGTTGAATTGATTCAAGCGCGTCAGCAAGCAGAAAAAGATGCGATTCATTTAGTTGTAGCGGCTGAGGCCGAGAAAAAAGCAGCTGAAGATCAGGCTGAAGCATTGCGGGTAGCCGCTCAGGGCCAGGCAGACAAAGAGCGTTTAACTGCTAAAGGTCAGGCCGACGCCGAGCTGTTACTGGCCGATGCTAAAGCACGCAGTTATGAAGTTGATGCTGAAGGTAAGAAAGCGATTAACGCAGCGGCAAATATGTTGTCAGTTGACCAAATCGCGATGCAAATCCGGTTAGCGTTGATCGAGCAGTTACCAGAAATTATTGCGCAAAGCGTTAAACCGATGGAGCAAATCAGCGATATTAAGATCCTGCAGGTTAACGGTATGGGTGCTCAGGCTGGGGGTAACGGCGAAACTGCTGCAACCGAAGGTGGCAATGGCTCCTTGGCTGATCAGGTTGTTAACAGTGCACTGCGCTATCGTGCTCAGGCGCCAATTCTGGATTCACTATTGTCTGAAATTGGTTTAAAAGCTGGTGATATCAATGGTATGACTGAAGCGTTAAAAGCCCCACTTAAGCCATAAATAAATACGTTAACAAAAAACAGGCCGCAATTGCGGCCTGTTTTATAGAGTGAAACGTCAGTTAGTCTTCTGACAGGTTTTTCAGTTTATGTTCCCAGCGGCGCTTGGCAAAGCGGCGCATATTAGGGATATCGTCGGTTTCGTCCATAATGGGTTGGCCGATAATGGTTTCAATCACATCTTCCATCGTTACCAGGCCAAGCCAGGTACCGTATTCATCGTATACTAAACACATGTGCTGGCGGTCGTGCATCAGTTGAGCCATTAACTGCTCTACACTCATTTTATCTGAAATAACCTTTACCGGTTTCATCAAATCAGCCACTGTTTTTTGCTCGGTAATGTTGAGCATATCGTAACGGAACGCTATACCCAGCGGGGCTTCATCTTTATCCAGCACCGGGTAGCGTGAAAACTGGCCTACCTTAACCCGTTTAGCAAAGCTATCCAGCGGCTCTTCGGGGCTGGCGGTTTCGCATACGGTGCGCGGTGTCATAATGTCGCGTACTTTAATGTCGTGTAAATCCAGAATATTGGCGATAACGCGCTGCTCGTCTTCATCCAGTTTGTTTAGTTCGCGGCCCAACACGGTTAGGGCTTTAATTTCCTGGCGTAAATCATGTTCGTGGTGGCTGCCGCCAAACAGCTTCATAATTTGATCTGACAACCAGATAAACGGTTTTAACAGTGTAATCATACTGTTAAGCATAACAGGCAGTATCGGTGTCAGTTGCGGCCAGTAACGTGCGCCTATGGTTTTAGGCATAATTTCTGACAACACCAGAATAAGAATAGTCATTATTGCTGACGCAATACCCAGATAGCCATCACCAAATACTAGCGTAACCTGAGCACCCACACCGGTAGCGCCGACTGTATGAGCAACCGTGTTTAGTGTCAGAATGGCTGCCAGTGGCTGGTCAATCTTGTCTTTTAATACTTTTAGCTGTTCATACAGCTTAGGCCGGGTAAGTTTTTGCTGGGCAATGTAGCTTGGGGTAATCGATAGCAAGGCTGCTTCGAGGATAGAACAGACAAAGGATACAGCTATTGACAGAACGACAAAAGCAATTAGAAGACTCATACAGGTTAGTTACAACACTCCGTTTTACTAGGACAGTGGCAGTATAAAGGTGGTGCAGTAAAAAAGCGAGCCACACGCTGATGGTGTGGCCCGCTGTTGCATCGTGCTGAAACGGTTAGAATTTACCTTTAACGCCCAGCGCAAAGGTCATGCCGTACTCTTCAAACTGATAAGTGTAGGCTGAGCTACCCTGATACAGCTCAAGTGGTTCGTCTGTCAGGTTTACCAGCTCTGCCACCAGTTCAACATGCTTGCTCAGTTTATACGATGCTGTAACATCAACCTGAGTATGGGCCGCGACATAGATATCATAGTTGCTGTCATCACCTACTTCGCTTAAGAACTTGTCACGGTATGACACACTTAAACGGGTGCTGAATTTACCATCTTCATAACCCAGATACAGGTTACCGGCCCGCTCAGCAGATTCCGGTAAGCTAAAGCTTTCACCGGCACGCTCTGCGACGGCTAAATCGGTGTCGAGCAGAGTAAAGTTAGCACCCATTAATATCCCGGCAAGCGCCGGCTGGATAAAGCTGTGCTGCCACGCAAATTCAAAGCCTTTTACGCTGGCACTGAGTGCATTAACCGGGCGGGTTACATCAAAGCCGGCAAACTCTGCCACGTCGTTGCTGGTTAGCTCAACAATAAAGTTATCGATATCTTTATAAAACACACCGGCGGATAACAGGCTGCCATCGTTGTAGTACCAGTCTAGCAACAGGTCATAGTTTACGGCTTCGTATGGGTTCAGATCCGGGTTACCCAGCTCAACTTCGTTGTCTTCTAAATTTATCTGGGCACGGGGAGAAATATCATTAAAGCTCGGGCGCGCTATGGTGTTGGTCCAGGCGGCGCGTAGCACCAGATCGTCGGCCAGATCGTAGCTCAAATGCAAACCCGGTAGCAGGTTAGTGTAATCGCTGCTTACCGAACGGCTGCTGATTGCCAGCTCACCGTCTTCATTAAATGTCAGCTGGTTACCACTGGCAGAGTAGTCGGTACGCTCTACCCGCATACCGGCAATTAAGCGCCAGTTCTGTGCATCGTACGTCGCCATCAGGTAACCGGCCTGCACGTCTTCGTCGGCAACAAAGTCTTCACCTAGTGACAGCTGCGCATTTTCGGCCATATCTTGTGGCCGCTCGGTAAAATCACTGCGGTTTTGATTAAAGAAGTTGATATAAGCGCCAGAGCTGATGCCCTGGCCCAGATTGCCTAAACCATAAGACGGCGCACCTGTAGTAAACTGATCCAGCGTTGCGTCTGGCGTGCGGCGCAATTCAATAATATCGGTGTTGGTGTCTTTTTGTTTCCAGCGCAGATCGGCACCGGCTTTTAACGTCAGGTTGCTGTTGCCAAAGGCATAAGGCAGCTCAATATTGGCGCCAAGGTTATACTCATCGTCGTCGATGATTTTTGGCTCCAGTACCGCCCGATCCAACTCATAGTTGGCGTTGTCCAGGTGCGTAGTGTCAGCCACACCGTCACGTAAAATGGCAAAATTTGGCACACCATTGCCAATCGAATACGTTGCATCCAGCTCGTCACCGGTATATTCAAAACGGCCTTCGTTCTCGTCCAGTACCCGCTCACGGGTTGTTGATACACCAGCATAATAATCCAGCGTATAGCTGTTGCGGATATGCTCAGCCCCCAGGTTCAGTGCCAGTGTGTCTTGCTCTTTGGTACGGTAGCGCACGCGGCGGCGCAGTGCGTCAGGGGCTATTTCGGTAACCGTAGCAGCACTGCCGTCGAAATCAGTTAAACTGCCTTCTTCAAATACATAAATGCTACGCTGGCGGGTTTCTGCGTCACTAAAGCGGCTAAATACGGTATTGGCGAAATATTTGTTGCTGCTGTCCGGGCGGAACTCCAGGTTCAGGTTGGCGCCAATACGCTCACGGTTCACAAAGTATTTGCGCTGTTGCAGTTCAATTAAGCCAAAGGCTTCGCCGTCCTGATAATCAACCATATCGTAGGCCGCTTCTACGTTATCGGACTCCAGCTTGCGATCTAAGTAGTTAATGCCGAACGCTACACCAAAGTCTTTACCGTCACCGGATAAACTAAAGGTGTCGCTGGCGTTGAGGCTGAATTTCGGGCTGGTTTCGCTGCTCAAATCGTTATACGACGCTTCAGCGCGATAACGTATTTGCCGGCCGTCTTTCTCAAATGCAGACGCCGATTTTACATCTATAGCACCACCAATAGCATCGCCCGGCATATCCGGCGTAGGCGCTTTGGTAACCGAGATACCTTCGATAGAGCCGGTAGGAATAACATCCAGTGGCACCGCGCGTGAGCTGCCTTCTGGTGTACCAATACGCATGCCGTTTACTGTGACAGTGCTTAAACCGGCAGAGATACCACGCACGCTAACAAAGCGGCCTTCACCCTGATCGCGGCTGATTGACGTGCCGGGCAAACGCTGTAGCGATTCGGCGACGTTTTGGTCAACAAACTGCCCCATATCATCCGAGGCGATAAAGTTGGTTACCGCGTCTGACGCACGGTACAGATTCAAGGCTTTATTTTGCGCCTGACGTTGGCCTACCACAGCCAGGCGTTCAACTTCGTCCAGTTGCACTACAATTGCGGTGTTGCTGTTATCTGTAATGTTAATTTGCTGCGTCTGCGGCGGTAAACCAATATAACTGACTTCCAGTGTCACTGCGCCGGCAGCCAGATTACGCAGCACAAAGCGGCCTGAGGCGTCAGTAAATACTTGTTGCTCGGTGCCAGCTACTTTAACCAGTGCGCCCGCCAGTGGCGTGCCGCTGTCTACTTTTTGTACTATACCTTCAGCTACGCCAGCGGCTTGTACATAACCCGCTACCGGCAATGCCAGTGCCAGCATCAGGCCGCTTAACAGCGGGCGCTGGCGCAGGGTTACCGTGGTTTTGTTGCTTAACATATTGACATCCTTAAGATAATTTTAAGTTCTGGGCCAAATGTTAACAATGTCAGATTGCATTAGGGTGACATTGATATGTCACTAAAATGACAAAAAAGACAATTGAGGTTATTGTCATGTTATTGTCATCTGCTGCTTTTAAGCTCGGCCGCTTTGGCCTGTTGTCAGGAGTGCATGCTGTGCTGCGTTGTGGTTTACCACTAAGTTTTATATTGGCTTTTGCCGGTTTTGCGATAGCAGAGCCACAGTGGCAGGCCAATTCGGTTATTGAGGTAACACTGGGCCAGTTGCGTCCGACACAAAGTGTTATTGCCCATGAGCAGGTAAATTATAAGCTGGCACTGTACCGGCAAAACCGTCAGGCGTTATTCACTGATTTATGTGAAAGTGCCGGTTGGGGCAAAAAAGTCAGTTTTACGGCCAACTCAACACCACAGCAGCCCGGCAGTTATCAGTGTACCAATGCCGGGCAGAAAAAACGCAAAACACAGCAGATGAAAACAGCCGTGCTGGGCGCAGATAACCAGTTATATCTGACCGATGGTCATCACACCTTTTCAGCGTTTTATGATATGCCAGATGGCGGTGCAGAACTGCCGGTAGCCGTATATTTGCAGGCAAAGCTTGACGTGAAAGAGCAGCAAGCGTTCTGGCAACTTATGCAGCAGCAGGGCAACGCCTGGCTGTATGACGCCGCCGGAAACCCTATCGGCTATCAGCAACTGCCCGCCAGTTTAGGCCGCGCCAGTTTAGAAAATGATCCTTACCGTGCCGCCATGTATTTTTTACGCGATGGGGTTTGGGACAAACCCGAGCCCGCTATCCCTTTTGTTGAATTTTATTGGGCACAATATTTGCGCCAGCAAGACGGGCTGCAATTTCCGGGCTATTACAGCGGTGCTGACTATATACAATGGCTGGAACGTATTCATGGCCATTTAGCTGGTTTAAGCGCTAATACCGCTATTTTTGCCGGTTTTACTGCAGCAGATTTAGGCTGGCGCGGTGGTGTGCATTACCAGCAGCTAAGCCAGTTATTGTGCCAGCGCAATAGCAGCGGCGCCAGCAGTGGCAGGCTGGCGGTAGCGTTGCAGCAACGGGGCATGCCGGTAAATTGTGACAACAGACAGTATCTGGATCGTAATGCGCTGCACAGTGGGCTTAGCGCATTACCTCAAGCCACAAATGCCGATGGCAGTATTAATGTGTTGATTGAAATAGCCGCTGGCAGTGCAGACAAATGGCAGCAAGATAAACAAGCGCCGCTGCAACTGGAGTGGGAGCAACAAAACGGCGCTTTGCGCCAGGTGCAGTATCTGCCGTATCCGGTAAATTATGGCATTGTCACCAGCACTTTACTCAGTAAAGCGCAGGGCGGAGATGGTGATCCGCTGGACGTGCTGCTACTGGGCAGTGCCCTGGCACAGGGGACAATACAGCAGGTAAGGTTGGTTGGCGTTATGCGCATGCTGGATAACGGCGAGCACGACGACAAGCTGCTGGCGGTGCCATTAAACGGCACTTTTGCCAGCGTACATGATCTTGCCCAGCTACAGCAGTTGTTTCCGGGTGTCACGGCGCAACTACAAAACTGGTTTGAGCATTACAAAGGCCCGGCCGCTAAAATAACAGTGCAGAAGTTTGATGATGCAGCGGCGGCACTGACGCTGATAAAAAACAGCCAACTTTAAGGTTGGTTGTTTTCCTGTTGTAAAAACACCTGCTTTGGCATCAGGTTAATACTTTCATGCAGCTCAGAATAAACAATCACTACGTCGCCGCTTTTTAGCTGGCGTTTTACCATAGCAACTTTTTCTGCCATGGCCATTTCATACTCGCCGTAATCGGTGCCTTCGCGCAGTACATAGTATTCAATCAGATTGTTTAGCGTATCTTCGGCGATGTCGGTGTACGGAATAATCATTTTGGTAACTGCTCAGTAATAAATTGCGGAATGCGTTGGTTTAACCAGAATTTGGGTTTTAACGGGCTGCCATAAACAAAACCGACATGGCCGCCGCCGCTGGTTAGTTCGTAATGAATATGCGGGCTAAGCTCACTGGCCTTGGGAATCACGTCGTCGCTTAAAAACGGGTCGTCCTTCGCATGAATAATCAGCGTGGGTATGCAAATATGGCGTAAAAATGCTTTGCCACTGGCTTTTTGATAATAGTCCTGCGCGTTTAAAAAGCCGTGGATCGGTGCGGTGTAATACTCGTCAAACTGTTCAATACTGCTAAAACCCTGCACCTGTTGCGGCGTGAGTGGCAGCGGAAAATCGGTAAATTGCGTTAGTTTAAGCAAAGTGCTGCGCTTTAACCGCCCCAGCAGGTAACGCTGATACAGCTTGCTGCTACCGGTATTAATGCGTTTAGCACAGGCCGACAGCGACAGCGGCGGGCACACGGCAACTGCCGCCGACAACGGGTTGTGTTCAGCCTGCTCACCACAGTATTTCAGTAACACATTACCGCCAAGTGAATAACCTACGGCGACTAATGGCCGGTTCGGGTAACGGCGTTTAACTTGTGTTATCACCAACGCCGCATCGGCAGTATCGCCGCTGTGATAAGCGCGGGGCAGCTTGTTGGGTTTGCCGTTGCAACCACGAAAATGCAGTAATACCGCCGTCCAGCCCAGTGCATGGCATTGGGCCAGCATGGCCTGAATATAATGGCTGTTAATATCACCGGCTAAGCCGTGCAGCAAAATAACCACCGGGGCGTTGTCGCTGCTGTTTTCACTATGCAACCAGTTTAGTTGTACTTCATCGCCATCTGGCAGAGGTACGGTTTCTGCTTCGGTGTTCAGGCGCTGATTCGGGCTTAAATATTTGGCAAAAATGGTTTGCAGATGGGCATGTTTTAACCACCAGGCTGGCTGAAATGGGTTGGTTGATACTGGTCTGATCTGGTCTTGCAAAGTCGCGTATCCTGATAAACAATAAGTGAAGTTTTACTGCAGGTGCAGCACTATGGATCGGCGGCAATTTATTTTATCTGGCATAGCCTTAGGTGCTGCATCCAGCCTGGGGTTAGGTGTGCTTAGCTGGCAGCAAAGCCGGCAACCACATAACGATAACCTTGATCTGGTGCTTAGCGCACTGCTACCTGCGTTATTGTACGGTGCTTTGCCACAGGATGCGACTTTAGCTGCCGCTGAAATTAGCCGCACTAAAACTGCTGTTTTCGACTTTATGCCGTTTTTACCGCAGCGCCAGCAGCAAGAGCTGCACCAGCTGTTTAACCTGCTGGCCGGCCGGGTTACGCAACTGGCATTAACCGGCCATATCACTGCTTTAGCACAACTTTCGATTAGCCAGCGGTTGCAGTTGTTAAACCAGTGGCGTGACAGCTACCTTGGCTTATTGCAGCAGGCTTATCATGGCCTGCGCGAACTACTGTACGGTGCCTACTACGGCCAGAGTGAACACTGGCAAGCGCTGGCTTATACCGCGCCGCGGTTTCGCTAATGACAACAAACCATCTTGATGCCAGCCAGTTTACGCACAACCGGCAGTTTGAAGCGGATATCGTTATTATCGGTTCCGGCGCCGGTGGTGGTATTGCAGCAGAACAACTGGCACAGGCCGGTTTTAAAGTACTGCTGCTGGAAGAAGGGGCTTATTACACCCGCGACGATTTTGTGATGCAAGAGCGCTGGGCCTACCCGAATTTGTATCAGGAGGGGGCAGCGCGTAAAACCCGCGATCAGGCGATTGGTATTTTGCAGGGCCGCACCGTCGGCGGTTCAACCACCGTGAACTGGACAACGTCAATACGCACACCCAAGGCCACATTAAGCTATTGGAATAGTGAGTTTGGCATCAATTTTAGTGGTGATAACGATTTAGCCGCTTATTTTGCGATGGCCGAGCTACGGCTGAATATTCAGCAGTGGCAGGTAGCACCCAATGCCAATAACGCCAAGCTACAGCAGGGCTGTGAAGCGCTGGGCTGGCAGCATACGGTAATTAGCCGTAACGTTAACGGTTGCGCTAATTTGGGTTACTGCGGTATGGGTTGTCCGATTAATGCCAAGCAGTCGATGTTGGTCAGCACTATTCCCTCAGCTATGGCACTTGGCGCCACGTTAATTTCGCGAATTTCCGTGCGCCAATTGCACTGGCAGGGCGATAGCATAACCGGCCTTGAAGCGGTGCCGGTAGATCAACATTTTCAGCCGCGCACTGACCTGCGTATCCGCATTAAAGCAAAACACTATATTGTTGCCGCCGGCGCTATCGGCTCACCGGCGTTGCTATTGCGCTCCGGCGTGCCCAACCCGTCCGGCCGCTTAGGCAAACATACCTATTTGCACCCCAGTGTTATTTCCGGCGCCTTGTTCGATACTCCAATTAACGGCCACAGCGGCGCACCGCAATCGATTTACTCTGATCAGTTTGTCTGGCCGGCAGATAACAGCAAGCCTGGTTATAAACTGGAAGTACCGCCGCTGCATCCTGTGTTAATGGCGACTAAGCTGATTGGCAGCGGCGGGCAACATGCCGCCTTAATGCAGCAATTTAACCACTTACAAGCCACCATAGCGCTACTGCGCGATGGCTTTCACCCGCACAGCCAGGGCGGCACTGTGCTGTTGGACAGCGCGCAGCAGCCGCTGTTGGACTACCCCATCAGCGATTACCTGTGGCAGGGCATGCGCAGCGCCCTGCTGTCGATGGCCGAATTGCAATTTGCTGCCGGTGCTAAACAGGTGTTGCCCATTCACCACGATGCCAAATTGTATAGCAGCTGGCCAGAGGCCAAAGCGGCCATATTGCAGTTATCGATGGAGAAACTGCGGCAAACCGTGGTATCGGCGCATGTAATGGGCGGTTGTAATATGAGTACCAGCCCAACTAAAGGCGTGGTCAATCAAAACGGCCGCCACCATCAGCTGCAAAACCTGTCGGTATTCGACGGCTCTATTTTACCAACCAGCCTTGGCGCTAACCCGCAGCTAACTATTTACGCGTTGGTATGGCGTAATTGCAGATTGTTGATCGATGAGTTGAAGGCTGGATAAAACAATGGGGAACTTTAGCATCAACATTTCAAAGAGGTTTGCTCATTCGTCAAAAAATGGTCGTGGATATTGCGTCATCTGTAGTAGTTATGGTGATCTGAGTTTTGATCATGTTCCGCCACAGGGCTCTGTAATAATAACTAAAACAGAACAACGGCTTATTACAGAATCGACAGTTGACACATTCCATAAAGTGAAAGGGTTGATGTCAAAGAATGGTAGTAAATTCAGAACAATATGCAAATCATGTAATGGATTATTAAGTCTCGGCGACAATGAAATTGCCCGTATCTATCAAAGTTTGACGCCAGTAATCAGGCAGTATTTTGAGTCTCCGTTTGAGCTATACAGTTTAAAAAAAATCAGAATAGATACAAAAAAGTACACTCGATCTATGATTGGTCATATTCTCTCAGCTACTTCAGAGGAGGAATGTAAGGCTGAGTCGATCGAAGCTCCCTACTTTAGTCCGCTGCAACGGTTTGTATTGGGTGACGACAACGCGATCGCCGATACTCATGACATATATTACTGGTTTTATCCGTTCAGGCGGCATATCAGCGCAAAGATGGTTGGTTTTTACAACAATGGGCATCTTTGCACGATGAGTTTATTGTCATTTTTCCCTATTGCATTTCTAGTTGTCGAAAAAAATAAAGGGATATACCCTGCGCATGCCAAACGACTTGAAATTACAGATGAGTTTCTCTTTCTCGACCTTTCTCTATCAAATCATGCTTATATAACGTTTCCGTTTGTGGAATTGACGGGGAACCGTATGTATGCCGTCAAAGATGAACTTTGTATAGTCAGTTATCCAGTGGGTCAGTAGAACCCTAATAAGATTAGAATTTAATATTTATTGCAAAGAGTCAGCCACAGGTCCGGCTTGTTAATACATTGACGGATAGTGGGTTCTGAGACATTCAAAATAGTCAACGAATTACAGGTTGTGAAACATTACAGCAGTTGCCTAATCAGTCCCCGCTACTTATAGTGTCCTAAAGCTGTTTTCACGGACGGATATGACAACTAATTATAAGAAAACAATCTCTAGCTTCGGTATTCAGGGTTATAGAAGCTTTGGGTCCACCCCGCAGTTTTTCCCCAAGCTTGCTCAGATAAATCTTTTTATCGGCCAGAACAACTGTGGTAAGTCAAACGTTCTTCATGTTGTGAATAGGTTGTTGCCGAATGCACCAAGAAAAAATGCAAAATTAGATACTTTGGACTATCACCTTCCAGAAGCGGTTCACGGTGTTTATATCGAATCTGATTACCAAGAACGTAACCAAAAGCAAATTGATGAGGTAAATGCGAGAAAGCAAGCAAGACGTAATTTTACTAACGATGATAACGAGAAGCTGCAAGGCTATTATGCTCTTAAAAGTATCTTAGACGCGGCAGCTGACGGAGACGGAAAATTATGGTTTTGTTTTTCGCACAAGGGTGAGCTTATCGTGCCGCAGTTCGCTGGAGATATTCTACCCGTTCATTTGATTGAGCCGATTCTAAATATCTTTCCAAGAGTCTCATTTCAGAGGCACGAGTCTTTTCAATCAAAGATTAGTAAAATTTGGCCTCACTTATCACCAGAGTCTAAAGAGGCTTATTCTGCCATTTTTGTTCCTGCGATTCGCGCTGTAGGAAAATCTGGTTCTTCCCCGGAAGGTTTTGGTGGTGATGGAATTATAGAAAGGCTGGCAGAGCTTGAAAGTCCTAATATCCTTAAGCAGTCACTAAGGGATAAATTTGATGCAATAAATCAGTTTTTGCGTGAAGTAGTTGACTCTGACGGTGCCACAATCACGGTTCCTTATGAGCGCAATACAATCCATGTTCGTATGAATGACAAAGTACTGCCAATAGAATCGCTAGGGTCGGGCATTCATGAAGTGATTATTCTTGCCGTTGCTTGTACCTTACATGATGAGACAGTGATTTGCCTGGAAGAGCCGGAACTGCATTTAAACCCGTTATTACAAAAAAAGCTGATCCGTTATTTGCAAAAATCGACAAGCAATCAGTATTTCATAACCACGCACTCCGCAGCCTTTATGGATGTTAAAGATGCCGAGATTTATCATGTCAGGCTTGAGGATGGGCAATCCAAAGTAAGTCATATCACCGCAAACCAACACCGGGCGCAAGTTTGCTGGGATCTTGGTTATCACCCCTCGGATTTATTGCAAACCAACAGCATCATCTGGGTTGAAGGCCCGTCTGACCGTATTTACCTGAACTGGTGGCTTAGTCAGAAAGCGCCGGAGCTATTGGAAGGCGTGCATTTTTCTATCATGTTTTATGGTGGACAGTTATCACACCATATAACCGGTGGAGATGAAAAAGAACTGCTGGACGATTTTATTTCCCTTAGCAGAATGAACCGAAATTCAGCAATTCTGATGGACTCTGATAAAAGTACTGCCAGGGCTTTATTGAAAGCTAATACTCAGCGGTTAAGAAAATCGTTTGAGGAGCAACAGAGGCTTTGTTGGATAACGCAAGGCCGGGAGGTTGAAAACTACTTGCCTGCAGAGCAAATAGCAGAAGCTCTGGGTCACACTCACCCTGAGTCAAACATAGCTACAGAACTGGGTGTGTATGACAACCGTTTAACAATTAAGGCAAAGCGCAGTAAGTCCAAAGAAGTACAGGCAAGTAAAGTGAAGGTTGCTCAGTATATTACAGAGCACTTTCAACCAGACTTTACTATTCTTGACTTGGAGAGAAAGTTAGACGAGCTGATACATTTTATTAAAAATGCAAATCCAAAGACCTCGGTGGAGTCATTTAAACGATGAAAGTATTGCTGTTGTATAGCGTAGGGTCTGTGTTTACTGATTTTCATTCGAATGTTCAGCCAATGCAATGCCGGATATTACAGGAAGAATATTAGCTTTATTTTATGTAAACCGGCCTGCACCACCAGATATCCTTGTTGATTCATGCTAAGGTTTAACAAACTCCCTGTTGTAGTTGTTTCGCAGTTTTATGAATACTGACAGTTACAAAGCCCTTAGCCAATATATTGATTTACTGCTGGATGCCATCTGCGTAGTAGATAAAGACGGCCGTTTTGAATTTGTCAGCGCCGGTGCTGAACGTATTTTTGGTTACACCCCAGAGGAATTGTTGGGGCGGCCGATGATTGAGCTGGTACACCCGGACGACAGGGCCCGCACCTTGCAAACGGCCAATGAAATAAATGCTGGCGCGGTAAAAGTGGACTTTGAAAACCGTTATATCCGCAAAGATGGCCAGACAGTGTATTTGTTATGGTCGGCCCGCTGGTCAGACACCGATAAACGCCGTGTAGCCGTAGCACGGGACATTACCCGCAGCAAAAAAATAGAGGCGCGTCAGGCCGCCGTTTATGCTATTTCAGAAGCGGCTTTTGCCAGCGACGATTTACCCGGATTGTACAACAGCATTCAGCATATTATTGCTGGCTTAATACCCATGTGCCGCTTTGCCATCGTATTGCCAGATGCAAACAGCGGGCAATTAGACTTTGCCTATGATTCGCTACTGCAAATAAGTGCAGTGCCCTCAGGTTTTGACATTTTGGCATTATGTGCCGAGGTAGTCAGGCGCTCGGAAACTGTGCTGCTTACCGGCGATAATAAAGCGGAATTGCCAGCAAAGTTGCAGCAATTGTCAGTTGGCACAGCCATTAACTGGTTAGGTGTGCCGCTAAAATCACACACTGCGGTTATGGGCGCCTTAATGGTACAAAACAGTGCAGACGCGCCCCGTTACCGCAATAGTGAAATGGAATTGCTCGAGTTTGTTTCGGTACAGGTGGCAGTGGCCATAGAGCGCAAACAAATGCTGGATCGGCTGCACCGCAATGCGCTGTATGATCAGTTAACGCAATTGCCTAACCGTGAACTGTTTTACGACAGGCTGCAGCTGGCGCTGATCACGGCCGAACGCGAGCAAAGCCAGTTTGCGTTGTTATATCTGGATTTAGATAAATTTAAACAGATTAATGATAATTACGGCCATCATATTGGTGACGAATTACTGCAACATACTGCCCTGCGTATACAGTGCTGTTTGCGTAGCAGCGATACTGTGGCGCGCTTTGGAGGCGATGAATTTGTTATTTTACTGCAGCAGGTTGATAGTGAAGATCTCGCCCTGCTGCTGGCAGAAAAAATCCGCCAGGCGCTAAACCAGCCTTTTACTTTAGCTGACACGTCCTTGCAGGTGCAGCCCAGTGTTGGCGTGGCTTTGTATCCGCAGCACAGCAATGAAGCACAGGCATTAATGCTTAGCGCCGACAATGCCATGTACCGGGCAAAAAAAGCAGGTGGTAACAGAATTATGTTAAGCGATGCTGCGGTGGTAAAACACCGTGTTACAACACCTGGCGAGCCTGTTTAATTAAGCCTGCTTTAGCCCAACATCGCCAGTGCTACTGCTTCGGCTACTTTAATGCCGTCTATACCGGCGGATAAAATACCGCCAGCGTAACCGGCACCTTCACCTGCCGGATATAAACCTTTGATATTAATGCTTTGGTAATCTGCACCGCGTTTAATGCAAATAGGTGACGAGGTGCGTGTTTCTACCCCAGTCAGTAAACCATCGGCCTTAGCAAAGCCTTTAATTTGCCTGTCAAACGCTGGTATGGCTTCGCGAATAGCGGCAATGGCAAAGTCGGGCAGTACCTGTGTCAGATCAGTGAGGGTGATACCAGGGGTATAAGAAGGCTTAACATCGCCCAATTCGGCCGAGGTTTTGTCTGCTAAGAAATCACCGATTAATTGCGCCGGCGCATGGTAGTTTTCACCGCCGACTTTAAACGCTAAGGCTTCCAGATTGCGCTGCAACTCAATACCTGCCAACGGGTGGCCGGGATAATCACGTTCCGGGTCTATACCTACAACTATAGCGCTGTTGGCATTACGTTCGTGGCGAGAATACTGGCTCATGCCGTTGGTAACCACACGGCCTTGCTCTGACGCTGCAGCCACTACTGTGCCACCCGGGCACATGCAAAAGCTATATACGGTGCGGCCATTGTTACAGTGATGCACCAGTTTATAATCGGCGGCGCCTAAAATCGGGTTACCGGCATTGGGGCCAAAGCGGCATTCGTCAATCATTGATTGCTCGTGTTCGATGCGAAAACCAATGGAAAACGGCTTGGCTTCGACATAAACGCCTTTGTCATACAGCATTTGAAAAGTATCGCGCGCGCTGTGGCCCACTGCCAGCACCACATGGCGGCTGTTTAAGCGCTCGCCTGTTGCCAGCGTTAAACCTGTTATTTGGCCATCTTCAATATGTAAGTCGTCTACCCGGCTGCTAAAGCGAATTTCGCCACCCAGCTCAATAATGGTGGCGCGCATTTTTTCTACCATGCTTACCAGCTTAAAGGTACCGATATGTGGCTTACTTACATACATAATTTCGTCCGGCGCACCGGCGGCAACAAACTCACTCATTACTTTGCGGCCATAATGCTTAGGGTCTTTTACCTGGCTGTACAACTTGCCATCGGAAAAGGTACCGGCGCCGCCTTCGCCGTACTGCACGTTAGACTCGGGGTTTAGCTCTTTACCACGCCAAAAGCCGAAGGTGTCCTTAGTGCGCTCACGTACTTCTTTGCCGCGCTCTAAAATAATCGGCTTAAAGCCCATTTGTGCCAGCACTAAGCCGGCAAATAAACCACAGGGGCCAAGGCCGATAACAATGGGGCGCTCGCTTAGCATGGCCGGAGCCTGAGCGACAAATTTATAACTGGTATCCGGCGACGGTTTTACATGCTGGTCTTTGGCAAAGGTGTGCAGCAGTGCCGCTTCGTTATCCACCTCAATATCCAGAGTGTAAATAAGCTGGATATCGGTTTTTTTGCGCGCATCAAAGCCGCGTTTAAATACCGTAAAGCTATGCAGTTGCTCTGGTTTTAGTTTAAGTTTATCGATAATGGCGGCAGTTAGTGCATTTTCGTCGTGGTTTAACGGCAGTTTTATTTCGGTCAGGCGCAGCATAGGGTTTCCAAATCGGTGTCATTGCTGCGCAGCAACAGGCGGGCAGCTCACAAGATTAGGTTATTTTACGTCAAGCATCGGGTTATGTCCGTATTCGTTTTAAAACTGACGGACTTTTCAGCGAGAACCTGACTACTCTAAGCTAACCGTTGCAGGCCAGGATGGCCGAATCGAGCCCCCAGGGATGGGTTCACGGCGTGTTAGCGTGAGTTGTCAGGTTCGTGCCCGATAGCGACTGATAGGTTGTTTTTTCACAGCGCTGCAGTATGATCGCCCCCTGAAACAATAGGAATCGATACGCTATGGCCTTTGTGGTGCTGGATAACTGTATAAAATGCAAATACACCGACTGCGTTGCGGTATGCCCGGTAGATGCTTTTTTTGAAGGCCCCAACTTTCTGGCCATAGATCCGGTTATTTGCATTGATTGCGGCTTGTGTGAGCCGGAGTGCCCGGCCAATGCCATAGTGCAGCAAGATAAAGTGCCGGCAGAGCAGCACGGTTTTATTCAGCTAAATGCTGAACTGGCTGCGCTGTGGCCAAATATCCGCGAAGTAAAACCGGCGCCAACCGATGCCGATGCCTGGAATGGCGTGCCGGATAAACTGCAGTATCTGGCGTTAGAGTAAGCTCTTCAGCTCTTCGCGGTTTGTGCCAGCACCATATCAAATACCCATGGTCTTAATGCTACTAATAACCCAACACCTTTTTTGTCTGTAGATTCGGTTGCCAAATCTAACTCAGCCAGCTCAGCAAAGTGTTCACTAAGCTGGGTTAAACGGCGCTGTAAAATGCTGACAGACGCACTGGACAGCTCGGCAGTTTCCAGACGCAGTAAATGCCCCGGTGCAGTAAAGCTGTCATCAATAAACATCATTTTCACCTGTTGTTCATAGCGACGGCGCACTGGGCCATTTGGCCGCCACTGTAAATCGCGTGCTACCAGCAACCGCACTTTGTTGTAAGGCTGCAATTCAATCAGTTTTAAGCGATCCAGTGCAGCTAACAGCCGGGTGCTTTTAAGTTCATCCAACTGGTAGCGGCTATTAATCTTCGCAGGTTGCCAGCCATTTAACAGCAGGTATAAATATGTCAGCAGGATAGGGTCATCGGCCAGTGCCTGTTCTTGTGCCGGGCTTAATTGTCTGGGCAGGCTGTCTTTTGCCAGGCTGCTCATTTTCGCCAGTTCATACAAGCTGATATCCAGAACCCGGCAAATTTGCTCCAGCCGGTTTAGGGTAAAACTATGCTTGGCAAAGATACGTTTAACGCTGGCCTCACTTAGCTGCAGTTGCTCTGCTAAGTGGCGATAGCTTATGCCTTTGGCTTTCAGGCAGTGCTTTAGTGCAGCAATCAGTTGATTGGTTTGGTTCGTCATAGTCGCCTTAGTCGCGCCTTAAGGTAGCGGAATCTAATACTTTGAATGTTTGTATAGCATAAGTTGCTAACTGTCAGCTAGTGTCGGCGCATAACCTGCAAACAGGAGTTATGTTATGTGTAATAAGCCAGAGCCAGCGGTAGTTGTAAATGATGTGCATGCCAAATTAAACCCAACTGTGATGCAGCGCTATTTGCAGCCAAAAACAGTGGAAGAGGTAATAAACGTTGTAATACAAGCAAATAAAGACGGCAGCACTTTAGTTGTTGCCGGTGGCCGTCATGCTATGGGCGGGCAGCAATTTGTTACCGGCGGTGTACTGCTTGAACTTAGCCGGTTAAACCAGTTGGAGCACTTTGACCCGCAGCTGGGGCAGGTAACAGTTCAAGCCGGTATGCAGTGGCCGGAGTTAATGCGTAAATTACATGTCATGCAACATGGTGCCAGCAGGCAGTGGGGCATCAGGCAAAAGCAAACCGGAGCCGACCGGCTGAGTGTGGGTGGTGCTATTGCAGCCAATATTCATGGCCGGGGCCTGAATATGCCGCCTTTTGTGGCTGATATTATCAGTTTCGAGCTGGTGAATGCCGATGGCCAGTTAGTGCATTGCAGCCGACAGCAGAATACAGAGTTATTCCGGCTGGTGGTGGGAGGCTATGGTTTATTTGGTATTGTTGTAACAGCAACCCTGCAATTAGCGGTACGACAACAGGTAGTGCGCGAGGTTGAGCTGTGTACTTTAGCGCAGATGATACAGACGCTGCCACAACGGATACAAGCCGGTTATTTATACGGTGATTTTCAGTTTGAGACGGCGCCGGCATCTCCGGGCTTTTTGCGCCACGGGGTATATTCCTGCTATCGCCCGGTAGCCACAACACCGATAGACAAACAGCAACTGCGCCTTAGTAAAGCCAATTGGCAGCAGCTGTTGTATCTGGCCCATACTGATAAAGCAGAGGCATTTCGCCGGTTTTCACAGTTTTACCTGGCATCCAGTGGCCAGCGCTACTGGTCAGATAGCCATCAGTTAAGTATTTATCTGGACGATTATCATCTGCTGCTTGATCAACAGTTAGCCCGGGGCTGTGCCGGTAGTGAAATGATTACCGAGCTTTATGTGCCGTTGCCAGCATTAGAACACTTTATGGCAGACTGCGCAGAAGACTTCCGGCGACATAACGTAGACTTAATATATGGCACGGTACGGTTTATCCGCCGCGATACGGAAACCGTATTAGCCTGGGCCAGACAAGACTATGCCTGCGTCATTTTTAACCTGCATATTGATCATCAGCCAGCTGCAATCGCCGCCTCGGCGACACATTTTCGCCGCCTGATTGATATTGCAATTCGGTATCAGGGTAGCTATTTTCTTACTTATCACCCCTTTGCCACTAAACAGCAAGTTGTTGCCTGTTATCCGCAGTTTGCCAGGTTTTTGCAGCAAAAACGTGTTTACGATCCTGCGCTGCGCTTTCAAAGCAACTGGTACCGCCATTACAGCGACCTGTTTAACGGGGAGTTAAAATGAGTAATACCAGCCTACTTATTTGTGTCAGCCAGTGTTGGCCGGGGTCCCCGGGTGATGGGCCTGGCAGCCTCAACCAGCAACTCGCCAGGCAAGTATTACAGCACAGTGGATGGCGGGGCCGCTTGTTACTGGCCATGTTGCGCTGGCGATGGAGCCGCGCTTTATTTAGCGACCTGTTGCAATGTAGCCTGCCGGGTATCATGGCGCACTATCAGTGGCGCAAGCGCCATATTAATGCCTGGATACAGCAACAGGTAGAACAGCAGGGTATTGAGCAATTGGTAATTATTGGTGCCGGTTTTGACGCGCTGGGAGCCATATTCAGTGCCAAATATAAGCATCTGCAGGTAGTCGAAATTGACAGGCCCTGCACCATAGCTATAAAACAGGCGGCTTTACACCGCTTAAATGCACTGTCGCCAAACCTGTGTATCAAAGGTGCCGATCTGGCTTGCTGCAGTGTGGCTGAATTGCTGGCAGACACCGCCGCATTTTCTGCTAACCGGCCAACGCTGGTATTGGCTGAAGGCGTGCTGATGTATATAACAGAGCCAGCAATTAAAACCTTGTTCCAGCAATTGTGCCAAAGTGTGAGCGCCCCGCTGCAGCTTGTGGCCACCCAGATGCAGTTGGATCAACAGGGCCGGCCTCAATTCGCTCAGCAACGCTGGTTGGCCGATATAGCGCTGGCGATCAGTAAAGAACGTTTCGTCTCAGGGGTTGTGCGAAAGGACTTGCCAAATTGGTTAGCCGGCATGGGGTTTAGTTTGCAACAGCTGGTTCCGGCAGGCCTGCCGGAAAACGCCGATCCTTGCCCCGGCGAGCTGCTGTTTTATGCCAGTGCATTACCGGCAAAACCGAAACCTTATTAGCAACTGCAACTATTTACCGTCGGGCTGCTCGTGTCCGACTTTATACATAAAGTACACGGCGTAAAAAATACATAAGCCAATCACTATAGCCAAGCCGCTAAAAGAGATAAAAATTACCGGGTCGTTTAAAAATTCTTGCCACAGGTTCATAACCTTACCCTCTTGCTGTGTTGTTAGCGCAAGTGTAGGCAAAGCAATAACCGGCTTAACTGATACAGATCAAAGATTAGCCGCTGTGCTGCTTTAACCGTTTGCTGGCTTGACGCAGATCAAGTATTTGCGCTGACAGTGCGTCGATATCAGCGTTGAGTTGCGCTAAATACAGCTCCAGCAACGGTGCGGCTTTCTTGCTTAGCGCCGGACAGTGTTGCAGCAGCAGCTGTTGTTCCAGCTTTTCCAGTTCCAGCTCGGCTTGTAGCAACGCCTGCTTTAACGTCTGCTGTTGTGCCGGCAGTAGCGGGGCTGCAGCGCTGTTTTGCCGCAGTGTGCGTAATGGCTTGGTAAACTGCGCGCTGAAGTTTTCCAGTTTTGCTGCCAGTTGCTGCAGCTCAGAGGCGGTTAAGCTAAGCTGCTGCTGTTCTAAATAGCACAGTAGCAGCAGCAGGTTAACGTTGGCGCTCAGCTCATTCTGCCATTGCAGACAGAGGTTTTTTACCTGAGGGTAGAGTACAAGGCTAAATTGCCACAGCTGTTCCGCGCTGATCGGCTCAGCCATTTTGCTGTGATGGTTAAGCATTGTTTTGCCAGAACTGCGCAGTTTTTTGCTCCAGTTCATCCTGTGCCATAAACCAGTCTTCTTCAATACTGGCCAGGCTGCTGCTGGCGCTGGCTTGTTTCGCCAGCAATTCGGTCAGCTCAGCTTTACGTTTAGCGTCGTAAATATCGGGGTCGGCCATTTTTTCTTCTATCGCCGCCAGCTCTTTAGTCAGCTTTTCCTGTTGCAGCTCCAGCTTTTCCACTTTTTGCTTTACAGGCCTGAGCAAATTGCGCAAG
Organism: Rheinheimera hassiensis; assembly: GCF_022436675.1. Classification (GTDB taxonomy): domain Bacteria; phylum Pseudomonadota; class Gammaproteobacteria; order Enterobacterales; family Alteromonadaceae; genus Alishewanella; species Alishewanella hassiensis. The sequence goes on along the minus strand of NZ_JAKUJZ010000001.1, from coordinate 579,558 downwards.
TCAGCTTCCAGCCGCTTCTGATCTTTACGCACCACATTACTGCTGGCTGGCGTATCAGCCTGAGCGGCATTGGCTGCTTGCCGTGCATCTTGTTGCAGCCACTGGTAATAGTCGGTCAAATCGCCGTCAAAGGGTGCTACGCGGCCATGGGCGACTAAATAAAACTCGTCGGTACAGCTGCTGAGCAAATGCCGGTCGTGCGATACGATAACAATGGCGCCTTCAAACTCCTGCAGCGCCATCACTATGGCTTCACGCATATCCAAATCAAGGTGGTTGGTTGGTTCATCCAGCAGTAACAGATTGGGGCGTTGATACACGATTAAGGCCAGTACTAAACGGGCCTTTTCGCCGCCGGAAAATGGAGCACAGGCTTCCAGTGCTTTATCACCATGAAAGCCAAAACCACCCAAAAAGTCGCGCAGTTTTTGCTCGGGTACTAACGGGTCTAACCTTACCAGATGCTGCAAGGGGGAATCCTGTGGCCGTAGCGTCTCCAGCTGATGCTGGGCAAAATAGCCCAAACTTACGCCGTTGGCATACCATACTTCACCGCTTTGCGGCGTCATACCACCAGACAGCAGTTTAATTAGGGTAGATTTACCGGCGCCGTTGCGGCCAAGCAAACCAATGCGGCTGCCGGGCAACAGCTGAAATTTAATCTGGCTTAAAATAATATTGTCGGCGTAACCAGCCTGCACGTTTTCCATTTTTAATAATGGATTGGGCAGTGCTTTGGGTTCACGAAAGCTAAAGCTGAACGGCGAATCTACATGCGCTGGCGCTAACACAGTCATCCGCTCCAGCGCTTTAATCCGGCTTTGTGCCTGGCGCGCTTTGGTGGCCTGAGCTTTAAAACGGTCGATAAATTTTTGTAGATGCGCCACCTGGCGCTGCTGTTTGTCAAAATTGGCCTGATGCTGTGACAACTGCTCAGCGCGCTGGCGTTCAAACTGGCTGTAGTTGCCTTTGTACACTGTCAGCGTTTGGCGCTCGATATGCACAATATTGTCAGTTACCGCATCAAGAAAGTCGCGGTCGTGGCTGATAAGCAGCAGGGTGCCCTGATAGTTAGCCAGATACTTTTCCAGCCAGAGTACGGCGTCTAAATCGAGGTGGTTAGTGGGTTCATCCAGTAATAACAGTTCGGCGCGTTTCATTAACGCGCGTGCCAGGTTTAACCGCATACGCCAGCCACCAGAGAACGATTTGACGGCGTGTTGTTGTGCTTCACCACTAAATCCCAGACCGTCGAGCAAAATACCGGCTTTGGCTTCAGCGCGGTAGCCGTCTAAGGCTTCAATTTGCAGGTGTATTGCGGCTAAATCACTTTCGCTGCAACCGGTGCGCACTTTTAACAGTAACGGAAATAACTGCTCGTCACCTTGCAGTACATAATCCATCGCGCTGCAGTCCAGCGCGGGTGTTTCCTGTGCTACGGTGGAAATATGCCAACTCGAAGGAATACTGATATTACCAGCATCGGCGTGCAGTTTATTTTGCAGTAAGGCAAACAAGCTGGATTTACCACAGCCGTTAGCACCGACAATTCCCACCTTTTGCCCCGGAAATACGGTAAGATCGGCGCCCTGAAACAAACACTGAATACCGCGGCGCAATTCGACCTGTTGCAGTTGGATCATGTTTTTTCCTGTGTACTGAATTGGGTTGCTAATTTACCCGTATAACGCCAACAAACCAAGGCTTGGCGGATAAAATCGCCGTGGTAACCTGATGAGGTGCGATATGACAACACGTAAAAAGAAACGTTTTATTGCCGGCGCCAGCTGCCCGAAATGCAAGGCGGTAGACACGATGATGTTGTTTTTGGAAAATAACGTAGAAAAAGTCGAATGCGTGGCATGCGGCCACCAGATGGTGCAGCCCGAAGCGCAGATAGCCAAAGCCAGCCGCGCCGCCGAGCAGGTTATCGGCGTTTTTAAGCCGGAATAACCTGCAGCATATCTGACAGGCAGCGTATTACCCTAAGCTGACCGTTGAAGGCATGGATGCCTGAGTCGAGCCCCCATGGATGGGTTTACGGCGTGTCAGCGTGGGAAATGCGCTGCTTGTGCAACAATCATGTATTCGACATTTATTTGCTCTAATCAATAATGCGGCGGTGGTGGCTCTTCCTCCGGCCGCAATATACCCTGATCGTCCGGCAGGTTGCGTAGTTTCTCGGCCAGCAGCATTACCTGCTGGGCCAGCCGGTCTATGCGTTTTTGGTGCTCCAGCAATTCATTGCTTAAGCTGTTTACCGTATCTTCCTGAAACGCCAGTTTGCTCTCCAACTCAATAATATGCAGCTGTAATTCCTGCTCACTTGGTGTCATCTGTTATCTCCCATACTTCGGCTATGCCACTGGAGCTTTCGCTTATCAGCTTGTTGTCTGTTAAAAATGCTACCGCATGCACTACCGCGCTGGGCGGGCGGCTGTCTGGTTTTACGCCGACTTGCCATTGCTGCAACTCGCGGCCGCTTTGCACATCCCATAACGCCAGTTTGCGAGTGGGGGCGCCAGTGGCGAGATATTTACCATCGCGGCTAAAGCGTACTGCACTGAATATTTGCTGGCGGGCGGTAAATTTTAACGTGCTGACTAACTGGCCGGTTTGAATATCCCAAATTTGCGCTAAATCCTGGCTGTCGGCAGTAAAGGCATAACGGCCTTGCGGGTCCAGTGCTACTTTGGTTACCCGGCTGGGGTGGCTAAAGCTATATAAAATTTGAGCGCTTTGCGTATCCCACAAATGTGCTTTGTAGTCGTTACCGCCGGTTAAGGCGTAACGGCCATTGGGTGACATGGCTACACTGTTAATGCGCTCGGTATGGCCTAAAAACTCCAGCCGCCGGCCTGATGCCAGCGTAATATGCTGCACACCACCATTACTTTTACCAATTAATAAATGTTCACCGTTATCCGAAACGGCTACGTCGCGCACGGTAGCGGCATCTAATTGCCAAAACCCGACATTTTCGCCGTTACTAAGCTGCCACAACGCATAGGTGTTTTGATCTGCCGTGAACACATGGCTGTTGTTATGGCTTATTGCCAGGCTAAACACCAGATTTTCAGCGCTGTCCTGATGCTTCCACTGGTATTTTAACGCATTGGTTTGCAAATCCCACAACGCCACACCATCCTGAATTGACGATACAGCACTGTAGCGGCCATCATCTGACAAAGCTGCGGCGTAGCTACCCTGAGCCACATGCGGAAATTGTTGCACCGGTGGCGTTGATGTCAGTTTTTCGCAGCCACAAAGCAGTAATAGCAGAAAAAACACAGGATATTTCATGTCGGGTGTTAACCTCATCCGCACAAACCGTTAGTATAGGTCAGTTCATTGGACACTATTAAAACATACTTTTGCAGCCTGGCTGCGTAAATCTTGGAGAACCGAATGCGCTTAGTTACCAAAATGTCACTGGTCGCAGTGGCTGTTATTACTCTTGCAGCCTGTCAGAAAGAAGCAGAGCAAAAGCCAGCTGTGCTGGATACTGACGAAGCCAAACAATCTTATAGCTTAGGTGTGTCTGTTGGCCGTTACCTGGACAGCACGCTGGACGAATACAGCAAAATGGGTCTGTCGCTGGACAGCGCGTTAATTTTACGTGGTGTACAAGACGCTATTGCTGATAAAACCGCACTGACTGAAGAAGAAGTGCAAACCATGATGACCGCACTGGAAGAACAGTTCCGTGAAAAACAAGCTGCGGTAGTGGAAGCAGAAGCCGCGCAGGCTATTGCAGCCGGTAAAACATACTTAGAAGAAAACGCCAAGAAAGAAGGCGTAACGGTAACTGAATCAGGCTTACAGTACGAAGTACTGCAGGCGGCAGACGGCGCCAAGCCAGCTGCAACTGATACCGTGAAAGTACATTATGTGGGTACCTTAACTGACGGCACCAAGTTTGACAGTTCACTGGATCGTGGTGAACCGGCACAGTTCCCGTTAAACCGCGTTATTCCAGGCTGGACAGAGGGCGTACAGCTGATGAACGTAGGTTCTAAGTTTAAGTTTACTATTCCAGCAGAGCTAGCCTACGGCGAGCGCGATATGGGCGTTATTAAGCCAAACAGCGTGCTGGTATTTGAAGTAGAGTTGTTAGAAATTTCAGCGGCAGAAACAACAGAGCAATAATCTTTTGCAACAATAAAAAAAGCGGCCCAGGCCGCTTTTTTGTTTTGCTGTGGTGGTTATTCCACTACAGGCTCAATATGAATTTCTACCCGGCGGTTTAGCGCGCGGTTGGCTTCAGAGGTGTTTGGCACTATTGGGTAACTTGGGCCATAACCCTGAGTTTCAATACGAATGGCCTGTACATTCTGTGCCGTCAGATACTGTTTAACACTGTCAGCGCGCGCCTGCGACAATGTCATATTATATTGATAAGCTCCGGTATCATCAGTGTGGCCGGCAATAACCAACATGGTTTTTTCATAATCACGTAGTACCTTGGCAATATCATTAAACACCGGGTACAGGTTAGAGCGGATGTCTGAACGGTTAATATCAAATGTTAGCTGAGCCGGAATATCCAGGCGTAATTTGTCGCCATCGCGCACCACTTTTACGCCACTGCCGCTTAACTCTTTATTAAGGGCTTTTTCCTGGTTGTCCATGTAGCTGCCTACAGCAGCACCGGTTAAGGCGCCAATGGCAGCGCCGATAACCAGACGTTTGTCTTTATGGTTACCGGTGGCTTTACCTGCAACAGCACCAACCACACCACCTATAGCGGCACCCTTGGCAGTGTTAGAATATCCGTTGGTGGCACAACCTGCCATTACCAGGCTGGCAGATAATAAAGATACTAATAAAGCTGAACGGCGCATAAGAAACTCCCGATAAATTATTCTGTTTAGCATAGTGCTGACAGCTGAATTCGGGCTGAACTATAACGGAACTAAGAAAAAGCTTTTGTTGCTATTTTGTATATTTATGTAAGCATGATTCACTTTAGGTGGTTTTTTCAGTATTGTAAGCAGGATTTTGTCTGCACGCAGTTTGCCAGTGTGCACTAAGGGATTGAATAATGACAATAATGATACGGTTATATTTACCGCTCGCCAGTCTGCTGGTTGCGCCTTATATCAGTGCTGAAGTATATAAATGTACGGCTGCTAATGGTGACGTGGTATTTCAGGGCGAGCCTTGCCGTGGTGGTGACGAAGTAAAAGTAGATATTCGCTTTGGTGAACAACAGGCCGTGGATATTAATCAGTTAATTTCTGGCAGTTGGTGCGAAATAGGCACTTCTGTTGTGGCTGACGGCACTGTTACGCTGGACAGCGCCATGCGTAAAACCTGGATTTTCAGCGAGCGGCAGATGGTGCAGCATATCAGCCAGGGCCAACGCCAAGACACCTTTAAATATGCTATTCGTCAGACCCCAGGCTCTTTTGTTATTGACCACCCGGCTTTCGGTAGTGGCCAGGTTAGCTGGCAGGTAAGAAAACTTACTGACGAGCAACTGATTATTGCTGCTTATGGCGGCTTTACCCATTTGTCGCCCGGCAACTGTGAGGTAAAAGTAGCCCGCTCTCAAAATTAAATAGACATATAGACGCCTGAACTTTAAGCTGCTGCCACTACAGCAGCGTGAAGGTGTGTCTATGTTAAATTCAGCCTGGCGGCGCATTGTGATCAAGGTTGGCAGTGCGCTGATCTCCCCCGATGCCAAAGGGTGTTCTACCCGTTATTTACTCGCTATTGCGCGCTTTATCAGCGAATGCCGTCAGCTAGGCGTTGAAGTGGTGTTGGTGTCTTCCGGCAGTGTCGCCGCCGGGCGTTCGGCCATTGCTTTTTCACACCATCCGTTACCTATCAATATTAAACAAGCTATGGCCGCCGTAGGCCAAACCCAGATGATGGCCACCTGGAGCCATTTATTTGATTTCCGTTGCGCCCAGATTTTACTGACACATGATGATCTGGCCGACCGGCGCCGGTATCTTAATATCGACAATACGCTGCGTACCTTGCTGGCGAACCAGATACTGCCGGTTGTGAATGAAAACGACAGTGTTGCTACGGCGGAGCTGAAAGTAGGTGACAACGACAACCTGGCCGCGATGGTGGCGGTATTGGTTGATGCGGATGTACTGATTATTTGCTCGGATATTGACGGGCTGTACAGTGCCAACCCAAGAACTACACCAGATGCGCGGTTTATCCCCAGAGTAGAGCAGGTTGATGCCGCCATTTATGCCATGGCAGGCGGCAGCCACCACGCTATTGGTACCGGCGGCATGGTAACCAAAATTCAGGCAGCAGAAAAAGCTACCCGGCTGGGCGTAGATACTTTGATTATTAACGGCCAGAAAGCCGAAAGTTTTGATGCTTTACTCAAAGGTGAGCAGGCCGGTACGTTATTTGTACGCCAGCAAGACCGGCTCAGTGCAAAAAAACACTGGCTGCTGCACAGCCTGAAAAGCCATGGCAGTATTGTACTGGACAGTGGTGCAGTGCAGGCACTGTTGCATAAGGGCGCTTCTTTGCTGGCAAAGGGCGTTACCGCGGTAACTGGTCAGTTTGATAAAGGCGACGCTATCTGGTTGTGTGACAGCGGTGGCAAGCAACTGGCAAAAGGTATCTGCCAGTACAGCGCAACTGAACTACAGTTAATTAAAGGCTTACACAGCCAGCAAATTGCTGACACACTGGGGTTTTGCCCCAGCGAGGAAGTGGTACACCGCGATGATATTGCACTGACAAACTAAGGCAGATACCGGATGAAAATAGCAGTAGTGGGCGGAGGCATTAATGGCTTAAGCAGCGCCTGGCAACTGGCGCTGGCCGGGCATGATGTTAGCCTGTTTGAGCGGGACGGCCTGATGCAGGCTACCAGCCAGGCCTCCTCGAAGCTGCTGCATGGCGGTCTGCGCTATTTAGAACAGGGTGAATTCCGTCTGGTGCGCGAGGCTTTGCAAGAGCGGCGCTGGTGGTTAAAAAAAGCGCCGCAGTTAACCCGCCGCCTGCCCATTTTGTATCCGCTGTATAATAACTCGCGCCGCGCCCGCTGGCAGCTAAAAATAGGCCTGTGGCTGTATGACACTTTTGCCGGCAGAAAAGGTATTGGCCGCCATCGCTGGTTAACGGCTGCGCAGGCACTGCGCTGTTCGCCACAATTGAAAAGCGAAGGGTTAACCGGGGCTTATCTGTTTTTTGATGGCCAGATGGACGACCAAAAGCTGGGTCTGTGGATGGCGCGGCAGTGTACTAAAGCCGGGGTGCGCATTTTTGAGCATAGCCCGGTGCAGCAGGTAACAACAGATGGCAAGATATTGCTTAACAACGGCTGGCAGCAGTTTGACCGCATAGTAAACGTGGCCGGGCCCTGGAGCCAGCAGCTGTTGCAGCAATCGGACTTGCCGCAGCAACCGCTGGACTTAGTGCGCGGCAGCCATTTATTGCTGCCGCCAATCAGCCGTTACGGCCATATGCTGGAAGTGCCGGGCGAAGCGCGGATTGTGTTTGTGTTGCCGTATCAGGGCAAAACCTTGCTAGGCACCACCGAAGTGCGCCAGCAGTTGGATGAGGCTATAGTCTGCTCTGATGCCGAGCGTGATTACCTGCTTGGTGTATACAATCACTACTTTTTACCGGCGCGCCAGCGCGATGCAGTGCTGGCAGATTTTGCCGGTGTACGGCCTTTGCTTGGGGGCACAGCCAATGCCAGCAAAGCCAGCCGCGAATATCAGCTTAGCTGGCAGGGCCAGTTGTTAACAGTGTCGGGTGGTAAATGGACTACTGCGCGGGCCCTGGGCCAGCAGGTTGCCGCGCAGATACAACAGCCGGGCTGATTACAGCGTAATCGCCAGAATTTTAGAGCGGCGCTGGTAGTTATATAGCTGCTTTTTCTGTGCCGGTAAATCGTCTACCGTTAACAGCTCAAAGCCTTGTTCTAAAAACCAGTGAATGCTGCGGGTGGTCAGGGCAAACAGTTTGTCGTACTTACGCTGCCGCGCTTGCTGAATAATGCTTTTTAGCAGCAGACTGCCGCGGTCGGCATCGCGGTAATCCGGGTGCACTGCCAGACAGGCAAATTCGCCGACATTTTCTTCCGGGAACGGATACAGTGCCGCACAGCCAATCACTAAGCCATCGCGTTCAATTAAGGTAAACTGGTTTATTTCCATCTCCAGTTGTTCACGGGAGCGGCGCACCAGCAGGCCTTGCTGCTCCAGCGGCCTGATCAAATCCAGAATACCGCCGATATCTGAAATAGTGGCTGCGCGTAGTTTTTCTGCCGATTCGGTAACAATTTGTGTACCGATACCATCACGCGAGAACAGCTCCTGCAGCAGGGCGCCATCTTCGTCGTAGCTAACTAAGTGGCAGCGTGGCACACCGGAGCGGCAGGCAGTAATAGCGGCATGCAAAAACGCCAGTGTACCGGGGCAGGCATTGGGTTGCTGCTCCATCTCCAGCATAATTCTTTCGGCGTAGTTTGGCATTAACTCTGCCGTTATCTCGCCATTTTCGCCAACGATACCGCCAATTTCACTAAAGCCAATCATTTTGTCGGCTTTCAGTTTTACCGCGACCTGGGTAGCAATATCTTCGGCGGTAAGGTTAAAGCTTTCACCGGTAACCGAGGCCGCTATTGGCCCCATCAGCACTATGCCGTTATTATCCAGCTGGCGGCGGATACCGGCCGCATCAATACGGCGTACCCGGCCGCTATGGTGATAATCGATACCTTCGTCGACACCCAGTGGCTGGGCGATAACAAAGTTACCGCTTACCACGTTAATTTGCGCGCCTTGCATCGGGGTATTGCTTAAACTCATCGACAGCCGGGCAGTTATATCCAGTTGCAGCGCACCAGCGACTTGCTTAATCAGTTTAAACGAGTCGTCATCGGTTACCCGCACGCGGTTATGGTAAGTAGGCTCTAAGCCGGCTTGCTGCAGTGCCGCATTAATTTGAGGCCTGGCGCCATACACCAGCACAATTTTAATGCCCAGGCTGTTTAGTAGGGCAATGTCGTTAATAATGCTGCGAAAACCGCTTTGGCTAATAGCTTCACCACCGAGCATGACCACAAAGGTTTTGCCGCGGTGAGCATTAACATAAGGGGCAGACTGACGAAAACCGGAAACAAGTTCAGTAGTGCGCACGGGCTTGGGGCTTCCTTCTGAAAAGACAACACAGGTGTAAGGCTTAAAGATGGCAGCAAGATGACAAAATGCCAACAGTAGCTGCGATAAAAGCGGCATTTTAGGTGATTAGTGGGTGTATATCTACTTTTTAAGCATATTTATTCTTTTTTTGTGCTATAGCTGGGCATGCGTGACATACTGATCTTATTGTTCGTTCTGTGTGGCTTGGAGCGTTTCCTTACAGCCAACATAGCGTCGAGCGGCAATAACCAACCCACAGCAACTGCAGATTAAACAAACTCTGACCTCGACGACTGCAGAAGGTGAATGCACCGAATATTTTTCCCTGCAAGCCGAGGCAGATGGTAACGCTGGTGCTGACCGAAGGCATTGCAGGCCGCGATATCGCTGAGACGTTAAAGCAGCAGGTGGTTGAGGCGTTGTTACATTGAAAGCTCGTTGTGCAGCTGGTTCTGCAGTGATTTTCGTTCTATGCGGAAGTTATGAATGAATTTATGTTGGCAGACGATAATGAGAAAATCTTAAAGTCAGCAAAGTTGTCAGTTGTTACAGTATTTTGAGCTGTATGCTGCTTCGCGCTATGATGCTGTCATATATTTACAAGGATAGTTAGTGCTATGTCCGTAAATCCTCCAAAAGTATTTATTAGCTACAGCCACGACTCTGCCGAGCATAAGCAAAAGATACTGGCGTTGTCGGATCAGTTGCGAAACGACGGCGTCGATAGCTTCATTGACCAGTACGTTAATGGCCAGCCCAAAGAGGGCTGGCAACGGTGGATGGAGAAGCAAATTGAAAGCGCCAACTTTGTGCTGATTGTGTGTACACAACTGTATCTACGCCGATTCAGAGGAGAAGACCGTGAAGGAGGACGCGGAGTAAACTTTGAGGGAGTTATTATTTCGCAAACTTTATATGACCAGTTTCAACAAAATAACAAATTTATCCCTGTACTGACTGACAACGGCCATATTGATCATGTGCCTTTAATATTGAAATCTGGCAGTACTTACTACTTTGGTAAGCAGTATGAAGAATTATATCGAGTTCTTACTGCTCAGCCACTAACAGAAGCCAGGCCACTTGGCAGCGTAAAACATTTTCCGCCTCAAAACAGTGGTTTGAAAAACGCCACGGTTGGTCGAATCTATTCTGACCGTCTGCCGACAGTTTCAGGTGGGTTCTTTGGGCGCGAAGCTGAACTTAAACTGCTTAGTGATGCTCTGGAAAACGGCACCACCAACATTATTCAATTTATTGCTCCAGGCGGTACCGGCAAAACTAAGATGCTGCGTTACTGGTTGGATCAAGTTCAACCTGAAAAGCTTATTGCCTGGTCATTTTATTCACAAGGTGCGAGTGAAGAAAAGCAGCCTAGTGCTACCTTGTTTTACAGTCGTGTGTTTGAGCTACTTGATCCATCTAAAACTATCACTGATTTTGCTAACCAACCAGAACAGATGGGTGAGTATCTGGCAGATCTTCTGCGTCAGCAAAATTGCTTATTGATACTTGATGGATTTGAACCTCTGCAGCATTCCAGTTCCGTGGTACGAGGGGAGCTAAAAGACAGAACATTGCGGGCATTATTGAAATCGCTCGCCGCTAAGCACTCTAGCCTATGCATTATTACTACCCGGATTGCAATACGTGAACTCAGTGGCCACTCACAGCCAGCTGTTATTTCTTATGATTTACAAAATCTTGATGAGCAAGATGGCGTAAAACTATTGAAATCCCTACATGTAACGGGCAGCGATGCTGCGCTGCTTAAAGCGGTAAATGAATATGGTTGCCATGCGCTGGCACTGCACTTACTGGGCAATGCGCTTACCATTTATCTGGATGGTGACATTCTTAAACGCGACACACTGGATGAGTTGTTTGGTGAAGAAGCCTACACCGATGTTGAAAGGCATGCCTTTAAAGTTATGCAGGCATATAAAACATGGTTGAAAGATACGCCGGAATTGCAACTGCTGTATTTGCTAAGCTTGTTTGACCACCCGATTGAAGCTGAAGTGCTTGAAGTGCTCTGGAAAGCACAGCTTCCAGGTTTAACAGATAAAATTCCACTCAAGGCATGGAAGGTTGCTATTCGTGACCTGCGAGAGAAGCACCGTTTATTATCCATACACGAAGGTAGGGACGAATTGCTCGACTGTCATCCGCTAATCCGTGAATATTTTGGTAAACAACTGGAGCAGAATCAGCCTCAAGTTTGGCAGCAAGCACATAAAAAATTGTATGAATATTACAAAGGGTTATCGCCGAAACTTTATCCAGATACATTGGACGAAATGCGGCCATTGTTCCACGCAGTAACCCATGGGTGCGCTGCTGGATTGCATCAGAGAGCATTAACAGAAGTGTATTATTCCCGAATTTCTCGTAAGGAAGAGGCTTATAATGTCAAAAAGCTCGGAGCTTTCAGTGATGATCTTGCCATTACAGCTTGTTTTTTTACTGAAGTGTGGCATAAGCCGTCTGCAAAGCTAAAAGACTTGTGGCAACTTCAAATGTTAGGTAATGCAGGGTTTTGCTTGCGGGCCCTGGGCCGATTACATGAAGCATTAGGCCCTGTTCAAGCAAGTATTGATATAGCTTTACGGCAAAAAAACTGGAAAGAAGCAGCTAAGGGAGCTTGTAATCTTAGTGAGCTACAGCTCATTTTAGGAGAGGTAGCGCAAGCGGTTGAGAATGGTTCTTCTAGCTGGCAATATGCCGATAAGTCAGATAACATTTTTTTTACTTCTGCTTTCCGGACGACCCAAGCAGATGCTTTACATCAAGCTGGGAACATTACCGCTGCTCTTGCCTTGTTTCAGGAAGCCGAACAGCTCCAAAAACGACACCAACCTCAGTTTCCATGTTTATATTCAGTGCAAGGTTTTCGTTATTGTGAGCTGCTGTTAGCACAAGGGGGCGCAAAGGAGGTTCTGGAACGGGCGACACTGGCGCTGGAGTGGGCAAAGCAGGAGGGGGCCTCACTGCTAAGTATTGCTTTAGATCAACTTAGTCTTGGCCGCAGTTATCTGCAGCAAGCTTACACAGGAGATTTAAGTGATTGTATTTTATCAAATGAGCTTTTGAAACAAGCTACCTGCTGGCTGGAGGATGCTGTGCTTGGTCTACGTGCAGCAGGCCAGCAATCGATGTTACTTGGTGGCTTACTTTCTCGTGCTGAAAAATATCGCCATGCTCGCGATTTCACTCTTGCCCGCCTGGATTTAAAAGAAGTATTTGATATCGCGGCAGGAAGCGGAATGAAACTACACTTGACTGATTATCATTTGGAGATGGCTCGACTATTGATTGCAGAGTCGAGTATGGCTTCTACCCTTGCCGGCGAGAATGTGGGATATAAGAACAACAGCCGCGCGTCTGACTTGGCAAACCATATAAACGCTGCGGCCAAGTTAATTACAGAAACAGGCTATCATCGTCGTGACTCAGAACTTGCAGCTTTACAAGCTGAGTTCGCAAGGCAACAAGTTGGCAATTCTACAAGCTGAAGTATTGCCGCCAACAGCACGGGCTGGCGCTATAGTTCTGGGATTTACCGTTCCAAAAGCTTCAGTATCGCCTAGGTTATTGTCCGCGTAGCAAACTCTAAATCTCAAAACATTTACTATTTCTGATAGATACTGCTGACACTTTAAACATCAAAAATTTAACTTTCCATAAACATTGCAAGCAAGCATAATGCATTAATTTGTAAATTTAGTGTTTTTTTTGTGTTTTCGTAGTGCGGTGATAATGCCGTCATCTTTAAGTTACCAACGAAAAGAGAAGGAATTTTTATGAAATTAGAGTTTTATCTAGTGCCAGAGGAAATATTCCGCCTTGGCAATGCCAATTCACCTAAGTTGTCTAACGTACGTCCTCGTGACGTTGATACAATGTCAATCAACGGTGTTACTGTTATAGTCGCAAATGGTAAAGGCGTCAGTGTGTATGACAGGCAAGGTATGAACGAATCGCCAATGACGGGCTGGGTGTGGCGCTTTCCGCCGAATACACAGCCGCCGGTGGGGCTGAAGTTGGTGCAAGACAAAGCACATCACTACTGCATCGCCCCAATTCAGAATATGCCAATAGATAAGTATAAAGGTTTACTGGAAGAGATGGCGCTTAAAGCCGCAAGAGTATTTAAGAAAGAGGGTAAAGTGGTATGAGCCAATTTCAACTTAACTTAGTGGAATCAGAGCTAAAAATTGTGCTGGAAGCCTTGATTGAAATGGAGTCGCGTATGGCGCATATCTGCGAGACATCTGACGACGAAGATGAAATCGCTGATATTGGTAATGATCTGATTGAAGTTCGGCTGTTACTTAAACCATTGCTGGCAAAAGCCGTAGCACAGTATGGCGAAGGCATCCGGAATTTCTCTCGCGAGCCGTTGTAATAGACATAGACCAGAATATGCCAGGGATCGACAACCGAACACTATTAGTGTCGTTGCAGGCAACTTATGAATGCATTAACCGCTATGAGACGTTACTGGATTCTGAAACGCTGAAAGACCCTGAAACCATCGATGAAATACTGATGTTGTACTACGAGGGTTTTAACGTTCTCAAGGCCGTGTATCAGGAGCAATTAGATAAAGGCGAGGCTTTACCGTCTTTGCAGCAGATTATTCCGGCTAAGTTGTAGGACAGACTTATGTTTGAGCTAATCAAAGGTAGTGGCATGACTCTGCCACGGGAAATGCAAACGTCGCTAGGCGACTGGGAAACAAGGTATATTCTTGAGGCCCTGAGCAACGAAAAAGCACGCTTGTTGCAAATTAACCAAACAGCTGAAGATGAAGATGCCGCTGCTGATGCGGGTAACGATTACATCGAGCTGGCAGGCTTTTATAAGCGATTTGAGGCCGAAGCGGTTGCGGTTTTTGGCGAGCAGATCAAAAACTTTAGCCGCGAGCCGCTGCAGTATTATCACTGTTCTTTTTAAACACCAACTGGTCGCGACTGCGGCCTGGGTTGTTTGCTACAGTGCGTTTCGTTACATTTGCGCATTGAATTAGTTGTTACAAGGAAAACACAAGCCAGATGGTAATGACTGAAGTCCAGATGTTAGACCTGTTTTTCCGCTTTGCTGCTGTCGGCCAACTGATACTGTTAGTGCTGTTGCTTTGGCGAAGTAAAGTTATTGCTGCCAAGGCGGCCACGAATACACTGCTGTTATGCTGCATTGCTTATATATTGCTTACGGCGCCTGTCGATGATGTCCATTATGGCTGGTTGAGGCCGCCTCTTTTATTGTTTACCGACCTCACAGCCTATGCGTTGTTAGCGGTTTATTGGCAGGCGGTGCATCACAAAAGTTTACTGTCGCAGCTATCTGGTTGGCTGAAAGTTATGTTTAGCCTTTGGTTAGTATGGCTGTGTTACTTTTTTCTGCTGCTGCAAGGCAAAGGCCTGTTTCATGATGTTCATCACGCCATACTGCTGTTGGTGCTGGTTTTTGTCGTCATCAATGCATTTATTGGCTTGAGTGATGATTTAGTTGAACGGCGGCGCCGGCTAAGAATTGCTATTATTGCGGCTGGCAGTGTGTATATGGGGCTGCTGACGTTGCTGGAATTTTCGCCGCTTGCTATCAAGGACAATATGTTATTCAGCAGTTTTAATGCCGGGCTGCTTTTTGCGGTGACAACAGTTATTGCGGTTTGTCGTTTAGCCGGCTTTCGATCAGAGCAGCAAACTAAGGTGGCAGAGCCGATCAAACAAATTGCTGCCTCTGAGGTACACAGCGAGAGTGCAGAAGCTAAGCAGCTGAAAAGCAAAATGGCCGCGGGCTTGTACAGGATAAATGGCCTGAATATCAGCCAGCTGGCGGCAGAGCTTGGCATACCGGTATACCAGTTGCGTCAGTTAATCAATGTGGAATTAGGCTTTGATAATTTTTCCCACTTTATAAACAGCTACCGTATTCCTGCAGTTTGCGCCAGATTGGCAGACCCGAAAGATAATGATAAACCGGTACTGACGCTGGCACTTGATGCGGGTTTTAATTCTATTGCGCCTTTCAATCGCGTATTTAAACAGAGCCTGGGTATGACACCAAGCCAATATCGTGCCCAATTTTAAAAATCGATCAGACTTTTTTCAGTTTCAATAAGACAGGCCGCAACCTTAGTTCTATTTTGCAGCAGCTATTTTCACTACTCTAAGGAAAGCTGTTCATGCGAAACAAAATTATCGCGGTGTTAATTCTATTATTGCTGGCAGGCGCCTATGCCTTGCTGCAACCGGTATATCAGTTTTATAGCCACAAGGGGGATTGGCCCCTGCCGTTTTGGGGCTTTGTCAGCATTGAGGAGCCTGTGCCAGAGCTGAACCGGGTATTGGATACTAAATACCAGGGCGCGGCAGACGAGGCTATACAAAAACTAAAAACGCATCGTAAGGCTATTAACAGCCCTGGTATCTCGGCAGCGGTGGCGATTGATGGCAAGTTGGTATGGCAAGGTGTTGCTGGCTGGGCCGATATTGCTGCGGGGAAACCAATAAACCCGGAAACACAGTTCCGAATTGGCAGCACATCCAAGGCGCTGACATCGACCTTGCTGGCCCGGATGGTGCAGCGAGGCAGTATTGAACTGGATACCCCGCTGCAACGCTACAAACTGATTGAACAGTACCCACGCTGGCGCAATATTACACCCCGTCAATTGGCTTCGCATATGGCGGGTATACCACATTATGATGAAAACACCGATTGGTTGGGGCTCTACAAAACCATAGCACTAAATACCCGTTTCCACGATGTCAGCGAAGCGCTGACAGTATTTGATGACAGTGAAGTATTGTTTTCGCCGGGTGAACAATTCAGTTACTCCAGTTTGGGCACGGTGTTGCTAAGTGCTGTCATGCAGGAAGCCGGTGGCAGACCCTATGCAGAGTTAATGCAAACGCAAGTCTTTGCCCCACTGGGAATGACCCACACCGCTATCGAGCCGGAAATTGGTATTACTACGCCAGAAGCTGCACAAATTGCAAGTTTTTACTGGCGTGATGATGAGTCACAGCCGGTGGTCAGAATATGGCGCGACGTGGATTTAAGCCATCGGCTTGCTGCGGGCGGATTTATTTCTACCTCAACAGATTTAGTTAAACTGGGTCTGGGATTTTTGCGCGATGATTTTGTTTTACCTGCTACCAGGCAACAATTCTGGACTGCGCAAACACTAAACAATGGTGAGGTGAATGAACAGCAATATGCTATTGGCTGGCGGGTTAGAGATTATGATTTTGCTGATCCGGTGGGGGTACTCTTTAACGCCAACCATGGCGGTGTCTCCAGAGGTGCGCAAAGCTGGCTGATGGTAATACCTGAGTTCAACATGGTTGTAGCAGTAAATATCAATAGTAATACCGAGCAGTTTTGGGACTTTGGTAAAGTGTCAGTTGAGCTGGTACGGGCATTTCTGCTGGCACGGCAACAACAGGTTTTAGCGCAACAACCTTCAGGTTGATATGGAGCACTGCACGACGTGGTTGATAAATTTTTTATACGACACCATGTTGTTACTAAACAGGCCGCAGGAGCGGCCCGTGGTTTTTGGCGCTAGGCTACATGCTACATAGCTGCGCCCAGCTGCTGTCGCTGCCAGGTATAGATTGTGTCCACCAATTGGCCTGATACAGCGCGTTTTGGTAGATCAGTTGATCGCTACCGGCGGCGTGTCCGGCTTGGCCCTGAGTGTTGCCTTGTGGCCAATCAGGGTAGGTGTTTACGCTACTCAGGTCATAACCCGGACAATTACCCGGTGGGTTGTTGCCGCCATCATCTGACGCCGGGCGCAGGTCAAGGTTATAAAAGCTGCTGTTATCCCGTACATAGGCGCGGTTGTTGGCTAAATCGCTGCTAAAAACCACATTATCGCCGCTTAACGCGCCAATTTGCAGCAGATTACTGTACTGGGTGTTTATCTGTGTTGCCAGTTCTGTGGCCCAGAGTGCATTGCCGATATTGGCGTTGGTGATCTGCCAGCTTTCGTCTATCAGCTCTTGCCCGTTGGCATCAAATAGCCGTAGCTGAGCATAACCGCCTATTTCTGCCGGCGTTTGCAGGTTAACAAAAGCACCTTTATCAAACCATAGCACTGGCGAAGTGTCGCTGCTGCCATTTACCAATTCGATATCTGAGCAGTTATAGAAACCTTCGCCAACTACATCCACCCGCTGCCAGCGGGTATAAAGCACTGCCGGGCCGCTGCGATCTGCTGGTAGCTGCATATTAAGGTTATAGTAACCTGCCTCTGCGGTGACATCGTTTTGCTGGTGTATCAACTGTAGCTGGTTCCAGCTAAGTGGCTCTGCTGCAGCATCGAAGTCCGGTTTACTGATATAAATTTGCCAGTAGCTGGGGTTGTGTGGCGTGGTGGCGCGAAAACGCAGTGTGATCTCATTGCTTTGCGTAAGGTTAATACTGGTGCGTTGCCAGTCGGTTGAGGGAATATCCATCCCACTTTTGCGGCTGTCACCACCGGCGCACAGGCTACCATCGCTGACGACTGCCTGCACGGCTGCCATATTGCGGTAATCGGCAACGTTGGCCGAAAACTCATGGTGCTGCGTTAGCATATAACCGCCCGATTGCTGGTAAGCGGCGCGGCAGGCAGAATTAGGTATGCCGCTGCCATCGGCAGGCCACCAGTAACCGCCATCGTCTTTACAAATTTGCTGCCGGGCTTTGGGGTAGTCGACATAGCCATGGCTGCTGGCCTGCAGGCTGGTAAATAGCAGGCTGGTTGTTAGTAGTGTAGGGAGTAAGTATTTGGGTTGCATAGTGATTTCTCTTGGTTATGAGGCTTGGCGCTCCGGGTCGAAGACCTTCTCAGGCTCGCCACAGCAACTCGCCCGCACTGGCGTGCGGACTCAGACACTCTGTGGCGCCCTGATAAGGCATCGACCCTCGCAAGGAAAAGCGGTAAGTCTGCTACTCACCGTTTTCCGCTTGGTAACAGCTTACAAATTACAGATAAAACTCCAGCTGCCATCACTACCGGGCACCGAGTTTGTCCACCAGTTGGCTTTGTAAACGCCGCCCTGATACGACAGGTAATCACCATTAACAGCATGGCTTGGGTTACCTGCCCAGTCGGGTTGCGGCCAGGCCGGGTACGGGTGAATAGTGGCGGTAATGCCGCCACAACTCTCGCCGTTACCGTCGCCATCTCCGTCACCGGGGCCATCATCATTGCCGATGCTAACAACCGGTAACTGTGGATACTCTTCGGCAAAGGCATAACTGTTACCATTGGCGCTAAGGATCCAGTTAGACGGCATCGGCATTGGCAACTGATAATTCAGCGTAACGGTAACGCTTTCACCGCTGGCTACGCTTAAATAACCCGGCAGATTAAAAGCGACCCGGTGCAGGTTATTTTGCAGGCCGCCAATATTATTGCCGCTGGTGTTTCGGCCACTTTCCACTACCGTTAAACCAAAACCGCTTTGATCGCTGATGGTATCGGGTATTGCTGTGGGTACGTCAAAGCTGAAACTGCTGCCACCGGGAATAGTGCTGTTGCTGTGGTTAGTCAGCGTAAGCTTGGGGTTGATAGGGAAGTTTTGATCGCCGAGTTTAAAATCACTGATACTTAAGCGCACATCTATCGCCTGGGTTGGCATAGCGCGTTCGGCTTTTACTGCGCCATAAGGGCTGGCATTTTTAAAGCTGTTATAAAACAGCGATGTCAGCGTGTTACCGATAAAATATTCGCTTTTGGCTGCGTCCCAGTCGTAGTCGCCGGCCAGCTCCCAAAACATCACGCCGCCAATGCCGTTGTCAATCACATACTGTGCTTTGGTAGCGATGCTTTGCTCAGTTTCTACCGATAAAAACACCTTTTTTTGCGCATTCCATAACCAGGGGCCTGCGGCAGTGGCATCATAGTGGCGGCTGTAGCTGCCGGTTAACTGGTGCTCTGGGTTGCCTGGATCAAGAGCATACAGGCTGAAGTAGCTGGCGCTGATGCCTTCGGCCAGGTTCATGGTGTGCCACAACGGGTTGGAACCTGCCGGCATCTCACTGCCCTGAGTATTTTTGTCGTGCCACAGGTTATCGATACCCACTGCACCGTTACCGCACTGGCTTACCGTGCTGCCACCGGTGCCGGGCGGGCACTGGCTCTGGTTTGGTAACGCCGCCGAGCCCCACAGGCCTAAGCTGCCACCCTGTACATCTTTCCAGCCGCGGCTGTAATACGGAATGCCAATATTAATGCGGCCTGCAGGCATGGTGCCGCGAAAATAACGGTAAGCCCAGTCGGTATTCAGGTAACCGATTTGCTGGTACTGGCTGGTGTTGTAGTAATTCCACGCTACCAGCTCGGCGTCCTGGCCGGTGTCAAACAGTGCCGCATTGTGGCCAACAAACTGGTTCCAGGCACCGTGCAGGTCGTAGGTCATAATGTTAACGTAATCCAGGTATTGGGTTACCTGAAAGGCTTCCATACCGCGTAGCAGATAGCCGGACGAGGGGGAAGCTATGGTAAGCAGATAATGCTTACCGTCGGCAGCACCGGCGGCATCCAGTTTTTGCCGCAGCACTTTCATCAGCTCGACATAAGAGCGCATCAGGCCACCACGCAGGCTGTTAGCCAGCGCAAAGTCGTCTGGGTTGCCGGCATCATTCATGCTGGTGGGATATTCGTAGTCAATATCCACGCCATCAAAACCATACTGGCGAATAAAAGCTACGGCCGAGTCGGCAAAGGTATTAATGCCCTGAGTGTTAATGCTTAAATCGCTGTTGGTGGTCATCGTATAAAAACCACCACTGGCAATGCGTTCGCCGTCGTCGTCAAAATAGCCACCACTTTCGGCCCAGCCACCGACCGAAATCAGCGTTTTTACGTGCGGGTGCTGCTGTTTGTATTTTTGCAGCAGGTTAAAGTGACCTTTATAAGGCAGGCTTGGGTCCAGTTCAGCGCCGGCCACGCCAGGCCATTCCATATTGGTTGATGCATTATCAGGCGAACCCGTATTACCCACAGAAATCTGGTTCGCGCCATTTACATGGGCGAAGGCGTAGTTGATATGGGTAATTTTATCCCACGGAATATCCGCGGCTAAATACGCTGGCTGACCGTTTTTGCCATGGCGCCAGCTGGTGAAGTAACCAATAATGCGCCGCGGATGATCCGGGCTGATTATTTCGCGGCCGTCAGTATCGTACACAGTGCAGTAGGGTACGTTAATGCCTGGGGTTTGGTACAGGCCGTCGGGCCTGCAGTTGTTATCATCAGTTTGTTGTGAAAATGCCGCTGTGCTAACCAGTGCCAGCAACGACAGTAAGATAAGTTGTTTCATTGTGGTATTCCCGGAAAATGCCGCAGGGAACCTGAGCTAATGGCAGGGGAGCAAGAACCGCTTTGCTCTAAGCTAACCGTTGCAGGCCAGGATGCTGACAAATTCGTCTGGAGCGAATTTGCACAGCTCTGCTGGCCCGAAGGGTAGACTTCAGGAGGAAATCTACAATCGAGCCCCCAGGGATGGGTTCACGGCGTGTTAGCGTGGGCAAAGCGGTTTTTGCTTACTCCTCTGTTTGTGTTGTCAGTATCCGGGCCGCGGCAGTATGGTTATTGCTGCGGATGGCCTAAGCCTTCATGCATCGCGTTTAAAATATGGCCGTTGTCGGCATCGATTTCCCAGGCGAAAATACCGCCCAGCTGATGCTGCAGAATATAGGCCCCTTTTTCCTGTACCGAGCGCTTGGTATCAATGCTGATCAGCGTATTGGTTGTAGGGTTCCAGACATAGCTGGCTTTGGCAGTGTTATCCCAGCCCACGGTAAAGCCATTAACACCGCTGGCTTCAGGCCCGCCCATATAGTCGGTTTCAATTTTTTTGTAGTCCATAATGCCAGGTTCCCAACCACCACTGATGCCTGCACCACCGGTGCCGGTAAAGGGGTTATTACCGGTTACACCTGCCACGTTTTGCCAGCCGCGGCCATACATGGCGGCTCCCAGCGCAATTTTGCCTGCCGGTACGCCGCGGTTAAGCAGGTATTGCACGGCTTCATGGGCGCTAAAGCCGGGAGTGGGAGAGTTAGCCGACGGATACAGGCCAGTCTGGTGGCCCAGCACGCCGTTCCAGGCGCCGTAGTAGTCGTAGGTCATCAGGTTAATGTAGTCCATGTACTGGTGGGCATCTTCCCAATCAACAACGCTGAGTTTTTCTACCCCGCCAGACATCGCTGCGGCCAGCTCATAATCGCGGCCGGTTTCTACACTCAAGGCATCCAGGGCAGCACGCAGCTCTTGCATCAAGGTGGCAAAACCGGCACCGTCCTGGGCTGAACCTAAATTAGGGTTGGCACCACCACCGCCAGGGAATTCCCAGTCGATATCAATACCGTCGAAAAAATCATAAGTGCGGATAAAATCGATAATAGAATCAATAAATACCGCCCGCGCTGCTGGATTAGTACCTACGGCGTACAAGGGGTCTGACAGTGTCCAACCGCCAACTGATGGCAAAATTTTAATATGCGGATGAGTTTGTTTTAAGCGATACAGCTCGGCAAAAATACCGCGTATCGGTTGATCCCAGACATCGCCAGGGTAGCTTTTTTCCAGAGCGGCAAATTTGTCGTGTATTACCACAGAGTAATCCGGTTTACCGGCACATTGGCTGTTCAGAGCAGCGTAACCTTCGGGGTTTGCCTGTTGTAAGCCGGCGTTCGTGCCACATAGCGGAATAAAACCGTAGTAAATATGCGTCAGGTTTTGCGCCGGTATATCGGCCGCATTAAAGGCGCGGCCATAAATACCCCATTCGACAAAATAAGCACCCACTTTTTTGCCGGTGGTATTCTGATACGGCAGATTACTTTGTTTTAGCGGGTGCGGCCAGGCGGTTAAATCCAGATCAGTCCAGGGGTTAAAGCCGTCATCGCCGCCACCGTTATCTCCACCACCATTGTCACCTCCGTCACCACCGTCGCTGCCGGTAATATTAATAGTGGTAATGCCACTGCTGGCGCATTCTTCTGCAGTACCCGTTACCTGGCACAAGCTTGCCTGTAACTGATAACTGCCGGGTTGGGTAAAGGTAAGGTTGGTAGTGCCGGTTTGTGCATTCTGGCCATTTGGTGTTATTGCAGCAGTAAAGACAACGCTGTCATTTTGTTTTAAATACCACTTGTTACCGTTGGTACCCCACCACATATCCCAGCGTACCGGCACCTGCACACTGCCGTTTTGCAGGCTGTATTCTGTTGGCATCCAGCTGATCACCGGTGCATTCGGTGTGGCGGCCTGTACACTGGCTGCCAGTAGCAGCAGTGAGGCAGCACTACATAGGTTAACTGTTTGTTTAAACATAACTTCCTCCGGTTTTGTTACTTGTTTTTATCTTTTTTTATCTCGTGGTGCTGGCTGGGTTTTACCGTTGCAGCACATGTTTGTTGTTGCACATTCTGGCGCCTGCCTGGCGTAAGTAGCGGTTCCGTATCGTATAGGAAATGAGCGAATTGACTATGGCAAAAATGACAGCGTTGTCAAAAAAGTGATTTAATTTTTAGATGATAAATTTTTGATGTAAACTTAAATGACTGAAATAAGACGAAATGTTTTTACATCGCGGTGCCGGACTTCTTTACATATTATCGGGCCAGAACGGTGTTTTTCGGGAAGAATGTTAATTTTAACCGGAGCGCTTTAGCTTGCGCCCCGGTGCGTAACGGTGAATTAGTCGAGGATAATATGCGGCAAAAAGCGTGAGCTGTCTTTGGTGATCAGGCTGTTGTCTTCACGGATGCAAATACCGGCGGCACTATCTGCTACTACCCAGCTGCCAATCAGCGCATAGTTGCCGTTAAACTGCGGCAATGGCGCTAACGCCTGGCGGATATAGCCGCTGTCGTTGTAAGGGCCGTCTTGCTTTAGCGCTTTGCCATCGCTGGTTACCAGCTCTATATTGGCGCCTTCGCGTGAAAGCAGTGGTTTACGCACCCAGCCATTTTGTAATGCGCTGCCGTCATCAAAAAAAGCCGGTAGCAGGTTAGGGTGGCCCTGATATTTTTGCCATAGCAGCGGCAATATGCCTTTGTTAGACAATAAACACTTCCACAGCGGTTCAAGAAACTGGGTCTGGCTGGTAACAATAGTGCTGGCAAAGTCTTCCTGCAGCATAAATTCCCACGGGTACAGCTTAAACAAGCCTTGTATCGGGAAGCCTTCAAGATCAACCAGTTGGCCATCGATATCACCCAACTGCTCTAACTGAATATAACGGCTGTTAATACCAGCTTGCAGGGCTATATCCATCAGGTAATCTACTGTGCCTTTATCTTCAATGCTTTCGGTTACGCTGGCAAAGTAAAACGGCTGTGGCAGGTCAAGTTCACTAAAGGCTTGCTGCAGTTTGTCCTGCAAAGAGTTGAACTGATCAGCGCCTTGCGGTAACTCGCCACGCATCAGTTGGTCTTCCAGCCATACCCACTGAAAAAAGCCGGTTTCATATAATGAGGTTGGCGTGTCGTAATTCAGCTCCAGCAATTTAGCCGGGCCGGTACCGTTGTAGCTAAAATCCATGCGGCCGTATAAATGCGGCTGTTGGTTTTGCCAGCTGCTGCGCACGGCGTCCCAAAACTGGCGCGGTATCGCAAGTTGCTGCAGCATTTGCTCGTTGTTAACGATATCGTCAACCAGATCAAGCGCCATCTGGTGCAGCTCTTCGGTAGGCTGTTCCAGATCCTGCTCTATTTGCTGCAGGCTAAACTGATAATAGGCACTTTCGTCCCAGTACGGCTCGCCATCAAAGGTATGAAAATTAAAGCCAACACTTTGTGCAAAGGCCTGCCAACCCGGCCTTGGGGTGCTGTTCACTCGTTTCATGCCGGTTTAACCACCATAGCTGCCAACATTGCGCTTAGCTGCCTGGGCACCAAAACCACCACGGCGAGCCATGGAAGCAGGCTTAGGCTGCACTGCTGATGGCCGTATGCTGGTGCTACCCGGCTGGTTGGCAACGGCAGTATTGGTTGCTGTACGAAAAGTACTGCGATCGTCGCGTGATTTATACAACGGCTGGTTTGGCACCGGCGAGCGGTTGGCGGCGGCTGCCTGCTGCTGTGGCGCCCCGGCCATACCACCGCGGTTTAGCATTTGCCCGGCCATAAAACCCATCATCATCGGCATAAAAAAGCCGCTGCTTTGCTGGCTTTGTTGCGTTTGTTCTGTTGGCACAGTGTTGTTTGCGGCAAGTACCGGTGCGGTTTCACACTGGCCGTTACCAAAATCGGTTTCACATTCCTGCTTGCTGGCATAGCGCGGTGCCACCTGCGGATGCAAAGCTTTGGCGTCGTCAAACGCAGCTTTACATTCTGCCGGCGGGTTATAGTAGGCGGCGCATTCGTCTGGCGAGTTAAACACCTGTACTTCAACCGGCTTTTCGCCACAGCCTGCCAGCACCAAACCTGCGGCCGGTACCATCATAATCAGGCGGGCGGTTTTGCTGCGTTTAAATGTTTTAGTGTTAGTCATAGTGCGATCCTTAATAACTCATACAGGCGGCATTTAATATACCTACGCTGACTGAGCAACAAGCCGAGAAAATACCGGCTGCCAGTTCACCCTGCGTAATACGCTGCGGCAGCTTTTTTAGCACAGCGGTGCTGATAAAAAAGGTCAGAATCTGTACCAGCAAGGCTACGCCGCCCCAGATAGCGCAGTCGAGTAATGACATGGAGTGCGTAATAGCGCTTGCCAATGGCCAGGCAAAACCAATTAAGGCGCCACCAAAAGCAACAGCGGCAGAGGCGTTGTTAGCGCGGATCAGGGCAAATTCGTCATGCGGTGTCACCAGTGTGTACAGGCGGACAAATAACAGCACCAGCACAATGGCCAGCGCAAAGTACGCTGCGAAAGCCGGTAAACCGGTTAGTGAGGTTAAGGCAGTATTTAGCATAATAGATCCCGTGTTTTTAGTGATAGTGCCGATCCTGCGGAAAATACGGCTGTAGTTCAAGTTAAATCGGTCTGCTGCGGCAGGTTATTTATCGCAGCAGGCCTTCTGCTTAACCTGTATTGGCTGGACACCGCTGATCATGCTTCTACACTGGCCTGCGTTAAAACAATAAGAATGTTAATAACCAGGAATCACTAATGAAAAAAATTACAACAGTCGCGCTGAGTATTGCGCTGGCGCTGGGCGTGGCATCGTGCTCGAACAGCAGTGTAACCGCTGAAAATAATGCTGTGGTGCAAACCCAGACCGGCCTCAGTTCAGGTATCGAACTGGCGAATATGGACACCAGCGTAGCCCCACAACAGGACTTCTTCCATTATGTAAACGGCAGCTGGATGGAGAAAACCGAGATCCCGGGTGACAAAGCTCGCTGGGGCAGTTTTGACGAACTGCGCGAAAACGCAGAAAAACAAGTATTGGCCATAGTGCAGCAACTGGCGGCTGAGCAACATGTTAAAGGCTCTGACGAGCAGAAAATTGCCGACTTATACAGCGCATTTCTCGATGAAGAGCTGGCCGAAGTGCTGGGCCTGAACCCTTTACGTGGTGAATTGGCGCAAATTGATAATATTAAATCGCACAAAGACTTAACGGCGCTTTGGGGACAATGGCAGCGCTACCGCGTTGGTACACCGGTAGCTGTGTTTGTCGGCCAGGATCAAAAGCAGTCTGATCAGTACATTACCGGTGCATCGCAGGCGGGTTTAGGTTTACCTGATCGTGATTACTACTTAAAAGATGATGCCCGCTCGGCCGAATTGCTTGGCCAGTATCAGGCATTTATTGCCAAATTATGGGCCCTGGCGGGCATGGATAATGCCGAGCAGGCTGCCGCCGATATCGTTGCGCTGGAAAAGCAAATTGCTGCTGCCCAGTGGAGCCGGGTGCAAAACCGTGACCGCAACGCGACATATAACAAGCTGACTATTGCTGAGTTAACTAAACTGGCGCCGGGTTTTGACTGGCAGGCTTTTTTAACCGCAGCGGGCCTTGGCAGCATCAACGAGTTAGTGGTGCGCCAGCCCACCTACTTTACCGAATTTGCCAAACTGCAGGCCAACACCCCGGTAGCGCAGTGGCAGCAGTATCTGAAGTTTCATTTAATCCGCAGCAATGCCGGTAACCTTAGCAGCGCCTTTGCCAATGCCAGCTTTGATTTTTACGGCAAAACCTTAAATGGCCTGCAAGAGCAGCGTAGCCGGGAGAAGCGTGCAGTTAGCCTGGTAGACAGCAATCTGGGCTTTATGGTGGGTAAAAAATACGTAGAGCAACACTTTAAGCCAGAAGCCAAAGCCCGTATGGACCAGATGATTGAAAATCTGCGTGGGGCATTTCGCCAGTCAATTGATGAGCTGGAATGGATGAGCCCGGTAACGAAAAAGCAGGCACAAATTAAGCTGGCTAAATTTAACACCAAAATTGGTTACCCGGATAAATGGCGTGATTACAGCTGTGTAGAAATTAGCCCTACTGATTTAGTTGGCAACCTGCGCCGCAGCGCCGAGTGTGAATATCAGCGCACCATCGGGCGTTTAGGTAAACCGGTAGATCGCAGCGAATGGGGTATGACACCGCAGACGGTAAATGCCTATTACAGCTCTACCATGAACGAAATTGTGTTTCCGGCCGCTATTTTACAGCCACCGTTTTTTAATGTAGACGCAGACGACGCGGTAAACTACGGCGCAATCGGCGGTGTTATCGGCCACGAATTTACCCACGGTTTTGACGATCAGGGTCGTCGCTCAGACGGCGATGGTAACCTGCGTGACTGGTGGACAGAGCAAGATGCTAGCCAGTTTCAGGGCCGGGCTCAGCTGATGATTGACCAATACAGCGCTTTTAACCCGATAGACGATTTACACCTGCAAGGCGCTTTAGGTTTAGGCGAAAATATCGCTGACTTGGGCGGCTTAACAGTGTCGTACAGAGCCTATCAGAACTCACTGAACGGCCAAAACGGTGCAGTCATTGATGGCTTTAAACCGGAGCAGCGCTTCTTTATGGGCTGGGCTCAGGTATGGCGTATCAAATTCCGTGACGAAGCGCTGCGCCAGCAAGTGATCACCGGGCCACACTCTCCTGGCATGTATCGCGTGTTAGGTACACTATCGAATATGCCACAGTTTTACCAAGCCTATGATGTAAAACCGGGTGATGGCATGTACCGTGACGACAAAGTGCGGGTGAAAATCTGGTAATAGATGCTGTAACAATTAAAGGGCTACATTGGTAGCCCTTTAATTTCAATAGTTCTGGTAAATTGAATAAATATTGATAATAAACAGCTTTATTTAACTGAGTTTTTATTTAGTAAGTGTACGCAGTACGTTATTTTATAGGATTAAAGTGACGTGAGTTATGTTTAAAAATCCCACCTTATGTTAATTGTGTAACAAATTTAGTTTGCCTGTCTTCTGAAAATAAATTATAAAGGTTAAAATTTAGCCGGTAATGGCATTGTTTTAGTATTTATTCAAGGAAGAAGAAGTATGCTACGTTGGATATTGGCGTTGTTGTTTGTTTTTCCACTGGCCGGTCAGGCCGTAAGCTTTACCCAATACCCCACTTCAACTAACACAAGCGGTAGTTTTACCCTGGCATGGCAGTCTCTTCCCGGAGATACGCAGAATTTCAAAGTGCAGGAGCTAAAAGCAGGGGTAGAAACACGTGTTGTAGCGAGTAGTGGCACTTCTGTGATTGTTACCGGCCTCAGTAGTGGTACTTATAGCTATGAATTGTGGATAACCAGACGTTATTTTAATAATCAAATTAGCGAGTGGGTAAGGGAAACTACTAAGCATGACACTATTTCAGTTGTTGTATCTGTAACCATACCGCCACCTGCCAAACCTACAGCACCCTCATTAAGTAATAATGGCACTTATAGTGTCAGCTGGGATGCTGTTACTGGTGCAAGTAGCTATCACCTTGAAGAACAAATAAATACCGGAGGTTGGCTTGAAGTACAAAACTCTGCTGATCGGAGTAAAGCTTATACCGGTAAAGCGGATGGCACCTATGCTTATAGGGTGAGGGCTTGTATTGGCGGTAATTGCTCAGGTTATAGTGCTACAGCAACAGTGCAGGTTACTTATCCACCTGCCAGCGCACCAGGCATTACCTCGAATATTAGCCAGACAACGTACAGTTATACAGGCAATCTTAGCGTGGCATGGAATGCGGTCGCTACGGCTACGCGTTATGAGCTTGAGCAGTTAATTGGCAGCACCTGGACAAATAAAGTGAGGGCTAACCAAACCTCGGCATCGTTACTAAATTATGAGTTAGGCAGTTATTCGTTCCGGGTGCGGGCTTGTAATGCCGGTGGCTGCAGTGGCTGGTCAGCAACGAAAGTTATTTCGCTGGCACAAGCGCCAAATATTACCGGCGCCACCACATCCCGAGGGGCGATAAGCTTAACCTGGGCACAACCGGGGCCTGCGAACTATGTTAATGTGGTAGAGAACAACGTATTAATCGCCACATTCAGCCCGACATTAGACGGTAAAACTCTCACCTTAAACCGGCCGGATGGCACCTATAACTATGCCATGCGCAGTTGTATACAGATTGATGGTGGTACAGATAACTGTAAGCCTTATGGCCTGCCGCATACGGTGCAGGTGCTGACTGTACCGGGCATACCGGCCTCTATCGCGATGCCGGCGACCTCAGATAACCGCTCGTTGGCCGTATCCTGGGGTGTAGCCACCGGTACAGTACACCGTTATCAGTTATTTCAGCAGTTGGGCAGTGGGAGCTGGCAGCCGGTATATAGCGGTACGGCCAGAGCAGCTACAGCAACAGGTTTAACGGATGGCAGCTACCGGTTTCAGGTGCGGGCATGTAATACGCTGGCAGGTAGTGAAGACTGTAGTACCTACCGCACATCTACTACTGCGCTGGCGGCTGCTAAACCTGCGGTGCCAGCAGGAATAACGGTGCCGGCGAACAGTAGCAGTGCCAGTTTGAGTATAAGCTGGCTGGCCGAACCGTCTGGTAATGCAGATGAGTACAGGCTGCAGCAGCAGTTTAATGGCGGAACATGGCAGAATGTATTTAGCGGCAATGTGTTGAATACAAATGTTAACGTGAATGCAGATGGCCGTTATTCCTTTCGGGTAATGGCATGTAATACCGAGCAAAGCTTTACCAGTTGCAGCGGCGAAACGGCGTCTGCCAGCGTTATAGTTGCTATTGCGCCTGGCATGCCTGGGGTGTTTTCTGGTGTCCCTACAACCAGTACATCCGCTGCGTTTAACATTAGCTGGGGGCAGGCCAGTGGCAGAGTAGATCGTTATGAACTTGAGCAAGTGGCAGCAGGGGGAGGCCTTACACATTTATATGATGGTCCGCTACTAAGCAATGCCGTTGCAATAGGCGCGGATGGCAGTTATACATTCCGGGTACGGGCTTGTAATGACGAAGCGGGTTTTTCCGGTTGTAGTACTTACCGAACCTCTTCTGCAACCATTGTGGCAGCAATCCCTACTACGCCCGGTGTCCCTTCGCATAATACAACCGGGCTGGGTAAACTTGCTATCAACTGGGGCGTATTGGCGAAGCCTGTTTATTATGTATTGCTGCAAGGCCGGGTCAACAACGGCAGCTGGACTGCAATAGGTGGCAACCATAGCGGCACAGGGATACCGCCAGTGAACCTTACCGATGGGCAATGGCAGTTCAGAATGCGGTTATGTAACGGATACAATTGGGCGTGTAGCAGCTATTCGCCGGCCAGCAGCGCGGCGGCAGTGCGCAGTGCACCTCTGGCACCTACCGGTTTGCAATTGCCTGATTCAAGCGACGGAGCCTTACTGTTAAATTGGTTGGCGGCAGATAATAAGGCCACCTATTTTCAGGTATTTAAACGCCAGGGAGGCGGAGACTGGCTACCCGCCGCGGCAGATGTGGCGATAGAAACTGCGGCGATCTCAAACCTTGCTGTGGGCAACTGGGAAATTGCCGTTAAAGCCTGTAATGGCTTTGCCTGGGCTTGTTCGCCTTACAGCAGCCCGGTAACCCATACCGTGATTGCTGTACCCGATTGGGTAAGAAAGTCTTTTGACCAACCGTTACTGGGTAATATCTCCAATGATACCTATACACCGTTAAAGCCTGATATTGGTGCTATCCGGGCCGAGGCCGGTGTCAGCGGTGGCCAGGCCAGTTACCGGCTTGCTATGCCATTGCCGCCTGGACGGGCAGCAATGCAGCCAGAGGTAATTATTAACTACCATTCACAGCAGGGTAATGGCGTTATGGGGGTTGGTTTTGGTTTGGCCGCTGGTGAGGCTATATCCCGCTGTGCAGCAACAGTGGCTCAGGATGGTGTTACCGCTAACGTAAGCTATACCGCTACAGACAGATTATGTTTGAATGGTCAGCGTCTGATGGCAGTAAGCGGCAGTTATGGTGCGGTTAACAGCCAGTACCGCACCGAAATTGACCAATTCAGCCGTGTCACCCAGCTCGGCGGCAGCCTGAACGAGAGCAGCACTTACTTTAAAGTTGACTACCCGAATGGCCGTACCGCGTATTTCGGTTCTGCAACTAATATCGCTAAAGTTATTCATAGTGGCCGCAGCGAAGCGTTTAGCTGGCTAGTGGACCACATCCTGGATGCAACCGGCAAGAATGCTATTCATTATAACTATGATGATTTGGGCAGCGGCGAGGTGTTATTAAACAGTATTTATTACACAGGAAGTTCTGCTTCTGTCCAGGGCGATCGCTCTGTACGTTTTACTTATGAAAGCCGGCCTGATATCAGCCAGTCGTATCTGGCAACCGGGTTATCTATGCAAACCCAGCGGCTAAAGACTATTAGCAGCTATGTTGGCGGCGATATGACACAGCAGTTTTCGTTGGCCTATAAAGCCAGCGGCGCATCCAGCCGTAGCCTGCTGCAGTCTGTTCAGCAATGTGGTTACCAGCAGGCGCAGCCTGTTTGCTACGAGCCTACAGAGTTCAGCTGGCAAGATACGCCGATACAGTACCAGTTGGAACAACTAAAGTTTGATGGTGTACCGGTTTACCAGCAGCATCGTACGGTGGATACGTTGGTGCCGCATGGTGATATTAACGGTGATGGGGTAAGGGACTGGCCGGGCCATTTTGTATCGGCCGAGGGCATAGTAACTGGCGAGCATAGTTTTGCGCTGAACAACTGCCAGAAAAACCCTTTTACGTTACGTATGGAGTGTGTAGAGGGTGATTTTGATAACAATGGCCTGACCGATGGCTGGGATGTTAACGCCGGTAAGTTACGGCTACTGCTGACTCAGCCGTCAATGCAACAAACGATAGTTAACACCAATATTAATTTGCAAAGCAAGCAGGCTTTTGCCCGTTATCAGGATCATGTTCGGCATATTGCTGATTTTAACGGTGATGGCTGGCAAGATATTGTAATTTATCGTTACAACAGTGGTCATCCGCAACTGCAGCTATATAGCCATTCGGGCAATGTTGCTATGCCTTACAGCGAGGCGAATAAAGTATTGCTTTATACTTTTGAAACAGCGATTCAGGGCTCTTTACGGGTAGAAACATCTTCAGTACAGTTTATTGGCGATATTGATGGCAACGGGCTGCCAGATCTGGCAGAAGCCGGCACCTATACTTTTGATCATGGTAGTGTTTCACCAATCCCATTAGTCAGAAAATTTTTACTGAACCGTTCTACTTTAACCATTACACAGTTTATCCCCCAAGCATTTATACCTTTTGGTAACGCTGCGGTGCCGAGGTACTTTAGCTACTTTTTAGATGTAAACGGCGATGGTTTAGCGGATTGGCTAGGCTGGGCAGATGATAACTTTACTGTTCAGTTGCGGTTGAACAAAGGTGGTGGACAGTTCTCTGATTTGATTGACCTGGGCGTCACGGTAGCAGTACGACGCTATAGAACCCATATTAACGGGGAGTGGACGGTTACGGCCTACCCTCAATATTTAAGTAGCTTTCGCGTGATGGACATTGACAGTGATGGTAAAGCCGAACTGCTAATTCCTGGTAGCCGGGTTGCTGTTGCCTGCACTATGGTAAAAGAAGCCACCAACGCTGGCGTTCAGGACAAAGAAGTGTGTGGTGATGAAATGTACCTGCCTGTGAGAATGCAACCGGGTTCATCTAATACCTCACCGTTACCGACTGACCAGTTTGATGACAGTGTATATCGCTTTACCGCGCTGAAGTTTGATGTAACGGCGGGCGGCAATATTACTGCTACCGAACAACTGACCGATATCTATGGCTCTGCTACAGAGAACTTTGCCACTGATGCTTTTGGCAAAGGGCTAACCGATATGGTGTTTGCTTATGGCCCGCGCTTTCCTGAAACACATATCGACTCTGTCAACGGGGCAATGGCGCCGTTTGGCCACCAATACGGGCTATATATTAACCGTAACCGGGGCAGTGCCACAGGCGCTGCACCTTATGCCCAACCTGACGTATTAAAAGCGGTGCAGGATGGCTTTAACGTGGTACATCAGTGGGATTATCTACCGCTTTCCACCGCCAAAGCCACGCTGCGAAACACAGCGTTAAGCCTTGATAGCGCTGACATCTCCGCTCAAAACTCATCTTTGGCGTTCTACCTGCCCGATCGTAGCTACGTTGAAGATGGTCAGCATTTTCATTTTGCTTCCAGTATGTTTGCTGTAGCCCAATTCAGCAGCAGTGACGGTTTAGGCGGCATGAGCCACACACGTTACGCTTATCGTGGCGCGATGTACCATACACAGGGGCGGGGATTCAGAGGGTTTCGTGCCATTGTCACAGAGGATAGTAATACCGGGCTTATCAACCATACTGATTTTAGACAGAAATTTCCGTTTACCGGCCAGGTGCGTGGCCAGTTCAGTTTTGCAGGCACCGATTACCCCTCTGCGTATCCGGCATTTGGTTATGACGCAGCGCAGGCCACGCAGGCAGCTAATGCACTGTCGGTGCAGGTATATAACTGGCAGCAGAACCCTGCTCATGCCAGTGCTATGGGTACCAGTTGTACCAGCCAGTACCGGCCTGAAACAGACGAAACCGATCTCAGCTGCCCTGCCGGTGCTATTGTTAGCCTATATCTGGCGGGATCCGACAACTATACGTATGACTTACATAGCAAACAGCAGTACAGCCACCAGCGCAGCCGCACGAGCAGTATAGATGCGTTTGGTAATGTGCTGCAAAGCAGCCAGACAATAACAGATGATAGCGGTGTGTACGCCTCACAAACGGAAGCAACGTATGTGTCGCAAACCAGCCCCTGGTGGCCACACCGTTTACAAAGCCAAACCCGGCACAGTATACCGGTACAGCAGCAGGGCACAGTGCTGAGCTATGATTCAGCACTAGACAGCGCAAGTTGGGTAAAAACCAGCTATAGCGACTGGCATCTGTCTGGTGCACCACAGCAGGTGGCGCTGAGCAGCAGCGACAACAGCCGTAGCCAAAGTGTGGTAACCAGCTTTAACGACTACGGCCTGCCACTGTCGGTAACACGCACGGCTGAAGTAATGAATGCTGGTGGTGTATGGAATTCGCAAAGCCGGACAGAGCAAATTCGCTATAGCAAAAACGGTACCACCGAAGTAGCAGATGGTTATTTCCCGTTTAAACTGACCAACGCATTAAACCATACCAGCTATCTGCATACCGATGCTGCCACTGGCCAGCCGGCCAGCCAGATTGACGCCAACGGCGTAACCACCACTATGACATACGACGCTTTGGGCCGCGCCGCCAGCATGCAGCGCACCGGCCAGGCTGCACAATACAGCTGGTATGACAGCGCAACGCATGACAGTAATGCACCTGCCGGCGCTGTGTGGATGCAGGTAGTTACCCAGGCCGGTATGCCACAACAGCGCAGCTATTATGACCAGTTGGGCCGTGCGCTGCGCAAGAGTATTAAGGGCTTTGCCGGTGACTGGATAAACCAGGATACCGAATATAACCACCGTGGTTTAGTGGTACGCCAGAGCGGGCCGTATCAGGCAGGCAGTGCCGGTGGCGAAACCCTGTTTGCTGATTATGATATTTTGGGCCGGCCCGGTAGCAAGCTGTTACCGGGTGGGCTGGGTATTGAATATCACTACAGTGGCCTTAATACCGACATTACCGCCAACAGCAGCCTGCAAATGCGTCGCAGCTATAACAGCCTGAACAAACTGCTGCACACTGAAGACGCCAACGGCGGCCATACGTATTATCGCTACAATGGCCAGGGGTTGCCGATAGTACTGCAGGACGCCAACGGCGTGCAGTTAACGGCCAGTTACAATGCGCTGGGGCAGAAGCTAAGCGTTATTGACCCGAACCAGGGCAACAGCAGCTACCAATACAACGGTTTTGGCGAGCTGGAGCAGGAAACCGATGCCAATGGCCTGGCCATAAGGTTTGACTATGACGTACTGGGCCGCCAGACCACGCGCACCAGCTACAGCGGCAGTACAGTAAAAGACAGTGCCGCCTTTAGCTACGACACGGCGTTTAAAGGCCTGCCGTATCAGGAAAGCGCCAATGGCATAACGCGCACCTTTGGCTATGACGGCAGTGGCCAACTGGTGAGTAATATGCTAGCGCTGGATGGTAAAGGCTTTACCACACGCTACTTCTACGATAACAGCACCGGGCAACCGACGGGCCTGCGTTACCCCAATGGCCTGACAGTGCAATACGGCTATACCGCCAGCGGCTATTTGCAGCAGGTAAGCAACCTGGCCAGTGGTTATGTGTATCGCACAATAACCAGCCAGGACGGCTTTGGTAACACACTGAGCGCCAGCCTGGGCAATGGTACCGCACAGGATAACCAGTACGACAGCGAAACGGGTTGGGTACAGAGTTTAACGGCCTGGCGTGGTGGTACACGGGTGCATGATGTGGAATGCCAGCAGTATGATGTATATGGCAATATCCGCCAGGTGCACAACCATGTCACCGGCGCGACAGAAAGCTACGACTACGACGCACTGCACCGTTTAACCAACAGCACCTACAGCAATATGGGTTATACGGTGCCAATAAGTTACGACTATGACGCCGTAGGTAACCTGCAACAAAAGAGCGACTACGCCAACACCTACCGATACGGCAATGCGCAAAAAAGCTTAGGCGGCAATGCCGGTGCCAATGCGGTGCGTCAGGTAGTTAAGCTCAATAACAGCACGGTAAATTTCAGCTATGACAATCAGGGTAACCTGCTTAGCGGTGACGGCTTAAGTATCAGTTACAACAGCTTTAAACAACCCACGCAAATCACCCGAGGCAGCAACAGCTTCGCCTTTACCTATGGTGCTAACTTAGAGCGGTTAAAAGAAACGCGCAGCGGCATAACCACCTATGAAATAGACAAACTGTACGAAGAAGAAAGCAACGGCAACTGGCGCATTTACCTAAGTGATATTGCTATTATTAAATACGATGCGACCAACCAGCACCAGATACGTTATACGCATAAAGACCGTTTAGGCAGTACGTTAACCTATACCGACCATAACGGGCAGGTCACGGACAGGCGGATGTTTGATGCCTTTGGTAAACCCAGAGCGGCAGATGGCAACACCCTTACACCACCCAGGCTGCAAAACCTTGCATTAAGCCGTAATGGCTTTACCGACCATCGGCATTTGGATGAAGTAGAGTTAATTCATATGAACGGGCGGGCGTATGATTACAACCTTGGCAGGTTCCTCTCTGTTGACCCGTTAATACAGGATGCAGCAAACAGCCAGAGCTTAAACCCGTATTCGTATATCATTAATAACCCACTTTCTGGTACAGACCCTACAGGATATGCCAGGATAACCGGCAGCCGGATAGATCGTGATATAAAAGAGTCAGATATTATCGGCGACAACATCACCGGGGTCGGTGGTAATGTAACGTTTAGCGGCACATTCCAAGGTGGAGGCAATGGTGCTCCGACCGCGCAACAGGCGCAAGTTAGTCCGCAGACTCCGGCGACGGATATTGGTAGGCAAAGCGGAGGGTGTGGGAGAGCGGATAGTTCTGGATGTAATTATACGAGCGGCCAGCGGAAGAATACTCAAAATGTAGATATAGGAGGAATTGTTCGGGAAGAATATCCACTGTCGACAATTACGGATTTTACTCCAATTGTCGGGGATATTAAGGGTATTGTAGAAGCTGTATTAGATCCCTCATTACTCAATATAACCGCTGCAGGTGTGGGTTTATTTCCTTTCTATGGCGATGCTGCTTCTAAGGCTATGAAGGAGGCTAAGCATCTCAGAAATGCATCAGAAAGTGTTGCAAACAGTGCACAGAAAGCTCTTGGTCATTTACGCATCGGTCATACAGTTCCTTGGGCTGATATGACAAAAGCTCAGCGCAAAGCATTTCAACATTCCTATTCACGCCATGGGGCTGAGCTAGGGCTTCCAAAATGGCAGCAAGGAGATGCGGAGGCATTAAGGCAGCAGTTCAATAATGTTGTTGGGCATATTCGTGAAACTGGAACCAATCTGGGAACCATGATGAAGCCTTTCAATGGTAAATCAACGCGGGTCAATTATTTCGAATCAAATCTTCAAGGTACTAAATATTACTATTACGAAACGATGAGTGGCCAATTTGTTAGTGCTGGAAAAGCAAGATAAGGGGCGGAAATGGAAATTATAGAGATCTACATCCTTTGCAAAGAAAGATCCAAAAAGTTGGTTTTGGAGTTTTTAGATAAACTTCTTCCCAATAGGGATACTTCAGCAGAAGATTATCCCTATCCAGAATATGATGATGAACCTGAGCATGTCTATGATGATATTTATGATTTAATGGTTGTATTGGACGATAATAAAAATGAGTCGTACTCATTATATTGGGGTGCCACTGATAGCGCTGAAGTAAAAAACGCGATGGTTTTCTATACAGCAGACGGAGGATTAATAGCTGGTATTGCGGTTGAAGATGGTGATAGGGAAGCTTGGCTCAAAAGACTCTCCAAATTAGTTGGTGGTAAGTTTGGTTACGTGAGTTTTGACAGTCCTCCCCCAGAGACTACTCAAGACTTTATAGCGTATTGCGAAAGTTCTGATCAAATAAGGCTGGTTGCAGGTAATGTAATACAAGGTTAACTTTTGTGTGATGTCCCGTTCATACCGTTCGCATGGTTGGGGTGGATAAAACAACCGGATTTTGTTTGAGATTTAATCGACTTCCGGTTGTTGGCAATCACCTGAAATGAGCAGAACCACCAGCAGGCCGCGCAGGCTTGTCCGGTAGAAGTGATCAGCGTGGAGCAGCGGGCCTGGCAATCCGGGCCAGTGCCACTACTAATGCTGTAGCCTGATAATTCACACCACCAACAAAGGCTGTTGTTGCTGATCTAACCGGATAATATGATCGGCAGTGCTGGGTAGCTGCTGCCAGCTGGCTTGGGTTAAGCGCTGAAACGGCAACATAAACCGCGCCAGTTCGGCTTCTGTCATGCCTTTACCACGGCTTTGCCACAGCTGTTGCTCTTGCTTGGCACGCCAGCGGCATACGCAATCCCAGCTGGGTGCCTGTAGCCAAATCAGTGGTGCTAGTAACCGCCAATATTCTGCGTAAGGCCAGGCCAGTTGCTGGTTTACATAATGCCTCCAGCGGCCGCTGCTATCCTCGTGTGCTTCCAACTCGTTAACCGGTGTCGTCAGTTCTGCTTCAGCCTGCGCCGTTACACCCAGGCACCAGCCTTCAACAATGAGAATATCCAGTGTTTGTGCCGGTAAGGTAGCCGCAGGCTCATCCAGGGCTTTATCAAATTGCGGCAATGCTACCGGCTCGCCGGCCATCACCGCTCTGGCATCGGCCAGTGCCTGCGTAATATTTTGCGTACCCGGTACACCGCGTTGTGCCAGCAGGGGGTGAATATCTTCTGCCAGTTGCCGGCGCTGTGCTTTGCTCAGGTAGTAATCGTCCAGCGATACGGCGGCAGCGCTGCAGCCTGTTGCATTAAACATCTGCGTCAGCATAGTGGCCAGCGTACTTTTGCCGCTACCCTGAGCACCGCTGATACCGATAACCACCGGGTGCGGCATATTCTGCAGTGCGCTGAAGAGTTGCTGCAGCATTTGCCGGTAAGCCTGCTCTGCATCTGTATTAAGCTGCAGCTGTTGTAAACATGCGTTAAGTTGGCTCATTGTTGCCCGGCCTGTTGTTCTTCCAGCCAGCGATACAGCGTGCGGCGGGTAATGCCGAGCATTTCTGCCGCTTGTTGCTTATTGCCATTGGTATGCTGCAATACCTGACGCATATAGTTGTGTTGTACCTGCTGCAGGCTGGGCCAGCTGGTGTCACTGGCTTGCTGCGGCACCGCCGGTTTGCCCTGATAGCTGACAATACGCTCGGGTAAGTCGTCGGGGGTTATTTCATGGCTGCTGGCAAAGGTATAAGCCCGCTCCAGCGCATTTTGCAGCTCGCGCACGTTGCCCGGAAACGGATAACGGTACAGACAATCCAGTGCATCGCTGCTGATACTGTGTACATTCGCCGGTTGTTTTTGCTTTAACTGCGCCAGAAAATGCTGCGCCAGCAGCTCCAGATCGTCGGCACGCTCGCGCAGCGGCGGTATATTCAGCGTAAAGGTTTCCAGCCGGAAGAATAAATCGGCGCGAAACTGGCTGGCTTCAACCAGCTGTTCTAAATTCTGATGCGTGGCGGCAATAATGCGTACATCAACCGCTACTTCGTCATCGCCACCCACCGGCCGCATGCGGCCTTCCTGCAATACGCGCAATAATTTGGCCTGCAACAGCAGCGGCATTTCGGCTATTTCGTCCAGCAACAGAGTGCCACCATCGGCCTGTTTAAATAGCCCGGCGCGGCTACCTCTGGCACCGGTGTAGGCGCCAGCGGCGTGGCCGAAAAATTCACTTTCCATCAGTTCGGCCGGAATGCCGGCACAATTTATCGCAATAAAGGGCTTGCTGGCGCGGTCACTTTGCTGGTGCAGTGCCTGCGCTACCAGCTCTTTACCGCTGCCGCTTTCACCCAGAATTAATACTGCGCCCTGCGCTTTGGCTATGCGCTCAGTTTGCTGGTATAAACGGCGCATGGCACGGCTTTGGCCGATCATACCACCCGGCCCTTGCTGGCTGCTCTGGCGGTATTGTTGCACTTCCTGTTGCAGCGCCTTATGCGCCAGTAAGCGCTCAACACTAAGCAGCAGATGTTCTAAATCCAGTGGTTTGGTAAGAAAGTCATCGGCACCCTGTTTTAGGGCAGCCACGGCCTGGCGTACGGTGCCAAAAGCGGTGATTAAAAGCAGTGCCGGTGGTTTAGGTTGCTGGCGCAAACGTTGCAACAGTGCCATACCATCAATACCTGGCAGGCGGATATCGCTTATTACCAGATCAGGCGTTAAATCTTCCAGTTGCGTCAGTAAGGCTTCGGCACTGTCACAGGCTGCTATCTGATAGCCATGGCTGGTTAACTCTTCTTGCAATAGCTCCAGCAGTGCCGGGTCGTCCTCTACTACTGCAATACGGTACGGTGAGGCGTTTTTCATACATTGGCCTCCGGTTTAGCTGCTATTTCTGCCTGTAACGGCAGGGTTATACGCACACAACCGCCGCCTTCTGGCCGGTTCGACAACAACAGTTTACCCTGATGCTCCAGCACAATTTGCTGCACTATGGCCAGCCCCAGCCCGGTACCGCGGCCCTGCGCTTTGGTAGACACAAACGGTGATAACAGCTGTTCGGTACTAAATTGCGGCGGTAAACCGGCGCCATCATCCAGCACACTAATGGCCAGCTCGCCGGCATTTGCTTCCACCTGCACCAATACACTGCTGGTTGCCGCCTGCACCGCATTACGCAGTAAATTCACCAACGCCAGTTCAAGCCGGCCCGCGTCACCATACAGCGTTACTTTCGGGCACGGCTGTTGCAACTGCGGCTGTGTATCTTCGGCCTGCAACTCAAAACTGAGGCTGTGAATGGCCTGTTGTAATAATTCGGCTACTGACAGCGGCTGGCGCTGGGCCACCGGCGTATAAGCAAATGCCTGTAATTGCCGTACCAGTGTGCTTAAGCGCGACACCTGATTACGTACGGCCTGCAACTGTCGCTCGGTGTCTTTATCGTTGTGCTCGCGCAGTACGCGTTGTACACGGCCATCAATTACCGTGAGCGGAGCGCCAAGCTCATGCGCTACGCCACTTACCAACTGACCTATTACCGCCATTTTTTCCTGTTCTTTTAATTGCTGGGTCAGCAGTTGTTGTTGCAGCTGCTGCTGGCGCAGCTGATGCTCGGCCTGCTGCATGCTGTCTAGCATGGCGTTTAAACCATGGCCGACTTCCTGAAACTCGGCCGGGCCAGACAGCACAGCCCGGTGTTGCAACTCGCCTTGCGCCACCCGGCGCATACTGCCCTGCAGCTGCCATAAATAGCGGCCAATGGCCTTGTTATGGCCAAAGCGGATAATTAAAAAACTGAGCAGCGCCAGCGCGCCCCAGCTAAGCCAAGCCAGACGGGACAAATGGGTTAATGATTGCTCAAAGTCACTGGCGCGGCGGGTAATTTGCAGCAGGCCATGAATACGGCCACTGCGATCGGTTACCGGCATAAACTGCGAATATAACTGCCAGCCGGATACCACACTATAAGATTCCTGCTGCTCGCCGGTACGCACGGCTTCCGAGGCCGCCAGTGAGCGGGTTAAATCAGTTTCTGCCAGCCCGGTCGAGGCTACCAGCCTGCCACTGGTGTTATAAACCGCAGCACCATAAATTTCATTGATGGCAAACACCGATTCCAGATTTGCCAGTATAGCATTGCCATCGCCACTGAGCAGGGCGTCACTTACCGGGGTACGAATGGCCCGGCCGATTAGCTCCAGATCGCTGCGCAGGCTCTGGCTTACCATGTCGTGGGTAAAGCTAAGGCCAAAGCGGATGGCCAGGCCACACAGCAATAACATAGGTAAAACCACATAGCAGAACAAGCTGCGCTGTAAGCTGCCTTGAGGCCAGCGTAGTAAACTGGATAGTTTTGTCACAATGTCTCCTTTGGTGTGTAATAAGTATACATAAACTTAGCGGTATAGCCGAATCTCAAGTCGCCATTTAAATATAATTCATTAAATTCAACAGCTTAAAAATTGGCACGCAACTGGCAATAGTAACATTGCAACAGTAATAATGAATTGTTATCAGAGGAGACTCTTTATGCGTAAAACTTATTTAGCCGCCATTCTGGCTGGTCTTACCCTGTCTGGTGCAGCGTTGGCACAACAAACTGCTACAGAGACGCCTACTCAGGCTGCAGCAGCTACGCAGCAAAGTGCGGTAGATTTGAGTGACGCTAATTTGCTGAAGTTCAGTGTAGCTATGGATTCCATCCAGAAAGTTGGCTCAGAGTATGAAAGTAAGTTCCAGGCAGCTGAAACGCCGGAGCAAGCCCAGCAAGTGCAGCAAGAAGCACAGGCTGAAATGGTAAAAGCGGTGGAAGCGGCGGGTTTAACTGCTGATGAATAC
The DNA here is from genome assembly GCF_022436675.1 of Rheinheimera hassiensis. Taxonomy (GTDB): domain Bacteria; phylum Pseudomonadota; class Gammaproteobacteria; order Enterobacterales; family Alteromonadaceae; genus Alishewanella; species Alishewanella hassiensis. The sequence continues at coordinate 537,934 of NZ_JAKUJZ010000001.1, read as the reverse complement.
AATGCCATCGCCCAACAGGCTCAGCAGGATGAAGCCCTGCGTAACAAAATTCTCGCTATGGCGAAAACCCCTGCGTCAAACAAGGGTTAAGCCAGGCAGAACCGCTGGGTAAACCTGCCAGCCAGGCCGGAGCTGATCCGACTGGCTGGCAACCTTTCACTTTTCGCGTTAGGCTAAGTGCAACATTCTGTTGATTCAGTGAGTTGCCATGTTAAACGCCGCAGCTAAACCCCTTGTTAAACTGGTTGAACGCTACCTGCCCGATCCCTACATCTTTGTGTTACTACTCAGCATAGTGGTGTTTGCCGCAGCAGTGCTGTTTGAGCAACAAAGCCCGCTGGCCGTTATAGGCTATTGGGGTGATGGCTTCTGGGGCTTACTCGGTTTTTCCATGCAGATGCTGCTGGTACTGATTACCGGCTTTATGCTGGCCAATACGCCGTTGATCACGGCTATATTAAACCGCCTTGCCGCACTGGCAAAAACCGCCGGCCAGGCGATAGTGCTGGTAACGGTGATCTCATTAATTGCCAGTTGGTTAAACTGGGGTTTTGGATTAGTAGTCGGCGCTTTATTTGCCAAAGCCTTAGCGCGGCGCATCAAAGTAGATTACCGCCTGCTGGTGGCCAGCGCCTATTCCGGTTTTGTGGTGTGGCATGGCGGCCTGGCTGGCTCAGTGCCGCTGACTATCGCCACACCAAATCATTTCAGCGAAGCGCAAATTGGCATTATTCCCACCAGCGAAACCATTTTTGCCGGTTTTAATCTGCTGTTAGTCGCACTGCTGTTTATCGCCGTACCGCTGGTGAATTATCTGATGTTACCGGCCAAAGGCGACAGTGTGTATGTTGACCCGGCCAAGCTGCAGCCTGCTCAGCCGCTGGATACCGGCAGTGCGCGGCCGGCTGATAAGCTGGAAAACAGCCTGGTGCTGGCGTTGTTGGTCGGCTTTGCCGGTATTGCCTACTTAGTGCAATACTTTGCCAAAGGCGGCACATTGAACCTGAATATCGTTAACTTCTTATTTTTATTTCTTGCCATAGTACTGCACGGCACACCAAGACGTTTGCTGCACAGCCTGCAACAGGCGATAGCCGGCGGTGCCGGCATTGTTATTCAGTTTCCGTTTTATGCCGGCATTATGGCTATTATGGTGCAATCAGGCCTGGCACAAAGTATGTCGCAGTGGTTTATCAGCTTTGCCAGCGCCGAATCACTGGCGTTCTGGAGCTTTATCAGCGCCGGTATTGTGAATATCTTTGTACCTTCAGGCGGCGGCCAGTGGGCAGTGCAGGCACCGGTAATGCTGCCGGCGGCGCTGGAGTTGGGTGCTGATGTTAGCCGCATTGCCATGGCCGTGGCCTGGGGCGATGCCTGGACCAACCTTATTCAGCCGTTTTGGGCTTTGCCGGTATTGGCCATTGCGGGTTTAAAAGCTAAAGATATTATGGGCTTTTGTCTGGTACAACTGGTTATTACCGGGGTAATTATCAGTCTGGTATTAAGCTTTGTCTGAGCTGGCAGGGTCAGCTCAGCTCAATTTACTTCTGGTTTAATATTTATAAATGATAATCGATATCAATCACAATAGCGGTTGATAAGGATTCCTATTAACATTAATATATGTGGCTTGATGTAAGGTACACAGGCACTAAAAGATGGCAAAACTCAGTAATCGTTTTTGGTTTCAGTTGCATGGCTGGTTTTCGCTGCCGATCTGGTTGGTGTTTTGCTTTGTTTGTTTAAGCGGCACGGTTGCTGTATTAAGTCATGAACTTACCTGGCTAACCAACCCGGCATCGCGTGCAACAAATCCTGACAACCTGCCAGCCAAACCCACCGCAGAACTGGTAGAAATAGTGCAGCAGGCACATCCTACGGCAGCAATTACCATGGTTGTGGCGTTTGAACCCTACCTGGTAAATGGCGTGATGTTTACTGATCACGATAAGCCAATGGCCATTGCCTACGTTAATCAGTACACCGGCGAAATTCAGGAGGTTAATCAAGGCATAACCTTTATTAATTTTATGCGCAGCCTGCACGGCTGGTTGCTGTTTCCGTGGCAAAACGGCTACAGCGTTGGCTATTATCTGGTGTGTGCCATGGCAATAGTAATGCTGGGGGCCTTAATTACCGGCCTGATTATCTATAAAAACTTCTGGCGTGCTTTTACCCAGCCCAAATTGCGGCTGAATCAGGGGAAAAAAACTATCCTGACCGACTTACACCGTTTAGCCGGGGTATGGTCTATCTGGTTTTTATTGGTGATGAGTGCCACCGGGGTGTGGTATCTGGTGCAGGCAGTGCTGTGGCACGCCGATATTGATATCGAGCCGCATGATCCTATTGTCGCCATTCATGACTTACCGACAGAACAACAAGCACCTAAGGTCGATTTCGCTGCGGCAATGCAGATAACACAGCAGCGCTTCCCGGATTTTCAGCCAAGCTACCTGATGCTGCCAGAGCATAACCGCGGTATGTATACGCTGGTGGGCGGTGGCGACCATATTTTCTATGATCAGTATTCGTATCATCTGAATATTAACCCCTGGACCGGCGAAATTGCCAAAGCCAAATCACCAGAAACCATGACAGCACTGCAAACGGTAATGCATATTGCCGACCCGCTGCACTATGGCACTCTGGGTGGGATCTGGACGAAATTATTGTGGTTTGTGTTTGGCCTGATATTAAGTGGTATGTCGATTACCGGTTTTATGATGTGGGGCAGCCGCACCGTGAAAGCGGCCAGAGAGCGGCGCAGCACCGACAACAACCTGTTAACGGAGGCCAAAGATGGCGTTTAAAAACAGCTTTTGGCAGCGTAATAAATTTAAGTTAAGCGGTTTGCTGCTGATATTGCCGTTCTGGTTTTTGTATGACTCGTTAACGCCGGTATTCCCGCCAGCCTGGAGCGAGCAAGCTGTTGGCCCTTACGTTATAACGCCAATGCCGTTTGATTTAAAGCAGCCTTATGCGCACCACGAAGAGTTTGTAAAAGATTTTTTGCTGATGTTTAAGCAAGGCGATGTTAATACTATCCGCCAGGGATACGTGAATATTGGCCCCTCAGCGTTGCCACTTGCCACACTGCAACAAGGTGATGAAGGCATATTACATGGCAGTGAACATGGCCTGCATGTACATGCGATAGCGCCAAAGCAGTTTAGTGCCACGGATAAACTTTGGCTTACTATTGAAACCTGGCAGGGTGAACTGCTGACCAGCAGCTGGGAGCTACCACCGGAATTACTGCCCAAAATTCTGCCATAGCCTGATCGCGCCGCAGTGTTGGCGCGTAACCTGTGGCATGCCAAACAAACCACAGGTAGTAAAGGGTGACAATAGCAATTATTGGCGCAGGTATCGCCGGCGCCGCCTGTGCCGCTGCACTTACGCAGCAGGGGCATGATGTGGTGGTGTTTGATAAAGGCCGCAGTGCCGGCGGGCGTATGAGCAGCAAGCGCACTGAGCAGGGTTACCTGGATTTAGGTGCGCAGTATTTTACTGCCCGTAGCGACGCTTTTCGGGCGCAGTGTGATAAATGGCTGCAAACAGACACTATTAGCCGCTGGAATGGCCGTTTGGCTGTGTTTGATGGCGGTAACCTCATGCCATCACCGGATAATACCGAACGCTATATTGGCCAGCCTGCTATGCAGGCGCCGGTGGTGCAGTTACTGAATAACATTCACCTGCAGTGCAATTGCCAGATAGATCAGCTGCAATTTGATGGTAAGTATTGGCAACTGTTCAGTAAGGGTATTGCGCTTGGCAGCTTTAGCCAACTGGTGCTGGCGATACCACAGCAGCAGGCGCAGCAGTTATTACAGCCTGTTCTGACACAAAGTGCCCGGCTGACAACACTATTTGCCGCTACGGCGCTGTTGCCATGCTGGGCGGTAAATATTCAGCTTGAGCAACCTTTCCTGCCTTATGACGCTATTTTTGTTAAAAACCACCCTCTCAGCTGGCTGGCCCGGCAAGCCTCCAAACCGGGGCGTTGCAGTGCAGAGCACTGGCTGTTGCATTTCAGCCCGGCGTTTTCAGCCCAACATCTTGAAGCCAGCACTGAAGTCATAGCTGAGCAGGCTGTTATAGCCTTACAGCAGATAAGCGGGCAGCCAATAAATGCGGTAACAACCCTTTGCCATCGCTGGCGTTATGCCCAGCAGGCAGCTGAGTTTCCGGTAGCTGGCGCAATATATTTACCGGCATTAGCGCTGGGGCTGGCCGGAGACTGGCTTAACGGTGGCCGGGTAGAAAACGCCTGGTTAAGTGGCGTGCAATTGGCAGAGGAGTTAACGCTATGACGCAGTCTGTGTTGGTTATTGGCGCCAGTAAAGGCATAGGTTTGGCGCTGGCCCGGCATTACGCAGATAGCGGCGCCAGTGTTTGTACAATAAGCCGGCAAAATAATAGTGTCGGCAACGCTGGCATGCACTGGCTGCAAGCCCCGTTGCTATCGGAAGAACACAGCGCACAGGTGGTAAAGCAGGCATTGCTGTATCAGCCGGATACCATCTTCATTTGTAATGGCGTATTGCACGACGACAAAGCTATGCCGGAAAAAACCATTCGCCAGTTGGATACTGCCATCCTGGCTGAACGTTTTTTAACTAATGTGCAGGTACCGGCTTTATACCTTAAACTGTTATTCCCCTACCTTAGCAAGCAAGCCGATGTGCGCGTGCTGGCACTTAGCGCTAAAGTGGGCAGTATCAGTGATAACGCCCTTGGCGGCTGGTATAGTTACCGAATGACCAAAGCAGCGCTGAATATGTTGATAAAAAACCTCAGTATTGAGGTGGGCAGGCTAAATAAAACCGCTGCGATAGTGAGTATTCACCCCGGCACCACAGACACCTCATTGTCAGAACCTTTTCAGCAAAATTTACCTCAGGGGCAATTACAAACCGCGGCTGCGACTGCACAGCGGCTGGCACGTGTGGCCGCCGGGCTGAGTGCAGACAAAACCGGCCAGTTACTTAACTGGGACGGCACCACATTGCCATGGTAATCAGCGGTTACAACAAAGCCAATTAGCCCAAAATCCACCAAAGTGGCTATAAAGATTTAAGAGTTCAACGCTTACTACCTGCTTCATATCTCAAGTTTTACGCACTTTCATTGCGGTGGATATTGTTATGTTATAACATTTGCCAATCACTTCACCCAAGCAATGTAAAACTCATGAAAAAGCGGTTCTTATTTTCGTTACTCGCTATCTCTACCAGTGCAGCAGCACAAAATACCGGCAATAATGCTATTGAGCATCAAGAGGCTAATGCCGGTATTGAGCATATTGAAGTTAAAAAACACTGGCAGCCTTATCGCGGCAATGTACCACTTATTGATACGCCGCAAGCCATCGATCGCATTAGTGTTGATAAATTAGAAAACGAGGGCATTACCCGTCTTAGTGACGCCTTAGACTTTTCTGCATCTATCGTTCGACAAAACAACTCTGGTGGTATGTTTGATAGCTTTGCTATCCGCGGTTTTTCCGGCGATGAATCCAATCCAACTGGTTACTTAATCAACGGTTTTAACGTACGCGGCTATAGCGGCAACAGAAGTACGGTAAATATTGAAACCATTGAAGTCATGAAAGGGCCCGGTTCTGCGCTATACGGCCAGGGAGAGCCTGGTGGTACCATCAATGTGATCACCAAGAAACCCCTGTTCGATGAGCAGGGTTACCTTCAGGCAACAGTAGGAAATTACAACAAGAAAGTACTGGAATTTGACTACACCAATGGCCTTAACGATGTCAGTGCTTACCGTATTACGGGGGCTTATGAAGATTCTGATACACACCGGGATCATGTTTTCTTTAAAAATCTAAACCTAAACCCCTCTTTTATCTGGAACATTTCTGACCAGACCAGTCTCAGCTACGAGATGGAAATTCTTGATCAGGAAAAACCACTGGATCGCGGTGTTTATATTTTAGATAACGATTTCGACGCGGCCAATCCTGAAGATTTTTATGGTGATATTCGGGACCGTGCCCACGAAGTTAAAGCCTTTGGTCATCAATTGATCTTAAATCATACACTGAGTCAGGATTGGCACCTGTTAACCGGTTTTGCCTACAGAGATTCATCCATGAAGGGGCAATCTTCAGATACAGAGTTATCAGATGGCAGGCAGTTGCTGTTAACTGATCCCAATCGTTTATCAAGACAACGCAGAGAGCGGGATTATCAGGCACGGGATCTGTCTTTACGTTTTGAGCTAAGTGGTAACATCCAGCTTGCCGGTATTGTGAATAACGTATTGGTCGGCGTAGATTATTACAATTATAACCTGGACACTGATTACAGATTGTGGCGAACAGTCTGGGGATCTGGCGATACAACCTATAGCATTGACCCGAATAATCCTGATTACACCATCTTCCGCCCGGACGTGTTACCGGCAACACTGACGGATGAAAAACAGCAAGGCTTAGGTTTTTATGCCCAGGACTTAATTGAGCTGACAGAGAGAACGAAGTTACTACTTGGTTTTCGGGTAGATCGGTTTGAGCAAGATATTTTCAATAGAATCAGTGGAGTATCTCAAAGCCAGGATAAAACACAATTTACACCACGGGCCGGCTTTGTTTATGAAATTAACGACAGTGTGAATTTGTACACCAGTTATGCTGAAGGCTTCAGACCCAACCCGGGGCTGGATTCTGACAGAAATGCCTTTGCTCCTGAGGAAACCAGCTCTTTTGAAATCGGTGCTAAATGGCAAAATCTCGCCGGACGTTTCTCAGGTAGTGTTGCTATTTTCGATGCAGAAAAAACCAATATGTTGACGGCTGTACCAAACTCCAATTTTTCAGCAACCTTAGGTGAAGTAGCAAGTCAGGGAATTGAATTTCAGCTAACGACCAGCCTGACGACAAGCACCAGTATCGACCTGGGCTATGCCTACGTTGACGCAAAAACAGCTAAAGAGGCAACCAATCTCGAGTGGGGTGTACCTATTCCTAAAGGCTCACGGTTAATAAATATCGCTAAACACTCTGGCTATATTTCTGTGAATCACTTTACTCAGGTATTAGCCAAAGACGCTTTTTTTGCTGTAACTGTACGCCACGTTGGTGACCGCGTGGGTGAAACAACCGATGCGAACTACATTTTGCCTGCATATACCCTGGTTAACCTGGCAGCGTCTGTCGATTTAAGCCAACAGCTTAGCCTGAAGTTTGATGTAAACAACCTGTTTAACGAAGCATACATTGAGAACTCTTACCATAAGTTATGGAACCTTCCGGGTTCGCCGGTAAACTACAGTGTTAGTGTGAAATATCAGTTCTGAAGTTAAGGCTTCCCCCACTACATGTAATATTTTTTATTGAATTTCGGGACGATTTAAAATGCAGGAACTGGTTATAAGTGCTTCAAATTTATGCGTTAACGTCAAAGAAAAGCAAATATTGAAGAATGTTTCTTTTAGTGCCCGAAAAGGCGAAGTAATGGCGCTGCTGGGCGGTAATGGCGCAGGTAAATCAACTACCATCAAAACCTTTCTTGGTCTTATGACGCCATCATCTGGCTCTGTGTCATTGGCAGGGGTTAATGTGCACCAGCAACCGGATGTCGTTCGGCAAAAAGTCGCGTACTTGCCTGAGTCTGTCATGCTGTACGGCCATTTAACGGCGATTGAAAATATAAAATATTTTTTATCATTGTCTGGCAAGCAGAAGACAGCTGGCGATATTGCTGAAGCTTTACAGCGTGTTGCATTGCAGGAAGCATCCTGGAATTCAGCACTGGCTGGTTATTCAAAAGGCATGCGGCAAAAAACAGCAATTGCCCTGGCATTGCTGCGTGAAGCGCCCATTTTGTTTTTAGATGAACCCACATCTGGCCTGGACCCTGTTGCTATTGATGAATTCAATCGTTTAGTAAAACAGTTGGCCGCGCAGGGCTCTACTATTTTTATGGTAACTCACGATGTTTATGGTGCCTGCCATGTAGCTGACCGCATTGGTTTACTGCATAACGGAGAAATTGTTGGCATGTTCGACGCGCCCGAACACGGCAATATCGACTCTGAGGTCGTGCACAAAGCGTTCACTGCAGGGGCGCGGAATGAGTAGCGCGGTAATGGGTAGTAAGGTATTAGCAATCGCCAAAGACGAGTGGCGCTACTGGCGACGTTCCAGTTTGGCGCAAACCGTGTTGCTGATTGCACTAGTGTTAGCAATTGCCTCGGTTTGGGTAACGCAAGCCGCCATTACCGCAACGGCTGAAAAGCGTCAGCATATGCAATCTGATGCGACGCAGGTGTTTGAGGCACAGCCAGACCGCCATCCACACCGCATGATCCACTATGGTCATTACTTATTTCGCTCACCGCCACCGTTAAGTACATTAGATCCGGGTATCGATGCGTTTACCGGTAATGCCATTTTTCTTGAGGGGCATCAGCAAAACAGCGCGACCTTTGCCGAGCAAAAGCAAAGCAGTGGCTTAACCTGGCTCGGTAAACTCACCCCGGCGTATGTCATGCAAGTACTCACCCCGCTGCTGCTTATTGTACTGGGCTTCGGCGTTATGACCCGTGAGCGTGAGGCCGGCACCCTGGATTTTCTTAAGGTGCAGGGGGTGTCACCGCTAACACTTATTCTGGGTAAAGCTGTGGCGCTGGCCGGTGCGGGCCTGTTAATACTTGCCCCGCTTGTTGTGGGGGCACTATTGACGCTGTTAAACGGTGCCGCGCTGTTACCTGTGGTGGCTTTTGTCTTCGCCTATCTGCTGTATCTGGCTATTTGGTGCGGCATCGTGCTGGCTGTTTCTGCTTTGGCATCCTCTAACAGCACCAGTTTTAGTGGCTTAATGGCGGTTTGGATCCTCATGTGTCTTATCCTGCCGAGAATTGCCGGCAACACTGCCAGTGTTGCTCTGGCCTCGCAGGGTAAACTGGAAACCGATTTCGCTGTGCTACAAAGTATTCGTGACACAGGGGACGGGCACAATGCTAACGATCCTGCTTTTAAGGCGCTGAAAGACAATCTTTTAGCGCAATATAATGTTACGACAGTGGAAGAGTTGCCTGTTAATTTCAGAGGTGTGGTATCACGCTATTCAGAGTCGCAGCATACAGACGTTTTGAACAAATTTGCCGAGCAAAAAATGCAAATTGAGCAAGCTCAGGCTGATATTGCCCGCAAATTTGGCTGGTTATCACCGGTTATTGCCATTCAAACCGCCTCAATGAAACTGGCCGGCACCGATTTGGAGAACTACCAGCGTTTCCTGCGCAAGGCAGAAGCAATACGCTTTGACTTTGTGCAATCGCTGAACACGCTGCACGCTGAAGGGCTTAGCTACGCGCAAGATGCAAACAGATATGCCAGCCAGCAAGCGCAGAAAGAGGCGACTGTCAGCTCAGCTAACTGGCAAATACTGGATGAATTTCATTTTACACCATTAGCGCCAACGCAACTTTTTGCAAACAGTCTTATGGCGTTGTTACAGCTATTTTGTGCCATGGCTATTGTGGTGGGATTTATTTTATTTGCAGGTAGACGTATATGAGTTGGTTAGACATTTGCCGTGAAACCAGATTTGTTTTACACAAGAAGAGCGTCGCTTTAGTGCTTTTGGTTGGTTTTTTACTGGCTTTATTTTCTGTGTGGACCGGCAGTGTGGAAGTCGCGCAGCAACATGCCACCATTGAGCGTATGCAAAAAGCAGATGAGCTGGATCAAGCCGGTGTAACAAAGCGCTATGATGAGGCGGGTCTCCTTGCTTATTATACTTTCCACCTGACTTATGCGCCGCCATCTTCACTGGCCTTTGCAGCTGCAGGCGTACGTGATGTTTACCCGTGGAAACATCGTATCCGCATGCTGGCAATTGAGGGGCAAATTCATGAGTCTGATACCCAAAACCCTGAACTGGCAATGGTTGGCCGTATTGATTTTACTTTTGTAATCGCCGTGATTGCGCCACTACTGCTTATATTGTTGCTACATGATTTACGGGCCAGCGAACGGGCTGCCGGTCGGTTAGACTTTTTATCTATTACTGCGCGCACGGGCTATAGCTTGTGGCCATTACGGGCCGTAGTTGTTGTACTGACGCTGTGGTTAGCACTTGTGCTGCCTTTTATCGCAGGCGCTATATTCAATGGCGTCTCTGCCGGGTTAATACTATCGGTTATATTTATAGCACTGGTTTATATTCTGCTATGGTCATTACTGTGTTATTGGGTGGCACGTTTTAGCTTTTCTGCCCCGGTACTGGCTTCGTTTTTAATCGGCTTTTGGTTATTAACCACCTTTATTATTCCTGCTGTTGCTAATGTCGCAATTGATAAAGGCTTTCATGGCCCGCAAGGCGGCGATATTCTGATGACCCAGCGTGAGGCGGTAAATGATGCCTGGGATATTCCTATTGAAACAACCATGCAGGCTTTTGTGGTCTCTCACCCTGAGTGGGCTGACAAAACGCAGGTAAAATCGCTGTTTGAATGGAAATGGTATTACGCCTTTCAGCAACTGGGTGATGAAGCGGCCAAGCCATTAGCGCAGGCTTATCAGCAAACAGCAGAAGATAAATATCGGGCAGCGGGTTGGGTCGCATGGTTATCACCGGCAACCTTACTGCAAAGAACTCTTACCGATTGGGCGCACACAGACGCGAAAGCGGCATGGCGCTATGAGCAAAAAGTCAGAGATTTTCACGCCCAACTGCGTCATTTTTATTACCCGCTGCTGTTCAGTGACGATAAATACCACGCTGAAGTTCTGGACGCCCGGCCAGTCTTTAAACCCTGATACAGAGACTGGCGGCGCATTGCCGCTTAAGCTTAAAGTCAGCAGTAAAGTTAATTACTGCATGTTATGCTGCTGTTTTAGTGCGGCAAATCCGGAGGCGTGGTGTTTCAGGCAGTTATTTTCGATATGGACGGTGTGCTGATCGATTCAGAGCCGTTATGGCATCAGGCCGAGCAGGCCATTCTGGGCGGCTTGGGGGTGGATTTCACTAAACCACCACGGTTGCAAAGCACCGGGTTAACTACCGCCAGCGTCATTGCGCATTGGTATCAGAATCAGCCCTGGCCAACGTTTACACCACTGCAGGTAGAGCAACAGATTATCCAGTTTGTTGCCAACGGCGTAAAGCAAGGCGGTGTGGCCAAAACCGGTTTGCCTGCACTGCTACAGCAACTTGAGCAAGCGGCGCTGAAGATCGCCGTGGCCACTAACTCGCCGCAATTGCTGCTTGACATTACCTTGCAACGGCTGAATATCGCGCATTATTTTCAGGCCCGCTGTCATATTGAGCTGGTAAAACAAGGTAAACCGGCACCGGAAATTTATCTGTTGGCAGCGGCTAAACTGGGTGTTGCGCCACAACATTGCCTGGTGTTTGAAGACTCCTTCGCTGGCGTTACGGCCGCCAAAGCAGCCGGTATGACAGTGGTTGCCATACCGGCAGAGCATGAATGGCATCATAGTAAATTTGATATTGCTGATCATAAAATCCGCTGTTTTACTGAGTTTGACTATCAACAATTGTCACTGCGGGTAAATAGCCGGTAGCTCTGGAGCAAGTATGGATTTTTACAGCAAAATAACAGCAAGCAGGCAGTTGCAAAGTAGCGCAGCCGATTTACAAAGTGCCTTGGAGAGTGACCGGGGCCGCATTATTCACTCTGCCGCCGTACGGCGTTTACAGCAGAAAACCCAGGTATTCCCGCTGGAGCGCAACGCCGCAGTGCGCAGCCGGTTAACCCATTCGCTGGAAGTGCAACAAAGCGGTCGTTTTATTGTGCAGACTATTTTTCGCAGCCTGACACCGGAGCAACTGGAACAATATGGCCTGACAGAATTGGAGCGGCCGATAGAGTCGTTGGTTGAAATGGCCTGCCTGCTGCACGATGTCGGTAACCCACCATTTGGCCACAGTGGTGAAAGCGCCATTAATACCTGGTTTAGCCAAATACTGCCTGAACTAACCAAACAGCATAAGCTGGAAAACAACGCGCTTTGGCGTACTTTAACTACTGAATTGGCACAGTTTGAAGGTAATGCCCAGGCCATCCGGCTGGTGCACAGTTTACAGCGTATGAACCTGACCTATGCGCAAACCGCCTGTATTTTAAAATACACCCGCTGCGCCACCGCCACTAAACCCGATAAGCAGTGCAGCCTTAGCTATTTGCAAAAAAAGCCGGGATATTATTTTTCTGAGCAGCCTTTTGTTGAGCAACTGTGGCAAGCGCTTGGTACCGCGCCGGGTTGTCGCCATCCGCTGACGTATATTATGGAGGCAGCAGACGACATTTCGTATTGCCTGGCTGATATTGAAGATGCAGTAGAAAAAGGCTTATTCAGCCTCAAAGAACTGGCTCACCAGCTTAACATTGCCTTTACTGAGCTTGAGCCCAGCGGCCGTTTAATTACTACCCAGCGTGGTGGCAGCGCCAGCTTTTCGGCACTGATTAAAGCCGCGCTGGACACCGCTGAGGCTGAGCCGGTAAATTCTGTTTCGGCCTTTTTTATCAGGCTGCGCGTCATGATGATACACCCATTGGTTCGCCATGCAGCAAACCAGTTTATCAGCAATATTACGGCGGTGTATGACGGCAGTTTAAATCGTGCTCTGCTGGAAGATGGCAGCCAGTATCATGCCATTACCAGTGCCTTTAAGCAGGTTGCCCGCCAGTTTGTGTTTAACCAGCCCGAGGTAGAAACATTGGAATTGCAGGGCTTTCGTATTATTGCCGGTTTGCTTGGCAGTTATCAGCCGTTATTGCTGTTATCGCGGGCTGAGTTTGACGCTGTGTTACAAAGCGACGGTTATCATTTAGCCCAACAGCAACGGCTGGCACACCGGCTGCCAAATAAACATCTGGCGGCGTACCAACTGGCAGTGGCGCAATTAGCCCCGGACGACAACGCGCTTGAGTTGTATTACCGCTGCCGTTTATTGCAGGATTTTATCAGCGGTATGACCGACCATTTTGCGTTTGACGAGTACCAGACACTGGTGCATTGCCACCAGTAACTTTCCCTAAGATTCAGTTCCTAGGTTAATACCAATTTTGTGTAGAAGAGCTGTCCTTGCGAGAAATGATTAGATTGCTCCTACTCACACTTATAAAGTCAAACACATTGGCTAAATCTGCACCGATGATAATATCACAATGCGGGACACCAACAATCATATTAGATCTGACTCTATATAAGCCAGATCCAATCCTGACATTGATAAAACTATACACCCGATTGTTAATCTCTATATTTTCAAGTTCATCAGAGTTGGCAAACCAAGGGTAAAATAAAAATCTTTCCTGATATCGCTTAGTTAAGTATGAAAAACGGCTGCCAGTGTCAAAACAGTAACTCATTCCGTCTTCAGCCAGAAAAGTGATAATCCCTTGGTAGTATATAAAAGGAAAAATATCTCCTTTGATATTCTCAATGCTAATTCCCGAAGTGTTAAATGCTAACGGGTTATAACGAATTAAAGATGATCTTAAAGATAGTACGTTATCATCTTGGTTATCCTTTACCCAAATTTCACCTACAGCATAGCTGTCTACGCACTTAAAAACTTGCTCAGTTTTTCCAGAAAGAGTTTTTATTTCTTTGGTATCATCAGTTACGCAAGAAATTTTTTTCCTAGAAAAAACGTTAGAACTAGCTCCTGTATCAATGACAACATTTAATTCATTATCAACATATCTAAAGTCTTTGCTTAAAAAAATTTACCGTTAGCGTTATTGTAAAATTTGGAAACAGAATCAAGGCTTCTATCATCACTTAGATTGGCATTTCTTACATAAGCTATTTTACAACTATTTTTATATACCGCATCAGCACAAAAACTCTCGATATCGTTTTGTGAGTAGTCCCTGCCTGACAATAGATAGAAATTATAGCCAAATAATTCAGCCAGCTGCTCCTCCATCACTTTTGTAGGTAATAGCGCCTTAGTTATATTTTCATGAATTACCGCAGGTTTACCACATAACCCGAGCCTGTGAAGAAGCATGTTTCCGCTAACTTTTTGTTTAAATAGAGAATTTATTTCTTCATGTATATATAACTTTAACAGAGTAGGATCTTTTACTACCTCACTAGAAAAAATGTGAGCAAGTACTCCCCCCATCATACTGTCAAAGTTCGTACCTATTTTTTTATTTTTCTTTCTTAAAATTGAAAAATTAGTGCAGTAATCATTCATGTTCGGGTTTAACAAAAATTGCTCAGCAAGCGAATTGGTCCACCTACCTTCGAATGGAATGTCTAAGGCTCTGTTTAGTATTCGATATGAATTCAGCGTTATCAGGCTTGCAGCATACTCATTAACTAAAAGATCGCTGAGTTCAGAGTTACCCTTGAAAGGGGGGTACAGTATATGGAAATTTTCATGCATCAATGAAGCTAGTCCAGTAGCAATGCTATATTTTGAACTTTCATTAAAGGCAGCATTAACTGGAATGTAAATAGTTATGCAGGGATTAATATCTGCTTCTAGATCATAACTCTTATTTTTGTCGACAATAATAAGGCAGTAATTCCTACCATATAGTGAGTAATAGTCAAAGCCTTGTGATTCTTTTGCTGTTCGTCTGAGTTTAAAAAAAGCATCGTGAGTTAATTTCGCATACTGTTCATAGTCAATTCTATTAATATCACAATCAATACTAACGCTAATATTTTCGTCTTTTAAATTATAGCAATTTTCAATATTTATTGATTTTTTATTTCCGATGTTGCTGCTTTTTAGTGTTTCACGCCCATCTTTATAATATTCGTAACTATAATTAGCATATATACAAAAAGGGCACAGAGCTAAGAGTAATAAAATTTTTTTTAACATTAAGTACCTCTCGAAGAGCTTGGCGGTGCTTCCGCCAAGCTGGCATTTTACCTATCTACTTGCTCTGCGCCACCACCACCGATATTGCCGCTACGATACGAGTATGTAGAAGCCGCAAGTGTATTTCCTGAATATTGCACTGCGGTAGTAATACCCCCTGAAGTTCCACCAAAATTTGGCTCGATATCTACGATCTCTGCACTAAATTCATCAATGCTATCGTAAGTTAAAACCCATGATTTTACTGCAGAAGGGTTTGTAAATTTTGCACTGCTTTGAGTGTCAATGAGGTAGGCAAAAGTTTTCCTCGCAACTTCATTGCCGAATGACTTAAGAATAACTGTCACCTGCCCTGGTTTGTTGGTTACAAACGCATTTTGCCCGGTGTAGTTTATGCCGAATTGGCTAAAATCTAGTTCAATCAGTTCGTCGTTGACGTATGCATAGAGTTCTTTTCGCTGATTCCCTTCGTGATCGATCTTAAAGTTTACCGTAACCTCAGCTCCCGCAGAAGTTTCACATTCCATGTTATTACAAGTCGTTGATACGCGCGCTGACGCACTACCAGCACAACCTGAAATTACGAAACTTGAAGCGCAGCATAGCGGTTTCTGTCATTTGCATGTTGCTTCATGCTCAGCTTTTAAATTTAATCAGCCAGTCTGTTATTTTAGTAGCCAGCTTGCCATAGGGCGGCAGCAACATGCTGACGCTGTTAAAGGCGCCCTGATAAAACACCGGCCGCAGTTTGGAAAAGGTAATAAAACCTTCGTAGCCGTGATAGTGCCCCATGCCACTTTGGCCAATGCCACCAAAGGGTAAGTCGTGCTGGCTGACATGCAAAATAGCGTGATTAACCGTTACGCCACCCGACATGACTTGTTCAAGATAAAATTGCTGCAGCGCTTTATCATAACTAAACGGGTAAAATGCCAGTGGCCTTGGTTTAGCGTTAATATAGTTAACTACGTCGGTTTTATCGCGGTAGGTTTTTACCGGCAGCAACGGGCCGAAAATTTCACGCTGCATCACCAGCATATCGTCGGTAACATTAAACAACAGTGTAAGCGGAAATTTTCGCAGCCCCGCTGCTGTAGTTTGGCCCGGCATCAGGTTTACCGCAGTGGCACCTTTAGCAATGGCATCGTCCAGCGTGTGCTGTAGGCGCTGGTAAGCGCGCTGGTCAATAATAGCTGTGTAATCGTTATGGTTAATGTCGGGGTAACGCTGTGCCACCAGCTTTAACGCCAGCTCGCTAAAGGTTTGCTCGCTGCCGTGCGGTAAAAACAGATAATCGACATTGGTACAAATTTGCCCGGCATTAAACGCCTTGGCCCATAAAATGCGATCGGCAGCTTTTTGTAGCGGGAAATCCGGCGCGATAACAGCGGGCGATTTCCCGCCCAACTCCAGGGTTACCGGGGTCAGGTTTTTTGCGGCGCTGGCCATAACAGCTTTGCCGGTTTGCGCAGAGCCGGTAAAAAACAGATGATCAAACGGCTGTGCTGAAAAGGCCGGGCCGCTGCCGTCGTTGTCGGTAAAAAACTGCAGTTTGTCGGACGCAAAGTATTTTGGCGTCAGCTCAATTAACAACTGTGCCAGCTGGCCGGAGTTCTCCGACATTTTTACCATGGCGCGGTTACCGGCAGCAAAAATGGCGACCAGTGGCGACAGTGCCAGCATGATTGGGAAGTTCCACGGTACAATTACGCCAACCACGCCCAGCGGTTGTGGCAGCACTTTGCAGCTTGAGGTTGGAAACAATAAACGGTCAATGTGACGCCGCTGTGGCTTAAGCCATTTTTTCAGCTGTTTTTTCGTGCGGCTAATATCTTCCAGCACCATTAAAATTTCAGAAAAGCGGGTTTCAAACCGGCAACGGCTGCCGTAATCAGCATTTACCGCGTCAACCAGCGCAGTTTCGTTGTCGCTTACCAGTGCCGCCAGCGCAGTTAAATCGGCAAGGCGCTGCTGGTAACCAGGCACTGGGTTGGCATGATAAGCCTGGCGCTGCAGTGTCAAAGCCTCGGCAAACAGCGAAAAAGAGGGGTGGGTTTCTGCGCTATTATCAGCGGGCAGATGCATAGCAAACTCCAAAAAAATAACAAAAACCCGTTAAGCGCCCGGGTTCAGCCCATTGGCTGCAGTTAACCCGCAGCAATAGCGCTGGCCGAATCACGGCATACCAGCACCGGCTCAAATACATTCTTTAACTGTAGCGCCTGTTGCTGGTAAATATTTTTTAGTACCCAGCGTGCTGCCATACGGCCCATTTCGCCGATTGGGTAGTCAATAGTGGTAAGTTTGGGGTAAATGTAGCGTGCCAGGATCAGGTTATCAAAACCGACGATGGATAAGTCGTACGGCACATTCAGGCCGTGGGTGCGTGCTACTTCCATCGCGCCGGCTGCCATTTCATCGTTGGCGCATACCAGTGCCGTAAATGGTAAGCCTTTAGCCAGCAACTGTTGCATACAGGCGCTGCCGCTGCTGTCCTGAAAATCACCTTCGGCCAGTAAGGCCGGGTTAAAACTCAGGCCATGCTCTGTCATGGCGCGTAAGTGGCCGTTGTAGCGTTCTTTGGCATCGCTTTTCCACATTGGCCCAGCCATATAGGCCAGTTGCTTATGGCCTTGCTGCAGTAATTGCTTTGTCGCCAGATAACCGCCCAGCTCGTTATCCAGACTGATGCAATTATTTGCCAGTCGCGGAATAAAACGGTTAATCAGCACTATTGGCATGTTGCCACTTGCCAGTTTAATCAGATAGTCGTCGGATACCGCTTCAACATGCAAAATCAGCGCATCACAGCTACGGCTGATTAAAAACTCAATACCGTCTTTTTCACTGGCTTCTTCGCTGTGGCCGGCAGCAATAATAACGTGCTTACCAGCTGCGCGGCATTCGTTCTCAATGCCGCTTAGCATTTCACCATAAAAAGGGCCATGTAGCTCTGATACCAGAATACCCACGCTGTTAGAGCGGTTTGACGCCAGCGATTGCGCAATAGAATTGGGCCGGTAGCCCAGTTGCTCCATTGCCGCCAGCACTTTATTGCGGGTGGCTTCGCTGACACGGGCGTTATTATTCATTACCCGGGATACTGTCGCCAGCGATACCCCGGCTAATTCTGATACTTGGTAAATGGTTGCCATTGCCTGCCTGCGTAATAACGTTTATGTAGTTACTCTAGCATGCTCGGGTGCAATGCCACCAGCGCGCAGCGCCAGCTGACGGTGGATATCCAATACCCGTGGCCCGGTTAAGCGATAACGGCTCATGACTACTGCTACCAGTACTGAGCCAATAGCAGGCAGTACCGTAAAGCTGAGTAAAATACCCTGCTGTGCCGCTGCGGTTTGCGGCACGTCGGCCTGATAACCGTAGCCGGCCAGTAACCAGCCTGCCAGTGCACCACCTAACGCCAGCCCTAATTTGATAAAGAACACGATAGACGAGTACACCAGGCCGGTAATACGAATGCCGGTTTTATAGTGGCCGTAGTCAACGGTGTCGGCCATTTTTGCCCACAACAGTGGCGTGGCCATTTGTAAAAAGAAGCCCCAGAGAAAATACAGCGCAAATGCCAGTACCAGTTGCTCGCTGCCGATAAAAAAGCTCAGTATACAAATGACTGCAGAGATCAACTGCAAACCAATATAGGCTTTTACTTTATCGACGTAACGACTAAGCCACTGGGCTACAGCGCATCCGGCGATATTGCCAATCATGCCCAGCGTAACAAAAGCCGTGATTAAATCTTCACGGCCTAAAAAGTATTTAACATAGTAAATAGCCAGAGTGGTACGCAGCACCATGCCGGTAAGCAGAAAAAACGCAGCGACACACAAAATACGCCACTGATCATTTTGCCACAGCGAAGCAAAACTGCTGCGCAGTGTAAGCTGCTGATCAGCCGGTGGCAGCACCCTTTCACGGGTGCCGGCAAAGCAGAGTAAAAACAGCACCAGGCCCAATACGCTCATAGCGGCGATAGTAAGCTGATAACCTTTAGCGTTATCGCCATTACCAAAGAAGTTAACCAGCGGCAGTGTACATGCCGTAACCAGCAAGCCACCCAGCATACCAAACACAAAACGGTAAGACTGCACAGACACCCGCTCGGTTGGATCGGCTGTTAACACACCACCGAGCGCAGAATACGGAATATTAATGGCGGTGTAAGCCAGCATCAGCAGGGTGTAAGTAGCAAAAGCGTAGATAACTTTGCCGTTGGCAGATAAATCCGGTGTGGTAAACGCCAGCACACTGCACAGGGCAAAGGGTAATGCCAGCCAGAGCAAATAGGGCCGGTATTTACCGTGGCGGCTTTTGGTTTTATCTGCCATTGCACCCATTAACGGGTCGGTTACCGCATCAATAATGCGCACCAGCAAAAACATGCTGCCTACCACCGCCGGCGAAATACCAAAAATATCGGTGTAGAAAAAGGTTAAAAACAGCATTACCGTCTGAAACACAATATTGCTTGCGGTGTCGCCAAGGCCGTAGGCCACTTTTTCCCGTTTTGTCAGCATACTAACCCCGTGATAACTGCTTTATTATTATTTTTTACGCCCGGCGAACACTTCTCGCAGTGCTATAGCACTGTCTTTTAATGTGCGCTGTTGTGTAGCGTAATCGACATAGACTATACCAAAACGCTTGGCATAACCTTCGGCCCACTCAAAATTGTCCATCAGGCTCCAGGCAAAGTAGCCATCAATACGCATACCGGCTGTAATGGCATCTTCAGTGGCTTGTAAGTGCTGTTCAAAGTACTTAACCCGCTGCGTGTCCTGCACCTGTCCAAGATGCATACTGTCAGGTATGGCGGCACCGTTTTCGGTAATATACACCGGCGGCAGCTTATAGCGCTTATGTATTGCCAGTAATATTTCAGTTAAGCCCTGCGGATAAATTTCCCAGCCCATATCTGTTAACGGTGGCGTGGTGGGCGGTACATCGCTAAACCAGCCTTTGCTGTTAGCACGATACACGGTGCGGGTGTAGTAATTTACACCGAGAAAATCCAGTGGCTGGGCAATAATAGCCATATCGCCGTGTTGAATTTGTGGCTGCTCTGCCGCGGGCAATTGTTGCAGCAGTGCCGGATAACAGCCTTCCATTAACGGTTGCAGGTACCATTGGTTGTGGTACTGATCGGCCATATCGGCGGCGCGGATATCCGCTTCGCTGTTGCTGGCAGCATGACAGGGGCTGAAGTTCAGTACTATGCCGTTAAGTGCCCGTGGCGCGTTTTTCTGCAATACCGGCATGGCCAAACCATGTGCCAGCAATAAATGGTGCGCTACCTGCCTGCCTTGCTGGCGGTTTTGCACGCCAGGGGCATGAATACCGGCTTCATAGCTTAAATAAGCACTACAAAACGGCTCATTTAATGTGGCGTAAGAATACACTCTGTCGCCAAAAGCCCGGCTAACAATATCGGCGTATTCTGCAAATTTATAGGCAGTGGTGCGGTTAAGCCAGCCGCCGTTATCTTGCAGGTACTGCGGTAAATCCCAGTGATATAGCGTAACAAAAGCTTTGATATTGCGTTCGTTTAACGCATCAAGCAGTCGCAGGTAAAAATTCAGCCCGGCCTGGTTTATGCTGCCGTCGGCATTAATTACCCGGCCCCACGACACTGAAAAGCGGTAGGCATCTACACCCAGCGCGGCAATCAGCTCAACATCGTCACGCCAGCGTGCGATATGGTCGCAGGCAACCAGGCCGTTTGAGCCATCTTTAATCCGGCCGGGTTGCGCACAAAACGTGTCCCAGATGCAGGCCTCGCGGCTATCGGCGGCCCCTT
Organism: Rheinheimera hassiensis; assembly: GCF_022436675.1. Lineage (GTDB taxonomy): Bacteria > Pseudomonadota > Gammaproteobacteria > Enterobacterales > Alteromonadaceae > Alishewanella > Alishewanella hassiensis. The sequence goes on along the minus strand of NZ_JAKUJZ010000001.1, from coordinate 517,267 downwards.
CAATCTGAAACGATGCAGTGGCAACACCAAACACAAAGTCAGGTTTAAGTAAGGGTGAGCTGTTGGCTAAGGTTATTTTCATCGGTTTTGCTGTCTTCCGGTCGTATTGTTACGGGCTGCTGAGCGACAAAAGGATTGCCAACAGCGTGATATATGCTATAAATGAAAGCGCTTACATAATACTAGACGGCGACAAAGCGCGCGTCAATGAAAAACATAAAACACCGGGGAGGACAAGATGGCTGTAACACCAACGCTTAGCGAGGCTGCGCCACAGGCTGCATCAGGCCAGCTCAACTACAGATTTGCTTTAACATCGTTAACCACGTTATTTTTTATGTGGGGCTTTATTACCTGTCTGAATGACATTCTGGTGCCTTATCTCAAAGGCTTGTTCGATCTCAGTTACACGCAGGCGTTGTTGATTCAGTTTTGTTTTTTCAGTGCTTATTTTGTGGTTTCTGTGCCTGCTGGTATGTTGGTAAGCCGTATTGGCTATCAGTCGGGTATCGTTACCGGCCTGCTGATTGCCGGTGCCGGTTGTCTGTTGTTTTACCCTGCCGCAGCCGCGCATTACTACCCGCTGTTTCTGATCGCGCTGTTTGTGTTAGCCGCCGGTATTACCATTTTGCAGGTTGCTGCTAACCCCTATGTTAGTGTGCTGGGCCGACCTGAAACGGCTTCCAGCCGTTTAACCATGACGCAAGCTTTTAACTCACTGGGTACGACTTTAGCGCCCTTTTTTGGTGCTTGGTTAATTTTTGGTGGTATGGAAGCGCCCACGCCGGGCGAGGTCACCGAATCGACCGTGCAAATGCCTTACCTGCTGCTGGCTGCAGTGCTGATTATAATGGCCCTGATTTTTGCCTTTTTACGCCTGCCAAAACTGGGCAAAAAAGACGTTAACCTGGATATCAGCAGTGGCTCTGCCTGGCGTTACCGGCATTTGGTGCTGGGTGCTGTGGGTATTTTTGTTTATGTGGGTGCCGAAGTAGGGATTGGCAGTTTTCTGGTTAGCTTTATTACCCAGCCTGATATCAGCAGCCTGGATGCTCAAAAAGCATCACATTATATTGCCTGGTATTTTGGCGGCGCTATGGTTGGTCGTTTTATCGGTGCTTATGTTATGCAATATATTGCCCCTGGCAAGGTTTTGGCGTTTAACGCGGTGTGTGCCGTGATTCTGCTGGCGCTGACGATCAGCAGCAGTGGCAGTCTGGCTATGTGGGCGCTGTTACTGGTGGGCTTATGTAACTCTATTATGTTCCCAACTATTTTCAGCCTGGCTATTCACGGCTTAAAGCAACACACCGGTCAGGGCTCGGGCATTTTATGTCTGGCGATTGTCGGTGGTGCAGTGCTGCCACTGGCGCAGGCGCGGCTGGCTGACACGGTTAACGTGCAGATCGCTTTTATTATTCCTTTGCTGTGTTATGTATTTATTGCCTGGTACGGCGCGGTTGGCAGCAAACCGCGTGCTGTGGCGTAACGGAGAACCCCCTATGACATTTCGCCTGAAACTTTCACTATTAAGTTTAAGTTGCGCTGTCATTTTGACAGCCTGCGCCAAAGCCCCAACAGAGCCTGACACTGTGACAGATAAAACCGCTGCCATTTGGCCAGAATTACAATTACCTGTAGCAAAAGATGCCGCTATGGAGCAAAAAATCAGCGATATTATGGCAGGCATGACGCTGCAGCATAAAATTGCCCAGATGATCCAGCCGGAAATCCGCGATATTACCGTTGAAGATATGCGCAAATATGGCTTTGGCTCATTTTTAAACGGTGGCGGTGCTTTTCCAAACGATAATAAACATGCCACGCCTGCCGACTGGATAGCTCTGGCCGAGGCGATGTATCAGGCATCAATAGATGACAGTCTGGACGGCAGCCGTATTCCAACGATGTGGGGCACTGATGCCGTACACGGCCATAATAATGTGATTGGTGCGACATTATTTCCACACAATATTGGCCTGGGCGCGGCAAATAACCCGGCATTAATTGAAAAAATTGCCAAAGTAACCGCCCGCGAAGTGATGGTTACCGGTATTGACTGGGTATTTGCACCCACGGTTGCGGTGGTACGTGATGATCGCTGGGGCCGCACCTATGAAGGTTACTCGGAAGACCCCGACATAGTGCACGACTACGCTGCCGCTATTGTTACTGGTTTACAGGGCGCGGCAGATCAGGATTTTCTCGGCGATGAGCGGGTGATCAGCACTGTTAAGCACTTTGTTGGCGATGGCGGCACTTTAGGTGGTGATGATCAGGGCGATAATATTGCCAGTGAGCACGAGCTGTTCAGCATTCATGCCCAGGGCTACGTGGGCGGCCTGCAGGCTGGCGCACAAAGTGTTATGGCGTCATTTAACAGCTGGCACGGCAGTAAAATTCATGGTGATAAATACCTGCTAACCGACGTATTGAAAACCCGGATGGGCTTTGATGGCTTTGTGGTAGGTGACTGGAACGGCCATGGCCAGATCCCCGGTTGCACTAATGATAACTGCGCCCAGGCCGCACTGGCCGGGCTGGACGTTTACATGGTGCCAACGGCAGCCTGGAAACCGCTGTACTATAACCTGATTGAGCAAGTTGAAAACGGCGCTATTCCACTTAGCCGGATTGACGATGCGGTACGGCGTATTTTACGCGTAAAACTGCGTGCCGGTTTATTTGATAAACCCAGCCCGGCGAAGCGGCCATTGTCGGGTAAAACTGAATTAATCGGCTCTGCTGAGCATCGCGCTGTAGCGCGTGAAGCGGTGCAGCAATCCCTGGTGTTGCTGAAAAACAACGACGCTATTTTGCCGCTAAACCCTAAGCAACGTATTTTGGTTACCGGTGAAGGTGCCGACAATATTGGCATGCAGTCGGGTGGGTGGACTATCAGTTGGCAGGGCACCGGCAACACTAACAGCGATTTTCCCGGCGGCAGTTCAATTTATGCCGGTATTAAGCAGGCGGTAGATGCCGCAGGCGGAAGCACCGAGCTAAGCACCGATGGCAGCTACAGTAACAAACCTGACGTAGCGGTGGTGGTATTTGGTGAGCAACCCTACGCCGAAGGTAATGGCGATCTGGACAACTTAGAGTATCAGCGTGGCAATAAAACCGATTTAGCCCTGCTGCGTAAACTTAAAGCCGATGGCATTAAAGTGGTGTCGCTGTTTATCAGTGGCCGCCCGCTGTGGGTTAACCCCGAACTTAATGCCTCTGATGCGTTTGTCGCAGTATGGTTGCCGGGTAGCGAAGGTGCCGGTGTGGCCGATGTTGTTATGGCAAAAGCAGACGGCAGTGCTAATGTCGATTTTCGCGGTAAGTTATCTTTCAGCTGGCCTGCCACCGCGCAGCAAATGGTAAACCGGCATGATGCTGACTATCAGCCGCTGCTGCCATATGGCTTTGGTTTGCGCTACGGCGATGCCAGCACGCTGAGCAATGCTCTGCAAGAGCAGGTCGCCACGGATACAACGCTGGACGACCTGGTACTGTTTGAGCGGGCAGTAAAAGCGCCGTATCAGTTGCAGTTACACAGTGGTGCAGAAACGCAGGCCGTAGTAAGCAGCGTGCAGCAGCTGGGAAATATTGCCATGCGCACTTTTGATAAAGCTGTGCAGGAAGACGCGCGTCGTTTTGCCTTTAGCGGTCAAGCCAAAGTGTCACTAAGCAGTGCTTTCCCGGCCGATTTACGCTCTTACCAGGAAGCCGGTAGTGCGCTGGTGTTGCAGGTAAAACGCAGCGGCGCAGTGCCTGACAGCGTAATGCTGGGTATGGACTGCGCGCAAAACTGTAGTAGTGCGGTTAATATTGCACCACAACTGCAGGCTCTGGCCGATGAAGAGTGGCATACCCTCAGCGTTGATTTAGCCTGCTTTGCACGGCAAGGCGTTGACTTCAGCCAGATTTTCACGCCGGTATCATTAGCCACAACAGCGCCGCTGGTGCTAAGCTTGGCTGATATCCGGCTGAAACCTGCTGCGGCAGGCAACGCTACTCTTTCCTGCAACGGAGACTAAAAATATGCGCCGTTACCTCGTGACCCTGCTTGCCAGCGCTGTGCTGGTAAGCTGTAGCACCACAGTGCCACCAGAGCCAGATGAACAAAGCGTGGCACAACATCAGCCTGATGCGATTGACAGCTCAGACTGGCAACTGGTGTGGCAGGACGAGTTTGACAGCAACAGTATTGACCAGAGCAAATGGAGCTTTGAACAAAACTGCTGGGGTGGGGGTAACGACGAGCAACAGTGTTATACCGACAGGCCGGAAAATGCCTATGTCGATAACGGCGTGCTCAATATAGTGGCACGCAAAGAAACGTTCACCGGCCCGGCGTTAAACGAAGATGCCCCGGATTTTAGCCCGCATCAGCGTAAAACCTTGCCGTATACGTCGGCAAGGCTGCGCAGTAAAGGTAAAGGCGACTGGTTATATGGCCGCTTTGAAATCCGGGCAAAATTGCCAAAAGGCCAGGGTAGCTGGCCGGCAATATGGATGCTGCCAACAGACTGGCAATACGGCCCCTGGCCGTTATCCGGTGAAATAGACATTATGGAAGCGGTAAACCTGGGGTCTATCTCTGATGAACCCAGTGCGCTGGCTGATGAGCCAGAGCGGCGTATTCATGGCACCTTACATTATGGCGAGCCGTGGCCAGACAATATCCACAGTGGCCAGAGTTATAAACTGCCCGACGGGCAAAGCCCGGCTGACGATTTTCATACCTACGCCATAGAATGGCAGCCGGGTGAAATTCGCTGGTATGTCGATGATGTATTGTATGCCACGCAAAAAAGCAGTGAATGGCACGCTGGCGCTGTGACACTAAAAACCGCCTTGCCCAGGCATGCCCCTTTTGACCAGCCTTTTCATTTACTGCTGAATTTAGCGGTGGGTGGCAATTGGGCAGGCTCAGTAAATGAAACCGGCATTGACCCCAATGCCTACCCGCAAAGCCTGCAAATTGACTATGTGCGGGTATATCAGCGCCAGAAACCCTAATAGTTTAGTCAACCAAACTCTTTAAAGCCGCTTATTACAGCGGCTTTTCATTAAATGCTGCCAGTACTGCTAGCGCCCTATCGGCTTATTATACCCATATAGAAGTTATGGTTTGATGTGGCGTGTTATTTTTACTGCTACACTTTGCATCGGTATTAGCAGATGATTATTTATGAGCAAAAAGTTACTGATAGCATTGCTTTTTATGTTCACGGTTGCCACTAATGCCGCGGCTGGCATCGATCTGAGTACTAAGCGTGTCTTACTGCTGTATTCTTATGACCCTGCATTTCCTACCTCAGAAAAGATTCTTAAGGGTTTGTTGTCTGCTTTTCCTCAAACCGCCCCGATAATTGATCAAGAATTTCTCGATAGTAAACGTTTGTGGGATGTTACCAGCCAACAAAATGCTTTGCGTACTTTGTCTCACAAATATCAGTTCAGGCCTGCCTATGATGCGGTGGTAGTGGCTGATGACAATGCATTGAATTTTGTCTTGCAACATAAAGCAGTGCTGTTTGCCAAAGCACCCATAGTATTTATGGGGATCAATGATATTGAGAGTGCAGTAAAAAACAGTAAACGGTCTGATGTAAGTGGTGTAGCAGAAGTACCATCTTTTAAAAAAACACTGCATATGGCCATGTCGCTTTTTCCGCAGCGGCAATATTTACATATCATCACGGATGCCGGTGTTGCCGGGCAAGCTGATTTAAACGCAATACGCGTACTACAGCAGCATTTTCAACAATATCACTTTGATGAATTAGATTTGTCTTACCTTAGTTGGCAAGAATTAGCCGACCGTGTGGCACAGCTAGGGTCACAGGATCTGATTTTTCTACTCTCGGCGTTCCATGATAAAGAACAAACAGAAAAGTCTTTTAACGGCAGTTTAGCTTTAATTAATGAAAACAGCCGCGTGCCAGTATTTCATTTCTGGGAGCACGGCATTGGCGACGGAGTGTTAGGTGGTTTTGTTGTAAGCCATTTTGAACATGCTCATCAGGCGGGCTTAATGGTGCAACACATTTTAGCTGGCAAAAGTATCAGTGAGTTGGCGCTGATTGCAGAAAACGCCAATGTCCCGATGTTTGATCACCGTCAGTTAGAGCGGTTTTTAGTAGATAGCGCGTTATTGCCAGCGGGTAGTATTATCTTAAATAAACCTGTCACACTTTGGCACCTGTATCGTACAGAGCTCATTTTTATCGCCAGCCTGGTATTTACCTTATTGCTGACAACGGCTTATCTGGCCAGACAAAATTTGATAATGAGAATGTTGAGCAGCAAACTCAGCGAGAAATCGAGTTTTTTACATCTGTTGATGAATACTTTGCCGGATCTGGTCTGGACGAAAAATCCGCAGGGCATTTACATAAACTGTAATCAGCGGTTCGAAGATTTCTTTGGCGTAAAAACAGCAGAAATTATTGGTAAATCAGATGCCGACTTTGTTGAGCAATCGCAAGCTGACGCTTTTAGAAAAGATGATCTCAGGGTTATCCGGCATGGCCAAGCCATTTTTATTGAAGAAGAAGTGTGTTTTAAGAATGATGGTCATTGTGAATTACTTGAAACAATAAAAACGCCGGTTTACAACACGCAAAGCGGTGAATTACTCGGAGTATTGGGGGTTTCACGTGATATCACCGAGCGCAGAAAGAGCGAGCTGGCAGTACGTGAAAATGAAAAAAAATACCGGGTATTATTTGAACAAATTACTCAGGGAGTGTTGGTTTATGATCAAAATCTTTGTGTTATTGATGTTAACCCGGCGGCGCTGGCCATTTTAGGAAAAAGCCGGGCTGATATTATACTGCAAAGATTTGTACCAGAGCTGTGGTTTGCCATTGATAAACCGGCAGCAGTTCAACACATAGAAACGATTCTTGAGCAGGTATTTGAACAGCGCAGCTTGCGTAAAAACATCTTGCTCAAAGGTTGGCATCAGGTTCGGCAAACTCAGGCTTGGTTGGTGGTGGATATAGTGCCTCTGGTATCGGCAGAACAGCAAAGCGCCAGGCTTTTTGTCAGTTTTAATGATGTCACAGAGCAAAAACAAGCCGAAGCATCGTTAAGTTTGGCGGCCAGTGTGTTTGAAAGTTGTGCTGAGGGGGTAGTGATTACCGACGCAGAACACCGGATTATTGATGTGAATGGTTCATTTTCCCATCTGACCGGTTACGTCAAAGCAGAGGTTATCGGGCAAACATCGCTGATACTGGAATCAGAAATTATTCAACCAGAGGTATACCGGGAGATTTGGCAGGCGCTTAGCCTTAAAGGCATGTGGCGGGGCGAATTACAACACCGGCATAAATCCGGTAACACTCTGGCTGTGTGGCAAACCATTACGGCGGTGAAAGATGCCGGTAATATCCTCAGCCACTACGTTACGGTGTTTTCAGATATCAGCCCGTTAAAACAATCACAACAAGAGATTTATTATCTGGCTCTCCACGATGCGTTAACCGGATTACCAAACCGGCGTTTTTTGAACGAGCAACTGGAGAGAAATATTCGCCAGGCTAGCTCTGACAATAGCGCTTTTGCCGTGATCTATCTGGATCTGGATAATTTCAAAATGATTAATGATACTCAGGGACACTGCGAAGGTGACAAGGTATTGGAGGTGGTAACCGGTTATCTTAAATCCTTGTCGCTGGCCGATAGCACAGTGGCTCGGGTAGGTGGCGATGAGTTTGTTATATTAATTTCTAATAATACTAAGGAGCAGGTACACCAATTGGCCTGTTCCGTATTAGAGCAAATTGAACAACCTATCATATTAAACGGCCAGCGCATTAATGTGGCAGCCAGTATGGGTATTTGCTTTTATCCCCATGATGGTGAAAATGCAAAAGACTTACTACGCAATGCCGATATTGCCATGTACAAAGCTAAACAGCAGGGTAAAAAGCGCTGTTTGTTCTATGACAAAAGCATGGCTGACGACATTCTGGCCAAAGCCCAGATAGAAATGCAGCTACGCCTTGCCATTTCTAAAAATGAATTATCGTTGGCTTATCAACCACAATATGAACTGAATTCAAAAAAAATCATTGGTGTTGAAGCGCTACTACGCTGGACTAACCCTCAATTAGGCCCGGTTTCGCCGGACAGAATGATCCCGGTAGCGGAAGAAAGCGGGCTTATTTTGCCACTGGGCTTATGGGTGCTTAATGAAGCTGTACGACAGATTAAAGACTGGCTAGATAGGGGCGTTTTTATTGGCCGGGTGGCAGTAAATGTTGCCGGGCCGCAATTATATAGCGGTAATCTGGTAGAGCAGACGCAACAAATCTTAGCTTTACATAAGGTGCCGGCAAAGTATCTGGCGCTTGAGGTAACAGAAACCTTCATTATGCAGCACAGTGCGACAGCGATTAAGCAATTGCAGTTGCTGCACGATATGGATATTGAAATTGCGATAGACGATTTTGGCACAGGCTACTCATCGTTGAGCCACCTGAAGCGGCTACCGGTAAACAAGCTAAAAATAGACAAATCGTTTATCAATGAAATTCCGGGTAATAAAGACGACATCGCCATTACCAAAACCATCATAGCGTTGGCAAACTCTCTGAGCTTGCGGGTCATTGCCGAGGGTGTTGAAACAGAAGAACAGGCGCACTTCCTCCTTGAGCATGGCTGCGATGAGGCCCAGGGTTACTTATTCTGTAAACCGGTGCCGGGTGACGAAATTGAGCGCTTATTGCGTCTGCAACAAAGCCTTTTAACTGCTACGCAGGAAAAGTAACAGACGCATTGCAGAGGTTGCCAGCAACCTTAGCGGTTTAACCGGCTTAGCAAACGGCACGTAATTACGTGCCGTTTGCTAAGCATTGGCCCCAGTATGCCGCGTTTATCCGCCGGCAAATGTGCTGCGATGTCGTGATTTGCATTAAACACATTATAAAAAGGGGCTGAGCTAATTAGCCCCAATCTAGCTGTGTCGCTTGCCTGTCGGGCCCGCACTCTCTCAAATGCACGCCCAAAGACTTGCCCGACAATGCTCGCCGCCTAAGGGGGGCATTGTCAGGGACACTGTATCCATCATAACGGTTAATAGCGATATTCTCAGCCGAGTTGTTTGCTATTGCTACAACTAAGCCTTGGTGATTCGATACTATATCTTGGCGGTAAGTGGATACCGTGCTTGCGTTAGTGTATTGAAATTGCGCAACTATGGCTGATGTGCAGCCAAATTCGCCTCGCTCCGTGAGCAGCCTGACGCTATCACGGAACGGGCGGGCAGCCCGGCGTTACTTACTCACTGCCGGACAGTAGCTTTGCAAAAACATCTGATGACTGGGTAATTGCGCTACTAAGCGCTGATTTTGTTGCTTAATTTGACTGAGAAAATGATTAAGCTCTTGCTCGCTCATCAGCTCTACTATCGGGTGGTGTTGCTCGGGCATAATGCCCTGGCCCAGCATTACCTGGGTCCAGGAGTTCTCGCCAAATAACTCATTTGGCACCTTAAATACCCGGCCGGTTTCCTTAAACAAACGAATACGATGCGCCAGTGACTCCGGAATGGGCATATTTTGGCAGTAGCGCCAAAATGCCGTGTCACGTCTTGCGGTAACGTGATAGTGGAGAATAATAAAATCACGAATATTCAGCACTTCATGTTCGGTTTGTTGATTAAACTCATCAATATCGGCCTGGCTGATGCCACTCAGCGGGAACATTTGCAGCAAGCGCACTATACTGCGTTGGATTAAGTGAATACTGGTCGACTCCAGCGGCTCGATAAAGCCACTGGCTAAACCCAGAGCAATACAGTTTTTGTTCCAGTGCTTACGGCGCATGCCGGTGCGAAACTTAATTAAACGCGGCTCAGTCAGTAACTCGCCACTAATATTTGCCAGCAACACCGCTTTAGCTTCTTCATCTGAGTAATACTTACTGCAGTACACTAAGCCGTTACCTACCCGGTGTTGCAGTGGTATTTGCCATTGCCAGCCTGCGCCATGAGCGATAGAGCGGGTGTAGGGCACAGGTTCACGCGTGGCGCGGGTTTGCACTGCTACTGCAGAGTCGCAGGGTAACCAGTGGCTCCAGTCATCAAAGCCGGTGTTGAGGGTTTGCTCAATTAACAGCGCGCGAAAACCGGTGCAATCAATAAACAGATCGCCGGCAATGCGCTCACCGTTGGCCATCTGCAGCGCGCTGATATTGCCGCTTTGCTCACAGGTTTCTACGCTGGCGATTTTGCCCTCAATACGTTTTGCGCCATGTTGTTCTGCCAGGGCGCGTAAAAATTTAGCATATAAGCCAGCATCGAAGTGAAAGGCGTAATTTAATGGCCGGGTCGGCAAGTGGGCAAATTTGCCAGCCTTTGTTGCCAATAATTCCGGACAGTAATCACCGTAGTCACTGGCCAGCCCCAGTTGTTGCCCTTTTAGCCAAAAATGCTGAAAGCCTGCCGCCCAGCAGTCCTGGCCGGTGGTACCAAAGGAGTGAATATAGTCATGGCCCTGATCGCGCCAGTTTTCAAATTGAATGCCCAATTTAAATGTCGCCTGAGTGGCGGCCATAAATTCAGCTTCGTTAATACCCAATAGCTTATGCAGGGTTAATAACGGCGGAATAGTTGCCTCGCCCACGCCGACAGTGGAAATTTCATCACTCTCTACCAGGCAAATGTGTAAATGCTTACCCATTAATTTGGCGATAGCGGCGGCCGCCATCCAGCCAGCGGTTCCACCGCCGGCAATCACCACGCGTTTGATTGCTTGCGACTGCATACAGACCTCATTGTTATTGTTTGAGTTATCGGTTGAGTTTATTTAACAGCTCGGCGCGGATTTTCCGGGCCACGGGCTCAGTTAGGGGCCCTTGTAAACCACGCAAATGTTCAGGTATGTGTTCAGCACTACCTTCGCCAAACACATAGTGTTCGAAGTGCGCGCGCCATGCTGCTTTTTGCTCTGCCGGTAAAGCGTTAATGCTAAGCATTGCCAGCTTCAAAGCTTGCTCTGGGCTGGGAATATAAGCCGGGTTGTCACGCCACCAAAAATTCATCAACACATTAAGCACGCTAAGTGCTTCAACGTGATGCCACCACATACTGGGAATAATTAACGCATCACCCGGCTCCAGTTCAATCACTTGCGCATGCGCCATAGCTTGTGCAAATTTTGGAAATTGCGTTAAATCTGGCTTGGCAAAATCTACCAGGCTAATGGCCCGGCCTGCCGGAGAGGCATCCAATGGGCCAATATACAAATTGGCCAGTTGTTCAGGCGGGAATAGGGTAAAACGACGCCGTCCGGCTACCACAACGGCCAAATTTTGCGGCAAGTCGGCATGCGCTGCTACGCGACTTTGATTGCCAATCCATAGGCTGACCAGAGCATCATTGGCATATTGTGTTAGTGCGGGCACCTTCTGCTGCTGCAACCAGTTTGGAAACCAACGCGGTACAAAGGTGGCGCCGACATACCAGTGTGCAGCGCCGGGGGGCGATGCTAACAGTTGCTCAAGTTTGGCATGCACCGGTTTAAAGTTAAAACCGCTGAAATCGGCATTGTAAAACACCCGGCCGCCATTTTTCGCATCACTGATAAAGGCAGTAAGTGGTTCACCACTGTAGTGGCTAAGCAGATAATCAGCAACGCCAGCCTCACTTTGCTTAGCTGCACCAACCGCAGGCCAGTGCGCAGCAAAATCCGGTAAATACAGTGGCTGCGGGCTATTGAGTAAGGCGGTGCTTATGCTATCGGCGGTTACCCCGGACAGTGTTGCCACCGGTTGCGCTGCAGACCACATCTTAGTTGCTTGCCGACAGTTGATTTTTAATGCCAATTAAGCGCGCAAACTGGGATTGCGAGGCCAGCATCATGTAAATAGCTTCCAGGTAGCCCGTTTGCTGCAACTGTGCCAATTGTTCAGCACTAAGCCGGGCTAATCGTGGCTCATTGATAGTATAGAAACCATGCAAACTGTGTTGTTGGCCATTATTTAATGTGACATCCAGCACAAAAGACTCAATTAGCTCCAATGCCAGCAGCTGCTGGCTGAACTGCCCGGCGTCTGTAATGCCATGGTGCAGGGTTTCCAATTGCTCAGCCACTTGCTGTAAATAGGGGCTTTGGCCACCGAATTCTAAAAACAAGGCTTCACCGCTGCTGGTGTTTACCTTGGGGTGCGCCATATCAAGGTGGATCACGCGCTCAGCATTTTGCATGCCAATGGTAAACGGTGCGCGGGCGATGTCTAACGGCACATAACCGGCTTGCCAGCCTTGCTGTTGCACAAACAGATTTTCACCTGCTTGAAACCCCAGCAGCAACACGGGCATAAACCGGCCGGTGTTATTGTCTTTGTAAAACAGGATAGGGTAATAGGCTTGTGCAGCGCGAAACTCAGCGGGAAAACTCAAACAAAACATTTGGTTATCACCCAGCTGTGGGCTACGTTCAGTGCGGATCTTCACGCCGGAATGATCAACGTTGTTAAGTAATTCAATAGTAGCCATTTGCTCCCCTTTAAATCTTTTGTAAGCCGTGAGCTTTGATTTGGTTCAATAATTCGCGATTACTGACCAGGCCCGCTCTGAGCTGTTGTGTTTTTTGTTGTACTTCGGCAAATGCCTGGTTGGCACGTAAAGCTGAGCCTGGCGTTATGGGCCGCCCGCAACCCGGTAAGTGTCGCATACCGTATAGAATATATTGGTAACTGGCGGCCGGAAATAATTCTTCTGCCATCGGTAAATCATAACGGCTTGGCATAAATTGGTGCCACATCAGCAGTTTTTCCTGCAGTGACGATGGTATTGAGCCCTCAGCGCGCTGGGCCAACCAATATTCGCTATCATCGCGTGTCGACAACACGTAGTGCAATTTTAAAAACTCAACAATTTGCTGCCAGCGGTAGCTGAATGTTTGATTAAAGCGCTGACTAACTATAGCCAGCTGTGCCAGGCTGCGTGGTAATTGCTCACTGATAAACTTAGCTGATAACTCGACCATCACCAGGGCTGACGCTTCTAACGGTTCAATAAAACCCGCTGCCATGCCTACAGCTACGCAATTGTGTCGCCAAAATTGCTGACGGTAGCCAGGTGTAAAGCGGATCAGTTTGGGTTGATAGTGTGAGCTAAACTCACGCTCTGATAAATGCAGGTACTGTGCAAGCGTAGCCAGTGCTTGCTGTTCGTTAGTATGGCCGCTGTGGTGCACAAAGCCTACGCCGCGTCGGGTAGGTAAGCCGATATCCCATACCCAACCTTGTGCTTGCGCAGTGGCCAGCGTCGCCGATGCGATGGGCGCGTGCTCATCCTCGTATGCCACTTGCACCGCCATGGCGCTGTCGTTTAGTAAACAATGCTGCACACTAATAAGCGGCGTTTGGTAATGCTTGCCCAGCAGTAAGCTTTGCAGCCCCGAGCAGTCGACAAATAGATCGCCTGTTAAGGCGCCGTGTTGCAAAGTTTGCAGCGCGGCAATACGACCATCGGTGTGGCTGTGTACAGCAACCACATCATCAATGATGTGCTTCACGCCAAGCCGTTTCGCATGCTCACTTAGCAAGGTGACAAACTTACCGGCATCTAAGTGATAGCCGTAGTTTTGTAAAAAGGCGTATTCCGGGGTTGCGATACGTTTAGGGGCTAAGCCAGCGGCAATCACTGCGGGTTGGCTGGATACCGCCGGCGCAAACTCGACTTGCTGATGGTGGCTGAACCAATGCTCAGCAATGTCCAGTTCATTAGCAGCCACAGGGGCGGTAAACGGGTGGTAATAGCAATCTTGTGGCACAGCGCTGCGCCATTGCCGGAACACACTGCCTTGTTTAAAGCTGGCATCGCAGCGGATGATAAATTCGGTTTCAGAAATGCCAATTCGCGCTAACGTTGCGCGCATTGATGGCCAGGTGCCCTCGCCAACACCAATGGTAGGCACTGTAGCGGACTCAATAAGGCTTATGGTTACCAGTGGGTTAGTTTGATGATCTGCAGCCAGTAATGCTGCTGTAAGCCAGCCAGCGCTACCGCCACCCACGACCACTATATTCACCCGCCCTTGGGCAAACGACTGCGTGTTTGCAGCAGTGGTTAGGGTATCAGTTGCGCGAGACTCGGTTGCTTGCATCATGACCACTTCTTGTAAAAAGTAGCCATCTTGCGATGGCTACTTATTCAGTGCAACAACATCTTAGAACGTATAACGCGCACCGATGTTAAAACGACGACCTGTTTCAGTATAGTTCACCAATTGCAGTGAATTACGTTCATGTGAACGGGTCGATTCGTTGGTCAGGTTGATGGCTTCAATAAAGAAGGTCAACTGTTCGGTTACGTCATAGCTGGCGCTGGCATCCCATTGACCGTAGGATTCTACGTAAATTGGGTTTTGCAGGCCTTGTGCGTTAACGGTTGATGCCAGGAACTTATCACGCCAGTTATACGCTATACGTGCTTGTAAGCCATCTTTGTCGTAGAAACCAACTACGTTATAGGTATCACTCATGCCCAGCAACGCAAATTGTTGGCCTAAGCTGTAGTTGTCGTAATTAAAGTCACCATCGACAAGCGTTGCGTTGGCAATCACCCCAAAGCCTGACTCACCGAATAAGTGTTGTACGGCAAACTCCCAGCCATCTAACTTAGCGTCATCTTGGTTAACCGGGATAACAATATCAAAGGTCGCTGCTGGATCGCCTTCTACACCCAGAATAAAGCCATTCTCATCAACCGTTTCCGGGTAGTTCGTTCTGATATAGTTACGAATTGCTGTGGCATCACTCCCCACTGCCGCAACAGCTTCGGCATAACGCGGGCCTTGCGCAGGGTGTGGCAAGTTGAACGTTTGCTCTTCAACGGTAGTACGGCCGATAAAGTTTTCCGCCTTTTTCCTGAAATAACCGGCCGCTACATAGCTGCCCTCGCCGTAATACCACTCTGCTGACAAATCGAGGTTGGTTGATTCAAACGGGTCTAAGTCGGGGTTACCGCGAGCACCATCGCCGCCGTCAATCCGCACTAAAGAGTTAAGGGTTTGACCGCCTTGAATATCGGCATAACTTGGCCGGGCAAGGGTTTTACTTACTGAGGCACGCAGAATAACGTCGTCAACAACTTCAATATTAAAGTCGATATTGGGTAACGCATTGGTATAAGAGCCTGTCAAATTAGTGTAGGCAAATTCACCGGTTTCGATCAGAGAAAACTCGTTATTAGCCGTCCAGGCAATACCGCTGTATACCGGCACTAAGGCACTTGAAGTAACATCGGTTTTCTCATAGCGTACACCAGCGGTTAAGCCATAAGGACGCTCGCCAATTTCGCCGGCAAAGTTAAACTGCACATAAGCCGCTTGCTGTTCTTCAGTAGTGGGGCGATCAACATTGGGGATTGATGATGCACAAAATGACGTGCCGCAATCACCTACTGAGCCTAAATCACCATAGGTGTCGTTAGCAATTTGACGAATGGTATTGAAATCCCAACGAAAGAATTCTTTCAGCATGTCGCTGCCGGAAGAGGCATCAAAATTATCGGCCAGCTGATCAAGCTGAAATACCGATGGGTCGATATCGCCAGCGGCCCCTAAGCCACCCCAGTTATCCTGTTGCACGTTAGAAAACGCTGAACGATTTCGCGTTTCTGAACTTGCTACACCAAAATCAATGCTGCTTAACAAGCCTGTATCAAAAACGTAGCTACCGCGAATTTGCAGTTGCTCAATATCACTGCGCATTTGGCTGTTACGGAATGAACTACCTGTTATACGCACATCTTCGGCATTAAGGCCGGTAAAACCATCAGGGTAAGTGATAGCTAAAGTCGGTAAATCGCTGTCGAAACGTGCTGTCGTTACCGAGCGCACAAAGGTTGCGGTACCAATGGTATTGTTGCTGCCGAACGGGCTATCCGGACGCGACTGTGCTGAAGAGTCGTGATAATCCAACTCTAATTTCAGGTTGTCGTTAACGTCCCATTTGGCATTGAAGCCCAGAGACTTATTCTCGTTCATCGTCGAGAACTGGCCTGCGCCCATGGCTAAATCGCCTGGTGCAGTTAACGCTTCGGAGTACACAATCGGCGCTGCTACCGGGCCATCGCTCCATATACCTGTCGACGGGCCGAAGTTAAACCACGCAGACACGTCGTTGTAACGGTCTGATACTTCGTTTTTCGAATAGGTGTAGTCTAAGGTGGTGGTTAATGCTTCAACCGGTTTATATTGCAGCACCAATTGGCCGTTAGTACGGGTTCTTTCCACTTCATGGAAGGCAAAACCTAAGCTTTGCGGTACTGAGTAGATTGAGTCTGCGTCGGGGTAATTTTGATAGGCATTTTCGCCGTCAGGGATCAAGCCACCCCAGTCAGCATTACCGCCATCCCAGTCGAAACCATTAACGTTTCCAGGAAATGTGCGCCAACCGCCGGTATTGGCTTGCTTATTACCGCTATCACGTTTTTGATATGAGCCGCTGATTGCGACACCAAACTTGTCGTCGTTGAAGGTATTGCTATATAAACCTGATAACTCAGGCGTGATATTTGAACCCTCGTCAGTTGACTGGTCCATAACACCTTTAACACCAAAAGTGGCTTTCATGCCGGGAGCATTTAATGGTTTTGTGGTCAAAATGTTAATAGTTGAGCCCAAACCGCCGGTTGCAATGCTGGCTCGACCGGTTTTGTATACTTCAACTCCTGCAACACCTTCTGACGCAAGGTTTGCAAAGTCAAAGGAGCGGGATGATGAAGCTGTTGTTGCTTCCAGTGATGATGCGGGCATCTGCCGGCCATTTAGCATCACCAGGTTAAATTCCGGACCAAAACCACGTACCGTAACCCGGCTACCCTCACCGTTTGAGCGGTCAATAGATACACCGGTAATACGTTGCAGTGACTCAGCAAGGTTAGTGTCGGGGAATTTACCAATATCTTCAGCAGAAATCGCATCCACCACACCGACGGAGCTACGTTTCACATCCATCGACTTGACTAAACTGCCGCGAATGCCTGATACCTGAATAACTTCGATTTCTTCACTGCTGTTTTCTGTTGTAACATCCTGAGCGTAAACAGGAGCCAGAACACCAGCGCCTGTGATCAGTGACAAACTTACCGCCAGACGCGATAGCTTGAAACGTGTTTGGTTCATACCCTTTCTCCCGTGTTTTGCTGAGTATCTAATCGTTTTAATTATTTGGTAGCGCTTACATTTTTAATTTTACAACTGAAATTGATAATGTAAGCGCTTACAAAATGTAGATGATAAAGGCAGCAAGGTCAACACTTCAACAGTAAAAAGCTGCACAATATTACAGCACGTTTGACTCGCGGTGGTGCAGTGTGTCAGGAAAACTTAGCCATTACATAAAGTTTTACTTTAAATACAATTTGTTGAACATAATCCTGGCTCTATCAGAGCGTAGCTGGATTGCTCTTCGGTAGTGCCTCCACAGCATGTTAAAGCAGTGGCAGAACAGTGTTATGCAAAAAGCAGTAACTTAAAAAAGTTACTGCTTTTTGCTGTGATATACGACTGTGCTGCTAATGTGGTTAGTTTGTCAGGTGCTTTAATAACATCTGATGAAACTCCTGCTCAGCTTCTACCTGCGGTGAATGGCCCAGTTCGGGCAGTTCCACCAGTTTTGCTTGCATGGCTTTAGCTGCGGTCCGACCCAGTTGTGGATAATTGCCAAGCTTGGCTGCCAGTTCTTTGCTGGCGCGGTTTGCGCCCGGTGCGGTGCGATCTTTTCCGCCAATAATCAGTACTGCTGGTACGCGGATATTGGCAAATTCATGTACTACCGGCTGGGTAAATATCATCTCAGAGGTTTGTGCCTGATTCATTGCTACTATGTTTTTGCCTGCTCCGCCATAAAGACCGGCCTGCATAGTTACCCATTGCTCATACTCAGGCTTCCAGTTGCCGTCGTAATAAAACTTCAGCTGATAGGCTTTAATACTGTCGAAGCTGGTTTTCAGCTCGTTGGCGTATAAGGCGTCAATAGTGGCATAAGGTACACCTTCAGCCTGCCAGTCTTCCAGGCCTATAGGGTTAACCAGTACAATTTTTTCCACGTTTTGCGGGTATTGCAGCGCATAGCGTGCGGTTAGCATGCCGCCCATAGAATGGCCGATAATAACCGGCCGGGTAACACCAATACTGTTAAGTAAACTGTGCGTATTAGCGGCTAATTGCGCCAGGCTAAACTGATAGCCCTGCGGCTTACTGGATTTACAAAAGCCGATTTGATCAGGCACTACTACACGGTAGCCTTGCCCGGCCAACACCTTAATACTGGCGTGCCAGGTGGCGGCGCAAAAGTTTTTACCATGCAACAGCACCGCGGTTTTGCCGTTAGCTGTTGCTGTTGGGCTGATATCCATATAGGCCATTTCCAGCTGTTGGCCCTGGGTTAACAACGGGTAGTTTTTTACTTCAAACGGATAGTCAAACCCTTCCAGGCGCGGGCCATAAGTGGCTTGGCCAAACGCCGGGGCTGAAAAAACATAAGCCATAGCAGTGGCAACAATAGCTGTGAAAATACGCATAGATTGTTCCTGTTTTGTTTTAGCTTCGTTTGAGTGTAAAGAAAAACACCGTGATGAAACACCCCCTATTGTTGCACCGGTTTTTGCTGGCTGTTAGCGGTGTGGCATTAGGCTACTGTTTTTACTTTACTACTGGAGTGTATAAAAAACAGCGCAATCGCCAGGCAGGCAATTGCCGCCATGCGGCTGTTTGACAGCGCAATGGCTTCGTTGCCCAGCCAGCCGAAGTTATCAATCAGCACACTCATGGTTAACTGGCCAAAGATAACGGCTACCGTGGCTACTGCAGTGCCAATGCGTTGCACCGCAAGCACCATAATAACGATATAAGGCACCCCGCACAGAGCACCAAGCAGCTGCCATTTAGGGACATCCAGCAAGGTAACGGCATGGCGGGGTTCAAAAAAGAAAATAAGTAATGCCGTAACTAAAGCGCCGACCGAAAAGGTTAAAAAGGCACTGCGAAACACACCAACATTACTGCCCAGCCGGCCATTTAATGCAGCTTGCACACTTAGTGTGGCGCCACCAATTACCGCCAACATAATCATTAAAATAGTCATAGCGTTACCTTACCCTTTAGCCATAAACACCAGTGCGGCGACAATAAACAGCAGTGCAATAATACGTTTAACATCAATTTTGCGGCGCGCCGTACCAAACAAACCATAGTGGTCAATAATTAAGCTTTTAAACACCTGGCCAGCCAGAATGCCAATCATGGTCATGGCAATACCAATGGCCGGTGCTGCCAGTGTCAGAATAACCACATAAACCGGACCTAGTACGCCGCCAAGCAGCAGCAAGGGGGGCTGTGCAAAAAATGATGGGCTGTTGCGCGGGCTGAAAAACAGCATTAACAGAAATGTCAGTGCTGCGCCGACACCAAAAATGCTGAAGGTGGCCCATAACTCACCCACTTCACTGCCCAGCGGCCCTAACAGGCCAGCCTCAACCGACAAGCCCATGCCGCCGGCCACAACCAGCAATATCAATAAAATCTGCATAAACACGCTCCAATAGTTCAGGTGGCGCAGCATACAGCAGTGCAGTATTACGAAAAACGCTATAATCTGGAAATGACCTTTGCAGGAGTTGCACAAGTGAACGATGTAAATGCAGTGAGTATTAAGACACTACTGTTGTTTATCAGTGTGTTTAATGCGCAGAGTTTTTCCGAGGTGGCACGCAGGGAGGGGGTTTCTGCCTCTATGGTATCGCGCACCATACAACAGCTGGAAGACGCACTGGGGCAGCAACTTTTTTACCGCAACACCCGCGCAGTGGTGCCTACAGAAGCTGGCAGGCTGTTTGTTAACTACGCCAGAACTATTACCGATCAGGTAAGTGAGGCACGAAAAGCGCTGCAGGACAGAACCCTGGAACCGGGCGGCTTGATCCGAATTAATGCTCCGGTATTTTTTGGCCAGCGCCATATTGCGCCCTGGCTGGCAGGTTTAACTGAACGCTACCCGCTGCTGCAAATAGAGCTGACACAAACCGACGACTTTATCGATCCGCATCGCGATGCCACTGACCTGATCTTTCGCATCGGCGCCCTGACAGATTCTTCATTTCATGCCCGGGTTTTCGGCACTCAGGTGTATCATCTTGCCGCTTCGCCTGGCTATGTTAGCCAACACGGTAGGCTGCAAAGCCCGGCCGACTTAAACCAGCATAAATGTCTGGTGTATAAAGGTTCTTCAGGTCCCAACCGCTGGCTGTTTAAACAGCAGCACGAAAACTGGACCCATTATCCGGTAGCACCGCTGCTGGCATCTAATAATGCCGAAACCTTACTGATTTCCGCGCTTAAAGGCATGGGTATAGTGCTGTTTCCCGACTGGCTGCTGGGCGATTGTCTGAAAAAAGGCGAGCTGATTAAGTTGCTGCCGCAGCACGATGCGGCCATTGATACTGAGCCTCAGCACATCGCTGCTATATATCCTAATGTACGTCACCCGCCGCTGAATGTCAGGGCAACCATTGACTACTTTGCCGAAGTGTACGGCTCGCCACTTTACTGGCAACTGTGATAGCAGTTCATACCGGTGCGTTTTAACGCGCTAAAGCAGTGTTCTGCCGAAATGCTGACAATCTTTACCTAATCTTGACGTTTGCTGCGTTGAGCCAATGTTAACGCTAACTTATAGTAAGCGCGGATTTTACTCAGGTTACAGGAATTACGGAAAATGGCGTTGCTGAAGAAACCTTTGCTGTTGGCAGGTGTGGTAGTAGTAGTTGCAGCTGCAGCTTATTTTTTATGGCCAAAGGCTGGCAATTCAGACGCAGCGCCCGCCAGGCAAATGAATCCCTGGGCAATGCCGGTTCCTGTGCGGGTAGTAACAGCTAATGCTGCCGATTTGCGGGTGCAAATAAAAACTATTGGCACGGTTACGCCATTAAATACCGTAGTAGTGCAAAGCCGGGTAACCGGCATACTGCAAAACGTAGCCTTTACCGAAGGTGGTAAGGTTGAGCAGGGCCAGTTGCTGGCAGAAATTGAGCAGGCCGATTATCAGATCCAACTGGCGCAGGCACAGGGCCAACTGGAGCAAAATCTGGCCCAGCTGAAAAACGCTGAAGCGGATTTACAGCTGTACAGTAAACTGCGTGAGCAAAGCTCTATTTCAGCGCAGCAATACAATCAGCAGCAGGCGTTGGTAGCGCAGCTTGAGGGCACAATTAAATCGAATCAGGCACAAATTGACGCGGCCAAGCTGCAATTGTCCTATACCCGTATTCATGCTCCTATCAGTGGCCGGCTGGGTTTGCGCCGGGTTGATCCGGGTAACCTTATTCAGGCCAATAATACCGAAGGGCTGGTCACTATTACCCAAAGCTCACCTATTGCAGTGGTGTTTGCCATTCCTGAGAGTCAGTTGCTGCAGGTGCGTGATGCCGTGCGCCGCGGTGAAAGCTTAACGGTAGAAGCCTGGGATAGATCTGAGCAGCAATTGCTCAGTCAGGGCGCGCTTACGATTCTGGACAACCAGATTGACACTGCTACCGGCACACTGCGGCTGAAAGCCGAATTTGCTAACGAGCAGGAAGAGCTGTTCCCTAATCAGTTTGTCAATGTAAGGCTGAATGTAGCGGTGCAGCAAGACGCGGTAACCATTCCGCAAGACGCAGTGCAATATGGTTCGGCCGGTAACTATGTATATGTTATTGAGCAAAACAAAGCGCAAATCCGCCAGGTTAAACTGGGTGCTGCAGATAACGGCCTGGTGGCGGTGGAAGACGGCCTGCAAACCGGCGATCTGGTGGTGTTGGAAGGGCTAGACCGCTTAAGGCCGGGCCGGGCAGTGGAAGTGATTACCGATCAACCGGTTCCGGCCAGTTAAGGGGCCGTTGATGAATTTATCCCGTCCTTTTATCCTGCGGCCTGTGGCTACGTCATTGTTGATGCTGGCGATACTTATAGCCGGTATTCTCAGTTGGCGGCAGTTACCGGTAGCCGCGTTGCCACAGGTAGATTACCCGATTATTCAGGTATTTAGTTTTAACCCCGGCGCCAGCCCCGACATTATGGCACGCACGGTTACTGCACCGTTGGAGCGGCGGCTGGGGCAAATTCCCGGTTTAAAGCAAATGTCATCCAGCAGTTCAGCCGGTGCATCGGTTATTACGCTGCAGTTTGCGTTAGTGGTGGATATGGGTGTGGCCGAGCAGGAAGTGCAGGCCGCCATTAACACTGCTGCCTCGCTATTACCATCCGATCTACCCACGCCACCGGTGTATCGTAAAGTAAATCCGGCTGATGCGCCTATTCTTACGCTGGCCGTAACGTCTGACACCCTGCGCTTGCCACAGGTATACGACTTAGTCGACACCCGGATGGCACAAAAGCTGGCACAGCTGCCTGGTGTGGGCATGGTCAGCCTGGCCGGTGGACAGCGCCCGGCGATAAGGGTAAAAGCCAATCCGGCTGCACTGGCGAATATGGATTTAAGCCTGGAAAACCTGCGCACCGCCATTGCTGCAGCTAACACCAACCAACCCAAGGGCAGTTTTGATGGCCCGTTTCGCTCAACCATGCTTGATGCCAATGATCAGATCCGCGATATCGCTGAATATCAGCAACTGATTATTGCCTGGCGTGACAACGCTCCGGTGCGGTTGGCAGATGTTGCCACGGTAGAGCAAGGTGCTGAAGACCGTTTTCTGGCAGCCTGGGCTAACGAGCAACCGGCTGTGCTACTGAATATTCAGCGTCAGCCCGGCGCTAATGTTATCGAAGTGGCCGACAGAGTGCAGGCGCTGCTGCCGCAACTTACCTCCACCATGCCGGCAGCGGTGAATGTAACGGTATTAACCGATCGCACCTTGAGTATCCGCGCCTCGGTGCGTGATGTACAAAAAGAACTGATTTTTGCCGTTTGTCTGGTGATCCTGGTCACTTTTGTATTTTTGCGCACCATACCGGCCACCATTATTCCCAGTCTGGCGGTGCCGTTATCACTTATTGGTACCTTTGCTGTAATGTTGCTGCTGGATTTCTCGGTAAACAACCTGACGCTAATGGCGCTGACTATCGCCACCGGCTTTGTCGTAGATGACGCCATAGTGATGCTGGAAAATATTGCCCGTCACCGCGAGCAGGGTGCCTCACCGATGGAAGCGGCACTTAAAGGCGCCAAGGAAATTGGCTTTACGCTGATTTCGTTAACCTTTTCCCTGATTGCCGTGCTGATCCCGCTGCTATTTATGGCCGATGTGGTCGGCCGGCTGTTTTATGAATTTGCAGTAACCCTGACCGTGGCAATACTGATTTCGTTAGTGGTGTCGTTAACCCTTACGCCCATGCTGTGCGCCCATATGCTGACAGCACTGCCACCGCACGAAGATAAAGATAATCCCGGTACCATGCAGCGGGTGATCAACGCCTATGGCCGTGCGCTGCAATGGGTGCTGCGCCATCAGCGGCTGGCGATGGCCAGTATGCTGGCAACAGTGGCCCTGACGGCCGGCTTGTATATGATTGTGCCAAAAGGGTTTTTCCCGGTACAGGATAGCGGTGTAATACAAATTATCACTGAAGCGCCGCAGGACATTTCGTTTCAGGCAATGGCGCAGCGCCAGCAGCAATTGGCGGCGAATATTTTGCAGCACTCTGATGTGAGTAGCCTGTCGTCATTTATTGGTGTAGACGGTAACAACAGCAGCATCAATAGCGGCCGTATTCTGGTGAACTTAAAGCCTCATGGTGAGCGCAGTGAATCGGCGGTGCAAATCATCCGTCAACTGGAGCAGCAGGTGCTGGCTGTGCCTGGAATTAAAGGTTGGTTCCAGCCGGTGCAGGAGCTGAGCATCGAAGACCGGATCAGCCGTACCCAGTATCAGTTTAGCCTCAGCACACCGGACCATGAAATGCTCAGCCAGTGGCTGCCAGACTTATTCAGCGCTTTGCAGCAACGGCCGGAGTTGTCTGAGGTAGCGCATGACTTGCAGCAGCAAGGGTTACAGGCCTATATTGATATTGACCGCACAGCTGCCGCACGGCTGGGCCTGAGTGTGTCGCAAATAAGCTCGGTGCTGCAAAGTGCCTACAGCCAGCGCCAGGTTTCAACCTTGTTTACCCAGTCGAACCAATACCGCATTGTGCTGGAAGCTGATCCGGCACAGGTAACCGGCATCGATGCGCTGGACAAACTGTACCTGACCAGCAGCAGTGGCGCGACAGTACCTTTGTCGGCGGTGGCAACGGTAAGCCAGCGACCCGCCCGGTTGCTGATTAACCAGCAGGGCCAGTTTCCGGCGGTTACGCTGTCGTTTAATCTGGCCCCAGGCTATTCGCTGGGCGAGGCAGTTGCCGCAATTGAGCAGGTGCAGCAACAGCTGCAACTGCCACCCGAAGTTGAGCTAACCTTTCAGGGCGCGGCCGAAGCATTTCGGGCTTCACTTAGCAATACGCTGTGGTTAGTGCTGGCAGCTATTGTCACTATGTATATCGTACTGGGTATTTTGTACGAAAGCCTGATCCACCCGGTAACCATTTTATCTACGTTGCCATCTGCCACAGTGGGCGCCTTGCTGGCTTTACTGATTACCGGCCAGCCGCTGGATCTTATCGCAGTAATCGGCATAGTGCTGCTGATTGGTCTGGTAAAGAAAAACGGCATTATGATGGTCGATTTTGCCCTCGATGCGCAGCGTAATCAGGGCTTAACACCAGACGAAGCCATTTATCAGGCTGCTTTAATGCGGTTCCGACCCATTCTGATGACAACACTGGCGGCCTTATTTGGTGCCGTACCACTGATGCTGGGCACAGGTTCCGGTGCCGAGCTGCGCCAGCCGCTGGGGCTGGTAATGGTAGGCGGTTTAATGGTCAGCCAGATACTGACACTGTTTACCACGCCAGTGGTGTACCTGTGGTTTGACCGGCTGTTCAGCAAACGCAAACCGGCAGTGCAGCCAGAGGCTAGCGCAGTATGAACCTGGCGCAGCCTTTTATTCAGCGGCCGGTAGCCAGCTCCTTACTGGCCACCGCCATTTTGCTGCTGGGTTTATTAAGCTGGCGTTTGTTACCGGTGTCGCCGTTACCCGCCATTGATTTTCCAATGATTGTTGTTACCGCCAGTTTGCCCGGCGCCAGCCCGGAAAGTATGGCGGCAACGGTGGCAACGCCGCTGGAGCGAGCGCTTGGCAGTATTTCCGGTATCCGCCGTATTAGTTCGTCCAGCAGCCAGGGCTCTACTCAGGTACGGCTGGAGTTTGAGCTGGACCGCAATGTCGATGATGCCGCCCGCGAAGTACAAGCGGCCATTAATGCTGCCCGCGGCCAGTTGCCATCGGGTATGCCGGGCAACCCGGTGTACCGCAAGTTTAATCCGTCACAGGCGCCGATTATGGCGCTGGCGCTAAGCTCAGGTCATCTGGCCGGCAGTGTGCTGTACGACAACGCCTCTACCGTGCTGGCGCAAAAACTGGCGCAAATTACCGGCGTAGGTGAAGTGGAAGTCAGCGGCTCTTCACTGCCTGCAGTGCGGGTGCAGCTTAATCCCGGCATGCTGGCGCACTACGGTGTAGCGTTGGATGAAGTCCGGGCTGCCATCAGCAGTGTCAATGCTTCCGTGCCGCTTGGTGTGCTGGAAAGCGACAGCCATCGCTGGCAGTTAGCCACCAGCGAAACGTTACGTCAGGCCGCCGATTACCAAAACCTGATTATTAAGTACATTAACGGTGCGCCAATCCGGCTGTCAGATGTGGCACAGGTAACCGACTCAACCGAAAACCGTTACAGCGCGGGTTTTCACAATGACAAAGATGCCGTGATCCTGCTGGTAAGCCGGCGTACCGGTGCCAATATTGTCGAAACTATTGATGCTATTTATCAGCAACTGCCTTTGTTGCAGGCACTGACCCCGGCCGGAGCTGATTTAGCCGTGGTGATGGACCGCAGCCCGGTGATCCGCGCTACACTGGCGGAGGCGCAAATTAGCCTGCTGATTGCTGCTGTGTTGGTGGTATTGGTGGTTTGGGCATTTCTTGGTAGTTTTCGCAGTGCACTGATCCCCAGCCTGACCATACCGATATCACTGATTGGCGCCTTTACCGTGATGTACCTGTGTGGCTTTTCACTGAATAACTTATCAGTTATGGCGCTGATTGTTGCCACGGGGCTGGTGGTAGATGATGCCATCGTAGTGGTAGAAAATATCAAACGCCATCTGGAACGTGGTTTGTCGCCGCTGCAGGCTGCCCGGCAGGGCGTGGCTGAGGTGGGCTTTACCCTGCTGGCGATGAACCTGGCACTGATTGTTATTTTCCTGTCTATTTTATTTATGGGTGGTCTGGTCGAGCGGCTGTTTCGAGAATTCTCGATTACGCTGGTGGCCGCTATGGTTATTTCGCTGCTGGTATCATTAACCCTTACGCCCAGTATGTCGGCACTGATGCTAAAAGCATCGCCGTTAGCACAACAGAAACAAGGGCTGTTTTACCGCTTTGGTCAGGGGTACCGGCGTAGCATTGATGTAGGCCTCAACCATTACCGCTGGTTGCTGTTGGTGCTGGTGCTACTGTTTGCTGCCAGTGGCTGGCTGTACAGCAAAATACCGTCTGGTTTGCTGCCAGAGCAGGATACAGGTCAGCTAAATGGCTTTGTTCGCGGCGATGACGGCGCCTCCTTTCAGATGATGCAGCCAAAAATAGAAGCTTTCCGCCAGTTTGTGTTGCAAGACCCTGCCGTAGCCGATGTTACCGGCTCCAGTGGCGGCAACAGCGGTGTCAGTAATTCATGGATGCGGGTAAGGTTAAAACCATTGGCCGAGCGGCAGGTATCAGCGCGTGAGGTAGTCGACCGGCTGCGGGCAACGGCACCTAAGGTGCCGGGCGGTATTTTATTTATGAATGTTGATCAGGACATCCGCTTGTCCTCACCCTTTGGCCGCAGTGATTACGAAGTACAGCTGCTATCGGACGATCTGGCATTGCTACGTCAGTGGGGCAAAAAAGTCGGCGAAAAACTGCAGGAATTGCCTGGCCTGGTAGATGTAGACACGCCGGGCGGCGAAGATGCCCAGCAAATTGAACTGCATATTGACCGTGAAGCCGCGCAAAGGCTGGGCATTGATATGCGCACTGTAGCTACGTTATTAAATAACTCCTTTTCACAGCGCCAAATCGCTACCTTATATGATCAGCAAAACCAGTACCGTATCGTGATGGAACTGATGCCGGGTTACACCGCCCAGCCAGAGGTGTTGCAGCAATTGCAGGTTATTACCAGTGACGGCCGGCAGATACCGCTGTCGGCTATTTCCAGTTACCGCTATGGTTTGGTTAACGACAGGGTACAGCACGACGGCCAGTTCGCCTCTGTTAACATCGGCTACGGTCTGGCGCCCGATACCACCATGGAACAAGCATCAGCAGCAATCGATCAGGCACTGGCAGAGCTGATGGTGCCGGGGGCCATTCATGCTATTAGCGGTGAAAACCAGCGTAATGCCATGTTTGCCAGCAGCGATCAAACCTGGCTTATTATTGGCGTGATCCTGGCCGTGTATTTACTGCTGGGCATATTGTATGAAAGCTTGTTACAACCGCTGACTATTCTGTCTACCTTGCCCTGTGCCGGGCTTGGCGCCCTGCTGGCGCTGTATCTGACTAACAGCGATTTTAATTTGATCGCGCTGCTGGGCCTGTTTTTACTCATTGGCATTGTGATGAAAAACGCCATTTTACTGGTCGATTTTGCCCTGGCAGCCGAACGTAATCAGGGGTTATCGCCCCAAGAAGCGGTTGCGCAGGCGGCCCAGCAACGGCTGCGGCCTATTTTAATGACAAACTTTGCCGCTTTGCTTGGGGCTTTACCGTTATTATTGGGCGTAGGCGAGGGCTCTGAGCTGCGCCAGCCGCTGGGTATTACCATAGTAGGCGGTTTACTGGTAAGCCAGATCCTCACGTTGTACACCACCCCGGCGGTATATCTGCTGATCAGCAAGTGCCGTAAAAGCACGTTAAGTACTGATGTAACATCGTCATCTGCCGCGGGTTAAATTGTTAAAACAGACCGGTTGCCATCAGGCAGCCGGTGCCTGCAATGGCTTTTTTTACCGGTCAACCGGTAAATTTTTCTGTATCCCGTTCATATAGCCGTTTTATTTTATCGCTGAATTTCCATTAAAACTTTAAATATCAATAACATAGTTTGTTTTGTAAAAGCTGGCATGTTATTGGCTATATTCCTACTGACAATTGACCTTGTGCATATCGCACATAAGGAGAACATTATGTTGGGCTGGGCATTAACATTCTTAATTATCGCGCTTATTGCTGCTGTTCTTGGCTTTGGTGGTATTGCTGGTGCAGCTGCAGGTATAGCTAAAGTTATTTTCTTTATCTTTATCGTGCTGTTGGTTATCTCACTATTGGCAGGCGCATTGCGCGGTAAGTCGCCAAGACTTTAAGTGACAAGTAGTAAGTGTTTAATTTGTAAGCTGTAAGAAGAGGAAATAAAGTATGACAATAACTAACGTATTATTCCGTTTAATGTTGGTAGCAACACTGGTTTTTTCCGTTGTAGCATGTGAAAAAAATAATGCTGAAGAAGCGGGTGAAAAAATTGATGAAGTCGCTACTGATGTAGGTAATAAAGTGGAAGACTTATGTGAGGATGTCAAAGACAAAGCAGATGCTAAAGACGACGATTGTTAAGCATATAACGTAGCCGCCCATGGGCGGCTACGTTTGTCTTGTTTGTCAGGAATACAGCTTTGGCAGGAGGACGACCGGCTATGATCATCGCTCTGTACTATGTGTTGCTGGCATTATTATTCGCTGTTAGCAGTTGGTTTGTTCCCTACCTGTTGTTACAACTAATATTGGGCTGGGCGGCATTGTCTTTTCTGGTGGTCAGTTCTGCTTACTGGCTAAATACTGCAACTGTGTTTCGCAAGCGCAACGATGGCAGCTTGCCATGGTACAGCCGCTGGTTGTTTATTCCCTTTTTATTTAGTGCAGGCCTGTATAACCTGCTGGCTCGACGTCGCGATAAAGTGGCGCCTATGCAGCGGGTCAGTGGTGGTTTATATCTTGGCGCCCGTTTAACTGCAGCAGATATGGTGCAGTTGCGCGAAGAGCAAATAACGGCTGTGCTGGATGTTACCGCTGAATTCGCCGCTCTGGACGAATTAAGCCAATCTGATGATATCAGCTACCTGAATATTCCGGTGCTGGACCACGCCAGCCCCAGCCGCACCCAGCTGCAACAAGCTGTAAACTGGCTACAGCGCCAACGCGCAGATGGCCGTAAAGTACTGGTGCACTGTGCTTTGGGGCGCGGCCGCTCAGTGTTAGTGTTGGCGGCTTTTTTACTTAGCCGGCACAACAGCCGCAGTGCCGATAAAGCCGTAGCGCTGATCCGGCAGGTGCGGCACACCGCCCGGCTTAACAAGCATCAACTGGCCGCACTGCGGCAATTTACCGATAGTTACACCGAACAGGGCCAGCAGCCGGTATGGCTAATTGCTAACCCTGCTGCCGGTGGCGGTAAGTGGGCAGAAGCAGAAACAGAAGTTGTCGAATTGCTTTCACCTTTTATGCAACTAAGTGTGCATACCAGTAGCGATAACTGCTCCGCGCATCAACTGGCTGAGCAGGCAAAGCAGGCTGGCTGCACTATGGTTATTGCCTGCGGCGGTGACGGCACGGTTAGCGAAGTCGCTTCAGTGCTGGCTGGTAGCAAAATCCGTTTGGGTATTATTCCGCTTGGCACAACCAATGCCCTCAGCCATGCGCTGTGGGGTATCAGTGCCAAGCTGATGCCTGTGCGTTCTGCCTGCCTGAATATTATTGAAGGCCAAAGCCGAGCAATAGACACTGCACGCTGTAACGACAAGCTGATGCTGCTGTTAGCTGGCGTTGGTTTTGAACAACAAATGATAGCGGCGGCAGATCGTGCCAGTAAAGATCAGCTTGGGCAACTGGCGTACCTCAATGGTTTATGGCAGGCCGTACAGGCCAACCATATTCAGCAGTTGCTGGTGCAATTTGATGATCAGCCAGAACAACAGCTGGATACCGCCAGCCTGGTGATCGCCAATGCCGCACCCCTAACTACCTTATTGGCTCAGGGCCACGGTGCACCTGATTTAACGGATGGTAAACTGGATATTACCTGGCTGACGGCCGACAATGCCGACAACAACGCCGTACTGGGTTTAGCAGAGCTGGCACTGGCGGGTTTAACCAATATCAGCCTGAATGCCATCAGCCAACATTGCAGCGCCCGCCGGATAAAAATTCGCCGGCAGGACGGGCAAAACTTGCAGTATGTTATAGATGGTGAGCTTTACAGCGATAGCGCACTGGATATCAGTGTTGTTCCGGCATCACTGCTGGTTATGCTGGCAGACAGTGCTGACAGCGAGCAGGCTGCCGCCTGAGCACAGCTTACTGCTCGGTCTGCTGATATTTTTCCAGTTTGTTGTACAGAGTTTTTACACTGATACCCAGTTGTTGTGCGGTATCGGTTTTATTGCCGGCATTTTGTTCCAGCGTATTTAAAATAGCGGCCTTTTCCAGCTCTTCCAGTGATACACCACAGGGTACTTCGGTCAGGCACTGTTCATCAGCATCCTCTGTAGCGGTTTCTAGCAGCAGATGCTCGGGCAGAATGTCTTTATCGGCCAGAATATAGGCGCGCTCTACCGCATGTTTTAGTTCACGCACATTGCCAGGCCAGCTGTGCTGCGCAATCAGTTGCAGCGTTTCGGCTGCCAGCTGTTTTTGTTGCTCTTCTTTAGCGTTACGGTAGGACAGAAAGTGCTTGGCCAAACCGCAGATGTCATCGCCGCGATCGCGCAGTGGTGGCACATGCACCGGAAATTGCGCCAGGCGAAAATATAAATCCTCCCGCAGTGCGCCATCAGCGATAGCTTGTTGTGGGTCACGGTTTGTTGCCGCCACAATACGCACATTGGCCTGATGTGCTTTGTCGCTGCCTACCGGGCGGTATTCGCCGCTTTCTAATACCCGCAGCAGCTTAACTTGTTGATCTATCGGCATCTCAGTTATTTCGTCCAGAAACAAAGTGCCGCCTTCTGCCTGTGAAAATACTCCCTGGTGTTCACGTAGTGCACCGGTAAAGGCGCCTTTGGTATGGCCAAACAGTTCGCTGTCTACCAGCTCGGGGCTTAGTGCTCCACAGTTAATGGCCACAAAAGGCTGCTCTGAGCGGTAGCTGGCTAAGTGCAGCGTATTGGCAACCAGCTCTTTACCTGCACCGCTTTCACCAACAATTAATACGTTAGCTTCTGTTACTGCAACTTTCCGTAAAATCCGGTACAGCTTAAGCATGGAACGGGAAGATCCCACCAGTAAACCGAACTGATCCAGCGCACTGACGTTAGTTTTTGCCTGCTGCTGGCTGGTGCTGAGCTGCTCATAAAAATCTTGCAGGACATTAAGTACGCGGGCGATGTCCAGCGGCTGGCGGAAGTGATAACCAGCACTGGAGCGCATCAGCTGATCCAGTACCGGATCAGGGAAGCCGTCGCTGATGACAATAAAATCGATCTCTGCCAGCAACTTACTGCTCAGCAGCCGCTGATAGTCGGCCTGGCTGTGTTTATCCGCCTGAATAAATGCCAGCTCACAAGGCTGTTGTTGCAGTTGCTCAGGCCAGGGAGCGGCATCGCTGCTTCTTACTACCACGAAGCGGCGCACAGCAGACGATTGTAACAGCTGGGCAGCCAGTCCGGAGTCCTGCACATGCAGGAATAAACGTGGTTGTTTCATTTGTCAGCTCTCAGTTGCGATATATAACTCTATGTCAGCACGGTAAATTTAACAATCCGAATGGGTAAAACTTACCAATATGTGTTACGGCCAAACTGCGAACTTATAAAATAACTAATTAAATCATGAATATACACTTTGGTATATGAATTGAATATGAACTATGACCGCTAAAACCGCACAGGAGGTACCCTTATGGAGTATGCAGGTTCAGCAAAGTCAGAACAATGGGCAGAAGAAAGAATATTATCTGGCGTTTATTCCGTCTGCGTCGCAGCACAACGCTTCTTTCAACAAGCAGCACAGCAAGTCGCCGATAGTAATCTGCGCTACAACTTCATTGAATTGTCGAAGCTACATAGTGCGGCAGCACAGCAGTTACCTGTTGCAGCGAAACAGGAAGCTATACCGCAGGATTACAGCAGCGAATTGGCTGCCGTGCAGTTTTGGTACCTGCATCAGCAAACGGCTTTGCATAATCAGCCATTGCTGCAGCCTATGCAGGACGAACTGGCCGGTTTGTTACAGCAGCAACTGAAGGTGTTAAAGCAACTGATTAAAACGGTCCATAGCCGCGCAGCAAAAGTAACATTGGCGCATTTATCTGCTGCGCTGCAAATGGCCAGTGATCAATTACAGCCATTGCTGAAAGTTTTACCGGTAGATAGGCAAAATATACAAACAAAAAATTAACACGAGCTGAATGGTAAAATAAATTCTTTATAGAACAATGGCTTAAATTGTGGCATCAAACTGGCATTAGTCTTATCGTCTCAATAACAAGGAGCGACAACATGAAACGTACAACTTTAGCAATGATGATGACTCTGGCATTAACCACCACAGCAGTAGCGGCGAATGACTGGAAAGACGGCGCCAAAGATGCGTGGATTGACGGCAAAGCCGAAACAACATTACTGTTGAACGGTAATCTGAATTCGTTTGATATTAATACCGATGTTAAAAACGGCAACGTGACGTTAACTGGTAAAGTGGAAAGTGAAGTAGATAAAGCACTGGCAGAAGAGCTGATCGAAAATCTTGAAGGCGTAACTGACGTAGATAACCAGTTAACTGTAGTTAATACAGGTAAAAATGCTGACAGCAAAGACAGCAGTGCGTTAAAAGACGCCAAAATTGCCACTGTGGTTAAAACCCGTTTGCTATTTGAATCAGAAGTAAGTGGTACCTCGATCAATGTCGACGCTAAAAACGGCGTAGTAACATTGCACGGTGAAGTCGATTCTGACGCTGAAAAAGATTTAGCGGTGACCATTGCAAAAAACACCTCTGATGTCAGCCGCGTAGTCGACAAACTGCAGGTTGCAAAGTAGTAGCGTAATACCATTGCCGTGACGCTGCGGCAGTAAATTAACCGCCGATCTGAGCCTGCCGGGCCAGATCGGCTTTTTGCTGTCTGGCGTAGTATCCGGTATGCTTTGGCCACTGATTTCCCCGGTATTTTCCCGCTATGCGTATTCTGCACACTTCTGACTGGCATCTGGGCCAGCACTTTATTGGCCGCAGCCGACAGGCTGAGCATCAGGCTTTTTTAACCTGGCTGGTGCAACAGGTAACAGCACTGAATATTGATGCCATTATCGTTGCCGGTGATATCTTCGACACGGCCACACCGCCCAGCTATGCCCGTGAGTTGTACAATCAGTTTATTGTTGAGTTACAAGGTAGTGCTTGCCAGCTGGTGATTTTGGGCGGTAACCATGATGCCGCTGCAGTATTGAATGAAAGTAAAAATCTGCTGCACTACTTAAACACCCGGGTATTTGCGAGCAGCAGTGAAGATCTGAACCAGCAGTTGGTACTGCTGCATGATCAGCAAAAACAGCCTGCCGCGCTGCTGTGCGCCGTACCTTTTTTACGTGCCCGTGATTTACTGCAAAGCCAAAGTGGCCAGAGTGCCCGTGACAAACAGCTTAGCCTGCAGCAGGCCATAGCACAGCATTATCAGCAACTGTATGTGCTGGCACAAGGCTACAACACTGAGCACCAGCTGCAACTACCAATCATTATGACCGGACACCTGACTACTGTCGGCGTTAGTACGTCAGAATCTGTACGCGACATATACATAGGTACGCTGGATGCATTTCCGGCGGATGCATTTCCGCCGGCTGATTATATCGCGCTTGGCCATATTCATCAGAGCCAACAGCTAAAAGCCGCTACCGACATCCGTTACAGCGGCTCGCCGATAGCACTGAGTTTTGATGAAGCCAAAGCGCAAAAACAGCTGTGGTTGCTCGAGTTTAACGGCGCTGAAAAAACCGTTAGCAGCGTGCCTGTGCCGTGTTTTCAACCGTTGTGCAGTATTAAAACCAGCCTGGCTGATGTGCCGGAAAAAGTGCAGATGGCGCTGCAGGGCGTATCTGATGGTAGTACGCTATGGCTGGAGCTGGTGATAAGCGAAACTGATGCTTACCTTACTGACTTACAGCAAAGAGTTGAGCAACTATTGCAGGGTTTACCGGTGCAACTGCTGCGCTTACGCCGTCAGCGTAGCAACCAGGCTGGTGGTTTAACTGCGCCGGTGCAGCAAAGTTTGTCTGAGCTGACGCCAGAGCAGGTATGGCAAACCCGGCTGCAAACAGAAACATTAAGCGATGAGCAGCAACAGCAACTGACCATACTGCACCGTCAGGTGCTGGCTAAAGTGGAACAAACGGCATGAAGATTTTGTCGGTGCGGCTGCAAAACCTTAATTCTCTGCGTGGCGAGTGGCGGATAGATTTTCGCCTGCCACCTTTTAACCAAAGCAATATTTTTGCCATTACCGGGCCCACCGGTGCTGGCAAAACCACCATTCTCGACGCCATTTGTCTGGCGCTATATCACGAAACTCCGCGGCTAAGTACTTCTGCTTCCAGCAATGAGCTGATGACGCGCCATACCAGTGAGTGCCTGGCCGAAGTTGAGTTTGAGGTTGCCGGGGTGGGCTACCGGGCGTTTTGGAGCCAGCGCAGGGCCCGTGGCCAGAGTGATGGCAAATTACAGGCTGCTAAAACTGAACTAGCGAAGCTGGATGGTAGCATTTTGGCAGAAAAAACCAGCGATAAATTGCGTCTGGTTACCGAGATCACCGGGCTAGATTTTGGCCGTTTCACTAAATCTATGCTGCTGGCGCAGGGCGGCTTCGCTGCTTTTCTTAATGCTAATGCCAACGAGCGCGCTGAATTACTCGAAGAGTTAACCGGCACTGATATTTACGGCCGTATTTCACAACAGGTATTTAATGACTGCCGTGAGCAAAAAAACCAGCTGGACCTGCTGCAGGCCAGGGCCGGTGCGGTAGAGCTGCTTAACGAGGAACAACAGCAAACGCTTAGCAATGAGCTTTCAGCGTTAAAAGCGACACTGACACAACAACAGAAGACAGTGACACAGCAACGTAAAGTGTTGGCCTGGCGCGAGCAGTTTGACAGTGCTGAGCAAGAACTGCAGCGCTCAGAGCAAGAGGTGCAGCAAGCATTGGCCGCAAATGCAGCGCATAAAACGGAGCTGGCCCGGCTAAGTGCTTATCAGCCGGCCAGTAAGTTGCAGCCGTTGTACACTGCTGTGCAGCAACTGCTGGTGCAACAACAGCAGTATCAGCAACAACAAGCCACACTGGCACAGCAAATAGCCGGTGGTAGCCAGCAACAGGCCGAGTTGCTGTGGCAGGGGGTAGAATTTCTTAAACAACAGCAACACAGTTTTGCTCAACAGGCGCAGCAGCGTGCGAAACAGCAACAAGATACCCAACAACAGCAGCTTACGCTGACAACGCAACTGGACGGGCTTAACAGCCGCCAACAGCAGTTAGATAGCGCATTAAGCGGCGCTGAGCCAGACAGCCTGCGCCAGCAACAACAGCAACGCCGTGAGCAGCAGTATCAGCTGCAGCAATTACAGCAGACATTACAGCAGCAACAAAAACTACAATTAAAAAGCACTGAGTTGAAGCAGCAACTTAGCAGCACCGCAGAGGCATTGGCACCGGTAACCGCGCAGTTAGTCACGCTGCGCCAGCATTACAAAGCACTGACCGAGCAGATCAATGACAAAAAACAGCTGTTGGCCCAGCAACAGCTGATTATGCAACTGTCTGAGCACCGCTCAAGGTTGCAGCCAGAACAGCCCTGCCCGCTGTGCGGCGCGACAGAACACCCGGCTGTCACTGCATATCAACAGCTTAACAGCTCCACTACAGAGCAGCAGTTGCAGGCAAAAGAAGCTGAACTCAACCAAACGCAACGTCAGGGCGAAGAGCTTAACAAGCGTGAATCAGCGCTGCAGGCCGAGCAGCGGCATTTAACCCAGCAATTAGCCCAGCTGGACAGTGAGCTGGCAGAGCTAAACACCGAAATTTCCCACCAGGCTGAAGGCAGTTCGCAGGCAACTATTACCACACAGCTTGATGCTATCGCGGCAGAGCTCAGTAAAAATGAGCAACACCTGCGCCAGTTGGAGCAGTTGCAACAGCAGCGCCAGCAAGTAAAAGAACAGCAGCAGCAGCTTGAGCGACAACTGGCAGATAACCAGCATCAGTTGCAGTTATGGCAGCAGCAGGCGCTGCACCTGGATAAACAGCAGGCAGAGCTGGCGGCACAGCATGATCACTGGCATCAACAATGGCAAGCTATGCAGACACCACAACCACAGGCAGCAACGCCGGTAACGGAGTTAAAGACAGTAACGGCTGCTTTGCAGCAGTTACAACAGCAAATGCAGCAGTGGCTTGGCCAGCAGCAGGTGCTGCAGCGCCAGCAACAGCAAACCGCTACTGAGTTGCTACAGGCCACGCAGCAATGGCAGCAAGCGCTTACCGATAGCAGCTTTGCTGACGAAGCGGCGTTTAAGGCTGCATTGCTTAGCGAGGCTGAACTCAGTGCCCTGCAGCAGTTACAACAGCGGTTACAACAAACCGAAGTTGCCGCAAAGCGCTTGCTGGCCGACTGGCAACAGCGGCTGCAACTTATTGCCCAGCAGCAGCTGTCGGTGTTATCTGCCGGTGAGTTGGCTAATGAGCTGCAGCAGCAAGAAGTGCAAGTACAGCAAATGACCGAGCAACTCGGGCAGTTGCAGCAGCAACTTAATAGTGATGCCCAGCGGCGCGATAGCCAGCAGCAGTTGCTGCAGGATATTGCCGGTAAACAGCAGCAGTATGAACACTGGCAGCGGCTGAACAGTTTAATTGGTTCGGCGGACGGTGCCAGATACCGCCGCTTTGCCCAGGGCTTAACACTACAGCAACTGATTGTGCTGGCCAACCGCCAGCTGACGCTGTTACATAACCGCTATCAACTGGCACGCCATGCTGATGCCGAACTGGAACTGGTGGTACTGGATACCTGGCAAGCCGATAGTTTGCGCGATACCAAAACCTTATCTGGCGGTGAGAGTTTTCTGGTCAGTCTGGCGTTAGCGTTGGCATTGTCAGATCTGGTGAGCAGCAAAACCCGCATTGATTCGCTGTTTCTCGATGAAGGTTTTGGCACTCTTGATGCTGACACGCTGGACAGCGCGTTAAGCGCACTGGATAATCTGAACGCGAGTGGCAAGATGATTGGTATTATCAGCCATGTAGAGGCATTAAAAGAGCGGATAGCGTTGCAGATAAAAGTAGAAAAACAACAGGGCCTGGGTTATAGCCAGATCCGGGTTGTCAGTTAAGCGGTGATTGTGAGGAAATTGCCCGCCAAATGGCGGGCACAGCAATTAGAACGAATACACCAGAGTCAGAGAAGTCTGGGTGTCAGTGCTTTTTTTGCCTACGGGTACATCAGAGTCATTTTGTACCAAAAATGCGGCTTTCATCTGCAGTGAGCCATTTATTTTCGCCATTAGCGAGGTCTCTGCGATAGAACGGGTATTGTCGTCACCGTATTCTACGCTTAGCGTTTGGGCAAAACTGGCAGACTCACTGATGGTCCATTTAAAGGCAGCTGCGCCGCGCACAATCAGACCGTTTTCTGTTTCACCGGTAGAGCGTTTGCCGCTGAAATAACCCGGACCTATCTCCACATCCAGCGATTTATCTTCAACGTTGTACACCCGGGTGCCATAACCGATAGCAACAGTGGTGTATTCGGTATAAGCACCAAATTCATCATCAGTGTATGAGCCAAAAGCAAACAGTTTGGCAAACTCGCTTTCCAGTTTATAAGCAGTTTTTGCCGAGAGCATATACCGCTCTGCCGACTTCTCGGTTATTTTGTCGCCGTTGTCATCGGTTTTCTCATCTTCTTTAAAGAAAGCACTGAAAATATACTGGTTGCTCCACTGCTCCAGCTCCTGTTTGGCATCAATCTTACCGGTAATAGAGGTGCCGACAGTGTTGCCTGAGGTGGTAATGGCACCAAGTTCTGCTGAGGTGGTCCATACTTTGCCGGTTGCTGCGGCATCATGGGCCTGAGCCTGTGCACCGCCAGCGACAACCAGTGCCAGAATTGAAAAATACTTCATGCTTACTCCTGCGTGTCTTTTTTGATATGAACGTCCATTTGCGGGAATGGAATACCTATGCCTTGCTCATCGAAAATCAGTTTTACTTTTTCCAGTGTGTCCCAATAAACGCCCCAATAATCGGCAGAGTTTACCCAAGGCCTGACGTTAAGGTTTACTGATGAATCGGCCAGTGCGGCCACTTTTACGGAGGCTGCGGGTTCCTGTAATACCCGCTCATCGTTTTTCAGAATGTCTTCCAGAATTTGTTTCGCTTTGCGCAGGTCGGAGTCATAGCTGATACCGATAACCAGGTCAACCCGGCGCAGAGGCTCAGCAGAGTAATTTGTAATTGGCCCACCGGTTATTTGTGCATTGGGTACAATGACCTTTTTGTTGTCAGGCGTGCGCATCAGAGTCTGGAATATTTCAATCTTGTCGACAGTACCGCTAACACCGCCGGCATCGATAAAATCGCCAGATTTAAACGGCCGGAATAAAATAATCAGAATACCGGAGGCAAAGTTAGCCAAAGAGCCCTGTAATGCCAAACCTACCGCCAAGCCGGCAGCACCTAAAATGGCGATAAAGGAGGTGGTTTGAACACCAATTTGCGATAGTGCCATCAACACCGTGGCGATCAGCAGAATGGCATAAATAAGACTGGCGACAAAAGCCACAACTGCTTTGTCTACCGCTCGCGCCACCAGCGTTCTTTCGATAAAGCGTGAAACCGCTCTTGCCATCATACGGCCAATATAAAAAATAAAAATTGCGGCGATAACCTGCAGAAAAATCTGTAGCGAATAGGCGAGCAAAAGCTCGTGATTACCCTCAAATAACGTAGTTATTTGTTCCATAATACTCTCCGGTAGCATAGGTAAGATTGCAAACGGCGAAAGGATACCACAGAATAAAAGCGTGCTAAATGAAAACGCCAACAAGCTGTTAACTGATTTCTTGCCTGAAAAGGCTTGGTGTTGAAAAAAAACTTCGTTAGAATAGCGGCCCGCAACGGTGACTGTAGCTCAGTTGGTAGAGCCCCGGATTGTGATTCCGGTTGTCGTGGGTTCGATCCCCATCAGTCACCCCACTTTATTCTCCCGCAGCTAAGCTTGTTTCACTATGCCACCTACTACAGGCTTTGCTCGCTATGACTGATCTGTCTGCTATACAGCGCCATCTCAACCAGCCTGGTCTTGCACCAGTTGAAAGCTGGAACCCACCATTTTGTGGTGATATTCCGCTGCATATCGATGCACAAGGTCAGTGGTTTTATCAGCAAAGTCTAATCCAACGCCAGGCCATGGTTAAACTTTTTGCCTCGGTTTTAATCTGCCAACAGGGTGAGCATTTTTTGCAGACGCCGGTAGAAAAAGTACGCATCACTGTGGCAGATGCACCGTTATTAATTACCGACTGGCAGTGGACAGACACCATAACCGGCCCGGCATTGCTGCTGACCACTAATTTGCAGCACCAACTAGTGCTAGGGACTGAATACCCTATGATTGTCAGGCAGGACCCGCAGCAGCAGTTATTGCCGTATATCCAGCTTTGGCATGGCTTACAGGCCAAACTTAGCCGTAATGTGTATTATCAGCTTAGCGGGCAAGCCAGGCCGGTGTATTGCAATAGCCAGCAACATTTCCAGTTAAAAAGCGCCGGTTACCCTTACACTTTTGCTATTGTTTAATCCTACGCTGGTCGGCTAAAACCGTTCGCCCGTCTCAAGCTGGTTGTTCATTGCTGCGATAATGCTATCACTGAAGCGCAACTTCTATTTAAAAGGCACTAACAATATGAATAAAACGCCCCTTGCTATACTCATCAGCACCTTATGTATCAGCCCGGTCGCCAGCGCCGCTACGTTGATCCATGCTGGTACGCTTATTACTGCTGAAGATAAAAAAGTACTTTCTAATCATACTATTGTAATAGACCAGGATAAGATTACCGCTATAGAAGCTGGCTTTCGCAACCCCACTGCGGAAGATCAGGTTATCGATCTGCGCCAGCATACGGTAATGCCGGGTTTAATGGATATGCACACGCATTTTTATAGCCAGTTTAGCCCAACGGTGTACAGCGAAGGCTTTACTATGAATGAAGCTGACTATGCGCTACGCGGGGCTACATTCGCCGAGAAAACCTTAATGGCGGGTTTTACCACAGTACGTGAGTTGGGAGATAACCATCACATTAGTAATGCACTGAAAAAAGCTATTGCCAAGGGTTATATTAAAGGGCCGCGTATTTTTGCGGCCGGTAAATCGATTGCTACCACCGGTGGACACGCCGACCCGACTAATGGTGTGGCCTATGCGTTAATGGGCGACCCAGGCCCTAAAGAAGGCGTGGTTAACGGTGCAGATGAAGCACGCAAAGCTGTGCGTCAGCGCTATAAAGAAGGCTCCGATCTAATTAAAATTACCGCCACCGGTGGGGTGCTAAGCGTAGCAAAAAGTGGCAGCAACCCACAATTTACTGATGAAGAGCTGGCGGCTATCGTTAGTACTGCCAACGACTACGGTATGAAAGTCGCTGTACATGCGCACGGTAAAGAAGGCATGGAGCGCGCAATTAAAGCCGGGGTACATTCTATTGAGCATGGTACCTACATGGATAAAAACACCATGGCGATGATGCGCAAACAGGGCACCTACTTTGTGCCAACGATCAGCGCCGGTAAATGGGCGGCAGAAAAAGCGGCTATTGCAGGCTTTTTCCCAGACCTGGTACGACCGAAGGCGGCCACTATCGGCGCTAAAATTCAGCAAACCTTTGCTGAAGCCTACAAAGCCGGGGTGAAAATTGCTTTTGGTACCGATGCCGGAGTATATGAACACGGTGAAAACTGGCGCGAGTTTATTTATATGACTGAAGCCGGTATGCCTATGCTGGAAGCCATTCACAGTGCCACCATTGAAGGCGCACGTTTACTTGGCGTAGCAAACGAGCTGGGCAGCATCAAAGCCGGTAAAATTGCCGATATTATTGCTGTGCCGGGTGATCCGCTGCAGGATATCCAACAAATGGGCAAGGTAAGTTTTGTGATGAAAGCCGGCCAGATATACCGGCAGTAGAGCAACACGCAGCCATTAAAATACCAGCCGGCTTAGCCCGGCTGGAAACGCTGTAACAGGGCAGCAGTATCTGCCAGAATAAAATCTTTCAAGTCTTGCTCAGCTTTAAGCCTGATTTCATCCTGCTGGCGGGTAAGTACTTTGTCCTGTTGTTTGCGGGCTTTGTGGGTTGGCATATCTTTAACCACCTGATACATCTGGTGCAACCCCGGATAAGTAACAACCGGATCAGGTTGGCGCTCTGGTACCAGATGATCCAGTAACACCCACAGCCGTAATGTGCCTTCCGATAATTCGCACTGTTGCTCCAGCATCGCTTTGCAAATCAGCGTAATACTGTCACGCAGGTACTTTTCTTTGTCGCTTTTCTGTTGCTGTTGTTGCCGGCTTTGTTGTTGCAGTTGCCACAGCAGGCTACCGGCATAAAACGCCAGGGCTGCTACTATCAGGCTACCAACAATAATTACCGCTAATAGAGTACCGCTCAATATTAATCCTCATCGCCTAGTAAGTCTTTACGCCAATCTTTACTTTCAAAAGCAGCCAGAGGATCAACAATAGCATCATCTTCGTCTTCTGTTAAACCCAGTTCCTGCAGCAGCTGCTCCAGGCGGGCCGTTTTGGCGTTAAAGTACTTGGCGTCTTTACCTGTCAGCACTTCGTCTTTTTCAACCCGCTCCAGCAGTTGCTGCAAATGGCTGTCGTTTTCAATCAGTGCCAGTTCCTGCTCAGCGGTTAATTCTGCCGGTTTTACTTTAGCTAAGCTGGCTTTGGGCTGTAACAGCGGTTGAACCACAACCGGTTGCTCGGCCACAGGCAGCAGAGCTATGGGGGTTTTGCTGCCAATACGCTTGTCTTTTTTGCTTGAATCTTTAGCGGCTTCAGCTGTTTTTACTGGCGCAATATTGTTGCGGTTGCCAGATTTAAGGCCAGATCCCTTTTTCTTGGTTTCTTCTTTGGGCTCGCGTGTTTTGCGGGCGTCTTCCGCTGACAGATGGCGTAAACCATTAGGGCCGGCGGAACGGGTTTTTTTCTGACGAGTCATGTTTGTTACCTGTAAAAAAGGGCGCACATTTTAACCAGTTTTGTGCTGAAACACTAATGCTTTATGCGCTGCAGAATAACCACATCTTTATCAGCAAATTTCACACTAAAACCGTCGCGTTGGGCTAAGTAAGTAAAAGTATAGTCAGCAAAAAAACTGACATGGGTTGGATCCAGTTTGTAGTGCCAGTTAGCAAAAGCGTCTGCCGTAGTATAGCGTTTGGTCATAATAGCCAAAGTGCCCTGCGGCTTTAGCAAGCTTAGCCACTGGGCCCATTCTGTTGCGGGCCGGGAAAAATGCTCTATCGCCTCGCTACAGCTGATAAAGTCATATTGTTGCTGCAGTGCAGTCTTGTCAGCTGCAAAGTATGGGTCCCACACCGACATATGTTGGCCCGCTTCAGTAAGAATTTTCGCCAGCAGTGGGCCAGGGCCACAGCCAAAATCCAGTCCGGCGAGCCCGGTGCTCGGCAAAGCTGTCAGCAATGGCCCGGCTAGGCGCTGCAGAAAGCGGCGATAGCCTGCGTCGTTAATATCGTTATTGTGCAGCTGATATTGTGCCAATTCATCCTCAGCAGATAGCAAGCTGGTACGATCAGCAAATACCAGCTGACATTGTTGGCATTGATAGTAGCATCGGCGTGTATCTTGGTGAAATAAGCCACAGTGCAGGTGTAAGCACAGCGGGCATGCAGTGTCGGACATAGGGCTATTGCTGAATTCAAAATAAAAGAAAAGGCGATAAGATCACTTATCGCCCTGGATATGCTTGTGTCAAATGGACACTTCTCTCATTCGCTGTCATCATCCTGATGTTGCTGCAACGCCCTGTCTGTATGTTCCCTTTGTTATTCTGGCTTTCCGTACCAATTATTTATTCTTTACGATCATCCTGATACTTTCGTAATCATCCCTGAGCGTGAATCACGCAGCACATCATCCTGATGTGTTTATTAAGGCACCGCGCACTTACGTACTGGTACAACCCCTTCCTTGCGACGAATCCCTGTTTTTTTCAGTTACAAAATGTAACAGGTGGTAATTTACTCTTATCTGCTCATATGGCAAGACATTGCTGCAAAAAAAAGCGCTGCATTGTTTTAAATTTGAAATATAGTTATTATTTTCATTGTGTTATGGGTTATTCACTAGAATAGAAAAGTTCCCTGAAATTATAATACGGGTACTTTTCCTACAGAGCTTGTGAGATATATCTCACAATTTATCAAAGGCCAAATAGCAAAAACCGGCGATGAACGCCGGTTTTTATGCGATTATCTGCGAAAAACAGGGTAATTAATGCAAGCCACCCAGATACTGCGACAATACTTCTATATCATCATCAGTTAATTTTTTCGCGATATCCTGCATCATGCCATTGAGATCAT
Organism: Rheinheimera hassiensis; assembly: GCF_022436675.1. GTDB lineage: Bacteria > Pseudomonadota > Gammaproteobacteria > Enterobacterales > Alteromonadaceae > Alishewanella > Alishewanella hassiensis. The sequence continues at coordinate 473,513 of NZ_JAKUJZ010000001.1, read as the reverse complement.
TAGCACGCTGGCCGCTACGGAATTCCTGCAGAGTCGTTTTCAGGTAGGTGGCATTTTGAAACGATATTTTTGGGAAGCCACCTAAGCTGCTGCCTGAACCACGTGGGCCATGGCAGGCAATACAGGCTGCGATACCACGGTTAGCATCGCCGCCACGGTATAATTTTTCACCGCGGGCAATAACATTTTCCGGTGTAGTGCCAGACTTCATTTTTTGCGAAGCAAAATAAGCTGCCAGATCTTTCATATCCTGATCAGACAGCGACGCTACCATGCCAAACATAATGCTGTTGTTACGGCCCTGTTTGCCACCGGTTTCCATGCCTTGTTTGTATTGGCGTAATTGCTTATACAGATAAGGTGCATGTTGCCCGGCAATTTTCGGGTACATATCAACCAGGCTATTGCCATCTGGACCATGACAGGCTGCACAGGTAGCCGATTTAGCTTTACCTGCTTCAGCATCACCGTCAAATGCATGGGCTGTTCCGATTAGACCGAATAACAGCGTCAGTGGAAGTAGAAGTTTTTTCATTTTTTATCCGTCTCTGTCCGCATTAAACCGCCAGCATACTGGCAACCAAGAGTAATAACCTTAATTTTTATGCCTATTTTACACGAAACTGCCCAAAGTAAAATCCCATACAGCGCGCAAAAGCTTCTGCCGATCCGCCAGATCCGCTACAATGGCATCAAATTATTCGCCGGAGAAGGCAGTGTACAAGTCAAAAATCAATTATCAGCAAGCTACTTTTTTAACCAGTGCGCCTGATATCAAAGCATTACCAGCAGATGAGGGCATTGAAGTTGCCTTTGCCGGCCGCTCAAATGCCGGTAAGTCCAGCGCATTAAATACGCTGACGCGGCAAAATAGTTTAGCCCGCACCAGTAAAACGCCGGGCCGAACCCAGCTGATTAATACTTTCAGTCTGGATGAACAGCGCCGGTTAATTGATTTACCCGGTTATGGTTTTGCCAAGGTGCCGCTGGCGGTAAAAGAAAAGTGGCAAAAGTCCCTTGCCGAATACCTGATGAAGCGCAGCAGTTTAAAAGGTTTGGTGGTGTTGATGGATATTCGTCATCCGTTAAAAGATTTAGATCAGGATCTTATCCATTGGGCGGTGGGCAGTGAGCTGCCGGTACTTATTCTGCTAACCAAAGCCGATAAACTGGGGCCGGGAGCAAGAAAGAAAACCTTGCTTGAAGTGCGTGAAGCGACATTGGCATTTATGGGTGATATCACCGTGCATGCATTTAGTTCATTAAATAAACTCGGCTTACCAGAACTGGAGCAGGTGCTGGATCTCTGGTACGGCGTAGCAACAGATACCGAGACGGCCGCGCAGTAAGCTGCAGGCATAAAAAAACCGACACTCGAAAGTGTCGGTCATAGCAAACGGGGAGAAGCTATAATTTCAAATCAACAGGGTGTCTTATCGCTAAGACAACTTCATTATACAGCAAATTTTTATTGTTTGAAGTATTTGCTCTAAAAAATCTAATAAATTTTCATTTTAGTTGGTGCCTTGTTACTCAGTAACCGTTTTGCTGTGCTGATATTATCGCCAGATAGCCGCTTGTCTGCGGGTTTTTCAGGCAAAAAAAAACGCCCCACTGCAAGCAGTGGGGCGGCTAAATAAGCCTACTTTCATTCGCTGGAGCCCTAAAGCTCTGGCACTGAAAGATAGAACATCTTACCTCTGTACCCTACACGTCAAATTTTAACCAGCCAGCCTGATAAAGCAAGTGCTTTTTGTAATAAAACTACAAAAATTGCTGTTTGTTTGCTCTTTTTACTATTTTTGGTAATTTAATTACTTTTTTACACAAGGCCTGAGATAAAAAAAGCCCCGCTTGGTAGCGGGGCTAAAAAGTGTAAACAGGAGAGATGAATAACTTAACTATAACGTCAGACTGGTGCCTGCGTAGTTAGTTCAACATTAATGTGCTTCATCCCAATTATCCCCGTCTCCTGCTTCTGCCAGCAGCGGAACATCCAATGTTGCAGCCGTTGCCATCAGCTCAACTAACTGTTGTTTTATCTCGCTGACTTTATCGGCATCCACTTCAAACACCAGTTCATCGTGCACCTGCATAATCATGGTAGCAGCGGGCTGTTTTTGCTGTTGCAGCCAGTTATCTACAACTATCATGGCTTTTTTTATAATGTCGGCAGCAGTGCCCTGCATGGGAGCGTTAATTGCTGCGCGCTCTGCGCCTTTGCGCCGTGCCATATTCTGGGCATTGATCTCTGGCAGATATAAACGCCTGCCAAACAAGGTTTCAACATAACCCTGTTCATGCGCTTGCTTGCGGGTACGCTCCATATAGTTAAGTACGCCGGGGAAGCGCTCAAAGTAACGGTCAACATACTGCTGTGCTTCTGAACGGCTTACGCCAAGCTGTTTGGCTAAACCAAATGCTGACATGCCGTAAATCAGGCCAAAGTTAACGGCTTTGGCGCTGCGGCGCTGATCTGAGGTAACATCGTCCAGTTTAACGCCAAAAACTTCTGCTGCTGTAGCACGGTGGATATCGCGGCCCTGGGCAAAAGCGTCCAGCAGCGCCTGATCCTGTGACAGATGGGCCATAATACGTAGTTCAATCTGGGAGTAATCCACCGCGACGATCTTTTTACCTTTAGGGGCAATAAACGCCTGCCGAATACGCCGGCCTTCTTCGGTGCGAATAGGGATATTCTGCAGATTGGGATCGGTTGAACTTAAACGGCCGGTTGCGGCCACTGCCTGATGATAGGAGGTATGTACCCTGCCTGTCAGCGGGTTCTGCATTTTCGGCAGTTTGTCAGTATAAGTGGACTTAAGTTTACTTAAACCGCGGTGCTCGGTAATCAGCTTGGGGAATTCATATTCCAGTGCCAGTTCTGCCAACACGTCTTCGGCGGTGGAGGGGGTGCCGGTCGGGGTTTTTTTCAGCACCGGCAGTTTCATCTGCTCAAACAAAATTTCCTGCAACTGTTTAGGCGATGCCAGGTTAAACGGTTTACCTGCCTGCTCGTAAGCCAGTTGCTCCAGTTCGGCAATACGGCTGGCCAGTTGCTCACTTTGTATCGCCAGCAACTTGCTGTCTATCAGTACGCCATGGCGTTCTATCCGCGACAAAATATCTACCAGCGGTATTTCAATATCCTGCAACACGGTAACCAAGCCGGCATCCTGCTGTAGCTGCGGCCAAAGTGTCTGGTGCAGTTGCAGAGTAACATCGGCATCTTCGGCGGCATACCGGGCTGCTTTTTCCAGTTCTACCTGATTAAACGTCAGCTGTTTAGCGCCTTTACCGGCAATGTCTTCAAAGCTGATGGTTTTACGGCCTAAATACTTCAGTGCAAGGCTATCCATATCATGGCGCGAGGCCACTGAGTTCAGCACATAGGATTCCAGCATCGTATCGAAGCACACACCTTTTAATGTGATGTCGTAGCGTGCCAGTACGCTTTGATCATACTTCAGGTTTTGGCCTACCTTTGCTTTGCTGTTATCTTCCAACCAGGGTTTAAGCTGTGCCAGTACCCAGTCGCGGTTTAATTGCTCTGGCGCACCGATATAATCATGCGCTACCGGCACATACCAGGCTTCGCCTGCTGCGGTGGCGACAGACAACCCAACCAGCTCAGCCTGCATATAATCCAGGCTGGTGGTTTCGGTATCAAAAGCGACCAGTTCGCAGCGGTGCAACTGCTGCAGCATACTATTAAAAGCTGCTTCATCCAGTACAGTAAGGTAGTTATCGGGCACGGTGCTAACTGCTTTCGTTGTGTTGTCAGTATCATCGCTGCTGGCAAACATATCCGCTTGTGCTTCGCCGGTTTGTGGCTTGGCTACTGCCGGTTCATTACTTAATACTTCACTTAACCAGCGGCGAAATTCGCACTCTTTATATAGCTCGGCTAACTGCGTATTGTCTGCTGTTTTAATCATTAAGTCTGTTAGCTGATAAGGCAGTTCAACGTCGGTTTTTATCGTTGCCAGCTGATAGGATAACTCCAACTGGGTACGAAACTCTTCCAGCTTTGCCACCATGGTTTTAGCGCCGCGAAAACTCAGTGTTGGCACCTTATCTAACTGCTGATAAATCTGCGCAATAGAGCCCAGCCCCTGCAATAATGCCGCTGCGGTTTTTTCGCCCACACCGGGCAAACCTGGAATGTTGTCTACTTTGTCGCCCATCAGCGCCAGATAATCAATAATCAGATCAGGGCCGACGCCAAATTTGTCTGCAACACCTTGAGGGTCGAGCAGGGTGTTGGTCATAGTATTAATTAACGTGACATGTTCATCTACCAGCTGTGCCATATCTTTATCGCCTGTAGAAATCAGCGTATGGCGGCCTTGAGCGCTGGCTTGCCGGGCCAGCGTACCAATAACATCGTCAGCTTCTACACCACTGACACATAACAGTGGCAATCCCATGGCTTCTATAATGCGGTGTAACGGCTCGATCTGGCTGCGCAGGTCATCTGGCATCGGAGGTCGGTTGGCTTTGTATTCATTGTACATTTCGTTACGAAAAGTGGGGCCTTTGGCATCAAATATTACGGCCATCTGTGTTGGCTGATACTGGCGTAGTAAACTTTTCAGCATGTTAACCACGCCATAAATAGCGCCGGTAGCTTCGCCACGGGAATTAGTTAAATGTGGTGGAGAATGATAAGCACGGAACAAATAAGACGAGCCATCGACCAGGATCAGTGGAGTGCCGGAGATAGAAACCATGGGTAGTAATATCCTGCAGAAATAAAGCTATAGCATGCCACAGCGCGTGCAGTGCTGCCAGTCATACGGCTGTCTTGTTCAGGATGATAAGCTGTGGATAACTTTGTGCAAAACATAGCCGAACGAACCATGTCTTTTTGCAAGATATAGTTTGATGGTGTTTTAATGCTTTGTTTTATAAAGAAAAATAGGGGTTTACCGCAGCGCCCATATTACTATTTTCTAATTTTTATTTTGTGGAAAAGCTTTTCCATGTTAATCAGGTACTTCACAGAACTGCAGAATAAATCGTGAATTACCGGCCGAATAGACTACCACAAAGTTGGTGGATTCAAAGCGAAAACATTAAATAATTTAGCTTTAAAAGAAGTTCTGTAAGGAACAAAAAAGCATATAGCAGATCTGCCAATATCTGTTGCAGATTTAGCGCCAGACTGGTAATAACAGCGCACTTTATTACGCAATTATAACGGCGGCTATTGTTGGGGCTTCCCCTTGCTGTGGCTTGGGGGCTATAATGCCTCAAATTTTGTGCGGCTTTTACCACAGGAACCAAGAAGATGAAAAAATTAACTCTCGCTTTCGCCTTGTTGTTAACAACAGTGAGTGTCAATGCCAGTTCTGATACAGACAACGAAGCACTGGCTAAGCGTCTTGCCCCTGTGGGTCAGATTTATGTTGCAGGTGCTGCAGCTGCCTCTGACGCCGGTCCTTCTGGCCCGCGTAGTGGTGAAAAAGTATACCAGACAGCCTGTTTTGCCTGTCATGGCACCGGCGCACTGGATGCTCCAAAGAAAGGCGATGTAGCCTGGAAAGCACGTATGGATCAAGGCTTCGATATTCTGCTTAAACATGCGATTGAAGGTATTCGCAATATGCCGGCCCGCGGTACCTGTGCCGATTGTTCAGATGATGAAATTGCCGCTGCCATTAAGTTTATGACCGACGGCGTATAACAGAGTATTGTCACACTAAGGCCGCTTAATGCGGCCTTAGTTGTTTTTGTCAGTACAGAAAATAAATTGACCTAAGCAATTGTTAATTAGTACCGGTTTGGCTCTTCCATGTGGTTAAACTTTGTGCATAATGAGTCGGTTAAAAATAAAGTTGCCCAGTAATAACTGGCCATATAAAAATCGTATCAGCGTTGAAGGGATCAACAAAACTGAATAAGCGTTTACGTCAGGCTGAAATAAGGTTGCGGCGTCTTACATTGCTAGCGCAGCGCTATAAACAAGCCTATATCATTCAGGGCGCTTTACTGCAGCTATCTGAACTAGCCAGCACTATCAGTGATATGCGGGAATTTTATCCTGCTATTCACAAGATGGTATCTGAACTGCTGCATGCCGAAAATTTCTACGTCGTGTTTTATAACAACGCAACCGAGCAGTATTCCCCACAGTATTTTTCTGATGAAAAAGATCAGCAGCTTATTGCACAGGTGCCTTCAAGTGCTTTTTCAACCGGTTTAACCGGCTATGTTGTCCGTAGCGGCAAGGCGCTAATGTGCGACAGTGAGCAGTTTGAGCAACTGGTGCTTAACGGCCATATTCAGGCACAGGGTTCACCTTGCGCGCACTGGCTGGGCATACCGTTGTGCCGTGGAGCCCAGGTTATTGGTGTCATGGCTATTCAGTCATATAACGCTGAGCATCTGTATACCGAAGCTGATCTGGCATTGTTCAGCAACATTGGTGGCCACACTATTACCGCGCTGGACAGAGTTAAAAGCCGTGAATTGCTTGAAGATACTGTACGACAACGTACACAGCAGCTGCAAAGCATTAACCAGTCATTGCAAAAAGAAATAAAAGAACGCACCAGTGCTGAACAGTTGCAGGTGGCGTTGTACCGTATTTCTGAACTGACCGCCAGCAGCAGCGATATGAACAGCTTTTATCGTGCCGTGCACCAGGTGTTGTCTGGTTTGATGCATGCAGACAACTGTTATATAGCCTTGCTTAACAGCGATAAAACCAAACTCACCTTCCCGTTTTATATTGACCAATACTCACCACCTGCGCGTGAACGGCCGTTAAGCCGCGGTTTTACTGAATATGTAATACGTTGTGCTGACGTAAGGCTGATTAACGCCGATACCGCCGCAAAATTGGTTGCCAGCGGTGAAATATGCCGCGGCATCAGCGATTTGGCTTCCGCTGTACGCTATTCTACCAGTTGGCTGGGCGCACCCCTGATGCTGGATAAGCAGGTTATTGGCGTGATAGCGCTGCAGTCTTACGAAAAAAGTTATTGTTATTCAGAGGCTGAGCTGAATATTCTGCGCTTTGTATCGCAGCATATAGCGGTGGCTATTCACCGCAAGCAAACAACAGAACAGCAAAAGCGTCATCAGGAAGAGCTGGAACGTAAAGTATTTGAAAGTACCCGCGAACTGCGTCAAACCAATCTGTTTTTGCGCTTGCAGGTAGAAGAGCGGAAAAAAGCCGAGCAAAAGCTGTTTTACGAAGCCAACCATGATGCCTTAACCGGGCTTGCCAACCGGCAAATGTTTCTGCAACAGCTAAAACAGCAATTTGCGCTGAGTAAGCGCCAATCGCAGCTGAAAATAGCCCTGCTGTTTATCGATCTGGACCGTTTTAAGCAGATTAACGACACCCTGGGGCACCATATTGGTGATGCGTTTCTGGTTGAGGTAAGTAAGCGCCTGCAAACTACAGTACGTGAGCATGATCTGGTGTCGCGTCTGGGTGGGGATGAATTTGTGGTGCTGCTCACCAGCCTGGCCGATGAAGTAGACGCGGAAGAAGTCGCTGAGCGTATTATTGACATGATACGCCAGCCGTTTTTATTGCAGGGCCAGCAGGTAAACTCGGGTGCCAGTATCGGTATTGCCCATTTTAGCCATGAACACAGCAAAGCCGAAGCCTTACTGCGGGATGCTGATGCTGCTATGTATCAGGCTAAATCGATGGGGCGTAACCGCTTTGTAATTTTTAATGAAACCATGCGCGAGCAAATGCTGCAGGCCCTGAGCACCGAGCAGGTCATGATGCAGGCATTAGAGCAGCAGCAATTTACTGCCGTGTACGAACCGGTGCTGTGCGGTCAGGCGCGCAGTTTAATGGGCTACGAGTTACATGCCCAGTGGCAGCACCCGCAACTGGGTACCCAGTATAATTTCAGTCAGCATGCCGCCCAGGTAGGTATTTTGCCGCAAATCGAACAACTGTTGCTGCAGCAGGCTTGCCGCCAGTTAATGCTAAGTGATGCAACCGCAGGTTTATTGACTGTGCGCCTTAGTGTGCAGCATTTGCAGCAACATGACTTATATGACGCGTTAAAGCGACGGCTGACAGGGGGTACAGAATTACACCGGTTATGCCTGGCATTTTCAGAAGCTGACTTGCTGCAAAGTGGCAATGCAGCGACGGTGCAGCATAACCTGCAGCAGCTAAAACAGTTGGGTGTGCGCCTGGCGCTACACAACTTTGCTGCCGACATGGCGCCGCTGAGTTTATTGCTGCAACAGCAGTTTGATTTTGTCAAACTTGACGCTGCTTTTTGTCGCCAGTTGGTACGGAGCGAGCAAAAACGCCAGTTACTGCAAATGCTGCAGTCGCTGGCGCTAAGCTACAAATTTCGCTTACTAGCCGATGGGGTTGATAACGCCGACTTACTCAACCTGCTGCTGGCCGAAGGCTGCTGCTTTATGCAGGGCAAATATGTGGCTGAGCTGTTGTCGGCCCAAGAGCTAAGTTCCACACCGTCAATTGTTCTTCAGCATCTGGCGTAAGCGTTCAATATGCGCCTGGCCGGTTTGCTGACGCTGCTCGGCCGTTTTTACCGGCGCAGCGCTTTGCCACTCTAAATCATCCTGCGGTAATTCATATAAAAACCGGCTTGGTTCGGGCCGCACCACTTCGCCAAACTGGCGCCGCTCTTTAGCATAAGTAAAAAACAGCTCGCGCTGGGCGCGGGTAATGCCAACATAGGCCAGCCGGCGTTCCTCTTCAACGTTGTCTTCATCTATGCTGACCTGGTGCGGCAAAATGCCCTCTTCCATGCCTACCATAAACACATAAGGAAACTCTAACCCTTTAGAAGCGTGCAGCGTAAGCAATTGCACCTGATCGGCGTTATCCTCTTGCTCCTGGCGCTCCATCATATCGCGTAGTGTTAAACGGGTAACCACTTCAGGCAATGTCATCGGTTCGTCGTCATCTTTGCCTTGCAGCATTTCGCTGATCCAGCGGTATAGCTCATTAACGTTTTTCAGCGCCATTTCGGCCGCTTTAGCACTGGTGCTGGTTTCAAACAGCCAGGCTTCGTAATGGCTCTGGCGAATTAAATCACGTATTGCTTCTGCCGGATCGGCGCGCTGCACATTGTCGGCAATGCCAACAATCCACTGGGCAAATTGTTTAACGGCATTGTGGGCGCGGGCCGATAAATGCATCGACAACTCACTGTCGCAGCAGGCCTCAAATAAACTAACTTGCTTCTGGTTCGCCAGATTACCAATATGCTGCAGGGTAGCTGCGCCAATTTCGCGCCGTGGCACATTAATAATGCGTAGCAGGGCGTTATCGTCGTCCTGGTTTACTATCAAGCGCAAATACGCCATCACATCTTTAATTTCGCTGCGCGAAAAAAACGAGGTGCCACCGGAGATTTTGTACGGAATGCGGTTGGTCATCAGCGCTTTTTCAAATAAACGCGACTGATGGTTACCGCGGTACAATAAGGCATAGTCGCGATACTGGCTGCGGTTAATAAAGCGGTGCGAGATAATCTCAGCTACCACTTTTTCGGCTTCATCTTCCTCATGCTTACAGGGGATCACTTTTAGCGGCACGCCGTAACCGTTTTCGCTGAATAGTTGCTTTTCAAATTCGTGCGGGTTGTTGGCAATTAAAATATTGGCGGCTTTTAAAATACGCTCGGCCGAGCGGTAATTTTGCTCCAGCTTAATCACGTTTAAATTGGGAAAGTCGGTTTTTAACAGCACCAGATTTTGAGGCCGCGCACCGCGCCAGGAATAAATAGACTGGTCATCATCGCCCACCACGGTAAAACGCTGGCGCTCGCCTACCAGCCATTTCACCAGTTGGTACTGGCTGGTATTGGTATCCTGATATTCATCTACCAACAGATACTGAATTTTTTGCTGCCACTTCTGCCGCACCTCGGCGTTATGGGCAAAAAGTAAGGTGGGCATTAAAATTAAATCATCAAAATCCAGCGCGTTATAAGCGGTTAGCTGCTGGGTATAGTGCTGATAATAATTAGCAAAGCTGATGCTTTGCGCATCTTGTGCTTCAGCTATGGCTTTGGCCGGCAGCGTTAATTCGTTTTTCCAACTGCTGATACGGCTTTGCAGTGCGCGCAGTAAGTCTTTGTCACCCTGTATATCGTTTTCGCTCAGCTCTTTTAACAGTGCCATGCTGTCCTGATCGTCAAACAGGGTAAAGTTGGCTTTATAGCCAATATGGCGGTATTCCTTTTTCAGAATTTCCAGCCCAAGGGTGTGAAAGGTAGAAATAGTCAGGCCGCGGGTGGCGGTTTTCGGTAGCTGATGGTTAATACGCTCACGCATTTCGCGGGCGGCTTTATTGGTAAAGGTAACCGCAGCTATGTGCCGTGCCGGCATGTCGCATTGCTGGATCAGGTAGGCAATTTTATTAATAATTACCCGGGTTTTACCACTGCCGGCACCGGCCAGTACCAGGCAGGGCCCGGAGATAAATTTAACGGCAGCATTCTGTTGCGGATTTAACTTCATTCACTCACCCTTACACTAAGGCTGGCATTGTAACGAAATTTGCCGCTAAATAGCATGCGTGATTACGGTTTTGGCCTGTAGAATAAGGCTTACGGTTCAGCATAACGTCGCAAGCTACTGATGCGATACAGGAGAGCAGCATGATAGACCCGAAAAAAATTGAAGATATTGCCAAGCAAATCGGCAACGCCATTCCACCACAGGTACGCCAGTTTGCCGATGACGTTGAAGCCAAGGTAAAGCAGGTACTGCAAAGTAAACTGGCTGATCTGGATTTTGTCAGCCGCGAAGAGTTTGACGTACAGCGCCAGGTATTACTGCGCACCCGCGAAAAAGTAGAAAAGCTGGAACAGCAACTCGCTGCGTTACTGGCCGAGAAAACTCAGCAGTTTGACACCAAAGAACTGCCATCGTCTGATCAGCAATAAACTGTTAGCGCAATATTACCCGGATATTGCGCCAATTTGTTTAGTTTTTGCTAAGAGTTACGGCTGCTCCGACAGAAAGTATGAACCGACCTTGCTGTGCTATTTCTGCTGCGGCAATACTGCCTTGGTTAGTAACCAGTGGTCGTCGTTGCGTTGAAATAAAGCCAGATGGCTTTTAGTTTCGAATAAGATCAAATTATTATGCTGGCTAACTTTGGTTTCAGGGTCGAAAGGTGAAATCATGGCGTCAAAGTGGCGCAACAGCTCTTGCTCAATTGTAGTTTCAAAATCCTTTCCCAATCGATAGCCAGCAACGAACTGACTAAAATCATCCATGCTCATGGCATCGGTTACAACATATTGATTTATAAATTCGTAGTGTTCACATTCAGAGAAGATAGTTGTAGCCTGGCCATCAAAGCTGGTTTTCTCAGCGCAAATTTCGGCAGGAACAATAGCAGTAACTGATTTCTTTTCAATTTCCACTCCGTGACAACCAAACACCGAGAATGCGAGCGTAAGAGGTAGCAAAATTTTCGTTAGCATAAATCAACCAGCCCTTTTTATACGTTGTACCATATGCGCTTCCAGTTTAACCCGCCACATATCAAAACTTAGCGGATCCAAAATGATGGCTTCGATAGGTGTAAAAATATCAGTCATTGTTTTTAATGATTTTCCTGTCGAGAATACCTGACCCGCCACACCTAACTTACTAAGTTGCGAACCATACTTTCCCATCTGGTTACCACTTTTTTCAGCTATGTGGCTGCTGCCTTCAGTTGCAAAGCCTTCGACACCACTAACTATTTGCAAGACTTCCGTAAGTACACCTTCAATCATCAGGGTTCTTAAATCGTAGCTCAGGTTATCACGATACATCATAGCAATTGGTCTTTGCCGAAGAATCTGGTTTATTGCACCAGCACTTAGCGCCTTGCTTGAAAAAAAATCAGCGAAGGTTGCAATTTCTACCCGTTCCATTTCTGAAATAGTCGAGTTTTTATTGAGCTGGCGTAGTATGTTAAGTAAACGATTTTTGACCTTGTCATAATGCTGCATATATCACCTCCATTGATTTTCTGTTAAATTAACGCAAATTATTAACTTGATCAACGTTTTTGCCACATGGTAGTAGGGAACCGTCGGGCTGGTTTCATTTGTTGATTGAGGTCGCTGTGTTCGGAATGAAAGCTAAGAATTCTACCCTTTAGCAAAACGAGGTAATACATCTGGACTCCGGCAAACGTGATGCGCTATGCAAATGAACTGAAGTCAGCATGAAAATTATCTATCACGAAAACTACAACATCGACGTAGGTATTTTTAAATTTCTGCACCCATTTGATGGCTGTAAGTTTAGTAAAGTACGTGCGGCGTTAAATGACGCAGATATCATTGCACCGCAAGGTCCTATTGCTGAAGATGCCATTCTCAGCTCTTTAAATGAGCTGCTTAAAATTCAGATTAAAGATAAAGCCGCGTTGTGCAGGGCGCTGGAAATTCCGAAAATTCCTTTCCTATCGTTTTCATGGCTGGATAGCAGAATATTGTCGCCTATGCGCTGGGGCGTCGCCGGTACGTTAATCGCCAGCCGTTTAGCGCTTGGCGGTGACGATGCGTGGAACCTTGCCGGTGGTTATCACCACGCCAGCCCACACCGAATGGAAGGCTTTTGTATTTACAACGATATTGGCATTAGCTATCAGCAGCTTATCGCCAGCGGAGAGTTAACAGCTGATGACAAAATACTGATTATTGATATCGACGCCCACCACGGCAACGGCAACGCCCGAACCTTTCACGAAAACAAAAACGTCACTTTGCTTGATGTGTATAACGCCGATATTTACCCCAACGACCCGGTAAGCCGACGCAGAGTTGATATCGCCGTACCACTGCCAAGCGGCACCGGTGGTGAGTTATATCTGAATAAACTCAGTGCGGCATTAGAGCAGCTAAGCAGCGGTTATAAACTCGCTTTTGTGGTCGCCGGTACAGACGTTTTAGCCACAGATCCATTGGGTGGCTTATCTCTTAGCGTGGCTGAAGTAGCACAAAGCCATAAGCTGGTGTACCAGCGCTTAAAAGCGCTGCATATTCCAACGGTGTTTTTAGGCGGTGGCGGTTATGGCAAAGATAGCGCCGCGGCAATGGTTGCGGGGATTAAAGCGGTGTCTGCAATGGACTGATGCTCTTAGCATTTAGAGACTTTGGTCTTTAATAAGTCATGAACACAAAAGCCAGCGCTACGCTGGCTTTTGATGTTAAACAGCCGCTAATTACACCAGCAGTTGCTGGCGCAGGTAGTCGTATAGGCGGCGTTCTTTCCGTGCTTCTTCGCCATCGCTTTGCATAATCTGCTTAGCGGTATCCAGCGCTTTTTGTTTATTGAACATCAGCGCATCTTTCAGCCCTGCCAGATAAGCTTCGGTTTTATCAGCACGAATAGCTTCGCGCACATCAGCCATGGTCTGGCTTTGTACAGCGGTAATGCTGTTAACACCATCCCAGCTTAAGCTATCGGCTATTTCGTCAACCAGCTCCTGCTCGTTCAGACGAATTTTACCGTCTATGCGATACATCATAATTGCCAGTTTCAACAGTGCTTCGTTAAACGCTTGTTGTGTTGCCATGTTCTTTTCCTTTTAGCTATTACCGTACGTTCGCGTTACTTCTTCGGCTGGGCGATTTTTAGAATTTCGGTTAAACCGGCAACAGCACCGCCGATATTGGCAAGTTCGGCCGGTACTATCATGGTGTTGTTCACTTTGGCCAGGTTACCGAACTCTTTTACATATTGCTCGGCTACGCGCAGGCTTACGGCTTCTGAACCACCCGGGTGATTAATGGCTTCGGCAATCTGGCGGATACCTTCGGCGGTGGCAATGGCGATAAGCTCAATTTCGCGGGCGCGGCCTTCGGCTTCGTTAATCTGGCGCATCTTGTCGCCTTCAGACAGGTTAATTACTTCCTGCTTCTGGCCTTCAGACACGTTAATCATGGCCTGGCGCTCACCCTCAGATTTGGCAATAGCCGCACGGCGCTCACGCTCGGCACGCATTTGCTGCTCTAACGCATCTTTAATGCTAAGCGGCAGTTCAATGTCTGAAATTTCATAACGCAGCACCTTAATACCCCACGGCGATGCGGCTTCGTCCAGTGCTTTTACCACTTCTTCGTTAATTTTGGCGCGCTCTTCAAAGGTTTTATCCAGATCGGTTTGGCCGATAACTGAGCGCATTGTGGTTTGCGCCAACTGAGAGGCGGCGTAGCGGTAATCGTTAATACCGTAACTGGCTTTGTGTGGGTCTACTACCTGCAAATACAGCACGCCGTTAATGCCCACCTGAATATTGTCGCGGGTAACACAGGTTTGCCGCTCTACGTCGATCACTTCTTCTTTTAAGCTGTGGGTATAGGCCACTTTGTCGATAAACGGGATCAGAATATGAAAGCCTGAGTCCAGCGTGCGCGAGTATTTACCTAGGCGCTCTATAACATAGTTACTTTTTTGCGGCACTACGCGCGCTGTTTTTACGATGGTAATCACAACGGCGATGGCAAAGCCGGCCATTAAAATAGTGTTGATATCGATTGTTTCCATCAGATTTACTCCTTAAAACAGATGGTTAGTTTAGAAACTCAGGCAGATTTGGCGCCAGACACCACCAGCTTGATACCGTGATTGGCCACAACAAAAGCAACATCACCGGCTTTCAGTGCATCGGTTGATTCGGCATCCCATTGCACGCCGTTTAACACTACGCGTCCGGCGCCCTGATGAAAATCGCTATGTACGATAACGCGACGGCCAATATCATCGGCCAGCCTGGATGGCTGCTCTGTGCTGTCTGCGGTGTAACCAACAAACCAGCGCTTGCAGCGGCCTCGGGCAGTAAACAGTAATACCAGCGATAATACGCCGAACAGTAAATACTGCATGCTGTAGCTTTCAATCAGGCCGAAGTTCAGTAATAAACCGACAATAATAGCGGCAATACCGAAAAATACCGCAACTATGCTGGTGGCCATAAGCTCAGATAAAATCAGCACTATGCCAACAATGATCCAGATGGTAGCAACACTCACTTATTCTGCTCCGTAACAATTGTTATGCTGCACATTAACGTAAGGCATACAAAGCGGTCAATCTAATACGTAATTGCTTTGTAACAGTATTTTACGCCGCTGGCACCGCAGCTATACAGCCCGGTGCCAGCATGAAGTGGGTAACAAGAAGTGGATAAGCGGCTATGCCGGATTAAACAGCTTTTGCTCCAGCGTCTGGCCTTTGGTCAGGTTGCGGTAGCGCCAGCCATTGGCAGCTAAACATTGCAGCACGGCCAGGTCAAAATCGGCATTATGCTGCGGGTTATAGCTTAGCACCAGCTCTCGGCGCTGGGCACTGTGTAAATCAATCAGGCCGGGCAGTTGGCGTAGCGCCGCGCTGATGGCGTCGTTGTTGTCCTGCTCTAAGTGCAGGGTAAGGTATTGCAGCTGTGCTGCGTTATCGCTGCCGCTGTGCTGTTTTAGCTGACCGTTTTCTAAATAAAGCACTTTATTGCACAGTTGCTCCAGCTCAAAAATATTGTGCGAGCTGATCATAAAGCTAACTTCACCACTTAAGCGGCTAATTAGCTGGCGAATATGCAATGCATTTACCGGGTCCAGCCCGGCGGTGGGTTCGTCCAGCAGCACCAGTTGGGGTGTGCCAATAAACGCCTGAGCAATAGCTGCCCTTTTACGCATACCGTGGCTTAGGGCACCGGCTTTATGCTGCAGTTGCTCAGTCAGTTCTACCAGTGCCAGTACCCGTTTGCTTTCTTCACGCGCGGCTTTGCTGCTTAAACCTTGTAAGCGGCCGTAAAAATCCAGTTGTTCGCCAATGCTGAAGGCCGGGTCAAACTGGGCATCTTGTGGCAGGGCTGCAACCTTACCAAACAGCGCACTGCTACCGGCTTTATGGCCAAAAATACGGGCACTGCCGCTGTCCGGGGGCAAATAACCACATAAAATGCTGAATAAGGTGGTTTTACCGGCGCCGTTGGGGCCAATAAGCGCGGCGACATCGCCCTGATGCAATTCAAAACTAAGTTGTTGCAGCACAGTTTTGCTGCCAAAGCGCTTTGCCAGTTGCTGACACTGAATAATAGCGTTCATAGTGCTTTCCTTGTTAACAAAAACGTGGCGCTGCTGAGTAATACCAGTGTTTGTAGCAGCGGCAGCAAGGCATGTTGCAGTGTTTGCCAACCTTGCATAGGCAGCAACTGCATTACCTGAGTACCGGGCATATAACCGAGTAGAAACAGAAAGTCAGGAAAGTAAAAAACAAAGGTGCTAAGCAGTACAAACACCAGCCCCAGGCTAACAATCGCCAGGCTTACCGCAAGGCGGGATGAGCGCACCATGGCAGAAAAGCAGCTCATTAATGCTGTAAAAGGCAGTAATACCAGCAACAAATTAACGGCAATAACAGCGGCGGCATTTAGCATAGCCAGGGTTAAGCCGCCTTCACGCCAGGCCGCCAGCGAGAGGGTGGCCACCAGAGACAGCAAAATTAAACAGCTTTGCACCAGCATCTGGCCGCTAAAACGGCCCAGCACTATGCTTAAGCGGCTGCTGCGCAGTGCCAGCAAGCGCAGGGTGCCGCGCTCCAAATCACTACACAGCTGGTTAGCGGTAAAAAATAAACACAGCAGCGGCAGTAGCATTAAACTGAGGATCCAGTAAATTGCCAGCTCCGGTGCCGGCCAGGCAAACAGCTGGCTTAAACCAAAGGCGCCAAAAGCGTCGCGAAACATTTGCTGAAAGCCTTCACTGCCAATCAGATCGCTGGCGGGGGCGATGGCATAACGCAGCAGAAAAAACCACAGCACCGCGGTGGCGGCTAATGTCATCAACCCGCGGCGGGTTAGCCACAAGCGGTGAAGTTCAAAACCGGCATATAAACCACAATGTTTTAAGGTTGTTATAAATCGCGCCATAGCGTGCTTCCTGTGCAGTGCATTATTGTCAGTGTTACCACAATACTCCCGGTGGCTTATTGCAGTATTAGTACCTTGCAGTATTAGTGCCATTGATTAAGTGCTATTAAATCAAAATCTTATGTTTTTTTACCCAATGCACTTGCTGAAATTGGTGACTAAATCGTTAATTTAACCACTTTGCAGCCTATATTAATTACTTTTTAAAATCACAAAAATAGATTGAGTTAATTTAATTTAATCATTTTTTTCGCTTTCAATTAGCTACTACTCTTGAGCCTGCAGGAAGGGATAGACAACATTTAAAAGGCAATAGCTATGTTTAAACGATCAATAATAGTAATGGCTATCAGTTTGTCGCTGGGAGTTCAGGCAGCGGGTACACTGACTAAAGACAACAGCGCGCCGGTAGGCGATAACCAGAACTCTATCACAGCCGGGCCAAATGGCAGCACTTTGCTGCAAGATGTGCATTTAATTCAGAAGTTACAACGTTTTGCCCGTGAGCGTATTCCTGAGCGGGTAGTGCATGCCCGTGGCACTGGTGCCCACGGCGAATTTGTTGCCAGTGCCAATTTATCTGATCAAACCGTGGCATCGCTGTTTGCTGCTGCCGGTAAAACCACGCCGGTGTTTGTGCGGTTTTCTACCGTAATTCATGGTAACCACAGTCCGGAAACCTTGCGTGATCCACGCGGCTTTGCGGTAAAGTTTTACACCGATCAGGGTAACTGGGACTTAGTGGGTAATAACCTGCCAGTGTTTTTTATCCGCGATGCGATCAAGTTCCCCGATATGGTGCACTCATTAAAACCCTCGCCGGTGAATAATATGCAGGACCCAAACCGGTTCTTCGATTTTTTCTCGCATGACGGCACCGCCACCCACATGTTAACTCAGCTGTACCACGATATTGGTATTCCGGCCAGTTACCGTCAGATGGACGGTTTTGGTGTGCACGCCTACAAGTTTGTTAATGAAGCCGGCGAAGTGCGTTATGCGAAATTTAACTGGCGCAGCCAGCAAGGGGTAAAAGGTTTAAGCCTGGACGAAGCCGCTAAGGTGCAAAGCAGCGATTTTAACCACCTAACCCGCGATTTATATGCGGCGATTAATGCCGGTGATTTACCCAAATGGGATCTGTATATCCAAACTATTACCCCGGCCCAGCTGAACAGCTTTAGCTACAACCCGCTGGATGCTACCAAAATATGGCCGGATGTACCTGAAGTAAAAGTGGGCACCATGACACTCAACCGGATGCCGGATAACTTCTTCCAGGAAACCGAGCAAGCCGCTTTTGCGCCGGGCAACCTGGTACCGGGTATCGAGCCGTCAGAAGATCGCTTATTACAGGGGCGTATTTTTTCTTACAGCGACACCCAGTTATACCGTTTAGGCGCCAATCACCAGCAATTGCCTATTAACCGGCCGTTGGTTGCGGTAAACAGCAATAATCAGGACGGTGCAGCCAACAGCGGTAACACCAAGTCGAATGTAAATTATGAGCCAAGCCGGGTTGAGCCAAAAGGCGCGTTAACCACAGCGCGTGCTGTTACCACAGCGTTAAACGGTACGGTGCAGCAGCAGGCCATAGATAAAACCGACAACTTTAGCCAGGCCGGTGCCTTGTACCGCGCTTATAGCAAAAAGGAAAAAGATAACCTGATCCGTAACCTGGCAGCCGACTTAGGCCAGGTAACAGACAGTGCTACCAAGCACGCCATGTTGTCTTACTTCTACAAAGCTGATGCAGATTACGGCAGCCGTATTACCAAAGCGGTAAAAGGTGATTTAGCCACGGTAAAACAATTGGCGGCACAGCTGTAACCCAGCACGGCAATATTGCTATTGCCAATAGCGGTGCAGCGCTATTGGTACTGAATAAGCGTTAAAGCCCTGCAAAGCTCAATCAACCCTTCCTGCACCTGGGTGAGCTTTGCAGGCACTTATACAAGCAAATATTTAAATACAGAGACCCGATTATGAGAACACTGACATTAATACTAAGCCTGTGCCTGTTGCTGTCAGCGGGCATTAATACTGCTCAGGCCAGCAGCAACGACATACCTGATCCGACCCCAGCACAGCAACAATTGACTGACTATTTTTTTGCCGCTGCCCGCAGTGGTAACAGTGAAGTGTTAAACGAGTTCTTAGCCGCCGGGTTTCCGGTAAACCTGCAAAACAGCGACAGCTATACCGCATTGATGACAGCCACCTACTACGGCCATGCCCACGCAGTGGAGCTATTGCTAGCTTACGGTGCTGATGCCTGTATCCGCGATAAACGCGACCACACAGCGATGATGGGCGCTATTGTAAAAGCAGAATGGAGCATTGCCCGCACTTTATACCGCCTAGACTGTGACAACCAAACCGGGCAGCAAAGTATGAAAACAGTGGAAGAATTTGCCGCTGTATTTGGCCAGAGTGAAAAATTAGCGGCATTAAAACAACAGATGCAGACACAGCGTTAAGCCGCGTTTACTGCGCGGCTATAATTTTAATCTCAATCTTCCAGCCCGGATCGGCCAGTTTAGCTTCAACGGTGGCGCGGGCCGGAGCTTGGCCCGGTGCTACCCAGTTATCCCAGGCCAGGTTCATTGCGGCATAATCGGCCATATCGGCCAGGTAAATAGTAGCGTCAACCAGTTTGGTTTTATCGCTGCCGCACTGTGCTAACAGCGCATCAATTTGTGCCAGCACGTCTTCAGTTTGTAAGGTGGCATTGCTGCTGGTGGTAGATGGCACCATGCCGGCACAAAAAATTAAACCGTTAACAATTACCGCTTCAGAATAGCGGCTGGCAGGTAAAATACGTTGAATGGTCATCAGTTACTCCTTGGATGTATCGCTACAGGCTAACCTGAAGTGGCGCGGATAACCAGTCGGAGCAGTAACGGCGGCAGGCAAAAAAGACGCGCTGTCAGGACGAGAGCAGCGCGCCAAAGTCGTGGTTGGGAGGGTACACGAAACCTTTTTGTCAGTTGAATATGAATATCAGTTGTACAGGTAAAACGCAGTGCTGTTATTGCTGTTTACCTCAATTAAATCGTATTGCTGCATTTGCGGTATCGCCTGTTGAATTTGGCTTTCCAGCGTATCCAACGCTTGCAGGTTGTTACACATTGCATCACCACGTTGTTCCAGCGCCTGGGCTTTAATATCCATCCGCGCTTCTAAATCTTCACCAAAACGTTCCATCCGTTCGCCAAAAGCTTCCATCCGTTGTTCAAAGTTGCCTTCGCCGCTGGCCATGGCTTTGCCCACCAACATTAAAATGCTGCCCATCGAATTGGTAACGGCTTCTTCAATCGCCTGTTCAAACTCGGCACCAAAGGCGTCATCGAGGTTGTCAAAGCGGCTGCCGTAAATGTCGATATTGTCGCCGCTGCGCACTACGATGCTCTCGGTGCTGGTTTTAATTTTATCCAACGCGGTTTGCAGCGCCGGATGTTGTTGCAGCGAGTCACCGGTTAGTTCGGTCAGCACAGAGTCAACGGCATCGGCCGCCAGCACCAGCGCATCTTCTACCAGTGCTACGGTTTCCAGTGTTTGTGTGCGAATGCCGGCCTGATACTCGCGCAGCAGTGCCTGAGTATCGTGGTCGGTGGTTACCGCTTTGCCATCCAGCCACAGCTGACCGCTGCTATTAATGCGCCACAATTCAGTGCTGCCATCTTTCATGCTGACCAGTTGGCTGTTAATAGATAAGTCTTTATCAAAATTGACATTACAGCTGTGCTCGTCGTGTGCCATTACGGCAGTGCTGATGCTGGTTAAGACAAAACTGCTGGCGATAAGTAAGTTTTTCATTTTCGTTATCCTTGTGGCCGTTAGCCGCTGTTAATTACGCCAGAGCTATTACAAAGTTAATGCCAATATTTAAGTGGATGTTATTTATGAAAAAGTTTGAATGTCAGCAATAAATATTTTTTTCTACTTAGTGTTTTTCACTATTTTTTGGTCTGTTTATCAGCGCTGTGGTATAGCCAGGCGCTAGTTTTTAATTACTTATTGGAATAAAGAAGAGAGATCCATTCTTTTACTGGTATACATATAGACGGCTAAAATGGCTGTAATTATTGTGTGCAGGGTGTTTTATGCTTTTATCTTCCTTAGTGGCGCAGGCCAGTCCGTTGTCCGAGCAGCAGGTAAGCCAGCTGCAGGGCTTAGTCAGCCAGTTAAACCCTATTCAGCAAGCCTGGGTTAGCGGTTATCTGGCGGCCAGCGCTCAGCTTGCCGGGCAACTCTCCGGACAACTGCCCGGACAGCCAGCAACTGCGCAGGCCGCTGCCAGTGCCAGCCTGACTATTTTATTTGGCTCGCAAACTGGCAATGCGCGGCATCTGGCAGAAGCCTTAGCTAAACAAGCGCAGGGTAAAGGCATAGTAGCCAAAGTGGTTGATATGGCCGAGTACAAAACCACTCAGCTAAAGAACGAGCAATATCTGGTTATTGTTACCTCTACTTATGGTGAAGGCGAGCCGCCGGAAAATGCCATTGGCCTGCATAACTTTTTATTTAGCAAAAAAGCGCCAAAATTAGCCGGGTTAAAATATGCCGTGCTGGGGCTGGGCGACACCAGCTATGAGTTTTTCTGCAAAACCGCACAAGACTTTGATCAGCGCTTAGCCGAGCTGGGTGCGACATCTGTGCTGCCACGCATTGATTTAGATGTCGATTATCAGGCTCAGGCCGACAGCTGGAGCAACGAGCTGGTTACTAAGCTGGAACCGGAGCTTAAAGCTTCTGCCGCGCCGTCAGCGCAGGTTATTGCCTGGCCAGGAGCAGACATTACTTCAGGTAGTGTTAGCCAATACAGCAAGCAGCAACCCTTTGCTGCCGAGCTGTACACCAATCAGAAAATTACCGGTCGCGACTCCACCAAAGATGTGCGGCATATCGAAATTTCACTGGCCGACAGCGGTTTAACTTATCAGCCGGGTGATGCGCTGGGGGTGTATTTCAGCAATGATCCGGAGTTAGTGCGCGAACTACTGCTGTTAACTGCCATAGCGCGAGATACACCGGTTACGCTCTCTGATGACAAATTGACAGTAGAGCAGGCATTAACCGAACAGCTGGAACTGACGCAGTCGTATCCGGCCTTTGTCGAGAAATACGCTGCCGCCACCAATAACGCAGCTTTAACTGCGCTGGCCGCCGATAAAGCCGCGCTGCGCGCTTACATTAATGAGCGGCAGATTATTGATATAGTACGTGACTACCCGGGTTTGCTTAGCGCTCAGCAATTAGTAGATGCGCTGCGTAAACAGCAGCCGCGGTTATACTCTATTGCCTCCTCTCAAGCCGAAGTGGAAGAGGAAGTGCATTTAACGGTAGCTGTGGTGCGATACGATGCTTACGGCCTGCCGCATTTGGGCGGTGCCTCCGGCTTTTTAGCCGAGCGTTTGGCTGAAGGCGCTAAGGTAAAGGTGTTTGTTGAGCACAACAACAACTTCCGTTTGCCGGCCAATGACGACACGCCGGTGATTATGATAGGCCCCGGCACTGGTATAGCGCCGTTTCGCGCCTTTTTGCAGCAACGTGACGCCAGCGGCGCCGCGGGCAAGAACTGGTTGTTTTTCGGCAACCCGCATTTTACCCAGGACTTTTTATACCAGTTGGAGCTGCAAAATTACCTCAAGCGTGGCCTGTTAACTAAACTAGATGTGGCCTTTAGCCGCGACCAGGCGCAAAAAGTGTATGTGCAGGACAAACTGCGTACGCACGGCAGCGAAGTATGGCAATGGCTACAAGACGGTGCCCACCTGTATATTTGTGGTGACGCTAACCGGATGGCAAAAGATGTGCAGCAGGCCTTACTGGATATAGTGCAACAATATGGCGGTAAAACCGCTGAACAAGCGCAAGCTTACTTAGACGAATTACGTGTCGCAAAACGTTATCAGAAGGACGTGTATTAATGAGCCAGTATCCAATTAATCCAGATTTAGTGGCACCGGGTGCACTGTCTGATAACGAGCGCTTAAAAGCAGAAAGCCAGCATTTACGCGGCACCATTGAAAGCGATCTGAAAGATGAGATCACCGGTGGTTTTAACGGTGATAACTTTATGCTGATCCGCTTTCACGGCATGTATCAGCAGGACGACCGTGATATCCGCGCTGAACGCACCGCGCAAAAACTTGAGCCGCTGCATAACGTGATGCTGCGTGCCCGCATGCCGGGCGGCATTATTACGCCGCAGCAGTGGCTGGCAATTGATAAATTTGCTGGCGACAACACTATGTACGGCAGTATCCGTTTAACCACGCGGCAAACCTTTCAGTTTCACGGTGTGTTAAAGCCACATATTAAGCCGATGCATCAGTTTTTAAACAGCATTGGCATTGATTCTATCGCCACTGCCGGCGATGTTAACCGCAATGTATTGTGTACTTCTAACCCGGTAGAATCAGAGCTGCACCAGCAGGCATACCAGTGGGCGGCGAAAATCAGCGAGCATTTACTGCCGAAAACCCGCGCCTATGCCGAAATATGGCTGGATGAAGAGAAAATTGAAACCACCGAAGTCGAACCGATCCTTGGTGACAACTACCTGCCACGCAAGTTTAAAACAGCGGTAGTTATTCCACCGCACAACGACATTGATGTACACGCCAATGATTTAACCTTTGTCGCCGTAGCGGAAAAAGGGCAGTTAGTCGGTTTTAACGTGCTGGTGGGCGGCGGTTTAGCCATGACCTTTGGCGACGATGCCACTTATCCGCGTATGGCCGATGACTTGGGTTATGTTGCGCTGGAACACACGTTAAAAGTGGCTGAGCATGTGGTAACGGTGCAGCGCGATTACGGTAACCGCTCAAACCGCAAAAATGCCAAAACCAAATACACCATTGACCGCATCGGCCTGGACGCCTTTCGCGCCGAAGTGGAAGCGCGCACCGGCGTGGCTTTTGCACCTGTGGTGCCATACAGCTTTACCAGCCGCGGCGACCGCATTGGCTGGGTAGAGGGCATCGACGGTAAGCACCACTTAACGTTATTTATTGAAAACGGCCGCGTACTGGATTTTCCGGGCAAACCGCTGAAAACCGGCTTAGCGAAAATTGCCGCTATTCATCAGGGCGATTTGCGTATGACAGCCAACCAAAACCTGATTATTGCCGGTGTGCCGGCGGCGCAAAAAGCCGAAATTGAAGCTATTGCCCGCAGCCATGGCTTAATTGATGAAGGCCACAGCGAACAGCGCAAAAACTCGATGGCCTGTGTATCATTCCCAACGTGCCCGTTGGCGATGGCCGAAGCCGAGCGTTACCTGCCTGAATTAGTAACCAAAGTAGAAGCCTTACTAGGTAAACACCAGGTGGCTGACGAGCATATAGTATTGCGGGTTACCGGCTGCCCGAATGGTTGTGGCCGCGCCATGCTGGCCGAAGTAGGCCTGGTGGGCCGTGGCCCGGGCAAATATAACCTGTATCTGGGCGGTAACCGTGAAGGTACCCGTATTCCGCGCCTGCTGCTGGATAACGTCGGCGAAACGGATATTCTGGCGACCCTGGATGGCTTGATTGGCCGCTGGGCCACTGAGCGCAATAACAGCAGCGAAGGCTTTGGTGATTTCGTGATAAGGGCCGGTGTAATAGCGCCGGTAGTGGTGCCAAAAGATGACTTCCATAGCTAAAGCATCGCGCACAGATTACAGCGCTATTCTGCTGCAGGATGATGCTACGCAGCGTGCCTGGCTGGCTGAGATTAACCATCTGCTGACGCCACTAAGCGCGGCAGAGCGGGTGCGCTGGGCGCTACATAACCTGCCGCAAAACCCGATGCTCAGCTCCAGCTTCGGTATTCAGGCGGCGGTGATGTTGCATCTGGTAACGCAGCAACAGCATGATATCCCGGTAGTATTAACCGATACCGGCTATTTATTTGCCGAAACCTATCAGTTTATTGATCAACTGACGGCGCAATTAAAACTAAACCTGAAAGTATACCGGGCGCAGCTAAGCCCGGCCTGGCAGGAAGCACGCTTTGGCAAATTATGGCAAAGCGCCGAGGGTATTAAGCAGTACAACCAACTGAATAAAGTAGAGCCGATGCAACGCGCACTGCAGGAACTGCAGGTAGGCAGCTGGTTTACCGGCCTGCGCCGCAGCCAAAGCAGCAGCCGTGCCGATAAGGCGATTGTTGAGATCAGCCGTGGCGTAGTGAAAATTCAGCCGATCATCGACTGGAGTAATAAAGATGTGTTTTATTACTTAAAAGAACACGGCTTAAGCTACCACCCGTTGTGGGAGCAGGGTTATGTCTCGGTAGGCGATACTCACTCCACGCAAAAGCTGGAACTGGGGATGAGCGAAGAAGACACCCGCTTTAACGGCTTTGGCCGTGAGTGCGGCCTGCACGTAGATGGTGATGGTATTTAAGCGTGGCCAGGCCGAAAAAATTAATGTTACTTTTTGTTCAGTCTCTGCCATAGTCACAATTAATCGTGTTACTAAGGCAGAGTGAGGGTATGAGGAAAATCTGGTCAGGCTTAGTTGTTGTAATGTCAGTCTTTTTGACAGATGCTGCGCCGGTGAGTGGCCAACTGACAATTTACACCGAGCATTTTCCGCCATACAGCTATCTGGCCGATGATACCGTTACCGGCATTAATACTGAGCTGGTAAGGCTTAGCTGCGAAAAAGCAGGTTTAAATTGTCATTTTTTGCTTTACCCCTGGTTACGTGCTTATGAAGCGGCACAAAAAGAGCCTGCAGCGGCCGTTTATTCTACCTCGCGCAATGCACTGCGCGAGCCGCTATTTAAATGGGTTGGACCGCTGGCACATTCACATGCCAATATGTACCGGTTAAAAAGCCGGCCTGATATTAACCCCACAACGCTGGAAGAGGCAAAACGCTATGTGGTGGCAGTTGCCCGTGGTGATGTGTATGAGCTGTATTTAAAAAGCCAGGGCTTTGAACACGGCGTTAATTTGCTTGGGCTTACTGCCAAAGCAGATGCCGTGGGGCTATTTTTGCAGGGCAAAGTGGATTTACTGATTGGCTCTGAGCTTATTTTGCCGGTGTGGCTGGCAAAATATAACCAAACACTGGACAGTATTGAGCCGGTGCTGGATTTGTCTGTAGTAGGGGCTAATTATCTAGCACTGAACCTGGCAGTACCAAACGAAACGGTAGAAAAATTACAGCTCGCGTTAGACGAGCTGCATGCCAATGGTGAATATCAGCGCTTAATGCAGCTTTATATTCACAACAACTCAAACTGATATTCAGCGTCATCGTTGCGTAATGTCATCACATTATTATTAAATGTCACTTTGGGCTTGCCTTGCAAAAAGCTGCTGAACGCTTGTTCGCGCTGCATTAGAGGCTCTGAACAGGCCATCATGGTACTGGCCAGTTGAGAAACCACCAAGCTGCCCTCATCTAGGCTGTAATTGCCAATCATGTTGTTGCAACCGGTAAAACCTGTCAGGCGGTTGTCCTGCAGGCTAAGGCGCAGCGGTTTAAGAGTCGTATCGTTGTTTAGTTGCTGGTATTGGCCTTGCGGTAAGCTTAATTGCTGGCAAGCGGTAACTAACAGCAGCAGACAGCAGGCTGCAACAGTACAGATAAAATGCTTAGTAAACATAACAGGCTCCTGATGCGTTGTGTGGCAATACACAATGCCATAGTGTAGCTAAGCGTAGGCTGAACAAGCGGCAGTAAATATTGTCATCAAAAAAAGCGATTAAATTAATTTGTTTTATTCGTTTTGATAACTGATTGCAGCACGGTACACTGGCTGCAGTTGAAACATTACCTGTGAACCAACCTAAAGGAGTAAGACTATGTCTTCTATTATCAACACTAAAATCAAGCCGTTTAAAGCTACTGCATTTCATCAGGGTAAATTCGTACCTGTTACTGAGCAAGATTTAGCTGGCAAATGGTCAGTAGTAGTATTTTACCCGGCTGACTTCACGTTCGTATGCCCAACTGAATTAGGCGACCTGGCTGATTTCTACGCTAAGTTCCAGGAAATCGGTGTTGAAGTGTACTCAGTATCTACTGACACGCATTTCACGCACAAAGCATGGCACGATGCGTCTGAAACCATCAAGAAAATCACTTACCCGATGATTGGCGACCCAACTGGTGCCATTACCCGTAATTTCGGTGTAATGATCGAAGAAGAAGGTTTAGCACTGCGTGGTACTTTCGTAATTAACCCTGAAGGCGAAATCAAAGTTGCTGAAATTCACGACTTAGGTATCGGCCGCTCAGCTGCAGAGCTGTTCCGTAAAGTACAGGCTGCACAGTATGTTGCTAACCACGATGGCGAAGTATGTCCTGCTAAGTGGACGCCGGGTGAAGCAACGTTAGCACCATCTCTGGATCTGGTTGGTAAGATCTAAGTAGTGCAACAAGCTGCAGTTATTGCAGCGGGATCTGGTTACAGCCTGCGTTAAGAAGCTGTAGCTCAGCTTCCCTCTGCCAAACTCCGGTTTGGTACCCGGGCAGGCAACACCTGCCCGGCTTACCCCAAAACTGAATATTTACAGTCTGTTTTACAGGCTGAGGCTTTGTGACGCTGATTTTTTATCGTCTTATTATTTACCCAGTTAATTTTCCGGGAGTTTTTATGCTAGATACTAACCTGAAGCAACAATTAAAAACCTATCTGCAGAACCTGAAAACCGAGGTAGAGCTGGTGGTATCTTTAGACGATAGCGCCAAAGCTGCTGAAGTAAACCAACTGGCAACAGACATTGCCGAATTATCTGATTTAGTGTCATTGCGCCGCGATGACAACGCCCTGACACGCAAGCCAGCGATGCTGGTGCGGTCGGTGGCTAACGACACCCATATCACTTTCGCCGGTGTGCCGCTGGGCCATGAATTTACCTCTTTAGTGCTGGCGCTGCTGCATTCAGGCGGCCACCCGATTAAAGTTGCTGCCGATACTATTGAGCAAATCCGTCAGCTACAGGGCAGCTTCGCCTTTGAAACCTATGTGTCATTAAGCTGCCAAACCTGTCCGGAAGTAGTACAGGCGCTGAATATTATGTCGGCGATTAACCCCGGTATTACTAACGTGATGATTGACGGCGCTATGTTCCAGCAGGAAGTGGCCGACAAAAACATTATGGCGGTGCCGTCAGTGTACTTAAACGGTGAGCTGTTCTCACAAGGTGCTATTACACTGGAAAAAATCATCCAAAAACTGGATGTAAATGCTGAAAAACGCCAGGCAGAAGCACTGAAAAACAAAGCCGACTTCGATGTATTGGTAGTGGGCGGTGGCCCGGCCGGTGCTGCAGCCTCTATCTATGCTGCCCGTAAAGGTTTAAACACCGGTATCGTAGCCGAGCGTTTTGGTGGCCAGGTAGCCGATACAGTGGGCATTGAAAACTTTATTTCGGTGCAGTACACCGAAGGGCCAAAGCTGGTAAACAGTTTAGAAGCCCATGTGCGTGAATATAACGTTGATATTATGAACAACCAGCGTGCTGTAGCACTGCGTAAAGACGGTAAGGTACAGCTTGAGCTGCAAAACGGCGCCGTAATGAACAGCAAAACGGTTATTTTAAGCCCGGGCGCGCGCTGGAGAGAAATGAATGTGCCTGGCGAGCAGGAATACCGTGGTAAAGGCGTGGCGTACTGCCCGCACTGTGACGGACCGCTGTTTAAAGGCAAAAAAGTAGCGGTAATTGGTGGCGGTAACTCAGGCATTGAAGCCGCTATAGACTTAGCCGGTATTGTTGAGCATGTTACCGTGCTGGAGTTTGCCGCTGAATTACGTGCGGATGCGGTACTGGTGAAAAAAGCCAAATCAATGGGCAATATCACTATTATCACTGAAGCGCAGTCTACCGAAGTCACTGGCGATGGTAGCCGTGTAACCGGTATTAACTACACTGACCGCAAAACCGGTGAAGCACATCATGTTGCACTGGCTGGTATCTTTGTGCAGATAGGTTTAGTGCCTAACACCGAATGGTTACGTGGTGCCGTGGAATTATCACCACGCGGCGAAATTATTGTCGACGAACGTGGCCAAACTTCACTGCCGGGCGTGTTTGCTGCCGGTGATGCCACTACCGCACCGTACAAGCAAATTATTATCGCCATGGGCTCAGGCGCTAATGCTGCGCTGGGTGCCTTTGACTATATGATCCGCCAGTAAAGCGCTGGCGTACAGTTTTAAACTTCACTCTCTCTGAAGCTTTGACGGCAACTGTGGTTGCCGTTTTTTTTATTTTCACACACTACAGTTAATTTTTATTTAAATATTAGATACTATGTAACCATAAAATCATCATTAATCTATAACAAGGACGAAGATAATGAAGTTATACTTTTTACTAGCTGCAATGATTCTGTGTTCAACTATGGTGAACGCAGATCAGGAAAGGATCATTTCAGATTTTAGTCAGAATCCGCAATTTAGTAATATGAAAATATCTCCCAATGGTGAGTACCTCGCTGTCGAGACATATATTAAAGGTATAAAGGTGCTTGCATTTATCAAGCGGCAGAGTCTGGAGATGGTAAATGCTGTGCGATTTGGCTCAAGCGGCGAGCTCAGCAATTACTATTGGGTAAATAACGAGCGTGTAGTTATTCAGCTAGCACAATCAGAGCCTTGGGCTAAAGAACCACAATATACTGGCGAGCTTTACGCTATCAACATTGATGGCAAAAAAGCTGAGTTGATCTACGGTTACCGTGCTGGCAAACAACAAGTCGGTTCAAATATAAAAAAGCGTGAATCAATCTATGGCTGGGCTGATATTATTGATCTTTTACCTGATGATGAGCGGCAGATCCTGATAGCCAGCACTTCATGGAGCTTGAAAGGAGACCGACATGCTGATGTGTTGCTTTTAGATGCCTATACAGGGAAGTCTCGCAAAGTTAGCTATGCACCTGGTCCGTACACCCGCTTTTTAACTAATCAGCAGGGCGAGCTAGCATTAGCTGTAAGCTTAAATAAAGATAACCGTCAGGATGTTTTTACTTTTGACAAGGAAAATAACGACTGGGTGAAAGTGCCTCCTCAGACGTTTGGTAGGAGCTTCTACCCCGTTGCTTTAAATGATGATGCCAGTGCTGTATATGTTTTGGATGATTATCAGCAGGATAAGCAGGGGTTGTTTGAGTTTTCATTGTCGGATTTTAAATACAAAGCGATTTTTTCCGATGAAAAAGTGGATATTTCCACCCTGCAAGTAACAAAAAAACAGCAGATATTTGGTGTTAAGTTGGATGATGGATTACCTACCTATGCCCTCTTAACAGATAAATATACTGAAGCTCAAATCTTTAAAGAGTTACTCGCGGTTTTTGCAGGAGAAGCAATAGAGATTACGAGTAAATCACTGGACGATAGATTTTGGGTTGTCTATAGCTATTCAGACAAGACACCTGGAAGTTACTTTCTCTTTGATAAAAAAGAAGGTTCGTTGGCAAAAATAGCTGATGTTATGCCTAATCTTAATAGTTATTCAATGGTGGCGATGGCGCCTATCCAATACGAATCTTTTGATAGTAAAAAAATACATGGGTACTTTACTGAAAGTGAGCTTGTATCAGAGCATAAACCGTTAGTTGTCTATGTACATGGCGGCCCTCATGGGGTGAGAGATCGCTGGGGTTTCGATCCTGAAGTACAGCTACTTGCCAAAGCAGGCTACTCCGTACTTCAGGTAAATTACAGAGGCTCGGGTGGTTACGGCACTGTACATTTGGAAGCAGGTTATTTGCAATGGGGGGATGCTATACAGAGAGACATTATTGCAGGTACAGAATGGGCCATTGCCTCGGGTAAAGCAAAAAAAGGCAACATCTGTATTGTCGGAGCCAGCTTTGGTGGTTATTCGGCGCTACAATCCGCCACGATTGCCCCCGATTTATATAAATGCATTGTTGGAGTTGCAGGCGTATATGATTTGTCGCTTATGCGAACTGAGGGTGATATTCCTTTAAGAGATTTCGGTATTTCATTTTTGAATGAAGTTATTGGCACTGATGCTAAAATTCTGTCGCAGTATTCGCCGGTTAACAACGTTGCTAAGCTTACTGCTCCTGTACTAATAGCTCACGGCAAGAATGATAAAAGAGCACCATTAGAGCATGCAGATGTGTTGAAAAAGGCTATGGACTCGGCAGGCAAGAAGTATCAGTGGTTGTTATTTAATGATGAAACCCATGGTTTTTATTCTCCTGAAAACAGAGAAATATATTACAAGGAGTTATTAGCATTTTTGAACAAGCACCTAGCACATTGATATATTAGCATTATGAGTAAAAATGCAACAACCAGAGGTGGTTGCTGGTAGCTAATTTGTCCTATCTATATTTGTAGTCATCACGGCAACTCCGGTTGCCGTTTTTTTTGCGTCCAGCTTCAACTATGCTTTTTACAATTCCACTTATTACAATCTTTGCATTAATTCCTTTTAGTTATATCTGAGCGTAATTAACTATTTTATAAAAGCCATACAGACGGCTATGCTGCAAGCCTGAAATCTTTGTAGCAACCTGACCGCAGGAGTTGGTGTGCAGTACTTACCTTTATTTGTAAAGTTAACCGATAAACCGGTGCTGATTGTCGGCGGCGGCTCGGTGGCGCTGCGCAAAGCCGGTACTCTGTTAAGCGCCGGTGCCAAACTGACCGTAGTCGCACCGGAGTTTGCTGCTGAGTTTGTGCAGTGGCAGCAACAAGGCCAGGCCGAATTAATCCATGGCTACTTTAGCCCTGAGCTACTGGATGGCAAGTTACTGGTAATTGCTGCTACCGATATTGATGCAGTTAATGCCGCGGTATATGACGCCGCCACGGCGCGTAATATGCTGGTGAATACTGTAGACGACCAGCCCAAATGCGGCTTTATCTTCCCGTCGATTATCGATCGCAGCCCGATATTAATTGCTATCTCCAGCTTTGGCACCGCCCCGGTGCTGGCACGGCGCTTGCGCGAAAAACTAGAAACTTTGTTACCACAGCATTTAGGGCCATTGGCAGAATTAGTTGGTCGCTTTCGCCATAAGGTAAAAGCCAAAATCAGCGGTTTTGCCGCCCGGCGGCAGTTTTGGGAGCAGGTATTTGATTCAGACGTAGTGCGTGATGTGCAGGCAAACCAACTTGAAAACGCCGAACAACGCCTGCAGCAACTGCTGGACCAGCCACAGCAACAAGCCGGTGAGGTTTATATAGTGGGTGCCGGTCCCGGTGATCCGGAATTGCTGACGTTAAAAGCCCTGCAACTGATGCAGCAGGCTGATGTAGTGGTGTACGACTACTTAGTGTCGGCACCCATTATGGAGTTGGTACGGCGCGATGCCGAGCGCATTTGCGTGGGCAAAAAAGCCGGCGATCACTCAGTGCCGCAGCAGGATACTAACCAACTATTGATTGATTTAGCCCTGGCCGGGAAAAAGGTTTGCCGCTTAAAAGGCGGTGATCCCTTTATTTTTGGCCGTGGCGGCGAGGAAATTCAGGCGCTGATACCGCATAACATCGCCTTTCAGGTGGTGCCGGGTGTTACCGCTGCCGCCGGTTGTGCGGCGTATGCCGGTATACCGCTAACCCACCGCGATCATGCGCAAAGTGTACAGTTTGTGACCGGCCATTGCCGGCCGGATGGCAGCGAGCCGGATTGGCACAGCATGAGTAAAGCTAACCAGACACTGGTAATTTATATGGGGTTAATGAAAGCCGCCCATATTCAACAACAGCTGATTAGCGCCGGGCGCAGTGGCCGCACGCCGGTAGCCATTATTGAAAACGGTACCCGCAGCGAGCAGCGGGTGGTTACCGGCAGCCTGGATCAACTGGCGCAACTTATTGCGCACTACCAGCTCGGTTCACCTGCTTTGCTAGTTATTGGCGAAGTGGTAAGCTTGCAGCAGGACTTACATTGGTTTGGTAAACGGCCGCAAACTGCGGTGTTCAGCCAGACCATTACCCAGATGGAATGAGGATCATAATATGTCTGAAGTAGCAGGCACTTTGTCACATCTACAGCAGCTGGAAGCGGAAAGTATTCACATTTTCCGTGAAGTGGCCGCCGAGTTTAAAAAACCGGTCATGCTGTATTCAATCGGTAAAGACTCATCAGTATTACTGCATTTAGCCCGCAAAGCCTTTGCGCCGGGTAAAATTCCGTTTCCGTTGTTGCACGTGGATACCAACTGGAAATTCCGCGAGATGATCGAGTTTCGCGATCGCTTAGCCAAACAGTACAACTTTGAGCTGCTGGTGCATAAAAACCCGGAAGGCTTAGCGATGAATATTAATCCCTTTATTCATGGCAGTGCCAAGCACACCGACATTATGAAAACCCAGGGCTTAAAACAGGCGCTGAATGCCTACGGCTTTGACGCGGCCTTTGGTGGTGCGCGGCGCGATGAAGAAAAATCCCGCGCTAAAGAGCGGGTGTATTCGTTTCGCGACAAACATCACCGCTGGGACCCGAAAAACCAACGGCCAGAGCTGTGGAATATCTACAACGGTGCCATTAACGAAGGCGAAAGTATCCGCGTGTTTCCGCTGTCAAACTGGACAGAGCTGGATATTTGGCTGTATATCCTGCAGGAAAATATCGACATAGTACCGCTGTATTTAGCCAAGCCACGGCCGGTTGTTGAGCGTAACGGCACCCTGATTATGGTAGATGACGAACGTATGCCACTGGAACCGGGTGAAACACCGCAGTTAAAATCGGTACGCTTCAGAACCCTGGGCTGTTATCCGCTGACCGGTGCTATTGAATCTACCGCCGATACGCTTGAAGGCATAGTGGAAGAGATGCTGCGCGCCCGCACATCGGAGCGCCAGGGCCGGGTGATTGATCAGGATCAGTCCGGTATGGAACTGAAAAAACGCGAGGGTTATTTCTAATGTCATCATCTCTGGTTACCTCGTTAAACGAGCAATTAAACAGCCTGGGTATTCGCGGCTATTTACAGCAGCATCAGGACAAAGGCCTGCTACGGGTACTTACCTGCGGCAGTGTTGACGATGGCAAAAGCACCTTGATCGGCCGCCTGCTGCACGACAGCCAACAGTTGTACGATGATCAACTGGATGCGTTAAAGCGCGATCATAAAGGCCGTAACAGTGAAGGCGAGTTAGAGCTGGCGATGCTGGTTGACGGTTTACAGGCTGAGCGTGAGCAGGGCATTACCATCGATGTGGCCTACCGTTATTTTTCTACTACCGAGCGCAAGTTTATTCTGGCCGATACACCGGGCCACGAGCAATACACCCGCAATATGGCCACCGGCGCCTCTACTTCAGATGTCGCTATTTTGCTGATCGACGCCCGTTACGGCGTGCAAACGCAAACCCGGCGCCACAGCTTCATCTGCGCTTTGTTGGGTATTAAGCATTTAATTGTTGCCGTTAATAAAATGGATATCGTTGGCTACAGTGAGCACATTTATAACGCTATTGTGCAGGACGTGCAGGCACTGATGGCGCAATTGCAGGTACCAACGGTAGATGTGGTGCCGATCAGCGCACTAAAAGGCGAAAACATTTTAACGCTGTCGGCCAATATGCCGTGGTACACCGGCACTGCCTTATTACCACTGCTGGAAACTCTGCCAATACCGCAGCGCGGTGGTGCTGCAACACGGTTCCCGGTGCAGTATGTTAATAGGCCAGATCTGGATTTTCGTGGTTTTGCCGGTACTCTGGTTAGCGGCCGTTTAGCTGTTGGCCAGGCCGTTACTGCCTATCCGTCAGGTAAAAAGAGCACCATTAAGCAAATTGTCAGCTTTGCCGGTGAACAGCCATCAGCCACTGCTGGTGAAGCCATCACATTAACGCTGAACGATGAAATTGATATCAGCCGTGGCGACTGGCTGGTGCCGTCGGATAACACTGTCAATTTAAGCAACCGTGCGCTGGCCTATGTAGTGTGGTTTAACGACCAGCCGCTGCAAACCGGCAGGCTTTACGATTTAAAACTGGCGACGCGAAAAAGCAGTGTCAGCATTAACCGGCTAAACCATAAGGTAAATATTAATACACTGGCGCAGGAAGCGGCAGAGCAGGTAGCGATGAACGATATTGCGCTGGTAGAGCTGGAATTAACCGAAACTTTGCCGCTGGATACCTTCAGAACCCAACCCGGCACCGGTAACTTTATTCTGATCGACCGCTTAACCAATGCTACCGTCGCGGCCGGGTTAATTCAGAATGTATTGGCAGAAGAAAAAGCCGCCAGCACTAATATCAGCGCTTTTGAGCTGGAACTGAATGCACTGATCCGCAAGCACTTTCCACACTGGGGTGCGCAGGACGTGCGTGAGCTATTTAAGGCAGGGTTGGATAAGGAAGAACAATAATGCCGTATCAGCAGTATGGTGTAATCGCACTGCTACTGGCGCTGGTGGCGGGGCTGGTACTCAGCAAACGCTCACCGGCACAGTGGTTTGGCGGTGCCCTGCTGCTGAGTTATTTGCTGGGTTGGTTGCCGCTGGAAAGTGCGTTGCAAAACTTCGCCAATCCGTCGCTTATTACGCTGCTATTGCTGCTAATGGTGTCAATTGGCATTGAGAAGTCACAATTGGTTAGCTGGCTCAGTCGAGGCTTTGCAGGCAAGCGTTTAAGCAGTGTTATTGCCCGCTTAAGTTTATCCAGTGCGCTGATGTCGGCTTTTATTAACAACACGGCGGTGGTATCTACACTGATGTCATCGCTTAGGCATCATAACCATTTTGCCGCGTCCAAATTGTTGTTGCCGTTGTCGTACAGCGCTATTCTCGGTGGCATGCTAACGCTGATTGGCACCTCAACCAACCTTATCGTTAACGGCTTTGTTGAACAAAGCGGTGAACCTCTGCTGGGCTTTTTTGACTTTACCCTGCTTGGCGCTTTGGTGCTGACAGCAGGTACCATAGTACTGGTGATCGGCAGTCACTGGCTGCCTGATAACAGCAAAAATGCCAGCCAGGCCGCACCCTATTATCTTACCGCCCATGTGCGTAGCGACAGCCAGTTAATTGCCAAAAGCGTAGAGCAAAACCAGTTGCGTGAGTTACAGGCCTTGTTTTTGGCCGAAATTCAGCGCGGTCCGCAGCGTATCTGCCCGGTAACGCCGGAGACAGTAATTGAAGCCGGTGACGAACTGCGCTTTGTCGGCGATCTGGAGGCCGTATCGCGCTTACAACAATTTCCCGGTTTAGAACTGCTGCGTCAGGATCAGCAGCAGGGCGAATTGCTTGAGGCCGTACTTAGCTACAGCTCGCGCCTAGTGGGCAAAAGTTTAAAACAAATTCGTTTTCGCCATGAGTACGATGCAGTAGTCATTGCTGTGCGCCGCGGCCATGAGCGGCTGCAAGGCGGCTTGGGCGATCTGGTGCTGCATGCCGGTGATGTATTAATTTTATCGGTGGGTAAACATTTTCCCGGCCAGCATCAGCTTAGCCAGGAGTTTATTTACGTTAATGGTTTATCTATTTCTACGCCGCTGTCAAAAAAACGCAGCCATTGGGTATTGCTTAGTTTTGTGACGGCGCTGGCGCTGTCTATTTTCGCTATAGTGCCGTTGATTAAAAGCCTGCCGGTGCTGCTACTGGCGTATGTTGCCGGTAGTGCGGTAACGGTAAATGAAATTAAAAACCGCTTTCCGCTGGAGCTATGGCTAATTGTGGGCTCGGCCATTGGTTTGGCGCAACTGATGATCCAAACCGGGGTTGCCGGCCAGGTAGCCGATGGTTTGATCATGCTGGTTGATGGCAGTGGAGCTTACGGTGCACTGGTAGCCGTATTTGTTGCCACCTGGCTGTTTACCGAGCTGGTAACCAATAATGCCGCCGCCGCGCTGACGTTTCCTATTGCCTATGCCATAGCGCAAAACCTGGGGGTAGACCCGGTACCATTTTTTATGGCGGTGGCTTTTGGCGCTTCGGCCAGTTTTATTTCGCCGTTTGGTTATCAAACTAACTTGATGGTGTTTTCGGCCGGTAATTACCAGTTGCGTGATTATATTCGTCTCGGCGTACCGATGGCGTTGGTATACAGTGCGGTAGTATTGATATTTTTACCGCTGATTTATCCGTTTTAAGTGATGAAGAGCAATGACACATAACGATATTAAATGGCAACAACATGATGTTAACGCCGCGCAACGCCAGACTTTATTTGGCCACCAAAGTGCGGTGATCTGGTTTACCGGTTTATCCGGCTCGGGCAAATCCAGTGTGGCCAATGCGCTGGAGCAGGCTTTGGCCACACAGGGCAAACATACCTACTTGCTTGATGGTGACAATGTGCGCCACGGTTTATGCGCTGATTTAGGTTTTAGCGCCGAGGACAGAACCGAAAACCTGCGCCGTGTTGGCGCGGTGGCAGGCTTAATGGTTGATGCCGGCTTGCTGGTATTAAGCGCCTTTATTTCGCCGTACCGTAGTCAACGTGAACTGGTAAAAAGCCTTATTCCATCGGGCAAGTTTATTGAAGTGCATATCGCCACCCCGCTGGAAGTATGCGAACAGCGCGATGTAAAAGGCTTGTACAAAAAAGCCCGCGCCGGGCAAATCAGCCACTTTACCGGTATTTCAGACCCGTACGAGGCACCCGAAGCTGCCGATTTGGTGTTGGACACCTCAGTAACATCGCTGGAAGATAGCGTGCAACAGTTACTGGCGTTGCTAAAGCAAAGACAAATTATAAACTGACACCCAGACACAGTGACAAGGTGTACTTTCGCAGCAGCGGCAGGGATGCCGCGCAGGCTGAGACAGCACAGGGATGTGCTGTTGAAGGCGGCGAAGAAAGTATTGCCTTGTCGCTGAGTTTACGTCTGAGCTGAAAGCTTCGACAGCTAACAGCACTCGGGGACGCCGTAAATATGTCCCTATAGGCTCCTCTCCGGCATCCCTGCTGGAGACGCCCCGCTTAGCTGTTAGCTGTCTGCGCTGGATCTTCAGGTGTAATGCCCCACAATAGAAAAGGTTACTTACATGAACTATTTACCTGCGATTATCGACATAGCAGAACAAGCCGGTCAGGCGATCCTCGAGGTATATCAGCAAGACAATGCCGCCTTTAATATCACCGGCAAGGCCGATGACTCACCGCTGACAGCAGCCGATTTAGCTGCGCATCAACTGATTGTAAAAGCCTTAACGGCACTGACACCAGAGCTGCCAATACTGTCAGAAGAAGCCGCTGATATCAGCTGGGACATCCGCCAAAACTGGCAGCGTTACTGGCTGGTTGACCCATTGGATGGCACCAAAGAGTTTATTAAGCGCAACGGCGAATTTACCGTCAATATCGCGCTGATTGATAACGGCGAGCCGGTGCTGGGTGTTATTCATGCTCCGGTATTGGCTAAAACGTACTACGCGGCTAAAAGCGAAGGCGCTTTTGTTAAAGCTGCTGGCGAGACGAGTGCCATTCAGGTTGCCAAACCTGGTAATACCGTGAGGGTGGTAGGCAGTCGCAGCCACCCCAGCCCGGATTTAGCCGGTTATCTGGCGCAATTTGCGCAGCACGAAATGGTGCCGGTTGGCAGCTCATTAAAGTTTTGTTTAGTAGCCGATGGCAGCGCCGATGTTTATCCGCGTTTTGGCCCAACTATGCAGTGGGACACCGGTGCCGGCCATATTATCGCGCTGGAAGCAGGTGCCACTGTCAGTTTCGACGGTATCAGCGAAAAAGTGTATCAGCGTGAAAACCTGCGCAACCCTAACTTTATCGTGTCTGCGCTAACGCTGTGAAACGGCACTGAGTTAGCGACGAACTGGCCAAATTTGGTTACACTAGCTAAATACCCAAACTAATTGAAGTTGTAGCTAGGCGGCAAGCGAATGAATCCCCATGAGCATAGACATGCTATGTGATTGGGGTGAGCGAACGCAGCCAACAACGCTGCAGCTTTAAGTAGGACGGGGATTTATAGGTGAATTATGCGTTTAGATAAATTTATATGTGACTGCACCGGCTTAACCCGCAGTCAGGCCGGTAAAGTGATCCGGCAAAAATTAGTAACAATGAACGGTGAACTGGTAAAGCAAGCCGCGCTGCAGGTAAAAGACAGTGACGTGGTGAGCCTTGATGGCGAGCAATTGCAGCTAATTGGCTTGCGCTACTTTATGCTGCACAAGCCAGATGGCTATATTTGCTCTACTGAAGACCCGGAACACCCAACGGTATTTACCTTAATGGATGAGCCATTAATCGAGCGGCTGCACACCGTTGGTCGGCTGGATTTAGACACCACCGGTTTAGTGCTGATAACCGATGATGGCCAATGGTCGCACCGCATCAGCAGCCCAAAACATCACGTGGCTAAAACCTACCGCGTCTGGACTGCAGACCCAATCCCTACAGCCGCAATTGCGCAATTTTCTGAAGGTGTAATGCTGCGCAATGAGAAAAACACCACCTTACCGGCGCAGCTGGAAATAGTCAGAGAAACCGAAGCCCTGCTTACCATCCACGAAGGCCGTTATCACCAGGTGAAGCGTATGTTTGCCGCTATTGGTAATAAAGTTGAGCGGCTGCACCGCGAGAAAGTCGGCGGCTTGCAACTGCCAGATGATTTAGCTGAAGGCGAGTATCGCGCCCTGAACCAGCAGCAGCTTGAATTACTGCGTAGTTAAAAAGCGGGGTTTTAGCCCCGCTCTCTGGGATTAGCGCAGCAGAAATTACTTCTTCTTTTCGCTAGGTACAGGTTGGCCATATTTCGGCGATCTCGGGCCGTACAATAAGCCGTTGTGATCTTCAACAAACAGTAGACGGTTTGCACTAATCGCGGCTATGTCAAAACCACGGTCTGTAACGGTTTCAATGATTTGACTAAGCGCAGCCTCTACTAACATGCCAACCAGACCACCGCCGCTGTTGCCACGCTGTTCTGCTGAAGACGCACGGGCAATATCTTGCCACAGCACCACGCCTGAACGCAGGTCTACGAGAGTGGCAGACACTTTTACCACCGTTTCACTGGACAATATAACGTAGCTGGTACCATATTCTTCAATGGTCATGTACAAACCGGTGTCTGCACCGAAAATTTCATACATCTTTTGAAAAGGTACTGCATGTATGTCTGCAGCTTCAGTCAGACCATTACTGCGGAAAGTTTGATTAACTAATGCTACAGGGAAAACATAGTAACCTGATTCAGCAATTGGCTGGTGAACCTGGGACATCAGGCTGTAAGGAGCAATAACCTCAACCGTGTTATTTATCGGCGGCAATATCAACACTGAGTGCGGGTCTGCAATACGAAATGCAGTGTAGTCGTGTGCCGGTGGTGCACTGACGCAGCCGGTTAATATTACTACAGCGCCTGCCAGACAAAACTTTAACCAGCTCATATCAAGCTCCTTGGCGCGATGTTAATAAAAAGTCTAGGTACTTAACGGACTCTGGAAACAACACTTTTTCCTGTTCGAACTGTTGTTTGCCCAAATCAGCATTGCCACTATCGAAATACAATAAACCAAGGTGAGCATGAATACCGGGAGCTATCGGCTTACCTGCATTCGCCGCAGCCTGGATGGTTTGTTGCAGAATATTAATTTGTTCTTCAAGCGTGGTGTCTTCCGCTTTAAAATAAGCGTAAACCGCCTTATTGTAAGCGCCGTGGTAGTATAAAGGTTCTGTAGTTTTACAGGCGGATACTGCCAACACCATTACCGTTACAGCAAATAGTTTTTTCATTTTTAGTTCTCTATTCTGCCTGCCATTGGCCTGACTCTAAGCCAGTCACCAGTTTATTTACGACTTCACGGATAGCTAAATCTAATACTTTGCCATTTAATGTTGCATCGTAACCTGCTGTACTACCAAAGCCGATAACTTCGCGCTCAGATAAACTGTACTCGCCAGCTCCCTGAACTGAATAGATCACTTCAGACGTCGTTACATCAACCACGTTTAACGTTACCTTTGAGTAGGCAATTTGCGACTTGCCTTTGCCCAGCAAGCCGAAAAGCTGCCTGTCGCCAATAGATTTACGACCAAACTCAGTGACATCACCGGTAACCACATAACGAGCACCTTTTATTGACTGCTGCACACCGGAAAGTCCGGCCTCACCAGACAGTAGTTGCATATTGTCGCGGTCCATTACACTAAACCGATTGGTTTGTTGCAGATGACTGATCAACGTTGTTTTAGCCTGATTGCCCAGCATATCGACACCATTGGAAAAGATGCCATTCTGGAAATTTGAGCGGTTCACAAATTGGCCGATCACCAATTTACTTTTTGCACCACTATAACTAGTGCCGTAACTGGCAACTGTGGGCGTTTCAACTACTTTAGATGATGTTGTCGCGCAGCCAGAAATTAAAGAGGCTGCAACACCTGCCATCACAACAGTTAGAACTTTTTTATCTAAATTTCTAATCATTTTGCGTTCCTTGGTAGAAATAATAGTTGCAACAGCACCTGCACAGCGTTAACACAAACTGTTCATTAGTAACCGTTACCAACCGCATAATATCATTAAGCTAAAAACTTGAAATGGAATTTAATGAGTAAAAAAATATTTAAAAGAGGGCGGCAAAATACAAGTAGCTGCTGTGGTGTGGCGGAGTTGGCTGGCTGCTGCGTTGATCTGGCTTGAAGGGCCAGCTACGAAAAAACTAGGGTTTATAATTTTTTTTTAAGACTCTTGAGTTTTGTACCGTTTTATCATAGCTTCGCTACGCAACTTAAGTTGCAATAAAAATAAAAAATATGGAGATTTTATGAAAATATCTTTAGTTGCCGCAGCTGCTGCTGTTGTTGTAGTGTCTTTAGCTGTTGCACCTGCCGCGCAAGCGCAACAAAAACTAAATCCATGGAAGCAATGCGGTATCGGCGCGATGATTTTTAATGATAACGGCGCTGCTGCCGCTATTTCTAATATCATTTGGGACTTAGGTACTACGGCGGTATCTTCAAACATTAGTTCACAAGACTCATGTGAAGGTGCAAAAGTCGCCGCTGCACAGTTTATCAATGACAGCATTGTTAACATCGAAGAAGAAACTGTGGTAGGTAATGGGCAGCACCTGACTGCGATGTTAAATATGATGGGTTGTGAGGCAACTGTTCACCAAGCTATTATCAATGCCGTGCGTGTTGATTTAGATGTTTCTGCAGTTAATAACAATGCTAAAGCTGAGGCTTACTATCTGCAACTGGAAGATAAAACATCAGGTCAGTTTGTCGCTCAGTGCCAGGTTATCTAATTTAGTTTTATTAGTGCTTTTAAACCCGCCTAATCGCGGGTTTTCTCATTTTGCTGGCTGTAAATTATGTGGTGTTGTCTCCGTATCTTGTTACTTAGTATTTTACTGTGCAGTGGTTTTCGCACTGTTGCTGAACCGGTAAAAAGCTTCAAAGAGTTAGCCGATGAGCCATACTGGCGCGCTTTACTGCATTTCCCTAAGGGCGCTGAGCACAGCGAAATTGTTGATGTTGGATTTTTTCTGGCTCCTGATGGTGCCCGCAATCCTTACGCCGAGTTACGTGCTACTGTGCAGCAGCTAAATGCTGCAGTAAGTGAAGATCTAAACAGCCACGCGCAGTGTCGTTTTATCGCCCGTTTTCACTGGCTAAAGCGGCATTTACCTAATGAGTTTACAAATGCGCCGGCGGTTAGCTGCCCATTATTTAATAGCTGGACAGATCAGCAACAAATAAGCTCAGTTAGCGCAGTATTTGCCAGTGGTTACCTTGGCAATCCTGCCTCTTTTTATGGCCATATTCTTCTAAAATTAAATAGCAGTAACCAGAATAAAAATATTTTACAACAGCAAAGCCTTAACTTTGGCGCGGCCGTGCCAGACGCAGAGCATCCGCTGGTGTACATCGCCAAGGGTTTGTTTGGTGGTTATAAAGCAGTGTTTTCGCATGGCCTGTTTTATAAAAACGTACAGACTTATGGTGAGGCAGAATTACGAGACTTATGGGAGTATCAGCTACAGCTTGAACCAGAGCAGGTGCAACAATTGGTATTTCATGCCTGGGAGCTCATAGGGCGGGACTATAAATACTTTTTTTTGAAACAAAACTGCGCCTATCGCATGGCAGAATTGTTGGAACTGGTTATCGATAAAGAGTTGATCAGCAAACGCCAACTTTGGGCTATGCCGGTTACCGTATTTCATCGTTTATCAGAGATACAACATAACGATACCCCATTAGTGCAGCGTGTTATCCACCATCCATCGCGCCAGCAACGTTTTCATCAGCGTTTTCTGGAACTGAATACCGACCAACGTAATGTTGCCAGCGCTATTATTGATGCAGGCTTTTTGGTTCATTCAGATGCCTACGCTCTGTTAACCGCTAAGCAGCAAAGTGAAGTGTTAGAGATGTTGTTTGATTATCTGGAATTTTTACGGATCAATGAGCATGCTTTGTTTTCCGATGATTCAAAACAGCGCTTACTAAAAGCCAGGCTTGCATTGCCGGTAACTGAATTAACTACCTCTGCAAATAACAATGCGACACCTCCGCACTCAGGCACACTTCCCTCTATGCTGCAGCTAAGTGCCGTGCAGAAAAACACAGCAAATAATGCTGTACAACTGAGGTTTCGCGCTGCTTATTATGATCTGTTGACTGCCGATGCTGGTCGAGCACCGTATTCAGCGTTGTCGATGTTTGACGTAACGTTGCGTTATGACGGTGAAGTTGATTTACAGCGCTTTGAACTGCTGAATATCGAAAATATGAATCTGGGCAAAACAGGATTACCCGGAGATGGCGGTTATGCCTGGAAGATTAATATAGCTTACGCGCCACAACATC
Source organism: Rheinheimera hassiensis (assembly GCF_022436675.1). Classification (GTDB taxonomy): domain Bacteria; phylum Pseudomonadota; class Gammaproteobacteria; order Enterobacterales; family Alteromonadaceae; genus Alishewanella; species Alishewanella hassiensis. The sequence goes on along the minus strand of NZ_JAKUJZ010000001.1, from coordinate 429,874 downwards.
TTGCCTGTGATGATTGTCTGGCTCCGCAGTTTACGGCAGGCTTAGGCAAAGCACAGATGTTGGCTGATAACGTCCTGGCTTATGTCCTAACAGACGGTAGCTTGCATAGCAATACTGAGCAAACAGGTATGGTATCTTTGCAGCCAAGGCTAGGGGTGGTGGCTGATATTACGCCGTGGTGGCGCATGCAGCTTGAAGCCGGGCGCCGTTTTTATATTTCCGGCAATGCTGAGCATATGAATTGGTATAGCTGGCAGCACCGTTTTGGCACTTGGCAAGGTGCTGATATCCGTTTAGGGATACAACGAAAAAAAGAAACGGAATTGACGTTGGCTTATAGCTTTTACTGGTAGTGATACTTTTGTTGCATTTATTTTGTTGGAAATATTATCTATGAAATATCTGTTCTGCATAGCAATGCTCAATGCGGCAATACGCTAAATACGGGACTTGTTTGAAAACAACTCCAGCGACTCGCCACTTGTTGGTGAGTCGTTATCCTTTTTAGCTTTGGCGTTTAATCTGGCCCGACGCTGGCTTAGCAGTTTTAAGATATGTGCGCGCTCTTCCACCGGCTTGGCGTGCCAGTTAAAGCGCTCATCGCGTGAGCGCAAGCAGCCAATGCAGTAGCCGCGGCTGTTGCTCTGGCACACACCGATACAGGGATTGGGCAGTTCAAACAGCTCTAACTGATCCACAGGCCACCACGCTGACTAACGAATAACTTAAGTGTACGTTGCCTATCACTACAGGTGCAAACTATCGAACCGGTTTACACACACCAACACGCCGTAAATACGTCCCTGTAGGCTCGATTATAAACTTCATCCATGAAGTTTATCCTGCGGACCAGCAGAGCTGTTCAAATTCGCTCCGGGCGAATTTGTCAGCATCCTGGCCTGCAACGGTTGGTTTAGTGTAAGCCGATTCTCACTTCGATGTGGCTGTTACCTAATTGACTATTTTTTAGCAGATCGCAAAAACAAGTTGACTTCAGACTGATAGACGGCTATTTCTATTAGCCAATTGCGCTGCTAAAAAGCGCTAAATAACAAATACAGATTTCAACCAAGCAGATAAGTAAGAATCAAATTATGCGTTTAGCTACTGTTCTGAACATTATTGTCCTCGTGGTCGTGGTGATTATTAATCTCCGCGGGGGCGGTGTTTTGGAAAAAAAGTAGCGTAAAAAGCGAAATCCAACAAAACCCCCGCTCCGCAAGGACCGGGGGTTTTGTCGTTTCAGGGCATTAGAAAAGTTAAACAAGGCAAGAGGACAGAACATGAAAGGCGCAGAGTTGGTACTACAGGTGCTGCAGCAACACGGGGTCGATACCATATTCGGCTACCCCGGTGGCGCTATTATGCCGATTTACGATGCCCTGTATCAAAGCGAGGTTAAGCACTACCTGTGCCGGCATGAACAGGGCGGTGCGTTCTCGGCCATTGGCTACGCCCGCGCTTCCGGCAAGGTTGGCGTGTGTATGGCCACCTCTGGCCCGGGTGCAACTAACCTTATCACTTCGCTGGCCGATGCCATGCTGGACTCAGTACCGGTAGTAGCCATTACCGGTCAGGTATCGCAAGCAGTGATGGGCACCGATGCGTTTCAGGAAATTGATGTACTGGGTTTAAGCCTGGCGGTGACCAAACACAGCTTTATGGTGCGCAGCGTAGAAGAGCTGGCCGCAACCCTGCACGAGGCCTTTGCTATTGCCCAAAGCGGCCGCCCGGGTCCGGTGCTGGTTGATATCCCTAAAGACGTGCAATTGGCAGAAATTGATTATCAGCCAGAGAATGCTTCAACAGCAAAGGTGGCACCAGTAAATACCTCGCTGGCCAATGCCGCTAAAGCCCGCGCCTTAATCGCTGCGGCGAAAAAGCCGATGGCCTATATCGGCGGTGGCGTGCATATGGCCGGCGCAATGCCGCAGCTGCAGCAGTTTCTGGCCGCTAACACTATGCCGTCGGTTACCACATTGAAAGCCATGGGATCGGTAGCCAAAGACAACGCGCATTATCTGGGCATGTTGGGTATGCATGGCACCCAGGCAGCGAATTTAGCCGTACAGCAGTGCGATTTACTAATCTGTTTAGGCGCCCGTTTTGATGACAGGGTAACCGGCAACCTGCAAAAGTTTGCACCGCTGGCCAAGGTGATCCACGTTGATATTGACCCGGCCGAAATTAACAAGGTGCGTTTTGCCAATGTAGCGCTGCTGGGCGATATGAAGCAGATATTACCGGCAATGACAGTCGGCACAAACTGCGCCGATTGGCTGGATCAGTGTGCGCAGTTAAAGCAGCAATACGGCTGGCGCTATGATCACCCGGGAGAGCGCATCTATGCGCCGCTGATGTTAAAACAATTAAGCGACCGCATGCCGGACAACAGCGTAGTGTGCTGTGATGTCGGCCAGCACCAGATGTGGGTGGCACAGCATATGCGCTTTAGCAGCCCGCGTAATCATTTATCCAGCGGCGGCCTGGGCACTATGGGTTTTGGTTTACCGGCGGCGATAGGCGCTAAGTTAGCCCGGTCGCAGGATACGGTAATCACGGTATCCGGTGACGGCTCTTTTATGATGAATGTACAAGAGCTGGCGACCATCAAGCGTTTTCGCTTACCGGTAAAAATTGTCATTGTTGATAACCAGCGGCTGGGCATGGTGAAGCAGTGGCAACAGCTGTTTTTTAACGAGCGTTACAGCGAAACCGACTTATCTGACAACCCGGATTTTGTCGCGCTGGCGGCCGCTTTTGCCATCCCCGGCCACTGCATTACGCGTAAAGACGAGGTAGAAAGCGCACTGGAAGCCATGTTTACCTGGCCTGGGCCTTATTTACTGCATGTATGTATTGACGATAAAGACAACGTCTGGCCACTAGTACCGCCGGGTGCCGCTAATCAAGAGATGATCACGGAGCTAAAAGCATGAACCACGTACTGAATATCACCGCAACAAACACCCCGGCCGTGGTAGAGCGCCTGTTACAGGTTACCCGCTACCGCGGCTACGAACTGGCCGGGTTAGAGCTGACCCCGCGCAATGATGCGCGAAGCTTAAGCATTACCTTAACTGTTAGCAGTGATAAGCCAATTCACTTATTAACCAGCCAGTTGCATAAACTGTACGATATTCAGCAACTGGAGCTGGCCGGTGCCGAGTTGGCAGTACTAAGTGCTTAATGCTGGTTTAACCCTATACTTTTTTATTTACCGAATACACGGAGTACCGCAATGCCAAAGTTAAGATCCGCCACCGTTACCGAAGGCCGCAATATGGCAGGTGCCCGCGCACTGTGGCGTGCCACCGGCGTAAAAGACACCGATTTTGGTAAGCCGATTATTGCCGTAGTAAACTCATTTTGTGAATTTGTGCCGGGCCATGTGCACCTGCGTGACTTGGGCAAGCTGGTGGCAAAAAGCATTGAAGATGCCGGCGGCATCGCGAAAGAATTCAATACCATAGCGGTAGATGACGGCATTGCCATGGGCCATGGCGGTATGTTGTACAGCCTGCCATCGCGCGAGCTGATTGCCGACTCGGTAGAATATATGGTCAACGCCCACTGCGCCGATGCCATGGTGTGCATTTCTAACTGCGATAAAATCACTCCGGGCATGTTAATGGCGGCGATGCGCTTAAACGTACCGGCTATTTTTGTCTCCGGCGGGCCGATGGAAGCGGGTAAAACCAAGCTGTCGGATCAAATTATTAAGCTCGATTTAGTTGATGCGATGGTGTCGGCAGCCGACCCTAAAGTAACCGACAGCGACAGCGAGCAAATTGAGCGCAGCGCTTGCCCGACGTGCGGCAGCTGCTCCGGTATGTTTACCGCCAACTCAATGAACTGTTTAGTGGAAGCTTTAGGCTTGGGTCAGCCGGGTAACGGTTCGCTGTTAGCGACCCATGCTGATCGTAAAGACTTATTTGTGCAGGCTGGCTTCAGAATTATGGAGCTGTGCAATCGCTGGTATAAAAATGATGATGCCAGTGCTTTACCACGCAGTATCGGCAATAAAACCGCCTTTGAAAACGCCATGATGCTGGACATTGCCATGGGCGGTTCTACCAACACCGTGCTGCATTTACTGGCTGCTGCGCAAGAGGCCGAAGTTGACTTTACCATGGCCGATATCGACCGTTTATCGCGCATAGTGCCACATTTATGTAAGGTAGCGCCGTCAACACAAAAGTACCATATGGAAGATGTACACCGCGCCGGTGGCGTTATCGGTATTTTAGCCGAGCTAAACCGTGCCGGTTTGTTAAACCCTGATACGCCGCATGTGTCCGGTAGCTCATTGGCCGCTGTGTTGGAGCAGTGGGATCTTAAAACCAGCCCTTCAACTGAAGTGCAGCAGTTTTACGCCGCCGGCCCGGCCGGTATCCGCACTACGCAGGCATTTTCACAAAACTGCCGTTACCCCAGTGTCGACGATGATCGCGTAGAAGGTTGTATCCGCAGTAAAGAACACGCCTATTCGCAAGACGGCGGCCTGGCTGTACTGTTTGGTAACCTGGCACCGCAGGGCTGTATTGTAAAAACTGCCGGGGTAGAGCCAGAAAACCTGGTATTTAGCGGCCGCGCCCGGGTGTTTGAAAGCCAGGATGATGCGGTAGAAGCGATATTAAAAGGCAAGGTAGTGGCCGGCGATGCGGTAATTATCCGCTATGAGGGCCCCAAAGGCGGGCCGGGTATGCAGGAAATGCTGTACCCCACCAGCTACTTAAAATCGATGGGGCTGGGTAAAGCTTGTGCCTTGATCACCGATGGCCGCTTCTCCGGCGGCACTTCGGGGTTATCGATTGGCCATGTGTCACCGGAAGCTGCCAGCGGCGGCGCTATCGCGCTGGTGCAGGAAGGCGACAAAATTGAGATTGATATTCCCAAGCGCAAAATCGGTATTGCTATCAGCGATGACGAACTGGCGCGGCGCCGTGTAGCGATGGATGCCAAAGGCAAGCAGGGTTGGAAGCCAGAGAACCGCCAACGCGTTGTCAGCTCTGCTTTGAAGGCCTACGCCCTGCTGGCAAGCAGTGCTGATAAGGGCGCAGTGCGGGATTTGTCGAAACTTGAAGAATAAACCTGAGTTGCAGGCTACGACAGGTAACAACACGCGGGGACGCCGTAAATATGTCCCTATAGGCTCCTCTCCAGCATCCCTGCTGGAGACGCCCCGCTTAGCTGTTACCTGTCTTCGCTTGAAACTGAAGCTTGCCGGATGGCACAAGCAGCAAGACGATAGGCGATGGGCAAGGTGTGCTCTTGCAGCAGCGGCATGGATGCCGCGGAGGCTGAGACAGCACAGGGAAGTGCTGTTGAAGGCGGCGAAAAGAGCATTTCCTTGCCGTGAGCTGGAGCTGGATTTGCAGGCTGGCGCGTGCTTGAAGTAGATGGAACTGAAAAACACGAGCCCGCTATACAGTCCGGCTACGCGTTTGAATAATTAACAGCAGTGGAGCAACAATGAACAACCTGGCAACAGTACAACAAGCGCAGACAGATACCGATTTGATGCAGCAGTATCTGCGCGAAATTCTGCTGTCGCCGGTATATCAGGCTGCGGTAGAAACCCCGCTGGATGCCATGACTAAACTCAGCCTGCGCCTGGGGCATAATGTGTTGCTAAAGCGCGAAGATAAGCAGCCGGTGTATTCGTTTAAGCTGCGCGGTGCTTTTCATAAACTGCATAAAGTAAAACAACACAGCCCGGATGCCAGCGTGGTGTGCGCTTCGGCCGGTAACCATGCCCAGGGTGTGGCGTTATCTGCCAGTAAGTTGGGGCTTAACGCCACTATTGTTATGCCCATTACCACACCGGAAATCAAAGTCGCAGCGGTAAAAGCGCTCGGCGGCAATGTGGTGTTGCACGGCACCGCTTTTGATGAAGCCAACAGCTACGCCATTAACCTGGCTAACAGCGAAGGCGCTATCTATATTCCGCCGTTTGACGATAGGGACGTTATTGCAGGGCAAGGCACGGTAGCCAAAGAGTTGCTTAGCCAGCATAACCAGCTGAACGCTGTGTTTATTCCGGTTGGCGGCGGTGGCTTAATGGCCGGTATGGCGGTGTATATCAAAGCCATACAACCGAATGTTAAAGTCATCGGCGTGGAGCCTGAAGACGCCGCTTGTTTAAAAGCCGCTATGGCCGCCGGTACGCCGGTAACGCTGGAACGGGTGGGCTTATTTGCTGATGGCGTGGCGGTTAAGCGCATCGGCACTGAAAATTTCAATCTGGCCAAACGCTTTTGCGATGAAGTGGTGACTGTAAGCAGCGATGAAATATGCGCTGCAATAAAAGATATTTTTGATGATTTACGCGCTGTGGCCGAACCGGCCGGCGCGCTGGCGCTGGCCGGGCTGAAGAAGTACAGCCAGCAGCTGAAAAACAGCACCTTAAGCAAACCGCAGCAGTTTGCTGCTGTGTTAAGTGGCGCCAATTTAAACTTTGATACGCTGCGCTATGTATCTGAGCGCTGCGAACTGGGCGAGAAAAAAGAAGCAGTATTTGCCGTAACGATACCGGAAGAAAAAGGCAGTTTCCGCCGTTTTTGCCAAACGCTGGGCGGGCGGGCTATAACCGAGTTTAACTACCGCTACGCCAGTGACAATAAAGCGCATATCTTTGTTGGTATTAAACTGCGCCACGGCCAGCAGGAGCTAAACACTGTAAAAGAATTGCTCAGTAAAGCCGGCTATGACTATCAGGATTTATCTGACGACGAATTGGCCAAATTACACGTGCGGCATATGGTCGGCGGTATGCCGCCCCGCCAGCTGCAAGAGCAGGTGTATCAGTTTAACTTTCCGGAATACCCGGGCGCGTTAATGAATTTTTTAAACACCCTGGGCGAGCACTGGAATATCACTTTGTTTCACTACCGCAACCACGGCGCCGCCACCGGTGATGTACTGGCCGGCTTTGAAGCAGCCAGCCATAACGATATTGCAGCTTATTTGGATAAACTGGGCTATCAGTATCAACGTGTTAGTGGCAACAAGGCTTATAAAACCTTCTTGACTGCAAATTAGTTGAGAAACCAAAACTTGAAATATTAAGGTGAGAAGCACTGTAAAGCAGTGCTTCTCCGTGCTTTAAATATCAGTATGACAAGTAGGGCAAGGCTGGTGGTTACCATTACCCCCTGTAACTTTGCCCAAGTACTTAACGGTAGTATAAGTGCCGTCATTAATGGTCGCGTAAACTCTGAAATCGGTGCCGAAATAATCAGAAGCAAAATTCACAGTAATGTTACCTGTCCGCTGGTCAAATGCATATGGATAATGCTCTATCATACTACCCTCAAGCGCAGTGCCGTGAAATTTGATACTCGCCCGGGTGTTGGGGTCTTTCACAGCTTTTGAATACTGATCAATATTAACTTTAACTACCGCTTGCCCATAGGTTAGCGATATCAGCTGAAAATCAGGTTTCTTCTGTACCCAAACGCCCTGCGCTGAGCATAAACCACCTCTGGTAACCCAGGCTAGGCCATAGCCGTATGTAGTGTCAAACTGTGTGTCATAATATGCATTAGCTTCTATGCTGGATTTATCCTGTCCGACATAACCTTTTTCTGAACTATGGAAGTTAACATAAGCAAAAGTATCGAATAAGTTACCTTTGAAAGTAAAAGGCACGCCCTGTAATACATGGCTTGGTGCTTCTATTCTGAGATAATCAAAACTATTCAATAATGAGCCAAGGCTGTAAGCAAACTCTGCCCAGCTGGATACATCATATGGATTGCCATAAAACGCTAACCCGCTTTGTACCGCTGATGCTACATCAGAAGCAGCAACATCGTACTGCTTGACGCGGCCATACTCACAGCTCGAAGGTAGTGAATTATCAACGGCATAACATGTAGTGCTGCCCAAAAAAAATGTAGCTGCTACCAATACTTTAATTTTCATGCTTATCTCCTATATTGTAAGCCGTCGAATGTTTCCATATGAGAAAATTAAATTAAATAAAAAGAGTAAAATATCATAAAATTATCACTTATATGTATTTTTGATGTTTGTTTTTTTGGTTGCAAAATGATTTAACTCCACGTGAAGCTATGGAGTTTTTCTCTGCCGCAGTTATTATGCTTATTTAGAAGTATCGAGCGAATAAAGATGCCAAAACCGTATTATTTTTACACTACCTTATTGATTGCACTGCTGATCTTTATTGCCTGCTTAATGATGAACGGCCCGATGCGGCCGGGGTTGCCGGTAGGCGATGATTTAGCCACCCGGCTGGCTTATATCAACGCTAACCTGACGTTATGGCAATGGGGCTGGCTAAGCTGGATGGCCGCCGCGCTGAGCCTGCTGGCGTTTGCGGTGATGCTGTCAACGGAACTGCAACCGGGTGCTGCACGCCAGTACGGCGTTTTGCTGGTGGCGTTGGGCATTGCACCGGATCTGATAGCCGAAACGCTGTATGCCTTTGCCATGCCACAAGTCGCGGTTACCGATATTGCCTTGCTGCAGTTTATCGATAACCTGGCCATGCACCTGACCGGCTTTCTCGGTAATGGTTTGTATAACCTGGGTGGTATGTTGTTAACGCTGGCGCTGTTAAAGCAGCAACCTGCGCTTAAGCTGTGGCTGTATCCGGGTATAGTAGCCTGGCTGCTGGGGTTGGGGTTATCCGTTAGCATCGCCTTGCAACAACTAAAACTGGCCGAGTATTTTACCGCCGGCAGTATGGCGTTAAGCACGCTGTGGTTTGTGCTTATTGCATGGAAATTATGGGGAGGCCAACGTGTACGCTGCGCTTAAAGTATTGCACTTAGGTTCACTGATTATGTGGCTAGGCCCCGCCATTGGCTCCTGGTTGGTACTGCGTTATATGCAACAGCAGGAAGGCGAGCTGTCGCCTGCTACTGCCAAAGTATACCGGGTGTTTTTCTGGACTATTACGCTGGAACATATTGCACTGTGTAGCCTGTTGCTAAGCGGCGCGGCTATGGCATTTCATTACGGTTTTATTGCCATGCCCTGGTTGCAACAAAAGCTGTGGCTGGTGCTGTTACTTATAGTGCCGTTGGAAATTGTCGATATTTGGCTGGGTAACTGGAAGGTGAAAAAACTGACCGAAAAGCGCAGCAGAGGCACTGCGCTAAGTCAGCGCGAGCAGGCGATGATTAGTTTCTACCATAAAGGCTTTACCAACCTGGCACTGATCACTCTGCCGCTTACAGTGTTGGTAATTATGTGGCTGGCAGTGTCGAAGCAAACGTTATGGTAAGCCAATTAACGCACAAACATCCATACCCCGGCGGCCAGCATAATCAGGTTTTCAGTTAGCGAGACAAACCCCAGCGGTACCTTGCTGTCGCCGCCAACGCAGGCGCAGGTTAATTCACGCTTATCAATATAAACGGCTTTAATCACTGATATAGCGCCCACAGTACCAATAAAGATTGATACCGGTGCTACCAGAATGGCAGATAAACCTGCAATCATGCCAAGACCGGCATAGGCCTCCAGAAATGGATAGACATAAGCGTACGGGATCATTTTCATCGCCAGTAAATCGTAAGTAATAAACGAATTGGAAAAGGTATACAGGTCGCGCAGCTTCTGTACTGCTAACATCACCATCGTCAATGCCACAAAAAGCTCTATAACCTGCATCACGCCAGCAGTCTGATTATCAGCAAATACCACCGCCAGCGCTGTCAGTAAAGCAATGGCAAAAATGGTTATCACCGGTGTATAGGTGGTGCCCTGTTGTCCGGCCTTGCCCATATTAAAATACTGTCGCAACGCGTCATACCCGCCAATGCGCTTATCATCAATAAAGGTTTGCGGTGTCGTTTCCACTTGGTGCTGTTGCTTAAAACGATCTGTTTCTTCGCGCGATGTCAGCTTGTGATCTGACACGCTATAACCCTGACGTTGCAATAAGTCTTTGGACTTCAGACCAAAAGGGCAAATATGCTCGTCTGTTTCCATCCGGTATAAGGTCGCTTGTTTAGTCATCTGCTGCTCCTTTAAACGGGTTTAAAAGATGCTGGTACCACTTCAGTATAGCCCCTCAGTTTTTGCCGTGATTAAACATAGCTAGCGCTGGAACTTATTGCCGTTGCTCAGGCCAAAGCTTGCGGTTACACTGTGCGCGTTTTTTAATCAGGAGTAAAAAGATGAACAAACCAGCGGCGTTCGAGCATGGCCGCGGCGAGATCCGCGATAATGCGATAAAGGCCTTAGTCACCAGTAAGTTGTTTCAAACCAGGGTGGTAAAGGCGAAAAAGGGCAAAGGCTCCTACAACCGAAAAGGGCGTAATTCAAAAGATTACGCCCTTGTTGTTTTGGTAAGCCGTTACACTAACCAACATACCGCTGCTTTTTAATTGCTTTTCACCCGCATCCGGCCAACAATTACTGCGTTGAAGGAGATGCAACCATGCCAAGCCCGTTAAGAAAAGATGAAGCCCATAAACTGATAGATACATTGCCCGCTGATGCCACCTGGGACGACCTGATGGAGCAAATTTACGTACACCAGGCGATAGAGAATGGTTTACGTGACAGCGAACAGGGCAAGTTGCAATCTGTGCAGGAAATCCGGCAAAAATACGGCTTGCCTGAGTAAGAGTGAACTTTTAATTGATAACCAGCTTTCAGTCCGGTTAATCGCAATGGACAGGTGATACTCCTCTTTCTTAAAGTCGGAATCTATTTCTCAAACCGAGGCCAATTAAAAACAAGAAAATCACGCCAAGTAAATTTTGAACTATTGTAAGTGATGAAAACAGTGTTGATGAATGTCCCACGTTTAACGCGGTATATAAATTCTGTTGAAGAGATCGACTTATTGGGAAAACCGGCAATGTTTGAACAAGCGAGTACAGAAAACCATCAGCGAAATTAGCCTGAGAAAAGGTATCTGAAAAGCTCCGTGCTAATAAATCTTTTTGCGCGATAACTGAATACACAACACCAAATCCAAGTACCAGAATTCCCCAGGCAATAAACGGTCGGAGAATACTTTGTCCATAATTACTAAGCATAGAAAAAGCAGCATCAAGAATGGACGACAATTTTGGCATGTCATTCCATCTTCTGGCGCGCATTTCAGCAGCATGAAATCGTAACGCTGCAGTGTGATTCTTATTCGTTTCGGCAATTTCTTTTAAACGACGTAACTTAGATGCGGCCGCTTTTGAATTGGTTTTTAGCGTTCCAGGAAGATATTTGACAGCCCGAGTACGGTGCAGTGTAAAACCTAAATTATCAAGGGTGGTGTGAGTTGCCAACTTTGTTTCTCTTAAGTCAATGATATCTTCGGTGGTTACCCAGCTAACATCAAGTGTGCTGTGAAATAATGACTTTCGGAATGAAAACTTCTTTGCTTGAGATTTTTGTTGTGCTCGGTCAGAGAAGGATGCTCGGCCAGAGAATTCGCAGGACTCAAAAATGTAATTCCCATCGGCAAGATCTAATTCACTGAAATCTACTATCTTGCAATCAAAAGCCGAGTATGAAAAATCTATAGTTATTTTTGCAAAAGTGGACATGCTAAAGAGCGCGCTATAGCCACTTGTTTTCAAATATCTGAAGTTCACTGAGTCGCTAACTTTAGAATAGTTGCAACCATGAAAATCTAAATTATCAGTTCCAAAATCGACTGATGAGAAAGAAACCTGTGCGACTTCAAATGTGCACTGGCTAAAAAATTTGCTTCCAGCTCCGAATTTACTACCTTTAAAATCAACAATATCTCCTTTTATTTGTGCTCTGGATAGGGAGAAATCGCCATCACGAAATACTGTGCCTGAAAAATCCGCAGCCCCTTGGTTGAGCTGCAAGCCACTGAAGTTGATATCACCTTTGCCGAAAACCATATCCCGACACAGTAAATCTCCGAGGGAAATAGAAATATTTGTCGCCATCAAATCAGTTCTACGGTCATGGCCTCCGATTCGTGACCCGCTCAGATGTATTGTTCCGACACCAATTTTTAAGTTTGAAATGTTAATGGAAGGGCCATGTAGTACAATATCAGCTAGCGTTAATGATGTATTTTTCAAGTCAAGATTAGAAAAATCCAATGACCTTGCACCAAAATCTGTTCCTGAAAAATCCAGATTTCCAGATTTAAAACAATACCCTTTGAAGCTAATAACGCTATTTTTCAAACCTTGTTTAATATTTAGAGCATCCAGCCGCATTTGATAATGTGGCCATTGGACTTTTGAGAAATTAAAGTGAATTTCATCGTAGCTATCAACAAATTGATTCCATGAGTCAGGTCCTTCAAGATATAGATCTAGCGTCTTTTCCAGACTTAATGTCACACTTCTCATATTTGGAATTGATGTTGGCATTAAACGCTGATCCCATCAGTAATCTTCACCAACTCCCTGAAAAATCTGACGGCTTTATCCAAATCTTCTTTTTTCACCAGATGTGCTTTTTGTGGATTGTCACTTTCGCAGGCGCTATGTACTGCATCGCCGCGTTTGGACAACCAGTGATTTAGTTGCTGGCGCGCCTGCGCAGGCTCGGTGTTGGCCCATTTCCAATATTCAGTAATATCACACCGCAAAAACTCTTTAGAGAGTTGTCGCACCTTATCGCCACTGGGGTTATTCAGTCTTTTAATTTCGGCTTCAAACTTTTGCTGAATAAAGTCACCGGCAAAACTACCCTGAATACCGTTGATCTTTTTTATCAGTAACTCATGCAGGAAGGTCTCGATATAACTCTCCCATGCTGTGGTGGTCATCACTAACGCTGCGCGTTTCAGCACTTCGTACTGCTGGCGTTGCTCTGGCGACTCCAGATTGTCGAACAGCTGTATCAGCTTGGCGACATCCTGCATTCCGGTTTCAAAAATAGCGTAGGCACGGCTGGTCATAACTTCCTTTTCCTACTGCGGCAGGTAGTCCTTTATTGTTTTATAGCTTTAACCTAAGCCAAGGCGGAGAAAAAGCAAAGCACTTTTTTGGTACATCAGTAAGTAAGATATTACCGGGTGTTAGAACAGCGGCTGTCTGATCTCAACTTACTTTTATGTCTGTTACGCCGCTATAATGCCGGTATTTATCCTGTCTGAAGACTAACCGATGCAACCCGAAGTAAAAATTGAAGATATTATCGAAGGCACCGGCAAAGCCGCTGAGCGTGGGGCGCTGATCACTGCGCATTACCGCGGCTGGCTGGAAGATGGCACTGAGTTTGATTCATCTTACAAACGCGGTGAGCCGTTTCAGATAGTGCTGAGCAATAACCGCGTGATCCAGGGCTGGATACTGGGCCTTAAGGGTATGAAAACCGGTGGTAAGCGTAAGCTTTGGGTGCCGTCGGTTCTGGCGTATGGCGAGCGCCAGATAGGCACTATGATCCCGCCCAACAGTAATCTTATTTTTGAGATTGAGCTGCTGGAAGTGCTGACACGGGATGACTGACCGCAGTATCGCCGAATTGCTGCGATCAGTCCGGGTAACAGCTGGTTTATCTGGCCATTGGCCGCAGTGGTAAATCAATATAGCTGCCGCTAAGCCATGTCAGTTGCAGCGGCTCTGCTGCATCCTGTATCGATTCGTCACTGACATCGGTTCCAGTGCCATAGTTTATCTGCGCAAAACCATTGTAGTTAACGTTTGCCAGTAGCAGCAGGCGGCTGCCTTTGCTAATTTTTTTGCCAACCATTCTGCTACGGCTGAAAGGCATATGTTCTGCTTGGCCGGGTATCAGCAGTTGCCTGCGGGTTGGGTCTTTGGCATAGCTGGCGCGGCCAAGAAAATAACTTAAATGGAAGTATTGTCCATCAGGCTTTACCTCATACAAGGTTAAGCCCAGGTCGACATCTTTTTTATTCAGCCGCAGTATCAGCTCGCCACTGAAGGCACCAGCCAGTGCCATATCCTCTGCTAACGGTTCGCTTAGTAACTGCAAACCATTCTCTGGCACAAAAGCGGGCTGCACTATCGGGCTGGGATAATAATGTTGGTTGTAACTCTGGCTTCTGTCTTTAAAATCAATGCGTTGCTCTGCTATTACGGCAATGTCCGGGGCCTTGGGTTGTAATTGATAAGAGCCATCAGCGGCTGGCGGCGCAAAATATAACCTGTGCTTTTGCTGCTCCAGCGCCGTTAATGAGGCAGCATAGTGCCAGCTGTTATCATCCATCAATTGATAAGTTATTTTATCTTTGAGTAACGCCGGCTTGGCTTTGCCTTTAAGCACATAGTCAAACCAGCCGAAAGTCAGCGCCAGCAAATCTAAGTGGGCTACAGCATCAAGTTTATAGCCGCGCAGCATAGTGTTGGAACCATGCTGGGCACCGAAGTGATCATAAGGCCCAATCACCAGATAATGTTCCGCTTGCGGCCGGTGCCGGCTGTGGTCGCGCACATACTGCAGCGCCGAAATCTGGCCGTCATCGTAGTAGCCGGTAATACTTAATACCGGAATAGCTAAGCGGGTATATTGCTCAGCGGTTGGGATCAAGTTTTGCCAGTAGCTGTCAAAAGACGGATGGCGCAACCATTTTTGTAACCACGGGTTGGCCTGGCCAGCAATCTGGTCAAAATCGCGATAAGGACTGCCACTTTGGTACCACTGCTGGTTAATGGCAAACCAGTCCTGTGCTTCATAGGCTGCATCATCGTTATAGCGGGCATTACTGACAAAAAATGGCCAGGCATAATTGGCATTGAGAAAAATATTATTTTCCATTGGCAGGCCCTGACCGGGAATGGCCGCTGCTGCCGGTACTATGGTTTTCAGTGCCGCCGGTAGTATTTTGGCGGCGGCCCACTGGGTAAAACCAAGGTAGCTGCCACCATACATGGCAACCTGGCCATCGCACCATGGTTGTTGGCTAATCCAGTTGATAACGGCGCTAACATCCTGGCTTTCGTTCTCGTACGGCGTTATGGCTGCAGTACTATGCCTTTTGCCGCGTGAATCCGACACCACACCAACATAACCTCGTGCTGCCGCCGCAATGGCATGCTGTAAATTACCGGCCTCGTCGGCGTAAATACTGGCGCTTAAAATAGCTGGTAATGGCGTATTGTGCTTTTTGTTACGCACGACCATGGCAGAAAGCTCAATGCCTTCGGCGGTGCGAATCATTACCCTGGTATCTATGTGGTAGCGGTTCTGCCTGTCTAGCTGCAGCGGTACGGCGGCCAGTTGCAGCACCTGTGCATGCAAATAATAGTCAGCATAGGCACTGAAGAACTGCAGCCACAGATCACGTTGCGCCGGGTGTTGCCGGTTAAATGGCAACTCAGCGCCTGTTGCAGCAGATGCCAATTTCTGTCGCACAAATTGTAAATAGCTTAAGTCTGCCGCAATACTGCGGGTAGCAAAGCGGCTAGCCAGATGGGCATCGGCATCAGACAGTGTGCCGATGTAGCTGGAGAAACCGTCGGCGAAGGCGTTCTCCAGCTTTTGCTCTGTGGCGTTTACCTTTAGCCGGGCCTGCGCCAGCAATTCAAAAGCGATCTGCTCATAAGGGTTGGTATTGCTGCGCTGCGCCTGATGTTCAGCGCGCAGTATATAGAGCTGTTTTAAGGCGGCCTCATTCTGATTTAACAGCAACAGTAACCTCAGTTGTTGTGAAGGGTTGGCAACTTCCAGCAACTGCGCGGCGATAGCCTGATACTGTTCGGGTAGTTGTGAGGCGCTATCTGATAGCACCAGCGGCGGTAAAGGTTCAGGTTGCCAGGGCGGGCTTTGCTGAGCCAAAACGGGCAGTGCCAGCAAGCCAGACAGTACCATTAGCAGATAAAAGCGATACAAAAGTGTAAACACAGTAAACTCCTTACAGGATGATATTCAGCGCCAGCATAGAGCTGGCCAGCTGTAAGGTCGTGTACCAGACGTGATTTTTTATGACCAGAAGTGACCTGGCGCCGAAATACGGTAAGATCCGGCCAGGTTTATAAGGGAGCACCTGCATGCGGTGGCAGTTAGCCGGGATACAATTTTGTGATGATAAGCATCTGCTGTGGCGCAGTACAGCGTTAATCCAACTGGAGCCGAAACAGGCTGAGGTATTAGCCTATTTCTGCCGCAACCCCGGCCGGATGATTAGCCGGGATGAATTTATTGCACAGGTTTGGCAAGGCCAGATAGTCACCGACAATGCCATCAACCGTATTATTGCCAAATTACGCAAATCATTGGGCGACTCAGCTAAACACAGCGAATTTATTATTACCCTGCCGCGCAAAGGCTATCGTTTTATTGCGCCGGTAAAACAACTTGCTGCAGTTGATGAGATGCCGCCAGTTGCAACGATGCTGGTAACTTCCCGTTCGAGCTGGCATAGGGCCATTCTCGGCTGGCTGTTGCTGAGTGTGCTAACTGCTTCTGCCGCAGTGGCCTGGTACCGGTATTCGGCCACACCACAAGCTGTCTATTTGCTGTCAGAACCACTGACCAGAGAGCACGCAGAAGAAGTGCTGCCGGCTTTGTCGCCGGATGGCCGCTGGCTGATCTACTCAGCTTATCAGGGCCAGTGGCTGAGGTTGTACATTAAAGATCTGCAATCCAGCCAGATTTGGCCGTTAAGTCACGGCGAAAGCCATGCAGGTAATGGTGATTGGTCGAAAGACGGCCGTCGTTTTGTGTACTACCAAACCACAACAGACAGTTGTCAGCTAACTTTACTTGAATTTAGTGCGGTAAGTATGCCCAAGCTGATATCTGAGAATACGGTGCATCAGTGCCCTGCAGGCAGCTATGGTAATGTTGCTTTTAGCCATGATGTCCGCAAACTGATTTTTAGTGAAAATAGTGGCCCGGGCACGGCATATTTTATTTATCTGAAAGACCTGGCCAGCGGAGAAATTTACCAGCCTGCCCAACCAGCGGTTTTTCTGGCCGGCAATGCAGAGTTTGATTTACATCCCAGCAAGGAACAACTGCTGATCGCCTCACCGGACGAAGCCCAGCAGCTGGCTTATTATGTACTTGATATAGAAAAGAATAAGCTTAGTTATTTATTTAGTAAGAACCAGTGGTTATGTTGCCCCATCTGGAACCAGCAGGGCAATGCTATCCTGCAAACAGACTCTGATCCGGCGAATAATATTTTACAGCTCAGTCTTAGCGGTAAGTTACAGCACAAGGTATACAGTGCCGCTCATGGCATTTTCAAATTAAAACGGGTAGCGGATGGCCACAGCTATGTGTATTCCGGCGCTAGCAGCAACCAGCAGATCCGTGTTAAACCGACTACAGCCGATGAGCCGCTAACGCTGATAACCTCATCAGTCAGCGACTCTTTACCCCGAGTGTCGAATCAACAGCAGCAACTGGCATTTGTCTCAGAGCGCAGCGGTAGCCGTGAAATCTGGTTACATCAGTTAAGCAGCGGCGAAAACCGCAAATTAAGCCAATTGGGCCGGAATGACTGGATCTATGACGTACAATGGTCGCCGGATGACAGCCAACTGGCGGTACTGCTTATTAATACGCTAAAGCTGATTAATGTTGATACCGGCCAGGTGCTGACACTGCCTTTACCTGCGCAGGAAATCCGCGGTATATCCTGGGTTACCAATAGCAGTTTGGCATTTAGCTTATTAGTTGGTCAGCAGTGGCGGTTACATCATTTCCATATTGGCGCACAACAACTGCAGATCCAGCCTGGCCGCTGGGCTTATGCCAGTTATGATGCGCAGTCACAACAGGCACTTTTTATTGATCAGCAGCAACAGCTATTTTTACAACAGCAGCTGTTAACGTTGCAATTGCCGCAGCAGATTGACCGCCAACGGCGTTTTTACTTTAGCCTGAGCCAAGGCAAACTGTATTTTGTGCAACCGACAACCGGCGGAAATACAGAGGCTAACCGCGGCGTTACGACACTGTGGAAACTGGATATCGCCAGCGGCGAGCAAACAAAACTGATGGCTCTGAGCGCCAGCCAGAGCTTTAGTGTCAGTGAACAAGGGGTCTACTTCACTACAAGAGCCGCACCCGAGGCCGATATTTTTCGTATCAGTGAGCTCGACTAGCCTATTAATAATTTATAACTTCTCGCTAAAACCCGACTGTATTTCAGCCGGGTTTTAGCGAAGGTGTTATTGTCTGGCGGTTCTGATGTCGGCGATCAGTTCAAGTACGTCCTGGCGCTGCAAAATAGCGTCGATGTTATCTGTCAGACGCCGGCGCCAGTTGGGATACTCATTGCTGGTGCCCGGAATATTAACCGGAGTAGACATCAGTAATAAATCCTCCAGCTGAAAGGCAAATAAGCGGGCCGGTTGTTGCGCAGTAAACAAATGGCTGGCGCGGATTAACTGCTGGTAATCGCCTTCATGCAGTTGCAGGCGCTGGCTCATCAGTTGTTTTTCATCGGCACGCAGCTGATAAAGGCTGTCGGCTACCTGCGGGTTGGGAAATAAATCCAGTTCGTGGCGCAGCTCAAGATCACCTTGCTGCCAGTATCCCACCAGTGTTGGCATATCGTGTGTGGTTACCGTTGCCAGTGCCAGTTCAGGATAGGTCTGGGCGGCGTAATCGTAGCTGCCGGATTTTTGCTCCAGCATAAATACCCGGTACGACAATACCTGATACTGCGCCAGCAAATGGCTGATCTCTACCGGCACTGTGCCTAAATCTTCCCCTATTACCACGCAGCTGTTGCGCTGGCTTTCCAGCGCCAGAATGGCAAACAGGTCGGCAGCCGGAAAGCGGATATAAGCGCCGGCAGTGGCATCGGCACCTACCGGACAACACCATAAACGTAACAGCGCCATAACATGATCCAGCCGCAAGGCTCCGGCAAAGCGCATGTTGGCCTGCAGCAGTTCAATAAAAGGCTGATACGCTTTTTGCCGTAAGGTTTGCGGGTTGTAGGCTAACAAGCCCCAATTCTGACCTTTGGGCGCCATAATATCGGCCGGCGCACCTACGCTTAAATCCAGCAGATAATCTTCCGGTGCGCCCCAGCTTTCTGCACTGCTGCGGCTGGTGCCAACGGCAACATCGCAGTACAGGCCAATGGCCATGCCGTGCTGCTGACACAAACGTTTTACCTCTGCCAGCTGCAACTGTGCCTGCCACTGCAAATACAGTTGCTGGTTTATGGCGTCGCTGTTTGCACTGGCAAATTCTGCTACGGCACTGCTGTGCGGATCGCGCAGTTGCTGCGGAAAATTTTGCCAGGCGGCCATATTCCAGTCTTGCTGAAACAACTGACCCTGTAACACCTGATAAATAGTCAGTTGGCGCAGGCTGTCGCCACCATCTGCCACAAACTGCTGAAACAGCGCTGCACGCGCGGTGTTTTTTGCCAGATGTTGCTGTTTAAACTGCTGAAACAATAACGTCGCCACCGCTTTTTTGGCTGTGGCTACGCCGATATAGTCAACGTAAGTTTGTTCACGTAAATGTTGTAAGCGCTGCTGAAAACTTTCAGAGTTAACCAGTTGCTGTGCGGCTGTGCAGTCGGCAAATTCTGCGGTGTACTCCAGCGCGACATATTCGGTATTTAACCATAAGCGGCTGTTCGGGCTATACGGGCTGCAGTCTTGTGGTAATTCAGGGTACAGTGCATGCAGTGGGTTTAAACCAATAAAATCAACGCCTTGCTCTGCCAGTGGTGCAACTATCTGTTGCAGATCGGCAAAGTCGCCAATACCCCAGTTGCGCGCCGATTTAACCGCATACAGCTGAATAGCCGGGCCAAAGGTTTTATGTAGCACGGCTTTGTCATGCAGCTGAAAGCAGCGCTGCGGTGTAATAATCAGTTGCTGGCTATAGTGCTGGCGGTTATTGCTTAGCGTTAACTGGTGATATCCCAACGGTAAGCTGATATCTAAAACCAGTTCGGCGGCCAATACTTCGCCCTGGCGGGTTTGGCGGCGCTCGATGATATCTTTGGCGGCAATGGTAAGGCTGCCGCTGAACTGCTGTTGTTCTTCAGTGTTAATTTGCCATTGCCAGTCGCTGACAGCGTTTTGCTGTAACTGTTGTACACGAATGCGTAGTAGCTCGCCTTGCTGACACACAGTAACCGGGGCGATAACTTCAAGCCATGGCTGCTCACTTAGCTCAACGATTTTTTCCTGCATGGCATCATTCGACGTTAAGTCATATCCCATTGCCTGCAATATGGCCTGTTGTTTATCCAGGCTAATCACTTCAGTGTGGCCCTGCGCGTGTACGTAGCTGTCCTGCAAACCCACCAGTGCGGCGAGTTGCTTAATTAATTCCATAATTCACCTGTAACCCCGGCTGGTGCAAGCCGGATAAATGACGACGTCTGTTTGCCGCGAGCTGCTGACGCTGGCGAAACACGCCCGGTGAGCAGCCCTGCCAGCATTTAAATGCTTTTTGAAAGCTGCTCTGTTCTGCAAATCCAAGCTGAAAAGCAATTTGCTGCAGGCTCAGGCTGGCGTCTTGTAAATAGTGATGTGCCAACTGGTGCCGGCACTGACACATCAGCTGACGAAAGCTGGTATCCGCTTGTTGCAGGGCGCGTTGTAACGTGCGACTGCTCATATTCAGTGTGCTGGCGGCATCCGTTAATCTGGGCGCCTGCGGCAGTTGCTGCAGAATAAACTGGCGCAGCTGCGCTAATACCGGTTGTGGCTGTGTACTCTGGCTGCAGTCAAACGCCGCCAGGCTGTATCCCGTCAGAATATTATTTTTCATATTTTGCTCCGCGCTGGCAGCAAAGCAAGATCCACAAGTTTGCTACGGGCTGCCATATGGTGGTGCAAGCATAAATCAGGGTTATGTATTTATTAAACCTGTTGCATACGTATGCATTGAAAATATCATGCGACGAAGTCCTGCAAAGGGCTGCAGATCTGTTCTGGCAGGCTGCACAGGTGGCTGTTAGTCTAAACTTATGTAGGCAGAATGCAGTTTGCACTGCGTTGGTGCGTTTTTGCGATGACCGCTCTGTGTTTGTGCAAATTAGTAATTATGAATACGTATTCATGTTGAGGTGTTGCGCTAATAAGTTTAATAAATAGCCTTAGACAGAAGTCTGGTTGTACTGATACGGCTGCGCTTACAGCTGACAGACAGCACACACAACACACCGGGGATGAAGGACATGACTAAATTTAAACTCAATATGTTGACGGTTGCCTTAGCAACGGTCGGGTTGAGCAGCTACAGTATTGCAGCCCAAGAAACATCGGCTGACGCAGAACAACGCGAGTCGCCAGCAGAAGCCAGAGAGAAAGCAAAGGCTGCTGCAAGCGTAGAAGTTATTGAAATAAAAGGATTTAGACGCTCTGTTGCCGAGTCAATTAACACCAAACAGTACTCTAACAGCATTGTAGATTCTGTTTCTGCTGAAGATATCGGCAAGCTGCCGGATTCCAGTATTGCGGAATCTATAGCACGCTTACCGGGCTTGTCAGCACAGCGTTTGGATGGCCGTGCCAGTCTGATTTCTGTTCGTGGTATGGGTGGTGATTTCAATACCACAACATTTAACGGCCGCGAGCAGGTTTCTATCGGTGATAACCGTGGGGTTGAATTCGATCTGTACCCATCTGAGGTTATCAGTGAAGTTGTAGTATATAAAACGCCGGATGCATCACTTATCACTCAGGGGATTGGTGGTACTGTTGACTTACGCTCAGTTCGTCCGCTAGATAAAAACGAGCGCATTATTAATGCTAACGTGCGTTTTGAGAAAAACGGTTTAGAAGCGGTTAATCCAGATATGGATGATCAGGGTAAACGCGGCTCTATCGGTTATATCGACCAGTTTAATGACGGCAAAGTGGGTGTGGCGTTGGCCTATGCACATATGCAGTCACCCAACCAGGAAGAGCGCTGGCACGCCTGGAATTACGATAAGAATGATGACGGTATTCGCCGGCTGGGTGGTGCAAAGCCATATGTTCGTTCTTCTGAACTGACCCGGGATTCGGTGCTTGGTGTACTGGAATTTGCGCCAAATAAAGATCTACATCTTACATTCGATGCCATGTACGTTGATTTTGAAGACAAACAAATCTTACGTGGTGTTGAGTTACCTATTGGTTATGGCCGTGATGATGGCTCTTCTACTATCGACATACTGGAAGAGCGTGATGGTGTGGCAACACGTTTCCGTGCCAATGATGTTAAAGGCATAGTGCGTAACGACGTAAACTTCCGTCAGGCAGAATTGACCTCGTTTGGCGCGAACGTTGAATACCAGTTGTCTGACTGGACTCTTGAAGCCGATTTAAGCTATTCAAAAGCCGACCGTAAACTGTGGGTTATGGAAAGTTATGCCACAACCGGTCGTGGTGGTAATGCCGGCCAGGGTGTAGGTGACGACATTATCGTTGAAATGAACGACAGCCTTACCGGTGCAACTTTTACCCCTTCTCTGGATTACTCAGACCGTGCATTATTTGAGTTAGGTGCAGCAAGAAACTGGGGTGTAGGTGAAGTGGGTGTTGATGGTCAGGACGGTAACTTACTGACGCCTGAAACTAAAGACGAAATGACCACCTTCAAGCTTGCGGCAAACCGGCTGCTAGAAAATGACTTTTTTAGTTCTGTAGAGGTAGGTGTTAACTACAGCAAACGTGAAAAGTCGAAAGTAGACTACGGTGAATACTTACGCGTGCCTAATTATGTGGCCGGCGACGTAAATTCGACCCTACCTATTGCCGATAAATATTATTTGGGTAACGTATCTCTTGGTTATCTGGGCATGGGTAACATGATTGCCTATGACTCACTGGCAATGTATCGCGATGGTGTATATGACTCTGTAGTGCAGGGCGACACAGTCCCTGATAAATGGCGTGGTACCTGGACAGTATTTGAAGATATTTATACTACTTACGTAAAAGCGGATATAAGCAGCTATGTGTTTGATTTACCGTTATACGGTAACATCGGCGTACAATATGTATACACAGACCAAAGCTCGGATGGTTTTCAGGTCAGCTCACGCCCGGAAGGTGGGTTAAATATTGACCCTACAACGCAGGGTGACAGCTACAGCAATGTATTACCAAGTTTAAACCTGGTATTAAAAGTAACTGATGAGCAGCAATTGCGTTTTGGCGCAGCACGCACTGTGGCACGCCCACGTATGGATCAAATGAACTCAAGTTTTAGCTATGGTTTTGATCGCGGACGCAACAACCCTGGCGTGTTTAACCCTGACGATCTAACCACGTCACCATGGAGCTCTGGTAGTGGTAACCCTTCACTAAAACCTATCGTTGCCGATCAGTTTGATTTGTCGTACGAATATTACTACACCAGTGAAGGTTATGTGTCTGCAGCATTGTTCCACAAAGACATAAAAGACTGGGTTGCCAATAACGATACCATTTTTGACTTCTCAGACTTTAACACGCCTAATCCGGAAGATGTGCCAATTACCAACCTGGGTGTTAATACCATACCGGACAACGTTGGTGATGCCAAAGTGAGTGGTGCTGAGTTAACAGCAGTAGTGCCGTTTAATGTTCTGACTGAAGCACTGGATGGTTTTGGTGCGGTATTAAGTGCTACTTTCCTGGATTCAGAAGTAGATGTGAAAGGTATGCAGCAGGAGATCCCTGGCTTATCTGACAAAGTATACAATTTCACTGTGTACTATGAAAAAGCAGGCTTCCAAATCCGTACCAGCATGAACCATCGCTCAGAGTATCAGGGTGCAGTGCGTAATCAGAGTGCTAACCTGGATACCAGAACAGCAGCAGCTGAGACGTTGTGGGACGCACAACTGGGCTATGACTTCTCAGAATCGTCTATCGATGCACTGAAAGGCCTGAGCGTGACATTCCAGGTACAGAATATTACCGACGAGCCTTTTGTTACCAATTTTGTTGATGGTGAAACCGGCCAGGTTATTGGCGCGCAAGACTATCAAAGATATGGCCGTAACTTTATGCTTGGCTTTGGTTATAAGTTCTAACCTTAATATTGTCTGACATTACAAAGCCCCTGTTGTCAGGGGCTTTTTTATAGGGACAAAATATGCACCAGAATGGTATTCGTCATATAGTAATCGCAGGCGGCGGCAGTGCTGGCTGGATGGTAGCATCAGCCCTTGCCAAAGTGTTTAAAGACAAGATCAGGTTAACTCTGGTTGAGTCTACTGATATTGGCACTGTCGGGGTAGGCGAAGCCACTATTCCACCCATTCAGAGCTTTAACCAGTTGCTGGGTATTGATGAGCGGTATTTTATTCAGCAGACGGATGCCACGATTAAGCTGGGTATTGAGTTTGCAGGCTGGGGGCAGGCGTCCAGCCAGTATATGCATGCTTTTGGTGATGTTGGCAGCAATGTCGGCTTAACCCATTTTATCAATTATTGGCTCAGGCAATCACCGCAAAACGCCTCAGACTATTGGCGCTATTCGTTAAATTTTCTGGCGGCAAAAGCGAATAAGTTTTCGCCTGCTAAAACATTGCCCGGAACCACTATTCCGGGGCTAAGTTATGCCTATCACTTTGACGCCTCTGCTTATGCCCGCTTACTGCGTGATTACGCGGTCAAGTTAGGCGTACACCGCATTGATGCGAAAATTTCACGGGTTAATATCTGCCCGGCAAGTGGCAGCATCCGCAATCTGATACTTGATGATAATCAGGTTGTGGCAGCCGACTTTTTTATCGACTGTAGTGGCTTTCGCGGCTTGTTGATTGAAGAGGCGCTTAATACAGGATACGAGAGCTGGCAGCATTGGCTACCGGCTGACAGTGCTATTGCAATACAAACCAGACAGGGTAATACCACACAACCTTACACGCGCTCAATAGCGCACGCTGCGGGCTGGCAGTGGCATATACCGCTGCAAAGCCGCACAGGGAATGGCATGGTGTACAGTAGCGCCTTTATGCAGCAGGAGCAGGCACTTGACACCTTGCTGCAACATTTACCTGAAGGCGAAAGGTCGGCCCCCAAATTTTTGCGGTTTACCACAGGCCGACGTAAAAAACAGTGGCATAAAAACTGTCTGGCGTTGGGGTTGGCCAGCGGGTTTTTAGAGCCGCTGGAGTCTACCAGTTTGCATTTGATCCAATCGGGTATAGGGCGTTTTCTTAAGTTATTTCCTCAAAACCCTGCAGATACCTGTCTGGCAGATGAGTTTAACCGCCAGGCCGATTTAGAAATGGAAGCTATCCGCGACTTTATTATTCTGCACTATCATCTTAACCAGCGCAGTGAGCCGTTCTGGAAAAGATGCCGCGAGATGGCAGTACCTGACACACTAACCGAGCGGATTGCGCTTTTTGCTGACTCCGGCCGGGTTTTTCGCCGCAGTGATGAGCTGTTCTCAGAAATGGGCTGGTATCAGGTGTTATTGGGGCAGGGTATTATGCCGCACAGTTACAGCCCGTTAGCCAATACTCTGCCTGAGGCAGAATGCAGTGATTTTATGAGTAATATCAGTGCTGTATTCTCAGGTTATGTTAGTCAATTACCCACACAGGAAAGCTATCTGCATGGTATCAGCGCCAAAAAAAATGAATAAAGTCGTGATTGTAGGCGGCGGCTCAGCCGGTTGGATAACGGCTTGTTTGTTAAGAAAGCACCTGGCAGCTGATATCACCATAGAGCTTGTCGGCGCACCTGAAATAGCCACTATTGGTGTGGGCGAGGGCTCCACGCCACAACTGCGTGGGTTATTTAATACCTTAGGTATCCCTGAAGCTGAGTGGATGAGTGCCTGCAATGCCACTTACAAACTGGGTATTGAGTTTACTGGCTGGACAGACGCACCGGGATACAGCCGTTATTTTCATCCCTTTGTCGCCCAGACAGATTTACACACCCAGGATGTATTTATTCATAGTTGTTATTACCGTCGTCTGGGGCTGGATGTCAATGCAAACCCGGAGCACTACTTCCTTAATGCTACCCTGGCACAGCAAGGCCGCCAGCCTTTAGCTGATGAGTCTTTCCCGTTTAGTGTGGAGTATGGCTACCATTTCGACTCCACGTTATTAGGCCAGTTTCTGGCAACTTATGCTAAAAGCCAGGGGGTAACTTATCGCGAGTTTAGTGTCAGTGACGTTGTTATAGCTGAAGATGGCTCTATCAATGCCCTGGTGTCGGCGCAACATGGTGTGCTTGAAGCAGACTTTTTTGTCGACTGTACCGGCTTTTCTGCCCGCTTAATTAGCCAGGCACTGGGGGTTAAGTTTATCAGTTACAGCGCAAACTTGTTTAATGATGCTGCCGTGGTTATGCAAACGCCTTGTCTGCCTGATGAAAAACTGATGACGCAATCCACCGCACTGCGTAATGGCTGGGCATGGCGTATTCCACTGACCAGCCGTGTTGGTAATGGCTATGTATACAGCTCGAAATACTGTAGCGCTGAACAGGCAGAACAGGAACTCAGAGCACACCTTGGCGTTGATGACAGTGTTGCGGCAAGACATTTGAAAATGAAAGTTGGCAGGCTGGAGCAGCACTGGTACAAAAACTGCCTTGCGGTGGGGTTGTCGCAAGGCTTTATTGAGCCGCTGGAGGCAACGGCTTTGCATCTGGTGCAAACTACCGTAGAGATGTTTGCGGATTGTTTGGTCAAAGGCAATTACAGTGACGCCCTGCAGCCAGAGTTTAATCAGCGCATTAACAGCCGCTTTGAGGGCATACGCGATTATATTGTCGGGCATTATCGTTTAAATAACAGAACTGATAGCCAATACTGGCGTGATAATGCTGCCAATGAAGACTTACCGCTGCACTTGAAAGGCTTAACCCGGGCCTGGCTAAGCAGAGAGGATATTGGCCCTTACCTGACAGCCAATAAACTGGACAGTTACTACAGTATCAACTCATGGCACTGTTTATTTTCTGGCTACGGTATTTACCCGTCTCAATTAGTGCCGGCAGATAGCACTAAGCCTGAGGTTCAGTCGTTTTTACGCCGCATTGATGACGTGGGCCACTTTAACCGCATGTGCAGCCAGCATTATCCGTTAAATAAACAGCGCTAAAACAGATAGCTGTGTAAGCAAAAGCCACCCTCGCAGGTGGCTGTTGTTTTTCGGTTACTGCGCCAGCAGCACTGCACCCCATTTGGCCGGAATAGTCAGGCGGATTTTATCGCCGTTTACCGTTACCGGCAGTTGGTCAATCTGCTCCTGCCAGTTTAGCTGGTCGCGGCTTAGTGTCACTTGCTGCGGCTTATCGCTGTTATTCAGAATAACCCGTACCCGTTGCTGCTGATAACGGCGCTCAAAGCCATACAGCGCTTTGTCGTTATCGGTAAGCAGGGTGCTGAAATCACCCAGTTGTAATGCTGGCAGGCGGTTACGTAACTGGATCATCTTGCGGTAATGCTGCTGCAATGTTTTATTTACGGTAACCTTATCGGCCGGGCGTTTGCTGCCGTCCGGATTAGTTACTTCATCTTCATAGTTAATATCATCCCAGATCATCGGTTTGCGATCATCCGGGTCATTGGCGCCCCACATGCCTACTTCATCACCGTAATACACCATAGGCGCGCCAACGTAGGTCATCTGAAAAATAACAAACAGCTTTTGCAGGCGTAGTTCTTCGTCATTGGGTTTACGTACTTTGTAATCCGGGTTACTGCCAACCTGTGATAACTGAAAGTAGCCGCCCCAATCACGGAAGTTACCAATGCCGCGGTTAACAATGTGCGAGCCAATCCGGTTGGAGTCATGGCTGCCAAACAGGTTTTGCGTTACATACGCCACGCCTTTAGGATACAAACCGCGCATCTCACGCAGTTTGGCATCAAATTCTGTGGCGCTTATGTTATGTGGCGGCGGGTTAAACATAAACTCAGCGGCGGTAAAGGCAAAGTTGTAGTTCATTTCGCCATCAAATTCATCACCCTGCAGATAAGGTTTTACCAGTTCCGGCGGCATAACAATTTCTGCGGTGATATAGGCCTCTGGGTTAAGGGTTTTTACATGGCCGCGCCAGTCTTTCCAGAAACCGTGCGCCACACAAAAGGCTACATCCAGCCGCCAGCCATCGATACCATACTCGGCACCTTTGCCTTTGGGGTTCATCCAGCGCTCGGTAGCGGCAAATACATAATCGCGAGGGCCCTGCACCAGGCCGTTTTTATCTTCTTTAAATTCAGGCAGCGACGGCACACCAAACCAGCCTTCATAGCTAAATTCAGTGCCGGCTTTTTCGTCTTTAAAGCTGTTTACGGTAAACCAATCTTTATAAGGCGAGTTTTGCTGGTGCTGCTTCAGGTGTTGAAAAGCAAAACTGTTGGCACCCATATGGTTAAATACGCCGTCAAAAATGACTCTGATGCCGCGCTGTTTGGCCTGTTTAATCAGTTCCAATGCCAGTTCGTCGGCTTTGGTCCATACCCAGCTGGATGGATCCAGCGGGTTTTCTTTCGCCATCAGCGCGCGGTCGCCGTCCGGGTCCGGGCCAAAGTTAGGGTCGATATGGTGAAAGCTGGCACCGTCGTATTTATGCAGCGAAGGCGCATCGAATACCGGGTTCAGGTAAATGGCGTTAAAGCCCATATCTTTAATGTAATCAAGC
This sequence comes from Rheinheimera hassiensis, assembly GCF_022436675.1. Lineage (GTDB taxonomy): Bacteria > Pseudomonadota > Gammaproteobacteria > Enterobacterales > Alteromonadaceae > Alishewanella > Alishewanella hassiensis. Next base: position 401,411 of record NZ_JAKUJZ010000001.1, on the reverse strand, counting down.
TTGCTGATCACCCCTTGCAAGTCACCGCCATAGCGGCGGCGCAACAAGTGTTTCCACAGTTCCGGTTCGCCATTGGCAACTTCGTAAGGTTGTAACTTATACCAGTCGCTGCCCCAGGGGTGTACCTGCCACACTTTGGGCTCTTCTACCGGATCAGCACCGGCAATATCGGCTACTGTCGGGTTGTTGGCCGGGTCGCCATCGCGGAAGCGCTCAGGAAATACCTGATACCAGACCGCACTTTTAGCCCAGCCGGGCACAAATTCGCCCTGTTCATTCAGGGCAATCGGGCCCTTCGGTGTGGCATCTGAAGTTTGCGGACAAAAAGCTGCTGCCGCAGTGGCATAAAACAGTGTACCTGCCGCCAGCAAGCCGGCCATTACCGGTGTCAGTTTAATATTGAGCATGTTGCCTCTCTTTTTATGTGGCAGGTGGCCTGCCGGGTGCCTGTTAATTTGTCTTATGGGGTAATTATCCAGCTGTTCAATGTGTAAACGTTTAGCTGGTGGCATACAAGTTTATGCATACGTATTCGTGCACCAAAACTGTGCTTTCGTGGTTTTTCCTGCACATCGACAGTGCTCTGAATGGTGTTTTATATACCAGTTTGGTGCGACTGCGGGAACAGCATTAGCCTTTTTGCACCGTGATGGACGACTGAATACGTATTCATATTGCGGGTTACTGTTTAACGGTTAATAAATAAACACTGAAACAACAGGCTGCAGGTTTTCATGCCGGTCGCATGGAGCGCGCAACCTTTAAAAAAACAACATAAAAATAAAACGGGGATACAGGGCATGAATAAGTTCAAGCTTAGTCTGCTCACGCTTGCTATGGCAGGGGTGGGGAGTCTGGCGTGTTCTGCTGTGGCACAAACAGCAGATCAGGCGCAGCAATCAGCAAATCAACAGGCAACGTTGCAAAACAATACTCAGCCGGCAGCGGAAGATGCGGTTGAGGTTATTCAGGTGCGTGGCTTTGCCAGCAGCCTGTTCCGCTCACTGGACGCCAAACGTTTTGGCGATACCGTATCGGAAACCATTTCTGCAGATGATTTAGGCGCTTTGCCGGATGTGTCGATGGCCGATGCACTGACCCGCTTGCCGGGCATTTCAGCGGTGCGTACCGGGGGCCAGGCAGCAGAGATTAATATTCGCGGTATGTCGGGTGGTTTTGTGTTTTCTACCCTGAATGGCCGTGAGCAGGTGTCTACCAGTGGCAAGCGTAATATTGAGTTTGACCAGTATCCGTCGGAACTGATTAATTCAGCTGCGGTGTATAAATCGCCAAAAGCTTCATTAATTGAAGGCGGTGTGGCCGGCACGGTAGAGCTGCAAACCGCCAGCCCGCTGCGCAATGAAAAACAACACACCTTTACCGTAAATGCCCGCGGCATGTATAACGATCGTGCCAACGAAGTGCCGGATGGCGTCGATTTTGGCCACCGTTTCAGTATGTCGTATCAGGGTAAATTTCTTGGCGACACTCTGGGTTTTGCTGCCGGCTATGCCCGGCTGTACCAGCCCAGTGTTGCCACACAGTTTGCCGGCCTGGCCTATAACGGCCAGAAAGACACTAACGATGATGGCGTAAATGAATATATCAGCGAAGGGTTTGAGCTGCAGCACCGCGGCGGTGAAGAAACCCGCGATGGCTATATGGCCGCGCTGGAATGGACACCACATGATGCCTTTACGCTAAAAGCAGATGCGTTTTTATCAAAGTTTGAAAAAGAAGCCTTTGCCCGTGGTTTTCGCGTTAAGTTTGGCGGCCCGACAGCAGCGTTGGGCAACCCGGTATTAAACGACAGTTCGGTTATTGGCGGCACCTTTAACCGCACCTCCAGCAGCTTTACCCGGGTTGAGCTGGTTAATGATGACAACCGCGACTACGACGAAGTTCGCAGCTTTGGTATTAATGCCGACTGGGATGTTACCGATACAGTAAATCTGTCAGTTGACGTTTCGCACTCCAGCGCTAAAAGCGATTTTCGCAATGGTTTGTTGTGGGGCCTGGTTGCCGAAGATGCCACTGTTGCCACGCCGGTGCTGGACAGCAATGTATCAATTTCTTACCTGTTAAATGGCCTTAACCTGCCAAGCGTGGGTTTTAATCAGGCGGCTGCATTTTCTGACATTGATAAGGTAATGGTAAGCAAATACGGCATTTACCCTTATTTGAACGAAGATGAAGTCATCGCTTATCGTTTTGATGCCAACTGGGTGCTGGATATGCCGGTTATTGCCTCGCTGGAAGCCGGCGTGCGTTACTCAGAGCGCACCTACAAAAATGACCGCTCGGTATTTGAATATGGTAGCGACGGTGCCTTTTTAGCGTCGCAGCCACCGCTGCGTTTAACTGATGATATGGCAGAGGTAGTGAATTTTAAAGGTGACTTTGCCACTTACCCCAGTTACCTGGCGATAGATCTGGATAAAGCATTAAATGCCTGGTTCCCTCAGGGTATTCCGCAACCTGTGCAAACCTGGGGCACCGGTAATGCCGGTATCCTGCCGTCGCAGCAAGTAGCAAACGGCCCCGATACGGGTTGGACTATGCTGGAAAGCGGCGAAGTATATGAAGATGTGCTGGCCGGTTATGTGATGGCGAACCTGGACACGGAAATTTTTGGTATTGGGCTAAGCGGTAATATTGGTGTGCGTGTAGTGCAAACCGACCAAAGCGCTACCGACTTAGCCGATGTAAATGGCGACCCGCTGCGCGGTGCGCAAAATATTACCGATGACGCCGGCCTGGTAAACACCCGCTATGCGCCCGGCGTGTTGGGCGAAAAATACACCGATGTGTTGCCGCAGCTTAACCTTAACTTTGCCATTACCGACAACTCACAAATTCGTTTTGCTGCTGCCAAAGTGATGTCGCGCCCGCCGATTAATCGGTTGGCGTCTAACACCTCTATTACCATCAGCGATGATGGTGAGATCAATGGCAACAGTTCCAACAGCCCGTTTTTACGGCCGTTTGAGGCAACCCAGTACGATTTGTCGTATGAATACTACATTCCATCCGGTGCCATCGCTTTTGCTTTGTTTTACAAAGACATTAAGTCATTTGTGAACGATTTTACCATTCAGGAGTTTGATTTCGCTGGTGCAGGTTTTGATGTGCCAGGCGTTATTGTTGACGAAGATGGCATTCCGCGTGAAACCTTTAACGGCGCTTTCTCTACCGCAGTAAATAACGGCGAGGGCGGTTATATCCGTGGTGCTGAGCTGGCCTTTACCAAGGTGTTCGACTTTCTGCCAGAGCTGTGGTCCGGCCTTGGTGTGCAGGGCAGTTACTCTTATACCGAAAGCGAAGTCAGCCTGATTAACAGCCTTGGCGGCGCTGCGATAGAAACCACCTTTGAAGGCCTGTCGCAGGATGTATTTAGCAGCACAGTATTCTGGAACTATCAGGGCTTTGACGCCCGTGTCAGCGCCCGCTACCGCTCGCCTTTTGTGTCATCGCAAGTGGGTATAGATGAGCAAATCACCAACTTTGACAGTGAAACGGTGATCGATATGCAAACGTCATACGACATTAACGACAATTTCAAGGTGTTGTTCCAGGTGAATAACCTGACCGACGAGCCGACAAAAAGCTACTTCGGTGACAAAGCGCAAACCGGCACTATCCAGTTTTTTGGCCGCCAGTTCTACCTTGGCGCGGTGTACACCTTTTAACCGGATTTTGGAGCAAGAATAATGACTACAACAATAAAACTGCTAAAGCTCAGCGCGCTGGCGCTGGCGGCTCATATGCTGGCTGCCTGTGGCGGCGGTGATTCAACTAAACCCGGTGAAGTATTACTAACCTGCAATGTGCCGCAAATTCCCGATGCGGCAGGCACGGCCTGTATTGATCCGCCACCGATAAAATGTAAAAAGCCGTCATTTCCCAGTGCCAATAATGAGTCCTGTATTATTGGTTATGACCCTGACGCCCCGGATCCTGTAGTAATGGCGGGGGCAAATCAGGCGGTGCTGTATTACAAACGCTCTGATGGTAATTATACTGACTGGATTTTACACACCTGGAATAATGAAAGCTGCGATGCCTATGAGGCATCTTCTGTAGCGCCGTCGTGGGAAGGCGGCCTGGTGCACAACGGTGTAGATGTGAACTATGGTGCTTATTGGGTGCTTAATATAAAACCGGGCTATGCTGGTACCGAGGGCGCCTGCGGCAACTTTATTGTGCACAAGGGTGATGAAAAAGACTTAAGCGACGCCGACATGAAAATGCCGTTGACGCAACAGCAACCGGAAGGTGAGCCTGATTTCTCCCGCATGAACTGGACCTTCTCTGCTAAGCCTGATGTGTATCAGTATCCGGTGGTGTCTTTAGGTGTCAGCATTGCCGGTGCGGCAGCACACTGGCTAGATCAACATACTTTTGTCTGGAGCTCTGCGATAGCAGCAACAGCGGCAGAGGTAAAACTGCACCACGCTGCAGATGCCAGCCTGGAAGTAGACTTTGATGAAAAAATACCCGGTAGTGCCGTGTCGTTAACGCCGGTACCTTTAACTGACGAGCAAAAAGCATTAGTGCCGCATCTGGCAGAGCAAAGTGCATTTAGCGTTGATTTTACCGCGGACGAAGCCAAAGCCATGCTGAAAAACCAGCTGGTACTTGCCGCTTACGACAGCGAAAACGTGCTGCTGGATGCCACCTGGATACAGGCAGCAAAGGTGCTGGATGATTTATACACCAAAGCGGATAACGATGCTGATGAAGCCAGTTTAGGGGTTATTTACGAAGGTGGCAGTATTACCGCTAAAGTGTGGGCCCCAACGGCACGCAGTGTAAACCTGAAAGTATACAATGCCACCAAAACCCTAACTGCTACCCATGCGATGACAGCAGACAGCGAAACAGGGATCTGGAGCTATGCCGGCAGTAGCGCACTGGACCGTCAGTTCTACCGCTATGAGGTCACGGTTTATCATCCGCAAACCCGCAAGGTAGAGACCACTGAAGCGACTGACCCTTATTCGCTGAGCGTATCTACCAACGGCCGCTACAGTCAGTTTGTTAACCTGGACGATGACGACTTAAAACCGGCTGGCTGGGATGACCGCACGGTTCCTACTGTTGCTAAACCGGAAGACATTGTGATTTACGAAGGCCACGTACGCGATTTTTCCATCCGAGATCAAAGCGTAACGGCGGCTAACCGTGGTAAGTATCTGGCCTTTACCGAAACAGACTCTGAACCGGTAAAACACTTAAAATCATTGGCGGATAACGGCTTAACACACTTTCACCTGCTGCCGTTAAACGATCAGGCCAATATTAATGAAGATGCCAGCCGCCGTATTGAGCTAACCGAGACTGTTGGCCGTTTATGTCAGTTAAATGCAGCAGCGCCGGTATGTGGCAACACCAGCGCAGGTGACGCCTTGTTGTCAGTGTTGCAAGGCTACTCACCATTTGGTGAGAAAGCACAGGAACTGGTACAGGCTATTCGCGGCATTGATGGCTTTAACTGGGGTTATGATCCGCAGCACTTTATTGCCCCGGAGGGCAGCTATGCCTCTAACCCGGATGGCGTAGCGCGTGTTACTGAAGTACGGGCGATGAACAAAGCCCTGAACGATCTTGGCCTGCGCACCGTGCTGGACGTAGTGTACAACCATACCAGTGCTTCCGGCCTGAACACCACTTCAGTGTTTGACAAAATCGTGCCCGGTTATTACCACCGCTATAACCCGGTTAGCGGCGCCATGGAGCGTTCAACCTGCTGCGAGAACACCGCTACTGAGCATCGTATGTTCGAAAAATTTATGCAGGATTCAATGGTGATTCTGGCACGGGATTTTGGTTTTAACGACTTCCGCTTTGACGTAATGGGCCACCACCCGAAAGACAGCATTCTGGCGACCCGTGACATAGTAAGCAGCGTGGCACCTGACGTGTACTTTTACGGTGAAGGCTGGAACTTTGGCGAAGTAGCCGACAACCGCTTATTTGTGCAAGCCAAGCAGCAGGATATGGCAGGCTCTGGCGTCGGCACCTTTAACGACAGGCTGCGTGATGAAGTGCGTGATGCCGTACTGTTTAGCAATGAAGCAACAGAGGAGAACCTGCGTAAACAGGATTTAATCCGCATTGGCCTGGCCGGTACGTTAAAAGACTACGTGCTGCAAAGTTATCAGGGTATTGCAGGCCCGGCATCCAGTTATACCTGGAACGGTCAGGCGGCAGGCTATGCCGAAAAACCAGCCGATATTATTAACTACGTGTCCAAGCACGATAATGAAACCCTGTGGGATCAACTGCAGTATGGCTTGGCGGCGAGTGTCAGTATCGACGAGCGGGTGCGGGTACATAATATGGCTATTGCCATCCCGCTGATGAGCCAGGGTATTCCATTCTTGCAAATGGGTGATGATTTCCTGCGCTCAAAATCAATGGACCGTGATAGCTACGACTCCGGCGACTGGTTTAACTTTGTTGATTTCAGCATGCAAACCAACAACTTTGCCATTGGTTTACCGCCACTTGAAAAGAACGAAGCTAACTGGCAGCGCATCAGCAATATACTGACTAACCCGAATGCCAAACCGGCAGCAGACGATATCCGTTTTGCCAGCGATGTATTTAAAGAGTTTTTAAGTATCCGTGCTGGTAGCAACTTGTTCCGGCTGGTTAGCGCTGATGATGTTATAGCCCGGGTAGGTTTTCATAATATCGGTAAAAGCCAGACGCAGGGTTTAATAGTGATGAGCATTGATGACGGCGCGGGTTTAACCGATCTGGACCCAATGCTGGACGCTTTAGTTGTGGTTGTTAACGGCACGCCCGAAGAGCAATCGCATACTGTGCGTACCGCAGCCGGTTTTGACTTACACCCTATCCAGCAGGCTTCTGCAGATACCCGGGTGCGCACGGCAAGCTTTAGCGAAGGCGCAGATGAGGGCACTTTCACCGTACCGGCACAAACCATAGCGGTATTTGTTAAACAACAACAGGGCGCACAGGGTACAGGCCTGGCGGCTGATGCCACCACTGGTGCACCCGATATTCCACCGTATGAAGCTACCACCGTATTTGTGCGTGGCGACATGAATGGTTGGGGTGAAGTAGATGCCTTTAACTACGAAGGTGACGGTATCTATATGGCAACCATTGATATTGCCGCCGGCAACTACGAGTTTAAACTGGCCTCCGGGGATTGGTCGACAGTAGATTTTGGCGCCGGCGCAGATGGCCAGAGCGTAACGCTGGGGCAAGCAAAAACGTTGAATCGCGGTGGGGCTAATTTGCAGATTACTATCGTAAATACGGCAACCTATGTGTTTGTAGTGGATGCCACGAATAAAGATGCACCAGTATTAACCGTGCAGGAGTTACCGCCTTACGGTGTGGATGTTACGGTGTACCTCAAAGGTGATATGAACACACCGACGTGGTCAAATAACGACCCCATGACCTATGTTGGCGGCAATGTTTATAGTATCGATGTGACATTGAATACGATTAAACCCTACGAGTTTAAGTTTGCTGATGCGAACTGGGCTACGGTGAACTACGGGTCGCAAAATGGTGCTTTTGTCCTGGGGCAGGGCAAAACACTTGAATCCAACGGCGGCAACCTATCGCTGGATGTAACCGAAGTGGGCACTTACCGCTTTAGCGTAAATGCCACAAATTCGGAGGCACCGGTAATGACTATTACTAAACTTTAACGGTGTTTTACCCCGGCTTTAGCCGGGTTCCTCTGGTGTTTAGCCGCAGCTTGCTGCGGCTTTTTTATGCACTCGCAAGCATCACCGCTTTATTGATCCGCCTGCTGAAAGTACTTGAGCTGCAGCTGCCGGTATTGCGGGCTTTGCTGAAATGCCAGCAACGCCTGATTAAAACGCTGTACCAGCCAGCTGTCCTGTCCCAGCAGGTGATAGCTGTTAATGCCAAACAGCGGCAGTTGCTGCAGGCGGGTATCACCGGGGGCGGTTTGCTGGTAGTAGTAGGCAAAAATATTTTTATCCATTACCAGCACATCAGCCCGGTTTTTTAGCAGCATAGCGGGTAGCTGTTGTTGATCGACGACTTCCTGATAACTGGCAAAGTGGGGGATCAGCTGTGCGTAGTCTTGCGGTAAAAACAGGTGCGCATTTTGAAATGCCATTACCCGCTTACCGGCTAAATCAGCCAATGTATTGACCGGAGGCTGCAGATCTGTGCGGGTAATCAGCACATTTTCGTAATGAATATAAGGCAGCGTTGCGCTAAAGCCATCCGGCACAGTGCGCTGTAGCGAAACAAAATCGGCTTGGCCTTGCTTAAACAGTTCAAGTAGCCGGCCATTAGGTGTATGTAAAAATACAGCGCAGCGCTGCATTTTCAGGCTCACCTGCTGCAGCAACTCCAGCTCATAGCCGGTTTGTGTTGCCACTTCAATATAAGGCGGTTTGTTTACACCGACTAAAAATGTCAGTTCGGGCCATTGGCATGACAGTGCCGGGCAGCAGTAGAACAGAATAACTGTGGTCCATAACCTCATGCCTGCTCCGGCGCTGCAAGTGTTAAACCCACAGGTTTAGCACCTTACATTCGTTAACTATTATATAGTCAGCTTAACCAAGCTACACCGGTTGCGCCAGTATCAAAACCGGAACAACTAGTTGTCGCTACGGTAAATGAATAACGGATACTCCTCGCGCTGACAGGGCTTTTGCTGTAAGCTGCGCGCCCCTCCGTTTGGGAGGCAACTGCAGCTGCGGCAGACTTTTTTCGCAGCATTAACTGCGGGATATCGCATGCAATTTACTGATTTAAACCTGTCGGCAGCGCTGCTTAAAGCCATTGCCGACAAGGGCTATACCACTCCTTCTCCTATTCAGCTGCAGGCTATTCCTGCGGTGCTTGGCGGCCGTGACCTAATGGCTGCGGCACAAACCGGTACCGGTAAAACCGCCGGCTTTACCCTGCCGCTGCTGCAATTGCTGACCGACGGCGCTGCTAATGGCAGGAAGGTGCAACCTAACCAGGTGCGGGCGCTTATTTTAACGCCAACGCGCGAACTGGCAGCCCAGGTAGCAGAAAGCGTAGCGGTGTATGGCAAGTACCTGCCACTGCGCAGCACTGTGGTATTTGGTGGGGTAAAAATTAACCCGCAAATGATGGCGCTGCGCCGTGGCGTAGATATTTTGGTGGCGACACCAGGCCGTCTGCTGGATTTATATCAGCAAAATGCCGTGCGTTTCACCCAGCTGGAAGTGCTGGTGCTGGACGAAGCCGACCGCATGCTGGACATGGGCTTTATTAATGACATAAAAAAAGTGCTGGCGCTGCTGCCAAAAAAACGCCAGAACCTGTTGTTCTCAGCTACCTTTTCGGATGATATCCGTAAACTGGCCAAAGGCCTGGTAAATGACCCGCTGGAGGTTTCTGTCAGCCCGGCCAACACTACCGCAGAGCGGGTTGAGCAAGTTATTTACCCGGTAGATAAAAACCGTAAAGCGGCTTTAGTCACCAAGCTGATTAACGACAATAACTGGCAGCAAGTGCTTATTTTTACTAAAACCAAGCATATGGCGAATAAACTCAGCCTGCATCTGGAAAACGCCGGTATTAATGCTGCGCCTATTCATGGCAATAAAAGCCAGAATGCCCGCACCAAAGCATTAGCCGATTTTAAAAAGGGCGAGATCCGCGCTCTGGTGGCTACCGATATTGCGGCCCGTGGCCTGGATATTGACCAGCTACCACAGGTTGTTAACTTTGAACTGCCGAATGTTGCTGAAGATTATGTGCATCGTATTGGCCGCACGGGCCGTGCTGGCGCCGCAGGCCATGCTGTATCGCTGGTATGCGCTGATGAAAGCAAAGAACTGGCCGGTATTGAGCGTTTAATTAAGCAGGAGTTACCGCGCCAGGTGCTGGACGGTTTTGCGCCGGTAAATGCATTGCCGCAGTCTAAACTTAATGCCAAGCCGTACTCTCCAAAGAAACCTAAAGCGCCCAAGCCAGAGCACCGCGATGGCCAACGTGCACCAGCCCGGCCAGCTAACAGAGCAAAATAATCTTTAATCAGTTACATTTTGCCCGCGGCAAGGTGTAACCTGCTGTGCTAGAATGATATTTCCTTGAGTGCTTGTTATTTTAACCGGCACTTTTCTATTAAAAGCAGATTGCAGTGATCAGAGCATATACCCGGTTTATAGCTATTTTCAGTGTGGTTAGGCAATGAGGTGGTTGGCCTTGTTGGCCATAGTATTGTCGTGTTGCGCCTTTAAAAGTGCAGCCGCAAGTACTGTCGTGGTAAATAACAGTGTCCCACTGGATAAACTGACCCAGGCACAACTGCGCAGTATTTTTACCATGCGGCAAATTCAATGGCCGGATGGCTCTCCTATTTATGTTGTGGTGTTACCCGACAACAGTCCCGAGCATCAACGTTTTAGCCGTGAACAGCTGCGGCTGTTTCCGTATCAGTTAGCAAACATCTGGGACAGACAGAGCTTTTCCGGCACCGCCAGCCGGCCACAACTGGCAGCAGATCAAGCACATATGCTGCAGTTATTACGCACTACGCCTGGCAGTATTGGCTATGTTGAGCAGTATCAGGCCGACCCGGCAGTAAAGGAGTTACGCATTGAATAATACCGCTAACGCCGTAGCCGCAGCTTTGCTTGCCTTGTGGCTTTCACCGGCATCAGCTGCCGATATTGATTGGAACGGCTTTATTGCCCAGGGCCTTATTAAGGCGCCGGGCAGTGGTTTTGTGAATAGCAGTGGTGATACATCCGCCGAGCTGACCGAGCTTGGCCTGAACAGCCGTTTACGTGTTGCACCTGCCTGGCATATCTCCGGGCAATTGGTCTATCTGGATGGTGGTAACCGCTATCCGTCTGGCCTGCGGCTGGACTATTTGTTTCTGGACTGGTATTTCCATAATAGTGCCGACCTGCAGGCAAACTTGTATCTGGGGCGGATAAAGAACCAACATTGGCTGTATTCCAGCACCCGTGATGTGCCTTTTACCCGGCCTTCTATTGTCTTGCCGCAGTCAGTATATTTTGATGCCTTTCGCGATATTGCAGTAGGCAGTGACGGTGCGGCGTTGCAAGCGCGGCATTACAATAGCCTGGGTGATTTCACCTTTAACTGGAGTATCGGCACAACGCCGGTATCAGCGCAGCAAAGTGAGCTGTTGCTGGGCAATGCGATTAGCGGCAAGCTGAAAATGGATTTTGACCATCAGGCCAGCCTTTACTGGCAGCCAGATCTTAGCCGTTTCAGTTTTGGTATGGTGTTGCTGGACTCCAAGTTCAGTTACCGCGCCAGTGAAACTGAGCCTTTCTATGCGTCAGACTTTAGCGTAAGCCGGGTGATGCTGAATATGCGCTATCAACTGGAAAAATGGGAGTTTTCCAGCGAAATACAACAAGAGCGGTTGCAGGTTGACGGTTTTTTCTCACCACTATTCCGCCAGGACCAACTAGGGCAAGGCGGCTATATCATGGCGCAGTACCGCCAGTCACCTCAGTTGCGCTGGTTTGCCATGCTGGATTATTCCGTGGCAAATAAAGATGACCGGCGTGGGCAACAGTTAAGTGAAAATAGCGGTGGCACTGTACCGGCCTATTTTGGCTATCAGCAATCGGTGGCCGGCGGGCTAAGTTATGATATTAGCCGCAGCTTAAGGCTAAGTGCAGAAATTCACTGGGTTGAGGGGGCTGGTCGGTTGTCGCCGGTGATATTGCCTGATGTGGTTACAAACCGGCATAAATACTGGCAGCTGTATGCTTTACAACTGACGTACAGGTTCTAATCTGATGCGTTATATGAGCCTGTCATGGAAAATACTGCTGCTAATGCTCAGCATGTTGCTACTGTTACTGGCCTGGTTTACCAGCTTGTCGCTACTGCATATGAATGATCAGTTTAACCGGCAGCAGGCGCTGCGTAAGGTTCAGGGCCAGCAGTATTTTCAGCTGTATAACCGCTCGGTAGACCAGCAATTATTAACCTGGATGCAAAGCTTTGCCGAGTTACAGCAGGTAACCGGCCGCGACAGTTTCGCGCCATTTGCGGCTATGTTGCCAGGCCAGATTGAGTCACTACAGCTTAACTTTGCGCTGCGCCAACTGGTGTTGTTCGGCCCTGCACAGCAGGTGTTGTATCAAAGCAGCCCGCAGTTATCCGAACACAGCGATGATATTTTACAACAGACTCTGCGCCAGCAAAGCCCGCAAGCTATGATCCGCTGTGACGAACAATGCTACAAGCTACTGACCTTGCCGTTGCTAAATGCCGATGGTGAGGTGGCAGTAGTGCTAATGGTTACAGAGCTGACAGAGGTGCTGTTTAACCTGCACCAGACACTGGGTACTGAAGTGGCTTTGCTCAGTTACCAGCCCGGCCAGACCATAAGGCAGCAATTCCGGCTGCTGCAGGCATCTAACCGGCAGCTGATACGCACGCTATATCAGCAGTTGCCAGATGATGTTGAGGTAGGCTCAGTGCGTAGCGACGGCATTATTATTGCGGTAGCTGATTTAAGTTATTACCTGCATTTAATCCCGCTGGACCCTGACAACGCTATGTCGTATCAACTGCTCATGGTTGAAGATGTTAGCAGCGCGATGCAGGACAAAAAGCGCTATCAGCAGCAAATTTTATCGGTGGCGGCGGGATGCTTTGTTGCTGTGCTGGTACTGATTTTATTTATTACCCGCCGTATCAGCAGCCGTATTTTACAGCTGGCAAGTGCTTTACCCTTGCTAGCCCAGCGGCGGTATCACGAATTTCGCCATGCCAGCCAATTGCCCGTAGGGTTGCTACAGGATGAACTCAGTACGTTTAGCCAGTCGGTACTTAACCTGAGCTATGAGCTGGAGCATCTGGATCAGCGGCTGGCCGACAAAACCACGGCACTGCAACAGGTTGCCATGTTTGATCCGCTGACCGGCCTGGCTAACCGCAATTTGCTGCAACAACAACTGCGGGTTGCATTGGCCGGTTTGCCGTTGCATAGCGGTTATGTTGGTTTGCTGTTTCTGGATCTGGATAAATTTAAAACCATTAACAATAGCCGTAGTCACGCTACCGGTGACTTATTGCTAATTGAAACCGCACAGCGGCTGCAAAGCCTGTGCGTCAATGGCGAAGTGGTATGCCGTTTTGGTGGCGACGAGTTTGCGCTGGTTATGCCGAATATCAGTGATCCGCAACAGGCCGAGCTTATGGCCTGGCGGGTGCTGGCGGTGTTTGATCAGCCGTTTTTACAAGGGCAGGGCGCGGTGTCGCTTAGTGCCAGTATTGGCATTAGCTTTACTGCCGAACCGGAGCTGGCAGAGGAAGAATTAATTCGCCGGGCCGACCTGGCTATGTATCAGGCCAAAAGTAATGGCCGCAATTGCTACTATGTATTTAATGAGCAAATGTCGAGCGATCTGGCTAACCGGCTGCTGCTTGAGGCTGAACTGCGCCAGGCTATAACCCTGCAGCAGTTTTCGTTAAGCCTGCAGCCAAAAGTAAATTTACGCAACGGCCAACTGGCCGGGTTTGAGGCTTTGCTGCGCTGGCATCATCCGGTACGTGGCCAGGTAGGGCCGGATGAGTTTATCAGTGTGCTGGAACAAGCGCAGCTTATTGTAGATGTGGGTTACTGGGTGTTTGAGCGTTGCTGCCAGCTAAGCAATGAACTGGCTGACATGGGGTTGCCGCATGTGGTTATTGCGCTTAACCTGTCTGCTGATCAGTTTTTACAGCCAGGGTTACCAGAGCGGTTTCGCCAGTTAATGCAGCAATATAACGTTAGTGGGCAGCAGTTTGAGCTGGAGCTGACCGAAAGCACCTTAGTTAGCCACGTCAGCCAGACGCTGGATATTATGCATCAGCTAAAAGCGCTGGGGTTTAGTTTTGCTATCGACGATTTTGGTACGGGTTATTCATCGTTGAATTACCTCAAACGTATGCCGGTAGACACTATTAAAATTGATAAGAGTTTTGTGCTCGGTATGCTGGATAACCCGTCAGACTATCAGATTATTGCGTCTACCATTGCCATGGTGCAAAAGCTGGGCCTGCAGGTAGTGGCAGAAGGCGTAGAAAACTACCAGCAGCTGCAGTTATTACAGCAGCATCATTGTGATTTGGTGCAGGGCTTTTACTTCTCAAGGCCGCTTTCACAGGCTCAGCTCAAAGCGTTTGTCCAAGAGGTTACACAACATAAATGGCCAGCGCAGTTACTGCGCTGACCGTGTTATGCCACATTAACTACCTATTGTGCCGCCATCGTCTTTAGTAATAATAACGGTAGCCGAGCGTGGCCGGCTGCTGCCGCCATCTGGCCAGTGGCTGGTAAATTCACCTGGTGCTGAACGATCGCCGGGGTGCTGAATATTGACAAACATGGTTTTCAAATCCGGAGTCATAGTCACGCCGGTAACTTCACAGTCTGTCGGGCCAACTAAAAAGCGTTTTACTTCGCGGGTAACCGGATCGGCGGCCAGCATCTGGTTGTTGCCGTAAGGGCCATCACTTTGCTGAGAGCCGCTCATATCGGTTTGGATCCACAACAGACCGTTGGGTGCAAACCACAAGCCATCGGGGCTGGCCAGATGGTTGTCTGCGGTAAGCTCCAGCTCGGTATCTGGCGTTTGGGTGCCTACGTCACCGGCCAGCAGGAAAATATCCCAATCAAAAGCTGTAGCGGCCTGCGTTTCGCGCTCATTCCAGCGGATAATATGGCCGGTGGTATTGTTAGCCCGCGGGTTAGCCGCGTCAACCTGAGCATCGGTACGGCGGGTATTGTTGGTCAGGGTAAAATATACTTCGCCGGTTTCTGGGTGTACTGCGCCCCATTCTGGCCGGTCCATTTTGGTCGCACCGGCAACATCAGCAGCCAGGCGGGTGTTTAGCAGCACATCAGCCTGATCGGCAAAAGTAACGCCGGCGGCTGTGGTTTTAGTAATAAAGTCAGCGTTGTTGACATCCAGTGGTAACCATTCACCGCTGCCATCTTCGTTAAAGCGGGCGACATATAAAATACCGTCATTAAGTAAATGGCCACCGGCGGTGTTTTTGTAATAAGGCGCTGTAGAGACAAATTTGTAGATATATTCAAAGGTAGAGTCGTCGCCGGAGTAAACTACCACCGGCTGGCCTTCTTCCAGTTTGCCGAAAATTACACCTTCATGGCCAAAGCGACCCAGTGCCGTGCGCTTTTGCGGCGCGCTGTCGGGGTTAAACGGATCAATTTCTACTATCCAGCCAAAAGTATTTGGCTCGTTGCGGTAATCGTCTTTCGCTTCAGCACCGGTAGTGCTGGCATTAAAACGCTGATACACATCGGCAGCTGGCGTGGCAGTTTCCCAAAAATAACGGCCATTAGATGACGACACGCCATAACGGCTATGTTCGCGCGGTTGTTGGGCATCGGTATTTACAAAGTAACCAGCCCAGTTTTCTTCACAGGTTAAATAAGTGCCCCAGGGCGTAAAACCGTTGCCGCAGTTATTCAGTGTGCCGCGGGTACGGCTGCCATCCTGGCTGTATTTGGTTACCACTTTTGCACTGCCGCGCACCGGGCCTGCCAGCTCCATCGGAGTGGCACCGGTAATACGGCGGTTAAACGGGCTGTTATTTACCAATGCCCAGCTGCCATCAGCCTGCTGCTGAATATGCGCTACAGATACACCGTGAGCTGCAACCTCTTTACGCACTTCGTCGGCCAGCCGCGGTACTGTGGTAATGCCGTTGGTGTGGATCAGGTTGTTGTCGATATATTCATGGTTAAATACCAGCAAACCCTCTGTTGAGTTTTCGCCGGCGCTACGCTCATCAATAGGAAAGAAGTGCATACCGTCATGGTGCATACCAACCTGTTGTTCCTGATCGCTGCCACTGTTGCTGCCATCATCCAGATATTCCGGATAGCTGCCATTTAACGGCGTACCCCAGGGCAAAAATGCCTGAGCACTATAACCTTGCGGTACGGTAATGGCATCAGCGCGGCTGGTGGTAATAGCAGTAAAGCCAAGCAGTGGCACTGCGGTTTCCGGAGGTACGGCTACCGGGTCACCGTCATTGCTACTACAGCCTACCAGTGAGCCGCCAATAAAAGCGGCAACAGCAGCACCGACACTGCCTTTAAGAAATTTGCGTCGCGCCATACGGCTGTCAACAATGGCAGCAAAAGTAGGGTTAAGCGAAAAGTTAGTTTGCGGGTCAACACCCGAGTTATCGATCGATACGACGGTTTTACTGTCTGACATTGTTGTAGGCTCCATAAATAAGCGCTTTAGAGGTTTGTGCTATTAAAGCCATGCTTAATGTCAGTGTTGTTACAGTTAAATAGCAGTTTTGTGATGCTGTTATTACAAGGCGATGGCAGCGCTGTGGTTTCTGTGTGGGCGTAAGGCTTTTTCCTCTGGTATAGTACGGTTTTACGTCGTCAGGGAGCGGGAATAAATGCAGTGGCAGGTACTAACCTTCGGTGAATTGGACACATACACGCTATATAGTTTGTTGCAGTTAAGGGTAGATGTGTTTGTGGTAGAGCAAAATTGCCCTTACCCGGAGTTGGATGACAAAGACTTACATGCACAAACCCGCCACGTTATTCTGAAAAAAGGCGATAAGGTAATAGCCTATTCGCGGGTACTGGCGCCGGGCGTCAGTTTTGATGGTTTTCCGGGCATTGGCCGGGTATGCGTGTCACAAACGGCTCGCCGTTTAGGCTTGGGCCAGGTATTGGTAGAGAAAACTCTCAGCGTGGCAACCGAGTTGTGGCCGGATACTGATATTCATATCTCCGCCCAGTGCTACCTGCAGCAGTTTTATCATGATCTGGGCTTTAAACCGGCCAGTGAACCTTACTTGGAAGACGATATCCCGCACCTGAAGATGATAAAGCCAGTGCAGTAAAAAACAAAAAGCCGCAACGAATGCGGCTTTTGCTATTAGTGATGGTTAAAAGCGGTAGCTGAGTGAAACCCACAGGCTACGTGCTTTTTCGGTAGTGTTGTAATCAGCAGTACAGCTATAAGTATCCTCTGTTTCTGCCAGCAGGCAGGTACGACTGGAAAGATCGTCGTCTAGTAAGTTGTTAATGCGGGCGCTAAAGCTTAGCTGCTCTGAGTACTGATATCTGGCGCCTAAGTGAAACAGTTCATATGCCTTATAGAACTGCTTGATAGTTTCCGGCCCGGTTGGACCACTTATATTGGCCGTACCACGGAAACGTTCACCCCGTACTTCACTGATCAATTGTAAACTCAATGCATCCAACACTTGCCAGTTTAAAGTGGCATTCAGCATATGTTCTGGTGTGCTTACTAAGGGTAAGCCCGCGTCGCGGCCACTTTTTACTTCGCTGTCTGTGTAGGTGTAATTAGCATTGAGGCTAATTGCATCAGTAAACTCATATTTAGCAGCTAGTTCTACACCGCGGGTTTCTGATTTGTCTACGTTTGCAGCTTGAGTGAACTGATTATAGCCAAGCTCTGCCCAACCTGGGCCTATATCAACACAAGGCACACCTGCAGCAGAGGTTTCACAGTTTGGCAAATTATCCTGATTTATAATTTTGTCTTTAAAATCATTGTAGAACAGCGTGATGTTACCGCTGAATGCATCGCCGTTATAATAAGCTGCTAATTCATAGTTGATACTGGTTTCTGGCTGTAGATCTGGTGTGCCAACAAAGGGGCTTACTCCTTGACCACCAAAGCCGGTGATGCCTGGAAATAACTGATTTGGTTTGGGGGCTTTATAACCAGTACTGATGCCACCTTTCACTGTCCATTGCTCTGTTGGCCGGTAGTTCAGGTATACGCGAGGGCTGAACTGACCGCCAAAGATATTGTGATCATCATAACGACCACCGGCAGTAGCAGTAAATTGTGGGTGAAATTCCCAGCTGTCTTCGGCAAATACCGCTACCTGACGATGTTTCTGGCTGGTACCATCGCGGAAACCATCGCCATACATCCCAAATACACCATCCTCCATCTCAGAATCTAAGTATTGTCCGCCAACCACGAAGTAGTGATCTTGATACTGTGATTCTATTTTAGTATCGAATATCAGGTTGTCTATTTGCAGTGTTCTTGATGGGCGAGGCAGAAATTGGGCAGTTAGCTGAGCACTTAAATCATCAGTTAGTACAGGTCTGGCAGTGCCCTGATTAATAATTTCCTGATTCCAGATCTGTTGCAGTTCGCTACGCTCTTCTACTGTAAGCGGTAAAGAACGGCCAAAATTTTCACTACGGCTCTGTGTAAGGCTACTGGTTAAAGTACCAAAATCAAAACGGCCGACATGAGCCAGAACAAATTGCTCCCGTTCCACCCGCTGATAAGGTGTATAACCTACACGGGGCTGAATAGTGCCGGCACCATTTACCCGCCACAGGCTTGCTGAGCTATCTAAGGTCCCTGTTTGACCTTCGGTGTTATCGTAACGTTGTTTGGCAATATCATATTCAAAGCTGATGTGATGTTGCTCGTTTACCGCATAATTTAGCGTGGCGCCAAGGTTCCAGTTTTTGGCGGCAACAATCTTTTTATCACCAAAACTGCCTTCATCCACCCAGGTTGAGCCATCAGGTAATGGTAAGTTTTCGCTGTAAGTTGGTTCACTTTGGTCGCGGTCATAAATGCTACCACGCAAAGCATATGTTAAACCTTTTGCTCCGGTTGGACCGGTTAAATAAAAATCAGCTTTTTTATCATCGCCATATTGGCTGTCTTGTTGCAGGTTGCTGCTGACAGTAAAACTGCCATGTATATTGTCCAGTTCTTTGCGGGTAATAATATTGATTACACCACCAATAGCGTCAGCGCCATAGAGAGTAGACATTGGGCCGCGCACAACTTCGATACGTTCAATAGCTTCCAGCGGCGGCATATACATAAACTGGCTATTGCCAAAATTATTAGGGCCTATATCGCCAATATCACTTTGGCGACGGCCATCAATTAGAACCAATGTGTAATCTGCAGGAAGACCCCGCATAGTAATACTTATATTGCCGTTTTTATCCTGACCGGCGCCAACATCTATACCTTCAATATCACGCAATGCATCAGCCAGGCTGGTAAAGGGTTTACGTTGCAAATCTTCACGTGTCACAACAGAGACACTGGCGGGAGCGTCCACCAGCTTTTGCTCATAGCCCGACGCAGTAACCACGATAACTTCCATATTGTAATCCGGCGCAGCCGCCGCGAGTTCAGCCTGGGCTGACGGTAGCGAAAAAACAGCGGCCATGGCGCAAGCCAGAGTAGTGGGGCGAAACAACATTTTTAACTCCTTTAACAGTGTTATTCAGGCATGTATGCCGGGCTGGAACGTAAATTTTTGTAAATAATGTGGCGAATGATAATTATTATCATTAGTGAGATCAATCATTATATTCCGCTTTGTGTGTTTGAGGGGCCGCCGTTATATCTAGGGTTGTTTTGGTTACCATTAATTAACTTAAAAATTGATTAATGAAACAGGCTGCAACGCCTTTAAAACCGTAGATCAAATGAGATTGATTCGTGTTTTTTACTGTGTTCTAATTGCGCGCATTAAAGCTTATTTGTTAATAAACGGAGTTTTTATGCACAAGTTATCACTGAGCCTGCTCTCGGTAGCGGTGGTATCAACGTTCTCTGCAGCGGCAGAAACCACGCTGAATACCATTGAACGCGTCAGCATTATTGGTTCTGCGCAGGCGGTAAATGATATTCCCGGTTCGGCCAGCTATATCTCGCAACAAGAACTGGATGTGTTTAGCTACACCGATATTTCCCGCGTGCTGGGCAGCACGCCAGGGGTTTATGTACAGGAAGAGGACGGTTACGGTTTGCGCCCTAACATAGGTATGCGCGGCACTGGCACCGGCCGCAATGACAAAATAACGGTGATGGAAGACGGTGTGCTAATTGCCCCGGCACCTTATGTTGCGCCCGCCGCTTATTATTTTCCGACTACCGGCCGGTTGGAAGCGGTAGAGATTATCAAAGGTTCGTCTTCGGTTAAGTATGGCCCGCGCACCACCGGTGGAGTGCTCAACCTGGTGTCCCGCAGTATTCCGCAGGCAGATCTGGCCGGGCGGATTGACGCCGCACTGGGCGAAGATGGCTTTCGTAAGCTGCACGGTTTTGTCGGCGGCGAGCGGGAAAACTTAGGCGCGGTCATTGAAGGTTATCACTACGGTGCTGATGGTTTTAAGGACTTACCTAATGGTGCAGACACCGGTTTTGAAAAAACCGACTTGCTGGCTAAATTTGCCGGTCGTTTTGGTGCGAATAATGCGCACAAACTGCAGTTAAAGCTAAGTTATGCCGATGAAACTTCAGATGAAACCTACGCCGGGTTAACTGATGCGGATTACCGGACATCGCCTTATCGCCGTTATGCTGCGTCACAAAAAGATGTGATGGACACCGAGCATAAAGGTTATCAGTTAAGCTACCAATATGATCTGGCTAATGGCGCAAAATTTAGCACCACGGTGTATTTAAACGAATTCAGCCGCAACTGGTACAAGGCCAATCAGGTTAGTCCGGCTAATTTAGCCGCGTACTCCGCATTTGAAGCCAACCCGACAGCCGAAGGCATTAATGTCAGTGTGCGCGCGAATAACCGCGATTATGAATCCAAGGGCATTCAGGCCGAATACACTCTGCCTATAGCGGCACATCAACTGACATTTGGCGGCCGTTTTCACCAGGATGAAGAAAGCCGCTTTCAGTGGGATGACGTATACCGCCTGCAGCAAGACCTGAGCATGACCCTAACCAGCGCCGGTGTACCGGGCACGCAAGACAACCGTGAGGCCTCTGCCGATGCCATAGCCTTGTTTGTGCATGACGAGTGGACCATGGGCAATTTGGTACTAAGCGGTGGTTTACGCTATGAAGATATTGACACTAAAAATGAAAACTGGAACCGGGCACCGGATCGCGCTGGTGTCTCAACGGTAAGCAAAGCCGGCGGCTCTATTGTGCTGCCGTCATTGGGGGCAACCTACCGGTTAACTGATGCTGTGGTATTGCTGGCAGGTGTGCAAAAAGGCTTTGCACCGGCAGCGCCAGCCAACGCTGAGCAAAAAGAAGAAGAAAGTATCAACGTTGAAGTAGGTGCGCGGTTTAACTTCGCCCAAAGCCGCAACGAGGTTATTTTATTTCAGTCGGGCTACGACAATATGCACGGTAACTGTGCTGCCAGCATCGGGTGCAACCCCGACAATATTGGCGATCAGTACAATTTTGGTGAAGTAAAAGTTAGTGGTATTGAGCTAAGCAGCCAGCGTGATTTTGCTCTGCAAAACGGCTTTAAACTACCGGTAAAAGTTAGCTACACCTATACTGACAGTGAATTCCGCTCTGATTTTAACAGCGGGATTTGGGGCGAAGTAAGCCGCGGCGACAAGATGCCTTATGTGCCGCAAAATCAGTTTAGTCTGCAGCTGGGGCTGGAAGGCGA
Organism: Rheinheimera hassiensis; assembly: GCF_022436675.1. GTDB lineage: Bacteria > Pseudomonadota > Gammaproteobacteria > Enterobacterales > Alteromonadaceae > Alishewanella > Alishewanella hassiensis. The sequence goes on along the minus strand of NZ_JAKUJZ010000001.1, from coordinate 379,970 downwards.
GTTGTTTGCACTACACAGCCGCATAAGCTATGTATCTGCCGCTCATGCCAGCCTGGCAGCCCAGGATCTGAACGCGATAGACGGCCGCACTGTGGTAGATTTATCGGCAAAATACCAGTTGGCTGAAAAACAGCAGCTGTACTTTAATGTCGACAACCTGTTGGATAAAACCTATGTTGCCAACCGTGGTAACGGAGGTATTCAACCAGGTAAACCCCGCACTTTATCAGTAGGTTACCGGTTAGATTTTTAAACCGGCTGAATAAAAAAGCCCGTAAGGGCTTTTTTTAACGCTGCGGCGGGCCGTATATTTGCTCGGCGCTGTTAAACAGGATCCAACTGGTTAAAATGTACTTGTCGTTTGATACCGGCACACAGCCGCGGTGGGTATGGGTAAAGTACGCCGGTGCTATTACCATACTGCCGGCTTTGGGTGAAATACTTCTGTTCTGGTAATAAAACTCGGTCTGGCCGCCCTCGGCCACATCATTTAAATAAAACATAAATAATAAGGTACGGTGTAATGGCTCGGTACTGCCTTGCTGGGGATACACTTCACTGTGCCAGTAACCGTAATTGCCAATGCCAGCCTGATACTTCTGTGCCTGAATATTACCCAGACGAAACAGCGCGCGCATAAAATCCAGTGTTTTGGCCTCACCCAGTTCGGCAAAATTGTCATGCGTAATGGCGGTGGGCCGGCCGGTTTTCGGGTGCGCTATGGTTAAACCCATCGGGCCAATCAGGGCAAAGTGGTATTTTTTAAAATATTCACAGGCGTAGCGTGTTGTCGCTTCCCAGATTACTTTTAGTAGCGGCTGGTACTCGGCATACTGATACAGATATAAATCTGTACTGATTTTTTTGCTGGTATCAACGCCGGCGCCGGTGCGGCCAGCCGTGGTATGCGGGCTTTGGTCAAACACCTTAATCAGCTGTTGGCAAAACTCGCAGCTTAACGCATTATCGTACACCTCTATAAAATCGGTCATCGGGTTACCTTTATGTGGCAAGAGATTATTTCTCCGCGTTTCTCTGACACGGATGCGCTGGGGCATATCAACAATACTGTGTTTGCGGTCTGGTTTGAAGGCGCAAGACAAGATGTTTTCAAAATTTTTACACCAGAGCTTAATTTACGTCAGTGGCCGCTGATTATTGCCAGCGTAAAGCTGGATTACCATGCCCAAACGCATTACGGCGCTGATGTTGAAATCCGCACTTACATCAGCCGTATTGGCGGCAGCTCTTTTGATGTGTATCAGGAAGCCTGGCAGCATGGTGTAAAAACGGTGTCGGGTACGGCAGTATTGGTGCAGTTTGATTATGCAGCTAATAAAGCGGTGGCTATTAGTGCAGAGCAAAAACAACAGCTTAACCAGCATCAGTATAAAGCGTAAACATCGCAGGCTACGTTTCACTGGTCGTAAAGCTCTGGTATGGTAGCCGCAGGCTGAGTAAGGTCGAACAATAATAATTTTGCGGAGTGTGCTATGAAAAGCTTGTTAATCGGTGTGGCTGTTGGCGTAAGCCTGGTTTTGGCCGGTAATGCCCAGGGCTACGACCGCATTACCGGCGCCCAGTTTGCCAGTCGCTCTGAAGTGATCGCCCCAAATGTTATGGCGGCCACCAGCCAGCCGTTAGCAACGCAAATTGCACTGGATATTATGCGCCGTGGTGGCAATGCAATTGACGCCGCCATTGCGGCCAATGCCGCACTGGGGCTGATGGAGCCTACCGGCAATGGCATCGGCGGTGATTTATACGCCATTGTTTGGGATGCCAAAACACAAAAGTTACATGGTTTAAACGCCTCAGGCCGTTCGCCGCTGAGTTTAAGTTATGAAATGCTTGCGCATGAGTTACAAAAGCTTGACCGCACCGACTTACCGCCGCATGGCATGTTGCCGATAAGCGTTCCCGGCGCAGTTGATGGTTGGTTTGAGCTGCACCAGAAATTTGGCAGCATGCCAATGGCAGAAATTTTACAGCCAGCTATCGGTTATGCTGAAAACGGTTTTCCGGTAAGCGAGTTAATTGCGTATTACTGGGATCGCAGTGTGCCGGTGTTAAGCCAGCAACCGGGCGATTTCAGCGGCACTTTTACCATTAACGGTAAAGCGCCGGCCAAAGGCGAAATGTTTAAAAACCCGGCGCTGGCCAATACCTTTAAAGTGCTGGCGAAAGATGGCCGTGACGCCTTTTATAAAGGCGATATAGCGGTAGAAATTGATCGTTTTATGCGCGCCAATGGCGGTTATCTGCGTTATGCTGATTTTGCCAATCACCGTTCAAGCTGGGTAGAGCCGGTGGGTGTAGACTACAAAGGTTATACCCTGTGGGAACTGCCGCCTAATGGCCAGGGCATAGCCGCCTTACAGATGCTGCAAATTCTGAAAAACTTCGATTTAAAAGCCGCCGGTTTTAACACGCCGGAAAGTTTGCATCTGCTGGTTGAAGCGAAAAAACTGGCCTTTGAAGACAGAGCTAAATTCTACGCTGATGAAGATTTTAATAAGGCGCCGGTAGCAGCGTTAATTTCAGCAGAATATGGCCGCGAGCGCGCCAAACTGATTGGCGACAAAGCCGCAAAGCGGGTGGATGCCGGTAACCCGAATTTGTATGAAGGCGATACTATTTATATGACCACTGCCGACAAAGACGGCAATATGGTGTCGTTAATTCAAAGTAATTACCGCGGCATGGGCTCGGGCGTAGTGGTGCCGGGCTTAGGCTTTGTATTTCAGGACCGTGGCCAGCTGTTTTCGATGGATAAAAAACACGCCAATGCCTATCAGCCGGGCAAACGACCGTTCAATACCATTATCCCGGCTTTTATTACTAAAGATAATAAACCGCTGGTTAGCTTTGGCGTAATGGGTGGCGCTATGCAGCCGCAGGGCCATGTGCAGATCCTGATCAATATGGTGGATTACGGCATGAACCTGCAAGAAGCCGGAGACGCAGCACGCTGGCAGCATCTGGGCAGCACCGAGCCAACCGATGGCAGCGACATGTATCTGCAAAACGGCGGCTACATTGAAGTAGAACGTGGCATACCTTACGAAACCGCCCGCGAGCTGATGAAAAAAGGCCATGATGTACGCTATGGTTTAGGCGGCTACGGCGGTTATCAGGCCATTATGCGTGATCACGCCAACGGTGTTTGGGTGGGGGCATCTGAATCACGTAAAGACGGCCAGGCGGCAGGGTACTAAGCTTACGAGGCCACATTACCCACACCAACACGCCGTAAATACGTCCATGTAGGCTCGATAATAAACTTCATCCATGAAGTTTATCCTAGCGGACCAGCGGAGCTGTTCAAATTCGCTCCTTGCGAATTTGTCAGCATCCTGGCCTGCAACGGTTGGTTTAGGGTAACGTGATCTCGCTTTAGTTGCTCGCTAGCTGCACCTGCACCTGATAATTGGCGGTAATTTGCTCGATGGCCTGTTGCATATCACCGTCAAAATCGGCGCACAACTCGGCGTAGCTGTGCCGCAGTTTCAAGCGTTGAGTGGTTTTTACAAAGCGTAACACTTCTTCTTTGCTGGTTAAAATCAGCCGGGGTACCCGCACATTGTTGCCCTGCTCATCTTTGGCTATCATGGTGAAATACGATGAATTACAGTGCTTTACTTTACTGGTTTGAATATTCTGCGCTTCAACGCGAATACCCACCACCATTGAACTGTTACCAACAAAAATAACTGAGGCTTTTAACGTTACCAGCTCACCTACTTCAATCGGATTAAGAAAATCGACTCTGTCTACCGAGGCAGTCACACAATAACGGCCACTGAATTTTGAGCCGCAGGCAAAAGCAATCTGGTCCATCAGCGACAGCAGGTAACCACCGTGAATTTTACCGCTGAAATTAGAATGCGACGGCAGCATCAACTGCGACAGCGTTACGCGGGAACTGCCGCTTTTTTTATAGAGATCAGTCATAACAAGCCTGTTTTAGGTTTATGCCGTGCTAAGTGTAGCAAAGCTTAATTCAGCTCTTGCTGCAATGGTTTATGCTGTACCAGCACCCAGGGCGAAATTACCACCGCCCACAGCTCAGTTTGGTTATCAAACCACTGTTGTGCCTGCTGCTCGCTGGTACGCCCTACGGTACCCTTTGCCAGTAAGTCAGCAACCGTGGCTTTATCGTCCAGGCTAAAGGCAAAGGCTACCTCGACTAAATCCAGCTCAGACGCCACCGTAATAACAGCGCCCGCGGCGTAAAATTTCTGCAGCTCCAGCCAGTTAATCCGGGCCGTTTCACTGACAATTTTAGCTTTTATCAGCTCGGGGCTTTCTGCTTCGTCAGCCAGATAAGCATCGGGTGGCGTTATTGCTGTCATACCTGCTCGCTATTCAGTTTCATCGCTTTGCTCAGTGATCTGGGCGGCGCTGAGTTCATGTTTTTTCAGTAATTTATAAAAGTCGGTACGGTTACGCCCGGCCAATTCTGCAGCGCGGGTAACATTGCCTTCTGTCATCTGCAGCACGCGGATAAGGTACTGGCGCTCAAACTGGTCACGTGCTTCGGTTAATGTTGGCCAGTAGCTGCTGTCATGCGACAGCGCTTGCTCTACCTGGGCCGCACCAATAACCGGGCTGTGGGTTAATGCGACGCATTGCTCTACCACGTTTACCAGCTGGCGCACATTACCGGGCCATTTGGCGGTGGCTAACAGCTGCAGCGCATCATCAGAAAAACGGGTGACATCTACCTGATGGCGTTCAACACTTTGCTGCAGCACATGGCGCGCCAGCAGCGGAATATCTTCCGGCCGCTGCTCCAGGCTGGGCAGTTGCAGGTTAACCACGTTTAAGCGGTAGTATAAGTCTTCACGAAAGCTGCCATCGCCCATCGCCTGCTGTAAATCGCGGTGAGTTGCCGACAGCACCCGCACGTTGATTGGGATAGTTTTACTGCTGCCTACCGGGCGTATTTGCCGCTCTTGTAACGCCCGTAGCAGTTTTACCTGCAACGACACCGGCATATCGCCAATTTCATCTAAAAACAGGGTGCCACCATCAGCTTCACGAAACAGGCCGCCGTGCTCTGTAACGGCACCGGTAAAAGCGCCTTTTGTGTGGCCAAATAATTCGGATTCCAGCAAATGCTCTGGCAGGGCACCACAGTTAATAGCAACAAAGGTTTTGGCTGCGCGTGGGCTGGCTTTATGAATCGCTTTTGCCAGCAGCTCTTTACCGGTACCGCTGGCACCGGTGATTAACACACTGACATCGCGCTGAGCCACGCGGTAGCTTTGTTCCAACAGCTCTTCCATCAGGCGTGAGCGGGTGATAATTTCGGCGCGCCATTCGGCTTGCTCAGGTACTGACTGATGCACCGCATTTTGCAAGATATCACGCAGTTCATTGGTGTTAAGCGGTTTGGTTAAAAAACCAAATACACCACGCTGGGTAGCAGCGACAGCCTCCGGGATTGAGCCATGTGCCGTCATCAGCACTACCGGCAGGCCTGGGTAACGTTTGGCAATTTCATCAAACAGGCTCATACCGTCCAGGCCTGGCATCCGCAAATCGCTTAATACTACATCGACGCTGTTTTTCATCAGCAGAGGTAAAGCCGCTTCAGCTGAATCTGCGCTGATCACCTGATAACCTTCGCCTTCCAGGCGCAGGGTTAATAAGCGCAGTAAGCTAGGATCATCGTCTACAAGCAGTAACTTAGGCTTACTGGGGCTGGCCATTATCGTCCTCTTTAACCGGCGTGGGCTGATTCAGCTGCGCTTCTATCTGAGTTAGCGCATCAATTTTTTTCTGCAGTTCTTTATTGGTTTTTTGCAGCCGCTCAATATTATCGTGCTGCTGCGCATTAAGCCGGGTTAAGGCACTTACGGCTGATTCGGCTTCGAGCAGTTTTTGATTAAACACCAGATCCCAGCTTAACAACGCTGCCAAAGGCGCAGGCAAAGCGGCTAGTTGATCAGCCGACTGCATTTGCACCCGCAAGCGGGTAAGGTAAGGCGTATCGGGGTGTAGTTGTAAAATGGTGCGCTTTAATACCCAGACATCATCCTGAGCCGTTTCGCTGTTAAGTAAATCGCGTTCTTCATTAATGCGGTTTAGCATGGCTGCGCGGTAATTTACCCAGGCCTGCAAGGTGGCGGCGTCGTCGGCAATGGCCAAAGGCGTTTTTACCGGCTCAGGCTCGGGCAGTACTACCTGTTCGGGTTCGGCTTCCAGTAACGGTTCAGGCGTCGGTTCAGGCGCTACCGGTTGTGGTGCAAGCTGGCAGCCGCTAAGTGCCAGTATGGCCACAAAAATTAACCCAGTTTTCATCCCAGTTTTTCCTCTAATAGCGGTAGCCGCACCCGGATACAGACGTCGGCATAAATTACATCAACAATATCAGCGTGACCGCCTAGCAGGCGGGCGCAGTCGGCAACGATAGACAGCCCCAGGCCAGAGCCCTGTACTGAGTCAAAGCGGGGGGTGGTGCCGCGCTGAAATGGCTCAAACAGTTTTTCCCTTAATGATGTCGGAATAGGATTGCCGTTATTTGCGACATCTAAAATCAGCTGATGTTCCTGCTGATACAATTTTACCCACACCGGGCTGTCCTGGCTGCCATACGCTTGCGCGTTGTTAATCAGATTGTCGAGTATACGCCGGAACAGCGTAATATCGGTATAAATTGCGCTTAGCTGGCAACTGAGTTCGACAGTCTGGCCGCGTTGCTGCAACGATAGCGCATGGTCATTAAAACAGTCGGTAAATAATTGCTGGGGCGAATGCCAGTCGGGCTCGGGTTTGGCTTGTTGCAATAAGCGGTTGTAATCCAGCAGTTGCTCGGTTAACTGGCTTAGCCGATCGGCACTGCCGTTTAGCAGGCCAACCACTTCCAGTTGTTGCTTGTTCAGCGGCCCAACTAACTGCTCACTTAGCAAAGCGCAACCTTCACGAATACTAGACAACGGCGTTTTTAACTCATGCGAAGCATGGCGCAGTAAAATCAACCGTAAGGCTTCCAGTTGTTGCAGGCGTGAGCTGAGCCAGCGCAGTTGCTCACCCAATTCGGCCAGCTCACGCGGGCCGGTAAATTTTTCATCAGGGAACTGATGTTGCTGGCCAATAGCGCGGATCATTTTATCCAGTTTGCGTACCGGTGCGGTAATACGGCCCGATGCCCACAGCACTAACAACAGGGTTAATAGCACCAGTGCTACCGTTTGCCAGGCCAGTTGCTGCTGGCTTTCTACCACAAAGCGTTGTTGTTGTTGCAGGTTTTGCTCCAGCAGCAGCCAGATTTGTTGCGTAAGCTGTTGCTGTTGCTGACGAAACTGCTGCATCAGTGGTTCAAGCTCTGTGCTGCTAAGCTCGGTAAAGTTATCCAACAGTATGTCTAGCTGAAGTTGCTGCTGCTGGCACAATTGTGACTGGCCGACATTGTCACATACCTGGCGCAGCAATTGCTGATAGCTGTTCAGATGGGTGCGCGCCACACGGGCCAGCGCATCAGTTTTGACTACGGCATGCTGGCGCACAGCACGTTCTATATCTACCACCAGGTTTTGCATATTCTCTGCCCGGCGTACGCTGGCTACCGAGGTTTCGGCTTCAGCTACGGCATTTTGGCTAACACCGCTTAGAGCTTTATGGCTTTGCCATAGCAGCACCGCCACGGGGATCAGGGCCAGGAAAAAGCTCAGCAGCACTAACTGGCGTAAAGACGCGGTCTGAATCGAAAAACGCATAATTGTTTGTCTTATTCACAGGGTTGTTAAGCATACCCTATTTTAGCGGCAAAAAAAAAAGGCCAGTGGGGTGCTGGCCTTACAAACATTCAGCAAGTGCTGAACTCATGGGATCATCATGCAAAGCGGGCTGTTAAGCGGCTTTTGCCAAATAAATTGGTTGGTACTGTGGAACTGCCACTGGTTGTACTGCAGCAACTTGTGCCTGCTCCCAAGCCAGAACGCTGTCGTTGTTTAAATTAACACGGCGTAACATGGTTACTGCTACAGCTACGTTAGCCAGTAAAAATAACACTGTACCAAGTAAGAAAAAGTCCATAACAACCTCCGTTAGATGCAGCGTTTATTTCGATTTGGCTGCGTTAAGACGTTTTGAAGGAGAATGTTGCAAAGGCACATGAGCTATCTGGGCTCTGAGACTTGCGCTTGCGACATTCTCCTGAATCGTCGCTTGCCATAACTAATACAAGCCTTGTGCCAACTTTGAAATTTATTTTATTTTCTTTATAAATCAGTTGGTTAATTTTATTTTGTAGGCGAGGCTAACAAGGTGGGGGAATTAACTGTCGCTGTTTAGCAACAGTTAATAAGGTGCAATTTTAAAAGTGTTATTTTTCAATTGCTTACTGTGTATGCTTTTTGCGACATGACATCTATATTATTGATTTTAATCAAATAAATCCGTATCGCTTTGCTACATGATCAAAATACTCCAGGCATTGCTTGGCATATTCACGTTTTTCCACATACGTGCCCGGAAAAAAGCTCTTTTTAAAGCCATAAGCTACGATGTCTTTTAGCCGCTTTAACGGAATATCAAAGTTATCCAGTGCCAGTTGGTATTCTTTGCTGACTGTGGTGTTAGACACTAAACGGTTATCGGTACAAATAACTGTGGCAATGCGGCTTTCCAGCATATTTTTAAACTTATGCTGCTTTATATCGGTAATGGCCGGGTTGGTTTGCAGGTTGCTGGTTAAGCAAACCTCTATCGCGATACGCTTATCCGCAATGTAAGACGCCAAATTGCGGATATAGGCGGTTTTATCGCTGATATCAGGGTCAGTGATCATCTCCGGGATAAACATAGAGTAACCGTGGCCGATACGGTCGGCATAACATTCGGTTATCGCTTCAAATACGCTTTCTGCACCATAGGCTTCACCGGCGTGGAGGGTTTTTAGCAAAAAGTGCTGATGAGCATATTCGTACACTTCTTTAAATTTACTGGCCGGATAACCGGATTCCTGGCCGGCTAAGTCCAGCCCGACAATAGGAATAGCCTCTTCGTCGCGTAATCGCACACTGGCGCGCACCAGCTCCATCGCCGCCAGCTTAATGACATCAATAGGCGCAAAATCACGCATCAGTTGAAACAGGTTGGTGTAGTAGGGCGAAAAGCCTTTATCGCCAAACATCCGCATGGCGCAGTTAATAATGCCGTAGGCAAATGGCGGTTTCTGGCTGCTCATCACAACTTCGCTGCGGTTGTATTCCTGCATTGCCCGTTTTAAGCCGTTATTAACCGCATGCATTACGCGGTCAAAATCGATACCGTTAGGTAAGTCTATTAACAGCTGCGGCGCAAAACGCACTTCAATATAGTTTACGCCTTCAAGCTGGTTATCTATGGCAAGTTCGTAAGCTGCGCGCTCTAAGTTTTCCATATCGCGCAGCACCGCACAGGTGTACTGAAAACAATGCAGGTATTCGCCCAGGTTGTTGTACTTTTCTTTAAATACCAGCTGCTTTAAGCCTTCTACTGTATCGGCCGGTAGTTTAGTGCCGGTGCGTTTGGCCATTTCAATCAGGCTATCCAGCCGCAGGCTGCCATCCAGATGCAGGTGCAAATCAGACTTAGGCATCTCTTTAATAAACTCAGCAGAATAACGTGGCATAGCGGCTCCTCAACAAACACTTACTGCAACAAATAATTGCGCTAAGTGTATCGCAATTTCTGTGGTTTTCGTTGGCAAAGCGCTTAGTTAGCCGCATATTTATTGATATTGGCAAACGCCAGCAGAATATCTTTGGCATAACTGACTCTGGGGTGCTTTAGCGCCCCTTTACGCCATACCAGATAAATAAAATTCTCTGGCCCCGCTTCACCCAGTTGCACCAGCTCGCCGCCAGTTATTGCATCGCGGCATAAATAATCCGGCAGCACACTATAACCGACACCGGCTTTGACAATACCGGCAATGGCACGAATGTCGGGGCAAATGGCAGCGATCGGCGACTGGCAGCTTTCATTAAACACGGCATTAAAGTAATGGCGGATCAGCGGCAGGGTTTGATCATAACTGACCACAGGGTACAGCCTCAGCCGCTCTGCACTGACGGCTTGCTGCGACAAATGTGCGCCGGTAAAGCGGTTGGCTACCAACATCAGCCGTTCACTGTCAATAATCTGGTAATCATAAACTGCCGGATCCGGTGTTGAAGCAGTAATGGCAAGCTCAGCAGTACCATCTGCCAACAGCTGATAAATGCGATCTTTATTACCGATATGCACCACCAGATTCACCTCACCCGCCTGCAACAAATTGGCAAACTGCGCACCGGCAATATGGCTGACGTACTCGGCCGGGCCGGCAATGTTCAGCGTGCCGTACACGGCATTGCTACGGTTACGCACCGAGGCCAGTTTTTGCTCAACAGCGTCTAAATGCGCGGATACCTGCAAGGCTAAATCGTGCGCGGCAGCGGTGGGTGTTACGCCGCGTGCTTTGCGCTCAAACAACGCAAAGCCAACCAGCGATTCTATGCTTTGAATATGCGCCGTCGCCGCCGGTTGCGATAAACCCAGGTTAGCTGCGGCACGGGTAATCGTGCCGCAGCGGTACACTTCAACAAAAGTACGTAACTGCACAAAATACGACATAAGCGATCAGCTATCAGAAATATGATGGCTGATAATAAAAGCTCTGAATTCTCATCGCAAGCTAAACCGCCTAAGCTGGTACCACCTGAAACAGCACTGAGATTGCTTTAAAGCTCACCTCAGTGTTCACCTTAATGAGGAACAACTATGTTTAAGCACACTATATTAGCAGTGGCCCTGCTGGGCAGCTTTAGCCAAACGGCACTGGCGGCCGACAGCAAAGGCCAGATCTTGGTGTTGTTATCCAGCGAAAGCCAGATGCAACTGCAGGATGGCAAAACACTCAGTACAGGCTACTACCTGAATGAATTTGGTGTGCCGGCCGATGCGTTTATCAAGGCCGGCTACGAGCTGGTGTTAGCCACGCCAAAGGGTAATGCTCCGGTAGTAGATCAGAAGTCGGTAACGGTGCAGTATTTCGCCGGTGATGCAGCTGAAATGCAGCGCATCAGCCAGGTTATTGCAGCTATCCCCGGCATCGACGATACGCTGTCGTTAAAAGAAGTGATTGACGGCGGCCTGGCAAAATACGAGGCGGTATTCATTCCCGGTGGCCATGCGCCGTTAATTGATTTAGCCAATAACGCTGAAGTTGGCACCATTCTTACGCATTTTAATGCACAAGCTAAGCCCACTGCAGCTATTTGTCATGGCCCTATTGCGCTGTTGTCTGCGCAACAAAGACCGCAACAGTATCAACAGGCGCTGGTACAGCAAAATCCGGCCACGGCAACCAACTGGATTTATGCCGGTTACAAAATGACCATTTTTTCAGACGCTGAAGAAACCGTATTTGAAGGCTCATTAAATGGCGACAAGTTGCAATATTACCCTGGCAAGGCCATGCAACAAGCCGGTGGTGCTATGCAATACAGCGAAGCCTGGACACCGAATGTAGTGGTGGATCGCGAGCTGATCACCGGGCAAAACCCGTTTTCAGATAAAGCGCTGGCGCAAGCTGTGTTAGAACAACTGCAACAGCAGCGTTAATTGTCTTAATTGAATACCGGAGTAGCTATGTTAAATTTTAACTTTAAAAATCAAACCGAAATCTTATTTGGCAAAGGCCAGATTAAAGAAGCAAAAAGCCGTTTACCCAAAGACGCCAAGGTGTTGCTGTTATACGGTGGTGGCTCGATTAAACGTAACGGCGTGTACGACGATGTGATAAAGCTGCTGGAAGGTGTTAGTTACCAAGAGTTTGGTGGTGTAGAACCCAATCCGACGCTGGAAACACTGATGCAGGCAGTCGAACTGGTGCGTGCTAAAGGTATTAATTTTATTATGGCTGTCGGCGGCGGTAGCGTAATCGACGGTGCCAAGTTTGTTGCGGCTGCCGCGCATTTTGACGGCGAGCCGTGGGATATTCTGGCCAAAGGCGCTGCTTTTACCAGCGCGTTGCCTATTGGTGCTGTGTTAACGCTGCCCGCCACCGGCTCAGAAAGCAACGGCAACTCTGTGGTGACCAAAAAAGCTACAGCACAAAAACGTGCCTTTGGTTCAGATTTAGTGCAGCCGGTATTTGCCGTGCTCGACCCGGTATACACCTATTCACTGCCGTTAAAACAAGTGGGCAATGGTGCGGTTGATGCTTTTGTGCATGTGATAGAGCAGTACCTGACATATCCGGTAAACGCGCCGTTGCAAGACCGCCTTGCCGAGGGCATTTTACAAACCCTGATTAGCGAAGGCCCCAAAGCGCTGACTACGCCACAAGATTACGACGTGCGCGCTAATGTTATGTGGTCTGCCACCATGGCGCTGAATGGTTTAATTGGTAAAGGCGTGCCGCAAGACTGGGCTACCCATATGATAGGCCACGAGCTAACGGCATTGTTTGGCCTGGATCACGCGCAAACTTTAGCCATAGTGCTACCACCGCTAATGTACGTGCAGCGCGAGACTAAACGGCAAAAGCTGCTGCAGTTTGGTCAGCGGGTGTTTGATATCAGTAACGGTACTGAGGATGAGATTATCGATAAAACCATTAAAGCCACCCAGGACTTTTTCGAGCATATGGGGGTAAAAACCCGCTTGTCGGATTACAACCTGGCAGCAGCCGATATTGATAAACTTATCGCCAACCTGGAGCGCAACGGCATGACTGCGCTGGGCGAACATAGCGATATTGATCTGGCTAAAGCACGGCAAATTCTTACGCTGGCGCTATAACACCGGTTTGCCGGACAGAAAGCCCCGGCAGCGCGTCGCAGCCGGGCTTTAGTCAGTTTAGTAGCCGGACTGAGTGGGTTGTACTATCAGCTCATCCACATTCACATCGTCGGGCTGGGCAATGGCATAAGCAATAGCGTTGGCTATGGCTTCTGGTTTTAACGCCACCTTACGGAAATCTTCCAGCCAGGCTTTGGTTGCGGTATCTGTTGTGGTGTGAGCCAGCTCGCTCTCCACTACGCCAGGTGAAACGGTGGTAACCCGTACTTTTTTCGTTTCTAAGCGCAGGCCGTTTGAAATAGCACGCACAGCAAACTTAGTGGCGCAATACACCGCTGCGGTGGGAAAAACATTATGGGCGGCGATAGACGCCACGTTAATAATGTGGCCGCCGCGCTGTTCCATTGCAGTTAAAACAGCCTCAATGCCATTTAGCACACCTTTAATGTTAACGTCGATCATCTGCTCCCATTCGTCCGATTTAAGCGCTGCCATGGGCGACAGCGGCATTAAGCCGGCGTTGTTAACCAGTACATCAATCGGGCCGAACTCCTCCGTTGCCGCAGCAACCACGGCTTTGAAATTGTCACGCAATGTCACATCCAGCGCATAGGCTTTGGCAATGCCACCATCTTGCTTAATTGTCTGAACAAGGGCTTCAAGCCGGTCGGTACGACGAGCTGCAACAATAACCGTATGCCCGGCTTTTGCTAATACTTTTGCTGTCGTTTCGCCAATACCACTGCTTGCCCCGGTAATCAGAATAACTTTGGCTTTATTAGTTGTCATAACAAGACTCCTTCATAGATAAACAAGAGATACTGCTGGTTAAATACGGGTTGCCCCGATGCCTGTTATGCTAACGGTATGAAGCACTGTTATGGATACACAAAGATACGGTATGATTGCCTGATTATCCGGCCGAAAAAGGTAAATCAGAATATGGACGACAACTTGAGGCAAAAACTTTTGCGTTTGGTTAAGCAGATAGCTGTTGATGAGGGAGTTAACACAACCGCTATCCCCAACGTATTCTGCTACAAAATCTGCCGCCCCCAGGTCACCATGCCTGCGGTGTATCAGCCTTGCCTGTGTATTATTGTGCAAGGCCGTAAGAGCGTGCTGCTTGGCACAGACATGCTCTGTTATGGCGAGTTGGAGTTTCTTATCGCCTCGGTAGATTTGCCTATTCTGGGCACCGTGGTCGAAGCGTCAGAACAGCGGCCGTATTTTGTTATTCAGATCAACATTGATGTCCGGCTGCTTTCTGAGTTGTTGCTGCAAATGGATTATCTGGCTGTAGCCAACAAAACGGCGAAAAGCGGCTTATTTATCGGCCAGGTTGACCGGCAAATGGGTGACAGCCTGCTGCGCTTATTTACACTACTGGAAGAACCTGAGGATATTGCCGTGTTAAGCGAAGCCTTTGTTCGCGAGATGCACTATCGCATGCTGCGTAGCAGCTACGGCAAAGAAATCGCGCAAATTTCGTTAAAAGGCACGCCGACACAACGTATCTCTGTCGCCATTCAAAAATTGCGCCGTGATTATGATCAAACGATAACGATAGAGGAACTGGCGGGCCTTGCTGGTATGAGTGTGTCCTCTTTTCATGTGCATTTTAAATCGGTAACCAATATGAGCCCGTTGCAGTTCCAAAAATCAGTGAGGTTGGTGGAGGCGCGAAGTTTAATGATCTCGCAACAAATGGATGCAGCAAGCACTGCTTACAAAGTCGGCTATGAAAGCCCGTCCCAGTTTAGCCGTGAATATGCCCGTATGTTTGGTTGCCCGCCAGCGCGAGATATTGCCAGAATAAGGCTGTGAACACTTAACGTGTTGAACCCGTAATTACACAGCAAATTTCCTTGCTGCTGTCGGCGCACCCAGCGGATCTGATGCGTTAGCGCCGGTTGCCCTTAGCTCAGTTGCGCAGGGCCGGCATATGGTCTACTCTGTGAAACTCCGCATATTTAACAGTCAGCGTTGTAAATCTTATCTATAATAATTAAATTTCCCCTAAAAACAATAAGTTGAAGGATACATGCATGATGAATAAATTTATAACAGCCAGCATCGCCACTGCGATTTTAATCTTCGGTATGGGCCAGGCAACAGCCGGGGTATACAGTTCAGAGCAGGTTATTGCCAATCAACAGCACCAATACAATAAACAGCAGGTTTTATCTTTTGTCGACAGTGCCGAAGTACAGAACAAGCTGATTGAATTGGGCGTAAACCCTGAAGATGCTAAACAACGTATTGCCGCCATGACTACGGCAGAGCTGGATACGTTAAATAACGAACTTAACGACATGCCGGCAGGTGGCATCGTCGGTGTTATCGTAACCGTGCTGGTAGTAGTAGCCGTGCTGGACCTGATGGGTATTACTGACGTTTATCCGTTTATCCGCCCCATCTGATAAATGTTTTTTATCCGTTCAGTGTTGCAGGCCAGCCTGTTGGCTGGTCTGTTAGTTGTACTAACGGCCTGCCAGACACCACCGCAAACTAAACAGCTCTTGGCTGCGCCGCCTGATATTACGCGCCAACATGTTATTGCCCAGGTACCGTTTTATCCGCAGCAACAGTTTTTCTGTGGCCCGACAACCTTAGCTGAAGTAGCGGGTTTTTATGGTCTGAGTAAAAGCCCTGACGATATTGCGCCAGCTACTTTTATTCCCGGTTTGGATGGCACCTTACAAATTGAGATGGCAGCCGCAACCCGGCAACTGGGGCTGGTGGCTTATGCGCAGCCGCGTGCCACTATGGCGCAGCTACTCAGCCTGGTAGAAGAAGACATCCCGGTGATCGTGCTGCAAAACAACTCCATTGCCTGGTTGCCGCAGTGGCACTATGCCGTGGTAATTGGCTACGACCTTGATGCAGCCGAAGTGGTTCTGCATACCGGCGTAACACAAGCGTACCGGCTTAATTTTGCTACCTTTGAACGCACCTGGCAGCGCGGTAATTATTGGTTGTTAGCCATGCTGCCGCCGGATAAAACCAGTACGCAGTTAGAATCGTTTTTATACACCAGAGCCAGCCAGGATTTACTTAACACCGGCCAGCCTGATGCTGGCCTTGCTGCGCTTAAAAACGCCATCCGGCAATGGCCGGATTACTGGTTACCGTATTTTTTACTGGGTAATCATTATTTCTCTGTAGAGCCGTTAGTTGCTGCGGCCTGGTTTGACAAAGGCCTGGCGATGGCTCAGCAAGAAGTGTCGTATCTGAACAATTATGCCGTGTTGTTAAGTGAACTTGGCTGCTATAGCAAAGCGACAAAGCTGATCAATAGCGCGTTGAAACTGCAGCCGCAGGACAATAACCTGCTGGATAGCCAACAGCAGATTCTGACGGCACAGCAAGCTGGGGCTGATACTGTATCGGAATGCAGGCTCGATGTTGTTAATCAGGCGGCCGTTAAACTGCGTGCCGAGGCAGAGTAAGCTCTCTATTTGGGGATAATATTTTCTATTTTTATAACTTTTAGGAATAAAGTTTGACACTGACTTGAAAGCCTATACACTGGCAACGCTTTATCAGCTTGTTCAATATTTATGCGAAGTCTCGAATGTTACTGCCATTTAGTACCTCCTCCTGTATTCATAAGTTAAAACATCTCTTGTAGCACTCTCGCCTGACATCAGGCGCATTTAATATATTTAGTACAGGTACATATTATGTCTAATACAACTACTGGCACAGTAAAATGGTTTAACGAAGCTAAAGGTTTTGGTTTCATTGAACAGGCCTCAGGCCCAGACGTTTTTGCTCATTTCAGCGAAATCGCAAGCACTGGTTTTAAAACGCTTCAGGAAGGCCAACGCGTACAGTTTACTGTTAGCGCCGGTCAAAAAGGTCCGCAAGCGTCACAAATCTCTGTAATGTAAAGTTGCATTGCATAACCTGAAACAGCACCTTTGTTGTGCGTTTAGGTTAAACACTAAAAAGGCTACGCTACTGCGCTAGCCTTTTTTGTTGGCAGAAATTCAACATCAGCCACTCCAGCCGTCAGCGTTGCAGTAAGCCTGATAAACAGCAATAGCGTGTTTAACTGACTTAGGTTGGTGCAGTGGTCAATTATCTGCTAGGCTAAATCAGTCTGAATAAAACCGTTTTAAGGTCGGTTATGCAAACTGAAACAATTACCTACTTAAAAGAGCACGCCAACACGCTGGAACTGCGCGAAGAGCTACTGATCACTAAAAATGGCAAACCGGCCTTTGTGGTGCAGTCTTATCAGGATTATCAGTTTCAGCAAGACACGCTAGCACTGCTAAAAATGTTGAAGTTGTCGGAAAAGTCATTGCAAGTGGCGGAGCTAAGTCTGGATCAGGCATTTGAGTAGCACTTATACCGTTGTTGCGTCGCCGCTGTTTAAACTATCACAGCAGCGGCTTGCTGCATTTTTAACTGAAAAATACTCCGCCACTCTGACGCAAAATACGCTAATGAATATTAAACAGCGCATTAAGCAGGATCTGGCAACGCATCCCACCTTAGCACCTATCAGCGAACGTTTGCTGGCGCTGGGTATTGCAGATTACCGGCAGTGGCAGGTAGATCAGCATAATCTGTTGTTTTACCGGCTCGATGAACAAAAGCAGCGTATCGAATTATTATTGCTGATGGATAGTCGGCAGAATCTACAAAAGCTGTTGTTTGAGTTGATGCTGCTTGTTTGATACCAATGGTAAAAAGTAGTATGTAGAAATTGGATCTGATCCTTGGCGTTCAGAGTATTAGGGGAGTTGTTCGTCAGTACGCTACCCTAAAGTATTAACTTCAGCTGATGCCAGGCTTTTACGTTGCAATTTTGCCTGATACATGGCGGCATCACCAGCGGCTAAAACGGTATCGAGAGTATCCGGAGGCGTACTGAATACTGCATAACCTATGCTGGCTGACGCTGAAATGCTTTTCCCGTTCAGCTCAATAGTAAATTGCTGAAAGTGGTTTTGCAGCTCGGCTAATTTCGCCGTAATTTCTGCCTGGTTTTTAAAACTCGCCAGCGTGACAAATTCATCGCCACCAATGCGAGCCACGGCATCTGTCATGCGCATTTTTTTACTAAGATAACTGGCAACGGTTTTCAGTGCCGCATCACCAGCGTTATGGCCATAGGTGTCGTTAAGCTGCTTGAATTTATCCATGTCGACATAAAACACGGCCAGTAACGTATCTGATTGGCGTTGCATACTAAGTAGCTGCTGCGCTTTTAAGGTAAAACCCCGTCGGTTCAGAATATTACATAATATATCCATGTTAGCGTCGTTCTCGGCCCGCTCTTTTGCTACCGCAATGCGACCTATACGGCGTGAAACGGCAATGGCCAGCATAAAGCTTTCTACTGCAAAGGCGATAATGAAGCCATAACGTTGCACAAAAGGAATGCTGTCTAATAGCACTATCCTAAACACCATACTAAACAACACAATACTCAAGGCGCTAAACACTAAACTGGCTTCATTTACCCGCCGGAATACTTGCAAAAGCGCCGTGAAAAATATTGCAGCAACCAATATTAAAGTGCCATATCCCATCATAATGGAGCAGACGGCTAACCATGGGTTTTCATTGACAACTAGTCTGCACATGCACGCCAGCAGCACCAGTAATGAAGTAAGTTTAAATAACTGGCTGGTGCGGGGGAAGTCGGTATTAATTTTCAATATTTCGCACATAAACCACGTGGCGCTAACAACAGTCAGGCCAATACTCATTAAGTACGCGGTATGTATTTGTGGCAGTAAGTTGCTTGGTAAATACAGGTACAACTGGCCTTCTTGTAGCAAGATAAAGCCGCTGATACAAAAAATATATACGCTGTAAAGTGTTAGTGCCTTATCTTTGACCTCCAGATTTAAGATAAAGACATACAGCATAAGCGTAAAGCTCAACCCATAAAACAAGCCGATGATGAGGTTATGCTTCTGGCTTGAAAGCATAAAATCCATCGTTGTTTGCCATTGAAATCGCGGGTTGTATTCAAATTTAGAGTTTAGCGCAATCAGAGCAGAGGACTCGCCCTGGTCAATGATAAACGTGACATCACTCGATGGCAGTGGCGGCTTTGCTATACCTGCCTGCTGCCAGCTATAGCTGTTTAAACCATGGCGTTGAAATGAAAACACTCCGCCTCTGCTCAGGTTACAACTAAGCTTAAATTGATTGGTGCCACGATTAAGCCTGATGTCCGATTTTTCTGCCTCTACCAACACAATTGCATCGTGATTGGTATTGTGCTCAACACGCTCAAGTGCGCAGAAATCGGCTGCAGTTGCCTGGCTTGGAGTGTAAAAAGTTAGCAATAAAGCCAGCAGTGCTAACTGAACAAAAACAAAAATTTGCTTGTGAAAAGTCATATTTATCATATCGCCAACACAAAAGCAGGGTAAACAGCATTCATCTCAGCATGCAGCATAGCATTTAATCAAACCTATGGTCGGGTCTGTTTAAAGATGTTGTGTTTAACATGCGTTGGCCATGTTTTAGCGGGTTAACGAAATATTTTTACCAATGGTTGGGTTATAGTGGGCAGCTGTTGTTTGAGTTGATGTTGATTGTTTGACAGCGATAGCTGCTGGCAATTGATGATGTAACGAGAAGAAATGGTGCCCGGGGCCGGACTTGAACCGGCACGCCCTTTCGAGCGAGGGATTTTAAATCCCTTGTGTCTACCGATTTCACCACCCGGGCTGAGTCGTTTGCGGCAAAGCGCTTGGTAAGACGGCGCGCATCTTATGTAACCTTGCCGTAATATGCAAGTGGTTTTCAACACGGATAAAGTTTTTTGCCGTTTAGCCATCTATACTGTTGCAGTTAAAAAATAACCATGCTATTACTATTGGCGTTTTGCTAACCAATGTAACCAACAGAGCAATTAATGAATTTTAACCGTCGCGTTTCTACAATTAGCCTCCTCGTGCTCCTCACCGGCGCGCGGGGTGCTGCTTATTGGTAAAAACGTAACGAACCGATAAAGCTAAAACCCCGTGCCACTGGCCGGGGTTTTTTGCATTTAAGCCCCCGCCACAGGTTGCAACCTAAACCGAGATAACGGAACAGGAAACACAAGATGAGCGGCGACAATAAAATTTGGATCTTTGACACCACCTTGCGCGACGGCGAACAGGCCTTAAGGGCCAGCTTAAGCCAGAAGCAAAAAATTCAACTGGCGCATGCCATAGCCAGGCTGAATGTTGATGTAATGGAAGTAGGCTTTCCGGTATCCAGCCCCGGCGATTTTGACTCAGTACAGCGCATTGCACGGGAAGTAAAAGGCCCGATTATTTGCGGCCTGGCCCGTGCTGTTAGTGCCGATATCGAAGCCTGTGGCGAAGCGTTAAAAGATGCAGAACGGCGCCGTATTCATACCTTTATCGCCACCTCACCGCTGCATTTACAGTATAAATTGCGCAAAACCTTAGCACAGGCCAGTGAACAGGCTGAAGCCTGCATTAAACTGGCGCGGCGCTACACTGACGATGTTGAGTTTTCCTGTGAAGATGCCGGCCGCACGCCAATTGACGATTTATGCTGGATAGTTGAGCGCGCCATCGCCGCCGGGGCTACTACTATTAATATTCCGGATACCGTGGGTTACACCATCCCGAATGAGTTTGCGGCCATTATCAGCGTCTTGCGCAATAAGGTGCCGAATATCGACAAAGCCCGCTTAAGTGTGCACTGCCATAACGATTTAGGCCTGGCGGTAGCCAACAGCATCAGCGCTGTGCAGGCAGGGGCACGGCAAATTGAATGTACGGTAAACGGTATTGGCGAGCGTGCCGGTAACTGTTCGCTGGAAGAGGTGGCGATGATTATCAACACCCGCAAAGACCTATTGGCGCCGTTGTATACCGATATTAAAACTACCGAGATTTACCGCAGCTCTCACTTAGTCAGTCAAATTTGTAATATGCCCATCCAGCCGAACAAGGCGATCGTGGGTGAAAACGCCTTTGCGCACAGCTCGGGCATTCACCAGGACGGCGTATTAAAGGCGCAGAACACCTACGAAATTATGGCACCGGAGCAAGTCGGTATTCGCCAGAACGAGCTGAACTTAACCTCGCGCTCAGGCCGCCATGTTATTTCGCACCGTTTAGCCGAATTAGGCTACAACAACGGCGATTATGACCTGGAAGCGGTATACAAAAGCTTTGTCGCACTGGCCGACCAAAAAGGCCGTGTATTTGACTATGACTTAGAAGCGCTGGTGTTTTTTGAAAACATGCAGGAGCAAAACGATTACTACGCGCTGGAATTTTTAAGCTCGTCTACCCATACCGGCCATGTGGCCAGCGCCACTGTTGGCTTGCGCTGTGGCGATAAAGTTTTTACTGAAGCGGCTACCGGCAATGGCCCGGTTGAAGCGGCGTTTTCTGCCATTGCCCGTATCAGCAAACTGAATATCAAGATGGTTGATTTTAACTTACAGGCCAAAGGCAGTGGCGAAGATGCGCTGGGCCAGGTCGATATTATTGCCGAACATGAAGGCCGTCGTTTTCATGGTGCCGGTTTGGCTACCGACATAGTGCGCAGCTCGGTGCTGGCCTATGTGCATGTGCTGAATATGATCCAGCGCGCCCAGACTATCGATGCGCATAAACACGCCCGTCAGAACACCAACAAGATTGCCGCAGGGGAATAGTAATGAGTACACAGAGCAACAAGCATTATAAAATCGCGGTATTAGCCGGTGACGGCATAGGCCCGGAAGTGATGGCCGAGGCGGAAAAAGTATTACAGGTGGTGGCGGATAAATTCCAGTTCGGTATCACCCTAACACCGGCGTTAGTCGGCGGCGCGGCGATAGATGCCAGCGGTGAGCCTTTGCCTGCGGCGACGTTGGAGTTGTGCAAACAAAGCGATGCCATTTTATTTGGCTCGGTCGGCGGGCCAAAATGGACCGGTTTAGCCCCGGATAAACAGCCTGAGCGCGGCTCGCTATTGCCACTTAGAAAAACCTTCGATTTATTCTGTAATTTGCGCCCGGGCCAGATTTATCCGGCTTTTGCCGATTTATCGCCGTTGCACCCGCGTGTGAGTAGCTTGGGCATGGACGTGTTGTGCGTACGTGAGCTGACCGGCGGTATTTATTTTGGCGAAAAAGGCCGCAGCGACAGCGATGCCTTTGATACCCAGCGCTACAGTGTGCGCGAGATTGAACGTATTGCCAAAGTAGCATTTGAAGCTGCAACAAAACGCAGCAATAAAGTTACCTCGATTGATAAAGCCAATGTGCTGCAAACCAGTATTTTATGGCGCGAAACAGTAGAGCGGGTGGCAAAAGACTACCCCGGTGTCACGCTGGAGCATATGTATATCGATAATGCTGCCATGCAGCTGATCCGCAGCCCGCAGCAGTTTGATGTACTGCTGTGTGACAACCTGTTCGGCGATATTTTATCCGATGAAATCGCCGCTATTGCCGGTTCATTGGGCCTGTTACCATCGGCCAGTTTAAACGGCAACGGCTTTGGCTTATACGAGCCGGCCGGTGGTAGCGCACCGGATATTGCCGGTAAGGGCATTGCCAACCCGATAGCACAAATTTTAAGTGCCGCTTTAATGTTGCGCTACAGCTTTGGCGAAGAAGACGCCGCCCGCGCCATTGAGCAGGCGGTGCAGCACTGTCTGCAGCAGCACATAGTAACGCGCGATATCAATCCGAAATCCACTTATGGCACGGCTGCGGTTGGCGCTGCCATTGTTGCCACTTTGCGCCAGGAGCAAAACTAATGGCCCATGATTCTTCCGCAAAAACGCTATATCAAAAAATCTATGCCAGCCATGTGGTAGGTAAATTAAACCCCAGCACAGACTTACTGTATGTTGATCGGCATTTAATTCATGAGGTTACCTCACCGCAGGCATTTTCCGGTTTAAAGCTGGCTAACCGCAGTGTGCGCCGGCCCGATTTAACCTTTGCTACTATGGACCATAACGTGTCAACGCAGCGCCGCAGCATCGACGCCGCCGGTGATACCTCGCGTAAACAGCTGGAAGCCTTAGCCGCTAACTGCGAAGAAAACCGTATTCCATTGCTGGATTTAACTCATCCAGATCAGGGCATAGTGCATGTGATTGGCCCGGAGCAGGGCTTAACCCAGCCAGGTATGATTATCGTTTGTGGTGATTCACACACCTCTACCCACGGTGCTTTCGGTGCGCTGGCCTTTGGTATTGGTACCTCAGAAGTCGAGCACGTGCTGGCCACGCAAACTCTGCCGCAGCAGCAGGCAAAAACGTTAAAAGTAGAGATAAACGGCGAGTTAAGCGGCCATGTTACGCCAAAAGACGTGATCATGGCGGTAATCGGCAAGCTGGGCACTGCCGGTGGTAATGGTTATGTCGCTGAATTTAGCGGCAGTGCCATCCGCGCTATGAGCATGGAAGGACGCATGACGCTGTGCAATATGAGCATAGAAATGGGCGCCAAGGCCGGGCTGATAGCGCCGGATCAAACCACCTTTGACTATATCAAAGGCAAGGCGCATGCGCCCAAAGCAGAGCATTGGGATGCTGCAGTGGCCTACTGGCAAAGCCTGTATTCTGATGCCGATGCGGTGTTTGACACTGTGGTGGAAATTGATGCCGCCGCTATTACACCGCAAATTACCTGGGGTACTAACCCGGAACAGGTAATGGCAGTGGATCAAAGCGTACCCTCACCAGATAGCTTTACTGATGCTACCAAGCGCGACGCCGCCGAACGGGCGCTGGCTTATATGGGGCTGGAACCCGGCCAAAAGCTGACCGACTGTAAAGTGGATGTGGTGTTTATCGGCAGTTGCACCAATAGCCGGATTGAAGACTTACGCGCGGCCGCCAGTGTGGTGCAGGGCAAGAAAGTCGCTGCCGGTGTGCGCGCTTTAGTGGTTCCGGGCTCGGGCGTGGTAAAACGCCAGGCTGAGGACGAAGGCCTGGCTGTTATTTTTAAAGACGCCGGTTTTGAATGGCGTGAACCCGGCTGCAGTATGTGCCTGGGTATGAACGACGACAGAGTGGAAGCCGGCCAGCGCTGCGCCTCTACCAGCAACCGTAACTTTGAAGGCCGTCAGGGCCGCGGCGCGCGCACCCATCTGGTTAGCCCGGCGATGGCAGCGGCAGCGGCGATTGCCGGTAAGTTTGTTAATATCGCAGCCCAGACTACAGTAACAGCAGCAGGAGAACAGCCATGAGTAAGATATTTGCGCAGGGCCTGGTGTGCCCGCTGGATAAAAACAACGTTGATACCGACCAGATTATCCCAAAGCAGTTTTTAACCAGCGTTAGCCGGGATGGTTTTGCCGAGGCGATGTTTTTCGACTGGCGTTATTTAGCCGATGGCAGCCCAAATCCGGAGTTTGTTGTTAACCGGCCGGAGTATAAAGGTGCCAGTATTTTGCTGACCCGCGCCAATTTTGGTTGTGGCTCCAGCCGCGAACACGCGCCCTGGGCCATCAAACAGTACGGCTTTACCGTGATCATTGCCGAGAGCTTTGCCGATATTTTCTTTAATAACAGTGTTAATAACGCCATGTTATTAATTCAGCTGAGTAAAACCAATATCGACTTGCTGTTTAATCGCTGCCAACAGGGCCCGCAGCAGTGGCAAATTGACCTGGCCAGCCAGGAAATTATGTTCGGTAACAATGCCGCTATGGGCTTTAATATCGACGCAGATATTAAACAGCGGCTGCTATCCGGGCTGGATTTTATCGGCAGCAGCGAGCAGCTAAACCCGCAAATTGCCGACTACGAGCAAAGCCGCAAAGCCAGCCAACCCTGGCTGGGGTAAGAGGCTGGCTACGAAACACCGGCACTGTAAATAAAGTGCCGGTGTACTGCAAAATTTTCACACGGCATGGCTGGTGTACTGATTCCAATCGAGATGGTTTTTAATTAAAAATCAATATAATCATATTGTTAAGTTAATGTTTGCCGTAACTTCAGACTTGGCACTGCCTTTGCGTCCATTACCCCTATTTGCATAAGTTGAAGGGGTAAGCCATGACTAGCACCGTTACTACTATTAACCCATACACCGAACAACCGATTAAAGAATATCAATTACTGGATAAAGAGGCCGCGCAGCAGGCGGTAGACAATGCAGATAAATGCTTCCAAAGCTGGAAGCTTGTCAGTATTAAAGAGCGGGCTGAGTTAGCGCTGAAATTGGCAAAGGTGCTGGAAAGCCAGCAACAGCAGCTAGCACAGTTAATGACTGACGAAATGGGCAAGGTTAGGGCGCAGGGGCTACAAGAAGTGCAGCTTTGTGCTGAAATTTGTCGTTACACGGCGAAGCAGGCAAGTGAAGTATTAGCTGATGAAGAGCGTAGTGCAGAAGACGGTAGGGCGATTATCAGCTACCAGCCAATCGGCGTAATTTTAGGTATTCAGCCGTGGAATTTTCCGCTGTATCAGGTAATTCGCTATAGCATTGCTA
Source organism: Rheinheimera hassiensis (assembly GCF_022436675.1). Classification (GTDB taxonomy): domain Bacteria; phylum Pseudomonadota; class Gammaproteobacteria; order Enterobacterales; family Alteromonadaceae; genus Alishewanella; species Alishewanella hassiensis. Next base: position 354,748 of record NZ_JAKUJZ010000001.1, on the reverse strand, counting down.
ACCTGGTGGCGGGTAACACCACCGTATTAAAACATGCTTCAAACGTGTTTGGCATGGCAGAAAAAATTGAGGCCATGTTTATTGAAGCCGGTTTTCCAACGCATTGCTACCAGTCGTTATTAATTGACGGCGATACCGCCACCAGCTTAATCAGACACCCTAAAGTGCAAGGCGTTAGCTTTACCGGCAGCGACGAAGTAGGCAAGTCGGTAGCTGGGGAAGCAGCGAAACTGGCGAAAAAAACCGTACTGGAGCTGGGCAGTAACGACGCTTATCTTATCCTGGACGATGCCGATATTGAGCTGGCAGTAAAAACCTGCGTGAAAGGCCGCATTATTAACAATGGCGAAACGTGCGTAGCGGCAAAGCGCTTTATTGTCACTGAAAAAAATTATGCTGCGTTTAAAAGCGCATTTTCAGCGGCAATGAGCAGCCTGAAAATGGGCGATCCTAACGCTGAAGACACCGATGTTGGGCCGCTGGCAAGAGGTGACTTACGCGACAAGCTGCACCAGCAAGTGACCGAATCTATCGAAGCCGGCGCAACAGTGGTGTGTGGTTGCGAAATTCCTGAGCAAACAGGGTTTTTCTATCCGCCGTCTATTTTAGAAAATGTCAGCCCGCAAATGCCTGCCTACGATGACGAATTATTCGGCCCGGTAGCGTCACTTATTCGGGCAAAAGATGATGCCCAAGCCATGCAAATTGCCAACGACTCCCGTTATGGCTTAGGTGGCGGGATATTTTCTGCCAACGTAGAGCGTGCTGTAGAACTGGCGAAAAAGCATTTTGATACCGGGATGGTAAACATAAATGGCTACGCCCTGGCGCAACCTAATCTGCCTTTTGGTGGCGTAAAAGACAGCGGCTACGGCCGCGAGCATGGCGGCTTTGGCCTGCGCGAATTTGTGAATGTGAAGCTGATTATGGTAGCTAGCAACTAAACGGCTCTTTTATATTGTATTCAACGCCAAGCGCGATAGGGTCGGGCAGTGCTTTTGCCAATTACAAAGCAAGACACAGAACCTGCCCTAACAACCCAGCTGCGATCCAGCGGGCTGGCAGTTAATAAAAACACCTCACGGCATATCTGCCCTGAGGTGTTTTTTTATATTGTTGCCTGTGCAATCTACCTGCTATAAATTAGGGACTTAAGGCAGCGCGGTTTAGAAATGTAACGCACAGCCACCGAGATATAACGCATGCTTGTTTTTTCAGACCGTGAAAGTAGAAATTGAAGATGTGTGATTACTTTCCAACAAATTATCAATTTCTATTTCCTCTATAGGAATTGGCAAAACGAGCATGCTCAAGAATAAAATGTTATGCAAGCCAGATTCTTAAAAGCGAGGCATAGAGATGAAAGTTAAAGAACTAATTGCAAAACTTGAGAAGCTTGAACCTGATTTGGAAATATACGGCTACACGGAGGCTGAATCGCTCGCAAGACCGAATAAGCCGTTTTATGTATTCGACATAGATAGTGTAGATGTGCAAGTTGCCGAGACTTTCAGGGATGAAAATCATTCGCCATGCATCACTTTTGGCGAAAGTAAAAATTCTAGGAAATTAGCATTTCTTAATGTCACTGCAGACTTTTGAATAAAATGCATCAAACAAATATTATCGCCAGCAAAAAGTGCTGGCTGCGACGTCAACCAGCTGCGCGGATTTCCGCGCTAAATTTGGGCGTTGAGCTCGCAACCCAATTTCAGGAGTCTTTGATTTTATGAGAACTACGAACGTTGCCCTGATTGCCGCAACCACCATCATCTTTGGCGTCAATGCTGAGATTGCACCCGAGCAGGAAAGACTCTACAACACAGTAGCCGCGCTGGACACGGCAGTATTTGATGCATTCAACCATTGCGCCGAGTCAGGGCAACTCGACAAGCACGCCAGTTACTTTGCAGAAGACGTTGAGTTCTACCATGACAACGGCGGGGTCACGTGGACTCGTGAAGACATGATCGCGGGCACTCGTAAGAATGTCTGCGGCAAGTTCAGTCGCGAGCTCGTGGCCGGATCCCTGAAGGTTTATCCAATCAAGGGCTTTGGCGCCATTGCACAGGGCTCGCACCGCTTCTGCCAGTTTTCGGGCGGCGCGTGCGAAGGACTGGCTGACTTCACCATGATCTGGCGTGAGCAAAATGGCAAATGGGAGCTTACCCGCGTGCTCAGTTATGGCCACCGGCCTGCAAGCGAGCCCTAATAGTTTATTCAAGCCGAAGCTGCTAGGCGGCTCAGATTAACTAAGGCGTTAGCGCTGAAATCGTCTTGCATTCTAATCGCGACTGACATTTTTAGTTTTTTAAATTAAACGGAATAATGATGATGCTTTGGCATTACTGAAGTGGAATCGAAAAAACTATCCTCAATCTTTGAATGCTCATACAGCCTTAATTAAGGCTTACTTACATTTCAAAATGGCAGAAGATGCCAAAGCAGCATTTAAAGATGCATTGCAGACGTTAAATGAGCTTAGCCCTGAACAAACAGCACAGCTTGAGGCTTTGTTTACTTAGTATGTATTCGAGCTCAGATACGCTAACAAGCAAAGCTAGCCGACGCGCACTGCACAGCTGCTTTGAGCGTTATAGCGCAATTGAAGTACAGCAAGATTCGGGTCGGCAGTAGTCGTTCGGCCTCCTAATATAGCATCTGTTCGGGCATATGCCCTTTTATAGTAAGCAGATCCTAGAGGAGTAACGATGACTATACTTGCCAACAAAGTTGCTATTATTACCGGCGCCAGCACCGGAATTGGTTACGCAACTGCGAAGCTTTTTGCCAGAGAAGGCGCTGCCGTAGTGGTGGCAGCACGGCGACAGCAGGAGCTTGATGACCTTGTGGACTTAATCAACACGGAAGGCGGGCAGGCACTGGCAATAGCCGGTGATGTTGGCGAAGAAGCTTTTGCCAAAGCTTTGGTAGATAAGGCGGTAAGCCACTTTGGTGGATTGGATATCGCTTTTAACAATGCGGCTATCCTGGGTGCTATGGGCCCTGTCCCTGAGATGTCACAAACCAACTGGGATCAGGTTATTGCGACCAACTTAACCAGCGCATTTTTGGGCGCAAAGTACCAACTGCCCGCCATGGCTGCCCGAAAAGGCGGTTCATTAATTTTCACCTCTACCTTCGTTGGTTACACCGCAGGTATGCCAGGCATGGCAGCCTACGCAGCCAGTAAGGCGGGCCTTATTGGGTTGACTCAAGTGCTGGCGTCAGAGCATGGGCCTCAGAATATCCGGGTCAATGCCCTTCTGCCTGGTGGTACTGATACGCCGGCAGGACGTGAGTTTGCTAATACGCCAGAAGCATTGGCATTTGTGCATAATTTACATGCTCTTAAGCGGATGGCGACACCAGATGAAATTGCTCAGTCTGCATTATACTTAGCCTCCGATGCCTCCAGTTTCACCACTGGTACTGCGATGTTGGTAGATGGCGGTGTATCTATAAATCGTGTTTGAGAGGCAGCCTCATGTCAGACTATGACCGAATCGCAAGCGCTATGGCCTATTTGGTCGATAGGGCTGCTGATCAGCCCAGTTTAGAGGAGATAGCCCGCCATGTGCATCTGAGCCCGTATCACTTTCAAAGGCTGTTTTGCCGCTGGGCAGGTACTACGCCGAAGCGCTTTTTACAGGTGCTGACATTGGAGCGGGGTAAAGGATTGCTGGATAATTCCCGCTCCTTGCTTGATGTCTCACATGAGCTTGGGCTAAGCGGCAGTTCAAGGTTGCATGATCACTTTGTGCAACTGGAGGCCGTCACGCCCGGCGAGTATAAAAATCGAGGTAAGGAGGTACAGATCGAGTATGGAGTACATCCTACCCCACTGGGACCTATGTTTGTGGCAGTCACCCGGCGTGGTGTTTGCCGGGCAGAGTTCATGGACTTCAATAGCATGGAGGCGTTGCTGGATGACTTGCATAACGCTTGGCCTCTCAGTTCGATCAGAGAAAGCCTGGCAGCTACGTGCCATGTTATTGATGCCTTTTTTAGCAGTGGCACAGCTTCCAGGCAAGGTCCGTTGTCGCTGCATGTGGCAGGAACAAATTTCCAGATAGCTGTTTGGCGTGCTCTGCTGAAAATACCACCTGGCGCTTTGGCCAGCTATGCCCAGGTAGCCAAGGCCTTGGGTGCCCCCAAGGCTGCAAGGGCGGTTGGTAACGCCATCGGAGCAAATCCGGTGGCTTTACTGATCCCCTGTCACAGGGTTATACAGCAAAGTGGTGCGCTGGGCGGTTATCGTTGGGGGGCCACCAAGAAGCTTATGGTACAAACATGGGAAAGAATGCGTGATGAACCGGTTGCGCTATAACAATACCATGCAACTGACGCTCGTACCTCGCGCGGCCAATGGCGGGCGTTATGTTTGCCTGAAAAGGTGGGTGTATGAAGCCTGCTCCCAACAACATGGCAATACTAACCGGTGTGCTGTTATTTAGCGTGCAGCCTGCGCACTATCTTGGCAATAGTGCTTTTCTGCTGAAATTGTCATTAATTAGTCTGGCTTTAATTAATGTAATGCTGGTGCATTGCCTGCCGTGCTGGCGCGCCCTGCTGGCAGGCCAGCCAGCCACGTTACTGCTGAAACTCAGCGCCTTAATCTCGCTTACTTTATGGCTTGCCATTATCACCGCTGGTCGTTGGATAGCATTTGTCTAACTTAGTGTAAGGTCCCGATTTGCAGCCCGAAAGGCGCTGTACCTCAACCCACTGCGGCAGTAAACTTATCGCACTCAACACTCAACACTCAACACTGGGCAAGGTTAATCATGGCTAAACTATTCTCTTACGGCACCCTGCAGCAAAAAAATGTCCAGCTGGCCAACTTTGGCCGCGAGCTAAGCGGCAGCAAAGATATTCTGCAGGGCTATATTATCGGCGAGGTGGAAATAACCGACGAGCGCGTGCTGCGCGAAAGCGGCAAGGCATTCCACCCGATTTTACGCCTTAGCGGTAATACTGCCGATGAGGTACCCGGCACCGTATTTGAGCTGACCGATGCCGAGCTGGCGCAAGCCGATGATTACGAAGTCGAAGCCTATGTGCGGGTAAAAGCGGTGCTAAAATCCGGTACTGAGTGCTGGATTTATGCTGCGGCTAAGCATGCCTGAACGGCTGAGCTTGCTTGAAGATGTGCGGCGTTGCACCTTGTGCGCGGGGGATTTGCCGCTGGGGCCGAAGCCCATTTTGCAGTGGCACCCGGCGGCACGGATTTTAATTGCTGGCCAGGCGCCGGGGCGAAAGGCGCATGAGGCTGGCGTGCCATTTGCTGATGCCAGTGGCGAGCGTTTGCGGCAATGGCTTGGTTTAACGGCTGAGCAATTTTATAACCCGCAACTGGTGGCAATTTTGCCGATGGGTTTTTGTTTCCCCGGTACCGGCAAAAGTGGCGACTTACCGCCGCGGCCAGAATGCGTCCCTGCCTGGCGTCAGGCACTGCTGCAGCCGTTAAAAAATCTGCAACTGACGATTGTGATTGGCCAGTATGCGCAGGCTTATCACTTACCGACAGCCAAATCCTCGGTAACCGACACCGTGGCGTTCTGGCAGAATTACTGGCCAGACATCATCCCGCTGCCACACCCAAGCCCACGCAATAATATCTGGTTGAAACGCAACCCCTGGTTTGCCGAGCAGCTGTTGCCAAAGCTACAGGCCCGGGTTAAACAGGTGTTGTTACTGAAACAGCAATAGCAATAGCAATAGCAATAGCAATAGCCTTGCCAGGCTAATCGGCGTACTGTGCTTAGTAAGCGATAATAACATTATGTTAATAAGCAGAGTTACCTGAGGACTGGCGGATGGATCTGAAAAGCGGTTACCCGTTCTGGGCCATCAAAAATGGCCTGATGTGTGCTTTTCCGCAACTACAGGCGGATATCAGTTGCGACGTGGTTGTGGTCGGCGGTGGTATAACCGGCTCACTGATCGCTGATGAGCTGACAACGCATGGTTTTGACGTCGTAGTGGTAGAGCAGCGCGATATTGGCTGGGGCAGCTCTGCGGCAAGTACGGCCCTGTTACAGTATGAAATTGATACCCATATGGTCGATTTAGCCACAATGTACGGCGAAACCCAGGCCGTGCTGGCTTATAAGGCGTGCGCGGCGGCAATTACAGATATCGGTAAGCTGGCGAATGAGCTGGGCGACGTCGACTTTAGCATGCAGCACAGCCTTTATTACGCCAGTAAACGCAGTGATAAAACAGCATTACGTGAGGAATATCTGCTGCGTAAAAAGCATCAGTTTGCTATGCAGTGGCTGGATGCAGCGGGTGTAAAAGAGCAATTTGGTATCAAAGCGCCGTGCGCTATTCTCAGTAAGCTGGCTGGTTGTATTGATCCGTACCGGATGGCGTCCCGGTTATTGCTGCGCCTGACAGAACGTGGTGGCAGGGTGTTTGACCGCACGGTCATCGCCAGCATTAAGCCCACTGCGAACAAGGTTACTTTGCGCACTGCTGAAGGGCATCAGATCCACACTAAACACCTAGTAATGGCGGCAGGTTACGCTTCGCAAAAATGGCTGAAGCAGTCGGTAGCGAAAAATCGCAGCAGCTATGCATTTATAACCGATCCTATGGCGGCAGAAGATCTGGGGTGGCTAGCGTCAACTATGGCATGGGAATCGGCCCGGCCGTATCTTTATATGCGTACCACCGGTGATAACCGCTTGCTGGTAGGCGGCGATGACGATGATACCGATATACCGGCGCGCCGTGATAAAAGGGTTGAAAGCAAAGCCAAAGGGCTGGTTAAAAAAGTAGAAAAGCTGCTGCCAGAACTGACATTACGGCCGGCATTTTCCTGGGGCGGCACCTTTGCCGAAACTGTAGATGGCCTGCCGTTTTTTGGTGAACACCCACAATGGGGCCCAAGGGTATTGTTTGCTATGGCTTATGGTGGCAATGGTATTAGTTACAGCATGATAGGGGCTGGTTTACTGCGCGCCACTCTTGAAGGCCGCAGCCATCCATTGGCACCGTTGTTTGGTTTCTCACGGCTAGATTAGTTTTGCATTAAGCAGAATAAATAACCGGGCTCGGTCAATATTACTTTTCAAGCCCGGATTGTGTCTGCGCCTTCGTGCAAATGTGCGAAATTAATTGGCAATCAGCTGCAGATTAGCGTGTTCAATAATGGCTTCTGGTGTTTCCAGGCCAGGTATGGGTTCACCGGTAGCCAGTTTTTCAAACTGCAGTGGCTCGGCAAAGTTAAACGTAAGTTTGAGCTTTTCCGGGTTATTAACAAAGGCGGTCAGGCTGTCTTTCATTGGCTGTGGCAGCGGTTCCAGCATAGAAATATTCAGCAGCGCCATGCCCTGTATGGTTTTCAGATCCGGTGCCTGGCCTTGTTCGGCCGCCATGGCAACAGCGCGTTCAATAAAACCTTTGTTTTCAATAGTAATATTGCCACTGCTTAAGGCACCGGTAGCCAGTTTGCCCATTACCTGCTGTACATAGTCTTCGCTGACGGTAAGCGCTTGTTGTTGCTCTGGTGACATGGCGCTGAACTCTTTAGCGTATTGCCAGAATTGCTGCATTTGCGCCAGAGTAAAGTCATAGCTCAGGCTAAATTCGTCATTAACGCGGGTTTGCTGGCTGAATAACAGCTGGCCGTCGGCCTGATATTCGTAGCTGTAATCACCGTGCAGCGCCAGGCTTTGCACAAAGGCGCTGATGTGAGGCGGCAGCAATTGCAGTACGGCAGGGGCGGCTTTAATACCGGTTATTTGCATACTGGCTTTGTCGGCCAGGCTTTGTGGCTTAACACCTTTGGCAGTAATAAGCTCGATGGTGGCAACCTGGCCCAGTTCAGCCATGGTGACATCCAGGCCACTGATGCTATAGCTTGAGGTAAGTACGTTGGCCGACACATCTTTATAAGCCAATGAGAATTGTGGGATTTCGCCGTTGCCGGCAAGGTCGCGGTAGCTTTGGTTTGCCTGTTCAATCTGCTGTTTAATGGCGTCTTCCGCCAGCGTATTGGCATAATACAATCCGCCACCTGCGGCTACAGCTACCACAACCAACGCTATCACTGACTTGTTCATACTAATCCTTTAAAAAGTGTGTTAAAAAAACGGTAAAATGTTAACACAAATAGCATTGGCCGAACAGTAAAGCTGGCGGCTTTTTTATCGCTATGCCACCTATTTACGCTGTTGCCAAAGCCTGTTACTTTGGCCGCTGAAACAGCCTGGGGGCAGATATGGAAAGCTATTTTCACTGGTTTGATTTACTTGGCATTGCGGTGTTTGCTATTTCCGGCACTTTAGCAGCATGGCGCAACCAGATGGACGGCTTTGGCGTGATAGTGCTGGCCAGCGTGACTGCTATTGGTGGCGGTACCTTGCGCGATGTGATTCTGGATACCCCGGTGATCTGGATTAACAATAACAGCTATTTTTACGCCATTTTTATCGCTGTTGTGGCCACTATTTTACTGGTGCGCAACCGTTTAACCATTCCGCATAATACCCTGCAACTGTTTGATGCGCTGGGGTTGGCATTCTTCGTTATTATGGGTACGCAAAAGGCGCTGGATCACGGCACTTCCACCATGGTAGCAATATTGCTGGGTACCATGAGCGGTGTCTGTGGTGGCATGATCCGCGATGTGCTGTGCCGTGAGGTGCCGATGGTGTTTCGTGGCGAGCTTTATGCAGTAACCTGCATTTTTGGCGGCGTGGTATACACCGTCTTACTGGCATTGGGTGTAGCACAATTGCCTGCTATGGTAACGGGTATGGCAGCACTGTTACTGCTGCGCTTAGCGGCAATGAAATGGCAGTTAACGATACCGGTATTTAGTAAGCATCATAACGAGCTAAACGAGCCTTAATTCGCTGATTTTGTCAGCTTAACGGCACTTGCGGTAGCTGCGCTCGGGCCGACCGATGGCGCCGTAATTTTGGTCGACCATCAGCTCTGTGCTTTCCAGCAAATATTCCAGATAGCGCCGCGCGGTAGAGCGGCTGATGCCCAGCTGCTCGCCGATACGCTGGGCGGTATAGGCTTGCTCGGGGGTTGCATTGAACACCTGCCGTACTTTTTGCAGTGTCAGGCCATCAACGCCTTTGGGCAGGCGCCCGTTCGCATTGTCTTTACCGCTATCAGCAGGGTTTAAAAACAGCGCATCTACCATAGATTGGGTCACTTCCTGCGCGGCAGACAGATGCTGTTGTTTTTCTTCAAACCGGCTTAATGCCTGGTCCAGCCTGGACAACATTATCGGTTTAACCAGAAAGTCACAAACGCCCAGTTGCATGGCTTTTTCCAGCACCTGTACTTCTTTGGCGGCGGTTAACAGCATAATTTCGCTGTTGGTATCGCGGGCGCGCAGCTCCGACAGCAAGGTAAGGCCGCTGCCATCGGGCAGGTAGACATCCAGCAGGATCAGCGCTGGGTTTAGTGCCGACAACACCGAGCGGGCCGTGGCCAGATCGCTGGCAATGCCCAATACCTGATAACGCGGTGCGTTAGCGCGCCTTTTATCCGGCGACAGTAAATACTGCGCCAGTAATTGCGCTACTTCTATTTCATCTTCCACTATCACAACGCTGTAGGTCATGCGTTTTGCCTGCCGTGTTTGGGGATAAACACACTGAGCCTGGCACCGCCAAGATCAGACTTACCCACTTCCAGCGTGCCGTGGCAGGCGTCAAGATGGGTTTTTACCAGATACATACCGATACCGTGCCGGGCGTCGTTTTTTGAACTGTACTGCGGTGTAAAAATAGTGTCCAGATCGGCAGCCAGGCCAAAGCCGCTGTCTTCGACATCAAATATCAGGTTCGTACCGACATCATCCAGCGTTACCCGCACCGCCGGTGCCCGAAAGCGTACCGCATGTTGCGCTGCTTCCAGTGCGTTGTCGATCAGGTTACCCAGTATAGACACCAGCTCCGGCATATCTTTACGCTCTATCGGCGCTAACTGGCTGTCGCTGCTGACTTCAAAGCGGATATTCATCTCACGGGCTTTATGGTGTTTACCCAATAATAAACCGGCGACCAGCGGCTCGCTGATATGCTCAAGCAGGTTATGAATTTGCGCCTGAAAGCCCTGCGACTCCTGGCCAATCAGCTCTATGGCTTTATCGTACGCGCCCATCTGGATTAATGCACCCAGAGTGTTGAGCTTATTGGCGTAGTCGTGGGTTTGCACCCGCAGCAGCTCGGCGAATTCCTGTAACTTGGCCAGTTGCTGGCTGAGGTATTCCAGCTCATCCACCGGGCGCATGCTTAGCAGCACACCGTCGGTTTGGCCCTGTACCTGTAACACCGAGCGGCCCATAACAATGCGTTTGCCGGCAGCAAATAACTCGAAGCCGCGAATCGGCAGGTGCTGATCGGCCAGCAAATAAGCGCTGTGGTCGGGCAGGACTTCATGCAGGCTGAGTTTGCCGTTATGCCGCGCCGGCGCCAGCTCGAGTATTTCGCAGGCGCGCTGGTTCAGCTTACGGATGCGGCCGTCAGGGTCTACGGCAATAATGCCGGAGCGTACGGTGTTTAAAATAGCTTCCTGTTCGGCAAATAAGCGGCCGATTTCATCCGGTTGCAGGCCAAAAATAGCATGGCGCACCCGGCGGCTGATCCAGATAGAACTAAATATACTTAATGCCACCAGCAGTAAGCCCAGCAGCAGTAACTGCAAGCCGTGGCTGTACAGTAAAGGCCGGATAGATTGCTCTAAATAGCCTACCGACACTAAACCAATAATAGCGCCGCTATCGCTTAGCACCGGCACCTTGCCGCGGATAGATAAGCCTAAACTGCCAATAGCTTCAGAGATATAACGCTCACCGCTGAGCGCACGCTGGCTGTCATCGCCGACCATCGGCAGGCCAATTTTACTGCTGTCAGGGTGCACCAGCCGCAGCTGGGCAGTATCGCCAATGACAATAAAGTCGGCGCCGGTATGCTGGCGCAATTGTTCTACAGTATTAAGCAGGTTGGCATCTGCCCGTTGTTGCAGCAGGGCGTGTTGCACATCGGGCCGGTTGGCCACGGCGTTGGCCAGTGTTAACGCCCGCTCACCGGTTTGCTGGTGCAGGTTCTCTGCCAGCAGCGCATACACTATGCTGCCAAATACCAGCAACTGCAGCAGGCACAGGCCGGTAACCCAGAGAATTAACCTTGTTTCGAGCTTTTTAGGTCGTTTCATACTGCTCCCGCCGCATATTCGTACTTAGCTCAGAGAACCGGCTTACTCACGCTAACTTAGAGTAAGCCGGTTCTCTTTATCTTACTGCTACACCGCCGCTTTACGTAAGCGCAGAAAGCTTAGCAACGGCATGGCCAGTACTACTATAGCCAGCAGCATAATACCCAGTGTCAGCGGCTTATCCCAGAAGATACTCAGTGAGCCGTCTGATGTCATCATGGCGCGGCGGAAGTTACTTTCTATCATATCTCCGAGGATAAACCCCAGCAGCAGCGGCGCCATTGGGAACGCCAGCAGGCGCAGCACCAATGCTACCAGGGCAAAGCCAATCATCATAAACAGGTCAAAGGTATTAAACGACACCAGATAAACGCCAATCAGGCTAAAAAACAGGATCATCATCGTCAGGATAGCTTTAGGCATAATCAGTACCCGCGCCAGATACGGGATCAGCGGCAGGTTAAGAATCAGCAGCACTATATTACCCAAATACATACTGATAATTACCGCCCAGAACACATCGGGATTGTCTTGCATCAGCATTGGTCCCGGCTGAATACCATAGGCAATTAGAGCACCCAGCATAATAGCCGTGGTGCCGGAGCCCGGAATACCCAGCGTGAGCAGCGGTACAAAAGAGCCGGTACAGGCGGCGTTATTGGCAGACTCCGGCGCGGCCAGGCCACGCAATGAACCTTTACCGAACTTTTCCTGTAAGGCTTTGGGTGCCAGATTACGCTCGGCAGCATAGGCCATAAAGCTGGCAATGGTGGCACCGGCACCCGGCAGTACGCCGATAATAAAGCCCAGCAACGACGACCGGCCAATGGTGGGGCTGATTTCTTTAACTTCAGTTTTGCTTAAGCGGATAGAGCCAATTTGCATTGGTTGTTCGCTGTTACCCTGTTTTACTTCCGGTTTCAGCACATTACTCAGGGCTTCGGCCAGTGCAAAGGTCGACATGGCAATCAGTAAAAACGAGATGCCGTCGAGCAAATCGGTATTGCCAAAGGTAAAGCGCTCGGTACCGGAAGACGGGTCTATGCCGACGGTAGATAGCGTCAGGCCGAACACTGTCATCATCATGGCTTTTAAAAAGGTGCCTTTGTTGGAAAACGCCGCTATGGCAGTTAAACCCAGACACATTAGCGCGACATAGTCGGCCGACTGAAAGCTTAACGACACTTTGGCCAGGGTAGGGGCGGCCAGCATCAGCAATAGCGCACCGATAGTACCGCCGGTAAACGACGCCCAGGCCGCAATGGCCAGTGCTTTACCGGCCATACCTTGTTTGGCCAGCGGATAGCCGTCAAACGATGACGCTACTGTGCCGGCTACGCCCGGCGCATTAATTAAAATAGACGAGGTAGATCCGCCGAAAATAGCGCCGTAATAGACACCTGCCATCAGGATCATGCCCGAGCTGGGGTCAATGCTGTAGGTAATGGGGATCATCAGCGCAATGGCGGTAATGGGCCCAAGGCCGGGCAGCATGCCGATAAAGGTGCCGACAAAACAACCGGCAATAACATACAGCAGATTTTGCCACTGCAGCGCGGTCGACAGACCCAGTAAAATGCCATCTAACATAGGTTAACTCCACAGTTCGCCGGGTACCAGATAGATACCCAGCAACTTTGTTACAATAAGCCAGAACACCACGGCAACCGGCACCGAGGCCAGCAGCAATACGCGCCAGCGGCGTTCACCCAGAATAAAAAAGCCGGCAGACAAAAACGCAGAGGTCGCCAGCAAAAAGCCGATAGGTTCCAGTAACGCGGTATACACCCACATTAACAACAGCAGCACCGCGGTTTGGCCGATGCTGCGGCGGTTAATCTGTGGCCAACCATCGCCGCTGTTATGCTGGCGCTTAATAGCTTGTGCCAGTAATGCCAGCAGGCTGAATATCAGCCCCAGTGCGGCATAAACTTTGGGGATAGACGCCGAATTAACGGCGTCCATTTCTTCAAATGGCAGCAACGGAATTTGCCAGGCAAACACCGCATAAGCGGTAAAAAATGCCAGAAAAATCAGTGCGCCTAACGTATCGCGATTTAACATTGCTGCCTCTGCCTGTTAGTTACGGATAAAACCCAGGTCCAGCATGACCTGCTTAAGTTCCTGCTCTTGTTCGGCTAGTGCGGCGGCAAACTCTTGTGGCCCCTGATACAGATTGATCCAGCCGTTACGTGCGCGCACAACTTCCCACTCCGGTGTTTGCAGCATTTTTTGTAAGGTCTCGTTATAGGCGGCTATTTGCTCTGGCGCAGTGCCGGGTGCGGCGAAAAAACCACGCCAGTTAGTAAAGCTCATGTCATAGCCCAGCGACTGCAGCGTAGGAATATCCGGGTAATCAGCTATCGGTTGCTCTGCCGTCATCGCCAGAATGCGGGCCTGGCCGCCGTTTGCCAGCTCCAGTGCTTCACTTAGCCCGGTAGACAGCAGCTCTACTTCGCCCGACAGCAAACCGGCTTTCGCCTGGCCGCCAGCGTCGTAAGGGATATAACGCAGTTGGCGGCCCGGAATACCGGCTGCAGCAATAGCCTGCGCTGCTACCAGATGATCCATACTGCCGCGCGCTGAACCGCCTGCAAACTTTAAACCGGACGGGTTGGTTTTCAGCTGTTCAATCACCTGCTGCCAGTTAGTGAGGGGCGAGTCGTTGCGCACCACAAAGGCGCCGTAGTCGGCTATCAGGTTAGCTACCGGGGTTAAATCGCGGTGGCTGAACGGGATGGCACCCGACAAAGCACGGATCACGATCGGGGTAGAATTCACCATTAAAATGTCGTTTTTTTTGCTACCTATTTCAATCATATAGGCAATAGCGCGGCCGCCACCGCCACCAGACATATTCTGAAATGATGTACGGCTTTCCAGGCCTGATTTCATCAGCGCTTCACCTACACTACGCGCTGTGGTGTCCCAACCGCCACCGGGGCCGCCGGGAATAATAATGTGCAGTTCGGCCAGTGCGCTGTGGCAAAAGCCAGCCAGTACCGCCGCCAGGGCGGATTTTTTCAGTAAGTTGATTATGTTCATCTTAAGGTTTCCTAGAATAAGTACTGTACGCGGGCGGCAAAGCCGGTGCCGCTGTCTTCTTCGCCGCTAAGCGCCTGCTGGCCTGCGCCGGACACACTGCTGTGCATCAGGTTGGCCATAAATTTTACTTTCGGGTTAAGGTAATAAGCGCCGCCGAGGGTGTAAGTGGTGACATCGGTACCCTGGCCGGCGTTGGCGGTGTTAAGCTGGCTGACACGGGCGATCAGCTCCCAGGCATTGCGGATGTCTTTCGGCTGGCCAAACACGGCAGAGCCAGCACTGTAAGGGCGTTGCTGCCCGCCCGGGAAAAAGCTGACACTAAGGTGATAACCGTTATGCTCGGTGCCATCGAGCGGGCTGCTGTTATCAAAGGCATTCAGTGCGCGCAGGGCGTATTCAGCTTCCACTGTCAGGCTGCGCAGTTGGTATGCCAGCTCCAAGCCCGACTGGCGTAAACTGTCCAGCGCGACCACATTGCCACCGGCGGCATAATCAACCAGCCGTACTGCCGTTTCCCGCAGCTCACCACGGGCAACCCGTGCTGCCAGCTCATTGCCGGCCATATCGCGCTCTGAATGCCAGGCACCCAGGTGCCATACCTGTTCAGCAGTAGTTTTCGACCAGGTTAAGCGGCCGGTGTAGGCTAGCGCTAACTTGCCGCTTTCATCTTCGCCGTCTGAGCCAAAAGCATCGTTTTTATAGACACCCAACGCCCAGCGTAGGCCGTTGTCTTTATTGTACTGATACGCCGATGCGCCCCAACGGAAGTAAGGTGAGAAGGTATCAGCCAGACTGCTGCGTTCAATCAGGCTGATGTTGTTGCTGCTGGTTAGTGCATTAAGTGAGATATCTTCGCGCAATTTACCAAATTGCAGGCGCAGGCCATTGTCGAAACCGGAATAGCGCACCCGCGCCATAATAATTTCGGCGGTGCCTTCGGCAAATTCCAGCAGTAAGGTGTGGTCCCAGTTTTCAAATTCTGAATCTATCGCCGTCCGCACGCGCCGTGGAAATAAATCACTGCCGCTACTGCCGTTTTCATTGGCGTTATAGGCGCCGTTAAACCAGTTGTAATCCAGCTGTACGCGGCCGCTGAAACTAATAGCGGGGGAGTCGGTTTGTTTTTGCAGTTCAGCTACCTGTTCGCTGAGTTTGGCAACCTGTGCCACTAAATCTTGTTCGGTTTCAGTGGCGTACAGCGGTGGTGCCAGGCACGACAATGCGAGCACCGGCAAAAGTGTATTATATGGTTTCATCTATCCAGCCCTGTTGATCATAGTTTTATTTTTGTAGCGGCTGAACAGCAAATGAACTCAGGCCGCAACGCAAGCCTGGAAGCAAACAGGGTTTTGCTCAACATTGTGTGCTTAAGCTGCAATTAGAGCGTTTTGCTGATTTTGTGCATTTTGTTCATGCACATTAGTGCTGCGTTATACCCGGCCTGACGTTGCCCGGATAAGAACAACTTAACTAGCTGTTTTTAATTTGTTTGTTGAGTTTTCAGCACAAATTAAACATACTTTCTGTTCACTAAATTAAAACGAAACAGCAGCTGTTCTTATGCCTGTCGTTTCAGCAGGTTTCTATGCAGCGCTTGCCTCAGCTTGACATCATTCGTGGTTTTGCCGTTTTGGGCATATTGCTGATGAACATTTTTGCCTTTGCTTACCCGATTGATTACTCACACGGCCTGGTCTGGCATGAAGCGGGAGTTAGCTTGCTGGATACCAGCTTATATAACCTACAAACCCTGCTAATATCCGGCCGCTTTCTGACACTGTTTAATTTACTGTTTGGCGTAAGCATGGTGCTGATTTTTCAGCAGTATGGCGCGGCGTATCTGCAGCGGCGGCTTCACTGGCTATGTCTGTTTGGCGTGTTGCATGGCATTTTGCTGTGGAGTGGCGATATTTTGCTATGGTATGCGCTGGCCGGACTTATTGTGCTAAAGCGTGGTTATCTGCAACTGGAAAGCGGTGCGCTATGGCGCAAAGGCGTGCGTTTTTTTGCTTATGGTTTGGTTTTGCCGCTGTTATATATTGTTTATTTGTGGTTTGCTCAGGCTGAACCGCTGTTGCCTCTAACCGCTGAAATGGTTGTCGCTGAGCAGCAATTTTGGGCCGGGCCTTACCTTGAGCAAGTTATCCAGAATGTGATTTATGCCACCTTTATGTTGATAGCCTTTGTATTGTCTTTTTATTGGTTAATGGCTGCGCTAATGCTGTTTGGTGTTTCGCTGTATAAAAGCGGCTGGTTTGAGACAGGCTACAACATGGCAACAACAAAAATGTTGTTCTGGCTTGCCTTTGCTATCAGTAGCGTTACCGTGTTGTCAGATCATGTTACCGGCTATGGTTATGATCTGAACACCGCGCTGCCGTGGGAGCAGGTGGCAATGTTGCTTATGGCGCTGTCTTTTGCCAGCATACTGATTAACCGGCGCGAAAATAGCTGGTTAAAACGATGGTTGGCACCTTGTGGCAGGATGGCCTTCACGCTGTATATCAGCCAGACGCTACTGATGGTATTACTGTTTCGTGTAATACGGCCAGACTGGTTCGCCAGCCTCGATCGTGCTGTGTTGCTGGCTATTGCTATCGGCATGATTGCGCTGCAACTGCTGTTCTGCCGCTGGTACTTCAGCCACTTTAACCAGGGGCCATTAGAATGGTGCTGGCGTACCTTGAGTAAGAAGCCGGCAATAACCGACTAAGCCTAGCGTTTTGCTGGCGTTTGCATTCATTACGTGGATAATAACCGGCAATATTTGATACCCGCCGCGCGCCATTTACGCAGACAACTACAGCGCGGCTGACAGGATGCGCTATGTCTCAATTACTTCGTATTGTGCTTATTCACACCCACCTGCCTGGTGTGGTGGAACTACAACTGGATGAACACACCAATATCTGCGGTACCAATGCCTCGGGTAAAACCACCTTACAACGCCTGGTGCCGGTATTTTTTGGCGAGCAGCCTAACCGCGTGGTGCCGAAAACCCGCAAAAAGTTTGATGAATTTTATCTGCCGTTTTCTAATAGTTATATCGTGTATGAATATCAGCGCGAGAACGGCGATATTTGCCAGGTGGTATTAACGCGTAAAAATGATGGTGGTGTTGATTACCGCTTTATCAATGCGCCTTACCACAGCGATCATTATTTGCAACACACCGCAGAGGGTGTAAAAGGCCACAGCTACAATGACTGGGCTGGCGCTATGCGCAGCCTGGCTGATGTGCAGGTATCGCATAAAATCAGTGCGACCAGTGAATACCGCAGCATTATTCAGAACGACGCTGCCGCGCTGCGTGGCAACAACGCCGATAGCGTAAAATTACGCCGCTTAGCAGCCAGCTTTAGTTTGGTCAGCAGTGGCCATAAGCTGCGCCATATTGAAAAGCTGGTTAGCGCTGTGCACGCCAAAGAAGGCAAAATGGATACGCTAAAAGCGATGTTAGCGGCTATTTTTGAAGAAGACGGCGTAACTCTGCCTACTACCAAGGTGAAAAACACCAAGGCGCGCGAGTGGATCCAGCAAATGCGCCAGTCGATGCGGCTGGACAAACTGCAGCAGGATTTTGAACGCTTAAAACAACTGGCATTACAACTGGACGGTGCCGAAGCCCAACTGGCAGCACTATTGCCATTGTTGCAGCAGGACGAGCAGCAACAAAAACTGCAAAAGGCCGATGCCGAGCAACAGGTGCAGCTATTGCGCGGCCAGCTGCAACAGTTAAAGCAGCAGTTTGAACAGCAGCAGATGGAGCAAAACAGCAAACTGAGCAAAGCTGAAGCAGACTTAACCGAAACCAGCGCGCGGTTAGATCAGCTGCAACAACAGTACGATAGCTTTGAAAGCCGCGATATGACCAAGCTGCAGCGCGATACTGATGCCTTGCCATTGTGGCGCGACACCCTGCAGGAATTGCTGGAGCAATACCAACTGATGGTAGAGCAGCACGGCGATATGGAGCGCCAGTTAGAGCAGCGTAAAGCCAAACTGCTTGAGGCTTTTAACCGTTTAAGTGAGCAACAGCGGGGTAAAGCTAAACAACTGCAACAGCAAAAAGACAGCACCCGCGAGCAGCAAGACACTAAACTCTCGGCGCTCGAAAACGCCTTTTCGCAGCGTTTACAGCAACAACAACAGCGCTTTGCCGAGCAATTAACCCAGTGCAGCAATGGCATTGCGGTACTACAAAGCCAGCTGAGCCATTCAGCGTTAACCGACGCCGAGCATGATGAATTGCGCAGCGCCGAGCTCAGGCTGGAGCAAACCCAGCAGCAGGCCCAGCAGCAGGCGCGGCAGGTACAGCAACTGCAGCAGCAATATCAGCAAGCGCGGCAACAGCGCGATCAGGCCGATAAGCAATTGGAGCACGCCAGTAAAGCGCGGCATCTGGCCGAGCAACAGCTGCAACAACTACACCGCCAGCTTACGCCGGAGCAGGGCAGTTTACGCCATTATCTGCGTTTGCATTACAGCGGCTGGGAGCAAAAGCTGGGTAAGGTGCTGGACGAGCGTTTATTAGAACGGCAGGATTTACAGCCCCATTTGTCAGAGCTGAGCGACAGCTTGTATGGCCTGCAACTTGAGCTGGCGGCAATAGACACGCCCGACTACGCCCAGGATGAAGCCGCCATCCGTCACCGTATACACAGTGCCGAACAACAACTGGAACAGGCAACAGCCAATAAAACGGCCGCCGAAAAAACGCTGAAAGACAGCCATCAGCAAGCCGAGCTGGTGCAGGCTCAGCTGGAGCAGGCGCAGTGGCAATATACCCAGGCCGAGCAAAATATTGACTACGCCCGTGATGCGCGTAACCGGCTGGAAGCCGCCCAGCGCGAGCTGGTTAAACAGCGGCAGGCCAGTGCGCGTGCCGAACTGGCAGAGCAGCAACAGCAACTGGAAAAACTGCAACAGCAGCAACAACAGGATTTACAGGCGCTTAAAACTGATCATCAAACACAGAAAATTGAGCTAAAAGCCGACTGGCAGGCGGAACTGCAGGTATTTGATGAACAACTGGACGAGCTGGAACGCCAGCTGGAGCGCAAGCGCGACGACAACAAACAGCAACTGAGTGAATTACAGCAAGCATTTAACGAAGAGCTATCGGCCAAGGGTATAGATCCAAAACGGCTGGTCGAGCTGAAGCAGCGCCAGGAGCAACTGAAAACTGATATTAAAGCCACCGAAAGCCGCCAGGACGAACTGACACAGTGGCAACGCTTTATGCAGCTGGACTGGCAGCAACTGCGGCCACAATTGCTGGGCAAAGAAACCGAATTAAAACAACAACAACGTGAATTAAGCCAACTGCTTGGCCAGTTAAAGGCTGATTTTGCCGCCAGCCAGAAACGGCTGGACGAACAAAAACGCCAGTGGCAGGAAAAAATGCAGCAGGCCGATGTCTGGCTAAGCCAGTTAAAACCGTTGCTGCTAAAACTGGCCGAGCTGCATTTAGCTGAGGTTACACCGGCTGCGCTTACGGCCTCAGCCGATTTAGTTGAACGCTTAGCCCGCAGCAATGAAGCGCTGGAGCAGCGCAGCAAGCTGGATCAGCAGTTAAAATTACAACTGGAACAGTTTGAAACCACGCTGAGTAAAGACGCCGGCAGCGAGTTTCTTGACCGGCTGGAGCACGAAAAACGCAAACTGCCCGACTACGCTGGTAAACGCCAGCAACTGCCTATTCTGGCCGACTTGCTACGGATCTTACAGGACCAGCAACAGCAACTGCTGGAAATGGGCGAAAACATTGGCGGCGATCTGAAAAAGTTCTTTACCGTATTCAGCGACATTAACCGCCGTATTGCCCTGCAAAGCCGCCGTTTAAGCGAAGCGGTGGCCGATGATTTGGTGCTAGAAGGCATCAGCAAATCCGAAGTGCGTATTTTATCAACCATTGACGAGCTGGGCTTTTGGCAGCCATTGAAACACTTTGCCAAACTGTACGACGACTGGGGTGCCTCGGGTAAAGCGCTGCCTTCCGAGCAGTATCTTAATGCGCTGGCCGATGTAGTCGAGCTGCTGCGTGCCGATGAGCAATATACTATTGAATCCTTGCTGCGGCTTGAGCTGCATTTAAGCGAAGGCGGCTCTGAGCTGGTGATTAAAAACGATCGTCAGTTGCTGGAATCGTCCAGCCACGGTATGGCTTATCTTATTTTATGTAAGTACCTGCTGGCCTTTACCCGCTTATTGCGTGGTGAGGCCAACGTAGCCATCCACTGGCCGATAGATGAAATTGGTACCCTGGCCTATCACAACGTAGAAAAGCTGTTTGCTGCCTGCAGTGCTAATAACATTATTATTGTCGGTGCCTTTCCTAACCCCGAGTCTGACGTGCTGATGCTGTTTAGCCACCGCTATTTAATTGAACCCAGCCAGCAAGACCCAAGCAAACGCCAGTTAAAACGTATTCAACCTAAAACCAGCCGGTTAGCTGAGCGGCTGGCACAGCGGCAACAGGAGGCCAGCTAATGTTACAACATGGTCCTTTACTGGAACGGCTGCTGGCCGGTGATTTTATCTGCCAGGTTAGCGACGAAGATGCCTTCCGCCATTTAAGCCTTGAACAAACGCAGCAGGATATTAACCACTATCTGCGGCCGTTAAACCGTCGTTTAGTTAGCAATGACGATAACAGCGTGTATTTTCTGGCGTATCACGAGCTGAATAAAGCCGCGCGCGAGCAACTAAGCGGCCAGTTTGCCTTAACTGTGCAATCGCTGTTGCCGCTGCTGGAATGGCTGCAACTGGTGCAGGAAACCCTGGGCCGCGACAGTGCTTTAACCGCCGGAGATACTATTAAGCTGCAGGAATTTGTGCTGCGCACCGAGGATAACCAAAGCCTGCGCCAGCGCTTAAATCAACTGGCCAGCGACCGCTTTTTTAACAGCCAGAGCGATGCGCTGGACAACCAGGTAAAGCTGATTTTCCGCCGCTTAAAAGAGCACGGCTACCTGCTGCAACCGCACAGCGATCGGCAGTACTATATTGTTACCGGTAAAATTGACTATTTAATTGATGTTATTCGGTTTATCCGTGATGAAGAGCATCTGCCGGTAGATGACACTCCAACCCAGCAGGCGATGTTGTAATGGCGCCGCTGGATACTGGCGCGGCCTCTAACCTGTTTAACGTTGGCGCCGAACGGCTGGCGCTGCTGGGCAAGCACCATAAAGCACTGATGCAGGGTTATCTGGACGGTTTTATTGATGAAGCCGCCTTTAGCGAAAGCGCGCTGAAAAAGCTGATTGCGGCGCGTATTTTGTGGCGCCCGGATGAGCAACAACCGCTGGCGCTAAGGCCACTGGTAAGCGAGCTGATTGCCAGTATGGTGGCCGATGAAAACCGCCGCCAGATCAACGCCGACGTGGCAGAAAAACTGGAGCAAATCCGCAACCGGGTGCAGGCTTACCGCGATGCACAGTACAAAGGCGATTACAGTGTGGCCGAGCTGCAACTGCAACGCTTAACAGAGCATGTACACGACTTAAGCGGCCAGTTTGAAGAAGCCATAGACAGCTTATGGCACCGGCTTAACAGCGATTTTGGTTTTGTTGCCAGCCTGGACGATAAAATCCGTGAGAACGAACGGGCGCAAAAGCAATTACGCCGCTTACTCGATGGCTTGGTGCTACTGGATTTTAACGAGCTGATTGAGTTATCCGAAGGTAATAACCAACTACGTAAGTTGCTGGTAAGCCAGCTGCAAAACCAGCTTAGCTCGCATCACAGCAGCCTGCTGGAAGTGCAAAAACGCCTGGTCGAGCTGTTAGCCCGCTTCCGCCAGCAGCAGGCGCGTTCCATGCTGATCACCAATATGGCAGCATTTTTGCGCCAGCACCCGAAGTATCAGCCGGCCGATTATCCCAATCGTTCTGATGTGCCCGTGTTATTTAATCAGGCTGCAGCAATACAGCCGCAAGCGGCGATTGCGCTGGATAAAGCCAGCGAACGCCAGATCTTGGCCGAGCTGGTGCGGGCGCTGCCAAGATCCGCCGCCATAAACCTGCCGGATCAGCAAAGCGCCAGTTTTGCCGCCGTAATGGAAGATGAAGAAATTGCCGCCCGCCAGCAAGCGCTGAAAACTGACGTGGAAAATTTCTATCTGCGGGTGATTGATAAAGCCGGGCCGTTAAGTGCGCTGGATTATCTGGCTGAGCACCAGCTAAGCTGGGACAGCGAAATCTGGCTGTATCAAATTATTGCCGAGTATCAGGCGCTGCCGCAGGATGAAAAGCATATGTTTGCCATTAAACGCGACGAAGTGCCCGCCAGTGCCGTTAACAGCTTGCTGCTTATTCGCGATATCAGCCTGAGCCTGCAGGCCGCCTGATGAGCTACCCGCCGCTGAGCGCACAAACACTGCGCTACTTGCAACAACTGCAACAGCGGCTAAATGCCCGCGGCAGCGAGCGGGTAAAAACCAGTGCTAAAGCGGTGCAGCAGGTACTGAGCTGGTGTATTGAGCATGAATTAGTGCCCGGCAATAGCCTTAAACTGCCGCAGTTTAGCTTTAACCTGGCACTGCTAAATGATATTGCCCGTGTGCAGCGCCAGCTTCAACAAGCCTGCTATCTGGATGCGCCACATCAACACCGCAGATTAGACAATGCGGCGCGCAGCCAGCAAGAGCTAAAAAGCATTGGTTTAAAGCCACGCCAGCAACGGGTTTTACTAAAACTACATACGCCGGTCGATAGTTGTCTGGGCCTGGCGGCAGAGTGTATTGATATCGATTGGCAGCAATTACCACTGGCACAATTTGATATGCTGCTGGTGGTAGAAAACCTGGATTGTTTTTACCAACTTGATGCCTTTACGCTGCAACTGGCGTATCAGCAACCGCTGATTATCTATCGCGGTGACAGCCAGTACAGCAGCGGCTGTAAAGCGCTGAAAATGGCATGGTCAGGCTTAAATAAACCGGCATTATACTTTGGTGATTTCGATGCCAAAGGCGTAAGCATCGCCTTAAATGAAGGCTACAGCGCCATGCTGCTGCCAGATTTCGCCACACTACAACAACACGCCAGCCCTGCCATGCTGCCAGACAAACAACTTAGTTTTATCGCCGGAATCAAAGCTCAGAAGGTCACCAGCGAATTTCAGCCTTACCAGCAGTTGCTGTGCCAGCAGTTACAGGGGCTTAGGCAGCAGAATATGCAGGGGATGAGACTAGCAGTGATAAATTTAAAGGCCTGACTTTGGCTGTTTATCTGCAGGGGTAAGCACTAATTTCTGCTCTGTACCACCACAAGCTGCATGATCAGTATGGCTATCGCGTTTTTAGGGCCAGCGTATTACTGGTCAAAAAGCCTCTCGTAAAACTGTATTAAATTGACGGCTTTGTTGTAGAAAGTATTCACAACGTTGCAAAGTGAGCTGGGTTAAGTTTTGTATATGAGCTTGCTGCTCAGCAGTAAGTTGGTCTGTACTAAAATCCAGCCGGTTGGCCAGATTCTGGCAGCGTATAGCCAGTAAGTCCAGACGACGCTTAATCAATGCAGGTTTGAGGCCAACCTTGTCTGAAAATGTCAGTAAGTCGTATGCGGTGATAGTATTGATATCGAAGTTGTCGCCAACGGCCATTGCCAAATTAGTATTAAGTTGAGGGTGCTGTTGCGCTTCATGCAGTATGGAAACTAAATCATAAAAAGGGCTAAGGCTAATGCCGCTGCGGCCAACAAAAAAGCTGATGTTTTTACCGTGAGCATCACTGTTGCCAATAATCAGATTAAACAGTAACCAGTCGAGCATTTTTTGGATGGTTAACAATGGCACAGCAGTATGGCGGGCAAATGAAATCAGCTTATTCAGGCTTACGCCATCTCTTATATTGGCAACGTCGCGATCATCGCCAAACTGGCGCTCGTACTTATACTCAGGAGGCAAATCTAATGCCTGGCAAGCGTCAATCATATGATGTTTGCTGACGCTATGTTCAGAACGTTTGCGGTCAAATCGGGTAACCAGCAGAGCATGGTGACCACCAAAATGCCTTTGTTGTACTTCGGCTACATTAATGCCGACTGCTGCAGCCAGCCGCATGCAAAACAATTCATTTACGACGATACTGCGATAGTTGGCAGCAGAGAATTTTACAATATGCGTGCTGGAGTAGTTACCATCAGCCAGCGATAACTGCTGGTTTTCATCAACATATACATTTAGCTTGTTTTGCACACCGGCAACGGATAGCCGGAACTTACCGTCCCAGTACACCAATTGACTCGTGTCCTGACTGCTAAGGCGCTCAGCTAGTTCTGCGTCCGTAATGGGCCGAAGTTTGCTGACGGCATCTGCTGGCTCGCTGTTATGAAACGACAGAGCGCCGGTGGTTTCAGCCCCAATGGCTTTAAGTATGGCAAGCACATTATCTTTGGATAAGCGCTCGTAACTCAGTAAACTACTTAAAGCCTCGCCTTCAGGGAGCAGGTTTTTCAGGAAGTTGATCACAGTTTCAGATGATACCGTTTGCTGAAAACCTATATGTGGCGAAATGGCAAAGCCTTGCTCTAACCAGTTGGCTGCATAATGAAACTGGCACCTGCCTGGTGACATGAATGTCAGCTCACCAACCAGACCCGAATTGGCATAGACGTTTAGTTTGGGCAGGTGATCAGAGCCAGTCATTATTGTCTTCCGCTGCTTTTACCTGTAGTTCTATGCCCCATAACGCCAGCACGGTAAATAAATTCTCTGCCCGCACATTACCCGCGCCTTTTTCAATATTCTGATATGTCTGTTTGGATAGTCCAAATAAGAGTGCCGCGTCAGCAATAGATACGCCCAGAGACGTGCGTTTATATCGCACTAACTCACTTAACGATGCCAATGTTACCGGCTGTTGTATATTCGGTTTATCAGTTGGTATAACCCGCTTCGCCATAAATCCCACCTTGATAGCTGCAATAAGCATTGTCGCTGTGATCAGTATATTAATCCTAAATAGTTAGGATTAATAGCGGCAGCATTATATGTTAGGCATATAATCCTATAAAAATAGGACTATATGAACAGCACAATGAATATGAGTTAAAATCCTATAGTAGTGGAATTTTAACTTCTAAAAAGGAAGGGTAAAAAACCACAGTAATGCAGGTTTAATTTACGTCAATACTGCCATGTTTACCTTGCGTGTACAGGGTATAAGGCAAGGCTACGGTGTCAGCAACTAATGAAAAACTGCCGTCGATAATAAAAAACGGCACATTATTAAAACTGTCGCCGAGGTTTGTCGTGCGGCTGGGTTCGCCGTGCAGCTTGCACAAGTTGTAAGAAAAGCCGCTGTAAATGCGCGGTATGCTTTGGCAGTAGCTGCGCTTACCGTGATGTTCAATATTTACATGGCTGACACTCGCCGGTAGGGTTTTTACTGTAGCGCAGGCTGTAAGGCTTAATATCATAGCGAGTAGAACGAGTTTCATTGTCTGATATCGCCACTGTCAAAATTTAGCCAGAGTGTAAATTACTGTATCAATAAAGTAAACAAGCGGTCTTGGCTAATTTGGCTCTGCGCCAGTGCATTGCTAGGGTGTAGCTATTCGCGCCAGTACGGTGGCCGGTTGTGTTAGTGGCAGTGCGACAATAACCGCTTCACCCGAGCGCGGGAAAATACCGGTTAGGGCAGTAAAATTGACCTGATGAGTTACCAGTACTGTGGGCTGGCTTAACTGAGCTTGAGAAAAGTACTGTACTAACGCCTGAGTTTGTTTATCGCCATCACCACGGCCGGCAAAGAAGGAATTAAGTAGCGGCAGCGGTTGGGGGATAGATAGTGCCATCAGCCGGGCGGTATCGAGGCAGCGGCACCATTGGCTGCTGTAAAGCTGTATATCGCCGCGGTATTGCTGGCGCAATAATTTACCCCAGCGTAGTGCCTGCTGCTGTCCTTCGCTGTTCAGGTTACGCTGGGTACTGCAATCGTTTAGTACGAAACCGGCCGGATCACCGGTGCCGGGGGCTATGGCATGGCGCATTAGCAACAGTGCTTTACCCTCGCGCCAGGCTGCCCAGGCGGCATCATCAGCTAAGCCTGTGGCCGGTAGTAACAACACTAACAGCAAGATAAAGGTTTTCATTGCTTAGTTTATCCACAACATTTGCTGCTTGTACGTTACTTTAGCCTCACAGGTTTACTGTTGCCTTGTAGTTATTGCACTGTAGTGCTTTGGTGGCCGCAAGCCGCAGGCAACTTCACCTTTAAACCAAACAACCAGCGGCTTAGCCAGAAGCGCTTGATTAGCTCGTAGCCGGCCCAGCAGCCGAAACAGGTCAATACGATCAACACTATAGCCTCAATACCTGTTGGCAGGGCCAGTGGTTTTAACCATACGGCAAATACAATAATCAGGGTTTGGTGCAGCATATACCAGGGCAAGATAGCGTTATTGCTGTAGTGCAGCAGGCCACCGTCTTTATCCAGCTTATTGGTTGGCCGGTTTAGATAACGGCCGGCGTAGCCTATTAAGGCTAAGATCCAGCTCCAGTGATTTAGGGCCAGCACTAAGCCTATTAGTAAGCGGCCGGTAACTGATTCGCCAAAGCTTTCTGGGATGCTGTCAAACAGACCGTTGCGATCAGCAATAATAAGGCTGTAGCAAATAATAGCGCTGACTAAAAAATAGCTTCTGGCTGAAATTACCCGCAGCCACCAGTTAGCTTGTAAAGCAAACAGGTAACCGGCGATAAATACGCTGAAGTATTTGGCATGGTTATACCAGTCATCGAGCAGCGCATGGCTGGACGGATAAGCCTGTTTCAAAAAATACCAGGCGGAAATAAGCACAGCCATCACCACCAGTAAGGCGATACTGCCGGGCACGGGTTGTAGTAACCTGGCCAGTGCGTTTAGTAGTGGCGCGCCCAGCAACACCAGCACGCTATAGCACCATAAATATGGCAAAAACCACAGATGGTTCCAGGTTAGCAGGCCAATAGGGCTGTGATGATCCCTTAATAGCTCTGTATTGGGATTAATATACTGCCACCAGAAGCTCAGATAACCCGGTTCAATTAACTGCTGCGATAAGGCTTCAAAATAGACCTGCGGCACCACCACAATAAACATGCCGCACAGCAGTGGAATAAGTAAACGGTTACTGCGCAGGCCAAACAGGCTGACCCGGCTGCTGCATTGCTGCGCCAAGGCCAGCGCCATTGCACTGATAAAAAATAACAGCGACATACGCCATTGGTTGGGCAGCACCATCAGGTTTTGCAGCGCTTCGCTGGTTACTTCACTTTTAATATGCCAGCCCCAATCGGCTACATAGTACATGCCAATGTGATACAAAATCAGCAGGGCAAATGCCAGGGTGCGCAGCCAGTCCAGGTCGTAGTGGCGCTGATAAGGTGTGGTGGTCATTGTTGTGCTCCGTTATTACTGTTGCGCTATAGTGCGTTGCTGCACTAGCATGAGAAACCGCAGAATGACTGACAGGCGGCGTTTGGGGATAACAGGTGGCACAGTGTGACGAGCGGTAAAACAAAAAGTGTGTTTGAGCGGTTTGACAGGCATCCGCAATTATTCAGCTATCTGCTGCTGATAGTGTATTTTTTTATTAATGCGGCAATTAATGCCAGCTCTGTCTGGATGGAGCACAGCAGAAGCAGCAACAATACGTTGCAGTTGTGGGAGCCCATAGTGTGGGAATACAGCAGTGCGGTAAGTACTTTGCTACTGTGTCCGCTGCTGTTCTGGTGGTTTAGCCGCTACCCGTTGCAACTAAGTGGCATACGCCGCCAGCTATTGCTGCACTTAACCGGCAGCCTGGTGTTTTCTGTTTGCCATGTGGCCATTATGGTAGGCCTGCGCGAGCTGATTTATTCCTGGCACGGCTGGAATTACAGCTTTGGCCCGCCGCTGCGCGAGTTTTTCTACGAATACCGTAAAGATGCCTGGGGTTATCTGTTCTTTTTACTGGGATACCAGCTGGCGCAGTTTGTTTATAGCCGGATCAAAGGTGAAGCGCATCCGTTAGATAATGCTGAAGAGGGCGTTGCAACACAGCCAGTTAAAGCGCCGGAGCATTTTCTGGTAAAAAAGCTGGATAAAGAGTTCTTAATCCGGGTAGCTGATATTGAATGGCTGGAAGCCAGCGGTAATTACGTTAACCTGCACAGCAAAGGCCGTATTTATCCGCTGCGCGCGACCTTAAGTAATACTCTGGTGCAGCTCAATAGCAAAGGTTTTAGCCGTATTCATCGCAGTTTGGCGGTAAACCATAATGCGATAGATAGCATTAGCTACGACAGCAGCGGCGATGGTGATATTTTGCTTAAAAGCGGCCAGAAACTGGCGCTGTCACGCCGTTTTAAAGAGGCATTCAGGGCCGCATTGCAACCTGATGCAGTGAATTGAAGAACTTTAACCCACACTAATAATATTAAGGGCGACATACTATGGCGACACAGTTTAAAGAATACAGAGTGATCCATATCGCTGAAGGTGGCTGTGGCACTATATTTTTCGGTGCTTCGGGTTTACCGTTAAAGAAAGTTGAGGCAGAGCTGAATGCACAGGCTGCACAGGGTTGGCAGGTAGTGTTTCAGGTGATTGAACACAAGCGTTTCTGGTTGTTCTGGAGCCGTGAAGCGATGATCGTAACGCTGGCCCGCTAAAGTGGAACGGCTGCTGCTATGGGTAATAAAGCGCTACCGCTGCAGCGGCGGTGGTAAGCGCTGGTTTGGTATTGATTGTAACTTTGAACCCAGCTGCTCTGCCTATACTTACACCGCCATTGAGCGTTTTGGCCTGCGCCGTGGTGTGCTACTGGGCTGGCAGCGCATTAAACGCTGCAGCCATCGCGACAGCTTTTGCAAATGTATCGAACCGGTGCCGGCGGCTGAGTATAATCCAGGGTTAAAATATGATGTTAAACACTAAACCATAGCAATTTGGATAAACCAGAGCAGCGGCAATAAACACACCGCTGCTGCTTACCGGTTAACGGCCGTCGTTAATCTGTGTTACCACTTTAGCCTGCATCGCCGGGTTTTCAATCTGTAGCTCAACTTCTTGCTGCAGAATAATATTACCTTCTACCACAGCATCAGCGCCGATATACAGTGTTGGCTTGTTGTCATTATTCCAGCCAAAAAAGGCTTTTTTCTTACCACGCGGTTTGTATACCACATCACCTTTTACCACCGTATTGCCGGTTAGTTTAATATCACCATTTACTGTTGTTACATCGCGGTTTGCGTTGCTGTTATCCAGCACAATATCGCCATTCACAGTGGTAACATTGCCACCAATAACCGCATTACTACCGGCTAAAATTTTACCGTTAACAGTGCTTAGTTCATCTGCTACCTGCAAGCCATTGCCGCTTTTAATACTGCCGTTTACGGTGCTGGCGCTTTGCAGCTTTACGTTATCGCGCAGCTCAATGCTGCCATTAACGGTAGAAACGCTTTTGGCACTGCTGTTACTGGCCATTTTTACACTGCCATTTACCAGCGAAATATCGTCGTAGTGTTCGTGAGCTCCCACAGAAGCTGAGCCCAGTACTTTATCAATACTGCCATGCTCAGCGGCATAAGCATTAACAAAGCAACCTGATGCAATAACTAAACTTACAGTGGCAACAATTTGGGATAATTTCATGGTGGTGTCCTTTTTATAGTTAGGTTGCCATAGGTTTTGCAAAAGCTTTGCCAAGAATAACTTATTGAAAATTAACTACTTTAGTGTTTTGCGCATTACAGTGTTAATGTTTTTAGCCAAAATTTAGCTAAAAAAGCTAATTAATAAGTTTTTATTAACAGTGGTTTTAACGCTTGAAAAATACCAGCTTATGCTATATTTTTTAAAACTAAATTTAACCTTTTGTTTAACTTTTAATTTAGCTTTAGTGTCGGTTTTAGCAGTGGCGGCGCACATTTGCAGGAGATCTGAGGCATGTCTCAAGTTCCAACCGATATTGATAACAATCTTAATCAGCATATCAGCTACCTTTGTTCGTTTAGCCTTGGCCAGAATAATGGCCAAAACCACTGCGCGCACTTTGTTTCTCATGTTATGGGCTATGAATTTGCGGGGCCAACCTGTAAAAACTTTACCTGGGACGATAAACAAAAAGCCGAGGCCGGCGCCACTATCCGGGTAGACGATATTTTTAAACGCTCACAACAAACCGGCTTGCTGGAAGATAAAAGCGCCGCGATGACGGAATGCCTGATTTTCGTTACGCTGGCGTCTAATGTTAGCAAGGTGGGCGGCTCGTTGGTGATGGGTAACCACCCGCGCAAGCACATTGGTATTTTGTCACACGGTAAGGTGTGGAATTACAGCAATACCGGCAACAAGGTTGTGGCCGACACGCTCGAAGCGTTTAAAGTTAAGTTTACTAACGCCTACAGAACTACAGGTACTACGGTTGAATTTTATTACGGTAAATTTATATGAAAAATGTCGCTTTGTTTGCGCTGTTGTTTACCACTTGCGCCTGTGCCGGATCTGCGGCTGTAACGCCACCTTCGGCAGAGCAGGTGTTTAAGGTGTTTATGCAGAATATGGCATTACCGTTAAGCAGTGAGCCAAATTGCCAGCAAACCTCTGCTGCCAACCCGGCGCAAAGCCTGACACTGGGCCAGCATTTTGCCACTAATTTATCGGTGAGTTATGCCAGCGATAATAACGTTAGTGTAAAGTCATCCTGCGCGGCTTCAAAATTTGAGCAGGAAAACGGCCAGCTGCAACCGGTATGGGACTGCAAAATAGAGCTGCAGGAGCAAGATGCACAAGGCGAATTTATTTCCAGCTCTATGACAGCATTTTACTTAACGGCAGACAGCAAAACTTTACTGCCCGGGTCTTTACGCTGCTTTTAACTAACGTTATAAACACACAGTAGCGCAGTGCTAATCATCTTGCTCTGCTGCGCGCGCTTTACGCTCTTCAGCTTCGGCAAAGGCGGCTTTTATTTGCTCTAATACGGCATCGACGTCGGTTTCGCTGGTGTCGGCAATAAATTCGCCGCTTAGCTCCACTTCCGGGTGTAGTTCACCGGCTTCATACAGCGCCCAGATTTCTTCAGCGTATTGGGTGCTAAGTAGTGCCGGGGCATACTGGCCGTAGTAGTCGCGCATATTGTTTACATCGCGGCAGAACATCCATTTAGCATTGTTGTTGGCGGCGGCATCAACGGCTTGTGGCAGGTCAATCACTACCGGGCCGTGGTCATCCACCAGCACGTTAAATTCGGATAAATCGCCGTGCACCAGGCCTTCGCACAGCATAATAACAATATAGTGCAACATGGTGGCGTGATCTGCTACGGCTAAATCGGCATCCATCGCCACATCAGCTAAACGTGGCGCTACCATGCCTTCGTCGTCGCATACCAGTTCCATTAGCAATACGCCGTCGTAACAGCCATAGGGTTGCGGCACACGTACACCGGCTTTGGCCAGTTTAAACAGCGCATCTACTTCGGCATTCTGCCAGCTTTCTTCTTGCTGTTGACGGCCAAACTTAGAGCCTTTTTCCATCGCGCGGGCGCGGCGGGTACTGCGTACTTTACGGCCTTCCTGATATAACACGGCTTGTTTAAAGCTGCGTTTGTCGGCTTCTTTATACACTTTGGCGCAGCGGATATCCTCGCCGCAGCGCACAATATACACAGAAGCTTCTTTGCCGCTCATCAGCGGGCGTATTACTTCATCCACCAGGCCTTCGTCGACCAGCGGCTGAATACGTTTCGGTATTTTCATTGCGCCGTTATACCTTAGTTAAAGGCGCATAGAAATAGCTGCAGGGGGGCTTGGCCTGAAAATAATTGCTGTGCCACCACCGGTTACCCGGCTATATAAAGGCGCATAAAGTACAGCATAATAATGGCCAACGCGGCCAGGGCAATAACGCCGAATGTCAGCAACATGCCAAATACACGAAATTTAAACGGTTCTTTTAACTGACGCACGCCCCAGGCATGGCTTAACCGGGCCAATAGCAGTGTAATACCTAATATGTGCAAATACAGCGGAGCCAAACCGCTGTACTCGGCCAGAAACATCAACAACAGGGCAAAGGGTACATACTCAGCAAAATTAGCATGTACCCGGATAGCACGCTCCAGGCACTGTTCACCTTTGCTGCCTATACCTACCTGAAAACGGCGGCGCTTCGCCACCACGTTAACACTGAGCACCAGAAAGAACAGGCCGAGTATTGCGGCATATAAAGCAGTTGTCATAGTGTATCCTCAGAAATTATACAGCCCGTTACGAGCACGGGCTTTAGCATAGCGTTGTTTTAGCCAATTTACAGCATCTTACTGTGGCTGGCGAAATTACTGTGGGTGGCAAAATAGTGTAACAGCCGCCCATACGGTATGCTTATTTATGGTAGCTACTGGATCGGGGGGCAGTATGCAAAAAATATATCTGGTGTTGGTGTGTTTATGGCTGGCAGGTGCCTGCAGTGTGGCAGCAAAGCCTTTTAGCTGGCCAAATGACGCTAAAGCGGCTGTAAGCCTGGCGTATGATGATACGCTGGCCTCACAGTTGGATGTGGCACTTCCTGCGCTAAATGCACAGGGCCTGAAAGCCAGTTTTTACCTGCAGTTATCCAGCCCACTGTTAACTGCGCGTTTAAGTGAGTGGCGCGCGGCAGCGGCACAAGGCCATGAACTGGGTAACCATACGCTGTTTCATCAATGTTCTGCGAGCAAACCCGGCCGTGATTGGGTAGCAGCAGAAAATAACTTAGATACCATCAGCGCCGTGCAACTGGTGCAACAAATTCGTTTAGCTAACAGCATGTTATTTGTCATTGACGGCAAAACTGAACGCACCTTTACCGCCCCCTGCGGTGATGAGTTAGCTGGCGGCCAGCCTTATTTACCGCTGATATACAGCGATTTTGTCGCGATAAAGGCCAAAACAGGGCCTGTTGTTGCCGATATGGCGCAGTTAAATGTGCATGCGGTTGAGGTGGTCGCCCCGGTTGGCAGCAGCGGTGCCGAGCTCATCGCGCTGGTTAAACAGGCAGGGCAATACGGCACTATGGTGAATTTTACCTTCCATGGCATCGGTGGCGATCATTTAAGTGTATCGACAGACGCCCACGCCGAGCTGCTAGCCTATCTGGCCGCCAACCGCGATACCTACTGGACGGACACCTTTTTGAATATTATGCAGTATGTAACAGCGAATTAGCCTGGGCCTTTGCTCAGCTCGTTGTTTTTTCTTAATTAATCTATACTTGCGTTACTCATTCTGTCCTAATGCTTGTCAGAGCTACAGCACAAGGAAATATTCATGCACTCTACGCTAAAAATGCGGCTGTTAATTAGCAGCCTGACCGCCGTTTTAGTTACCGTGATTACACTGGTTAGCCTTACTACTTACTTTATCCGCCACCATGCCTTGACAGACACCCAGGAAAAAATAGACCAACTGGCCATTACCTTTGCCGGTGGTGTAGGGCAGTGGATGGAGGACAAAAAAAG
Organism: Rheinheimera hassiensis; assembly: GCF_022436675.1. Classification (GTDB taxonomy): domain Bacteria; phylum Pseudomonadota; class Gammaproteobacteria; order Enterobacterales; family Alteromonadaceae; genus Alishewanella; species Alishewanella hassiensis. Next base: position 321,038 of record NZ_JAKUJZ010000001.1, on the reverse strand, counting down.
TAACATCAGCAGTTTAAAATCAACCATTGAAGCGGACCCTGAAGTAAATGTGCGGCTGCATTTACTGCAAACTCAAAATGCAGCCCGGTTTGGTTCTACCTTTTTTGGTAGCGAAGCCGGGGTAATGATGTACCAGGACGCAGCACTGGACAACGCCAATCTGGACCCGCGCACGCGGCCCTGGTATCTGGATGCAAAAGCCGCAGGCACCATTGCGATTACCGCGCCTTACATTAGTTCATCGCTAAAAAAACAAGTTGTTACCATTGCCGAGCCGGTGATGGTTTCCGGCCGGCTGCATGGTGTCGTTGCGGCCAACCTAACTATTGAACAGCTAACCGATGCTGTTTTAAAGCTGAAAGTACCAGGCAACGGTTATGGCATCATGGTGCAAAAAACTGGTCTGATTATCAGCCATCCCGACAAAGCACTGAATGAAAAGCAAATTACCGACATAGACAGCAGCTTCACGCTGCCGTGGTTAGCCCAAACTATGGGCACCGCAACGCTGACAGAGCACAAGTTGGATGGTGCCACCAAATTGGTTTACACCACTGCTATTCCACATACCGATTGGGCTTTAATTTTTGTTATGGGTAAGCAGGAGATTATGGCGCAATCCACCGGTCTGGCCTGGATTATGTCATTCGCAGGCGGTGCTTTAATAATATTGTTCGGTATTATTCTTATCGCTATTTTCAAACTACAGTTCCGCGATTTAGAGCGCGTTGCCCAGGCGCTTAACAATATTGCCGAAGGTGAAGGCGACCTAACCGTAAGCATTAAAACGGCCAGCCAGCACGATGAAATTGGCATACTTGCCTCTGGTTTTAACCGTTTTGTTTCGCGCTTACACGGCATGATTTCACGTATGCATGATATTGCCGGCCAATTGGAAATTCAGGCAAAAAGCAGCAGCAACTCTGCCATGCAAACCAGCCAGCGCATTGAAGTACAACAAGATGAAGTCACCATGGTGGCCACTGCTGTTACTGAAATGGCTGCCGCCACTGAGGAAATTGCCGGCAATGCCGATCACACGGCGCAAACGGCACAAGATGCGGTAGGCTTGTCTGAACACGGCAAACAGCAAGTAACAAAAAGCCAAACTTCTATTCGCGATCTGGCTCATGAAGTAGAAACAGCCAGTACCATTATTGGTGAATTAAACGCCCATTCGCAAAAAATCAGCAGCATTTTATCCACCATCAGTGGCATTGCCGAGCAAACCAACTTACTGGCATTAAACGCAGCTATTGAAGCTGCTCGTGCAGGTGATCAAGGGCGGGGCTTTGCCGTGGTAGCCGATGAAGTACGGGTGCTGTCGCAGCGCACGCACTCATCAACGCAGGAAATTCAAACCATGATTGAAACCCTGCAACAAACTGCTGCCAAAGCGGTGAAGTCGATGACGCAAAGCCACCAAATGGCAGAAACCAGTGTAAGTGACGCCCACTCAGCCAGTGAGAGTTTGGTGAAAATCAGCCAGGCTATTCACGAGATTTCAGGTATGGCCATTCAAATAGCCACCGCAGCTGAAGAGCAAACATCGGTTACCAGTGAAATTAACCGCAACACGGAATCTATCCGCACAGTATCTGAAAGTTTATCAACCGAGGCTCAGGCTGCCAAAGCACAGGCACAGGAACTGGCAAACCTTGCCGCATCACTGCAGCAGGAAGTAGGCCGTTTTAAACTGTAGGGTTTAACAAAAACGCTGTGTCAGCATAGTTAAATGTCCCCTCTTTACTCTTTGCAAGGAGTTAACGGGGCATTTTCGGCGATTTCAAAGCAACATTAGCCTCGGCTTTTAGCAAATATATTGTGACTATTCATGTTAGCGGTTTTAGTAAAACGGAGTTCATGGTGGGCTCTACTGGCCTGATTTTAGTCAGTTGGGATATAGTGCTGCCCGCAATAAGCTGCAAGTTTCGGAGAGTAAATGAATAAAATAATGGCGTTCGTCTTTTCGCTGGCTGCTTTTTCTTGTTTTTCACAGCAAGTTTGTGAGCTGCCTGAGGCATTGTGTAGTGCGCTGGCAGAGTATGAACTGGCAGATGCTGAGTTAAACAACACTTATCGCCAGATTTTGCAAAAAATAGCTGCGGATGAATTTGCAGACTACAGGGTTGCTAAAGCAGATATAAAAGACAGCTTGGTAAAAGGCCAGCGGGCATGGCTAAAGTATCGGGATGCCAATTGCGAGGCGTACTACACCTTGTTTAGCGGCGGTACATCGCGAAACGTCGACCGGACACAATGCCTGACTGAAATGACCAACACCAGAGTGTTGCTGCTAAAGAAAGTGTATTTTTGATGTTACGTTACCCAGCCGTAGCCAGCGCCGCTCAGTTAGACGTTTTGGCCAGCCGCAATAATGCAAGCCGTATTGCGGCAAATACACGTACGCAGCTGCGGTTACACGCCTTTGTTGAGCGTGCGCTAGTGTTATGGTTGCCACTGCTGGCGCCTGATAATGCCTGAAGGTATGCCGGTTTATGCGGGCTATTTTTTAGTGAAGCGGCACATACCCTTACCAAGTTCTATACCGTCGCGCTCAATAAAGCCGTAGCGGCGGTAAAATGGCTCTTTGCCTTTGGCAGCCAATAGCCCAACGGTAGCACCGGTTGTGTATGCTTTGGCCAAATAGGCTTCTACTCTGGTCATAATCGCATGGCCGATACCTTTACCCCGATAATCAGGGGCAACAATCACATCCTGAATATAAAAATACATAAAGCCATCACCCACAACGCGCGCCATACCAATAAGCTGGCCATCAAGCCGCACGGTGGTGTTGAACAATGAGCTATTCAGGCTGTTTTGCGCAATGCTAAGCTCAACGCTGTCCCAGCCTACGTTGCAACGCAGGGCGATATATTCAGACGCAGTGGGTGGCTGGTCAGCGGTAATGTAACCGGGCGTTTTCACTGCGGGCACCTTGGGCTTGGTTATAAAGCCACTTTATTCATTTACTACTGCTGGTGCGGGGTTAATATCTTTCTTAAGCACTAACACCACCAGATAAACCAGGGCAAATGGCGGGATAATGGATAACACCAGCCCAAGCAGCCCAGCCAATACTGGTGTTTGTGTTTTACGACGGCCAAGGTAGTAGCTTAAAGCGCCCATAACGAGCACAAATACAAACATAATTTCGCCGAGCAGCGTGGCATTAATATTCACCAGAACTCTCCTTGTGGTTTATAAAAGCTTATTAAAATATCTAGCTGCGAGCGTTGCGTGATAGATCCCGCAAGTTAAGAAATTGAAACTAGTTAAACGTGTAACTGAGCATAAATCAAGCTGCTTTTCTAAGCAGCTCTGGTATTTACGACATGTTTTTGCCGGTTAACTGCATTTATTGACGAAAAGCAGAGCGGCCGCTAACGCAGCCAGAAAAGGCCGTTACTCATGGCTGCCGCAACTGGTAACTACTGAGCGCGAATAATCCAGCAGCACGTCCAGGCTTGGGTCATTAAACTGAGCGCGATAGGTTTGATTAAAGAGGTTCGCCAAATCCTCAGATGACTTATTCGTTGTGCCATTGCTGGTGCCGAGTATCTGAAAGATCTCCATTATATTGCCGTGCAGGCACTCCGCTTCCGGTTCAGCCGACCCGCTACAATACTGTGTCAATTCCTCGCGGGCACCATTATTGCTGCTGCCGTTAGCTGTGGCCAAAAAGCGAAGCACACTAATGTAGCGGGCGCTAACTTGCTCTGGATCATCAGGCATCGGCTTCATCGCGTCCAGTATGGCTTTAGCTTTATCAAAGTCATTAGTGTTTTGGGTTTTAGCACCGCGCAGAATTAAAAACCGCGCAACATTGTTGCCTACAACATACTCGCGGTCGTTGCCAACTTCACGCATGGCGGCGATCGCCGCGTCAGCACCTTCGGTATTATAGCGATACTCTGCACTGCACAATTGTTGGTACATACGGGCATTATTATCGCTGCAAGCGGCGAGGATAGTAACAAGGGGCAGAACGAAGATTTGCCAGTAGCGCATACAGGAGTCCATTTTCTAAGTCGTTGCGGGGCGTTTATAAGCACCAGGGTAATGTGTTGGTGGATGGCAAACTTATATGCGGTGCAGAGTGCTGTCAATATGGTGTATCTCTATCATTGGCTGACTTTTAAACCACAACCCGTTGGCCAGTAGCCTAAATTCCACTCGCTTGCCGCTAACAAAGGGTTTGTCGTGACCCATATGTTGTTGGGTGCGCTGGTTTAGCTTAATTTCTTACGGTGTTACTGGGTCTTGCTTGTACCAGGCGACATACGTTTGTTGCTGGGAGAGGGACAGGTTGAGGTTGTATTTGTATCAGGAGAAGACAACGAAAAGAGAACTGAAGTCTCTTTCCGTTGTTGTTTAATTAGGCTGTGGCAACTTTCTGTGCACCGGCCTGTTCCAAAATGTCTTTGATTTTGTCTTTGTTTTGGCCGGTATATTTTACACCTACCAGAACAGAGCCTTCTTTAATGGCATCTTCATAGTACTTTATTTCATGTTCAGGAATAAAAGCACCGATGATTGCACCCAGTGAACCGCCAATCGCGGCACCTGCACCACCGGCGGCAAGCGCGGCAACTAAGGGGCCTGCTACAACAAGGCCAGCACCGCCGGTTGCTACAGCGCCGACAGCTGTCATGCCAGCGATAACCGCTGCTACAATACCGGTTGATGCCGCACCAATTACTCCGCCTTCACTGGCTTTAGTACCCTCATCTACGGCAAAATTTTCTTTAGAGTGAGTACCATTAGCAACAACTGAAATATCATTGTGGGTAACACCGGCACTTTCTAAACGAAAAATAGCATTGCTGGCAGCTGAAGAACTTTTAAATAAACCTGTAATAACTTCGCTCATTTTAACTTTCCTTATGGGTAAGTAGTTTTTTTCATGCATCTAGATAGAGCAAAGACAGTGCCAGCGGTGAATTTTTATAAAACATGATTTATATTAGGTGGTTACAATTTAACTGCTGACAGCAGGGCTGTACCATCAAGGTAACTATTGCTTGCGGCTGGTAAAAGTTACCAGCCACTTTACCGGCTGACTTTCAAACCATAACCTGTTGGCTTATAGCCCAAGTTCCACTCGCGCTGGCCGCTGACAAAGGGGTTATCGTGGCCCATGTGTTGCTGGATGCGATGGTTTAGCTCAATTTCTTGCGGCGTTACCGGGTCTTGCTTGTGCCAGGCAATAAACAGCTGTTGCTGGGCGCGGGACAGGTTTAGGTTGTATTTGTCGGCCATATAAAAGTAAATACGCGCTATATCACCACGCACCGGCGGAGCGGGTTCGAATACCTGTTGTTTAAAATCTACCTTAACCGGGCAGGCGCCGTGCTTTGCCGGAGTGGAGGGTAATACGCCAAATCGGTAATTGCTGCGATCGCCGTTTACCTCGCCAATGGCCGGTACCAGGTTGTATAAATCGGCTTCCATGGCGCGAAATACGCTGTCGGTTTTTACGCAGTTTTTCCGGCCGCCATCTTGCCAGCACTGGCGCTGGTGGCCAAAGTGATGCGCCGGCATAACGTGCTCCCACTCTATCCGGCTGGCACGCGAGCCGTTTTTACGCACCTGATAACCACAACCGGCTAAATCGGGTATGCCTTTTTTGCCTTGCCAGCTAATGTCGCAGTCGCAATAAAAGCTTTTCGCCTCCGGCGCGTGAATGCGCTGGGCTAAACGTTTGGCCTGATCAAAATTGGCGGGGGCGGCTAAAGCAAATACAGAAAACAGCAGCAAAAAGCTGCCGGTACAAAAGGATAAAAACTTCATTCACTACCACTTACTTCAGTGAGAACAGCCATGCAGCTGTTGACGCAGAGCTCGCCCTGCTACGACAATTTATTTTTTTGCTGCTCAGCTTAATCAGCCGCGCTGAACAGCAACTGACTTAATGCGTCTTACCAGCAATTTGCTCGATGCGGTGCTGCAGCGGTTTGCGCAGGCCAAGTTTAAAACCCAGTTCGGCCATAATAAATAACGGGCCAATCAGTAAGCCTGTTAAGTCATCGACAAAGGCCGGTTTTTTGCCTTCGTAATAATGGCCAATAAACTGCAGCACCCAACCGACAACAAAGAGGGCGATTGCACTGCCAAGCCAAAGCCCGAAGGGTAAGGCGGCCAGTTTTTCTGCCAGAAGCAGGCTAATACCGCTAAAAACAAACATAACCAGGCCAAAGCGCAAGTCCAGCCGCAGGTAAAACGCCATACTGCCAATAAACAACAATAGTGCCGGTGTAACAACAATGCCTGCCAGCGTAAATAACGGCCAGTACAGCAAGGCAAATACGGCCACCACTATCAGTGGTATGCCGGCGTAGTGGGTAAGAATATTGCGCTCATCGCGGTGGTACAAAGCGTACTGGCTTAAATGTTCGGTCAGGTTTTTCATTGTTGTTCTGCCTGCTGTTGTCTGGTGTGAACTCAGGTGTTGCTAAGCCTAAATCCGGCATGGCAGCGGGTCAATGAGACACTTTGTTCCCAATGTAGCTAAGTTGTGAAATTGGCGTATATAGGCAATAAATTTTGCAGTTAAAGGCGTAGGCTCGCGGTGTGTTAACGGAGCTTGTTGTCAATAACACTTAGTGGTGTGGGCTTAACCACACTGCTACCCACTCACGGATGGCTTGCATAAACCAATGAAAAATAAAGGATAGACCAATGCAAGTAATCAGTACCATGTTAAAGCGTCAGCTATTGTGGCTGACATTAGTTGTGAGTTCAGGCGTATTTTCGTCGGCCGCCGTTGCCGATGCGATTTTACATGCGTTTGACTGGCATTATGACGAGATTGCCGCTAAAGCGACTGAAATTAAAAATCTGGGTTACAAAGCGGTATTAGTGGCACCGCCGCTAAAATCGAATGCGGGTAACTGTGCCTGGTGGCAGCGTTATCAGCCGCAGGATATCCGCGTAATTGACCACTGCAAAGGTAACAAACAGTCGTTTGTAAATATGATCAATGCCCTGAACGACGCCAACCCGGCGCATAAAGTTGATGTATACGCCGATATAGTATTAAACCATATGGCAAATGAGCGTAACGGCGCGACCGATTTCCCCGGCCAGGCAGCAGTAAATAGCTATGGCAGTAACAGCAGTTACTGGAATAACCAGCGTTTATTTGGCAATTTAACCCAGGGCTTGTTTGGCGCCAGCGACTTTAACCCGGCCAACTGTATCAGCAACTATAACGATGTATGGCAGGTACAAAACTGGCGGCTGTGTGGCGGCGCGGGTGATGCCGGTTTGCCGGATTTAAACCCCAACAGCTGGGTGGTACAGCAACAGCGTAACTACTTAACAGCACTGAAAGACTTAGGCGTAAAAGGCTTTCGGGTTGATGCGGCCAAGCATATGACTATTTGGCATATTAATGAAATTTTCACCAGCAGCATTAAAAACGGCATGTACGTATTTGGTGAAATTATTACCAGTGGTGGCGCCGGTAATAACGAATATGACAGCTTTTTATCGCCTTATCTGGCCTATACCGACCATAAAGCCTACGATTTTCCGCTGTTTAGCGCGATTCGCAGCGCCTTTGGCTTTGGCGGTAGCTTAAGCCAGCTGGTTAACCCGTTATCTAATGGCCAGGCGCTGCAAAACAGCCGGGCGGTAACCTTTACGATTACGCATGATATTCCTACCAATGACGGCTTTCGCTATCTGATTATGGATGCTACCGACGAGTATCTGGCCTATGCCTACATTATGGGCCGTGATGGCGGTAAACCGCTGATATTCAGTGACAGCACCGGTACTGATAACAACCGCTGGGTCAATGCCTATAAAGCCGATCATATTGGCAAAATGCTGAATTTCCATAACCGTATGCAGGGGCAGGGCATGGAAATGCTGGCCTGGAATGATTGCGCCATTTTGTTCCGCCGTGGCCAGGAAGGGGTGGTGGGCATTAATAAATGCAGCAGCAACCAGAGCTTTAACATTAATACCAACGGCCGTTTTTACTGGTATCGCAATTACCGCGATGTGCTAAGCGGCGGCAATCTGGTGTATATCAATGGTGGCAGCTACAACTTCAGCATTCCTGCACGCCAGGCCAGAATGTGGTACGCCGACTAAGTGGTTTGTGCTTAGTCAGCACTGAATAACGCCAGTAAATCTTCGGCTTTGCCTTGCCATGGCTGGCCCTGGCCGCCGGCAAACAGCTGGTCGGCCAGCTGGCGTTTGTGCTGCTGCAGCAGTTGTACTTTTTGCTCCACCGTATTGCTGGCGATAAGCTTATAAACAAATACCGCTTTTTTCTGGCCGATGCGGTGGGCGCGGTCGGTAGCCTGCGCTTCTGCGGCCGGGTTCCACCACGGATCGTAGTGAATTACGGTATCGGCGGCGGTAAGGTTTAAACCGGTGCCGCCGGCTTTTAAACTGATCAAAAATACCCGGGTTTCACCACTTTGAAAGGCATCAATCTGTTGCTGGCGGTGTTTGGTCTGGCCGGTGAGTTTGCTGTAGCTGATGCCCAGTGCGTTTAGCTCATCTTCTATCAGTGTCAGCATGCTGGCAAACTGGCTGAAGAGTAAAATATTGCGGCCCTCTTCCAGCATTTCCGGCAGGGTGTCGCGCAGCCATTGTAACTTGGCATTGCTTTGCACCGAGCGGGCATGCTCAACCGGCACCAGCCGGGCGTCGCAACAGGCCTGGCGCAGCTTTAACAGTGCATCTAAAAACTGGATCTGGCTGGCGGCCACGCCTTTTTGCACAAATAATTCGCGTACTTTGGTTTCCATTACCAGGCGGATACTTTCGTACAGGTTGCGCTGGTCGCTTTCTAATTCCAGCAGTTGCACTATCTCGGTTTTGTCTGGTAACTCGCTGGCTACCTGAGCCTTGGTGCGGCGCAGCATAAAGGGCGCGATACGGGCCTTTAATGCATGGGCGCGCTCTGCATCGCCGTGTTTTTCAATCGGTTTGCGGTATACCTGGTTAAAGTGGGCGTCATTACCCAGCAGGCCCGGCAGCACAAAATCAAAAATCGATTTTAACTCGCCTAAGTGGTTTTCCAGCGGGGTGCCCGACAGTGCCAGTTTAAAGTCAGCTTTTAATAAGCGCACAGCTTTGGCCGCCAGGCTGCCGGCATTTTTAATATGCTGGGCTTCGTCCAGAATAACAGCGCTAAGCGGCTGATTCTGATAATACTTATGATCACGCACCACCAGCGGATAGCTGGTTACGATCAGATCATAATTGGCCAGTTCGTTAAACAGCGGCTGGCGTTTGTTGCCATGAACCTGTAATACCCGCAGCTGTGGCGTAAACCGCTCAGCTTCGGCCAGCCAGTTACCCAAGACACTGGTAGGGCAGATAATCAGTGCCGGGTTTTGCAGCTCGCCGCGCTGCTTTTGCAGTAGTAACAGGCTTAGGGTTTGCAGTGTTTTACCCAGGCCCATATCGTCGGCCAAAATGCCGCCTAAGCCAAACTCGCGTAAAAAGCTCAGCCAGCTTAAACCCTGCAACTGGTAATCACGTAGTGATGCTTGCAGGCCCTGCGGTACGTCGCACGGCGTAATACCATTAAAATTATGCAGCAGGTTGCTTAAACGCTGTACACGCTGCGCATTTAAAAACTGGATATCTTTGGCAGTTTCTGGCGGTAATAATGCGGCTTTAAATGCCGGTAAATCGAGGCTGAACTGCGGCTTGTTCGGATTTAGCAGTTCAATAATGGTGTCGATAAACGGCTGGATCAGCGCCAGCGGTAAGGCCAGCTTACCTTGCGGTAATGACAACCAGATTGGCTTACCGGCGTCGGGCAGGCCGTGCTGGCGCAGCCACTGGCTGATCAGCGGCAACAGCGGCACCTGGGTGCCATCTATATCAACCTGTATGGCCAAAGCAAAGCCACCTACAGCGTTGTCCTGCACCTGCAGATAAGGTGCGTCGCTCAATATATCCAGATTAAAATTATCATCGCGGGCGATATGCCAGCCTTGTTGTTCCAACTGCGGCAGGGCGTCCAGCAAGGGTTGCCACAGTAATGGGTTGTCTGGCCCTTCACCAACGCCAAACGCACTTTGTTCGGCATAAGGTGGCGGCAATGCCGGCAATTGCAGCAGTTCAAGCTGTAACAATTGCTCCAGCGCGCTGGTTTCTGTCGCCCGGTGGCGTTTTATAAAAACGGTGGTGTTGTCCTGCACCAGCTCAGTTTGTGCTTGTGTCAGATTAAGCGGCAGCAGGTAGCTGGCATACTGAAACTGCAGCACAGCAGTGGGTTCACTGCGGCCTTTAGCTTTGTGTGGCAGCATTTTTAGCTGTAATACCGGCCGTGGCGTGCTGCTGATTTGCTTTAGCCCGGCGGCGCTGGGTAATGGCAGGCTGGTTTGGTTAAACAGTTGCTGCAAGCGGCTGATGCTGGGCGCCAGTGCCTGCTGCGGTATCGGCGGCATTTTGTTTAATAGCTTTAACTGCGCACTGCTAAGAGCGGTGTCCAGTTCGCCTATCTGGTAGTAACTGGTGTCCAGGTAACAGGGCGGATCGGTATATACCAGTTCGAAGTCGCGGTCATCGTCGTCCAGTTGCCAGCCCAGTTGCTGGCCTGCTGCGGTATCCTGCCAGGTAAAGGACAGAGCACGTTTCGGCCCTTGCTGCACCGCGTAGCGCGCTTCAGAGAAAAAACAGCGGCCACTGCCCAGTAATTGTTGCAACAACTGATAGCCCCAGTCACCTTCCAGCAGCGGTAAATCGCGCAGGCTTTGGGCACGGAAATAACTGAGCAGGCGGTAATCCTGCTCATCAATCCAGTGCGGTATGCCGGGGGCCACTAAATCGTATTTGCCAATGGCAACGCCTTTGGTATAACCGCCTTTTTTGCTTTCGCGCACCCGGCGCGGGCTAAGTTGCAGCCCGGCCTGGCCATAAGACAACAAATACAGCACCACATCTTTTTCATCCAGTGGCGGGGCGAGTGATTGTTCTACCTGTTCAAACCACTGGTTGAGCTGGCGTACCGGTTGTTGCTCAAGTTGCAGCTTGTGTTGCTGGTAGTCGCGTTGCAGCCGCAGTAATACTGCCAGCACATGCTTGCAGTTAGCGCCTACCGGGCAGGTACAGCGGTTTTGCAACTGCCAGCCGCTGCTGTTGTGTTTCAGGCTGATAAATTGCCGGTACGGCGTAAAAGCGGCGCCCCATACCTGGGCGCTGATCTCAGATAAATCGCTGTTGTATTCTAGCTTGACCACTTTACCGGCCTGCAAATACGCCTGAGCCCGGTGAAAGGTCACGGCATCAAACCAGTGTTCCAGCTGTTGCTGGCTAAGTGGAAACGCAGTATCGGTTGTCATAACGCCTGAAGGTTGAACACAAAGGCGTAATGCTACCGCAGTTTTGCCTTAAGCCAAATGCGATAGCGTGAAATAAACAAAATTTGTCTGGTTAACCGGCTTAATCGTTAATTTTTACCGGGCCGTTTATGGCATTCAGCTTTAAACCACCGGAGCCGCTGTCGAGAATGGTCAGGCCGCCGGCACCGTCTACGTTAATATCGCCGGAGCCGTCATCAATAGTAACGACACCGCCCACCTCGTTGACCACGATATCGCCGGAACCATCTTCAATCGTTACATTACCGGCTACCTGACGGATAATCAGATCACCGGAGCCATCATCTACTGTCAGTTTGCCGCTGACTTGCTCAATCAGTAAATTGCCTGAGCCATCTTCCACCTTTACATTGGCGCCGCCATTAATGCGTAAATCACCGGAACCATCGTCTACCTGTAAATCGCCCTGCAGGCCATTAATGCCAGTGTCGCCAGAGCCGTCATCCAGCGTCAGGCCGAAGTGTTCAGGAACCTTAATGAGCACGTCGATATAAGGGCTGTTGCCGTTATAAAAGCTTTTCTCGAACCCGGCTTCCAATACCGCACTATTGCCACTGGTTGTCAGGCTCAGGCGGATATCGTCAGCCTTGTAGTAATAAATGTTGGCGACCATTTCTATTTCGCTGCGGCCGGCCTCACCGATAATATCCAGTTTACCGGCGCCGGTGTCTGCCTGCAGTTGTTTTAAACTGGCGGCATTTAATGTCAATTTGCGTTCTTCATGCTGTAAGTCGCCGGCGTGGCCGTTGCCAACATAAATAACACAGCCACTGAGTAAGCCGGCAGCGAGTACAGTAATAACAGTGCTTTTCATATGATGTCCTTGTTGTTTGTCTGATTTATTCAATAATGGCTAAGTTTGCCAAAGCGCTTAATAAAAGTACTGCAAAATAAATGCCTGATTTTAAGTTGTTGTAATTAAACATTTATATTTTAAAGTGGCGCTAAAGCCCGGCGGTTGTGACCACTATGTGGCTGAATTGACCACACAAATAACGTTTTTGCCAACAATAACAGCCACTACTGGAGTGTTAACAAAAATCGGACTATGTTTAAGCGGGCCGGGTTTAAACAGGCGGCGTTTAAACAAAGGGTAATAGCGCCATCAGGCATTACAACAGAATAATGTCGCAGCATAATAAGGATTGATCACTATGTTAAAAAAAGTACTGGTTGTGGTGCTAGCGTTGTTGGCGATCCCCTTGCTGGCGGCATTATTTGTAAAGCAGGATTATAAAGTAGAAACCCAGTTGGTTATTCAACAGCCTGTGCCGGTGGTGTTTGATTACATTCGTTTTTTAACCAATCAGGACAACTTCAGTGTATGGGCATCACAGGACCCGAATATGCAAAAAACCGATCGCGGGGTTGACGGCACTGTGGGTTTTGTTTCGGGCTGGCATAGTGAAAATTCAGATGTTGGCACCGGCGAGCAGGAAATAAAAGCCATAGTGGAAGGCTCGCGGATAGATTACGAACTGCGTTTTTATCAGCCTTATGCCGCGGTGTCGCCAGCTTATATGCAAACAGAAGCCGTTGGCGCGGCGCAAACCCGGGTGAGCTGGGGTTTTGCCGGCCATATGCCGTATCCAATGAACCTGATGTTGCTGTTTATGGATGTTGAAGCGATGATAGCGGCAGATCTACAGCAAGGCCTGGAAAACCTGAAGTTAATTCTGGAAGCCCCAGCGGCAGAACCGGCAGAAATGCCAGCAGGCTGATTTTAAGCTTGCTAATACTTAACAATATGCTAAATATTAATTATCTTTTTATTTGCCCGCGCAGGAGACAGGATGTCACTGGCCGTTGTTTTCAGTCGTGCCCGTCATGGTTTAGATGCCCCTTTAGTTACCGTTGAAGTGCATATCAGCAATGGTTTGCCTGCTTTTCAGCTGGTTGGTCTGCCGGAAACCTCGGTAAAAGAATCGCGTGATCGGGTGCGCAGCGCCATGGTAAACAGCGGTTTTGCTTTTCCGGATCGCAAAATCACCGTTAATTTAGCCCCGGCTGATTTGCCCAAAGAAGGCGGTCGTTTCGATTTGCCGATAGCGCTGGGTATTATTGTTGCTTCCGGTCAGTTAGCCGAAAAAAGCCTGCAAGGCTATGAGTTTTGTGGCGAGCTGGCGCTTTCGGGCGAGATCCGCAGCATAGTAGGCGAAATTCCGGTAGCCATAGCCTGCCGTGATGCCGGCCGTGAAGTGGTGCTGCCGATGTTAAATGCCCAGCAGGCGCAGCAGGTGCCCAAGGTAGCGGTGCACGGTGCTGAGCATTTATTGCAGGTGCACAGCTTTTTATTGGCCCAGCAACCATTGCCTGCTATTCCGGCATTGCCGGTGCGTGAGCAACAGCATTTACCGGATTTAGCTGACGTGAAAGGCCAGGCCCATGCCAAACGGGTGCTGGAAATAGCTGCGGCCGGTGAACATAACCTGTTAATGCTGGGCCCGGCCGGTACCGGTAAATCTATGCTGGCGCAGCGTTTACCCGGTATTATGCCGCCTCTTACAGAGCCGGAAGCACTGGCTACTGCCGCCATCTATTCTATTGCCGGGTTAAAGCGGAACTTGACCGACTGGCAGCAAAGGCCGTTTAGATCGCCGCATCACACCAGTTCTGCAGTGGCCTTGGTGGGTGGTGGTTCTGTGCCTCGTCCCGGCGAAATATCGTTGTCGCACCACGGCATTCTTTTCCTTGATGAACTTCCGGAGTTCCCGCGCAAGGTGCTGGATGTATTACGCGAGCCGCTGGAAACCGGTGTTGTGCATATTAGCCGCGCTGCACGCCAGGCGGAATTTCCGGCACAATTTCAGTTGGTAGCTGCGTTAAACCCCAGCCCGACCGGGCACCATCAGGATGGCCGGGCCACCCCCGAGCAGGTAATGCGTTATTTAAACCGGCTGTCTGGCCCTTTTATTGACCGCATAGAGCTGCAAATAGAAGTACCGTTACTGCCCAAAGGTATGCTTAGCCAGCATACGCAGGAAGAAAACAGCGCCAGTGTGCGCGAGCGGGTACTGGCAGCCAGGCAGTTGCAGCTGGCACGGCAGGGCAAGGCCAATGCCCGTTTAAGCGGCAGTGAAATTGCCGATTTTTGCCCGTTACAACAAGCCGATGCGCGCTTTTTGGAAGATACCATTCACCGCTTTAAACTGTCGGCACGTACTTACCATAAGATCATTAAAGTGGCGCGCAGCATTGCGGATTTACAGCAGCAAGCCCAAATTAGCCGCGCCCATTTAATGGAAGCACTTAGCTACCGCGCGCTGGAGCGGTTACTGAGTTATTTAAAGAACTGAGCTAATCATCCAAACCGGGGAGAACAGTAACCGGTTTGCTCACACCAACACGCCGTAAATACGTCCCTGTAGGCTCGATTCGGCCATCCTGGCCTGCAACGGTTGGCTTAGAACAAACCGATTCCTGTCAATTGGAACATCAGCGTTACACCAATTTCCAGTTTAATGTTTCGCCGGCATAAAATGGTACTATCGGGTTGCCGTTGGGCAGCGTAATTTCGTTTGGTACCTGCCACTGCTGCTTTTGCAGTGTCACGGTGCCGCGGTTACGTGGCAAGCCGTAAAAGTCAGCGCCGTAGTGGCTGGCAAAGCCTTCCAGCTTATCCAGAGCACCTAAATCATCAAATACCTGAGCATACAACTCTATCGCGCTGTGAGCGCTGTAACAGCCGGCACAACCACAGGCAGATTCTTTGCGGTGTTTTTCATGCGGGGCAGAATCAGTGCCCAAAAAGAACTTGCTGGAACCACTGGCCACAGCCGCACGCAGCGCTTCCTGATGAGTACGGCGTTTTAATACCGGCAGGCAATAGTTATGCGGCCGCACGCCCCCCACCAACAGGTCATTGCGGTTTAGCAGTAAATGCTGCGGTGTAATAGTGGCCGCCACATTGGCTGATGCTTGCGCGACAAAACTGGCGGCATCGGCGGTGGTAATGTGCTCAAACACCACTTTGAGGCTGGGTAAGCGTGCAACAATATGCTGCAGGTAGCGGTCAATAAACACCTTTTCGCGGTCAAAAATATCAATATCGTGATCGGTAACCTCGCCATGAACCAGCAGCAACATACCTTGCTCTGCCATGGCTTCAAATACCGGATACAAGCTATCAAGCGCACTTACCGCATCGCTGGAATTGGTGGTGGCACCAGCCGGATACAACTTAGCCGCAACCACGCCGGCGGCTTTAGCTGCGCTGATATCAGCAGCAGTAGTTTTATCGGTTAAAAACAAGGTAACCAGTGGCTGAAAGCTGCTGCCTGTCGGGCGGGCCGCCAAAATACGGTTGCGGTAAGCTACTGCCATGTCTGCCGTGGTTACCGGCGGCACTAAGTTTGGCATTACAATGGCGCGGGCGAATTGCCGGGCTGTGGCGGGGACGGTTTCGCGCAGCATATCGCCGTCACGAAAGTGTAAATGCCAGTCATCCGGGGTTTGTATGGTAAGCGTGGTCATGGAGGCTCCTGCAACTGCTGCGGCAAAAAAGTGGCGCTATGATACCAAGTAACCTCGTTGGGTGAAATTGCTTCAGCGCGTATTGTGGTAAGTTGGCGTTCAGCGTAGCTTAGCCATCATTGATATTTACTTAACGGAAACCGCAATGACATTAGAACAGGGAATGCTATTTGCAATTTTACTTTGCACTATAGCGTTGTTTATTTGGGGCCGCTGGCGGCACGACACCGTCGCGCTGGCAACTCTGATGGCAGCAGTTGCTGCCGGCCTGGTACCAACCGACACGGCCTTTAGCGGCTTTGGCCATCCGGCAGTTATTACCGTTGCCTGTGTGCTGGTGCTAAGTTATGCGCTGCAAAATAGCGGCGCGGTTGATTTGTTAGCGCGCAAATTGCTGCCAGCCAACAGTGGCGTTATGGCCACTATTGCCCTGTTAACCACCTTAGTCACGCTGTTATCGGCATTTATGAATAATGTCGGCGCTATGGCGCTGATGATGCCGGTGGCTATTCAGGCGGCAACCCGGCTTAAGCTAACGCCTGGGCAGGTGCTGATGCCGGTGGCCTTTGGTTCGATACTGGGCGGTATGACCACCTTAATTGGTACGCCGCCTAACCTTATTGTTTCGGGCTTTCGTGACAGCAGTCAGGGTAACAGTTTTGCCATGTTCGACTTTAGCCCTGTGGGGGTGCTGGTGGCACTGGCCGGCCTGGCATTTATTACCATTGTGGGGTGGCGTTTGGTGCCTAAACGTCAGCAGGGCGGGGTTGAGGGCTTTGATACCGCCAGCTATTTAACCGAGGTGCGGGTAGATGCTAAAGGCAAAGCTGATGGCCTGCGGCTGGCGGCACTTGAACAGCTGCTGGAAGAAGCAGATGCGCAGGTAGTAGGCCTGGTGCGTAACAAATTCCGCGTGTCTGCACCTACTGGTTATCGTATGTTAAAAGCAGACGATGTGCTGGTAATAGAAGCTGAGCCGGAATCGCTGGGCAATATATTATCTGAGCTGGGGCTGACACTGGAAGAAAATGTTAAAGCCGATATAGATACTACAGATGCAGAAAAAACCTCAGGCTCAGGCAAAGAAGAAGTCCTGCTTGAGCTGGCTGTAATGCCGGATGCACTGCTGATTGGCCGCTCAGCAGCAGATCTTAGTTTACGCAGCCGGTTTGGTATCAATTTACTGGCATTGTCGCGCCAGGGGAATCGCTCTATTAAGCGGTTGCGCCGCACTGAGTTGGTTGCCGGCGATGTATTGCTGATGCAGGGTGAGGCCGAGCTGCTGTCTGCTTTTGCCAGTGAATTTGGCTGTGTACCGCTGGCAGAGCGGTCTATTCAGGTGCCGGATAAACGCCGCATCTGGTTAACCAGCGTTATTATGCTAAGCGCCGTAGCGGGGGCAGCCTTTGGTTTGGTGCCAGCTGCGGTATCTTTTGCTGCGGGTGTGCTGGCCAGCATGCTGTTTAAAGCGCTGCCACTAAGTAAGGTGTATCAGGCTATAGATTGGCCGGTAGTGGTGCTGCTGGCGGCGTTAATCCCGGTGGCCGAAGCTATGCTGACAACTGGCTCTGCTGCATTGTTGGCTGATTTGATGCTGTCGCATTTATCACAAGGCAGCGCGGTATTTACGCTGATCCTGTTGCTGGTGCTAACGATGACCTTATCGGATTTTATGAACAATGCCGCCACCGCGGCGGTAATGTGCCCGATAGCATTAAGTATTGCCAAGCAGCTTGATGTCAGCTCTGACACCTTTTTAATGGCCGTAGCTATAGGTGCCTCTTGCGCCTTTTTAACGCCGATAGGTCATCAGAACAATACGTTGATCCTGGGGCCCGGTGGCTTTAAGTTTGGTGACTACTGGCGGTTGGGCTTACCACTTGAGTTGCTGGTTGTCGCGGTGTCGGTACCGGCACTTTTATACTTCTGGCCGCTTTAGCCTGACCGTAGCCTTTGCTACACTACCAGGGCTATTTAACTGAGGGTAATAATGATGTCTGAGCTGGATTTTGATTTAGACCATCTGGACTTTGCTGAAGCGGAACAAAATGTAGAGCGCCAGCAGCAAGCCGAACTTAGCCGTGCTGAGGCGCCACAATATGGTGATGATGACGATGAATGCAGTGGCGGTGCCTGCAAAATTTAGTCTGGGCGGGCTGCTGTAACGGGCAGCTCAGCAGGTTTATGCCACAACTGACTTACCGCAATACACAGCACCCCTGCCAGCATCAGCAGTGAAAATGGCAGCGGGGTGCCGTTATAAAACAGTGCCAGCAACGGCCCTGCCAGTGCACCTATACCAAAGCGCAAAGTTCCTATTACCGCCGTTGCGGTACCGCTGTTATCCGGAAATTTCATCAGGATCATCGCATCAGCATTAGTGGCTATCAGGCTTAAACTGGCCATTAGCGGTGCTATCGACACTACGGTATATACCAGCTCGAACTGCCAGAAATTAAACAAAGTTAATGCGCTGGCACTGACAATGGCAACCGCCAGGCCGGCCCGCAGCATACTTTGTGGGCCAAGGCGGGTAACCAGACGGCTGTTTATCAGGTTTGCCAGCATTAGCATTAACACATTAAAGCCAAATAACAGGCTGAACAATTGCTCGTCTACACCAAAAAATTTGATATAAACAAAAGGCACAGCGGTTAAAAAGCAAAAGAATGAAAATGAGGCAAACATCGAAGTAGCGATATCCGGCCGGGCAGAAACCCGCGAAAATACCACTTTATAGCCAGCAAAAAACGCCAGCTTCTGTGGCGCACCGGCTGGTTTAATTTCCGGCAGATAACGCCAGCTAAGCAACAGTATCAGTAAGCCATATACCGCCAGTGTAACAAAAATCATCTGCCAATTTGCCAGCCACAATACGCCGCTGCCAATAGCCGGAGCAAGCAGCGGGGCCAGCATCATAATCATCGACACATACGACATACCTTTAGCAGTATGTTCCTGATAAATATGTCGTACTATACCCGGTACCACCACCGTAGCGGCCGCGCCAGATAAAGCCTGAATAGCGCGCCAGAATAAAAACCACTCAATAGTGCTAACTAAACTTAGTGCAATACTGGCCAGCACAAAGCCGGTTAATCCAAAAATAGCCAGTGGCCGGCGGCCAAAGTTGTCGGCCAGCGGGCCGCAAACCAGCATGCTGATGCCAAAAAACGCCAGGAAAATACTCAATGATTGCTGCACCATACCTATAGAGGTATTCAGTTGCTGCGCCATAATGGGCATGGCAGGCAGGTACATATCAATGGCCAGCGGCGTGGTGGCGACAACAGCTGCCAGTAAAATAATGATCCAGCCTGTGGGTTTATTTGACATAGGTTAAGGCTCTTAATGTGGCAGCGCACTATAATACGCGGTTTTGTTAGCCTCAGCTAATGTCACAGTGTGAAAATAGGTTAACAAATATGTCTGCGACCGGCATGGTCATTTGCTTTTCCCGACACAAAGCAGTGTAATGAGGGTATATCAGCTAACACTGTTGTACACCTATGAAGTTTGGCCAATATCTTATTGCGGTATCCATGCTACTGCCGGTTCATGTGACACAGGCTGCACAACCGTTGCGTTTTGGCTTGCACTTATCCGCACCCTGGTCATTTTATAATGAACAAGGTGAACCAGACGGCTTTGAATACCGGTTGGTGTCACGCATTTTCAACGACGCTGGTTACAAGGTGGAATATGAGTTTTACAGTTACAATCGTTTGCTAAAACAATTTGCAGATAAAAAGCTCGATTGCGCCTCGCCGGTGGCGATAACTTACCCTGGCGCCAGCTATACCCAACCTTATTTGCCATTTCAGGACGTGGCTATCAGCCGTAAGGAGGCAAACTTAACAATCGATACGTTGCAGGATCTTAGTGACAAGCGTATTGCTGCTTATCAGCAAGCCCGGCAGGTGTTGGGTGCCGATTTTCAACACGCTGTCAGCACGGCGGGTTATCTGGAATTAGCCGAGCGGGAATTACAACTGGAGCTATTGTTCAGTAACAGGGTTGATGTGGTGGTGGGGGAGCGACGTGTTTTGCTTCATTTAGCCGCGAAATTGGCGCCGCATATAAGCTTAAGTATTTATCCGTTATTTGATGCACATGATTATCCGGCGGCGTGCTGGCAGCTGGAGCATGTCACATTGTTTAACCGAGGTCTGCAGCAACTGGCGCAAAGTGGCGAATTAGCAAAAATGCTGCAGTGGCACGATCCTGTTGTTGCAGTTGGAACAAAATAGCTTAACAGGGGGGATTGCGTTTATACTGGTGATATTAAGCAGGTCAGGATATTACGATGAAAAAAAACAAAATAATTACTACAGATGAAATACTACTGACATTGTGTCAGTCGGTAACTAAGGTACTGTCCGGTGCTGGCAATCATAATGTCGCTTATTCGCCGATGGTGCAGAAAATTCAAAAAACCTGCTTGCGGCCGGATCTGGGCTGCTTTGTGCTGTTTGACGGAGGCTTCTCCGGCCTGGTGATCATTAATTTCACGGCTCAGGCGGCAATGGAGATTTATAAAAAGTATTTAATGAGCATGGGCATGCCGGAAAGCGAACTGGCCCAGTTTCATACCTCTGATGAAGTAGGTAATGTAATGGGCGAACTGATGAACCAGATCGTTGGCGACTTTACCAACACAGTACGCTATGACCTGCAAACGTCAATTAATCAGAGCCAGCCAAAAATGATGGCGATTAATAAGCAGGTGCAAATTTTAATTAATACCCAGCTTGACCAGCCACAGGCACGCCGGGTTACTTTTAGTACGCCAGAGCATAATATTTTTTATCTGGAATTGGCGATGGATAAAACTGAGTTTATTCAGTTGCATGAGTTTGAAAAAGCCGAGCAGGAACACCCGGACGACATTCTGGCCAATGCGCAGCAATATACACCGGAAAACACCGTTAGTGCCTCAGCTGAAGTGGATGATGATTTTCTGAAAACACTGGGCTTATAACAGGCGCTGCAGCTTAGTTATCACGGCGCTGAGGTGTTGCTTTGCCGCAGCGGCAGGCGCAGACAAAAACGGGCACCACCGAGGGTAGCAGACTCACTTACGCTGATGCTGCCCTGATGCCACTGCATAATACGCTGCACTATTGCCAACCCCAGGCCAAAGCCGCCACCTTGCTTATTACGGCTGGCTTCGAGGCGGAAAAATGGTTTTAGTATTTCTTCACGCATGGCCTGCGGAATACCGGGGCCGTCATCTTCAATATCAATATGCCAATGATTTTGCTGCTGTTGCAACGTTAATGTAATGCGCTGCTGAGCATACTTTTTGGCGTTAACCAGCACATTTTGCAGTGCCCGCTCCAGATAATGGCCATCGCCAAACAAAAGAGCCTGCTGTGGCATAATTAAACTGATCGTTGCGCCAGGCAGCGGCGACAGTTTTTCGTTCAGGTTGGCAATTAATTCGGTCAGGTTTATTTGCTGCAGTTGTAGTGGCAACTGGCCTGTTTCCAGCCGGGCATAATCAAGAATTTCATCGACCAGCTGCTGTAGTTCACGCACGTCTTCACACATCAGCCGGCGTTCGTCTTCCGGTAGCTGGGTTGCCATTTCCAGCGCAAAATTCAGCCGCGCAATGGGCGTGCGTAGCTCATGCGATACGGCATGGGTCATTTCACGCTGCAGGTTCAGCAAATCGCGGATTTGCAGGCTCATCTGGCGGAAGCTTTGTGCTATTGGGGCAATAAAAGAATGCGCCGGTACGGCGATGGTACTGTCGCTGTTGCTGGCAAACTGCTTCAGGCTTAGCTGCAGGGTGCGGATATCACGTGCCACCGGCCACAACCACAGTGCTACTGCTACGGCTAGCAATACAAAAAACAGCAGTGTAAACCAGGTGGCTCCTTCCTGTTGAATAAGTGGCAGCGGGCCAAATCGCCATAGCTGTTGGGCGTGCTGATAGTAAAAATACACGCTGTTGGCTTCAAACAAGGTAACAATGTCGCCTTGTTGCAATAACTGCTGTTCTTCGGGCAACCAGCTGATGCTATCCGGGCCCAGCTCAGTGTAAGGCAGGCTGAGAATGCTTTGCCATTGCGCCGTGGGTTGTTGTAACTGCTGCTGCAACAACTGGGTGTAGCTGCTAAGCCAGGGCGGGGCGGTGTCGGGTTGCCATTGCTGCCACAGTTGTTCTACTGCCCAGCCAATGCCAAGCAACACCAGAAACAGAAACAGGTAAAAATGCCAGAATAACCTTTGCATACTCAGTGCCAGGCATCTGCGACAAATAAATAGCCTTTGCCCCATACGGTTTTAATACGAAACGGCGTTTCGGCGTTGTCGCCCAGCTTACGGCGTAAATGCGAAATCCGTACATCGACGGTACGGTCAAGGCCGTCGTATTCACGGCCAATGATCTGCTGATGAATAGCTTCGCGTTTTACGGTCTGGCCGGCATGTTTGGCCAGCATCCAGAGCAAATCAAATTCATAGCTGGTGAGTTCTACACGCTCGTTGTCGTACCAGGCTTCACGGGCACGTTGTTTTAGCATTAAACGGCCAAACTGCAGCTCTTGCTGCTCGGTTTTAGCTGTGCTTTGGCTGCGCCGCAGCAAGGCGTTAATACGGGCGACCAGCACGCGCGGCTCTACCGGTTTCACCACATAATCATCGGCGCCCAGCTCCAGCCCCAGCACCTGATCAATATCACTTTGTTTCGCCGTTAACATTAACACCGGGCCTTTGTACCAGGGGCGGATCTGGCGGCAAACACCAAAGCCGTCCAGGCCCGGCAGCATCAGGTCCAGTACTATCAGGTCGGGCTGAAACTGGCGGCAATGCTCTGCTACAGCGTCGCCCTGGCTTTGTTGCTGCACGGTAAAACCGTGTTGGGTTAAAAAGCTCTGCACCAAAGAGGCCAGGCGGGCATCGTCTTCTACTAACAATATTTTGGCCATCAGAAAATACTCCATGGGCTGGCAATCCGGCGCCGCATTGGTCTGCGGCTTAACACTTTCAGTTCTGTTTGTAGCAATACCGTATTATTGCTAGTACGCAGGCTAAGTTCGGTATTTTGCCATGACAGCGGTTGCTGCCATTGGCCTGTTGTGGTGTCTTGCCAGCACTGAATAAGTTGCTCAGCCAGAAACAGGCAAGGGCTGAGCTTTTGCTCGCTGTACCACTGCACTTGCAAGTCAGTTTGGCAGGGTTGATTGGCATGTTCGGTAACACAAATTTGTGGTTTTACGTTCCAGCATAGCGCAGCCGCACAGGAGGCGGGTGCAGCCTGTGGTGCAGTGACTCCGTTCAGTGCCAGTAACAACCAGAAACCGTGCATTAATAAAACCGGTAACTCACGCCTAAAAACCAGGTTGTTACATTATCAGACCGCACCAGCGGGCTTTGGGTCATAGCATCATCCAGATGAAGGTAGCGTACAAAAGCCAGTACAGAGACACGTTCCGATACGGGCTTTTGCCAACTTAAACGCAGCTCAGGCTGCCAGCTTGGCCTGCCATCGTAGCGCGGCAGATAAAACGGCTCATTATTATCAATGCCATAATAAGTATCAATCAGTTTGGCGCTTTTCCAGTGTAGTTTGGCACTGGCTTGCCACAGGCCGCTATTTAGCTGCCAGCCGCGGCCAACACTGATACTGGCATGCTGGCCTTTATAAGTGTTGCTAACGTCTTGCCACAGTATGGCTTGAGCCTGCCAAACGTCATTAAACCAGTCTAGCTGCACGCCTAAATCGAAGGCGGTTGGCCGTTTACTGACCTGGCGTACAGAAACGGCCTGGGCGCTGCGCTCTTCGGCATAGCTAGGCCCTACTATCATCGAGGTATGATTAAACTGCATCAGGTTGCCACCAAACCATTTTTGGAAGTAGCCTTTTTCCTGATTAAACTGGCCCAGTACACTTAACTGCCAGTTGTCTGACAACGCCAGACTGCTGCCAAGTTTGCCATTGTCAAAAAACCAGTAGCGGCCGTAATAGTAAATATCCGGCAGGATAACCAGCGGCAGCTCTTCGCCACCGTGCAGAGGGTTGCTGCGCTGGCCATAGCCCAACGCCCAGCTCATATGCAGCCGTTGCTCTTCCACGCACTGGGCACCCTGGGCGCACACTGGCGCGGTCTCGGCTTTCACCTGCCAGCTTAGCAGCAATAAAAGTATGATCAGGTAGCGCAATCTTCACCTTAGCTCAGAGGTTAGTTTACAGATATTTTTACCCTGTCAGTTTAGCAAGTTGTGCGGCCAGACATAAGCCAACATAACAATGTTTCACAATTCGCTTCACTAAGTCTGGCTTTCGCCGGGCGGCAATAAAGTGATCTAAACTCACCCGTTCAGGTATAAAACGAGTGTGGCGCAAGATGTAAATTGAATCCCCTGCCAATTCACTTTATGATAATGCCACAATAATTCTAAGATACCGGTAGTTGCTGCGGCGGGCGGCCGGTGTTGATAAGCGTAGTAATATCGCTGTCATAGCAGAGCGTTTTGATGAGAGACAAAGCTACTTCGTTCGACATTGCTTATATGGCTGGAGTATCGCAGTCCACGGTATCGCGGGCGCTACGAAACAGCCCTCAGGTTAATAAAGAAACGCGCGAGAAAGTGCAGGCGATTGCACGGCAACTAAATTACAAAGTAGATAAAAACGCCAGTAACCTGCGCCAGCAGCGCAGCAGTACGTTGGCTTTACTGTTATTTGAAGACCCCACCACCGACGAATCGCTGATTAATCCGTTTTTTTTATCTATGCTTGGCAGCATCACCCGCGCCTGCGCCAAACGCAGCCAGGACTTACTGGTGTCTTTTCAGCAATTAAGTGACGACTGGCACGCCGACTACGAAGACAGCAATAAAGCCGACGGCATTATTCTGCTTGGTTATGGCGACTATAAAGATTACGAAGAAAAACTGCATAAATTACTGGCACAGGAAACCCATTTTGTCTGTTGGGGCGCTGAAGTGCTGGGCCATCCGGAGTTTACGCTACGCAGTAATAACCGCGAGGGTGGCCGCCTGGCCGGTGAGCATTTGCTGGCTACCGGGCATAAGAAATTTGCCTTTGTTGGCAATGCCTCTGAAGGCAGCCCGGAATTTAGCGCGCGTTATCTGGGTTTTATTGATGCGTTAAACAAAGCCGGTATCAGTGCCACTCAAGTGCCTCACTTTGATGCTATTTCTACTGAAAGCGCGGGTGATAAGGCAACCGAGCAATTACTGGCTGCAGGCCATCAGGTTGATGCCATTTTCTGCGCCAGCGATCTTATCGCTATTGGCGTTATGCGCTGCCTGAAACGGCGCAACTTAAGGGTGCCGGAAGATATTGCTGTAATGGGCTTTGACGATATCCCCGTGGCGTCTTTTGCTACCCCGGCCCTTAGCACTATTCAGCAAGACACCACCCAGGCCGGTGAGCTGCTAGTAAATAACCTGCTGCAACTGATTAATAACCAGCCAATCACTGTAAGCCAGATTGAACCCAAGTTAATTATCCGCCAGTCTTGCGGCTTTAACCGCACTACCTGACAAGCCAGCAGTAGCTGGCAACTACTGTGGTTTGTTTACCTGCCCATAACCTTGCTTACGTCGCTGCTGCTTTGTGTTAATATCCTGCGCCAGAATATTGGTTTAAACAGGGACGAGTATCAGTGCGTTTATCTTCACTTCATTTTTTGCTGTTGTTTTGCCTGCAATTAGCTGTGCCGGTGATGGCCAGCCAAACCTTAGCCGACCGCATGTTGGATGTGCGCAAGGTAGAAGGCGTTGATGTGTATTACAACCTTAGCAACGGCCTGTCACTGCAAGGCGAGTACCGCTTAGTGCGCGATAGCCAGGGTTATACACTGGCCACTTTCGAGCAAGGTCTGGTGCAAGGCAACTGGCAGGTGTTCGATCAGCGCAATCAGCGCGTCTTAAGCGGCCACTATCAGGCCGGGCGCCAACATGGTGAATGGCAGTACTTTGGTGTTGATGGCAGTGTGGAGCAAATTGAGCATTATGATGCCGGTGTTGCCAGCGGCCTGTGGCAGCGTTTTAACAGCCAGCAGCAAGTGATCGAAACTACGCAATTTGAGCGTGGCGAAAAAACCAACGTCAGCCGTTTTTATGACAATGGCAAGATACGCAGTGTCGAAACCTATCAGGACAGCCTGCGCCATGGCGTGTGGCAAACCTTCCACCTTAACGGCGAAGTGGCCGAGCAATGGACCTACGCTAACAACCAGCTCACCGGGTTATACCAAAGCAAAAACGAGCAGGGCACGGTATTGCTGCAGGGCGAATACGATGCGCAGGGCCAGCAACACGGACAGTGGCTGCAGTTTTATGCCGCCGATGTGGTGGAAGTTAAAGTGCAGTACCTCAATGGTAAGCGCCATGGCTTAACTGAGCAATTCAGTACTGACGGCACTCTGGTGCGTCAGTGCAATTATCAGCAGGGTGAGCAGCACGGTGAATGCCGCGAGTTTTACCCCAATGGTCAGCTGATGAGTGTATTGTTATTTAAACAAGGCAAGCAGCATGGTGAGCAGCAGTGGTTCAGTGACCAAGGACAACTACTGCAGAAACAACGGTATATCGACGGCATGTTCGCTGGTGAACAACTGCATTATCACAGCAATGGCGAGTTGTCGAAACGCATTACCTACCACACGACAGAACGCAATGCGAATGGCCAGTTTCCGCTGCATGGTGCCAATGAAACCTATCAGGAAAATGGCCTGCCATATGATTTGTCCAACTTTGTGCTGGGTGAACGCGACGGCGTGCATAAGCGCTTTATCGACGACAAGCTGGTAGAAGAGTCGTATTACAAAGCCGGTAAACGCCATGGCCTGAGCAAAACGTTTTACTCCTCAGGTGAACCGCGTGAGCACAACACCTATGCCGACGGCCAGCTAAGCGGACCCTTTAAAAGCTGGCATATGAATGGCAACTTACGTGAAGAAGGCGAGCGCAAAGACGGCCAACTGACCGGGCGCTACCAGAGCTTTTACGACACCGGCAAAGCGCAAAAGCTGGAACACTATGCCAGCGAGAAAAAGCCTACAGAGCACAAGTTTGCCCAGGTAGGTAAATACCAGCAGTGGTTGGCAAACGGTGATCTGGCCCAGGAAGGTAGCTACGCCGACAACAAGCGTCATGGCAACTGGATTAGCTATCAGCAGGGCGAAAAAAGCCGCGAGCAGGAGTTTGTTAACGGCAAAGCCGAAGGCCGGTTTATTGATTATTATCAGGGGCGGCGCCGCACCAGTGGTTATTACTTAAATAACCAGAAAACCGGCGAATGGATTGAATACTATTATCAGGCAGACGATCCAACTTACGGTTTTATTCCGGAAGGCACCATCAGGTATAAAACACAGTGGCAGGACAACAAACAGCACGGTAAAGCCGAGTTTTATACGGCCAAAAATATCCTGCATAAAGTTGAGCATTGGGATAAGGGCGTAAAAAGCGGTGACTATCAGGAGTTTTATGTTAGCAACGGCGAACCTAAACTGGCCGGCAACATGCAAAAAGGCGAGTGGTTTGGTTTGTGGCAAGCCTGGTATGAAGATGGCACTCTGGCCCAGGCGGTACATTACGATGCCAGCCGTAAACATGGTTTAGCACAGGAATACTACGACAACGGCCAGCTAAAAAGCGAAATTGAATACGAGTATGACAAACCACATGGCCGGTACCAGCTATTTCATTTAAACGGCCGGCCACAGCAAAAAGAAAGCTATGTTAAAGGCTTAAAAGAGGGCAAAGCTGAATACTTCCACCCTAATGGTAAACCATTGCAGCAGGGCGATTACCTGCGTGATCGTAAAGAAGGCGAGTGGTTGGAATATTGGCCCAATGGTCAGGTGCGTTCTCAGGGCAGTTATATCAGCAACCGCCCGTCAGGCGACTGGCAGTACTTTGATCAACACGGCAAATTAATTAAAACTGAGCATAAAGGCTAATTAAGAACAGCTGCTGCCGGCAATGGCAGCAGCTGATTGCTTTATAGTTTTAGTTCAATTCTATTGTAATAATAATTGTTATCATTTACACTTCGCGGCCTGTTTAATTCGTCCTGCTATACAGGTTGTAATATGAAGTTCTGTCTTTCTGCTGTCAGTTTATTCTGCTCTATGGCATTTTCTGCTACCACCCAGGCCGATACTGCACCGGCTAATACTTCTGCTACCGCACTTGAACATATTGAAGTTAAAGGCCGTGCTCAAACGCTGTACCGGGTTGACTCGTCTAATCTGGGCACCCGTACCGATACGCCACTGGATGAAGTGCCGCAAAATATTCAGGTATTGCCCGAAGCATTGATCCGCGATCAGGCCGCACGGCAAATTACTGATCTTTACCGCAGTATGAGCGGTGTCAGCGCTTTTAGCTACTCGGGCGTGACCTTTCGTGGCTTTCGCCAGGACGAAATTTTATACGACGGTGTGCGCGGCGACCCGTTTAACGGCTTTGCGGTACCACAGCTATTTAACGTAGCAGAAATTCAGGTGCTAAAAGGCGCAGCTGGCGCCCTGTATGGCAGCATGGCTCCTGGCGGCCTGATTAACTACAGTACGAAAAAACCAACTGCCGTGGCCGAGCGGCAGCTAAAAGTGGGCCTGGGGAACGACAGTTTTTACAGCGGCTCGCTGGAGCTAAGTGGACCGTTAACCGATGATGCAGCCCAGCGTTACCGCGCCGGTATTTACAAAGACAGCGAAAAACCATTTCGGCAAAACACCGATGTAGAAAACCAGATCATCGATTTAGGTTATGCCATTGACCTGACACAAGACACCACGCTGACACTGCAATATACCGATGTAGAGCAAGACTACGGCGGCGCCCGCCTGCGTGGCGTAGTTACCGATGCAGCCGGTAACTTTCTGGCTGACCGTAGCTGGAACCATAACGAAAGCAGTGATTTTCAGCTATTAACCGCCGAAGTGTATCAGGCCAGGTTAGAGCATCAGGTTAGCAGCCAGTGGAGCACCGATATTACCGTGCGTGGCTACCAGAACCAGGAGCTGCAAAACTACCATGAGCCGTTTTGCAGTTTTGATACCGATGGTGATGGCGTTATTGATTATTGCGCCCGACAGTTTCGCGACCAAAACCGCGAGAATGATTCTGTCAGTGTGACCTGGAATAATATTGTCGAGCTAAGCAGTGGTGATATTAATCATACCTTGCTGATCGGGGCTGACTACCTGCAGCAGGATTCGTTTTTCTCCGGCCGCAATGCCCAACCGCTTGAAAGCGGTGGTGTGGTGCCCGGCCTGAGCCTGGTTAACCCGCAATACGGTTTAACCAGCGGTGCTGATTATAACCTTGACGCCTTAACACCAAACATTACCGATACCGAAACCGTGCGTAAGGGCCTTTACCTGCAGGATCAGTTAACGCTATCGGACAACTGGAACCTGCTGCTGGGCCTGCGCTGGGACAGCTTTGAAGACACCGACAAGCGTGATGGCAGCAAAGTATCGGGTAACGATACGTCGTGGCGGCTGGGTACCACTTATCAGCTAACCGACTATGCCCGTGGTTATCTGGTTGCTGCTACCGGCTTTGTGCCGCAGGCGGCAGCGTCGCAGGCAGCGGCAGTGGGCGGGCCGTTCGAGCCGGAAACGTCGCGTTTATATGAAGCCGGCGTGCGTTTTTCGCTGCTAAACGATAGCGTGCGGCTTAATACCGCCGTGTACGAAATTACCCGGAAGAATATTCTGCAGGCTGATCCGCGCGGTGATGTGGCTAACGATGGCCAGGATGATTTACTGGCGCTGGGCGAAGTGCGTAGCCGTGGCTTTGAGTTGGATGTGTTAGGCGATTTAACCGACAACTGGGTAATGAACCTGAGTTACGCCTACAACGATACCCGGGTAGTACAGGACAACGACGGCATTACCAATGCGTTTAACGGCCGCTTTGCCAATGCGCCACAGCATCAGTTAGGGTTGTGGAGCCGCTATGAACTGCCGGCGCTGCATTCCTCTTTTGCCGCCGGGGTTGACTACGTCGGCGAGCAACAAAGTATTGGCGGCCAGGTGGTAAAAGCTTACACGGTGTTTGATATCAGCTGGCAAACCGAATGGCAAAGCTGGTTGGTGCAATTGAATGTGAAAAACCTGTTTGATAAGACCTATGCTACCAGTGGCTTTATTAACCGTACCGGGCATTTTCCGGGCGAGCCACGCCGGGTTTATCTGACGACCACTTACCAGTTTTAATATGACGAACAGGCAATGGTTTGCGCTGCATTCCTGGGCTGGTTTTGTGCTGGGGGCACTGTTGCTGCTGGTATGCGTTACAGGTGTATTAGCCACGCTTAGCTACGAAATACAGTACCTGAGTGACAGCAAATACCGCGCATTTAGCAGCCGCAGCGGCCCGGTTAACTGGGCACAGCTGGAGCAAAACCTGGCAGCCGCCTACCCGGATAGCCAACTGCTCAGCGTACAGGTGCATCAGCAGGCTTATCTGGCGGGCGAAGCGTCACTGGCTACGCCAGACGGCTTTCGCTTTGCTTATTTTGATCCGGCCAGCGGCAGCCTTACCGGCAGTGGTGACTGGGGCCGGTTGTCACGCTTTTTGCGCAATTTGCATATGTATTTGTCGGTTGAGGGCATGGGCAAGGTTGTTGTGACTTCGCTGAGCTTTTTACTACTTATTTCGCTAATCTCCAGCTTTTATGTTTATCGTAACTGGTGGCAGCAATGGTTACGCAAACCCGGTAAATGGCGCTGGGGTGTGCGCAGCAGTTGGGCATCGTGGCACAAGCTTATCGGTTTATGGAGCTGGTGGTTTGTCTTGCTGATGACGTTGACCGGCCTGTGGTACTTTACCGAGCATTGGCTGCTAAAAACACCGCTGCAATTTTACCCGGCGATACCCAGAGCAACTTTGAGCACTACACTGCCAGAGCAGCCATTATCGCTAACTCAGATCACCACAATAGCCCAGCAGCATAGACCAGAGCTGGATATCCGTGCGGTGCTGTATAACAGCAATGCCAAAGCGCCGATTGTGGTAACCGGACAGGCGGGAGATTTACTGCTGCGCGACCGGGCGAACCGTATTTACCTGGATAGCGCCGGTAATGTGATGGGCAGCCAGAGCAGTGCCGATTTAGCTGTACTGGCTTACCTGACTGATATGGCCGACCCGTTGCACTTTGGCAATTTTAGCGGCCTGGCAGTTAAACTGATTTATGCGCTATTTGGCAGCGGCCTGTGTATTTTGGTCGCCGGGGGTATGCGTATGCACTGGCTGCGTACCAAACATAAACAGCCAAGTTTAGCCCGCTGGCTGGGCCTGTTCGGCTGGCTGGCACTAGTGGTGGTGCTTAGCGGTATTATCTGGACCAGCATAACATTCTCGCAGCGTGAGCTAAGTAAGCCGCCATTATCACCGCTGCTGGGTACGCTGGTGGGGGCTCAGCCGTCTTGATCTTCTGCTACTGCAGCTTGCTGATACAATGTTTCCAGCGCTTCGCGTAATGTCGGGTAAAAGCTAAGCTGGCCCGGCACGGGTTTTACCCCGGCTTTGGCCAGGGTTTTTAGTGGCTGAAACTGTAAATCGGCGATCACCAGCTGGGTTTTGCTTTTATGGCACTTGCTGATCAGTTTATTCAGCGCAGCCAGGCCACCGGCATCCAGCAAGGGTACGCCGTCCATATACAGCACCAGGCCGCGGCTGCGCTCACTTAAGCGGGCGATATCGGCAAAAATGCGATCGGCGGCGGCAAAAAACAGCGGCCCGCTGATTTTCAGCACCTGCCAGCCTGCGGGGATCGGCTGTTCAACCTGTTTACGGTTATGGCTGATATCGGTCACTTTACTCATTTCGGCAATTTCTTTTACAAACAGCAACGCCGCCAGCAAAATACCGGCACTAATGGCGATCACCATATCAAACAGCACAGTAAGGGAAAAACAGGTGATAAATACCCAAATATCGCTGCGCGGAGCGGTTTTCAGTAAATGCACGGCTTTTGGCGCTTCGCTCATATTCCAGGCTACTATTATCAGCAGTGACGCCAAAGCAGCCATCGGTACATAAGATAACACCGGTGCCAGCAATACCAGCCCCAGCAGCAGCACCAATGCGTGCACTATCGCTGCTACCGGTGACTGAGCACCGGCTTTAAAATTGGCCGATGAACGCGCCAACGCGGCTGTGGCGGTAATGCCGCCAAAGAACGGCGTAATAATATTACCAAGGCCCTGGCCGAACAGTTCGCTGTTGGCGCTGTGGCGCCGCCCCGACATGCCATCCAGCACTACAGCACAGAGCAGGGATTCAATAGCACCCAGCATGGCCATGGCAAAAGCGGCTGCCAGTAAATCCTTAACCAGTTGCCAGCTAAAGCCTAACAGTTCGCCATCAGGGCCGGGCCTTAGCCAGGGCCAGTCAAAATAAGGCAAATAGGGCGGAATACCGTTGCCGCTGGCGCCATCGGGCGTGGTGTAACTAAAGCGCGAACCTATGGTGTCCAGATCTGCACCCAAACCCAGCAGCAATAATGCCAACAAGGTGCCAATAAATAGTGCCGGTAGATGGGCCGGTATAATGGTTTTTAGCCTGGGCCACAGCAGCATAACGGCCAGCGTTACCACGGCAACCAGCAAGCTGGGCCAGGATAATTGCGGCAGCATGTGCCCCAGTATCAGCAGTTTGTCGACAAAGTGCTCTGGCATAGCTTCTATTGGCAGGCCAAAAAAGTCTTTAACTTGTAGGGTGGCAATAACTACAGCAATGCCGCCGGTGAAGCCTAAAGTGACGGATTCGGGAATATACTCAATTAGCCGCCCCAACCGCATAAAAGCCATAACCAGCAGTAAAACACCGGATAACACGGTGGCAATCAACAAACCGCTTAAACCGTACTTTAACGCTACCGGATATAAAATAACCACAAAGGCTGCGGTGGGGCCGCTAATGCTGTAGCGCGAGCCACCGGTTAGCGCAATCACCAAACCGGCGATAATAGCGGTGTACAAGCCGTATTGTGGCGCCACGCCAGAGGCAATGGCCAGCGCCATCGCCAGCGGAATAGCAATAATGCCCACGGTAATGCCGGCCAGCAGGTCTTTACCGAGTTTATTCAGGCTATAACCTTCGGCCAGCACTTCGCGCAGGGCATGGCCAGCACGCAGGGAAAACAGGTGGGAACGGTCAGACATAACAGCATCCGCCATAAAAGCCGCTAAGGGATAAACTTAGTGTAGCGCCGACAAAGGCTTACGCCTATGCGCTTTTAGTATGGTTGTACTGCTTTAACAATAGCGCAATACTGCTTACCTAGAATAACCACAAGGCTAAGCCAAAAGGAGTCGTTATGATAAAAGCCATTAAGTTTGTTTTGTTGTTCAGTATATTTACTGGTTGCAGCATGCTGGTAAAAGTAGGCGCCACCAGCCTGGTTGTTGAAAGCTTTAATATTCGTTACGACAACCCGGCCGATGCAATTAATGCCTGGCCAAACAGGCAGCAGCTGATATATGGCCACTTAAAAACA
The DNA here is from genome assembly GCF_022436675.1 of Rheinheimera hassiensis. Lineage (GTDB taxonomy): Bacteria > Pseudomonadota > Gammaproteobacteria > Enterobacterales > Alteromonadaceae > Alishewanella > Alishewanella hassiensis. Next base: position 287,699 of record NZ_JAKUJZ010000001.1, on the reverse strand, counting down.
CTGCAGCCTGATGTGCTGGGTTTACAAGAGGTGTTGCACCATCAACTTAATTGGGTAAACGAGCAATTGCCTGATTACAGCTACATTGGTGTGGGCAGAGACGATGGGGTTATTGCCGGTGAGTTTGTGCCGTTGTTTTATAATAAAAATACCATTAAAAAACTGGATGGCGGCAACTTTTGGTTATCTGAAACGCCCGATGTTGCCGGCTCAATCGGCTGGCAGGCCCAGCTTCCCCGTGTTGCCAGCTGGGGGCATTTTGAAAAAGACGGCAGTGATTTCTTTGTATTTAATGTGCATTTTAGCCATGTAAGCGATATAGCCCGGCAAAAAAGTGCTGAATTTTTACTGACACATATTCCGGCTATTGCGGGTAATAAACCGGTTATTTTACTGGGCGATTTTAATATGTTGAACAATAGCGCAGCATACAAAACGCTTACCTCTGGCCGCTTGCTACCGTTAACCGATACCACAGTTTTGGCAAACGCCGAAGATGTTGGCACCTATAACGGTTTCGCCGCAGGCGACAGCGACAGCGACCGCATCGATTATATTTTTATCAGCAATGGCTTAAAAAGCCATAACTACCGCACTTATCAACTGGGCGTTGCCGGTGTGTATATTTCTGATCATTTTCCTATTTCGACGGTCGTTACCTTGCCGTAAAAGCCTTAGTGCAATACAACTGCACTGAGGCTTACCCCGGTGCAGTTTTCCGTTGTCGACGTTAAAGGTATTGTTTTAACCAGGCTGCAGTTTCGGCATCGGCTTCAGCGCGGTTGGGGTATAGATCATGATCGGCGCCCGGATAGATCACTAATTTATGTGGATGACCTTTTTCAGCCAGTGCTTTGGCCAGGTTTTGCGATTGCGCCACTTCTACCCGCACATCTTTATCGCCATGCAATAACAGTATTGGCAGCTTAGGTGGTAGTTTGTCGAGCCAATGCAACACCGAGCGTGCCTTTAACTGCGCTGCTTTCTCAGTAGCGTAGTCAGGTATAAAGCGGGTGTAGATATTCTCCATCGCTTGGCGCACCGCCAGACTGGCCTCTAAATCGGTCACGCCGGCTGCAACAATCAGTGCTTTTAACTGCGGCATATCACGCGCTGCCAGATAGCTCATCATACCGCCACGGCTGGCGCCTTTCATGGCAATGCGCTCGCTATTTGCATCGGACATACCCTGAATAATGGGAAGCAAATTCTTGATGTCATTGACATCATTGCCGCCAAACTGATCGAGTTTAATTTCACCTGTTACCGATGTTGGAAAGGCTTTAGCACCGCGATACTGGCTGGCAATGACAATATAGCCCAGCTCCGCCAGTGGCATCAAACTGTGCTGAATCGCACCATACACCAAGGTGCCCCCCTTCGCATTGCCACCGCGGTTATAGATCAGCACCGGCAACTTTGTATTTGCCGCTGTATTTTTTGGCCGCACCATTACGCCTTCTACCAGAATGCCGTCGGATTCATAGGCGAATACCCGGCAATCCAACGTCTGCTGCCGCCGTTCAACATCGGCTCTGGGCAAGCGTTGGCTAAACATTTCAGCATTAAATTTTGGCTTTTTGCTTAGCATCGCCAGCCAGCTGTCATAGCTGGCAAAAGGGCCGTAATAACAGCTGAAATTTTCTTTTAACGAGCTTGCGGTGGAAAACGCCGGTAATAATTCCGGGCCGGTTTTTGCTTTTGCCGGCTCAGCCTGCGTGGTAGTAGCCAGCAGTAAGCTACTGAGTAAAATCAGAAAAGGTTTCATAGACACTCCTTGTTAATTTAGTAGGCACAGTAAATTAACAAAGATGCGTTGGCAAGCTTAAAGAAAAACCGCCGCTAACTTAGCCGGCGGTTTTAGGGAGAGTCTATAAGTTTCAGTTCGCGCTTTGCAGTAGCAACAGGCCGTTTGCCGCCAGTGCATTGCCATCAAGATCAAAGGCCCAGCCAGCGCTTAAACCGTCACGGTTAATAGCGCTGATATCCTGCGCGCTGTCACTCAGGTTTAAGATAAACAGGCTTTTACTGCCGTTTAGCTCACGGCTAATTTGTACTACGCCGTTATCTAATTGTGTTACCTGATAACTGCCATCTGTGCCCAGTTCTGGCCGCTGTTTTTTCTGTGCAATTAAAAATTTATACAATTGCCAGATGGAATCTGGCTGCGCCTGTTGTGCAGCCACGCTGCGATCTTCTGCCTGCAGTTGCTTAGCCAGAAAATCCGGCCACCAGTTAGGAAAACCTTCACCGAACAGCTGCATTTGCTCTACCCAGCTGTTGTCAGCTTTGGTAAAGCCAGCCTGTTTGCTGTTATCCCATTGCATAGGTGCGCGTTTAAAGACGTCGTGGCCACTGCGATCCTGGGTTAAGCCAATTTCTTCACCGTAGTAAATGTAAGGTGTACCGGGTGAGCTAAACAACATAGCTGCTGCCAGTTTAGCTTTGGCATCATGCTGTTTTAGCTGATAAGCAATACGTTCCTGATCGTGGTTGGTTAAAAACGGCGCAAAAAAGTGCAGAGGTGCCTCAGACTCAGTACGTTGTTGCGCGTTTTGCTGTAATACCGAGGCATCCGCTACCTGCTGCTGTGCGGAGTGCATAGTGCCAAACTGCGCTTCGCCACCGGCATTGGGTTGCAGTAAGCCAAGAATTTTATAGCCGACTTCAAAATCAAAGCCCTGGTCCAGGCCTTTACCCCCGCCGTAGTAGCGCGCTGCTACCGGAATATCTACCCAGGCTTCGCCCACTAAGTATGCTTCCGGGTTAACGCTTTTAACAAATTGGTTAAAATCCTGCCAGTAGGCGATGGTTTCTTCAGTGTCGGCCTGGGCATCGGGGCCGCCTTCCATTGCAAAACGTACGGCATCCAGGCGAAAGCCCGCCACGCCTTTATCCAGCCAGAATTTGGCCATTTTTTTCATTTCGGCAATAACATCGGGGTGGCGCAGGTTTAAATCGGGCTGGCTGGCGCCAAAGGCGGCGTAATACCAGGCTTTGCGGGTGTCGTTATAGTGCCATACAGCTTCGGGCTTATCGTTGTCGCTCCAGGCATGGCCCCAGCCACTGCCCGCAGGCGGCATATCATCACGCCAGACAAAATAATCTTTGTACGGTGCTTCACCGGCCGCCGAGCGTTTAAACCAGTCATGTTCACTGGAGATATGGTTAATCACCAGATCCAGTATCACCTTCATGCCTTTGGCATCAGCGGCCTGAATAAAAGCTTCAAACTCAGCCATGGTGCCGTAATCACTTTCTACCTGATAAAACTCGGTAAAGTCGTAACCGTGGTATGAAGGTGCCTCAAACATTGGCGTTAGCCATAGCGCATTTACGCCCAGTTCCTGCAAATAGGCTAGTTTGGCGGTCATGCCGTTAAAGTCGCCGTGGCCATCGCCACTGGTGTCATAAAAACTGCGCGGCCAGATTTGATAGAACACTGCCTCCTGCCACCAGTCTTTAGCAGCCTCACTTTGCTGCACTGTGGTTACCGCTTGTGGTGCACTGGATTCAACGCGGGTGGTTGGTGCAGGCTTGCAACCGGCCAGTAGTAAAGACAGCGCCAGTGCGCTTAAGGTAAAAGCTTTCATTGCGTCCCCGTCAGAGTATTATTTTATGCAGCGTGCCAGTATTTAGCACAGTGCAGCAATATGGTGCAGTTTTGCTAATTAAAGGTTGGTAATAACGCCAAAACAGTGCAACAACAAGATGAATACGTATGCACAGTTTTGCGCAAAATGGCTGCTATCGTGTAGTTTAGGCCAACATAAGAAGCATCATAATAGAATAAAAATATCCGGGGACCTGTAATGAAACAACCTAAGCTCTCTTTCTGGCAGATCTGGAACCTCAGTTTCGGCTTTCTTGGTGTGCAAATTGGTTTTGCGCTGCAAAACGGTAACGTTAGCCGGATTTTGTCAGACTTAGGCGCAGATCTGTCGTCGCTGTCTTTATTCTGGCTGGCAGCTCCTATTATGGGCTTGCTGGTGCAGCCTATTGTCGGTGCGGCGTCTGATCGTACCTGGAACAAACTCGGCCGTCGTTTGCCGTTTATGCTCGGTGGCGCGTTAGTGGCCGCGGCCGCAATGGTGTTGTTGCCCAACTCGTCAATGATGGTGGCTTTTATTCCGCCAATGCTATTTGGCCTTATTATCTTCGCCATTAAAGATGCCGCCTTTAACGTTACCTTTCAGCCGTTTCGTTCTCTGGTGTCCGATATGGTGCCGGCAGAGCAGCGTAATCTGGGCTACTCAGTACAAACCTTGCTGATTAATATTGGTGCCGTATTTGGCTCTATTTTGCCTTTTGTTTTAACCAATGTGGTCGGGCTGGAAAACGCCTCTAAAGCCGGTGAAGTTGCCCCTTCTGTTATTTGGGCATTTTATATTGGCGCTACGGTATTGCTGGGCTCTGTACTTTGGACAGTATTTCGCACCAAAGAATATGCGCCTGAGCAATATTATGCCTATAAAGGGCTGGATTCAGAAGCGCAGGCGTTAGCCGAGCAGGTACGCCAGTCGCGTTCACTGGGCGAAAAACTCAGTGATTTCTGGCAAACAATGAAAAGCATGCCGCGTATTATGAAGCAGCTGGCGTTGGTGCAGTTTTTCTCCTGGTTTGCTCTGTTTATTATGTGGACTTATTTCCCGGCCGCTATTGCACAAAATACCTGGGGCGTTGGTGTAGAGTGGTATGACGGTGCCTATATTGCCCAAATGGGTGGGGTACCGGCACATATCGCCGCTGCTAAAGGCGCTGCCGGCGACTGGGTAGGTATTTTATATGCCGGTTACTCGCTGTTTGCCGTGCTGTTTTCATTGGTAATGGCCAAACTGGCTAACTTGTTTGGCCGCAAGTTTGTTTATTCAATATCGTTGTTGGCCGGTGGCCTGGGTTATTTAAGCTTTGTACTGTTTACCGACCCGACTATGACCCATGTAAACTTGTTGATTACCGAGGTAGAAATTCCTAAAGGCGCACTTGGCCTGATGCTCCCGATGCTGGGTGTGGGTATTGCCTGGGCGGCTATTCTGGCTATGCCATACGCAATACTGGCTGGTGCCTTACCAGCAAATAAAACCGGCGTTTATATGGGTATTTTTAACTTTACCATTGCTGCGCCGCAGATTATCTCCGGGTTAATTGCCGGTTGGATCTTAGGCTCGGTATTTCAGAACCAGGCGGTGTATATCGTGATGCTGGCCGGTGCCGCTATGGTGCTGGGTGCGCTGTCGGTATGGCTGGTTAAAGAGCAGGATGTTACTACGGCGCAGTAAGCCAAAGCACTACTACTATTATTAACGGGCTATGATGCCAGTACCCGCAACTTCGGTTACGGTATTGGCATTAGCGCGCTCTATTATTTTCACCAGCACAGACTGAATGGTTTCATCTTCGCGTACATCCTGCGTACTAACAAAGCGTTGCTGTTGCGGCGTTTCACCCTCAGCAGACATAAAGCTCACCACCACTTCAGTGGCGCAATCGGCTGTGGCACCAAAATAGGCCAATGTAATAAGCGGGTATCCATCAAAGCCTTTGCTTATTTGCTTTGTAATGCGTTTTCTTGCTTTATCCAGCTTCATTCTAAAGCCTTGTGTTAGTAGGGGCAGGCGAAACTATAACACCAAATGCCACTGTGCCATTCAGGTAAAGTAGCAGAGCATCAAATGGCTGGCTCTGCAAACACTAGGGAATGCTAAGGCAAAGGATGCGCGACAAAAAATTGCCAAATCAATTCAGTAGCAGAGGTAGCAGAATCTGTGTTTCCTAAACCAAATTTCGCCATAACGTTAGCTTGTGCTGAGCCAGGCCAGGTATGCCCTGCATTCGCAGAGCGGTAAAACACAATATCAGCGCCTTGCTGGCATTTGGGGTAACTCAGCATTGTGACATCAGCAGTAATAACTTTTTCGGTTGCGGGTTGCTGGCATTGGTTGTTTTTAATCCAGCCGGCTAAAGCATCCTGTACTCCCATTCGCCAGTAGGGGGCTGAGTTATCCTGATGTTCGTAATGATTCACGGTGTCTTTTTTACCGTGAAACGTAATAACCGGCATAGGGCGCGATGGTTGGCAGTCTTCCGGATAACGCACACCGGCTACCGGCCCAATAGCCGCTATAATCTGTGATAAATCACAGCCTAAGCGGCTGCTCATGCGCGCGCCGCCGGAGAAGCCTGTCGCGTAGACTCTGGCTGGATCAATGGAATACTGCTGCTTTAGGTGTGCAATTAATTGGCGTATAAACGCGACATCGTCAACGGCGCCTTCAATTTTATCCACGTTCCATGTTACGCCGCCACCTTGCGGTGCGTATTTTGCTGCCGGAGTCACCACCATAAAACCTTTTAATTGCGCCAGTTTTTCAAAAGCAGATAAATCAGCCTGCGCTTGCGGTGAAGATGATGAACCGTGAAAATTCAATACCAGTGGTATCAGGTCGTCTTTGGCATAGCCTGAGGGTAAATAAATACGCCACTGCCGTTGCTCGCCATCCACTATTATTGACTGCAGGCTATCAGCGGGCGCAGAGGCTGTATTCAAGCTAAAAAACGCAGTAAGAAATATCACAATATATATTTTCATTTTGCTAAACCTTTGTTTTAGCCTGAAAGGCGGTAAACGCGATTGCGGTAACATTAATTTTTGGCTTGTCACCATATTCGCTTATTTCATCTATTCTAAGCCAGATCAAGCCAAATATAGTAGGGTAATTAACCGGCTTACTCATCAGCTTGTTACCATATTACGTTAAACCGAATGCGCTCAGCCGTTTAGAGCACGGGGTAGAAAACTGCTAACATGCAGCGGCACTATGCTAAGGTACAACAATAAAACCTAGCCTTTTAATCAACCTGGAGAACACCCGTGCTAAGGTCCGGTAAACTTATCGTTTTATTTACGTATGCGCTGCTGAGCCTGGGCTTGTTGGCGCTGGCCCCGGCTACCTTAGCTGCCAGTGCTACTGAGCAACTGCAAAAAGTGATAGAAGACCACTGGCAATACAGCCTGCAAGAAGATCCTGTTACCGCTGGCCGCATGGGGCTTACGGGTTACAACGATCGCCTGCCGGCTGTTACTGCCGCCGACCGTGCCCGTCGTTTTGGTACTGAACAACAGTTGTTGCAGCGGCTTAGCGCCATCGAACTAAAGCAATTAACGGATGCAGACCGGGTTAATCATCAGTTACTCAGCTGGGTGCTGCGCAATTCTATTCAAGCTAACCAGTTGTTCCTTGAGCGTATTCCGGCCAATACTTTTTACAGTTTCTGGAGCTTAGCTCTGGAGGCCAGTAGTGGCCTGTCCATGTCAAAAGTAGCTGATTATCAAGACTATATCAGCCGCATCAAAGATTTTGGCCGTTACTTTGACGAAAACATCGCCAATATGCGCAGCGGTATTAAAGACGGCTTTGTATTGCCCAAAATTGTCATCCGCGGCATAGCGCCAACGGTGCGTGCGCAGGTGTACAGCGAGCCAGACCAAAGCAGCTTATACGAGCCGTTTAAAAAGCTGCCAGCCGCTTTTTCTAAAGCTGAAAAACAGCAGTTACAAAGCGCGGCCAAACAGGCTATTGCGCAAGTCGCACTGCCGGCATTTGCCCGTTTAGCCGATTTTCTCGAAGGTGATTATATGCAGGCCGCCACAGACAGCCTGGGAGCAGAACAATTGCCGGGCGGCAAAGCTTACTACCGTCATACGATCAACACTTATGTCACTGCAGACATCGACCCGGCCGATATTCACAACACAGGCCTGGCTGAAGTAAAACGTATCCGCGGCGAAATGGATGCGCTGATTAAAGACGTCGGCTTTAGCGGCAGCTTTACCGACTTCACTACATTTTTGCGTACCGATCCGCAGTTTTATGCGAAAACACCACGTGAGCTATTAAAAGAAGCGTCGTACATTGCTAAGCGCATAGACTATCGTCTGCCGGAGTTCTTCGGCAAACTGCCACGCCTGCCTTACGGTGTAGTGCCGGTGCCCGCCGAGATAGCCCCAAATTACACGACAGCCTCTTACAATCCTGCAGCTATTGGTGGCATCCGTGGCGGTGCTTATTGGCTAAATACTGACTCGTTAGATCAACGGCCATTGTATGAGCTGGTCGCCTTAACACTGCACGAATCTGTGCCAGGGCACCACTTACAAACTGCATTGTCACAAGAGTTAGAAAACGTGCCGCAATTTCGCCGTAATTTATATCTGAGCGCCTATGGTGAAGGCTGGGGTCTGTATGCCGAACGGCTTGGCGTGGAAATGGGCGTGTATGAAAACGCTTATCAGCAATTTGGCCGCCTGAGTTATGAAATGTGGCGTGCTTGCCGTTTGGTCATCGACACCGGTATTCATTCGCAAGGCTGGAGCCGGCAACAAGCGCTGGATTTTCTCGCAAGTAATACCTCGTTATCGCAAGCTAACGTGCGGGCCGAGGTAGACCGCTACATTTCCTGGCCCGGGCAGGCGCTATCGTACAAAATGGGCGAAATTACCATTCGCCGCTTGCGCGCCAAAGCAGAGAAAGCGCTGGGCAACAATTTTGACCTGCGGGCGTTTCATGATGCATTACTGGCCAACGGCGCACTGCCATTGGAAATTCTCGAAGCTGAAATGGATCGTTTTATTGCCAGCGCCGGTAAAAACAGCAGTACCAGTGCTGATCACTGAGCGGCCCGGTTCTGAGCTATAGGGCGAAGCTTGTTTCACAGTAATCTATTTCCGTTCTGATTATTCTCTGGTCGTGCAGCATGCGGCCGGTTAAACCTGCGCTGACTTCTCAGGCTGCTACACTTATCTGCAAGGATAAACTGAGGAGAAGATTGTGATTGTCAGCGATACCCGACTACATCAACCCAGGCTTCACCCTATTCATGGGGTGTTGCTTGCGGGCACTTTCGTACTATTTTTCATCGGTTTGCTCAGTGATCTGGCGTATATGTCAAGTTACCAGATCCAATGGAGCAATTTTGCGTCCTGGCTAATCGCAGCCGGGTTGTTGTTCGGCGGCCTGTCATTGTTATGGGCTATCATCAACCTGATCCGGGCAGTTGAGCATGGCCGGCAATTTGTATTGTATACCGCGCTGCTGTTGGCTTTGTGGGTGCTGGGATTTATCAATGCGTTAATCCACGCCAGAGATGCCTGGGCTGTTATGCCTACGGGACTAATTCTGTCAGTGATTGGTGTTTTACTCGCAGGGGTTACAACCTGGCTCGGTTTCGCTAAGTTTGGCGTGGGAGGTGTACGATGATTTACCTGCAGTTATATAAGCAGTTATTTGCTGCTGTTGCTGTTGCCGGGCTATTGGCGGCCTGCAGTGGTGATGACCCGGAGCCTGCGCAATATGGCGCAAACCCGACACTGCCAGAGCCTGAGTATGGGTTATTGCCCGATATGACAATCGCAGAGCCGGCGCCATGGGGCGATCAGCAACCGACGGTGCCTGAAGGCTACACTATCTCAGCTATAGCCACTGATCTGAAGGTTCCGCGGCAGATGCTGCTGCTGCCCAACGGCGACATCCTGATTGCCGAAGGTAAGGGCGGTAATGCGCCGGCGCTAAAACTAAAGGACGTGATTGCCGGCTATATAAAATCAAAAGGTACCACTGCAGTAAAAAGCGGTGATCGGCTGACGTTATTACGCGATGCCGATGGCGACGGTAATTATGAGTTACGTAGTGTGTTTGCTGACAAGTTGAATGCGCCATACGGTCTGGCGCTGATTGATAACAAGCTGTATGTCGCTAACCAGGACGCTCTGGTGCGTTTCGATTATCAAGCAGGCCAGACAGAAGCTACAGCGCCACCGGTTAAAGTGACCGATCTGCCATCACTAATCAATCATCACTGGACCAAAGCTTTGGCAGCGAGTGCAGACGGACGTTTTCTTTACGTTGGCATTGGCTCTAACAGCAATATTACCGAGCGGGGCATGGTAGCAGAGGCTGACCGTGCGATGATCTGGGAAGTAGATGCTCAAACCGGGGCACACCGGCCTTACGCAACAGGCTTACGTAATCCAACGGCGCTCACCATACAACCAGAAAACGGCCAATTGTGGGCAGTAGTGAATGAGCGTGACGAGATTGGGCCAAACCTGGTGCCTGATTATCTGACGACAGTTAAAGAGGGGGCTTTTTACGGCTGGCCCTACAGCTATTGGGGCCAGAATGTTGACGATCGTGTTCGGCCACAAGACCCGGAAAAAGTGGCGTCGGCTATCAAGCCTGATTATGCGCTGGGATCGCACGTAGCCGCGCTCGGGCTCGATTTCTCTGCAGCCGCCATGGGTGCCGAATTCGCAGAAGGGGTATTTATTGGTGAGCATGGTAGCTGGAACCGTAACAATCCGGTGGGCTACAAAGTGGTATTCGTACCGTTTAGTAATGGTGCTCCCGCAGGGCCACCGGTAGATTTTGTCACAGGCTTTTACGGTAAAGATGGCAAGACCCGGGGCCGGCCAGTTGGCGTAATAGTAGATCCAAGAGGCGCATTAATTGTTGCCGATGATTTATCCAATACCATCTGGCGTGTGGTTCCTACTGCTGCTGGGCAGCCGGTTGATTAATAATATCTATCACAGCGTTGGCCGAGCGCACGGCCGACTCCAGCAGCGGCACGCCTTCGCAGGCCCATGAGCCACAAAAAAACACCTGACGGCCGCTTTGGTGGTGCCATTGCTTAAGGGCCTTATGCACCTGTGCAGTGTCTGGGGTAACAACAGCGCGCTGCAGCGGTATCCGTGCCAGTACGGTATCGGGCTTTGGTTCAAACAACGGGTTCCAGGTTTGAAACACCGGCGCACAGTTTTGTAGCGTCGGTTCAACCTGGTTAACCCAAACAGTAAACATCGGCTTTGTTAGAGTTTTATCCAGCTGAAAATTCAGAGCGGTCCAGTCTTGTTGTTTTAGCGGCATAAAGCGGCTGTCCTGGTGCACCCAAAGCTCGCCTGAATCAAAACCAATGTATTGCAGCATTTCGCGTTCAGCGCCAAACTGGGTGTCATCCAAAAAGCTTAGCTGGTTAGCCTGAGTGGCAATAATTACCCGGTCAAACACGCCCCCATCGCCACGTTCGTTATAAACCTTTACTCCTTGCCCGCCTGTTTTAACCTGCACTACAGGGCTGCCACTATGCAAAGGCAGGCCTTTAGCTAACGCCTGCACCAGTGCTGAAGTGCCGCCTTCCAGCCGGCAAAGCTGGCTGCTGTGTAAAATGCCATTGAGTAATAACAATAACTGCGCTGCCGGCCATTGCAGCAGATGTTTTTCCTCGCAGGTGCAAATGGTGGTAAGAATAGGTAATACAAGGCCGCGCCAGAACAGTGGGTCAAAGTTGTGTTGCTGCAAAATGTCAGCCAGCGTAGCATTTTTCAGCGTAGCATCGTTGATATGACGCTCAAGCTGGCGGGTTAAGCGCCGCAGCTGCCAGATACCCAGCCCTATACGCAGAGCGTTGCGGTTGAGGTAGCGCCACGAGCCAATAAAGGGCCAGCCCAGCAGTGGTACTTCGCCACTGCGAAACCAGGTGTGGCGGTTAGTCCAGCTGCAGGAGGTATGAGTTTGCACATTAAAAGTACCTACGCCCACTTCTTTGGCAAGTGCAAGCAGGCTGGGCCAGCTTTCGGGGCTCATGACACGCAGGGGGACATCCACCAGACCGTTGTTTACGTTAAAGCTATGGGCATCCATACCGTGGCTGTTGTGTGTTTCAAATACAGTAACATTATGGCCGGCACAGCGTGCCCGATAGGCCGCCGCTAACCCCGCCATACCGCTGCCAATTACAGCAATAGAGTATGTGATCCCACGTTCAGCCATTAATGCCCTCCCGGTTAGGCTACATCAGCAACATCTGGCGATGTTGCTTTTAGACAATAGGCTAAGTAAAACACATTTAAGCTTTGGGTGTCGGGGAAGAGCACAATGGCTGGGCGGCGTTAGGGCTAAAGTGTGCCTATTTCTGTGCGCGATAATAGGCAACCAGCGCATTGGCGTGGCCGTGGCCAATGCCGTGCTGCGTTTTTAAAAACGCTACCTGTGCCATATGCGGCTGTTCCTTCACGCTATCCAGTAAGGTTAACCAGTGTTGTATGCTCTGGCCGTAGTTTTTTTCAATCGACGGAAAGTAAGACGCCGGGCCTTTAACAGCTTGTTCTGTGCTCATTGGGTTTCTCCTGTTCGCTAAGTGGTAGCAGAGCTTAGTCGTACCATCTCGGGAAAATTCGACATGGCAAATAAAGTATTATCAAAAAAACATGCAACCAATTGGTTGCATGTTTGATTATGCTGTGCTTTAGTTTAGCTGTAGTAAAGCTTAAACTCATATACGGAGCAACTTATGCAAAACACTATTCAGCGCGACCTTACTATTAACGCCACAGCAGAGCGTATATATAACGCCATTGCCACGCCGGAGCAGGTGGTAAAGTGGTTTCCCGATACGTTAACAGGCGAATACCGGCAGGGGGCTCAAGCCGTATTCAGCTTTGGTGAAAAACACAGCAGCAGTGTTTATATCGAAGCGGCCAGCCCTTACAACTACTTTGCCTATCGTTGGGTGCCAGGAGGCAGTAATTTCATCGGTAAAGTACTCACTGTGCCGCATACTCTGGTCGAGTTTCGTATTACAGAGCTGGAACCGGGCCGCTGCAAAGTCAGCTTAACTGAAACCGGTTTTGCCGATTTACCGTCTGACATCGCCGCAAGCAGCCTGGCACAAAACAGCAATGGCTGGGACTTTATGCTGGCGCGGTTACAACAATACTTCAGTAAGGAGGGTAAGTGACTCAGCTAGCCATAGCACAGATATTTAAAGCATTGGGCGACCCGGTACGGTTGCAGATAGTGCAGCGCTTATCGAATGGCGCAGCACTGTGTCTGGGGGAACTGTCTAAAGATCTCGGCATTAGCCGCCAGGGGGCGCGTAAGCAAATTCAGGCACTGGTGTCAGCTAAAGTAGTACAGCTGCACCCGGCCGGGCGTGAAGTAAAAGTGCAGCTGGATGCCACCACACTGGCACAGAGCAGGGCATTTATTATCGCGCTGGAAGCACAATGGGACGAGCGCTTACAGGCATTAAAGCAGTTTACCGAGCACGGTTAAAGCCGCTAAGCCAACCAAAACTGATAGGCTTCTTTAATCAGCGGCTTAATGTTTTTAAGTTCAGCCAGGTTGGCAATTTTCGCGACATGGGTAACCTGCTTGCTGTCGGCAACAATTTGGCTGCGCCCCTTTTCCTAATGAATTGCTATATTTCCTGCCAGGCAGCACACTGCTTTAGTTAACCCACCACTAAACTTAAACATAAAAGGACAGAATTATGAATTTGCATATTGACCTTATTCCAGTGCTCTCCATTGTTGCCGGTATTCTGATACTGATCCGGCCGAAGATCTTAAACTATGTTGTGGCTATTTATCTGATCGCCGTAGGCGTAATCCAGATTTTTGGCTTGTAAATTTAATTAACGGGCAAACATAAGCAATCAAATTGTTCTGACTGTTTGCTCTTCCTTCCAGCGATTGCCGCTAACAAAAGTGGACAGATCATTGGATCTTACCCCTTGTTCACGCAGCACCTTAAGGGCTTTTCCTGCCACCAGTTGGCGTAAATAGAATGGCTGATTCACTACAAAATGATGGATAGTATGGGTACTGCCAAAGTTAAAACAAAATAGCTGCAGCGGCATAAAATACCAGCGATCCAAAATTTGGGTTTGCTGCAGCAAGTTATGTACGTTGCCATAGTAATGCATATGGGAAGTAATAAAGTTTAAACAGAACGAGCGAAGAACGTTAGGGGCGATCAGCACTACCACAGCGAAATCAACGCCTTGCATCAGCCATACTAAGCTCTCTGGATAGGAACCTGCGCTAATTCCACCGAACAGGGCATCGTAGGCGTGGAACAGCAAAAACACATACCAAGTTAAAAAGTACAGGCTGGCCAGCGGAAAGCTTGCTTGCAGCAGCTTTTGTACGGAAAAGTTGTCTACTTCGCGGCGCAAAATAGCGCGACGTATGAATAGCCCCGATAAACCGTCAAACATCACGATAAAACGGCTCAAGCCATAGGCGATGCCATTACCTACCAGGCGCTCTTCCATATCATTGGCCGTGCCGGAGACTTTGTGATGTAACAGATGCATATCGCGCCTGTACCACGGGCTAACTGTGTTAGGGCGCATCAACCAGGTTACTAGCATCATGCCATGGTAGATTATTGGCGTATTACGAAAATACTGACGATGGATTAGATCATGTTCAATTTCATGCGACAGGGATGCACACAGTGCGGCCACGATGATACAAGCCCAGGCCGGGATCAACTGCAAGTAATATAAACCAGCGGCAGTTAGCATACCGGTTAGGGCAAACAATAAGATACCCAGCCCAAGCCAGTCCTGGTAGCGCAGGATGGCATAGCGTTCGCGCCAATATTGTTCTTCGGCACGAATAGCATGAATGATGCAGCGGACGCGCTGCTGCGGCGATAGCTCATCTGATGCGTTGCTTACTGACATGTATGTCGCCTTTGCAAATAGGCCAGCCTGACAGCTGGAATTAACTAACGATGGGCTCTTTCTTTGTGCCTGACACAGCGCTGAAAGCAAAGCTTACCGGGTCAGGATTTTAGCCAGCGTTTTATGTTGTTCGATCATTCGGGTAGTTGCAATTGACGCTCACTACGCCAGACGCGGATCAGGCTGATACAATCTGCTTCGCGCAGGTACACCAAACGAAACGGTGGCAGGATAATTTCACGGATATTGGCCTGATTAAACTCCGGCACCATCCGGCCGGAATCTGGCTGGGCGGTAAGGCGCTGTGCTGCGGCCAAAATATCTGTAACAAACCGCTGGCCAATATGCGGTACGCCTTGCTCCAGGTACCAGGCTTTTATTGTCAATAAGTCAGACAGCGCGGACTGCGCAAGCTCTAACCGCACTCAGCTGATCCCCAGTAGCTGTTTAGCCTGTTCGGCAGTTACCGTATTGCCGTCACGAATATCCGCCAGGCCGGTGGCAATGGCTTTAACAAAGCGCAGCTCTTCAGCCGTGTTTTCGTAATCTTCCAGTGCCTGCACCACGGCAACACCGCGGCCACGGCTGGTTAATAATACCGGCCGGTGGGTGGTGTTAGTTTGCGTCACCACTTTTCCCGGGTTTATTTTTAAATCCGATAATGGCACGACATCTTCAGAGAATTTGGTTTGCATCATCAGCTCCAGTTGTAAATGGTGTCATTAATAGCACCTGTTAAAAGGTGCCGTCAAGCGAGTGAAAACTGCCAGGCCTCTTTAATCAGTGGTTCAATGTGTTTAAGCTCAGCCAGGTTGGTAATTTTAGCGACATGAGTCAGCTGCTTCCTGTCAGCAACCACTTTGATAAAAATCGGGTTATCGATCCGGCGGCCAAGATGTATCGCCACCCGCACTGCGTTTTGCATAATCGACAGGTCGACAAAGATGCGGCGGCTGCGAAACAGCACATAGCGGTCGCGGGCAACAGTTTCTACTTTGGCAAGGTTATTAATAAAGTTTTCTATAGCCCGATAAACCTCAATAACCGCTTGCGGCCTGTCGCGCAGCACATCAGCACTATGACCGGTGCCACAAGCATGGCGCTGATTTTTACGGGTGAACTCGCGCGCACATTTCGGGCATTGCCACATTGCTGGGTTCATTTGAGCCTCAAATACAGAGTTTTGCTTGGTTCAAGTGTAGCGTATGGCGTTAATTAGCTACGTCTCTTTTCTGAGGTCTAACTCGTGAAGCGGGCGTTTGTGACTGCTACTGTTATGTGCCCGCTGTCGCGTCAGGGTCATACCAGATACCATACTTATCACCTTGCCACTTCAGCATGAAAAACAAATAGGCTGTTGCAAGCATGATAATACCACCTGCCAGAGCTGCTTCACTCACAAGCCCAATACAGCAAAATAAAAAGCCGAAGATATGCGATATTTTTTCAACGCTATCTGCTGTGCCGCGAGCTGGTCTGATTTGCAAAAAATTTAGCATAAACCAAATCTTCAAAAAAAGTGGCAGTTTTTGCCAATTAGCTGTGTTTTTATCAATCATAAACGTCTCCTGGTTTAGTGTTGTCATATCGACATCAAGAGCCGCAGCAAGACATTTTAATGATTCGAAACTAGCATTGTGACCACTCTCAATACGCTGAATGGTTCGAACATTAAGCCCGGACATTTGCGCTAATTGCTCTTGAGAAATATGCCGACTAAGTCGCAGTTCTTTTAAAATCACCAGATGGCTCCTGTACTCCCGAACCAAGAGTGTTACTTATATTTGCATCTGTCAGGTACGTAAAGTACCCGACATTAAGCCGATAGCTGCAGAGTTACCGCGCATAACGTCCCTGTGTAGCGAGTCCGGCGCCGATAGGCGCGAACTGCCACGGTTTGTTATGTGATAGCTGCTCACTCTGGTAGCCCTTCGAATTCTGGCACGTCCCCTAATCCCTCGCCCCAAACAGCTTTGCTAGATGTAAAGATGTGAGCTGTTGGCGAGATTGATACTTCCGTGTCCAAACACCCAGCGGGAATAACTAGAAGACCTGCGTCATGAGTGCTTGGCAATGCTGAACCGCAAACCTTACAAAAGCTTTTTTTGTGGCGAGTACCTGCAAGCGTGAAGGTAGTCACAGAACCGGAACCCGCCAACCAAGTTAACTTAGCTGACTTCGAAAATAAGTTGGCCGCATGAGCAGACCCGGTATCCTTTTGACAATACTTACAATGACACAGATAAAAGCCATCGAAATTTCCTTGCACTTCAAATTTTGCATTGCCACACAGACAAGAACCAAAATAATGAGTCATCAAATTTCTCTATGTTGGCTATAATTCAAGCGCACATAACACTCCGTTAACGGGCGCGCGTAGTTTGCGAGTCCGTACCAGCACTGTTTGCTGGCACATGCGTTGAACGGCTTGTTAAGCCTCATTTACCAACAAGCTCTTTAATACTTTTAACGACCAAATCACGATCCGCGATATGAAGATGGTGCTTCTCTGATTCAGAATAGATCACACTGCTATCCGTAGATAAACCTTTAAAGTAGTTTTCCGCACCTAAGTAAAGCTCATCCATTGATTTGGCTATATCATCAGGAACGAAAGGTGGATCGTATCGCTCTCCCGTTGATTTGGAGCGCACCACGATAATAGGTTTGTTTCCAAAATTGGCGGCACTAACCAGTATTTCATAGCTTTTCATATGGTCTACATTTTCAGGAACTCTCTCAAACATTGGATTATGAACGCTTTGTTCAAATTGATAAAAGCGATCTAACTCCTGATTGTCTGTTTGATAGTTTTCAGGCCACCTTGTACCCATAGTGTAAAAGTAACCCAAAGGAGGTGGATCAATCAGTACGGCCCCCATAACTTCTTGTGGATAGAGGTTGTTGTATGCAGTGATGATATAAGATGCATATGAGCCACCAGCAAAATAGTATGGCCCCTTGATGTTGGCATTTTGAAGCAAACTTCTGAGCCTGTTTGCCATGTCATTGACCGTAAAAGGAACGTCACCCTTTTCGCTCTTACCCAAGCCAGCACGGTCATACAAACAAATGCTGAAATCGTTTTTCAGTCGCTTTATATTTTCTAACCAAACCCCTTCCGAGCCATAACGACCGAAACCCTGTTCCAGTATTAGCTGTGGCTTGTCACTTTCGTAACACTCAAGATAAAGCTTAAATCCACCAACATCATACAACTCAGCTTTTGTCGGTTTCACCTCTAGCTCTATAGCTAGCGCACCAAAACTAATAAAAATTGAAAATAATAATATGATTGTTTTCATATCGACTCCATTCTCTCGATGAGGCTTAACGCAAAGCGCATGGGCGGAAAAACGCGTCAGCGTTTGAAGTACCAGCGGCTGCAAGCCGCGAGTGACGCCTTGTTATGTGTTTTTAACCAAGTCATCTATTACTTCTGATGCCTCTTTTAAACCAGCGCCCGTAATTTTGCGATAAAGCCGGATAGCCTTTAACCTTTGGCCGGCTTTTACCGCCTTATGAACCTCAACCGGAACAAGGGTGCTGTCGTCAAATTCAATGCCGTTATGCTTGATAAGCGCATCAACTTTGACTTCCAGAAAGCGAATTCTTTTTCGGTAAGAATCAAGTTGTGTATTCACAATCAGATAAAGCACGACCAAAGAAGGAAATAAGACCCCTAATAATTCAGCCAATCTGTCTACTCCTTAAAACACATAATATTATTAGAAGGCAAAACCCTCGCTTTCACCGCGAGTTTCACTCTTCTATCATGTTTTTACATTCTGCTAAACTAGCTAACATTTATCGTTAAATCAACAACATATTGCACCGTGCTTTATAAACGCCTGCGTGAAAGCGGAGTTTAAGCTTGCGATTAACTTATTCACCAAATAGCGCTGCTTTACAGAGGGTTATACAGCACTTACGTGCGGTAAAAAAATGACAGGGCTTTGAGGAACCACAGCGGCTTGCGCCGCCGTGGGGTGTTGAAAGTTAACGAATATCCAGCACCAAAGTACCGCGTGCTGGTACGGTGAGTTGTTTATCCAGCTTTATACTTTTGCCGGTGATTACCTCTGTTGCGGTTTTGCCTTGCGGCAGTACTTCGCTAAAGCGGGCTAAATCCAACGTTACTGCTTTGGCTTGTTTATTCATTACCACCATTACCGTTTGCGTGTCGTTATAGCGGAAAAAAGTGTAGGTGCCGTTATCGGGTGCAAAATGCATTAGCTTGCCGCTGTGAATAGCCGTGGCGGTTTTGCGCCAGTTAAGCAGGGTTTTTACCAACTGCTGGGCGTTTTTCTGTGTGGCGTTTAAGCCTTTGCCGGTAAAGGCATTAACTTTGTCGTCGGCCCAGCCGCCGGGGAAGTCGGCGCGTACTTTACCGTCATCGCGTACTTTGGGGCTGGTCATGGCTATTTCAGTGCCGTAAAACATTTGTGGTATACCGCGCATGGTAAGCAGGTAACTTACTGCCATGCGGTATAAGTTAAAATCCTCGTCCAGCACTGAAAACAGCCGGGCGGCGTCGTGGTTGCCTTCAAAGGTGACCAGGTTAAACGGGTCAGCATACACATGGTCGTTGCTAAGCATTTCATACAGGCCAATCCAGCCGCTGTTCCAGTCTTCATCTGTACTTAGTGCTTTTAACAGCGCATCGTACAGCGGAAAATCCAGCATTGCCGGGGTGTGCGATACATAACCGTCTTTATTTTGCTTACCGCGCTGCCAGTACGACACAATCAGCGGGTTGGGGCTCCATTCTTCGCCAACGATATTAAAATCCGGGTATTCCAGCATAATGCGCCGCGCCCATTCGCTTAAAAACTGTTTGTCGGCATAGCTGTAGGTGTCTTCGCGAATACCGGCTAAATTAGCGTATTCCACCCACCAGATACTGTTTTGAATAAGGTAAGTGGCCAGTAGCGGGTGGCGCTGGTTAAGGTCGGGCATGGTGTCGACAAACCAGCCGTCGGTAAACAGTTCGGTATCGGCTTTGCTGGCGTAAGGGTCTTGTATGGTGCTGCGGCTGTGGTTAGTGCCAACAAAGGGCGCACCTTGCAGAATATTTTGCTTATTCAGCCAGTTGTCATCGGGTAAATCGCTTAGCCACCAGTGCTGATGGCCAATATGGTTAAGAATAATATCCTGAATGACTTTAATGCCTTTGGTATTGGCTGCTGCAACAAAATCGCGGTATTGCTGATTGCTGCCATAACGCGGGTCTATGTTATACAAATCGGTGGCGGCATAGCCGTGGTAAGAGTAAGCACTTTGGTTGTTTTCTGTCAGTGGCATGGGCCAGATGGTGGTGTAGCCCATGCTTGCAATATAGGGCAGGGCTTTTTGCATACCGGCAATATCACCACCGTGGCGGCCATTGTCATCCTGGCGGTTAGCTTGCTCCAGCATGCCAGGCATATTGTCATTGCCCGGGTTGCCGTTGGCAAAACGGTCTGGTGCCAGCAGGTAAATAACATCGGCCGGGTTAAAGCCCTGGCGTTTGGCAGAGTTGGCGCTGCGCTGCAATAACGGGTAGTTATGGCTTAGCACGGTTTCGCCATTGTGGCGAAAATGCAGGGCGATATCGCCAGGTTTTACGTTGTCGGCCAATGTCAGGTTAACAAACAGATAGTTGGGGTTATTGGTGCGGGTAACACCGTTAAGAGTTACGCCGTCATACTGTACCTGTGGTTGCAGCCGGGCGATATCTTTACCATATAGCATCAGCTGCAATTCGGGGTGCTGCATACCTGCCCACCAGTTGGCTGGCTCCAGCCGTTCAATAACATAGCTTTCCGCCATTACATGGCTGCTTAGCAGGGTGGTTAAGGCAATAAGGGTTTTGTGGTACATAGCAAAAAGGTCCGCTGACACTTGGGTAGCCTATCCTGAAGCAGCGCACCATAATGACGCAAGGCTAGCGGCCGTTTTGCATACGTATTCAGCTACAGCCCGGACCAGTACCGGCTGCTGTCAGCTTTGTAATGCGGCTATTTGCTGCTGCAAAAAGCGCTGCTCCGGGGCCTGTTTGCAATGGTCCAACGCCTGCTGGTAGGCGTTCAGCGCCTCCATTTTAAGACCAAGCTGGCGCAGCAGATCAGCCTTGGCGGCATATAATAAATGGTAGTGGTTTAGCTCGCCCTGTAGTTCCAGTTCGCTGATCAGTGCCAGGCCCGCTGCCGGGCCGTCGCGCATGGCAATGGCTACTGCGCGGTTTAGGGCGACAACCGGCGACGGATCGGCCTGCAGTAGTAAATTATATAAGCCGGTAATTTCATGCCAGTCGGTGTGTTCTGCGCTGGGCGCTTCACTATGAATTGCGGCAATAGCGGCCTGCAGCGTATAAGGGCCAATACGGCGGGTGCGTAGCGCCCATTGCACCAGCTCGCTGCCTTCCGTTATTTCATGGTGTTGCCATAAGCTGCGGTTTTGTTGTGGCAGCAGTACCAGCTCGCCGCTGGCGCTGATCCGGGCGGCGCGTCTGGCATGTTGCAGCAGCATCAGTGCCAGCAAACCTGCGGTTTCGGCATCGGGCAGCAGTTGCAGCATTAAGCGGCCCAGGCGGATGGCTTCATCACTTAAGCTGATATCCAGCACTTGCACGCCGCTGGAGGCCGAATAGCCTTCGTTAAACAGCAAATAAATTACCTGCAGTACGGCATCGAGCCGTTGCGGTAATGCTGCTGGCGGTGGCACTTCGTACGGAATACGCGCATCGCGTATTTTGCCTTTGGCTCGCACTATGCGCTGCGCCACTGTGGCCGGGCTGGTTAAAAAGGCGCTGGCAATTTGCTCGGTGGTTAAACCGCATACTTCGCGCAGTGTCAGTGCCAGTTGCGCATCGGCGGCTAAACTGGGGTGGCAGCAGGTAAAAATCAGTCGCAACTGGTCGTCGGCTATCGGTTGCTGATCTGGCGCGTCTTCTGCTGTTAGCTGTCGCAGTATTTCATCCGGCAAGTGGGTTAAGCGTGCCGTTTTACGCAGCTGATCTATGGCTTTAAAGCGCCCGGCCGATATCAGCCAGGCGCTGGGGTTGGCCGGTATGCCGTCCTTTGGCCATTGTTGCAGCGCAGCATGAAAGGCTTCGTGCAATGCTTCTTCGGCTAAGTCAAAATCGCCCAGCAGACGGATCAGCGTAGCCAGCACTTTACGCGACTGCTGCTGATACAATGCGCTGATCTGCTGCTGCATGGTTCCAGCTGCCACCTAAAGGTTATACCTCAAGCTGGCGCACTGGCCGCACTTCTACCGAGCCTACCCGGGCTGCCGGTATGCCGCTGGCAATCTGAATGGCTTCGTTTAAATCATGCGCTTCTACCAGATAAAAGCCTGCCAGTTGCTCTTTAGTTTCGGCAAAGGGGCCGTCGGTAATGCTGACTTTACCGCTACGCACCCGGATGGTAGTGGCAGTGCTTACCGGTTGCAGGGCTTCGGCGGCCTGCATACGGCCGCTGCCGTGTATTTTTTCAGCGTAGGCCAAGCATTCGCTGTCATCCGGGCTGTCGGGCAGGCTATGCAAGGTGTCTTCGTCGCTATATACCAGACACAGATATTTCATCGTTGTGCTCCTTAAGGCGCTAAGTTTGACAGAATAGTACCGCTTTCCATATCAAATGGCATCGAGTAGTGCTCGTGTACTATTTTCCAGCCATCGCTGCCACGGTGCCAACACTGTGTGGCGCGCATCCAGCAGCTTTGCATCTCACCTTTGTCGTTGGTGCCGCCACAGTGGTTCAGGCTGTGGCTAAACGCCAATTGCTCGTTAGCCTGCACTTTTAGCTGATGCACTTCAAACATCGATTCGCCGCTGCAAAACTCCATGCAGCGTTGCCAATGCTCGCGGTAGTCGGCTTTGCCTTTAAATTGCAACTGCGCTATCGCATCAAAAGCAATAATGTCGTCATGGTACAGGGTCATAATGTTGCTAACGTCTTTGCGGCGCAATGCGTTAGCCCAACGGGTAAGCAGATCGGTAATTTGTTGTACTTGTTGGCTGTGATTCATGTTGTTGCTCCTGTTTTACCATCAAAGGTATAACTGGTCGTTACGGCAACGATGAAATCGACAATGGCTGAATACTGTTACAAACTTTTTTTCGGCGGCAGTGCTACGTTGGCAAAAATAAGCCCGGCTACCAGCGCCATTAAAATCAGAAAGGTTTGCTGGCCTACGCGGTCAGACACCACAAAATCCTGGCCGGAAATCAGCGAGTTTAAACCGATATAGGTTTTACTACCGGGCACCAGCACGATTAAGCCGTGCATAGCAACAATAACGGCCGGTGCATTGGCCAACCGGGTAAACAGGTTGCTGTACAGGCCAACGGCAAAGGCACCTAAGAATGCACCTATGGTGTAGTCGAACATGCTGGCGCCGGTAATGCTGACACCATAAGCGATAAAGCCGGCGGCTAAAGACCACAGTGTATATTTGCCACGGCTTTTAAACAGCACAATCAGCGAGCTGACCAGTATGCCAACTGCCAGCCAGGCAAAGTGGCGTGAGATTGGCGGCGGCTTAACAAAATCGACCACACCAAACAGGGCAAAACCTATAGCTATGCCCAGTAAGGCACCAAAGTACAGCTTAAACAGCAGCATCAGCGCATCCATAATGCGGGCATTGCCCGATACCAGATGCCGTGCGGCCAGTTCGGCAAAGCCGATGGTCAGAGCCAGGCCGGGAATAAACGAAATAATGGCTGATAGCACGGTTAAACGAATATTAATGCCGGGGTCGATATAACTGCTAATGGCGCAGGCGCCAATACCAGCGACCAGTGCCACTAACGGCTCCAGCATATTGGCAATGCGCGGCGAGCGGGCGGCCCACAGCATAAACAGGTATACCAACAGCGATAACAACGATGACCACAGCACATCATTCCAACTGGTGGCCATTAACATGGCAAAAGCACCGCCGGATGCCATCATCGCCACCGCTGTGGCCAGTTTACTGTAAGAGCTGGGGCGCACATCAATAGCATCCAGCAGTGCATCGGCTTCGTTAATGCTGACATTGCCCTGCAACACCTGATCGACCAGTTCGTCGGTACGCGACAGTGCACCTAAATCCAGATCGCCCGGGTTTACCCGTGAGGCATGGGTGTACTCCTGCTCATGGCCATCGGTCCACAGTACAAAGGTCATCGAGGTGGGGGAGATAATAAATGAGCCTTTTAACCCAAGGTGGGTTGTTAGCTCGGATAAATGTGCTTCCAGCCGGTAGGCAGGTGTACCGTACTTGTGCAGCATCTTGCCCAGTTTAACGACAAATTTGCGTTTATGATTAAAATCAGCTGTGTACACCGGCGGCATCCATTAGGTGGGTAACTTATTCATTGTAATGCAAAAACGCGCTGTTACCAGAGAGATTAGATCGGCGCATTGGCATTGAACCGGTTTAGCCACACCAACACGCCGTAAATACGTCCTTGTAGGCTCGATTATAAACTTCATCCATGAAGTTTATCCTGACGGACCAGCAGAGCTGTTCAAATTCGCTCCCGACGAATTTGTCCGGCATCCATGCCGTCAACGGTTGGGTTAGGCTAAGCCGGTTCTCGCTATGGCAATTACTGCGCTTCCTTGGACCTATATTAGCGTATCAGAAGCTGCTGTTTATCTGCCTGCCAATCCAGTTTTACTCGTAGCTGCTTACTGGCTTTATCGTACCAGGCCACATTTTGCATGCGGTTAAAGCGGGCTTGCTGCGGTACCAGCTGAATATAGCGGCCATCAACGCTGATGTGTTTGGGTGTCGCCGTTTGGTTATGTATTACCAGGGTAAGCTCACGGCTGTCCGGCTTGCCGGTGTAATCGCCGCTGCGGCGCAGTTCAAACTTTTGCTGGCCATCCTGCTGCAGATAATAGAAATTCAGCAGCTCAAACTGGCCGTTGGCAATGGCGTCCGGCGTTTTACCATCGTCTTCATACATTTCACCTTTGGCGCACTCTACGCTTGGGTCGGCATAGTAATGCAATGTCAGCGTTTTGCTGCTGTAATCTTGCGTGCTTTGCACAACGGCAGTCATCGGTACAAAACTACCGGCTTTTATCAATACCGGTATGGTGTTAATGGTTACCGGCACCTCAACTTTGTTATTACCGGCGTAGCGTTTGCCGCTGAAATAATCAAACCAGATGCCGCCGGGTAACTGCACCGGCCATGAAGTGACACCGGGCTCGGTTACCGGCGCGACTAAAAAGGCGTCACCCCAGAAGTAGCTGTTTTTCTCATCCATCAACGCCGGGTTTTGTTCAGCAGAGAAAAATAGCGGCCGCATTAACGGCATGCCGGTTAAGCTATTTTGATACGCCAGCGTGTAGTTATATGGCAGCAACTTATAACGTAAATTCAGCCAGGGCCGCAGGGTTTCGATGGTGTCGCTATCGTGAAATACCATTTCCGGCGCGATATGTTCTTGTGCATGTGGCCGGTATACCGGCTGGAACACGCCGTATTGCAGCCAGCGGATATACAGCTCTTTATCAAACTGTTCGCCACCGGCAAAGCCACCTAAATCAGAGTGGATATAACCAAAGCCAAACAGGCCCATGCTCAGCGCCAGTTCTACCTGCGGCTTTAGCCCGCCCCAGCTGCGCTCAACGTCTCCTGTCCAGGGCACCATGCCAAAGCGCTGGCTACCGGGCGCACCTGCGCGCATCATAATAAAAGGGCGCTGTGAGGGGAAATCACGCCGCATGCCGCTGTACACCATATCGGCCCATTGATGACCGTAAGCGTTATGCACTTCGTTGGCAGTGCCGATAGCATGCACGGTATCTTCGGGGTGTACTTCAGGTTCGCCTAAATCGCCCCACACACCTGCCACGCCTTGTTCTGCCAAACCTTTATAAATTTGCCAGAACCAGTCTTGCGCTTTCGGGTTAAACATATCAATTAAGCCGGTATTACCAAAGTAAAAATCAAAGGTTTTTGGTCTGCCATCCAAGCCCGGTGCTATAGCACCGGCCGCTACGGCTTCCTGCCAGCGTTTTGAGCTGGTAAGCACAAAGGGCTCGGTCACTAAAATAGTGTTAATACCGTCGGCTTTTAGATCGGCCAGCATGTTTTCCGGTTGTGAAAAGGCGGTTTTATCCCAATCGAGGTTACCCATATGGCCCTGAATATCCGGGCCAAACCAGTATAAATCCAGCACTAAGGCATCAAGCGGCAACTTAAGGTCACGAAATTTTTGCACCACAGCGCGTACTTCAGCCTCGTTACGGTAACCAAAACGTGAGGCATAGTTGCCTAAGGTCCAGCGTGCCGGTAGCGGCTGGCGGCCGGTTAGTGCGGTGTAGTTGTTGATAAGCGCAGGGTAAGCTTCGCCTGCAACAACCACATAGCTGCTGCGGCCACCTTCGGCGCTAAACTGCATAACGCCGGGCTCGGTGTGGCCTAAATCAGCTTCGCCTTTGGCCGAGTTATCAAACAATAACAAATACTTATTGCTCGACATTACCGCCGGCAGGCTAAAATACATCTGGCTGGACTGCGTGCTGTAGCCATAATGAGCTTTGTTATACAGCGGAAATTTTTGCCCGCGCCGGTCCATACCTAATACGCGCTGGCCGCCGCCCAGCAGTTTTTCGCCATCGCTTAGTGCAAAACGAAAACCGTGCTGTTGCGGCTGGTGTTGACGCGGTTGCTGTTGAAAATAACCTTGCTCTTCGGCCAGCAGCAACTTGCCCTGATAGTAATAGCTTAGCTGTAGTGGGGCTTTATTAATTTTCACTGTTAAACTGGCCGAGCCCAGCGTTAAGGCAGCTGCACTTTCGGTCAGGCGTAACTGCTGCGGTTCGCTTTGCTGGCTAATCGAAAACGACGGCAGCTGTTTTACGCCGTCTGGCTGATAAAACGCCTCTACCACATCGCTTTGATAAAACGTCAGGCTAAGCTGGCCGCTATCGGTTTGAATATTTAGCGTATTACCCTGCAGGCTATGTTGCTGGTACTGCGCCGCCTGTGCTGCGACAGTGCAGCACAGGGTTAATAAAACAAAGAATAACCGCTTCATATTACAGCTCCAAAATAACTGATGCCAGCGGTGCCAGTTCCAGCGCCACTGTGCCCACGCCGTTGGCTACCTGCAGCGTATATTGCGCGTTGGTTAACTTGTCGGTTAGCGGATATTGGCCATCGGCCAATTGCCACTTTGTAATCAGTTCTGCCGGTAGCGTTAAGCCAAAGCTGACGTTATTTTCGCTGTTAAAATGGCTGACAATCAGCAGCTTTTGCTCTGCATTATAGCGGGCAAACGCCAGTTGTTGCTCGCTATAGGCGGTGCCTGCAGCCAGGTTGGCGCTATGCAGCTCAGTATATTCACCCATTAGCGCCGGGGCGCTGGCGGTAAAGCTAAGCAGGGTTTTATAAAAATTATGCAGTGCCAGCTCGTCAGCCGACAAGGCGCCACCATCAAACTTGCCGCCGTTCATCCAGCGCTGATGGTGCGGTACGCCCCAGTAATCAAAAATGGTGGTGCGGCTGGCCTTGCCAAAACCGGCATCTTCAGCGCCCGGTTCGCCTACGTCCTGGCCAAAGTACAGCATGGTAGGTGAGGTACTGATAGTGGCGGATACCACCATGGCTGGCATGCCTTTTTTGGCATCACCGGCAAACTCCGGTGCGGCAATACGCTGCTCGTCGTGGTTTTCTAAAAAGTGCAGCATATGGTGTTCAATATCGGCCATCCGTTGTTGGGTTTCTACCAATGCAGACGTTGGGCCTTTGCCTTGCATCACCAGTTTTAAGCTATCGTAAAACTCGACCTTGTCGTACAGGTAATCCATTTTGCCAAGCCTAATATAGTCGCGGTATAAATGCGGCTGATACACCTCCGCCAACAGGAACGCATTTGGGTTGCTATGCTTAATATGCGAGTTTAAATAGCTCCAGAATTCTACCGGCACCATTTCGGCCATGTCATAGCGAAAGCCATCTACGCCTTTATCCAGCCAGTATTGCGTAATGTCGCGAAATTTTAGCCAGGAGTCAGGTACGTCTTTACCCTGCCAAAAGGCGTAATGGGCCGGCCAGTCTTTGTCGGCGTAATCGGCTGGGAGTTTGTCAAAGTCGTAGCTGCCGTCTGGTTTTACACCATAGTTAATTTTTACTGTTTCGTACCAGTCATCAAAGGCTGGTTGTGCCGCACGCGAGCCATTACCGGTCCATTTGGCTGGTATTTCGTTAAATTTGCCGTCGGCGGCAGGGTGAGCATCGCCGCCCAGTACTTTATAACTGGTAGGAAACGCCGGCACATTAAAAGGCTGGCCCGGCACATAGTAAAAGTTGTTGTCGCGGGCATATTCAACACTGGTATCGTCACTAGCGCCAAAGTCGGATACTCCTGCCGGGTTCGACAGCGATTGATACTGGCGTGCCACATGGTTGGGTACGATATCAATCAGCACTTTCATATCATGCTGGTGCGTGCGCTTAATCAGTGCTTCAAACTCGGCCAAACGGTTGGCCGGATCAGTGGCTAAATCGGGGTTGACGTTGTAATAGTCTTTTACCGCGTAAGGTGAGCCCGCGCGGCCTTTAATTACGTCCGGGTCGTCCAGGCTTATGCCGTAAGCGCTGTAATCACGCACCAAAGCATGGTGCGGTACACCGGTATACCAGATATGGCTGGTGCCCATGGCTTTAATGGCGCTAAGGGCTTCTGGCGTAAAGTCGGCAAATTTGCCCACACCGTTTTGCTCCAGTGTGCCCCAGGGGGTGTTGGTGGTGTTCTGGCTACCAAATAAACGGGTGAACACCTGATATACCACTACTTTATGTTCTGCAGTATTCACAATAGTAACGTTATGCTCAGTGGGTTCTGCCTTAGCAGGCGAGGCTTGTTCTGGTGCTTTGCCGCCGCAGGCCAGCAGCATGCTGCCAGCAAGGCTTAGCATCAGAATAGTGGCTGTTTTGTTCATCTGTCTACCCTGTATTTTTCTATTTGTGCCGTAAAGTAGCCGAGTGTATTACAGCTGGCTTGCCTTTTTATGGTGCATACGTATGCAGGCGTTGCCAACAGACTTATCAACTAAGGTCGCATCCCGCTTTCTTTCCACCTTGTTTACACTATGCTGTAACAGAATCAACTTGTTATGGCATAACGCGGAGTTTGTCTATGTTCAACTTTAAGCTGAAAAATAAAATGCTACTGCTGGCGGTATTGCCAATAGTAACAGTGGTATTAGCGCTGATGCTGTTGATATATAGCCAGATGCGTGCGATGGGAGAAGCTGAGGTTGTGCAGTTTCGCGCTGATATGATGCACGAAAAGCAAAATGCACTGGAGCATCATGTCGCTATAGCGAGAACTGCAGTGGCACCGTACTTTAGCGGCGGTGAGCCGTCGGCAGAGCAGCTAGATGCCGCCAAGGCAGTGATCCGCGCCATGAAGTTCAGCGATGACGGCTATATGTTTGTTTATGATCTGGCGGGTGTGAATATAGTGCATGGCTCTAATGCTGCACTGGAAGGGCGCAACCTGATTGAGTTAAAAGACCCTAACGGTGTGCTGCTGATCCGCGACTTAATTGAGGCCGGCAAAAAAGGCGGTGGTTTTGTTACCTATATGTGGGATGAAAAAACCCGTGGCGGCTTAACGCCGAAACTGGGTTATGCCGCGCCTATGTACAATAACCGCTGGATTTTGGGCTCGGGTTTTTATATCGACGACATTGACCGCCGCGTGGCAGAACAACAGATGCAAATCAGTGAGCGTATTCGCAACACCCTGCTGCTGATTATCGGCGGCGCCATCGTCATGCTGGTGTTGGTGGTACTGCTGGCGTTATTTGTAGCAAATCTGGTGGTGTCGCCACTGCAAAAAGCTTCAGCGGCACTGATTAATATCGGCCAGGGCGAGGGCGATTTAACCCAGCGCTTGCAGGTAGAAACCTCCGATGAAGTAGGCGAGGTGGCGCGCGGTTTTAATGAGTTTGCACAGAAAATTCAGCAGTTGGTAAATGAAGTTAAACAAGCAGTGCTGGCACTAAGCCATTCTGCCTCTACCATGCAGCAAATTGTGCATTTAACCGATCAGGATGCCAGCAGACAAAAAGCCGAAACCACCCAGGTGGCTGCGGCGGTGTATCAGATGTCTACCGCTGTGCAGGAAGTAGCCGGCAGTGCCGGTTTAGCTGCCAGTGCCGCACAGGAAGCCGATAAAGAAGCCGTTGGCGGCCAGCAAAGTGTAGCGCTTACCATCAGCTCGATTAATAAGCTGGCAGAGGACGTAAACCGTGCCGGTGATGCGATTGAAAAGCTTGGTGCCAATGCCGATAAAATTGGCTCAGTGGTTAATGTTATTCGCGGTATTGCTGAGCAAACCAACCTGCTGGCGTTAAACGCCGCAATAGAAGCTGCCCGTGCCGGTGAGCAAGGCCGTGGTTTTGCCGTAGTAGCCGATGAGGTGCGTACGCTGGCAACCCGCACGCAGCAAAGCACCAATGAAATTCAGCAGATGATTGATGTATTTCAGCAAGGCACCCGTGATGCCGTGCAGGTAATGCAGCATGGCAAGGAGCAGTCGGTACACACGGTAGCGCAGGCTGATAAAGCCAGTGAGTCACTGCAAACCATTACCAAATCGGTTAGTACCATTACTCAGATGAATATACAAATTGCCACCGCGGCGGAACAGCAAACGGCAGTTGCAGCTGATATCAGCCGCAGTATTCATGAAATTGCCCAACTGGCCGATCAGGCAGCAAATAATGCGTCTGAACTGGCAAAATCGACCGATGAACTGGGCACTATTGAACAACGGCTCAGTGCCCTGGTGCAGCGGTTCCGCGTTTAAGCGGCAGGTATTGTGCGCGCCGGGGCGGGTAGTTCCGCCAGAGGCCGGCGCACAAACCAGCGGCCAAGGTGCCACAGTAGCCACAATGACAACAGCGGAAACACCAGAGTTTGCAGGCTGTACACCACAATTAACTGGATCAGTTTTTCTACCATATTGTCGGAAAAACTTTTAACCGCGGCAAACATATCGTTGGCCTGCGCCGCCATTTGCCGCAACCAGCTTAATGAGCCTTCATCACCGCTTTGCAGCGGCTGATCAACCCGTTGCAAAGCCGCTGTTTCACCGCTAAGCGCGGCTTCTGCCGCTATACGCTGCGGCTCCAGCACCCAGTCTGACAACTCGGCTACGCCAAAAGCGGCCAGTGGCACACCAATGCGGATAACCAGCAGCAAGGCAATAAAAATACGTAACAGGTAGGTAGCGGTGCTGCGCCAACTTGCCGGGCCCAGCAATAGGATAACGGCCGACAGCAGAATGCCCGCACCAAACAGGGGCAAAGCCGCCAGCTTGCCAAATTCGAGCAAAAACAGCTGCAGGCCAATAGATGTCATGGCCAGCACCATTAAGTCGGAATACCGCACTGCCATATCCTGCAGTGGTTTTAACAACTGACCGGGTTTTATACTGGCAACACCAACGCCTACCTGGGCTTCAGATACAAAAGCGATGCCGCGGTCAATTAAACGGGCAGTGGCAAATGAGGCACTGCTAAGCACTAAGCTGCGTTGTAACGCGGCGCTGGCGCTGTCATCCAGCGGTGACAGCACTGGGTTTACCAGCCGTTGTTGCAGCATACCGCTATATATACCGGCACACAGCGCCAGCAAAAACAGCAACAGCGCGAATAAACGTTGGGTGGGGCTAAGCTTGGTCAGTAGTTTCATGGCGGCCTCCGGCTAACAGCATGGCGGACGCCTGCTGAAGCCAGTATTAACCATTTTGTTATCCAGTAAAAGCGCTGCAGCTAAAGTAAAGGCGCCCTGAGGCGCCTTTACTGCTGATTAAAACGAGTAACTAACACCGAGCATAATATTGTCGGCTTTATTGCCTTCCAGATGATAGCGGTTAAACAACGCCTGTAAGGCGATGTGCTCGTCCAGTGCATAACTGGCGCCAAGCGCCCAGTAGATGTCGGTGTCGCTGGTTTTATAACGGATCAGGTTGTTACCTGCAGTGCTGTTGGTTTCGCTGTTCCAGGCAAATACACCAGCCTGCACGGTAGCTGACCAACCGGCATGTTGCCATACGTGGTAAGACAAACCGCTGCGTACACCTTTTGCCAGCATCGGGCCAATGTCAGACAGTGCCTGATGAAACGCCTCAGGTGTTAGCGTTTCGCCGCGCATACTGACACTGGCATCGCCTAAGTCAACATAATGTGCCTGTACTGCCAGGCGAGGAGTAAAGTAATAGCTCAGCCCCAGCGCCCAGCTTTTACCGCTGTCATCATATTGCAACAGCTCTGTATTGGCTGGCAGTTGCTGGGTGATATCATTAAGTGACTGCTTAGTGGTGCTTTTGCCAAACATAGCATCAAGCGACCAGTTTGCCTGAGTGTTAAAACTCAGTAGGGCTGCTAACAGCAACACGGGCTTTAGCAGCATTTTGCGCCGCCGGCCCAGTGCCAGCCCGGCCAGTAATAACAGTGGCCAGCCATGTACCGCGCCGCCAGACGATTTATTTACCACGGTAATCACCTCAGATGCTTTAACACTAATGACTACTTCACCGCTGACACTGCCACCACGGTTATCGCTTACTGTAAAACTTATTGTATCGGTGCCGGTAAAACCAGCCTGCGGTGTATAACGCAGGGTTTGTGCTGCGGTAATACTAACAGTGCCGGTTTGGGCGTTGGCACTGCCGATGCTCAGGCTGTCGCCATCCGGATCAGTAGCATTGGCCAGCACATGAATTTCGATAGCCGTTTTGTCATTTGTGCTTGCTGTGGCATTAGTTACCACTGGCGGTCTGTTGTAGTACACCGTAACGGTAACTGTTGCACTGGCACTACCATTATTGCCATCGATAATGCTGTAGCTAAGCGTATCGGTGCCAACAAAGTCCTGCGCCGGAGTATACAGCAGTGTCAGGCCGTCATCACTGATACTGACAGTACCAAATGCTGCTGATGTCTGATTAATGCTTAGCGTATCGCCGTCAGGATCGGTGTCGTTTTGCAGCACTTCCAGGCTATGGTTTTGGTTCCACTGTACTGAGTAAGCATCGTCTGCAGCCACAGGCAACTGGTTGCCATTTAATACAACGGCCACACCGCCCGGGTCAACAATAGTGCCATTGGCCAGGCCGTCAGCATCGTTAGCACCGCCATCTTCTATCTGTAACTGCACACACCAGTGGCCTGCATTTAAACCAGCCTGCCAGCTGCTGTCGCCCGGAGGAGGACAGAAACCAGGTTCGCCAGCGGCGCTGAACAACTGATTACGCGCATTTTGCACAAAGTTAGTCCAGCCATTGGCCTGGGTATATTTGCGGTAAACGGCATTTTGTGGCACAGGTTGGCGCTGTGGCAGCACCAGCGCATAACTTGCCCCGGTTGTGGGTAGGTTACGCAGGATAAAGTCGAAGGTACCGCCGATATTGGTGGCTTGCATATCAGGCTCCAGCCATTGCAGGTCATCGTTGGTTAACTGCAGGCCACCGCTATTGCTCAGTGCTGCGGTTGCGCCTTTACGCAAACAAATACCTGGCTCACCCTCAACAACAAACTGGCTAATGTTGATTAGCTGTTCAGGTATTACATTGCAATCAAAACCCGGATCCAGATAGTCAGGAATACCATTGCTGTTGCTGTCGCCGAAGCCTTCAACATTATCAGGTACCAGATTGTTGTTGCTGTCGCTGTTATCCAGAACAGGCAGTACATCCTGTACCAGCAGGTAAATTTCCGCAGTACTGCTTAGCGGCTCTGCCGCGTTATCTGTTGCACTCAGGGCAATGCGGTATACGCCGCTGCTCAGGCTGGCAGGTTCAAATACAAACTGCGACGCATCCGCAGAGATATTTGTCAGCGCTGCATCAGCTTGCCATTGCTGGCTGACAGTATCACCAGAGTTAGGATCAGTAACCTGAGCCGAAATAGTAACCACGCCAGCGGTTTTGCCGACTGTCAGGCGGTTTTCACCTTGCTGCTGTGCATCCAGCACCACTACCGGAGCCAGATTAGCCTCAGTAGCCGTAATGGTTGTGCTGGCATTGGCGCCCAGGTTCAGGCTGCTGCTCAGCGTAACAACAATATCTTTCTCTGTCTGAGTCGTTAAATCAGCAAACACATCAAAGCTAATGCTTGCGCGCAGGCCCGAACTTAGCTGCACTGAACCGGTTGCTAAATTGTGTTCAGTTACCGCACTGGCAGAACCAGCAACACTGTAAGCCACCTCAAGCGGATACACCGGCGCCGGGCCATTGAGTATTACCTCTATGGTAACAGTACTGTTGTTAATAACCGTTTGCGGCTTGCTTAGTGACACCAGAGGATTAATTTGCAATAACTGGGTAACCGTGCTGCTAATACCGCTGGCATCAGTGGCCCGCCAATATAATTCATGGCGGCCTGCAGCAAACAGCGGCGAACCGTTAACTAACGATACTGCCAGCCGGTTACCATTGCGATCAACTGCCGTCGCCACACCGACATCTACCTTGGTAAACAGGCCGGTAGCATTGATAATTAAATCATCCGGAGCGGTAATCACCGGTGCATCCGGGTTGCTGCCGTCAATTTGCAGGGTAACTTTTGCCTGATCACTAAACTCACCATCAGTAATGCTATAGCTGAAAGTGGCTGTACCGCTGAAGTTTTCCGGTGCATTAAATTGCAACTTATTAGCCTGAATACTTACCAGACCAATACTGGCTTTGGCGGCCGTAATAGTCAGGCTGTCTTCGTCTGGATCAGTGTCGTTTACCAACACATCCAATACATAGGTGTGGTCGCCACTAAATGGCAGGGTGATGTTGTCATCCACGGCGACCGGAGCGGCATTAACAGAAACTACTTCAATGTTAAATGCGGCCAGGCTGGCACTAAGCTCGCCATCGCTGACAGAAATAACAATATTACTGGTGGTGCCAACATGTTCTTTAACTGGAGTACCGCTAAGTGTACCCGTTGTTGTGTCAAAGGTTGCCCAGCTTGGCTTGTTTGCAATACTAAATTGTAAAGTTGTGCCAGCATCAATATCGCTGGCGGTGGGCGTAAATAAATACTCAGAACCCTGTTCCACAGTTGTAGCAGGTGTACCTGATATTTCAGGTGCGGAATTTGCCGACGTTGGAGTAACAGTGTTTGATGCTGCGGAAGCAGTACCGGTGCCAGCAGAGTTAGTTGCCGTTACGGTAAAGGTGTAGGCCGTGCCATTCGTTAAACCATTCACTACAACCGGCGAGCCAGCGCCGCTGGCTGTTAAGCCGCCAGGGTTAGATGTAACGGTATAACCGGTAATATTAACGCCGCCATTACTCGCCGGGGCGGTAAATGCAATGCTTGCAGCAGTATCAGCCGCAGTGGCAACAACAGCCGTTGGTATGCCTGGCACTACCGGGTTAACTGTAAAGGTCCGGCTTACTTGAGGCGCAGGTAAATAGCTGCTGTCACCTGCCTGACTGGCAATAATAGTACAGCTTCCTGCGGTAACAAAAGTTAAAACTCCCCCGCTGGTAATGGTACAAACTCCGGCAGTAGACGACGTAAAGGTTGGCGTCAACCCTGAGTCCGATGTCGCTGTCAGTGTTGGGCTGGTGCCAAAGTTCTGCGCACCTGGATTCGCAAAAGTGATGGTTTGGGTTGCAGCAGGCGTTATCGAATTGGATACGCCCGATGCAGGGCCAGTACCTGCCACATTATCGGCAGTTACGGTAAAGGTGTAAGCCACACCGTTGGTTAAACCAGTTACGACAATCGGAGATGAAGCACCGGCTACTGGTGCAACATCTGCCGGGTTTACCGTCACGGTATAACCGGTAATCGCTGAACCGCCGATATTCACCGGGGCAACAAAGGCAACACTGGCCTGGGTATCACCGGCTGTTGCTATCGGGCTGGTCGGTGCTGCGGGAACAACAGGGTTAACGGTGAAAGATCGGCTGACCTGGGCGGCTGGCAGATAGGATGAATCACCCGCTTGGTTTGCGTTGATGGTACAGGTGCCTGCTGCGATAAAGGTCAACGTTCCGCCTGTTGTGATCGTACAAACTCCTGTGGTTGATGAGGTAAACGTCGGAGTTAATCCTGAGTCCGATGTCGCTGTCAGTGTTGGCGTAGTACCAAAGTTCTGCGTACCAGGGTTAGCAAAGGTAATGGTCTGGGCTGCAGCGGGTGTTGCCGGGCTGGATGCAACTGATGCAGTGCCGGTACCCGCAGAGTTAGTGGCGGTTACTGTAAAGGTATAGGCCACTCCGTTAGTAAGGCCGGTCACTGTAATCGGTGAACCCGCGCCGGTGCCATTAAAGCCGCCCGGATTTGATGTTACGGTATAACCGGTAATCGTCGTACCGCCGGTATTGGCGGGTGCTGTAAAGGCCACGGTTACCTGAGAGTCACCTGCGGTTGCAGTACCTATCGTTGGGGCGCTGGGAACTACCGCATTCACAGTAAACGTTCGTGATACCGTTGTTGCAGCATTAATGGCAGCATCACCCGGCTGATCGGCGTCGATAGTACAGCTACCTGCAGTAACAAAAGTCAAAGTGCCGCCGGTAGTAATGGTACAAACCCCGGCAGTGGCTGAGCTGAAACTTACTGCGTAGCCAGCTCCGGCAGATGAAGTAGCCGTTAGTGTCGGCGTGGTGCCAAAGTTCTGCGCGCCCGGGTTGTTAAAGGTGATAGTTTGTTCGCCTTTGGGTGTAACCGCATTCGACGCTGCCGAAGCAGCGCTGGTACCGACACCATTGGTTGCGGTAACGGTAAATGTGTAGGCGGTTCCGTTAGTTAACCCACTTACAGTAGCAGTACAAGCCGCTGGCCCGGCACACGTGCCAAATGCACCACCCGGGTTGGCAGTTGCGGTGTAAGTGGTAATGGCTGAACCACCATTATTGCCCGGTGCGGTAAAGGTCACTGATGCTTGTCCATCGCCAGCGTTAGCAGTACCTATGGTTGGGGCAGCAGGTACTGTTGGAGTTACGACTGTGTGAGAAGCCCCGCTGGTGTAAGCCGCCGGACCAGCATTACCTGCCGCATCAGCAATATTGGTTGATGCATTAAGGTTTACCTTGATAGTGCCGTCACCAGAAATACCACTCACCGTAACCGTGAAACTGGAACCAGACCCGGAAACACCGGCAATGGTGCCATTGGCTGTTCCGGTACTTCCTAATGCAAAGTCGTCGGTTGAAACGCCGGTCACCGATTCACTAAAGGTCACATTGAAATTCACACTGGTAGCGGTGGACGCTGGACTACCACTTACCACAATGCTGGATACCGAAGGTACAACACCATCAATAACAATATTTTTATTCGCGCCCAAAGAATTAGCCGCACCAGGGCTGGCAAGTGTAAGGATGGCATTATTGCCATTCGCATCACTAATAGTACTGCCGTTCAAAGCCAGGGCAGTGGTTGAGGTGTAATCCAAATCAGCACTGACATCACCCGCCTGTACGGTATACGTAAACGTCAAGGTACTGGTGCCGCTGCCACTGTCATAGTTAACTGTTCTGTCGGTAGTGCCGGTTTCCAAGGTTAATTGTGGTGTGCCTGCTACAGTAACTATCTTATCAAAATTAACCTGGATGCTAATTGGAGAGCCTATTTTATAGGTGCCGTTTAGAGTGCTGGAGGTGACTAAACTGACTGTCGGAGCAACAACAAATGCACCTGTTGGGCTATACCCGATACCGCTGCTGGTACCTGTTAACAGAGAAGAATTAGTCTGGCTATCGTTGACTGTCGTACCGCTGGCTTCATTCAGCTTCCAATAACCCAGCAGGCCTGATTCATTGCCCACCAATTCATTACTGCGATTATTTTCAATCTGCGCTTGCGTGCGCGCACTACTCCACAAACGTATATCATCAATACTGCCAACAAAATCATCGACAGCCGGATTATTTTGCGCACCAAACACCAGGTTGGTCACTCCCACTGCCAAATAATCAGGGACACTAAAATTAGCACCTAAATCCGGAACATTTGTTCCCTGTGCCGCACCATCAACATAAAAATCCCAAACTCCGTTATCGAAGACTGCTGCAATGTGATACCAGGTTTCGGTGTTTAACGACAACGCATTACTTTCTGTCAGGCAGCCAAAATCACAAGCAAGATCGAAATTTAACTTTCCTGAGTTCAGTATGAGGCCACCGGCATCAGCTCCACCGGTGAAATCTACTAAATTAATGATCCCACCCACATTGGTAAATTTTGCCCAAAACTCCAGTGTAAATGTTGTCCTGTTAGATAGGGCCGAGCCTGCATTTGTCAGCGTAACGGTGTCGCCAGTTGTAAAGTCAAAAGATCGATTTTGAGCATTAGCGCTATGGGATGCCATCGCAAACAAACAGCCTGCAATAAATATTTTCCAATAAGAATGCCAGAACCCGACAATAGGATTCTTAACAGCATGAGCCATTTTATAAACATGTTGCAGCATGACAAATCCCCAAAATTAGCTTGCTTTAAATACAAATAGCGCGCTGTCCGTGCGCGCATTTTCACTCACAAATTCAAACAGACCCTTCCCGAATTAATTACGTGAAGGGAAAACGCCTTCAAGAGCAATAATAAAATTAACAACTTGATAAGGTTGCACTATATGAACTGGCATATTGTTACCGGCAATACCAGTATTTCCATTTACGTTAACAGTTGTGGTGGCAGTCACAGGCGACAGTGTGGTGTCCGGTGCAGTAGTGCTAAAAGCATTAAGTGCAGCTAAGCCACTAACCACTTTGGCGGGTACCGTGGTTGGCCCTGGAGTAGCGGTATTACCGTTAGCGGAGGAAGCCCCCAATGCAACGCTCGTATTTCCTGTTCCATTTAGTGCTACAGAATGAACATGCGCGGGTAATTCATTGGCTGTCAAGGTCACATTTTCAGTTCCACCCGTTTGTCCCAGGGTATATTGACTGGTGCCAGGGCTTTGGCCTTGATGCACAGGCACACGGCCCTGCAGGTTTGGTAAACCGAAAGTTGTAGTACCGTTACCGCCATAAGTAGTGCCTATTATTGCAAACAAGGCCTGATTGGTTTGAATTGACAATAACTGGCCATTACAAAAAGCCCAACCACGTGGAGCAAAGTTGCCTGCAAACATTTGTATTTCGCCGATAAATGGATCAGCCATATCGTGTTCCTTATTTAGAGTTTGGTAGTTTAAATTATGAGGGGTTTTTGCGCTAGCTGAATACAAGCTTAACGGTAGTTGAGTGTGAGCAATAAAGCAACAATTTGCGTTTGTTAGCAGATTTTTTTTAACAGTTTTACCTGCTTTGTGGATGGCTACACTGCCAACACATGCTGTAATGAAAGTCTTGTTGCTGCGTAATGCTAAAACCCAGTTTAAGGTATAACGCCAGGGCTCGCTTATTAGCGTGATCAACCGACAGTTTTAGCGGCAGTTGCTGTGTGTGTGCCAATGTCTGTAACGCCTTGATCAGTGCAGTACCATAACCCTGGCCCTGATGCTGTTGCACTATAGACAAATCCATCAGGCGCATATCCTGGTTACTGTGATTGACAGTTAATTGCCCGGCGGGTGTATTGTGCAGTAACACGATAAATACTTCTGCGTTGGGTGCTTGTTGCCGGTAAGACGCCTGCTGCAGCTGAAATTGCTGCTCTGCCAAATGTGTTGCTAAAGCCTCTGGTAAGCCCATCTGGCTGAAAACCGGCCTGCTACTGGCAAACAGCCGCAACAAAAACGACCGGTCGTCGGTTGTTGCAAGGCGCAGTGTCAGATTAAACGGCAGGTAGGGGGTTAAGTTCATCTGCGTTCCAGTCTTGGCATTGTAAACGTAGTAAATGATATTGCTGCGCTAGTTCAGGGCTGCAGTCAGATGTAGCCGGTTCAGCAGGCCGGTAAAGCTGGCCGTTGTTTTTAGCATCCAATTTCAGGTGTTGTTGCCAGGTCATAATGTCACTGTCGTTTAGTGGTAAACCGGTAAGCTGTCGCCATTGCCTATTGCTTAGCTGGATCAACTGCTGATAATCAATCAAAGTGCTGTTGCCGGTTTTAACAAGTTGCGCAGTTAGTTGCATTAACTGGGTTAATTTTTGCTGTTGATAGGTAATAAGATCTTCGGCCTGGCAATTGTCATCAAGCCAGACTGTAACGCGTTGTTTCACCATATGGCGGCCTGCCTCACGTTTATGTGAGCGTAATACAGCGGCCGGTTGTCTTATCAGGCACAGGCTTTTTGCATCGGGAAATGCAGTTTGCCAGAGGCGCCATTGTTGTAAATCCCAGGCATTGGTTTTAATAATGATGCTGGAGCATTCTGGCCAGGGGCTGCTTTGCAGGTGCACCAGCAATTGTAGTAGCTCTTTGGTTCTGTCTTGCCAGACCGGATCGGTTAACACATCGCTGATTAACATAGACTCTGACAATACCAGGCAACGGGCAGCAGGCATCATACTGGATGCCAGCAAGGTTGAGCCGGTTCTGGACCAGTGAAATATCAGCAGGGCCGGTACCACTTTGGTTGGGGCTGCAACAGCCAGTAAATCCGCTAGCAGGCTGTAGGGCTGGATCAATGTCGCCAGCAGGCTCTGACGGTTTGCGGCGATATAATCGGCCAGAAAAGGCTGTTGTGGTTTTTCGTTGGCCAGCAGCCAGCGTACGCTTTGTTGGTTTGACTGATAAGCATAAGCAAACCAGCAGCGATTAAATTCTATGCTTTGAGGTACTACTACCTTGGCATTTTGCTGACGCAGGAAGGTAAGCATTTGTGGTTCTGTCAGATCCGGCCAGTTAAGATAGCGCGCCAGCAGATCGCAAAAGTGGGCCATGCTGTGTTGTGCCGCCAATTGTTGTAACTGCTGGCGGTTGTGTAACAACTTTATATAGCGTTGTGTCAGGTCGTTCATTGCAGCGGGTAGCTATTAACGTACTGCACCATTCTTGGTTTAGCCGCCCGGTTTACACTGGCACCGTGCGGTAATGCCTGATGCCAGATTATTAAATCTCCGGCCTTAGCTGCAATGGCTTTTACCGGCCATGCCGACCAGTCTTGTTGTTGCATTTCGAACTCTGTTTTGTTTTGCGAGTTGATCCAGTGATCTATTTGCAAATGAAACCCCGGCACACAGCAAAATGCTCCTTGTTGTTCTGTGGTATCCGTCAGATAAATTAACCCCTGGGTACCAAAGGGTACCGGACTTTTCAGCATGAGATCCCAGTGCATATCCGGGCCAGGAAATTGCCATAGTGGTGTTTGCGGAGGGTTAAAACTAACACGATCAGTACTCATGGCTAAATCGGTACGTTGCCATAACTGTTCAAAAATCTGGCGCAGTAGCGGGGTTTGGCGATTGTTATCCAGCACTGGATGGCGATATATCTGCAGCATAATTTTTTGTGCTTTTTCACTAAAGTTGTACCAGCTGTCAGGCTTTTCCGGGTCAGCTTCCAGATATTGCCAGATCACGTCACGGCTTTGTGCGCATTGCTCGGCAGACAACACGCCGGGGATCACTAAATACCCCTGCTGTTGCCAGAATGCCAGTTGTTCTGCCGATAACACCTGTGGTAATTCCGTGTCATGTTGCTGACGCAACAGCTGTTGCAGCCGTTGGTTTATCTGTTGCTTAGCATCTTCGCTAAGCTGCCAGGTGTTTATCCAGTTAAGTAATTCACTCAGACGTTGGTGTTGATGCAGTTGCTGCATGCCTGGCTCCAGGCCAATACCGCAAAGATCCAGCACTGCTTTATCCAGGCACCATTCTTGTTCATGAGTATTTTCCTGCCGCTGGTGTGAGCCGCTTTGTTGGGTTTTTTGCCATAAACGGTATAAATGAAAAATGCCTCCGGCACGTAAATCATCGCTGGCTGCTAATGTTTGCTGTAGCCGGGTAATATTAATATGCCAGTCGGGGTAGGTGCCTTGCACATAGTTGCAATACAGCACAGAACCGGGTTCTGGATACAGCGCCTTTTTATATTGTGTCAGGGTTAGCTGGCACTGGTTTTGTTGCAGGCGGTGTTTGTTGTAAATCACAATTTCGGTGTCCAGCGCCAGATCAACCGGCCCGGCTTCAAAATCCGGCAAGGTAAACTGAGCTTGCAGTAACTGCGTATCACCGGCGGCAAGCCGGGCAGCGCTATGGTGGCTTAATCTGAAAATTTCGCCCAGTCTTTGTTGTTGTTGCGCCCAGCGCAAGGCGGCACTGAGGATAATTTGCTGCGGGATAAGGTCGCCGTCCGGGGCAAGAAACTGTTGTAAATGGCTGAAAATAGCAACCTGTGGCTCCTGCTGTAACATGTGCTTCATGGTTTCTGAAAGGATTAAATCAAAGCGTTGCTCCGGCAAAGGCTGCCACTGGGTGGCATCTGCAACGACCTGCATGGCAACACGGTCTGCAACGTTAAAATGCTGCAGCAGCATAGTTAACCTGTGCATTGATTGCGGATGAATATCCAGTAAGGTTACCTGCAGCTGCGCCGGGCTAAAAAGCGGCAGCAGTGGCAGTAGCAGCCAGCCAAAAGGGCCTGTGCCGGCGTATAGTAACTGTACCGGGCGGCCGTTTTCAGCTGTATTGTAGCGGCTGACTTTATCTGTGATTGCCTGATACAGCCCTTGCATAAACACCCGGCTGCGTTCAGGGTCTTCTGCGCACTGTGCAGCCGTAATGGGTGACACCGCTTTGCCATTAGCCGTGTCGGTGGCTTCGGTATCACGGAATATAGCCGGATGCAGTTCAAGTTCTGTCAGTTGACACAGGCCGTGAAGTACAGGGTCTAACAATTGCTTAGCAATACCGGCGTTATCCGCCCGTAACATGGCCTTGGCAAAGCGAACCAGTTCTGCTGTGTGTAAAGTGTTATGCGGGCTCACCAGCAGCATACAATTGCTCCTTCAATGTTGTGGTGGCCTGGCAATCCAGCACCAGGTTTATCCGGCTGCTATTGCCTTTGTTGTACACGCTGTGGGTTTGATCGGCGTTGATATACCATAATTCACCTTCCTGCATCGGTACCAATTGTTGGTTAACCCGAAATTCCAGGCCGGGGTTAGTTTGCAGGCACAAATGCAGCCGTGCCTCACCAGCTTCAAGGCTTAAACCGGCGTCACGGTGTGGCTTAATTTCAGCGCCAGGGTGCAAGCGCATTAGCCTTACAGATTTAAGCGGGTGAGGGAAAGAATTAATAAATTCAGCCAGCGCCGGGCTTTGTGCTAGTTGCGGTAAATTGCGCCAGTCGGAACCGGAATGTACAGCAAAGCTTTGCAACACCGGGTGCTGGGGCAGATATTCAGCTGCACAGCGCAGTGGCATCACGTCCCACTTACCGGCATAGTCACGCTGGTTTACGTGGGCATACCATTCCCCTTGTAGCAGAGTGCTTAATTCATGCTGCATTTGCTGATAACCCGTGACACGCTGCAGCAAGGCAAAACTCAGTGTTGTCATAATTAACGCTTTGTTTTTATTCTGTTAAAGCTCAGCCTAGCAGAGACAAAACGAATTACAACTGCCTTAGCGCCATATCAGCAATGTATCCAGCTCAGTAAGCACAGCAGCTAAAGTAAAGGCGCCCGTAGGCGCCTTCATTAAGCAAACAATGCATGACATTAGAAGCTGTAACTGACACCGAGCATAATATTGTCGGCTTTATTACCTTCCAGATGATAGCGGTTAAACAACGCCTGCAAGGCGATGTGCTCGTCCAGTGCATAACTGGCGCCAAGCGCCCAGTAGATGTCGGTATCGCTGGTTTTATAGCGGATCAGGTTGTCACCTGCAGTGCTGTTGGTTTCGCTGTTCCAGGCAAATACGCCAGCCTGCACCGTAGCTGACCAGCCGGCATATTGCCACACATGGTAAGACAAGCCGCTGCGTACACCTTTGGCCAGCATCGGGCCAATGTCAGACAATGCCTGATGAAACGCCTCAGGTGTTAGCGTTTCACCGCGCATACTGACACTGGCATCGCCTAAGTCAACATAGTGCGCCTGTACCGCCAGCCTTGGGGTAAAGTAATAACTCAGGCCCAGTGCCCAGCTTTTACCGCTGTCATCATATTGCAGCAGCTCTGCGTTGTCAGGCAGTTGGGCAAGCACCTCAGAGGTAGATTGCTTAGTGGTGCTGTTGCCGAAAAACGCATCGACAGACCAGTTAGCCTGGGTGGTAAAGCTACACAGCGCGGCCACTATCAGCCCCGCTTTAAGCAGGGCTCTGCGCTGACGGATTACCGCCATACAGGCCAGTAATAACAGTGGCCAGCCATGTACCGCGCCACCAGACGATTTATTTACCACGGTAATTACCTCATAAGCCGTTATAGAAATTGTCACGGTGCCATTGACGCTGCCGCCGCGATTGTCCGTTACGGTAAAGCTCACAGTATCAGTACCGGCAAAGCCAGCTTGCGGGGTGTAGCGCAGGGTTTGTGCTGCAGTGATGGCTACCGTGCCGTGTTGAGCACTGGTGCTGCTGATAGTAAGCGCATCACCGTCTGCATCGGTGGCGTTGGCCAGCACATCAATGTCAATCGCGGTTTTATCGTTGGTGCTGGCCGTAGCATTAGTTACCACTGGCGGTCTGTTGTAATACACCTCCACTGTAACGGTGGCACTGGCACTACCATTATTGCCATCGATAATGCCGTAGCTAAGCGTATCGGTGCCGACAAAATCCTGCGCCGGAGT
This sequence comes from Rheinheimera hassiensis, assembly GCF_022436675.1. Taxonomy (GTDB): domain Bacteria; phylum Pseudomonadota; class Gammaproteobacteria; order Enterobacterales; family Alteromonadaceae; genus Alishewanella; species Alishewanella hassiensis. The sequence goes on along the minus strand of NZ_JAKUJZ010000001.1, from coordinate 243,520 downwards.
ATACAGCAGTGTCAGGCCGTCATCACTGATACTGACAGTACCAAATGCTGCTGATGTCTGATTAATGCTTAGCGTATCGCCGTCAGGATCGGTGTCGTTTTGCAGCACTTCCAGGCTATGGTTTTGGTTCCACTGTACTGAGTAAGCATCGTCTGCAGCCACAGGCAACTGGTTGCCATTTAATACAACGGCCACACCGCCCGGGTCAACAATAGTGCCATTGGCCAGGCCGTCAGCATCGTTAGCACCGCCATCTTCTATCTGTAACTGCACACACCAGTGGCCTGCATTTAAACCAGCCTGCCAGCTGCTGTCGCCCGGAGGAGGACAGAAACCAGGTTCGCCAGCGGCGCTGAACAACTGATTACGCGCATTTTGCACAAAGTTAGTCCAGCCATTGGCCTGGGTATATTTGCGGTAAACGGCATTTTGTGGCACAGGTTGGCGCTGTGGCAGCACCAGCGCATAACTTGCCCCGGTTGTGGGTAGGTTACGCAGGATAAAGTCGAAGGTACCGCCGATATTGGTGGCTTGCATATCAGGCTCCAGCCATTGCAGGTCATCGTTGGTTAACTGCAGGCCACCGCTATTGCTCAGTGCTGCGGTTGCGCCTTTACGCAAACAAATACCTGGCTCACCCTCAACAACAAACTGGCTAATGTTGATTAGCTGTTCAGGTATTACATTGCAATCAAAACCCGGATCCAGATAGTCAGGAATACCATTGCTGTTGCTGTCGCCGAAGCCTTCAACATTATCAGGTACCAGATTGTTGTTGCTGTCGCTGTTATCCAGAACAGGCAGTACATCCTGTACCAGCAGGTAAATTTCCGCAGTACTGCTTAGCGGCTCTGCCGCGTTATCTGTTGCACTCAGGGCAATGCGGTATACGCCGCTGCTCAGGCTGGCAGGTTCAAATACAAACTGCGACGCATCCGCAGAGATATTTGTCAGCGCTGCATCAGCTTGCCATTGCTGGCTGACAGTATCACCAGAGTTAGGATCAGTAACCTGAGCCGAAATAGTAACCACGCCAGCGGTTTTGCCGACTGTCAGGCGGTTTTCACCTTGCTGCTGTGCATCCAGCAGAACTACCGGAGCTAAATTAGCCTCAGTAACCGTAATGGTTGTGCTGGCGTTGGCACCCAGGTTCAAGCTGCTGCTCAAAGTAACAACAATATCTTTCTCTGCCTGAGTCGTTAAATCAGCAAACACATCAAAGCTGATGCTGGCTTGCAGGCCAGAGTTTATCTGTACTGAGCCTGCCGCCAGGTTGTGTTCAGTTACTGCGCTGGCAGAACCACTAACACTGTAAGCAATCTCAAGCGGATAAACCGGAGCAGCGCCATTTAGTATTACGTCTACGGTAATGGCGCTATTGTTGATAACGGTTTGCGGTTTACTTAGCGACACCAGCGGGTTTACTTGCAGTAATTGGGTAGCAATGCTGCTTATGCCGCTGGCATCAGTTGCCCGCCAGTATAGTTCGTGGAGGCCGGCTGCGAACATTGGTAAGCCATTAACCAACGATACGGCCAGGCGGTTGCCATTGCGATCAACTGCGGTAGCCACACCCACATCTACCTTGGTAAACAGGCCGGTAGCATTGACGATTAAATCATCCGGTGCGGTAATTACCGGTGCATCCGGGTTACTGCCTTCAATTTGCAGTGTAACCTGAGCCTTATCACTTAGCTCACCATCGGTAATGCTATAGCTAAATGAGGCTGTACCACTGAAATTATCCGGGGCGGTAAATAACAACTTATTGCTTTGAATACCCACCAGGCCAATACTGGCTTTAGCCGCAGTAATGGTCAGGCTGTCTTCGTCCGGGTCGGTATCATTGCTAAGTACATCCAGCACATAGGTATGGTTGTTACTAAATGGCAGGGTGAAATTATCATCCACTGCTACCGGGGCGGCATTAACGTTAATAACCTCCAGACTAAACGCCGCCAGACTAGCGGTAAATTCGCCATCAGATACACTAATTACAATACCGCTGGTAGTGCCAACATGCTCTTTTGTCGGCGTGCCGGTTAACGCGCCTGTTGCAGTGTCAAAACTGGCCCAGACTGGTTTATTGCTAATGCTAAAGGTTAGCGTATCGTCATTCGCGTCGCTTGCCGTCGGGGTAAAGCTATAGGCCTCACCCTGATTAACTGAGCTTGCCGGTGTACCGCTAATAGTTGGGGCGGCGTTGACAGCCGTGACGGTAAGGCTAAAAGCAGGCAGTGCGGCCGTTAAACTACCGTCAGATACACTGATCACGATACCTGCAGTAGCACCGACATGCTCTGCCGTTGGCGTGCCGGTTAAGGCACCGGTAGAGGTGCTGAAACTAGCCCAGACCGGCTTGTTTGCAATATTAAACGTCAAAGTGCCACCATCCGCATCGCTGGCGGTAGGGATAAAGCTGTAAGCGTTGCCCTGAGGCACGTTCAACACTGGCGTACCTGCTATGGTTGGCGCCTGATTAGGCTGTAGTGGTGTGACGCTGTTTGATGCCGCAGACGCTGCACCGGTACCGGTAGCATTGGTTGCCGTAACAGTAAAGGTATAGGCCGTACTATTGGTTAACCCGACAACAGTAATGGGAGAACCGGCACCTGTTGCAGTAATACCGCTGGGGTTGGCTGTAACGGTATAGCCGGTAATGGCCGAGCCACCTGTAGAATCCGGCGCACTAAAGGTCACGGTTGCGGAGCCATTGCCCGCCGCAGCGGCAACGCCGGTAGGTGCACCGGGTAACATGGTAAATGTCAGGGCTTTGTCATTGCCATCTCCGGCCACGTAACTCGCAATTAAATTGCTGGCGTTTCCGCCTGCCACGATGACACCCCCTTCAGCGAGACCGGAGAAGGTGCCGTTAATCGCGTCAGCACCATCATTGGTAATCACTAGATAGCTGTCACCATTGGCAGCTGCATAGCTGTGGGTAGCTGCGAGGTTGGCTCCTGACAGCGATATTGTACCTGTCACATCTACTTGATCGTATTGCGTGCCTGCCGCAGTACCGGCAATATCCAATAGCAGATTACCACCGGAATTTATCGTTAATCCGTTAGCAATAGAGAGAATGCCGATACCCGAATCACCCGGCGCCAGGTTGCCGCCGCTGTTGATAACGACACCCGGCGCGGTACCCAACCCACCTAAGGTTGCGCCCGATGCGACCGTCACATCAGAGCTGGTAGAATTGGAACCATTCACTATCAAACTGCCTGCAGACACTTGAGTTGAACCCGTGTAACTATTGGTACCTGTGAGTTTGAAAGTGCCGCTACCATTTTTGGCAATGCCGGACACATTTGTAGAAGAAATAACACCCGAGAACGTTGTGCTACTGTTGTCACCGCCGGTGGTTAAACGATAACTCAACACGACATTGCCGGCGCCTGCAAGGGAACCAATGGTTTCGTTACCAGCCGTCAAGTTCAGGGTTGCGCTTGCGCCTACCGTCACCGGGACTGTATCGGCAACGGCGCTACCGCCAAATAGTGCTAAACTGCCTGCAGCAACGTTGATCGCCCCTGTTGCTGTATTGGTGCCACTGAGGGTCAATACGCCTGCGCCGCTTTTGGTCAAACCGCCCGTGCTACTGATAACACCGGATATTGTCATGGCATTGTCGTTAGTGATCGTTGCGTCACCGGCCAGCACAATGGCGTTAGTAACCGTCTGGGCACTACCGGTAAGGGTTAGCAGGCTGGAAGCATTGATCGTGACTGCACCTGAACCCAGATTATTCGAATTCGCTGCCGTCACGCCATTTGTTCCGGAAATAGATAAACCGCCGGAGAAACTATTAGTGCCGCTTAGCGTTAAATTACCGCCACTGGTTTTACTCAAAGCACCGCTGCCACTGATATTGCCCGACAATGTCAGCGTTTGTGCCGCGCTCAATACTTGAATGCCACCACCGCTGGCACCCAGCACTATGGGGTTATCCAAATTAAAACTGGCCATGTTATTGCCCAGAACACCGCCATTCAGGGTGAGGGTTCCTGTAGAGAAAGCACTATCGCTGCTAATCCACAATTCACCCGCTGTGACAGTGACATCGCCACTGTGACTATTGTTGTTTGTATTCGTCAGGATTAAGCGACCAGCACCGGTTTTGGTTAAAGCGCCCGCACCGCTCAATTCACTGCCCAAAGTTAACCGGTCACCGCTGCCATTGGTCAAACTGAGGCCGCCCGCCAGGGTGAAAGTACTACCGGTAATAGAGGCAATGCCCAGCGCATCTGCATCTATCGTAATGCCCGCTGGAACTGTTAAAGGCGCGCCCAAAGTGATAGTGGTGCCGTTCAATCCCATCGCGAAATCAACAGTACCGCTAGCCGCTACATAATTGAGCGCCTCACGTAGGGACAGGCCGCCACCATCGACCAGATCAACCTCCAGGCTGCCATCGATAGTCGCATCAGCACCTGAGTCAGCATTCGTGGTGACTGTGACCGGGCCATCGATAGTGACCGCCAAAGCCGCCGAGGCAGCGCTGACATTAGCTGCCGCATCAGTTGCCGTGGCGGTAATGTTGTGGATGCCATTGGCCATAGCGCCAGCGGTAAAACTCCAGTCGCCGGAGCCATCCGCCGTTGTAGTACCCAAAGTTCCACTCAGCGACGAAATCACTGTCACTGTGGCATTGGCTTCTGCCGTTCCGGTAAAGGTTGGCGTGTTGTCGCTGGTGACGTTATCTGTGTCGGATACTCCCGTATCAGAGCCAGCAGTTAAATCCGGGGTGGAAGGTGCAGCGGGCACATCGCGATCCACACTGTGGGAAGTGCCACTACTGTAAGCTGCTATACCATTGCCAGCCGCATCTGCAATATTGGTTGAACCATTGAGATTTAACTTGAGCGTGCCCGTACCACTAATGGTATTAATGGTGACGTTTACGGTGGAGCCTGACACTGCCGAAACACTGGCAATAGTGCCTGCCGCCGTTCCCGTCGTAACCAGTGCGAAGTCATCAGTCGAAATGTTGTTTACCGACTCATCAAAAGTAACCGCAAAGTCCATGCTTGCCGCATTGGCTGCCGGCGAACCGCTGGGGGCGATGCTGGTGACGCTGGGGGCGACTGCATCAACTAATACCGAGGTTGTTGCCCCCACACTATTGAGGGTCAGGTTAGCATCATTAGACGCTGAGTCTCGCAAGGTACCGCCATTTGCGCTCAAAATGCCGACAGCAATACCATCTGTATCAGACTCTCCCGCTTGAACGGTGTAACGGAACAATAATGCGCCGGTGCCCGAACCACTTTGATAAGTTGCTTGACGAGTTGTCGCGCCAACAGTAATGGATAATTGTGGTGTACCGCCTCCGGTATTGACGGTAACGTTTTCACCGAAGTTAATGGTGAAGTCCAAGTTTTGTCCTGCGGTATAAGTAGCATTAGCCGGAACAGTGACGGACGTAACTGCTGGCGCAGTTGCATCAACTAATACCGAGGTTGTTGCCCCCACACTATTGAGAGTCAGGTTAGCATCATTAGAAGCGGAGTCTCGCAAGGTACCGCCATTCACGCTCAAAGTGCCGACAGCAATACCATTGGAATCAGACTCTCCCGCTTGAACGGTGTAACGAAATAATAAAGCACCGGTTCCCGAACCACTTTGATAGGTTGCTTGACGAGTTGTCGCGCCAACAGTAATGGATAATTGTGGTGTACCGCCTCCGGTATTGACCGTCACATTGTCATCGAAATTAATAGTGAAATCTAAATTTTGACCTGCGATATAGGTTGCGTTCGCAGGAACGCTAACGCTATTCACAGTTGGTGCGACACCATCGACAACAATCGCTTTATTTGCACCTAATGAATTGGCTGCCCCCGGGCTTGCCAGCATCAGGGTTGCGTTGTTAGCCGCAGCATCGCGAATGGTTCCGCCGTTTAATGCCAGCGGGTTAGTCGCAACATAATCTAAATCTGCCGAGGTATCGCCCGCTTGCACCGTGTAGTTAAATGTTAGTGTGCTTGTTCCACTGCCACTGGCGTAATTAATTACGCGATCAGTCGTGCCGGTTTCCAGTGTCAATTGAGGCGTGCCGGTCACTGTCACCGATTCATCAAAGTTGACCTGAATACTAATTGCATCACCTACTTTGTAGGTGCCATTGGCAGTGCTGGAGTTAACAGAAGTTACTTCGGGTGGGGTGGCGTCGGGGGCAGAAACAACAACATCGAATGTTCGATTGGTGACATTGCCAGACCGATCTGTAGCAGTAATGGTAATTGTAGAAGTTCCAACGGATGCCCCTGTAACCGTTACAGTGCGGTTTGCACCGCTCCCCCCCAACACAACATTGGCCAAAGGCACTGCGGTGGTATTGGAACTTGCGCGAGTGACATTGATGCTTGCCAACGGCGTATAGTTGTCACCAACCGTGAACGCAAGAGCGCCGGTGTTGCCGCCTGACACTATATTCTGATTAGAAATGGCGCTGATGGTCGGACCTGTATTGTCAGCTGGCTCAGCCTCAAAACTATTCAGTGTCATGTAGGTAAGATTAGATCCACCCGCATTGACAAAAGCCAAACGAAACTTCGTTAAGTTCACGCCGACAAAATTTGACAGCTGACTTCCAGACGTAAAAGTAAAAGTATTTGCAGCGGCTGTATCGCTTGTAATAGCTGTTGATTCAATAGTCCCGCCACCAGAGACATAACCTATTACCTTCACACTACTGAAAGTGTGGCTGCCCGGAAACTCGCCTGCAACAACATTGGTCAACTGAAAAGTGCCACTGCTTCTGCGCACTTCAATATGATTTGTACCGCTGACAGTTTCCTGAGCAACTGCAAGGCCACCAGCCGTCTTTAAAAATGCGTTGGTATCGCCACCAAAGTAATTCGCTAAAGCAACAGTCGTTCCGCTATAACCATTGTTGTGCATGAAACCGCAAGCAATGTAGTTACCCGACGAAAGCGAGCCGTAATTATAGCTCTGGCTTGGACTGTTATCCGGGCAATGACTTGGATTACCAGGTTGAACATCCGCATCAGGAGTGTTCCCGTTATAGGTGAAATTAAGCAAGTCATAGGTCGCCAGCACACCCGAAAAATCCTTCAACGCCTTTTCCGAAAACGCCAATTCCGTTTCAATATTGCCGCGCTGGATTTCCAAATCCCAATCGCCCTGTTGCTGGATATTTCCGGTTAAGTCATTGGACGCAGCCACATCCAAGTGGGTATTGCGCTGCACAATATCCAGTAATTCCTCGCCCGCTTCGGTGGATGCCAAATCACAACCGTATAAAAGTAGATCGCCGCCTTCGCGAACTGCGCCATTGAGGGCAGCAAAAGTTTCCACTTCAGTTTTAAGTGTTTCTGCGGAGATTGTCGAATTGCCTAACTGCAAACTACCGGCCTGGGCGTGAGACACAATATGAACCGCCGCAAGGTCTTTATAATTCGCCAAAATAGATTTCAACTGCGTAAGCCCCGCAGCAGACGATTCTATTTCAACAATATCAACGCCCGGTTTTACCGCGCGATAAAACTGCTGTTTATCAGGCACCGCCGAATCGATCACTACCAGTTCACTTACAGCAACGGCACTGACAATATCCAGCTCATCCTTTGCCAGAATCCGACGCTGTGCAGTTTTAGCTGAAAAGATGCGCTTATTGTCAGAATAAGCCGGGTTGTAACCTGCACCTGCAGTACTCAGGTAGCTGCGTTGGTAAGTGCCGGCAGTCTGCATCGGCACACCATATAGCCCCAGAGGCAACAATAGAGAGGAAAAGCTGGTAAGGAGTGTTTTATTCATGATGGTAAATTTCCATTGCTGTTCGCAGAAGGTGTCGGTGTTTTCTTACTGGCAATGATATTGGCAGCAGTACCTTTGGTATCCTGCCAAAAATCCATCTCCTGATACTTAATGAACAAATCAGGCGGTAAAATACTGCGACGGGTTTTGAACTCCACTTTCTTTTTCACTGTGTGCAATCCTTTAACTCCCAGCTTTTGATCAAATTCGCTCTCTTCATAGCTCACATTATTAAAATCATGCTCAAACACCGGCTCACCAATAAAACGATAAATTAGCTCAATAGTTCGCGCAGGATGTTGTGTGAGCAGGTCGTAATCCACTAATAACAAGCGATCAGAAAATTCGCCGTAGTAGGCTTCTTTCAAAGCAGTCCATGCGCTACCCACAGTGCCACCACCGTTGATAAGCGAATCGCACCGGCTATATACGGTACCGCGTGAGGCAGCACTAAACATCCGGCTGTAATCAAAAGGGTTTTTACGGTAGATGGCTTCAAAACTGTCCATAATCCAGGCCGGATTACGCACGCAGCAAATCACTTTAAAATCGTCAAACAACTCGACCAATTGGTGCAATCTGGCTGTCCAGTGCCGATTTGTGTCGAACAACACTGGTTGGTTTTTATCGGCGTAGTACGCATCGATCAAGGCCCTGCAAATCGTCTTACGTTTTGCTTCATCAAAAAACGAATAGGATTCGCTGGCCGCGCCCATCTGCTCCAGTACACCATTAACCAGCCCTGCTACCGGGCTGCTCATTGCAGCATGAAAACGCGGATTTTGTTTGAGAATACCAGCCAGTAAGGTTGAACCGGAGCGTGGTAAGCCGGAGATAAAGTGAAACTGTTGCTGCATCAGAAAAGCACATTATTGTAGTTATTTTAGGCAAGTCTGGGCTATGAAATCATTTGCCGCAAGCTATATGTTCAGTTTAGATTCATTTTTATTTTTCAAAATTTGCGGGGTTTACGGTTGCTTATTTTAGCAAGATCAACATTGTACCCAGTACAGTAAGTACTGCCCCCAGCCAGGCACCGGTGGCCGGGCTGCGTTTATAGATCAGCCACAATAGCGGTAACACCAGCACCGGGCTTACCGAAGACAGTATGGCCACTAAACCGGCATCGCCGTATTTTAATGCCTGCAGTATTAATGTCATACCCAGAACCATAGAAATACCGGCATTGGCCAGCACCAGTAGGAATACTTTTTTGTTCAGCGGTAAATAAGCGCGGGCTACTTTAAAACCCAGCATAAAAATAATTTGATGCAGCACAAAAGCGGTGGTCATGCGCACTGCTGAAGCGGCTACGGCGTCTATATCAGTTTCCATCAGCGGCTTTAACATTAAGGTGGCAACGGCCTGACACAATGCGGCCAGTAAACCTAGCGCGATACCACTTTTTAGCTGACTTTGGTTGGCCTCCCAGATATGCAGCTCGGTTTTACGTTTGCCAAAGAAAATAGCTGTCATCACACCGCTTATAAGTAAGCTGCTGCCGATCAGTGTCCAGCCCCATAAGGTTTCACCAAGAAAGAAATACGCCAGCACCACAGAAAACAGTGAATGCGTAGCAAACAACACACCGGCGCGGCGTGGGCCTAAGCGGTTCATCGCGGCAAATAAGGCGGTGTCGCCAATAAAAATACCGATCACGCCGGAGAGCAGTAATAAACCAAAGCTGCTAAACGCCAGTGTGGCCCAGCCACCGCTAATGGCGGCTATCAGCCATAACAGGCTGGCAGCGCACAACATACGCCAGCGGGTAAAAGCAAAGGCACCTAAATGAGAAGAAGCCTGCGCCGACAACAAACTGCCCAAAGCCCAGCAAGCTGCGGCTGCCAGCGCCATATATTCGTAAGACAAAGTCACAGAGCCTGCGCAGAATAAAAACGCAGATTATACGTGGCTATACAGTTAACACCAGAGCTGGCTTACGGGTGTGTCTGCACTAAAACGGTGGGCCAGCTGGGCCTGTAATAGCTCGGCGCAGGCCAGCGCATCGGTTACCGCATGATGCGGCCGGTAGGTTGGCAGATTGTAACGTAAACGGCTGTCTGCCAGGCGGATAGACGCCGGTTTTTGCCCGCGTAGCTGTTGCCACCAGCTTAGTGGTTTGTGGCGGTGCAACCTGGCTTCCAGCTCCATAGTGTCGATAACCGGAAAGTGAATACCTTCTCCCAGTCTGGCTTTGAGGGCCGCATTTAAAAAAGGCCGCTCAATACCGCGGTAATGCAGCACGATCACTTTACCGGCCATATGTTGCAGCAATTCTGGCAATACGGCGGTTAAATCCGGTGCTTCGGCAATATCTGAGTGAGTGATACGATGTAGCGTAACCGACTCATCACTAAGGGCAAAGCGCGGTTTCAACAGCCATTGCCGTGCTTGCGAGCTGTATAGATGTTGCTGTGTCATCGGCAATAAACCAATGCTGACAATGCCGTTATTGGCCGGGTTAAGGCCGGTGGTTTCAAAATCCAGCGCCAGTAAAGGTACGTCGTGTAAAGGTGTGTCGGCGCTTACCATGCCAGCCTGATAAAAACGGCGCAGCAGGGGGTGGCGGGCACTGTGCGCTTGTTGCTGGTAAAACTGCTGCCAGTTATCAATGGGGTGTTCAAGATGCGTACGGGCGCGGTGTTTTAACGCAGATGGCCCCAGATACAGCATGGCTATGCCTTAAAGTGAAATTTAAGGAATTTTTGCGCATTACTCAGCACCGAAAAGGCTTCTTTTAAATGCTTGCGCTCAAATTCAGATAACCGCTCGGGCATAACATTATTGTCGGGTGTTTCATCTGCCTGTAATGCCAGTGCTTGCTGGCGGATGCGGGTCATGGCGATCACTTCATAGGCGTCCCGTAAGTCTTCGCCGCGGCCTTTGGGCAATACGTTAGCGGCAATAATATCACGCAGCCGCTCGAATGAATTGGTAGCATCAGAGCCAACCGCCAGTGCATGCACGCGGATTAAATCTACCACCGGTGCGGTACCTCGGCGTTTAATATTCAGACTGTTGTTTTGCCTGCCGTCGTTTTCCATCACAAAGTCTTTAAAAAAGCCCAGTGGCGGTGTCCGCTGCAACGCATTACGTACCATGCAGGCTAAAAAATGCGGCCGGGCAGCGGCTTTGGCCAATATCAGTTGGTTAAGCTTATCGGCCCACTGGGTTTGGCCCCACACACCGTCTAAATCAAAAAAGATATTGCTGTGCAGCAAGCGCTCGGCACTGGGTTGCTCTATCCAGTCAGTAAAGTACTGCTGCCAAACCTTAAGTGGCTGGCGCCATTGGGAGTTGGTAGCCATAATATTGCCGCTGCAATAGCTGTAGCCACAGGCGGCCAGGCCATCGCAAACAAAGGTGGCCAGTTGCTGAAAATAGGCGTCGTGTTGTTCTGCTATAAAGCTGTTATCCAGAATCAGTGCATTGTCCTGATCGGTTACGATAAGCTGCTCATCGCGTGCCATAGAACCTAAAGCCAGAAAACAATATTGCACCGGCGGCGGCCCCAGTTGCTGCTCTGCCAGCTCCAGCAAGCGCTGTTTAAAACTGCGGCCGATAGCGGCCATAGCACTGCCAATCATTTGCGAGTTGGCGTCTTCATTTACCATGCGTACAAAGCAGGCTTTAACATCTTTGCCAAGGGCGCTGAGCTCTTCTACCGACTGCTGGCGGAAAATACTGCTGACCACAAACAAGCTGTTTTGCGACTCGTAACGGATAATATCGGACAACGCCAGCACACCAACCGGTTTGGCCTGTTTTAACACCGGCAGGTGGTGCAAATTATGCCGCAGCATCAACATCATGGCTTCAAATACATATTGCTGGTGTTCAACGGTAACCAGTTTTGTTGACATGATCTGGCTTACACCGATCTCTGATTTTAAACCAGGCGCCACCAGGCGGGAGCGGATATCACGGTCGGTAATAATACCGGCCAGAGTGCCCGGCTGGGGTGCTGCAACATCAGGTGTAGCGGGGGTGTTTTCGTGCAGTATCAACAGGCAGGACACGCTGTGCTCTGTCATGGTTTTAGCCGCTTGCCAGACACTGGCACTGCTGCCCAGACACACCGGCTCGCGCTGTAGCAGAGTACTTATTTTTACACTGAGCAAATCGGCTTTAGCCTGCCGGGCGGCTTTGCTTGACTGGCGCCGCTCGGTGTCGCCTACTTCAACGTAATCGGCAAAAAACTCATTGCTGTCAAACAGCTGCTGAAATACGTTGTCGGGAATAAAGTAAATTAACGTGTCTTCCAGCGCGGTAGCCGGAAAGCGGACCTTGCCGCCACGCAGCAGGCCTTGTTCGCCAAAAATACCGCCTTCGCTTAAGCGGTTATATAAGTCGCCGCTACGGCGGAAGGTTTCCACTGCGCCACTGCGGATTAAATGCAATGCCTGCAGGGGTTCGTTAAAACGCAGTATTTCGCTGCCAGCCTGAAAATAGCCAACATCAATACTTTGTGCCAGCTGCAATAACTGCGGTTCGGGCAATTCCTGAAACGGCGAATGCCGCTTCAGAAATTCAAGTATTTCAATTTGTTCTATTTCCATGGTGTTGGTTTTCCGTCGGGCTTATTTTCCACCGGATCAGGCTCTGGGCTCAGACATCAGGCCTTTTACCACCGCCACACAGGCTGCCAGCAGCACCAGAGTAAACGGAAATCCGGTAGATACAGCCATGGCTTGCAGTGCCACTAAACCGCCACCTAAAATAAGTGCAATGGCCACCAGGCCTTCAAAGGTGCACCAAAATACGCGCTGCGGCGTAGGGGCATTTACTTTACCGCCTGCGGCAATAGTGTCGATAACCAACGAGCCGGAGTCAGACGAGGTAACAAAAAACACCACCACCAGAATAATACCGATAAAGGAGCTGATTTGTGCCAGCGGCAGCGCATCGAGCATAGCAAATAACTGTAACGGTAGCTCTGCACCGACAGCAACTTCATAGCCTTGCTGTACTACCTGATTGATGGCAGTACCGCCAAAAACGGTCATCCACAATACACAAGCCAGCGAGGGGATTAACAACACCGAAATTAAAAATTCGCGCACGGTGCGCCCGCGCGACACCCGGGCGATAAACATACCGACAAAAGGCGACCAGCTGATCCACCAGGCCCAGTAAAATGCCGTCCAGCCCTGCGAGAAATTAACATCTTCTCTGCCAAGTGGATTAGCCAGTGCCGGTAAATGCTGCAGATAGGCCGCCAGGTTAGCAACAAAACCGGTAGCGATTGCCAGCGTAGGGCCGACAATAATGACAAACAGCAGCAACATTGCCGCTAACACCATATTTATTTCAGACAGCCGCTTCACCCCGGCTTCAAGCCCGGCAACCACAGATGCCAGCGCAATCAGCGTAATACCTACTACCAGTAATATTTGCACGGTGTTGCTCTGCGGCCAGTCAAACAAGTAATGTAAGCCCGCTGCAGCCTGAGAAGCGCCTAAGCCTAAAGACGTAGCCAAACCAAACAAGGTGGCTAAAACGGCAAGAATATCAATAATATGACCCGGCCAGCCCCAGATACGCTCGCCCAGTAGCGGGTAAAACACCGAGCGAATAGTTAGCGGCAGGCCTTTGTTAAACGAAAATAACGCCAAACCCAGTGCCAGAATGGCATAAATTGCCCATGGATGCAGCGCCCAATGGTAGATAGTCGCAGCCATACCCAATCGCTCTGCCGCGAGGGCATCACCGGCCGCGCCACCCAGAGGCGCCCAGTCAACACGCACGCCATCTTCAATATTTACGCCGGCATAAGCGCTGCTAAAGTGCGACAAGGGTTCAGACACGCCATAAAACATCAGGCCAATGCCCATACCAGCGGCAAACAGCATAGAAAACCAACCGGCGTAGCCAAAGTCGGGTGTGGCTTCAGTGCCACCGAGGCGCACTTTACCAAGCGGTGACACGATAAGGGCTAAACACAGCAGTACAAAAACATTGGCCGCTGAGATAAAAAACCAATCCAGATTTGCAGTAAGCCAGCCACGCATGTTGCTAAACACCGGCTCTGCCTGTTGTTTAAAGCTGATTGTCAGCACAACAAACAGTATTACTGTCAGGGCTGAAATTAAAAATACTCTGTTATGAATATCCAGGCCAAAGGGGCCAACTTTTACCAGAATATTGTCCTGGCCTATCTGGTAATCCGTGTCGATAGGATTAACCTTGCCGTCCGGTATCATCGGATCTTTGTTATCTGTCATGGTGTTATCCTTGTACTGTTATCAAAGCCGAAGCATTTTTTAGAAGTAGTAACCGATATTAATATTAAAGCGGCGCTCGGTTTCGCTGCTGTCGCCGGCAGCACTGCCACCAACAAACGGCTGATTTCTGGCGTGTACTAAATCAAAATAGGTAAACAGACCGCCGGCGGCGACAGAAAAGCCGGTGACATTCATCATGGTGTCGCGGCTGTTATCAGATTTGTCGTACACCAGGCCATAGTTGTTATAAAACTGCAGGCCGGTTACCGGGCCCCATTCAATGGGCAGGCTGTAAGCCAGGTTGATGGTGCTGGTTTTCGCTTTGGCAGCAATGCTGTCGTAAAATGCATAGGCACCTACGGCCATCTGATCAATGGCGTTACCGGCCATATCATCAAGGTTGTAACGGTATTCACCGTGTTGCAATTGCAGGTTCCAGCGCTGATAGTGGCTATTTAAATGTAATGCCCAGGCATTGTAACTACCCGCCCGTGAAGTGCCATTGTGCAGGCCACCGGCCAGGCCTGATATACCCAGCTCAGTGGTAAAATCGGTACTGTGTTCTAGCTGATAAGCAAAACGGCCGGAGAAGGTGTTGTATTCGCCCAGCGGCTGCGTCGGGTCGTCATAAATGCCGTCTTCGCCCTGACGATAACCGACGATATCGTACGAGTAGCGATCGGCACGGCTGCTGACAAAGCCATCCACGCCGCCCAGCTCGTCATTTTTGAAAAAGCCCAGGTCCAACTGCCAGTTGTCTGCCAACTGACGCTTAAACATAATGCCCAGATCGTGATCATCTTCCAAGCCCAGGTAATAATTGGTGCTAAAGAAATAATTATGCGAGTTATACGGCCAGTTACCAAAAGGCACCTGAGTAATACCGGCTTGTACCTGCCAGTCTTCAGTTAGCTGATAACCCACATAGGCGTATTTAACTGCAGTCATATAATCAAAAAAGCGGATTTCTGCATTTAACAGCACATCGCCGATGCTACCGTTTAAATTCAGCCGGAAGATATCAAAATCAAAGTCGCCACCGCGATTTTTATTACCATCGCTGTAAGAGGTATGGCTGTAGTTGGTTCTGATAGCACCACCCAGACTGATGCCGTCTGCGTTATCTTTTTGTTCTAAGCTGGCCAGATCAGCAGAGGTTTCTTTGCTGTTTCGTTCTACTGTTTCAAGGCCCTGCTGTTGTACTGCCAGCTGCTGTTCTTGCTGCTCTATTTTTTGTTCAAGCAAACCTAATTGCTGTTTGAGTTGTTGTAACTGTTGGCGCAGTTCATCCAGTTCAGATGCTTCAACGCAAACCGTGCTAAAAGAAAGGATGAGACAAAGCATCAGGCGACTTTTACGGGGCATGACAGTACCTATTTGATCTAAATGAAAAATTTATTGAAAGATGATAGCGCAAAACTGGCGGGATTCCCAATTTGCGGCATAATTGACAAACTGCCCTATGGCATCTTACCCGGAAGAATTTCATGAGCATTTTTACATTTAAAACCATGCGTAGTCAGATTTCAGTGATAGCCGGTAGCTGTTTGATTATGGCTGTAGCTGCCTGTATCTGGTTTGGAATGATGTTATCGGATCAGTTATTTCAGTTTAACCGGGCCAGCAGCACGGAGTTGTTTCAGCAAGAGGTAGAGCGTTCACTGAGTAATCAGTTGCAGGTGCGCGCAGATGAGATTGAGCAAGTCATTATAAATTCGCTTGGGGTCGCCAAAGGCTTGGCTGACAGCATGCAGTCTTTAGTTGACTCAGGAGCTGTTAGTCAGCTAAGTCGGGAGGATATTAGTAAGTTGGTGCTTACTGCGATAGAAAACAATCAACAGGCTTTAGGGGCCTATATTGTGTGGGAGCCTAACGCAGTTGATGGCAAAGACGCTGAGAACTACGGAGAGGGCAAACACTCCACTGAGACGGGACAGTTTGGCCCTTACTGGACGAGGAATCAGAGTAACCAGCTTGAAGTTAGGCCTGTAACCACAAAAGATTTATATAGCGAGACAAGGGATGCGCAGGGATTGCGGCTGAATGAATGGTACCTGTGCTCGCGCGATAAGCAGTCGTCTTGTGTTATTGATCCAGCAGTCTGGGATGTACAGGGAGTGCCAACACTTATGAGTTCAATCGTCCATCCGGTGATGGTGAATAAGCGTTTTGTTGGCATGGCCGGAGTCGATGTTTCGATGGCATTTTTAAAAAAGCTGTTGGAGGATTTAGACCGTGATTTATATCAAGGTGCCGGGGACTTGCGTATTGTATCTTACCGGGGATTTTTGGTAGGGAGTACCTATAGTCAGCAGGGCGTTGGTAAACCTTTGGATGGCAATGAGTGGCAGCTGTTGCAACCTCAGGTACGATCTGGCGGAGGCGGAGTTAGCCAGCAAGGCGATGATTTTTTAATTACAGTACCTATTGCGCTTAGTGCTTTTGAAACACCTTGGTTGCTTGAGTACCGGGTACCGGTAACCACAGCATTAGCACAGATGATACAACTGAATGACACCCTTGATGATCGCTTTAGCCAGAGTTTGTTTTGGCAGCTATTGCTGGGGATTCTGGTGGCGTTGGCCGGTGCTATTATCCTGTTTATAGTTGCGGGCCGTTTGGCGAAACCCTTGCAACAGCTGACCGTGATGGTTGATAGTCTGGCTCAATCTGATGGTGATTTAACCAAGCGTATTGGTTTGAAGCGGCACGACGAAATTGGCCATCTGGCGTCTGCGCTTGATTTATTTCTGGATAAAACCCACCAGATAGTGCGTGATACCGCGCAACTCGTACAACAACTGCAGGACTCGTCTGCCGTCAGTGCTGATATCTCCCTACGAACACATCAGGAAGTGGCGTTGCAGCAGCGCTCTATTGAGCAGGTTGCAACTGCTGTAACACAAATGTCGAGTACTGCATCTGAAGTGGCCGGTCAGGCATCGCTGACAGCTGAATCGGCACAGGACGCAGCTGGCTCGGTGCAACAAGGTGATCAGGCTGTGCTGGGCACCGCCCGGGTGATTACACAGTTAGCTGAGAGTATGCAACAGGCGGGTGCCATGATGGGTGAACTGGAGCATGCCAGTGGCAGCATAAACAGCATTGTTGAGGTAATACGTAATATTTCTGAACAAACCAATTTGTTGGCATTAAATGCCGCAATTGAAGCTGCGCGCGCGGGTGAGCAGGGCAGAGGCTTTGCGGTCGTTGCAGATGAGGTGCGCAGTCTGGCGTCCAGAACGCAGGCATCAACCGGCGAAATTCAAGGCCTGATAGGTGAGCTGACCAGCAAAACCCAGGCGGTGGTGCGAGCTATGCAGCAAAACCAGCAAATGACGGTACAAACTCAGCAACAAGCCAAAGAAGCGCAACAAAAACTGGAACTGGCCATTAGTGCTACCCACCGTATTAGTGATGCCGCAACTCAGATTGCCAGCGCTGCCGAAGAGCAGAGTGTCGTCAGTGAAGATATTAGTAAAAACGTGGTGGAAATCAGTACTGCAGTTACCAGTTTAAGCGAGGCTGCAACGGATGCCGCCGAGCAAAGCAAGTTGATTTCTGCTATTGCTAGAAATATTCATGCTCAGGTTAGCCGGTTTAAATACTAGAAAATACCTGATGATAAGTAGCGATCGCCGCGATCACAAATAATGGCAACAATAACGGCGTTATTGTGTTGTTCGGCCAGTTTTATCGCGGCATGTACTGCACCGCCAGAGCTGACGCCGGCAAAGATACCTTCTTCGCGGGCTAAGCGGCGCATGGCAGTTAACGCATCCTGCTGGCCGATATCCATAACCTGATCAACGCGGCTTTTATCAAAAAAGCCTGGCAAATAAGCCTCAGGCCAACGGCGGATACCGGGAATATTGGCACCATCAGCCGGTTGCAGGCCAATAATCTGTATCGCCGGGTTTTGCTGTTTTAAGTAACGTGACACGCCCATAATGGTGCCGGTAGTGCCCATGCTGCTAACAAAATGCGTAACTTGCTGCTGGCTTTGCTGCCAAATCTCCGGCCCGGTGCTGGCATAATGCGCTGCCGGGTTATCCGGGTTATTAAACTGGTCCAGCACTATGCCTTTACCTTCTGCCTGCATTTGCAATGCTAAATCGCGCGCGCCTTCCATACCTTGCTCTTTGGTTACCAGTATCAACTCAGCGCCGTAAGCACGCATCGAGCTTTTACGCTCTTCGGTAGCGTTATCCGGCATAATCAGTGTCATGGCATAGCCTTTAATCGCTGCCGCCATCGCCAAAGCAATACCGGTGTTGCCGCTGGTGGCTTCAATAATACGATCGCCGGGCTTTATAGTGCCGCGCCGTTCAGCCTGCACTATCATATTCAGCGCCGGGCGGTCTTTTACCGAACCGGCCGGGTTATCACCTTCCAGCTTAAGCAATACCGTGCTGTTGGTATGCGCCGCCATGCGCTGCAGCTTTACCAGCCGCGTGTTGCCAACAGAGTGTTCAATAGTAGGAAAGGTCATAGTCAAAGCCGCCGGGTTAACGAGAAAATACTGCCGCCAGTGTAGCCCAAAGCGGCCTGGCTGTTAATGCTTAGGCGCAGCGGAACTAGCCTGTGAATCCATATTTGCTTAAAGTAATCCATTGGATTATATTGCAACCATGCTGACGACGATCACCGAATTGCCGGAATACATCAAGCGCGCAGAAGCCTTGCTCACAGAGCAAGAGCGTAAAGCTGTCATTGATTACCTTGCAGAACACCCAAAAGCGGGAGATCTGATGGAAGGCACGGGTGGCATTCGTAAATTACGGTGGAGTCGTGGCAGCAAAGGCAAAAGTGGTGGCGTAAGGGCTATTTATTATTATCACGATGAGCGAATACCGCTGTATTTACTCACGCTGTTTGGCAAAAACGAACGGGCGAATTTGTCTAAATCAGACAGAAATGCGTTGTCGAAGTTAGTTAGTATTCTTGTTGATACAGCATTGGAGAAACATCATGGCTAAGGCATTTGACAGTATTGCGCAGGGGTTGCAAGAAGCCATAGCGTTAAACAAGGGACAACCTGTTGCGGCAAAAACGCATCGCCCGGCAGAGGTAGATGTAGCAGGGATTCGGCATAAACTGGGCATGACTCAGTTGGAGTTTGCCGCTAAGTTTTGCATTAGCGTGTCTACCTTGCGGCATTGGGAGCGGGGCGACCGCACGCCACATGGGCCGGCTTTAGCATTATTGCATGTTGTTGCTAAAGAACCTCAAGCGGTGCTTAGGGCGCTGGCTTAGTAAGATACTGATGTTTACAAGAGCGCAGATGGTTAATAGCAACACACACTTATGAGGTGAACAATGTATCCATCTGTGAAAACGGTAGCGCCGCTGGATAATTATCTGTTGGCAGTGAGCTTTGATAACGGCGAAAAAGGCATTTTGGATATGAAACCCTATTTGGATTTCGGCGTATTTAAGCGGTTGCAAGACGTGGCAGTATTTAACCGGGTTCGGGTTTCATTTGACACCATAGAGTGGGATGCCGGAGTCGATCTTGCTCCTGAGTTTGTTTACAGCAAAAGCCAACGTTCAACAGCTGAAAAAGCGATGACAGTTACTGCTTAGTAGCACTGTCGGTGCTTAGAGCTCTGGCTTTATCATGCAAAAGCATTTCATCATATTAATCTATGATGCAGGGTAGCAGTTATAACTCTTGATACGCGTTATCAAGTCTGTGAGTGTGCCTAACGAGACGTCTAGTCGATTACGTGTTATTTGCTTAGCTGTCGCAGTGTTGGAAAACTGTTGAATTCTCTTTATTATCGGTGGGAAGAATGCCGCTAAGTGAGCCTCTACGAAGTGTTTAAGTATAATTACTCCTGTTACTTCATTGTTTTGAATGTAGGTTTCTGCTGCTTTAACCCTGGTGTCATTGTTGTTAGTTAACTCTTCCGTTGCTGGGGATTTTTCCTTAGCTTTATCACTGGTATTCTTGAGCGATTTTAGTAACGTTGAAGAGAATATACCGAAATATTGAGTACGACCTATGCCAGCTCTTACTTCATTATAAAAACATGGAAGCCAGAGGCCCTCGTGAGCAACATGATTTCGGATAGCTTTACCAATAAATATGATTGCCGATTGAGTCGAATCATTAATTTGGTATTGCAAAGAGCTTGATTGCATCGTTTGCCGTACTGCTTCAGTATTTATGAAATAACTTTGTATGTGGCTTGCAGCGTCCAAATAAATCTCAGACATCGTATCTTCAGGCTCTGTGAGCTCGAGTAGCATATTTGCTGAGCGGATAGCGCGTTCCATTCCAATTAGCAGATGAAATGCACTGGCATAGGTTTGGTTAACTTTTGCTGCTTTCTCCATGAGGACATCCTGATAATCAGTGGTTATAAAGCTTTGCTGCTACATCTATGCTTCGATTTCCTGCGGCTTTTAGCTAGATATGGATATTTACTGCTTGCTTAGCCTTAGCAAATTATCGCAGATCACCGCGGCGGCTATACCAACATTGAGTGATTCCGCTTCACCAAAGGCGGGGATGGTAATTTTACGGCTGATCACGTCCTCTAATTCTGTGCTGATGCCATTGGCTTCATTGCCCAGCACAATAAAACCACCGGGTTGGCTAAGTTTTAAGCTGTGCACCGGCTCACCACCCAGATAAGCGCCGTACACCGGCGCAGAACTTTGTGCCAGCAGCGGCTGCAGCGGTTGGTAATGCAGCTGCACCCGCAAAAACGAGCCTTTGGCGGCGGCAATAACCTTGGGGTTGTAGCAGTCGGCAGTATCCGCCGAGCAGACAATATGTTTAATACCATACCAGTCGGCAATACGGATAATGGTACCGAGGTTACCGGGGTCATTGATCTGGTCCAGCACCAGTACAAAGCCGTGGCTATGCGGCACAAAATCGCTCTGCGCTGGCATTTTTACCACTGCCAGCGCAGCATCATTGCTGCTAAAGGTGCCTACCTTTACCAGCTCATCGGCGCTGCATTGTTGCACCAGCGCCGCTGTTGTTACTTGCTGCGGGTAGCGCTGTAAAAATGCTTCGGTGGCAAAAACGGCCTCTACCTGCCAGGTGGATACCAGCAATTCCAGCACGGCTTTTTCGCCTTCAACAAAAAACAGCTGTTCGGCTTTGCGGTATTTCTTTTGCTGTAAGGAGCGGATTAACTTGCTCCACTTCTGGCTGATCATTTAGCGAATACCTGTTTACCGTTAACCCAGGTTTGTTCTACCTCTACCCGCCATAACTGCTCGGCCGGAATGTTGTAGATATCGCGATCTACCAGGATAAAGTCGGCCCAGCTGCCTGGTGCCAGCGTGCCCATGCTGTTTTCCTGAAAAGCGCCATAGGCGGCGTCAACAGTAAAAGAGCGTAGCGCTTCAGTTAAGCTAAGTTTTTGCTCTGGCAACCAACCACCAACCGGTTGGTTATCCTGGCTTTGCCGGGTAACCGAGGCATGAATGCCATGAAATGGCTCGGCCAGTTCAACCGGAAAATCGGAGCCGCCAACAATAATGCTGCCTTGATCAATAAAGCTGCGCCAGGCATAGGCGCCACGCAGCCGTGCCACGCCTAAGCGATCGCCGGCCATATTTTTATCTGAAGTCGCATGTACCGCCTGCATCGCCGGCAACACATGCAGTTTGGCAAAGCGCGGAATATCTTTGGGCGATACAATTTGCGCATGTTCTACCCGGTGGCGGCTTCGCTTACGTTTATCTTCTGGCACTAATTGCTCGAAGCGGTCCAGCACCAGGCGGTTAGCTAAATCGCCTATGGCGTGCACGTTGGTTTGAAAACCAGCATCTATCGTCATTTGCATAATTTGCGTTAACTGGTCCGGCTGGGTCACCAGTAAGCCTTTTTGCGATGGCTGGTCGCTGTAGGGCTCTATTAACGCGGCACCACGGCTGCCGAGGGCGCCATCGCCATAAATTTTTACTGAGCGGATATCAAGAAAGTCGGTTTTATCATCAATAATGCCGGCTTCCAGCCACTGCGGCAGCTGTGGGTCGCGTGCTGAAAGCATCGGGTAGATACGCAGTGGCAGTTTTTGCTCTGCCGCCAGTTGCTGATACAGCTTGATGGTGCCGGTATCAACACCTGCATCATGCACGCTGGTTATACCCAGTGCCAGCAAATGGGAAAAGGCTACGTTTAACGCACGCAGGGTGTCGTTGTCATCTGGTTCGGGTATATGTTGCTCTACCAGCGCCATGGCGTTGTCTATTAATACACCAGTTGGGTTACCTTTGCTGTCGCGGATAATTTCACCGCCGGGTGGGTCTATGGTGTCTTTATTAATACCGGCCAGCGCCAGCGCTTTGCTGTTGGCCCAACCGGCATGGGCGTCAACCCGGGTTAAATACACTGGTTTGTTGTTAACGGCTTCATCCAGTAAGGCTGTGGTAGGAAACTGCTTAGCAGGCCACAATACCTGGTTCCAGCCACGGCCAATAATCCAGGACGCATCCGCATTGGCAGCAGCAAATTGCGCTACCCGCGTCACGGCGTCTTGCTCTGTTTCGCTGCCACGCAGTTCTGCCACGGCTAAATATTGCCCCAACCCCAGTACATGGCCGTGGCCGTCAATTAAACCCGGCAATACGGTTTTACCATTGCCAGCCAGCTTTTTTGCCTGCGGATATTGCGCAGCAACAGCGCTGTCGCCGCGGGCCAGTACTTTACCGGTTGTATCGTCAAACACCAGTACGCTGAACTGCTGCAGCTGGCGCGCAGAGTTGAAGCCGTAGCCTTTAATATCTGACAGTACCACCGGAGCGGCGCTGAGATTGCTGGTAAAAAGGCCGGTAGCGAATAAAGCACAAGCTAAGCTGGCAAAGCGAAACATAAGGTATTGTCCCTGTTTGGTTTTGCTGGCAACTATAGCAATAAAACAGCGCCAGCGGAATCTGGCGCCGGTATTCAGGGTGTGTCGTGTTGCCGGGCTTGCTCGATACGCTCGCGGGTGTCGGGGTGAGTACTGAGATACTTTAACAATGTGCTGGTACCTTGGTCGTCAGTACTGCGCTCGTTCAGTAATGCCGACATCGCATCGGCAAAAGCCGAGGGCGATTTACCCAGCGCTTTTAATTGCTCCACAGCAAACTGATCAGCTTCGCGTTCCATATCGCGCGAGAAAGCACTTTGCAGCATTACTGAGCCAGAGCCGAGTAATAAGTCGGCAATGCCTTCAGGATCGCCAAACAAAATACCAAATACCAGTGCTGCACCTAACGACTGGGCAATTAACCGCACACTGTGCTGGCCTTCGACGTGGCCAATTTCATGTAACAGCACGGCCAGAATGGCATCGGGTTTGTCTTTTAATAAGGTAACCAGTTCGTCTGTCATAACGACTGTGCCGTCCGGCAGGGCAAACGCATTGGCGCCAAAAAAATCTGACTTATACAAATGCAGCTTGTAGTCTTTATACTCCAGCGGTAGCTTTTGCAATGCCATTTGCCAGTGATAATGCACTGTAGCTTGTTGTGCCGGTGTTAGCTCTGTTGGCTCCAGCGCGGTTTGTTGTAAGGAATAAAACGTTTGCTGGCCCATTTGCTGTTTAACGCTGTCGGGCACCAGAGGCACAGCAGCGCTGGCCAGCATGGGCATTAAATCAACAATAATCCACCACAGTAACAAGGGCGACAGGATTACTGCAGCCAGAATAGATAGCTTGTGGCTTTCCAGCCTGGCGGCAGTTTTGGCAGTGCCAGACAATTGCGGCCAGCGAAAGCGCGGGTCATCTGGTACAAAGATGGCGCCATCACGCAGTTGCAGTTCAACTGCCAGTCCCGGTATCACACTGCCAAAACGGTAATCGGCTGGTGTGGCTTCGGTAAGTATAGTGTCGCTTTGCGTGCTGCGGATCATCAGCTGGCCGTTATCTGCAAAGGTGGCAACAGCACGGTATAACGTGCTGCTGCCAGCATGCTGGAACTGGCCGTTAACGGCAGATAAGGCTGACATCAGGCTAAAGATACATCTATGTCAAACAAGCCTGCCGCTTCTTCGCCAAAGGCATTGCTGCTTTGCTGCACCTGATCAACCAACGAGTCGGCCTGCGGATATACCGCTACCGTCGTTACTGAAGCCAGATAAGCCGCTTTACGAATTTTTGCCCAGGGGTAAGCCAGGCCTAAACTGAAAATAATCGCCAGCAAGTTTGTTACCGTTAACCATAAATATGGCATTACCTGCATTTCAGACTTAAATTTGGCAATGCCAGGCAGTTCGGTGCGCTCAAATATATGGTTGCGGATCATGCTGTGGTAAATGGCGCCGCTTAAAGCAAAAGCAAAAAAGTACAAAACAAATACTGCGCCGGTAACAAGTACTGTGGCAACGCCAGCGTCAGCAACACCGGTAGCGGCCATAACACCTACTAATACTACACCCACAATTATCATCACTGTGATAACACCCATAACGGCAGCCATCGCCACTAAAACAGCAATATAGTATGAACTGGTGTCAGTATTTATTTGCATTTTCTGGCCAGCAAAACTGGTATTACTGCAAATATAGCGGTCAATTTTTTTCAGCACCCACGGCATAGCCAGGTAGAAAGTGAACAGCGCCAGCACCGGCAGCAATACAAAGTATTTAAATGCGCCGGCATAATCACCGTGAAAAGCAAACCGCACATTACGGTAGCTGGTCATACGCATATTGAATTTCAGGCTTTGTACAATTAACCAGGGCGACGCCAACATAAACAGCAATGCCAGTACAACGGCCAGAACCGGTGATAAAGACGACGCAATAAAAAACAGCGCAAAGATAATAACCGCGATAATACGGCCTTTTAAAATTTGTATCGGTGTAGCCAGATAACGAAATGGCTGGCTGTCAATGCGGGTGTGGCCATAAAAATACTGGTTAGTACGTACCTTAGCCCATGCACTGTATATGCCTAAGGTAACAATACTCAGTAACAGATTGACAATCCAGATACCAAAAAACTCACCGGCCTGACCGCTAAATAGCACTTTACCAACACGCACCGGCGGGTTTTCCTGCGCCGTAGTGCTAACAGAATTCTCCATGAGACAGCTTCCTTATTGTTATGTTGATGTAAAACAAAAGCAGAATTATACCGACAAAGTAGGGGGGCTTAGCAATGAATATTTAGTAAATATTTAACGACACCACGGTGCAGTATTGAATAACTAATACTGTACCGTGGTGATGGGGTTACTTAAGGTTGGGCTTCGTAGCCGCTGATATCACCTATACCAGCAGGCAGCAGGCCTTTTAGCATATCAGGCGTATAAGCGCTGGCGTCGGTCCACAGCACCCAGTCGATATCGCCAAGATAGCCGCTGCCACCGGCATCTCCCAGTTGCAGGTAGTTGTCGGTATTGTTGCTGGCAGGGCGCATGGTTACGCCTTCAAGCTGCACTAACGGCGTGTTGTTACCGGCAACATACAAGGCAACATTACCGGTAGTGGGCGAGGTTAACGCAACGGTAAAATGGTAAACCCGGAACTGGCTCATATCCAGCGGATCGGGCTCGTTGCCTTTACCTGCGGTAACAGATGAACCGTTATCGGCATTTTCCAGTTGTACCCCTGAATTATTACCGTCATTACGAAACACCACTTTTAACCGGCTGGTGGCGCCCGCTGCGGCACTGTCGCCCAGCGCAATTTCGGTTTCCAGCATGCGGTTACCACCGGCATTACCTTTGATACCCATTAGTAAGGTGAAAAACTTCGGATAAACCCCATCTGCCGGTGCCACATTATTTAGTTTAGCGCGGCTGCGATCAGCAGCATTGGCCAGGCTGTCAAAGGTAACAGTGCCATCACCATTGGCGGTAAACAGATTCGGCTCGGCTGCACCACCGCTTTGTTGCGGCTCGAAGCTGCTCTGTGTGCCATCCGGTAAGGTAATAGAATTGGCTGCAAAGGGCTGCAGGCTGCCATCATAAGCGCCCCAATCGACACTTAGTGGTGGTTCTACCGGGTCAATCGGCACCGGTTCTGGCCCTGGGTCTACCGGCTCTGGTGGTGGCGGTGCTGCGCATAAACCCGGGCTTGGCGGCGTGTCGATAACGCCAACGCCAGCGTAAGACAGTACTGTAGCTTTTACGTTATGTACCGGGATCAGGTTACCACTGTAGTTGTATGGCACGTCGAGCTCGCCGGTAGACTCGGCATCTTCACCGGCAACCACACCATCGGCCGGGCTTTCTTCCCAGGTGATATTTTCAAAGATATTGTCAATCAGCTGCCAGTAGCCAATTTCCTGGCTGTATAACGACATTACCGGGTTTTTCATATCAGCGAAGTGGTTGTGCTCAATGCGGATAACCGCACCCATGCGCGAATTAATACCGCTTTCCAGCGCGCCATCATAGAAGTTGTTATAGATATGGCCTTTACCAAAACGGAACAGTGGCAAGCGCGAATTAACGTTATACCAGTGGTTGTGGTGATAAGTTAGTGTGCGGTCAAAGTTGTCGCTGTCAGATGAGCCTACCAGCGAGGTTTTCCAGCTGTTATGGAATTTATTAAACGAGATGGTAATAAACTGGGCATCGCCTTTGGCGTCTACCAAGCCGTCATAATAGTCTTTTACCTGATCTTCGGTTAGTGCCGGGTCGTCCACTGTCAGGCTGTTGTAAATCTCGTTATGGTCAATCCAGATATTGCGTACGGGGCCTTCCATACTGATACCATCACCTGGCGCGCCCATATTCGCCCGCACATGGTGAATACGCAGGTTGCGGATAATAATATTTTCTGCACGCACAATATTAAAGCCGATGCCGGCCATTTCGCCTTGAGTACCCAGGCCTATAATAGAAATATCTGATACATCTTTAATGTCGATGCGGCTGTCGTTGGCATTTTGCAGTGTAATAGTGCCATTTACCCAGATGGTAAGCGGGCGAGCAGGATCTTTATTTTTAATAGCGTTGATCATCTCTTCGCCGGTACAGACAGTAATTTCTACTTTATTTTCACCACTGCCGCCGGTGGTGCCGCCATTTTCTGCGGCATAACCGTATACCGAGTCCAGATCAGTCAGGTTAACTACGCTGGTATCCGGTGCCGGAGTTTCAGCGCCGGTATCGGGCTCTGGTGTTGTGTCGTCGTTGTCGCTGCTGTTGCAGCCCAGCAACAAACTACTGCCAACCAGAATGGCAAGAAGCGTTTTATTAAACATTGTTGGCTACCCTTTGCTTTGGGTGCACTTTACCGCCGTACTGCTTAACCGAAAATGCAAGACACCCTGTTGATTTTAAATAATTATTTTTATATGCAGCTATTAATTTTGTTTTTTGTCTACCGGTGGCAATTTTGTTGCGCACTAAGGCAGTAATCATATTGCTGCGGGCATAGTTATGGCCGAAGGGAGGGATAAAGCGCAAGCCGTGGTGATAAAATCACCAGGCTTTAGCGCAAAACGTTCGTATTTGAACCAAACACTGCTGATTACGCCATATTACCGCCAGCACTAAGGCGGGCTGGATCGAGTAATTTTTCCAGTTCGCTGCGGCTATAGCTGGTGTGTTCCAGTGCTACATCCAATACCGGCCGTTGCTGTTTGTAGGCTTGCTTGGCAATTTCTGCCGCTTTGGAGTAGCCAATTAACGGGTTAAGTGCGGTAACCAAAATAGGGTTGCGCGCCAGCGCTTTACTGATGTTGTCCTCGCGCACCGTAAAGTCTTTAATGGCTTGCTCTGCCAGAGCTTTGCAGCCATTGGCTTGCAGTTCAATGCTTTGCAACAGGTTGTAGGCAATAACAGGCAGCATAACATTCAGCTCAAAATTACCAGACTGGCCGGCAACGGTGATGGTGGTGTCATTGCCTATTACCTGGGCGCTAATCATGGCAACCGCTTCAGGAATAACCGGATTAACTTTGCCCGGCATAATAGACGACCCTGGCTGCAGTGCCGGCAGTTCAATTTCCGCCAGGCCGGCCAGCGGGCCTGAGTTCATCCAGCGCAAGTCGTTGCATATTTTCATCAGGCATACTGCCAGGGTTTTTAATGCACCAGACGTTGCCACGGCAGTGTCTTGTGAGCCAATAGCACTGAAGAAGTTGTCGGCAGGGCGAAATGCCATACCGGTGTTGCTACTCAGTTGCTGGCAAAATACCGCAGCGAAGCGTGGATCAGCATTAATGCCGCTGCCTACTGCCGTGCCACCTTGTGCCAGGGCTTGCAGCTGGTGTAATTGTTGTTGCAGCTGGTTTGCTGTCAGGTGTAACTGAGCCTGCCAGCCACCCAGCACCTGAGCAAAGCTAACCGGCATGGCATCCATCAGATGAGTACGACCGGTTTTAATCAGGTGGCCTACTTCAGCTGATTTTTCAGCCAGGCGCTGTTGCAATAGTTGTATTGCCGGTAATAACTGCTGTTGTATCGCCAGCGCAGCACTGACGTGAATTGCACAGGGAATAGTGTCATTGCTGCTTTGGCCCAGATTAACATGATCATTCGGGCTTACGGCTGTATTCAGGCTTTGGCTGGCCAGTGTCGCCAGCACTTCATTTACGTTCATATTGCTGCTGGTGCCGGAGCCGGTTTGAAAGATATCCAGCGGATACTGCTGCATATCGGTTGTGGTTAACTGCGCATCAGCAGCGTTTATAATAGCCTGACTGATGCCTGTATCCAGCAGCCCCAACTGTTGGTTAGCGCCGGCGGCCGCTTTTTTAATCTGTAACAGAGCCTGAATAAACTGTGGTGGTAAGGGTAAACCACTTAAATTGAAGTTTTGCACAGCACGCTGCGTTTGCGCCTGATACAAAGCTGATACAGGTACCTGTAGTTCACCCATGCTGTCATGTTCGGTGCGGGTAGTCATAAAGCCTCCTCTAAGTTGGCTGCAATTAATGTCTTTAGTTGTATCTTGTTTACCGTGCTGGCGCCAGCTTGCCAATAAAATAGTGGCAGTGGTTAGTTGCGATAACTATCATTTTTTTTGCGGTAAAGCCTGCTGCCAGCAGCTGTCAGGCCGGCCGGTTTCAATAGACTTTTCTGACAGATAACGGTATAAATATCGGCATTACACCCGACAAACTGATTTTTCAGCCCGCCCATGTTGCAAAGGCAATCTGTCTTCTATGCTTAGTTAACTGCCTAGGATATCAACAACTTAATCTGTAAGATTAATGGCAGAGGCTGGATGTATCAGTTAAGTTTATTCTAATAAGGACGCGCGACAGTTATGACACTTATGTGGATTTTACTTCTGCCGCTGCTTGGAGCTCTGGTTCCGCTGCTGGCTGCTAAATGGAACCGCAGTGCCTGTGCACTGGCTACCGCTCTGCCGCCCGCTATTGCGCTGATGCTGGTACTGTTACATACCGCACCGGTACTGAGCGGTGAAACTGTACGTTTTTTCCTGTCGTGGATCCCGTTACTTGGCCTGGATATATCCATACGGCTTGACGGCCTGGCGTATTTATTCAGCCTGCTGATTTTAGGCATTGGCCTGCTGATCATTCTGTATGCGCGCTATTACTTGTCTGAGCGCGATTCGATGCCCCGTTTTTATGCCTATTTAATGCTATTTATGACCGCGATGCTGGGCATAGTTTTGTCGGGCAATTTACTGCAGCTTTGGATGTTCTGGGAGCTAACCAGTATCAGCTCTTTCCTGTTAATCAGCTTCTGGTGGCATAAAGCTGAAGCGCGTCGTGGTGCCCGTATGGCATTAACGGTAACAGGTGCTGGCGGTTTAGCCTTGTTAGCGGCGTTTTTATTAATAGGGCAAGTGGTAGGCAGTTATGATTTAGATGTGGTGCTGGCCAGTACCGATGTTATTCAGCAACACGGTTGGTATCCGATATTGTTAGTGCTGTTTTTGTTGGGTTGTTTTACCAAATCGGCGCAGTTTCCGTTTCATTTCTGGTTGCCTAATGCCATGGCGGCACCCACGCCGGTAAGTGCTTACTTACACTCAGCCACTATGGTAAAGGCGGGTATTTTTCTGCTGGCGCGGTTTTACCCGGCGCTGTCTGGCACCGAGTTATGGTTTATTCTGGTGAGTTTAACCGGCCTTGCTACCTTGCTGATAGGTGCTTATCTGGCGCTGTTTAAGCATGACTTAAAAGGCTTGCTGGCCTATTCAACGATCAGCCATCTGGGCTTAATTACCTTGCTGTTTGGTATGGGCACCGATTTAGCGGCAGTAGCTGGGGTGTTCCATATTATTAACCATGCCACTTTTAAAGCATCGTTGTTTATGGCTGCCGGTATTATTGACCATGAGTCCGGCTCGCGTGATATGCGAAAGCTCAATGGTCTATGGCAATTTATGCCAATTACCGCAACTCTGGCGATGGTGGCTGCTGCTGCAATGGCGGGAGTACCTTTACTCAACGGTTTCCTGTCGAAAGAAATGTTTTTCGCTGAAACACTACATCAGCATCTGCTGGGCTCTTTGTCATGGGTTATTCCTGTGCTGGCAACGGTAGCCGCTATATTCTCTGTCGCCTATTCAATGCGCTTTATTCATGATGTATTTTTTAACGGCCAGCCAAAGGGTTTAACCAAAACACCACACGAGCCACCACGTTATATGCGGGTTCCGGTAGAAGTATTGGTCGCATTGTGTATTCTGGTGGGTATTTTTCCGGCTTACTTAATTGGCGATCTGTTACATGCAGCCTCGGCTTCCGTGGTCGGGGGGGCGGTGCCGGAATACAGCCTGGCAATCTGGCATGGTTTTAACCTGCCGCTGATGATGAGCATACTAGCGCTGGCCGGTGGTACGCTGATTTATGTCAACCGTAAGCACCTGTTTGATTTTCAGAATAGTTTACCTGATGTGGATGCGCTAAACAGTTTTGAAGGCGGTGTTAAGGCGCTGATTGCCCGCTGTGATCAGTTTTATCAGTGGCTCGACAACGGCTCGTTGCAGCGATACATGGTACTGGTGTTATTGGCCTTTATTGTGTTGGCGGGAATGCCTCTAATTGAACTGGACACCTTGTGGGGCGGGCGTGATGAGTTGCCTGTTGATGCAGTAAATGCCACGGGGGCGGCGATGTTGCTTATTGCTGCTTTTGCTACGGTGGTATGGCACCGCAAGCGGGTTGTGGCGCTGTTAATGATCTCGGTAGTAGGCTTGATGGTGTCGATAGCCTTTACCCGTTTTTCTGCGCCGGATCTGGCACTAACCCAGCTTTCAGTAGAAGTGGTAACCGTTATTCTGTTGATGCTGGCGTTATTCTTTTTACCGCATAAAACTCCTAAGCAATCAGAGGCCCCAAGGGTGGTACGCGATATCAGTATTGCCAGCATGGTCGGTGTGCTGGTTGGCAGTTTAAGTTATGCCCTGATGACCCGGCCGTTAAACAGTATTTCTGAGTTTTTCCTGGCCAATGCTAAAACCGGTGGTGGCGGAACTAATGTGGTCAACGTTATTCTGGTTGATTTCCGTGGGTTCGATACCATGGGCGAAATTGCGGTATTGGGTATAGCTTCTTTAGGTATTTTTAAGCTGCTGACCCGTATTCCGGTGTTTAAACCCAGCAGTGACGGTGAAGGCCGGCCCTGGGCGACAGAGCGGCATTCATTGTTGCTGTCTACGGTATCGCAAAGCCTGTTGCCACTGGCTGTTATGGTGTCGGTGTATATTTTCTTCCGCGGCCACAATTTACCCGGCGGCGGCTTTATTGCCGGCTTAATTACCGCTGTAGCAATTATTCTGCAGTACATTGCGCAGGGGGTTGACTGGGTAAAAGAGCGGATGAATGTAGAATATCAGCGCGTGGTAGCCGTAGGCTTGCTGATTGCGTTGTTTACCGGTGTGGCCAGCTGGGTATTCGGCCGGCCATTCCTGACGTCCTGGTTTGACTATTTTGATATTCCGCTGCTGGGCACTATTGAGCTGGCCAGTGCTATTGCTTTTGACCTGGGAGTTTATATTACGGTTGTCGGCTCTACACTGCTGATTCTGGCCAGCCTGGGTAAAATGACTACCAGCCACCGGCCTGTGCATAAGGATACAATTTAATGGAAACCTTGTTTGCTTGCTGTATCGGTTTTCTTACCGCTTGTGGCGTATTTCTGATGTTACGTGGCCGCACCTTCCCGGTAGTGTTAGGCCTGACCATGCTGTCTTATGCAGTTAACCTGTTTATTTTCTCTTCCGGCCGCTTAACGCTGCGGGGGGCTGCAGTGCTTGGTACCAGCGAGCAATATGCTGATCCCTTACCGCAAGCACTGGTGCTCACCGCAATTGTAATAGGCTTTGCTATGACGGCATTTTTGGTGATTCTGGCAATACGTGCCCGGGCAGATCTGGGTAATGATCATGTCGATGGCAAGTTGCCGGAATCTGAGATGTCGAAGAAGGAGAGTCGCTGATGTGGCATCTGATTACCGCGCCCATTTTGCTGCCATTTTTAACAGCATTAATAATTATGTTGCCACCGGTGCATTACTCGCCAATGCGCCGGCGCTGGGTAAGTATGATTTCCAGTGCTATTCAGCTGGTACTGGCGGTGTGCTTACTGTTACAGGTGCAACAGCAGGGTTTAATACATTATGCAGTGGGTGATTGGCAGGCGCCGTTTGGTATTATTCTGGTAGCCGATACCCTTTCAGTGGTGATGGTTTGCCTGACGTCCTTTCTGGCGTTAGGGGCTATTTGTTACGGCAGTGCCGGCGAAGATGAAAAGGGCTCGTTCTTTCATCCGCTATTTCAGTTTCAGGTGATGGGTATTAATGGCGCCTTTCTAACCGGCGACTTATTTAATCTGTTCGTGTTTTTTGAAGTGTTGCTGATCGCGTCGTATGCGTTGCTGATCCATGCCGGTGGCAAAAATAAAACCAAAGCGGCAGTACATTATGTGGTACTGAATTTAACCGGTTCGGCTATTTTCCTGTTCTCGCTGGCGGTAATGTACGGCACGCTGGGTACATTAAATATTGCCGACATGGCAGTAAAAGTAGCGGCATTACCGGCAGAAGATCTGATGCTGGTTAAAGCGGGCGGCTTGATGCTGATGATAGTATTTGCCCTTAAAGCCGCAGTGTTGCCGCTACAGTTTTGGCTGCCTGCAACTTATGCCTCGGCATCAGCACCGGTTGCCGCATTGTTTGCTGTAATGACTAAAATAGGAGTTTATGCGCTGCTGCGGGTGTATAGCACTATCTTTGGCGAGAATGCCGGGCCACTTGCTGGAATGGCCAGCGATTGGTTGTTACCCGCAGGCCTGGCGACCATCGCTTTAGGTGCAGTAGGTGCATTGGCAAGCCAGGATTTTCGCAAACTGGTGGCTAATTTGGTGCTGGTGTCTGTGGGTACCCTGGTTAGTCTGGTGGCGTTGCAAACCGAGCTGTCAGCTGCAGCTGCATTGTATTACACCGTGCATTCCACACTGGTGACAGCAGCACTGTTTCTGATAGCAGATTTAATCGCCAATCAGCGCGGCAAAGCCGGCGACCGGCTGGTTTCAGGGCGGCGGGTGAGCCAGCCAATCCTGCTTGGTTTTATCTTTATGATCGGTGCGCTAACGGTTGCGGGATTACCGCCGTTTTCCGGCTTTGTTGGTAAGCTAATGATTTTACAATCTGCTGTTGAGCCGGTTACCCGCATATTGCTGTGGAGCCTTATTTTGCTAAGCAGCCTGATGGTTATAGTGGCATTATCGCGTGCTGGCAGTATTTTGTTCTGGCGGGTAAGTGGCACTGAGCCGGGCGGCGAAAAGGCGCCAGGGTTGCAGATTTTCGCTGTTATCTGGTTACTGCTAGCCAGCCCTTTGCTGGCAGTATTTGCCGGGCCATTAACAGCACTGTCGCAACAGGCTGCTGCCCAATTATATGATACAGCCACCAGCACGAATATTATTCTTGGCCGGCAGTCGGTACAGGAGATCAAACCATGAGATTTGAGCCTAAATATCGCTGGCTACCCACACCTTATCGTAGCGTTTTACTGTTTATCGTTTGGTTGCTGTTAAGCCAGAGTATAGCGCCGGTGCACCTGTTTTTTGCCGTTATACTAGCCGTAGTTATTCCGCTTTTTACACTTAGATTCCGTGATCCGCAGCCATTAATAGAGCACCCTTTGTTGGGGCTACGCTATATACTGCGGGTGCTGGCTGATATTGTCACAGCAAATGCCCAGGTAGCATTGCTGATTCTGGGGCCAAGAACACGATTAAAACCGGCTTTTGTGAAAGTACCGCTGGATTTACAACACGAGCTGCCAATTACTATTTTGGCCAGTACTGTGTCGATGACACCCGGTACCGTCAGCGCTGAAATTTATCCGAGCAAAGACAGCTTACAACCGGGCGAGCCGATGCCACAGCGCTGGTTATTAATTCATGTATTAAACCTGTCGGGTACCGAGGCGGAGCTGATTAATGACATTAAACAGCGCTACGAAGCGCCATTAAAGGAGATTTTTCAATGCTAGATAATGTCATTATGCTGGTGTTTGCCATGATCAGCATCGCGTTGTTGCTAAACCTGTATCGCCTGTTACGTGGCCCCAGTATTCCGGATCGCATTCTTGCGCTGGATACTATGTACATTAACAGCATCGCGCTGATTATTCTGTACGGCTTGTTGATGGAGTCGCCGCTGTATTTTGAGGCGGCGCTGCTAATAGCGATGCTGGGCTTTGTTAGCACAGTAGCGGTGTGTAAGTTTCTGCTGCGCGGCGACATTATAGAATAGGAGAGCATGATGGAATACTGGATTGAATGGGTAGTAGCATTTTTCCTGTTACTGGGTGGCAGTTTCGTGCTGATAGGCTCTATTGGCCTGACGCGGATGCCCGATTTTTTTATGCGTTTACATGGGCCTACCAAGGCGACCACGCTTGGCATGGGCGGTATACTGCTTGGCTCGATGTTCTTTTTTTATACCCTTGGTGAAACCAGCGTACATGAACTGCTGATCACCATATTTTTACTGATCACCGCGCCCATCAGCGCACATATGCTGATAAAAACAGCGTTGCATTATAAGTTAAAGGCAATAGATAAAACGACAGGAAAAGACAGCATACACCCGGCACAACAGAAACAACATGACAGAAAACCACTGCCTTAGCAGCTTAGTTTTCGTCGAAACCGTTTTTGATCAAATTTACCACCGCGTCCAGCGCTTGCTGCGCATCGGCACCTTCGGTACATACCTGCAGCGTTTTACCTTTACTGCTTGCCAGCATCAGTAATGCCAGAACACTACTGGCATCAGCGCTTTTGTCTTCCTGTACCAGCTCTATACGTGCGCTGAACTGCTGGCACAGTTGCGCCAGTTTGCTGGCTGCCCGTGCATGCAAACCCAGCTGGTTGACGATAGTAACGGATTCACTGCATTTGCTCATAGTTAGCCCTTAGCTGCGTGTCTGAACAACTCGCGGTGCCTTACCTGAACATCATCCCGTAGGCTGCGGTAGCTCTCTGTCAGGCTTTCTGCAATGTAAACTGAGCGATGTTGTCCGCCGGTACAGCCGATAGCAATGGTTAAATAGCTGCGGTTGTTACGTTCAAGATGCGGCAGCCAGGTACTGATAAAGCTGTTAATTTGCCAGATGTATTTTACTACCACAGATTGTGCCGCCAGATAGTCTTTTACCGGCTGGTCCAGCCCCGTTAATGGTTTCAGATCTGGCTCCCAGTGTGGGTTGGGTAAAAAGCGTGCATCAAAAACAAAATCGGCATCTTTGGGTATACCGTACTTAAAGCCGAATGATTCGAACAGGATCACCAGACGGCCGGTTTTCTGGCCTAAGATACGTTCACGCAGCTGCTCTGCTAACTGATGCACGTTCAGTTCAGTGGTATCAATGTATAAGTCGGCGCGGCTGGAGATAGGGTCCAGCAGTTGCTGCTCTTCAGAAATAGCTTCATCAAGCGACATGGCCTGATGTGACAATGGGTGCAGACGGCGTGTTTCGCTGAAGCGTTTAATCAGGCTGGCGTGATCTGCATCCAGATACAGAATGGTTAGTTCCAGTTTTCTGGGCAGATAAGACAAAATCTCGGTTAATTCGTCTGGGTCTTTGGGTAGGTTACGTACATCAATGCTAACAGCGACACGTTCGTACTGGCCTATTACTGTAGTGGCCAGCGTAGGCAGTAAATTGACCGGAATATTATCAACACAATAGTAGCCAAGATCTTCCATTACTCGCAGGGCTACAGACTTACCCGAACCGGAACGACCGCTGACTACTAGTAGCTTCATTTTAACGTTTCTGCCTCACTGTACTGCACGAGCAACTGATATAACTGCTGGTTGGTTTGTGCATGACGGATTTTTTTGGTCAGCTCTTTTTGGCTGAGCAATTTTGCGATACCAGCCAGGGTGCTCAGATGCGCCTGGCACTGGGCTTCGGGGATCAGAATGGCGCAGAAAATATCTACTGGCTGGTTATCAATAGCATCAAACGGAATAGCTTCTTTACTGACCACAAATACCAGCAAAGGCGAAGTGACACATTTTAATTTGCCATGCGGGATAGCGATACCACCACCAATACCGGTTGAGCCGAGTTTCTCGCGCGTCATCAGCGCTTCAAGAATGCCGTACTCGGTCATCTCGGGTAATTGCTGATGCGCCAGTTCGGCAATGTATTCCAGAATACGTTTTTTGCTATTAAAAAGAACTGCACTTTTAGTGCAGTTCTCGGCCAGCATAGAGGTTAAATTCATCATAGTTTACTTAGTGCCGGGCTATTTTCTCTTTGTGTTTAATTACCTGACGATCCAGCTTGTCTATTAACTGGTCAATGGCCGCATACATATTCTCGTCTTCGGAAACCGCAAATACTTCACCACCATTTAAATGCAGTTTAGCTTCTGCGATCTGCTTTAATTTTTCCACGTTTAGGATCACATGTACATTATTTATATGATCAAAATGGCGTTCCAGTTTAGCAAATTTGTTGTCAACGTATTCTTTTAATGCAGTTGTGATTTCAACATGGCGACCAGTTAGATTGATTTGCATAGACATATTCCTTCTTTTAGGCTGACTTACATCAAGGTCTTGCGTTGATTTGACGGCGGAATAAACAAAGATTCACGATACTTGGCAATAGTGCGCCGCGCTACGTTTATGCCTTGCTCAAGCAGAATATCAGCCATTTTACTGTCACTAAGCGGTTTGGCCGGATTCTCCGCCGCCACTAATTTTTTTATAAAGGCGCGGATAGCAGTAGATGAGCACTCTCCACCACTCTCTGTACTAACATGACTTGAGAAGAAGAACTTAAGTTCAAATATACCTCGCGGTGTATGCATATACTTCTGTGTAGTAACACGTGAAATGGTGGATTCGTGCATGCCTACCATCTCTGCTACGTCATTCAGTACCATAGGTTTCATGGCTTCTTCACCATGTTCAAAAAAGGCTTGTTGCTGCTGTACTATGCAGTTGGCCACTTTCAGTAACGTTTCATTACGGCTTTCCAGACTTTTTAAAAACCACTTAGCTTCTTGCAGATGAGAGCGGATAAACTGTGTATCTGCGCTGTTTTTAGCTGTTCTGGACATTGCTGCATATTGCTGATTAATACGTACTTTTGGCATAGCATCGGGGTTTAATTCCACCTGCCAGCGGCCTTTTACTTTTTGTACACTGACATCGGGTATGACATATTGCTGCTCTTCCCGGATAACGTCTGCACCTGGCCTTGGGTTCAGGCTGTGAATTAACTGCATGACTTCTTTTAACTCATCCTCTTTGAGTTTAGTCACACGCATCAAAGAACGAAAGTCGCGATTGGCTAAAAATTCAGTATGATCACGGATCAGCTTTTGTGCATCGGCCAGATAAGGTGTAGCAGGGTCGAATTGGCGTAACTGCACCAGCAGACATTCCTGTACTGAACGGGCGGCCACACCCACGGGATCAAACAGCTGAATACGTTTTATTACCGCTTCAACTTCGTCAGCTTCAATATCGTCCATGCCGAGCGATTCAAGAATATCGTCGCAGCTGATGGTCAGCAGGCCATTGGGATCGATGGCTTCAATAATGATTTCGGCAATAACGCGGTCGGTATCTGAAAACGGGGTCAGCTGCATTTGCCAGCGCAGGTAGTCTTGCAGGGTTTCAGAGGTTTCGCCCTGATAAACGTAGTCTTCGTCAGCACCATTGCCCGCACTGACCGGCGCGGCGCTGACTAAGTCATCCCAGTTATTATCCAGTGGCAAATCTTCCTGAATGTTTTGTTCAGTCATTGCCTCACTGGTATCGGGTTCAGCGGGCTCATAATTGTCGTCAGTTGACTTGGTTTCAGCAGTATCTGCATAATCATTCCGTTCAGCCTGGGTGGCCGCCTCCGGGAAGCTGTCAAAGTCGTCTTCAGCTTCAAGTAATGGGTTGGCGTCCAGAGCTTCCTGAATTTCCTGTTGCAACTCAATTGTCGACAGCTGTAACAGGCGTATAGCCTGCTGCAACTGTGGCGTCATGGTTAGCTGCTGTCCTAAGCGAAGTTGCAAAGAGGGTTTCATGTACTTCTACCGTTCTCCTGAATGATACGCTGTTATTATTTTTGCTAACTATAGCCTGAATTGCTCACCGAGGTATACATCGCGTACCTTCTGATCTGCCAGAACCTGTTGTGGTGGTCCGGAGGCTATCAGCTCACCATGGCTGACAATGTAAGCCACTTCACACACATCAAGCGTTTCACGCACATTGTGGTCGGTAATTAATACACCGATACCACGCTGACCTAAATGCTGGATAATTTTTTTAATATCAAGTACTGAGATGGGGTCAACACCGGCAAAAGGTTCATCCAGCAAAATAAACGCCGGATTAGCTGCCAGCGCCCTGGCGATTTCTACCCTGCGCCGCTCACCGCCGGATAAGCTCATACCCAGGCTATGTTTTATATGGCCGATATGAAACTCTTCCAGTAAGTCATCTGCTATTTCTTCACGTTTACTGCGGCTGAGGTCTTTTCGGGTTTGCAAAATAGCTAACAGGTTGTCGTGCACTGTTAGCTTACGAAAAATAGAGCTTTCCTGTGGCAGATAGCCTATGCCCTGGCGTGCGCGGGTATGAATAGGGTCGAAGGTGATGTCTTTGTCACCCAGAGTGATATGGCCCTTATCTGACGGTACAAGACCAACAATCATATAAAAAGTCGTGGTTTTGCCTGCGCCATTGGGCCCTAGTAACCCAACAATCTGCCCCGCATTAACTTCAAGGCTGACATCTTTAACCACCTGCCGGCCTTTGTAACTTTTGGCCAGATGCGACGCGACTAGCTTCATGGGTTGTTTTTTTCCTCTGGCGTGAAAATGGTTGTCACGCGTTTTGATTCGTCACTCTCTGCGCTCAGTTCCTGCTTTTCTACGTTATAGCGAATGGTTGATGCCTTTACCACGCTGCCACTTTGCGCCAACTCTGCTTCGCCGCTGAATGTCAGGGTGCGGTTTGATGGCTCATAGCGCATTTCTTTCGCCTGGGCAGTAACTTGCTGGCCGTCGGCCAGCAGTTGAGAATAGGTAACAGGGTTGCCAGTAGCGATATAAACTTCATTGCCTTTACCGGCAGTAGCATTAATTTCCAGTTGATTAGCCTTTAACTGCAGCGAGCCCTGGGTAACTACAACATTATTACGATAGGTGAGTACGTTTTCTTTGACTGAAGATAAATTATCAGCATCTATCTGAATTTGCTGGGTATAGTCAGGTTGGTTTGCCTGCACAGATAAGCTGCACAGCAGCAGGGCTACAGCCGGAATTATGTTAATCTTCATTACGATATACCGTTTTCTGATGTTGGACTAATTGCAGTGTTTTTTCGGTTAAATCTGCCTGCAAACCAATGCCTTCAATGTAAAACCCTTTACCCTGAATGTAGACTGGTTGGTTATTTTGCAACCTGTTATCAGGAAATAACATCTCCAGTGTATCTGTTTCTATGCGCTCAACCAGCTCATTTTGCAGTAAACTTTCAATAACGACCTGTTGCTCAAGAATGATTTTATCCTGTGGGAACCAGATAGCGTATTTACTGCTGGCTTTCCAACTGGGCTGAAACTCTTCATTAAATAGCGTATAAACCGGCTGCTCAAATTGGGTAAATCCCAGTAATTCAAAGTGCTCCAGCCGTACTGCCGTGACAGAATCGGAGCGGTAACCTGCTTCGTTATACAAGGTTCGGGTAATATTGTCTGCAACATAATCAGGTAATAACTCCTGATCTGTTTGCAGTGCATCCGGACTATCTTCAGGCTCAAACCACAAATAGGCAGCGGTGCCTGTTAATATAAGCACCAGTAAAACAAGCAACTTTCTCATGAACTGCTACCGTCAAAAAGGCCAAAGTGCTGCTGGCTTATCAGTATTAAATCGCAGATTTCACGCACGGCACCAAAACCACCGGCCATGGCCGTAATGTAATTTGCATGCTGGCGCAGGTATGGGTGCGCATCTTTAACGGCCACTGATAAACCACAATGTTGCATTACCGCCCAATCGGGCAGGTCGTCACCTATATAGGCAATCTGTTCGGGAGTTAGTTGCAGTTGCTGCTGCAGATCAGTAAATGCGGCCAGTTTATTTTCCTGGCCCTGGTAGATAAAGGGCACGGTCAGGGCGGTCATACGTTGTTGCACTATGGCTGAATTGCGGCCGGTAATTACTGCTACTTCCACTTTGGCCTGACGCAACGCTTTAACGCCGTAGCCGTCGCGTGTGTGGAAGGCTTTTAATTCTTCGCCCTGATTACCCAAATAGATACGGCCATCAGAAAACACGCCGTCAACATCACAGATCAGCAGTTTTATGCCTCTGGCTTTATGCATAATACTGTCAGATACCGGCTGATACAGCGTATTAAACAACGACATTTTACAATACTCCGGCACGTAGCAAATCGTGCATATTCATTGCGCCAATTGGCACTTGTGTATCATCAACCACAATCAGGCCATTAATCTTCTTCTGTTGCATAATTTGCAGCGCTTCTGCTGCCAGCATCTGGGCATTGGCAGTGATACATTTGCGTGTCATAACTTCTGCAATCAAATTAGTGTGAATGTCATAGCGTTGATCCAAAATACGGCGCAGGTCACCATCAGTAAAAATGCCAGCCATCCGGCCTTGTTCATCTACTACTGCGGTCATGCCTAAGCCTTTTTTGGAAATTTCCAGCAAGGCATCTTTAATCGATGCGGTTTGTGGCACCACCGGCACCTGTTCTGAGCGATGCATAATGTCTTCCAGTCGCAGCAGTAGTTTACGACCCAAACTGCCGCCAGGATGCGATAGCGCAAAATCATCAGCCGAAAAGCCCCTGGCATCAAGCAGGGCAACTGCCAATGCATCCCCCATAGCGAGGGTGGCGGTGGTGCTTGCTGTAGGTGCCAGGCCCAGCGGACAAGCTTCCTGTTCTACCTTAACACATAAGTGAGCATCAGCCAGTTTCGCCAGTGTTGACGCAGGGTTCCCCGTCATGGCTATCAACTTAATACCCAGGCGCTTTATTACCGGAATAATGGTCAGTATTTCTGCTGTTTCACCGGAATTAGAAATGGCGATCACGACATCCTCAACCGACAGCATCCCCAAATCGCCATGGCTGGCCTCTCCCGGGTGGACAAAAAACGCCGGCGTGCCGGTTGATGCCAGTGTTGCAGCAATTTTGCTGCCAATATGGCCTGACTTACCCATACCGGATACGATGGTTTTACCTTTGCTGTCAAAAATAAGCTGGCATGCCAGATTAAAATCCGCGTTCAGATATTGTTGTAGTTGCTCAACAGCGGCGGCTTCGATTCTGAGAACTTCGGCGGCCCTGATACGAAAATCGGTGCTCATATTGCTTCCATCACGCCAATATAGTGGTAAACAGCAAATACTGATAGCCAACAAAACCTGTCAGCAGCAACAAGCCTTCAATGCGATTGATCCGGCGGATGCGGCCA
Source organism: Rheinheimera hassiensis (assembly GCF_022436675.1). Classification (GTDB taxonomy): domain Bacteria; phylum Pseudomonadota; class Gammaproteobacteria; order Enterobacterales; family Alteromonadaceae; genus Alishewanella; species Alishewanella hassiensis. The sequence continues at coordinate 201,637 of NZ_JAKUJZ010000001.1, read as the reverse complement.
AAACGAAATGACATTACCAGCATAAGCAGGGTAGCGCCTATCATAACGTAGCTGTCGCGGCTGCCGGCCATCGGGTCCAGTATTGATGGATGGATCACGGCACCGAGGCCCATGACGGCCAGAATATTAAAGATATTCGAGCCAATAATATTGCCCAGCGCCAGGTCATCCTCGCCTTTAAGAATGCCAATAATACTGGCGGCCAATTCAGGCAAGCTGGTGCCTATAGCAATAATAGTCAAGCCTATTACCAAATCGCTCATCCCGGCGTAACGGGCGATAGTCACTGCGCCATGCACCAGCAGCTGTGAGCTGGCCATTAACACGACTAGCCCGATAAACACCCATAATAGCGCTTTGGGCAGCGGCGCGTATTCGGGTATTTCGCTATTTATCTCGCTGATTAAAGGGTCATCGCTGCTGGCGTTTTTACCCCAGTACACCATTAAACACAAAAAGCCGGTAAAGGCGACCAACAGCATAATACCTTCGGTACGGCTTAAGTAGTTATCGGAAATAAAGTAATAACCCAGCAGGGTACACAGCAGCACGAGCGGATATTCACGTTTTAACGTAAGTGAAGAGACTGCAATAGGTTTTAACAGTGCTGCGGCGCCGATAACCAGTAAAATATTAGTGATATTTGAACCCAGTGCATTACCGACAGAGGTGTCGAGGCGACCTTGCCATGCAGCATTAGCCGAAACCAGCATTTCCGGAGCGGAGGAGCCCATGGCCACTATCGTCAGGCCTATTATCATCGGCGAAATGCCTGCTGAGCGGGCTAAAGAGGATGCGCCAAAAATAAAACGATCTGCACTCCATAACAACAGGACGAGACCAATAATGACAAAAATAATAGCGAGTAGCAAAGGTGACAATATGAAGTTCCCTGTTCTCTGTAAGTTCTGTGTAAGGTATTACCTGTTATTTTCCTGCTTATCGGCGCGAATTGCAAAAAAAGCTGCCCTCTGATGGCAAGATCGATTTTTCGCATACTTTGTTACGATTTAATGTGACGACTTTACACCTGAACACGTTTACAATAATACAACTTTAGCAGCAGTCTGATTGAAAACATACACTAATGTATGTATATTGTCTGGCATCATCAGGTTGTGGGTAGCGCAGCAAGCAGTATAGCTGTGATAAGCGGAGACAATAGTTTGGCTGATACTCTGATTGACATCCAGCACCTGACCTTTAGCCGGGGTGAGCGGATAATTTACCGTGATTTGAATATGCAGTTTGCCCGCGGCAAGGTTACCGCCATTATGGGGCCAAGCGGCATAGGTAAAACCACTTTGTTGCGCTTAATTGGCGGCCAGTTAAAGCCTGATAGCGGCAAAATTTTGTTTGAAGGCCAAAATATTCCCGATTTGTCGCGCCGGGAGCTGTATCAGGCACGCAAGAAGATGAGTATGTTGTTTCAAAGCGGCGCTCTGTTTACCGAGATGTCTGTATTTGACAATGTGGCTTTCCCGATCCGTGAACATACGCGCCTACCCGAAGCTCTAATCCGCTTGATTGTACTGATGAAACTCGAAGCCGTTGGCTTACGTGGTGCCCGTGACTTAATGCCGGCTGAGTTGTCCGGAGGTATGGCAAGACGTGCTGCACTGGCCCGGGCAATAGCGCTGGATCCGGAGTTAATAATGTACGATGAACCTTTTGCCGGTCAGGACCCTATTTCTATGGGTGTTATTGTGCGGCTTATCCGCTCGTTAAATAATGCACTGGGCCTGACATCTGTTGTGGTATCTCATGACGTAACAGAGGTGATGAGTATTGCTGATTATGTGTATGTCGTTGCCGAGCAAACAGTGATTGGGCACGGTACGCCTGAGCAGCTGCGTAATGACCCTTCTGCATTGGTGCAGCAGTTTCTTAAAGGTGAAGCTGATGGCGCTGTACCGTTTCATTTCAAAGCCGCACCGTATGAGCAGGAATTAATGGAGTTAACCAGGTGATTGCAGACAAGTTACAGCAACTGGGCGCAGCAACCATTAACAACATCACTGGCTTTGGTCGGGCTGGCATCATGTTGTTTGGCGCTATTATAGGTATTCCCAATGTTCGCAAAGGTTTACCACTATTGATAAAGCAGCTTTATGTTATTGGCGTGCTGTCTTTACTTATTATTCTGGTATCTGGTTTGTTTATCGGCATGGTGCTGTCGTTGCAGGGCTACACAGTGCTGGTGAAGTTTGGTGCTGAGCAAATGCTTGGGCCCTTGGTAGCTCTAAGTTTGTTACGTGAGCTGGGCCCTGTGGTTGCCGCTTTGCTGTTTGCCGGGCGGGCAGGTAGCGCGTTAACAGCGGAAATTGGCTTGATGAAAGCTACCGAGCAACTGTCCAGCATGGAAATGATGGCGGTAGACCCGCTGCGGCGCATTATCGCACCCCGGTTCTGGGCGGGTGTAATTAGTTTGCCGCTACTGGCGATGATATTTACTGCGGTTGGTATTTTGGGTGGGCATCTGGTTGGTGTTGACTGGTTAGGTGTTGATAGTGGTGGTTACTGGTCTGCTATGCAGGCAAACGTCGATTTTTATGATGATGTGGTAAATGGCATTATCAAAAGTGTTGTATTCGCTCTTATTGTGATCTGGATCGCTCTGCACAAAGGCTATGACGCTGTGCCCACCTCTGAGGGTATCAGCCGGGCAACAACACAAACTGTTGTTACCGCATCGCTGGCAGTGTTGGGTTTTGACTTTATTTTAACTGCATTAATGTTTGGTGGATAACATGACCACACGGAAAATAGAAATTTTAGTAGGTTGCTTCATCGTATTAGCAATAGCAGCATTTCTGATGTTGTCATTGAAAGTCGCCAGTACCGGCATGGGAGGCAGTAGTCAAACCTACCAACTGCATGCGAAGTTTGAGAATATCGGGGGTTTGAAAGTGCGCTCGCCGGTAAAAGTGGGTGGCGTAGTGGTAGGGCGCGTTGCTGCAATACAACTGGATACCACTTACTACACTCCGGTGGTTACGCTGGAAATTAACAGCGATTACAGTAATTTTCCCGAAACAAGCACTCTGGCGATTTTGACGTCTGGTTTATTGGGAGAGCAATATTTAGGCCTGCAACCAGGTTTTCTGGATGAAACCGTTGAAATTCTGGTCGAAGGTGACTACATCGAAGACACGAAGTCAGCGTTAGTTCTGGAAGAGCTGATTGGACAATTCTTATTTAACCGCGGGAACTGATGATGAAAATTTATGCATTCTTACTAGCTTTTCTGGTCGCTTTGAGCGGCTACACGTCTTCTGCCAACGCATCGACAGACACCTTCACTGATCCATATAAGATGATGGAAGTGCTGGCAGACAAAACGTTTAGCCGCATTGCTCAGGATCAGAGCAAAATTCAGGCCGACCCTGAAGTACTGCGTTTAATTGTAAATGAAGAACTGGTGCCTCATATTGATAGCCGGTATGCCGCGCTTCGCGTAATTGGTAACAGTGCTGATCTGCGTAATACACCAAGAGAAGATTTACTGGCGTTTGTTGATGCATTCCAAAACTATATGGTTGCTACTTACGCTGGTGTGTTTACTCAGTATCGTGATCAGAAAGTGGTAATTGAGCCAGGCCGTATTGCTGAGAACCAAAAAATTATTTCCATCAGAACCCGCGTTATTGACCCTGGCAAGCCAGACATCAACATTGAGTTTAAATTGCGCCGTGGTAAAGATACAGACAACTGGCTGGTGTTTGATATGGTGGCTGAGGGTATATCACTACTGGATAGCAAAAGAGCAGAGCTGAGTAACCTGATCCGTCAGCAAGGCCTTAATAGCGTAACCACTATGCTGATTGAAAAAGCCAAGGCACCTATTACCAAGGCGGAAGAAAAGTGACGTTAAACATCGTGCAGGACGGCGACAGTTTGCGTTTTACCGGTGCGTTAAATCGTGATACGTTAATGCTGTATTCACCCTTTACCCTGTTAAATAGCCTGCAAGGTTCAGTACGGTTTGATTTTACTGCACTGAACAATGTTGACACAGCAGGCTTAGCCTGGTTACTGCAGCAATTGGCAGTAGCGAAAAGCCAAGGGGTTTCTGTAGCATTATGTAATGTGCCGCAACAGCTGTTATCATTAGCCGATGTTAGTGCGGTTAAGGCGTTATTGCCTGTTATAGATTAAGGTTTAACTTTGGAAATAAAACAGATTGAGCAGCTGCTGACTGAGAAGTTGCAGCTAGCTGAAGTCAGAGTTACTGCTGAAGGCTCTCATTATGCAGTAATTGCAGTGGGCGATTGTTTTACTGATGTCAGCCGTGTTAAGCAGCAACAAATGATTTATGCACCTTTAATGGCTGCGATAGCTGATGGTTCTATCCATGCTGTCAGCATTAAGACCTTTACACCGCAGCAGTGGCGTAGAGAAAAACTTCTTAACCCTCCGATGTAGTAATATATGCAGCAATTTCTTGTAACAGGTGGCAAGGCTTTAACAGGGGATGTCACCATATCTGGCGCGAAAAACGCCGCTTTACCGATCCTTTTTGCCAGTTTACTGTCTGAAAAGCCCACTACTATCACTAATGTACCTAAACTAAAAGACATCGAAACTACCGTTAAGCTATTACAGCTATTTGGTGCTGATGTCAGTTTTGCGGACAATGTGGTGCAAGTCGATGCCGGTAAAGTAAATAACCAGTTTGCTCCCTATGAGCTGGTAAAAACCATGCGGGCGTCCATTCTTGCACTGGGCCCTTTGTTAAGCCGGTTTGGACAGGCTGAAGTATCTCTGCCTGGTGGCTGCGCTATTGGCGCACGGCCGGTTAACTTGCACATTGATGGTCTGCGTAAAATGGGCGCAGAAATCATAGTTGAAAATGGTTATATCAAGGCAACTGCAAGCCGCCTTAAAGGCGCTCATATCATTATGGATATGGTGAGTGTAACCGGCACAGAGAATCTGTTGATGGCCGCTGTGCTGGCAGATGGTATAACCACCATTGATAATGCTGCGCGCGAGCCTGAAGTTGTTGATTTAGCGATATACCTTAATACCATGGGCGCCAAAATCAGTGGCGCAGGCACAGACTGTATTGTCATTGAAGGTGTTAAAGCACTGCAAGGTGGCGAGCATAAAGTACTGCCGGATCGGATTGAAACCGGTACATTTTTAGTTGCAGCAGTAGTGAGTGGTGGCGATGTTACCTGTCGTAGCACAGATCCGGCAGAGTTAGAAGTTGTGCTGGATAAGCTACGTGAAGCAGGCGCCGATATTACAACCGGTAGCGACTGGATCCGCGCTAATATGACCGGGCGTACTTTAAAAGCTGTCAACGTTAAAACAGTGCCGCACCCTGGCTTTCCGACAGATATGCAGGCGCAATTTACTGTGCTGAATGTCGTTGCACAAGGCGTAGGTATGGTAACTGAAACTATCTTCGAAAACCGCTTTATGCATGTACCAGAGTTACAGCGTATGGGCGCGCGGATCAGCCTTGAGGGCAATACTGCGGTATGCCAGCATACAGATAAGCTGATGGCGGCTCAGGTTATGGCAACAGATTTACGTGCATCTGCCAGTTTAGTAATCGCCGGTCTGGTAGCTGAAGGGACTACAGTGGTAGATCGCATTTATCACATTGACCGTGGCTACGAGCAGATTGAGCATAAACTAAAGCGGCTTGGCGCCAATATTGAAAGAGTAAACGCGGCTTAAGCCGCGTTTTTTAACGGCGTAATTCGCGGGTTGTGGCTGTAATGCTTAACTGTTGATTATTCCGATCAATGGTTAGTACCATTTCGCTGTTAGGCGTGGTTTCGGCAATAATATTCAGAGCTTGTTGCACGCTGTTAAAGCGCTGGCCGTCAATTTCCAGAATGATATCACCGGTTTGCAGGCCAGCTTCGGCTGCCGGTCCGTTAGCGTTTACCGCAGTAATACTAAGGCCGTATAACGTCTGCCCTGATGATATCAGCCTGTCGCCAGCCGCGTTAACTACCGCATCACCTGATACACCAAGGTGGCTGCGGGTGACTTTGCCATGCTTTATCAGTTTCTGCATAACGTTCTGCGCCAGTTTATAAGGGATAGCAAAAAAGATCCCCTGAATATCCTGGTTTTCCAGTTGAAAGGCCGCAGCATTAATACCCACCAAAGTACCGTTGCTGTTTACCAGAGCGCCACCAGAGTTGCCACGGTTGATGGCGGCATCCATCCGCATAAAATCAATATAACCGCGTGAGCTTAAGCCAGTGTTACCATTGGCACTGATAATGCCTTGGGTAATCGTTTGGCCCAGATTGAGCGGATTACCTATTGCCAGCACTACATCACCCACCTGGGGTTCAAGCTCGGTATCTTGCGGGATAACCGGTAAATTTTCCGCCTGTACATACAATACCGCCAGATCAGTGAGTTCGTCCTGGCCAATCAGTACGGCTTCCAGCCAGCGGCCATCCTGTAATGCAATCTCAATATGATCGGCACCATACACCACATGGTAGTTGGTAAGAATATAGCCCTGAGCACTCATGACCACGCCTGAACCCAGCTCTTGGCGCTCTATAGTGCGGGGACGTAAAGAACGGGGATCAACCAGGGTGCTGCGGGTGTAAACATTAACTACCGCCGGTGCAGCACGCCGGACTGCCTGAGCGTAGCTGACAGGGGCGTCATCTTCGCTGACTTCTGCGGCTTTAAACAGTGGTATGGACAGCTGATTTAGGGATGGAAATACCAGCATCAGCAAAAATGCTAACGCAAGCCCGTAGGCGATGCTCTTAAGCAAAAAAAACAAAAATTTGGCCACGGGATCTGAATTATCTGCAAAGTTTAAGTTAGGCTAGCATAGCATTAATATTGTTTAAGCAGTAGCCATTGGCTACTGCTTAAACCTTTGCTATCAGCGGATTAACACATAAAGATTAGTATTACCGCGCTGAATATTAAGTGCAGCTACACCACTGCGGTTTTCCAGCGCTTTACGCAGTTCAGCCAGGTTGGCAACACGCTGACGGTTTACACCAACGATTACATCATCTGGCAGCAATCCAATCTGGGCTGCTGCTGAGTTATTGGCCACGGTATCAATTTTTACCCCGCCGTCAGCATTGGATAACTCGGCACCATCCAGCATAGGATGCATCTGATTAGCGGCTACCTGGCCACTGGCCAGTTCCTGCAACTTAACGGTCACCGTACGCTCTTTACCATCACGCAGTATGCCAAGCTTAGCTTCACGGCCAGCGCCCAGGGTACCCACTTTAGCGCGCAGTTCCAAAAAGGAGCTTATTTTGTTGCCATTCATGCTGATAATAACGTCACCGGATTTTAAACCCGCTTTTTCCGCAGCGCTGTCAGGCAGGACTTCATTAACAAAAGCACCACGGCTAACACTTAAGTTCATCGCTTCTGTCAGCTCAGCATTTACATCGCCACCACGGATGCCTAAGCTGCCACGACGAATTTCACCATGTTCAATAATTTGATCAACCAGGTTCTTCATCATATTGGCCGGAATGGCAAAACCAATGCCGATATTGCCGCCGTTTGGCCCCAGAATAGCGGTATTAATGCCAATGAGCTCGCCACGCAGGTTGACCAAAGCACCGCCTGAATTACCGCTGTTTATCGCAGCATCGGTTTGGATAAAATCTTCCAGACCTTCAATACCCAGGCCGCCCCGGCCCAGTGCGCTGATAATACCGGAGGTAACGGTTTGCTCCAGGCCAAACGGGTTACCAATAGCAACAGCAAAGTCGCCGACCCGGGTTTTGTCTGAGTCAGCCAGGGGGATTTCTACCAGTTTTTTCGCTTCAATCTGAAGCAGGGCGATATCACTTTCCGGATCGGCGCCAAGTTTTTTCGCTTTAAAAGTGCGGCCATCTTTTAGCCGCACTTCGATGTCGTTAGCATCCTGAATAACATGGTTATTGGTGACGATATAACCTTTATCGGCATCAATTACCACGCCAGAACCCAAGCCTTTAAAAGGTCTTTCTTCGCGGTACTCACCCTGGCCACGCTGGCCAAAGAAATAACGAAAAGCTTCAGGTAAACGCTGACGTACCTCGCGGCTGCCTTCAACCGAGATATGTACCACTGCCGGTGTTGCCTGTTCCAGCATCGGCGCCAGAGTAGGCATTTCCTGCTCTGATGAGAACAGCGGTATTCTGGCGTCTGCTGGTTGTGGTGTTGTCAACAACAGACTGGCAGCGACAGCTGCGCCAAGCAATGACAATTTCTTATTCATAGCGTAATAGTCTCCTTTAACATTGTGCGACTAAGAACGTGTCGTAATGAAAAAAGTTCAGCTGACGGTTTTGCTTTGTGTAACAAATTATTCCGCAGGTTTACGTTGCTTAATTATTCCGCTGGCTTCAGCAGAGTAATCGCGCGGTTGTTGCTCTGCGGTAGAATAAACCCGGCGTTTCTCGTCAATTTGATTCAGCGACTGGCGAATATAGGCTGCGGTGTCACCGGACAGATAGTTTATATCCTGGCGTACGGACTCTGTCGGGCGTTCGACCAGCTGCATTTTGGAGTCGGCAATATGGCGGGCAATACGGGCGTAATTATCCTGCAGCTGGGTCATGAGCTGGTTGGTGGTTTCCAGATGCTCTGAAACATCGTGCCGGTATTGCTTTAATTGAGTTTGGCTTTCTTCCAGTTCCAGCTGCAGTTTATGCTTGTTAAACTGTTTCAGCGTTAACCAGCGTGTGATGCCTGCACCTATCACTAAACCGGCGATAAGCCAGGCTGCAGCGTACATATATTCCATAACAACTCCTGCGGGGGTAAATTCAGCAATAAGTGTAACCTAACTTCTTATCCAGAGTGGTAAGGCATGTTACTATTAATGCTCTTATTTAGGGCTTGGCGTGCCAGCTTTCAAGTAGTACTCAGATGACACCATTAGAAAAATACCAGCAGGATTTAACGCGGGATGACTTTCAGCATGATGCGGCGCAGGCTTTTGCTGTTGCCCAGTTGCAGCGACTTTATGATGATATTGTCAGCTACAAGCCAGCCTCACCTTCATTGTGGCAGCGGCTTACCGGCAAAACAACGGTACAGCAGCCACTAAAAGGCCTGTATTTCTGGGGCGGAGTAGGGCGTGGTAAAACCTATCTGGTAGATACCTTTTACGAATGCCTGCCAACCACCCGTAAACTGCGGATACATTTTCACCGCTTTATGCACCGGGTGCATGAAGAGCTGAAGTTGCAAAAAGGTGTCAGTGACCCATTGGAAAAAGTGGCAGATAAGTTTAAACAGGAAACCGACATTCTGTGTTTTGACGAGTTTTTTGTCTCAGATATTACGGATGCCATGATCCTTGGTACTTTAATGCAAGCTCTGTTTGCGCGCGGTATTACATTAGTGGCAACGTCAAATATTGAGCCCGATGGTCTGTATCGTAACGGTCTGCAGCGTGCCCGGTTTTTGCCGGCAATCGCTTTAATTAAGCAACATACACAAACCGTCAATGTAGACAGCGGTATAGACTACCGGCTGCGCACGCTGGAAAAAGCTGAAATTTACCATTTTCCGCTTGATACGCCGGCAGAAACAAACCTGTTGCAGTACTTTAATGCGCTATCAGCAGAGCCGCGCCAGCAAGATGCTCAAATAGAAGTTGCCAACCGTAAACTGAACGCCCGGCATGAAGCTGACGGTATAGTCTGGTTTGCGTTTAATGAATTATGTGAAACTGCGCGCAGCCAATATGACTATATGGAGCTAAGCCGCTGTTATCATACGGTGTTGCTGTCTGATGTTAAAACAATGGGGCGGCAAAATGATGACGTAGCTCGGCGTTTTATTGCCCTGGTAGATGAGTTTTATGAGCGCCACGTTAAGCTGATTATTTCGGCAGAAGCTGCGTTGGAGCAACTTTATACCGAAGGCATTTTAAATTTTGAATTTAAACGCTGCATCAGCCGGTTGCAGGAAATGCAATCACGTGATTATCTGGCCAAAGCGCACCTGCCATAGTTTTTTTGCCATTTCAGTGGAAATTTCTGCACAGAGTGCTGATTTTTATAATTGGTTAATATATAATCCGCGCCCGGCCTACGTTACAGCCTAATACTGCCGTTAGCCCGGTAGTTTTTGTACTCGAAGGGGTACGCTAACGACATCCGCTGCATCAGCCCTGCACGGTGTCAGGTGTAACTAAGTTATTTTTGGATAGATAAATGAAAACTTTTACTGCTAAGCCAGAAAGCGTAACCCGCGACTGGTTCGTTGTTGATGCGTCAGGTAAAACACTGGGCCGTATCGCAACAGAAATCGCTGCCCGTTTACGTGGAAAGCACAAGCCAGAGTACACCCCACATGTGGATACCGGTGATTACATCATCGTGGTAAACGCGGAAAAAGTGGCTGTTACCGGCAACAAAGCACAGAACAAAATGTATTATTCTCACACTGGCTTCCCTGGTGGTATCAAGGAAATCAGCTTCGAGAAATTGATCGCGAAGAAACCAGAAATGGTTCTGGAACTTGCTATTAAAGGCATGTTACCAAAAGGCCCGCTGGGCCGCGCTATGTTCCGTAAGTTGAAAGTTTACGCCGGCGCCGAGCATCAACATGCCGCTCAGCAACCGCAAGTATTAGATATTTAATCGGAGCATAACATGGCACAGAATCAATATTACGGAACTGGTCGTCGTAAAAGCTCAACGGCCCGTGTATTCATCAAAGCCGGTTCAGGTAACATCGTTGTTAATCAGCGCGCGTTAACTGAATACTTTGGCCGCGAAACTGCTTGTATGATTGTTAAACAACCATTAGAGCTAGTTGGTATGGTTGAGAAATTCGACCTGTACATCACTGTTAAAGGTGGTGGTATCAGCGGTCAGGCCGGCGCTATCCGTCACGGTATTACCCGTGCACTGATGGAGTTCGACGAGTCACTGCGTCCTGCACTGCGTAAAGCAGGCTTCGTTACCCGTGACGCCCGTCAGGTTGAACGTAAGAAAGTGGGTCTGCGTAAAGCACGTAAACGTCCACAGTACTCAAAACGTTAATCGTTTTATCAAGTACCAGAACCCGGCACCTGTTGCCGGGTTTTTTTCGCCTATAATTTGTGTTGTTTTGTTGCTGTAAACTGGCGGCTATAGCTTGCCGTATAACGCAAAGCTTTAAGATAATACTGATTCAGCCCGCCTTAATCCTTGTGTAAAGCAGGGCTTTTCATTATGATCGGCGATATTTTTTCGATTTATAATAATTGCTGAAATTCAGCCGCTTAAATTCTGTTTAAGCGTTAACGTGGAGATGAGTGGATGAGCAATGCGCCTGTAGATCATGGTCGCCGCCGCTTCCTTACCATTGCAACCTCAGTTGTAGGGGGCGTGGGTGCTGTCGGAGCTGCTGTGCCTTTTGTCGCGTCCTGGATGCCAAGTGAAAAGGCAAAACAGGCTGGGGCAGCGGTCAGTGCGGACATCAGTAAGCTTGAGCCGGGTCAGTTAATTCGGGTTGAATGGCGTGGTAAGCCAGTATGGATTGTAAAACGGCCTCAAGCTATGCTGGATGAGCTGGCTACACACGAAGATAAACTGCGTGATCCCGAATCTGAAGTTGAACAACAACCTGCTTATGCACAAAACCGTCACCGCTCGAAAAAGCCGGAGATTTTTGTTGCGGTTGGTATCTGTACGCACCTGGGCTGTTCACCAACTTATATCATTAATGATTTTGCCGCTCAGGTAGAAGGCGTTAAATCAGGTTTTTTCTGCCCTTGTCACGGTTCTAAGTTTGATATGGCCGGTCGTGTATTTCAAAGCGTACCCGCGCCGAAAAACCTACAGATCCCTCCGTATATGTTTATCGACGACAATACCATTGTGATTGGTGAAGATGAGGGGACTGTCTGATGTTTAAAAATCTGATGAGCTGGATTGAATACCGCTTACCCTTTATGGATAAGATGAATCTGCATGTTATGCAGTATCCGGCGCCAAAAAACTTTAACTTCTGGTACTTCTTTGGCTCGCTGGCCATGTTGGTGCTGGTTAATCAGATCCTGACAGGTGTCTGGTTAACGATGAACTATGTGCCATCAGCAGATGGCGCTTTTGCCTCTGTTGAATACATTATGCGTGACGTAGATTACGGCTGGCTGCTGCGCTATATGCATTCTACCGGCGCTTCGGCGTTTTTCGTTGTGGTTTACTTACACATGCTACGCGGCATGATGTATGGCTCTTACCAGAAACCACGCGAGCTGCTGTGGATTTTCGGTATGCTGATTTTCCTGGTGTTAATGGCTGAAGCGTTTATGGGTTATTTGTTGCCCTGGGGGCAGATGTCGTTCTGGGGAGCACAGGTAATTATCGGTATCTTTGGTACTATACCTTTTGTTGGTGAAGATTTAACCCTATGGATACGTGGTGACTACGTTATCTCAGGCGCCACGTTAAACCGCTTCTTTGCACTACATGTGATTGCACTGCCACTAGTGTTAGTGATTTTAGTGTTTCTGCACATTATGGCGTTGCACGAGGTAGGCTCGAATAACCCTGACGGTATCGAAATAAAAAAAGATAACGACGGCACGGTTGAGCAGACTGAAGCAGATAAAAAATTCACTTTCCACCAGTACTTTACCCGTGGTGGTAAGAAGATCATTGTAGATGCGATCCCTTTCCATCCGTACTACACAGTGAAAGATTTACTTGGCGTTGCTGGCTTCCTGCTGATTTTTGCCTGGGTTATCTTCTTCTTCCCTGAAGGTGGTGGTTACTTCCTGGAGCCGCCTAACTTTGAGCCGGCAAACGCCTTGAAAACGCCTGCACATATTGCACCTGTTTGGTATTTTACACCGTTTTATGCCATTTTACGGGCGATTCCTCATCCATTTATGGGCGCTGTAGCTATGTTTGCCGCTATTGTGGCATTAGCATTATTGCCTTGGCTGGATAGAGGCCGGGTACGTTCTATCCGTTATCGTAGTGGTTTACATACTGCGAATCTGATCAACTTCTGTATCAGCTTTGTAGCTCTGGGTGTATTAGGTGTGTTGCCAGCTGAGGGTCTGTATACCTTATTGGCACAGATATTCTCATTTACATACTTTGGCTTCTTTATTTTGTTGTGGTTTTACAGCAAGAATGAAAAAACCAAGCCATTACCAGTAAGGTTAACCTGATGATGAAGAACTTATTTTCAGTAATTGCATTGGTAGCGTCGTCATGGGCGATGGCTGCCGGCCCGTCTGTGCATCTGGACAAAGCACCTATTGATCTGACAGATAAAGCGTCACTGCAAAACGGTGCCAGGTTGTTTCAGAACTACTGCCTGGGTTGCCACCAGATGCAGTATCAGCGCTATTCACGTACTTTTAGTGATTTAGACATCCCGGAAGATGTCGGGGTGGAGAACCTGATGTTCACGGGGGAGAAAGTTGGTGATCATATTACCAACAATATGTCAGCAAAAGATGGTGAGAAGTGGTTTGGTGCCACGCCACCGGATTTGACTAACGTAGCCCGTGTGCGTGGACCTGATTGGTTATATACCTATTTACGCAGCTTCTATGCCGACCCGTCACGCCCCTTCGGTGTAAACAATGAGGTGTTCCCATTAGTTGGTATGCCACACGTGTTACAGGAGCTGCAGGGCATGCCATACAAAGCTTATGAAACCCGGCTGGTAGATGGTGAGTCAAAAGAAGTTTATGTTGGCCTTAGTACAGACGGTAGCGGTGAGCTTAACGCAGAAGAATATGATCGCGCTGTTGCAGATCTGGTAAACTACCTGGAATACGTTGGTGAGCCAACAAAACTGGAAGCTCGTGAACTTGGTACCAAGGTTATGGTGTTCCTGCTGATTTTCTTTGTGCTGGCTTATTTGCTGAAGAAAGAATATTGGAAAGATGTACATTAACTAGTTATATCAACTAGATATGTTTACAGGGGCCTTCGCGCCCCTTTGCCGTTTTTTAGATTTTACCGGAGGAAGACATGGCGATCACTGCCAATAAACGCCCTGTGATGACATTGTTCTCAGCAGCTGATGACATGTTCAGTCATCAGGTACGTATAGTACTGGCTGAAAAAGGCGTAACTGTCGATATTCTTCAGGTCGCACAAGATAATTTGCCGGAGGATCTGTACGAAGTAAACCCGTATGGTAGCCTGCCAACTTTGCTTGATCGTGAGCTGGCGCTGTATCAAGCCAATATTATTATGGAATACCTGGATGAGCGTTTTCCGCATCCGCCATTGATGCCGGTGTATCCGGTTGCACGTGGCCAGGCGCGGCTGATGATGTACCGCATTGAAAAAGACTGGTATCGCCAGGCTGCAGCTATTCTGGGCGGTGACGACAACGCTGCAACGGCACGTCAGGAGCTGAAAGAAGGCTTGTTATCTATAGCGCCGCTGTTTAACGAAGCGCCATTCTTTATGAGTGAAGAATTTGGGCTGGTCGATTGCTACATGGCTGCCTTGCTATGGCGTTTGCCTTTACTGGGTATTGAGCTGAACGGTCCGGGTAGTAAAGAGCTGAAAAACTACATGACGCGCATTTTTGAACGTGACGCATTCCAGGCATCTTTAACAGATATTGAGCGTGAGATCCGCAGAGGAATGAAGTTCTAATGAAGATGACGGCAAACCGCCCTTATTTATTACGGGCGTTTTACGAGTGGATTGTGGATAACAATTGCACGCCTTATCTGGTTGTTGATGCTACTTTTGAGCGGGTGAAAGTACCGACTCAGTTTATTCAAAATGGCCAGATTGTGCTAAATGTTACGCCCTCAGCAGTGGGTAATCTGCAACTGGGCAATGATGCGGTTACGTTTAATGCCCGCTTTGGTGGTCAGCCATTTTCGCTTTATATTCCGGTAAATGCAGTATTAGCAATATATGCCCGTGAAAATGGCGCTGGTACAGTGTTTACACTGGAAGAAGAAGAAGATGAAGCTGATATTTTCAGTGAAAACTTTGACCACGACGATATTCATCCTGAGCCACCGAAACCAAAGAAAGGCTCACACCTGAAAGTCATTAAATAATGAAGCTGCTCAGGCAGCTTCTAGTTTTTTGCTACAGCGACTTGCCAGAACGCCTGGATCAGCGGTTCATTTAAACGTTTGCTCAGCATACACACGCCTAAATCAAAAGCTTCAAACTGATACCCCAACTCCAGGCTGCGAACCCGCTCACGTACCGGGCTATGTAGCACTACTGCGTCAGCTGCCAGAGCAATACCGGTGCCCAAGGCTACCATGGACACCATCGCTTCATGTCCATCTACTTTAGCCACTACCGGCGGGTTAATGCCGGTATCGTGCAACCAGCGATCAAAACGGCTGCGGGCAGGGCCATGCTCGGGCAGAATAACCGGTATATCCTGCCATGGAATAGGTTTTTTTTGCAGCAGATCGTTCACTTTGCAGGGAATAACCGGTGCAATCATCATTACCGGCAGCTTGGCGATACTGCGAAAAGCCATATTAGCGGGTAAGGTTGTGGGGTGGGCAGCCAGGGCAATATCTGCTTCATCTAGACGGACTTTTTCGATTGCGGCTGATGCATCACCGGTAGTCAGTTTTATTTCTGCTTTGGGACACATAAGGCGGAACCTGTCCAGAATAGCGGGCAAATGGCTATAACTGGCAGTGACAGTGCAGAATAGTCTGATCTCACCACTGAGCCCGGCGCTGGCCAGCTGTAAATCAATTTGTAGCTGATGCCATTCATCAAGCCATAACCGGACAAATTGCTGAAAGCGATGGCCGGCGGGTGTCAGTTTTACTGAGCGTTTGTCACGATAGAACAGCTCAGTATTTAACTCCTGCTCCAGACGTTGTATCACCCGGGTCAGCGTTGGTGGGCTAACATACAGTTGCTCACTGGTTTTACTGAAGTTCAGGCTGCTGGCCAGGTGCTGAAATAGCTGTGCGCTGCGAATATCCATCTGCTTCTATTCCATAAAGTGAAATACAGAGTTGTAAATATATCACTTCACGCAATTATATGCAGCGACTAAGATGAGCTTATTAAAGCAGAGCCTGTGCTGTGCTTATGCTCGCCAAAACTGGCCGGAGCAAACTTCACTAATTCCGAGATGTAGTATGACAAATTATTTTAATACGCTGAATTTACGTCAGCAGTTGGGCCAGTTAGGCCAATGTCGTTTTATGGATAAATCTGAGTTTGCCAATGGCTGCGCACTGCTACAAGGCTGGAAGATTGTTATTGTAGGTTGCGGTGCTCAGGGGTTAAACCAGGGCCTGAATATGCGTGACTCAGGTTTAAATATCAGTTATGCATTGCGTGCTGAGGCCATTGCAGAAAAACGCGCATCGTTTCAAAAGGCCAGCAGCAACGGTTTTGTTGTAGGTACATACGAAGAGTTAGTTCCGACGGCAGATTTGGTATTAAACCTGACGCCGGATAAACAACACAGCAGTGTAGTAGATGCAATTATGCCGCTGATGAAGCAAGGTGCAACCTTAGCCTACTCACACGGTTTTAATATAGTAGAGGAAGGCAAGCAAATCCGGCCTGATATCACGGTAGTGATGGTGGCACCTAAATGCCCGGGGACGGAAGTGCGGGAAGAATATAAAAGAGGATTTGGGGTACCGACATTAATCGCGGTACACCCGGAAAATGATCCCAAAGGACAAGGCTTGGAAATTGCCAAAGCATACGCATCGGCAACGGGGGGAGATCGGGCTGGTGTGCTGCAGTCGTCTTTCGTGGCGGAAGTGAAATCCGACCTGATGGGCGAGCAAACCATACTGTGTGGCATGTTACAAACCGGCGCTATTTTAGCATTCGATAAAATGGTCGCCGATGGGGCGGAGGCAGGTTATGCCGCCAAGTTGATTCAGTACGGCTGGGAAACGGTAACCGAAGCGTTAAAACATGGTGGTATTACCAACATGATGGATCGCTTAAGTAACCCGGCAAAAATCAAAGCCTTTGATTTAGCAGAGCAGCTAAAACACACACTACGGCCCTTATTTGAAAAACATATGGACGACATTATCAGCGGCGAGTTTTCGCGCACCATGATGGCGGACTGGGCCAATGATGATAAAAACCTGCTGACCTGGCGTGAACAAACTCGCAGTAGTGGTTTTGAGCAAGCACCGGTGTCAGATGAAAAAATTGCTGAGCAGGATTATTTTGACCGTGGTTTATTGTTAGTCGCTATGGTTAAAGCTGGCGTAGAGCTGGCGTTTGAAACCATGGTAGATGCCGGCATAGTAGCTGAATCGGCGTACTATGAGTCGTTACATGAAACACCGTTAATTGCCAATACCATAGCGCGTAAGCGTTTGTATGAGATGAACGTAGTGATTTCAGATACAGCAGAATATGGTAACTACCTGTTTGCCCATGCCGCAGTGCCGTTGTTAAAAGACACTGTCAATGGTTTAAGCAGCGAGTATATCGGTAAAGGTATCAACGGCAGTAATGGCGTGGATAACCTGAAGTTGATTGCGGTAAACGATGCTATCCGTCAACACCCGGTAGAAACAGTAGGTAAAAAGTTACGTGGTTATATGACAGCGATGAAGCGCATAGTGGAGTCGAATCAGTAACCGGAAGAATGATGTGGTTAAAGGTACACAAGCCGCCAGAAGCTGCTGTGTTACCTGACCAATAACGATGTTATACGTGGACCTTGGTTGTTTTGCCCTGCTATGCAGGGCTTTTTTTTTATCTGATATATTAACCACACTCACGCCCTGGGCGTTGCAATGCAGATTAAGGAGTACGATAGATATGAAAACCATAGCACTGGTCGCCCATGATGGTAAAAAGCAGGCATTGCTGCGCTGGGTGACTACGCACAAAGATTTTTTTGCTGATAAACAGCTGGTAGCAACCGGCACTACCGGCAAGTTAGTGGCTGAAGCGTTGCAACAACCGGTGCAGTGTTTAGCCAGTGGGCCTTTGGGGGGCGATCAGCAGATTGGTGCGATGATTGCTGAGCAGAAAATTGACTGGCTGGTATTTTTCTGGGACCCACTGTCATCGCAACCTCATGATCCTGACGTAAAAGCGCTGATACGTTTGGCTGTGGTCTGGAATATACCTGTAGCCTGTAATCAGGCTACAGCAGATTTTATTGTGCACTCTTCGCTTTATCAACAAGATTACCAGCGCGAGGTGCCAGATTTCTCTGTATATCAGCAACGGCTGGATAAAGTATCAGGCTGAGTTGGCTGCAACAAGCTGCTCTAGCAACTGTGTCGCTTGTTGCTTTTCGGTAAAGTCATTGCTATTTGCCAGCACTTGTCGCAGCAGCTCGATAGCTTCAGCCTGACGCTGCAGTTTTACCAGTGTATAAGCTATATGAAAACGAATAGTCGGATCAGTGGCATTCAGTGCATTTGCCTGCCGCAAGACTGCCACCGCTTGCTGATACTGACCCGATTGCGCCAATACCCAGCCGTAGGTATCTAACGAGAATGCCTGTTTAGGTGCCAGTGCCAGCGTTTTTTCGGCATGTTGTAAGGCTTTTGCGGTATCAGAGCCCAGATACAGGTTAGCCAGGTTATTGTGCAGCAAAGCGTCTTCCGTAAAGTCGCCGTTGGCCAGCAACGTTTCATACTGAGTAATAGCTTCTGCTGTGAGTTGCTGATTCACATAATGTTCTGCCAGTAATCTTCGAAGCCAGCTTGGATCTTTGCTGGTATTTAGTGTTTTTAACGCTGCGTCAGTAAAGGCATTTGCGCCATAGCCAGATTTTGCCAGCTGGTACAGCTTAACCCAGGCTAGTCTGAACTGTGGGTCGTGCCCTATAGCATTTAAGTAGATTTTTCTGGCAGCTTCGTATTGCTGCTGAGCGGCGACAATATCACCTTGTAACATCAGTATGTTCGGATCAGATGGAAACTTAGCTGCCAGCGGTTTAAGCTGTTGCTCTGCTTTGTTGTACTGCTCAGTAATAAGGTAATGGTTGACCAGTTCCAGCTGTAATAGCTTATGTTGCGGAGCAAGTTGCAGTGCACTGTGCAGTGACTGGCCGGATGCTGCAAGATCTGCGCTTTCACGCTGCATCAGGGCCAGGCGTAGCATCTTGTCTGCATCTGCCGTTATCAGGCCAACCAGCAAGTTCTGTACTTTTATGCTTTCGTCAGGTTGCTTTAATAACAGCAATAGTTGGGCTTTCTTCCACAGCAGTGTTTCATCCATAAAAGAACGTTTAAGCGCTTGCTCTGTCACAACCAGAGCCTGCTGGTAACGGCCTTGGTGAAAGTACAGGTCAAACAGCAGTTCGTCTGCCGGTGGATAGGGTTTACTGGCAACGGTTTTCAGTAGCACCGTTTCAGCTTTTTCAAACTGCTCAGCCCTGAAATACGCCATGCCCAATAAGGTACTGGCTGGCTTATGCTGTGGATAAAGCTGTACCAAAGGTTCCAGCAATGCAATGGCCTGTTGATACTGCTGCTGGTGAATAGCCAGCGTTGCCAGATTAAACTGCGCTGCCGTATGTGCTGGCTGCAAGGTTAATATATGCTCCAGCACAGGAATAGCTAGCTGTGCCTGGCCACTTTTGATCAGTGTCGCAGCTTTAAAATTCAGATAATGCACATTATCGGCGTCTTCCGACAGCAGTTGATCCGCCAGCGTCAGTGCCTGGGCATAATCTTTATTATCCAAAGCCAGCAACGCATGGTTTATACGCAGTAACAGGTTATCGCTATGCAGTGCTGATTGCTCGGCGATTAAATCACGGGCTTGTTGATCCTGGGCTATTTGCTTTAATACAGCAGCATGAAGCAGTGTAAAATCGATATTGTCTGGGAACTGTAAGCGTAAATTAGCTATCAGCTGCTCAGCTTTGTAAGCCCGGTTTGTTCTTATATAAAGTGTTATCAGGCGCTGTGCCAGTTCCGGCATATTATTAAGCTGTGCTAAATGGCGCTCCAACAGTTGTATTGCTACGCCGTTATCGCCCTGTCTGATATAAACATCTGTCAGGATAGCAACGGCGTTAAGATCTGCCGGCACCGCCTGATTATAAGAAACCAGATCACTGCGGGCTTTCTCATAGTTGCCGTCGACGTAAGATAACAAAGCGCGGGAAAACAGCAGGGATGGTTGGTTAACTACTTGCTCTTTCGACAGTTGCCACAATTTTTCGCTAAGCTGAGTGCTGACAGCTGTGGCATCAACCAGATTTTGTTTTAATGATGACAGCCAGGCTGATAATAGCAAGGCATAAGGGTCATCCGGGGTTTGCTGTAAAATTATTTGCAGCGTTGCTTCTGCCAGCTCCGTTTTATACTGGCTGACATAGTTGCGCAGTAAAGCACGTCGAAGTAAGGGATCCTGGGGGCTGAGCTGAACCGCTTGTTCATAGTACTGCTGCGCTTTGGGCAACTGTCCTTGTAGTTGTAATAACTCAGCCTTCAACTGCAGTGACTGGGGGTTAGCGTTATTTTGTTGCAACGCTTGCTCTATCAGTAATTCGGCTTCTTTTAAACTTTTTTCTTTTAACAGCAATGCAGCCTGGCTGTTTAACAGCCGTACAGAGTCTGGCTGCAGTTTTCCCGCCAATTGAAAATGCTGCCGCGCGTTGTCAGTGTCATTCAGATTAAGATAGGCCGCAGCGGTAAATAAATGCCAGTCAAACTGACTGTCGGCAGATAGCTTATGGTCCTGGCCCAAAGCAATAACCTGTTGATGTTTGCCGGTAAATAAATAGCTATTTGCCAGTTCAGCTAACATAAGCTCGATATCGGCGCCTTCACGCAGGGATTCTTCAAACTCGACAATAGCCTCGTTGAAATAACCTTTTTGCAGCAGGATCTTTCCCATCAGCACTTTGGCAGGGATATGGTCGGGGGCTTGTTGCAGGACATTTTTCAGGTGAATATAAGCGGCCTGTTGCTCGTCTTTCTGAAAGGCTTGTAGTGCTTTCTCATAATCAGCCTCTGCTGAGGCAAACAATGTCCCGGGCGTTAACGATAAACACCATAACAATATAATGCAGGTTCTACGTCCATTTAATGGCATATCAGATACAGGTCCTTTGACAGATTACAGCAAGGGCAAGTGTAGCCTGAGTAAGATAATATTACATTGGATTTTGTACTGAAGATGAGATAAACGAGTGTGGGGCAGGTAGATATTGTTGCGGTATCTGTAAAGAAGGTAGGCCGCAAACTACGCGGCCACCTAAGGTCCTTTTTCGTCATCCGTGTCGATACTATCCGTAGCATTTCATCCCTGGCTCCATCCCGGAGTGTCCAAAAGGCGTCTTGCCTGGTCCTGTCATCCATAAACATTATCATCCTGATAATGTACTCTCATCCTGAGAGCTCCTGCTTTCTTCCGTTTTTATTTTCAGCGCCGGTGAAGAATCTGAAAATTCTGTGCTCGTCCTGAGCATGTCCTGTCCGCTACCGCTGTGCTATCCTAGCAAGGTATTGCTTCGTGCATTTAACGCTGACATCCTGTCAGCCTGCTTATCCGTTGACGAAGAAATTATGCGCTTTATTGTGAGTATCCGGCAGGGCTTTTTTATAATTTGCACTATGTAATATTATTGTAAAAGTGTTGTTTTTTGTGATTTTTCTTTTACTTTCATAGTGATGCAGTTTCTTCATCTTTGTGCTTTCTATGTAAAATAGCGTTTAAACTTACTCTTTTGTGAGATATATCTCACAAGAATACCGGCCTGAAAGCGGTTATTGTGGCATGTAGTTAAAAAAGGATTGTTATGGCCAGAGAGCAACTGGGAATTTGTACTGAAGCAAACCTGCACGGTGGCTATTTATTCTTTAACGCGCTGGAGGGACACGAGCGGGTGTTACGACATAAGCTCGCCCGTTTGCCACAGCTATTTGATCGCTTGGCCGCGCATTTTTCTGAAGCATTGTTAACCAGTGTCGTGGCTATTGGTAGCAACTACTGGGATATGTTGTATCCGGATGCCAGACCTGCGGGCCTTAGCCCTTTTCCTGATTTACCTGCTGAGGATATTGATCTTGCACCTGTGCCACTGGATTTAATGATTCAAATCCGCTCTGACCGTCTTGACGTTAATTTTATTGCTACGCAACAGGTATTGCAGCTGTTACAGGGCCATGCTGAGTTGCAGGATCATATTCAGGGGTTTCGTTATCTTGACGGCCGCAGCCTTACCGGTTTCATTGATGCACCGTGTAATCCAAAAGGAAAAACCAAGCGTGTGGCGGCATTAGTTGACCATCTTCAGCAGCCGGTCTTTGCCGGAGGCAGTTACTTGTATTTACATTGTCTTAATTTTGATCTGAGCAGTTGGCAGCAACTGAACACTGCGCAACAGGAAGACATAATGGGGATGGATAAAGTGTCGGGTAAACCCTTTCTACCAGGGAGGCAGACCGCTGATAGCCATTATGTAGTGATGCAGCCAGATACCGCGCAGGGTATTTTTTTGCAGCAAAACATGCCTTTTTCACAACCAAAGGTGCAGGGGATGTTGCAGTTAACCTATGCAGCAGATGCGGGCGTTCTGCTGCAGCAACTCAAACGCAGGTTAGGGCTGGCAGAGCAAACACAGGGCTATGATCAGCTACTAAATTACAGCCGTATTGATTTTAGTGCCGCGTTTTTTGTACCGTCTATAAGTTTTCTTGAGCTGGCAGCCAAACTATAATCAGGCCAGCTTGCCTTCAAATAGCTGCGTTACTGTCTGCAGGATCTCATTAATATTCTGCACCTTATTTGGCGCGATAAAGATGGTGTCGTCACCGGCAATAGTACCCAGCACACCTTCTGCCTTGCCAATAGAATCGAGCATACGGGCTATAAGCTGCGCTGCGCCCGGGCTGGTGCGGATAATGATCATGACATCGTTGTGTTCGATATCCAGTACTAACTGGCGTAATGGGCTTTTAGTCGTTGGCATGCCCAATTCGGGCGGCAGGGTGTATACCATTTCCTGCTTAGCATTGCGGGTGCGCACAGCACCATATTTGCTCAGCATACGTGATACTTTTGACTGGCTAATATTATCAAAGCCCTCATTTTTCAGGGCGTCGACAATTTCACTTTGAGAACCAAATTTTTCCATCTTCAACAGCGCTTTAAAAGCCTGAATTAACACTTCCTGTTTGGCTTGCCTGGTCATATAACACTCTTACCTCTTGTTTCGTGGCGTTATCTTAGCAAAGTTCGTAGCCGCATTCACTTTGTGAAGTAAAGTACACTAAAATTCGCTAAAATGCTTAGACTTTAGGCTTAAGCTATTTGTATTTTCAACGCGGTTTCAGTATTGTTGGCGCGTTTTCATTCAACCGTTATCTAGGGAGATAATTATGAAAGTTGCCGTATTAGGTGCCGCCGGTGGTATTGGCCAGGCATTATCGTTATTGCTTAAATTAGACTTACCTGCAGGCACAGATTTAGCGTTATATGATTTGGCGCCGGTAACCCCGGGTGTTGCGGTTGATTTAAGCCATATCCCTACCGCTGTTAAAGTAACAGGCTACGGTAAAGAAGACTTACACACTGCACTGGCTGGTGCAGACATTGTGATGATCCCTGCCGGTATGCCACGCAAGCCAGGTATGGACCGTTCAGATTTATTCAACATTAATGCCGGTGTGGTAAAAACTTTAGCTGAAGCGATTGTGCAACAGTGTCCGAAAGCGTTGGTGGGTATTATTACTAACCCGGTAAATACGACTGTTGCTATTGCTGCTGACGTTTTCAAAAAGGCCGGTACCTACGATCCACGTCGTTTGTTCGGTGTTACTACGCTGGATGTGATCCGGGCAGAAACCTTTATCGGTGAATTAAAAGGTAAAAATCCAACAGAAGTAACAGTGCCGGTAATCGGTGGCCATAGTGGTACTACTATTCTGCCGTTATTATCACAGGTTGCCGGTGTTAGTTTCTCTGATGACGAAGTCGCATCATTAACGCACCGTATCCAGAACGCCGGTACCGAAGTGGTTGAAGCTAAAGCCGGTGGTGGATCTGCTACGTTATCAATGGGTCAGGCTGCTGCGCGTTTCTGTATTTCCTTAATCAAGGGCTTACAGGGCGAAAAAGTATCGGAATATGCTTATGTTGAAGGTAACGGCGAGTATGCGCGCTTCTTTGCTCAACCTATTACGCTGGGTAAAAATGGCGTAGAAGCATTGCTGCCAATCGGTACTTTAAGTGCCTATGAGCAAAAAGCTATGAACGACATGCTGGGTACTTTAAAAGCTGATATCACCTTAGGCGAAGAGTTTGTAAAGAATAACTAAGTTAGCCACAGTATAAAAAAAGGCGCTGATGCGCCTTTTTTTATACCTGGCAAAATTTAGTGGGTTCTGGACACGGCAATATTGGCTAAAGCCAGTAATGCCTGTTTATGTTCTGACTCCGGTAAAATCGCCAATGCCTGACGGGCTTTTTCTGCTTCTTGCTCTGCAAGGTCACGGGTGTAATCAAAGGCCTTCGTTTCATGCAACGCGGCCATAATAGCGTCAAGATGTGCCATGCCATTGCCTTCTACTATAGCTTCACGGATCAGTGTCTGTTGGGCTGCAGTGCCGTGTTTCAGTGCATGGATTAACGGCAACGTGGGTTTGCCTTCAGCAAGATCGTCGCCAATATTTTTCCCCAGCTCACTGGCATCAGCCTGATAGTCCAGTACATCGTCAATCAGCTGGAAAGCAGTGCCAAGGTGCATACCGTAAAGCTTCATACTGTTCACGATGGCTTCAGGTTGGTTAGCAATAATAGCGGCTAGCTGGGTGGCGGCTTCAAACAGCTTTGCTGTTTTACAGTAAATAACCTGCATATAGCTTTGCTCAGTCGTATCCGGGTCATTTACGTTCATTAATTGCAGCACTTCACCTTCAGCTATCACGTTGGTGGCGTCAGCAAGAATTTGCATAATGCGCATGTTGTCCAGCGATACCATCATCTGAAACGAGCGGCTATAGAGGAAGTCACCAACTAATACGCTGGCTTGGTTACCAAACACTGCATTAGCAGTTTGTTTGCCCCGGCGTAAAGTAGATTCATCTACCACGTCATCGTGTAGCAGTGTTGAGGTGTGAATAAATTCGATAATAGCCGCAACCGTAACATGAGCATTGCCCCGATAGCCCAGCGCTTTTGCTGCCAATACGGCTAATAAAGGGCGCAGGCGTTTGCCACCACTATTGACGATATAAATGCCTAGTTGATTAATCAGGGCGACATCTGAATTTAACTGAGAAAAAATATGTTGATTAACGTCAGCCATATCGGCAGACGTTAGCTGCTGGATCTGTTCGAGCGTCATGAAAAACAACTACTTAAACCATAGAATGCTGCTAATTCTACACTATTGGCCGGGCAGTCCCAAAGCAAAACCGGATCCTTTTCTGAACAGAGTGATCTTTTTTATATTACTACTTGCGGGGGTAGGGGAAATTGCGTACAATTCGCGCCCTGTGAATTGAATTAACACGCCCCTTAATCAAGCGATGGCGTGCTTTGTACGGAGTTAACTATGTACGCGGTTTTCCAAAGTGGTGGCAAACAGCACCGTGTGACGGAAGGTCAAACTCTACGTCTAGAAAAACTAGATTTAGAAACCGGCGCAACAATCGAATTTACACCGTTGATGGTCGCTAATGGCGAAGATATCAGTATCGGTGCACCTTTAGTTGAAGGTGGTAAAGTAGTAGCGGAAGTGGTCACTCATGGCCGTGGCGATAAGCTTAAAATCGTTAAATTCCGTCGTCGTAAGCATTCACGTAAACAGATGGGCCACCGCCAGTGGTTCACTGAAGTGAAAATTACCAGCATCAGCGCGTAACAGGAGTATCGACACATGGCAAGTAAGAAAGGTGTAGGTAGCACTCGTAACGGTCGCGATTCAGAAGCTAAACGCTTAGGTGTTAAGCGCTTCGGTGGCGAAACAGTTTTAGCTGGTAGCATCATCGTGCGTCAGCGTGGTACTAAATTCCACCCTGGCACTAACGTTGGTATCGGTAAAGACCACACTTTATTCGCTTTAACTGAAGGTAAAGTGAAGTTTGAAGTGAAAGGCGAGTACAACCGCAATTTCGTAAGCATCGTCAGCGAATAAGCTGATAGGCTTCAGAAAAACCCCGCCTAAGTGCGGGGTTTTTTATTAAACAAGGTGCAGCAGACTGCGTAACGTTGATGTTAGCGGGACACTTGTACTTAACCTAAGTTATACTTATCACCAGTTAGCTGTTAACTGGTTCTAATCTGATTAATCAGGACGCGCCCGATGAAGTTTGTAGATGAAGCGATAATTCGAGTTGAAGCCGGCGACGGTGGCAACGGTATTATCAGTTTTTTACGTGAAAAGTTTATATCAAAGGGTGGCCCCAACGGCGGCGACGGCGGCGATGGCGGCGATGTGTATCTGGTGGCAGATGAAAACCTGAACACTTTGGTTGATTACCAGTTTGAAAAATTCCATCGCGCAGAGCGTGGTGAAAATGGTGGTAGTGTTAATTGTACCGGCAAACGTGGTGTTGATCTTGAGCTGCGGGTACCGGTAGGTACCCGCACGGTAGATGTGGATACCGATGAGATAATGGGTGACTTAACCCGGCATGGTCAGCGTTTACGTGTAGCCAAAGGTGGCTGGCATGGTTTAGGTAATGCGCGCTTCGCCACCAGTACTAACCGGGCTCCGCGGAAAAAAACCAATGGTACACCAGGTGAAATTCGTAATTTACGGCTGGAGTTGTTGTTACTGGCTGATGTAGGTTTGCTGGGTTTACCCAACGCAGGGAAATCGACGTTAATCCGTGCGGTGTCAGCAGCCAAACCCAAGGTAGCTGATTATCCTTTTACGACCTTAGTTCCTAACCTTGGCGTAGTGCGGGTTGAATCTCACCGTTCTTTTGTTATTGCCGATATTCCCGGGTTAATTGAAGGCGCAGCAGAAGGTGCAGGTTTAGGTATTCAGTTTTTAAAACATTTAGAGCGTTGCCGTTTATTGTTGCATGTTGTTGATGTGCTACCGGCGGATGGTTCAGATCCTGCTGAAAATGCGGTAACCATCGTGCATGAATTGGCTAAATACAGCAAAAAGCTGGCGGGTAAACCACGCTGGTTAGTATTCAATAAGCTTGACCTGGTTATGGAAGACGAGCTTGATGAGATCATTGCCAGTGTTACTACTGCGCTGAGCTGGGAAGGGCCGGTATTTAAAATTGCTGCAGCTGCCCGTACTAATACTGAACGTCTGGCGGCCGATATTCTGAATTATATCGAGCTGCTGCCGGTCGATAAACCTGCTGAGTTGCTGGCTGATCCGGTTAGCTTTAAGTGGGATGATAGCCCGACAGATGTTCAGCCAGTTATTGATGAAGACGACGACGATGATGATTTTGATGATGACGACTATGATGTCGAGGTTATTTATCAGCGTTAAGGTAAGCTCATGATCATCTCTATGGTGGCAGCGATGGCTGCCAATCGTGTAATAGGCAAAGATAATCAGATGCCCTGGCATTTGCCGGCAGATTTAAAGCATTTTAAGGCAGTGACACTGGGTAAACCGGTTGTGATGGGGCGTAAAACCTTTGAATCTATCGGCCGCGTTCTGCCCGGGCGGCGTAATATTGTAGTTAGTCGTCAAACAGTAACAGATCATCGTGGCGCAGAATGGGTTAACAGCTTAGCGCAAGCTTTTGAGCTGTTGCAGGACCAACCTGAGGTAATGGTCATTGGTGGTGCGGAGATATACCGCCAGTGTTTGCCCTTAGCTCAGCGCTTATATTTGACTGAAATAACTCTGGAAACAGAGGGGGATGCATGCTTCCCTGATTACCACGCTGCTGGCAGCTGGACTTTAGCCGAGCAACATTTTCTGCCTGCTGACGATAGCAACCCGTACGACTGCCGTTTTATCACCTTAATACGCAATTAGGCTTCTGCTGGCTCTATTTGCACCTGCAGCTACATATTGTTAAGATGCTTCAGGTTGTATTCAGCAAGGAGTAGTAAATGAGATTGTTACCAATGTTGTTTTGCGGTGTTGCTTTGAGTGTCGCCGCACTGGTATCGCCGGGTGCGGTAGCAGATGATCAGTTAGCTGCTTCTATGTGTGATTATGTGGCAGCTGATGATAAGAACCGTCTGAGGAAAGTTCTTAGTGATTATCGTCTACGCTTACGCAATATTTACGATGGTGTTGTATGTAACGGTGAAAGTCTGGTCCGGCACGCTTTTAAAAGCAATGCTGCTGATGTTGGCGAATTTATTGTCAAGCAGTTACCCGGTTCTGCTGTTGGTGCATCAGGTGATATTGCCTGGGCTGAAGCAAATGGGTTCTCGGCTTCACCACTGCTTGCTGTGCTGAAAAGCCGCGCCGGAGAGGGTGACTAAATTTAGTCTGCAAATAAAAAAATCCGCCAGTTGGCGGATTTTTTTATTGCTAGCAGTTAAATCAGACTTTGAATTGCTCTACAGAAACACGTAACTCTTCTGCCAATCTTGCCACTTCATGACTGGATTCAGAGGTTTGTTCAGCACCTGATGCTGTTTCTTCCGCAATAGAAACAATAGACTCCAATAGCTTACTGATCTCATGCGACACCTGATTTTGCTCTTTAGCTGCATCAGAGATTTGTGTACTCATATCATGTGCCAGATGCACAGCATGGGTGATAGAGTCCAGCGCCTTGGTAGCAACTTCGGTTTTCGCCACACAGTTTTCAGCTTGTTTTTTACCTTTGTTCATTGCTTCTACCGCAGCCTGCGCGCCGCTTTGCAGCACCTGGATCATCGCCTGAATTTCCTGGGTAGATGCCTGAGTTTTACTGGCCAGCGACCGAACTTCGTCTGCTACTACCGCAAAGCCGCGGCCTTGCTCACCTGCACGGGCTGCTTCAATAGCTGCATTTAATGCTAGCAGGTTAGTTTGCTCAGCAATGCCACGTATTACATCCAAAATGCTACCGATAGAGGCGCTGTCTTTGTGTAATTTGTTGATAACAACGGATGCCTGCTCAACTTCGTGTGACAACTGCAGAATAATAGTTTTATTTTCCAGAGAGATACCTTTAACGCGTTCAGCTTCATTGTCGGCGTTCTTAATTTCAGCTACCGCATCGTTAGAGCTCTGTAATACACCTTGTGCTGTGCTGCTCATCTCCGTTGTGGCGGTTGCAGCTTGGGTAACCTGGGATTTCTGCTCACGGATCGCTTGGGTGGTTTGTACAGTGATCGCTGACGTTTGCTCAGAAGCTGCTGCTAACTGAGTAGAGCGCGAGATAATGCCCTGAATTAGCTGCTGCAGGTTAGCAATAACCTTGTTGCAGTTACGGGCCAGTTCACCGAACTCGTCTTTGGCACTGTCATCCAGTTTTTGTGTCATATCACCGGAAGCCACCACACCAAGGATCTGATTTACCTTAGCCAGTGGAATAGAAATACTGCGCACCGTCACTGTTGCAATAACAACTGAAACAATAATTGAGATCAATACTACGGTAAAAATCAGTGTAATAGCATTAGATACACCTGAAGCTGAGTCTTGCTGGATAGTTTCTGCCGCTGTGCTGGCCTGGTTTAACAAGCCAGCAAGGCTGGCCATAGCACTGGCAGTTTGTTGTTCGGCTGAGGCAAGCAACGCTGTTGCTTCTGCAGTACTTTGTAGACGGCGGGTTTTTAGTTCTACAATGCTGCCACTACCAGCGAGCAGTTTGTTAATTTCAGCAAACTTTTCTGCCAAATCATCAATCAGGTTTACCTGGCCTGCTGTTTCTGTCTTAATTGTTTCGAACTGATCATTAAGCTCTTTCAGCCGAAACGCAATTTCGTTACTGATAGTATTGGCAGTGGTGTCTGATGTAGTACGGTTTAAATCAACCACATTGCTAATCAGGGTGTTTATACCCGTTTCAATGGAGGTTGCAGCTTGATAGGAACGTGGAAAACGGCGTTGAACATCGCGCACGTCGGTGAAATCCAGAATCAATGACGCCATATCATCCGCATGAGTTTCCAAGTCAGACAGGTTACTGTCAATATTGTCACGCAAGGTTAAATTATTTTCCAGCTGCTGAAATAACTGCGTGGTTACCGGCGTGAAATTACTATAGGCTTCGTTTACTGTTTCAGCCGCTCTTCTCAGCGTAGCCTCATTTTGTACTGCAGCACTCAAATTTTTTGCCGCTTGCCCATAACGCTGTTGTTCTTCAGAGAACAATTTACGTAAAGAAGATACTTCTTCCAGTGATGTAGAGTAAAACGCTTGCAGACTTTGTTTGCTCATTACCACGAAACCGCTTTGCATTAGCGCGCTTTGTTCCAGAGCAGGTATAGAAACTTCGTTTACTTCTGCAGTTGATGCGCTGATATTGTTCAAACTTACATAAGATGTTGTACCTATGATTAATAGGAGTAGCGAAATGATGCCAAACCCACCAATCACCCGTAATGCTACGGTTAACTTCATAATAACTCCCATTTTTTGTTTTTTTATGCAACGTAGTTCAAATTGCAAAACTTAACAATTCCGGACAACACCGTTAAATATACAGGTTCCGTGGAATGCCTGCCACACTATAACGTTGTTGCGTATCAATACAATATGCAGTCAATGCATTACCCCAGACACAACCGGTGTCAAGTGCATGAATATTTGCTACCGGACTATAACCATTTAATGCTGCCCAGTGGCCAAAGAACAGTTCAGGGTGGGTTTTTGTGCGCCAGAATTCATACCAGGGTACCAGTTGCGTCTGGTTCTTGGGGTGTCCTTTCTCTTTCAGTTCAAGCGAGCCATCTTGACGACAAAAGCGCATCCGGGTGCAGCTGTTAATAGTGAAGCGCCAACGCTGTTCGTCTGATATTGCCTCGCTGTAACGTTCGGGTTTGTTGCCGTACATACTGCTTAATAGTGCTAGCGGGTCGTTTTGCAGTATCTGTTGCACTGCTGTTGTGGCGATAATAGCATCGTCCAGTTGCCATTCCGGTGCCAGGCCGGCATGAACCATCATAAAACGCCGATCATCACTAAAGTGCAGCAACGGTTGCTGGCATAACCACTGCACCAGTTCATCCCGCTGCGGGCTGTCCAGTAATGACTGCAACTTATCCTGCGGTTTAACCGTGCTCAGGCCATAATGGCAGGCAATAAAATGCAGATCGTGGTTGCCGAGTACTGTAACGGCTTTGACGCCTAACCCTTTAACAAAAGTAAGGCATTCTAATGACTGCGGGCCTCTGGCAATCAGATCTCCACAAAACCAGAGCTGATCCTGCAGTGGGTTGTAACTGACATGTTCAAGCAAGCGCTGTAACGCATCATAGCAGCCTTGCAAATCGCCAATGACATAAGTGGCCATTAGTTAAGAATGTTTGGCATAGCCAGACGAAACAGTGGGATAGTGGCGTGAAAGCGCTCCTGCTGCGTTGTTATCATTTCATAGTGCCCCTGCATGGTGCCAACCGGAGTTTCCAGCACTGCACCGCTGGTATAACGATAACTGCCGCCCGGCGCCAGATGGGGCTGCTCACCAATAACACCTTCACCTTCTACTTCGGTTTGTTTGCCATTGGCGTCTGTAATTAGCCAGTAACGCCTTAGGAGTTGTATTGGTTCACTACTGTGATTGCGGATGGTAATGGTATAGGCGAACACATAACGTTCTGCTACCGGATCTGATTGTGCAGCGATATAGTAGGTTTCAACTTCTACCGGTACGTTAAAATGTGATGTCATACTGCGGTTTCCTGCTGTTGCAACCATTGGGCTACACTTACAAAATCGGCCACTGCAAGTTGTTCCGGGC
This sequence comes from Rheinheimera hassiensis, assembly GCF_022436675.1. GTDB lineage: Bacteria > Pseudomonadota > Gammaproteobacteria > Enterobacterales > Alteromonadaceae > Alishewanella > Alishewanella hassiensis. The sequence goes on along the minus strand of NZ_JAKUJZ010000001.1, from coordinate 169,920 downwards.
GCAGGCCTGGATTCAGCCCTAACTGTTCTAATTGTTCTGCGCTGGCAAAATTACTAAAGCAATTACGAATTGTCTTGCGCCGCTGGTTAAATGCTTCCAGACAAACCCGGTTTAGCACCTCTGCGGGCACGGCTGCGCGTTCAGCTACTGCCCGGGGCAGCAAACGTACCACGGCAGAATCTACTTTAGGTGCCGGTTTAAATGCGCCTGGCCCTACTTCAACTACTGGCATAGCTTCACAGTAGTACTGAGTCATTACACTTAAACGACCAAATGCTTTGCTGCCATGCACGGCTGTCATACGCTGAACCACTTCTTTTTGCAGCATAAAGTGCATGTTTTCGATAAGGTCTGCGTATTGAAACAGATGAAATAGCAACGGCGTGGAGATGTTGTAAGGTAAATTACCGAAAATTTTCAGTTTTTTTCCTTCTTGCGCCAATGAAGTAAAATCAAATTTCATTGCATCAGCCTGATGTACGGTTAACTTACTGGCCAGCGTTGGGTGCTGAACCAGACGCTCAGCTAAGTCTCTGTCCAGTTCGATAACAGTCAGATGGCCAGCTGCTTCGGCGACGGGCTCTGTCAGTGCGCCCAAGCCAGGGCCAATCTCAACCAGCAGATCGTTGGGTTTAGGCGCGATGGCTTTAACAATGCGGCCAATTACCTGAGGGTCGTGCAGGAAGTTCTGGCCAAAACGCTTACGGGCGCGGTGGCCTAAATGTACATTATCAGTCATGTAGAGTCGTCGTTTTATTGGCCAGTGTAATAGCCTGATTAACTGCGTGAAATAAACTGCCGGCATCGGCTTTGCCGGTACCGGCTAAATCCAGTGCGGTACCGTGATCAACCGAAGTTCGGATTAACGGTAAGCCAAGACTGATATTAACAGAACGGCCAAAGCCCATATGTTTGAGTACCGGTAAGCCCTGGTCATGGTACATCGCCAGCACCGCATCGGCATGATCAAGATATTTACTCTGAAACAGTGTATCAGCCGGTAACGGCCCAATCAGCTGCATGCCTTCTGCCCGCAGTTCATTGAGGGTGGGGATAATAATGTCCAGTTCTTCTCTACCAAGGTGGCCATCCTCTCCGGCGTGGGGGTTAAGGCCACAGACGTAGATCCTGGGTTCAGCAATAGCAAATTTTTGCTGTAAATCCTGATGCAGTATTGTCAGAACTTTCAGTAAACGTTCTCTGGTAATGGCTTTTGCCACATAGGCTAACGGAATATGCGTGGTGGCCAGTGCAACGCGCAGGCCTTCGGTTGCCAGCATCATGACCACATAAGGGGTGTTAGATTGCAAAGCAAAGAACTCAGTATGGCCGCTAAAAGGAATGCCAGCCTGATTAATAATGCCTTTGTGCACCGGGCCGGTAACAATAGCAGCAAACTCACTACTTATGCATTTTTCGCCGGCGAAGGTTAACGTATTAACCACATAACGGCCATTAACAACGTTAAGCGTGCCGGGAATAACCGGCTCTGACAGCGCAAAGTCCACGACTGTTAGTGTGCCAGCCTGTTGTGGCCTGGGAGCCGCTGAAGCGTCGTAAGGTATGATACTCAGCGCCAGCCCGAGTTGGGCGGCGCGTTCGCTTAACAATGCTGCATTGGCACACACAACCAGCTCTACCGGCCACGCCTGCTGGGCAAGGGTGATAACTAAATCTGGCCCTATACCGGCCGGCTCACCCGGTGTAATGCCAATTCGCAGTGTCATCAGCCCTCTGACCTTACTTCAATATGTGCATCTGAACGAAGTTCGCGCAAAAAGTTAGCCGACTCTTCGTTGTAGCGGCGGTTGAAAATCATCCGGTATACCTGCTGGCGCTTTTTATCGGCGGTGGCGTCTACAGTACGTTTCTCAAGTACCTGGGCAATATGCCAGCCGTGTTCGGTTCTGAAGGGTTCGCTTATTTCATTAACCTGCAAACGGTTTAACGTATCGCGAAATGCCGGTACAAACACATCCGGTTCGCTCCAGCCCAGATCGCCACCATTGAGTTTTGAACCTGGATCTTCAGAGTGCTGTTTGGCTAATTCGGCAAAGTCTGCTTCGCCGGTGCGCAGCTTAGCAGCAAACTCGGTTAGCATAGTGCGGGCACGATCTTCGCTCAGAATAATTGATGGTTTAATTAAGATGTGCCGTGATTTAACTTCGCTAATTTCTGCAACATTTTCGCCGCGTATGTCAAAAATAGTCAGGATATGAAAGCCTGCACCCGAGCGTAACGGGCCAACAACATCGGTTTTTTTGCGGCCACGAATAGCTTCTGAGAACAAGGTGGGCATTTCATTAATATTCATCCAGCCTAAATCGCCACCTTCAAGGGCATTGGCTCCTGATGATGAAGCAATGGCTATACGTTTGAAATCACTGCCAGTGCGCAGCAACTCCATGACTTTGTCTGCCCGCTCTTTAGCGTCGTTAATGTCGTCTGAGGTAGCCTGGCTTGGAATTGCAATCAGGATATGCCCCAAATTGTATTGCTCATTGCTGGCGCCTTGTTCTTCCATCAGTTTAAGCAGGCTATCTACTTCCTGCGGGCTGATGTAAACCCGGCGCTGTACGTTGGCTCTGACTACTTCGCCGGTAATCATTTCTTCACGCAAACGCTCACGAAAACGCTCGTAGTTACCTTCTTCTGCAATCACCTGTTGGCGAAAAGCATCAAGCGACAGGTTTTCGCCTTGTGCGATGTTTCGAATGGTGTCGTCAAGTTGGGCATCACTTATCTGTAAACCCATACGCTGAGCCATCTGCAATTGCAGGTTGGTCATAATTAAACGTTCTGATGCCTGGGTACGCAGCGCTGCATCAGATGGCAGGGTTTGCCCCTGGCTGGCGGCATTACGCTTTACCCGCTCAACGATATCTGTAATGTCGCTTTCAAGCACCACGCTGTTATCAACAATAACGGCTACCCGGTCTATTTCACGCTCAGCAGCCATGCTGCTGCAGCTGAAACCGCATAATAAGGCGGTACAGATAAGTTGTGATAACTTCATAAATTCCTACATCAATTAGTTAATAAGTATGGCTTGCGGTAACTGAAAATACCGTTAGACAGCATGTCGGTTACACCGAAGCCAGCACTGTCACCAAAGCCTTTAAGGACGAATTGTAATCCAATGCTGCTATCCAGCCTGCTGGTGCCATTAATAGCATCAACCGGTAGTTCAAGATCAGTCAGTACCTGACGTCGGGCAACTAAACGCACAGCCCAGCAGCATGATTCGTATTGCACACCAAAACTGGCGTCTATCATACGATTATTTGTCACATCCCGATAGTAAGTACCTACCAGTTGCCAGTTGTCACTTACTGGCATAGTTCCCAGCACGCCCATTTGTTGGATTTCCTGACCTGAGACTGCCCGACTGTACCTATGGTTCAACTGGAACAGGCTTTTACCACTGCCACGGTAATCCAGCGAGGCATTGCTTTTAATTAACTGATCGCTGTCGATATCGTACTGCACGGCTGTGCTGAAATACCATTTACTGAACCAGTGCCAAATCATCTCGGCAGCCAGCATAGATTCTGTTGATGTCAGATCGTCAACGGTTTCTGTTTTGTCAGGTTGTGGTTTGGGATCTGACAGAAAGAAAATCTGGCCCAGGCTAAAACGAAATAACTCGTTATCGATATTATCGTAAAAACGGGTAGTCCAGCCTACTGTAAGCTGGTTTGCTTCGTTAATCCGATCCAGGCCAGAATAGCGGTTTTCCCGGAATAAGCCGTAGTAGTCATCCTGCAGACGGGTAGTGTCATACAAACCGATATTACTCTGATCGCGGTAGGGGATATACAGATACTGGATCTGTGGTTCAAACGTATGCAGGGCCGGTTCGCCAAACCATTCGTATTCGCGCTCAAAATTTACGCGGGAATGCAAACGTACCTTAGGTATGGTACGGGTGACGCTACTGCTGATGTAATCGATATTGTTATCATCAAAGTCTTGCTGGTAATAGGTATACATCAGACTGGCTTGAGCCGTAAGCTCCAGTGCTGGTGTGATAAACGGAATTTCAATACCAGGCTCGATATGCAGGCGATCGGCATTGCTGATTTGCGCTGTACTGTTTTCAAAATGAGCGTATTGCGCCTGCCAGTTAAAATTAACATTGGGTAACAGGCTGTAAGGCTTGGCTGAACTCAGGCTGAGTTCGGGCAAGGTACTGTAAGCATTACTATAATTACCCAGCACCTCAAAGCCCTGCACTTTAAGGTGCGAATGCACCTGAGTACCGTAATAACTTAACGCGGCCTGGCGCAGCAACTGGGTATCGCTTTGGTTGCTGTAGTCTGAGCCCAGTTCGGTTAAATAGGCATCGTCGCTGACGTCGGTAAAGTCAATGTAGCCTCTGATCTCTGATGTAAAATCGCTTAAATGGCTAAGGTGTCCCAGATAACGGCTGCCAAAGTCGGATGGCTTGTCATTGTCAGAGTGTAAATATTCCAGCTGTAAATTACCGCGGTGTTGCTCGGTCAGATAACGAAACTCTGATTTGAGCTGAGTGCCGCGTTTACTCATATAACGCGGTGTCAGCGTCATATCATAGTTTTCAGCCAGATTAATATAATACGGCTGCTCAAGATCCAAACCTAAGCGCTGCGAGTTACCGATTTTGGGTAGTAAAAGGCCGCTACGTCTGTTCTCGTTGACCGGGAAGGTCAGATAAGGCAGATAAAATACCGGAATATCTTTAATTTTAAACACGGCATTGCGGGCTTCGCCCCAGCCTTCGCTTTCTTCAATGCGGATCTCGCTGGCATGCAATGCCCAGCTATTATCGTCAACCGGGCAGGTAGTAAATAATGCGCTGTCTAATGTCAGCACCTGCTCTGTTGCAGTAAGCTCAGCAGCATAGCCGCGGCCAGCCTGTTCTAAAAACCGGTAGTTGGCATCATTAAGGCTGGCTTTATCATTAATAAGATCGGCGCTAAATTCTGAGCCGCTTACCTGAATGGAACTGTTAAAGTACTCGATTCCCCCTGCAGCTAACACCGTTTGTTGGCTGCTACTAAAATTCGCTTTGGGAGCAATTAACAAGGTATCACGATAACTTATTTCAACATTGCCGATAAACTCAGCAGTTTGATTGCCAGATAGATTGACAGTTTCAGAACTGATGCGGATTGCCGGGTCCTTCGCATTTAGCTGGTTAAATGCTACCGGGGGCTGGACTGGCAAATAACACATAGCCGCTTGCGAAGTCTGAGCATGGCTGTCAAAGCAGGCAGCACCAACCGGAACGAAAAAAAACAGCGCTAAACCATGCTTCATGCAGCTACTCTTGCCTTACGTAAAGGTTAACATTATCAGGTGTACAAAGGACTTGCTATGATAAATCAATTTTAGAAATCCTGCTAATCCGATATAGTGCAATCAGTCGATAATCTCGTTGTGACAAAAGGGTTTGATTGTGTGGGGTAAAATTCTCGGGGCCTTGTTTGGTTTGGCATTACTGAAACTGCCTGGCCTGTTGATTGGTGTGATTATTGGCCATTGGTTTGATCGTGCTTTTAAACAGCAATTTGAGAAAAATGGCGGCTTTAGCGGGCTGTTTAACGACAATCTCGACGAACAGGCATTATTTCGCTATACCACTTTTGCGACTATGGGGCACGTTGCTAAAGCCACCGGAGTTGTGACGTCTGCTCATATCAGCCAGGCCACGCAGTTTATGAATCAGCTTGGTTTAACGCCAGCACAACAAAAAGAAGCTCAGGCTGCATTTCGTGACGGTAAGGCGGTGAGTTTTCCATTGCAACCGCAGCTAAACAGTTTTTATCAGGCGTACCGGCGTCGCCGGGATGTATTACAACTTTTTGTCGAAATTCAGATTAACACAGCCTGTGTCAACGGCCAGATGACCGCAGAGCAATATGCTTTACTGCAACAGGTTGCCGGACATTTAAACTTTAGCAGTGTGCAGCTGGATGCATTAATTATGGCATTTCAGGCGCAGAGCCGTTTTGCCGGACGTAATCAACCTGCCAACAGCACAAGGCACAGCCTGGCAGATGCCTATAAAGTGCTTGATGTAGTTGAGTCAGCCAGTGATGCTGTATTAAAGAAAGCCTACCGTAAGCTCATGGCACAGCACCATCCGGATAAGCTAATGGCACAGGGGGTGCCAGCAGATATGCTGGAAGTAGCAAAACGCAGAACACAGGATATTCAGGCGGCTTATGAATTGATCAAGCAACAACGAAACCGCAATAAACTATAAGCCGACTGATGTAAGCCAACCATATATTTCCTGCAATACCCACTCTTGCTCATCGTTGTGATAGCCTGAACCGACAATTTGGCGTTGGCGGTAAATGGCTTTGAGCTGCTTTTTCGCCAGTTGCTGGCGCAGTTTTAACTGGCTGCTAACATAGTCGTTGTCGTATTGATGATTAATATCCAGAGTCGGGATCTGGTGAGAGGCCATAGCTTTGGCCAACTGTCGGTTCAGTTCCTGATCAGGCAAGTAGGCACCCAGCATAATAAATGCGGCAGGTTCTTGCAGTTGTTTGTCGGCATATAAACGATTGAGTACCGCAGCGCTGCTGCCTTGTGCTATCACTATACTAACACCAGGCTGTTGCTCGGCTGTACGTTGCACCGCTTCCATTCTGTCTTTCAGGCTCAGCTGATACTGTTGCAGGCTGTCTTCAGTCAGTGGGTGCTCAGGGTAAGAAGGGGGCATAACTGCCAACGTGTGCCAGCCGTAGTCCGTTAGTTGCTGGCGCAAATGGTCAATATGTTTTGGGCTTGCAGCATGCTGTGACCAGTCAGGAATTAATATTGCAGTACCTTTGGTAAAGCTGGTCATACTCTCACGTTGCAGCAATAAAAAAGTGCTGCCATTTACTGTTTGCTCTATCTGCTCATAAGCGGGTAACTGTCGGTTTAAATCTGCTGTTAGGGCCTGTTCGGGCGTTATTGTACTGGCATAACCGCTAGCTGCCATGCCAAACATTGCAATCCGTAGTCCAAAAAGTAGGTAAGGCATAGCCTGATCTTATTTGCGGCGAATAATCCGTTATCGGCTGTTCGCGATAACTCTTTAACAGCTTCACTCTTGTTAGTAGGTTGGTTCCTGCGCGAGGGTGTGAGTTTGAGCCTGTACATATTTGGCGAAGGTATAAAGAATTTGCGATTTATAGTCGAACTTTATATAAGTTGCATGCTGTTCCAGCACCTGCACAGCCGCTGCTGAAGGCAGAATAAAACAGAATTTTGTCGCTTTAAACTCTACCAGCGCCCGGGCCATTTCCTGCAGTTGTTCATTCTCTGCCAGCCGGGCAGTCTCTGTCTCTGAATTACAGACGTGCGAGTTTTCCATCAGGTTAACAATAACAGGAGCTTGTTCCGCGAATGTGGCAAAACAGCTGAAGATACTGACACAACACCACACACGAAGTGGCCGATAATACTTTGACATAACAGACTCCAGACCTTAAAAAGCGGTACTTCACTCCCTGTTGCAGCTTTTAGGCAATAAAGACAGACTGGCTGTCATATCACTGTGGCATTACCAGCGCACGGCGACATGCTAGCACAGCTTTTTTACAAGGTGCAGCCTGTTTTTTACTAAGTGGGCGACAAAATAAAAAAGCCGCTGATTTACAGCGGCTTTTTTCTGAAAAAATTTAAATTAACGCAGTACTGGCTCTTTAATCGTTGCCGTTACTTTAGCTTCAATGCGCTGGTTAGCGGCATGTGCAGCAGGTGTATTACCTTCAACGCGTGGTCTGGTTTCACCGTAGCCTACTGAAGTAATACGTGAAGGCGCAATGTTAAATTTACTTTTCAGCATATCAGCTACAGATTTAGCACGACGCTCAGATAAACGCATGTTGTAATCGTCCTGACCGATGCTGGAAGCGTGGCCTTCAATCATCACTGTTGATTCTGGGAAACGTTGCATAAATGCACCCAGGCCTTCTACATCAGAGATCTGGTTTGCTGGAATAGCGGCAGAATCGAATGCGAAGCGAACTTCGATGTCAACGTCGCCAACAGCAGCCATTTTCTCTTCGAAAATGCTACAACCAGTTGCATCTACTTTATGGTTAGCAGGAGTGTTTGCACACTTGTCTGCAGTATCTGGCACGCCGTCACCATCAGAATCTACTGGTGCAGCCTGAACTGGTGCAACTGGTGCAGGAGCCGGAGTTGGTGCCGCTTTTGCTGCCGCAGAACCAAATGCGTAAGTCATACCCAGTTTGATACCCGCATCGCCGTATGTTTCGTCAATGCCCTGATAACGGTTAGCTTCAGCATATAAAGCGAAGTTTTGATTGAAGAAATGTTTGTAGCCTAAACCCACATTAAATGCAGTGGTATTTTGAGCTGCATCAAAACGCTTTAAACCACCTACCAGATAAACAGAAGACCACTGTGGCAAATGATACATTACATCTAAACCATAACGGTTACCGTTAACATCTGAACCGTCCAGCTTTGATTGCATTTCCATGCGGGCATATTCTGCACGGATGGCCCACTGTTCAGTCAGGTAATAACCTAACTCAACACCGTAGCCCCAATCTTTCTCCATGTAATTCCAATCTGGAGATTCAGTTTTGTCAGTATCCGGCATGTAATACTCGCCGAATAAAGAACCAAATACGCGCTCTTTCAGATCAGCTGTCGTTACAGTATCTGCATTAACTGCAAAGCTGAACAATGGTAAAGCTGCTGCTACAGCCAGAAAAGTTTTATTAAGTTTCATCCATATCTCCTTAGACTACACTGACACTTTTAACAATTAAGTTATTATGCGTTGGTTTTTGATTTTTTGTAGATAGAAATTAATTTCTATTAACTAACAATCTTATTTGTATTTGCATATGATATACCACTTATATGAACCGTGGGTTAATAAATACAGTAATATCTTATTAAAAAGGACTTTTAGTAATAAAGTGTAACCTTCGCCCCGTTACAGGGTGGGTTAGTATCAATTTTTCGGCATGTAATTGCAGCCTGCCTTCTGCATCACCATAAAATTTATCGCCAAGAATAGGGTGTTGCAGCCATTGCAGGTGCACCCGTAACTGATGCGAACGACCGGTCACCGGGGTTAATTTTAGCCGGCTGCAATGCTCTTCACGCTGTAATACCTGATAATGTGTCAATGATGCCTTACCATGTTCAAAGCAGACTTTTTGCTTTGGCCTGTTTGGCCAGTCACAGATTAACGGCAGGTTTATACTGCCGCTGTCAGCTTCAACCTGCCCACTAACGCGCGCAATATAATGTTTTTCAGTTTCACGTTGTTGAAACTGGCGGTTAAGTTCGCGCTGGCTGTCGGCTGTCAGCGCCATAACAACAATACCTGATGTTGCCATATCCAGTCGGTGTACTATCCGCACCCCGGGCCAGACTAATCGTGCGCGGTATTCCAGGCTGTCTTTGTGCTCTGCTGCTTTGCCTGGCACTGTCAGCAAGCCGCTGGGCTTATTAAACACCACCAGCGCCTCATCCTGATACAAAATATCCAGATAAGGCGACATCGGTGGCTTGTACTCCAGCAACATAATTAATCGTGGCTGACAACAATAAGGCGGATGGCATCAAGCTTCAGCCGTGCTTTACTGATGTAATGTGTTAGTTGCTGTTGTTGCTGAGCCAAAGCATCAATTTCGTCTTGTCTTACAGACGGGTTGTATTTACGCAAGGCAGTGAGGCGCTGCTGTTGTTCGTTCAGTGCTTGCTCTGCAGTGTGTTGTGCAGCCTGCATAATATCTGCTAATTGTTGTTCTGCCATCGTTGAGGCATTGGCAATTAACGGATGAATTAAGCTTTGCAGCGCACCCGCCAGCTTGCTGCCGGTCTGGCGACCAACAGGTTTCAGTTGTTTATTTAATTGCTCGAAGCTGACTTTAGCCGACAGATTGTTGGCGCTTTTATCCAGCAATAAACGCAGCGGTGTTGCCGGTAAATAGCGGTTAAGTTGTAAAGCAGCTGGGGCACTGGCTTCAACAATAAAAATAAACTCCAGCAAATAACTGCCAACCGGCAGGGCTTTATTAGCCAGGAGCGCCACTGAGCTGCTGCCATGCATTTCGGTGGTTAAAATATCCAGCGTACCGCGCACCATCGGGTGATCCCAGCTTAGCAACTGGATATCTTCTTCGGCCAGTGCGGTAGCGCGATCAAAGGTAATGGTAATGCCGTCATCATTCAGCATCGGATAGCTGGCGCAGTGCATGTGCTCTGACTGAGTAAGAATAATACTGGTGTCGCTGCGATCTTCCTGGTTAATACCCAACATGTCCCAGGCTTTAAACATTAGCATCGGCAGGGCAGTGTCGTTGTCCTGCGCTGCCAGCGCTGTTACCAGTGTCTTGGCAGCAGCGCCGCCGCCGGAGTTTATTTCCAGCAGTTGATCCCGGCCTTGTTCCAGCTGTTGTTTTAGCTGTTGGTTAAACTGACTGGTTTGGGCGATAAGCTGGTGCAATGCATTGTCGTCTGCATTTTGTGTTGCCAGCAGCGGTAGTAGCTGTGGCGCAAACTGCTCAAATACCGTACGGCCGGTTTGGCATGTATGCTCCAGCGCATTTAGCCCCTGCTGATACCAATCGAGTAGTACCTGCTGGGCATGGCCGCTAAAATACGGCAGGTGGATCTGAATATCTTCCCGCTGGCCGATACGGTCCAGACGGCCAATGCGCTGCTCAAGTAAATCCGGATTTAGCGGCAGGTCAAACAACACCAGATGATGGGCAAACTGGAAGTTACGCCCTTCGCTGCCTATTTCTGAGCACAGCAGCAACTGGGCGCTGTATTCTTCCTGGGCAAAGTAGGCGGCAGCTTTATCACGCTCCAGTATGCTCATACCTTCATGAAATACTGCCGCACGGATACCTTCGCGTACCCGCACGGCCTCTTCGAGGGCAATGGCAGTTTGCGGCCTGGCACATATCAATAAAAATTTATCGTGTTTATGTTGTTTCAGTAATTGCAGCAGTTGCTCTACCCTGGGGTCAAACTGCCACCAGTTGCTCTGTGCATCTAACTGCTGAAACACTTGCTCCGGAAACAGGTTGGCATTAATCCGATCTGCCTCTGTCAGTGTCGGGTTCAGGCTGAAATGTACTTTTAAAGCATTCTGATATTGCTCCGGCAAGCTAAGCGGGTAAAGCCGTGCCTGGCGCTTGGGGAAGCCTTTTACACCGGCGCGGCTGTTACGGAATAAAATCCGGCCGGTACCGTGACGGTCCAGCAACTGGGCCAGTAATTGTTGCCGCGCTGTGTTTTGTTGTTCTGTATCGCTGCTGGCATCGGTTAGTGAGGCCAGTTCAGCAGTAATATCGCTTTCATTAAGCACCTGCTGCAGTGCCTGAGCTTCAGCCTGGCTCAGGTTGCGCTGCGCTAACAGTGGTTTGGCGACGGCAGCAATATGCTGATAGCTTTGTTCTTCCTGCAAAAATGTGTTGTAGCTGTGAAAACGTGCCGGGTCGAGTAATTTTAGCCGGGCAAAGTGGCTTTCATGGCCCAATTGATCAGGGGTGGCGGTAAGCAGAATTAGTCCTGCTGTATTGGCTGCCAGTTCACTTACGCGCTGATATTCTTCGCTTGGTGCCTGTTCATGCCATTGCAGGTGGTGAGCTTCGTCAACTACTAATAAATCCCACTGGCTTTGTGTGGCTAACTGATGCCAGCGCGGATGATTTTTCAGAAATGCCAGGCTGCATAATACCAGTTGTTCGGTATCAAACGGATTAGGGTTATCCAGCAGTGACTGCTCGCAGCGCTCCTGATCAAAAACAGCAAAGTGCAGATTAAAGCGGCGCAGCATTTCTACCAGCCACTGATGCTGCAATGAGTCGGGCACCACTATCATCACCCGGCTGGCTAAGCCGCTGATAATTTGCTGATGAATGATAAAACCGGCTTCAATGGTTTTGCCAAGGCCAACTTCGTCGGCCAGCAGTACCCTCGGTGCGTGGCGCTGTGCCACTTCGTTGGCAATATGCAGCTGATGCGCAATTAAGCTGACGCGTGGGCCGGATAAACCCCGTAACGGGTTCTTTTGCTGCAAATGCAGCTGTTGCCACGCCTGATAGCGCAGGGTAAACCAGTCAAAGCGGTCAATCTGGCCGGCGAACAGGCGGTCTTGTGGTTGGTTAAAGCTGATAAAGTGATCAAGAAAGGTTTCACGCAGCTCTGTGTAGCTGCCGTCATCCAGCCTGCTGCCGCAATATACCAGCGTGTCGTGCAACGGTTTGATAGCACTGATCTGCAGTTTAAAACCTTCAGCGCTGGCGACTTCGTCACCGATATTAAATTGTACCCGGGTTAATGGCGCTTCGGCCTGGGCATAAAGCCGGGTTTCTCCGCTGGCGGGAAACAGCAATGTTACATTACGGCCTTCCAGCGCGACTATGGTGCCTAACCCTAAATCGGATTCTGTGTCACTAATCCAGCGTTGTCCCAGAGCAAACTTCATCTTGTACCCTATCAGCTAAAACGGGGGCGCTATGGTACTAGGAATCGTGCTTTGCTGCATCTGTATTCGCATTAAATAGCACAGAGTATTTTGTCATCTATTTGACATACCATAACGGCACAGTAAGAGTGGCTAAAGTTACAGTAATTTTTTGCATAAGCTGCGGCAAAGTTTATCAGTTGCACTATGCTTGTTTTATGACAGTGGTAAGGACCAGTGTCAGGCGAAGAGGAGCCCCGTATGGCGCGAAGAAAAAGTAAAGAAAAAAAAATCTACGTTCTAGACACCAATATCCTGCTACACGAACCTTTTGCCTTCCTTAACTTCCAAGAACACGATGTTGTAATACCGATGACGGTGCTGGAAGAACTTGATCATATCAAAGACCGCAACAAAGACGTCAGCCGTGATGCCCGTGTCGCCATTCGTGCGCTGGAAGATGTGTTAAAAGATGCGTCGCCGGATCAGATGCTGCAAGGTGTGGCTATGCCGCGTCAGGGTGAACAAAAACAGGGCGGCCACCTGTTTATTGTTAATGATCACCACATCACTGATGAAATCCCCGGTTTACCCGGCGGCGAAAATGATCACTTAATTATAAATACTGCGCTCTACCTGCAGCGGGAAAAAAGCCCGACTAAGGTAATTTTGGTTACCAAAGACATCAATATGCGGCTCAAAGCCAAAGGAGCCGGTTTAAAACTGGTAGAAGATTATCGTACTGACCAGCTGATTGATGATGTCCGTTTTTTATATAAAGGCTATTACAAATTTCCCGGTGATTTCTGGAGTCAGGTAGGTGAGTGCCGAACCGAGAACGAAGGCCGTGAAACCTATCATTATGTTAGCCGCAGTATATTACCCAATGCTTATCTTAACGAATACCTGATTGATGAAGTGGAAGGCTTTGCCGGTAAGGTGGTTGCTATAACAGACAAAGAGATCCGTATTATTGATTTTGGTTATGAGCGCTTAATGCACCGTCATGCCTGGGGTATTCACCCAAAAAACATTTATCAGGCGATGGCCATGCAGGCTTTACTCGACCCACAGATGGATTTAGTCATTCTGACTGGCCCTGCCGGTTGCGGTAAAACCTTAATTGCGCTGGCAGCTGCGCTGGAGCTGGTAATAGAAAAAGGCATGTATGATAAGGTTATTGTTACGCGCAACACTCCGGAGATTGCCGAGTCTATCGGTTTTTTACCCGGTACAGAGGAGGAAAAAATGGCGCCCTGGCTGGCTGCGATTACCGACTCTCTGGAGGTGCTGCACAAAACCGACGAGCATCCGCATGCCAGCGTAAATTACATTATGGAAAAAGCCAACATTCAGTTTAAGTCAGTTAATTTTATGCGTGGGCGTAGTATTCAGAATGCGATCGTTATTCTGGATGAATGTCAGAATTTAAGCGCAGCACAATTAAAAACCATTATTACCCGTTGCGGTGAAGGAACAAAACTGATTTGTTCCGGTAATTTATCGCAGATTGACAGTAACTATTTAACGGCAGTAACATCAGGATTAACTTATATAGTTGAACGATTCAAGAACTTTGAAGGCAGTACCACCATTAACTTAAATGGTGTGGTACGCAGCCGTCTGGCGTCTTTTGCAGAAGCTAATTTGTAAGCTGGTTATGTTGTTTATGAAAAGCCTGGTTGACTAATTATGTAGTTCAACTAGGCTTTTTTTGTTCTTATTACCCTAAGGTCCATCCGGACATGCAAAGGAGTTGCATGAAAAACCCTGTTTACACCGAATATAAACGCAGTAGCCTGCTGGGAGGATTGCTGGTGCTGGCTCTGTCGCTATTGGGCGCCACCGGGCATTATTTGCTGACGATTGACAGCAAAGTCGTGCATAGCAAAAGTCTGCTGGATAATGCAGTACAGCAGTTAGACAGTACCTTGCTGCCGTTGATGGGGTTTGCTGAGGCACTGCGGCGCAATGCACAGATTAAACTGCAATTACCTGCCATACAAAGTGATGACAGCCTGCCGGTGTTATCGGTTAACACGACTGATACTGAGCAACTACCGCTTTACGGCGAAAATGCGGCGCTTAATCTGGAGCTACAGATGTTGTTGCGGTTACAGCCTTATTTTGAGCTGGCTGGTGAAACGCAGCCGGTTGTCAAAGGGCTGTATTATATTTCGGAGCAGGGTTTTGCTTACAACGGCGCCTCAAAATGGCCGGATTACCTGGCCGAGCAATTGTTAAAATGGCGGCAGGACACCGCACAAACTTTAAGCTTTGAACGTGACTTAGTGTTCTATTCGCATTTTTCGCCACAGCAGGCAGCAATGATGGTGCCACTGAGTTATCAGGATAAAAAGCTGGGCAGCTTTTTATACATAGTGGCAACCGACTCTTTGCTGGCACCGGTGCACAGCCAGTATCCGCAGTTGGATTTTATGTTGCTGGCTCAGTCTGGCGATCTGGTAGGCGGCGCGGGCAATATAAAACGTCCGCAGCGTGCCGATGAGCATATGTTGCAGATTCAGCGTTTAAGCAGTACTCCCTGGTCACTGGCAGTGCTGGAATATAAGACCAATGTGTTTGCAGCCGGCCTGCAGACCTTTTTCTGGCACTGGCTGGGGTATTTACTGCTGCTTGGGGCGCTGTTGGTGGCGTTACAACTGCGTTATAAAAAACGCACTTTGTCTGCTGTAGGTCGCTTAATCGTGCACATTGACCGGCTGGCTGCGGGCCAGCCCCATGGAGTGCGGCATATTCCACAAGGCTGGACAGAGGTATTCGATAAGGTGTACCAGCTACATGACAGCAAAAAGCCGGATTCAGAGTAAACGATAACCAAACTGACCACTGCGGGTATACATAATATAATCCTGGCTTATCGTACCGGGGGAGAACAGTGCCGGGCCGGTAGGGTCTACCAGTAAATACTCTTTGCCCTCTATGGTGGCTTTATCGTCAGTGCCGGTAACCGGCAATTGTACTGCCAGCATGGCGTGCTGTGGTAAGTACACAATAGCCAGTTTTACATCCGGTAACAGCATACGGATCAGTGCAGCAAGTAACACCGTTTTACTGTCGCAGTCACCACGGTTATCCTGCAACACTCTTAGCGGTGGGCTAAAAGTATTGCCGGTGGAATTTCGGCGATCAGATAAATCCTGATAAGGCAGTTGCTGTAACCAACTACTAATGTATGCCACCGTATCCCGGCTGGCCGTGTTAACCAGTTTCTCATGCAAGGCTTTGGCGACGGGCAACAGGTCTTTCAGGCTGTCCTGCATCAGCCGCTGGTGGTCGGGCACAATAACAGGGCCGCTCCAGGGCAGGCTCAGCTGATAATAATAAGCTTGCTGCAGATAAAACTGGCTGCGCTCAGTAGTAAGTTGGCTTAGCTCCTGCTGCAGCTGTGGCAATAGTGTGTTATCGGCACTGGCGATCTGATAACTCAGCGCATTTCTGTCTGGCTGGCGTATCAGGCGGGCGTTTGGATATTTTGCCATATGCATTTGCAGATCCCGCCATAAATACTGCTGCATAACGCTGGTTTGGAAACGGCGAAACTGGCGGAAGTGGTTGCTTAACGTAGGTTGTGCGATGCTAAAGTTCAGTTGCTGTGCCTGCCCGGCCACACTGAAACGGTAATTAAAATGTGCCTGTCCGTCATCCTGTTGCAGTGAAAAACGTAACGTATCTGCCGCCAGTAGTGGCGGCAGCAGCATAAAAAACAACAGGATAAATTTCATTTAGCTCCGCTGACGTAATGCCCGATAACGTTGCCCAGACAACAAGCATAATACCAGCAGCAACAAGATACCAGTGGCACCGCCTGATGCTTCAACCGTTGTGCTGCTGCCGATGTAGCTGTCTCTGTTGTAATCTTCCAGTGGAATGTAATCAAGGTTTGCGTCATCAAAACCAGAAATCTCTGCCAGCAGGTAACCGGTTGCGGCGTCAAACAGACGGACAGTCAGGAAATAGTCGTCTGGTGCAAAGCGGGTCTCCAGCACGGTATCAATTGCCAGCCAGTCGTCAGGGCTTTGGCCGTACAATTCAAATATACTGCTGGTGTAATATACCCGCTCATCGCCATAGGTGGGCAGCAGGGTAAATTCAGCAAATACCTGTTGATACGACACTGAAGTATCAGCATCCAGTTCAACTTCCAGTCTATGGTAATAACCGTTGTCATTAAGATCGCCGCTGATAAACACATCAACACTGTGAAACCAGACATGGCTTTGGTAAGCCTGGGTCGTTACTTTGGTCTCTTTCATGCTTTTTAACAGCGGTTTGTGTTCACTACGCCGTTCAGTGGTAGTGCTGTCAGCACTGCTGGCTTCGATTGGTACAGCAAACCACAACAGCAGGCAACTTAGCAGGCTTAAGCTGATATTTTTCATAACGGTATCTCCTTATGCTTTGTTACTATTACAAGCTGGCGGGATGAATTTTGGCTGAACTTCAACGTAAAGGATGTGTAAAGCAATGAGACTGGTTCGCACTGTAGTGGCCGAGGGCAGCATAAATGCAATTGATTTACTTAGCCTTCGTGTGCCTGAGTTGTCAAAAGGCCGTCTGAAAGATGCAATGGCCAAAGGCGCGGTACTGCTAAGCGGCAAACCACAAAAACGGCTGCGCCGGGCCCAAACTGCCTTACAAACAGGGCAACAATTACAACTGCACTATGATGACGAGTTATTGCAACGCAGTTGTGAACCAGCGCAGCTAATCAGCGATCAGCAGCAGTACAGTGTATGGTTTAAGCCTGCAGGGATGTTGTCGCAGGGTAACGAGTGGGGCGACCATTTGTCGCTGCTACGTGCTGTTGAGCAACATTTTGCCGCGAAACGCCAGGTGTTTTTACTGCACCGGCTGGACCGCGAAGCCAGTGGTCTGGTTATTGTTGCCCATAGTAAAAATGCAGCGGCGGCATTTAGCAAGCTGATTGCCGGGCATAAAATCAGCAAACAATATGTTATCCGGGTGAAGGGGCAGCTGTCTGACAGCTTATTGCAGCAGGGCGAAATCAGTTTGCCGCTGGACGACAAAGCTTGCCTTACCCGGTTCCAGTTATTGCAGTTTGAAGCGCTGACGCAACAAAGTTGGCTGGAGGTTGATCTTATCAGCGGTCGTAAGCATCAGATCCGCCGGCACTTTGCCGCGGTTGGCCATCCGGTAATGGGCGATCCGCAATACGGCCAGGGTAATAAAGATGCCACTGGTTTAGCATTACAGGCGGTTACGCTTAGCTTTAGCTGCCCGTTGCGGCACAAAAGCCAACGTTTTGGTGTGCCGCCAGAGCTCAGGTTGCACCGTTCAGCAACGCAATAACCGTTTAGCTCTTCAGATGAGCTCGTCGGCAACACTGGCAGGCAGTAGCGTGTTATTGCAGCTAAGTTCAATACTTCCCAGCCGGATAGCATTGAGTAAGTCTTGCCTTACCATATTGCTGTGCCATTCACAGGCTCTGGCTGCTTTACCGTGTAGTGCCAGTAACCACAGTTGTTGCTGTGGCGGCGAAGTAGCCGCCAGGGCCCAGCTTAGCCAGAAGGCTTCCGGCAGGGCGTTAAGTTCTGCCAGTTGCCAGGGTGTATCTGACAACTGCGGTAAAGCCAGGCGTAAACTGATAAAAGCCTGGTTGGCAAAACGCTCCGGCAGTAAAGCCTGCAGCTGTGCCGACAGCTGTTGTTGCAACGCTTTGGCGGTATCGTCGTCGGTATGCAAAGCAAGCCATAGCACATCGTCGTTAACGCAGCTGGCGGTTAGCTGCGCGCAATCCAATTGCTGCATGAAGGTGTGCACTGCCTGCTGCAAACGTTGTGCACCAAATTGTAATTTAAGCTCTGTTACTGCTGCTGGCGCAAACGCTAAGAGGTGTAGTGTTGTTTTTGCCGACTGATGTTGTGTACGCTGACAAAAGTTGTGCCAGTCGGCAGAGGCCAGGCTTACTGTGCTTTGGCTGACAGGTTTGCGCCACTTACGCCACACTAACGCTGGTATCGCTGCCAGAACCAGCAGCAGTACAGCCAGCATCAGGAAATGGTTATAGCGCTGTTGTTGCTGCAATTGCTGTTGCAGTTGTGCCAGTTCAGTCTGGTGCTGGCTTGCCGCAGCAACCTGGCTTAAGCCGTTATTAATTAAATCCAGCTGCAGTTTATTTTGCTCGGCAAATTGCTCGAAGCGCTGGGTACTGGCTTGCTGCATGCTGGTGTAGGCCAGTTGCCAGTTACCCTGTTGTGCCGCCAGTTTAGACGCGAGCTCGTTGTAGCGGTATTGCAGGTAAGCTGCCAACTGTGAAATATGTGGTAGCAGCTCTGCCAGCAACGCGTTTGCCTCTGCATATTGGTGACGCTGAAATAATAACTCGGCCAGAGCTAAGCTGCTCTCATGTAGGTAAGTTTGCAGGTTTTGCTGGCGAAATAACTGTAAGGCATCATTAAAAAACTGTAGAGCCTGCTCATCTTCTTTTTGCAACACCGCCAGCCGGCCAAGACCCTGCATGGCCATACCCACCCGGAGTAAATCATCTTGCTGTCTGGCCAGTGTCAGCGCTTCGTGCAAATATTGGCTGGCTTGCTCTGCGGTATTAATATCTTCCAGATAGGTTTCGCCGATAAACAACAGGGTATAGGTATAGCTGGAATGCTGCTGCAGTTGCTGGTAGCGCTGTTTTGCCTGCAATAAGTGAGATAGCGCATTTTTGTGGTCTTCAATTTTGCGGTACGCCATACCAAGACGAAAGTGAATGGAGGCCAGCGCTTCGTTATCCTGCAGCACAGTGGCCAGTTGCAGCGCCAGATTAAGATTCTGGTAAGCCTGATTATAGGCATTGTTCTGCAGCGCCAGCCGGCCCAGCATAATGCGGGCTTTTAGTTCAGCTTCAGGCTGTTGTCCGGTTAATGCCAGTGTCAGGCTGCGCTCGGCATAAGGAATGGCTTTTTGCACATGACCCAGCTGGTTGTAAGCCTGAGCAAAATTTTGCAGCACATCGCTGTACAGTTGCAGGCTGAAAGGATCGGTTTCGTCTTGCAGTATTAGTTCTGCCCGTTCCAGCTGGGTAATTGCGATGGCTGTGTCGCGGTATAAAATGCCATAAATTTGCGCTTTTAATAAGTATGCCTGAGCCTGCAAATATGCAGGAGCTGAGCTTTGCAGTACGTGTTCTGCAGCGTCCATGGCAGCTTCTTTATTACGCAACCGCAACTGTGTCAAACCCAGCACCAGCCAGTCTTCACTACTGAAAGACGCAGTTGGCTGCGACAGTAGCTTATTGCTGACGTGTTCGGCATTGCTGCTGGCTTCATTCAGGCGCAACTGTAAGTGCTCAGAAGCCTGTGCTGTAGAGGGCAGCGCTAGGGATAGCAGAGCTACAGACAGCAGGGCGTTACGTATTAGCATAATAATAACTGTTTTTATTTTTATCGCAGTTTAGCCTTATTTCACCCTGGCAGCTACACCTGATGCCGTGGGCTGCCTTGTGTAAATGCCTTTATGTTATCGGCAAGTTGTAACACCATGCGCTGGCGTGCTTCGGCGCTGGCCCAGGCCATATGTGGTGTAATCAACAGGTTGGGTAAATTGGCGCGGATCAGTATATTGTCTGGCGCAGGTGGCTCTAGTGTCACCACATCCAGCGCAGCGCCGCCCAGAGTACCGTTTTGCAGGGCATCAAGCAGGGCGGCCTCATCAATCAGGCCGCCACGGGCGGTATTGATCAGCAGCGCTCTGGGTTTAACTGCGGCAAAAACCTCAGCGTTAAACAGTTTTGTGGTGGCAGTTGTCAGCGGGCAGTGCAGCGATATTACATCGGCCAGCGCCAGCGCGTCGGTAAATGGTACTCTGCCCGGGCGGCAAGACACTGCGCCTGGCTGCTCGGCAATAATCAGCTGCATACCAAATGCTTGTGCCAGGGCTGCACTGGCCAGGCCCAGAGCGCCGTAGCCCACTACGACAAAGTTTTTATTCGCTAATTCAGTTACCGGGTAATCCAGCAGGCAAAAGTGTTTACTCTGGCTCCATTTACCGTCAAGCACAGCCTGATGGTATTGCTGAACTTTGTTGGTAAGTTGGAGTAACAGCGCAAAAACATGTTGTGGCACAGCAGTGTCGGCATAGCCCCGCACGTTACAGACGGTAATGCCCAGCTGGCGGGCCGCTGCAACATCGACATTATTTACCCCGGTGGCGGCTACGCAAATCAGTTTTAAGCCGGGTAACGCCTGCAGCATGGTGGCGGTCAGCTCTACTTTATTGACGATGGCAATACTGGCTTGCTGCAACCTGCTGACTACCTGCTGCGGCGTGGTGTACGGATAGCACTGCAGGGCTGTGGTGCTGCTGCGTAACGGCGATAAGTCGGCATCGCCCATAGAGTCTGCATCAAGAAAAACCATATTATGCATAATATTGTCCTGTTAAAGCGGCCGGTGTTATTGTTCCGCCGCGTTATACCAGCGCTTGGGCGAGCGGTAAACTGTTATGGTTCTGAATTATGCTAAAGTCGCATACCAACAAAACCTTTCTTATAGTGTGGGTCGAGCATGTTTCCAATGCGTTTTCAGCCGTTTATTTTTGCTTTTATTATGTCTGGCTTTATGGCGTTCCTGATGTCAGGCATTTTGACATTTATTAATCTGGGCTGGTTTGACGCTTTTATCGGTGCCTGGCTTAAAGCCTATTTATATGCCCATACCTGTGCTTTTCCGCTGGTATTTATTTTTGCACCGCTAAGCCGCAAGATCACTGCAAAGCTGGTTAAAGCGGATACCCGCGCTGTTTAACAGTATGCAGCATTATTTAACGGTTTGAGCATTAAGCCAGTGCGGATGGTGGCTACTATATTGCTGTAGCCAGGTAGCAAAGGCGTCGGCATGCAGTGGGCGGGAAAAATAATAACCCTGCACTTTATCGCAACCACATTGTTGCAGTTTTGCCAGCCCGGCCTGATTCTCCAGACCTTCAGCTGTAACAACAAAGCCCAGGCTATGTGCCAGCTGGGTTGTCGCTGCAACAATCAGAGCATCATTGCTATTGTGTTCAATATCTTTAACAAAAGCGCGGTCAATTTTAATTTCATGCACCGGTAATTGTTTCAGATAAGCCAAAGACGACTGCCCGGTACCAAAGTCGTCAATCGCCAGCGTAATGCCCAGGCTACGGATGCGCTGTAACTGCGCTATTACCGTTGCTGCATCCTGCATAATGGCGCTTTCGGTAACTTCCAGCGCTAATGCTGCAGCGCTTAACTTGTATTGCTGCAGTTGAGCATTGATATTGTCAGCTAAAGCCGGGTTTAGCAGATCCTGTACCGACAGATTTACGGCTATTTGCAGCCGTAGCCCTTGCTGCCACCATTTTGCTGTTTGCGCTATGACGTGCTGTAACATCCAATCCGAAATCAGCCTGATATTGCCGGAATGCTCCGCCAGCCGGATAAACTCATCCGGAGCAATAGGGCCCAGTTTGGGGTGTTGCCAGCGGATCAATGCCTCTGCACTGTGGCATTGCTGTGAGGCAAGATCCATTTTGGGCTGATATACGGCATAAAACTGGCCATTGTGCAGGGCTTCAGGCAGGTCGCGGATCAGCATCAGCTCTCGCTGGTGGCTTTCATCCTGGCCTTGCAGATATATAGCAGTGCGTTGTGGTGCCAGCCGGGCATTATCCAGCGCAATATCGACTCTGCGCAGGGCGTCATTAACACTGCTTTGCTGGCTAAAGAAATGATAAATACCAATGCAAATTTTCAGGTTGATTTGAGAGTTATCTAACTGATAACCCTCTCCCAAAGCCGCCAGCTTGGCCCGCACCTGGCCTTCGGTTAGTAAGGTATTATATACCAGTAAAAACTCATCGCCGCCCAGCCGTGCCAGCATTGCCGGTGTTTCAGGACCCAGTTGTAGCCGCCGGGCCAGCTGCTGCAACAAAATATCGCCGTTGCTAAACCCCAGCACGTCATTAATATGCTTAAACTGCTTAATGTTAATTTGTAGCAGGCTACCGTCGCTGCTGGCCAGCAGGTTTGGCAGTAAACGCTCGACAGCGTTGCGGTTATATAAGCCCGTCAGTGAGTCATGCTCGGCATTAAACTGCAATTGTTGTTCACGCTGGCGGATATCGTGCTGCATGGCACTGAGCGTGCGGCTAAGCAACGCTACTTCGTCTTTACCGCGCACCGGAATAGTTTCGTCAAACCCTTGGCCTATACGTCTGGCAAAGTAGCTTAGCGCTTTTAGTGGCTGGGTAATGCTGCGGGCAAAAATAATACCTGCCAGTAAGGTTAGCGACAACGCCGCACCGAAAATAAGCAGCAACTGGTGCCGGAACTGCTGATAGCTGCTAAGCCAGCGCTGGTTAGATAAATGCTGCACAGCCCATAACTGCTGTTGTTGATCCAGCGGCAGCGCCAGCGAAATGTAATCTTGCTGTGGGTTGCTGTGCGCCACACCCGCATCGTCTATCAGTTTATCAAGTAATGCAGGTAGCTGCTGTTGATAAGTGGCATCAAGCGTAGAAGTATATAACTGATAACCTTGCGCCTGTTCGGCCACAAAGCTGATATCCAGATCAGTTATGCCGCGGATCTGTTTGGCTAAGGTACTATCAAGCGGAAAACCCATGCCAACCCAGGCAATTAACGCTGGCGCTCTTACCGGGGCCAATACCAGTTGATAGGGTTGGCCAGCCAGATGCAAAATATCGTTTACCGGCGCAGTGCTATTGCCCTGTGTTTGTTGAAACAGTGGCGCTATATCGGCGGCCGTAATTGCGGTATCCGAGCTGGCCAGCAAAGCACCGTCGGGCGACAACAGTAAGGTAAGGCTGGCATTAATGCGGCTGCCATGGTTAGCCAGCACCGATTTTATGGTTTCCTGCTCTGCAGTGGCAACAGCACGACGAAAGCCAAAATCGGTAGCCAGAATTTGCACGCTGCTGCTTAACTGGCCAGCTCTGTTATTCAGTGCTTCACGTAGTACTTTACTGGCCACGCTCAGAATTTGCATGGCCTGTAACTCACTGTCGCGTTTCATGGCGCTAAGCGTAGCCAACCCGGTTGCTGTTGCCAGCAGGCTTAACAATACCAACAAAATGAGTATAAGTTTGGTGCGTAAAGAGCTGAATGTCATCAGGGCTTAACTATGTTTATTAAAACAACAATAAAGCTTAGCAAAGCAGCACGCCGAACAGGGGCGCGAAAAGGCAAGAATAAGGCATAATGCTGGATACCAAATTGGAAATTTTATCAACAATAGCAATAAGCCAGAGCAGGCTCAAATAAAAACTGGTAGCAAAGTAATGCTAATGAGACGGACAGATATTAAATGAAGACAGGATTAGGCATTCAACTGGCGTTGTTACTGCCGGTTATTATATTACTTTATAGCCCTGCCGCCACAGCTGCTGATATTTGCCAGCAAGCCAGGCAGCAGCAACGGCCTTGTGTGGCACTGGTGCTGGGCGGCGGTGGTGCCCGTGGTGGCGCGCATCTGGGGGTGATCGAACAACTGGAGCGCCAGCAAATACCGGTTGATCTGGTAGTAGGCACCAGTATTGGTGCCTTTATTGGTGGCTTGTATGCCAGCGGCCATAGTGCCAGCGAAATTGCTGCCCGGCTGGAAAACACCCCCTGGGCTGATGGCTTTCGTGACCGCGTATATCGCGATGAAATGCCGCTGCGGCGTAAACATAAAAGCGACGACTTACCGGTAAATCTGGATTTGGGGGTATCAGAAGAGGGGGTGCGCTTGCCCAAGGGTATTTTAAGCGGTCAGGCGCTGGCAGAAATTCTTAACGGCACCTTTGGCCCCTTTGCTAACCTGAAGCATTTTGATGACTTACCGGTACCTTTTCGCGCAGTGGCAACAGATTTACTTACCCAGGAAGAAGTTATTCTCAGCGATGGCAGCCTGGTGCAAGCCGTTCAGGCTTCAATGAGTCTGCCCGGTGTGGTGCGGCCGCTGGAGCTTAACGGTAAGTTGCTGGTAGATGGTGGTGTGGTAAACAACCTGCCAATCAGTGTGGCGCGGCAACTGGGGGTAGACCGAATTATTGCTGTAAGTATCGATTCGCCGCTGTTGCGCCGCGAGCAGATGGAATCTGCATTTAGCGTGACTGAACAGCTAACCAGTTTTTTGGTGCGGGCCGGGGTGCAGCAGCAAATGCAATTGCTGACCGAGCGTGATCTGCTGTTGCAACCGGATCTGGTCAATATCAGCATGCTGGATTTTGGCAATATTGCCCAGGCTGTGCAGTCGGGGCGGCAAAGTGCTATCCGCTTTGTGCAGGCACTGGCCGATTTTAGCCAGCCGCAAAAAGTCTATCGCGAATGGTTCAGCCGGTTTGACCAGGCCGACGCCGCCGCCATTAAAATTGACAATATTGCCCTGCAAAATGATTCCCGCCTCAGTGACGAGCTGTTGCTGGCGCGGCTGGAGTTACAACCGGGCGATTTTTATACTGAGCGCAGTATCCGCCGTGGCTTGCGCCAGATGTATGGCCTGGACACTTTTGAGCGTATTACCCAGCAGCTTACCGTCGATGATAACGGTGAAACCCTGTTAACAGTGCGGGCCGAAGAGAAAAGCTGGGGGCCGGGATATATGAACTTTCGTCTGATGTTTGAAGATGATTTTCGCAATAACCATCAATACCAGCTGGCCGCAGGTTATACCCGCAGTAATTTGTCACCCTGGGGGGCAGAGTGGCACTCTGAACTGGCGCTTGGCAGCAATAAATACCTGCATACCGAACTATACTGGCCGCTGGCAGACAGCGGGTTTTATACAGAAGCCAGTTATCACCACCGGCGAGATACTCAGTCACTGCAGGATACGCGGTCGTTATCTGCCGGTGAGCTGAAAAACACAGAAAACCGCCTGCTGCTAAGTACCGGCTGGAATATATCGGATCACGCCCGTCTGCAACTGGGCTGGACCTTACGCGATGGCAAATACTTATTGCCCAGTTTGTATGCCAGCCAAATAGGCACTGACACTGTTAGCTACCAGCGCAACGGGCCTGAGATGCAGTTTATCTGGGATACGCTAAACAGCCGCAGTTTTCCCACCCGCGGTATTCGTTTGGCCAGTAACTACCGCTTTCTGAATGACGATGCTCTGGGCACTGAAGTGTCCAGCAAAAGCAGCAGTACTGAGGTGTTGGCGGCTAAAACCTGGCAACAGCACACACTGCGCACCCGCTGGCGCTTTGACCATTACAACGTCGACGAGGACAGCTTTGCGCTGGAGCAGTTTAATCTGGGCGGTTTTCTGAATTTGTCCGGTTATCCGGCCGATTCACTGTTTGGCAGCCAAATTCAGTTTGGCAGCCTGGTGTATCTATACCGGCTTACCGAGCAGAAAATCTCATTTTTTAATGCGCCGCTGTATTTTGGTACCTCACTTGAGCGCGGCCGGGTGCGTAAAGATCTGTTCGGAGCCTCAGGTGGTGCTGACGCCACCAACTGGTTGTGGGCAGGCAGTGTATTTCTGGGCTGGGATACGCCGCTGGGACCTTTGTATTTTGGCGTAGGCATGGCTGAGCAGGGCGAGTCTGATTACTCTGATGCGGTGTATCTGTCGTTTGGCAAACATTATTAATACAACGGCTAGTATCAGGGTTTACATATTTGCTCACACTTTGGCGTTGGAATAAAACGCTTTGCCGGTGATAAGCTTGGCGCCATATTATTAACAGGAAACCTACATGCAGTTAATTGTTACCGCCATTAATAAAGCTTACAGCTCAGTACAGGCTGTTAAAAATGCCAGCTTTCATATTAACAGCGGCGAAATTTTTGCCTTGTTAGGCCCAAATGGCGCCGGTAAATCGTCCATTATCCGTATGCTGGTTGGCATGACCAAGCCTGACAGTGGCAGCATTATGATCAGCTATCAGGACCAACACTACGACCATGTGCCGCGCCGTCTGCTGGGTTATCTGCCAGAAGACAGAGGGCTTTACCCCGACAAAAGCATAGAAAAAAACCTGCTGTATCTGGCGCAGTTACATGGTTTAAGCAAAAGCAAAGCCCTCAGTGAAATGGACTACTGGCTGGATGTATTTGAGCTGACACAGCGGCGCCACGACGAGTTAAAACAGTTGTCGAAGGGCAATCAGCAAAAGGTACAACTGATTGCAGCCGTATTGCACCAGCCCGCGCTGGTTATTCTGGATGAACCCTTCTCCGGGCTGGATCCGATAAACCAGGAAAAAGTTGTGCTGTTTTTACAGCAACTGAAAGCCAAAGGCATGACGGTGATCTTAAGCGCCCACCAGATGGCCATGGTAGAAAAACTGGCCGACCATATGCTGCTGATGGCACAAGGCCAGGTTGTGCTGGCCGGCACCCTGCAGCAAATTCAGCAACAAAGCCAGAATCAGCGTCAGATGAAAGTGGGCTTTAGCAGTGAGGTAAATGCGGCACAGTTAGAGCAACTGGCAGCCGTTGTCACGGTACAGCAACTGCAGGCGCGGCATTATCTGCTAACGCTGGCAGAGCAGGCTAGTGTGTCAGATTGCCTGAAGCAGCTACTGCAATATGGTGAGCTGACCCAGGTTGAAATGCAGTCGGCCGATTTACATCAGCTTTATCTGGCGGCAATGGCCAGGCATAAACCGGAGGCAGCAGCATGATATCGCGGCAAAGTTTAATTGTGGCCAGGTGGGAGTTTTTACGTTTTTTTAAATGGAAACAGCAACTGGTGTCGTATTTACTGATGCTGGCCGTGATTGCGGCTATAGCGTTATGGAGTTTTTTCACCGATGAGAGCCAGCAGCAATATCGCATTGCGGTGCCGGCCGAGCTGCAAATAACTAACACAGAGCAATTTCAGTTTCAGCGCCCCGGTATAGCGCTGGAAACACAACTTATGCAGATGCAAAGTGATGACTCCTGGCATGCCGTAATCAGCCTGCAAGACGGCCAGTTGGTTGTGCATACCCTGACCGGTAAAAAATGGTTACAGCAACTGGACGAAGTGCTGCAAAAACATTACCGACATCTGGCAGCGCAACAAATGGGGTTAAATACGACGCAACTGGCTGCGTTGGAGCAACCGGTAGAGATTGAAACCCGTTACCTGGACCAATCCTACAAAGGCAAAGATACCCCGGAGAAGATAATTGCCATCGGCGCGTTAATTTTGCTGTTTGTCGGCTTAAGCACAGCTTTTGGTCAGGTGCTGGTAAGCATTACCGGTGAAAAACAGCAGCGCGTAACCGAGCAGCTTTACGCCATAGTAACACCACAGCAATGGATGGATGGCAAAGTGCTGGGCCATAGTTTCAGTGCGCTTAAGGCTATGCTTACCTCAGCTTTGGTAATGCTGCTGTCTTTTGCTGTGGTGAGTGTGTTTACGAAAAAAGCCGTCGACTTAAGCTGGCTGGATATCAGTGTGGTGCTGTGGCTGATTCCGTTTGCGCTACTGGGCGTAGTGTTATGTGCCAGCTTTATGGGCGCGATAGCGGCATCAATTGACGATCCGAACAACAGCGGTAAAAGTGCGGTAATGATGATCACCTGGTTGCCAATGGTGTTTACGTTCATAGTGATTGATAGCCCGGCAGGTATCGGCATGACAATACTGAGCTTTGTACCGCTAACGTCTTTTGCTGCTATGCCGGTAAAAATGGCCATGGTAACGGTGCCCTGGTGGCAGCCGCTGCTTTCGCTACTGCTACTGCTGGCCACCGTGTACTGGATGCGCCGCGTTGCCGGCCGGGTGTTTTTACGCGGTATGCAAATGTACGGTAAAGAGCCGTCATGGGGCGATATAGTGCGCTGAGCGCTGAGTAATAAAGCCGACTAATCGTTTGCCGACAAAGCGCGCTCAACATCAATACCGATGCTGAGTGCGCCGCTATGGCTGCCCTGTGCATCCGCTACCGGCACACTGAGCTTTACCTGAAAACGCCGGGTAGACTGATCATATTCCACCACATCGATAAAATAGTCACTTTGCTGGCCAAATACACTGAGAAATGGCGTTTCATCCCCCTGCCAGTAGTCTGTGGTTATTTCGCTGATCGCAACATTAGCGCCCTGATTGTCCATTAGGATCACTTCTGTTACCAGGCCGCTGTAGTTTGCCTGCCAGTTGCGCAGCAGGGCCGAAGCTTTGCTTTCCAGCAGCTTATATGCCAGGCTGCCGTCGTTTTGGCCTTGCAGTAATTGCTGCTGCCACAGGGTGTCTTGCCGGCGAATTTCTGCCAGTGTTGTTGCTGCAAGGTTGTGCTGTTGCACGGCCTCCAGCAAGGTGTTGCTGCGGGCCAGTTGTTGTACGTTGCTAAGCAATAAGGTCAGAATTTGTTGTTGCTCGCTCTGGGCCAGTGCAAAAGGCGCTGAAGCACATAAATGCACGGCGGCATTAAAGTGGCGCATAAAGCCGGGTTTTTGCTGTAAGCGCAACTGCGAAAAATACACGCCCAGCGGCACGTAACGAAAAAAGCGTTGTTCAAACTGATCTGCCGGTAGTTTTAACCGGCTGGCGGTGTGGGTAAATTCTTCCAGATCGGCCAGCACAGCATCGATGCGCCCTATCGCTAATAACTGCACCAACTGGGCAATGTCACTGACTTCCACTTCCAGCTTGTAGTTCTGGCTGTTAAACCAGTCGGCCTGATGGCTGCCTAAAATAGCGCCATAACGCACTTTACCGCCGCTGTCTGGCCCGCTGTGGCGCGGATGCCAGAACCAATACCAGTTTTCCAGAAACAACGGCGCCGACAGCTTGGCGTAATCGTTCATTTCATCGTTGGGAATAGCGGTAAAGTAGCCGTCAATGCGGCCCATTTTTACTTCTTGCTTGGCCCGGCGCCAGGGCATCGGCAATAACTTATAAGGTTGCTGGGTTTGTTGCATAATGCAGTTAATTTGCTGATGGCTGGTGTTGCCGCTGTTGGCAGGCACATTGGTGCCCAGCAGCACTGCGCCGCCTACGTCAGAAATAACCATTAAGGTGCTGAGCGACAAAGCTAAGAACATATCGATGATCCACAGTGTCTTGTAGCTGGCACCAAGTATAGCAGCCAGTAAGCCGGGTGGGGTTGAACTTCAGCGCAGTCACCCACACTAAGGCTGTATACTTGTGGCCAAAGGCCTGAATTGAGGTAATTATGTTTTCATCGTTTAAACAGCAGGGTAGTCAGTGGCAACAAATGTTTGCCCGGCGCCAAAGTGCGGGCCCGCTGCAGCGCTTACTGGCCTGGTTAATACTGGGGCTGATGTTGCTGGCCGGGGCGGCTATTTTGGTGTTTATGCTGTTACTAAGCTGGATTTTAATTCCAATACTGCTGTTTCGCCACCGCGCTAAAATTAAAGCCTGGCAGCAACGCCAGCAAGCTGGCGCGGGTAGCACAGGGCAATCGGCAGAGCAGCCACGCAGTGTAATTGAAGGCGAAGTGCTGCGTAAGCGTGAAGATTAACCGGCTGAAGTTGTTAAGTCTCGCGAACCGGTTCTTCTTAATCAGGTATTAAAGCAGGTTATTCGCCACACACAGCCAGCTTGGCCTGAATATAGTCACCGTGGCGGATAAACAATAAGTCAGCAATTTTACGCAGCATCGCCTCTTCATTCGGGTCCAGCACACCGTCGGCATACGCCTGCTGCCATAAGCTATCGAGCAGCGCCAGTCTGGCGTCATAACTAAGTTGCTTTAACTGCGCGGTAAACTGGTGCAGCGAGGTTGCATCGGTTGCCTGTTGCTCTGCCAGTGCCACTACCGCTTTAGCATCCACTGCCGACAGCTCAAATTCATCTTTTACATACTGCTCTGCCAGTGCCAGCTCTTCGTTGCTGCTGGTAAAATCGGCGTGTGCCACCATCAGCATTAACGACACACAAGCCAGTTCGGCTTCTGTCAGACCATAGGTTGTTTTGCTAGCTGCCGGAGCAGACAAACCATCATTTACTTTATCAAGTAAGGTTTTAAATAACTGAAACATTGCATGTCCTTTATTGATTACCGCCATTAGAGGCCAGTGCCGGTGCAAAGTTCTGCTAAGGCTGTTAACAGGCTAAAGCATACCGAACTTGAAAAACAAGCCAAAACACCGCATTAAGCTTTTAGCAATAAACTTGCAGCATAGTGCTGGCAGCATACCGTTGCCTTAGTCTGAGGTGAAGCTTGGCTATCCTGATTACAGTGTTACTTGGCGCAGCGATCATTGCGCTGGTGTTATTATCGCCGCTGTGGCAGCGTTATAAACGCAAACAATTGATGGCAAAACCCTTTCCGGCGGTCTGGCGCGATATTTTAAAACGCCGCCTGCCTTATTTTCGCGCCTTACCAGCCGATTTACAGCTACAGCTGAAAAAACATATTCAGGTGTTTGTCGCCGAAAAGCAATTTATTGGCTGCGACGGTTTAACCGTTACCGATGAAATGCGTATAACCATCGCAGCGCAGGCTTGCCTGTTGCTGCTAAACCGGCCGGATTATTACTACCCGAAACTAAAACAAATTCTGCTATACCCTGCTGCTTTTGTGGTTAGTGGTAACAGCCCTGACAGCGCCGGGGTAATGCATGAGCAGCGCCGGGTGCTGTCGGGAGAATCCTGGGGCCTGGGCAAGGTTATTTTAAGCTGGGCTGACACCTTAAATGGTGCCGCCAACCCTTGTGATGGCCGCAATGTGGTGATCCATGAGTTTGCTCATCAGTTGGATCAGGAAAAGGGCATTGCCAATGGCGCGCCGCTGCTTGAGCGCAGCAGTGACTATCAGCAGTGGTCTGGCATTATGGCAACTGAATTCAATACTTTGCAATTACAGGCTACAAGGGGAGAGGGCAGTTTATTTGACCATTACGGCGCGACTAACCCGGCCGAGTTTTTTGCGGTAATAAGCGAAGTGTTTTTTGAACAACCAAAGCAGTTATCTGCGCAGCACCCGCAACTGTATCAGCAGTTAAGCCGGTTTTACCGGCTGAATCCGCTTAGCTGGCACTAACGTTATAACTAACAAAAAAGTGATCTGAAACCCGCTTTACGGCATACTCTTTAGCTTATTAAGAACAGTTCTTATTTAGTTAGGGATGCGTTATGCGTTGGTTGATAGTAGCAGCTTTGCTTTGTAATACCTTGCCGGTGATGGTGCATGCTCAGGAACAAGTGCCGGTACGGGTAGCCATGCCACAGGAAAAAGGCCTGTCAGAACAACTGGTACTTAGCGGTAGTTTAACTGCGCAGCAGGATGCCAGTTTATCCAGCCGCACTGCCGGTTTAGTGGCCGAATTACTGGTTGATGCCGGTAGCACAGTAAAAAAAGGTCAGCCGCTGCTGAAACTGGATACCGCCCTGGCGCAGCACGAGCTGGCACAGCGACAGGCAGCACTAAGTGCCGCGCAGGTGCTGCAAGCTGAACGCCTGCGATTGGTGACTGAAGCTGAACAACTTACCGCGCAAAAATTATTTCCGCAAACCGAATTAAGCCTGCGCCGGGCTGCACTGGCCGAGGCCGACGCTATGTTGCAACAGGCTAAAGCTGAGCAGCAGCAACAGCAGGAAATAGTTGCCCGCCATATTCTTACCGCACCTTTTGCCGGTGTTATTGCCCAGCGAACTGCTGATGTGGGGGAATGGGTGGCGTTGGGTACGCCGGTGTTGCAACTGGTAAGCCTTACGCCGCTATTGCTGGATGTACAGGTACCGCAGGAGTATTTTGCTGCGCTGTCGGCACTGCGCCGTATTGAAGTGCGTGCCGATATGCTGCCCGCTGAAAAACTCAGTGCTAAGCTGCTGGCCACGGTGCCGGTGGGTAGCAGCAGTGCGCGCAGTTTTCTGGCCCGGCTGGAAGTGACTGACGGGCAACAGGCGTTGCTACCCGGCACTTCTGCCAGTGCTACTTTTTATTTTGAGCGCGAGGATGCCACGGTGCTGGTGGTGCCGCCAGACGCTTTACTGCGCCACCCCGACGGCAATTTCAGCCTGTTTGCTATCAGCGATAATAAAGCCTGGCGCCACAACGTTACGCTGGGCCGTAGCAGTGAGCAGGGCGTGGAAATTTTGTCCGGCCTGCCTAAAGGGCAAGCGGTGGTGGTGCGCGGCAATGAAACACTGCGTGACGGCCAGGCTGTGCGCGTGCTTAGCGACGATAAGGAGTAAGCCATGCTGGAAGCCGGTATTCGCCGTGGCACTATTCTTACCGTAGCGGTATTAATTATATGTGTACTGGGCATTGTGGCAGCACTGCGTATCCCGGTGCAGATGATCCCTGATCTTGAAGTGCGCACCATCAGTGTGGTTACCGGCTGGCCCGGTGCCACGCCCCAGGATGTAGAAAAAGAAATTCTGATTGAGCAGGAGCGCTATTTACGCACCCTGCCGAATTTAAAGCGCATGGTATCGCGTGCCAGTACAGGCTCGGCTGAGGTAGAACTGGAATTTCCGTTTGGTGTTGATGTAAACGAAGCTCTGATCCGCGTCAGCAATGCGCTAAGCCAGGTATCGGCTTATCCGGAAAACGTTGACCAGCCGCGTTTATTTAGCAGTTCCTATTCCAGCAATGCCTTTATGTATTTTCGCCTGATGCCTCTAAGCGGTAACCCGCTGAAGCTGGATATGGATATGTTGCGCGATTACGCCGACGACTATGTGCGGCCGCAAATGGAGCGGGTGCCGGGCGTGTCAGAAGTGGGCGTTAGCGGCGGCGCCGAGCGACAAGTTCAAATCCTTGTCGACCCGGCCAAATTAGCACAGCGCGGCATTAGCCTGACTGATGTGCGAGACGTAATCCGCGCACGTAACCGTGACAGCTCAGCAGGCGATATCGACAGCGGTAAGCGGCGCTATTTGCTTAGGATGGTGGGCCGGTTTGATCGTATCGATGAGCTGGAAAACCTTATTCTTACCCAGCAGGGCGATAATCAGGTGCGGCTGAAAGATGTGGCCACCATAGTGCTGGACCACTTTGAAGTGCGCGATTTATCATTTGCCGATGGCGAACAGTCATTGGGTTTATCTGTGCGGCGCGAGCCCGGCTCTAATGTTATCAATATTAAGCAAGGCATACTGGAAGTAGTCAGCCAGGTTAACCGCGATATGCTGGCGGCCAATGGCCTGCAACTGATGCTGATCGGCGATGATGTGCGCTATGTTGAAGACTCCATCGCCAATGTCTGGACTAATCTGGCGCTGGGTGCTTCGCTGGCAACTTTTGTCATGTATCTGTTTTTACGCTCCGGCCGCGCTACGCTGGTAGGGGTGATTGGCATACCCATTTGCACCATAGCGGCGTTTTTAGGTTTGCTGGCGTTTGGCCGCACCATCAATGTTATTTCTCTGGCAGGTGTCGCTTTTGCTATCGGTATGACAGTAGATAACACCATAGTGGTGCTGGAAAGTATCGAACAAGCGCGAAGGCGCGGCCTGGACCGAATTGAAGGGGCTATTGCCGGTGTGCGCGATGTTTGGCCTGCTGTACTGGCTTCAACCCTGACCACAGTGCTGGTGTTTATGCCGATTTTATTTGTCGAACAGGAAGCCGGCCAGCTGTATTCCGATATCGCCATTGCTATTGCAGCAGCAATTATTGCTTCTATGCTGGTAGCGGTGTTTGTAGTGCCAGCCGCCATTGCCCGGCTGGGCTTTGGTAAAAACGCAGTTATACACCAAGACGGTATACACCAGGACAGCGCACAAGAAGACAGCCAGAGCCTGGCCCCCGGCGCCATTTTGCGCCTGGTGCAGGCAGTTATCCGCACCAGAGTACGGCGGGGTTTAGTGCTTTCGCTTACTGCACTGCTCACACTGGGCGCTGCCTGGTATTTACTGCCACCGGCAGAATATTTACCCGAGGGCGAAGAGCCAAAAGCCTTTTCGTCAATGATTGCGCCGCCTGGTTATAATCTGTCGGAAATGGCAGAAATAGCGAAGGAGGTTCGCACTTATCTTACGGAGCAGGTTAATGCCGATCCGGCATTGTTTGACCGCGGTGAAACTAGCATGCCTTCGCTGCAGTATTATGCGCTTAGTGTGTCAGTCGGGCGTATTTGGGTAATGAGCGAGCCCACCCGCGCAGAAGACATTAATGCCATGATGGACGCGATAACGAAGAAATTTCGCGAATATCCCGGTATGCGGGCATTTTCGTCGCGCGGTTCTATTATCAGTAGCAATGACGGCGGCACCCGGGCGGTTGCGCTGGATATTTCCGGGCCGGATTTAGCCAGTTTATATAGCACCGCAGATGCTGCTTATGTGGCGGCAGGCCAGCTGTTTGATAACCCGCAGCTAAGCTCAGAGCCCTCGTCGTTATCTCTGGATCAGCCGTTAGTCGAAATCCGCCCGCGCTGGCAGCGTTTGGCCGAGCTTAATTTTAGCGCCGCCGATTTTGGCTTTGCCGTATCGGCCCTCAGTGACGGCGCTTTTGTGGATGAGTTTTTTCTGGCAGACGATAAAGTCGATATTTTCCTGTTCAGCAGTGCCGGGGCAGAGCAAAGCTTGTCCAGGTTGTCGCAAACACCGGTATTAACGCCACAGGGCGCTGTATTGCCATTAAACAGCCTGGCTGATCTGGTTGAAGTGGCCGACAGCGACACGCTGCGCCGGGTTGATGGCCGCCGCACCGTAACACTGTATATAGTGCCGCCGCGTGAGGTAGCGCTGGAGACCGCAGTAGCCATAGTGCAGCAGCAACTGGTACCGCAATTGCAACGTGACGGGGCTATAGCCACCGGTGTGACACTGGATATCTCCGGCGCTTCTGATCAGCTTGATGAAACCCAAGCTGCACTGGGCAGCAACTTTGTGATAGCCATTGTATTAATTTATCTGCTGCTGGTGGCCATTTTCACCCATTGGGGGTACCCGCTGTTTATTCTGGCTACTGTGCCACTGGGGCTGGCCGGTGCTTTGGTTGGCCTGGCCGCGGTAAACGGTGTCAGCAGTGCGTTAGCGCTGGTAGGGTTGGGCGGTTTTCATCAGCCGTTTGATATGATCACCATGCTGGGCTTTTTAATTCTGTTGGGTACTGTGGTGAATAACCCGATTTTAATTGTCGATCAAAGCCGCAATAACCTGCGCAGTGGCCAGATGGCAGTAACCGAAGCCGTGCTGCAAGCCGTGGCAACACGGCTTAGGCCGATATTAATGTCTACCGCTACCACGGTGTTTGGTTTGGCGCCGCTGGTGTTAATTCCGGGCGAGGGCACTGAACTATATCGCGGCGTGGGGATTATTGTGCTGTGTGGTTTGTTGTTTTCTACGCTGATCAGCCTGACATTTTTACCAGCGTTGCTGGTAACGGTGCTTAGCCGTGTTCAGGGAAAAACACAAAACGGATAACCTGTGCCGCCACCAGCGCAATCATCAACGGAATAATATAACGGCTGAGTTTGGCGGTTTTTTCTGTGTCGCGGCTGCCAAACTTTTCTGCCAGCGTAACCAGAATAAACAACGCGGCAAACAGCAGGGCTAAAATAGTAATTAAGGTGGTCATGATGTGCTCCGTAGCAATGTTGCGGCCAGCTTAACCTGTTTAAACTTTAGTTTCAAAAAGGCCTTGCCACCGCTTCGCGCTAAAATAACTGCATGCTATGCTGCGCGCAATTATCAGCTAAGTTAAGGACAAAACAATGTTATTGGCAGTAGTCGCGTTAATTGCCGGTTTGGCGCTTCTGGTATGGAGTGCCGACCGCTTTGTAGATGGTGCAGCCGCCACCGCCCGTTATGCCGGTATGCCACCGTTACTAATTGGTATGATTATTGTGGGCTTTGGCACCTCTGCGCCGGAAATGGTGGTATCTGCCATGGCTGCCAGCGATGGTAATCCGGCTCTGGCGCTGGGTAATGCTTATGGCTCTAATATTACCAATATCGCGCTGATTTTGGGCTTAGTTGCTCTGCTTAGCCCCATTGCTGTGCACTCGCAGGTGCTGCGCAAAGAGCTGCCCATTTTAATGCTGGTAACCTTATTCGCCGGTTGGTTACTGTTTGATCATCAGCTAAACAGCTTCGACGCCTGGTGTTTGCTGGGCGTATTCTTTGTATTAATGGGCTGGTCAATCTGGCAGGGCATGCGTAACCCGCAGGATGCCCTGGCTACTGAAATGAACGACGAGCTGACCGACAGCAGCAAAATGACATTAAAGCAGGCCATTATCTGGTTACTGGTAGGCCTGGTGTTGTTAATTGTTGCTTCGCGCATGCTGGTTTACGGTGCGGTGTTTATTGCGCAGGGCCTGGGCGTTAGCGATTTGGTAATTGGTTTAACAGTAGTTGCCGTAGGCACCTCATTGCCAGAGCTGGCCTCGTCGTTAATTGCCATTAAAAAAGGTGAGCATGATATTGCGCTGGGTAATATTATCGGTTCAAACCTGTTTAATACGCTGGCCGTGGTAGGTATAGCGGCAGCTATAGAGCCAATGGCAGTTGATGCTGTGGTATTAACCCGTGACTGGACCTTAATGGCCGTATTAACCGCAGCAGTGTTTGTAATGGGCTACGGCTATAAAAAGCAGGGCCGGATAAACCGGGTAGAAGGCGGTATTTTGCTGGCAGTGTTTATCGGCTATACCGGTTATCTGGTTAGTACTGTTATTGCTTAACAGATAAAACAGAGTAATGGCCGCGCCGCGCAAAGAACTCGACAGTGGATATTACCTGCAGCACTTTAACGAGCTGCTGCATTTTGTCGCGGCGCACTATCAGGGCGTATTAACCGCCGATAGCCAGGCCTTACTACAGGATTTTGCCGCCTTAAGCGCAGCAGCGCAGCAACTGCTGGTGCGTATGCTAAACCGCAAAGGCAGCGTATTTGCCGATACCGAGCTTAGCTACAGCGAAATTGGCCCAACCGCACCGGTGCTGGACGAGTTAACCCAGGCCGGTTTTATTGCAGCGTTAACTGAACCTGATCTCGCCGATTTTTGGCTGCGTTTATCTAAAGACACCTTATGGCAATTACTGCAACTGGCAAAAGCCGAGCTGACTAACGCTGAGCACGCTCCCACTAAGCAGACACACACAGCGCAGGCCGATACCAGTAGCATTAAAAAAAGCCAAACCAAACCGCAGTTGCTGGGCGCAGCCTTAAAACTGCCGGTTAACTGGCTGGCGCTGATTGCCAGGCTGCCACAGCGCTATGTAGTGCTGCAACGGCAGGACGCACTTAACTATATTTATTTCCTCTATTTTGGCCGTATCGAAGCCAATTTGGCGCTATTTACGCTGCGCGATTTAGGTATTCGCCAAACCGGGCAGTTTAAACAGCAGTTTACCCCGCGCTTTACCGATGCTGCGCAGGCGCAACTGGCGTATCAGTTGGCTAAAGCTAAACCGGCCATTATCGAACTTGGCAAGCAGCTAAAAAAACAGCCGGATAACGCTACAGCGCTGCTCAGTCAGTGGCTGGCGGAGGTGGTGCAGTGGCCACTGCCAGACGATAACGCCTTACTGCTAAAGCGCAGCGATCGCAGTTATCAGCTGGGTAAGCTGGCCGAGCAATATAAACTGAACGATATCGCCATCGCGTTTTATCAGCAAAGTAATGGCTTTCCGGCCAGTGAACGGCTGGCCCGGCTTTACGCCCAAACAGGCGACGAGCAACTGTGCCGGCAATATTTACAGCAGCTGTTAGACGACCCCAGCTGCGACGAAGAATGGTTGTTTGCCGAAGATTTTTACCAGCGTAAATTTGGTGAAGCCACCATTGGCCGCAAACGTTCGCAGCTTACGCAATTACTGCACGATGCGCCGCTGGTAGGTATCGACGAGCTGTATCTGGGTAAAGCCGAGCAGGGCTTAATGGCGCATTATACCGCGCAGGGGTATACGGTATTTCACGCCGAGAATAACCTCTGGCTGGCATTGTTTGGCCTGTGGTTCTGGTATGAATTATTCGAGCATAGCGACAGCGCGCTACATAACCCGTTTGAACGCCGGCCGCGTAACTTAGCCGCCGGCGGCTTTTATCAGCAGTTTGAACACGACATAGAGCACAAGCTAAGCCAACTGGCACAGCCAGCTGCAGCTACCACGCTGCTTAGCGGCTTAACCGCGCATTACGGCAAAGCCAATAGCCTGTTTTACTGGCATAGCGATTTAGCAGAGCAGTTACTGCCACTACTGCAACACGCCCCCAAAGTGCAGGGCGTTAGCAGCTTAGCGGCAATACTACGCGCCATGGCGCAGGATTTCTCCCGCCACAGCAGTGGTTACCCGGATCTGTTTTTGCTCAAAGATAACCAGTTGCAGTTTATCGAAGTAAAGGCGCCGGGCGATAAAATACAGCGCCACCAGTTAGCGCGGCTGTTAGCACTGCAAAATGCCGGTTTTAGCGCGCGGATAGAAAAACTACAATGGATAGTCGATCCGAATCGTTTATACGTAGTGCTGGACGTAGAAACCACCGGCGGCAAAGCGGGTACCGATCGTATTACCGAAATTGGCGCAGTAAAAGTGCAGGCCGGTGAAGTGCTGGATACCTTTAACAGCCTGATCAACCCTGAGCGGCATATTCCGTCTTTTATCAGCCGCTTAACCGGTATCAGCAACGCCATGGTAGCCGGAGCGCCCAGGTTTGCTGATATTGCCATACAGCTAAGTGAATTTCTACAGGGCGCGGTGTTTGTTGCCCATAACGCTAAGTTCGATTACGGCTTTCTCCGCAGTGAGTTTGCCCGCTGTGAATTGCCGTTCGATATGCCGCAGCTGTGTACCGTAGTGAATATGCGTCGCTATTATCCCGGACTGGCGTCTTACAGCCTGGGCAAGCTGTGCGCAGAGCTCGACATTAAACTCACCAACCACCACCGCGCGCTGGCAGATGCCACCGCCACGGTGGAATTGTTGAAGTTGATAAATGCCAGACGCTGTACGCCAGAGCTCGCTACAAAATAAAACTGGTGGAACATGAAAATACATTCCAGATCTTTGAATGACGATGATTTCAAACAAATGAGAGAGCTTCTGCGGCCCGATTTCCGGTAGCATACTTCGCTTCAGGGATAAATAGGTGGTTTATAGTTCCTATAACCCCACTACAACAGATATAGTGTCACCGGCAACTATGGCCGCGCCATTTGATAATGCATTGATGACAACACAACTGCTTTTCTTTTTCAGCGCCTTGGGCGTATTTAATGCTTTGTTGCTGATAGGCTATCTGCTGAGCAAAGCCCCGCGCAGCCTGAGTGACGTGCTGCTGGCTTGTTTGCTGACGATGCTGACCATAAGGGTGGGCAAATCGGTATTTTTCTATTTCTCGCCTGACCTGGCAAAAATCTTCCTGCAGCTGGGCTTATCTGCCTGTTTGCTGATTGGGCCATTTTTGTATCTGTACTGTCTTTCGGTAGTGCGCCCGGCTCGGGTACACAAATACGCCTGGGCCAATGTGCTGCTGCCAATGTTGGCTATCATTGTTATTGGCGTGATTTATCCTTATCAAAGCCATGCAGCGCTGTGGGGCCATATTCTGTATAAGGTGGTCAACTATGTCTGGCTGCTTTATCTGGTGCTCAGCCTGCTACAGATACTACCGCTGTTGCATCAGGCCAGAACAAAAGCCCTGCAAAAGGCCTTCAGTTTACCTGTTGCACACACCCTTTGCCTGAGCGTATGGCTGGGCTGCGCGGTGATTTGGATTGCATATTTTACCGGTCCTTATACCTCCTATATTAGCGGCGCACTAAGCTTTTCGCTGATACTTTACCTGAGCATAA
The DNA here is from genome assembly GCF_022436675.1 of Rheinheimera hassiensis. Taxonomy (GTDB): domain Bacteria; phylum Pseudomonadota; class Gammaproteobacteria; order Enterobacterales; family Alteromonadaceae; genus Alishewanella; species Alishewanella hassiensis. The sequence continues at coordinate 129,811 of NZ_JAKUJZ010000001.1, read as the reverse complement.
TGATGGTTATGCTGGCCCGCCGCGAACGCCGGCAAAACCGGTATCAGGATAAGAAGATCCCGGAGGATGACGCTGCAGCCATAATGGCCAGGCTAACCCCATTGATGACCGGGGAGCAGTTATTTCTAAATCCCAATCTTACGCTGGCACAGTTAGCCAAACGCTTGGGCATTAATACGTCCAGGCTGTCTCAGTTTATAAATGACAACCTGAATATGTCCTTTACCCACTACCTGAATGAAAAACGTATTGAGCATGCCAAGTCATTATTGTTGTCTGACGAATCCTTAAGCGCCGAATACGTAGCCGATATATCCGGCTACAACAGCCTTTCCACCTTTTATTCTGCATTTAAGAAATTTACCGGCACCACCCCGGCTAAGTTTCGCCAGCAGGCATCAGACAAGATTTCTGAAGCATAATCCGACACTACGAAATTATCATTTCGTAGTGTTTTTCCATACCCCTTCGCTAAGCTGGCCATCCACTTTAACGGAGGGTAAAACGATGAAAAATTGGTTATTCGGACTTGTAACCTTGCTTATTTCACAGGCCTTTGTGCAGGCCAGTACGGCCTTTTCAGACGCCAATGTGATTAAAACAGAAGAAACTATCGCCATAGAGGCGGCCATCAATCATTATTTCCATGGCAGTGCCTACAGCGATAAAACCAGGCTACAGCAAGCCTTTCACCGTCAGGCACGGCTGTATCTGGAAAAAGCTGATATGGCCTATTGGGAATTACCGGCCAGCGATTATATCAATTTGTATAAAGCGGAAAATCAGGGCAAGTTTAACGGTCGCATCGGCCGTATTCTAAATATAGATATAGAAGGCACCCTGGCTACGGTGAAAGCAGAAATCTTAATGCCGGCCAGGCAGCAGCGATATATCGATATGTTGTTACTGAAAAAGCTCGACGGGGTCTGGCAGATCTTAAGCAAGAGCGCCGTTGGCAAGGCCAGCCATTACAACGGCAAGCGCATTTTGTTTATTCTTTCCAGCGCGCACTTTCATGGGGATTCCGCCCTGCCCGCCGGCGTCAGCTTCTCTGAAATCGTTAATGCTTACGATGAATTCAGCAAGGCGGGATTCAGTGTTGACTTTGTCAGCCCGCAAGGGGGCGCTCTGCCGCTGGCTTATATCGATACCTCTGAGCAAAAACATAAGCAGTATTTATACGACCGCGATTTTATGTATGCCATTGGTCATACCATGAAGCCTGAGCAGATTGTCGCTAAAGACTACCGGGCTGTGCATTATGTGGGAGGCTCCAATGCTATGTATGGGGTGGCCGATCACCCGCAACTGCAAAAAATCAGCATGGAGATTTATGAACAGCACGGTGGCCTTATCTCCGCTGTTTGTCATGGCACGGCCGGCATTGCCCACCTTCGCCTGAAAAACGGCGAGTATTTGGTAAAAGGGCGGCGTATCAGCGGTTCTCCCGACGAGTATGAGCTGCAGGACAGGCCCTATTTTAAGCAGTTCCCGTTTTTAATTACCAAAACCATTGAAGAGCGTGGCGGTACTTTTCTATACAGCCCACGTAATACGCCACATATTGAGATAGATGGACGTATCATCACAGGCCAGAATCAGCTTTCCTCTGCCGGTGTGGCAAAAGCCATGGTGGCACTGCTGAATCAGGAAGCGACCAAGCAGCCTTAACAGCCTGCAAATGGGTTCGGAAACATTTAGCCTGATTTTACTTAAAACAGAATTTTGTATGAGTTTAATCTGGCAATTGTTTCCGTCACATAACACCAATAAGGTCAGAGCAAAACTAAATTATGTTGAGGTATCAGGTTTAATTTTTATCTGCCCCTAATATTAGAATTTTGCATGAGTTTAATCAGGCAATTGTTTCCGTCATAAATACCAAACGACAGATGTTATAGTGCAAAATAGCGATATCGATGGCCGGTTGATCGTGGGCCATTATCAGTAAAGTAAAAGGAGAACATGTGAACCCGGAATTCTGGCAGGAAAAATGGCAAAAAAGAGAAATTGCCTTTCATCAGGCGGCGGTCAATCCTTTGCTGGTAAGTTGGTTTAATCAGCTGGCCCTCGCGCCCGGCGCTACTGTTTTTCTGCCGCTGTGCGGTAAAAGCCTCGATATACACTGGCTATTGGCGCAGGGTTATTCGGTGGTTGGCGCTGAGTTAAACGAAATGGCGGTGCAAGAACTGTTTGCTGAGCTGGGGCTAACACCCAGCGTGAGTAGCGCGGGTAACTTGCAGCATTATCAAGCTGACAAGCTGCAGGTGTTTGTCGGCGATATTTTTCAGTTATCAAAACACACCCTCGGCCCGGTTGCCGCCATATACGACCGCGCCGCGCTGGTAGCCTTGCCTGACGCTATGCGACAGCGCTATGCACAACACCTGATAACCATCAGCCAAAGTGCGCCGCAACTGGTTATTTGCTTTGAGTACGACCAAACGCAACTGCCAGGCCCACCGTTTTCTGTTGATAGCGCTGAGATGCATAAACTCTATAGCAAGGTTTACAGTCTTAACTGCCTGGAAAAGCTTGACGTGCCGGGTGGGCTAAAACGTAAGTGCCAGGCTACTGAGCTTGGTTGGCTTTTGAGAGCAATAGGGGCTGAAAAAAATAAATGAAGACAAAGGGTGTCAGATAAAACTGAAATTACTGTGAGGTATCAGGTTTAGTTCTTATCTGATCCTAATAATTCCGTGCAGTGCGAGAGCATTCGAGGATCGAAAATCAGGTACACAGGTTGCTGGATGTGAGCTTAGGTAAGGATGTGTGCCAGATTTACCGTGGTAATCCTGCAGCCAATCTTGCCTCGATGCGACACTTTAGCTTGACTATGTTACGCGCTGAGAAGCGAAAAATGAGTATCAGAAGAAAGCAACGTCAGGCTTTAATGAATGCAGACTATCTTAATGCGGTGTTGGAAGCTGGCATGAGTGTGGTGACTAAATGAACACTCGTAATCTCACCATGATCCAGAATCCCAGCGGAACCTCTCTAGAGATCTGATAAGGGCATGTAAATAAATAACAAAACACAATAGCAATAAGCATCTACCACGCAAACATAAACATCGCAATTTGTTCCTAAAATAGCTTTAATATTTTCCTTTAATATGCTAAAGTGAAATTGTTGCATTTTTTATTATATTTATGCAACTTACTTGACTCTATTGTTATCGAGAATAATTAATTTATGAAAAATTTATTTATAACCATTTCATCATTAGCATTTATAGCCTGCTCTTTTTCATTTCAAACTCAAGCTGCTGTTAGTCTAAAAGACTCAGAGCACACTGAATGCGCCAGTTGTATAACAGATGCTCAATTTTACGAAGAAGCAAAAAGGAAATCTAATATAATCGATCGCTACATAAGAATCATGAACTTTGATAGTCTTCAAATGAAGAAATTCAGGGCATCAAAAAAATCAAATTTAGTTTGTGATCCTAAATCTAGAGAACCAGATGGGCGCGGTGGATTTATTCAAGATTGCCATTGGAATTACACTTACTCAATAAGTGAGGTTAATCTAACTAGTGAAGAATACAATGACTTCATTGATTTAGCTAACGCAACAAACGATATGAGAAAATTAGTACATCAACGAGCAATATCAATACCATCTACCGTCGTGAGCTCAGGATATGAAATAATCGGAGCATCCTTTGTTGAAACAAAGATTATAAATCATTTTAATAAATCAGATCTTAGGCAGACTTTCTTAGAAAAAAGCATTGTTCTATTAAGTGCGGGAATGAAGATAGCAAATAACTCGAATTTAAATATGGTTATGCCATCTTTAGTATTTTTATTCGCTGATGGCTCCAGTGTTTACGCTGACATTGACTTTTATGACATGGATGACAACGTACATTTTAAATTTACAAAATTAATTGATGCAAATGGTAATCAATTTGATTTGGAAAGTGCAAATCCTTTTGTAAGTAAAACCTATAATGTTTCAAATATGTCCCTTTCATCTTGGAATGCATTTCGTTCAGCATTGAGAACGTTTGGACTGATTGTACCAAATACTAACAATACTCAAGTACCAAAAGGGACAGTAACAATAACAGACTGTTCGAATAGTACTGAAACAGTTTGTAGAAACCCACTTTAACCAAACTATCGTAAGCGCCCCGCAGGGTAATGGAGCGCTTACGATTTTTTGAATCAATCAATAGGGTCAGTGACATTGATTCGGCAAAGGCATATTTTTTTGGCGGAAATATCAATGACACCAGTCCTTTCCATTTCTCTCGATTTCTTTAAATCCAAGCAATCCGCATAAAAACTAGGAGGTAATTAGTTGGCACTAACGCCCAAAGAGCTAAGTAGCCCGCCGTCTATTTGCTCTGAATCCATCAAGTAATGCTCTGCCCGATATTTTTTAATACTGCTTCTTAATTGAGGGCCCATTATGCCGTCTATCGCGCCTAAATAATGGCCACTGGAATATAAAGCCAATTGCACCCGCATTATCAGTAACTTACGTTTCTGTTGGTCGGTCAGTGTATCCGCAGCTTGCTTAGTATTTATTGTAGTTGAGGCATTAGGCGATGCACTGCTTGGTGGTGTTGATTTCGCAGGTGTTGGCTTTTTCGGCTCTGGAGCAGATGGCTTCGGCGTGGGTGGCGTATAGGGAGTATAAGAACCACCAGCTGAGGAGCGATGAGAGCTATGGCTTCGGTGACTGCTATGAGAGCGATGACTGCGATGCCCGGCAATATAAATGGGTGTTTCGTTGCTTAAAGGCGATAGCTCCAGGCTATCTAAGCCAAAATCACGATAATTATCTGCTGCCGGCCCTGCATCAAAATCAGAGGCGTTGCTATTGAGACTTAAAAAGCCTGGTAAGAAAGCAGCTAAATTCAACAAGCGTTTCATATATACCTCTGAGGTGATTGAAGAAATTTTCCTTTGGCTGATGCGAAAAAACCACCGCATTGGCTTTTCATCGAACATGAAGAGCATTCTTCCGGATAATAGTTTTTCCAGTCAGAAATGGATTGAACTGACAACTCGTGCAAGTGTTCAGGTAACTGGCATAACGGATAATTAAACAAGTACAGCGGGGTACTGTTTTGCCGTGTTATTTTTGCTGCATACTCAAGTATTAAAGGGTACTCCAAGGGATGCAAATACAGCTCATCCCAGTTTTTACGTGCCCACCCCATAGGCTCCATATTCATCACTGAAATCTGATTAATGTTGGTAAAAACTCTATTGGCGTATTCGGCAACGAATGGCAATTCTTGCGCATTTTCGCTGGTAGGGATGAATCGAAGTTCGATATTTATTCCTGAGTTGCCGGCGTTTATTATGCCTTTTACTGTCTCATTAAAAGCACCTTCTGCGCCGACGAGCTTATCGTGAACCGCACTGTTGGCAGCATAAAGGGGAATGCCGAAACTCATTGATAGATGTTCTGTACGTTGTGCTACTGATTTGGTAAATGACAGATCTGCAAATGCCCGACCATTAGTGAGTATGTGCAGTCTGGTGCGAGGTGCGTGCTCTATTGTGGTATCAAGTAGCCTTATAAAATCATCACGATAAAGTAATGGCTCGCCCCCACTAAGACCAATTTCCCCGTCTAAGTTAAATGCACATATTGCCAGAATTGCTTGTTCCAGCAGCCAGCTGTCATCGCCGTCTTTAGGCGGTTGAGAGCAGAATTGACATCGATTATCGCAGCGTTCAGTTAACAATAATGTATTGTGATTAGCTCTTCTTGAGAGAATAACTCTGATTTTGCCATTGGGATTAATGTTGGCAATGTCGCCATCTTCAATGGCACGGAACAGTTCAGAGTTGATAAGAGCAGGAGTCTCGGGATTTATTACGGTGCTGCTATTCTCATAAACAATTACTTGAGGTAGAAAGCCAGGTATCAGTGGTTGACATTTTCGAAGTACATAAAACCCACTTAGCTTACTTTCGCCTGCAGCGCGTTCAAATAAATCATTTCTGAGCACCTCAGGCATGGATCCAGTCCTCAATCAAAGATTTGTCGTCTGCAGAGGTGTTGTACTTGTTGACCAAGAACTTAAACATACTTTTGTGATATTCACAGAATGTGGACAGGCTTTTGTCACCGATGGGCTCGCCTTGCATGCTGATATTCTGACAAGGGTCAGATCCACAGAACGGTAAAAATGCGCAATTTTCGCAACCTGGATGCAGGAAATTAAAGGACGCCGACGTTAGGTTTTTATAGTAATCGCTGTCTGCGAATGAAATTTCTCCCACAGTACCTGCACTGAAATCAAGCTGAGGGTTAACCTTCTGCAGCATACGACTTTCGTCACTGCCATACACATGCCCATCATAATTGAACAGAACACAGTTCAGTACTACACCACTTGGTGACTTTAAATCTGCATAGCTGGAGAAGCCGGGAACGAAGAGCTTTTTTATATGGATAGCTGCTGAATGTTCGACAAAAGGGAGTCCCTGAGCCCGGTATTGTTTGATGCCATCCCACAGCTGAGCGTAAAACTGCATATATTCCTGCATGGAGTAGTTCACGGAAGAGCGGGTAGTGGCGAAACCATATGGACTTACAGGCCTGACGAACAGGTCCAAAAGGCCCAGTGCTTTGTGGGTATCCAACAGTGATAGGGGATTCTTAATAAGTTCATCTGTAACCGTAGTGACAGTTGAGATCCGATGCATCCCAAGCTGTGATTGGATCTTTTTAATCCCATTAATAGCCAGCTGATAAGCGTTCCCCGAAGGATGGATTCGGTTTTTATCATGTACCAACTGATTGCCATCCAGCGAGACTGAAAATACCACATTACGACTGCGAGCCCAGTCAATTATTTCATCGCTTACCAGCGATAAACTGGTAGCAATCACCATCTCTATAGAATCGCCTCCGAGCTTTTCTTCCGCGAGTTGGTAAATGAGTTCTACCAAATCAAACCTTAGAAGTGGTTCACCGCCTTGCAGTTCTAATTTATATGGTGGCGTAGAAAGAAGAGCGATAGTGTCAATTATTTTCGGAATTAGCTTTTTGTCTAAGTCGAAGCCACTAGCATTAATTGACGCACGACTGACCTGGCAATACTTACAGCTATGATCACACCGCAGCGTCGGTACGATCATAAATATGGGTTTAAATTCCAGCCCTATAGTTACTCGCTTGCCAAGAGCAGAGGCTAAAGAAGCTATTGCAGTATTAACGGAGGAGGGGGCGCTTATAAATAGTTTATTTTCCAGAAGCCGATCGAGCTCCGGATTAAACGTTTGGCCAAAATCAATAATGCTTTCTAACTGTTTGAGATTAACAAACGAGCTAAAGCCTGCAATATTACTAATAAAATAGGATTCTTCGTCTAATGGCTCAAAATTAAACGGCATCAATTTCATTGTGATTTCAATCTGCTATCAATGCTGGTCAACACATTCACAGCAATCGAGTCGGTTATGCGCTGTGTTTTATTTGCGATTATTTCACGCAATTTATAATCGTTAAGCAGGCGATGCAGCTGACTTACAACTTGATCATTATTCTCTTTCAGCGATATTGTCCAAAAGCTATCAGAGTCGGATAATTGCCAATTAGTTACTGAAGTCAACCAGTACAAGCTATTTCGAATGACCCACTCAGAATAATTCGATTTAGAGAGAGAAATTTTATCCATGAAATACTTCTTTATTCCCTTTATAGACCCAATCTATCCCTGAGAACAAAGCAAATCAAGTTATATTATTGTCGGGCCAAATGAGGTTAGTTTCATTCATTTTAAAAGCGGGAGGAATTGGCGAATCTGTAATCAATAGAGCAGTGACATTGATTTAGTGACAGAAATATCAACGCCGGCGACCCCCCAGCCACCCCCGCACGCCATTAGTTCACCGGCGTTTCTCTCACCGGCACTCTGACATTACAGACTTCAATATAACCGGCGGGGTGTTGGTACCAATCGCCGCCGCGGTTGCGCTGTGCTTCTACTACGCCTTTAAAGGTTGCTGTGTCGGTGCGCAGCACTTGCAATGCGGTACGCTGTGCTGGCGGCATGTCTGCGGCGAGGGTAATGTCTTTAATAACAGTGTACTGGTCGGCTGAAGAATAAAAGCCCATAGCGCCCTGTCCTCTGGGCAGGGTTGATAACAACTCCATGCCCTGGCGCACGGTGCCTACCAGCGTAATATTGCGATCCAGATGCCGTGGCGCATGGCCTGTTACCACATACATAGAAGTGCCGGAACCACTGTCAGCGTCGTTATCCCGGCCTATACCCACGGCGCCGTAGCAATGAGTTAACCAGCCGCTGTTATTACCGGGGTCCATTGCCATGGCAAAGCCATTAACATGGCCGGTTTGTGGCGCGTAGCCGTCACGATCGCTTAACGGAGTAAAAGCGAAATTCGCCGGCAGCTTAACGCTAAACTCTGCCGCTATGTTGCGCTTGGCCTGCTTTAGCGCTTTTGCCGTAGCACCGTCGGGTTCATTCCATTGCACGACATAGTTATCCTGCACCCGCACTATAGGTATGTTCCGGTAAAAGCCTTCGCGCACCAGTGCCTTAATATTACTGATGTGCTTGGGTGCAAAATCGCGGGCTAGTTCGATAACTACCCGGCCGCCGGGCAGTTGCAGATATAAGGTATTTTCGGCGTCGAGCTCGCGCCAATCGGTAGCGCTACTTTGTGCCAGCCAGTCGGCCACTGTCACCGCTGTGGTGGCTGTTTCGCTGGCTACTGCACCGGTACTGGCCGCTGTTTCTTCTGTTAAACGCTTTTGCAGCCGCTGCTTTACTGCCTGTGAATACATCACACAGCCGTTGGCATCGGTTAAACCGGTGCTGCTTTGTAGCCGCGTGCGCATATCACTGGCCGACGGGTGGGGTGTAAGCAGAATTTGGCACTCCAGCGCCGCCAGTTTATCCAGCCCGGCGCGGTAGGCTTTTAAGTAACTAAGATGCTGGCTAAAACGATAACTGTCGCTGCTAACCGGCGATAAGCTGTCGGCATACACCAACACCTGACACTGCTGCGCTTCACAACTGGTCCACTGCCAGCTTAATGCACCAGGAGTATGCCCTGGTGTTGCCACCGGCAGCAGGCTTAACTTGCCCAGGGTAACCTGCTGGCCGGCTGTAACCAAGCCATCTACCCTGGCGGCCGGGAATGGCTGGTGCATGCCGGCTTGCGGATCGGCTGCATCTACCACGCCACTACTTAACACAGATGCCGCTGCAGGCGATGCTAACAGCTTTGCACCGCTGAGCTGTTGCAGCTTTGCTAAACCGGCAACGTGGTCGAAGTGCTCGTGGCTTTGCAGCAGCAGTTTCACGTCCTGCAGTGAAAAGCCAAGCGTACGGATATTGGCAGCGATGACCTCTGCGCCCGCTTTTGTGGCGCCATCAATCAGAATATGGCCGTCAGCACTGGTAATCAGGATAGCGCTGATACCACAGGTACCCACATAGTAAGTGTTGGCATAAATTTGATACGGCGGCCCGGCTTTATCCCAGTCGTCCCAGTCGGTACAGCTGTTAACCCAGTCACTTGCCGGTGGGCTAGGTGGTGTTACCGGCGTTGTGCTGCAACCGGCCAGTACGGCAGCAAAACTTAATGTGCTGAGCCTTAATGTATAGGGTAATGAAAAATAGCGAAAACGTTTAGCCAGGGTCATAACCAGCGCCTTACTAGTTGGCGGTACATTGAAGAGACTCCGCCGTGGCAAATTTGATGCGGCAAACATTAGCGGGCTTTAATCCGCTTTACAACCACGTGCAGGGCGGAAGTTGAAATCAACAGGATCAGTGTCATTGATTTGGCATAGAGAACGTTAGCGGCGGAAGTATCAATGTCACTGGCCACATCGATTGGGAACAGCTTATCGCCGGCACAGTCATTGAGACACAGGCCGCTTTTGTGCCGGTCAGCGCTCATGCGGCAGTGGTTGTTATATTTTGTTACAAGCCAATCGATGTTTTTCTAAACAAATCGCTTGATTTATTGATACCCTTAGGTATCATGTGGTAGCTCTGGGTTTCAAATGAGGCGGCAGGGTATCATTAATGTGTACTTTAGGAGTCTGTCCATGACAACAACAAAATTAACAGCCGCAGAAAGCGAGCTGTCGTACTTAAAACACAATGCGGTTTTTTGTTTGATTTTCGGTTTGGTGATTTCCGGTGAATTTTTATACGCGTTGCTAAAATCACTTAGTGTTGCTGGCTGGGTTATATCGCTGGTGGCGTCGCTCTATGCGGTGGCGATACTGCTGCTGGTGTTTACGCTATCTAAAGTTAGCCGATACAGTGCTGGTTCTACTAAAAGGGCGTTCTGGTATGGCGATTTTAACGATGAGTTTAGTGCTTTTTTAAACAACAAAGGTTACAAGTACAGTTTTTGTACCTTGTTCTTTGTGCTGGTTGCTACCTGGGCATTTGCCGGTATTGATGACTTTTCTGCCTGGTTTAGTGCTGTGCCGTTAAAGCAATATGCTGCGGTGCTGGCCTGTATCGGCATGTGGGCCTATGCGTTGCCGGTGTTGCTGGGGTTGAGGGCAGATTATGAATGAGGTGTTGGATAATCATATTGCTAAGCTGCGCAGCAAGCGTAAGTTATCGCAGCAAGAGCTGGCCGATGCAATAGGAGTGTCCCGTAAAACCATCAGTACCGTGGAAACCGGCCGTTTTACACCTTCAGTGGTGATAGCGTTAAAGCTGGCGCAGTTTTTTGCCGTACCCGTGGAAGCAGTATTTGCCTTGCTGCCGGCTGATGAATAACAGCCGGCCATGTGTTGTTTTTTAATGTGCCAGACAGCGAAATTAGCCGGGTTTCTGCCGGTTGTTTCTGACAAAATGAAGCCGGTGTACAACGCGCCCGTTGAGCTGTTCTTTCGCATAGATGCGCAGTATAAAGCCCAAGTGGTGGCACAGAATTTAAGTAAGTCATTGGCGTAGTGAAAGAACATGATGCCATTTTGAAGTAGCCAGTCAGGCGTGCCTAATGTCTTTTTAGAGCCTTGTCGTAGCAGAGCAGTGTTATGTGGTATCAGCCATCAATACCAGCGTAACAGCAATAGTAACATTTTCGCTGCAGATTTCTTGCTATCATATAACGCTTGTTTTGGCTGTAATAGGCGATATTCGCTGCAACGCTAAGGTACGATCGAGCATGGTTATCAAGATTTACAACAAACTCCCCGCTGTGGTGCGCTACTGGCTTAGTATTTTGGCTGCCGCGGTCAATAACTGGCTGGCCAGTCAGGCCTTTATTTATGCTGCAGCACTGGCATTTTTTACTGTTTTTTCTATTGCGCCAATTCTGGTTGTGGTTGTTGGCTTGGTTGGGTTGGTTCTGGGCGAGAGTGCGGTACAGGGGGAACTGTTTGCACAGCTTGAGGCAACGCTTGGGCAGGACGTTGCCGGTGTGGTGCAAACGGCAGTGATCAATTCGCAGATCGACCAGAGTGGTATCTGGCCGGCGTTAATCGGCATTATTGCTACCATAGTGGGTGCCACCACGGTTTTTGCGCAAATGCAGCAATCGCTGAATCAGATCTGGGATGTTGCTCCCCGCCCTAAAAGAAACAACCTGTGGGTTTTTATTAAAAGCCGGTTGCTGTCGCTGACTATTATCCTGTCTATCGGTTTTATTATGTTGGTTTCGCTGCTGCTGTCGGTGGCGTTACGCAGCATTATGGCGTTTGCTGAAGGGTGGCTGCCGGTTCCGGCTTGGGCAATGGTGGGTATGGAGCTTGTGCTGTCGCTGCTGGTGATCACGCTGCTGTTCGCGGCGATGTTTAAGATTTTGCCCGATGTGCGGCTATCCTGGCGCGATGTGCTGCTTGGTGCTTTTATCACCGCCATTTTGTTTACGGCAGGCCGCTCGCTTATCTCAATTTATCTGGCCTATACTGCCACGGCATCGGCCTATGGCGCTGCTGGTTCTCTGGCACTGCTGCTACTGTGGGTAAACTACTCTTCAATGATTCTGCTGTTCGGTGCGTCCTTTACGCGGGCGCACCTTGAGGGCAGAGGCAAGCCCATTCGTCCTAAGAGTACGGCGGTGTGTGTGCACAGAGAATTGATCGAGGAAGTGCAGCAGAGCTGAATTAAGGTGGTAATTGTATCCCGGCGTTTTAGCGGCATTGCCGGGACTGATTGACACTGATATGCATCACCACGGCTTGGTACCTGGCCGTGGTGTGTTGTTACGATATTATGTCGCAGGGTAACAGGCCGTGTAGTTAAGGCAAGCCCATACAGTTTGCGTAGTAGCTGACGCTGGCTGGCCAGTCTGAAAACACGCCTATTACGCCGACGTCTTGTGCCATGACGTGCAATACTTCCATCATATCGCCATCATTGTTGATCACCGGATTTACCGTTTGATAATACCAGCCACCCCCGTTTTTTAGCGGGCCGGAACGTTCAAAAGACCAGGCAATAATGTTTAATCCGGCAGTTTTGGCATTGCGGGCATAAATGGAAGGTACAATCGTATTGTTTTCGTCCAGTTGTAGCAGGGCCCACATTGGTGGCGCCACGATATTAAAACCTTCAGCAGCGTAGCCTTGCAGTTCTGCAGCAGCTGGCAGCTCTGACGGATTATCTGCATCATCCAGATAAACCGCCTGGCGGCCGAAAGACGGCTCGTTGGCTATCCAGTAACGAATGTCGGCAATATCAAACGACTGTGGCCACACATCTTGGGCTTTCACGCCTGCATTGCGGTATTCATTAATAAGCTGCTGGGCATAGTCGGCCTGGCTGTATGTCCCTTCAAACGGCATTGGCACTTCTGCCGATTTTAATTCAGGGGTAAATTTCACGCCCAGTTGTTTAAATAAACTAATGCTCTGTGCATGCGTCATCAGGGTGCCTTTTGTGGCATAAAGATCAGTGCGCCATGACGGTGTGGCCTGCATATATTCATCAACGGTGGTTGCCTGCGGATTATAGGCATCCATTTTGCCCTCCAGCATTTTAAATTCTTCCAGCGTTATGTCGCTGGTACAACACCGGGCAGTGGCAGCCGTGCCGGAAAGTGGGTCGGCGGGGGTAAATGGCTGGCTGCACTTGGCGGCCAGCTCTGGTATCGCCAGAATATTGGTGGTGGTATGCAGGTCGCACTGTGAGTGGCGGCAAACCAGCTCTTTATCTTTGGTAAAAGTTACATCACATTCCATAATGCCAGCACCCATTGTGGCTGCCGCTTCATAAGATTCTTTGGTGTGCTCCGGAAACTGCAGCGGAGCACCACGGTGACCAATAGAAAACTGGGTCTTTTTCAGCTTACGGCCGGTATTGCAGCTTTGCAGGTGCTGTTTCAGCGGGCTGTGGTCCATATCTTCAATCAGGAATGCAGGGCGGGGGCCAAGCTGCACTGCATATTTTCCGCGTGGTTTCAGCTGAGGGCTACTGATATTTTTGCGACTATCCTGGTGGCTGAGACGCGATTCTGTTTCGCTAATATGAGCACAAGCTATAACAGGAGTAAGCAATACTACCAATGGTAATGTGAATATGCTCAGGCCGCGTAATATGGGTAAACGAAGCATAAAGTTCTCCCTGATGGTTAATTTTAGGACGAAAAAATGTGCTTTAAAAGCCGACTTACTACACGGCAGCCTCACATTAGCAATGAAGTGTGAATGGAAGTTGTTATTTTAATGACTTAATTGTGACGTTGAAGGGCAGCGGCAACCTGAGTATTGACCCGGACTATGCTTCTGGTTATTTATGATATTAATTTTGCCGCCGCTTACGCAGATCGTATTTTAGCGATGAAAAACAGCCGTCTGCTACATGACGGTAGACCTGTCAATATTATGCAAACCACAGTATTACAACAGAATACTACCGATAACGTAGCTGAATTAGTGCTCAATATCCTATACTCTTGCCCGATACAGGCAGCAATGCCTCAGGCCCGTTAAATCTGACAAGAGAGGGGAAATGGCACAGCGTGAACGCGGCTTTTTCAGTTGGACATGGTTTGTTATCTGGCGCTCTGTGCTGGTACTGTTGTTGTTGCTGGTAGCACTTTTACTGACGTTACGTTTTGTGCCGCCGCCGACATCAGCTTTTATGCTGCAAAGCCCTTATCCGGTAAAACAGCAATGGGTAAGCATTGATAAGCTGCCGGCACATGTGCCGCTGGCGCTGGTCGCCTCAGAAGATCAGCGTTTTCCTGAGCATTTTGGTGTGGATATGGCTGAGATAAAAAACGCCCTCGAGCGCTTTGACGATGGAGATGGCCTGCGTGGTGCCAGTACTATTACCCAGCAAACGGCGAAAAACCTGTTGCTGTGGCCGGGCCGCAGCCTGATGCGTAAGGGCCTGGAAGCCACATTAGCGCTAAGCCTGGAGGCGGTTTGGGGTAAAAAGCGCATACTTGAAGTGTATTTAAATATCGCCGAATTTGGTAAAGGTATATACGGCGTAGAAGCGGCCAGCCAGCACTATTTTGGCAAACCAGCCAGCAGGCTAAGTGTAAACGAAGCCGCACGACTGGCCGTACTACTGCCCGGCCCTCGCAGCCGCGACGCCCGTAATTTAACACCTTACCTGCGTGAGCGGGTGACCTGGGTTGAGCGGCAAATGCGGCAGCTGGGCAGTGGCTATTTAACGCCTATGCTTAATTAACCGACGAAACTTTTAACAGGATTGATACGCATGCCTATGTTGCAAATAATGACAGCGCCGGTCTTTGTCACGCTACTGGCGTTAAGCAGCCTTATCAGTGTTGCTGAAGCGAAGCCGGCAGCACGCGAGCAGAGCTTAGCGACAGCCGGGTATCGCCACGCCGGCGAAACTATCGGCACGGTGCGCCAGGTTTACGACGGCAAGTTATACCCGGATATTCAGGTTAACACTTTTCGCAATATCGACCGCTTGTTTCCAACCCGCACAGTAGCGCGCGGCAAGACGGTAAGTACTTTGCCGCTGAGTAAGCAGCCGTTGCAAGAGTTCTCTTACCAGGTCGATGGCAAGACCTATGATTTGTACGACGTACTGTCGATGAACCGCGTTAGCGGCATGCTGATTATTCACCGCGGTGAAGTTGTGTTTGAGCAATATTTGCTGGGTAATAACGAGCATACGCGCTGGATGTCGATGTCGGTGGTTAAATCTATTACCGCTACCTTAATTGGTGCTGCTATACACGATGGCTATATCAACAGCATTGACGACCCTATTGTTAACTATCTGCCGCGTTTTAAGGGCACCGCTTACGATGGCGTAACGGTGAAACACTTATTGCAGATGAGTTCCGGCGTAGCCTGGAATGAAACCTACACCGACCCGGCATCAGACCGCCGACGCATGCTGGAAGCACAAATAAGCCAACAGCCGGGCGCCATTCTGGACCTGATGGCAGCATTACCGCGCGCAGCAAAGCCCGGCACCGTATGGAACTACAGTACCGGCGAAACTCAACTGGCGGGCGCGCTGGTACGGGCCGCCACCGGTAAGCCGGTAGCGCAGTATTTGTCAGAAAAAATCTGGTCTAAGCTGGGCATGCAGGCCGATGCCAACTGGTGGCTACAATCGCCCGATGGCCTGGAAATAGGTGGCAGCGGTTTATCGGCCACCTTGCGTGATTACGCCCGTTTTGGCTTATTTTTACTTAATGACGGCGTAGTTAACTCGACAAATAACAGCCTCACGGCAACCGGCAGCGAGCGGATATTGCCGCAAGGCTGGACTAAAGCCGCCAGCAGCCGTCAGGTGATTGGCGGCGAAACGGTTGATTACGGCTATATGTTTTGGCCGATGCACGGCAACAGTTATGCCGCCGAGGGCATTTTTGGCCAGTACGTGTTTGTCGACCCGGATGCAAAGCTGGTAGTAGCGATGTGGAGCGCACAAGCCAAGCCGCTTAACCGCGCCGGATTAAATGAATACCGCTTTTTGCAGGCACTGTCTGATCATTTTCAATAATGTGTGTTTGCACTTGCTGAAACAGGGCGGATTACTATACTTTTTGTTTTAAACAAAAAGATGCTAAATAATGATTAAAACGTTAGCTTCGTTGTTTTTTATCTGCTGTTTTTATTTCTGTTTTCATTTAACAGCGGCGACTAAACCCGATTTACTGCTGGCTGAAGTGTATAACGGCAATATCGATGTGCAGCAGTATTGGGTTAGCGAAAAGCTTGATGGTGTACGCGCTTACTGGAATGGTAAGCAACTGATCTCGCGTGGTGGTAATGTTATCGCGGCGCCAGACTGGTTTGTGGCGGATTTCCCGCCACAACAGTTAGATGGTGAACTGTGGCTCGGCCGCAATAAGTTTGCCGATATCTTAAGTATTGTTAGTAAACATCAGGCTATTGATGCGCAGTGGCAGCAAATCCGCTATTACATTTTTGAGCTGCCGGATGCTGAGGGTACTTTTACTGAGCGCATTGAGGCTATGCAACGCCTTGTTCAGCAACAAAACAGCCGTTATTTAACGCTGGTACCGCAGTTTCGTATTGCGGATAACGCCGCGCTGCTGGCCAAACTTAGCGAACTGGAAGGTAAAGGGGCTGAAGGTTTAATGCTGCACCGTCAGGATGCTTTATATAAAACCGGCCGCAGCAATGATTTACTCAAACTAAAAACCTATCAGGACACTGAAGCCGAGGTTATTGGCTACCGGCCGGGTAAAGGTAAGTACAAGGGCATGGTGGGGGCGTTAATTGTTAAAACGCCGGAAGGCAAAGAGTTTGCCATTGGCAGCGGCTTAACCGATGCACTACGCCAGACTCCACCAGAAATTGGCACGGTAATTACCTATCGCTACAATGGTTATACCAATAACGGCATCCCACGCTTTGCCCGGTTTTTGCGGGCGCGGCAAGAGTTTTAGTAAGCTGTAGGAAGGCAAACCTGTGGGGCCGGTTTTTTTAATTTAACCGCAACAAAATAATCGCACGGTTTTGTTTTATTGCTAAAAACACAGTTTTTATTTTGGTTAGGGCGGCCTGGTCAAAATAATATCAGTTTTTTCTCCATTCAATATCACACTGCGGCTTAGATCCTGACTTAGGTTTTACTTACCCGGCATATAAAGCAATATATCGCCGGGCTCTCAACAGTTTATGTTTTTGTCATGCGTAGCTGTTGCCTCAGGATAGTGTAGACGGAGCCTTAATATGAAACTGATAATTTTTACTGCAAGCTGTTTGTTATGTACCTTGCCGCTGATGGCTGAAGATACGGCCCCCACTTCAATTGATTATGCCATGTACTTTCAATCATCCATTAAAGATGCTGAATACTGTTCAATGAAACTGGTGTCGGGCCAGTTGCAGGCAGTGAATAAATACAATGGTAAGCTGATTAGTAACCCGGCGATGACTTGCCCGGATATGTTTTCCTGGAAGTTATTTGCCGAGGTGATAACCGACAAGTTCTGGTCGCACTGGGCAGATGAGCAGCAGAACTGGCCGGCTGAGCCTTACCCATTATGCCAGACAGGGCAAAAGCCCTCTGCTGGTGTGCAATGCTGTTTGCCCGGCGATAAAAACAATAGCACTGAGCATTGTCCGGTGTTTCCGGGCGAGCGGTTTAAATCGCAGCTGACCACACTGGCAAAAGCTAAACCAGAAAATGCAGAAGCACATGCCAGAAGCAGTGCGTTAAAGCGCCACACCCGTTTGCCATTTCACAGCCAATTAAACCCGTTAACCAAGGTTAGTACTGAAGCGATGCTAAAGGCTGCGCAGTCGGGTAGCGCTGAGGTGGTGTCGTGCAGTGCCGTGCCGGTAAACGGCAGAACAGAAAATATGATACCGGCTATTTACAAAGCTTTTAATCCGGCTGATGTCGAAAGTGTTGGTCGGGTGATACGGCAAACAAATGCCGAGCTGACGGTACGTAACCAGACGTTTCATGACTACCTGTTTCGCAATAATCTGTATAACGCCAACGGCGCTTTAGATGTGTTTTTTGCCAGCCAGGCCAATATGCTGCAAGACGCACCGTATCGCAAAGCTAACCGCTCAGCGCAGGCAGGGCAGGCGCCACAGTTAGTGAAAATAGATCTGCCAACAGATGCGGTAATGATAAAAAGTAATTGGCTGTATCAGGGCCTGGCAGCGCAACTGGGCATGAATGCCGATGCCAGCGCTTATGCCAGTAAGTACCTTGCTACCCAGATAGACCTCAATGCGCTGGGTTTGTCTGCCGAAAGCGGCGCAAGCTGCAACCTTGAAGGCATTCATTATCTGGTGGCATTTCATATTTCATCGAAGGATATCCCCAATTGGGTATGGACGACCTTTGAGCATATCGCCTTACCCGGCCGCTGTGATGTAACAGGCTGTAATGATGCCTATGGCTACAGCAGTGCCGACCAACGGCCTGCCAATACCGCAGCTAATTATGTGGTACCCAACCAGCACTCAGATAAGCTGAACCAGAGCAGTATAGTGTTTAACCCGGATGCCGGTTATCCGACTGAAAGTATCCGGCAGGAATGGCAGCAATTGCTCAGTGCAATGAATATTGGCACCGGCAGCAGCAACAACCCGTATGAACCGGCCGCCACGAACAAAGCCTGGCTTAACTATCGGTTGAAGGGTTCTCAGGTTGAGTTTGTTAATGCTATAGGACAGCCAACGTTCTTGGGTAATTCTGTCACTGAAGCCGGATTCATGGACGGTTCCAGTTGTATTAGTTGTCACTCCAGGGCGGGGGTAGCAGCATTAGGTGCAAAACCGGGCGAAAAGCTGAACCCAAGCAATAGTTTTAAACACTTCTTAGCCTTGTCGGTGTTTGAAACCAGCCTGTCTGACTTTGGCTATTTCCACAGCCACAGCGGTACGCCGAACCCAGCCTGGTATTACCGGGACAACAACTCATCACCACAAATGGAGGTGATGCAGGCTGACTTTATCTGGGGCTTTTTAAATGCACAGCCGCTGGTGACATCAAGCAGCGCGAAGTAAGTTACACACAGCTGCATTTATGGCCGGGGCGGTAAATGCAGCTTATTTGGCAACAGCACCAGATAAACTTTTTTGCCATATATCAGCATAACTTGAACTAACAAAACAGAAACAGGCCGGCGTATAATCAGGCTTCGGTTTACCTTTTAGGAAGTACAGATGTCGGATGTAATCAGTAATTTAACCTGGCGCTATGCCACCAAAAAATACAACCCGAACAAGGTTGTTACGCAAGACAAAGTGGACTTAATTCTGGAAGCCATCCGGTTAACAGCTACATCCAGCGGCTTACAGCCTTATGAAGTCCTGGTGGTAACCAACCCGGCCCTGCGCGAGCAAATTAAACCGCATGCCTGGAACCAAAGCCAGATCACCGACAGTTCGCACTTACTGGTATTTGCCGCCTGGGACAATTACACCGCAGAGCGAATTAACCAGATGTTTGATTTAACCAACGAGATTCGTGGTTTTAAGAACGAAGGCTGGGAAAACTATCGCGCCATGCTGTTAAACACCTATCCGCAGCGCGATGCCGAAACAAATTTCCAGCACGCTGCCCGCCAGGCATATATCGGTTTGGGCTCGGCGTTGATTGCCGCCGCAGAGCAAAAAGTAGACAGCACACCAATCGAAGGCTTTGATCCGGCTAAAGTAGATGAAATACTGAACCTTGAACAAAAAGGTTTACGCTCGGTCGTGTTAATGCCGTTGGGTTATCGGGCAGATGAAGGTGACTGGTTGGTTAACCTGACCAAAGTACGGCGCAGCCGCGAGCAGTTTATTACTGAAGTAAACTAACATTCTGTCAATGGCGCTAAGCAGTATTACAACTGCTCGCGCCTTTTTAACAGGGCGATGATGATAGTCATTAGCCAACAGTTTGTGGTTGGTGGCGCGCCAACAGTAGCGCCCTAATTCTGGCAAAGGGTGTAAGTACTATTGCATTGCCCAGCAGCACCAGCGCGAAGCCGCTAAAGGTGTAGCCGGTCCAGTGAAAACCTTCAAATAAAGTGCTAAGCACTACAGCAACCAGCGGAAATAACACTATGGTGTAGCTGGCTTTTTCCGGGCCTATTTGTTTTAGCAGGGCAAAGTAACTGGCAAAGGCGACAACTGATCCAAACACGGCTAAATACAGCAGTGAGGCAATATAGGCCGGTTCGGTACTAAAATTAAAGCTATGGCCTTTACACAGCGCGGCTGCCAGTAGTACCAGGCTGCCATACAACATACCCCAGGCATTTACCTGCATAATTGGCATATTTTCCCGCGAGTTACGGACACTGACCATATTACCAAATGAGGCCGACAAGGCACCGGATAAAATCAGCAGCAGGCCCAGCAGGCTGGCGTTGGTAAAATCAATACCGTCTAAATCCGGCCAGAACAGCACCACAATGCCGGCAATGCCGAGCAAGGCACCAAAGTAGATACGTTTGGCTACAGGTTTGCCAAAAAACAGCCGGGTGTTAACAATGTTCATCAGCAGCATGGTGGTAAAGGCAATGGCGGTCATGGCTGAGGTAAGGTATTGCTGTGCCTGATAAATAAATAAAAAATTCAGCGCAAAATTCAGGCTGGCAAGCAGGAAAATAAAACCATGCTGGCGCAGCGTAAAATGCATATTAAGTTTGCGCCACCAGCAAAATAGCCACATTAAAGCCGCTGCGATAGCAAAGCGGTATAGCAACGACACTTCTATCGCAACCTCGCCTAGCTGAAATTCAATAGCAAACCAGGTAGAGCCCCAGATTAAAACAGTGATTAGGTACAGCAGAATGTTTTGCATAAAGGCGCCACTGCAGCAGCAAGAAAGGCGCCTATGATACGGCCTTTTTTGCTTTCTGATAGTGGCTGGCGCAACAATATTTTCGCTATAAAAACATACCACCTGAAGCTTCAATACGCTGGGCGTTGATCCAGCCAGCCTGTTCGGACAACAGTAAACTGACGACACCGCCGATATCATCGGCCTGACCAACCCGGCCCAACGCAGTCTGGCTGGCCAGATACTGATTTACGCTGTCATTGTCGCGTACAGTGCCGCCACCAAAGTCGGTAGCGATGGCGCCTGGTGCTAATACGTTAACGCGGATGCCATGCGGCCCCAATTCTTTTGCCCAGTAGCGGGTTAATGTTTCCATCGCGCTTTTCATTGCGGCATAAGCGCCGTAACCCGGCACGGCAAAACGCGTTAAGCCGGTTGAAACATTTAAAATGCGGCCCTGCTCGGCCAGTAATGGCAACAAATGTTGGGTCAGAAAAAACGGCCCTTTTACATGTATGCTCATTAGCTGGTCAAACTGCTGCTCAGTGGTATCAGTAAAGGGTACATTTATGCCAATGCCGGCGTTATTAAGCAAATAATTAAAGCTGTCTCGCTGCCAAAGCTGTTGCAATTGTTGTTGTACCTGGCTGGCAAAGGCAGCAAAGCTACTGCTGTCGGCGACGTCAAGCGGCAACGCTACGGCTTTTCGGCCCAGCCATTCAATTTCGCTGACCACTGCCTGCGCTGCTGTTGCGTTTTGCTGATAGGTCAGAATGATATCAGTGCCTTTTTGGGCCAGTGCCAGGGCGGCATTTTTGCCAAGGCCGCGGCTGCCGCCTGTGATTAGGGCGATAGGGTTAGTCGTTGTCATAGTGTGCTCCGTTTTGGGTTGCTCAGTTACGAAGCTCAGTGTATTGGTTGCTTGCAAGATGATAAACATGCTAAAAATGGTAAAACTGTTTGGTATAAATGGACAATAACATGCAGGACAAGTTACAGGCACTGCAGATATTTATCCGGGTGGCGCAGCTTGGCAGCTTTACCAAAGCCGGTGCCAGCCTGGGTTTATCAAAAACCCATGTATCTAACGTGGTGCAGCAACTGGAGCAACATTTAGGTTGTCGTTTGCTACACCGCACTACGCGCCGTGTCAGCCTGACGCAGGATGGCCAGCTGTGCTATGACCGCAGTTTATTGTTGCTGGCTGAGTATCAGGAACTTGAAAACCTGTTTCAGCAGCAAAGCAGCCAGGTAAGCGGGGTGCTGCGGCTGGATATGTCGACCGGTATGGCGCGGCATATATTGATGCCGCAGTTGCCTGACTTTATGCAGCAGTACCCGAATATCCGGCTGGAGCTGAGCAGCACCGACCGTAAAGTCGATTTGGTGGCAGAAGGCTTTGACTGCGTGATCCGGGTGGGTAGTGTTGGTGATGAAGGGCTGGTGGCGCGTAAACTGGCACAGTTACCAATGCGTAATCTGGCTAGCCCGGCCTATATTGCCCGCTTTGGCATGCCACAAACTCTGGTCGATTTAGCGCAACATCAACTGGTGCATTACGTCAGCATACTGGGGCAGCACAACAGCTATTTTGAATATACCGAGCACGGGCAGGACAAAACACTGTCGATGCCGGGTATGGTAACAGTGAACAATGCAGACGCTTATACTGCAGCTTGCCTGGCGGGGCTGGGGATTATTCAGGCGCCGGTAATTGGCGCTGCGGCTTATTTGCAAAGCGGAGCGCTGCTGGATATTTTACCGCAGCACCGCTGTGCACCTATGCCGGTGTGGTTATTGTACCCGCACCGGCGTCACGTCAGCCGGCGGTTGCAGGTATTTATGCAGTGGTTTGAACAGCAGTTGCAGCAGTATCTGCAGGCATGTCAGTAAACTTAAGCTGTTCAGATGGTCTGGCGAAAACGGGCGACATCGGCTTTTGGTGGTGCACCAAATAAACGGCTGTACTCACGGCTAAACTGCGACGGGCTCTCATAACCTACCTTATAACTGGCAGTAGCCGCTTCTACACCTTCGTACAGCATAATACGGCGGGCTTCATTGAGACGTAATTGTTTTTGAAATTGCAACGGTGACATTGAGGTAACCGCTTTAAAGCTTTGAAACAAGGCCGATTCACTTAAATGCGCTACGTCAGCCAATTCTTTAATTCGCAGCGGCTGGTTAAAACGTTGACGCAGCGTATCAATCACTTTGCCGATACGGCTGGCCTGGCTGTCAAGCAGCGTAAACTCGCGCAAATGGCTACCTGCGGGGCCTAACAGTAAACGGTACAGCAACTCTCGTTTTAGCAATGGATGTAGTACTGCGACATCCTGCGGGCGTTCCAACAAGGCAAAAATACGTTGAAATACCGATAGTAGATCCAGGTCGGCGTCGCCGATACTGATGCCACGGGCAGGTACCGGTTGGCGCGGTACTTTATCGCCCAAATCGATTACCAGCTCAGTAAGTTCACGCAAATCCAGACTGATACTGACACCCAGATAAGGCTCGTTACTGCTGGCCCTGATGATTTTACCGCTAACCGGCAGCATTACCGGTACCAGCAGATACTGCAGCGGATCGTACTGCAGCATTTCTTCGCCAAGTAATATTTGCTTGTTGCCCTGTAGTAACAGGCAAAGCGTTGGTTCATAAAGGGTCGGCGTTGCAGATGTCGGTGCATTGCTGCGATATAGTTTTAGCCCGGGTATGCAACTTTCGTTGACACCGGTGCCGGTTAGCTTGGCAAGCAGCGGTTGTAGCATTTGCTGGCGCAGAAGTTCGCGTTCGTCTGTCATTGTCGGCCTCCCGGCACAGTGGGTAAACGCAGTATAGGCAGCCAACATGGCTTTGCCTATTACTGCAGCAGTGCTTTGGAGGATCAGGCAATAAGTATGGACTATAAGGCAGCCACTACAGACTTAACCGGCGCGAGGAAAAGCCTGCAGAGTCATGTGTGCGACCTGGCGAAGTTGCTCAGAACAAGCGCCGTTATTGGCCTGAATTGCCATACCTTGTAGCACGGTAAGCAGATAACGCGCCAATACACCAGTATCAGTGTCAGGCGGTAAGTCACCGTCGGTTTTAGCCTGATCAAAGCGAACTTTGAGTTTTTGTTCACCCTCTACCCGGCGGTTAATTAGCGCTTCTTTTACACTGGCGGCAGCTTCACTACATGACAATGCGCCTTGTACAACCACGCAACCTTGTGGGTGGTTACTGTCGGCCATATTCATTGCTGCGCCATGCAGCATATGTTCGGCTACCTGATAAGCGGTGGGTTTTTCCAGCGCCGGTAAGAAAAACGAGCACGGGCGGCTTTCGTATAATTCTATCGCTTTTAAAAACAACTGCTCTTTATTGCCAAAAGCAGCATACAAACTGGGCTTGTTAATGCCCATGGCTTCAGTTAAGTCTGATAGCGATGTGCCGTCATAGCCTTTGCGCCAGAATACTTCCAGCGCTTTTTCCAGCGCGGTATCCATATCAAAGGCGCGGGGGCGGCCTACATTCACAGTGCTAGTTACTGCTGACATTATTCAGCTCCTGCATTAAAACTTGCTTATATAGTAAACAGCAAAAGACCCCTTGTCTAGTAAGGGTTATTTACCGATAAGTACATATATCTTGCCACTGACACCCACTAAGACCCCTAACCGGCTGCTATCGTTCAGTATATTCCGGCTTAACCAACAGCTGCGGAGTTTCAGGCAAGAATGCGCCAGCATTCGGCATTAAGCCCGCTGCGCTTTCGTCATACACTACTGACGTAGCCTGACAGTAGCCTCTGTTAGCTTTGTGAAGTCATCGGCACTGCAATAGTGCTGTTTCAGCCTTAGAACAAATTCTTCTTTTATGGAATTAAATTAATTTACCGCTCGGTACAGAAATCGGTTGACAGTTTTTCGCTGTCCTATATATTTACCGGGCGGTACAAAAATAACAAGTCTTTTTATACAATTTTAGTAACAACGTGGAGCAAAACGTCATGAGCAGAAAAAACACGGTAAGAACTTTTATGTTAGCAAGCGTAGCCGCGCTGGTGTTAACCGCTTGTGGCAACCCTGAAGCCGCTAATCAGGCCGCGGCACCGGCTGCACCACAGGTGAGTGTGGCGCAAGTGGTACACGAGCGCATTACCGAATGGGATGAATTTACCGGCCGCCTGCAAGCACCACAAACCGTGAATTTGATGCCACGCGTGTCAGGTTACATTGAACAGGTGCACTTTAACGAAGGCGCCCTGGTGAAAAAAGGCGATTTGCTGGTACAAATTGACCCTCGGCCTTTTGCTGCTGAAGTGGCCCGGCTAAATGCTGAGCTGCAAAGTGCACAAAGCGCCGCGGCACTGGCAGATAACGAATATAACCGGGCAGAAAAGCTTAGCAGCCAACGGGCTATTTCAGCCGAACTGCTGGACAGCCGTTTAGCCCGTAAGCAACAAACCACTGCCACTGTCGCCTCGGTAAAAGCCGCGCTGCAACGTGCCGAGCTGGATTTAAGCTACACCCGTATTACCGCACCAATCAGCGGCCGCGTGTCTTATGCGCTGGTAACTGCCGGTAACTTTGTAAATGCCGGCCAGAGCCAGTTAACCAGCCTGGTATCGACCGACAAAATGTACGCTTACTTTGATGTAGACGAACAAAGCTACCTGAAATACGCCCGTTTAACCGAAGCCGGTAAACGTGCCGATACCCGTGATGTCAGTGCAAACCCGGTGTATATGGCGCTGGCTAACGACACTGCATACAACCATACCGGCAGCATTGATTTTGTGGATAACAGCGTAAACCAGCAAACCGGCACTATCCGTATCCGCGCCAGTTTTGCCAACGGCGATAACAACCTGTTACCGGGTTTATTTGCCCGCATCAAGCTGGTAGGCAGCGACAGCTACGACGGTATTTTGATTGACGAGAAAGCGGTTGGTACCGACTTAAACAACAAGTATGTGCTGGTGGTAAATGCGGATAATCAGCTGGAATACCGTGCGGTGAAACTGGGCGAGAAAGTGAATGGCCTGCGCATAGTGCGTGAAGGGTTAACTGCAACTGACCGCATAGTGGTTAACGGCCTGCAGCGGGTAATGCCGAATATGCAGATCGATCCCCAAATGGTGGATATGGCAAGCGTAGAGCAGATAGCCAGCTTACGTAAAGAACAACAACTGCTGGATGAAACCAGCACCGCTCTGACTGCAAAAGCAGACGGCGCGGCAGCAACAGTTAATGCCGGCAAAACGCCGGGACGGGGTTAAGGAAATAGTATGTTCTCGCAATTTTTTATTAAAAGGCCCATTTTTGCCGCTGTTATTTCACTGCTGTTTTTTATTACCGGTGCGATAGCAGTATGGCAATTGCCGATCACGGAATACCCGGAAGTGGTGCCGCCTACTGTAGTAGTAACGGCCAACTATCCCGGTGCTAACCCCAAAGTTATTGCCGAAACGGTGGCGTCGCCGCTGGAGCAGGAAATTAACGGCGTGGAAGACATGCTGTATATGTCATCACAGGCTACCTCTGATGGCCGCATGACATTAACCGTTACTTTCGCCATTGGTACTGATGTCGACTTAGCACAAACCCAGGTGCAAGCCCGGGTAGACCGTGCCATGCCACGATTACCGCAGGAAGTACAACGTTTAGGTGTGGTTACTGAAAAGTCCTCACCGGATTTAACCATGGTGGTGCATTTAACCTCGCCGGACCAGCGTTACGACATGCTGTATTTGTCTAACTACGCGTCATTAAATGTGAAAGACGAGTTGGCACGGATTGAAGGTGTTGGCGCGGTGCGTTTATTCGGCGCCGGTGATTACAGTATGCGCATCTGGCTGGACCCAAACAAAGTGTCGGCGCTTGGTTTATCACCAGCGCAAATTACTGCGGCCATTCGCGAGCAAAACCAGCAAGCTGCAGCCGGTAGCTTAGGCGCCCAGCCAAGCGGTGAAGCTGATTTCCAGCTGCTGATTAACGTAAAAGGCCGTTTAGCCACGGTGGAAGAGTTTGAAGATATTATTATTCAGGTGGGCGCTAACGGCGAAATCAGCCGGTTAAAAGATGTGGCCCGGGTTGAGTTGGGTGCGTCTACCTATGCGCTGCGCTCATTGCTGAATAATAAAGACGCAGTGGCCATTCCTATTTTCCAGGCATCTGGCTCTAACGCGATCCAAATTTCTGACAATGTACGGGCGAAAATGGCCGAACTGTCAAAAAACTTCCCGGAAGGTTTAACCTACGACATCGTATACGACCCAACGGTATTTGTGCGTGGCTCTATTGAAGCCGTAGTTAAAACCCTGCTTGAAGCCGTGTTGTTAGTAGTCTTAGTGGTGGTGCTGTTTTTACAAACCTGGCGCGCCTCTATTATTCCGCTGGTGGCCGTACCGGTATCCTTGGTGGGTACTTTCGCCTTTATGCATCTGCTGGGCTTCTCGCTTAATGCGTTGTCATTGTTTGGTTTGGTACTGGCCATCGGTATCGTGGTGGATGATGCCATAGTGGTGGTAGAAAACGTTGAGCGTAATATCAGCGAGGGTTTATCGCCGATTGCTGCGACACAAAAAGCGATGAAAGAAGTTACCGGGCCTATCGTTGCCACAACGCTGGTACTGGCGGCAGTGTTTATTCCTACGGCCTTTATGTCTGGCTTAACCGGGCAGTTTTATAAGCAGTTTGCTTTAACCATTACTATTTCTACCTTTATCTCGGCCATTAACTCATTAACGTTAAGCCCGGCGCTGTCGGCATTGCTGCTAAAAGGCCATGGCGAGAAAAAAGACGCGCTGACCCGTGGTATGGACAAGCTGTTTGGTGGCTGGTTATTTAATCCGTTTAACCGCTTTTTTGCCCGTTTATCCAACGGTTACGGCTGGCTGGTGAAAAAAGTGATCCGTTTTGGCGCAATAGTGGGTGTAATGTACGTGGTATTAGTGGGCTTAACCGGCCTGCAGTTTGCCACCACACCTACCGGTTATGTGCCAGGACAGGACAAACAGTACTTAGTCGCTTTTGCCCAGTTACCTGACGCCGCTTCACTTGATCGCACCGAAGAGGTGATTAAAGAGATGTCGCGTGTTGCGCTGGAGCACCCTGGTGTGGCCAACTCGATCGCTTTCCCTGGCCTGAGCATTAATGGTTTTACCAATAGCCCTAACTCCGGCATTGTGTTTGTTGGTCTGGACGGATTTGACGAGCGTGGTAGCGCAGAGTTATCCGGCAATGCGATAGCCGGAGCGTTAAACCAGAAATTCGCCGGTATTGAAGATGCCTTTATCGCTATTTTCCCGCCACCGCCGGTGATGGGTTTAGGCACTATTGGTGGCTTCAGGCTGCAAATACAGGACCGCGGTAACCACGGTTATGAAGAGCTGTACAAAGTCACCATGCAGGTGATGCAAAAAGCCTGGGCTACGCCTGAACTTGCTGGTGTGTTCTCTGGTTATCAGGTAAATGTGCCGCAACTGGATCTGGATATCGACCGCACCAAAGCCAAGCAGCAAAGTGTGGCACTGGATGAAGTGTTCCAAACCCTGCAGGCTTATATGGGCTCGGTGTATGTGAATGACTTTAACCAGTTTGGCCGTACTTATCAGGTTAATATGCAGGCTGACGAGCAGTTCCGCCAAAGCGCGGCGCAAATCAGCCAGTTAAAGGTGCGTAATACTCAGGGCGAGATGATCCCACTGGGCTCCTTTATCAATGTTACCGACACGGCTGGGCCAGACCGGGTAATGCACTATAACGGCTTTACCACCGCTGAAATTAACGGTGGCCCGGCGCCAGGTTACAGCACCGGTGAAGCGCAGGCAGCGATTGAGAAAATACTGGCTGAAACGCTGCCAAACGGTATGACCTACGAGTGGACAGAGCTGACCTATCAGCAAATTCTGGCCGGTAACGCCGGGATGTTTATCTACCCGTTGGTGATTTTGTTGGTGTTTATGGTACTGGCGGCGCAGTACGAAAGCTTAAGCTTACCGCTGGCGATTATTCTGATCATTCCGATGACGTTGTTATCGGCACTGAGCGGCGTACTGATTTATGGTGGGGATAATAATATCTTCACCCAGATTGGCTTAATCGTGCTGGTGGGGCTGGCAACGAAGAATGCCATCTTAATTGTCGAGTTTGCCAAGGAGCTGCAAGACCATGGTATGACTGCAATGGAAGCCATTCTGGAAGCTGGCCGCCTGCGGTTACGGCCAATACTGATGACCTCTATCGCTTTTATTATGGGCGTGGTGCCAATGGTGTTCTCCAGCGGTGCCGGTGCTGAAATGCGCCAGGCCATGGGAGTAGCAGTGTTCGCCGGCATGATAGGCGTCACCATCTTCGGCTTAATTTTAACCCCGCTGTTCTACTACATGCTGGCTAAGCGTGGCGAAAAAAATGCAGCGACAGCAGATACTGCGGAGGCTCCTCATGCGTAATATCCTGAAACTCAGTGCTATTGCTGTACTGGTAGCGTCATTAAGCGCCTGTGCCGTGGGGCCGGATTACCAAACCCCGGCAAAAGTGGCGGATATCAGCTTTAACAGCCCGTATCAGCAGGCTGAACAAGCGCAAAGCTGGTGGCTGGCGTTTGACGATGCGGTGTTAAACCAGCTGATTAGCCGCGCACTGGTTGAAAACCGTACCCTGGCGCAAGCCAGGGCCAACGTCGACCGTGCTTATGCGGTGTTTCGTGATGCGAATAACGACTTTCTGCCCAAAGGTACTTTAGACGCCGGTTACCAGGCCAGTGAAAACCCGACGTTATCACCAGCCGACAATGGCGTAATCACCCGTGGCTACAGCACCGGCGCGAATTTAAGCTGGGATCTAGACCTGTTTGGCAAATTGCGCCGCGCCAGTGAAGCGGCAGAAGCCCAAGCACAGCAAGCCGATATTTTATGGCACGATGCGCAGGTGCAGCTGATAAGCCAGGTTGCCACCAGTTATGGTGAATACCGCGGTGCCCAGCTGCGCTTAGTGGTGGCCGAGCAGAACCTGCAAAACCTGCAGCAAAGCCGCGCTATCGTACTGGCACGGTTAGAGGCCGGTATGGCGTCTGAACTGGAGCTGGCACAAATAGACGTGCAGGTGCATCAGGTACATGCGGCGATACCGGCCTACCGTGTTGCACGGTTAACGGCTGATGCCACCTTATCAGCCTTGCTGGCACAGCAGCCTGGCCAGTTAAAGCTGGGCTCGGTACCAAACCTGCCAGAGCTCAAGCAACCTGTGGCGGTGGTAGACGGTGAAAACTATCTGCGTTACCGCGCCGATGTGGCCAGTTCAGAGCGCTTGTTAGCCGCCCGTACTGCACAAATTGGTGTGGCTACCGCTGATTTATACCCGAATATATCGGTACGCGGCTTTTTAGGCTTTTTATCCGGCCCGGGGTTAACGCTTAATGGCGATACCCAAAGCTGGTCGGTGGCGCCAACATTAAGCTGGCAGGCCGCGGATTTAGGCTCGGTTAAGGCCCGTATCCGCCAGGCAGAAGCCAGCTCACAAATGGCGCTGGCCCAGTTTGAGCAGCAGGTGTTTGATGCTATTAACGAGATGCAGTTGTCGCTTGGCAGTTATAACTTAAGCCGCGAGCAGCAACTGAGCACCGAGCAGCAATGGCAGGCCAGTAACAGAGCCGTGCAAATCGCCCGCGAGCGTTACAACGCCGGCACCGGTGAGTTTCTGGATTTACTGGACGCTGAGCGTGAACTGCTGCGTGCCCGCGACCAGTTGGCACAAGTACAACAGCAGAGCTTTATCCGTTTAGTGGACATATACCGCAGCTTTGGTGGCGGTATCCAACTGATTTAGCGTTGCTATAAGAAAAGCCGGACTTGTCCGGCTTTTCTTATTTGAGCTTCAGATAACATTCTTTCGGAGATATTGGCTCAGTACTCATCCAACGGGAAGTGTCAATATTGTTTAATATACCTGTGGAGGTCTGCGGGTATTGCTGCGCATGGCTTCACCATTTAAATTTGCAATACAGTGTCGATTTCCAACTGCGCAATAAAGTGCGCATCATGGCTTACCACGACAAAGCCGGCCGGATATTGATACAACGCTTGTGCCAGCAACTGTTTAGTCTCTAAATCCAAATGGTTATCCGGTTCGTCCAGTAACAGCAGGCTGTCGCTGTGTTGGCTTACCATTAGCATCGCCAGTTTCATTCGTTCGCCGCCGCTTAATACGCCAGCAGGTTTTAATGCCTTATCAGCACGCAAGCCGGCGCTGGCCAGTAAGGTGCGGGCGGTGGTTTCGCTAAGCAGTGGGCAATGCCGGCGCAGGTTAGCCAATGCGCTTTGGCTGCTATTGAGCAAGCTGAAGTGCTGATCCAGATACTGTACGGCGCAATTCAGCTGCAACTGGCCGGCAGCAGGCGCTATTAAGCCTGCCAACGTTTGCAGCAAGGTAGATTTGCCGCTGCCATTACAGCCTTGTAAATGCACACGTTGCTTACTGCGCCAATTAAAGCTTAGCGGCTGGTTATTGCCGTGCACCATTTGCAGTGCAACGGCATTTACCAGCTGCTTGCTGCCGGTTATTGCAGGTGCCTGCAAATAGAACTGTTGCGGTTTAATGACTTCCTGCTGTGCTTTTACCTGTTGCAACTGTTGCTGTGCCTGCTTTAGCTGGTGTTGCTCTTGTGTGCGCCGGGCCGACACTGCACTTTGTGCACGGTTTTTCTGGTAGTCCAGCAGTATAGTTGCCTGGCTGCCGCGCTGTTTTTCGCCCTGTTGCTGCCGTTTGGCGGCACGTTCTGCGGCGGTTTGTGTCTGGCGTTGCTGTTGTGCCAGATTACGTTCGGCCTGTTGGCGCTGCTGTTGCAATGATGTTTGCTGCAACTGACGTTGCTGCTGATAAAATTCATAGTTGCCGCCGTAACGGCTTAAACCGGAACTGTTTAACTCGTATATTACGTTGACTTGTTGTAGTAATTCCCGGTCATGGCTTATCAGCAAAATGGCGGTTTTTGGCCGGGCCAGAAAGCGGGTAATGCGCTGGCTTAACCAATTGCGTGCCTGTGCATCAAGATGGTTGGACGGTTCATCCAGGATCAGCAGTGGCCGTTGCTGATAAAAGGCCCACCACAGCCGCAGGTGATTAAGCTGACCGCCGCTTAAGCTGCTACAGCGTTGCCAGATATCCGGCGCAGCGCCTATCTGTTGCAGTTCGCTGTGCAGGTCATCCGTCAGTTGCCAGTGCCCGTCAATAATACTCAGGGTTTCAGTGTCGCATTGGCCATCAGCGAGTTGTTGCAGCGCTTTAAGTTTATCTGTAATACCAAGCAGACCGGCAAGGCGAATTTGCTGCCAGTGCGTTGGTGGTAGCTGCGACAGTAAATAGCAATCAGCAGGCTGTTGCTGTGCCAGTTGCGCTGCCAGCACCGATTTGCCGCTACCATTGCGGCCTATCAGTGCGCTAAGCCCGTTATCAAGCACCAGCTGAACATCACGATACAGTATATCGCCATTAGCTAAACTAAAGCTGCAGGGGGAAAAGTTGAATAAGGTCATATTGCCTCCCGATAATTCAGGGGCGGGTAATAAAGACAGATAAGGCAGTGCTATTGATAGCCCAACCGAAACAAACCCGCTAACCCTGATAAGTCCAATAAATAAAATTGACGGCTAATCAGGATTTAGTTGTTCATTTCAGTCATGAGCTCCAATGTTGGGGGGACGGCGGAATTATAACCTGTTCCGCATTGATCTCAATACCAGTGTTAAATGATGCTACTGCTTAGAGCTGTTTAATGCGTGAATAGCAAAACTACCCAGCCAGTGGCCGCCTTCGTAGCTGTCGCCTATCAGGTTGGGGTAAGAATGTGCCATATGCTGATCGGCTACTTGGCGCAGGTGCGCATACTGTGGGTACTGCTTTGCCAGGGCATACAGGTTCCAGGCACGGCTGAAGTTTAAACCATCTAAATGCACCAGCTTACCGTCGGTTCTGTCACTCACTTCGCCCACCGCCAGCGTATAAGCCGGGTTGGCAAGTTGCGGCATAAATTGATTTAGCCAGGGCAAAAATTGCTCTGACGGTAAAATACGCTGCATCAGACCGATTTCTTCCAGGCAAGGCGAGATAAAGTCGTAACCGCTGGGCTCCCAGTTTATCGGGCAGTTTTTATCCTGCAAAAAATAGTCTTTAGCACGCTGAGCAATAAGCTGCTGCAAGGCAGTGTTTTGCTGGTTAACAGCGTAGTCGTAAGCGAAGCTTAAACCAAAAGCAGTATTGGTATGCTCGCCAACGCGAACCGGATATAACAGCCGGGGTAAAAAGCTGATATAGCGCTCGGCAATAAGATCGGCCAGCGGCTGTAAATTAGCCGCCAGTTGTTTGGCCATTGGGTCTTGCCACTGCTGCAGTTCATCAGACAGTTTAAGCAACCAGGCCCAACCGTAGGTGCGCTCGAACGAGGCATTAATATCTTTGCTGAAAAAAGCGACTTCGCGTGCTACTTTGTCGGCCGTTAAGTTGCGCTGTAATACAGCTTTAACGTCATTTTTCTGGGCTAACTCCGGGAATTGACGCAGCAAATTTACCAGTGACCAGTAGCCGTGCACTGCGCTATGCCAGTCAAAACAGCCATAAAACACCGGGTGTACTGCTGAAGGCTCTTGCAAATCAGC
The DNA here is from genome assembly GCF_022436675.1 of Rheinheimera hassiensis. Taxonomy (GTDB): domain Bacteria; phylum Pseudomonadota; class Gammaproteobacteria; order Enterobacterales; family Alteromonadaceae; genus Alishewanella; species Alishewanella hassiensis. The sequence goes on along the minus strand of NZ_JAKUJZ010000001.1, from coordinate 96,488 downwards.
GGCGCTGGCCAGTACTACGCCGGTTTTATATGGATAAGGTGTTTCGACACAGTGCAGTGGCAGTGATACCAGCTTGTTTGCTTCAGTGGATGTTAGTGTGTGGCTGCTATTTGCTGTATTGCCAGCCAGGCTAAGTGGCAGTAACAGGGCGCCGGTTAATATTGCAATTAGTTTCATTGGGTTACCTTACTATTGGCCGATGATTATATGCGGTATGTTGTCAGGTTAACGTAATTTATAGCGCTTGTCTGTCGCTGGTAGCCGCAGCTTAACGTGAATACAACGCAGTGAGCCGATCTTGGTTGCGTGGCAGCGTTGAACGTGGATAATTTAGTTCGCTTTGCGATTGCAATAACAACTGCCTAACCCGAACTTATGGGAACACAATGAAAACATCTTACCTTTTTACAGCCGCCGCACTGGCGCTTAGCCTTAGCACAGCAGCTGATGAAGGCCAGTGGCAACCCTATCAGCTGGCACAATTACAACCTGAATTAACCGCCAGGGGCATTGAGATCCCGGGCAAGCAACTGGCCGATTTAAGCCAGTACCCCATGAGTGCTATTGTTAGCCTGGGTTATTGCTCTGCTTCTTTTGTCTCGCCAAATGGCCTGGTGGTTACCAACCATCACTGTGGCTACAACGCCATTCAAAATAATTCTACCAAAGACAATAACCTGATTGAAAAAGGCTTTCTGGCCGCAACCTTAGCTGAGGAATTACCAGCTGGTGCGCAGGAGCGCTTATATATTACTGAATCGGTAACGGATGTAACTGCACAGGTATCGGGTAGTTTGGCGGCAGATTTAGCCGGCGCGGCACGTTATGAAGCCATTGAAGCTAACCGTAAAGCACTGATTAAAAGCTGTGAGGCAGATGCTAATTACCGCTGCTCGGTAGTTAGTTTTCATCATGGTTTAGAATATTTTCAGATTAAGCAATTGATGCTGCAAGATGTGCGGCTGGTGTATGCGCCGTCTGAGGCGGTAGGCAATTTTGGCGGTGATATCGACAACTTTGAATACCCGCGTCATACCGGCGATTACAGTTTTTTGCGCGGCTACGTTGGCAAAGACGGTAAACCAGCTCCGTATTCGGTTGATAACGTGCCGTACCAAAGTAAACAGTTCTTAAAAGTGAATGCCAGTGGTGTGCGTGAGGGCGATGGTATATTACTGGCTGGATACCCGGGCCGTACCAGCCGTTATCGTTTAGCTAATGAAATCGCCTTTGCGGCTAAATGGCAGTATCCGGCACAGGTAAAAACCTATCAGCAAATTATTAATACCATTGATAGCTTAAGCGCTAAGGATGCTGATTTAAAAGTAAAATACGCTTCTACTGTAAAAAGTCTGAACAACAGAATGAAGAAGCTGCAAGGCTTGCTGGATGGCTTTAAGGTAACTGATATTCATGCCATTAAGCAGCAGCAAGAGCAGGCACTGTTAACCTGGATTAATAGTGACGCCAGCCGTAGTGCTTACCAGCAAAGTATTACCGAACTGGCAACAGTCATTAAAGCCGAACAAGCGTTTAACCAGCAAACCTATTATTTTGACACTGCTAAACGCAGCGATATGTTGCAGGCGGCTATGCTGTTGTACCGTTTGGCACAGGAAAGCCAGAAGCCGGATGCCGAGCGCGAAATGGGCTTTCAGCAACGTGACTTAAGCATGATTGAAAGCCGGCTGGCACGAATGGAAAAAAGCTTTCATCCACACATGGATTTAGCTATTTGGTCAGAACAGCTGGCCGAGTATTTAGCTCAACCTGATACGGTAAGGGTAAGCGAGTTGGATGCCGCACTGGGTTTAACAGCGGGTATGAGCAAGGTGCAAGTTGCCGACAAGCTGGCTGCATTATATCCACAAAGCCAGCTAACCAGCACTGCGGGGCGTAAAGCGTGGCTGGGTAAAACCCCGGCTGAATTTACTCAAAGCAAGGATCCATTTATTCAAGTTGCAGTAGCCATTTATGAAAAAAACAAAGCACTGGAGCTGGAGGAGAAAACGTTAAATGGCCAACTATTGCGGGTGCGCCCAGCTTACATGCAGGCGATCATTGCCTACAATAAAACGCTGGGCAAACCGGTATACCCCGATGCTAACAGCACACTGCGTATTACTTACGGCACGGTAGATGGTTACCCGGCAAAAGATGGCGTGTATAAAACGCCGTTCACCTCGGTAAAAGGCCTGATAGCCAAACGGCAAAATACTGATCCATTTATCCTGCCGCAGGTTCTGGTAGAGGCTTACAACGCGGGTAAAACCGATGGCTATTATTATGCCGATTTAGCACCAAAGTACGAACCAGGCTTGCTGTGCCGTATTGCTGGCTGTGCCAAACCGGCGATTAGTGCTTTTAACTCAATACCGGTTAACTTTTTATCCAGCGCGGATACCACCGGTGGTAATTCAGGTTCTGCAGTAATGAACGGTAAAGGCGAACTGGTAGGATTAAACTTTGATTCTACGTATGAGTCGATCACCAAAGACTGGTACTTTAACCCCGAAATCACCCGCGCCATTCATGTTGATATCCGCTACGTGTTGTGGCTGATGGAGTATGTTGATGGGGCTCAAAACCTGCTGAATGAAATGGATATTGTCAGATAAGCACAGTTGCATACAGCAGTTTTTTATTTAGCAGTAACCGCGGCCAAAGCACAAAACACGCTTGGGCCGCAACCCGCTTACATTAACCAGATTAAGCTCGTCGTTAATCAAGGTTTACCCGTTGTATTGGCGTATTACTATCAAGTGTAATGGCCAGCTTGGGCACTTCTACTTCTGATAAAAGTGTTTTATGCCATACGCGCAGGGTGTAGTCGCCGGCTGGAACATCGTTTAACACAGCCAGGCCGTCGTCGTTACTGTGGCTGTAATATGGCGTATCCAGCACCACCACCCACGCAATCATCTGATCATGAATATTGCAGCCCAGAGCCGCTACGCCGCTTTGCTCAAATACAACCGGCTCGGTAGGGGTACCGACATACAGCTTAATTTCAAACTGCTTGATGGATGAAAAAGAATAGACATGATGGCGCACGGTGTCTTCATTGGGGAAGGTTACCGCCGTGCCACGCGGAATAACCAGCACTTCAGGGATAAAGGTGGTTTTGCGCTGAATAATGTTGGCAGTAGCGGCAGGTCTAACCGCAGCGGAGGCTGCAGTTGATTCGAGAAACACTACAGCACCTGCCACGGGCCCGCCGCTGATATGCTGCACCTGCACTTGTAACTGCGCGGCTAACGTTAGCGGCGGCAGCAGAAGTACCGCTGCCAGTAACAGGCAAAGAGACAGCTTAAGGTTCAATGGCAATACCTGCCAGTGCACTGCCATCGGCCAGCGTGCCGAGTTTTTTGGTTTTACCGCTGCTTAAATCTATCTGATAAAGCATACTGGCTGGCTCTGCCGCTGTGCTGGCAGCAACGAGGCCAATATTACTCAGGTCGGAAATATCAAAAGACACCTGCTGCAATGCTGTCAGCCCCAGGCTGCCAACAGTAAACAATTGTCCGGTATTAGGTGATACTGCCGGGGTTGTGCCTTCTTTGGTACCCTGAGTCAGCAAATTACCTGCTGTGATATCTATGGCGTAGTTGGTGGTTATTTTACTGTCTTGCTGGTTGTAAGTGTAAGCCGCAGCAGTAACCGCCGGGGTTTTGCCATGGTGTGAGTCGCCTGGCGCATACTGCAGTGTTGGATCGGTTGACGCCAGTTCTGCTGTAACCGGGTGCAAACGTAAGTTTTGGCCTTTGTCATTTACTACACGAATGCGGTCGGCCGCCGGGTTAAAATCAAAGCCGAACTGACCTTGTTGTAAGGTGCCTGCCGGTAAAGGCATGCCTACCGCTGTCAATGCACCAGTACCGGTGTTAATGGTGTAAAGCTGGCCTTTGTCTGATAACGCAAATAACACACCATAAGCTACGCGATAATCTATACCTTGCAGCGTTTCACCTTTTGCCAGGCCGGTAAGCGTTTTTTGCTCAATAACTTTATCCGGCGCTGAAGGGTTAACTTTAATTAACTGGTTGGCCTGGGTAAGCAGCCACAGTACTTCATTGCCTTTAAGCTCTGGCATTGCCGCTGCGTTAATGCCGGAAGAGAGCAAGCCAGTAACAGCCAGTAGGGTAGAACCGAAAACCGGTTTAGATATTTTCATTCTGTACGTCCTTTATCTGTTTTAACTGGCCGGCAATATGCAGACAGTTATAGTGAGTAAACACCGTTGCAGCTACTGAAATTCGCAGTAGCTTTTAGATCACTATGGCAGTACGGTATCGCAAGCTAAACAGTTTAGTAAATATAATAATAGTTATCTCAGATTTGCCCCATAATGGTCAGAGTCTGGCAGAAAACACCCTATGCTTATTTTGTTTCAAATAAAAAAACACAGGTAGATGAGGGACGTATGTTAAGAAAAATAAAAATTGGTAAAAGGCTTGCGGTAATTTTTTCCTTGATGGTGTTGCTAAGCATCCTTGTTGGTAGTGTTGCTATGTTTCGCTTTTCTGAAACCGAAACGAATATTAATAATATTGCTGACCGACGTCTGCCAGCTTCCTTATTGGCAGGTGATATGAACCGGGAGTTTTTGCTCATTCGCTTGTACACGGTAAATATGTTGCATGCCAGCTCTGAGGCCGACAGGCAGGTGCAGCGTAATGCATTGCAAGAAGCGACACGTAACTATCAGCAAGCTTCTGACAGCGCTGCTGCGTTTCACAAAACGGCAGCGGGAAGTGCGGTATTTAGCCAGGCGGTAGCAATTAAACAGCAATATGACCAGCTACATCAACAACTGCTGATGTTAATTGATCGCGGCCAAATAGATCAGGCTGAACAATTACGCCACCAGGGAATAAACGATACAGCACTAGAAGTGACTGAAGCACTGGTTGCTCTGGCTGCTTATCAACAAACCACCACCAGCCAGCAAGCCGACAGTGCCAAACACAGTATTGAGCTTGCTAACATGAATATGATTGTGATTATAGTCATTGCCGTCATTGTTGCGGTGATACTTGGCTTAATGTTAAGCCGTAGTTTAGTCAGACCAATGCAGGCGGCAGTGCTAATTAGCCAGAAAATTGCCGCAGGTGAGCTGAACCAGATTTTTCATGATGATGAGCCAGACGAAGCCGGCGAAATGATTCGCTCAATGGCACAAATGCAGCAACAATTAAAAACCACAGTACATGAAATAAATCAGTCTTCATCGCAACTGGCGGCTACATCTGAAGAGCTAAGCGTGGTAACAGAGCAATCCAGCCGTATCTTGCATCAGCAAAGTGAAGAGCTGGAGCAGGGCGCAACTGCAGTAACCGAGCTCACGACCGCCATTGAGGAAGTTGCCCGCAGTGCAGCTTCTACCTCACGTGATTCTGAAATAGCTAACGATAAAGCCCGGCAGGGGCAAGAACGGGTAAACCATACTATTCACACCATTCAGGCACTTGATGGCGAGCTGCAATCGTCACGCCACGGCATTGAAAAGCTGGCCGACAGGGTGAAAGACATCGGCTCTGTGCTGGGGGTTATTCGGGCTATTGCGGAACAAACCAACTTGCTGGCACTAAATGCTGCCATCGAAGCCGCCCGGGCTGGCGATAGCGGCCGTGGCTTTGCCGTTGTGGCAGATGAAGTGCGCGCATTGGCGCACCGTACTCAGGAGTCGACTAAAGAAATTGACCGCATGATGCATGCCGTTCAGGCTGAAACCCATAACACGGTAGAAAGCATGAACAGTTGTAGTGGTAAAGCAACCGAAACACTACAAATTGCCCGGCAGGCAGGCGAAGCCTTGCAGCTGATTGCCGAAGCTATTGGCCAGATCAGTGATCAAAACCTGACCATTGCCAGCGCGGCAGAAGAGCAAGCCACGGTCGCCCGTGAAGTTGACCGTAATTTGGTAAATATTCGCGATTTATCAGTACAAACTTCTGCGGGCGCCAATGAAACTCAGGCATCAAGTGCAGAGCTGGCCCGTTTGGCACAAACACTTAGCGAACTGGTAAACCATTTCCGCGTATAAATTTGTGCTGGCACAGAGTATTGCAGCAGCTAACAATCTTAGCTGCTGTTGTTATGCTCAGTAAGGGTTCAGTTGTCTTCTGCTACGGTGCCTGACCATATCGTACCAGGAGATGCTGATGTCTGAAGAGCAGTTGAAGCCGTCTGATCCTTTAGCCGCGCACCATAAACCACAAAATTTATCTGATCGTATCGCCTTTCGCTTAACCAAAATGCTGCGCTTTTGCGCCGACACCTTCTTTGCTAAACGTTATGGCCACCGCGCCGTTATTCTGGAAACTGTGGCCGGTGTGCCGGGTATGGTGGCTGGCATGCTGCGCCATATGCGCAGTTTGCGCCGTATGGAGGACGATCATGGCTGGATCAGGGTGTTGCTGGATGAGGCTGAAAACGAGCGCATGCACCTGATGACCTTTATTGAAATTGCCAAACCGAACTGGTTTGAGCGCACGCTGATTTTGCTAGCACAGGGCCTGTTTTTTACCGGCTTTTTAGTGCTGTATATGCTGTCAGCAAAAACAGCGCACCGCCTGGTGGGCTACTTTGAAGAAGAGGCGGTATACAGCTACAGCTGTTATCTGGCCGAGATAGAAAGTGGCGCAATTGACAATATTGCCGCACCTCAGGTGGCAATAGAATACTGGAAATTACCCGCTGACGCCCGCTTGCTTGAGGTGGTTATTGCCGTGCGCGCAGATGAAGCCGGGCACCGTGATGTTAACCACGATTTTGCCAATCAGTTAGCTAAGCAGTGAGTATTCTGCAACTAAGATATGCCTCATTAATCACAATAACTTGACCTGCTGGTTAATCTCATCTAGCTTAAGTAAGCGCTTACATTTTAATGTAACCATAATAATACTGCCTGTGCCACGGGTAACAAGGCAGAGCGGATAAGCGCAGCAGGACAGGATAAAAGTAATGTGCAGCAACAGGTGGCAATACCTGCTGTTAAAACGCAGCCCGCTAAAATACCGGGCTGCCACACTATTGTTGTTAACCCCACCAGCAAAATGTGTTTTGCCGCTGTTGTTATGGCCGTAAAACCGTTTTCACACTCAGCATGCCTTGTCTGGCACGCTTAAGCATGCATTAAAAGCTAGCGGCGTGACCCGTTTAATTGCACATAAACTGTGGGTTATTGCACATGAAAAATAGTCAAAACATTCCGGCACAGCACGCTAAGCTATGGCCGTCATTTTCTACTTTGCTGGCACTCTGTTGTTTAGGTGTGTCGCACACTTCTCTGGCAGATGTAACTAATCCTGTGATTGGTAATCTGTTATTCGAAGATAATTTCAGCAGCTTTAACAACAATACATGGAATGAAATTGAAGGCGATGGCTGCCAGGTAGGCTTATGTGGCTGGGGCAACCAGGAGCTGCAGTGGTATAGCGCCGACAACCTTAGCATTGAAGATGTGCCGGGCGAGCCGGGTAATAAGGCGCTGGTGCTGCAGGCGCGTAACGACGCTATCGGTGGTCGCGCTTTTAGTTCGGGTAAAATTGACAGCGAACAAAAGCTGGCCGTGCAGTACGGCATGATAGAGGTGCGTTTGCGGGTACCACAGCTGGGGATTGGTTTGTGGCCTGCCGCCTGGATGCTGGGCACCAGTACTGCCAGTTGGCCGGCCAAGGGCGAGATTGACATGATGGAAATGGGCCATCGTGCCCAGGGCAGGGCGGAGGCTGGCCACCCCGGTGCCGATATCAATAGCTATGTAGGTGCCAATGCCATTTTTTACGCCGATGCTGCCTGTGTGCCAGAAAATCCAACCTGTGCCGCCATGACAGCCTGGCAAACCGACAACGCTTATGTCGCGGCCCAGCCGCTGAGCAACCGCTTTGTTACCTACCGCACTTACTGGACGGACACCCAACTGCGTTTTACCGTAATAGACAATGGCGTTGAGTACGATATGTACGATGCACCTATCAGCATTACTGAGGAATCCAGCGAGCTGCAGCAACCGTTTTATTTACTGTTTAATATGGCGGTAGGCGGTAACTTTACTGATGCCGCAACGAATGCGCAGGTGACAGCTCCGTTGCCAGGTAAAATGTATATCGATTACATACGGGTATATCAGCTAAACGGTATGGGGCAGGTATTTAGTGGCAATGTAAACCCACCGGAAACGGGAAGCTTTGGCGTATTTACCGATACTACACCGACAAGCAACCAACTGCAGGCCGGTGTCAGTTCAGATATTTATATCTGGAACCAGGCGTCAGTAGTGGCGGGTAACACCGCACCGCTGGAAGGCAATAATGTTATTGCCTGGAACTATAACAGCCCGAACCAGTGGTTTGGTGGTGGCATTCAAGCCCGCCAAGTGCGCGATATGAGCAACTTTGCCAACGGCAGCATGAAGTTCAGTATCAAAATTCCGGCTAATGTTAGCTTTAAAATTGGCATTGCCGATTCATACACTAATGAAAACTGGCTGAATTTCCCAGCCAATGAAACCCGCTATGGTTTGGTGCGTAACGGTGACTGGGCAGAGGCGACTATTCCGGTTGCCGATTTACGCGGCGAACTGATTGCGCTACAGGCGTTAAGCGGCATGTTTTATATTGCCAGTATGGATGGCCAGTTACCCGGCAGCAGCTTTGAATTTGCCATTGATGATATTGTCTGGGAAGGCGGCGGTGGCACTGCGCTGGCCGACAGTGATGGCGATGGTGTGCCTGATAATCTGGACCAATGCGGCAATACTGCCAGCGGTACAGTAGTGGATGCAAACGGTTGCCCGGCTGCCGCCGGGGCTTCTGGCGTGGCGCAGACGGCAGCCGATAGTGTGCGGTTTTTTGTTAACAGCACAGGCTGGGCTGATGTGCATTACCGGGTAAATAATGGCGGGCAAATTAATGTTGCTATGCAACAGGCAAGTGGCGTAAACAGCTACCAGGTATCGGGTTTAGCGCCCGGCAATGTGCTGACATATTTTTTTACCTACTGGGATGCCGCCAATGGCTATGCTGTTGATACGGCAGAGCAAAGTTTTACCCTAAGCGGTAATGGCGGCGGAACTAACCCGGACCCGGGCGGGCCAGATCCTGATCCGGTCCAGGACAGTGACGGCGACGGTGTGAATGATGCGCTGGACAATTGCCCCGGCACACCGGCTGGTGCGCCGGTAAATGCCAATGGTTGCCCGCTGACAGCACTGAATGTAGTGCCGTTATTTAATGCGGCAACACCGCTGGAGAGCGCTATTCAGTATGATCGCGGCGATGCCTTAGTTACCCGTTTTTCTGATCGCGCCCGCGACAGACACGCCAAAGAAAACCATTTTCAGGCTTATGATCATTACCTGACGTTTTACTGGGAAGACAGAACAGCCGCCATCGAAATTGTCGATTACGTTGCCAAAGGCGGCAGCAGTATTCGGATGAATGTAGTGACGCAGAATAAATTGCATGATACAGAAGCAGAAAACCGCTGGTGGTATATCGGTATGAATACGCTGGCAGAGTTTTGCGGTAATGGTGTGATGAACATGGTAGATAACACCCATTACTGGAAAGAAGAAAGCTATAACTGCCGCGAAGGCCGGCCTATTCAGGTTGGCGATAAGCTGGAGTTTGAAGTCAGCCAGTTTTTAGATGGCTCTACCCTGCCGCGTGGCCGCGCTAACTATTACGGTACCACCTTTTTGTATATTGTTGGCCAGGGCATAGTGCCGTGGGATGTTACCGATAAAGAAATTTTCCAGCCTGGCCGTTATTTACAGCGTGACTCAGTGCCGCTGCCTGCCAGTGCACGGTTAGGTGGCGACACCACCCTGCATGTACAAATGACTGCCGAGCCAGACGGCCATTTTCAACAAATGGCGACTAACCTGGGTTACGACAATGGCCAGCCTTTTGTACTGGGACGGCGTTTGCACCATACCTCCTTTGTCGACGGCAGCCATGATGAAAACGCCGAAAACGGTATTTTTACCGGCATGGTGGGCTTAGCCGGTTCGAATTATATTAACCAGCGCTGCTCTGGCTGCCATGTGCGTAATGGCCGGGCTCCAATTGGCGCCGTTGGCTCGCCGCTGGATAAGTGGGTATTTCGCGTAGGCAATGCCGATGGCTTATCACATGCCGAATTAGGCCGGGTATTGCAACCACGGCGCAATGGCGGAAGCAGCAATGAAAGTATGCCATCTATTGCTTCGTTTACTGAAAGTAACGGCCTGCGCACGCCGAATTACCAGTTCAGTGGCACAATGCCAGATACGTTCTCGGCCCGTATTGCACCGCAGTTAAACGGTATTGGTTTGCTGGAGGCTATACCTGAAGCAGCGATACTGGCGCTGGAGGATGCAGATGATGCCAACGGTGATGGCATTTCCGGCCGTGCCCATCGCGTGCTTGACCCTGTTACCGGTGAAGCGCGTTTAGGCCGCTTTGGTTATAAAGCAGCAACCAGCAGCGTAAAACATCAGGTGGCAGCGGCGCTTAATACCGATATGGGTGTGATGACTACAATATTACCCACACCAGACTGTGGCGCAAGCCAGAGTAATTGCGGTGCTGGCGTACAGTTGGCAGATCAGCATCTGGATAATCTGGTGAAGTACATCTCGTTGCTGGGAGTGCGGCCACAACGTGATTACAACAACCCGCAGGTGTTGCAAGGCAAGGCTGTGTTCAGCACTATCGGCTGCAACGGTTGCCATACCGAAAGCTTTCAAACCAGTGAATATCACCCGCTGGCAGAGTTACGTAACCAGACTATTTACCCATACACCGATTTACTGCTGCATGATATGGGGCCGGGCCTGGCGGATAACTTAGCCGAAGGTGAGGCAGGCGGCTCAGAGTGGCGCACCGCACCGCTGTGGGGCCTGGGTTTATCCGCCTGTGTTACCGGTGGGGTAGCGGGCAACATAGGTTGGGACGCGTTTGGCCTGGATGGGCATGAGTATTGCACTCCAGACGGCAATTATCTGCATGACGGCCGCGCCCGCACTATTGATGAAGCGATCCGCTGGCACGGTGGTGAGGCAGAAATAAGCCGGATGAACTACCAGAACCTGTCGGCTACAGACAAAGATGCTTTGCTGGCGTTTTTAAACAGCTTGTAGCCAGTACCAATCCGCTTACCTAAACGGCACTCAATAGTAGTGCCGTTTTTACTGATGCATGCAAATGATAATTGTTATTATTTGTGCATTGTGCTAATAATACCAGCCTTGTTTACAGGTATAAAAACGCACAGTAGTTACCTCAGTAGTTACATAGTATGGCCGTGCATTAAAGGTAAGGTGAATGAAAGCAAGATTCCGCGACAGCATGACCTGGCTGCATACCTGGTCCGGGCTTGTCGTTGGCTGGGTGTTGTTTGCGGTATTTTTAACCGGCACTCTGGCATTTTTCCAGCATGAAATTACCGACTGGATGCAGCCCGAACTGCAACATAAAGCCAATCCTGAGCATAGCCTGGCACAAGCACAGGCATTTTTGCAGCAAAAAGCGCCGGGCTCCGCCAGTTGGTCTGTGTCGTTGCCCGATGAGCGTTCAGCTACCACCAATGTGTTTTGGCGTGATGCCGCCGCCGGCGGGCGCGGTTTCCGGCGTGCTACGCTCGATGGCAACGGTGAGGAAGTCCCATTAAGAGACAGCCGTGGCGGCAGCTTTCTGTACCGTTTTCACTTTGATTTACACTATATGCCGGTGCTGTGGGCCCGCTGGCTGGTAGGTATTTGCACCATGTTTATGTTGGTGGCTATTATCAGCGGCGTAATTATTCATAAAAAGATTTTTAAAGATTTCTTCAGCTTTCAGCCTGGCAAGGGGCCGCGCAGCTGGCTGGATGCGCATACTATTACCGCAGTGCTAGCGTTGCCGTTTCATTTAATGATCACCTACACCGGCCTGGTTACGCTGATGTTTATGTATTTGTCCTGGGCCATTTCGCTTGGCTTTGGTGATCGCAATACCCTGTTTGAAACCTTAACCCGGCAACCGCCGGCGGTGGTGGCCAGTGGTGAGGCGGCCGCTATGCTGTCGCTGCAGCCGTTGTATCAGCAGGCAAAGTTACAGTTGAGCGGTGCGCCTATTGCTTTTGTGGCAGTGAATAATCCTGGCGATGCGGCTGCCACTGTGCAGTTTACTGAAGGCAGTACGCAGTCGCTTATTGTGCCCGGCCGTACTTTAATTTATTCCGCAGTGAGTGGCGAATTACTCAGCCAGCAGCAACCGCAGTTGGCCGCCGAGCATACCCGCCGCACAATGGTAAATTTACACGCCGGCCGTTTTGCCGGTTTGCAGCTGCGCTGGTTGTATTTTATCAGCGGGGTTATGGGCACGCTAATGATCGCTACCGGGCTGGTGTTATGGTCAGAAAAACGACTGCGAAAGCAGAGCGCTAACAATAAGATAGCGCCGGGGCAGCAACTGGTTCGCTGGTTAAATATCGGCGTTATTCTGGGTTTGCCATTGGCTGTCGCAGCGTATTTTTACGCCAACCGCTTATTACCGCTGGCGCTGGAAAACCGCGCACAGATGGAAATCCACTGCTTTTTTGCCGGCTGGGCGTTAATGCTGCTGTATCCGTTGCTACGCGGTATCAGCAATAGCTGGCGTGAGGGCGCCTTGCTGCTCGCGCTGGCATATTTAGTGTTACCACTGTTGAGCATACTAACAGTACAGCGCAATATACTCAGTTACCATTTTCCTGCCGACACCACCTTACTGGCAGTGGATTTGGCACTACTGCTAAGCGCCGCCGGCTTTTTTCTGCTCTGGCGTTTTACCTTGCGCCGCGCGGCGCAGGCTAAGCAACACCTGACTAAGGACGAGGGCGATACCGCGCAGGAGCTGGTATGTCGTTAATATCACACCCCAAAGTACAATTAAGCTACCGTTTGCTGTTGGCCATTGCCGGCGGCTTTTGCTTGAGTATTCTGGCCACGGCCGCCTTGCCCGGCGTTCTAGCGCTAATGGGTGCCAATAAAGCCGGGGCCTTTGTCTGGCTGATGCTGCTGAGTTTTGTCTGGTATAGCCTGATTATTCTGTGGGTAATAAGCACTAAGCGCCTCGCCAGAACCAGCCTGATGTTGCTGCTGTTAGCGGCCGGATTATATTTGAGCCTGGTTTACACCACACCGCCGGCAGGGGTAAGTAGTAATGCGGAGCAAACAAGATGATGTTGCTGTGGTTATTATGTCTGGCCGGTTTTACGCTGCTGAGCCTGGCCATGCCGCGCTATCGCCGGCTGTTTGGCTTGCGCCATTTAAGCCAGCGCTCAGAGCGCGGCTGGCGGCTAAGCGGTTTCGCACTATTACTGTTGTCTTTACTGCTGGTATTACAGCGCCAGCAACTGGCTGAAGACTTAGTCACCTGGTTTGGCATTTTGACCATGACAGCACTGCTGGTTGCATCGGTGCTTGCATACCGGCAGCGGCGTTAACCGGCGTTATTTGGCCTGGTAGCGTGCCAGAAACAGCGCGATCGCTTCGTTGATAATATGCGCTTGTTGCGCCGGTGTCTGCTGTTCCAGGCCAAATAAACTGGGGTAAAACACAAAGGACTTCAGCTGGTAAATAAACTGTTTACCCGCAAAGGGGATATCGGTAATTTGTAACACCCCGGCAGAGCAGGCGTCGGTTAAAAAGTTGTCTATATAGCGCTTGCAACCCAGACTGCTGTCGCTCATCAGCTGTGCCAGTTCCGGGCGCTGCATGACCTGCATAATGGCAATTTTGGCTACCCGTAAAAAAGCCGCAGAACTAAGCAGCGTAACTTCATCTTGCGCTATGCTGCGCAGTTGCTGATCAATAGGCTCTGCCACGTTAAAACGCACTTCACCGCCCTGCGCCAGTTTGTTGAACATACGCTGTAAAATCGCCTGAAACAGTGCATCCTTAGTGGCGAAATGGTTGTACACTGTACGTTTTGACACTTTAGCCTGCAGTGCCAATTGGTCCATGCTGGTATGCTCCACACCGCTGCTGTGGAACAGTTCTTCTGCCGCATCAAGTATTTGCATGCGTTTCTGTTCTGTTAGTTTCATCGTTTTCAGCCTTGCATTAGTGCAGCTATTGTAGCCCAGCACAGAAAAAACTGCACTAACCAGTTTACTTATGTGTTTTTGTATGTAAACTGCACGGTGTAGTTTATATCGGGTGAGCTTATGCGCAAAGTAATTAAACCACTAAGCTGGCTGCTGGGCAGTCTGGCGCTGACAGGGGCAGGAATAGTGATGCTAAATACCAATATAGTAGCGAATGTTGATGCAACAACCTTAACGGATGCCAGCCAGTATCAGCATGGCAAGTTTCATAATGTGCATGCTTTTGAACAACCGGGTTTGCTGAAAACGCTGGAAATTGCCAAACGTTATTTCACTGAGCCGGCAGTAGACAAGGTGCCGGCGAAAACCATGCCGCTGCAGCCACTGAGCCGGCAGCAACTAGATGCCCTACCGGATAACGATGTGCACTTTGTTAAGCTGGGGCATTCATCGGTGCTGTTAAAAGTGTATGGCGAATACTGGCTGTTAGACCCGGTATTTTCGCAGCGCGCCTCGCCGTTTTCATTTCTGGGCCCGAAACGTTTTCACCAGACGCCAATCAGTATCGCAGAGCTTCCAGCTATTGCTAAAGTGCTGATCTCACATAACCACTATGATCATTTAGACAAAGCCAGTATTAAACAACTAGCGGTGAAAACCGCGCAGTTTTTGGTGCCGCTGGGGGTAGAAACCGACTTACAGAAGTGGGGTGTGGCAGCAGAGAAAATTCAGCGTTTTGACTGGTGGCAGGAACAGGTTAGCGACAATGCGCTGATTGCCTTTACGCCAACGCAGCATTTCTCCGGCCGTGGCATTGGTGATGGCAACACCACTTTATGGGGCTCCTGGGTAATTAAAACTTTAGCCGGTGCGGTGTATTTCAGTGGTGATTCTGGTTACTTTGATGGTTTTAAGCAGATAGGCAATAAATATGGCCCGTTCGATATCAGCTTTATTGAAACCGGCGCTTACGATAATGACTGGGCACATATTCATATGACGCCGGAGCAAAGTGTGCAGGCGCATCTGGATGTAAAAGGTCAGGTAATGGTGCCGGTGCATAACGGCACTTTTGACCTGGCGTTTCATGCCTGGTATGAGCCACTTGAGCGGGTTAGTACTGCTGCATCACAAGCTGATACCGCACTGTTAACACCAGAGTTTGGGCAGCTGGTGTCTCTGTCACAATTGCATAGCAGTGTGGCACAAAACAGCTACTGGTGGCAGGCGCTGATGCGCCAAGCAACAGCAACTAATGGTACTATTACCTCAGTAATACCATAAAAAACTGCTTGGTTTGCAGCGTTATTGTTTTTAACGATACATTCTTGCACAAAATATAAACCTGACTTTGGTTCATTATCGTACACGCAATTGTCGCTTGATATTTTAACCATATGAATAACATGTTAAATTACCGTTTATCTTTAATGGCGAGTCTGAATATATAAAAAGACAGATATAAAATAAAGCTGCGCGTTGGAGTAGTTACAATATCATCTTGTTTTTAAGCAATTTGGTTATTTTTAGAATGATTATCGTTAGATAATTTTATCAGGCAGGTCTGCTGGGTTTTCTTCTGCTCAAACACCGATAGTTATTGCACGATGCACTGTTTTTTAAACTTAATGTCTGATAGCCGAAAGTTGCGGCTATCAGATGCTGTGATCTCTAGAACGGATTTATACTGCCGCCCCATATTATCCCTGAAGCACAAACATTTAAATCTTCCCAGGTATTATCAGTGTAAATTACACGGTTAGCACAGGCTGACAGCTCTGTAAAACTGCTATTATTAGAGTAATTTATCAGGTTTACTATGCATGTTGTACTATTATCGCAACTCCAGCTTTGGCCGCGTCCGCTGTCATGGCTCCAGGTAACTTCCAGCACTGGTTTCGAAGTAACCAGCCTATACCAGATGGATGGTTGTGCATTAACTATGCTTGAACAATAGTGAGCAGTATATTGCTGCTGTGTTGGTGTGCCGCTAATAACACATTCAACATGAGCTGCAGCAGCATTAGCTGAGAAATATAGCGCGCTAAGAACAAGTAGTGATCTGATTATGTTCATATTTTTTCCTTACTTATTAGTATTTTACCCCCGTTGGGCCTATATACTCTAGCGCAGAATACATATTAAAAATAATACTTAAAATTAACTAAAATGTGATATTTATTTGATATTTAGGGGTGTTGAAGAACAGTAACGGCTGAATCATAGTGTAATTGAAGCATCATAAAGCTAAAAAATAGTATCTGATAAAAAATGAGGCTGAGCTGCATGGAGCGCATACAATGACAAAACATTGCTTTATGGGAGCAGCATTAGTTGCAAGCAGAAGTAGTTGGTTTAGGACTATATGAAAGCAAAGTTCGAAATGATGGATCCGTAAGGGGTACGTGCCAAGTAAATAAAGGGCTTTTTGGCTGCAATTTCCCCTTTAAAATTGCGCTGTCGTGCCTTGTTGTCGCACGTTAAATGCGATTAATAAAAGGCACAATGATGAACCTGACAACTACTTTTCCGTTTACAGAAAAACAACGATTGGCATTAAAAGCACTTGCCAAAAAATGCCAGTATAGCGACGAAAAACTGAGCAATTTAAAGCTGATCGTAACGCCAGCAGATATAAAAACGTACTATGTAGCTTTAGAAGTCAAAGGAAAAACGCATACGATTAAACTTGGCAGTCTTGAGGAGTTAGCACTGGATGATGCCAAAGCCCGGGCGGTTGAATTTATCGCTGGTGCAGATCATTTATATAGCAGCAATGAAAAAGCACCTGACATAACATGAGATTCTTTAGTGTTGAATAACAAGCATTAAATATAATGCTTGTTATTTTGTTTAAATAGAATTAAACAGATTTTTTCTTACGGCTAGCAGCAAAACCAATTAAGCCTAAAGCGAAAATAGCTAAAGAAGTTGGTTCAGAAACTGCAACCACAGGAGCTGGAGAAGTTACTGTTGAAGAGAAGCTTTTTACATTAACGCCATTGTTTGTTAAACCTTGAGTAGAAAAGAACCACTCAGTCTCAGTCGCAATAAAATCAGCGTGTGTAACATTACCGATAATGTATAAGCCAGTAGAAGCACCTTGTGTACTATTTTGACGAATGCTTGTACCCGTAAAAGAAAATCCTTCTACAGTCCAAAGTTCAACGCCAATAATATTGCTTAAAACTAAAGGGTTTTTTACGCTGAAAATAGAATCAATAGTGAAGTAATCTAAGTAATCGCCAGTAGCAAGAACAGGAAATAAAGTGCTGTTAAGGCTAAAATCAACTTGGGTAATTTCACCGTTTGCATTTAATGTAGTTTGACCAATACCAAACACATCAAAAGAACCATTAATACCTATAATTGGTGCTGCGTTAGCTGAAGCAGTTATAAAAAGTAATAAACCAGCGGCGAATAATTTTTTCAACATGATATTTCCATATTTCAATAAAATAATAAAAGTCAAAATACATAATTAAGTAAATGCTTAATTACATATAGAACGTTTCAATGAATCCCTCTATTTTTAAGCACTTTACGTGCCATGTTTGTATCTACTTGTTTTATATGTCTTTACCTGTTTTGTTTATTTTTTATGTTTTAAATTTTTTTTATATGAGAGCTATATGTAAGAAAAGCGGACGGTCAATTAATATACAATATCTGACGGGTCCGCGCGAATGGCGTAGATAAAGCAAATAGTTAGAATCAAAGGGAGCGTTCATGGCTGTTCGCGATCATATCTTTCGCCAAAAACTGCGAGTTTTCCAGTACGCAGCGATCTTGCATGGCTTGGTGGAAAGCGAGTAGTTTTAAGGAAGAAAAAAATTAAGGACTAATGCCTTAGTAAGTCAGAGCCGAGGCAAGTTTGAATTACCTTGCGTAACTTCCAAGTGAACTAGAGGAAGTACTCATAAAGTTGGAAAAGTTCGTTTTTCTGTTATTGCACACGACACTTCTGTTATTGCACACGGCACTAAAGCAAATTAGCGCTTCTTAAGCGCTAAAAACTAATCTGATAGGGCGACATTAACGCACTCATCGAGTTCTGTTTATATGCTAACAACAGCAGTATAAATATAGTTGGCGCCTGGCATATCGTGCAGTTTAGAGTGGTGGGTATCCTAAAGTTTTGCAGGCTGTAGCTTGTTTAGTAGAATCTCGGTAGCATCGAGCTATTTTCAGGAAGTAGGGCAAACGACAAGCCTTTAAAAATAGCGGCACCAGCTGGGTGGCGCGAGTGTAGTAATAAAGCATAGCTTTATATGAGCAGAACGTGCAGCAGCTCCAACTGCAAGGGAGAATAGTCCACTGAGGTTAGCATGAAAGCGAAGCTTGAAATGGTGGCCCCAGCTGGACTCGAACCAGCGACCGATCGATTATGAGTCGAGCGCTCTAACCAACTGAGCTATGGGGCCATGTGTAGCATTTCGCTATTGAAGCTATTAGCTGTGAAGCGGCAGGCAGTATAAAAACTTTTGCCGGCTTTGTCATCCGGCTTATTACGCTAAGTGCAGTTAATTGCTGCTTTTTTAGGCGTTAAGCCGGTTTAAATAATAAAGGCGCCGTTTAGCGCCTTTATCTGTGTTGTTATGAACGCTGCAACTTACTCGTCCAGGAAGCTTTTTAATACTTCTGAACGTGATGGGTGGCGCAATTTACGCAGAGCTTTGGCTTCAATTTGACGAATACGCTCACGGGTTACGTCAAACTGTTTACCTACTTCTTCCAGCGTGTGGTCGGTGTTCATATCGATACCAAAGCGCATACGCAGTACTTTGGCTTCACGGGCTGTTAAGCCTGCCAGTACTTCGTTAGTAGCGTTTTTCAGGCTTTCCATGGTGGCAGAGTCCAGCGGTGATTCACCGGTGGCATCTTCGATAAAGTCGCCCAGATGCGAGTCTTCATCGTCACCAATCGGCGTTTCCATTGAAATCGGCTCTTTGGCGATTTTCAGCACCTTACGGATTTTATCTTCCGGCATTTGCATGCGTTCGGACAATTCTTCCGGAGATGGCTCGCGGCCCATTTCCTGCAGCATCTGGCGGGAAATACGGTTTAACTTGTTTATGGTTTCAATCATATGCACCGGAATACGGATGGTGCGGGCCTGGTCCGCGATAGAGCGGGTAATGGCCTGACGGATCCACCAGGTGGCGTAAGTTGAAAACTTATAACCACGACGGTATTCAAACTTATCTACTGCTTTCATCAAGCCGATGTTGCCTTCCTGAATTAAATCAAGGAACTGCAAACCACGGTTGGTGTATTTTTTCGCGATAGAGATAACCAGACGTAAGTTAGCTTCTACCATTTCTTTCTTAGCACGGCGGGCTTTGGCTTCGCCGATAGACATACGACGGTTAATATCTTTAATTTTAAAGATACTTAAGCCGGTTTCTTCTTCAACTTTTTTCAGCTTTTCAATGCTGCGTACCAGCTCTTCCTGCATGTCTTTCAGTTTGGCTGAATAAGGCTTGTTAGCCGCAATTTCGGCATCTAACCAGGCAGTTGAAGTTTCAAAACCAGTAAAGGCTTTAACGAAGTTTTTCTTCGGCATTTTGGCGTATTCAACACAGTGCTTCATCACAATGCGTTCTTGCACCCGAACACGGTCCATCATTTCGCGCATGTTTTTAACCAGGCGATCGAACTGTTTTGGCACCAGACGGAAGCAGCGGAATACTTCGCTTAGTTTTTCAATTTCTACTTTGGTAGTGGCGTGTTCACGGCCGTTTTTCACGATCGAGTTACGGGTAACGTCGTACTGGGTACGCAGCTCGCCAAACTTCAGCCGCGCCATTTCCGGATCCGGGCCGCTATCGCCGTCGTCGGCATCAGCGTCGCCGTCTTCATCGTCATCGTCGCTGTCGTCATCGTCCAGCTTATCTTCTGGCACGTCTGAGCCAATGTGGCTGCCAACGATCGGCGCTTCGTCGATATCGTTCGGGTCAATAAAGGCAGTAACAATGTCGCTTAAACGAATTTCTTCAGCTTCATACTTATCCCACTGTTCCAGCAGATAAGTAATAGCTTCAGGGTATTCGGCAACAGAGCTTTGAACTGTGTTGATGCCGTCTTCAATCCGCTTGGCGATGTCAATTTCGCCTTCGCGGGTCAGAAGCTCAACAGTGCCCATTTCACGCATGTACATCCGCACAGGGTCGGTAGTGCGACCCAGTTCTTTGTCCACGCTGACTAAAGCTTGTGCCGCTTCTTCTACGGCGTCTTCATCTGTGGTGGCATCGGTCATGATCAGGTCGTCGGCATCCGGTGCTGTTTCAAACACCTGGATCCCCATGTCATTGATCATGCGGATAATGTCTTCTATCTGATCTGAATCGATAATGTCTTGCGGCAGGTGATCATTCACCTCAGCAAAGGTAAGATAACCTTGCTCTTTACCTTTAATGATCAGGAGTTTTAGCTGCGACTGAGGATTTTGCTCCATAGAGACTTATCTTCCACCAATTTGATTAATGTAAAATTGCGAACTAGCGATTATAACAAAGCGCGGCTTTTCTAGCCAGCCGCATTAGTTCGCAAGCTTTGGTTTTTTGCTTTTCAGCGCTTGCAGCAGCAGTTTGTATTCGTGCCATTCGGCTTTACTCAGTTGCTGCAGTTTATCTTTTCGTTCCAGGGCTTCCAGCCGTTGTTGCAAATACTGATCTTCAATTGAGTGAAAAGTATCGACAAATTCCTGTGACAATTGTTCCTGCTCGATCTGGTGATCCCAGGCGGCCAGAGTCATTAAAATGCTGTGTTCGGGTAAATCTCGCCATTGTTCTATCAGTTGCGCCGTGGTTAAATCCGGTTGTTGTTGCAGCCGTTGTTGCAGTGTCAGTAACAAACCTATACCGGGAATATTCGCTTCGCCAAGCTCCGGCGCATCCGGCATTACATTAGCTAAATTGGGGTACTGCAGCAATAAACCAATAGCACGTCGCATTGGTGTTATTTTCATCGCTGCTGGTTTTACCCGGTTTGATGCCCGGTTTACTGCCGCTTTTGTGCGCTCACGCGGCTTACCCAGCAGGTTAGCCAGTTTATCGCTTAAGCTGTCGCGGTAAAATTCACTTGGTATTTGTTTAATTAACTCTGCCGCTTTTACCGATAACGCTGATTTGCCTGCATCAGTGGCTGGATCAAACTCCTGCACCAAATGCTCAAAAAAGTACTGATTTAGCGGCATAGCGCCGGCTATGCGTTGTAAAAACGCGTCTTTGCCTTCTTTTTGTACTAAAGAATCCGGGTCTTCGCCGTCGGGCAAAAACACGAAATTTAACTCTACGCCGTCTTTTAGTTGCGGCAGTGCGCTTTGTAATGCGCGCCAGGCTGCATCACGGCCGGCGCGGTCACCGTCGTAGCAGCACACTACCTTGGGCGTATAGCGAAACAGCGTATGCATATGATCCGATGTAGTGGCAGTGCCCAAGCAGGCGACAGCAAAGCGGATATCATGTTCGGCCAGTGCTACTACATCCATATAGCCTTCAACCACCAGTATTTGCTCAACATGGCCCGGTTGTTGGCGCACTTCGTACAGGCCATACAGTTCGCGACCTTTATGAAATAAACGACTTTCCGGCGAATTTAAATATTTCGGCGTGCCGTCGCCCAACACGCGGCCACCAAAGGCAATAACGCGGCCGCGTTTGTCGCGGATGGGAAACATTAAGCGTTCGCGGAAAAAGTCATACTCGCGGCCGTTGTCGTTGCGGTTGATTAGCCGCAGTTCAGTTAACTGGTCGCGCAGTGGCTTATTGTTGCTCGGGCTAAGGCGTTTGAGCAGGTTATCCCAGCCATCCGGAGCGTAGCCAATGGCAAAATCGGCCAGTGTTTTGCTGCTTAAACCGCGTTTTGCTACATACTGCTGCACCATGCCAGCATTAGGGTGGCTTTGCAGCTGTTGCTGATAAAACTCGGCCGCCTGCTGCATCAAATGGTAGTCATCAGCCTGGGCAGCCGGTCGGTTTTTAACTACGCCTTGCTCGCGCGGCACTTCAAGATGGTGTTGCTGTGCTAACTCTTCAATGGCTTCAACAAATTCGAGTTGTTCAAACTCCATCATAAAGCTGATGGCATTACCGTGCGCACCGCAACCGAAGCAATGATAAAACTGTTTATCCGGGCTAACGGTAAAAGAGGGCGACTTTTCGCTATGAAACGGGCAACAGGCAGCGTAATTTCTACCGGCTTTTTTAAGCGGTACGCGCTGGTCAATCAGCTCAACGATATCGGTACGTGCCAATAACTCGTCGATAAACTGTCTGGGGATTTGTCCTGCCACCTTTTTCCTTCGGCGTTATTCAGAAAAAGACAAACCGTGCCTTGCGGGCACGGTATGCAGATGTCGACTTTGCGCTGTTACTTCGGGCTGGTCTTTGCTATTAGCGTTGCTGGCAGTATTGTGCGCAGCAGACAGCACCGGTGTCGCTAAGCGGGTACTAAAAGCCTGTTAGGCTTAGTACAGCTTGATGCGACGTGCGTTTTCGCGAGACAGCTTCTTAGCATGACGCTTAACAGCTGCTGCTTTTTTACGCTTACGGATCCAGGTTGGCTTCTCGTAGAATTCTTTAGCGCGTACGTCAGCTAATACACCAGCTTTTTCGCATGAGCGCTTGAAACGACGTAATGCTACGTCAAACGGTTCGTTTTCTTTTACTTTAACAACAGGCATTAAATTCTCACCTCAGGGCCAAATTGGTTATCTGTGAACCAATACGATTAAAAATGGTGCGGCATTTTACGCAAAAAGACAGGGCGATGTAAAGCAGTTCTGCGATCTAAATCCGATCCTCTGGCTCTGAATGAACTGAGCCGGTACAATGGCTGTCATTTTAGCGGATTTGAGACACAGATGCGAGTTTTAGGTATAGAAACGTCCTGCGATGAAACCGGTATTGCTGTTTACGACGACAAGCTGGGTTTATTAAGCCATGTACTGTACAGCCAGATCCCACTACATGCCGATTACGGCGGCGTGGTGCCGGAGCTGGCCTCGCGCGACCATATTCGTAAAACCATACCGCTGATAAAACAGGCGCTGCTTGAAGCCAATTGCGCTGCCGCCGATATTGACGGCGTAGCCTATACTGCAGGCCCGGGTTTGGCCGGTGCTTTGCTGGTAGGCGCGGCTATAGGGCGCTCTTTGGCCATGGCCTGGGGCAAGCCGGCGCTGGCGGTGCATCATATGGAAGGCCATTTATTGGCACCGATGCTGGAAGCTAATCCGCCGCAGTTTCCGTTTCTGGCGCTGTTGGTGTCCGGTGGCCACACCCAGTTAGTGGCGGTAGAAGGTATTGGCCGTTATGAGCTGTTAGGTGAATCTATTGATGATGCGGCCGGCGAAGCCTTTGATAAAACCGCCAAGTTAATGGGGCTGGATTACCCAGGCGGCCCGCTGTTAGCCAGACTGGCTGTGCAAGGTGATAGCAAAAAGTACAAGTTCCCGCGGCCAATGACCGACCGGCCGGGGCTGGATTTTAGCTTTAGCGGCTTAAAAACCTCGGCAGCCAACGTAATAGCCAAAGAAGGTAACAGCGCGCAGGTGCAGGCTGATATCGCCGCGTCGTTTCAGCAGGCTGTGGTAGATACTTTGGTGATTAAATGCGAGCGGGCGCTGCTGCAAACTGGTTATAAACGGCTGGTGATAGCCGGTGGCGTTAGCGCTAATACCTCGTTGCGCGAGCAATTAGCGCAATTGCTGAAGCGTCACGGCGGTGAGGTGTTTTATCCACGCAAAGAGTTTTGCACCGACAATGGTGCCATGATCGCGCTGGCGGGATATTACCGCCTGGCGGCCGGGCAGCAGCAGGATTTAACTATTGGTGTAACACCGCGCTGGCCAATGCAGGAGTTGCCGGCGGTTTAAATGATGATGTTACGTTAGTAGTTTGGCTGAAGGTTGGAATCCCGATTTGGGCGACACAGAGTGTCTGAGCAAACGCGTAAGCGGTAGCGACAAATTCGTCAGGAACGAATTTGAACAGCTTTAGCTGGCTCGGCGAGGGCAGGAGGCTCGAGATAGTTGCTGTGGCGAGCCAAGGCGGGAGTTGCAACCGAAAGCTAGCACTGAGTTGCCGTTAACTCACTCCTGAATCCGCTTAGACTTATCCCACACCTTACTTTCCTTGCCACGGTACAGCCGCATAATATTTTCGCGATGGCGTACAATAATCAGAATACTCAGCATTAACACAGGCACGGTATACAGCGGTTTAATAAACCAGGTAAAAATTGGTGCTAAGGTAACGGTTAAAATAGCCGCCAGCGATGAATAGCCACTGATTGCGACAATAATTAACCAGCTGGCGATCAGTAAACCGGCTAAATCCAGCCCGATTGGCATCATGGCGCCAAAAGCTGTAGCCACAGCTTTACCACCCTGAAAACCAAAAAACAGCGGGAAAATATGGCCCAGGCAAGCGCATATAGCAATAAGACCGAGATATAGCGGCTCTATTTGCAGAAAGTAAGAGCCCCATACCGGAATAGTGCCTTTAAGAATATCAAACAGCAGTACCAGCACAGCTGGCAGCTTGCCGCCTAAACGCAGTACGTTGGTTGCGCCAGGGTTGCCGGAGCCATGTAAGCGGGGATCGGGTAAGCGAAACAGCTTGCTGACCAGCACTGCCGACGAAACGGAGCCACAAAGATAGGCTGCCAGCATCATAATTCCAATCAGCGGGGTCATTAAGGCGGTTCCTCAGCACCAGTTTTTACGTTAAGATTGCAGCCTGATTTAAGGCCAGCAGAATATAGGGTTTTAGCGGTTTTACCTATCCGACCAGCCTACCTGAAACGAGAAATAACGCAATGCGGATGTAACTGAATGGACATAGTTTTTATAAAACAGCTACAAGTAGACACCGTGATCGGCGTTTACGACTGGGAGAAAACCATTCAGCAACGCTTGTTGTTAGATTTGGAGCTGGTTACCGATATCAGTAATGCAGCAAAGCAGGATGATATTCGCCAGACACTGGATTACGCCGTTATTGCCCAGCGTGTAATAGCGTTAATTACCGCCCAGCCACTGGAACTGATTGAAACAGTGGCCGAGCGCGTGGCGCAGTTGCTGCTAAACGAGTTTGCCACCACTCAGGTTAAAGTGTCTGTGCAAAAGCCTGGCGCACTGGAGCAGGCAGAAACGGTTGGCGTTACTATAGTGCGGAGTCGCAGCTGATGGCGCGCATTTATATCAGTATCGGCAGCAATATCAATCGTAGTTATCATATTCAGGCAGCAGTCAGCACACTTACGCAACACTTTGGCCCGCTTACGCTATCATCGGTATATGAAAGCGAGGCCGTGGGTTTTGCCGGCAGTGCTTTTTACAATATGGTTGTTGCGGTTGATACCAACTTATCGATAGCCGATTGCGTTGGCTTGTTTAAGCAAATTGAAGACAGTTACGGCCGTGACAGAAGCGCTGCTAAGTTCAGCGGCCGTACTCTGGATCTGGATTTACTAACCTACGATGATGTGATGTGCCAGCAACCGGTAGAACTGCCGCGGGCCGAAATTACTGAGAATGCCTTTGTATTATGGCCACTGGCTGAAATTGCACCTGATGTAATACATCCGCTTACCAGGCGCAGTTACAGTGACATGTGGCAACAATATTCGAAACAACAAAAATTATGGCCGGTGCCATTTAACTGGAGCAAGTAACTGTGAGTACAGTGGAAGTTATTATTCTGGCCATTATTCAGGGCCTCACCGAGTTTTTACCTATTTCTTCTTCTGCCCACCTTATCCTGCCATCTGCGATGTTTGGCTGGGAAGATCAGGGCTTGGTGTTTGATGTTGCCGTGCATGTTGGCACTTTGCTGGCGGTAATGTTGTATTTTCGCCGTGATATCGCCAATTTAACGGTGGGCTGGGTGCAATCATTAGGCGGCAAGCACAGCACTGAAAGTAAACTGGCGTGGTGGGTGATTCTGGCTACTATTCCGGCCGGTTTAGCTGGCTTACTGGCAGCTGATCTGATTGAAACCTTCCTGCGCTCGCCTTATGTTATTGCTATTACTACGATAGTGTTTGGCTTAGCGCTTTGGCTGGCAGACGCGACAGCAAAACAAATGCAAACGATGGAGCAGTTAACCTGGAAGCAGGCATTGCTGATTGGTATTGCCCAGGCAGTGGCATTAATTCCGGGAACATCGCGCTCTGGCATTACCATGACGGCAGCATTAATTCTGGGGCTGGATAGAGTAAGTGCCGCGCGTTTCTCTTTTTTACTGTCAATTCCCATTATTATATTAAGCGGCGGTTATCAGGGCACCAAGCTGCTGGCTGAACCAACACATTACGATGTTACCGCTATTTTACTGGGCACAGGTTTGTCTTTTGTCAGCGCCTTTATCTGTATTCACCTGTTTTTAAAAGTGATAGAGCGTATGGGCATGCTGCCGTTTGTGATCTACCGGCTGGTACTGGGCGTGGTGTTGCTGGCGGTGCTTAGCAGCGCGGCTTAATGCGGTTTCTGGACGTTTGCTTTAGCCGTTTTTATGCTGTTCAGCCGGGCTTTTTGTAAGCCCTGCTTGATGGCTTCACCTGTTAAACCCTGTGCTACCAAATCACGGGCATTAGTACTGCGGGCTGCTGTTGCCAGTGCCTGCAGGTAGCTAGCCTGCGGATACTCAGCCTGCTCAAAGCCGGTACGACCACGTAAGTCTGCGGTGCAACACAGCAATATAGCATCCAGCCGCGCGGGCTTGCGCCATAAATCTATTGCCTCAAACAGTTTTAATACCGTGCTGCTTTTAAGCTCGCGAGCCCGGTGCACCAGTTGATGATACTCACACACCAGCAATGCCAGATCGCGGCAATCATTGGGCACCCGTAAGCGTTCGCATAATTGCTTGATTAGCGGTAAGCCGGTATGTTCATGGCCATGATGCGCTGGCCAGAGTTCAGGTTTGGTTACACCTTTGCCTAAATCATGCACCAGCGCAGCAAAGCGGATATCCAGCCTTGGCGATAACATGGCGGCTTGTTGTAACACCATTAAAGTATGCACGCCGGTATCAATTTCCGGGTGCCACTGTGGTGGTTGCGGTACGCCCCATAAGGCGGCCAGCTCCGGCATCAGCACCTGCAAGGCGCCGGTATCGTACAGCAATTGAAAATAGGCCTGTGGTGTTTGTTCGCTAAGCGCTTTGGCGGTTTCCTGCCATATCCGCTCGGGTGTCAACGTATTGAGCTCGCTAGTTAACTGGCGCATTAACGCCTGGGTTTCGCTTGCAACGCTAAAACCCAAATGGGCGTAGCGGGCATAAAAGCGTGCTACACGCAGCACGCGCAGCGGGTCTTCAGCAAAAGCGTCTGACACATGGCGTAGTATTTTTTGCCTGATATCGGCTACGCCGCCAAAAGGGTCCACCAAGCTGCCATCATCGGCCTGAGCGATGGCATTGATAGTCAAATCGCGGCGCAATAAGTCTTGTTCCAGGGTAACGTCTGGTGCGGCATAAACGCTAAAACCGGTATAACCTTTACCACTTTTACGCTCGGTGCGGGCAAGTGCATGTTCTTCTTTAGTTTGCGGATGTAAAAATACCGGAAAGTCTTTGCCTACCTGCTGGTAACCGGCATTGAGCATTTGCTGTGGTGTGGCACCTACTACTACCCAGTCACGCTCGTGAAACGGGTAACCTAAAAGACTGTCGCGTACTGCACCACCTACCAGATATCGTTGCACCGGCTTTCCTGTTGGCAATTTTTTTGCCATTATACCCATCGCCTTTCAAAATGCACGGTCGCAACAAATGGCAGCGCCCTAACCAGCAGGAAGCAGTATGTATACCGGATTTTTCGGCTTAACCAGTGCCCCGTTTTCAATTGCCCCTAACCCGGACTTTATGTATTTAAGCCCACGCCACGCTGAAGCTTTGGCGCATTTGCGTTTTGGTTTAGGTGAAGCCGGTGGTTTTGTGTTGCTTACCGGTGAAGTTGGCACCGGAAAAACCACGGTATCGCGCTGTTTATTGCAGGAACTGGATGAGCGAGCCGAAGTGGCCTTTATTTTAAACCCTACCTTATCTGAGCTGGAGTTGCTGGCGGCAATTTGTGATGAGCTGAAAATCCGCTATAAAAAATCTGATGCCAGTTTAAAACTGCTGGGCGATAAAATAAAAGCCCGCCTGCTGAAAAACCACGAAGCCGGTAAACACACACTGCTGATTATCGATGAAGCCCAGCATTTGCAACCTGCAGTGTTGGAGCAACTGCGACTGCTGACCAACCTGGAAACCAATACCCGTAAATTGCTGCAGGTGATCTTAATTGGCCAACCCGAGCTGCAACAGCTATTAAAACGCAATGATTTGCGCCAGTTGGCGCAGCGTATTACCGCGCGCTATCACTTGTTGCCACTAAACCTGGATGAAGTAAGGCATTATCTGAAATTCCGCCTGCAGGTTGCCGGTTGCAGCAGGCCGGTATTTAGCGATGGGGCGGTGAAGCGCTTGTATCAGTTAAGTGGTGGCATACCACGCTTAGTTAACCTGATGGCAGACAGAGCACTGCTGGGTGCCTTTAGCCAGCAGCAGGCTATCGTCAGCGATAAGCTGGTAAGCCGCGCGGCCGGCGAAATTTTGCCGCTATCAGATCAGGTAGCCAAAGCGGCATTACCGCGCTGGTTCTGGCCTGTGTTGGGCGTTTGCGCTATAGTGCTGGGCTTTAGCCTGGCACTGATTATTATGCCGTTGCTGCAAAGCCAATAAAGTGAAGTAGAGAAGCTTATGTCGATTTTAATGGAAGCACTGAAACAGCAAAACCAGCAGGCACCCGTTGCTGGTGACAGCGGTGCTTTTTGGCGTAAGTTGGCGTTAATATTAGCATTATTCTTGGCCGGCTGTGTGGGGGCTGCTGCCGCTTACTGGTTTAAGCTGCCGGCCAAGACTGAACCTGCAGTGGTTGAACCGGCTAGCCCGGCGCAGCCGGTTAATATTTTTGCTGCACTGAACGAGGCAGACAATAAAGCCGCGGCCAGCGCAGCTGCAACGGTTATTGACAGCAAAATTACCCAGGCAATAAAACCACCGCCACAGCCGGTACAAGAGCAGTTTACCTCTTTACCTGAGGTAGCAACAATGACGGCAGGCACTGCAGCGGCAGAGCCACAGCCACTGGTTAAACCCGAACCCGAGCCAGCGGTTAAACCTGAAGCGGAAATATCCGGCGAGTTGCGGGATAAATTTGCCTCAGCGTTAAAAGCGACAGAAAACACCAGCTCAAACACCCGCACATTGCGCAGCCATAACGCCCCTGCTACCGATATAAACAGCCTGGATATGCAGCTACAGCAGCAAATTCCACCACTGCGCTTTGATGCCCACGTATATGCCACCTCTGTCAGCCAGCGCTGGGTAAAAGTGAATGGTAAAACCTTGCAGGAAGGGCAGTGGGTAACCGCGGATATCCGCATTAAAGAAATTACCCCACAGTATGTGCTAATGGAACTGGGTACGCAGTTATTTAGTATGGCGGCGTTAACTGAATGGCCAGCGGGCTGATTCAGATATAGTTTTTTACATCCAGGCCGAATTTTTTCAGATCAACGCAGCTGTCTATCTGCTCTTCCTGCTGGCGTGACAAGTCGAGGATTTTAGGCGGAATATGGTGTTGGTGCACACTGTGGTAAAACACTTTAACCTTGGGTAACAGCGGCTTTTTGGCGTTATTTTCCAGCACTAGTGCCAGCTTGCCGCTGCTCAGTTTCACAACCGATCCCGGTGGGTAAATACCGATACATTTAATAAACAGTTGCAGCAGTTCTGCATCCAGCTGATGTGGTGTGCGCTCCAGCAACTGGCGGGACGCAGCCAGTGGGCCGAGTTTAGGTGCCAGTGATGCTGTCAGTTTCTCGTAAGAGTTCACTATTGCCAGCATGCGGCTGCCTTTTTCTATTTGCCGTGCGGCAATCTTAGGCACGCCGCTGCCATCTAAGTGGGCACAATGCTGGCTGATCCATAACGACACTTCGCCAGCCAGTTTGGCTGTTTTTTGCAGCGCATTTAAACTAGCCGGAATTGCCAGATGATCTGCCATTTGCAGATAATCCGCGCCGATAGCTTTACCTATATCATGTAATAAGGCCGCCGTTATTAGTGACTGCACTTTATGTGACGGTAAATTCAGGTAGCGCGCAAAAGCGGCCATATACACAGCGCAGCTGATACTGTGTTGCAACAAACTATCGCTTTGCTCTGCGATGCGGTTAAGGCAGAGCAATACATCCTGATTCCGGCTGATAGATTCTGCCAGCCCGGCACTGACTTCATGTACCAGTGTCAGATCAATATTGTTGTCGCTGCGCACGGCGTCCAGCATCTGGCGTTGTACGCGCTGGGTTTGCAGCAGGGTTTTTTCTGCCCTTGGCCATTCATCGGCAAATAGTACCCGGGGGGGGAGTTCTTCTGTTGGGGTAATGGGCTCGGCAGGTGCTGCGGGTGCTTCGGTGGTTATGGCTTTGTCCGGGTCGGTCAGGACTACTTTAACGCCTTTCTTGCGCAATATTTCTATCGCTTGTCTGGTGCGAACCCAACCTGCATGTTTGACGACAATATCACCCGACTGTTGTAATACCTGCACAACATAACTGCCCGGTTGTAAATCAGATATATTAACTTCCTGATATGCCATCTATTGAGTAATCCAAAAACTTCCCCTGAGCCCAGCCTGCTATTTTACCTTAGTTAACCTTAACTATAAATTAACAACGAGATGATTTGTCATAATATCGCGATAGCATAAGGTATAACATAGCATAAAGCCCGCAGATGCGGGCTTTATCGTTGTGACAAACTGTAACAGTTAGCCGATGTTGTCTGCCATTGTCATCAGCGAGGCATTACCGCCTGCAGCTGTGGTGTTGATGGTAATAGTTTTTTCGGTAACCAGGCGCTGTAATAAGCGTTGCCCGGCAGGGGCTGTGATCAGCGGCAGTATCGCCCCGGCACGGCTGGCCAACAGGGCGGCACATAAGGGTTTTACTGCACTGCTGACTTCAACCATTGCGCCCGCCAGATCAGGATGCGCCAGTAACGTAGTCAGGCAATCTAACCGCACTACCGCCAGCAGATGCTGTGGTAAACCCGCCTGGAGAAAGGCTTTAATACAGGCTTCAGCTTCGGCCAGATCGGCTTCTTCCACTGCAGTAACCACGGCATTACCTGATGCCAGTGCAGTGATAATAGCCAGTAACCAGTGGCTGAACGAGCTGGTTTCATCCCGCACCAGCGCCAGAATGCCGCGTGGGTCCAGTACCAGTATATTGCTTTCGCCGGTAGGGCCGGGCAGGGCAATAGGTTTTTGCAGGTCACGCTCAACCCGTTTTAGTTTTTGCTGAGCCAGTGTCAATATTTGCTCTAAATCTGGTTCCAGCTTGTTTACCACGGCATTAGATGCCAGTGACGCCAAAAACTGGCGCAGTACAGAGGTGCGCTGATCAATGTTCAGCAAAGCCCACTGTTGCTGTGCCGTTGCCGCTGATGGCATAGCGTAAGCTACGGCACTACTGGTTGTTTCGCTTAACAGGCTTTGTTGCTTTTGCTCGCTCAGTTCAGCACAGCTGACATCAGCATTGTCCTTAACCAGCCGGGTTAAATATAACGGGCCACCCGCTTTAGGGCCGGTACCGGATAGGCCACGGCCACCAAAAGGTTGCACGCCAACAACGGCACCAATCATATTGCGGTTTACATAGATATTGCCGGCTTTAATATCGCGGGCTACCCGGTTGGTAAATTGTTCAATACGGCTGTGTACGCCCATTGTCAGGCCATAGCCGGTCGCGTTGATCTGGTTAATGATGTTATCAACTTCGTCTGCTTTAAAGCGTATTATGTGCACTACCGGACCGAATACTTCGCGTTCCAGCACGGTTAAGTCACTGATTTCATACAAGCGCGGGGCAAAGAAGTAGTGACGATCACCTGATGGAATAGTGCACTCGTAATGTAACGTGGCTTTGTCGGCTAAATACTGCACATGGCTGTTTAACCGCTCATGTGCTTTGGCATCAATAACCGGACCTAAATCGGTACTAAGCCACATAGGGTCGCCCACATGCAGTTCTGCCATCGCGCCTTTTAGCATGGTGATAATTTTATCGGCCACGTCTTCCTGTAAAAATAGTACCCGCAGCGCAGAGCAGCGCTGGCCGGCACTTTGGAAGCCGGAAGAAATCACATCGTCTACCACCTGCTCCGGCAGGGCTGTTGAGTCAACGATCATACAATTCTGGCCACCGGTTTCGGCAATCAGCGGCACAGGTTCGCCACCACGTTCAGCCAGTTTACGTGCTATCCAGCAGCCGGTTTCAGTCGAGCCGGTAAACATTACGCCCTGAATGCGGCTGTCTGGCACTATGTGCTGGCCAACCTGGCTGCCTGGCGCGATAACCAGCTGTACTACATGTTCCGGCATGCCGCACTGGCGCATAATGTCTACAGTACGTACAGCAATTAAACTGGTTTGTTCGGCCGGTTTTGCCACTACGGTATTACCAACCACCATGGCTGCAGCAACCTGGCCTAAGAAAATAGCCAGTGGGAAGTTCCACGGGCTGATACATAAAAATACACCACGGGCTTGCTCGGGCTGGGCAAACAGCTCTTCAGCACGGGCGGCGTAATAACGGCAGAAGTCGATAGCTTCGCGCACTTCAGCCACACTGTCGCCCAGAGTTTTGCCGGCTTCTTTTACGCAAAGTGCCAGCAGTTCGTTACGGTGTTTTTCCAGTGCATCGCCAATACGGCGCAGCAGGGCGGCACGCTCGGTAATGTTTGTTATTGACCAGCTATTAAAGGCCGTTTCAGCATTGGCCAGTATTTGCTGCATTTTGTTTTTGTCGGCGTACTCCAGGTAACCTATTACTTCATCAAGATTAGCCGGGTTAGTGACCGGCACGGCGTCGGGTTGCACCGGGATCTGTTTAACCGATTCAAACCACTGTGCCATGGCTGCTTTTACCGGTTCGAGCTGATCAATATCGGTTAAATCCAGGCCGTTAGAGTTTTTGCGCTCTGTGCCGTATAAGTTGGCTGGCAGCGGTATTTGCTGGTTACGTTTTTGCTTCCAGCCGCGCACCGTTTCTACCGCGTCGCTTAGCAGCGATTCTACCGGAATGGTTTCATCAATAATGTTGTTAACAAAGGAGCTGTTGGCGCCGTTTTCCAGCAAGCGACGCACTAAATAAGCCAGTAAGTCGGAGTGCTCGCCCACGGGGGCATAAATACGGCATGGGATCTTGTCTTTAATCACTATTTCGTCGTACAGCGCATCGCCCATGCCGTGCAGGCGCTGAAATTCAAAACCGCTGTAGTCTTTGGTCATCTCCATAATAGTGGCTACGGTGTAGGCATTATGGGTAGCAAATTGTGGATAAATGCTGTCGCGGTAGCTGAGCATTTTTTTCGCACAGGCCTGATAAGACACATCGGTAGAGGGTTTACGGCTAAATACCGGGAAGTCGCTAAAGCCTTCTAACTGGCTGAGTTTAATTTCAGTATCCCAGTAGGCACCTTTAACCAGCCGCACCATCATTTTGCGGCCAACTTTTACCGTTAAATCGCGCAGCCATTCAATGACATGGATACCGCGCTTTTGGTACGCCTGCACTGCCAGGCCAAAACCTTCCCAGCCATCCAGCGCTGGATCGCTGAACACTGCTGCAATAATGTCCAGCGAAATGTCCAGCCGGTCGGCTTCTTCAGCATCAATGGTAAAGCCGATATCATAAGCTTTGGCCGCCAGTGCCAGCTGTTTTACCCGTGGCACTAACTCTTCGATGACACGGTCACGGTGGCTAAATTCATAGCGCGGGTGTATAGCCGACAGCTTTACCGAGATACCGGGGCTGTTAAACGGGCCGCGGCCTTTAGCGGCTTTGCCTATGGTATCAATAGCCCGCATATAACTGTCGAAGTAGCGGTTAGCATCGGCCATGGTGCGGGCGCCTTCGCCCAGCATATCGTAAGAATAACGAAAGCCTTTAGCTTCCATTTCTGCGGCACGTTCCAGCGCGGCGCCGATAGTGGTGCCCATAACAAACTGCGCGCCCATTATCTGCATAGCATAACGCACCGCCTGGCGGATCACCGGCTCGCCAAGGCGGCCACAGGTGCGTTTTAATAAGCCAAATTGTTGTTTTTTCTGCTCGTCAGAGTAGTTCACCAGTTTGCCGGTAAGCAGCAAGCCCCAGGCCGATGCGTTAACAAACAACGAACTGCTGTTGCCCAAATGCGAGCTCCAGTCACCTTGTGATAATTTGTCGCGGATAAGGCGGTCGGCCGTGGTTTTATCCGGCACACGCAGCAGCGCTTCGGCCAGACACATCAGCACCAGGCCTTCTTCGGTAGATAACGAAAACTCGTTTAGCAGCGCATCGACGCCACCTTTGCCTACCTGAGCCTGGCGGATAGTCAGCACTAACTGGCGCGCACGTTCCCAGGCCCGGCTGCGGGCATTTACGCCAATGTCGGCCAACGGCAGCAGATAATCCAATACTTTATCTTCATCGGCACGATAGAAATCACGAATAGTTTGACGCAGCGGTTGGGTGGCAACCAGGGAACCGTTATACAACATGGCAGTTAGCTTCCTGACAAGATTTGAGAATGCGGCATTCTAGTGAAAAGTCTGCCGCATAGGGTGGTTATTTTTCTGCTTTAACCCTATATAATTCTGCCATTGTTAATTAAAACCAGAAAAATTGCTGCCATGAGTACACCTGTAAAAAGTAAAGGGCTGGACCGGATAGATATCAGCATTCTGGATACGCTGCAGCGTGACGGCCGCATTGCTAATGTGGATTTGGCGAAAAAGGTTAATTTAAGCGCCAGCCCCTGTATTGACAGGGTTAAGCGGCTAGAAAAAGAAGGCTATATCGATGGCTTTGGCGCCAGATTAAACGCCGCCAGATTGGGTTTTGGCACAGCCGCTTTTATTCAGGTTACGCTGGACAGAACCACCAGTGAAGTATTCGACAAATTCCGCGATGCGGTAGTGCAAATTCCGCAGGTGGCTGAATGCCATATGGTGGCCGGTGGGTTTGACTACTTACTTAAACTGCGCCTGCCGAATATGGATGCATATCGCAGCATATTATCACTAATTGTTGATTTGCCGGGTGTGGCGCAAACGCATACTTATGTGGTGATAGAGCAGGTAAAAAGTGACAGCGGTTTACCGCTAAAACCAACAGACAGCCCGCCAGTGGCGGGCTAAACAACACCGATTAAAACAGCAATAGCTACCAACGCTCGCTGTTACGGCGTTTAGGCATTAATAACGGTAACAGCAGCCCGAATATTAACCCTGCCAGCAGAATCAATGAACCCAGAATCATCGGCTTTTCCCAGATAGAGCCCTGAGTGTTTTCCAGCTGTACTTTAAGTTGTTCGTAAGCGCGGTTTGCCTGCTCCAGTTGTTCTACTGCTTTTTGCCGCTCGGCTACAGCTTCGTTAAGCTGGCTGTTTAACTGATCGCGTTGCTGCTCCAGCGCGTTCACTGTTTCGTTATGCTGGGCATATTCTGCTTTGAGGTTTTCCAGCTGGGTAACCAGCCCAGGTGTATAAGTAATGTGTTCTTTCGGTAACCAGCCGGTTTTGCCGTCAACCTGAATTTCAGCGTAGCCGGTGTCGCTGTCTTCTTGCAAAAAGGTGACGCTTTGGCCGGCATTGACGGTGCCGATAATACGGTACTGGTTGTTAGGGCCGGAATGCAAAAATACAAATAAGGCATCACTGATAAAGGCGGGTTTAGAACTGTCTTGCGCACTGGCTTGAGCTGAAAGAGCCAGCAACCAGGCTGAAAATAATACCAGCAGGGTGCTTTTAATTAATCTGAACATAGGTATCCTGAGCTTATTTAAATGAAACCGCTTTGCAGCCAATATCTTGGATGATAGGGAGTTGTGCTGCAATTGACAAGGGTTAAAAGCAGCTGCGCGGCCCCCGGCCGTCAGTGCGACGTACAGAGTAACCAATGAGTACTGAACTTGAGCTGAAGTATCTGCTGCCAGCCACTGGGCTTGGCAGTTTGGTGCAGTTAATTCCACAACTGGGAGAACTGCAGCATAGCGAGCATAACGCCTTATTAAATGCCTATTTTGATACTGCCGACAACTGGTTCCGCCGCCATGATATGGGGCTGCGTAGCCGGTTAAAGCAGGGGCGTTATGAACAAACCATTAAGCTGGCAGGTAGCCAGCACGGCGCTATGCAAATGCGACCGGAATACAATGTTCCCTGCCAGGGTGTTGTGCCAAAGCTGGATGCTTTTCCGGCAGAAATTTGGCCAACACAGACTGATGTACCGCAACTACAGCAGCAACTGACAGAGTTATTCCGTACTGATTTTGTTCGTCAGAGCTGGTTGCTGCGCTGTGCCGATGGCAGCGAAGTTGAACTGGCGTATGATCAGGGCGAAATTCGTGCTGGTAGCCACAGCGAGGCTATTGCCGAGCTGGAGCTGGAGCTGATTAGCGGTAATGCATTGCAGTTATTTGCGCTGGCCAAAACCTTGTTACAACAGCTGCCACTGCGCACCGGCTGGCAGAGTAAAGCTGCACGGGGATATGGCCTGCGAGCACAGCAAACGCTGGCTTTACCACAGCACTCTGGCAACACCGTGCTGGCACAAATCAGTGCACTGCAACAGGCGGAGGCGTGCTATGGTAAAACGCAGCAGGCGACAGCACTTAATATGGCTAGCCAGGCTTTAGCAGCTTTGGCATCGTCGTTATCTCAGCAGACACAACTGCAGCACTGCTCCACAGAAGCTGCTGCTCTGGCCAACGCCGTATTGCAGGACGACAAGGTGTTTGGCTGGCGCCGTTATAATGAGTTGCTGCTGGCTGTGTCTGAATATTTGTATCAAAGTGCGTAAAGCGGGAGAGCTATGGCAGTGACGGAAGCAGTGTTGCAAAGTTATCTTGAGCAGATGTTAAGCCGGTTTGCACTGGATAATGTTAGTGCAGACGCCCAGGCTGTACTGCGCCGGTTAATAAGTGGCAGCAGCTTTATTGGCCGGACCTTGCAGCAACAACCAACATTGCTGGCCGAGCTGACCGACAGCACGTTGCTGATGCAAACATTGCAGCAGCCGGTGGTGGCACTGCCTGAAGAGCAAGTATTGGATGATGCCGCTGCTTTTGCCGCACTGCGCCGTTGCCGTAATGCACAGCTATGCCGCATTCTTGCTGCGGATATGCTGAAATTACAAACCGTTACCCGTAGCCTGCAGTTAGTATCGCAACTGGCCGATACGTTAATTAATGCCGCTTACCACTGGGCCTATCAGCAGCTGAGCACGCAATGGGGTGCACCAAAGGATGAGCACGGTAATGCTATGCCGTTGCTGGTGTTGGGCATGGGTAAGCTGGGTGGTGCTGAGCTGAACTTTTCGTCAGATATTGATCTTATTTTTACCTATCCGGCTAATGGTGAAACGTCGGGTGGGCGGCGCAGCTGCGAAAACCAGCAGTTTTTTACCCGGCTGGGGCAAAAATTGATCGCTGCTTTGCATCAGGTAACAGCCGATGGCTTTGTTTACCGGGTAGATATGCGGCTGCGGCCCTTTGGCGACAGCGGCCCGCTGGTGCTGAGCTTTGCCGCCATGGAAGATTATTATCAGGAACAGGGGCGCGAATGGGAGCGCTACGCCATGTTAAAAGCCCGCATCCTCAACCCCGACGGCTATCACAGCAGTGAATTGCAGCAGTTGCTGAAACCGTTTATTTACCGGCGTTATATCGATTTTTCTGCTATTGAATCGCTGCGGCGGATGAAACAGCAAATTGAGCAGGAAAACCGCCGTCTGAACCGGCGTAATAATATTAAGCTGGGCGTGGGTGGCATCCGCGAAGTTGAGTTTATCGTCCAAACCCTGCAGTTAATCCGCGGCGGCCGGATACCAGCGATGCAACAACCGGCCTTATTAAAGGCTCTGCCGGTGCTGGCAGAGGAGGACGTATTAACCTGGCAACAGGTCACAGAGCTGCAAGACGATTATCTGCTGCTACGCACTGTAGAACAGGCGTTGCAGGGTATTGATGATCAGCAAACCCAAACCTTACCACAAGACGAGCTGGCGCAAGCCCAGCTGTTAGTGTCGTTAGGGTTAGATAACTGGGCTCAACTGCAGCAACAAATCGACACGGCAATGGCCAGAGTGCATCAGCAATTTAAGTTGGTTATTGATAACGGTGAAGAGCTGGAGCAGCAGGAAATTACTCTGGGCCGGCTGATCTGGGACAGTGAACAACCGGCAGAAGAACTTGCTACTCAATTGGAATGGTTAACGGCGCCCGATGCTACCGAACTGATTAACCAGCTGCAGCAATTTAAACAGGATTGCCAAAAACGCAGTGTCGGCCCGCGCGGCCGCGATTTTCTGGCCAAACTTGTTCCGCTGTTGCTGCATATGCTGCAACAGCAACAATCGTCGCCAACGGTGCTAAGCCGGGTATTAAGTGTATTTCGCCAGATTGTTACCCGCACCGCCTACCTTGAGCTGCTGTTTGAAAACCCCGCAGCGCTGCAACAATTGGTGCTGTTATGTACCCAGAGTGGCTGGCTGGCAGAGCATTTATCGCGCTATCCGATGCTGCTGGACGAACTGATCGATCCGGCACAGCTATACCAGATTGCTACTCAGGCTGATTATCAGGACCGTTTGCGCCAGCATATGCTGCGGGTGCCGTCTGATGATCTGGAGCTGTTAATGGAAACATTACGCCAGTATAAGCAGGCGCAACAACTGCGCATTGCTGCGGCTGATATCAGCGGCGTGCTGCCGCTGATGAAAGTCAGCGATCATCTGACCTGGCTGGCAGAAGTACTGCTGGCGCAGGTAGTAGAGCTGGCCTGGCAGCAGATGACTGAACGTTATGGTGTGCCAGCAGGTCTGGCGGAAGGCGATAAAGGCTTTGCTGTTATTGCCTACGGCAAATTGGGCGGGCTGGAGCTGGGTTATGGTTCGGATCTGGATCTGGTGTTTGTGCACCAGTGTGATACACAGCAGCCTACGTCGGGTGAGCGGGCTATTGATTCACGGCAGTTTTATTTGAAGCTGGTACAGCGGGTGCTGCACTTGTGTACTACCCGCACGAATAGTGGCGTGTTATATGACATAGATACCCGGCTGCGGCCATCAGGGAACTCGGGTTTACTGGCGATCCATATTCAAACTTACGCTGAGTATATGCAGCAGGAGGCCTGGACCTGGGAACATCAGGCGCTGGTGCGGGCACGTGCCATTTATGGCAGCGCCACGATACGTCAGCGGTTTGAACATATCCGCCAGCAGATAATAAGCCAGCCACGCGATCTGGCTACACTGCGTGACGAAGTGCTACAGATGCGTGAAAAGCTGCGCCAGCATCATGGCGTGGCAACGGCAGATCCGAAACACAGCGCCGGTGGTATCGTTGATCTGGAGTTTATTAGTCAGTATCTGGTGTTGGGTTATGCCGCGAAGCACGCGCAATTATATCGCTACAGTGACAATATCCGCATTCTGGATGCCGCAGCAGACTGCGGTTTATTACAACCGCAACAAGTGCAGGAGTTGCAACAGGCTTATCAGTTATTGCGTGGTGCCGGCCATCGCCAGACGCTGGCTCCGGCGAAGTTGCCAGAGCAAGACAGCCTGACGCAGGCAAAGCAAGTGGTAGAGCAAAGCTGGCGGCAGTTGTTTAGTCAGTCTTAGGTTTAGTATTGGCAGGGATACAGTACTCAGTAAGGTACTCATTGGTTTTATCGGTAATAACGGCAGCACGCTCACGCGGGCAGTAAAAGCTGATTACCGGTGAATGAAAATCCGGTGCTATTGCCTGCGCTACCTGATACACGGTATCAATCAGGCTGCTATCGACCTGAAAATACTGCTTTACCACATAGTCGCGTGGCAGCGTCCAGAATAACTCTATGTTCTCAGCTCTGGCATATTCGGCTAGCTTGGTTTTAACGGTATCGCCTTCACGAAACCGACGGTCAATCACCTGGCCGCGCCAGTTAGGCACACCCGGTACCACCACTTTAGCGCGCTGTTGTAACTGTAGTGACAATTTGTCGCTGGTGTCGGGCAGGTCTAACTTAAACTTAGATAATTCTCTGGCACCATCGGCAATAGAACCACGGATTTTGCTGTAAAACTGGCTGAAACCGTCGGCCGCCTGATTAACAGAATCTTTACGGATAAAGAAATCTGGTTTGGTCATTAAAAAATAGCCGAGGCTACCTAAAACCAGCAGCAACACTATACTACGAAACCAGAACCACATAATTCAGCTTCCTTTATACAATGACGGTGCGTCAGGATCCGGCCGGGTTTTAAAGCGCCGGTGTAACCACATATACTGCTCAGGTGCGCGCAGCACCACCTGCTCTACCCATTGGTTTACCCGTGTCACATCTGCTTTGTCATCGCCGGTTGGAAACGGGGCCAGCTTTGGCTGTACTTCTATTTCATAACCCTGGCTGCCAGGCAGGCGACGGGTAATGACCGGTATTACAGCACAGTTGGCGGCATTGGCAAATAGTAACGTACCGGTGGTTGATGCCGTATCTTTAACCGCAAAAAAGGGCACAAATTCGGCCTTGGTGCGGCCATAGTCCTGATCCGGCAGGTAGAAGCACACTTCACCCTGATTCAGTGCCCGGATCAAGCCTTTTACATCGCGTTTGCCTATCATGTATTTATTGCTTTTGCTGCGGCCGTGGTACGTCAGGTAATCCAGCAAGGGGTTATTATGGGGCCGGTAAAAACCAATACTGGGGTGGGTCAGGCCAAAAGCCCGGCATACACCTTCCAGGTGCAGTACATGGGGGGCAAGTAATAGCACTCCTTTACCTTCAGCCCGCGCGGCAGCGATATGCTCGTAACCCTTAAAGTGGGCAATGCGGCGTATGCGCCATTGCGGCCACCACCAGCCAATCACGGTATCAAACAGCGCTCTGCCGGTTTCAGCAAAATTTCGTTTTACCAGTGCTTGTTGCTCACTTGCAGGCATCTGAGGGAAGCATAATTCAATATTGCGCAGTGCCACCTTACGGCGGGATTTAAGCACTTTAAACAGTACGTGGCCAAAGCCTGACCCCAAAACCATCAACAGCCGGTAAGGTAACCAGCTAAGTAGCCATAACAAGGCTGCGCCTGACCAGATAAGCCAGTACTGCGGTAGCAAAAAACGCCAGTTAAATTTTGGGGCCTGAACCACGCCATATCCTCAACAAAAAATAATGCGCTATTGTAACGAAAAATGACGGAGGGAATAGTGAAAACTGGTAAGAGGTTCACCGCAGGTGCGGTGAACCTGGATCAGATTAGTTAGTAAGAGCTTGGTTAACTGCTGCTAAATCTTGCTCAGACAGGTTACCTGCAGCTTGTTTTAATTGCAGCATGGTAACGATATAAGCATAACGGGCACCTGATAAATTACGCCGCGCTTCAAACAGGTTACGGGTACTTTGCAGTACGTCAACTATAGTACGTGTACCTACTTCAAAACCTGCTTCAGTGGCATTTAATGCACTCTCTGCTGATACTACGGCCTGCTCTAGCGCACGAATAGACGAAATCTGTGCATTTACGCCGTTAAACGACACGCGAACCTGGCGGATAACTGCACGGTGATTCAGTTCCAGAGTCTGGCCTACTTCAACATAGTTAGCTTTAGCGACTTCTACCCCGGCTGATACACCACCACCGCTGTAAATAGGTACGTTCAGGTTAATACCTATGTTGCTGCTGTCTCCACGATCAAAGCCTGATGCTTTCTCAGTACCCAAAGTCGCAGTTAGCCCCAACGTTGGGTAGTGGCCGGCACGGGCCAGGTCAATATCTTTATCCGCGATATCCAGCAACACTCGCTGGCTTTTCAGTACAAGGTTATAGTCTTGAGCCAGAGTAACCCAATCTTGCACCAGTGAAGGTGATGGTGCACCTGGGGCAAATTTATCAGTGTTTAGCTGGGCTAAATCGTCATGGTATTGGCCGGTTATTTCGCGCAGAAACTCGCGGGTATTTTCCAGCTCGTTTTCTGCAGCTATTTCGCGTGCTACTGCACTGTCGTACTGCGCCTGTGCTTCATGTACGTCGGTAATAGCCGTTAAGCCAACAGCAAAGCGCTGTTTAGTTTGTTCTAACTGGCGCTCAATGGCCCGTTTTTCTGCTTGGGCAAAGCCCAAATCGTCAGATGCGCCTAAAACATTGAAGTAAGCATCGGTTACCCGCACAATCAGGTTTTGCATTTCACTGTCATAAACTGTCTGTACTTGCAATGCAACCTGCTCAGCCCTGGATAAACGTTTCCAGTCTCCCCAGTTGAACAGTGTTTGGTCTAAATTAATGCTGGCAGAAGTGGTATTCGGGCCATCAAAACTACGACTTGTTTGATCGCGACGGCCAAAACCGGCAGTGGCAGTAACGCTAGGCAATAACGCTGCACGCGAGACATCAATACTCAGTGCGGCTGCATCGCGGGTGGCTGCGGCGCGTAATACCGTAGGATCTTTTTGTACGGCCAGCTGATAAATTTCCTGCAGATCTGCTGCAGTGGTTTGCAAGCTTAGCAAACCGAAAGTGGAAGCTAATAAGGTGCTTATTAAGGTTTTTTTCATTTTTACCAATCCTGGCCAACTAAAAGGAAACTGCACGAATAATACTCTGTTACTGTAAACTAAGTAATCATTAAACCGTAAAGTTACACGCAAGAGTGTAACAGAATGTGAGTGCAGTCATGTCTAAATTCAACTCTGGCCAGTATCCTTCATTTGGCCATCAGGATCTGGAAATTCTCGACAAAACCACGGTTTTTCAGGGTTTCTTCCGCTTAGAACGTTACACCTTACGTCACAAGTTGTTTAATGGCAGTTGGAGCGGGCCTATTGTGCGTGAAATATTTGAGCGCGGCCATGCAGTTGTAGTGTTGCCTTACAATGCCCAAACGGATGAGCTGGTATTAATTGAGCAAATTCGTGTCGGTGCTGCAGCGAGCAGCCATAGCCCCTGGCTGCTTGAGGCGGTTGCCGGTATGATTGAGCCCGGCGAGAGTGCTGAACAGGTAGCAAAACGTGAAGCTCAGGAAGAAGCAGGGTTAACAATCGACGAACTTTGGCCTATGCTTAGCTACTTATCCAGCCCGGGGGGCACTACCGAACGTATTCAATTGTTTTTAGGCCGCATCACGCAGCCGGTACAAGCGGGTGTTTTTGGCCTCGCTGAAGAGCATGAAGATATTAAAGTGCATGTGGTGCCGCGCACCTTAGCAATGCAACTGTTGACTGAGCAAAAAATTGATAATGCTGCCAGTGTCATTGCGCTGCAATGGCTGGCACTTAATCTGGACAAAGTAAAACAAGCCTGGGGAGGCTAGTGTGTGGTTTAAACGCCAGAAATATGTACCAAAACTACCGGATTTTCTGGCACTGTGCGAACGCAATTACGCCCAGTTGAACCGCTACATGGCTGAGGATGCAAAAACTGGCCAGGCTACGGTCATTCAGGTATCAGAGCAGCACAGTTACCGCATAAGCGTGACGGAAGTGGCGCGCTTTACCACCACATTGCACATTGAGCTGACAGATGAGCGCGAGTTTTACTTTCGCCCCAGCTTTGTGGTGCGGCTTTACCATGATGCGCGGGTAGCTGAAGTGCTGGCCTGTCAGCAGATCAGTGGTTTTAAAGCCCGTTACGATTACCCTAATCTGGATATGCTGCTACCGGATGAAAAACGCCAGATTAACCTGCTGCTGCGTGACTGGTTGAAACTATGCGCTGACCAGGGCTATATAAACCGGGAGCTGGCGTTCGCCTGATGCAGTACCGCTTTAGCCCGAAATCTGCATACCATATTGCCCAGCTGAGCGACTGCCACTTGCTGGCAGCCTTTGATGATACCTATCAGCAAATACAACCTGCCGTGCATCTGGCGGCTATTGTCGATACGCTGATAGCAGAACAACCCGATGCCGTGCTGCTTACCGGCGACCTTACTCAGGATCACAGCGCTGC
This sequence comes from Rheinheimera hassiensis, assembly GCF_022436675.1. Taxonomy (GTDB): domain Bacteria; phylum Pseudomonadota; class Gammaproteobacteria; order Enterobacterales; family Alteromonadaceae; genus Alishewanella; species Alishewanella hassiensis. Next base: position 52,394 of record NZ_JAKUJZ010000001.1, on the reverse strand, counting down.
ATCTTACCAGTTGCTGGCTCAATTGCTGGCGCCACTAAGCTGCCCGGTGTTTTGTTTGCCTGGCAATCATGATGACTTAGCGGCACTGAATGCATTATGCCAGCAAGCGCCGTTCCGGCCTGAGCGCAGCCTGCAAATGCCGCAGTGGCAGTTGCTGCTGCTTAATACCAAGGGGCCGACTCCGGCCGGTATTTTCCCAGTGGCGCAGCAACAGTGGCTGGCAGAGCAATGCCAGCAAAGTAGTGCGCAGGCGCTGTGGCTGTTTTGTCATCATCACCCGCGGCCGCTTAACTGTTTTATTGATAAACACGGCCAGTTAGATCAAACCGGGCTGTGGCAGGCTATAGCGACCGAGCCCCGTATTCGAGGCATTGCCCATGGCCATGCGCACTATGCTTATCAGCGCCGTGAGCATGATATTGATATTGTTGGCTGTCCGGCCAGCTCAGTGCAGTTTTTACCAACCCCCGACTGGCAAACCGTAAATGGCGGGCCGCAGTGGTGTGACTGGTTTTTTGCTGCCACGGGCGATGTATGCTGGCAGTTCCGCCAATTGGATTTAACCGCGAAGACGTGAAAAATGAATAAAAAAGTAGTGTATTTACATGGTTTTGCCAGCTCTTCCTTGTCGGAAAAAGCGGTACAGACAAAAGCATTTTTTCAGCAGTATTACCCGCATACCGATTTTAGTGCGCTGGATTTACCCTATGAACCGTCAGCCGCACTGGCGCTTATTCAACAACATATTGGTCAGCAGCGTAATGTGGCCTTAATTGGCAGTTCGCTGGGGGGCTTTCTGGCTACCTGCATTGCCGAGAAAATTCATTGCCGCGCCTGCCTGATTAACCCGGCGGTGGCACCACACACTGTATTAAATCAACATTTGGGTCGCTATTATCATCCGGTACTGCAACAGCATTATGATGTAACAACGGCACATATGGCCGCACTGGAGCAATTAATGCCGGTAAGGTTACAGCAGCCACAGAATTATCTGGTGCTGTTGCAAAGCGGTGATGAAGTGTTAGATTACCGCTTGGCGCTTGATTACTATCAGGGCGCCGAAATAAAACTGAGCGAAGGTGGCGATCACAGTTATGTCGGCTATGCCGCGCAGCTTGCGACTATTGCCAATTTTTGCCAACTCGCGTAAAACGCGCTTAATCCTATCAGCCAGTGACCGAGACTATGACATCACAACAGTACAACGCCGATTCGATTGAAGTGCTGACCGGGCTTGAACCCGTCCAGCGTCGCCCCGGAATGTATACCGACACTACCCGACCCAATCATCTTGGCCAGGAAGTTATTGATAACAGTGTCGACGAGGCATTGGCAGGCCATGCTGATACCGTGCAGGTGATACTGCATGACGATCAGTCGCTGGAAGTAATAGATAATGGCCGTGGTATGCCGGTAGATATTCATCCGGAAGAGGGCGTTACCGGCGTAGAGCTGATTTTCTGCCGCCTGCATGCCGGGGGTAAGTTCTCCAATAAAAACTACCAGTTTTCCGGTGGTTTACACGGTGTGGGTATTTCAGTAGTTAATGCATTGTCCAGCCGGGTAGACGTTACTGTGCGTCGTGACGGCAATATTTATGAAATGGCGTTTGAGCATGGTAATAAAGTAGCCGAGCTCAGCATTACCGGTACTGTAGGTAAGCGTAACACCGGCAGCCGGGTACGGTTTTGGCCTACGCCATCGTATTTTGATTCGCCAAAATTTTCCGTCAGCCGCATGCTGCATGTATTAAAAGCCAAGGCGGTATTATGCCCTGGTTTAACGGTGAGCTTTGATGACAAAGTAAACCAGCAGCAATATCAGTGGTGTTATCAGAACGGCATCAAAGATTATCTGGCCGAATCGGTAAAAGACTATATCTGCCTGCCAGAGCAGCCGTTTACCGGCAGCTTCAGTGCCAGTACCGAGGCAGTGGAATGGGCGCTTTTGTGGTTGCCTGAAGGCGGCGAGCTGGTAACTGAAAGCTATGTAAACCTTATTCCTACAGCCCAGGGCGGCACCCATGTTAACGGTTTACGCCAGGGCTTATTAGAGGCACTGCGCGAGTTTTGCGAGTTTCGTAACCTGTTACCGCGTGGCATTAAGCTGTCGCCGGAAGATATCTGGGATCGCTGTGCTTACATTTTGTCGCTGAAAATGCAGGATCCACAGTTTGCCGGCCAGACTAAAGAGCGTTTGTCGTCGCGCCAGTCGGTGGCTTTTGTATCGGGTATTGTTAAAGATGCCTTTAGCTTATGGCTGAACGAGCACACTGATATTGCCGAGAGCCTGGCCGATTTTTGTATTAACAACGCGCAAAAGCGGCTAAAAGCAGCAAAAAAGGTGGTGCGTAAAAAGATTACTTCTGGCCCGGCTTTACCCGGCAAGCTGGCAGATTGCTCCGCACAGGATCTTAACCGCACAGAGTTGTTTCTGGTAGAGGGCGACTCGGCCGGAGGCAGTGCCAAGCAAGCGCGTGATCGTCAGTTTCAGGCGGTAATGCCGCTACGTGGTAAAATTCTTAATACCTGGGAAGTTGAATCGGGCCAGATCCTGGCTTCGCAGGAAGTACATGATATCTCTGTTGCTATAGGCATGGACCCGGACAGCGCTGATTTAACCGCGTTAAGGTATGGCAAAATTTGTATTTTAGCCGACGCCGACTCCGACGGTTTACACATCGCCACCTTACTGTGTGCCTTGTTTATGCGCCATTTCAGCAGCCTGGTGGCGGCCGGCCATGTTTATGTCGCCATGCCGCCGCTGTATCGCATTGATATCGGCAAAGATGTGTATTACGCGCTGGACGAAGATGAGAAAAATGGTGTGCTGGATCGGATAGAAGCCGAGAAAAAGCGCGGCAAGGTTAACGTTCAGCGCTTTAAAGGTCTGGGTGAAATGAACCCGTTGCAGTTGCGTGAAACTACCATGGACCCCAATACCCGGCGTTTAGTGCAGCTTACAATAGATGATGTGGCACAAACGATGGAGCTGATGGATATGCTGCTGGCGAAAAAGCGTGCCACAGATCGGCGCGACTGGCTGGAATTAAAAGGCGATAAAGCCGCCATTACTGTGTAGGCTGCTGTAACAATAATAAGGCGCTATAACGGTGACAAAACACATTACGGTAATACTTCTTGGCAGTGCTCTGTTGTTTAGTCAGGGCTTGTTTGGTGCACAACTCCCTGCCTGGCTGCAGCAAGTTGCTGAGCAGAAACGGCAACAGCCAGAACAGATGCTGGCGTTACTGCAGCAGCACCAAGCCGATTTGCCAGGTTTGCCAGAGCCGGTGCAGGCGCAGTGGTACGCCGAACAAGCTGCATTGCTTGCTGCCCTGGGGCGGCACCAGGAACAGCAGCAAGCGGCAGAGCAGGGGCTGGCGTTGTTAGGCGAGTTGCAATCGCTGTCGAAAGTAGAGCTGTTATATGCGCTGGGTTTTGCCAGAGAAATGCAGGCAGACGACGTTAGCGCTTTACAGCATTATGAGCAGGGTATCGCACTGGCAACCTTGCTGGATGATGAAAGGCTGATTTTACTCGGCCAGATTAACCAGGCTGCGGTGTTTAGCAACCGGAATCAGAATCAGCAGGCGCTGGCATTGTTAAAAGATACCTATCAGCGGGCGCAGCGACTGGACGATACCGAGGTACTGGCCGAGGCTAACGCCGAACTGGGGTTGCTTTATGCTTCGCTGGCTTATGAGAAAGACGGTATAGCGTTACTGGAAACCGCGCTGACATTATATGAGCAGTTGGGGTGGCAGAAAAATCAAATCACAGTGTTGTTTAATCTGGCCCGTACCTACGGCTTTTTAGAACAATACGAATTATCGCTGCAAAACTATAATAAAATGCTGCAAAAAAGCCAGCAGTCGCAAGATATGGTTAATTTGTATCATGCTTATCTTGGTCTGGCGATCACTAGTAGCCAGAGTAATAGTGGTGATGCGGCATTAAGCTATATTGCCAAAGCAGAGGAATATCTGCCCCTGCTGCAGTCCACCGCACACATGTCTACCCACTACTACGAAAAAGCGCTTATTTATCAAAAATTAAAGCAAAGTTCGCTGGCTATGCAGCAGTTAATATTATCTGAGCAAAGCCTCAACAGCGAAGGGGTTGAAGATGACAGTCCAATCCGGCTCAGCATTATGTACCTAAAAGCCGAGCTGCAAGCCGAGCAGGGCCAGTTTGACCGGGCTTACCGGCAGCTGCACGATTTTGTTTTACTGTTTCAGGATGTGCGTAACAAAGAAAACGAGCTGGCAATAGAGCAGATGCGGCTTAGTTTTGATCACGAGCAACAGCAGCAACGCAACCGCTTGCTGGTGCAGGACAATGAACTAAAAGCGCTACGAATAAGCCAGGCCGAGCGCGAGCGCCAGGTGCAACTGCTGTGGCTCAGTATTCTGGGCTGTTCAACCGTAATTCTACTGATTTTATTGCTGTGGCAACTAAACCGGCATAAAGCGAAAAACCGCTCTGCGGGCAACAATGCCCCGGAGCAGACAGGATAAGCTATGACAGAAACCGTAATTTCACATGATGGTATTGAGCAGTTACCCCTGCGTCGTTTTACCGAAGAAGCCTACTTAAATTACTCTATGTACGTCATTATGGACCGGGCGTTGCCACATATTGGTGATGGGTTAAAACCGGTACAGCGGCGTATTATTTATGCTATGTCTGAGCTGGGTTTATCGCATCTGGCCAAATATAAAAAATCGGCCCGTACGGTCGGTGACGTCTTGGGTAAGTTTCACCCGCATGGCGACAGTGCCTGTTACGAAGCCATGGTATTAATGGCGCAGCCGTTCTCTTACCGTTACCCGCTGGTAGATGGCCAGGGTAACTGGGGTGCACCGGACGATCCGAAATCTTTTGCGGCTATGCGTTACACCGAGGCCAAATTATCGCGCTTCTCAGAAGTGTTGTTGTCTGAACTCGGCGCCGGCACGACCGACTGGCTGCCCAACTTTGACGGCACGCTGGAAGAGCCAAAAGTATTACCGGCGCGCTTGCCGCATATATTGCTTAACGGCATTACCGGTATTGCTGTGGGTATGGCTACTGACATACCGCCACATAATGCGCGTGAAGTGGCGCATGCCTGTGCTGCCCTGTTGGATAACCCGCAAAGCAGCGTGACCGATTTAATGCAATATGTAAAAGGCCCGGACTACCCGACCGATGCCGAAATTATCAGCCCGGCGCATGAGCTGGCAGCCATTTATGAAACCGGCCGTGGCAGCGTAAAAATGCGCGCAGTGTACAGCCAGGAAGATGGCGATATCGTTATTACCGCACTGCCGCATCAAACGTCCGGCTCTAAGGTGCTGGAACAGATAGCCGCGCAGATGCAGGCGAAAAAACTGCCAATGGTCAGCGACTTACGTGATGAGTCGGATCATGAAAACCCCACCCGTATTGTGATAGTACCGCGCTCAAACCGCATTGATGTTGAGCAGCTAATGCAGCATCTGTTCGCTACCACTGATCTGGAAAAAAGCTACCGGGTTAATATTAATATTCTTGGCCTGGACCAACGGCCACGGGTAAAAAACCTGCTGGAAATTCTGACCGAATGGTTAACCTTCCGCCGTGACACCGTGCGCCGGCGTTTGCAGTACCGGCTGGACAAAGTGCTGGATCGCATGCACGTGTTGGAAGGTTTATTAATTGCCTTTTTAAATATTGATGACGTGATCCGCATCATCCGCACCTTTGATGATCCTAAAGCCGAGCTAATCGCCTTTTTTGGCGTAACCGAGCGCCAGGCCGAAGCCATTTTAGAGCTGAAATTACGCCATTTGGCCAAGCTGGAAGAAATGAAAATCCGTGGCGAGCAGGATGAGCTGGCCAAAGAGCGTGACAAACTACAGGGCATTTTAGGCTCTGAGAAAAAGCTGACCAAACTGATTCGTGATGAGCTATTGGCCGATGCCGAAAAATACGGTGATGAGCGGCGAAGCCCGATAGTTATGCGCGGCGAAGCCAAAGCATTAAGTGAAAAAGAGCTGTTACCCAGTGAGCCGGTTACCATAGTGTTGTCGGAAAAAGGCTGGGTGCGCTGTGCCAAAGGCCACGATGTCGATGGCAATGCATTAAGTTACAAAGCCGGTGATGCCTTTAAAGCGCTGGCCAGTGGCCGTTCAAATCAGCTGGCGGTATTTATTGACTCATCCGGCCGTAGTTTTGCCACCGAAGCGCACGAGCTGCCCTCGGCCCGTGGCCAGGGCGAGCCATTAAGTGGCCGCTTTGCTGTAGTGGCAGGCGAGAGTTTTGATCATGTGCTGCTGGGTGACGAAAAACAGGCATTATTACTGGCCTCTGATGCCGGTTATGGCTTTGTCGCCGAATACAGCGATTTACTCAGCCGTAATAAAGCCGGTAAAGCGGTATTAAGTTTGCCGGTGGGGGCCAAAGTGCTGCCGCCGTTAGTGGTAAAACAGCCTGGAACGGATTTGGTGCTGTGTATTTCTAACGAAGGTCGCATGCTGGTGTTCCCGGTAGCCGACTTACCTAAATTAAGTAAAGGTAAAGGCAATAAGTTGATGTCTATACCCTCTGCCCGTGCCGCCAGCCGTGAAGAGTATGTTTGTCAGTTGGCAATAGTGCCGGCTGATGGCAGCGTAACCTTAGTGGCCGGTAAGCGTAAATTGGGCTTAAAAGCAGACGATTTAGCGCATTACCATGGTGAACGTGGCCGGCGTGGCAACAAATTACCGCGTGGCTTGCAGCGTATTGATGAAGTACTGGTTAACCCCGGCGCTGATATCAGCAGTGATCAAACCAGCACTACCGACTAAAGCCGCTATACTGGGCGCCTTTTTTATGGCGCCTTTTTTTGTGCCAGCGACAACAGCCACCTATGGTGGCAAAGCGGAGATAGCAGTGATAGCGGTAGTAAGGTTAATTTTATTGGTGCTGTTCTTTATTATCAGTACAGTTGCGGGTTTGCTGATTTGTTTGGTGCGGCCATTTCACCCGAATAATGTCTATATTTTTTCCCATTGGTATGGCGGAATGTCGCGCATTTTAGGTATTAGCGTAGAAGTTCGCCGCCATAGCGCTATCGACCCCACCAAGCCCTATGTTTATATTGCTAACCACCAGAATAACCTCGATTTATTTACCATCAGTAATGGTGTGCAGTTACGTACTGTCACTATTGGTAAAAAAAGCCTGAAGTACATCCCGTTTTTTGGCCAGTTGTACTGGCTTAGCGGTAATATTCTTATCGATCGGCAAAACAAAAGCCGGGCGCTGGGCGCGATGCTCGGTGCTGCCGAGCGTATCAGCCGCGATAATATCTCGGTGTGGATGTTTCCTGAAGGCACGCGCAGCTATGGCCGCGGTTTATTACCGTTTAAAACCGGTGCTTTTCATATCGCGCTGGAGGCAAAGGTGCCTTTGGTGCCGGTATGTATGAGCAGCACCCACGGCCAGTTTAAGCTAAACCGCTGGAATAACGGCAAAGTGATTATAGAGCTGATGGCACCGGTAGAGCTGCCAAAAGAGCAACTGAATATCCGCCAGTTTGCCGAAAATACCCACCAGCAGATGCAAGACAAAATTGCTTTACTTGATAGCGAACTGGGCAACGACTACACTGCCAGAAATATTGCAGCTAAAGAGTAATTTTATGGAAAACTGGCAGGAATTTACCGAAGACACCATCGCCGCTTTGTTAGAAGACGGCAGCGATCCGGATGCGCTTTACACCATCGAGCACCACTTTTACGACAAAGACTTCGCCAAGCTGGAAAAGCTGGCGGTAGAGCTGTTTAAACTTGGTTATGAAGTTACTGACGCTGAAGAAGTAGAGTTTGAAGACGGTGGCAATGCCTGGGTATTTGATGCCATTCGCGAGCAGTCACTGGATGCTGACAGCATTGTTGTTGATGCTATTAAACTGGAAGAGCTGGCGCACAAGCATAAAGTAGAGTACGACGGCTGGGGCACCTACTTTGAAGGTGACGAAGATGAAATGGATTTGGACGACGAAGAGTAACCGTTAACGCCTGACAAAAAGCCGCTACCAAGCGGCTTTTTGCATTTAGGCTAGTTAGTGTTGAGGGTTTCTGCTAATCAAGCGCTGTTAAAGCAAAAAGCTTTACCGGCTGGTTCGCCCAATATCTGATCGCTGTGCATTACCAGCTGGCCGCCGATAATGGTCGCAACGGGCCAGCCGGTAACGGTTTTGCCGTGGTAGGGGCTCCAGAGTGCTTTGCTGGCAATCCAGCTGTTATCTATAGTGCGCACTGCTTTGATATCAACCAGCGTTAAGTCGGCGTCGTAGCCCACCGCCAGCCGGCCTTTACCACTCAGGCCAAAAATGCGTGCCGGGTTGCTGCTGGTTAAATCGACCAACCGCTGCAAGCTAAGCCGGCCTGCGGCAACATGATCGAGCATTACCGGCAGCAGGGTTTGCACACCTGTCATACCGCTGGGGGACGCCGGATAAGGCCGGGCTTTTTCCTCCAATGTGTGCGGGGCATGATCGCTGCCAATTACATCTACAGTGCCGTCAACAATACCTTGCCACAACGCCTGTTGGTGGCTGGCATCGCGCACCGGCGGGTTCATTTGGGCCAGTGAGCCTAACCGCTCGTAGCAGTCGGGTGCATGCAATGTTAAATGGTGTGGTGTCACTTCTACTGTGACACGGCGTTTAAAGGCCGCCAGATAGGCCATTTCATCAGCGGTAGAAATATGCAGTAAGTGCAGCGGGCGTCCGGTTTGCTCTGAAAGCGCCACAATGCGTTGTGTTGCCAGCAGCGCACTTTGCGCATCGCGCCACTGCGGATGATTGCGCACATCAGCTGCGGTCAGTGGCTGGCGCTGGCGCAAACGCGCTTCATCTTCGGCATGAATAGCCACCCGGCGTTTGCCGCTTTGCAGAATTTGCCGCAATAAATCGTCCTGCTCCGCCAGCAAATCGCCAAAAGAGCTGCCCATAAACACCTTGATACCAGCACAACCTGGCAGGGTTTCCAACTGTGCCAGTTGCTGCAGGTTTGCCGCGCTGCCACCGATATAAAACGCATAGTTGCAATAACTGCTGCTGGCGGCAATATTCAGCTTCGCTTGCAGATCGGCATGGGTTAACGTCAGCGGGTTGGTATTGGGCATTTCAAAAAAGCCGGTTACACCGCCTAGCACAGCACCCTTGCTGCCGTGGCTAATATCTTCTTTGTGTGTCAGACCGGGTTCACGAAAGTGCACTTGCGTATCAATTACACCGGGCAGAACATGCAAACCGCTAGCGTCCAGTGTTTCATCAGCGTGCCAGCCGCGGCAATCAATGGCAGCAATTTTACCGTGTAGCAGAGCGATATCGGCCTGAACAATGCCTGCCGGAGTGAGGAGGCTACCGTTACGGATCAGCTTACAGGCGTGTTTGCGCTGGATCTGCTGCAAAAATTTATTGTTATCCATTGGAGCTGGCCGCAAAGGTGACGTTAGCGACCGCATCATGCGGATGCAGGCTTTCATGGTGCGCAACATCAATGCTAAAAGCAGCATAATTCTGGCTTAGGGCCGCATGTAATCGCCTGGCGGCATCTTCGACAAACATCAGGTTGGCGCCGTTAAGGCGGGCAAATTCCTGTTCGTCGGCGCGTTTTACAGCGGTTTGCAGTGGCGTGGCCAATGCCTGCTCGGCGCGGTCAATCAGGGGCAGGATGCCAAAATCATGCTGCGCCGGGTTAAGTTTAATGCGAAGCTGCGCGGTGCTGCGCTGGCTATGTGGTGTGGCCAGGCTGGCATGTTGCAATAGCCACTGGCTGGCCAGGGCAGTGTCAACGACAGGCTGACCAGCAAACTGCTGCTGAAACTGCTCGCTCAGCAACTGGCGGCTTAGCGACGCCGAGCAGGGGCAGGTAGAGGAGTAACCAATAGCCACACTGAGTTCAATACTTAGTTTGTTGTTTATCAAGGTCGCACTAATGGCGAGCGGATAGGCTTTAAAACCAGCCAGTGCCGGGGTTTTTAATGCTGGCCGGCGCAATAAGAGCTGGGCATTAAGGTGCAAGGTGGCACTGGTGCTGGCACATTCTTGCTGGCTTTGCAGCAGTATCGTCAACAAATGGTGCAGCGTTGCCGGGCTGACAGACTGCACTTGTACCCACTGATACAGATGCTGATACAGCCGGGACATATGAATGCCTTTTTTATCCGGTTGGGGCAGGTTAACGCTAACATCTGCTTTTACAGCAAGGGGTTGCTGCGGTAAGTCAGACAGTGTCAAGATTAAATCAATATGTTGCATACCGACGTTTTCCAGCGCAACGGCGAAAGCCGGGCTGGCAGCGTGGGCAGTATCAGCAAGATCCGGGGCAAACATCAGTGGGTAAATCCTTATTCAGCCGTTGGTATGTTGATGACAAGGGCTGCTGCAATCAGGGGTATATTGGGTCCAGCGTCAGTAATACTCTTGGTAATGCTGCTGCGGGTGAGCGATGCACTATGGCTTGCTGCTCATTGCCCTCCCAGCCGGAGCCTTTGAGTAAGGTAACGGCAAAAGATGAGGCATGAGCCATATTACCGGCAGCATCCAGCCACTCAGTGCCAGGGCCCAGATAAGTGCATACCAGGCGGCATACCAGATGGTCGGTATGAAATTTCGGGCACATGGGGCGCTGCAGTGTTTCTAAGCGCAAGCCAAGTTGCTGGCAATCCATCAGGCAGCTAAACATCTGACACACCAGGACAATATCTGCCAGTAGCGCGGCTTTGCCCGGTGCTTCCGGCAATGCCGCGGCAATATCGCTTTGCACGGTATCTATACCAACAATACGTTTTAACGGCATCGCCAGTGTAAGTTGGTTGCAGTAAGCGGTAATAAGCGGCTCTGCCTTGCGCTGCCAGCTAACCAGGTTAACGTCAGGGGCGAATATTTGTGGCAATACATCGGTACTGCTATCGCTAAGCTGGCGCGCTGGAAGATTATTTAACAGTTTAAATTCAGAAAAGGGCAAGGCACTCATGGCACTTGTTCCTGTGCAAAAGGGCTAGGCAGTTGCTGCCATTGCAGCTCGCCCAATGCAAGCTCATCATCGGTTAGCAGGCAAGCTTCAAGCTGGGCCAGCATGGTGGTTTTTTCCAGTTGCTGGCCGATAAACACCAGTTCCTGGCGTCTGTCGCCGTAAGGTTCGGCCCAGCTTTGTATAATAGCCTCTTGCAGCTCAGGTTCTTGCGGCCACTGCTCTGCCGGCACGGCCTGCCAGAATAGCCCGGCCATATTATAACGCGCGATACCGCCGGCCTGATGCCACAGCCAGGCGTATTCTGGCGTACTGGCCAGCCAAAAATAACCTTTTGAGCGCAGCAAGCGGCCACTGGGCCAGTTCTGGTGTAAAAAAGCGTAAAACCGCTGGGGATGAAACGGTTTGCGGGCAGTAAAAGCAAAGCTGCTGATGCCGTATTCTTCAGTTTCGGGTGTATGCTCGCCACGTAGCTCCTGCAACCAGCCCGGGGCTTGTTGTGCCTGCTCAAAGTTAAACAGCCCGGTGTTAAGGATTTGTGCCGGGTCGACCTTGCCCTGTTGCGCCTGAATAATACGGGCGCGGCTGTTTAAACTGCGCAAAATGGCTTTAAGACGCTGCAACTGTAATTCTGTGATCAGATCAGTTTTGCTGATCACTAGCACATCGCAAAACTCGACCTGCTCAATCAGTAAATCGGCTACGCTGCGCTCATCGTCTTCGCCCAGGCTTTCGCCACGCTCAGCTAAATCCTGGGCAGCTTCAAAGTCGGCCATAAAGTTAACTGCATCTACCACCGTTACCAGCGTATCCAGCCGGGCAATATCGGCCAGGCTCTGGCCGTCTTCGTGCTCAAAGGTGAAGGTTTCAGCAATCGGCAGCGGTTCAGAAATGCCTGTTGATTCAATCAGTAAGTAGTCAAACCGGCCGGCTTTGGCCAGCTTGCCCACTTCTAGCAGCAAATCTTCGCGCAAGGTGCAGCAAATGCAGCCGTTGCTCATTTCTACCAGCTTTTCTTCGGCGCGGTTTAAGCTGACTTCAGTATTTAGCTCTCTGGCATCAATATTCACGTCGCTCATATCGTTAACGATAACGGCTACGCGCAAGCCGTCGCGGTTGTGCAATATATGGTTGAGTAAGGTGGTTTTGCCGGCACCTAAAAAGCCGGATAATACGGTAACCGGTAAGCGTTTGTCAGCTGTTGAATTAATGTGCTGCATGTTCAGCCACCTGCAGGTTATGTAACAGTTTTCTGTTATACAAATGCGCACCAATCAACAGTAAGCCGCCAATAACAGCCAGTGCCGCTTCGGCATCGTGACCGGCAAACAATGAGGCAATCAGTAGTAAAAAGCCGCCAAGCCCGAGGGCAAAAGGGGCTTTACTGCGGTGGATACACCAGCCTCCGGGCAGGCTCCATGCCAGCATGGCGCTGATAGGCAGTAGCATCAGGTAATGAAACCATTCTGAACTAAATACACCCAGCAGTAAGCCCGAGCTACCCAGCGCCAGTAGCAACGGCGTGGCGATGCAGTGCACCACGCACAAGCCCGATAAGGCGGCGGCAATAAGATCTTTCATAAGCTTCCTCTGGTAAGTCGTTGTGGCGAAGTGATGTTATTTGCCCGCGAGCGTTGCATTGATGATAAATAATGTTATAACATCACATAAGTTGAAAGATGTTATAACATAACAATTGAGCCGTCAAATGCTGCGACAGGTTGTTGCAGCAGCGATGCGTGTGTATTTATGGGGAATAAGATGTTTAAGAAAACCATATTGGCTTGTCTGGTGGCTGGCAGCCTGTTATCCGGCCAGGTAAGTGCTGAGTCTATTTCCGGTGTGGTAACCGACAGCGCGGGTAAACCTGTAGCGGGTGCCAAAGTTACGGTGGTAGGAGAAAACCAGCATGCAGTAACGGACGAGACTGGCCGCTTCAGTGTAAGCCAATTATTAATGCAGGACGCCGAGCTGCATATTGAAGCGCCGCGCTATGCACACCGTAATTTTCATTTCACTGTGCCGCAGCAGGGGTTAAGTGATGTCAGCCTGGTGCTGCTTAACAGCACAATAGAGGTGATAGATGTAAAAGCCAGCCTGTTTCATGCTTCTGCCACTGAATCGGCTTTGCCGGTTAGTGTATTGGCCGGTGATGCCCTGAAAATGCGTCAGGCCGCTACCCTGGGCGATACACTGAAAAACGAAGTCGGTGTGCATTCTAATTTTTATGGTGGCGTTGCCAGCAGCCCGATTATCCGGGGGTTGGACGGCCCGCGTGTGTTAATTACCCAAAACGGTTTAGACGCCGGTGATGCTTCACGTGTTGGCCCCGATCACAGCGTAGCAAGCGAGGCCAGCACTGCCACCCAGATTGAAGTGCTGCGCGGCCCGGCGACGTTGTTTTACGGCAGCGGCGCTATTGGCGGTGTGGTTAACGTGGTAGATGAGCGTATTCCTACCGACAACAGCACCCGCGCCGAATGGATGGTGCAGCGTGAGTCAGTTAATAACGAAAAGCTGGCCGCAGGCTCACTGGTTACCGGCGTCGATAATATTGGTCTTTATATTGATGGTTTCTGGCGCGACAGCGACGACTACAGCATTCCGGGCTTTGCAGAAGCACAACCGGATGACGATGCGGTAAAAGGCCGGGTGGCCAGCACTGCCGCTACCGCCAAAGGGTTCACACTGGGTGGCAGTTATTTGCTGGACAACGGCTATGTGGGTGTTTCTTATGGCCGTTTAGATCGTGAGTACGGTATTCCCGGCCATTCGCATGGTAGCCATGAAGAGGAAGCCCACGAAGAAGAAGGCGTTGATCACGCTGGCGAAGAGCAGGTTTATGCTGATTTAACGCAAAACCGTTATCAGTTGCTCAGTGAGCTGAACTTCTCATCTGGCCTTATTCGGGCGGTAAATACCCGCCTGGCGTTTACAGACTATGAACACAGTGAAATTGAAGCCGGTGTTGTCGGCACTACTTTTCAGAATCAAAGCCACGAAGCGCGACTGGAAATACTGCACCGGCCTTATCAGAACTGGCGCGGTGGCCTGAGCCTGCATTATAAGTTCAGCGATTTTGAAGCCATCGGCGAAGAGGCGTTTACCCCGCCATCAGAGACGCAAATGCTGGCACTGGGCTGGATGGAAGAGCGGCATTTCGGCCCCTGGTTAGTGCAAATGGGCGCACGTGTTGAACGCGTAACAATTGACGCTACCGATGTACTACTGCCTGATATCGGAGCTCATGATCATGATGGCGATGATCACGGCCATGATCATGGCGGTGAAGCCGGATTTATCCGTGTGTTTGATGTCAGTCAGCGTTTTACGCCTTACAGTGTGTCAGCCGGAACGGTGTGGGATTTTACCGAAGGTTATAACCTTGGCCTGTCGGTATCACGCTCTCAGCGGGCACCTTCAGCCTCAGAGTTACTGTCGTTTGGTGCACATATCGGCACTGCGTCTTATGAAGTTGGCGCACTGTTTATGCTGGAAGGCGATGAGCTGGTGTTAAACACCCAGCCAATTGAAATGGAAGTGGCGAACAACCTGGATATTACACTGCGCAAATTCAGCGGTAATACCGGTTTTGTGCTCAATGCCTTTTACAACCGCATAGACAACTACTATTACCAGCAAAATACCGGCTTGTTTGCCGAATCTGGTCACAATCACGCTGGCCATGCTCATGGTGAAGAAGACCACGGTCACAGCCACGATGCTGAGCTGCCGGTGTATCTGTTTACCGCTGCCGATGTCACTTTACATGGCCTGGAAGCCCAGTTTAGCTGGCAGATTAATGATCCGTTCAAGTTAACCCTACAGGGCGATTATATCCGCGCCCGCTTGCAGGGCGGCGGCGATTTACCGCGCACACCACCACTGCGGCTCGCAGCAGAGCTGGCTTACGAGCTCGATGCGCTGAGCGCTGATCTGCGCGCTACCCGATACTTTAAACAAGACAAAGTGTCTGAACTGGAACAAGCCACCGCAGGTTACACCCTGTTGGACGCCAGTGTCAGCTACCGCTTTGATCTGGGGCCACAGCAGTTAACAGCCTATATCAAAGGCCAGAACCTGACTGACGAAGAAGCCCGGGTACACACCTCATTTTTAAAAGATTTAACGCCGTTGCCTGGCCGCTCTGTGGCAGTGGGTATACGCGGCAGTTTCTGATTTTTTGTGCAGCAGGTTAACTCTGGTTCCTGGCCTGCTGCACCTTTTACTTATAACAAGGAGTGGTAATGTTACAAACTAAATTAAGCCTGGCAGCCTTGCTGATCGGCGCCTCTTTACTCAGTGCCTGTGGTGACAGCACAACCAATATCGTCGAAAAAGAGCCAATTCCGATAGAAGACGATCACGATCATGACCACGATGACGTTAGCGCAGCTGGCCGGTTGGTTATTTCTGCCAAAGATTCAAACCTGCTGTCTGTATACGAGTTAAATGACGGCAGCTTGCTGGATAGCTTTGCGGTGGCAGATATTCCGTCAGCACTGGCCGCTTCGCCTGCACACCGTTATGCGCTGGCGATACAGCGCACCACAGACCGGGTAGAATTTATCGACGGTGGTCTGTATCAGGAAGATCATGTTGATCACCTGCATGACTACCAGCAAGACCCCGAGTTAGTCAGCTTTGTTTTAAGCGACAGCCGCCCGACGCATATTACGGCCAGCGATAGCCAACTGGCGGTGTTTTTTGACGGCGATGCCGCCAGTAGCACACCCGCTGCGGTAGCGGTAATTAGCGATGCGGATATTACTACCGACAGCAACGGCTATCCGGTATTAAACTACAGCCTGAATATGCACGGCGCAGCCCAGCCGCGCGGCGATTATTTGTTATCCACAGTACGCGATGCCAACAGTGCCACCACCTTGCCAGACAAGGTTGCCTTGTACGGACAACATGGCGATCACTACCATGAAGAATTGGTATTTGACGAACTATGCCCCGGCTTACATGGCAGTGCACAAAACGAGCACTTTATTAGCTTTGGCTGTACCGACGGTGTGTTGCTGATAGAGCAGGAAGGTACAACCTTCACTGCCAGCAAGCTGGCTAATACTGCAGATATTACCGGCACCATGCGCATAGGCACCTTAGTGGGCGATATGCATGCCGAACACTTTGTTGGTTTTGCCGGTACCAGTGTGTTTGCTATTCATGCCCACGACGGCGAAATGGACCTGATAGACTGGCAAGCAACAGATGGGGCTACCGTGACCGGTTATGGCTTTGCTGACCACGGCAGCAAGTTTGTGCTGCTGGACAGCCTGGGTTATTTAACCATTTTGAACTATCACGGCCACGAGCATGATGGCACAGATGAAGCCGCGTTTGAGTTTGTTGCCAAAGTGCAGCTAACTACTGCAGATGTCGCCACCATGCCTGAAGGCAGCCGGTTTGAGCTGGCCATTTCTGCCAGCGACGACAAAGTGTATGTTATTAACCCTATCGGCCAGACATTGCTTAGCGTAGATACCGCTGATGCTGAGGTTATCGCAACCAAACAGCTTAACTTTATGCCACATAAGCTGGTATGGCTCGGTATCGCTGAACCAGCCGAAGCGCATGACCATTAACACCATCAGGCGTTAGTCAGCGTTACAGCAAAGGCCGTTAATGCAAATTTAACGGCCTTTTTTTGTCAGACTGCCCCTTATCTCATTGAGAATAATTCGTATTTATGCTTATATAGCTTGTCTTTTCTACCTAAACACTTTTTGGGAGTGGCAGTATGAAACCAGCTTACGCATTAACTTTACTTGGCGCAGGTATCGCCAGCGCATTAATGAATATGGCAGCGGCGCAGGCTGCTGAAGTCAATATCTATTCAGCCAGGCAGGAAGAACTGATTAAGCCGCTGCTGGATAAGTTTACCGCCGATACCGGCATCAAAGTAAACCTGATCACCGGCAAACCGGATGAACTGATTAGCCGTATGGCCAGCGAAGGCCGCAACAGCCCGGCAGATGTGCTAATTAGCACTGATGTTGGCCGTTTACACCGCGCCAAGCAGCAGGGCGTGCTGCAAAGCGTGCAGTCTGAAGTGTTAAGCAGTGCGATTCCAGCAGCGCTACGTGACCCTGCCGGTTTATGGTACGGCCTGACTATGCGTGCCCGGCCCATTATGTATGTACCTGGCAAAGTAAAGCCGGAACAGCTGTCTACCTATGAAGATTTAGCCGATCCGAAATGGAAAGGCCGTATTTGTATCCGTTCGTCTGACAATATTTACAACCAGTCAATGACGGCCAGCTTAATTGCTCATGACGGCGCCGCTGAGGCAGAAAGCTGGGCTAAAGGCCTGGTAGCTAATTTTGCTATGCCGCCTAAAGGTGGTGATCGTGATCAGATCAAAGCAGCAGCGGCTGGCGTATGTGATATTGCCATTGCCAACACTTACTACTTAGGCGGTATGCTGGCCGATCCGGCAGAAAAAGCTGCCGCAGAGAAAGTAAAAGTATTCTGGCCAAATCAGGATGGCCGCGGCGCGCATGTGAATATTTCCGGTGCGGGTGTGGCCAAATATGCACCAAACAAAGCGCAAGCCGTTAAATTGCTGGAATATATGACAACGGCAGAATCGCAGCAGTGGTATGCCGAAGCAAACCACGAATACCCT
This sequence comes from Rheinheimera hassiensis, assembly GCF_022436675.1. Lineage (GTDB taxonomy): Bacteria > Pseudomonadota > Gammaproteobacteria > Enterobacterales > Alteromonadaceae > Alishewanella > Alishewanella hassiensis. The sequence continues at coordinate 34,764 of NZ_JAKUJZ010000001.1, read as the reverse complement.
GTGCGCGAGGGTGTAAAAGCCAGTGCTATTTTACAAGGTTTTGGTGAATTTAAAGCAGACCAGTTACAATTGGACAAATTAGGGGAATTAAACGCCGAAGCCATTCGTGTAATGGATCGCGCTGGCTGGAAATAATCTTTGAATTCAATTTGTTGTAATGTGGTTACCGCCGGATGAAAGCAGGTTGGCGTGATATCTGGCGTTGGTCGGTATTGCTGCCAGCTCTGCTGCTGGCACTGCCGGTACTGGTCATTTTTGCCAGTGCTTTTAACCCGCAACCCGAGGTCTGGCAGCATTTACGCCAGACCGTGCTGGCCGACTACGTAATAAACTCTTTACTGCTGGCCGGTGGCACAGGCTTTGGTGCTTTGCTGCTGGGCACGGCATCTGCCTGGATCATCACTCAATATCAGTTTACCGGCCGGCGTGTGCTGGAGTGGTTATTACTACTGCCGCTGGCCATGCCTGCCTATATTATTGCTTACACCTACACCGGCATGCTGGATTTTGCCGGCCCGGCACAAACTGCGCTGCGGGCACAGTTTGACTGGCGCTACGGCGATTACTGGTTTCCGCAAATACGCTCGCTCAGTGGCGCCATTATTATGCTGTCGCTGGTGCTGTATCCTTATGTTTATATGCTGGCGCGTAGTGCCTTTCGTGAGCAATCGGCCTCCTTGTTTGAGGCCAGCCGTACCCTGGGGCTAACACCGCGTCAGCACTTCTGGAAAGTTGCTTTACCGCTGGCGCGGCCGGCTATTTTAACCGGTACCGCATTGGCGATGATGGAAGCCTTTGCCGATTATGGCACCGTACAGTATTTTGGTGTTACTACCTTTACCACCGGTATTTTCCGTACCTGGTTTGGTATGGGAAATCAGGTCGCTGCTGCCCAGCTGGCCGCTATGCTAACCGGTTTTGTTTTATTGCTGCTGCTGCTCGAACGCTGGTCGCGGCGTAAAATCCGTTATTATCATCAGGGCCAGCGTAGCAATGCCGCCTCAAGGCGCAACATTGGTGCGGGGCGCCAGTTGTTGTTGCTGCTGTTATGTTTACTGCCGGTGCTGTTTGGTTTTGTTATTCCGGCCGTGCAACTGGTGAGCTGGGCGCTGAGCAACTATCAGCAAACCCTTACGCCGCAGTTTGGCCAATTGGTATGGAACAGTTTTTCACTGGCGGCGATGGCTGCAGTTATTTCTGTGCTGCTGGCCTTGTTGTTTGCTTATGGCAAGCGGCTGCGCGCTGATGCACTGGTGCAGGCGCCGGTGCGTGTAGCGGCATTGGGTTATGCGGTGCCTGGTACTGTTATCGCCATTGGCGTCATGTTACCGCTGGCATATCTGGATGGCCGTATCGATTTATTGGCCGAGCAATGGTTTGGCATCCGTACCGGGCTTATTTTTTCCGGTACCTTATTTGCGTTATTGCTGGCCTACAGTGTGCGCTTTTTAGCAGTGTCACTGCACAGCGTTGAAGCCGGGCTGGAGCGGATTAAACCCAGTATGGACAACGCTGCGCGCTCGTTAGGCTATACACCGCTACAGGTACTGCAAAAGGTGCATGTACCGCTGCTGCGCTCCAGTGTGCTGGCGGCATTATTGCTGGTGTTTGTCGATGTATTAAAAGAGCTGCCCGCCACCCTTATTTTACGGCCATTTAACTTTAATACGCTGGCAGTGCGCACTTATGAGCTGGCATCAGACGAGCGTTTAGCGGATGCCGCACTACCGGCACTGGCGATTGTGCTGGTAAGCCTGTTGCCGGTAATGTTACTGGCGCGCTCAGTAGATTCAAGTTTAAAAGGAAAACTTTAATGCTGGATTTACAACAGGTTGCTGTAGCTTACGCTGGTCATACTGTGGTGAAAGACATTAGCCTGTCATTGGCGCAGGGCCAGATAGGCTGCTTAGTGGGCCCTTCCGGTTGTGGTAAAACCACCTTATTACGCGCTATTGCCGGCTTTGAACCTGTGACTGCAGGCAGTATCAGATTGCAGCAGCAAGCAGTTAGCAGCGAAACCGTGCAACTGGCGCCAGAGCAGCGCCATGTCGGTATGGTATTTCAGGATTTTGCGTTATTTCCCCATCTTAGTGTGGCGGACAATATCAGCTTTGGTTTACTGAAAACGTCAAAGGCGGTAAAAGCAGCCAAGGTAAAACAGTTACTGCAACTGGTTGGTTTACCTGATTTGGGCCAGCGTTATATTCATCAGTTATCCGGTGGCCAGCAACAGCGGGTGGCACTGGCAAGGGCTTTGGCACCAGAACCAAAGGTATTACTGCTGGATGAGCCTTTCTCCAGCCTGGATACCGAGCTACGTGAAGGCCTGGCCCGTGAAATACGGCAGATTTTGCAACAGCTGCATATTACTGCAGTAATGGTAACGCACGATCAAAACGAAGCCTTTGCGATGGCCGATATGATAGGGGTGATGGAACATGGCCGTCTGCAACAGTGGGCCACGCCGTATGAGCTATACCACAAGCCACAAAACCGCTTTGTTGCTGACTTTATCGGCCGTGGTGTGTTACTGCCAGGTACTATGCTTGATTCGCAGCAGGTACAAACCAGCCTGGGGCTGTTTCGTCAGCGTTATGCCAGCACAGCACAGCCGGGTGATAAAGTAGACGTGCTGATCCGGCCGGATGACATAGTGCATGATGACAGCAGTGGTATTACTGCGCAGGTAACAGATAAAGCCTTTCGTGGCTCGCACATTATGTATCAGCTAAAACTGCAAAGTGGCGAGCCGGTGCAATGCTTAGCACTAAGCCACCATAACCATGCTATTGGCGAGCAAATTGGCATCCGGCTCGATTTAGATCACCTGGTATTATTTCCGCGCAGTTAAGGAGCCCTCAAACTTGGCAGCAGTCACTTTATGCCCTGCTGCGCTTTAACTTCTTGGGGATTTGGTGGTGGAAAGGTAACACCTTTCTCAATAAGCAAGGCTTTAGTTTTATGTGTTTCCTCACTTACCCGAAATGCTGGGTTTTTAGCATTTTTCTCAAGAGCCAAATGTACGCGCCACGCGACGGATGCGCCAGTTGTTGATGGCTGCGTAGCTGATGCGCCTTCGTTAATTAGCTTGTAAACAAAATCATATTTACCTAAGTCGGCAGCATACAGCGCGCTGTTACTGTTGCTACCGTCTTTAGCATTTACGTCTGCACCATATTCCAGAAGCAAGCTCAATTGCTGCCAGTTATCATGGCCGATACAACCGAAAATGGCAGGTCTATTAGTGGAGCTATCTCTTGAATCAGGATCAGCGCCGTATTTTAACAAGATGCTAAATAACTTATTGTCACCGTCACCGGCCAGAATGGCCAGCGGCTGGGCAGGTTTTGGGCCTTCACGGTTAATTTTCACCATAGCAGGAAAGTTAGCATCGGCGCCCAATTGCAGTGCTAACTCAACAGCGGCAGCGTCTTTTTGCATAATTAGCCATAACAAAGGGGTAATGCCTTCATCGCCGTGCACATTTAGATTAACACCCTGTTCTATAAGTAACTTCGCGGTTGTTTCATCTTTGCGTTGGATGGCGTGCAGCAAATTCACCATTTCAGCAGTGAAAAATAGTTCGGCTTTCATAACCTTTCCTTCTGACTTGCAGCTGCTAAGCAGGCCAACAAGCATAATCATTAAAACGGGGAGCAGCTTGCGTCCGGCTGACAATAATATTTTCAAACTAGCCATAATAAGCCTTTTTAAATACCGCCGAGCGTTTGAATATCTTCAGCTTTTTGCGCTTCAATACCTTCAACCACCTGATCCATGCCGTGGCGTGTGATGGGGTTGCCACCTTGTACGCTGGGTAAATCTAACATAGTACCGCTCGCTTTAGGCAGTGCACTAAAAGCCGCTAATCCAATGGCTGTAAGCATACCTGCTACCGGGCCCCCTATTGCTGTTGCGGCTCCGGCTAATACCGCCTTTGTGCCCAGACTTTGTGCCATAGTTAATACCTCGCCTTTTACCGCTTGCGTAGTAATAAGCTTGGACACTTCAGCTAGGGATAGGCCATTTTGCCGGCTGGCGGTTTTAGGGTGCAACCCTGCTGAGTTAAAGGTATATCCCGGCTGCCCGGTTACAGCAACGCCAGCAGATGCTAAGCCACCACCAAGAGAATGACCAACTATTGAGAAGTCGCTGCCAAAAATATCTTCAGTCTGAGTGGCTAAACGCATAGCTTGATTATACTGTTCAGTTTCAAGCCCACTGCCTTGCTTGAGGTTAGTTAACCAGTCTTCTTTACCGGTGACAGCGTTATTTGTGCCCCGGTAAGTCAGCATGGTTTCACCATTGATCTCCGACTTAAACAAGGCTGCACCGAAACCGGTTTGAGTATTGGTAAAATCGGCTTGAGTCAGACCAATCTCTTCCGGGTTGATAATTACAAGGCCAGGTGGTGCTTCTGGTAATACGTCCAAAGCACCGCGATTAAACTCATCCACTTTATAAACATACTGTGCAGCTTCTGCGCGCAAAATATTGTCGTTATTAAGGCTGAGCCTCGCGTGAGCCTGTTGTAGCGATGGAATGCCTGCAGTGTTGCTCAATAATAATTGCCGTTGTTGATAGCGCAACTGACGGGCCTGAACTTTACTTAGCTCAGCTAGCGGTAAGGCAGCAGGGCTATGGCTGGCAATCTTCGCTGCCGTTGATTCCCCCGCTGCAACACCTCCACCGGGTTTATTGGCTTTTCCTGTCGGTGCTGCACTGCTATTGCTACTGGCCGCTGCGGCTAAGCCTCCGCCGCCTATACCGTTGTCTGTTGGTGGTTTACTCCAGCCTTCGGTAAGTTGCCATATCCACATTTCGCGTTCGGCAAACATACTAAGCAGGCTGTCACGCAGTTGAAAGTCGGTGTACTTGGTTAAATTATGTTCCCAAGGTCTGGCGTGCTGATACATTTCTGCCCAGATTTGGCGTAAGTCCCAGTGCGGTTCTAAGTCATGCAGAAAATAGCTGCCGTATATACTGTCCTGTACCCGCCACAGATAATCCTGTCCTAAATCTGAGTAGGCTAACAAACTGCTGCTACATAAATAGGTATTACCCCATTTATCTTCCAGTATTACGCCGCTGTATTGGTTGTCCAGCATCCTGCCACCTTAATTCGCTGTTAAAACAACGGATTTGCATAAACAATAAATTTACAAGTAGCAAATTGTTCCAAATTGATGCAAAAATGTCAATCAAAGTTTATTTTTTGCTGTCAGGCGAGGGAAGTAGATTATCCATAATTTGTTGATATTGGCCTGACTGGCGTAACTGCTGCAGGCCGGTATTAAAATGTTGCATCAGCGCTTCTGAACGCGGATCTTTTTTCGATAACAGCAGGTACATTGGCCGTTGTTCCAGCGCTGGTGTCATCCAGTCTAATTGCCCGGCGTATTGCGGTAATTTTTCGTCAACTAAATACAGACCGTTGAGTTTGTCTGCCGGTACTAAATCTACCCGGCCGCGCGCCAGCATTTGAAACGCCTGCTCATCGGTTGCTACCTGAGTGGTAGCAAGGCCACTTTGCTGCAAACCAGGCACTTGCAAATAGCCCTGTACCACCGCCATTCGCAATTTCTGCTGCGCTAAGTCGGCATAATCACGGTAATTTACTGCCATATCCTTGCGTTTAAAAAAGACTATCTGGTTAGCATATAAAGGCTGGGAGTAATAAAAGTGCTCGGCGCGTTTGTCGTCATACCATGCAGCCACAAGGCCAATATAATTGGCCTGGTAGCTTTCACGGTAAGCGCGGGCAAAGGGCATAAAATCGATTTCAATACTTATGCCTTGCAGTAAAAAAGCCTGACGAATAATTTCGCTTACAGCGCCTTGCTGCGGTAAGTCTGCGGCATAATGCGGGTAATAATTGCTGCTGGATAACAGCAGGGTGTCAGTCTGGGCAGGCAGGGGGCGGCTAAATACTGTAACCAATAGCAGTAACGTAATATAAAACCGGTTCATTAGGCACCTGCGGTACAAATTTGAGTAAATAAGTGTGGCACAAGGTAAGGAAAATGCTAACAAAAATTGCGCAGCACTTGGTATGAAAACTGAGCTGAAAAATGTATAAGGTTGGCTAAACGACTGATTTATTTGGTGCCTAGGGTCGGACTCGAACCGACACGGAGTTTCCCCCGGCGGATTTTGAATAGAACGTGTTTAGAATAGCAGTTTAAAAAACAATAAGTTAAACTTGCTAAGTAGACGCTTAGCAAAAACTTAGCAAATTGCTATCTGGACATTACCAATGCATTACAGCTCGCATCATACCAGCATCACAGACATGGCTGCTACCCTCTGCATCCTGAAGCTACATCTACTTGACCCAATCCTCCGGCTTGGTGGCACACTATGACTAGCCAAATAGAGCGGCATGACATCGCACCTGGCCTATACATTTTTTTGCAGAGCAACAGTAAGCGCTGGTATGCCAGATTTTCCCTTCATGGCAAGTGGTATTGCAAAACGACTAAAGAAGTAGATAAAGACCGGGCCACTGCAATGGCTCATCGTATTTTCATCGAATATGAAATACGGTCTCAGACAAACACCTTAACCACCAGTAAACGGTTTAAGGATGTAGCAGAAAAAGCTATCAATGTAATGAAAGCGGACCTTGCGCGTGGTGCCGGCAAGGCTATTTTTGAAGACTATATTGGCGTACTGGAAAAGTACCATATCCCGTTTTTTGACCGAACCTACATAACGTCTATTGATAGCAACAAATTGCGTGATTTTGATATTTGGCGAGAAGGCAAGTTAAAACGCCAACCGGCACGTTCTACCCTGATGACTCACAATGCAGCTATGCAGATGGTATTCAAAGAGGCCATAGACAGTAAATGGATGTTAGCCGTTCAAGTACCAGCGTTAACTACAAATGGCACTACTACCGTCAGGCGAGCTGCATTTACCCCTTCAGAGTACGAGAAGATACAAGACCATCTTTACCATATGGAAGAAAGTAGTCGTAAAGAGGTGACTAGGCATATCCGGGAATTGACCCAAGACTATGCCGAGTTTGTAATTCACACCGGAATGAGGCCAGGCACGGAATTGGACAATCTAACATGGGGTGATTTACATATTGAGCGGCATGATGACAAAGCCACCTTCTTTATTACCATTCGCAAAGGTAAAACTACTTTACACACCGGCACACGAGAAGTCGTCTGTAAGCGAGCTTTGCAGCAAACTATATGGCGAATGACAGAACGTTTCCCTCACCGGAAGGCAACCGACTTAATTTTTCGTTTACCCGGTGGCTCCAGCACGAATGAAATTGGCCGGACCTTTAATGCTGCTATCAAAGAGATCGGTTTAGACAATTCACCTCACGGAAAGAGAACACTTTACTCTTTACGTCACTCGTTTATAACATGGGAACTGATAGCACAAAAAGTGACTATTGATGTTCTGGCTCGTCAGTGTGGCACGAGTATTGAGATGATCGAACGGCATTATAGCCATGTGATACCACGTATGTTCAGTCAACAGCTATCAGGTGTAGTTATACCGGATAAGAAAGAAATTGAGAAAAAGTGGGAATTACAAGAGTCGGTGGCTAAGCGCTGGAAGGAGCGGTATATAAGATGGGAGGCAAACTACAATAGTGGTGGATGTATCTGACCGTTTTTTTAACGTATCACGATGATTCTTAATCGGTAAAGCATTGCAACTCAGACCGTACTTGCTGAACAATATAAAAATATAGCTAAGCTATTAGCAGGTCCGCGATACCCTAGCTAATCGGCTTACACGCTTAGCTGGTTCTGATTTCGAGAAAATTAAATTGATATGTTTTTGCTTCAATGCCAATATGGCACTGTAAATTATTAAGGAGAATATTCAATGGCATACGAAGCTCAAATTAGTCGACACAATCCGACAGCATTCTTATTTATCGTTGATCAGTCGGGATCTATGTCAGACAAGATGTCCTCAGGTAGAAGCAAGGCAGAATTTGTTGCTGATGCACTTAATCGCACATTGATGAATCTGGTCACTCGTTGCACTAAGTCTGAGGGCGTTCGAAATTATTTTGAAGTTGGTGTGCTCGGCTATGGTGGTAATGGTGTTGTAAATGGCTTTAGCGGTATCTTAGGTTCAACCATTTTAAACCCAGTATCTGCCTTAGAACAAAATCCTGCTCGTATCGAAGAAAGAAAGAGAAAGATTGACGACGGAGCTGGCGGAATCATTGAGACTACTGTTAAGTTTCCGGTTTGGTTCACACCAATAGCCTCAGGTGGCACACCTATGAAAGACGCCTTAGCAACTGCTGCAGAGGTGTTGGTAGCTTGGTGCGATTCTCATCCAGATTGTTACCCACCAACGGTACTGCATGTAACAGACGGCGAATCAACAGATGGCGATCCAGAAGAAATAGCGAGCCATTTAAGGCAGATCAGAACCAACGATGGAGAAGTTCTCGTATTGAATATCCATGTTAGCGCCTTGGGGCATGATGTTATTCGCTTCCCTTCATCGGAGCACGGTTTACCAGACAGCTACGCCAAACTGTTATTCCGTATGTCCAGTTTACTACCAGCTCACCTTTTAGGGTTCGCCCAAGAAAAAGGACATAGCGTTAGCCCTGAGTCTCACGGTTTTATGTTTAATGCAGAAGCTGCAGAAATTGTCGACTTTTTTGACATTGGTACAAGAGCTTCTCAGCTGCGTTGAGACATAAATGAGACTAGTATTTTCTGGAAGTGTACCTAAACATACTGCGTATGCCGAAGCAAACGAAGATCACTTTAAGATCTCAGCCAATGAGAACAGGATTGCTCTTTGTGACGGAGCAAGTGAGTCTTTTAATTCTAAGCTTTGGGCTGAACTGGTAGCTGACGCCTTCGTTTCCAATCCACGGATAGGGCCTGAATGGTTAAAAACTATAACCGGCAAGTATGTTCAGGCCCACGACTTTCACTCTATGTCATGGTCTCAGCAGTCTGCTTTCGAGCGAGGTAGCTTCAGCACCTTATTGGGTTTAGAATTCCAAAAAAAAAGCCGTCGAATCAAAGTAGTATCAATTGGTGACTGTATTGCATTGTTATTTAATGGCAAAGTTCTTGTTGATAGTTGGCCGTTTGACGACATTGATAGCTTTAAGGCTAGGCCCACGCTCTTGTCTACGATAGCTGCCTATAACGAATTCTTAGATAAACCAGCATTCAAGAAGAACTTATACAAAGTGTTCAAATTGGCTGAATTAGATAATCCTATATTACTTTGTATGACCGATGCACTGGGAGAGTGGGCTTTAGATAAAGCAATAAACAACGATGACCAAATTTCAGAGTTACTTGATGTAAACTCTAGTGAAGCACTTACGGAGCTAGTTTTGAAGGAGAGAGCCACAAATAGCATGCGTATAGATGATTCAACTCTTCTCAAGCTAACTTTCTGAATACCTGCACATGGCATATCCCTCGCTGGAACAATACAATAATGCTTTTAGCGTTCATTCACGGTTGCTTACAGATACTGAGCTCCGCACAGGCACACTTGCTACCACGGGTCTTGGACTACCACTTGCTATTAGTGGAGGTTTTGCTCTCACTTACACGATAAGTAATTCTACTAAAAAATATGCCGTCCGCTGCTTTCACAGAGAGTCAAAAGCCCTAGAACCACGCTACCAAGCAATTTCAAGAAGACTTTCGACCTTAAGGTCTCCGTATTTTCTGGAGTTTCAGTTCCAGCCTAAAGGTATCGTTGTCGATGGCCATCATTACCCAATAGTGAAGATGGCTTGGGCCAAAGGAGAGACCCTAGGTGAGTTTCTGGAAAATAACTACAGAAACTCTTTTACTATCAATAACCTTCTAAAATCATTAGAAAACCTTGCATCGTTCCTTGAAAAAGAAAACATTGCACATGGTGATTTGCAGACAGGGAATTTAATGGTATCTAATCAAGGAACGGAAATACAACTCATAGACTACGACGGTATGTTCGTAGAGGATATTCGTTCGCTGGGCAGCACAGAGCTTGGGCATGTTAATTTTCAGCACCCAGGCAGGAAAATTACCAATCCATTTAATGCAAAGTTAGATCGCTTTTCTTTGATACTGTTATGGCTCGCGTTAAAAAGCTTGGCAGAAAAATCTGAGATTTGGAGTCAAACAAAATCAGAAGTAGATGCCATAGTATTTCGTGCAAACGACTTTCTTGACCCAAATAGCTCGAAGACATTTAGGCTTTTAACTGGAATAAAGTCGTTAGAGAAGTATGCCAAGGACTTTGCTGCGGTATGCTTTGCGACGATAGATAAAGCTCCAGCTCTATCCGACTTCATACTTGGCAAAAATATTCCTTCGGCGGTCAGGACTTCTACCAGCAGTTTTACAAAGCCAGGCGCGTTTAAGCCAGCATACATTAGCGCATATTCAGTCGTATCGGCCAATGATTATCAAGAGTGCTTAGGTAAAGTAGGTGATAAGGTTGAGGCAATTGGTAAAATTATAGAAGTTAAATTTGGCAAAGTGAAAAAAACTGGGAAGCCATACATTTTTATCAATTTTGGAGATTGGAGGGGACAAACATTCAAAGTATCTATTTGGAGTGATACTTTGAAGACAATGCATACGAAACCCGATCAGTCTTGGGAAGGACAGTGGTTGAGAATCGTGGGTTTAATGCAGCCTCCATATAGAAAATTTACATACACTCATCTGAGTATTAATATAACTAATTCTGGTCAAATGGAACTGCTAGATGAACATGAAGCCAAGTGGCGCTTATCAAAAGAAGTTGCGCCATCGCCTAATTACTCAGCAAACAATTTGAGTTCAAATCAGCAGATATTATCTGATATAAAAAATAATGGTGCTACTCGCGAGGTCGCCAAACAGCCTCAATATACTGTAAATAGAAATCAAAACACTTTAAATAATAAAGCTATATTGGACCAGATAAGAGGGGCCGCAGCATCTAAGACTCTAGGTGCTGTACAACCAAAAGCAACATATAATGCAAGCAGCTCAAACCAAATTAATCAACAACACCAGCCAAAAGAACAGCCACGGGAAAGCAATAGTAACGCAAAAACAATTGGCTGGATTGTTTTTTTCATTATTATTATTTTCATAGCACTGACTTAATTATTCAGTACGCAAAGAAAAATCACTACTCGCCCTTAGGTATGTCTTTGGTATTCACTTCAGATTTCTGCGCTTCACCAGAGATTGGCTTTACGAACTCAGGCTCAGATGCTAATGCCGAGCACAACAGCCCCCCAAAGGTTAACCCCACTAATGTTAGCCGCAGAGTTAGATGAGGGAGAACTATTTTCGCTAATGCTTGAGTACGGTGGCAAGCCATATAAGACCTTTATTGACCTACAACACTAAGAGTGGACTTCCCCTAATCTCATAGACGCTCATTAACCTCGTTGAGATTAGCTTTTTCCTCATAATCTGGGCAGATGAGTTCTGACCTTTCCCCCAAATTTAATACCACAGACGTAGTAAATATTGTCCCTACTACCCAGTGCCTTTTGCAAAAAAATTGCCGATCAACTAATACAGTTAGCCAGACTGATTAATAACTGAAGATTTTTTAATCAAAATCTTGTCTGAATGTATGAACAACGACATGTAAAAAGTATCATCGTAGATGACTGGCAACACAATTCCTTGATCACGAGTCATATTGCAGTACATAAGCAGCAAACGCAGTTCCGTCTTACTCATCAAAGAGTGATTACGGTACAGCGTATCGGAGTTGATTTGTAGACCATACCCAGAAAGTCTCTTCTTGATGAATTCGGTAGTTGTATTTCCGTTGTCGCATGCATTGAATATTGCTGGAACCTTTAAGTCGGAAATTTTAACTGACTCAACACCTTCATTAAATTTTTTTTCTGCTGCATCGGTATATTCTCGTGCACGCTGAATCTCGATCATACCAGCACCCAAGAACCCAAGCCAACTAGCCAAAGTTCCTGTGTGCATACGTAACCTCACCTTACGACTTCCCCATTGGTCAAAGAAGTTCTGCACCAGCATTTTATTAGTTAGATCTAAATTATTTATAATTGGAATACTACTCAAGCTCAACTTGGAACTCGATTCATGGAAGACTTTATTTATATCTAGAAGACGGTCAATTGTCGTCTCATTCAAATCGAAATCCGGTTTACCTAGAAACACAGAGGCAAGATTGTTTTTACTGAACGCCTGCTTAAGATTGTGTTTAATCATCTCGTATTCGGCCATTAGGGTAAGGCGGATCATAAATTCAGCACTAAAATTACTGTCTATCCTATCTGGGCCATTCTTTTTTACGGGCAGTACCCCAGCAACTGTCAGCCAGCAATAGATATTCACAGATGCGTCTTCAAATTCGTACGCAAAGCTGCGCCACACTAGATCGCGCCTAACTAGAGGTGAGTAGTTAACAAACTCACCTTTGAGAGTTTCAAAAATTTCCAATGCATGGTTCGCTTTAAACCCTGTGGACTTTTCTGTAATTGCGAGCATTAGCCCCATCTGATAAGAGACTTCAAATTCTTCAACTTTTTTTATAGTATCTAAAGGCACTCCTACAGATGACTTTACTTCAGGGAAAGCCATTTTCATTTCCTCAAGGGAACTTGCGACGTTTAACTCTAAGAATGAGTACGCCAAATGCTTGATGATCTCAGCCTCGCGGCCGGAGTACTTACTCTCAGCCATATGCGATACTCTTGTAATGATTTCACCAAGCTGATTTTGCTCTTTGGCATTCATGCCTCGGTGAACTAGCAACTCATTAAAGAAGCTCTGATCCAAAAAGTCCAAACCAGCCTTCTGTGCTTTAGTTATACGAGCCATTACTTTTATCCTCAATTCTTTTTAGCTATACCGATTGCAACTCCTGCGCTTGCAGTTGCCCCTAATGCTGCTCCTGTAGTAGCAACTACGGTTGCACCAGCTGCCATACCTCCTCCTCCAGCAGCAACTGCACCACCGCCAAGAGCTGCCAGAGAAGCCTTTGCCAATGCAGCACCTTTCAGCGTGCTAATAACAGTGCCAGACGCTGTTGCCCCGAGGGCACCTGTAGTGCCAATAGCTGCGGCGATTGGAGCTGCAAATGCTGCGGCTGCTCCACCAGTAACAACGGTAGTAACACATACCAATGCAACCTTACCGGGATGCTCCTTTACAATATTGACGGTAGTTGCAGATAAATCGACCACAGCCTTAGCTGTATCACCTACAAAATCAAAAACAGAATTGAAAAAAGACATATTTATAGCTCCAGGTTTGATTCAGATGAAATATCCGAACAACTTAGGGGCTATTATGTTCAACCGACTCCACATAATCTATTTAGAAAAATGACGTACCTTTTCCTACACTAGCTAGATTGTTGGGGCTTGCCGTCATAGAAACACATTAGCCTAGGTGAAGTGACTTACTCTCACAGCATTTGAGTAAGATATATCGAAATGTCTAACATATATTGAAAACTGTTGGTGTGATTAAATTTAAGTTTAAATGGAGCTTTTTAGCTTTTGCTTAGTTCGGTTCCCCCCTGAAGCTCCCACTTATCCCTTAACTGACTTGGAGAGTAGGGGCCGAATTTGCTTTCTCTAAGCCACTTAAGACTAACGCTCTTGGTTTTAATTTCTTTAGCAGCTACCAGATAAAACTCCCATTTCGACACATCCATGGCGTTCCATGCGGCATAATTTTTTTCCGTATGGAAGCAAAAACAGTAGTAGTCTGACTTTAGTGCTCCGAATTCCTGACTGTGATTATTAATTGTATTTTTAGCAACTAAACCCGAAAAACGAATTTTATTATCTGGTTGAAATACGACTTTAGACAGATCTTTAGTAGTACCATCAGGATTCAATGCCTTCCAAGACTGCCAATATGCACTAGCCTTAACTTCAATTCTAACCCCATCCTCACTTTTTAGATCGCTGTCAGCCCATAGGTAGCGTCTAGTACTATTGAGCCTCAAAATTTTTGCTACTAACCATTCTGCGAATATCCCTTTGTTCACATCGTCGCATAAATCTGAATAAGCCCATGAAAGAAAATCCAGTAATTTACCGTCCAACTTCAGGTCAGAATTTAGCAACTCATCATCAATGCTATTTATTATGCTCATTTAATCGCCTGTATGCTTGGAAGGTCTTTTAGTAAATTTTCCATTTCTCTGATTGGCCAAATAACACCCTTCAGCCCTTTGATTGTACATGGACGGTCAGATAGCATCAGCGATGTAGAGTATGGAAGCAAATCAGTGATTTTTTGTTTTCGGTAACTCAGTGTTATCTCTACATCACTGACCATTAATCTCATCGTTCCTTGGACAGAGCGACTGCACTCTGTATCCAGACTCACTTCTGCATCTTGCAGATATAACGCGGCCTTTTCCACAAGCTCACTCGACAATCCAGCTTTCATTAAACTGTTTATGAAAACGTCTTGAAACAGAATGGATAAACGGCTCAAATCACTTTTGAGTACACAGAGTATAAATACTGCGTACCGGGTAGCATCGTTAATAAACACCAAATTTTGTTTACGTTGAATGGTGACTATATTGGCATGCCAGTTAAGCAAAGGGTTAGCCTGGGCTGTGGAACACGTTTCGCCCGCCCCAAAGCGTGAAATGCTCAGTTGTTCAAAAAGCTTTTTGGTGCAATGTAAATTCACTGCCATTACCGCCTATTTGCATCACCTACTTTTAATATTAAATTCAGTGACTTGTAAAAATTTAAAAAATCCCGCCAACTACACTGCCGTATTCTAGTAAGCAAAATTGTACTTTTGGTTATGCCCAACACCGGGCTTAACTGAGGAAAAAGCAATGAGTAAACAAGGTTCATCTCGCCCAGCATCAAACCAGCCTGGCAATGGTGGTAATTGGCCAAGCACTACCGGTAACCCATCTGGTACTGGTCGCGGCAATGCAGTTCCAGCACCAGCTAAGCGTTAGTAAATGACTGCGGGGGAGCTTTCCCCCCGCTTCAGGGTTAGACTATGAAAAAATTTACCTCAAATAAAGACTTTAATGTGTATATTAAGCAACTTTGCAGAGCTGGCTGGATATTTATCCGAGGAAAGAAACACTCAAAGCTTATAGCGCCCTCAGGTAAAAGGGTTGTGGTTCCAGGCTCCCCAAGTGACAAGAGAGCTTGGATAACTTTAAACGCGATATTAGACTTTACTGCGCCGTGGAGGTTTTATGAAGCGGGGATTCATTCTACCAACACCCGTTGAAATCATTCGAGAAGCAGCAGGCTGTTTTGGTATTCGAAATACGAAAGTAACAAAGTACCTGGATGATAAAGCTAGGGAAGCAGTTCTTCACCCTGCTCAAATCAGCGAATTAATTAATAGTGTATTTTATGAATGCTTTGCCAAAAACGACTTGAATGGTTTTGCTGAATTTACCACACAAACAATAAATTCCATTATCGGTACATACTGCCGCAAAATGGCGGGTTGCGGCTTTTTCATTGGTTCGAGCCGTGAAAGAGCGCTTGTTACAATCAACCGTTACTTCTTCGCTATACAGCTAGAGTCCTTACTAACAAAAGTGCTCGACCCGTTCAGACGTTATTATGCGCCTTCGACTCTAGATTTCTTGAGTTCAAATTCAGCCTTTGATCAGGTTTGGCAGTGGTGCAGCGACACATTTTTGGACTGGAAAAAGTTTGAAGAGGCACCAAAAGAGGATAAAGATAAAATCAGAAATTGGCGTTCAGGAAAGCATCTTCCTGATTACCAACGTCTGAGAGCTATTATACCTCAGGTATGTCAATCTTATGCATTACCGCTATTGTTGACGGCCAGATTCATCGACGCACTTAAGAAAAAAAGTTGGGGTAAACGACTTATTCAAGGGGCCATCAACATACACGCTTCTGGCAGCTTCGATTTGCAAACAAAGATGAATAGACACCCGAATCGTTATTTTTCGGCATTTACTAGTTTTCGAAATGAGCTATCGGCTTTAGAGAAAATTCTGGTTAAACGACATAAAACATTAGATGACTTGGAATCTGCCATCAAACAACTACAAGTCTGCAAAAGCATCTCGGCATCTCTAATTCCAAAGGGCGGCGAGGGACTACTGAACTGGTTTGAAGCAAGATTTTTAGTTTTGTCAGGTCATTTAGCACCAGCAAAAGAACTCTATGAAAAAGCATTTGATGCTTTACTGTGCGGCGGCGGAGCATACATTGAGCAAGTAGTAAATGAGAGCTTAGTGGTTACAAGTGCAACAGAGAATCCAGATAACGTTTTTCTTAAAAAACTTAAAACAGCTCAAGTACTGTACGGCTATGACATCCCCTCAGCTGAGGTCGAATCCGGGCAAAAACAATTGCGCTTAAAAGACACAGTGGAAAAGTGGGAAGTTGATATGTGGCTAAAAGGGTTTGATCAGATGTTCTTACCTCGCACTTTATTCCCTGGCGTCTCTTATCCATTCACAGCAAACCATGGACCATTGATGCTAGATCATAATAGCGAGGTTAAGCCCGACTTAAGGTATCCCAAGAAGAAAATCAACGTCGGCAGTACATGGCAGCGAAGAATGCCTCAAATTAATTACTTCATCATGATGGATGATTTATCTTCAGTTAACCAACTTCTTAAGCATGGTGCTGAGGTAAATGTCTGCTCTGAGGTTGGTGACACTCCACTATTACTGTCACTGCATAAACTCGATTTACTCGAAGTCCCCTATATGTCCCTTAATAGACGATATTACGACGCGATAATCAAAATTCCGATGACTCCCAGCACTGTAAATCAAAAGACGGTAAAACAAAAGCACCTCGCAATTATACAAGCAGTCAGAACGGGTAAGCTCGAAATAGTAAGTAAGATTTTAGAGTTAGGTGCAGATGTTGGTATGCGGGGCTTAGCGGATAACCAAACTGCCCTAAATGAGATCATTAAGCTGGTTGGGGTTAAAAAAAATCCAAAGCGATTTCGTGAGGTTATGCTGCAACATCCTATAACGCCAGAACTCATTGACGTGGGTAGGCGGTTATCTGCTGGAGATTTTGGCTTTAGTCTCTCTGAGTTACAGGAGCAATTATCCGAACATCGAAAAACGCAGCTCTACAAAGAAATATCAGAAATGATGGCCGACCTGATGATTGATCGAGTATGCAAAAATACCAATATCGAAGAACTTAGAGATATTGCGAGACTACTAATAAGACAAGGCTCAGATGTCAATGCCGAGCACAACAGCCCCGCAAAAGGTTACACCCCATTAATGTTAGCCGCAGAGTTGGATGAGGCAGAGTTATTTTCGCTAATGCTTGAGTACGGTGGCAAGCCACATAAAACCTTTATTGACCCAAACACTAAGACTGCCAACAATGCATGGCAGATTGCCGCCTTTTGGCGCTCCCGCTCAATTTTGGCTTTGAGGCACTAAGGAACAGTTGTGTACGAAAAAGAACTAGAAGCGCTACTGCCGCGCTGCTTTGAAATGTATGATTTTATGGCGGAGCACGTTGAGCAGTTACAGCATCTTGAAGCGGTGCCGGAGCTTAAATGGCGAATGGCCTTTCAGTCAGGCATTTTGTCATTTGAACATGGCCTATCTTCTCTTCAGTTAATTGCTGATGGTTTCGCCTCATCGGGTTTTGCGTTGATGCGGCCCCAGTACGAAAGCCTGATACGTGGATTTTGGCTGATGTACGCTGATACTGAGGCTTGGTTTAATAAACTCTCAACAGCAGGCAAAGTTGGTCCGAACGAGATAAAAAAGCTGGAAACGCCCCTGATTGGAGAAATGCTTAGAGCACTTGAAAAATCGGATGCCCCGGCACACATTCTTAGCCAGTTGAATGACTTTAGAGGCATTAACAATTCAGCATTTAACAGCTTTACTCATAGCGGTCTTATCGCACTAGTTAGTAATGGCGTAGGGTATGAGCCCAAGGTTATTTATGATGCACTTCGAAACTGCAACGCTGTCGCTGCTATAAATATGCAAATGCTATCTATTTTGACTGGATATGAGGAAGCAATGGAGCCTGTCAGAAAGATGCATCATCACTTCGTTGACTGTCTACCTATTGTTCAGGCGTAATTACTTAATTGGCCGAAAATTAATACCTACGAACACTAACTATTTCAGAGTTATGCGTTATAACCATGATTTTTGACCCCGGTTCCAGTTCCTCAAATATTGATGCGTAGTACCGGGCGTTGAATTTGATAACTGGCAGTTTTAAGACCTCTCCATGCTCATTACAAAATTCTAGTACGACATTTAGACCATTATCATCAGCACTGACGTCATGGCTTAAGTAACAGTCCTTTAGCTCATAACATACATCTTGAGGTAAGTTAATTTTCTCCCTAGGAGGCAATCTTGGCGGTGGATGGACTACAGGACTGACTGCCGCAGACCTTGCTTTATATGTACTTTTGGGATTGTGTTGCCAAATCTGCGCTTCTGGATGGTTCCACACTGTCTTGCCATTTATACCGAAAATTTCTTTTTCGACTTCCTCAAGCTTGAAAGAGTTCTGGGAGTGGGTATCAAGCGTAATTTCTAATGTAAAAGCTTTACCTGCAATGATTTTTGTCGTTTTAGTTTTATCTATACCGTGCGTAACCTTAATTTCTACGTTCAAAACCCAACCATTTGAAGTGGTTAATCTAACATCTGGGATCGTAGCAATATTTTCATCACGGTACTCAAGTTCAGCGGCGGTAATCATCACAGAGTCGCTGATTTCGCCACTCAATGTTTTCGGTATGACTTTACCAACCTCAACACGGGGTATCTTAAACACCTTGTCGGTTCCAACGGCCTTCTTGAGACATTGTTTGGCGAAGGCGTGCAAAAGAGACTCATTGGTCACACCACAATCCGATGAATCTTTACAGTGTCTGAAATAATGTTGGCGCACATCTCCTAGGCACGCCTCCAATGCAACACTGCAATTAGGACATACACAGCTACATGCGAGCCCTCGCTCAGTAAGCGCAAGATCTTTAATTGACACAAATACGCCGTTTCTTAGCGCATATCTAAGTTCAGTCGCTACATGTCTTGGCTCCCTGATTATCACGTTGATAACGTCCCGGGCTAGATGGTTGATTTGAGTACTAGGTGGTTTCGGCGTCTTGCTCACGAACTCTATGCATGTGCAGATGGTCCTCAAGACAGAGATAGAACTCCTTTAAAAATTCATCCAAACTCTGTTTCTCATCATGAACCCAGTCAAAAAACAAGTCGAAAAATGGCTCTCTAAACTCGATATCATTTGGTGCGCCAACAGCATCAAAAATTATATCTAAAATTGTCTCTGAATATGGAATCGTGACGTCACAATCCATTGCTTCAGAAACTTTGTTAGCTGCTTTAGATTGCTCAGCAGCAATACAGAAAAGATCAGAGATTGTATGTTCATCAACTTTTCTAACTGCAAACGGAATTAAGCGCTCAGCCATTAAGACTCTCTTTTAAATTAAACTAATAGAAGCGTGAATCAGTAAAGCTAGTCACTTTCAACTGAAGGGCTTTTCTGCACTTTAATATGCATTAAAGAGCAAATTTTGCTCTTATTTAGAGACAAAGTGCTGCATATGTATCTAACTTAGTTAATTTTCAACATGCTGTCACTACTTTAGTTAAAATTTACATTGTCGTAACTATTGTAGATTATGCAGACGAGCGCGTGCTAGCTTAAAGCTCGTCAGATAGATAAGTAACATGCTTAGTCATGTTGCAGCAGAGAGGGGGGGGGAGTAAGAGCAAAGCCCAGTCTGGCTGGGCTTCGAATATCACATATTACTTTTTAGTCAGGATTTCTTCGCCATTTGCGGCAGCCCAGCCATTCCAGGCATCTGCGATTAACACATGTATAGTGCCACTGAATCAGGAGATGTACGAATTTAATTTGAGGTAAACCGTAACTTTTTCAAGTTGACTGTTGACGTATTTTTGTTCATGATGTATATGTTATTTAACATTTAACGCTCATATGCGTAACCTTTTTACCTTAATCGTAGATGTGGCGGAATATTTGAGTGCTATTATGGTCGACAGCTATTTGCAAAAAGAAAATGATGTAATTGATTACCTACGTTTATTTAACGGCAATAATCAAGATGTCGCCTCGAATAGAAGACTTGGTTTTCTAATTGATGGATTGAAAAATAATACCGTTTTTTTTATTTATAACTCTTTCTCTCAGCGTGTTGGTTATTTACTGTATGCAAAAATAACAATAGAGTCTTTATGGCAAAGCTATAAGTATAATAGAGATATCTTGCATTCTTTCGAGTGGGTTGAGGGAGATATTTACTGGATTAGGGATGTGTATATAGCGCATGGATTTTTCGATTTGTCTGCTAGAAAATGTATAAGGCAAGGTCTTAAGGATAAGTTTTTGTATATAAATTTCTCCAGCAATGTTCATATTTTAAAAAATTCCAAAAAGATAGACCTCAATAAGAAGTCTTATAATCTAGTTAGTGAATTGTCGGATGATCTTAGAAGATTTAATTTAAATGAATAGTGTGAAAAGTAAGAATATTACATTAAGTAAAGTAAAGCATTCTAAATGTGTGTGGACGAATGGCGCGCGCTCATATAATGATAATGAAAAGTTATTTTCCTACGTAAAAAAATCAGATAATTTATTTTTTTCCGAGATTGATGTCGACGATGATCTGACGACAATAGCTTACTGTGATTACTACGGTAGTTTTGGGATAGGTCCTAACTTTGGAAGTGGCCGTTCTGCTACCATTGAATCTTGTTTGGTTAAAGGTATAGGCCGCACACCGTTATCTGGAGTGACTGAAAGTGTATACAACTCTTCTGGAATTTATCCACTCTACGAAGGAATTACTGAAGTAATATCTTATATTATACTTAATAAAATATTGCCAGTTGGCTGTATTGAACATACGGCTCTTATTTATATCGGAAGGTCGCCGTTCTATTCAACATCTAGTAATGAAAATGTGATTTCAGACGGTTATCAAGACTTGGCCTTGTTAGTTAGGCATCCAGTCATAAGGGTTGGTCATTTTGTTAGAGCTAGAAATGCAGCTCCTCAGGAAGGGGTTGAATATTCAATTTATGATGATTTGGAAAGATTAAAGGAAAATATAGGGGGTCTGAATCAATGTCATAGCTTTCACGATGTTTTCACTTTGTTTTCAGAAAATTGTGCTAATCAGTTTTCATTTTCAAGAGTAAATAGGATTGGTCACGGAGCATTGAATCATTCTAATATAGCAATTGACGGAAAATGGCTGGATTTGTCGAACTCAACAGCAGTGCCTGATAATCATAATGGGCATGCAGGTTATGGTGATGTTCCTTTTCTTGATGAAGTAGGAATTGTAGAAGAATTATTAAAAGAATGGGTCTATAATTTCGGTAAGTTTACTTTTCAAAAAATAAGTATAGATTACTACTTGGATTTATATCGATCGAGGTATAAAGAATACTTTATAAAGCACTGCTTGGAATATTTTGGTTTATCATTTAGCGATGGTTGTCATCTTGATCCTAATGTTGAGCTTTTTTGTGCAAAGTATAATGTGTTTATTATGAACCCAACAAAAGTAATTATTGGTGTTCCAAGGGAGCAGTATGATATTGGTAAGCAGAGGAAGTATTTAAGATTTATTTTCGGCATGGCATTGTCTGAAGGGAATCCTATCTATAAATTATATTTAGACGAGTTCAATAGTAATTATATAAATAAGCTAGAATACAGATCGTTTTGCATGTTGTCCTCAATCAGATCTTTGAAGTCAGTATATCTAAGGCCTATGCTATATATCGGAAATATTTATCTTTACGCAAGGTCTATTGTCGGCTGTCATGACAATTTGCAGAGAATAATAGACGAGACTTCAGAAGTTGGCGATTGGTTTCTGTCAAAAAACATTGTTTTCAAAAACGTATCAACTGAACTGATTTTTGACGGATATAATTTTAAATTATTATACAATGATGAGGAGGTGGTTTTTGAGGACGCAAAGTCTTTAATAAGATATATGGAGAAAAATTCTAGTGTTGATTTTAAATTCATTGGGAAGGACTTCAAGGTTAATGTTATTGACGTTCTTAGTGAGCTGGTTTTTATCTTTAAATAAAATTATAGGAAATTTGACATGAAAACTGTAATATTTACTTTAGTTATTTCTTCGTTGAGTTTTGGCGCCTTAAGTTGTGAAGAAGGCAAGCAAAGCTTTGAAAAAACTATCGAGCTTGAATCTAAATATAAAGCATCAGAAGTTAATCCAATATTGTTTAAATCAAGTGGGTGTTTTTTAAGCTATCGTTCAAAAATTGAAACTGTTGATCAGCAGGTCTTTTTGAGTTTTATGAATGACGGGGCTAAAAAAATTGGTGGTTTTCCACCAGAACAAAGAGAGCAGGCGACTGTAGAATTTATCAATGAATTAACCGAAGAGATCCCTGTATATTTTGCTTATAACCCATCTATTCATAATAAAAACGACATAGTTATAGGTATTTACACTGAAACTGCTTCTTCAGTTAAAGGTGTCACTTCTCGGAATGGATTTACTGAGTATAACTTGACCGATAATATAAAAATTAATGGTAAATAAAAATTTAAGGACGGTTTTTATGAATAAGAAAAACTTATTTATGCCAACTGCGGCTATGGCTGCACAATTGATAGCTGCACCTGCTCACGCATATTGTTCTACATTAACCCAAGATATGCTAGGTTTCTATAATTGGGATTGCGAACTGTTAATACAAGGTGGTAATGCATCTAGTTGTTATGCTTATGTGGTTACGATAGACAGGCCTTATGGCTGGGGTACAGGTGTACCTTATCAACTTCAAATTCACCAAAATATTACTTGGGTGGGTGGTTCTTCTGTCACTAGACTTGTTCATTGGTGTGATATTACATCTTATACCTAGTTTTATGATTTTACATTTGTTATTTAGTGCAGAATGGATTTTCTAACTGGTCATACTATATTTATAGTGCTTTAGGCCAGTATATACATAAATTTTGTTGTCACATACAATTTTCCATATTCCACCTAACCTTCCGGTATCCTACATTTTCTCTTCTATATCTCAGACGATTTATTATATTATGATAGTCTTGAAATATTCCAAATAAGTTATGAAGAAGTTAAGGCTTATTGGGCTTAAATATCGAGAACACGTCAAGTATTAGAGCTCCTCCTTCGGGCCTTATGTTGGAAAGAAGAAACCCAGCTGGGCTGGGTTTCAGATATCAGGTGTTATTTCTTAGCCAGGATTTCTTCGCCATTAGCTGCTGCCCATTCATTCCAGGCATCTACTTTAGAGTTGTAGTTATCTAAAGCTTGTGCAGAGGCATCTGCGATTAATGCATCGATTTGCTTACCGTACTTTTTATCGACCTTAGATATTGGCACTACATCAACCCCACGATCCTGCAAACCTTTCTTCATGGTGTGAGTGCGCAGCAGGTTTAGCTGACCGTTCTCGACATAGAAGTACTGGCTGTCTTTGTTTATAGTCTTAAACTTCGGCTTAGTTGGGCGTTTATCAACTTTTTCAGAATCTTGTTGCAGTTCTGCTACAGCATCATTATGTAATTTGTAGCCTAGCTTTTCTAAGGTAAATCCCTGAGATTTCGCCAGTTGTTCTAACTGGTTAATCATCGCAACTTCGTTCTGCCGTTCAGCTATGATACTGTTTAGGGTTTCGATTACTTCCGTCAGTTTAACCAGCGTCAGTTCCTTTGCTGCTTTTTTTAATTCACGCTTATCTAATAAAATTGACATGGTTTTTTCCTTCAATAAATCAACCATGGAGAGTAAACAATTTCTCAATTAAAATAAAGATTTAAAAGATCTGGGATGCCTATTATTAATTTATTTATTCAGCGTGTATTAATAATCTTAAACTACTTACATGGAATTTATTCACTTAGTCGCATATCAGCTTTCAAGATCATGCTGTTTTTTTGTTAGCACCTGAGTGGTATTCATTAAAGTTTGGTTGAAAATTGGTCATCACACGGTAATAAATGGAATGCACGATGCCGTGTAGTTAATCAAAAGAAGGCATCACAATGAAAACCACAATTACCTTTACGTTAGTAGTACTGTCTTTCGTCTTTACCGGTATGGTATCCGCTGCGAACTGTGCTTATGGCTGCCCGACTGGTAAATCTGGACAAACAATTGATCGTCCTATCTACACCTTACACAACAACAGCAGCACAAAATTCGCTAACTGGGTCGCTTACAAAGTGACTCAGAATACGATTGATGGCCCAACCCGCACCCGTACTTGGAAAGCCGACCCTGACATTAACTCTACCTACACCCTTGAACCGGCAGATTACACTGACGCCAATGCGGTGCTGGGTACTGACCGCGGCCATCAAGTGCCGCTTGCCGCATTCAGTAATACCGCTTATTGGGCGATGACAAATTACCTCTCTAACATCACACCACAATCAGCCAACCTAAACCAAGGTGCGTGGGTTAACTTAGAGACTGCAGTAAGAAACCTGGCTCGCACGGGCCAGGATGTGTATGTGGTTACAGGTCCGCTATACGAGTGGTATTTTGGCACACTGCCCGGCGCAGATGAGAGCCATACTATTCCGTCAGGTTATTTTAAAGTGGTTATTACGGATAACGCAGGCTGGGTTGAAGCTTCTGCATATATTATGGAGCAGAACCTAAGTCGTTCTGCCAGCTATTGTCCGCGTGAAGTCACCATTAATCAGGTAGAGTCCCGAGCCGGCCTTAATATAATGCCGAGTTTACCTTCATACAAAGAGCCCGCGGTAGAGGGGCAGGTTGGTGGTCTGAAAGCTAAGCTGGCTTGCTGAAAAATTGAACATGGCCCAAGGAATATTAGCCTTGGGCCATCGTTAGATGAAGCTCTTACACTGAACTGAAGATATTCACTAAGTTGTAGTGGCTCATATCTGATCTGACAGTTTAGCCTAGAGGTTCCAATCTAACCCGACAGACAGTTATGAGCGAACAGCCGACTTTCGCTCATTGCTGTCAGTTGACCTAACTCATTAACCAATAAGGACGTTAGGCTAATGGCTTAGGTTTATCTACCAAGTATGGCTATCATGTGTCTACTTAAATAGTGGTGATTCAGACAAGCTAAGTTAAGATTTACTCTAATGCATTTTTTGCTGGAACATTTCTTTTCTACTAAATTATTTAATTAATAAGTTTTCAGCAGCCTTTCCAGCAGTTGTAGACCAAAAACAGACTATCGTTGTAATAGACAATTACAACCTCATTAAATAGTTTACGTCAGGTAAAATGATGAGTGAATTTCGAAACGATCTTGGCGAGCTACTTAGTGAAATCCGCTTACTTATTCAAGATTTCAGAAAACACTATTTTTCCCGTGAGTCAGTCAAGAATGAGTCAATTGATAGCAGCACGCCTAAAAGTAACTGGGTAATCTTAGTACCTCATATTGCCGGAGTACTAAAAATATTGATAACTGTTGGTCTTGGTACTTTGGCTGTGGCTGTAGTAAGCGAGAACAATCGGGAACGCAGTATAGCAATTGCCAGCAAGGAAGCTGACGCCAAAATTGCGAAAGACCGGTTCGAACTTGTTGCAAAGTACCTGAAACACGGCCTAGATGATAACCCACAAAAAAGGTTATGGTTCGCAGAATACTTCGCATCAGTTCTATGCGAAAAAGACACTCAACAGTGTTGGCAAGCTTATGCAGACAAGATGGCCGGTTATATAAGCGATGAACAGCAAGCAGAAATAGAAGTCGCTAATCTGCAACAACAAGTGGATAACAAAACTCTTACAGGCATAGACACATCTGCACTAGAAAAAGAATTGAAAGCGGAACAGGCTAAACTAACAGAGCTTCGAGCACGTTTAGGAGATAAACCAACGGTAATCGAAGGGCGCGACACCAGATTATCTGTTTTACATCCTGAATTTCGCTCCCGCTTATTATCACTGCTATCTAGTCTTAACCAAGAAAGTATACCTTTTCAGATTTTCGAAGCCTATCGTTCTCCAGGACGTCAGCAACAATTGTATCAACGGGGGCGAACAACCACTGGGCCAAAAGTTACTAACGCGGCCCCCTGGTCCAGTCTTCACCAATATGGCTTAGCCGTAGATATCGTCTTGTATGAAGATGGCAAATGGTCTTGGGACGACTCTGGTGAAAAGAAACATTGGTGGAAACGCTTGCACGAATTAGCCCAAATGTATGGTTTAGAGAACCCAACGTGGGATAGAGGTGGTATTCAGTTAAATGGGATTACATTATCAGAACTGAAAAAAGGTAACTATCCTGAAAATGGCGATCACAGCTGGGCAGAGCATCTCTCATCGGCAATTGAAAATTGGATAGGTGAGCCTGAAGCTCCGCCAAAACCCAAAATTCCAATAAACTAACTGTACTTATTTCATTAATAATGTCTGTTTTACCGATAGTTGTAAAACTTAAAAAGTAGGACTATGTACCCATAAACTAACAATGACCTAAATTAATATCCCATTAGGTGGTTTATCACTATGAGATAAGGGGAGTATTTTCTGGTGTAAAACGTCACTTGAACATAGAGCCCTCCTAAAGTTGTATTCTAAATTAAGCGTGTCTAGTCTTTTAGGGGAAGTCCAGACTGTCAGATTTGATCAAGCTCGATCATGAAAAGTGTCAGATGAAAATAAGACCAATCCAACTAAGTCCTCATCAAACCATATGCCTATTTGGACTACCAATACATCACAATACTAAAAATTGCTCTACCAAATTGGTATTGAAATTTACCCCACACACGGGTAGCTGAGTAACAGCCATCTTTAAGCGGTCATCACAAAACAGAGTTTTACATCCTTCGAGTTCAGATTTAAAAATTAGCTTGCCAGACAGCGCGCGCTCATCAAACACTAATTTCTCTAACTCAGTTGAGTGCGCAGCCTCATGGGGGACACAATCAGCAAGAGACTCTTTGCCTAACTCCAAACAATTAAACAACCACCAATCTGTGCCATTCAAATCAATAGGCAAAAACTCACCATGAGCAGATAAATCAGAGGACAGCGAGTCATAAGCTAATGGACTCAAAAGCAAAAAACTTCCCCAAAGCGAAACGTCGCTGGGTTCATTCTTGTATTTTTTATTGAAACCACAACTGGGTTTCACCCACCTGTCCAAAATGCTTACAGTTGAGTTTGAAAGCCGTCTCACTAACTTGAAGTCTTTATCTCCAAGCATTTTAGCCATTGAAATAACATCAAAATCGATAAGCTCGTGAGTGTTTTTAGGGGCTGCAATTCTGAATATCATGAGCGAACTCCGGAGCCCGCATCATCTAACGAAAAAACGCCGTACCTTAATCGCCGTTTTACATCTTTCAGCCAGCCTACATAAACATGTTCGGGGACATTATCATTCATAAACTTCTGTGATATCCAATGCTCGTACTCTGTGCAATGTAATGACCGATGACCAGAGGCTTCAGGCGTAGCCCAATCATCAGGTTTATTTTTCTCATAATTTCTTAACCACATACCATTTTTCGGATCGTTAATACCAATCCCATACGAGTGTAAATTGAGACGGCAAATCATCATTTGATACTGTAAGTATCTACCTTTGCCTGGAATTATGTGATGAGCTTCATGTATTGGGCTAGGCTTTGGCTCTCCGGCAGCAAACAGGTTTTTTCTCAACGTTTTAGTGGGGTGATGCTTTTCTCTAGCTAATTCTTCCTGAGACATAGAGGAACATGCGTCTCTATATGACTGCAGATGTTCATGTAATTTAACCTGAACTCCAATCTTTCTGCGTTCTATTCGAAGATGTTCCCAGTCTCTTTCGCATTTTGCAATCCGAGCTTGTCGTACTTTTTCACATTCATTGGCGGGAGTGGCCTTATTTCGTTCAATGTGAAACGCCCGAGCCTTGAGTTCATAATTATAAATAACCATTTCGAGCGGGCTGGGATTTAAAGGACGTTGCGGCATAGGCAAAGTCGGAAAATTGTGTGTAGTGCTCGGTTTCATCATGAAGTTCACTCCCTCATTTGTTTCAGCAAGTGGAAGTATTTTAGTTATTACGGAGGTTGACATCAATCATTTGTAAATCTATTTTTAACCAATAATTCACTTATTGGATCTGAATATGGATAATCAGAGGGTTACAGAGCAGCAGGCTGTTGCCATGCTAAAGGTGTGGAACGGCCTTGGCCGGGATTTGCCGTCACTGGCTAAACTACAACCCGACACTAGTAAAACGCTGATCGTGTTAATGCTACCTGGCTACCGCTGTAACCAATGGTATCAAGTCGGTGATGCCTACAATTGCTATAAGGATGCACTGACGAGTCTTGGGACATTAATAGATAAAACATGTACTGCAAACTAAAAACAGGTTGGTATATACAGGGGCTTTCTTCATAAGGTATTTAAATGTAGTGGCTCATATCTGATCTGACAGTTTAGCCGAGAGGTTCCAATCTAACCCGACAGTCAGTTATGAGCGAGAAGCTGCTGTTCATTCAGGCGATCTCGAAAAAACGAATATCTACTTTGCCTTAGTTGCAGACATTCGTCTTTTGTGAACTCAGCATGTGAAAAAACCTCTACTTAACTGACCCAATTCAGTGTGTCACTACCCTATGTCTGTTCTATCAAACCAACCAAGCGCAAGAACCGACGATCACTAACAAGCATTGGGGCTGTTTCTTCGATAAGGTCGAGTACTAGGGCTAGATCATATGGAATGTCTTCGGCACTGTTGGGGATAACTGCATCAAGCAATTCTAAAACGTCTGCAGGATACTTTTTCGTCAGAAGCTGTTCTTCGCTAGCTTCCCGGCCGAAGTTATAGAGCCAGTGGCTCTCACGCTCTACAGGCACTAAATAGCGGCGAACAGCTCTTAGAACTTCGGGAAACCGCTCATCGGTACGCTCCAGTAGAGATACCCAGGAAAATACCAAATTAGAGGTTATGAATTTGCGCTCTCTTGGCCAGACTGTGTTGATAAACGGTATAACATGCTTAGACCAACCATTATTTTCTGTGCGTCCTATGTTACCAAGCTGCCACACTGCATCCTGCCGGGTTCGATCATTCATACTGCGCAAACAATGGCGAGCTTCTTTAGCATTCAATCCATCTGGTTTATCGCTTCGAAATACAGCAAGGTTAATAATAATCTGAGTTGCGATCCTCGCAAGATTTTCACCCCAACTCCATCTATAAAGAGCCGGGAACAAATACAGCAACTTTGGCTTGAGAGCAGCCCCAATCTCTTGTGGTGGGAGCTCTGCTGCAAAAAGATATCCATTCCAAGCCGGCTCCGAAAAATAGTTATCAAAGTCGAACCAGGGAACAACTCTGTCTCTTACCCACGCAGGATCCAAATAAAGCAGCCACTTAATTTGCCTAGTTAGAATAGCGACTGCGTGATCTTTTCCTTCACCTGGGGCTGCAACCAAGCGCTCAATTCGAAATTTAAACCTTTCTGGTATTCCTTCCTCTTGATTCAGTTTCAGAGAATCTAGAGTATTGTGTAATCCTTGCATCGCATGCCCGATAGGGCTGTTTATTGCGTAATCCATGGTTCTGCGTGAGCGTTCAATAACCGTTCCACCACTTCGAACTTCCTCAATTGCACTGCGGGTCGCAACCCCATCTTCAGAAATCAACCCGGAAACTAGGTGATCAAACGTATTCCAGGCAAGCTCTGGTTCAAAAACCACCGCTGAAAGTAGTTTGTCCCGAAGCCAACTCCCAACTGAATGTCGTAATTCACGAATAGCTTCATAAGGTAGGCGTCCGAGCCGATGCAAAAATACACGGAAAAGCCTTGGGGGAACTCCATCTGGCCAATCACCAATCAAAGCAGACCAAAATTCTCGAGGGTATTCACCGCTCCTAGCCACATAAGAAAGCGATGACAGCGCCTTACGTGGATTGGCTTTAACTAAACCATTGAAAGGCTGTCTATTCGTAAAGCTGTCTAAATCACGCCCATGTTCAGCCTTCGCTCTGACCACCACCTCACTAACCGGCAAATCGATAATGGTTGCAGGCGCCTCATCTGTTCCAATGCGCCTAACATATCCATAATGCTCTTTAACCAAACTGGATGTCCAGCCATCGTTCCAACTCGGGATCCTCGATATCATACCCTCCAATCGACTTGTTTGATTTTCCATCAGACATTTACCTTGTAAAACCAACCAACGTGTGTACTGACTCGCTATTTCGTTATTGATTGTTGGGTATTCTTCGTCAGACCAATGTTCCTCTTTGTCTGGTCCGTTAAGTAGCCGATCTGCAAGAGCAGTTTTATTTTCGACAGAAAAGCTTTCCCATCGGTCACTGATCAAGAACAATAACTCTCGACGTACATTCATATCCCAAAAGCACTCTTGCGAAAGGTTCAGCAAACTTTCAGCTGCCTCATCGGCTTCAAATAGCTCAACATGACTCAGTGCGAATAGCTTAAGTTTCCTAAAGTAAAACCTATCTTCGCGAGGCCATGTAGCTACATACCCTCGCGTGATCTCAGGGAAGTTTGAGGCCATTCGAGCAAACAATTCGAGGAACCATCTAAACACTTCATGGCGCTCATGGTTTTGGCCTTCAACCTCTCGATCTGGATAACACGTCGGAGCAGAGAAATATAATGTGTTTGTGTCCTCTAGAAGCCCGGCAGCATGGTGGAAATGTCTCTCAGCAACACGAAAAACAGCTCCTATCACCAAGTCAGGCACAACAAGTTCTTCACTATGTCTATCAGGAAATTTCACAGTCCAGCGCGGAAAACTCTCGGTAGTCGAGTCCTCCCAGCTGCCGAATGGTGGTTTCGACACCTTAATACCTATAGGAGGCTCCAACGATAAGATGGGTTCTGTTACTTCTTCGAAGTATCGGAGTACTGCAGGAGTCCAGCCTTCGTTTTTAATTCTTTTTTTAACATCGTACCAGCCAGAATCCCAACGAAAGTTTCTGCTATCAGATTGATATTTAATAATAAGACTCCAAGTACGACGAGCTTCCGGGTGAAATTGCAGATTTCTTTGGAGTTCCCTCTCTATACTGGCCATAAGCCTCGGATGTAGTCCACTTTGGCGGGCCGCCCACCATGCGGCAATAGGGCTGTCTAAATGCTTTGTAATCCAGTTGCATAGATGGAGTAGTCTTGGTGGCATGCTTTCAGAGCCAGCTATTTGCCGATTTCCGAGTCTATGAAAAGTTGATGGATTAGTGTCGCTTCGGCGCCATTCCAGAATATGGTCGTAGACCCAATTGGACTCTTTATCAGCATCAGAAGGCCTTGGAGG
Organism: Rheinheimera hassiensis; assembly: GCF_022436675.1. Taxonomy (GTDB): domain Bacteria; phylum Pseudomonadota; class Gammaproteobacteria; order Enterobacterales; family Alteromonadaceae; genus Alishewanella; species Alishewanella hassiensis. The sequence goes on along the minus strand of NZ_JAKUJZ010000001.1, from coordinate 3,448 downwards.
GTCATCATCTAGGCCGTACTCCAGTAATGGATCAAAAATTTCTCCGTTATCTAAATAATCTTTGCTCACTTTACCTACGCGACACCAGGCATCAAAAACACACAACCATTCTGGCGGAGGAAGAGGATTAGCTTTTGCAAACAAACGAGCTCCAGCGGTTGTTCTGACTAAATGGATCACTTGGCCTCGTTCAAAAGCTGAAAGCTGGCGAGGGCCCTTCATAGCCAAGTTAATTACATTGGACCTCCACAGTCGTGGATTGTCGGCTCGCTCCGCCCAAGCTTCAAGACTTTGCCAAAGACTTGGGTAATCTTTGCAGGCAATAGCTGTTACACCGCGATCCCTCCACTTAGCTTCTATATTTTCGGGCTCTCCCTTATCAAAAGCATAAAGATTTGATCTGTCTGAAAGGCCATTATGATTAAGCCCCTGAAGCAAATACTTCACTGGCGGATCTTCAGCTTGATAGCCCAGAAGAACAACTGTGTAACTTTTTAATAACGATCGAATAAAGTTGGTAGCCCACCCCTCAGATAAATAGGCTCGCCCAAAATCGGCACTACTCAGTACATAAGGATGCAGCTTGACATCTGGGTTTTGAAGGCGGCCGTGTAGATAGGTGATGCCAGTTAAAGGTACACCGAGGTTAATGTCGGGAAAGGCAGGTGGTTCATAAATCTTCCCTTCTGCACATATCAAATCAGGTTCGAAAAGCAAGTCGAAGTTGGTAGTTACGACCTGCGGTTTGCCATTTTGGTCAGTCGATATTTTCGTAATTATATTATGTTCTTTACTTTTGACATCGTAAGCTCTGGCACGCCAAAGTCGTTCTGCAACCAAAGCATTGACGTCCTCTCGACCATATTCCTGATAGAGGAGATGAAAGATCTGGTCAAGAGGAGCCTTCGGGCGATTTTGTTTACTCTCATAATCTTCAATCCAAAGTCTAAACTCAGACTCCACTGTAGAATCTTTAGGTGGATCGAAGGAATCAACTACATGTTTTGTTAGCTCATAGAAAGTAGGCATTCCTGCATTCAAAGAAACTCCTGCTCCACACAGAAACACAACTCGTCCCTGATCTCGCCGTTCAAGCAGTAGATCTGGAATACTTGGACCATCTTTAAAGAAACGCACGTTTAATATCCCTTTAAGTAGCTATTCCAGTGGATATGGTTGATATTCAATCTTAATCCATATTACTTTTATTTGTCGAACCATGTACTTGTAAATATGATTTTCAGTACATTGAACTCTACAATCTGAATGTGCAGCTGTAGTTGCTAACTAAATTTTGTTACTTCGTTATATTCTTAACCTTGGTAACCTTCAGAAACGAGAAATGGACAATCTACGTATTTTGACGTTTTGACAATATCCTGAGGTTTAGAAAAACTCGAAATCCGAGAGTCACGTTTTTCAAGTAACGTCCGCTTTCAGTGAAAAGCGCCGATTTAATCGCATCTCAGTGAATATCCGCTTTTGGCACTAAGCTGATTGTCAGATTTGATCAAGCTCGATCATGAAAAGTGTCAGATGACATTAAGACCAATCCAATTTAAATTGCAAATCTCATCCAGATCGAGGGACTGTAAAAACACACATATACAAGTGGGCTAAGACAGATAATAATCATGAACAAAAATATCAACCAAGAGTTCTACTTTCACTTACGTTACGTGATGCACAAAATTTCATAGCCTTAGCTGAATTACGTTTCCCGATGCTTCTGAAGTTGATGTCAAAGCCTATAAACTCCGCAGTATATGCTGCAGCATCCTGTGATTGCTTAGTAAGTTGATGCCCCCAATAATCACTATGCTTTGCCCCCTTAACCTCTTTTTCACTCAACATTCCCGCAACCGTTGGTGGTGGTTTATCACGACCTAATGCCACAGGAAAAAAACCCTCACCACGGCCCGCTGCAAATTGGCCGGGGGGGAAGGCCGCTTTTAGAACTAAATCGCTACTAGAATGAAGCACTAATACATGTTTAGCACGGGCTATTGCTGAAGCAAGGCGTCCCCCGTATTCCACTTGAAAAACAGGTACGGCGGCTGCCATTAAACATAGTTTCCCGACTTGTGGCCGAGCCCCAAGCTTCCTAATTGTTTCGAGTACTACTCTGCAGCCGAGGGAGTGTCCAATGAAGTGGACAATTTCAAGGTTTGGCATTTGCATAAGAAACTTCGCGAGTATTGCACCAGCTTTCTTCGCTGTGCCAACTGCATAAGGATAAACCAAAAAATCAGCAATATCGAACAAGCCCCAAGCTGCATCTCCCGGCCAATGTACGTCAGCCAAAATTGATTGAAGTGATGCTGGTTGCAGACTTGAGTTCAGGCTATATTGCCGTTTGCGAAACCCCTCATAAGCAACTGCGGCTTCGCCGTAATGGTTATTAAATCCATGCACCAAAACAACTATCTCGCGCCTATCAAAACCTTTATTACTCGGTTCCATCAATAAACTTTGCCGAAGGTCCCCTCCTTCAAAACTTTGACGGAGCTGATAGACTACACCAGACGGATAACCTTTGGGAACGCCAACGTATCTAGCCACTTTGACGGACCTTTCTTAGTGCTACTACTAAATCTTTTGCAACAGGAGCGACTATACCACCGATAAGTGATGCGATCAGTATTCGTAACCAATCCAAGGGGCCGGTCTCATTACCTGTCGTAATTTCAAGATAAATTAAGCTAATAAAAAGCAGGACGCCCCCTAAAATAATTGAGTGTCTCTGATTGCTATGACTCCATACAAACTTCATTTCAATTTGCAGACAGTCTAATCTCCGCTTCGCAAGCTTGCTCAGTCGACTAAAGACATCTGCACGCTTCTTCATGGCCTGGTGATCATTGTTATTTGCATCAGGGGTAAAGGTTGACTCCGTCAGCCATTGTAAAATGTCTTCCTTATAAGCTCCTTGGGTGAGAAATTGATAGAGTTGAGGGTAAAGGTTTGGATCTGAGAGCGCTGAATCCGCAGCTTCCTGGATTTGACCCATCATTTTTTCAAGCTCAAGCGCAAACAGAGCGTTTTTTGGTATGAGTTTAAAATGTTCGTCTTTAATCCCGTCAAGAGTGAAACTAGCATCAAGACGTTCGCCAGTAGTAAGCAAAATAAGTTGCCGATATACATTGTTTTGCAGTCCTTCGGGATGCTCAGACTGATTTTGTGATGTTTCAAGAGGGAGCGACGTTTCAGTAATCCATTTGTGAATCTGACGCATGTGGAACTTTTCCCTGCTATTAAAGATATTCTTCCACATTTCAAGAAGCGCCATTGCAAGTACACTGGTGGCGGTTAAAAGCAATGCGTAGTGCAGAAGGAAGTCACTCAAATAATAAATGACTTCTATTAATGCGCTAAATAACTGTTCCTAACAGTAGATCACTAAGGGAAAGGAACTCAATGCGGTTTGCGCGATCAGATCGGTCGCCAA
>NZ_JAKUJZ010000019.1 GCF_022436675.1 Rheinheimera hassiensis | reverse complement strand
TCAGAAGTGAAACGCAGCTGCGACGATGGTAGTGTAGCATTCGCTATGCGAGAGTAGTTCACCGCCAGGCTCCCAATACGTAAACAAGCCCGTCTCGCAAGAGTCGGGCTTTTTTGCTTTGCGCTTCGTCAACCACATCATTACAATAGCGGTATTCGCGTTAACTGGCCTGATCATGCGCACTTTGACTAATATTTCTGCAGTCCCGTACTCTACTTTCCGCTTTAATGCTCAGCTGGCATCAGTTATCGAGTTTGGTTCTGTTGCTGAGCTGGAGAGCTTCGATTCCGATACAACTCCTGTTGTGTTGGGTGAGGGCAGCAATACCATTTTTATGCAGGACCTGAGCGCACCTGTATGTCGTTTTGTCGCCGACAGCAAAACTGTTACACATTTGGATCCGCAGCATGTGTTAATACACGTGGAAGCAGGTCATAACTGGCATCAGTTGGTCAACTGGACAGTTGAACAGCAGCTGTGGGGGATAGAAAACCTGGCACTAATCCCAGGTTCAGTCGGTGCCGCGCCGGTGCAAAATATCGGTGCTTATGGCGTTGAGCTGGCAGACAGCTGTTTATATGTGGATTTTTACCACTGGCAGCAGCGTAAGATGCAGCGTATTGCTGCAGGTCGTTGCAAGTTTGGTTACCGAGACAGCGTGTTTAAGCATGCCCTCACAGGTAAAGGTATTATTACTGCGGTGGGACTATGCCTGAGTCAACAACCTGCACGGGTGTTAGCTTATAAAGGGCTTGATCATCTGGCTTCTGACGCAACGATCGATACTATCTTTAGTCAGGTTATTGCAGTGCGTAGCAGTAAATTACCTGACCCGGAGGTGCTGGCTAATTGTGGTAGCTTTTTTAAAAATCCGGTTGTTGCGAAACAGCAATATATTGAACTGAAAGCAAAATATGCTGATATGCCAGGGTTTACCCAAGCCGATGATAGCGTAAAGGTTCCGGCTGCTTGGTTGATAGAGCAGCAAGGCTTTAAGGGTAAGCGTTACGGTGACGTGGGTTGCTATAAGTTACAGCCGCTGGTTGTGGTAAATCATGGAGCCGGCACGCCCGCTGAGTTAGAGCAGCTTATTACTGCCGTTCAGCAGCAAGTGTTCACTACTTATGGTATTGAGTTAGAGCCTGAAGTACGTATGTTAAATAGCGCCGGACAGTCATTCAGATGAGCAAAGCCAGTTTAGTGACTCAGCGCCAATTGCTCAGCGCCTTAAGCCATGGCGAATTTCAATCTGGCCAGGTATTGGCAGAAACCTTGGGCTTAAGTCGTACCGCTATTGCAAACCATATTCAGCAACTACAACAACTTGGGCTGGATATATATAAAGTGAGAGGCCGTGGTTATTGCCTGGCTGAGTCACTTACGTTACTCGATGCGGCGAAGATAAGTCAGTTGCGCCAGAGCAGCGGCGCCGATATTTTGGTGCAAAATATTACTGATTCAACCAACAGCCAGTTGATGCAAAAAGTGCAGGATGGTTTGGTAAATGAGCTCGGTTATACCTTAGTAGCGGAAGCGCAAACTGCAGGAAGAGGCCGGCGGGGCCGTAATTGGTATTCGCCTTTTGCTGCCAGTCTATATTTCTCTATGTATTGGCGACTGGAACAAGGGATTCAGGCGGCAATGGGATTAAGTTTGGTAGTTGCCATAGCCATAGCCAGGTTGTTAAAACAGCAGTATCAGGTTGATGCTAAGGTTAAGTGGCCAAATGATGTATATATAGATGGTAAAAAGTTGTGCGGTATTTTGGTAGAGCTGGCAGGGCAAGCCCATGCCGGCTGTGATGTTATCATCGGTATTGGCATGAATATTCGTCTGCCGCAGCAGGCGCTGGGCAATATAGATCAAAAATATATCGACTTGACCATAGCATCTGGCCAAGTGATTGAACGCAACCTACTGGTAGTATTGTTACAAAAACAACTAATGACACTACTTACCCAGTTTAGCCATACCGGTTTTAGTAGCTTTGTTGATGAGTTTAATCAGTATAATCAGTACCGTGATAAGACGGTAAAGTTAATTGGCAATACTGAGATAAGGGGCATTTGCCTCGGTGTAGATCAGCAAGGTGCTTTATTGATTGAAACGGCTGCAGGTGTACAAGCCTATTTCGGTGGCGAACTTAGTTTGCGTGCGGGAGATTAGTGTGTATTTGTTACTGGATATCGGTAATACCCGGGAGAAAGCCGCACTGATAAAAAGTGGTAAAGTTACGGCTTTGCCGCAACTGGCACCCGATAATCTGGCCAAATTGCCAATTAAAGCGGTGTACTTTGCCAGTGTCGCCTCACAAGAAAAAGTTGCTGCGATTAAACAGCAGCTGGGTTTGGGCCATTTACCCTGGCGTCAGGTATATTCTGAAGCAAAAGCTTGCGGTGTCAGTAATAGTTATCAGCAGCCACAAATGTTGGGAGTAGATCGTTGGCTGGCAATGCTTGGTACGCAGTTACTGTTTCCGTCACAAAACACATTAATAGTAGACGCTGGTACTGCCGTAACTATTGATTGGTTAGCGCAGGATGGCCGGCATGGTGGTGGCTGGATTATTCCTGGGCTCAAGATGCAACAGCAAGCGGTGGTGAAGAACACCGCCAGGGTGTTTAATTCTGAAATGTTTAACGGTCGGTTGGAGCCGGGGGCTGACACAGTGACAGGTTTACAAAATGGTTGTTTAGCCGCAGTTTTAGGCGCAATCAGGTTGGCATGGCAGCAAACACCGTGTAACAAGTTAGTGTTAACCGGAGGCGACAGTAAGTTTCTTAAATCTTATCTGTCAGATTTACCTATTGTTGTAGAACCTTTGCTGATTTTCCATGGACTGGCGCGTTATATCGACATGTAATGGCTTGTTTGCGCACTTTGTGAGCGCTTAGGCAGGAAATTAACGCTTTTTTGGTTTTTTCTGTTGCACGACTTAGGGCATTCCACTAGAATTCGCACCCACTGACGTAGTGCCGCTTTAGCTCAGTTGGTAGAGCAACTGACTTGTAATCAGTAGGTCATCCGTTCGACTCGGATAAGCGGCACCAT
>NZ_JAKUJZ010000018.1:1853-4875 GCF_022436675.1 Rheinheimera hassiensis | reverse complement strand
TTGGGCGTTGTATGGTTAAGCCTCTCGGGCAATTAGTATGAGTTAGCTTAACACATCACTGCGCTTCCACACCTCACCTATCAACGTTGTGGTCTCCAACGACCCTTTAGTGGACTTAAAGTCCAAGGGATGACTCATCTTGTGGCCGGCTTCCCGCTTAGATGCTTTCAGCGGTTATCCGTTCCGAACGTAGCTACCGGGCAATGCCATTGGCATGACAACCCGAACACCAGCGGTTCGTTCACTCCGGTCCTCTCGTACTAGGAGCAACTCCACTCAATCATCCAACGCCCACGGCAGATAGGGACCGAACTGTCTCACGACGTTCTAAACCCAGCTCGCGTACCACTTTAAATGGCGAACAGCCATACCCTTGGGACCGACTTCAGCCCCAGGATGTGATGAGCCGACATCGAGGTGCCAAACACCGCCGTCGATATGAACTCTTGGGCGGTATCAGCCTGTTATCCCCGGAGTACCTTTTATCCGTTGAGCGATGGCCCTTCCATACAGAACCACCGGATCACTATGACCTACTTTCGTACCTGCTCGACGTGTCTGTCTCGCAGTTAAGCTGGCTTCTACCATTACACTAACCGTACGATGTCCGACCGTACTTAGCCAACCTTCGTGCTCCTCCGTTACTCTTTAGGAGGAGACCGCCCCAGTCAAACTACCCACCAGACACTGTCCGCAATCCCGATTCAGGGACCTACGTTAGAACATCAAACATACAAGGGTGGTATTTCAAGGACGGCTCCATCGTGACTAGCGTCACAACTTCAAAGCCTCCCACCTATCCTACACATGTAGGGTCAATGTTCAGTGCCAAGCTATAGTAAAGGTTCACGGGGTCTTTCCGTCTAGCCGCGGGTATACGGCATCTTCACCGCAATTTCAATTTCACTGAGTCTCGGCTGGAGACAGCCTGGCCATCATTACACCATTCGTGCAGGTCGGAACTTACCCGACAAGGAATTTCGCTACCTTAGGACCGTTATAGTTACGGCCGCCGTTTACCGGGGCTTCGATCAAGAGCTTCGCTTGCGCTAACCCCATCAATTAACCTTCCGGCACCGGGCAGGTGTCACACCCTATACGTCCTCTTACGAGTTTGCAGAGTGCTGTGTTTTTAATAAACAGTTGCAGCCAGCTGGTCACTGCGACTCTTCGCTGCTTACGGAGCAAGTCCTTCACAGCAAAGAGCGTACCTTCTCCCGAAGTTACGGTACTATTTTGCCTAGTTCCTTCAGCCGAGTTCTCTCAAGCGCCTTGGTATGCTCTACCTGACCACCTGTGTCGGTTTAGGGTACGGTCACCAATACCTGAAGCTTAGAGGCTTTTCCTGGAAGCATAGCGTCAGCAACTTCGTGTCCTTGGACACTCGTCTCGTATCTCAGTCTTAGCAACCCGGATTTACCTAAGTCACCAACCTACATACTTTCACGCGGACTACCAACGCCGCGCTTGCCTAGCTTTCTCCGTCCCCCCATCGCAGTATTGGCCGGTACAGGAATATTAACCTGTTTCCCATCGACTACGCCTTTCAGCCTCGCCTTAGGAGCCGACTCACCCTACCCTGATTAGCATGGGATAGGAACCCTTGGTCTTTCGGCGGGGAAGTTTTTCACTCCCCTTATCGTTACTCATGTCAGCATTCGCACTTCTGATACCTCCAGCAAACCTCCCGGTCTACCTTCAACGGCTTACAGAACGCTCCTCTACCACTTGTGCAAGCACAAGTCCGCAGCTTCGGTGAATGATTTAGCCCCGTTACATCTTCCGCGCAGGCCGACTCGACTAGTGAGCTATTACGCTTTCTTTAAAGGGTGGCTGCTTCTAAGCCAACCTCCTAGCTGTCTATGCCTTCCCACATCGTTTTCCACTTAATCATTACTTTGGGACCTTAGCTGGCGGTCTGGGTTGTTTCCCTTTTCACGACGGACGTTAGCACCCGCCGTGTGTCTCCCGGATAGTACTCACTGGTATTCGGAGTTTGCATGGGGTTGGTAAGTCGGGATGACCCCCTAGCCCAAACAGTGCTCTACCCCCAGTGGTATTCGTCCGAGGCGCTACCTAAATAGCTTTCGAGGAGAACCAGATATCTCCGAGCTTGATTAGCCTTTCACTCCGATCCACAAGTCATCCCCATCTTTTTCAACAGATGTGGGTTCGGTCCTCCAGTTAGTGTTACCCAACCTTCAACCTGCTCATGGATAGATCGCCCGGTTTCGGGTCTACACCCTGCAACTATTCGCCCAGTTAAGACTCGGTTTCCCTACGGCTCCCCTATTCGGTTAACCTCGCTACAGAATGTAAGTCGCTGACCCATTATACAAAAGGTACGCAGTCACACCACGAAGGTGCTCCCACTGCTTGTACGTACACGGTTTCAGGTTCTATTTCACTCCCCTTACAGGGGTTCTTTTCGCCTTTCCCTCACGGTACTGGTTCACTATCGGTCAGTCAGGAGTATTTAGCCTTGGAGGATGGTCCCCCCATGTTCAAACAGGATACCACGTGTCCCGTCCTACTCGTTTTCATTACTAAAGCATTGTCGTGTACGGGGCTATCACCCTGTATCGCTGGTCTTTCCAGGCCATTCCACTAACACCTTAATAACTTAAGGGCTACTCCGCGTTCGCTCGCCGCTACTAACGGAATCTCGGTTGATTTCTTTTCCTCGGGGTACTTAGATGTTTCAGTTCTCCCGGTTTGCCTCCCAACACTATGTATTCATGTTGGGATAGTGCATAAATGCACTGGGTTTCCCCATTCGGATATCTGCGGGTCTAATGCCTCTTACCGGCTTCCCACAGCTTTTCGCAGGTTAGTACGTCCTTCATCGCCTCTGACTGCCAAGGCATCCACCGTGTACGCTTATTCACTTAACCATACAACCCCAAAATGTCTTCAGAATCATACAGTGTGTTTAAGGTTCACAAATAAATATTGTTACCTTGTTTTTTACTACTATCAGCTTGCCAAATTGTTAAAGAGCAGTTTGAGATTAAACTCAAAT
>NZ_JAKUJZ010000017.1 GCF_022436675.1 Rheinheimera hassiensis | reverse complement strand
TCAACGTGACCAATGGTGCCTACGTTTACGTGCGGTTTATTACGTTCAAATTTAGCCTTAGCCATGAATAGACCCTTCTTTATTTAATTGCGGCCTGCTTTTGCAGGCCAAACTAAGTTATTAATATGCTTTACGTGCAGCGATAATTGCTTCTGTAACGTTGTTAGGAGCTTCCGCATATTTCAATGGTTCCATTGAGTATGAAGCGCGACCCTGACTTAACGAACGCATGTTGGTTGCATAACCAAACATTTCAGAAAGCGGAACGTGCACATCAACGATTTTGATACCACCAGGTGCATCTTCCATGCCGTTGATAATACCGCGACGACGGTTTAAGTCACCAACAATATCACCCATGAAGTCTTCCGGTGTTACCACCTCAACTTTCATAATTGGCTCAAGGATAACCGGCTTGGCTTGCAGTGCACCCTTTTTGAAGCCCATTGAAGCAGCGATTTTAAACGCCATTTCGTTTGAGTCAACATCGTGGTACGAACCGTCAAACACAGTAACTTTAACGTCAATTACCGGGTAGCCAGCAAGAACGCCGTTTTTCATTTGTTCCTGAATACCTTTATCAATAGCTGGGATGTACTCTTTTGGAATCACGCCACCCACTACCGCATTCACGAACGTATAACCGGCACCTTCTTCCTGCGGCTCAATTTTCAGCCAACAGTGACCAAACTGACCACGACCACCAGACTGACGCACGAACTTACCTTCAACTTCAGTGGTACCACGCAGTGTTTCACGGTAAGAAACCTGTGGTTTACCCACATTAGCCTCTACTTTGAACTCACGGCGCATACGGTCAACAATGATGTCCAGGTGCAATTCACCCATGCCAGAAATAATAGTCTGGCCGGTTTCTTCGTCAGTATGTACACGGAAAGAAGGGTCTTCAGCCGCCAGTTTACCCAGCGCAATACCCATTTTTTCCTGGTCAGCTTTGGTTTTCGGTTCCACCGCAACAGATATTACCGGCTCTGGGAATTCCATCCGCTCCAGAGTGATAATATGGTCAGGTGAACACAAGGTATCACCTGTTGTTACGTCTTTGAAACCGATACCGGCAGCGATGTCGCCGGCACGTACTTCTTTAATTTCCTGACGGTTGTTGGCGTGCATTTGCACGACACGACCAATACGCTCTTTCTTCATTTTCACCGGGTTGTATACCGTATCACCTGTGTTGATAACACCGGAATACACACGGAAAAATGTCAGCGTACCCACGAAGGGATCAGTAGCAATTTTAAACGCCAGTGCTGCGAAAGGTTCGTCGTCACTGGAGTGACGCTCGCCTTCAGACTCGTCTTCATTGATACCGGTAATCGCCTTAACTTCGGTCGGAGAAGGTAAGTACTCAATTACCGCATCCAGCACTGCCTGAACACCTTTGTTTTTGAAAGCAGAACCACATAATACCAAAACCGCATCATTGCGCAGTGTTAACACACGCAATGCCGCTTTGATTTCGTCTTCAGTGAACTCGTCGCCCTCTAAATAGCGCTCCATCATATCTTCGCTGGCTTCTGCCGCTGCTTCGATAAGATTTTGCCGCCAATGCTGACATTCTTCTAGCATGTCAGCAGGGATCTCCTCATAAGTGAACGTCATCCCCTGGTCTTCCATATTCCAGTTGATGGCTTTCATCTTAATCAGATCGACTACGCCTGCGAAATCGTCTTCAGCGCCGATAGGCAGCTGAATTGGCACTATGGTACTGTTCAGACGCGTTTGCGCCTGCTTAACAACGCGTAGGAAGTTGGCTCCGGTGCGGTCCATTTTATTAACGAAGATCAGCCGCGGTACTTCATACTTATTGGCTTGACGCCAAACCGTTTCCGTTTGCGGCTGAACCCCTGATGACCCACACAACACAACCACAGCACCATCTAATACCCTAAGCGAGCGTTCAACTTCAATAGTGAAGTCAACGTGCCCCGGTGTATCGATGATATTAACGCGATGCTGCTCAAACTGAGCATTCATACCCGCCCAGAATGTCGTAGTTGCAGCGGACGTGATAGTAATACCACGCTCCTGCTCCTGCTCCATCCAGTCCATGGTCGCTGCGCCGTCGTGTACTTCACCAATCTTATGTGACAGACCGGTGTAAAACAGTACACGCTCAGTAGTGGTGGTTTTACCCGCATCTACGTGAGCACAGATACCAATGTTGCGGTAGCGTTCTATTGGGGTTGTACGTGCCACAATAATATCCTCTTGTTAAGACGGGCTTACCAACGGAAATGGGCGAACGCTTTGTTAGCTTCGGCCATACGGTGCACGTCTTCACGTTTTTTCACTGCAGAACCTTTGTTGTCAACGGCATCCAGCATTTCACCAGCTAAACGCTGAGCCATTGATTTTTCACCACGTTTACGGGCAGCTTCAACCAACCAACGCATTGCCAGAGCATTACGACGTACAGGACGAACTTCACATGGTACCTGGTAGGTAGAACCACCTACGCGGCGTGATTTAACTTCGACCGTTGGACGAATGTTGTCCAGAGCTACTTCAAAAATGTCTAAATGTTCTTTCTTAGACTTGGTAGCTGCTAACTCTAATGCGCCGTATACAATTGATTCGGCTGTAGATTTTTTACCGTCGACCATAACGACGTTTACAAACTTGGCAAGTAATTCACTTCCGAATTTAGGATCTGGAAGAATTTTACGTTGACCTATGACGCGTCTTCTTGGCATTCGTAACTCCGATTGCTTCAGGTGATTCCAAAACTTTTAATACATTAAAGAAAAAAAGTTGTTTAGTTTGGCCTTACTAACGGAGTACCGTTATTTCTTAGGCCGTTTTGCACCGTACTTAGAACGGGCTTGTTTACGATCTTTAACGCCAGCACAGTCTAATGTGCCGCGTACGGTGTGGTAACGCACACCTGGCAGGTCTTTTACCCGGCCACCGCGAATAAGCACAACACTGTGCTCTTGCAGGTTATGGCCTTCACCACCAATGTAAGAAGAAACTTCGAATCCGTTAGTTAAACGAACACGGCATACTTTACGTAATGCTGAGTTTGGCTTCTTAGGTGTAGTGGTGTATACACGGGTACAAACACCACGCTTCTGCGGGCAAGCTTCAAGCGCCGGAACGGTGCTCTTGGCTACCTTCTGGCTGCGCGGCTTACGCACTAGCTGGTTGATTGTTGCCATTAAATACTCCTGGTTAATATATACCCAATAAACGTGAAAATTCCGCCCCCCAAAATCAGGGTCGCGGAATTCTAATGGTCAAGCTTTGACCTGTCAAGGAACAAAGCCAATTGCTGCTAATTTAGCCAGCAATCAGCGCTGTTTCCCTGCTTTTAGTCGTCGTTACCTGACAAATCCATGTTCAAAGCGTCAGACAAGGCTTGCTCTGCCGTTTCTGCACTCATTGCCGGTTCAACAACTTCGTTATTGCCGCCGCGTTGACGCAGACGGGCACGGTTTTGGTGATACGCAAAACCAGTACCTGCCGGAATCAAACGGCCAACAATTACGTTTTCTTTCAGACCACGCAGTTCGTCAATCTTACCGCCTACAGCAGCTTCAGTCAGAACGCGTGTGGTCTCCTGGAACGACGCCGCCGAAATGAACGAGTCAGTCGACAGTGACGCCTTAGTAATACCCAGTAATGAACGCTCGTATTGCGCAGGCATTTTACCGGCCGCTTCCAATTCGCGGTTAGCGATATTGACGCGGGCCACTTCAGCCATTTCGCCTTCCAAGAACTCACTGTCGCCCGGGCTGGTAATTAAGCACTTACGCAGCATCTGACGGATAATGGTCTCGATGTGCTTATCGTTGATCTTAACGCCCTGCAGACGGTAAACGTCCTGTACTTCGTTCACAATGTAGCTCGCCACATGGTGGACACCACGTAAACGCAGGATATCGTGTGCTGACTCCGGGCCTTCAGAAATAACTTCGCCTTTTTCAATGCGCTCACCTTCGAACACATTAACCTGACGCCATTTCTGGATCATCTCTTCATGTACATCACCCTGGTCCGGCGTGATTAACAGACGACGCTTGCCTTTAGTCTCTTTACCGAAGCTGATAACACCGGAGATTTCCGCCAGAATGGCCGGATCTTTTGGCTTACGCGCTTCGAACAAGTCAGCAACGCGCGGCAGACCACCGGTGATGTCACGGGTCTTCGAGCTTTCCTGCGGAATACGTGCCAATACTTCACCGGCTTTTACCGTAGCACCATCAGTAACTTCGATAGTGGTAAAGCTTGGTAAACGGATTTCCTGCAGCGCACCGTCATCCATGGTCAGGATCAGTTTTGGCTCTTTGGCGTTAGCCTTGGCCAAATCTTTCACCACGGTACGGGTTAAGCCGGTCAGCTCATCCTGTTGTACTTCAGTGTTAGTGTCATCCACATCGCTGTGGTTAACCTTGGCGCCACGCTCAACGATAATAGGGTGTGAATGCGGATCCCAGTTCGCCACAATTTGGCCAGCTGTGATCTTGGCATTATCGTCTGTCGTCAGGATCGAACCGTACGGCAGCTTATAACGCTCTTTCTCACGACCTAATTCGTCAAACACTGTCACTTCAGCAGAACGTGAGGTGATAACAATCTTGTTATCAGCATTACGCACAAACTTGGCATTTTGCAGCTTTAAGGTACCGGCCGTTTTAACCTGTACACTATTCTCTGCTGATGCCCGTGATGCCGCACCACCGATGTGGAAGGTACGCATGGTTAACTGTGTACCTGGTTCACCGATTGATTGTGCCGCAATAACACCTACCGCTTCACCGGCGTTTATCAGGTGACCGCGTGCTAAATCACGGCCATAACATTTGGCACAAACGCCAAAGTCAGTTTTACAGGTAATTACCGAGCGTACGTGTACTTCGTCAATTGAGTTTTGCTCTAAGGCATCACACAATTGCTCATCCAGCATGGTGCCATCGGCTACCAGTACGGCACCTGTTGTTGGTGATACAACATCACCAATAACCACCCGGCCCAGTACGCGCTCGCGCAGACCTTCGACCACGTCACCACCTTCAATCAGCGGCTTCATGATAATACCCTGATCAGAACCACAGTCCCGCTCAGTAACGACTAAGTCTTGCGCAACGTCTACCAGACGGCGGGTCAGGTAACCGGAGTTAGCTGTTTTCAGAGCGGTATCGGCCAAGCCTTTACGCGCACCGTGAGTAGAGATGAAGTACTGTAATACACTTAAGCCTTCACGGAAGTTAGCCGTAATTGGCGTTTCAATGATAGAACCATCCGGTTTTGCCATCAGACCACGCATTGCTGCCAGCTGACGGATCTGCGCCGGTGAACCCCGAGCGCCGGAGTCGGCCATCATATATACCGAGTTGAATGACTGCTGCTGTACGGTATTGCCATCACGGTCAACCACGTCTTCTTTTGACAGGTTGTCCATCATCGCCTTAGACAACACTTCATTAGCAGTAGACCAGATATCGATAACTTTGTTGTACTTTTCACCGGCAGTAACCAGACCTTGTTGGAACTGGTCCTGGATCTCGGCTACTTCTGCTTCTGCAGCGTCGATAATGTCGGTCTTAGAATCCGGGATCACCATATCGTTAATACCTACCGATACACCTGACAACATGGCGTAATGGAAACCGGTATACATGATTTGGTCTGCCAGAATAACGGTCTTTTTCAGACCGATACGACGGTAGGCACCGTTTAATAAACGTGAAATTTGCTTCTTGCCCATCGCCAGATTGATTGAATCAAAAGCTAAGCCTTCCGGCAGGATAGAATACAGAATAGCGCGGCCAACGGTAGTGTCACGTACTGCGGTTGTTTCAGTACGGCTGCCATCTTCAGCAAACTCTACTTCAGTGATACGCACTTTTACTTTTGCATGCAGGCTGGCACAGTCAGCACGGAAGGCTTTTTCAGCTTCTTTCGCACTTTTAAACATCATGCCTTCGCCTTTGGCGTTAATAGCCTCACGCGTCATGTAATACAAACCTAACACAACGTCCTGTGAAGGAACGATGATAGGCTCACCGTTAGCAGGTGACAGTACGTTGTTAGTTGACATCATCAACGCACGGGCTTCCAGCTGGGCTTCGATAGTCAACGGCACGTGAACGGCCATTTGGTCACCGTCGAAGTCGGCGTTGTAAGCCGCACACACCAATGGGTGTAACTGAATGGCTTTACCTTCAATCAGAACCGGTTCAAACGCCTGAATACCTAAACGGTGCAGTGTTGGTGCACGGTTTAACAGTACCGGATGTTCGCGGATAACTTCATCCAGCACGTCCCATACTGCGCCTTCTTCGCGCTCAACCATCTTCTTGGCAGCTTTGATGGTAGTGGCTAAACCACGTGCTTCAAGCTTGCCATAGATAAACGGCTTGAACAGTTCAAGTGCCATTTTCTTCGGCAGACCGCACTGATGCAGACGTAACGTAGGGCCTACGGTAATAACAGAACGGCCTGAGTAGTCAACGCGCTTACCTAGCAAGTTCTGACGGAAACGACCTTGCTTACCTTTGATCATATCGGCCAAAGATTTCAGCGGGCGCTTGTTAGAACCGGTAATAGCCCGGCCGCGACGGCCGTTGTCTAATAACGCATCTACCGCTTCCTGTAACATACGCTTTTCGTTGCGTACGATAATGTCAGGTGCAGATAAATCTAACAGGCGTTTCAGACGGTTGTTACGGTTGATCACACGACGGTATAAATCGTTCAGATCTGAGGTAGCAAAACGGCCACCGTCCAGTGGTACCAACGGACGTAAATCCGGTGGCAGTACCGGCAGTACTGTCATGATCATCCACTCTGGCTTGTTGCCAGACGTGTGGAATGCTTCCATCAGTTTCAAACGCTTGCTGATTTTCTTACGCTTGGTTTCTGAGTTGATAGTTGGCAGCTCTTCACGCATTTGCTTGATTTCTGTTGCCAGCTCAATGCCTTTTAAGATGTCCAGAATTGCTTCGGCACCCATCTTGGCTTCAAACTCATCGCCATGCTCTTCCAGCACGTCAAGGTATTCTTCTTCGGTCAGCATCTGACGGCGCTCTAACGACGTCATACCAGGCTCAGTTACCACATAGCTTTCGAAATACAGCACGCGCTCGATATCACGCAGAGTCATATCCAGCAACAAACCAATACGGCTTGGCAGTGATTTTAAGAACCAAATGTGTGCCGTTGGGCTGGCCAGTTCAATGTGGCCCATGCGCTCGCGACGCACCTTGGTTAAAGTAACTTCAACACCACACTTTTCACAAATAACACCGCGGTGCTTTAAGCGTTTGTACTTACCGCACAAACACTCGTAATCTTTTACCGGGCCAAAAATACGGGCGCAGAATAAACCGTCACGCTCGGGTTTAAAGGTACGATAGTTGATCGTTTCTGGCTTTTTCACTTCACCAAAGGACCATGAACGGATCATGTCCGGCGAAGATAAACCGATACGGATAACATCAAACTCTTCGGTCTTAGTTTGTTGTTTCAGAAACTTTAATAAGTCTTTCACCTTTGCTCTCCTGTAAGAGGTAAACCGGAATGGGGCAGCGAACTGCCCCCCAACTTAACGTCGGTTTATTCCTCTTCCAATTCGATGTTAATACCGAGCGAACGGATCTCTTTCATCAATACGTTGAAAGATTCTGGCATGCCAGGTTCCATTCTGTGGTCACCGTCAACGATGTTTTTATACATCTTGGTACGGCCGTTAACGTCGTCCGACTTAACGGTAAGCATTTCCTGCAGCGTGTATGCTGCGCCGTATGCTTCCAGTGCCCACACTTCCATCTCACCGAAACGCTGACCACCGAACTGAGCTTTACCACCCAACGGCTGTTGCGTTACCAGGCTGTAAGAACCGGTAGAACGGGCGTGCATCTTATCGTCAACCAAGTGGTTCAGTTTCAGCATGTACATGTAACCTACGGTAACCTTACGTTCGAAGGTATTACCGGTACGGCCATCGTACAATGTGATCTGACCGCTTGACGGCAAGTCACCCAGCTCAAGCAATTGCTTGATTTCGCTTTCTTTGGCGCCATCGAATACCGGTGTGGCAACAGGTAAGCCTTTACGCAGGTTTTGCGCTAAACGACGAATTTCATCATCAGTAAAGCTGGCAATATCTACATTCTGGCGTGATTCACCCAGTGCATACACCTTGGTCAGGAAGTCACGGATTTCTGCCGTTTCTTTCTGCTCTTTGATCATCGCGTCAATCTTATCACCGATACCACGGGCAGCTAAGCCCAGGTGCGTTTCCAAAATCTGACCAATGTTCATCCGTGACGGTACACCCAGCGGGTTCAGCACGATATCAACCGGCTTGCCGTGTTCGTCGTATGGCATATCTTCTACCGGAACGATAGTAGAGATAACACCCTTGTTACCGTGACGGCCGGCCATTTTATCACCCGGCTGGATGCGGCGTTTTACTGCCAGATACACTTTAACAATCTTCAGCACGCCCGGCGCCAAATCATCACCCTGGATAATTTTGCGGCGCTTGGCTTCGAACTTCTTGTCGTACTCAACACGAATTTCTTCGTACTGTGTGGCCAATTGCTCCAGATCGTTTTGCTTATCTTCGTCGCTCAGGCTTTGATTAAACAGCGCATCGCCTTTCATCGTATCCAGCTTGGCGCGGTCAACACCGCTTTGTTCCAGCAGGTTACGGGCACGGTCAAAGATACCGGCCTCCAGGATACGGAATTCTTCATTCAGGTCTTTCTTAGCCTGTTTGACTTCCATTTCCTCGATTTCACGCGCACGCTTGTCTTTTTCTACACCATCACGGGTAAATACCTGTACGTCAATAACAGTACCTGTTACTGAGTTTGGTACCCGCAGCGAGGTATCTTTTACATCTGACGCTTTCTCACCGAAGATAGCACGCAACAGTTTTTCTTCCGGCGTTAGCTGGCTTTCGCCTTTAGGCGTAACCTTACCAACCAGAATGTCGCCGCCTTTCACTTCAGCACCGATATACACGATACCGGCTTCGTCCAGCTTGGAAAGCGCAGACTCACCTACGTTCGGGATATCACCGGTGATTTCTTCAGGCCCAAGCTTGGTATCGCGGGCGATACAGCTTAATTCCTGAATGTGAATAGTGGTTAAACGGTCTTCCTGTACCAGGCGCTCGGATAACAAAATCGAGTCTTCGAAGTTGTAACCGTTCCACGGCATAAATGCTACGCGCAGGTTTTGACCTAATGCCAGCTCACCTAAATCGGTAGACGGGCCATCTGCCAATACGTCGCCACGTTCAATCGGCTCACCATGGTTTACACAAGGACGCTGGTTAATACAGGTGTTCTGGTTAGAACGGGTGTATTTAGTCAGGTTGTAGATGTCGATACCGGCTTCACCGGCTACCATTTCATCTTCATTTACCTTGATTACGATACGGCTGGCATCAACGTAGTCAATCACGCCACCACGTTTCGCTACCACAGTAACACCCGAGTCTTTCGCTACCACGCGCTCAATACCGGTACCTACCAGCGGCTTATCAGCACGCAGCGTTGGTACGGCCTGACGTTGCATGTTTGAGCCCATCAGTGCACGGTTAGCATCATCGTGTTCCAGGAACGGGATTAACGCCGCAGCAACCGATACGATCTGCTGTGGTGCAACATCCATGTACTGAACTTTATCGGCCGGCATCAGGGTAAATTCGTTCTTGTAACGACAAGGCACTAATTCTTCTGACAGACGGTTTTCCGCATTCAGTTCAGCGTTCGCCTGAGCGATAACGAAGTTGCCTTCCTCTATGGCTGACAGGAAATCGACTTCGTCGGTTACTACACCGTCTTCCAAACGACGGTACGGCGTTTCAAGGAAGCCATACTCGTTAGTTTGAGCAAACATAGACAGTGAGTTAATCAAACCGATGTTCGGACCTTCAGGCGTTTCGATTGGACATACGCGACCATAATGTGTTGGGTGTACGTCACGGACTTCGAAACCGGCACGCTCGCGCGTTAAACCGCCCGGGCCTAAAGCAGAAATACGACGCTTGTGCGTCACTTCTGACAGCGGGTTGTTCTGATCCATAAACTGTGACAGCTGGCTTGAGCCAAAGAACTCTTTAACAGCAGCTGAAATTGGCTTGGCGTTGATTAGATCCTGCGGCATTACCGCATCTAAATCGCCCAGCGACAGACGCTCCTTCACAGCACGTTCTACACGTACTAAGCCAACACGGAACTGGTTTTCAGCCATTTCGCCAACTGAACGGATACGGCGGTTACCTAAGTGGTCGATATCGTCCACTTCGCCTTTACCGTTCCGGATGTCGATTAATACTTTCATTACCGCCAGAATGTCTTCTTTGCTCAGTACGCCGGCACCGACGCCCTCTTCAAAGTTAACCCGACGGTTAAATTTCATCCGGCCAACCGTTGATAAATCATAACGGTCTTCCGAGAAGAACAGGTTTTCAAATAAGGTTTCAGCCGCATCACGCGTTGGTGGCTCACCAGGGCGCATCATGCGATAAATTTCTACCAGTGCTTCCATACGGTTGCTGCTTGGGTCGATACGGATGGTTTCAGAAACATAAGAGCCCTGATCCAAATCGTTGATATACAGAGTTTCAAAACTCTCGTAACCGGCTTTAGCCAGTTTTGCTAACAGCTCCAGTGTGAGCTCTGCGTTCGCCTCGGCAATAATCTCTCCGGTTGAACGGTCAGCGTAATTTTTTGCCAGCACACGGCCTACCACATACTCGTGTGGTACTTCCATCATGGTCATGCCGGTTTTTTCCAGCTGACGCACGTGGCGTGCAGTAATACGACGGCCTTGTTCTACTATGACTTCGCCATCGTTGTCTTTGATATCAAAACCGGCTGTTTCACCGCGTAAGCGGTTGGCCACTACAGCCATCATCAACTTGCCGTCTTTAATTTCAAACTGAGTGCTTTCAAAGAAAGTGCTCAGAATATCTTCGGTGCTGAATTCCAGCGCGCGCAACAGAATCGTAGCCGGTAACTTACGGCGACGGTCTATCCGCACAAACAGGTTATCTTTGGCATCGAATTCGAAATCTAACCAGGAACCACGGTAAGGAATAACGCGGGCGTTATAAAGTACCTTGCCTGATGAGTGCGTTTTACCACGGTCGTGATCGAAGAACACACCCGGGCTACGGTGTAACTGAGATACAATAACGCGCTCAGTACCGTTAATAACAAAGGTACCGTTTTCAGTCATCAACGGGATTTCGCCCATGTAGACTTCTTGTTCACGGATATCTTTGATCGTACCTGGTGCTTCTTTATCGAATAACACCATGCGCAGTTTTACACGTAATGGCGCTGAGTAAGTAACACCGCGGATTTGACATTCTTTTACGTCAAATACAGGTTCCCCGATGCGGTAGCTAACGTACTGCAATTCCGCACTGCCTGAATAGCTTTTAATAGGGAATACAGAGCGGAATGCGGCTTCTAAACCGTAACCGCCTTCCGGATCAGGCTCGATAAATTTGCTGAACGACTCGATTTGAATCGACAACAGGTATGGCACATCCAATACTTCCGGACGTTTGCCGAAGTCCTTACGGATACGTTTCTTCTCAGAATAAGAGTAAGTCATGGGGTTCCTCAGCTTGCTGATTTTTTTCCCAACAACCCATTACAGGTTGCTTTGATACCAGCCATAGTATCAACAGGGGTGGGGAAATCATTGTCCCACAGCGCAAAAAGGCCGGTGATTAATTCATCACCAGCCCGGCCTGAATTTCAGGCGAATAATCCGGTATAAGCCGGATTATTTAACTTCAACAGATGCACCAGCTTCTTCAAGTTCTTTCTTCAGAGCTTCTGCTTCTGCTTTTGAAACGCCTTCTTTGATTGCAGCCGGAGCTGATTCAACCAAGTCTTTCGCTTCTTTCAGACCTAAACCGGTTGCGCCACGTACTGCTTTGATAACAGCAACTTTGTTCGCACCAATACCAGCCAGAATTACGTTGAATTCAGTTTGCTCTTCAGCAGCAGCAGCAGGACCTGCAGCAACAGCTACAGCAGCAGCTGCAGACACACCGAATTTTTCTTCCATTGCAGTTACTAACTCAACTACATCCATTACAGACATTGCTGCGATAGCATCTAAGATTTGATCTTTAGTCACTGACATTGCTCAGATTCCTAAATTAGGGGCCGTGGCCCGAATTAAACTCTGTATCAAACCAAGCGTAAAATTACGCGGCTTGCTCTTGTTTTTGGTCGCGAACCGCGGCAATTGTACGTACAAGTTTGCCGGCTGCTGCCTCTTTCATGGTGCTCATTAAACGTGCAATAGCTTCGTCGTAAGTTGGTAACGATGCTAACACCTCAATGTTTACCGTGGCGCCATTAAACGCTGCACCTTTCAGCTCGAAGTCTTTGTTCTCTTTTGCGAAATCTTTGAAGATACGCGCTGCAGCACCTGGGTGCTCTTTAGAGAACGCAATTAACGTCGGGCCTACGAATACATCGTTCAGACACTCAAACTCGGTGCCTTCTACTGCACGGCGAACCAGCGTATTACGGACAACTTTCATCCATACACCGGCTTCACGCGCTTGCTTACGCAGCGCAGTGATTTTGCCTACAGTGACACCACGAGCGTCTGCGACTACCGCAGATAAAGCACCTTTGGCAGCTTCCTGGACTTCAGCAACAAGTGCTTTTTTGTCTTCAAGCTTAATAGCCATTGGCTTTTAACTCCTGGTTCATCCGGGCATTATTGCCCGTTTGCCTACACATCGCTTTATGTCGCCATAAAGCGCGCGATTTACGGTGAGACCAGAAAGAATCAATTCTTCTGGGGCCTGCACCGTCTGCGTAGGTTGTGCATTTTAAGTCACTCATTTCAAAAGAAAATCCTGACACCTACGGTCTTGGACGGAAGCCGTTATTTTCGAAAAAATACGGCTCCTACCCTAAAAATGAGCGCGCGATTATAAAATAATCACGCTGCTCTGTAAAGCACTACGCCTTAAACCACTGCGCTCAATGACGCCTGGCTCAGAGTTAAACCTGCGCCATGGGTAGAAGAAATAGTCACTTTCTTGATGAAGATACCTTTTGCCACTGAAGGCTTGGCGCGCTTTAACGCCACCAATAAGGATTCTAAGTTTTCTTTTAACTTATCAGCATCGAAATCGATTTTGCCGATAGTAGAATGGATAATACCATTCTTGTCGTTGCGGTACCGTACCTGACCCGCTTTAGCGTTCTTAACCGCTTCTGCTACGTTAGGGGTAACAGTGCCGGTTTTCGGGTTAGGCATTAAACCACGTGGACCTAAGATCTGACCTAACATACCCACAACGCGCATAGCGTCTGGTGATGCGATAACCACGTCAAAATCCATTACGCCTTTCTTAACCTGTTCAGCTAAGTCTTCCATGCCGACAATGTCAGCACCAGCAGCTTTAGCGGCTTCAGCGTTAGCGCCCTGAGTAAACACAGCAACGCGAACAGTGCGGCCAGTACCGTGAGGCAGTACAGTAGCACCACGCACGTTCTGATCAGATTTACGGGCATCAATGCCCAGATTTACAGCAACATCAACGCTTTCCAGGAACTTGCCAGCTGTTAATTCTTTTAACAGAGCAACTGCTTCGTTGATATCATATTCGCGGGTTGCATCCACTTTAGAGCGGATTAACTTAGCGCGTTTAGTTAATTTAGCCATCTGTTAGCCCTCCACCACTAAACCCATAGAACGGGCAGTACCTTCAATAGTACGCACCGCAGCAGCATGATCTGCAGCAGTTAAATCTGGCTGCTTGACCTTAACAATCTCATCAACCTGAGCTGCTGTGATTTTGCCAACTTTCTGGGTATTAGGACGACCTGAACCACCTTTTAAACCAGCTGCTTTCAATAACAGGAAAGATGCCGGAGGAGTGCGGGTTTCGAACGTGAAAGAACGATCGCTATATACAGTAATTACTACCGGGATTGGCATACCTTTCTCAAGGCTTTCTGTACGGGCGTTGAAGCCTTTACAGAACTCCATGATATTTACACCATGTTGACCCAGCGCCGGACCTACCGGTGGCGACGGGTTAGCCATACCGGCTTTAACCTGCAGTTTAATAAGTGCAGTGACTTTCTTTGCCATGTTTCACCTCTGTTCTGGGTCGTAGCCTTGTAAATGCGAGGACACTTACTCAAACGGCTTCCCAATGTTAAAAAGGGCGCAGATTATATTTTAATCAGCGCCCGGTTACAATGTTTATCTTTACGCTTTTTCGACCTGGGCGAATTCCAGATCTACCGGAGTAGAACGGCCGAAGATCAATACAGATACTTTTACGCGGCTTTTTTCGTAATCTACTTCTTCTACCACGCCATTGAAATCGGCAAATGGGCCTTCGGTAACGCGCACCACTTCGCCGGTTTCAAACAGTGTTTTCGGCTTCGGCTTGTCAATATTATCCTGTAAACGATTCAGGATAGTCATGGCTTCTTTTTCAGAAATCGGCGCAGGGCGATCTGAGGTACCACCGATAAAACCTAATACGCGCGGCACGCTTTTAACTAAGTGCCACGCTTCTTCGCACATTTCCATCTGCACCAGCACATAGCCAGGGAAGAACTTGCGCTCAGACTTACGCTTCTGCCCGGCACGCATTTCAATCACTTCTTCGGTAGGTACAAGCACTTCACCAAACTTATCTTCCATCTGATGAATTTTGATATGTTCACGCAGAGAGGTAGCAACCCGTTGCTCGAAGCCTGAGAATGCCTGCACTACATACCAACGCATTTTTCCAGCCATGGCTTAGATCCCCAATCCTGTTAAAAATGATACAACGCGTAATAAAATTGCATCCAGCCCCCACAGCAGCAGGCCCATTATCACTGTAGCAACCAATACAACTAACGTTGTTTGCATGGTTTCCTGCCGTGTTGGCCAGACCACTTTACGTACTTCTGTACGTGCTTCTTTAGCGAAGTTAATAAAGGTTTTACCTTTTTGCGTCTGCCCGGCAACTACACCAGCAATAATTACCAGCACTACGATAGCAATTGCCCGCTCTAATGCAGATAACTCATATATGTAGTTACCCACTACTGCCAGTGACAAAATAACAAAGACCAGCAACCACTTAATTACATCAAATCCGCTTTTTGGGGTTTCACTTGCTGCGTTCATGCTTTGACTCACTTCACCTTGACTTGCTTATAGCAACACACTACCGGCAGAGCTTATGCTGTGCCGAAAAATATTGGCAGGGGCAGAGGGATTCGAACCCCCAACCATCGGTTTTGGAGACCGCTGTTCTACCAATTGGAACTATGCCCCTACAAGGTTGTAAACCAGACCTATCGCCGGGTTTTCAAATAGCCGCTCATTATACTGTCTTAACGTGCTAAAACAAGCTTAGTGTCTCTTATTGCGTTATTTTTAAATGTATAAAGCAATAAAAAAGCCCCTTACGGGGCTTTTTCACATCTTAGCTATTACGCCAGGATTTTTGATACTACACCCGCACCTACTGT
>NZ_JAKUJZ010000016.1 GCF_022436675.1 Rheinheimera hassiensis | reverse complement strand
ACAGTAGGTGCGGGTGTAGTATCAAAAATCCTGGCGTAATAGCTAAGATGTGAAAAAGCCCCGTAAGGGGCTTTTTTTATGGCTGAATTTTACTGCTGCAAGATATTATTCAAACACTTGTTTGAAAATCAAAGCTGTGCCATGCTTAAACTCATCCGTCCAGTTGAGGTGCAACGTTATGAGCCACTACCAGGCCCCACTAAATGATATTTGTTTTAACCTGTTTGATGTATGGCAGCTCGACAAATATTGGCAGCAGCAAAGCCAGTTACAAGAATTAATTGAAGCCGACACAGCTAAAGCTATTTTGGAGGAAGCAGCCAAAATATGTGAGCAACAGTTGGCACCCTTCTCGGGCGACGCTGATAAACAAGGTGCTCAACTTAAGGATGGCAAAGTCATGTTGCCGCAGCACTATCAAACCGCCTATCAAAGTTTAACTGAAGGCGGCTGGACCAGTCTTAGTGGTGATCCGCAATACGGCGGTATGGGAATGCCCAAAGCGTTATCAATGATGGTTGATGAAATGCTCTGCAGTGCCGATATTGCCTTTTCACTTTATCCGGGTTTAACCGCTGGCGCTTGCGTTGCTTTATTGCAACATGCGGATGAGGCCACCAAAGCACTGTACTTGCCGAAAATGTACAGCGGCGAATGGTCCGGCACTATGTGTTTAACTGAAGCCCATGCCGGTTCTGATCTGGGCATTATGCGCACCACCGCAAAACCGGCGGATGATGGCAGCTATCTGCTGAGCGGCAGCAAAATTTTTATTACTGCCGGCGAGCATGATTTAACCTCGAATATCATCCATCTGGTATTAGCTAAGCTGCCGGATGCACCGGCAGGCAGCCGCGGCATTTCGCTGTTTTTGGTGCCTAAGTATTTACCTGACTCAGATGGTGAGCCGGGCGAGCGCAATGATGTTAGTGTAGGTTCTATCGAGCACAAAATGGGCATCAATGGCTCGGCAACCTGCGTGCTGAATTTCGACTACGCCAAAGGCTATTTAATCGGTGAACCACACCGTGGTTTAGCCTGTATGTTTACCATGATGAACTATGAGCGTTTATCAATGGGCAGTCAGGGGCTGGGGGCGGCTGAGCGCGCTTATCAAAATGCGCTGGCTTATGCTAAAGACCGGTTGCAGGGTAGGATTACCGTAAAAGACGCCAATAAAGCTGAGCCGATAATCGGTCATGCGGATGTGCGGCGCATGTTACTCAACATTAAAGCAATGAATGAGGCCGGCCGCACCTTTGCTACCTGGGTAGCGTCACTGCTGGATAAAGCTAAGTACGGCAACTGCCCGGTATCGGCACAACGCGCAAATTTGCTTACGCCAATAGCCAAAGCTTTTATGACAGATCAGGGCTTTGATGCCTGTGTGACCGCACAGCAAGTATTTGGCGGCCATGGCTATGTTAAAGAGTGGGGTATGGAGCAGCTGGTGCGTGATGTACGTATTGCTCAGATTTATGAGGGCACTAATGGCATCCAGGCGGCAGACTTTATGTTGCGTAAAGTGGCAGTTGACCAAGGCTCAGTATTGCTTACGTTACTGGCAGAAATCAAGGCTGAAATGGCCGCGACACCAATTGATGCTGCTGCGTCGCTGCATCATTACATCGGCCAATTACAGAGCTTAACGGCAGAGCTACTGGCACAAGACAGCCGATCACAAAGCGGTAATGCCTGTGATTACTTAACGTTAGTTTCATATGTTCTTTACGGTTATATGTGGTATAAAAATCTGGCCGCGCTGCAGAGCACTTCACATAGCGAGAGCTTCACAGAGGCAAAACAATATACAGCAGCTTATTACTTTGAGCGCGTTTTACCCAAGGCCTCAGGGTTACTTAGCGTGTTAAGGCGCGATTCAGCGGTAATGGATAAGTTTGCTACAGATCATTTTTAACATTAAGGAGAGTTATGAAGTACCTGCTTGGTTTGGTTAGCTTATTGGCATTTTCTGTATCAGCGGCAGATGCACTGGATAAAAGAATGAAAGCCGAGCAGTGGGATTCGTATGCGCCTTTTACGTTGATACCACATCATAACAACTATCTGATGCCGGTAACTTACGTTGATGGGATCGCCCCCATCATGGTGAATGACGGCGAGTCAGCACCGTCGGATAATGTAGAAGCTAAATTTCAGCTCAGCTTAAAAACGCCGCTGTGGAGTAAAATTTATAACGACAATGGCTATCTGTTTTTTGCCTTTACCCAGCAGGCATATTGGCAGGCCTACAACAGTGAGGTGTCATCGCCGTTTCGGGAGAACAACTACGAACCCGAGCTTATTCTGATGTTTCCGCATTATGCCAATGTTGAAGATGCCGCCAGCCGTATTATTGGTTTGAGCTTATCGCATCAATCTAACGGCCGCTCCGGAGCGCAGTCTCGCAGTTGGAACCGGCTAAAGCTCAGTTGGGTAACGTCTATTGGCAATGTATTTATTAATTTTGAGCCTTACTACCGTTTTAAAGAAGATCCGAAAGAATCACCAACAGACAATAAGGGTGACGACAACCCGGACATCACCAAATACATGGGCTGGTTTGAACTGTCCGCTGCTTACAAGCAAGGGGGCGCAACCTGGCGTATGATGGTACGCAATAATCTGCGTAGCGACAACAAAGGTGCTGTACGTTTGTCTTACTCAGTACCGTTTAACAACCATATCCGCTTTTATGCCGAGTTGTTTAACGGTTATGGCGAAAGCCTGATCGACTACAATCGCTCGGTTACCCGCTTTGGTATTGGCTTTGAGTTGAATGATATTCTGTAGTGCAATTTATAACCAATGCTTGCGTTATCATTGGTTTTCAGTATAATGCGCGGCCAGTCGATTTAATTCTGACTGGCTTGCTAAGTAAACTTTAGAGTTATTTAGCACTTACAGTGCTCCCGATTGGGGAGCAAACGTAACTTCGGTGCATGGGCATCCCCCTTCTTGGGCTGGATAGCTTGTGTTTATTTTTGCTCTTTTTGCTCTTTGAGGCTTTGATACATGAGTAATCAAAGGATTCGCATCCGTCTGAAAGCGTTCGATCACCGTTTGATCGATCAGTCAACCATGGAAATCGTTGACACAGCTAAGCGTACGGGCGCACAGGTTCGTGGTCCTATTCCACTTCCTACCCGCCAGGAACGTTTCACTGTATTGATTTCTCCTCACGTCAACAAAGATGCACGTGATCAGTACGAAATCCGTACCCACAAGCGTTTAATCGACATCGTTGAGCCAACCGAGAAAACGGTTGATGCGCTGATGCGTTTAGACTTGCCTGCTGGCGTTGACGTTCAAATCAGCCTGGGCTAATCAGACAGGTTTATAGAGAGGTTTAGGAAATGGCTATCGGTCTAGTCGGTCGTAAAGTGGGAATGACTCGCATCTTCACTGAAGACGGCGTTTCAATTCCAGTAACCGTAATCGAAGCGACACCAAACCGTGTAACTGCAGTTAAAACTGCAGAGACAGACGGTTACAGCGCACTGCAAGTGACTGCTGGTACTGTAAAGGCAAGCCGCATGAGCAAGCCAGAAGCAGGCCACTTCGCTAAAGTGGGCGTGGACGCTGGTCGTGGTCTGTGGGAATTCCGCCTGACAGATAACGAAGGTGCTGACATCACTGTCGGCAGCGAAATTACGGTTGAAATTTTCGCTGAAGCGAAAAAAGTTGATGTGTCTGGCACATCAAAAGGTAAGGGTTTTGCCGGTGCTGTTAAGCGCTGGAATTTCCGTACTCAGGATGCTACTCACGGTAACTCGTTATCACACCGTGCCCCTGGTTCAATTGGTCAGAACCAATCACCAGGTAAAGTATTCAAGGGTAAAAAAATGGCTGGTCACTTAGGTGCTGAGCGCGTAACCGTGCAGTCACTGGAAGTGGTTCGTGTAGACGCAGAACGTAATCTGCTGTTAGTGAAAGGTGCAGTACCTGGCGCTATCGGTGGTGACGTGATCGTTAAACCAGCTGTTAAAAGCTAACGTCTGAGGAGATAAGTGATGGAATTAGCATTACGAGACGCTCAAGGCGTTCTTGAAGTTTCCGAAGCTACCTTTGGACGTGAGTTTAATGAAGCTTTGGTTCATCAGGTCGTTGTAGCCTATGCTGCCGGCGCCCGTCAGGGTACCCGCGCTCAGCTGACACGTTCTGAAGTACGCGGTGGTGGTAAGAAGCCATGGCGTCAAAAAGGTACAGGCCGCGCGCGTGCCGGCACTATCCGCAGCCCAATCTGGCGCGGAGGCGGTGTAACTTTTGCGGCTAAGCCACAAGATCACAGCCAAAAAGTAAACCGTAAAATGTATCGTGGTGCGATCCAAAGCATCCTGTCTGAATTAGTACGTCAAGAGCGTTTAATCGTGGTGGAAAATTTCGCCGTTGATTCGCCTAAGACCAAAGATTTAACTGCAAAGTTAAAAGCAATGGACTTAAAAGACGTGTTAATCGTGACTAACGAAGTGGATGAGAACCTGTTCTTATCAGCACGCAACCTGTACAAGGTTGATGTGCGTGACGTACACGGTATCGACCCGGTCAGCTTAATCGCATTCGACAAAGTGTTAATGACTGCTGCTGCAGTTAAGCAACTTGAGGAGCTGTTAGCATGATCCGCGAAGAACGTTTACTGAAGGTTATTTTAGCACCACACGTATCTGAAAAGAGCACTGTGTCTGCTGAAAAACATAATACAGTCGTTTTCAAGGTAGCCACTACTGCGACTAAAGCTGATGTTAAAGCAGCAGTTGAAAAACTGTTCGAAACTGAAGTCGTTGGTGTGCGTACTGTTAACGTTAAGGGTAAGTCCAAGCGCACTGGTGCGCGTATGGGCAAGCGTAGCGATTGGAAAAAAGCTTACGTAACTCTTAAAGAAGGCAGCGAAATCGATTTCGTTGGCGGCGCTGAGTAAGAAGAGGAGTTAGGAAATGGCACTTGTAAAGTGTAAACCTACGTCACCAGGTCGTCGCCACGTATTAAAAGTGGTTAACCCAGACCTGTACAAAGGCAAGCCTTATGCCCCTTTGTTAGAGAAAAATTCAAAAACTGGTGGTCGTAACAACAACGGTCGCATCACTACCCGTCATATCGGTGGTGGTCATAAGCAACATTACCGTTTAGTTGACTTCAAACGCAACAAAGATGGCATTCCAGCCAAAGTTGAGCGTTTAGAGTACGATCCAAACCGTACTGCTAACATCGCACTGGTGTTATACGCAGACGGTGAGCGTCGTTACATTCTGGCCCCTAAAGGCCTGAAGGCAGGTGATACAGTGGTTTCAGGTATGGAATCACCAATCAAAGCCGGTAACACCTTACCACTGCGCAATATCCCGGTTGGTCAGGTAGTACACAACATCGAAATGAAACCAGGTAAAGGTGGTCAGTTAGCTCGTTCAGCTGGCGCATTTGTACAGATCCTGGCTCGTGACGGTGAGTACGTGACACTGCGTTTACGCAGTGGCGAAGTACGCAAAGTATTAGCAGATTGTCGCGCGACTATCGGTGAGATCGGCAACGCGGAACATATGTTACGTCAATACGGTAAAGCTGGTGCAATGCGCTGGCGTGGCGTTCGCCCAACCGTACGTGGTGTGGTAATGAACCCGGTTGATCACCCACACGGTGGTGGTGAAGGTAAAACTTCTGGTGGTCGTCACCCTGTATCTCCATGGGGCGTACCAACGAAGGGTTACAAAACTCGTTCAAACAAGCGTACTGATAAACTTATCGTACGTCGTCGTGATAAATAATTTGTGAGGAATTGCCATGCCACGTTCTCTCAAGAA
Source organism: Rheinheimera hassiensis (assembly GCF_022436675.1). GTDB lineage: Bacteria > Pseudomonadota > Gammaproteobacteria > Enterobacterales > Alteromonadaceae > Alishewanella > Alishewanella hassiensis. Next base: position 12,524 of record NZ_JAKUJZ010000016.1, on the reverse strand, counting down.
AGGTCCATTTATTGACCTTCACTTGCTGAAGAAGGTAGAGAAAGCGTTGGAAAGCGGTGACAAGAAGCCTATTAAGACTTGGAGCCGTCGTTCAATGATCATACCTGATATGATCGGTTTGACCATCGCTGTCCATAATGGTCGTCAACATGTACCTGTGTTCGTCTCGGAAGAGATGATTGGTCACAAGTTAGGTGAATTTGCACCTACTCGTACCTACCGTGGTCATGCAGCCGACAAAAAGGCCAAGAAGCGCTAAGGGGTAAATGATGCAAGCATTAGCTAAACACAAATTTGCCCGTTCTTCTGCTCAAAAAACCCGTCTGGTCGCTGACCAGGTGCGTGGATTGTCAGTAGATAAGGCGCTGAACGTACTGACTTACAGCCCGAAAAAAGCTGCTGAGTTAGTTAAAAAGGTTCTTTTATCAGCCATTGCCAACGCTGAGCACAATGAAGGCGCGGATATTGATACGCTGAAAGTTAAGACTATCTTCATTGATGAAGGTCCGTCTATGAAGCGCATCAAGCCACGTGCTAAAGGTCGTGCTGACCGTATCGTCAAGCGTACTAGCCACATTACTGTGGTTGTAGCTGATAACTAGGAGAGAGAAATGGGACAGAAAGTACATCCTAATGGTATTCGCCTAGGTATCACTAAGCCATGGAGCTCAACCTGGTTCGCGAATACGAAAGACTTCCCGGATTTCTTAAACGGTGACTTTAAAGTTCGTCAGTATCTGACAAAAGAACTGAAAGCCGCGTCAGTTAGCCGGATCGATATTGAACGCCCTGCGAAAAGCATCCGTGTGACAATTCACACTGCGCGTCCAGGCGTAATCATCGGTAAGAAAGGTGAAGATGTTGAGAAAATCCGCAAGCAAGTAGCAGCCATCGCTGGCGTACCTGCGCAGATTAACATCTCTGAAATCCGCAAGCCTGAGCTGGATGCCAAATTAGTTGCTGACTCAATCAGCAGCCAGTTAGAGCGTCGTGTAATGTTCCGTCGTGCTATGAAGCGCGCGGTACAAAACGCCATGCGTATCGGTGCCAAGGGTATCAAAGTTGAAGTTAGCGGCCGTTTAGGCGGCGCAGAAATCGCTCGTTCAGAGTGGTACCGTGAAGGCCGCGTGCCACTTCACACTCTGCGTGCTGACATCGATTACAATACCTCAGAAGCACTGACTACTTACGGTATCATTGGTGTGAAAGTGTGGATTTTCAAAGGCGAGATCTTAGGTGCTCTGCCATTGAACAACAACACCAACAACGCCAACAATAACAACCAGCCTAAAGCGCCGAAAAAACCGGCACGTAAGGCTAAGTAGGGGTATTGAGCGATGTTGCAACCAAAACGTACAAAATTTCGTAAAGTGCACAAAGGTCGTAACCGTGGTTTAGCCCAGGTTGGTGACAAAGTATCTTTCGGTACATATGCACTGAAATCTTTAGAACGTGGTCAGATGACTTCACGTCAAATCGAATCTGCACGTCGTGCTATGACGCGCGCTGTTAAGCGTGTTGGTAAAATCTGGATCCGTGTGTTCCCAGACAAACCAATCACCGCTAAGCCGCTGGAAGTACGTATGGGTAGTGGTAAAGGTTCTGTTGAGTATTGGGTATGTCAGATTAAACCTGGCAAAGTACTGTACGAAATGGACGGTGTGTCTGAAGAGTTAGCGCGTCATGCATTTGCACTGGCTTCCGCTAAGCTACCATTTAAGACAACCTTTGTAACGCGGACGGTAATGTGATGAAAGCCAGCGAATTAAAAGCGAAAAGTGTTGAAGAGTTAAACGCTGAATTACTGGGCTTGTTACGTGAGCAGTTCAACCTGCGCATGCAATTAGCTACCGGTCAGTTAGCTCAAACGCATTTATTTAAGCAGGTGCGTCGTGATATCGCGCGCGTTAAGACCATCTTAACCGAGAAGGCAGGTGCGTAATGAGCGAAACTAATACTCGTACACTGCAAGGTAAAGTGATCAGCAACAAAATGGACAAGTCTATTACTGTTGCGATCGAGCGTTCGGTGAAACACCCAATTTACGGGAAGTTCATCAAGCGTACTACCAAGCTGCACGTACATGACGAAACAAATCAGTGTAAAGAAGGCGACGTAGTCACTATCCGTGAATGCCGTCCTTTGTCCAAGACTAAGTCATGGACCCTGGTTGCTGTAGTCGAATCAGCATCTTAATTCGTTAAGATGTTAAAAGCGGCTCCATAACGGAGCCGCTTTTATTTTGCGCTACCTTTTTAACAAGAGTGCTGTTATAATCACGCGCCCTCTTGTCAGGGGGTAGTTTTTATCGTAAGCAGCGTAGCCCGTGAGGGTTATTTAGTAGAATAGCGGAGCACTAAGATGATCCAGATGCAATCTATGCTGGAAGTCGCAGACAACAGCGGCGCGCGCAGCGTAATGTGTATTAAGGTCTTAGGTGGTTCACATCGCCGTTATGCTGCAATTGGTGACATCATCAAAATTACCGTTAAGGAAGCAATTCCGCGCGGTAAGGTTAAAAAAGGTGATGTACTGAATGCAGTGGTGGTGCGTACACGCAAAGGCGTACGCCGTCAGGACGGGTCATTAATCCGTTTTGATCGCAATGCAGCAGTGTTGTTAAACAGCAAGCTGGAACCGATCGGCACTCGTATTTTCGGGCCTGTTACACGTGAACTTCGTGGCGATAAGTTTATGAAGATCGTGTCTCTGGCACCTGAAGTACTGTAAGGAGTCACCATGGCTAGTAAAATCCGTCGTGATGACGAGGTTGTTGTTCTTACTGGTAAGGACAAGGGTAAGCGCGGTAAGGTTACTAAAGTTTTAGTAGCTGAAGGTCGTGTTTATGTTTCCGGCGTTAACCTGGTTAAAAAGCATCAGAAGCCTGTACCGGCTCTGAATCAGCCAGGCGGTATCGTTGAGAAAGAAGCCTCAATTCATGTTTCAAACGTAGCGATCTTTAACTCTAAAACGGGTAAAGCAGATCGTGTAGGTTTCCGCCTTGAAGACGGCAAAAAAGTACGTTTTTTCAAGTCGAATAACGAAGTAATTTAATTGCTATTGGAGTAATACGATGGCGAAACTGCATGAAATTTACAAAGACACCGTAGTCCCAGAACTGTTTAAGCAGTTCGGCTACACCAGCGTCATGCAAGTCCCTCGGATTGTTAAAATCACACTCAATATGGGTGTGGGTGAAGCCGTAGCTGATAAAAAGATCCTTGATAACGCCGTAGCAGATTTAACTGCTATTGCCGGCCAGAAACCTCTGGTAACTAAGGCTCGTAAATCAGTAGCTGGTTTCAAAATCCGTGAAGGCTACCCTATTGGCGCAAAAGTGACCCTGCGCGGCGAACGTATGTGGGAATTCTTAGAGCGTTTAGTCTCTATTGCTATCCCGCGTATTCGTGACTTCCGTGGTGTAAACCCGAAGTCGTTCGATGGCCGTGGTAACTACAGCATGGGTGTACGTGAGCAAATCATTTTCCCAGAAATCGACTATGACAAAGTAGACGCAGTACGTGGTTTAGATATCACTATTACGACTACCGCGCGTACCGATGACGAAGGACGTGCTTTACTTGCCGCGTTTAACTTCCCATTCAAGAAATAAGGTGTAGGGTCATGGCAAAACAATCAATGAAAGCCCGCGAGTTAAAGCGTGCACAACTGGTAGCCAAATTCGCTGCAAAGCGTCATGAACTGAGAGATGCGATTGCCAATCCTGCGACTTCTGACGAAGATCGCTGGGCTGCAGTTCTTAAGTTACAGACGTTGCCGCGTGATTCAAGCCCTTCGCGTCAACGTAATCGTTGTCGTGTAACTGGTCGTCCACACGGTTACCTGCGTAAGTTCGGCATGAGCCGGATCAAGGTCCGTGAAGCGGCGATGCGCGGTGAAATTCCTGGCCTTCGTAAGGCTAGCTGGTAAGAATCACGGGAGTAACGAGCTATGAGTTTGCAAGATCCAGTAGCGGATATGTTTACTCGCATCCGCAACGGCCAGTCAGCCAATAAAGTTGCGGTTAAGATGCCATCTTCAAAACTGAAGGTGTCTATTGCGAAAGTATTAAAAGACGAAGGTTACATCGCTGATTTCGCGGTTTCTGGTGATGTTAAGCCAGAGCTGGAAGTAACGTTAAAGTACTTCCAGGGCAAATCTGTAATTGAAACTATCGATCGTGTTAGTCGTCCAGGTCTGCGCATCTATAAGAAGCGTGGCGATTTACCTAAGGTAATGGGCGGTTTAGGTGTGGCCATCGTGTCAACATCTAAAGGACTAATGACTGACCGCGCCGCGCGCAAGGTTGGTATCGGTGGCGAAATCATCGGCTACGTAGCGTAACGGAGGTAGTAATCTATGTCTCGTGTTGCTAAAGCCCCAGTCACTATCCCAACCGGCGTTACTGTAACGCAAAAAGGTCAGGTAGTGTCGTTCAAGGGCAAAAACGGCGAGTTAACATTAGATGTTAACCCAGCGGTTGAAGTCGTGGTAGATGGTAACGTTTTACGTACCAATCCACGTGACGGCTTCGATGGTGCTGACGCGCAAGCGGGTACTGCCCGTGCGTTAATCAACAACCTGGTTACTGGTGTAACTGAAGGCTTCTCACAGAAGCTGGAACTGGTTGGTGTTGGTTACCGTGCGAAAGCAGAAGGTAAAGTATTGAACCTGAGCCTGGGCTTTTCTCACCCAGTGGTGTTTCAGGTACCTAACGGTATCACTATTGAAACGCCAACCCAGACTGAAGTACTGGTAAAAGGTGCTGACAAGCAATTAGTTGGTCAGGTTGCCGCTAACATCCGGGCATACCGTAAACCAGAGCCTTATAAAGGCAAAGGTGTGCGCTATGCAAATGAAAACGTGCGTCGTAAAGAAGCGAAGAAAAAGTAGGGTAGGACGATGGATAAGAAACTTGCTCGTCTGCGCCGTGCCAAACGCACTCGCAGAAATATTATCGAACAAGGTGCGAATCGCCTGGTTGTACACCGTACACCACGTCACATCTACGCCCAGCTTATCGCACCAAATGCTGAAGTGATTGCTGCAGCTTCTACCGTAGAAGCTTCAATCAAAGACTCACTGAAGTACACTGGTAACGTAGATGCTGCTAAGGCTGTAGGTAAAGCGATTGCCGAACGTGCAGTAGCCAAAGGCGTTACTGCTTGTGCTTTTGACCGCAGTGGCTTCCAGTATCATGGTCGCGTACAAGCTCTGGCTGACGCGGCGCGTGAAGCCGGTCTTCAGTTCTAGGAGTAGCTCATGGCTAACGAAGAAGCTAAACAACAATCTGATTTACAAGAGAAGCTTGTTGCAGTAAACCGCGTGTCAAAAGTTGTTAAAGGTGGTCGGATTTTCTCCTTCACCGCTTTGACCGTAGTTGGTGACGGTAATGGTCGCGTTGGTTTTGGTTATGGTAAAGCGCGTGAAGTTCCAGCTGCCATTCAAAAGGCAATGGAAAAGGCACGTCGCAATATGACTCAGGTTGAGTTAAATGGTAACACTTTACACCACCCAACCCGTGGTGTTCACTCAGGTTCAAATGTTTACATGCAACCTGCAGCTGAAGGTACTGGCTTGATCGCCGGTGGTGCAATGCGCGCCGTACTGGAAGTTGCTGGTGTACAGAACATTCTGTCTAAGTGTTACGGCTCAACTAACCCAATCAACGTAGTTCGCGCAACTATTAATGCACTGTCGACTGTTAAGTCGCCAGCTCAAATAGCTGCTAAACGCGGTTTACGCGTTGACGACATTCTGGGGTAATCTGCCATGGCGAAGAAGACAATTAAAGTAACCCAAACGAAGTCAAGCATCGGTCGTTTACCGAAGCACAAGGCCTCGTTAACTGGGTTAGGTTTACGCCGCATCGGTCACACTGTTGAAGTTGAAGATACACCTTCAGTTCGCGGTATGATCAACGCTGTGTATTACATGGTTAAAGTGGAGGAGTAACAGATGTTATTAAATACTCTTGCTCCGGCACCTGGTGCTAAGAAAGAAAAGCGCCGCGTGGGTCGTGGTATCGGCTCTGGCTTAGGTAAAACTGCTGGTCGTGGTCACAAAGGTTTGAAATCACGTTCTGGCGGTAAAGTGCGTCCTGGTTTCGAAGGCGGTCAAATGCCATTGAAACAGCGCTTACCTAAATTTGGTTTCACTTCACAGAAATCTCTGGTTTCTGCTGAAGTACGTCTGCACGAACTGGCAGCGGTGAAAGGTGATGTAGTTGATCTGGCTAGCCTGATGGAAGCTAACATCATTTCTCGTACTGTTAAGTTTGCCAAAGTAGTACTGTCAGGTGAGATTACTCGCCCGGTAACCGTAAAAGGTTTAGGTGCAACTAAAGGCGCGCGTGCAGCAATCGAAGCCGCTGGCGGTAAAGTCGAAGAATAATAAGGATAGTACGCGATGGCTAAACCAGGTTCGGACTCAAAAAGTGCAAAAGGCGGATTCAGCGAGCTGAAAGCCCGTTTGTTATTTGTACTTTTGGCCATAATCGTATTTCGGTTAGGCTCCTTTGTGCCAATTCCTGGAATTGACGCCGCCGTGCTGGCTCAGTTATTCGAGCAACAAAAGGGCACCATCGTTGAAATGTTTAACATGTTCAGCGGTGGCGCACTTGAGCGTGCTTCCGTATTTGCGTTGGGTATTATGCCCTACATCTCTGCCTCTATTATTGTTCAGCTGTTAACGGTAGTTCATCCTGCCATGGCCGAATTAAAGAAAGAAGGCGAAGCTGGAAAGCGCAAAATTAATCAGATGACGCGCTACGGTACTTTAGCATTAGCAACGTTACAGGCCATTGGTATTGCCACTGGCCTGCCTAATATGATGCCGGGTTTAGTGATAAACCCAGGCTTTGCATTTTACTTCACTGCGGTAATCAGTTTGGTTACCGGTACCATGTTTTTAATGTGGTTGGGTGAGCAAATTACAGAGCGTGGCATTGGTAATGGTATTTCGTTGCTAATCTTTACCGGTATTGTTGCCGGCTTCCCGTCGGCCATTGGTCAGACGATTGAGCAGGCACGTCAAGGCGATTTGCACTTTTTACTGTTAGTTGCAATAGGTGCGATCGTGATCGCGATTACCTGGTTTGTGGTGTTCTTTGAACGCGGCCAGCGTCGGATTGTGGTCAATTACGCCAAGCGTCAGCAAGGCCGTCAGGTGTTTGCCGCGCAAAGCAGCCATTTGCCGTTAAAGGTCAATATGGCCGGTGTAATTCCGCCGATTTTTGCCTCTAGCATTATTCTGTTCCCCGGAACGATAGCCAGTTGGTTTGGTTCAGGTGAAGGTGCGGTAGCTAACTTCCTTCAGGAATTAGCATTAACATTATCTCCGGGACAACCGTTGTATATGATGTTATACTCCGCGGCCATTATTTTCTTTTGCTTCTTCTATACTGCGTTGGTGTTTAACCCGCGTGATACAGCTGAAAATCTGAAGAAATCTGGTGCTTTTATCCCTGGGATCCGTCCTGGTGAGCAGACATCAAAATACATTGATAAAGTGATGACAAGGTTAACCTTAGCAGGTGCCTTGTATATAACCTTTATCTGTTTAGTTCCTGAGTTCATGATGGTAGCGTGGGACGTACAGTTCTACTTCGGTGGTACTTCACTGCTGATTATCGTTGTGGTTATCATGGACTTTATGGCACAGGTACAGACGCATTTGATGTCACATCAATATGATTCTGTGCTTAAAAAGGCAAATCTTAAAGGCTACGGCCGTTAAGATAGTTTGCGGAGTTAAGTTATGAAAGTACGAGCTTCCGTTAAGAAGATCTGCCGTAACTGCAAAGTGATTAGACGTAATAACGTTGTTCGCGTAATTTGCAGTGAGCCAAAGCACAAACAGCGCCAAGGCTAATAGCAGAACAAAAATGATACTGTGGGCTACGCTGATTGGTTGAGCCCCTTTATCGTTTGCAATATCAGCGCCATTTGAGTATCCTTACGGGCTTTTCAAATTGGCATTTTTAAACTCTATTATAGGAGAACGTTAGTGGCCCGTATCGCTGGCATTAACATCCCCGATAATAAGCATGCGGTCATCTCTTTGACCTATGTTTATGGTATCGGCAAAACCCGCGCTAAATCGATTTTAGCTGCAGTGGGTATCGAAGAAAGTACAAAAATTGCTGCGTTAAGCGACGCTCAGTTAGATACGCTTCGTGACGAAGTTGCAAAATACACCGTTGAAGGTGACTTGCGCCGTGAAATTACGTTAAACATTAAGCGTTTAATGGACCTTGGTTGCTACCGTGGCCTGCGCCACCGTCGTAGTCTGCCGGTTCGTGGTCAGCGCACTAAAACTAATGCGCGTACCCGCAAGGGCCCACGTAAAGCGATTAAGAAATAAGGTGATTCAACATGGCTAAAGCACCAGTTCGTACTCGTAAACGGGTAAAAAAGCAAGTTTCAGACGGTATGGCTCATATCCATGCTTCTTTCAACAACACCATCGTGACGATTACTGATCGTCAGGGCAATGCATTGTGCTGGGCTACTGCCGGCGGTTCAGGTTTCCGTGGTTCACGTAAATCTACTCCGTTCGCTGCTCAGGTAGCTGCAGAGCGTGCAGGTACTGCTGCGCTGGAATATGGTCTGAAGAACCTTGAAGTGTTTGTGAATGGCCCAGGCCCAGGCCGCGAATCAGCGATTCGTGCTCTGAACGCCGCTGGTTACAAGATCACAAATATCACCGACGTGACGCCTATCCCACATAACGGATGTCGTCCACCTAAAAAACGTCGCGTGTAATTACAGCGCTTCACGGATTATTGGAGAAAGAAGATGGCAAGATATTTGGGTCCTAAGCTCAAACTAAGTCGTCGCGAAGGTACAGATCTGTTCCTGAAGAGCGGCGTAAGAGCAATCGATTCAAAGTGTAACTTAACTACTGCCCCTGGTCAGCACGGCGCTCGTCGCGGTCGCTTATCAGACTACGGTTTACAGTTACGCGAGAAACAAAAAGTACGTCGTATGTATGGCGTATTAGAGAAGCAGTTCCGTAATTATTACAAGGAAGCTGCTCGTTTGAAAGGTAATACAGGTGAAAACCTGTTAGCGTTGTTAGAGTCACGCTTAGACAACGTAGTATACCGTATGGGTTTGGCCAGCACGCGCGCTGAAGCACGTCAGTTGGTTAGCCACAAAGCCATCATGATTAATGGTCAAGTGCTGAACATTCCATCATACAAAGTATTACCTGAACAAGTGATCTCTGTTCGTGAGAAAGCGAAAAAGCAAGCCCGTATTGGTGCTGCGCTTGAAGTAGCTGCACAACGTGAGAAACCAACTTGGATCGAAGTAGATAATACGAAACTGGAAGGCGTTTTCAAACGTCTGCCTGAGCGTTCAGATTTGTCTGCTGACATCAACGAACAGTTAATCGTCGAGCTTTACTCTAAGTAAAGCTAATTGTTAAGAGAGGATATATGCAGGGTTCTGTCACCGAATTCCTTAAGCCGAGATTAGTTGGTATCGAAAAAATCAACCCAACTCGTGCCAAAGTTACTTTGGAACCACTTGAGCGCGGTTTCGGGCATACCTTGGGCAACGCGTTACGTCGTATTCTGCTTTCGTCAATGCCAGGTTGTGCAGTGACTGAAGTTGAGATTGACGGCGTTCTCCATGAGTACAGTGCCAAAGAAGGTGTACAGGAAGATATCATCGATATCCTTCTGAACCTGAAAGGCCTTGCCGTTCGCCTGGAAGACAAAGATGAAGTCACTCTGACTTTGACGAAGAAAGGTGCTGGCCCTGTAACAGCTGGAGACATCCAGCATGGCGACGGTGTGGTTATTACCAACCCTGAGCACGTTATTTGCAACCTGACTGGCGAAACTGAATTCAGTATGCGCCTGAAAGTTGAACGTGGTCGCGGTTATGTGCCTGCATCAGCGCGTTTGTCCTCAGATGATGACGAGCGTCCTATTGGTCGTCTGTTACTGGATGCCTCTTTCAGCCCGGTAGAGCGTATAGCCTACTCAGTTGAAGCTGCGCGGGTAGAACAGCGTACCGATCTGGACAAACTGATCATCGATATGGAGACCAACGGCACTGTTGAGCCAGAGGAAGCCATTCGCCGTGCAGCAACAATTTTGGCCGAACAGCTAGAGTTCTTCGTCGAGCTGCGCGATAAGAGCGAACCGGAAAAACGCGAAGAGAAGCCGGAGTTTGATCCGATTCTGTTACGTCCGGTCGATGATTTGGAATTAACAGTTCGTTCTGCTAACTGCTTGAAGGCAGAGCAGATTCAGTACATTGGTGATCTGGTTCAGCGTACCGAGGTTGAGTTACTTAAAACACCTAACCTGGGTAAAAAGTCGCTTACCGAAATCAAAGACGTGCTGGCATCACGCGGTTTATCTCTGGGCATGCGCCTTGAGAACTGGCCGCCAGCGAGTCTGGTAAATAAAGACTAATCAGATACCAGTTTCTGGTTTAGTGAGAAGGAATAGATCATGCGCCATCGCAAGAGTGGTCGTCAATTAAACAGGAACAGCAGCCACCGTACGGCAATGTTCCGCAATATGGCAAGCTCGTTGGTGAAGCACGAAATCATCAAAACGACTTTGCCAAAGGCTAAAGAGTTACGTCGTGTGATCGAGCCACTGATCACATTGGCAAAGAATGACAGCGTTGCAAACCGCCGTTTAGCTTTCGCCCGTACTCGTGATAAAGAAGTAGTAGGTCTGTTATTCAACGTGCTGGGCCCGCGTTACAACGCGCGTCCAGGTGGTTACACTCGTATTTTGAAGTGTGGCTTCCGTGCCGGTGATAACGCACCTATGGCTTACATCGAGTTAGTCGATCGTCCGGAAGTGGACGCACTGCCAGTTGAAGAAACTGCAGCTGAGTAAGCGCTAAAGAACTAAAAAGCCGGGCTATGCCCGGCTTTTTTATGCCTGTTTGTTTTTCCAACCGCTAATTCGTACTATGGAGCTTCGTTTTAAGTCCAGGTATCGATGATGCAAAAAATATCGCTTTTTCTGTTATTACTGATTGTGTCACAGGCAACGGGTGCTAAAACGCCGCCAGATCTTCAGTATCAATCACTGCAGCCACTGTTATCCGGGGTAACAGCTGATTACCCGATATTGCAGCGAGTGCTGAGTAGTCCTGAGCCTTACCGGCTGCAAATTATCTATACACGAATTGACCGTGACGCTGATAATAATCCAGCGCTGACGTACTATCAGTTTGGGCTTGATGATGACCGCTATTTCTATCCGGCCAGCACAGTAAAACTGCCGATAGCACTGTTGGCGTTGGAGTGGTTGACGGAGAAAAGCATCGCCGGTTTAAATGCTCACACCACTATGTTGACTGATGCGGCAACTGACTGGCAGACAGCGCAAGCTAACGACCCGACCGCTTTGAATGGCTTGCCCAGCATTGCGCAGTATATAAAGAAGATATTACTGGTAAGTGATAATGACAGCAGCAACCGGTTGTATGAATTGTTGGGGCAAGATTTTATTAATCAGCGTTTGGCAGCTAAAGGCCTGACGCATAGTGTGATTAATCATCGCCTCAGCGTGCCATTGACGGTAGAGCAAAACCGGCAGTTCAACCCGGTACGCTTTGTTGATATTAAGGGCAAGCCAATTCTGGCTCTGCCGGCCCGCAGTACAAATCAGCAATATATCAACAAAGATAAACCGACATTGGGCAGAGCGTATATCAGTGGTAATGAATTGATTAACTCACCGATGGATTTTACTGACAAAAACCGTCTCAGCGTTGCTGATTTTGATGGTGTAATAAAGCGGGTGATCTTTCCGCAGCTTTTTACGGAGAATGAGCGTTTTAATCTACGGCCGGAAGACCGTGCGTTGGTGCTGCGTTATATGGCGATGTTACCGCCTGACAGCGTTAATCCACTTTACGATGCAACACAGTACCCGGATAACTATTCTAAATTTTTGTTGTTTGGCGGTAAGGCACAGCAGATACCACCACATATTCGTATTTTTAATAAAACCGGCTGGGCCTATGGCCATATTATTGATGGCGCCTATATTGTCGACCTGCAGCAGCAGATCGAGTTCTTTATTACAGCAGTGATCTACGCCAATGAAAACGATACTTTAAATGACGATCAATATCAGACAGACGAAGTGGCTCTGCCGTTTCTGCGCCAGTTAGGCGAATATCTGTATCAGCATGAGCTGCAACGTCCAAAAAAACATAAGCCAGATCTGTCCGAAGTTATCAGAATCACAGCATCAGATGTTGAAATTGACTGATTTATAACCAAAAATCAGTGCTTTTTCAAAGGATCGCTTAAAAAGTGCGCGGTCGATCATATTTCTGTAAAAAAGATCTTGATCGAATTGCAGCGATCTCTATAATGCGCACCACACAGACGGCAGCAAGCGAAAGCAGAAAGCGTCTGACTGAGGTGAAAGCCTCGCGTCATTGAGTAAACTCTGACGCACGCTCTTTAACAATTAGCAATCAATCATCTGTGTGGGCACTTATGATGGATTTCACGAAAAATGAAATTTATCG
>NZ_JAKUJZ010000015.1 GCF_022436675.1 Rheinheimera hassiensis | reverse complement strand
TTGTCATTTAAAAATAAAGATTCACCATAAAAACACCTGCATAACGCATAATTATGAAACAGTGTGACATTGTGAAAGCCTAAAGTTTCATCATGGACCCACCGGACTAAATTTGACTCACTCGTGAGTTTGAAAATAAAATTTCAACACGAGCGTTGGAATTTAATAATCGGAGCATTCAGTCTGTAAAGACTTGCGCTGACGAGTGGCTCTCTCCATCCGTTTGGGCATATTTTCGTTCACATGTTTAATTATTGATAATCCCACAACTTCCCCTAAACGAACTGGAACCGCATTCCCGATCATTCGCCCAAGAACACCAGTTTCTACTCTGCTGTTATCTTGTATGAACTTGTATTCATCAGGAAACGACTGCAGTATTGCTGCTTCCCTGTAGCTGATTGCTCGATGCTGTTCTGGATGACCAAATCGACCATTCCCAAATCCATAGCACTGAGTCGTCATTGTTGGACTTGGTTTATCCCATTCCATCCTTCCATAAACACTCGCATAACCTTTACCGGACTCTTTTGTATGACATGCCGCCCTCAGATGCAAAGGCCAATCTTTCCAAGTTCCACCTGGTTTTGACGCTTTTATCCGTTCAAGGTTTAACTCACTAAGCTTACTTGTCCTGTGCAAAGGGTCAACGGGATCACAACCACCAGCTATTAGTTTAGGTAGATGCCCAATAACATCACGTACAGTTCTGTAATTAGCTGCGCTATGCGTCGGAGCGAGAAGCTCTATATTGCCTGTTTTAGAAGCTAATAAGACCAGTCTCTTTCTAGTTTGTGCCATACCATAATTAGGACAAAAAACTACTGAATCAGATACTTGGTAACCATCTAATTTCAACAGTTTTTTGAAGTCGTCGTACACTGAATGTTTCACAAGCTCAGGGACATTTTCCATCGTCACAAGATCCGGCTGTACCTCCGATATCAAGCGAGCAAAGTGATACAATAGGCCCCAGCGTTCATCTTTTGGTCTATTTTGTGTGTATTTTGAGAATGGCTGACATGGCGCACAACCTGCTAAGAGTTTGATGCTTCCTTTAGGGTACAAACCTAAAAGCTCTTCACCTGTTATATCAGCAACATCTTTCAATACGAATTGAGCATTGTTATTTTTCTCATAAGGAAAACGGCATGCGGGGTCTATATCAAATCCTGCAGCAACTTTTATACCTGCCAAAGCCAACCCGTGGGTCAATCCACCTGCACCACAAAACAAATCAATTCCTGAGATTTCCATTTAAGTTTTCACTAAAAATAGCTGCCAGCCTTAGCTGGCAGTTTAGCACCTGAACAGGAAAATATCGAGATTGATTTTCAAGTTTTACTTAGAGCCATTAGCGTGTAAGAATCATTAAAAAGGAACAATATAGTCAACAGGATTGAGACAATGGCTCAAATGATCACAACAAATTTATCAGCAAAAACGCCAGCATCTGAAGTGAAAGTTATCAATGCTCTTAAGCCTTTATCGGGGTTGGTGGTCTTACACTCTGTAGTTTGGCAATCAAGACGGAACCATAAACAAAGTGATGGCGAAGCAGATTTCATCATCATAGATCCAAACCAAGGCATTCTAGTATTAGAGGTCAAAGGTGGGAACATCGCCATAGATAACGGCGTTTGGTACTCAACAGACAAGTATGCTGTCAAGCACAAGATAAAAGATCCATTTCAACAGGCTAAAGATTCTAAACATGCATTATTAAAATACTTATCAGATGTATGCCCACAACTCAAAAGTATTCCGGTTATACATGCAGTATGCTTCCCCGACATCATCTTAAAAGAGAGTATTAGCGCTAATGCCCCAAGAAAAATAATAATTGATAGAATCGATTTGAAGGTCATGCAAAGAGCTTTAAGTGACGTATTTGCACATTGGGGTAGCGCCAAACATATTACGCAATTAGAAGTTGAAAAGTTAAAAAGACTGCTCGCTCCCACTTTATTCGTTATCAAAAGAATGGGTCATGAGGTTGAGGATTTAGATAAAGCATTGGTAGAGCTCACATCAGAGCAAGTCCAGGTTCTTCACTCCCTCAAAAGGTGTAATTTTGCGGTCATTTATGGCAAAGCAGGAACAGGCAAAACAATATTAGCTCTGGAAAAAGCGATTCAACTTAATGAGTCAGGATTCAAAGTTGGGTTACTCTGTTTCAATACCAACCTTAAAACCCATATACAACAATCTATTGAGGATAAGGGAATAACTGTGAATACATTTCATGGATTTGTTCTTACCGAAGCCAAACGAATTGGCATCAAAATTCCTCAACAACTCGACGACCAATGGTTTGAAAATGGGGCTATATCAATACTTCAGGATATAACGCCATGTTTCGATGCAATTATAATTGATGAAGCACAAGATTTTTCGTCTGAATGGCTACTCTCGTTACAGCGATTGATACCGAAAGATGGAATATTTTATTTATTTGCGGACCCTCTGCAGGAATTCTACAGAAAAGATTGGCAGCCCCCTGTAAATGCCTTCCCTTTCGAGTTGATACTGAACTGCCGAAACACTAGACAGATCGCTGAAAAAGTATTCAACGTGCTAACTGACACACCTGCTGGTAAGTTAGTGGACGGGCCATCACCTCAGTTTATCGAAGCGCTAAACATAGAATCTGCGATAAAAGTAGCAACAGACATCTTAGAACATCTAATGCTAAATGAAGGAGTAAAGCATTCTGATATTGTCGTATTGACCGATACGAACGCAACACTGTCACTCTTAAGGACGAGAATAGTCGCAGACTACTCACTTACCTCCATTGATAAGTATGGAGTCACCACGGAGACAATATATAAATTTAAAGGGCTAGAGCGGAATATTGTTATCGTAATAATTGGTGAAAAACCAGACAAAGAAAAGCTCAAATCTTTAGGTTATGTTGCGCTCAGCCGAGCAAAGGTAGGACTTTATCTTATCACATCTGCAGGAGTTAAAGATGAGTTGCGCTGGGGAGACTAGCCACGGGGGCTTTTGGCTAAAAAATTGTGACTCATCTGTGTTAAAACCTAAAATTAGGTAGTGAATCATTAAAAAGTAACTAGTTACATGTGGCACTGACATGTGCATGCTAGTTAAACCAATATTGACAAGGAGCGTGTAAGTTTGGAATACATGAAAAGTGACGCTGCTCCAACTCTATGTTTATGGACCGTGAACTATGGCTGATTCGCATGCACAAGCGCTCAGACAATTTGCAGAAGCCCATCTCGCAGACACTCTTAACCTATTGCCAAGTGACCCTATACGCCGGTTTATCTTGTTCATTGAAGTCGTTCGGGCAATGGACTACTGGGGAACCTCTGCAAAGGCAATAATAGGCGACAACGAGGAAAAAGCGCAATCGTTGGATTTGATGTATTGGGGATGGAACAGGACTGTAGCCGAGCTCTTTAGGCCATTAGATCAGCAAGGGGTCTTTCATCTGATGGAAAGTACTCATGAATCGCGAAGCTATGCCGCAAGCCTCATGCAGGAGTTCGGTAAAGTTTCGCTGCTACGACGCATAGCCGATATGAGCGAGCGTGGCATTATGAAAATCACCCAAGAAAACGGAGAATTTCACATACGCATGGACGATTGCGCCCGCGCACAATTCGCTGACTTAGAGGAGTTCGACCGACTTAAAACCGCAGAAGTGAATTTGCCACCGTCGAATGCAGGCTGGAAGATGACGTCAATCCGAGATGCCTTACGATTCCCTGACATGCCAGGCAACTATATAGCCTTTGACGATCCACCAGTAAAGCGCTGGCTTAGATCTGATATTGAGGAACTGATCAAACCCCTCGTAGCGCCCTGGAATACAGGGCGCGGCGTCATGGTTTCCTATGGCGCCCGAATAGAGGTAGACAAACACTACATGGCAGAAGCTCTCTCCCTTGCAACCTCGTGGCGTGAGGCTGCGGGCATAGATCCCAAAGCTAAACTCGGCTCATTTACCGGTGCCGACTTTGCAGCTGTGGGAGCAGCTCTCATAAGTCTTCATACCAAACACTTCGGCTGCGTATCCGTTGCTAAAAAGCTTTTCCCCCAAGTGTCAGTACCCCAAAGCCTGACTATCTGGGGACCAAGAGATGCGCTTGAAGAATCGATATCTATCGTGAGTGGCCTTTCCAAGTCTGTAGTTCAGTCCGTGTTCGCCACGATGGCAATGACACCTGAGCAGACTAGAAAGCTGGCGGAACACTCAACACCTCTAATCCCTCTACTCTTCGACCTCGGCAATGGTCTAATCCTGCGCCCAGTGTCATGTTTAACCCGAAACCCTTTCACAGCAGCCAGAACCCAGCATCAATGGTTGGTTCCAAATACTGAAAACGCCATCGCCGCTGACCGGGAGGACTGGATGCGTAACCACCTTTACGCAATGTTCGGCGGTCGGCGCTACATCTGTTTCCCTGGCAACCTGAAGTTACGGCGAAAAGGCTCTGTATTGACAGACATTGACGCGGCAATATACGACAGGGTGACTGGTGAAGTTGGGCTCTTCCAGCTGAAGTGGCAAGACTACTCCACCAACGACGTCCGCCAACTTCGGAGCAAAGCAACAAACCTATCGGCTGAGCTTACAGACTGGTCCGGCAGGGTCAGGTCGTGGATTGAGGAGCATGGATCCTCGGCACTGGACAAATCTTTACAGCTCAAACTCAAACGTGGAGAAAAGGTCAAGAGCGTCCTGCTCTTTGCTATTTCAAGGTCATCTGTTCGAACTCGTGGCTACGGCGTAATAACCGATGCTCCATATCTGGCAATGGCTGTTTGGCCACAATTTGCTCGTGCGCGTATGGAAATCGGTCCTTCTGAGATGCCACTACGTGACATCCATAAGCGACTACTCGAAGAGTACGGACACATACCAAATATCTACCCGATGCCGGCTTCAATATCGGTGGCTAAAACAACACTTCATATTTACGACTTTTGGAGCAGAATTGACAGATCTACATGAGTAACTGAAACGTGATCTGTCTAACAGTGTCGCCAACTATTCACTTTCAGCAACGAACACTAATCCATTACATGTTAAAAATAGCCGTTCGGTCCGAACAACGTATCTCGATTCAAGTGCAGATTAAAATATCGACAAGAAGGCTCTCCGAGATGAAGACATCCCATGCAAGCCCCCCCAGTATCAAGACAGCCAGGGTCTAATACACATCGGTGTTCATCAAAAACGACAGCATTTAGAAATTGGTTAAGGCCAGATTCAAACATCGCCTGTAATCCTCCCAGAACAAAATCTCCTCTAGCTGATGCATATACAAAAAAACCAAGGTGTAATGGCACGATTAGTTCAGACAAACTATTTCGATCAATACCTGAATGGATAGCTGCAATACGAATGAACCGATGAGCATAGGAATGTATTAGTGTTAATAGGTCACTTCCCGCGGAATCATCTGTGCTAAAGACTGACGGTATATCAATAGACTCTATTATTGCCGCACGGCAAGATTTGTCATCATTATAAGGGCCTATAGAAAATCCTCGTTCAAGAAGCCAACGCGCAACACTCATTGGATCCAAGCGAATAAATAATGCTTCCGTCTTCGCAATATCAGCATAAACTGTATAGCCCCCTCCTTTTCGCGCCTTGAAAGGCACAAGCATGTCTTCACCTGCGGGGTTTCCTCCTCGAGAGTAACCGTACTGCCCTGTCATTATCGGAAAGCGCTCAATTAAATCAATAGATGCAAGCTTTGCAGTTTGCAAAGCTTCACTATACTTATTTTTGTAAACGTCAAATAGTGCTGCTTTTGGTGAGGTTTTTTCGATTAGAGAGTCGATAGTAACTCGAGATTCGATGGTCGCCAGAGCAATAGTGACAGCCTGCGCCTCAGCCTCATCAAGCTTATCTGAACTCACACTCAGTGATACTGAATTGGTGTTTCCAATAGCATCTCCGGCAGCGGCAAGCATCTGTTCTACAACATTTAACGGAAGTCCTTGAGACAACAATTGTTGCTTCAAGGATTCTTTATTACTGGTAACGTCTTTAATTGTTGGTTCTTTCATACCCCCCAATACCCACGACAAAGCCTTGGCTCGGCCGCCAGCTTCATTGACTGACTGCAAATGCTCTCGAGATGGGGGATTTACAATAACAATTGATCTTGAAGTATACACAGAAGCTGCACGATGTGGCTGATACTTAAGCGGGCCTTGCCCACACTGGCAGCTCGCGTGGCTAAATCCTTTTCTTATTAAAACATTACAAACCGGACAGTCAAAAATAATCTCTGTAGCAGAAGCTGTTCCAGGGAAAATAGCCCTAACCTGATTGTGCTCTTTACACTTTTGGATCCATGGCTGTTTAATCGTTCCACATTTGTCGTGAAATCCAACAAAAAATAATTGTCCTTTATCGCCTTTTGCGCCACATTGACATTGAAAGTCGATCTGGTCATGGAGTCTTTTACAACTTTTACACTGCCAGTTTTTAGGAAATGGTTCGACTTCAACTCCGTTATTTAGGTTAAGCGTTACGACTTTCAGGTCCGCTTTGGCTCGTAAATGATTTACGAAGCCGTTATCCATTTTAGAGTTAGCCCAAGGGGTTGCTTGCTTTATTATCTCTCTACGAACACTTTCAATATCTATCTCGCTTCGCACAATTGGATATATCCAATCCTTTACTTTCCATACTTTACCTTGTAAATCGATAGTCTGATCAGGTAAAAAACCAAACAAAATCTGTGACGCGCTTCTATAGGCTTTCATTGTATAAATTACTCCTACACCAACTTGCCGATAATTCGAACCTGCGTTTCAACATCTCGCAATGACATCATCGCACCTCGGTCTGAAGGCATTAAATCTGAGAGAAAATTGGCGTCTTTTGGGAGAATATCTATGTTCTGCTTTAGAAGTTCGAACCAATTAATAATGTCATTTTTTAAAGGTTCGTCTAACTCTCCATCCAGCTGAAGCGTCTCAAACAAGCGTGTATATTCTTCCTCAATATTGAAATTCGAATTGTTTGCATATTGCTTAAATGATTTCGCCATAACCAATGATTGGCCAGACTCAGCTTCATGTAGCATCAGAATTCTAGCTAAGGCTAGTCCGGGAATTGTTCTATCCAGGACTTGGCGACTTCGTTTAGTGATTGGTATGGGCTCAACAAACCTGTCTCCTTGCTCTATAAAATATTTAAAGGAACGATAGACAGCGGCATCACGTTCTCGGCCTATTTTATGTACAACAAAAACAAGTGCGGGATATCTTCTTCCTACCCTAGCTGTCGCTTGTATAAACTCAGCGGCGGAGAGAGGTAGGCCTAACATAACCATGATGTTAAGCCGATCGATATCAACGCCATGAGACATCATAGAAGACGCAGAGACAATATGAACTCGTTCTTCGAAGTTATCCTCTGGCTTTTCTAACCGATGTAAAATCCTAATAACTTCTTCAAACTCAGTCTTTCCAGTTAGAGATATTGTGTTAACTTTCCCATGGACGT
This sequence comes from Rheinheimera hassiensis, assembly GCF_022436675.1. Lineage (GTDB taxonomy): Bacteria > Pseudomonadota > Gammaproteobacteria > Enterobacterales > Alteromonadaceae > Alishewanella > Alishewanella hassiensis. Next base: position 13,338 of record NZ_JAKUJZ010000015.1, on the reverse strand, counting down.
CGCTAAGCTGAGTGTCCGCCGACCGGACCACAGCTTCAAGGTCTCTAAGAGTGTTACCGTATACGACATTAGTCCCATACTCAGAAATTATCTGAGGAAAAAATTTGGCGTCGACACCTATTTCGGTACTCATGTTGACCGGATTATTTACCAGTTCACGAATAGCGATCTGTAATTCGTTCAACAATCTGTCTACAACGTACTCAATCGTAACGCCTTTCGGGGCGATGGCGACAAAACGTCTCATCAAGTCGTTCGAATCAGAACTCCAAAAACCACTTCCTATTTTGGGAGGAAGGACTGGAAAAACCCTAGCTTGCCTTCTGTATAAGACATCAACTTGTTTCTTATAACCAGTGAGCGTCGCAGAAGAAGCAAGTATTTTAGGTGTGCGATCGCAGAGTTCTTTTTGTAGCTGATCATACAAAGCTTCATAATGCGAATCGACAGCTCCCAAGCTATCTCTTAATAAATGAAGTTCATCCTGTAAACGAAAAGAGGGGCCATAAAGTTCTTTTTTCATAGGTAGCGGATTAAGGACACCCTTACATCCTGGGACGGAACAACCAGTTGGTTTAGAGCTCCTCGCCGCATAAGTATAGCCATGCCCGTCGATAGAGCACAGGCCTAGAGGAGCCCCCACAAACCCTCTCATTGAGGCCTGTATCGCTATTGATGCAGCTTTGTCTAGAGTACCAACGATAATTGTTGGTAAGAATCGATAAATCTCTTCATCAACAATATAAATTGGCAGGGCTTTATCTAAATATGAGCAACCTGAATTGCCACAACGATGCTCTAATTTCCAGAGTTTTCGGTCAAATACCATTTTGATATTTGATCGATGGCAAAAAGGGCAGTATTCGAGTACTTGGTACTTATAAGGCATAGCCTCGTCGTCGTAATCAGGCTCACCTACCTTTGGTTCTAGAGGTATTCTGTTAGGAGTGGCTCCATTACCGACGAAAAATCCCAGAGAAAACGGATCACCGCCTATTTCTTCTGATTCTCTAACTATTTCAGCGCCCGCAATGGTATTTGCAAACCGCTGCGTTTGCTGAAGCGACAACATTCTTAAGGGAAACCGACTCCACGCAGTTATGCCTGAGAGTTTGCCATTAAGTCGCTCATATAACATGGCGGTTGTTAATAGACCTAAATAAGTTTCCGTTTTACCTCCACCTGTTGCAAACCATACTACGTCAACGATTTCGCTTTCTAGCGTTTGATCTACAATCGTATTTAAATTCGCGAGCAAAAAACCCAACTGAAAAGGCCGCCAACTGTTGTACTTTCCATTAGAGCTATGTTTTATAGCCTTATTCATTCCCTGGAATGACTTCAACAATAATGGATTAGCTTTCAGAAGCTGAATACCTTTGCTGATTCGGGATTGCTCTTCATGAAACTCTGAAGAGGCTTCTGTCGCTTGTTGTAGCATACCTTGAGGCCACTTTTCGTCCTGGGCTCTATTGGCAAGAACAGCGTCCCCCCAATTGACATTACCCCACTTAGTTAAACTGCTAAGTAATTTTTCACATTCAGGTATTGGATTATCCGCTAAAGTTTTAAATGACAAATCTGGTTCATTGTCATCAACACTCCAATAGTTTGGTCTGTAGCGTTCAACAGAGACGCTATCATCTGTTGATACCGAGAGATTATTTGAGATGTTTACACCACAGTTTATTCCGTATGCCCAGACATCTCGATCGTATCGAAATGAATCCTCCAGAGATTCAAGTTCAAATGGAATTAACTTCAGCCCATCTAAAGCCAATTGGCACTCATATAACCTAGTGTCAGCTAAGACAGACTTTTCTATTTTTTTAGGGGAGATATTAACCAGCGAAATGACCAATTCGGGATGACCGTCCCGCCCATGCGCTACCTCAACATCAACCCTGGCGCATATACCCTTTTGCCCCGTAATCTTGCTAACTTCTGCAGCGATTTGCGCTTCCAAATGACAGGTACGTCCTACTGAATATGGTATTGTTATAAGTTCTTCAATGCTAATCAGTTCTGATTTAACCCACCCCACATGCTTTGGGGGTTTAGTCCAAACTTTGAACTTTATCTTTACAAGAAACGTCCACTCATTTGTCCTTTCTGTTCGAACCTTGATTCCCATAGCACAGGGTTCTAATCTTTCAGATTTTTCCCCCCATTTAGCTTTGTCTATTCCCTCAATGGATTGAAGCCTGGCTAACCAAAACTTACCTGACGGCTCAACATTTAGAAAAGAGTCGTTGTCCCCGCGACCAGCACAAGTCATGCGAGTGGTTAACCAGTCAATGAATTTCTCTCTTGCTTCAGTAATACTCATATTCAACTCCATCTAGAGAACATGTATTGACCAAAATAAAGGATGGCTATTTAAGGTGAAGTCTAAGTTCATCAGAGAGCCTTGATGTTTGCAGTTGGAGCAACGCTTTTTGTTGAATTTGCCTGATGCGTTCTCTGGTGACGTTATAGATCTCACCAACTTCTTCCAGAGTCATCCCATCATCTGCAGAATCTATTCCATAGCGCCTTTTAAGGATATCTGCTTCCCTATCCGTCAAACAGCACAATGCATTTTCAATAAGATTATGTATCTCGCTATCTAAAGTTATACTCTCTGGCGTTGAGTAATGAGACACAACATCATCTAGAACACTTTCATTGTTCGATTGCCAGTGAATGCCGTCTAAAGACAAGGGTGATAAAATAGAGACTTGAAAAACAAAGTGTATTTTATCCAAAGTCCAATCAAGTTCTTCAGCAAGCTCAGTTAACTTGGGCTCTCGATCATAATTTATTTGTTTTATTAGGCGATATGCTCTTTTAAACTTCAGCACATCTTGGTACATATGATTCGGTAGTCTGATCACTGCCCCTTTATCGCATAACGCCCTAATAATTGCTTGCCTAATCCACCACATCGCGTAGGTAGAAAACTTATATCCGAGAGTTCGATCAAACTTCTCAACAGCCCGATTTAGGCCGATAAAGCCTTCTTGAAACAAGTCTTCTAGCGTTAAGGTAGACATCCCACTGAAAAATTTTGCACATTTATGGATCAAACCGAGGTTTGATAACAACATTTTTTCTCGTGCCTGAGCCGCTCTTTTGATGAAGTCCTTATGAGATTCAGTAGCAGTCACGCCACTTTCAATTTCCGAAAAAGCCCGAGCTCCTAACTCCATTTGATAAGATAGTTCAACTTCTTCCTTGGCTGTAAGCAACTTGGTTTTAGTAATTATTCGTTCAATTAAATACGTCGATTTATCGTTATCTTCGAGCTCATTATGTGGTAATTCATTCTCATCAGCTACCGCCTCAGGGAAATCATCAAGGCAAACATTAGCCAAATCTAATTTTTCAAAAACTAGCTTTCCTTCGTTAGTAGTTAAGTTCCTTTTAACAATCAATCTCTCAACCTGACTCCGTGTCAGATTTCCGCCCATACGCTCATAATCGTCCATAAGGTCATTGAATACCTTACAGATTTTTAAATCATCAACTTCCCTATCCAATTAAGTCTCATAGCATCATATATGTTCCTGAAAACAACATAACAAATACATTCTTCAAATGGAATTTTATTCACTATCAATAGCTCAATGAACAGGTCTGGAGTAAACTTTACAGATGTTGTAGGGAGCCAGACAAACGGCATACCCATGACTCAATTTTCTTCTCGCTTAAAATACCGTCATTACCAAACTCAGGATGCTTAATCGCGGAAGTCCTTAATGGACTGGCTACATGCCATCTCAACGATTTTTTTAAAGTCAAAACAAGCGTTTTTTCAAGTAACTCATTAAAATCCGGACAGGAGTGAAGTATTAGGGTAGAAATAGCTCTGGCACCATCAGAGGTATCAATATCCAGTATATATCGCACTTCGCCATCAGTTCGCCTAAACTTGGCCAGTAAATAACACCTTGGCTGTTCATGAGTCATTTTGTGATAACTACAGCGCTTAACAACTGGTAAAGGTTCAACTTTTATTCCTATGTACTCTAAACGCTGATCTTTTGACAATTGCTTTATCACATCAATCAGTGCAGTAAAGCGTTCCGCATAGCGGTTCGCATCACCTTCATGACCCACTCCTAACTGATCGAAATCGCCAGCTCGTCCACAACCTTCAATAACATCATCTTTTGTGCTTACAGCCAGAACAGCTCCATCATTCGACAAGCTTTCCCCAACCCCTTTACCTCCGGGATATCCTTTCTGTCCTTTGTAATTTACTTTGGTTTTTATTTCCCGATCGAAGGACAGGCTTTCGCTGGGTAATTCAATCCGAACCCGTTCACTGTCTCCGGACGGCTCATCTTCAGTGTCAATTTCAATGGCAGTTGGGGAACATCCGCCAGCTCCACCACCGGCAGCATCTCCATTTTTTACTGGTTTTTTTAATTGCGGATGGCTAAATATGACTGTGCGGAGGGAGTTGTGCGGCAAACCGGAAAGCGATGCAATTTCCCACACCAACATCTCTTTTTCTTCATGGTTGTATATGCCTCGGAACATTGCTTCCACACCAGCAATACTGGTCGGCGGGTTGAAGTTAAACACCCAACGGCAGTAGCCATTTTTAATGGTTTGTTCAGCGTTTAATTTCTGCCAGATGGACTCAAACGAATTGCGGATATCCTTGTTCACCAGAAGCCACGAAAAAAACTCCCGATAAGTAGGCTGTTTTAAAAAGGCTATTGGGACACCGGTTCGACTGGGTGTGAATACATCATATGAAAGTTTGTCAGCGCCTAAACGCATTTGGAACAAATTATCCAGGCCATTCGGTAAATAGGCAGCTCTAACCATGAACCCTGCATGGAAAAACAGTTTTCGAGCAAGTTCCAGCTTTGGTAGCCATACTTTCACTCCACCAGCTATGAATACAAAGCATCTTTGATTGGCGACTTCCGATTTGGCGGCCAGGCGCTTTGCCAATTGAGAACAATCCCCAAGCAATGCATCTTCCCATTGTTCAACGGGAGGAAAAGTAAGTGTTTGATGGAAACCACTGGATGTGTACAGCTGTTCTGTATTTTGTATAAATTTTCGGCCAAGCCCCATGACACAAAGGGCTTCCAGCTCGAAGTTTTCAGAATATTCCTGACGATCTAGCCTGTTGAAAAATGTTGAGAAGCGCCAGAATGAAGAAGGTTCATCCCTTCTGAACTGATTACCTAACGCGACTAACTTTGCCTCTGGTGGAATTCTCTTAAAGATCTTTTTTTGCATTGATTTACAAGACTTCCCTTTCTAACAACTCCATAAACTTCAATGTCAGTGGTCGCGTTCGGCCATTGGCCAATCCACACAACCGCTCTAATTCCCAGGCCAGACGGCTTTGATTATTCTGACGACCTAACAAAACCTGATAGGTTAATCGCCGTATTTGAAATTCAGCAACAGTCTCACTGTACCTATTTAGAAAGGATTGGCAAAGGGGTAATTTTGATAAATGTTTTTCAGCGGTCGATGAGCGAGTAAGCTGTTTTAAAAACCAATTCCGGCTCTGCCTTGGCGTTTTAAGCTCAAAATCCCTTAACGCCAACACACGGTACAACTGGCGCAAATAGTGTTTATCTCTCACCTGCCAGTTTGTATTGCTGTGATTTGTTCTTTTTAAATGCCATCCCTTGTTAGTCTCCAGTAACCAGGTCCGGTCATGTCGATACAATCTGGCATACAAGGCTTTGTGATACTGAACTCTTGCCTGTTTTACACTCAAACCAGATTGCAACAACTGAAGCCAGCGATCACGGTCAGCCTGATTAATTGGTCCTTCCGGTACCACTTTCTGTGAGCGGCTGGCTGATTCAGGAAATGAGTTTGCACAGGCAATTAGCTGTGAGACAGAGTATTGAGGTTTCAGTACCTGCCAAACCAGTAAATGCTGCAGATAACTAAAAGACTTCCGATGCTTGCGAAACATGGCTAATAACCAGGAGCTGGGGCCCACTGGTACCAGGTTCAGTGATACTAAAATTGAATGCGGCCAGTAGCTTCTGAACTTGCTGTGAAGTTCAAAACCTGAAACCTGCATACCATTTTGCATACCAGCCTCGGCTATCAGCCCTCGATAGAACAACGTCCATTGGTGATATGTAGGGCTCTGGCTTTCGGTTATGGCCAACAACTCCATAATACTGGAAGAAAGTTGTACCAGCTTAGAACTGTGATTTGTAGCTACAGCGAAGTCTTCACAATACTGAGGGCATGCTGCCAAATATTCGTGACGATGGATAGATCTCAGCGGCAGTATAGAATCACAAAGCTCGCAACCGTGGATATGGCACACCTGATAACCGGGGACCAGCCAGCGACGTAACCAGGCAAACTCGCCATACTCTTGCTGAAGCTCATTCATACACAAAGGACAATATCGAAAAAACGCTGGTAGCTTTACCGTACCAGCGCTCATACCTATCTCCACATATACAACAGAGCCGTCACTATTGATCAGCAAGTCTGTCAGGTGTTGCTTGCGGCCTTCGGGAATAAAAGGGGCATACAGCGGGAACAAGGTTCTTTGGTAGAGAAGTTGTTTAGCGTTTAACTGCTGCACATGCTGGAGACTGTTACACAACAACTGCAGTTGAGCTGGTAAGTCTGGTACAGCAATGACGGTGCGTTTTTGGTAGAGCAGATCCAGCAAATGTTTAGGGCTCTCTATCCCCATATGAACCTTACATCTGGCGAGCATGCTGTACAACAGCTCGTCCGGATAAGGCTTGGGGAAGTAAGCCAGCATAGCTAGCCAGTCCTGTCCCTGACTAATTTCAGGCCGTAAATCAGCCCCTGCTCTTTGAATAGCTGATATACATTGTTTTTATCACTACTGGCGTACAAATAACGTAAATCATTGGTTGGTAATTCCAGCCATTGAGTTCTTTTTATCCGGTTGATTTTTGGTGGTTCTTTACTGATATCTGCGGTGTATTCAGTGACTTTATGCACCAAAGCGGCCACTGACAGGTCAGGATGCTGCAGAACAACCCGATCAACAAGCGGAATAGCAATATCCTCTGGGATATCCATTTGCAACAACAGCGCAAGAAGCTTTTTGCTCTTATCAGTGGACACCTCTGAGCGAATATTTTCGGGAACAGCCTCTTCCAATGACGACATCATGGAGAATAGTCGTGCTTCAATATCCGGCATCAGCAGATCATCATACTGCTCTATTGAGCTCGGATCATTGCTGCGGAGCGCGGCTAGCATGGGATGTACAGGTTTAAACTCGTCGTCATATACCTGCATCAGCAACTGAACAGTGATACGTTCCATACCAGTCACAATAGCTCTGACCTGGGCCAACACATAAAGCTTCACTACTATGTCCATGACGCCTTGTGTCAGGTCGTACATTACATTGCCGAGCTCATCAGTGAATGGCTCGGCCTTGCGCAACCACTGGTATTCCCAGAGTTGCTTTAGGAGCAACTGCCACTGCTTGTCTTTGGGTAACCTGTCCCAAAGCAAACTGCCAAACCCTGAAATACGCCGCGCAGCGCGAAACGTTCGCTGGAAAAACTTACGAGCTCGATGAGTGCCAATCTGGATCACCGGCACACCAATAGTGTTCACCAGGGATACAAAGAAGTTATGCATCTTCTCTGCACCACCCGACCTGGCTTCATTAAGGTTTTGCACCTCATCAATCACCAAAACCCCTAACGCATGCAGATTTGCGATCTGGCACATGCTGGCCATCAGCCGCTTGGTACCCAATTTTTTCCGCCCGTGAGAAATACTGTATTGAGTATGCAAAACCCGGTCGACCTCGTTAAAAAAGCTCAGACAGAGTTCATCCAGATCAGCGTCCCCCGGACATTCCACTTTCAGATAGGTCAGTTGAGTTATGTTGTACTCTGGGTGAAATATGGCTTGCTTATATACAGAAAAAATTCGATTGATGGTTTCAGATTTGCCGCAACCTGAGCAACCAAACAATGACAAACTATTTGCGCTGGAACGAACCTGGTCAAACACATAAGCATCAAGGTCTTCGTCCTGAACCCGCTTATATCCGTTTTGCAGGTGAAGGTGATAAGCACCCTGTGCTGGATTTCTACTGAGATAGCCCTGGCGCAATATCAGCGATATTTTTTGCTCAAATTCCAGATGGTGATTCAACGGCTGAAAGAAATGATTCAGTAATCGGGCTATGGTATGAACTCTGAGCCGTCCATCCAGATTTCGCTCTGCAGCATCAAACAAAGGTTTAAGCCGCAGTTTTTCGACGACTTGCTTAGCATCATATATTGGCGGCAAAGCAGAAATGAGAGGGTTATCCCGATACTCTGGCAAGCCAGGGTCTATATATTCAGCATGAGGGATGCGGCCTTGCACTGGACTATTCATTGCCTGTGTCTTCCCCAAAAATCAAATCCGTCATATCCGGGAAGCGGCAATCTTCATTAGCATTGCTACGAATAGGCACCACTTGTGCTGGCGTACTGGTTTCTGTTCGTTCCGGTCTGAACGCTGTCACCTGTCGCTCTACTGACTTTTCTAACTGTTTGTTTTGCCTGATATGCTGCCCCAGTTTTTTAACTCCTGGCCGCTTAATTTCAGTACGTTTTTCATCGGCTTCAGCCACAATATTTTCAATCTGCTGAATCAACTTCCCTTTGGCTACCGCAGTACTCATCCGCACCTTGGCATCGGTTTTTCGCTCTTCTTTGGTGATGAGCCAAACATCCCAAAATGACAAACCACGAAAACGCCTGCTGCGATCGGTCAGGTCACAAATCCAGTATTCACTTAAATCGGAAGAAGGTCTGATATAGATATGATCTGCTGTTCTTGGATCGTAGGCGACCAATACCTTGTCAGGCCTTTTGGTTCCGGACCGATGTAACCAGCCGGCTTTAATCAATTCAGGGCAAGTGTAGAAACAGTTGAACAAATTGACACCAAGCTCTGATACTGTCGCCTCAAAGTGCGGCATCAGGTTAATCTGGACCAACTGCTCTGGCGCAGTGCGAAGCCTGCCAGTCAGATTCGACACACCCCAGCGCCACAATTCGATAGGAATTAAGGGTAAGTCAGTCGGCATATCCTCAGTACGGTCATATCCCTCCAAACCTTTAGCGGTATTGTGGTAAAGCACGCAGGCCAGAATAATTCGGGTGAACTCTGGTAGGTTCAACGTTGCGTCCTGACGATAATCATGGCCGCCGCGTTTCGTACTCATCACCGCTTCAACAACGCCAGGAGTGTAGGGTTTAAATTCGTCCTGAACTGTTCTGAAGGCTCGTTCGACAATACCTTTAGCGTCACCACGACGGGCGGTAGCGTTTTCAATACGAACGCCAAAAGCCTCAGCAAACTTTTCAACCTTGGTACCGTTTATTTCCCCTTTATCAGCCAGAATAACTGCAGGTAAACCTTTGGTGGGCCAATCATCTTCTGAGATTTCAATACCAAACCGCTGACAATACGCCACTTTATCCTCAACTATATGAGCAAGAGCGATCATAGCACTAACCCATGAAGGCCCTTCAAAGCCAATATAGAGGCCAACGACCATCCGGCTGAACACATCCTGCACTATGTAAATAACCGGCCGACCAACTATTCTGCTACGGTCATACTCAGACAACAGATAAACGTCAGCAATGGTGGCATCAATCTGGTACCTGTGGCCTGGGCCAAAGGTTTCTGCTGTCGAGGTGCTTTTTAATGGCCGGATATCTTTGGCAAATTTGACCGCTGAATGCTGCTTTTCAACGACCAGTGTTTTGGCATAGCGGCTTTGGTAGAAGTAGCGAAACTGTTCAGGTGTTGGCAGTTCTTCAGGTTGAAGCTCCGGTATCAGTGCGCCAATCAGATTCAATGCACCGGCGTAGGCCTGGCTTACCGCCGTATTCTTTTCGACAAGTAGTTTGCTGGTAACTACCTGGTGAAATACTCTTTCGATCACAGGTGTAATGTTGGTACCCACACCTGATCGCACAGTCCTTGGCCTGCCCAGCTTTGCTCTTCCAGACTGCCGTGGTTTGCCTTTAGCGCCTGAGTTTACATAATCAGGCAACAACGCATTTTTACACATACCACGCTGCCAGTAGCGACGAATGAAACGGTTTATCGTCTGGTGGGTTGCACCACTGACGGCCATCATGCGCTTAACAGCAGCGCCGCGCTCTCGAGGATAAAACAAGGCAGTATTTTCAATTTCAACTTTAATAATGGACCACGCACGCTCGCGCTTTTGCCAGTCAGTAGAGCCTTCCTCGACGCTGCGCGCAACCAAACTGAAGCAGGGGTCGTCAACCCGAGCTATCTTCTGCTGAATTAATAATTGTTCTATATCAGTGACAGCAATCTGCTCTGGCCATGCAGTTTTCGAATGTAGATCAATCCAGAACGAAAGTTCGCCATCCAGCCATAGCAGCCGGTAGTACAACTCATCACGTTTAAAAACCTGATTAACCGGAAACATAGTTGGCCTCCGTGATCTCCTTTTCAAAGGGAGTAGCGATGAGATCTGATGCCATCAACTTTCGGTAGGGCAGATTAATATCAAACTGGAAATAACGTCTGGCAAGCAGATGGCGCAACCAGAATAATGCCTGGCCGGGTTCCTGGTTATAAGCAAGGTCTAACTGCTGAGCTATTTTGATGATGGAGTCGTTTGGTTGCTTATTAAACAGGGTTTGAAACAGCAGGAACTGATGGTGTAACTCGCCTTCGGCAACCTTTTCGCTTTCTGCAGGATAAAGCCACTGAATATTCATCACCACCTCTTTGCTGATTTCCTTCTCAGTGATGATAGCCCATGGTATCTGTTTATCGTCCCAGTAGCGTTTTTCCAGTTGCAGCCGTTCAATCACTTCAGGTTTGGATAAATCACTGCTGTATTTAGCCTGAAACGCCATCAAGGGTTGAGTTTGCCGGTCAAACGTGACCAAAAAGTCTGAGCTCAACACCTGAGGTGTGCCTTTAAAAACAGCATGACTAATACCGAGCTCATCAGCAAGGCGGGTAGTATCTTCAACACGCAGCGGAAACTGTTCACGGATATCCAACACCGAGTGTTGCCAGTCCAATGTCAGAAAAATAGCCAGTTCCAAATCAGAAAGCAGGTGATGCAACCGTCGACTGCGGTTACCAAATATCCGATGAGACCGGCCAAGTGAAGAAATATCCCAGGTTTGAATCCAGGGCCTGTAATGTCGACCTTCGCCTTGCCCGCGGCCTTCTTTGACGAGCTTGCTTATCTGTTGGTGACTAAGCCCCTTGAAACGGCCAATCATATGAGATTCTCGGCGACCACATTTAGCTACAGAATCTTTCAAAATTTATTCTGATGCAATGAAAATACTAAGAAATTTAGAATACCCCAAGATAACTTGATCATTCATGTAAATTAAAATTAGATTTGACACAAACCAAAAAACATCCTATTTTAGGATTGTTAAAAACCATAAGGAGGATTTATGAGCTTAAGGTACCCATCAATTGAAACTGTCGCTTTGAGAATAGCGGTTATGCTGAAACGTTCAGATAAGAGACGAGCACGGCTAAGTGAAAAAAGCTTTCGCATACTCTCCGAGAGGATTACGCTTAGGGATGCTTTTGTCGTGAGTGTTCGTGACTATCTTGATGAGATCGGTGTAGTTCTAATTCGACTGGACAGGGGCGGCTTCGCTTTAATAAATTCATCTGCACTAGAGGGAGCGCCACCAATCCTAGTTAAATCTTTAATTCCAAAATTCAAACACATTTCAGACGATGAGCTTTGGATAGAGCTTGGATTTTCAGAATCTCAAGATTTAGAGTAAAAATAATCTTAGGGGAGAATAATGGATATTGAGGAAATGAAAACTGAAGATATTGATGAAAATATGTCGAACATATCTGCAGCTTCTTACATGCCAGAATTTCAGGTGATAAAACTTAAACCAGATTTTGATGCTTTCTCTGATCCAGAGAACCTTAAAGGATTTACCAGCCCAATACAGTTAGCAACATTTTTTCATGAGTGGATTCATTACTTTCACAATATATCGACAATTTTAGGATTAACTACCTTCTGTAATTTAACCATAATATGGTCTAATTTCAGAAATACAATCGGTCCAGATGGATGGAGTAACGCTGCTGCAAATATAAGCGAATCGGAAGTAAATGATATAATAAAACAAAATGATGTTATGTATGCCTTGCGAAGCAGAAGAAAAAGTAGCATTCCTAGTAATATACCAGTAGAGTCTATTCTATTTTCTGATATCTCCATAGAAAAAATACCAAACACAGATTTTAACTACCTTAGATGCCAAGTCTGTCTTGAAAGACATGAAGAATGCCAATACGAAGCACAAATTGGAACATACGAGATACATGAATTCGCGGCATTCATCCTAGAGAAAAAATTATGCCAGGCTCTCAACTCGCCGCCATCAGAACCGCAATTTGATCCGTATTTGCTAGTCCAGATTCTCGCAAAATCAGTTGCTCCTGAATTGTCAGAAGACGATGTCCTTAGATGTGCTCTGGCGTCTCTACAGACTGCAAATCCACCTCAAGCCTTACTTGATGTAATGAAGTTTGCTATTCAGGAAATGAGAAATGGAATTGAACCAGAAAAAGCAGTAGCACATTACAGTAAAACAGCTCTCGACGCATACTCTCAGGAATCGCTAAGTTCGCTAGAGCGAATCCAATCAATGTTTACTGTGGATGAGCCAATGGCAAGATTTATTAAAGGCACATGCCAGAGAATAAGAGAAAACATAGAGAAACGGAAAGAAACGCCTTTCATTGAATTTTCGTTTATTGATCATATTTCTAAGAATCCTTCAAATTTTAATAGTTTAATATCAACTTATGGTGCCCCAACGTTGATACAACAACAACATGGGGATGAAAATGTTATTGGACGAGACATTATCTATGAGTTCGCGAATGACGAACTTGTTAAGAGCAGGAGTAGCGATGGAAGAACAACACTATATACGGCTTTTAGATTTGCCTGGTTACATATAAAAAAAGGGGCTATCGCTCAAACAAACGCCTTAACAGGTAGTTGTCCACTATACACTTCATGCGTTTTCGACTACAGGAAAAATAACCCGCACCACTGTCGACATAAGCCGTGGTTGTCTGTATCAGAAGAAAGACTCTGCGACTACGGAATAGGTGTTCATATTACGCGACCTCCAGCTCAGGAAGGGAATACAGAGCAAATTAAGTTAAAGAACATAATTAATTGATTGGATAGTAGATTTACCGAAAATATTCAGTAACCGAAATTAGGATGACACTATATTTTCAATGACTGAATTTTATTATGTGGGGTGAAACTTTATTTTCACCCCACAG
>NZ_JAKUJZ010000014.1 GCF_022436675.1 Rheinheimera hassiensis | reverse complement strand
CGACCGATCTGATCGCGCAAACCGCATTGAGTTCCTTTCCCTTAGTGATCTACTGTTAGGAACAGTTATTTAGCGCAGTCGCCTTCTGGCTACCAGCAGCATACCCGCCAGTAAACTTAACCAACCAAAACTGCCCGAGCTACCGCCATCATCGTTATTGTTACCACCGCCAGTTGAGGTATTCGCAACCGGGTTAAGGCTTGCTGCAGTATTTGCGCGGGCATCAACCACAACGATACTTTCAATAGTGACTAAATTAGACGCCACCAGTGGCTTATTATCGTCTCTGTCGCCGCTGCTATAGTTACGCAGTGGCAAATCGGTAATACTCGGAAACGAAAAGCGCTGCAGGCCGGCAATAGCATCGACTACTTCCATATCCTGCGACGTGATTTGGCCAAACACGGTAAAACCACTGTTTTGTTTATCCAACTGCGGCGAACCACCACTGTTATTAGCTAAATTAACAAACCACTGGTTGGTAGCACTGTTAGGGTTGCCAGACTGCTTGGCCATAGCCACCGTAGCCCGCACATTTGACCATTTAGGTTCATTCACAATGGGGGAAAAAGTGGCAACGGCCTTTAACGGCAATTGCTGATCGAAGGTAAAGCCGCCCCCCTGAATAACGAAACCAGGTGCTGAACGATGAAACACCGTGCCGTTATAGCGCCCGGCATTAATGTAGCTAAGAAAGTTCTGCACAGTTACCGGCGTAGTTTGGTCAAATAAATTAATTTCAAATTTGCCCACATTAGTAGTTACTTCAACAATAGTGGCGTAACTGGCCGTACTGCAAAGCAGCGCCAAAGCAGCACCTGCGGTTTTAATTAGCTTGTGTTTCATTACTGAATTCTCCGTTTTAATTGCGTTGCAGCTTAAGGCAGTTAAAGTGGCAAAATCCAGCGGGATAACAATTAATTACGCTTTAGTTACAGATTGTTTGCCACGGCGGTAACCGGTGGCTTTAGCGCTGGCCGGTTTGGTGGTTTTTTTCCGGCTCCAGCGTTTGGTTTTTCCCTGCGGTAAACCGGCCGGCGTAACCGTTGCCGCCTGGCTAATAAGCTGGCCAAGCTCGGTTTGCAGCGGCTGCATAAAAGCCTGATAGCTGGTTTCACGTTGGCAAATGCGGCTTAACTCCGCCTCCCAGCGGGCTGTCATATCAGGCAAACTAGCCTGTGGCGGCAGGGCCAGAATTAACGCGGTGCCGGTATCGGTAGCGCGAATTTGCTTACCCTGACGCTGCAAAAAGCCGCGCTTAAATAACAGTTCAATAATACCGGCTCGGGTGGCTTCAGTACCCAGGCCATCGGTCTCGCGCAATACTGCTTTAATAGCCGGATCACTGACATAACGGCTGATACCTGTCATTGCTGCCAGTAAAGTGGCATCGGTAAAAGGTTGTGGCGGCTGGGTGTGTTTTTCCAATAGCTGCGCGCCGTAGCAATGTAATTGCTGGCCTTTATGCAGTTGCGGCAGGCTATGCAGGATCAACTCATTGTCTGGCTGGCTTTTTTGGCTTGCCTCCTGATTACTGGCAGAGCGGTATAACTGCTTCCAGCCGGCAGACAACTCGGTGTTAGCTTTTGCCCGAAATAAACCACCGGCAATAGTCAGTTCAACCAGCGCTTCGCTATAGCAATAGGCAGGGTAAAACTGCGCCAGATACTGGCGGGCAATAAGGTAGTACAGCTGTTTTTCTGCCTGGGTCAGGCCGGTAAATGCCTGGCGTTTTTCTGTCGGGATAATAGCGTGGTGCGCCTCAACTTTGCTGTCGTTCCAGGCTTTGCTTACCCGTGCCATATCTGCCTGCTGCACAGCCGCGCTAAGTTGGCTGTCATTGGCGGCGACTGCGCCGGTTACCGCAGCAGCCTGACTTAGCTGCCCGCGTGGCAAGTGCCGGCTATCCGAGCGCGGATAAGTAATAAGCTTGTGTCGTTCATACAACTGCTGGCAATTATCCAGCACTTGCTGTGCTGTCATGCCGTAGCGTTTGGCAGCGTCAATTTGCAACGCCGACAAGTTATAAGGCAGCGGTGCTGGCTGTTTACGCTCTTTTTGTTCAACTTTAGTTACCAGTGCCGGCTGGCCGGTAATTTTTTGCTGTACTTTTTCAGCTAACGCTTTTAACAGCACCCGGCCATCTTCATCCTGCCAGGGAGCGCAGGCCTCGCTGGGTTGCCACATTGCGCTAAAACGCTGTTTGTCGCTGGTTTCTACCTCTGCCAGCACCTGATAAAACGGCTTTGTGACAAAACTGGCAATATCCTGATCCCGCCGCACCACCAGCCCCAGTAATGGCGTTTGCACCCGGCCAACAGATAACACGCCCTGATAACCGGCTTTTTGCCCCTGCAGGGTGTAAGCCCGTGTCATATTTAAACCATACAGCCAGTCGGCGCGGCTACGTGCCAGTGCTGAGGTAGACAAGGGTACAAAATCTTTATTTGATTGTAGCTGTGCCAGCGCCCGCTTTACTGCCGGTGGGTTTAAATCGCTGATTAGCAGGCGCTGCGTTGCCGCCAGTTTGTTACCGCTAACGCCGCAGTAAGCCAGCACTTCGTCTACCAGCAACTGGCCTTCGCGGTCAGGATCGCCGGCATGCACCAGTTGATCAGCCTGTTTAATCAGTTTTGTTAATATACTTAACTGGCTTGCGGCAGACTTTCTTACTTTTAACTGCCATTTATCGGGGATTATCGGCAATTGTGCGATTTGCCAGCGCTTATACTCCGGGTGATAATCTTCCGGCTCGGCCTGCTCCAATAAATGGCCAACACACCAGCTAACAACATCGCCATTAGCCAGCCGGATAAAACCGTTATCTTTGTGTTGTGGTTTGGGCAATACTGCGGCTATCGCTCTGCCTAAACTGGGTTTTTCTGCGATATAGAGGATCATAGCCAACACCTAACTGTTTTTATATACAGTAATTTAGCCAGTTAAACGCTGTGATGCAAATAAAATGTAATAAAAAATTTGGTTTTAACGGAAAAGTGCATAGAATACTGATCTTTGTAGCGTTGACCTACGATATTTCTTTGTACTTCCACCCCAGGCAGTCGGATAAGTAAACTATGACGCAATATAGTGACGTTAAGAAGATCTGTGACGAGTTACAGAAAACAGGTAAGCCGGTTTCCCTGGATTATTTAATTTCCCAAGTGCCCGGTGCGCAGGCCAGCCTGGTGGTGCACTATCAAAAATGGCGTAATGAACAAGCCAACCGGGCGCCGGTGCAAACATCCGCTGAAAGCCTGTTCAGCCCTGAGTTTGTTGCCGCATTTCAACACGAAGCAGAACTGCGCGCCAAACAACATACCGATCAGCTTAACCAACAATTACAACAGGCGATGCAGGCCGAAGTGCTGGCGGCAGAACACAACCGCGAATTACAACAAGAACTACAGCAACTGCAGCAGCGTAAAGCCGAGCTTGAAACCAGCCAACAACAGCAGCAACAGCAACTTAGCACTCAGGCAGAAAAATATGCTGCCCTGACCGAAGAGCGCGACCAGGCCCTTAAGCTAACCCAGAAGCAGCAGCAAGAGCTGACTGACGCCCGGCAACAGTCTGAAACGTTACAAGCCACGCTGGCAATGGCGCAGCAGGAACTGGCAACAACCCGGCAGGCCATTACCGGCCTGCAGCAACAACTGGCCGCATCTGAACAAGCGCAGCAACAGGCGCAACAGCAAGCTGAAACTATTCAGTTAAAAGTTATTGGCCTGCAACAGGCACAAGATGAACTGGAAGAACAACTACAACACGAACAACAGCGTAACCAGCAAAAACTGCAACAGTTACAGGCCGAACTGGCTGCCGCCGAACAAGAACTTGAGCCACTGCAAAGCAAGGCCAAAGCAGCCGAACAAACCGAGCAGCAGTTAGAAGCGTTGCAGCAATCTGAGGCCAAAATAAAAACTGCGCTGGAAGCGGCGCAGCAAGCCAATAAAAAGGCGCTGCAAGATTTACAAACCCGCGATCACGACGTAACCGAACTGCAGGCGATGCTGGAAGAGTTTGAAAACAAACTGCACCAGGCCACCAAAACGGAAACCCAGGCTGTCGCCCTGACCAAACGCTTACAGGCACAGTTAAACCAGTTGCAACAAACAGCAACCGACCAGGGCACAACAACCAACGATAGCGCATTGGCTGAGCAACAAGCCGCCCTGCTGGCCGAGCGCGACGCTGCTCAGGCGCAACTGACTAAACTGCAGCAGCATTCTGAAACATTGCTTGCAGAGCGTAACGACGCACTGGCGAAGCTGGAACAGGCACTAGCGCAACTCAACGCAGCAGACAATGCACAGCCAGCCGCAGCTGAAATGTCTGCACAGCAGATAGCCGAACAGGAAAAACTGCAGCAACAACTCAGCGCCTATGAAAAACAGTTGTCAGCCCTGCAAAAAGAACGTGAAACCGCGCAACGTGAAGCAGCTGAACAACGTGACGCTGCGCAAAAAGTGCAGCAGCAACTGGATGCTATGCAACAGGCACAAGTAAGTGATGAAACCGATGACGCAGATATTCATGCCACGGTGGCACAGCTTAAAGCTAACAATGCCATGCTAAAAGAGCAAAGCGCTATTACCGCCGGCCATCAGGCCGAACAGCGCGAAACCATTAAGCAACTGCGTGAAGAACTGCAACAGCAGCGCGATATGGTGCACGATATGCAAATAGAGCAGGAAAAACTGCAGAAACAAAAAAACCAGCTTGAACAACAGGTTAGTTTTGTTAAAGATAACGCCGCAGCCACTATTGAGCGCTTAACCCGTTATCGCGAGCAAGCACAGGAAAAAATAGAAAAGCTGGAGAAAAAACTGGGTGTGAATAAAGCATCAGATGCTTAATAACGCCGCGCTCACTGCGCGAAGCTAATACGGAAACAGCTGCCGGGGAGCTCACCCGGCACGTAGTTTAGCTGCGCATCCTGCACCTGCAATAACGCCCGCGATAAACTTAAGCCAATACCGGATCCCGTTTGTTTAGTGGTAAAAAACGGAATAAATATCTGCTGCGCCACGGCCTCGCTAATGCCCGGCCCACTGTCGGCGATATCCAGTTGCCAGCGCTGCTGGATATCTGCGTGCAGTGTTATGGTTAAGTGTTTTTGACTAACATCTGCCATCGCATCCAGTGCATTTTGCAGCAGGTTAATCAGCACTTGCTCCATCAACGCCTCATCCAGCCATAACATGGCTTGCGGGGGTAAATCTGTGTCCAACTGAACACCCAACTGCGTTATGGCATCGCGCTGCAAAGCTAAACAATTGGTGATGATCAGCACCAGATCTGTGTGTTGTAAATCAGCGTGCACTGGCTGGCTTAACTGTTTAAACGACAAGATAAAATCGGCCAGATGCTGCCCTCGCCTATTAATAGTACTCAGTGCCTCGCTCAAATCGGCATGATCATCCTGCCCCAGCACCGTATCGGCGGCGGGCAGAATATGCAGACTGCTTTGTGCCAGTGACGCCATTGGGGTCACTGAGTTGGCAATTTCGTGCGTCAGCACTCTAGTGAGTTGCTGATAAGCCTGCACTTCTTGTTGCAACAACGCCTGATTAATACTTTGCAATGTCACCAACTTACGCAGTTGGCCCTGAATACGGGTGCATACAATGCTCAGCGCCAGCCGGTCAGTGTAGCCTGGCTGCTGCCATTGCAACTGGCCCTGATAATGCGTTGTGGTGCTTTGCACTATAGTGGCCAATGGCGCTAAGTTAGCAGCGTCAAAATGGCCTTGTTGCAACTGCTGATACTGTGCCTTTGATAATAAACGCTGCGCCGCTGGGTTGGCTTGCAGCAACTGGCCATCGGATGCAAATTCCAGTACCGCTATATCCAACTGACTCAGCAAGGTTTGTAAATACTGTGCCCGTGCTTCGGCCTGCTGGCGGCTATTGCTTAGTTGCAGCTGTACCTGAGCAAGCAACTGCTGCAATTCTGGCTGGCCACGCAATGTGAGTGACGTATCCTGATTTCGCAGCGCTGTAAGCACCAGTGCGGTTTGGCGCCTCTGTATAGAGCAGTGCTGCACAATCAAACCTGCCAATAACGCCACTGCCAGTGTTAAAGCTACAGCCAGTGCCGATGGCCCCGGCAGCCATTGCCGGTAAGCGAATATCAGCAGCACGGCGAAGCTACCAAGCAATACCCACAAGCGTCTGTTAAAGGCCATATTTTTCCAACCGCCGGTATAAAGCGCCACGGGTTAAGCCTAAAGCTTTAGCCGCCTGACTAACATTGCCCTGATAATACTGCAGCGCCTGACGAATGGTTTTTTCTTCAACAAAATCAAGAAAAAAGTCGTTATCGGCAGTGTGCACTGCACTGTCGGCCGCCGCTACCGTTGCCGCTGGCAACTGGCTGAAATCCAGCGTGCAGCCGTCTGCTAATACCACCGCTCGCTCAACCGCATGTGCTAACTGGCGAACATTGCCAGGCCATTCATACTGCAGCAGGATGCGCTTGTCGGCGGCGCCAATATGCAAGCCATCGCGCTGATAACGGCTCGCATAACGCTGCAGATACCAGTCCAACAACAAAGCAATATCCTCTTTGCGCTCGCGAAGTGGCGGCAGCACTATTTCTACGGTATTAATGCGGTACAGCAAATCCTGGCGAAAACTGCCCTCCACCACCGCCTGATGTAAGTTCTCGTTGGTGGCACAAATTAAGCGGATATCAACCGCCACACTCTGGCTGGCACCTACTGGCACCACAGTACGATTTTGTAGTGCTGTCAGTAACTTGGCTTGCTGCGGCAAGGCTAAATTGGCCAGCTCGTCTAGTAGCAAAGTACCGCCACTGGCCTGCACAAAGCGGCCGGTGTAATCAGTTTTAGCGTCGGTGAAAGCGCCTTTTTTATGACCAAATAGCTCACTTTCTAACAAGCTGGTGCTTAAACTGCCCATATCAACACTTACCAAAGGTGCAGCAGCACGCTGCGATGCCTGATGAATAGCCTGAGCAACCAGCGCTTTACCTGTACCGCTTTCGCCTAACAACAGCACATTAGCATCTGTCGCCGCTACTTTTTCGATAGTACGCAGCACCTGCTGCATAGCCGGGCTTTGCCCCAAAAGTGGAATGGTGTCTGTGGCCGTTTTTTCAACCGCTTTGCGCTGTGCTGTTTTTTGTGGAGCTGAGTTCTGTACTGCTGGCGGCTGCAAAGCCTGTTGCAGTGTCTGCAACAGCTGTTCGTTTTGCCAAGGCTTAGCAATAAAATTGGCGGCCCCCAGTTGCATCGCTTTCACCGCCAGCGGTAACGCCGCGTAGGCTGTCATCATAACAACCTTCAGTTCTGGTTGAGCCTTTAATGCCTGCTTGAGATAGAACAAGCCCTCTTCACCACTTTGGGTATCCCGGCTGAAATTCATATCCAGCAACAACAGATCAAACGGCTGGCTGCCAAGCATACTTTGCAGT
Organism: Rheinheimera hassiensis; assembly: GCF_022436675.1. Classification (GTDB taxonomy): domain Bacteria; phylum Pseudomonadota; class Gammaproteobacteria; order Enterobacterales; family Alteromonadaceae; genus Alishewanella; species Alishewanella hassiensis. The sequence continues at coordinate 14,680 of NZ_JAKUJZ010000014.1, read as the reverse complement.
TGCACCGGCTCATGCAGCGTAACCACCTGGGCAAAATGTTGTTTTAAAAAAATCCGGCTGGCAGTAAGAATGTCGTGGTTATCATCCAGTACCAGCACATTAAATGGCTGCTTCATTGTTACATCCTTGGGTTTATCTTTGCACCCTACCCGAAAATACCAGGACCACGCAACAGGCTTTTAAATCCAACAAGTTAGCGATTTTAATAGCTGTCCGTTAATGGACACCTGGCTGTACCACCAGCGGACACTATTGCAACCGAAAAAACTATAAAGTGTTGAATTTTAAATGTTTAGTGTTTGGCATGGCCTTTGCCTTAATAACACTAACTCGCATCGCTATTTTTTCGGAGCATACAGATGGACAAGAAGATAAGCCCCAGTGTCAAAGGTCGGCTGATAAAGCCTGCTGTTGTGTTTAGCTTGCTGGCCGCCACTGCCTGGTTTGGCACTAACTGGCAGGCCAGCGCGCAAATGTCGGTATTGCTGCCGCTTAGCTCTGTCAGTACCGCCATAGTGCAACAGCAAAGCCTGCAGGAAAGCATAGCGCTGCGCGCCAATGTGCAGCCGCAGCACACGGTATTTCTGGATGTTATTGAAGGCGGCCGGGTAGAAGAAAAACTGGCCGAACAAGGCCAGTTTGTTGAGCAGGGCCAGCCACTGGTTAAGCTAAGCAACACCGCCTTGCAGCTGGATTTAATCAGCCGCGAAGCTCAGGTAACCGAGCAGATGAATTTTTTGCGCAACACGCAAATGACGATAGAAACCAACCGGCTGAACCTGCAGCGCGATGTGCTGGATATTGAGCATCAGATAACCACACTAAGCCGTAATCTGGCCCAGAGCGAGCCACTGGTAAAAACCGGCGTGTTAGCCCAGGAACACCTGCTAAATCTGCAACAGGACTTACGCTACCAGCAGCAACGCTTACAACTGACACAGCAGCAGCAACAGCAAGAAGAAGCCATTCGCCAGCAGCAACTTAGCCAGTTAAGTGAAAGTGTGGACATGCTGACAAAAAACCTGGAGTTTGCCCGTCAGAATGTGCAAAACCTGCTGGTGCGGGCACCGGTAAGCGGCTATTTAAGCGAGTTTAACGTTGAAGCTGGTGAATCACGCGCACCGGGCAGTCGTATGGGCCAGATTGACATCCCTGATCAATATAAATTAGTCGCCAGTGTCGATGAGTTTTATTTAAGCCGGGTTAGTAAAGGTATGCAAGCAACAGCGCAGCTGAATCAGCAAAACCTGACACTCACAGTAAGCCGCGTTGACAGCCGGGTGGTAAATAACCAGTTTCAGCTCGAGTTTACCCTGCCGGGCGAGCAAAACGTAAAACATGGTCAGTCGGTAAACTTAACACTGCAACTGGAAACACAGCAGCGCGATGCGCTGGTGCTGCCGCGCGGTGCCTATTTAGCTGACAGCGCCAGCCAGTATGTCTATGTACTGAATAACAAAACGGCCACTGCACGTAAGCAAGCCGTCACCCTTGGCAAACAAAGCGCCAACCAGATTGAAATTGTCAGCGGCCTTAATGCCGGTGATCAGGTGATTATTTCCGGCTATCGCGAATTCCAGCAAGCCGATACTATTCAACTTAACCCGAACTAATTGATGTTGCAGCACGGCGACAAGCAAGCGAGGCCCCGGGAGCATAGTCTGCTATGTGACCGGGGTGAGAATGTGAAGTCAACACAGCTGCAGCGTTAAGTAGGCAGGGTTTACAACACTAAGGACAGCATCATGATCCAATTACAACAACTAAACCGGGTATTTCGCACCGCCGAGCTGGAAACTGCAGCGTTAAATCAAATTGATTTGCATATTGAGCAAGGTGATTTTGTTGCCATTATGGGCCCTTCCGGCTGCGGAAAATCTACCTTACTGAGTATTTTGGGCATGCTGGACAGCCCCAGCTCAGGTGCTTACCAGTTTCAGGGCACCGATATAGCCAAACACAGCGAAAAGCAACTGGCACAATTGCGCAAAACCCAGCTTGGTTTTGTGTTTCAAAGCTTTAACCTGATAGATGAGCTAACGGTATTTCAAAATGTAGAGCTGCCACTGCAGTATCAGGGTATAGCGGCCAGCGAACGTAAACAAAGAGTAGAAGCCATCCTGAAACGGATGCAAATTGATCATCGTGCCGATCATTTGCCCTTGCAGCTATCCGGTGGTCAGCAACAAAGGGTAGCCGTAGCCCGGGCGCTGGTGATTAATCCAGCCTTGATTTTGGCCGACGAACCCACAGGTAACCTGGATTCAAAAAACAGCGAAGAAGTGATGCAGATGCTGCGCCAGTTGAACCAGGAAGGCACTACAGTGGTGATGGTCACGCACTCTGAACATGAATCACGCTATGCCAGCCGCATAGTGCGGATGCTGGATGGCCAGATTATTACCGAGCGCGCCATGGAGGCCAGCTATGCTTAATTCTTTCAGCATGATAGGCAACTATTTCACCACTGGCATACGTGCTGTATTGCGCCATAAAACTCATTTAGCGCTGAACCTGTTGGGTTTAACCACAGGTTTAGCCTCTGCTTTACTGATTTTACTCTACGCCAGTTATGAATTGGGTTTCGACACCATGCACCCGAATGCCAAAAACAGCTACCGATTGGAACAGTTTTTTGTGCCCATCAAGCAGCGTTTTCCTGTATCCAGTCCGGCGATGAAAGCTGTGCTGGAAAACTATGACAGCAGAATTACCGTGACCCGGATTAGCAGTAGCGCCCCGGCACTGCGTCTGACGGACTCAAGCCAGCAACTGACACTGGAACAGCCACAATCTGTCGATGCCAATATCACCGACTTTTTCCAGATTGACGTACTGCAAGGCGATTTAGCTGCTACTTTGGCACAGCCAAACCAAATCGCACTATCAGAGCAGGAAGCCATGCGCTTATTTGGCAACAGCGATGTACTTGGCCAGCACTTGCAACTTGGCGAGCAGCGTTACACCGTAAGCGCTTTGTATCGTTTACCAAAACAAAGCCATTTCGAAGCCGGCTCACTGCGGCGTATCAGCGATGCAACAGCAGCTGGCCGCCTGACTGTAAATAGCGTGTACAGCTATATTTCGCTGCCCGCCGATATTGATCAAGCCGCTATGCTGCAGCAATTAAGCCACCAGTTAAACGAGCAAGGTTATGGCGGTCGAACCATGAGTGAACTGAAACTGCGTGGGCTGACGGATATTCACTTGCATTCTAACCTGGCTTACGAATTTCAAATGAATGGCTCTGCTGGTACTGTACATATCTGCCTGTTATTAGCAGCTTTGTTACTGCTGATTGCCGCCATTAACTTTATTAATATGAGCACAGCACGCGCCGCTATGCGTGCCAAAGAAGTTGGTGTGCGCAAAGCACTGGGCGCCAGCCGCAGCCAGCTGTTTGTGCAATTTATGCTGGAATCATTATTAATTGCCTGCTGCGCTGGCTTACTGGCTGCGGTCGCGGTAGAGCTGGCGCTGCCACAATTTAATCAGTTGATAAACCGCCCTTTAACGTTGGACTACATGGGGAGTTTTGGCCTGATTTTACTCGGAAGTGTATTCAGTGCCGGTGTGTTGGCTGGTGTGTATCCGGCGGTATTTATCTCAGCCTTTGATGCTAAAAAAGTTTTAAGTGGTGACTTTCAGCGTGGTAACACAGCCATTTGGCTACGCAAAGGCTTACTGGTACTGCAAGGGGCTATTACCATAGGTTTATTAGTCGCCAGCGTTGTATTGCAACAGCAGTTGCAACTGCTGCAGAACCAGCCTACCGGCTATGAGCGTGAGGCTAGACTAATGGTTAATGGTATTGATAACAGCCAACTATTTCATAGCGACAATAAAAACCTATTACAAAGCCTACGACAGCTAGAAGGCGTCAATGCGGTATCGATGCTGGACATGCAAATCACAGATACCATTTCTCAAGCGATGGATATTCAGCTACCGGGCCAAACTCAAGGCAACTCGCTGCCGCCAATATCACAGATGGCCACAGGGTTTGATATTGTCAAAACCGCAGGTCTGACCTTGTTAGCAGGCCGTGATTTTAACGAAACTTATCAAAGTGACTGGTATCAAACGCACGACGATCACGCCACCGCCTCCATTATTATTACCGAGTCTCTGGCTCGTAAAGCAGGCTACGAGCAGTTGCAGGATGTTATTGGCCAGCAATGGCTGCTACCCGGCGATAATCCGGCATTACGGATGCAGGTTGTCGGTGTAGTGGCCGATATTCAGATAGGTTCGGCACTGAAGCAGCAAGAACCCCTGGTATTAATCTGCGGTCGCTCGCCAATGAATTACGCCAATATCATGTTGAGCCTGCAGCCAGAGCATGCCATCAGCAGCCGTACCAAAGTACAGCAACTACTCAGTGAACGCCTGCAACGCCAGGATTTAAAGCTGAGCTGGTTGGCGGATGACTACAACGCGATTTACCAAAACCAGCAACGTCAGGGCAAAGTGATCACCATTTTCGCAGCGCTTGCTATTGCGTTAACCTGTATTGGCTTATTTGGTTTGGCCGCCTTTAGTGCAGAGCAGCGCTCCCGCGAAGTGGCCATGCGCAAAGTACTGGGCGCCGGGCGTTTTAACCTGGTGAACTTGCTGGCCAGCGAATATATCAAGCTAATGGCAGTTAGCGGCGTGCTGGCCGTTCCGGCTACTTTTTGGGCACTCGATAGCTGGCTTAGCGAATTTAGCGTACGCATTAGCCAAAGCCCGCTGTGGTATATGCTGGCAGCCGCGGTAACCTTCGCCATATGCTGGTGTACCGTTGCTGCTTTAGCCTGGCAGGTTGCAGGGCGTAAACCTGCCATGGTATTAAGGCAGCAATAAGCGAAATAATAATGATAAATAAAGGATTATTAATGAAGCTAACATTAGTTTCTGCCAGCGTGCTGCTTGGCAGCATGGTGTTACTCAGCGCCTGCAGCACACCCAACCGGGTAGAGCAGCAACTGGGAGCAGATGCCGTAATTGAGCAGGTAACAGAAGGTGAGTATAAAGGTATGTACCGCAATCTGTATCGTATGCCTGTTGGCAAACGCCAGTATCCGGCAAATTGCGAAGCTGACTGTTACCCGGCCCATCCTTTGGTGAGTTGCAAAACTCCCGCCCAGGATTGCCAATATACCGGGCAGCAGCAAGCACCTGCACTTAACACCGGCTTTAGCCTGCAATGGCTGGGGCATGCCAGCTTTCTGGTAAATACGCCCGATGGCCAGCAACTGTTAATTGATCCGGTATTCGGCCAGTTTGACTGGCCGGTAAGCTGGGCGCAGCATTTTGCCGGTATTATAAAACGGCCATACACTCCCCGGCTAACCAAAGAACAACTGGCAGCTACCGACGCAGTATTATATTCGCACTTACATTACGATCATTTTAGCCATGCCAGTATTCATCAGTTAGGTACCCAACCTACCTATTATCTGCCGTTAGGTATGGCGAATTATATGCCAACGGGCGGTTATAACGTGGTAGAGCAAGCCTGGTATAGCAACAGCCAACGCGGAGATTTAGCTGTGCATCTGGTACCGGCACATCATTTTAACAGCCGCAAACTGTTTAATGACGACAACCGCGCCATGTGGGGTGGCTGGCTATTAGAATATGCCGGAAAAACCCTGTTCTTCGCCGGTGATACAGGCTATTCAGAGCATTTTAAAGATATTCAGCAGCGTTATGGCGATATTGATATTTGCCTGATCCCTATTGCGTCTTATCATCATGAGAAAGACGGTGACTGGTATCGCTATGTGCATACCACGCCGGAAGATGCTTTAGTAGCCGCAGCAGAGCTGGGTTGTAAAGTGATGATCCCCTGGGGGTATGGTAATGCCAGCTGGCAGATGGGCGATCACAGCTCGCACTCACCACTGCTACGCCTGCTACATATGCAGCAGCAACTGAATAGCCAGCTGCCGCTGCTGATTTTAAACGAAGGTGACAGTGTAGCCTTGTAACGTATCAGGCTACCGGCTTTAACCAGGCTTTAGCGGCAAGTTTGTCACCCAGCTTGCCGGTAACCGCCCAAACAGCCAGCGCTACCCAGGCTATCCAGGAAAAGCCTGCCGGAATATTCAACAGCGCAATTTTACCGGCATGCTGGCGGTTAAACACCAGCGCCAGCAGGCTGGGTAAAAACCACACCGCGATAAAGAACAGGCCAAAGCCAACTAAAAACAGCACATCAGCTTGTTGCCAGGCGGTACTAAAAGCAGCGATAAATTGGTTTAAGGTTTCCATTGTTATTTCCTCGTGATGGTTAAGAATGATTTGCTAAGCAGCAGATTTACAGTTCAATTTTGCTCAGGCTGTCCAGTTGGGCTTTCAGTTCATCCACCTGCCAGGCCTTGCCTTGCTGTACCACGGTATGCACCGTATTTAGCGCGTTAAGATCGATCAGCGGGTTGGCCGTTAACACAATAAAGTCGGCGGCAAAGCCCTCTGCCAGTTGGCCCGTGTCGGTTAAACCAAGATGGCGGGCGCCGCCTGTGGTAGCCAGCTGCAAAACCTGCCAGTTTGTCAGGCCAGCGCCCTGGCTAAGCTGTAGCTCACGCAAGTAAAACGGCCCACTGGCCACGCTGTCGGTACCAATGGCCAGTGGCACACCGGCGTCATTCAAGCGCTTAAATAATTGCTGAACTTTGGGCATTTGCTGCTGTGCGGTGGCCAGCTCTTCTGCTGTCCAGTCATAACTGGGCGCGACAAGCGTTGCACGCCAGCGCTTACGCATTTGCGGGTGATACACCCACATATCCTGCTCCGGATATAAACTGTCCAGCTCGCGGGCGAAGTACACCAGCTCGTTGACGACCAGCGTTAAATCGACATGGGTTTGCTGCCGCGCCAACGTGTCGAAAAGCTGCTGCATTGGGGCGCTGTCATAATCAGCATGCTTAAACCAGCTGTAGATAAACCGGGCGCTGTGTGGGTTCTTGCGCTCGGCCAGATAAGCGATTTTGCCGTCGCCGGTTAACAATTCGCTGCTTGTTGGCAGGGCATGGGTTAGGGCATCGATACCCAGGTCCGCCGCATATTGCCAGCTAACATTGTCCAGATGTGCCAGGGTTTTTAACCCGGCAGCTTTAGCCAAACGCACGCCCATCGCGACTTCGTCTTTCGTCAGGCCCTGATACAGTTTTATATACTGTACGCCAAGTGCTTTTTGGCTGGCAATTTCGGCCTGCCAACCGGCTTCGTCTTTTGGGTGCACTGAGCCGCCTAAAATTGGTGTGGGTTCAAAAACAAAACCGGCATAGCTCAATTGTGGGCCAGGCCAGTTACCCGCTTGCTGTTGGCGGGCATATTCAGCATTAGCCTCTGGCTCACCAGCCGGGCTAAAGGCGGTGGTAACGCCGGTGGCTAAGGTGCTAAGCGCGTGATAACGGGTAATTTGACTATGGCCTTTCATGGTAAGTACAGGCTTGCCATCCTGCATCTCAACCCGGTGTGGCCCGGCGGTCAGGTGCAGGTGCACATCAATAAGGCCCGGCAATACGTACTGTTGTTGTAAATCAATGTGCTTTGCCGCTGCAGGTAAGCCGGCATCAGCCTGTTGCTGGCCCATTTGCACAATGCGGCCGTCTTTTACCAGTAACCAGCCATCGTTAAGCTGCTGCTCTGTAGCCGGGTTGATTAAGGTGGCATTGTGATACAACACAGCCTGCTGATTTGGGCTGCCTACTGCTGCACCGGCCGACAGGCTTAACAGAGTGGCGATAACAGATAACGAAAAAAAAACTTTCATAGTGTTGCTCCGGTTTTATTGCATTGCTGTAATCTAAGTCGTTGAATTTTTTCAGGTGTTACAGATTATTTTTTTATTTTTTTGTGTAACACTTGTTGGCAACAACCAGACTTAACAGGCAGGCGTGGTAAAAAGCAGCGTCATCCGGACTAACACTCAACAGCAAGGCAGCGTAGTGTGACAACAGGACCTAACAGCGCGCAAAGCGCGATCGATTTTGTATTACAGCTGTGGCAGCAGCATCAGGGCGCTATTAGCCGTGCGCTGTTGGCCAATGAAGCCGACCCGGCGGCGCGGCAGGATTTAAAACAGGATATTTTCCTGGCGTTACATCAGGCAGCCGGGCGGTTACAGGCCGTAGAACTGCCGCGCGCTTACCTGTTTCGCATAGTGCACAATGTCACGGTAGATCATATTGCCCGGGCGCAGCGCCACAAGTGGCAACCGTTGGATGATGAAATTCAACAAAGCCTGCTGGATGATTGCCCGTCAGAGCAGCTGGATGAGCAGCAACAAAGCCAGCAGTTAATGCAGGCGGTACGCCGGTTATCGCCCGCCAACCGGCAGGTAATATTGCTGGCGATGGAAGATTTAGACGCACCTGAGATCGCCGATATTTTGCAGATCAGCCATGGTGCCGTGCGGGTGCGACTGAACCGTGCCAAAACAGAATTAATGGAGTTAATGCAAAATGGCCGATAATTTTGATTTTGCTGCATTGGCAAAAAGCTGGCAACAACAGCCTACCCCAACTGAAGCCGCGCCAACCGCGCAAGATTTAGCCCTGGCTAACCACCGGCAGCGCCAACAACGGCTATTAATGTACGGCGAATGGCTTGGCGCCCTGGTAATGGCAGCCACCGCCTGCTGGTTAATATTAGCCCTGCCGGGCTGGCTTGGTTATATCGCAGCAGGGTTCCTTGTGCTTGGCGCAATCAGCACCCTGTATATTAGCTGGCAGGTGCACCGGCCTATTCTGGCGTATGACAACTGGAGCAGCAGCGGGCTGTTGCAATTTCGCTGTCGTGCCTGCCAGCTAAGCCTGCGCTACTACCGTTACACCCAGCTAAGCTGCGTGGCACTGCTGTTATTTACGCTGATCCTCTGGCTGTTACAGTGGTGGCAACTGGCAGATGTCTCCAACGACTTGCTGTTGTTTTATAGCCTGATAGCTTCGCCACTTTGCCTGTTTGCCATATACCGGCTGCAGCTAAAAGCTCAGCAAAAAGCCGCAGAATTACAGCAATTAACCGCACTGGCAGCCGACTTTAACTAAGCCACCATCCCAACACTAAGCTGCCGGCAAACACCGGCAGCGACCAGTAGTGAAACTCGCACCACAGCCCCGGCTGTTTGCTAAGCCGAAGCGCAATCAAATTCGCCAGAGAGCCAATAGCCAAACCAAAACCGCCCACACTTACCCCCCAACTAAGCGCGCGCCAGTTATCGGTAAAGTGCTGCAAAAAAATTGCCGCCGGTACATTGGAAATAAACTGCGACAATAATGCCGCCCCGGTGTAGCTGCCATTTGGCAGGGCAACTAACTGCGCGGCAAGTTGCTGCAACAGTGGTAATTGTGCCAGCAAACCCAAGTCGATAAACATCAGCATAAATACCAGCAGCAGTAACCAATCGATCCCCGTTACCACACTGCGTTTTAGCAACACATACAGCGCTAGTACCAGCAACGCGGCATAGGGCGCTAACTGATATTCCATCGCCAGAATAAACAGCGGATAACCGGCAAGCGACCAGCCAAACAAGCGGAGGTTATCATGGCTGCCGTTATGCGGTACTGCGATACTAAGCTTGCTGCCACTAAATGCAGCACAGCTTAATAACAGGATCAGCAACAACAAACTCAGCGCTAACGGCGCCATCATCAGTGTAAACTGCCAGAAGCTGTAACCGGAAGCCTGCCACAGCAGCAGGTTTTGCGGGTTGCCAATAGGGGTAAGGCTGGAGCCGGCATTCACCGCCAGTGCCAGAAAAATAATTAACCGCCCCACCGGCACGCCGGTTAACCGGCCAATACTTAAGCTGATTGGCAGCAAAATAAACAACGCCACATCATTGGTTACTATGGCAGATAGCAATGCTGCAAATAACACCAGCAGTATTGCCAGCATACGCTGCGAATGGCAAAGCTGAAGCAGCCATGCAGCAAACCGTGTAAGGTAACCACTGTCTTCCAACGCCCGGCTTAGCAGCATTAAACCCGCCAGCGCCGCTACCGTATGCCAGTCAACCAGCGCAACCAGGCCCGCCGGTGCTGTTGGCTTAAACCATAACAACAGTGGCAGCAGCAATAGCAACGCCAGCAGCAAATAATCTTCCGTAACACGGGATAACACCCGGCGTATCAGCGGCATAGTAGTAAAAGGCATAAGGTAAATTATGCAGCTATTCTAGCGCGAATGCTGACGCAAGTGCCGGGATATTGTAATGTAACCAGCATGTAATATTTAGAATCAGGTTAAGCATGAAAAAAGCTTTTATCGCCGCCCTGTTGGCTAGCGTATCATCTGCTGCCATCGCCGATGTAGACAGCGTGCTGCACTTTACCCCGACACCGTTTAAAGACACCGAACTTAACTGCGAGCGTGACAAACATATTACGCCCAAGCGCAGTGCGCTGATTTTAGAAAATTACGCCCTAATGGCAGCCAATAACGGCGAGCGGGTGGCACTGGTAACACTGCGTAACGGCGCATCCGGCCAGCGTATTTATAATCAGGAACATATTGTCGCCGTACTGGGCGATTGCAGCCGGGTGTTACCAAACGCTTTTGAATTACGGCTTGATGCCCGCGAGCAACGCTCGCTGCAAATCTACTTTGGTAAACAGCAGCAACCTGTTTTGCAGTTGCTGGGCGGTGAGTAAAGCAGCGATTGGATAATTAGAGTAAATGCGGGAGAAAAACAACAGCCAGCAAAGCAGATACAACCTAATTGCTGTTTAAATACAGCACAACTTAGAAGTTGTTTTGCCAGGTTACAACCTTAAAGCTGTAATTTGGCTGCTCATTCAGCGCTCAGCCCGTTGCTAAACCTGGTAATCGCCAAATAAACGCAGGTAGTCGGTTTTAAAGTTGGTAGATAGATATGTACGAAGCTTTTCTATATACATCATGCTTGTCATATATAGAAAATTACGAAATTTATAGATAACAGATAAAACATGTATAGTTTTTTTATTTTTATATATATATAGTGTCAATGTATATAGAAATCACGGAAAACTTTACATGTCGTATGCACTAACAACGCTCCCTTTGCCAAATACTGAGCAATGGGAAACACGCACGGTATTAAAGAAGGCCGCTGAAGCACACCGCTATCTTGCCGAGCTAAAAGGCGTTGCAGCCAGCATGCCAAACGAATCTATACTTATTAACACCCTCAGTTTACAAGAGGCAAAAGACAGCTCTGAGATCGAAAACATCATTACTACACACGATGAGCTATATAAAGCCAACCTATTCGAAGATGCAGTAGCCACACCAGCGGCAAAAGAAGTGCAAGATTATGCTTATGCCCTGAAAGAAGGCTTTAAAACCGTCAGACAGCAACGGCTTATCCGTCTCACTGATATATTGCAAGTACAGGAAAATCTGGAGCGTAACCAGGCAGGTTTGCGCAAGCTGCCAGGCACTGATCTCAAGCATGCGCGCACAGGAGAAGTCATATATACGCCACCACAGCATGCTGACACCATAGCTGAGCTAATGAATAATCTGGTCGATTATATTAACAACGACGAGTTGTGTGATGCTGACCCCTTGGTAAAAATGGCCATCATCCATCACCAGTTTGAAAGCATACATCCATTTTATGATGGCAATGGCCGAACGGGCCGCATTCTCAATATTCTGTATCTGGTTGCCAAAGATCTATTAAACCTGCCAGTACTGTATTTAAGCCGCTTTATGATCCGTGACAAAGCCGCTTACTACACGCAATTGCAGCAACTACGTGAAACTGGTGATTGGGAAGCATGGCTTATATACATGCTCAACGGCGTTATTGAGACCGCGGTTAATACCATTTCACTGATCACTGAAATTAAAACACTGATGCAAAGCTATAAACACCAGCTCCGTGACGAACTGCCAAAAATCTACCGGCAAGAGCTACTGAACAATCTGTTCAATCACCCTTATACCAAAATCGAGTTTGTCATGAATGACCTTGGCGTATCGCGCATCACCGCAACTAAATATTTAGACGAGTTAGTCCAACACGGGCTGCTACACAAAGAAAAGATAGGCCGCAGTAACTACTACATAAATAGCCCTTTGTGCAGCTTGCTGATACAGCACCCATGATATTTCCTGAGAAAGGCATCTGGCAACTGAACTGCACCAACAGGCACAGGTGCAGTTTTACCATAAAGCCTTTACCAATCTGGCGCTTATTACCCTACCAGCAACAGTGCTGGTGATTATGTGGCTGGCCGTGTCGAAACAAGCGCTTTGGTGACCATGTCTAGCCATGTACTAGTCGTGAGATTTCGATAAAACTTCACAAACGATTTTTATATAAGAATCAACTTCTTCATACTCAATACGAGAGTGCTTTGCGATATCTGATACTAACCTCTCACGTTTTACGGCATCGTCTAAAAGCTGAATGCGCAGATATGTAAGTGTTAAAGAATGAGCCATAGCTCGTACCTCATCAGCTAGCTTCAGGGCGCTGGCTTTTATATCATCGTAATCCTGAGCAGCCATATAGCCTTCGTCATGTAACAAGTCATAAACCGATGGGATTTTGCTGTAATGTCTGATTAAGTAATAAATATCTGACGCATCTTTGCCTTGAAACTCCTGCCCACGTTCAGTCCAGGCAATAAGTTTGAGTAATAAGATCCCTGCTGGCGAAGCAACCTTTATCGCAAAACGCGGATCTCCAGTTAGCATAATGTCCCATCCAGTTGCATAAGCCTCAGCGAAACCAAGCACCGTCATCGAAACATCATCAGTAGGAGGCCATAATATTTGCCCTTGCGGGTTACTCACGTTGCCAAATGGAATCAAGTCTACTTCCCAGGGCATGCCTGCACTATCATGAGTGCTAAAGCGATGTGCTTTTTGTGGATCTGCGGCAAACCCCGCTTGTTGCAGCGCCTGTTGCAATATCTGATAGTGTTGCCAGTTTTGTACTTCAATACCAAAGTCAACGTCTCGGGTACCGCGTTCAATGGCAGCACCAAATCCATGAACCAGAATAATATCTCGCGCCGTTGCACCAACAATTAAAATCGGAATACCTAATGCCACCGCTATCTGGTTTATCTGGCTATATACCTCAACGAGCCCAGCAGGGAGTTTATTGGTTAAATCAAGAGAGATAGTCATGATATAGCCTTTGTGCTGTCTCAAGATTGCGTGGATCATTGCTAGCTAATAACTCTGCGTAAACCAGTAACGGGTTTACCATGCCAGGCTTTATGCCACTTAGTTTCTCAATAGCAATAGGAGGTTCCACCATTTCTATGGCGTTGTCCTCACTCTCATTCGGCCTTAACCTTCTTAACCTGAAAGCTTTTAACAAGGCTTTCTGCGCAATCTGGTCGGCATAGAGCAAGTGTTTTTTGGGTTTTAGATAGTGGGTATATGCCTCTGCGGCTACCTCCCCTCCCCATAGCGCATTGTACTGCGCTAAATTGCTGTTTCTGATTAGGCTTAGGTCATCAGCGGTATACAAAGCATGCTTTAGCTTAGCTGCCAGATTATGTGGATAAGCATCCAGCCAACGCGTGAGCATTAGCTCTGTTTCTGCCAAAACTTTTCCGCCTTTGCCTTTATCGACGATAAAGCCGAGCAGTTTAAGATCATCAAGCACTTGCTTCACAGTACCCAAGGCTATCTCGGCTTGATTGGCTATAGCCCGCATCGGTTCATTAACCAATTCAGGCTTTAACAAAAGCAACATAACCAACTTCGCACCTTTTGGCTGAAACGCCTTGCCTGTTGACTGGCGGTTTAGTTGTACCTGGTGTTCTGGCGTAAGCTTGCGGCCACGAATATCGATATATAATGGTGGTCGGCAAAGATAAACATTACCGGCAAGATCGGCAAAGCTAAGCTGCTTTGCCCGACACAGTTCCGCAAGGTTTTCATTGATGTAAGGTGCAATTAATACACTGTCACCATTTCCCAGTATTTGGTCTTGAAAAATCAGCTTGGTCAACAGCGGGCGGGTTAGCCGATTTTTGGCCTCCACTTGCCAGCTATATTTGTATTCAGCGCAGTGAACTGTTAGCCAACTATCAACGCTGCCACGCTCAACCTTGGTCTCAACTTTCAAGTGCGTGGTTTTCGTTAACACATCCGTCACCTGATGTAGTAAATCTTCCATCCGTTCACTTTTATCCCATGTTCAGTAGTATTTATGAACAATAGAGTAAATTGAATGCGCAGGCAAGCATGGTGTTTATTATTTATAACCGTTCAGTAAAAATGAACACATAAACTTATTGAACAACGACCAATATAAATCAGATGTATCAAGACCATTGTAGGTTTTTAATATCCTTCCACGAAACCGTAGCTACATAACCGGCTTCAATTTCGCCTACCCGCTGTTCGGTTGCTGCCAACCATTGCTGTTCTGCATCGTCGTCTTGCTGCTGATCAAGGCTAGCGATCAACGCATGTGCCAACCTGGCCCGTTCATATGCAGTCAGGCTTTTACTGGACGCCAGTACTTGCTCGAATAAGGTTGTCATGTTTGCTGCCTTAACGCTTCGGTATTTTGATTGTAGCAGCTTGGTTTACTGAGCCAAGCCGGGAAAACGGCTATAAAAAAGGCCATCACAGTATGCTGTTGATGGCCTTTGTCATTTAAAAATAAAGATTCACCATAAAAACACCTGCATAACGCATAATTATGAAACAGTGTGACATTGTGAAA
>NZ_JAKUJZ010000013.1 GCF_022436675.1 Rheinheimera hassiensis | reverse complement strand
TTCACCGCTGGATGGCCAGCCCCGCAGCCTCCCAATTAAGCAAAGCCCTACGCATCCGCGTAGGGCTTTTTGCTTTGCGCTTATTGCAGTCCAAGTTACAACAAATGGCCTATAAGATACAAAAAAGCCCGCTGAGCGGGCTTGTTGTGGCATCAATTGCGATGCAGACTACCGTGCACATCATAGCGCCAATCGGCATTTTGCAGTGCTTTTAGGTGATCAGACGCTTGTTCTGCCTCTAATGCATTAATAAAGTGGCCATTTTTGTCTAAAAAAATCAGCCACTGCTTAGCTGTTTTATCAATATCAGCATCGCTGACAAAAATATGCATGCCCAGATAGTGGCCAGTATTGCCTCGCCATCCGTGCTGCACCTTAAAAACATAGCGGCTTTGATAGTCTGGGTGCAGGTAGTTAGCTTGCTGCACTGCGCTTAATTGCTGCCTGTCTGCAACATTAGCCCAGGCGATGGCATGGCTACCTTCTATCAAGGCGAGTGTCTGTTGTTGCGCCTGCTTGACTTGCGATGCACTAACCGAGCTTTTATCACTAAGAGGCTTACTCAGTGGTGTGGCTATTTCAAGCGAAAATAAGGCTAAGTCATAGCTATCCTGCAGCGTTTGAAATGCTACAACGTCAGCACAATTTTTCAGCGTTAATATATTTTGCTTAAGATCTGCTGTCAGCTTTGGATCGGCATTAAGTAAATATTGGATATCTGCACTATGCACTTTTTGTTGCAGCAATTGTTGAAGCTTTAGGCGCTGATTATCCGGGGGCAATGCTGCATCAGCCAGGTCTGTATCTGCTTGCTTGCACTGCTGATAAAACCGGCGAAGCTCTTCTGAATAAAGCGCACTGCTGATAGCGGATTGTAGCGTTCTTCGCTCTGAACCAGAAAAAGTTGCCGTAGTAACAGGCATGGATAAAATGCCCAGCAGCGGAATAATAGAGATCATCTAGATAAGTACCCATTACAGAATATCTGCACCTTAGCCTGATTGACAGAAAAAAGGAAGCCGAAGTAGCTTCAGCTAGCGGAGGGGGGCAGTTTTTTGGGCTGATATAAATTCTGTAATATGCTGGCGAAACAGTGCCAGCGCGGAATTTTTGTTGTTAAAACCATATTGTGTAAGTAGATCAGGCCAACTGCTATGTTGCCAGTAGAGGCTACAAAGTGGCGCTGCCAACTCTGGCTGCAAGACGCGGTAGTGCCTGCAAAACCAGCGCTGCAGAATAGGGTCAATCAACTCGTAGGGCCTTTGGTTACGACAAAAGAGTGCTAACTGCTGCAATTCGGCCTCTGTTAGTGCCGGGATATCTGGCAAAGGTGTTGCCAATTGTAGTGCAAGACTGGCACTTAGCTGCGGATATTGGCCTGATAATGTCAGAAACAGGTTATGGCCAAACTGCCGGTTAAGTTGTGGTACTACCTCGCCATCTGCGGTAACGGGTTTTAGCATCAGTATGGAGTATTCTGCGCTGGCTTTATCTGAGCTGACCCCAAGGCGTATGGCCACATAGTCATTGAGCTGCCAGAACTGCAGCAGCTCTGTGCTAACGCCAAAGCTGGTACCAAGAAAATGGATGTTTTGCTGTTTGGCTTGTTGGCTAACAAACACAAGCAGTTTTGTTCCCAGGCCCTGCTTTTGTAACACCGGCTGCACAGCAATCCGCATTATGCGCCATAAGCTCAAGCTGGCAAGTTTAGGCTGAGCCAGGTGAAACGCCAGGCTTTGTGCCAGTAAATGGCCTTGTACACGGCGTTCACCGAGGTATATCTGATTAGCCAGCTCTGGCGGAATATCGCCCTCACTACTGATTAACACACAAGCCAGCACCTGGCTGTGTTGCTCCAGTGTCATGACCTGTAGCTGGGGGTTATCCAGCAGGGCGGCTAGATCTTTAATCTGAGTTTGATAATGTGCCAGGCTTAGCAGGCTAAATACTTGCTGCAGCTTGTTGGTGTTGTTCAGCCAATCTTTGGCCTGATAAGTCACCGCGCAGAGTTCATTATTCGCGGAATAGGTCAGTTCATTGCTGCTTTGCCGTAACAAAAAACAATTAAAGACTAATTGCTCCAGCGGGTCGGCCTGTTGATAGCGGATGGGCTGTTGTATTTGTAGTTTGCGCCAGCCGGGGCATTGCTGATTAAGATACTGCTGGAAGCGCAGCTGAAAGCCCCTGCCTGTGCCCTCATACCCATGCTCTGTAGTAGCAAATACGATGCGGCTAAAACGTTGCAGTAATTGTTGCAACACCGGCGTGGGTATAGTGGCCGCTTCATCGACTAATAACAGGTCGGCGGTTTGAGTACTACGCAGCAGTTCATCAAACGGAATAAACTGCAGGTTACTCTGTTGTGCTGCAGGAGCGAGCTGCGAAAAATGCGTTAAGGCAGTAGCCGCAGCTTGCGGTGACGCAGCAGTAATAAGCAGTTGTTTACCCTGTGCTGCCAGTTGTGCCGCAGCAATACCCAATGCTGCCGATTTTCCGCGGCCACGATCAGCTGCCAGCACCAGTGGGCGGCGGCGATGGCCACTAACAACGTGTAAGATTGCCGCAATTGCACCTTGTTGCTCTGCGGTAACGCAGGGTGCTGGGGCCTGATTGGGCTGTGCCATGGCTGGCCAGCTTAGCGGATCTGTAACATGTTGCTCATTAATAAAAAGCGCATTTTGCTGTTGTAACTGAGCAAGCAAGAATGACAAAAAGCCGCCCTGATGCGTAGCGGCATCCAGAGGGTAAGGTAACAGACTCTTATGCGCCGGATTAGCTTGTTGTTGCCACTTTGCAAACGGTGGGCAGAGCAGCAACCAGATACCGCCGGCTTTAACGCAACCGGCTGAAGCTGCTACCAGATCGGCGTTAAAGCCGCTGAACGCATTGATCACTAAAATATCGCATTCACTGCCTAGCAACTGATAATTGTGTTTGCCGGTTAAGTTAACGGCATCGGCAGGCGCCTCAGCACCAAGCCAATACAGCTTGTCATAGCCAATAGTGCTCAGCAGTGCCGTAGTGTGCGCCAGCAGAGACTCTGCTGTACCCTGCCAAATAACCGGCAAACGGATATGCAGCTGCGCGGCTTGTTGCTGCCACTGTTGTAGCTGAGCCAGCAGCGCAGTTAGCGGCATTTAGCCAACCGCCTGCAGCCGGGCATAAGCCGTGACCAGCCACTTGCTGCCCAGATCGTCGAAATTCACCTGAATGCGCGACTGGCTGCCGGTGCCTTCATAGTTAAGCACGGTACCTTCGCCGAATTTATCGTGCAACACCCGCTGGCCCAGCTTAAATCCGGTATTTTCAAAAGCGACGTGCGAGGCGGCGCTGCCAAAGCGGTTAAATTGGGTGGGCCGGCTAACCTGAGTGGTCAGGCGGATTTCTTCTACGTATTCCGCCGGAATTTCACGGATAAAGCGTGACGGCTTATGGTATTGCTCCTGACCATATAAACGACGGCTTTCGGCATGGGTTAAGTACAGCTTTTTCATTGCCCGCGTCATGCCGACATAACACAGCCGGCGCTCTTCTTCTAACCGGGTTGGGTCGTCGCCACTTTGCTGGCTGGGGAACATGCCTTCTTCCAGGCCGCAGATAAACACCAGCGGAAACTCCAGCCCTTTGGCACTGTGCAATGTCATCAATTGCACAGCATCCGAGTGCT
This sequence comes from Rheinheimera hassiensis, assembly GCF_022436675.1. Lineage (GTDB taxonomy): Bacteria > Pseudomonadota > Gammaproteobacteria > Enterobacterales > Alteromonadaceae > Alishewanella > Alishewanella hassiensis. Next base: position 54,325 of record NZ_JAKUJZ010000013.1, on the reverse strand, counting down.
CTTCGGCCTGGTACTCACCGGCTTCCAGCGCAGCTTGAGATAAAAAAGCCGCCAGTGGTGTCATATCTTCAGCGCGGCGCTCATCAAAGTTCTGACAAGCGGTAATCAGCTCGTTTAAGTTTTCAATCCGCGTTTCGGCTTTCTCGCCCTTTTCTGCCTGATACATAGCATATAAACCAGACTGCTTAATGGCATGTTCGGCTTGCTCATGCAGCGGTAACTCTTTCACCTGAGTATCTAACTGCTCAATTAACTGCATAAAGTTATCGATGGCAGAGGCGGCGCGCCCGGTAAGCAGCTTTTGCGCCAGCATTTGCTGCAGGCTTTGCCACAGTGTTTGCTGCTGAGCGCGGGAGTGCTCACGTACTTTATTTAACGTGGTATCACCAATGCCGCGCACCGGCGTATTAATAACACGTTCGAGGGCGGCGTCATCCTGGCGGTTATGCAGCAGGCGCAGGTAGGCCAGCGCATCTTTAATTTCCTGACGCTCATAAAAGCGCAGGCCGCCGTAAATACGATAGTGCAAACCTTCCTGAATTAACGCTTCTTCCAGTACCCGCGACTGGGCGTTGTTGCGGTATAAAATTGCTGCTTCGCTTAAGCGATCGCCCTGTTTGTGCCAATCGCGGATACGGCCGACAATAAAGCGCGCTTCGTCCAGCTCGTTAAAGGCGGTATATAAGGAAATAACTTCGCCCTGAGCGCCGTCAGTCCATAAGTCTTTGCCGAGGCGACCAGTGTTATTGGCAATCACAGCATTAGCGGCTTTTAAGATGGTTTCAGTAGAGCGGTAGTTTTGCTCCAGCCGCACGGTTTCAACGTCCGGGAAGTCTTTTAAGAAGGTTTGGATATTCTCTACCCGGGCACCACGCCAGCCATAAATAGACTGGTCATCGTCACCCACAATCATCACTTTGGCAGTGCTGCCGGCTAACAGGCGCAGCCACTGGTACTGAATGGCGTTGGTATCCTGAAACTCGTCGACCAGAATATGGCGAAAACGCTGCTGATAATGGCCGCGTACTTCGCTGTTTTGTTTTAACAGCTCAAAGCTGCGCAAAAGTATTTCGGCAAAGTCGACTAAACCTGCGCGGTCGCACATATCCTGATAAGCGGCGTAAATTTTTACCATCTGCTGCAGACTGAAATCGCCGGCGGCGTCGATCATGCCAGGGCGCAGGCCATCGTCTTTGCGGGCATTAATAAACCACTGAATTTGCTTTGGCGGCCAGTGTTTTTCATCCAGGTTCAGTGCTTTTAATACCCGCTTTACCAGCCGGTACTGATCGTCGCTGTCGATGATTTGAAAGCCCTGCGGCAAGCCGGCTTCCTGATAATGCGCCCGCAGCATTCGGTGCGACAAACCATGAAAGGTACCCATCCACAGGTTGTTTAAACTGACGCCTATGGTGCTTTCAATCCGGCTGCGCATTTCTTGCGAGGCTTTATTAGTAAAGGTTACCGCCAGCAAGCTGTAAGGCGCCACCCGTTCTACCTGCATTAACCAGGCTAATCGATGCACCAGCACGCGGGTTTTGCCACTGCCAGCCCCGGCCAGCACCAGCATATGTTGCGGTGATGCTGCCACCGCATCGTGTTGTTTATCGTTCAGCCCGTCCAGCAGGTAAGATACATCCATCAGAAAGTCTCGCTAAGCACAATGGCGGCCATTATAGCAGCCCTACGCCTTGCGCCAAGTAAAGTGAACTGCTTTTAGTGGATAAATAACCAGTTGTACTAATAAGAGAATAAGACTAAATGTTAAATATGTGTTTTTATTAGGTTGATGTTTTGCAGTGAGGTTTTTATACTGAGTTTCTAAAATTGAGGGAGTATCGAAAATGGCAGGGATTGAAGAGTGTAAGGCGTTGTGTGAAGACAATAAATTTTTGGCAGTGTTAGATGTTGCCAGAGGTAACCTCGGTATGCAGACAAGGTTAGCGCATGATCCTTTAACTGCAGATCCAATCAGAAAGCACAGATTTATCGGCCTTGTTGTTAGAAAGGACAAAAATGGTGAATATAAATTAGGGACGATAGGGACTGACGCATGGGATGGGCGCGAGTGCTTTCAAAATGGACTGGTTTGTACTTGGCGGGATATTTTCCAAGAAGTTGCTATTGTTGTCGCGGCACCGCCAAGTTATAGATTGACCAGTATTATGGGGCGAGTAACTGTCCATGACTGCAAACAGCTTTCCAGAAAAACTCAAACTCCCGTTTTTCTCGTTGGTACAGGTATGGATGCACTAAAATCTGTTTTTTACTGTGATGAGAGTACTTTCAAAAGGTTTAAATAATAATGAAATCGTTATATCTGGCTGTGTTAATTTTGTTGTCAGGATGCATTCATGCAACTGAAAAGTTTGACGCGGATGCATTTTACGGTAGCTCTGAGATACATCCCTCAAGTCTGATACAGTTGATTAGCAACCCTAATAATTTTTTAAATAAAAGAGTTACGGTTAACGGTTACTTTGCTAGTGCCGGTGATAGTTGGTTATACCTGACTTCTGAGCACGCCACAGTGCGTGACATACTGTCAGCAGTGAACATTTTAGATGACACTGAAACCGGTGAACTTAATGACACGGAATGTAACAATGGTTGGGTAGAAGTACACGGGTACTATCTTGCGGTGTTTAATAAAGAGCGCCGGGAGGTTCAAGGACGGTTAATTGTTGACCGGATGTACTCTTATACTAAGGGCAAGCATTGCTGGGAAAGAAAAAAGGCGTTTCCCTTAGAAATGCTCAATTGAGTGGTAAAAAGGTAATATGAATCAGATTCATACCTTATCAGCTGCTTTAGTGCTCGTTGGCGCACTCTTTCCTGTGTTATATGCTGCTTCAGAGCCAAAAACCTATCAGTTGCAAACTTCCGTCATTAGGTTAATTGCGGCGCCGGAAGAGCATTATGATAAAAATATTGTCGTAGATGGTATCTTTATTGGTTACAGTGAAAATAATCTTTTTTTCGACGAGCGGCACGCAGAATATTTATTACGCCCAATGAGTATTAATGTTCTAGATGACTCTGAAGACGAAGAGGGAAGTTTGTCTGTTTCGACGTGTAATGGTGAGTGGGTTGAACTATGGGGTACTTTTATTAAAGCCGTAGATCCAGACATTAGTTACTTTAAAGGTCGTTTAGTTGTTGATAAGGCCGTGTTACATAAAAATGGCGATACCTGCTGGCAGCGCACAAAGCCTTCATTTTTGGAGCAGAGAAAGTAGGCTTTTCACACCCTAGTTGGATAATAAATGCTTCAACTGCTGCACATCAGTAAGGCGGATATGCGGCAGTACTGGCACATTACTTTGATAGTGATCCAACCATGCCGCCTGACAACCGGCGCTTAGCGCGCCCATCACATCAGCGCGGTGGCTGTCGCCAATATGCAGTATTTGCGCAGGGGCTACCTGCAAGCGTGCAGCGGCTGTCATAAATAAATCGGTATAGGGTTTCATCCTGCCATCAGGGCCAGCCTGCAAACTGAATGCAAATAATTCGCCGATCCCCATTTTATTAATACAGGCATTACCATTGGTAATGGCGATTAAACGATACTGTTTTGCCAGCACACAGAGTAGCTGCGTTACTTCGGGCGACACGGTTATCCTGGTGCGGGCATCAAGAAAAGCAGCGTAACCTTGTTCGGCAGCGCGCCGCGCTTCAGTGCGGGGCAAGCCCAATTCAAGCAGACCGGCTTCAATACCCAGCAGACGCCAGCGGCCAACATCATGACGGATCTCAGGCTCAATACTGGCCAGCTTTAAGCGCTGCTGCCACCAAAACGCACTGTCTGTGGCTTTACTGGCCGGAGCCTGTTGCGCCAAAGCGTTCAGCATAGCCTGTTCGGCTGCGTCGATAACCGGTTTGTTGTCGTACAAAGTATCGTCTAAATCAAACGACAATACGCTAACCGGGCTTAGTGCTTTAAATAATTGCATATTCGCTACCATGTTGATGGCTGAAACACCTGCTGCCAGTTTACTGCCGCCAGATACTGGCTAAACCAGCTTAACGCCTGGCCATGGCTGTGTTTTTGCCACGCCATATACACCGGCACTTTGTCTCTGGGTATACTGCTGGCTTTGGCGATTAGTTCACCGCGTGCCAGTTCTTCGCTGATCAGATGGCGTGGCACAAAGCCGATACCCAAGCCTTGTTTTTGCGCGTCTATTTTTGCCTGCATATTACTGACAATAACGCGCTGCCGGGTATCGAACAAGCCGGACGATCGCTTGGGCGCGTCCAGTGCCGAGTCGGCTACAACAATGGCGGCAAACTGTTGTACATCTTCGATGCCAACAATGCGATCCAGCGCCGCCAACTGATGATGCGGCGCTACGACAAACACAAATTCCGCTTCACCCAGCGGCAGCAAATTAAACTGGCCCTTGGGTAAATCGCCGGATACACCAACGGCAATATCAGCCCGACCGGTTTGCAATGCTTCCCAGCCGCCGGCCATCACTTCTTCTTTTACCAGCACCTGGGTAATTTTGCCCAGCTGCAAAAACTGACCAATTACATCCAGCAGCGGAGCATTCGGAATAATGCTGTCTTTGGCAATCATTAGCTGGGTTTCCCAGCCGGTATCCAGCTGCTTTACCGCATTTTGCAGCTGGTTAGCGGCATGCAACAAGGTACGGCCCTGCTCCAGCAGCAACTGCCCGGCCGGGGTTAACTGGGCCCGCTGTTTGCTGCGGTCAAATAAAGCTACGCCTAAATCAGACTCCAGCTTGGCAATGGTGTAGCTCAAGGCTGAAGGCACCTTGTACAGCGCTTCAGCTGCGGCGGCAAAGCTGCCCTTGCGCTCTATCGCGTCCAGTGCGCGTAAAGCGTCTAAACTCAGTACGTTATGCATAGCAGGCTCATTTAAAGCTAAATTCAAATATTTTGAATAGTGTAGTCAAAACATTGCGCTTTTGCCGCAAAAATTATTTGGCTATAGTGACTACATCGACGCAAAGTGTGCTGTCGAGAGGCAGTAAACTTAACTTTAAACAATTTGACAGGTGACATTATGGCTACTTCAATCGTAAACAAAATTTTAAGCTCAAACGCCGGCATAGCTGCTTTAGCATTACGGGTTCCGGTTGGTATTATCTTTGCCGCCCACGGTGCGCAAAAATTGTTTGGCTGGTTTGGCGGCTACGGCCTGGAAGGTACCGGTGGCTGGATGGATAGCATAGGTTTATCACCGGGTATTGTAATGGCGTTTTTGGCCGGCGCAGCCGAGTTTTTCGGCGGTATCGCGCTGGTTCTGGGCCTGTTAACCCGCCCGGCCGCGCTGGCGCTAAGTATTGCCATGGTAGTAGCAATAGTGGCCGTGCATCTGCCAAACGGTATGTTTATGAGCAGTAACGGCTACGAATTTGGTTTAGCCTTACTGGCAGCCAGCGTATCGCTGCTGTTTAGCGGCGCCGGTAAAGCCTCAGTAGATAACTTGCTGGCGAAGCGGTTTAGCTAAGACTAAGTAATAAATAAAAGCGCCCGGTTCTGCCGGGCGTTTTTATTGGAGAGCTAAAAAAGGGAATCGGCTTGCCCTAAACCAACCGTTGAAGGCATGGATGCCTGAATCGAGCCTATAGGGACATATTCATGGCGTGTTGGTGTGGGCAAACCGGTTCCCGTGCAGGAGGCATAGCAAGATGTTGTTAGTTGGATTTCTTCTTTGCTCTTGGATGGGCGTTATCGTATACCTTAGCCAGGTGGGCGAAATCCAAGTGAGTGTAAACCTGGGTGGTGCTCAGGTTGGCGTGGCCTAAGAGTTCCTGCACGGCGCGTAAGTCCTGGCTGGACTCCAGCATATGGCTGGCGAACGAGTGGCGCAGCATATGCGGGTGTACGTGCTGGTTTAAGCCTTGTTGTTTGGCCCATAACTGTACCCGCTCGCGCACATGGCGGGTGCTGATACGTTTATGCTGCTTGCTGATAAATAGCGCATTGGCATCCTCTTCTGGCAGCTTGGCGCTAAACGCCGGCCGTTGTTTTAACCAGTCTTGTAAAGCGGCCAGCGCAATTTTACCTACCGGTACTATTCGTTGCTTACTGCCTTTACCTGTCACCCGCAGTAACTGCTGTTGCCAGTCGATATCGCTGATATCGGCATTGACCAGTTCTTCCAGCCGTAAACCGGATGAATAGAACAGCTCCAGCATGGCTTTATCGCGACAGGCGAGAATATCGTCATTGCTGTCAAAACTCAGCAGGTGGTTTAGCTGATCCACATTAAGGTTTTTTGGCAGGCTGCGTGCGGCCTTGGGTACTGATAAATACTGCGCCGGGTTATCACTGCGTTTATCTTGCGCCTGCATAAAGCGGTAAAAGCTGCGTAGCGCTGCTACTTTTAACGCTATGGTGCGTGGTTTGGCACCGCTGCGGCGTAGGCTAACAATATGCTGTTTTAACTGATCTTCTGTGATATTAAGCCAGTGGGCATCCGCATCAGCGATACTCAGCGCCAGTTGCTGTAACTGGCGCTGATAACTGTCCAGCGTTTTGCTGCTGTAGCCGCGCTCAAATTGTAAATACTGTAAGAAAGCCTGCAGCGGCTGTTGCCACTGCGGCGATAACGGGGTGTCAGGCTGCGTCATAACCCGGTAACAGCTGGGCTAAAATGCTGGCCAGATGGCTTATAAACAGCTTATCCATTGATGGCTGGAAGTGATCGTCCTGCTCGCTGCCAAAGGCCAGTAAAGCCAGCGGTTGCTGCTGGCTACTGATCAGGATCAGCGCCACCGAGTGAATATGCGAGGGAAACAAACCCTGTTGTTCTTCTTTATTTAACCGGCCTAAATAAATACCGTGCTGGTTAAGCCGGCGTGACAGCAACAACTGAAACGGGTTACGGCTTTGCTCGTCACTAAAGCGCAGTAACCGGCATTCCTGTACATAAGGCATGGCGGCAGCAAATTGTTGCAGGCTGTCTTGCGCATCCTGCAGGTTAGTTGCCTGATGCAACTGTGCCTGCAACTGGTTAAACGCCAGAAATATTTGTTCATTTTGCCGTGCGACTGACATTAACCGGGTAATGTCGTCTTCCAGCGCCTGAATTTTCTCGCGCTGCAGCTCCAACTGGCGCTCTACCAGCGACACACTGCCACGTTGCTGATGCGGTAAGCGTAGGTTGGCCAGCAGCTGTGGGTATTGCTGAAAAAATTCCGGGTGATCCTGCAGGTAGTCGTACACCACATGGGCGGCCAGCAGGTCTTTGTCCTTGGTAAGGCTATCTGTCATAGCTGTATTTGTCCGTCATAAACATGTTCTGCCGGGCCGGTCATTTTTACCGGTTGGCCCGGGCCATTCCAGCGAATTTGCAGGCTGCCGCCGGGTAAGTCTACCCGTACCTGCTGCTGTAATTTTTTTTGTAACTGGCCTACCACTACGGCAGCGCAAGCGCCTGTGCCACAAGCCAGTGTTTCGCCAGCACCGCGCTCCCATACTCGCAGTTTAATATGGCCTGGGGCGACTATTTGCATAAAACCAATATTGGCGCGCTCAGGGAAGCGTTCGTGGTGTTCAAACAATGGCCCTTGCTGGTGTACCAACGCCGTGCCGACATCGTCGACTTCTACCACAGCATGCGGGTTGCCCATCGATACTACGCCACAAAGAATAGTGTGTTCTTCTGCGCGCAGTATGTAGGTAATTTCCTGTTTTTGTGCTTTAAACGGCACCCGTGCCGGGTCCAGCTGTGGCACGCCCATATTTACTGTAACCTGGCCATCAGCCTCAACATACAGCATTATTTTGCCGGATTTGGTGCTAACGCCAATTTTATGCTTATTGGTTAAACCCCTGGCGCGGACAAACTTAGCAAAGCAGCGTGCGCCATTACCACATTGTTCTACTTCCGAGCCGTCGGCGTTGAAAATGCGGTAGTGGAAATCCAGCTCCGGATCATAAGGTGGCTCTACCATCAACAGCTGGTCAAAGCCAATACCGGTATTACGGTTTGCCAGTGCTTTAATCTGCTCTTTGGTCAGAAATACATTCTGGCTTACCGCGTCGACCATCATAAAGTCGTTACCCAGGCCGTGCATTTTGGTGAAATGTAGCAACATCAGCGCCCTTAATTAGTCGGTAATGATCTGTTCGCCACGCCATAAATCCTGCCATTGTTCGCGGGCACGGATTAAATGCACTTTTTCGCCATCAACCAGTACCTCGGCGGCACGTGGGCGGCTGTTGTAGTTTGAACTCATGGTAAAACCGTAGGCACCGGCTGAACGCACGGCGAGTAAATCGCCCTGAGCTATGGCCAGTTCGCGGTCTTTACCAAGAAAATCACCGGTTTCGCACACCGGGCCGACAATATCGTACAGTGCCGGTTTCGCCGTGGTGTTAATTTCCAGCGGCACTATCGCCTGCCAGGCACTGTATAGCGCCGGGCGGATTAAGTCGTTCATGGCGGCATCAACAATGGCGAAGTTTTTTTCCTGCCCCGGCTTTAAAAATTCTACTTTGGTCAGTAATACACCGGCATTGGCCATAATGGCGCGGCCGGGTTCCATTATCAGTTCCAGCTGTGGGTAGCTTTTTAGCCGTTCTACCACTTTACCAAGGTAATCGGCCGGCGAGGGCGGAGTTTCTTTATCGTAAGTTACGCCAAGGCCGCCGCCGATATCAATATGCTTTAACGCTATGCCATCAGTGGCCAAATCATCAATTAACGTCAGCAGCTTTTCCAATGCATCTAAAAACGGTTGGGTTTCAGTTAACTGCGAGCCAATGTGGCAATCTACACCTACTACCTCAAGGTGGCTGTAACCGGCGGCTTTCCGATAAATATCGCGGGCCAGCAGGATATCAATACCAAATTTATTGGCTTTTAAACCGGTAGAAATATAAGGGTGGGTTTTGGCGTCGATATCCGGGTTAACCCGGATAGAAATGGCAGCTTTTTTATCAATGCGGCTGGCCACCAGTTGCAGGCGGTCCAGTTCGGCAATAGATTCCACATTAAAGCACTTAATACCCAGTTCCAGCGCAAAACGCATTTCATCTTCCGTTTTAGCCACACCGGAGAACACCACTTTTTTCGCATCGCCACCGGCGGCAATTACCCGGCGCAACTCTCCGCCGGATACAATGTCAAAGCCGCTGCCCAGTTTGGCCAGCAGGTTTAAAATAGCCAGGTTGCTATTGGCTTTTACTGCGTAACACACCAAGCTATGCGGATGCTTTGATGCTGCGCTGGCAAAAGCCTGATAATGCTGGGCAATGGTAGCGCGTGAGTAAACATAGCAGGGCGTGCCAAATTCGGCAGCAATGCTGCTTAAGGGTTGGTGTTCCGCAAACAGGCGGTTTTGCTGATAATTAAAATGGTCCACGTTGTTCATCCGTTGGTTGGGTTGGATTAGCGTTGTTTTGCTGCGGTTCTGCCACTTCAGGTGCCGGTTGTGGTAAGGTAAGCGGACCTTTTTGACCACAAGCACTCAGCATGCTGCACAGCATAATGGCGGCAGCAACAGTTAACAGCGGACCTTTGGTTGTAAAAGCGTGCATGATGTTATTTTTTTATGGTGGTTGCGCTCTATAATCGCATCCTTGGCGATAAAAGCAAACAGGTGAAGCAGATGAATGACCTAGAATATGATGAATTGGCCGACAATACGCTGTTGGCAGTAGAGCAGGCGGTAGAAGATGCCGATGCTGATCTGGATTATGAATCGCATGGCGGCTTGCTTAGTATCAGCTTTGCCGACCGCAGCAAAATTATTATCAATAAGCAGCCGCCGCTGCACCAGCTGTGGGTGGCAACAAAATTTAACGGCCACCATTTTGAATGGCATGGCGATAAGTGGATTGATAACCGCACGGGGGCCGAATTCTGGCAACTGTTGAATGATGCTGCTGCTAAGCAGGCGGGTAAGCCTCTTGATCTGGCGCCTTAAGCGCGCTGACGTTTTGGAATGGTGTAATGGCGTTACTTCCTTTTGTTGATGTTAAAGCGCAGGGCGACACCCGCTCTGCAGTAGTATGGCTGCATGGTCTGGGCGATTCCGGCCACGGTTTTTCGCCTATAGTACCCGAGCTGCGGTTACCGGCAGATGCCGGTGTACGGTTTTTATTTCCGCATGCGCCAGAGCGCCCGGTTACCGTTAATGGCGGCATGCGGATGCGCGCCTGGTACGATATAAAAACCATGGATTTAGCCAACCGCGCCGACGAAGACGGCGTGCGTGAATCTGCCGCTGCAGTGCAGCAATTGCTGGATAAACTGATTCGCGATGGTATCAGCAGCGAGCGCATTATTCTGGCCGGTTTTAGCCAGGGCGGCGTTATAGCGCTGCATTTATTACCGCGTTTGCCGTATAAGCTGGCTGGCGTAATGGCGTTGTCTACCTATATGTGCGCGCCAGACAAGTTAAAACAAGAAGCTAGCAGCACAAATAAAGCCACTCCGGTTTTAATCGCGCACGGCAGCCAGGACCCGGTAGTGCCCATGGCAGCAGGGCAGCAGGCATTTCATACCCTGAAAAATACCGGTTTTAATGTCAGCTGGCACGAATACCGGATGCCGCACAGCGTATGTGCGCAGGAAGTGGCCGATATCAGCAGTTTTATTCAGCGGCGTTTACTGAACCCGATAGCAGGTTAATATGAACAACATTCGTATCGCAACGCGCAAAAGTGCGCTGGCGCTTTGGCAGGCAGAGTATGTTAAAGCTGAGCTGCTTCGCCATCATCCGCACCTGACAGTAGAACTGGTGCCGATGTCGACGCAGGGCGACAAAATTCTTGATACCCCGCTGGCCAAAATTGGCGGCAAAGGCTTGTTTGTTAAAGAGCTGGAACAGGCCATGCTGGAAGGGCGTGCTGATATTGCTGTGCACAGTATGAAAGATGTGCCGGTGGATTTCCCGCCTGGCTTGATGCTGCACACTATATGCCCGCGGGAAAACCCGCAGGATGCTTTTGTTTCTAATCATTTTAAAAGCTTAGATCAACTGCCGTACGGCGCCGTGGTGGGTACATCCAGCTTGCGCCGGCAGTGCCAGATAAAAGCCTGGCGGCCAGATTTAACTGTGCGCGACTTGCGCGGGAATGTTAATACCCGCCTGGCGAAGCTCGATAACGGCGAGTTTGCCGCTATTATTCTGGCCGCAGCAGGTTTGATCCGGCTGGGCTTTGAGCAGCGGATAGCCAGCTTAATGCCGGTAGAAACCAGCCTGCCAGCCAACGGCCAGGGCGCAGTAGGTATTGAATGTCGCAGCGATGATATTGCCGTGCAGCAACTGCTGACACCGCTGGAACACGCGCCAACCCGCAGTTGCGTGCTGGCCGAGCGCGCCATGAACCGTAAACTGCAAGGCGGTTGCCAGGTGCCTATTGGTGCTTTTGCCGTAATAGAAGGCGATAGTCTGTGGTTGCGTGGCTTAGTGGGGGCCGTGGATGGTAGCGAAATTATCCGCCATCAGTTGCGTGGCCCGGTAGCACAGGGCGAACAGCTAGGTGCCGAACTGGCAGAATACCTGCTGTCACAAGGTGCAGACCGTATTTTACAGGCGGTATATCAGGCTGCGCCATGACAGAGCGCACAGCAACAGAGGCCATACCGTTTTTAATTACCCGGCCGGCCGGTAAGGCAGATAACCTGCTGGCCTCGCTGGACGAAAGCGGCATTGCCTATTTGTATCAGCCGCTGATCACCACTGCCCAGATGGCGCTGAAATCGCAGGATCAACAGTTTTTGCAACACGCCGATATGCTGGTGTTTGTTAGCGTCAGTGCGGTAAGTTGTCTGCAAAATCAAACTGATGCTGCTTTACTTAACGCACCTTTATTTGCCGTAGGCCACACTACTGCATCGGCGTTACAGCGCTGGCTGGCGCGTGAAGTAATAGTACCTGAAGATCAGCGCAGTGAAGGCTTGTTGCAATTACCGCAGTTGCAACAGGTGGCAGGTAAACAAATAGTGGTAGTGCGTGGCAATGCCGGTCGCGAACTGATTAAGCAGGGCCTGGTAGCCCGCGGCGCAACAGTACGCTATGTACAAAGCTATAAACGCGTGCCGCTGCCGCTGGACGGCGCTTTGCTGTGCCAGCAGTGGCAGCTGGCGGGCATTCGTTGTATTGTGGCTACCAGCAATGAGATTTTACAGCAGTTATTCAGTGTGATCAGCGCCGGGCATCACCACTGGTTGCAACAGTGTGACTGGGTGCTGGTTAGTCCACGGATGCAAGACAGTGCTTTAGCGCTTGGTATCGCTGCTGAGCGTATTACGCTTGCCGATAATGCCAATGACAGTGCGTTACTGGCTGCAATAAGCCAGCTTAAGAGGGAATATCAATGAGTGACACCTTAGAGCGTGCAACAGAAGGGCGCGCAACAGAAATGGACGCGCCATTGCAGCAGTTAAAGCAACAAATAGAAACCGAACCTACTGTTCGCAGCAAGGGCAGCTTTACTGGTGGTTTAAGTTTATTGCTGGTACTGGCGCTGGGGGGCGGTTTAGCCGCAGGCGGTTACTACTGGGCATGGCCTCAATGGCAAAATTTGCAGCAGCAAACGCATACTTTGCAACAAAATCAGCAACGCTTAACCGATCAAAGCCAGCAACAACAAGACAGCAGCACACAACTGCAACAGCAGTTGCAAACAGAACAACAGCAGCGGCTGGCGCAGCTTGAGCAAAACCTGGTGCAACAACAGCAACAACTGGCAGCACAAAGCCAGGCACAAATTCAGGCGCTACGGCAGTTAGTGCAAGAGCGTGACAGTGCACCACCAAGACACTGGTTACTGGCAGAAGTAGAATATCTGCTGCAACTAGCGTCACAAAAAGTCTGGTTAGAGCAGGATTTCGCCACCGCCCGTTCATTATTGGCCAGTGCCGATGAAAAGCTGGCTAATCTGGACGACCCATCATTGTTACCAGTGCGCCAGGCTATAGCAGCAGACAACGAGCAACTAAGCCATATTACCCAGCCAGACCTAGCTAAAGTACATATTCAGCTGCAGCAAATGCGTAAGTTAACTATGACATTGCCGTTAAAGCAGCAGGACAAAGCCGCCCAACCTGAGCTTAAACCAGACACCGATATCCAGAACTGGCGCCAGACGCTGGGCTATTATTGGCAGCAAAGCTGGAGCAAATTAATTCAGGTGCGCACCGCAGTACCAGAAGATTACTTTAGTTTAACCGCCGAACAACAGCTGATGCTACGTGTGAGCTTAAATCAGCAGTTGCTGCTGGCGGAGCTGGCGGCAATGCAAAAACAGCCGCCGGTATATGCTGCAGCATTGCAGCAAGCCAGTGATCAGCTGCAACGTTATTTTAGCAGCGAAGATGAAACTGTGATGCAGTTAAGCCAGCAACTGGCCTCGCTGGCAGCGGTTGACATTGCAGTACCGCAGACATCGCCGTTAACCAGCCTGGCACAACTGCAGCAATATCAGCAACAACTGACGGAGAGCGGCTTATGATCCGCTGGCTATTGCTCATTCTGGTGCTTGCAGCAGCAATGCTGCTTGGGCCTTCGCTGGTAAACAACCCCGGCTATATCAAAGTGATTCTGGCCGGGCGGGTATTTGAAATGACCGCGCTGGGTTTAATCGTCGCGCTGGTATTAGCGGGTGTAGTAGTGTGGTTAGTGACTATGCTGCTGCGTAAATTATTGCGTTTACAGCATCTGTCATTTAACTTTTTCCGCTGGCGCCGCCAGCGTAAAGCCCAGCAGGCATTTGAGTTAGGGCTACAGGCTTATGCCAAACAGCAATGGCAACTGGCCAGCCAGCATTTAACCAAAGCCTGTGCCGATGACTTTATGCACAGCGAAAAGCGCCTGATGGCCGCTTATGCTGCGTTTTATGCCGGTAATGTCGCTTTGGCCAACAGCCATATTGAAACCATGACCGAAGACAACAGCAGTACGGCTTTTATCCAGGCTGATTTACAGCTACAGCAAGGCCAGGCCGCGCAGGCGTGTGTTTTGCTTGCCGAGAAAGTTAAAGCCGATACCGAAGATAAAGGTCTGGGCCAGTTGTATTTATATGCACTGCAGCAAGCCGGACAATGGCAGCAATTATTGCAGATGATACCGGCGGCGATTAATCAACAATGGTTTGATAAAGATAAATGGCAGCAACAGCGCTTTAATATTTATCCGGCGGCAATAAGCCAGCTAAGCCAGCAACAGCGTTTTGATGAAAGCGCAGAGTACTGGCAAAATTTACCGGCCAAAGAGCGTAAATCTACTGCCGCCAATATTGGCCGCGCCTGGGCACTGGCGCAAAGTGGCCAGAATGATGCGGCCGAAAAGCTGTTGCTAAGCCATTTACAACTGGCCGAGCTGCCGCAGTTGTTGCCTTACATCCGGCAAATACCGCTGGGTAAGTCGGTGCTGAAATTACGTAAACAAACCCAAAGCTGGTTGCGTGATCACGGCAGCAATGGCTATTTATATGCGCTGCTTGCCTATTTAGCACAGCAGGAAGGCGAGCTGGAGCAAGCCGAACTGGCACTGCAAAAAGCCCGGCAATACGAGCCCAAACTTGGTTGATAGTCCATGGCGGGTAACAGCCTGATCGGGCTGGCGGCGCTTAGCCCGCCACAAGCCAGGGTATTGCTGCTGGGCAGCATGCCCGGCGCCGCCTCGCTGGCGCAACAACAATACTATGCTCACCCGCGCAACCTGTTCTGGCCAATAATGGCAGAGCTTGCCGGGTTTTCTGCGCACTTACCTTACCCTGAAAAAGTCCGTGCACTTAACACCAGCGGCATTGCTTTGTGGGATGTAATTGCCAGTTGTCAGCGTGCAGGCAGCCTCGACAGCGCCATTCGTGATGAGCAGGTAAATGACTTTGCCGGTTTTTTTGCCGGCCAGCCCAATTTAGCAGCAATTGGCTTTAATGGCGGCAAAGCCTGGCAAAGTTTTAAACGCCATGTTTTACCATTACAAATTGTACCTGCGGCTACTAAGCTGATTGTGCTTCCCTCTACCAGCCCGGCCCATGCGGCGCTGGGGTTTAACGAAAAATTACAGCAATGGCAGCAGCTTAAACCTTTTTTACTTAACGTAAATTAGCGCTATGGCCACGGAATTAATTGCTGCTACCCTGGTCTGATATCAACTTAACCACCGCTGCATGGACTGCTAATTTTTGCCAGGTGTTATTTCTGCTGTAAAACGTTGGGCTGCCGATTATACCGGCGCTGCGCTGTTGGCTTTGCTGCTGCATGCGTTACTGCTGGCCTGTTTGTTACGGCTTGAGTTTACTCAGGTATCGCCGCCAAAACCTGCTGCGCCGGTAGTGTCGTACTTATACCAGCCACCACCAGTACAAGCTGTTGCAGCGCAGCCTGAAAGTAACGCCCCTGAGCCAGCGCCTGCTGTGTTACCCTCTGCGCTATCCGTAAAACCAGCGCCGGAAGTTGCTGCACCAGTTGGCACAGATAACCCCGCTACTCAGGCTGATGCTGTGAGCGAAAAACAGCCTTCAGCGGCTGTAGCACCCTTTTTGGCACCTTTTTCAGCACAGCCAGAGCAAAGCAGTGCTGCCGGGCTGGCTCAGCGCGCCTTAAGCAGTGCTGCAACACCGTCTGCCCGGGCGATAGAAGATGCCGCAACGGCCAGTTATCAGCAGTTTTTGCAGGCACAGCAGCAGCCGAAAATAACAGTAGAAAGGCGGCATCAGGAGTTAAGCGCCGATCCTGCGCAGCAGGTGATGGCACAAATGAATGACGGCAGACAGATTATCCGCACCAGGGACGGCTGTCGCATCGCCGACCCGACTAAAGACGGTTTTGACGGCCTGATGGCCTTAAAAACCGTACCGTGCGGTGATGAAGCAAAAACCAGCGAACTGTTAAAACAGGCGCTGGAAAAACATCTGAAGCGCTGATTATTGCTCTGCGATATGCTGCTCTAAACGGGCTTTCAGCTCGCCTTCAATGGCCACTGCTTTACCGGTTTTCTGATCCAGACAAACAAAAGTAACCTGAGCATCAGCAGCAATAGCATCTTTACCAGCAATGCGTACTTCTTGCGTTACCACCGCGCTTTTGCCGCCGACTTTGCTAAAGCGGGTGAGTACTTCCAACTGATCGCCCATCGTGGCCGCCACGCGGTAGTTAATATTAATATTTACAATGACCCAGGCCAGACCGTGTTTGGCAAACCAGTCGATATCGCCGCTGTCTTCCAAATAGCCCCAGCGGGCTTCTTCTAAAAACTCCAGATAACGGGCATTGTTTACATGCTGGTAAATATCTAGATGATATCCGCGTACTTTGATCAGGGTTTTGTGGCTCATGTTTGTGCTGTGTACTTATTTAAGATGCAATAATTGTGGCATAGTTTGACTGGCCAAACCAGTGATCCGTTGAGTTGATAAATGATACAAAGCATAAACAACGTTACAAATATTGATGCTTAAGGTAAAGTTTGATGCATATTACTTACAAAGAGGTTAGGGATGAAAAAGTGGCTATGGTTGGCATTATTGAGTTGTACCGCTGCGCATGCAGATATGCTCGAAGCGTTAAAAGCATATGATCAGAAAAATTATACTGAAGCGCAGCAGCAGTTTGCTGAGTTATTACCCTTAGCTAACGAGCTGGCAGCTTTTAATCTGGGGGCAATGGCTTATCAGGGCGAAGGGCAGGAAAAAGACCTTACCAAGGCTCTGGCGTACTTTATGCTGGCGGCAGAGTTAGATCACCCGCAGGCTAAAGATTTACTGGGCAAGATTAGTGCTAAAGCCTCTGAACAACAATTGGATTTGGCTACCCTGCAATATGAGCAATTGAAGCAACGTTTAGTGATTATTGAGCCGGCAGAGGAGTCACCTGATGATATCAATTTGCCGCAACCGGTTAAACGTGTACCTCCGGAATACCCCAGAAGTGCGTTAGCGAATGGTCTCTTTGGTTATGTAAAGCTGCGCTTTCTGGTAAACGAGCAAGGCGAAATTGTCGCTGTCGACACGCTGGATGCATATCCTGAAAATACCTTTGAAAAAGCCTCGGTAAGAGCAATAAAAAGGTGGCGTTATGAGCCAAGCGACCAGAAGCACTTGCTGCATGTGCGGCTGGATTATGCAATAGATGGCGGGGTTAAGCTGTCTACTGTTGAGAAAGTAATGGAAGAGCATAAACTTTGGGACTATGCGGTAGCTGGTGCACCACATTATCAGTTTGTACTGGGTACTTTGTTATCTTTGATTGGCGTGCAAAGTACAAATAGCTTTTGGTACGATTCTGGGCTGCCTTTGGCTACAACACCAGACTTTAGTATTTACAAGAGCAGAGCACGGTTAAAGGTCGACTTTGATGGCTTCTGGGGCAGTGCCGTTGTCCGTGTAGCAAAGGATGGCACCATCACAGAGCAAATTAGCTCAAGTATTGAGGATAAGAGTGAAATAACCAGCCTGGTAGGCTTAACGTTGAAAGGGAAGGTTGAAACAGATATTTATCGTATTGAACGGCTTTCGGTTAATGGCGTTTCTAAAGTAGTTGCTACGCCATCAATCCATACATCCCGCTCAATGTCCGGGATGTTTTGGTGGGAGCAGGCCGCCAAGAACGGCAATATTGAGGCGCAGCGTATTATGGCCGCTTATGATAAACAGTGGGAAGATTATTTACTGGGCAAAGATGATGCTGAAGTAATGGCCTGGACAGGAACCCGGCTTATTCTGGAAGGCCAGCGTGAGCAGGGTATGGCACTGTTAGAGCAAGCAATAGCAAAAAATTACGCGCCGGCAAAAGAAATGAAACAACAGTTTATGTAGCGTTAAGCAGGTTGAAAAAACGCCCGTTATGGGCGTTTTTTATGTCAGATATAGGCAAAGGCATCGGCAAACATATGCTCGCGCTGGGCGCCTTGTTCAATAAAGGCATTGCGCACTACGCCTGCCATAGCAAAAGGCCCGGCTACGTATATGTCGTAGGCATCCAGTGAGACAAAATCATTTAACACGGCTTCGTGTACCATGCCGCTGCGGCCTTGCCAGTTGTCATCCGGGTTTTGTACCACCGGAATAAAGCGGTATTTGCTGTTTTGTGCTGCCCAGGCCTGCATAATATCGGCATGATATAAAGCGTTTTGCTCACGCACGCCCCAATACATAAATACCGGCCGGTCAATATTTGCTGCTGCTATCGTTTGCGCAATACTGTAGATATAAGAGAAACCGGTACCACCGGCCAGTAAAATAAGTGGCCGCTCGCTTTCGGCGCGAAACTGGGCATTGCCTAAACCGATCTCAGCCTGCACCGGCTGTTGCAGCTGATGTTGTTGTATCAGATGTGCCAGTGCCTGGCTGGCGTAAGCATCGGCAACTGCGCCACCAATATGCAGTTCCAGCTGGCGCTGGCCCGGTATACTGGCGATGGAAAATGGCCTTTTATCGCTGTCGCTTAAACACAGCTGCAAATACTGGCCACTGGCAAAGCTGACCGGTTGTGCTGGCGTTAATAACACCCGGTTTACGGTTGGGGTGAGGGCTTCAATTAAATCTACATTACAGGAAATTGTTGTCATAGTGCTCTTCGCAATGGCCTTACGGCTTAGCCACGGATAAAAGGGTGGTGTAAAACCAGATCAGTTTTTGGGTAGGCTAAACAACAGTAGGTAAACTGCTGTTGTTTGTCCAGTTCGGTTAGCGGTTGCGGTTCGTTGTAGCGCACCTCACCACTTTTTAGCTTACAGACACAGCTGGTACACACACCCTGGCGGCAACGATGTGGAAAATCTATCCCATTACGTAGCGCTGCCGCAAGGATAGTTTCATCTTGCTGCACAGCAAAGCTCAGCTGTGCCGGTGTGATAGTAACCAGATAACTCACAGCGAGGTGTCCTTTAGCAACAGTGTAATACCCAGCGTTGGCCAGATATCGTCTATGCGTTGTTTTACTGCCGGGTCCATTACTATCGGTTCGCCCCATTCGCGCGTGGTTTCACCCGGCCATTTATTGGTAGCATCCATACCCATTTTTGAACCTAAGCCTGATACCGGCGAGGCAAAATCTAGGTAGTCAATCGGTGTGTTCTCTACCAGTGTGGTATCGCGGGCCGGGTCCATCCGGGTAGTGATAGCCCAAATGACATCCTGCCAGTCGCGGGCGTTAATGTCGTCATCGCAGACAATGACAAACTTGGTGTACATAAACTGGCGCAGGAATGACCATACCCCCATCATCACGCGCTTGGCATGGCCTGGATATTGTTTTTTCATCGTCACTATAGCCAGCCGGTACGAGCAGCCTTCGGGCGGCAGATAAAAGTCGGTAATTTCCGGAAACTGCTTTTGCAGTATCGGCACAAAAACTTCGTTTAGCGCAACGCCCAGAATGGCGGGTTCATCTGGCGGCCGGCCGGTATAGGTGCTGTGATAAATAGGATCTTTGCGCTGGGTAATATGGGTAACGGTAAATACCGGAAAGTTATCTACTTCATTGTAGTAACCGGTGTGGTCGCCGTACGGGCCTTCAGGTGCAATTTCGCCCGGTTCAAGGTAGCCTTCCAGCACAAATTCAGCGCTGGCCGGTACCTGCAAATCATTGCTGATACATTTAACTACTTCAGTATTATCGCCACGCAACAAACCGGCAAAGCCGTACTCTGACAATGTATCCGGCACCGGTGTTACTGCGCCTAAAATGGTGGCAGGGTCCGCGCCCAGCGCCACCGCTACCGGAAAACGCTGGCCAGGGTTGGCTTTTTGAAATTCGTAAAAGTCCAGCGCGCCGCCACGGTGCGACAGCCAACGCATAATCAGTTTGTTTTTACCCAGCAACTGCTGGCGGTAAATACCGAGGTTTTGCCGCTCTTTATGCGGCCCCTTAGTCACGGTTAAACCCCAGGTAATTAAGGGCGCGGCATCGCCGGGCCAGCAGGTCATAATAGGCAGTTGAGTTAAATCAACTTCATCGCCGCTAAGTACAACGTCCTGGCAGGGGGCTTTTTTCACCTGTTTGGGCGACATATTCAGCACCTGCTTAAAAATAGGCAGTTTGCTAAAGGCGTCTTTTAAACCTTTCGGTGGTTCGGGCTCTTTTAAAAATGCCAGTAGCTTGCCTACTTCGCGCAGGGCGCTGACGTTTTCCTGGCCCATACCTAAGGCCACCCGCTGCGGTGTACCAAACAGGTTGGCCAGTACTGGAATACGGCTGCCTTTGGGGTTTTCAAATAAAATGGCCGGGCCGCCAGCGCGCAGGGTGCGATCGGCAATTTCGGTCATTTCCAGTACCGGGTCTACTTCAGCGGTTACCCGTACCAGTTCACCACGTTGCTCCAGCTGTGCAATAAAATCACGTAAATCTTTGTATTTCATAGCGGCCTTTTAACAGCAAAAGGGCATAGTTACGCCACAAATGCCACTTAGATCAGAATGATGACATTATACAGCTCTGTGCTGCTCATGCCAGTTTTAGCCTGCTATGCGGCAGCGATGCTTAAACCGGGTATTGGCAAAAGTGCATATCGGGACAATATCACTGGCAAGATAGCGCTAACAACGTTAAAGTCAGATCATCAGATGGCTAAAGTTAACTAACAGTTTATGCAGTTTCCCGACAGTATTAAACAACAAACCTGCCGTGATTGTTTAAGCGGCGAGGCGCTGGGCTTTCAGATCCGTATGGCATTTCAGCCGATTATCGACTGGCAAACCAAAGCCGTATTTGGCTATGAAGCGCTGGTGCGCGGGCCGCAGGGCGAGGGCGCTGGCTGGGTGTTTCAGCATATTAATGACAACAACAAATACTACTTTGATCAGGCCTGTCGGGTAAAAGCCATCGAAACTGCGGCCCGCTTAGGCTGCAACACCTTTTTGCATATCAATTTTTTGCCTAACGCAGTATATAACCCCGACACCTGTATCAAAGCCACCATCGAGGCTGCCGATTTATACGGTTTTGACCTGCGCAGACTGATTTTTGAAGTAACCGAAGGTGAGCAAATCCCGGATAAAGCACATTTAAACCGTATTTTTCGCAGTTATGCCAGGCGTGGTTTTCAAACCGCTATTGATGACTACGGCTCAGGTTTTGCCACGCTTGATTGGTTGATTGAACTAAAGCCACATATCTTAAAGCTGGATATGCAGCTGATCCGCAATATAGAGCAAAACCCGGCCAAGCAATTTATTGTTGAGCAAACCATAGCGCAATGCGAATTGCAGGGCACCAAAGTGTTGGCAGAAGGCATTGAAAGTAAAGCAGAACTAGATTATCTGACATCAGCGGGTATTCGTTATTTGCAGGGCTATTATTTTGCCAAACCCCAGTTGGAAGTGCTGCTGGAAAGCTGGCAGATTAATAACCTGCAATAAGAAAGGCGCCTTCAAAAGGCGCCTTAGTTTGTCAGACAGGTGTTATCAGAAGTTGTAGCTTACTTTGGCATATATTAACCGGCCCGAACGGCCATACGGCGAGTAGTTCGAGTACGGGGTATTACCCGTGCTGTTTAACGACACCGGGAAGGCTTCAGGGTATTGATCAAAGATATTATCCATACCTACCGCCAGCCGCCAGCTGTCAGTGATATCCAGCCGGCCTTCAATATCTACCAGGGTTCTGGCACCCAGTGTAAAGTCAGTTGCTGCTGTGGTACCCGGTGTCAGTACTTCGCCATAACGGGTGGCCCGTAAGGTGGCACCAACCCGCTCGTGGCTCCAGTTTACAATAGCGCCCAGTTTGTCTTTCGGGTTGCCTTTTTCAAAGGTTAGCACGTTTACGCGGCCAAACAACTCAGGTGCCGGGTCCAGTGCGGCCAGTTCTTCAGTTTGTGGCGTGCGGGTAACTTTGGTTTCGTTGTAGTTAGCCACGAAGGTTACGTCAAAATCGCCCAGCGCATCGGTAGGTAATGCCCAGTTGACAACCAGGTCGATACCTTTGGTTTCGGTGTCTACGCCGTTAATAAAGAAACGGCCGCCACCTATGCCGATAAAGCCCTGATCAGTAAGGTAATCGCGCACATTCGCTGCGGTAAGGTTTTCTGACAGTACGATACGATCGTCAATATCAATCTGGTAGCCGTCAATAGTGATCGACACAGCACCTACGCGAAATACGGTACCTAATGACAGGTTAACCGACTCTTCGGCATCCAGAGGTTGAGCACCTAATGCCACTGCAACCGGGTCATTAACCGGAAAGGTCGTGATATCAAACGGCACGCCATTGATAAAGTTGGTAGAGGTGCTGGTAAAAAACTGCTGCTGCAGCGACGGAGCGCGGAAGCCATTCTGTAATGAACCGCGTAGCGCAAAACTGTCGGTAATATCGTAGCGCAGCGCCAGTTTACCGGTAACGTTGCTGCCAAAGTCTGAGTAATCTTCAGCCCGCACAGCTACAGAACCTAACACGTTATCAGTAAGGTTAGCTTCCAGATCGACAAACACACCTACCGATTCACGGCTTTCATTTACCTGATTGGCAGGCCTGAACCCCGGAAACACCTGGGCACCGGATTGGGTAGGGTTGCCGTTGGGCAGTAATACACCACCGTTGAGGTAAGAGCCGGGCTCACCGGCAAAAATAGTGTAGCTTTCACGGCGTAGTTCAACCCCTGCTGCCAGGTTAACGGGTGAGGCAAAAGCGGGTACATCAAATGACGTTACGGCAGAAAAGTTACCGACAACCTGGTCATAGTTAAAACCACCGGCATCAAACTCGGTTGCACTGCTGGGGCCAATTGAGCGGTTAACGGTGTTTTCAATGGTAAATTCCATTTCATTAAAGCCGTATACCACTGAAGCATCAAAGCTCCAGTCGCCCATATCCCATTCATAGCCTAAAGCCGAGCTGGTGTCGGTAACATCTGGGGCAATAATCGGCAAAAAGCCATCTGGGTGTACTTCAATAACGTTGCGATCGTCCTGTGCCCGGCGAAAGAAGCCGCCTGATTTTGCCGC
This sequence comes from Rheinheimera hassiensis, assembly GCF_022436675.1. Taxonomy (GTDB): domain Bacteria; phylum Pseudomonadota; class Gammaproteobacteria; order Enterobacterales; family Alteromonadaceae; genus Alishewanella; species Alishewanella hassiensis. The sequence goes on along the minus strand of NZ_JAKUJZ010000013.1, from coordinate 31,444 downwards.
ACGGTCCTGATAACTCAGCCAGCTGTAAAACTTGCCCGGGCCAATATCAATGCCGGTATTTATAAACAGAGTAAATTGCTGCACTTCCGGTTCGCCATACCAGGCGTTAAAACGTTCTATGGTTTGTTCACGCGGGTCAAACTCACCATTTACCCGCGGGTATTGCTGGCGGTGATCATAACCACCGCGCTCGGTGCGATCAGCATCTTTATATTCAACGGCTACCGTAACAAAACCCTGATCGGCCAGATTAAAGCCTTTCCAACCCGATAAATTCATCGTTTCGCCATCGCTGACACCACGTTCTATCCGATCCGGCGCGCTCCAGTTGGCACCCGTTGGCGGCGGTGTAGTGGGCGTGGTGTAGTTACTTTCACGGTAACCATAAGAGGCGGTAAAATTGCCGCCTTCACTGGCTTCGCGCAGGCGTACGTTTAACACCCCGGCAATTGCATCCGAGCCATACTGGGCTGAAGCGCCGTCGCGCAGTACTTCAATAGCACTTACCGCACCCATTGGAATGGTATTCAGATCCACCGCTGACGAACCCCGGCCGACAGTGCCGTTTACGTTAACCAAAGACGCTGAATGGCGCCGCTTTGAATTAACCAGCACCAGTGATTGGTCTGGGCCAAGGCCGCGTAAGGTTGCCGGGCGGATGGTGTCAGTGCCATCGGCAAGGCCGGGGCGGGGGAAGTTAAATGACGGTAAAGCCACCGACAGCGCCTGGTTCAGCTCTGTAGTACCAGAGCGCTCCAATGTCACCGCGCTGACAATATCGATAGGTACGGCAGTATCCGATACCGAGCGGCCGGCTACCCGGGTGCCGGTTACCACAATTTGCTCTATTTTTTCGTCTTCTGCTGCGGCTGATCCAGCTTGCTGCGCAGATAACCCTGGGGTAATAAAAACTGCGGCAATAGCCAGTGTTAAGGGTGTAAGGGTAAAGTTGCGCATCTGTTTTTCTCCTGATTATTTTCAAAACCCTAGATGCCGTTGTAACCTTTGTCAAACAAGGCTTAGCGAGATCCAAAGTTGGCTACGCGCTTCAACTATTACTGCAGCAGACGACAAGCGTTTAACCTTATGGCAATATAGCAGTTATATTACAGACATCCAGAAGTCTTTATACCCGACTTAAATTGAAATGGTTTACTGACAAGGGCAGAGAAATGAAAAAAGATACCCGGCTTATTCATGCTGGCCGCAGCAAAAGTTATACCGGCAACGTAGTAAACCCGCCAGTGGTACGCGCCTCCACCATAGTGTTTGATACCTTTGCACAGTTAAAACATGCCACGCAAAATCGTGGTAACAGGGTGCCGTTTTATGGCCGTCGTGGCACCGATACCCATTTTGCCTTGCAAGAAGCCATCTGCGAGCTGGAAGGCGGCGCCGGTTGTGCGTTGTATCCGTGTGGTGCCGCAGCCATCAGCGGGGCACTGCTGGCATTTTTACAAAGCGGCGATCACCTGTTAATGGTTGACAGCGCCTACGAGCCAACACGCGGCTTATGCGACAAGCTGCTGGCCGGGCTGGGAATTGACATAAGCTATTACGATCCGCAAATAGGTGCGGCGATTAGCAGTTTAATAAAGCCCAATACCAAAGTAATTTTTCTCGAATCGCCGGGCTCGCTAACCTTTGAAATGCAGGATATTCCGGCCATTACCGCTGTGGCGCGCCAGCACAATATCGTCACTATTTTGGACAATACCTGGGCCTCGCCCATTTTATGCCAGCCATTTGAGCTGGGTGTAGATATCTCTGTGCAATCGGCCACCAAGTATATTGTCGGCCATTCTGATGTGATGCTGGGCACCGCCAGTGCCAATGCAAAACACTGGCCGCAACTGCGTGAACACAGCTATTTAATGGGTTATTGCGCCTCAGCCGATGACGCCTACACCGCACTGCGCGGTTTACGCACCTTGTCGGTGCGGTTAAAGCAGCACGAGCAAAGTGCGCTTAAAGTAGCCAACTGGCTGGCGCAAAGGCCGGAGGTTGAAGCCGTGCTACACCCGGCACTACCAACACACCCCGGCCACAGCATTTTCCAGCGTGATTTTAGCGGCAGCAACGGCTTGTTTTCCTTTGTGTTAAAGCAGGGCAGCCAGCAGCAGGTAGAAGCTTTTGTTGAAGGTATGGCGCATTTTAAAATGGGCTTTTCCTGGGGCGGGTTTGAGAGCTTAATTACCGCCACAATGAAAGTGCAAAACCTGCGCAGCGCCACAACTTGGCCCTACAGCGGGCCATTAATCCGCCTGCATATCGGCCTGGAAGATGTAGACGATTTACTGGCAGATTTGGATGCGGCTTTTGGACGGTTTAATCAGGCAAGCTGAGCCGGCGCTTGCACTGCACAATAAGCTGGCCGCGAACGCGGCCAGAAGAGTGGCTTTACCTAGTGACTCCGGGAAGACTTATATGTATGTTAGGCAACTTAGTCATCACTCAACAGTTGCTCAATTCTACGTGGATAATTATTAAGAAAATCTCTTGTTACAAAATAGTGCTCGGTTTCTTCATATGTAATTTCTGATATACCAGATTCACTGAACTTTAAAATCTTTGCGTTTGGATATGCAAGAAGAATTGGCGAATGCGTTGCAATTATGAATTGTGACTCATCTTTAACAAGATTATGAATTGCAGCAAGAGCTGCGAGTTGGCGCATTGGTGAGAGTGCTGCCTCTGGCTCATCTAATAGGTATAAACCATTGCCACGCAATTTATCTAAGAGCAAAGACATAAATGATTCACCATGTGATCTGGCATGAAGGGATTTATTGCCAAAGCCTGCTAAATAACCGACATCATCCATGTATGACGCAACATTAAAAAAACTTTCTGCACGTAAAAAATAACCATCTTTCGGCTTTTTAAAGCTTTTGATTGATTTTATATGGTCAAACAAGTCGGAAGTAGTTTTAGCTGTTTCTAGGTTAAAATTTTTTGTCCCACCTTCAGCACTAAAGCCGAGATTTTTAGCTATTGCTTCTAATGCCGTTGATTTGCCTGAGCCATTTTCACCTACAAAAAAAGTAACGTCAGAATGAAATTCAATTTTATCGAGGTCGTTTATTGCAGGGATTGCAAAAGGATATACAGACCAATCAATTTCATCTGAATTTTTAAATTGAATAGATTTCAAGTAAGGACGTGGATTCATATTTATCGCCTAAGACCTTTAACATCCGAAAGCCTGCTAACGTCCGACTGCTGCCGTTTGATGCTCATTGAGCCTTCTCCCCAGCCCGGCCAGATTAGCTAGCCATGGACCCCGACGCTTTTTTCAACTCAAGCATACCTTGTTCTACAGACTTCACAGGGATGTAATCCAGCTCTCTTCTCGCTTTATCTATTGTAAATGTCACTTCGACAGCGGATGTCGCAAACACCTGCCTATTCAACGAACTTTGTAAACGCCCCCCCGATAGTCTAAAAGCGAGGTCGCCCAGTTGCGCAAGTGCTTTGACCAGCCAGCGTGGAACTGTTTTATCCGGTGCTGCTATATCTTGAGTGGCTAAGAGTTGGCTTACAAAATCACGAAAACGCTGCGGCTGCTCGTCACTGATAAAGTAGATCTCCTTATTGCTGCCGAATTCGGCTGCACGACTGATGCCCTGGCAAAGATTGTCTATATGAGTTGTCGACGATAAATAGTCTCCTCCTGCTATCCAAGCAAATTTATCGGATTTCACAGCAGCAACCAGCTGAGGTAAGGCTGTAGTGTCACCCGATCCCCAGACAAATCTCGGCCGCACCACAACAACTTCAAACTGATCTCCCGCTTGTTCAAGTGCGCTCTGCTCTGCTACAGCTTTAGTGTACGAGTAAGCACCGGCAAAACGACGAGGTAAAGGATGCGTTTCATCGGCCATCACCAGTGGCTTTCCTGTAAGCAAAACAGATTCCGTACTTATGTACACCGCTCTTTTTACCCCAGCTTCGCGGGCAGCTCTAAAAAGACCTGTAGTTCCTTCGACATTTGTCTGCCACTGCTGTTTAGATCTATAGGCATGTGAAGTATCTGCCGCGGCGTGGATCAACAAATCGCAGCCTTTTAAAGATGAGAACCAACCGGACTCAGATAAATCGCCTTTGATTGGCCTGGCGCCAAGTTCTTGCACGCGACGCTCTGCATCACTGCTCCTGACCAGTGCCAAAACCTCGGCGCCTGCGGCCAGATAATGTCGAATAATATTCTGGCCCACAAATCCACTGCCGCCGGTAATAAACACAGAACGTTTGCTCATTGCCATCAGTAAATTTTTTTCACTTTTGTTCATTGCCGGTCTCTCCGCTCTGTGGATTCTGCTCCGTTAGCCAACTAATTTCTTGCAATATTTGTTGTCTCTCCTGAGATGACCATTTATAAAAATCCAGGAAATCCAGAAATTTAAACCCTTCGAGCGCCAAATACGCCAGTAGAGCCCCCCGAGGTTTTTCAGAGGAGGCAAGGATACGACCAATCATTTGGCTCTGATGACTTTGCATTGTTTTCCTAAGCTCAGTGTTCAGGATCATTGCCGAACTGAGATTGAGGGCTACGGGCCTGAATTCTTCAGGTGGAGGGGTCTTAGCCACTTCAATTCGCCCTTTCAGCGCGATATTGTGGATATCCCCAAGACTCTGTTCAGCCTGGCGATGAATTTCATCGTCGCGCAGCATAGCTCGCGTAACCAAAGCTTCTAATAGCGCCTGCTTGGTTTTATGCACATACAGTACGCTCGCCTTACTAACATTGGCCTGTAAAGCCACAGCATCAATAGTCAGTTTGGCAACGCCGATCTGGCTCATCACCTGCTCGGCAGCATCCAGAATGCTATCGGTACTTATTACTTTTTTTCGGCCCATCAGCTCCTCCCTTATTTTTAACCATCCGGTCGGATATTAACAGGGGGATTGCAAAGAAACAATATTTACAGCCACTTAGATATGTCGCAGATATTAATTAACAGAGATAGTCTTTAGCGTGAGGGGGGCATCAGGTTTACCCGCTTCAATGCAGGAAGGTTTTGCCTGTAAAAAATCCAGTGCTGAAGTGATGGTTGGATAATTTCGATCTGCCCTCGTTTATTAGAAGCAGCGTTTAGCCGGTTTAATCGGGCAAGCTGAGGTAGATTATTGAATTAACAAGGGAGTTTAATTTTCTACTAAACAGGCTAATTCAAGCAGCAGCGGTGATTTAAGAAACCGCTACTTTTACTTAGCCACGTTCTAAGCTATTTCACGACTTTGAATTTCGACAATCGCTGTTCTTTATCAATAGCGATATCTTCAGCCACCGTTTTTTCTGGCATTAAGTCACTGGCTTTTTCCGGGCCGACAGATCTTCCAACACCAACATCGTGACATTCTTCAGGAATATCAGCGTTAAAAAGCTCTTCAGCTCTTTTTTTTAATTTTTCCAGCAGCCATTCGTCAAATTCAGGCGTACCTACAGGCGGTTTTTCGATATGCATCAGTTACCTCACAAATTACGCCACAAGTACGTTGGCACGTTGCTAGCCTTGCCTTGTCGCAACGTAAAGCCAAAGCTTTCGTAGTACTTTACAACATTAGCATTCACAGGCCGCATTATGCGAATTTGTTCAGCACCAATAAGAGACGCATATGCTTCACATGCTAAAACGGTAATTTCAACAACCTTGCGCTTTAATGGATGATTTTCAGGAGCCCCCTCTAAAACGTCAAGCCGCATTTTAGAACCGTTGTACGTTGGTTTGCCGACAGATAAACCGCATAGCTGTGTATTGGCATACCAAATTGCCAAGTCGAATCGCTTGGGGTGGCGATAAGCATATTTTCTAAAACCTGTGTCTCCGCTCCAGCTCCACACGGCATCATCGCTGCGAGCCAGGCTAGCCTCCCACCTTTCAGCATGAGCAAGTGATAAAGAGTCTATTTGCCTTAGCGAGACTCTGTCAGCGTAGGTTGGTGAAATTACTTTCTGCGCCATTTCCAGGCTCTTTGCTCTAAATTCATCATAGTGTTTTTCAGTAAGTGCATGCGAGGCTTGCATATGTATTTATCCTTTGATTTAAAATTTAGATGGTTTTTGGTTTGCATTTAAATTTCAAAAAATAAACTCATAAATAACTTTTGACTTTGGTTTGGTCTTATAGCAACGAAATAGCTGTTTCTATTGCATAACCGCGAAGGTAACGGTTTGATACTTATCGAGCAGGTACAGCAGGGGGGCGTTTGATGAGGCAGGCGACTGGCAGATAAAGCAGTTTATCTTGCTGATGGACAACAGACTGGCCGCCAACGCGGCCAGAAGAGCGGTTTTACCTATTGACTCGGAGAAGGCTCATATGTGTTATGTGCTTAAATTTACATTCCTAAATCATTCCTTGCATCAGCTATATCATCGGCTGTTGGCCAATTATGGCCTCGTTCTACAGCAAACCGAGCCGCCAATTGTTCTAATCTATCATTAGCTGATACAGGTATAGATCTTGGTGTAGTGCCTTGCATATACGTTACGTCTTGCATTTGCCCCATCATCGCTACGAAAGAACTACTAGCTTGCTGTCCCTCAGTAGTTTGTGCGCTCCCCTGAAAACTAGGTTGAAACGCATATCCTAAAGTGTTTAATTGTCCTGCTGCACTTGGGTTCCCGGATTCGAGAAGTGCCCTCTGATCATCTCTGTATGTATCTGCAGAAAAGCCTGATGCACCAACGGTACTGCTAGTACCAGTACCAACATGAGCCCGATGAGCCCCATGGACTTCTTGATAAGCGTGTGCTTCTCTTTCAAATCGACCAGATTCTCTGCGAGACTGCCCGGATGTTTCATTTAAAACTGCAAATCCATAATAATGTTCAGATTGATGGGTGTCGCCACTTACCGCTTGTCCAAATTCATCAGTTAATCTTTGTTGTTCACTACGACGAGCCCCATGCTGTCCGATACCATAGGCTCGACCATTATAATTACAAATGCTGCCATCATCACATGCAACGTTATCGCAGTGATCACACTGACGTTGTATTACCGATTGCAATGGGGTAGTTTGAGAGCTGGTGTGAGTTAATTTCTGAAAAGCCCTTAATTGCTTTACTCGTGAACTACTATTCGCCATCTCATGCAGTTTTCGCATTTGACTAGCTTCATGTCGATTATCTACAAAACGAAAAGTCGACGTGCCGCTGGTTTCTCTTTTGGCGTCAGTATTTACAGCAGATTTGTTTTTATTTTCATGCATTTTGTCAGCGTGAGTTTTCATTTCCAAATGCTCCCATATTAAGTGCAAAACCAAGAGTGCGACGGTACACGCCCAGCTCAGCGGGCAATTGGAGCGCAGCGTTAATTGATTCGCTGCAGCTGTTTGTTATAAACCGTTTACTTTGCAGTCGAAAATATTACTTGTTCCGCTAAATATTTTACCAAAGGTATGTATTTTAGTATGACATCTGAATCGCCACCCGCAAGTTGTTGATAAAAAACTCAGGCGTAATTACTGGAGCGTTAACCAGTTATATTTACTTGGTTTGATGGCCGTTTTATTTGTCGCCTAGTACTGAGGTGTGGGCAGTTAAGCAGGCGACGTTGGCCGCCTGCTGCTTTGGTTAGAAACTACATTTATTTACGCCGGCGTTGGCCAGTACGTGGGCTTTTACCTGGTTGGTGGCTAACAGGTTAAAGCTGTACGGCAGGTTTAGTACGGCTGTGGGCTGTACATTTGGCCCGGCGATAATGCCGTCGCTGGGGTATTCCTGCCAGGTAATATTGCTAAAGCTATTACCGCGGGTGTCCCAGTAACCGTAGCCGCTGGAGTAAAACGACACTATCGGGTTTTTCGCGTTTTCAAACACATTGTTTTCAATGCGAATTACCGCACCCATCCGGCTGTTAATACCGGTGTCCTGAATGTCGTTGTAATAGTTATTGTAAATATGGCCCTGGCCAAAGCGGAACAGCGGCAGGCGTGAATTTACCTTATGCCAGTAGTTGTGGTGAAAGGTAATACGGCGATTGTAGTTGTCGGAATCACTGTTGCCCCAAAGCGAGGTTTTCCAGCTGTCGTGCAGGTAGTTGTAAGAAATAGTTACGTTATCAATATCCTTTTTACCGCTGATTAGCTCGTCGTAAAAATCTTTACCCACATCCAGGCTGTTGTACACTTCGTTGTGGTCAATCCAGATATTACGCGCCGGGCCTTCAATGGTAATGGCGTCTTTATCGCCGGTGTTAACGTAGCGTAGTTTAAGGTTGCGGATAATCACGTTATTAGCGCGGAATATTTTAATACCGATACCATCAAACAAGGCATTGTTGCCCACACCGATAACACTAACATTATCCATGTCTTTTATATCAAACTTACTGACCCCGCCAGAGTTACCCGGCGTAATAGTGCCGTTAACGCGGATCGTTAGTGGCCGGTTTAAATCACGGTTTTGCAGTGCCGACACTATCTGAGCGCCGGTGCTTACCGTCACGGTAACTGCATTGCTGCCGCTACCGCCGGTAGTGCCGCCGTTAAGCGAGGCATAGCCTTGTGGTGATGCAGCACAAGAGGTGACCGGGCCTGGTTCAGGATCGGTAGGGTCCGTTGGGTCAGTAGGGTCGGTTGGATCTGGCGGGTTGCCGCCACCGCTGTTCATATAAACTTCAAACTCTGCGATACGCGGCGTACCGCTGGCGGTCAGTATTTCCAGGTTGAGTTTTTTCGTGCTTACTGTGCTGAAGTTAACCGTTCTGTTGCTGCCTATGCTGGTACCGGTAGCCAGTACCGCGCCGTTGTCATTATTCACCAGCCGCCAGCTGGTTACATTGCTACCTTGCTCACGCAGTATCACCTGATTAGCGCTGATAGCGCTGCTCCATTTAACCGACACCCGTTGCCCGCTATTGCTGGACGGTTGCCAGTAGCTTTGCAGATCGGCGTCTTTTACATCACCATAACTGACACCGCTGGCTTTGCTGGAACCGTCAGCACCAGCACCCGGGCCGGTAATTGCCAGATTATTTGCCTGTGCCACAGTGCTGAATGCCAGCGCAGTAGTTAACACCGACAAGCGTATTGCTTTGCCATATTGCATTTGCCTTATCCTCTGTTGATTTATTTTTTATAGCACCGCTGTTATTGCCGGTGCGGGTTAAGCCTGCAACAGAGGTCTGATACTGGCTATTCCATATCTGGAAGCTGGAGTGGATATCAGAATTTTTCCGCAGGGCTAAAACCAACACCTTGATCATAAAAGGTAAATTAAAAGTAATTTTTAGCATGTAATAAATTTATCAGGCAGGTTTTTCTGCTGATGCAGGCCCTTGGGTAATTGATCTGCCCATTGGCTGACATACAATGGCGCAGCGATTAAATTTGAGGTGCAGCATGAGCAGTGAAGTAGTAACAACAGCGCCGTCGGTACACCAGCGGTGTAAGCAATTTATTGAAAACAATACCGTGCAGCGGCTGTTGTTGGCGTTGATTTTAATTAACGCTGCCACACTGGGGCTGGAAACTATGTCGGGCGTGATGGCCGTAGCGGGGCCGGCAATTTACCTGCTGGACCAGGCCATTTTAACGGTGTTTGTAGTGGAGATTCTGCTGCGGCTGTATGTGCACCGGCTGGCCTTTTTTAAAGATGCCTGGAGTATGTTTGATTTTATCGTGGTGTCTATTGCGTTGCTGCCTGCCAGCGGGCCGTTTTCGGTATTGCGGGCGCTGCGTGTGCTGCGGGTACTGAGGGTGTTAACTTTTGTGCCATCAATGCGCAAAATTGTCGGCGCTTTGGTGCAGTCACTTAACGGCATGTTGTCGATTGCTATGGTGCTGGGCCTGGTGTACTACGTAGCAGCAGTGATGGTGACCAAACTGTTTGGTGAAGCCTTCCCAGCTTGGTTTGGCAGTTTAGGGGCATCACTTTATACGCTGTTTCAGGTTATGACGCTGGAAAGCTGGTCTATGGGCATTGCCCGGCCGGTGATGGAGCAGTTCCCTTATGCCTGGCTGTTTTTTGTGCCCTTTATTCTTATTGCGACCTTTACCATGCTGAATTTGTTTATCGCAGTAATTGTTAATGCAGTACAAAGTATGCACGATGAAGAGCATCAGGCCGAACACGACGCCGATAAAGCCACGCAACAGCAACTGCTGCTACAGATGCAGCAATTGCAACAGGAATTGGTAGCACTGCGCTCGCAGTTAAAAGCACCTACTGCAGAATAAAATCTTCCAGTGACTGGCCGGTTAATTTGCCGATCTGCCGGAAAATATACCAGACGGAGCCCAGCAGCATAATCATGCTGGGCACCACTATTACCGGGTAACTAAGCCAGGTCATCCGGCCCAGCTCTTCAGCATAAGCGGTGGTGCCTGGCTGGCTTACCACTATGGCTTTAGCCAGCACATAATTCAGTACCGATGACATAAAGAACGACGCGGCAACAATATAGCCTGCCCTTGCCATGCGCCGGTCAAACTCTGCGCTGTTATTTTGCGCTGCTAAAGCCTGATGCAGTTTATCGGTATCCAGCAGTTCGGGGTTGATCAGTAGCTTTTTTACAAAAGGATAGGGCGTGTATTGGCTTACCAGCACGATAATGCCAATTAAGCCCGGGATCAGTGCTTCTTTAATAGCAATATAAGAAGGGTCGAGCTGCAGTAAACTAATACCACCGGTCAGTAATACGCTGACAATACCCAACACCGAAAAAAAGTTAACCTTGCCGGATTGCTTTAGCTCCCACACACCAAACAGCAGCGGAAATGCCAGTGCGATCACCACTGCCCATACCGGCCCCAGCGCATCTTCACCGCTAAAGCGGCTTAAAACTACCGCCGGGATCACAACGTTAATCAGTAAATTGCTAAAAAAGCCTGATTTTTTCTGCTTAGCAGGTGCGGTTGGGTATTGCTCAGTTGTCATGGTGCTTACCTTAATCTGTATTGTCGGCAGTATACCAAGGTTTTACCTTTTGCCCAGCAGCTAAGCTGTCAGGCTATCTGGCCAAACAGCTCTGCCAGTGCCGCGCGGTGGCGGCGTGACATGGTAAGCAGTGTGCCGCATTTTAACACTACTTCGGCATCGCCTTTATCGCCGGGGCGTAATTCAATGATGTCGCTTTTACGGACGATAGACGAGCGGTGAATACGCGCGAAGACGGTTGGGTCCAGTTTGCTTTCTATCGTAGCCATGGTATCGCGCAGCAGGTAGCTTTTTTGCTGTGAATACACATGAATATCGACATAATTACCGGCACTTTCAATCCAGCTGATATCGTTAACTTCAACAATACGCAACCGGCCCGGATCACGTATCGTTATACGCTCCAGATATTCAGCGCTTGGCGTTATGTTTTCAGCACTGCGGCTGAGTTTGCCAATAATGATGCCACAGGCTTTAAATAAAGCCTGTTGAAACCGCTCAGCACTAAAGGGTTTTAGCAGGTAATCTACTGCGCTTAGTTCAAACGCGGTAACAGCGTGTTCTGCATAGGCACTGCAAAAAATAACCGCGGGTTTACTGGCCAGTTGTTTAAATACATTCAGGCCATCCAGCCCCGGCATTTGGATATCAAGAAAAATAATATCCGGCTGAAGCAGCTCTGCTAAGCGCAGGGCATCGTTGCCATTATCTGCCTCCGCGGCAATTTCAAATTGCTGCTGCTGACTTAAAAGGTGTCTTATGCCAGCCCTGGCTAAAGGTTCGTCGTCCACTATTAAACAGCTTAGTTTCATATCCGACTCGGGAAAATTAACAGCGTGGAACAGCTCTGACCAGGTTAATGAGAGTCAGTTCCCTGTCCCATGGGGCTTAAAGGGCGCGCAGTGTAGCAGAGGCCGTTAAGTTACCAAATAGCGTTGGCCTTAATTTCTGTGGCTTTAGCGGCAATTTTTACAAATTTATACAGCATAGTGTGCCGGCACTGCATTTCCCTCTGTTTGTCACAGTAAACCCCGTATTGGCGTATTTGTGCTGGTATCGGCAACAAAAGCACAGTAGCGTCAGCGCCGGAAAAACCACCACTTATAACAACGGCAGCCTCATTGAGGGCTTCCAGGGGGAATAACATGAAAAAATCTATCATCGGCAAAGCAGTGCGCTTTGCTTTACTGGCTGCGCCAGTATCTGCAGTTGGTTTCAGCTCTGTGGCAGTAGCACAGGAAGAAACAGCCAAGGTTGAACGTATTGAAGTAACCGGTTCGCGTATTCAGCGCCAGGACATGGAAACCGCATCACCTATTACTGTAATTGACGCAGCAGCTATCCGCATGGAAGGTTTTACGTCGGTTGATCAGCTGTTGCAGGCGCAAACCTCTATGGCAGGTGCTGCAGTGGGCTCAACCACCAACAACGGTGCTGACGGTGTTGCTCAGGTAGACTTACGAGGTATGGGTTCACAACGTACCCTGGTATTGCTGAACGGCCGCCGTATGGTTAACTCTGGCTCAGGTGCTGACAGCGCAGTAGACTTAAACTCAATCCCGGTAGCGATGATCGCCCGCGTTGAAATTTTAAAAGACGGCGCTTCTGCAGTATATGGCTCTGACGCCATTGCCGGTGTGGTAAACATTATTACCAAAAAAGATTTTGAAGGCTTTCAGGTTGATTTAAACGGCAGCAGCACAGACAAAGGCGACGGTGAAACCGGTGAGTTAAGTGCCTTGTATGGCTTTAGCACTGACCGCGGTAACTATACCTTTGGTGCGGCTTACTCAGACCGTAAAGGCGTGATCCAATCTGATCGTGACTGGACCAAGCCAGGAAATAGCTCATTTATTCCTCAAGGCGGCTTGGTCGGTGATGCGTTCGATGAAAATGGTCAGCGTATACCTAATGGTTCCGGTGGTTTTGAACAAGAAGTGAAAGCGAACGTTAATGGTCAGTGGAAGCCGGTTAGCGGTTATGACTTTACTCAAGATAGCTGGTACCAGACACCAAGTAAACGTTACAGCCTGTTTGCCAATGCTACACAAGAGCTGGCTAATGACTTAGTATTTACTGCCGATGCGCTGTACACCAAACGTAAGTCAGATCAGCAATTGGCTGCTCAGCCAGGCGATATTCTACTGGATGTCTGCGGTGCGCCAGGTGCTGATCTGGTTCAATGTATTACGCTGACACCAGGCATGATTGCTGGTGGTATTACAGCAGATGGTACTGGCCGTGTGAACTACCGTCGCCGCACTAACGATGTTGGCCCGCGGGTATATGAGCAAGACACTGATACCTTACGTTTATCGGCTGGTTTAGCCGGTACGCTGGATGTTCACACCGGTATGAACTGGGACGTGTCTTACACCTTTGGTAAAAACGAAGCAGACACTTCAGTAGCTAATTCAATTAACGCCGTAAATATGGCTGATTCTGTGTATGCCAATCAGGCTGCCTGGTTTAGCGGTGCGCCATTAACACCGGCTATTGTTGATGATATCGGCTACTTTGAGCAAGCCAACGGTGGCAATAAGCAGCATATTGTTGCCGGTGTATTAAGCGGTGATTTATTTGATTTAAGCGCGGGTGCAGTGGGTTTTGCTGTGGGTGCTGAATACCGTCGTGACAGCGGCTTCTACAACCCGGACCCTGTAATTGTAGCCGGTGAAGGCACTGCAGCCCAGCAAGATCCTACTAATGGCAGTTACGATGTTGTGTCGTTCTATCAGGAAGTTAGCGTACCATTCAGTGAAAAACTGACCGGTGAATTTGCGCTGCGCTTTGACGATTATTCTACCTTTGGTAAAGCCAGCACCTGGAAAGTGGGTTTAACCTATGAACTGTCAGACGAGATCATGTTCCGTGGTGTAGCCGCTACCGGTTTCCGAGCGCCTAATGTTAGCGAGCTGTTCGGTGGTAACACAGGTTCTTATGATTATCTGGATGATCCATGGGGTAATGAGCAAGACCCGCAAATTCTGGTGAACTACACTTCTGATGCCAATATTCAGCCGGAAGAGTCAGAATCTTTCACTGCTGGTGTGGTGTTATCACCTGCAGAAATTGAAGGTCTGTCAATGACAGTGGATTACTGGCGCTTTAAAGTATCAAACGCTATTACGCGTTTAGATGCACAAGCCGGTTTAAATAACTGTTTTGCCGGTGATGTTACTGCCTGTGAAACCTTCCTTATTACGCCAGAGGGTGATTTATCTAACTTCACCAACCCGTTAACGAACGTAGGTGATCAGGATACCAGCGGTATTGACGTAAATATTGCCTATCGCTTTGAAGGCTTAGGTTTAACCTGGAATATCAACAACGACACCACCTGGTTACTGAAGTTTAAGCAAGACGGTCTGGATTACACCAACACCATCGATGGTAACTTCGGTGGCTATGCCGAACTGCGTAACAACTTCAGCATTCAGGCAGGCCAGGGCGACTGGAACGTAACGTACTTTAACCGTTACATCGGTAAAACAGAGTACTTAGCCGACGGTTCACGTATTGACGCCGTGCTGTACCACAATATTGCTGCCAGTTACTTTATTACTGATGGCCTGAGTGTATCGCTGGGTGTGAAAAACCTGACCGACGAAGAGCCTTCACGTGTTGCTAACGGCAGCGACGGCGGCACAGTGCCGGAAGTATTCGACACTATCGGTCGTCAGATCTACGGTGGCGTAACTTACAAGTTCTAATTTTGTTGTAATACCAAACCCGCCACAATGGCGGGTTTTTTGCTTTCAACTTTCTGGTTATTTGGTATTACCAATTCTGTTGCCGCTTTTGTAATCAATCATTGTTGAGTACCAGTGCATAACGCGCTAGGGTGGTGCAACATGGGTAACAGAGGCAACGAGAATGGATCATTACGCAGCATTAAAAGCCAATGTGGGCTTGCTGGGGACAAAGCTGGGCGACACTATCCGCAGCCAATTGGGCGATGCACTGCTGGAGCGGGTAGAACAGATCCGGTTGTTATCCAAGGCGGCACGCCAGGGTGATGAATCACAGGCCGACAAGCTGAAGCAGGTACTGCGCAGTTTAACTGATGACGAATTATTGCCGGTAGCACGTGCCTTTGCCCAGTTTCTGAATTTAGCTAACCTGGCTGAACAGCACCACACCATCAGCCGTATTGGCCACACCAGTATTGAAAAACCTGAGCCGCTGCAGGAGTTATTCAGTTTGTTGCAACAGCAGCAACTGGACAGCAGCAAAGTTGAGCAGGCAGTAGCCAATTTATCAATTGAACTGGTGCTGACTGCACACCCGACGGAAGTGTCGCGGCGCACACTTATCCATAAACTTACCGAAATTGCCGCCTGTTTAACTGAGTTGGAGCAAGAGCTAAGTGCAGCGCAGCAACAAAAAGTAGAGCTGCGTTTAAGTGAGCTGATTGCCCAGGCCTGGCATACCAATGAAATTCGTGAACAACGGCCAACCCCGGTAGATGAAGCTAAATCGGGCTTTGCTGTAATAGAAAGTTCGCTGTGGCAGGCGATACCCGACTTTTTGCGTGAGCTGGATACCAAGCTGATCGATGCTACCGGCAAGGGGCTGGCGCTGGACGCCGCGCCGGTGAAGTTTTCCTCCTGGATGGGCGGTGATCGCGACGGTAACCCTTTTGTTACCGCTAAGGTTACCCGTCAGGTGTTGTTACTCAGCCGCTGGAAAGCGGCAGACTTATTTGCTAAAGATCTGGATTTACTCAGCAGCGAATTGTCGATGTATCAGGCTAATACAGCGCTGCGCGAAGTCGCCGGTGATGCCAGTGAGCCTTACCGGCTGGTGCTGAACAAACTGCGCACCGGTTTATTGCACAGCCGCGACTGGTTAACTGAAGCGTTAAAACATGACCGTTTGCAACGGCCTAACGATTTAATCTGGCATAACCAGCAGTTACTTGAGCCCTTGCTACTGTGTTATCAGTCGTTACTGGATTGCGGTATGGCTGTTATTGCCAACGGCAAGTTACTTGATACCCTGCGCCGCGCCTATGCTTTTGGCTTAACCCTACTAAAACTGGATATCCGCCAGGACGCTGGCCGCCATGCGCAAGTGTTTGGCGAATTAACCCAGCATCTGGGGCTGGGCGATTATGCCGCCTGGGACGAAGGCGCCCGCCAGGCGTTTTTACTGGCCGAGCTGGCCAACCGGCGGCCATTATTTCCGAAAAGCTGGCAGCCGTCTGCTGATGTGCAGGAAGTACTGGATACCTGCGATATTGTTGCCCGCCATGGCAGCGAAGCGCTAAGCACCTATGTTATTTCAATGGCCGGTAAACCGTCTGATGTACTGGCTGTGCAACTGTTGTTAAAAGAAGCTGGTATCAGCTTCCCGATGCCGGTAGCGCCATTGTTTGAAACCTTAAGCGATTTACAAAATGCACCGGATTGTATGCGAAAGCTGCTTAGCATCGACTGGTATCGTGGTTACATTAACGGCAAACAGGAAGTGATGATTGGTTACTCCGATTCTGCCAAAGATGCCGGGGTATTTGCTGCTGCCTGGGCGCAGTACAGTGCTCAGGAAGCGCTGGTAGCCATTTGCCAGCAAGCCAAGGTGCAGCTTACGCTGTTTCATGGCCGCGGCGGCACAATCGGCCGTGGCGGCGGCCCGGCACATGCCGCTATTTTATCGCAACCGCCGGGTTCACTGGCAGGTGGTTTGCGGGTAACTGAGCAGGGCGAGATGATCCGCTTTAAATTCGGCTTGCCGCAATTAGCCGAGCGCAGCCTGGCGTTGTATGCAAGCGCCGTGCTCGAAGGCCTGCTATTACCTCCGCCGGTGCCAAAACAAAGCTGGCGCGACTTAATGCAACAACTGGCAGATGATTCCTGTGAGGTTTATCGCGGTGTGGTGCGGCACGATAAAGACTTTGTGCCTTACTTCCGTGCAGCCACGCCCGAGCAGGAGTTGGGCCAGTTACCGCTTGGCAGCCGCCCGGCCAAACGCAACCCCAGCGGTGGGGTGGAAAGCCTGCGGGCAATACCTTGGATTTTCGCCTGGTCGCAAAACCGCTTAATGTTACCAGCCTGGCTCGGTGCCGGCGGCGCCTTAGCCAACGCTGCCAAGCAGGATAAAGCCGCTTTGCTGGATGAAATGCAGCAACAATGGCCGTTTTTTGCTACCCGCATGTCGATGCTGGAAATGGTGTTTTTAAAAGCCGACAGCGAAATAGCCGCTTATTATGACAAAGTGCTGGTGCCGGACGAGCTGAAGCATTTAGGCCAAAGCCTGCGCAGCCAACTGGCCGATGATCGGCAGTTGCTGCTGAAGCTTATTCATAGCGATACGTTAATGGCAAAAGAAAGCTGGATCCGTGAATCAATAATGCTGCGCAATACTTATGTTGACCCGCTGCATATACTGCAGGCTGAGTTGTTATATCGAGTGCGGCACCAGCCCGAGCGGGTAAACCCGATGATCAGCCGGGCGTTAATGGTTACCATCGCCGGTATTGCCGCGGGTATGCGAAATTCCGGTTAACAGGCTCGTCAGCAACGTAAAAAACCGGCATATTTGCCGGTTTTCTTTTTTCCGGACCGGACGCTCAGTTGTAATTGGCCGGCTGCTATAGTTAGAGTGCTGTTATCTAAAGCAAAACCGGAGAACGAATGAAAGCACTGCTAGTAGCCGTTATATTGTTTTGGCTGCCAGGTTATGGCATTGCCATGCCCCAGGATGATACCGAAGCGGCACCCATTAAGGTGGTTAATGCCACTCAGGATCAGGCGATAGCTGAGCGCCTGCGCGCTATTACCACCTCGATAACCGGTATGGAACATATTGAGATCAATGTGCAGGCCGGTGTGCTGACACTGAGCGGCGAAATCGGCAATACACAATTGAAAAGTGACGCTGGCGCCATTGCCAGCCGGCTGGAGGGTGTGGTGTATGTGCAAAACCAGTTGCAGGAACAACTGGCCGTGCGCTCCCGCCTGGAGCCTGCCGCTGAGAAATTCCGCGAAATGCTCAGTACCACGGTACAAATGCTGCCTTTGTTATTGCTGGCAGTGTTAGCGGTATTCGTATTTGCGCTGGCGGGTAGTTGGCTGTCTGACCGCGGTGCTTTGTTGCGTCGTTTCGGGCTAAGCGAGCTTGCCACCAATCTGGGTATGCGCTTTGTCCGCTTAATTATCACCAGTATTGGCATTCTGATCGCCCTTGAGTTACTGGATGCTACCGCGCTGGTCAGTGCCATGCTGGGAGTAGCCGGGGTTATTGGGATTGCGCTGGGTTTTGCTTTTCGCAATATTGTAGAAAACTACCTGGCCGGTGTTTTGCTAAGCACCCGCAATCCTTTTGCCATTGGTGATGCTATTCAGGTAAACGATATGACCGGCAAAGTAATGCGGTTAACATCGCGTGATACCGTGCTGATGACACTTGATGGCAACCACTTACGCATTCCTAACAGCCTGATTATTACCTCGCCGATGACTAATTTCTCCCGTAATCCTTTGCGCCGGTTTGAATTTAACGTTGGCGTGTCAGTTGATCTCGATTTACTTGTGGTGCGCCAGCTGGCTATTGCAACCTTGCAGGCTATGCCGGGTATTTTAACGGAGCCCAGGCCCCGGGTGCTGGTGCAGGAGTTAGGCGACAGTGCCGTTACCGTGCGCGTATTTGCCTGGATTGATCAGCAGGAAACTGACTTTTTAAAAGCCCGCAGTGAAGCTATCCGGCTGGTTAAAGCCGCCTTCGATCACGCCGGTATTGAAATGCCAGAGCCGATTTACCGCATCCATATGGCTGAAACTAACGCTGGACAAGACATAAAACCCGTGCAGCCGCTGGCTGCAGCCCCTGCTAAACCTTTGCAGCCTGAAGCGATGGTAGACGTTAGTACTGATGACAGTATTGAGCAGCAGTTTAATGCTGAATTAAGCCAGTCAGACGAGGAAAACCTGCTACCGGCGGCCAAAGAAAGTGGCGCCGGTTAGCAGCTAGATTAACCTTGTGTGCGCGGCACAAAGTCCAGCACGGTAGCGTTAATGCAGTAGCGCGGGCGGCCATTGGGGCCGTCGTTAAACACATGGCCTAAATGAATGCCGGATACTTTGGCGCGAATTTCTGTGCGGCGCATACCATAGCGGTTATCCGCTTTTTCAATGACCGCACCGTTAACGGCTTTGGTAAAGGACAGCCAGCCGGTGCCGGAGTCAAAGCGGTCGCGGGTGTCAAATAGCACTGCGCCACTGAGTTTATCAATAAAAACGCCATCGGGGGTGTTTTTAAAAATTTCATATTGCTGACAAAAGCGGCCGTCGGTACCTTCATCAAAGGCGACGTTAAAAGCTTCGCTGTCACCGAGTTTAAACTTACCCAATAACAGGTAAAACTCGGCCGGGTTTAAATAGCCCTGACGACCAAACACTTCTTTGCCGTTCTCAAGCAATATAATGGTCGGTGTAGCCCAGGTAGCGGTTTTCAGCGTTAAACCGTCCAGCTGGCTGGCATAACGAAACTGCAGCGGAATATCGCCGCTATAACTGTTAGCGACGTCAGCTTTAAATTTTTCACAGTACGGGCAATAGTTTTCAGAATCTATCACCAAAATGTGCTTACCGCTTAGCAGCGCGCTGTTATCCACCGCTGCTGTTTGCGGCTTGTTGTCGTTGGCAAATCGCACACCGGTGCTATGATCCGGGCAGTAGCCGTTAGGGTTTTTCGCGATATAGTCCTGATGATACTGCTCTGCCGGGAAAAACGCGCGTAACGGCTTTATTTGTGTGGTAATGGCACCGTAACCGGCTTTGCTTAGTAATAACTGATATGCGGCCTGCATCTGTTGTGCAGCATCAGTCTGCGCCTGGCTGTTAGTCAGGATAATTGAGCGGTACTGAGTGCCGATATCATTGCCCTGGCGGTTTAGCTGGGTCGGGTCGTGCATTTCAAAGTAGTGCTGCAGTAAAGTAGTCAGGCTGATTACTGCCGGGTTATAACTAATTTGCACCACTTCGGCATGGTTGTTCGGGTTATGCTGGTTGCGCTTTTGCGTAATAGTGCGATAAGTAGGTTCGACACCATTGCCATCGGCATAGCCGGATACGGCATCAATTACACCATCCATGGCTTCAAAGCGTTTTTCTACCCCCCAGAAACAACCAGCACCAACAACGATAGTGTCGCTGTGATTTGTAGCCGGCATAGTGTTGTCCTGCGCCTGTGCGTTGCTGCCAAGCAGCATTAACGCTGTGAAGAGTTTTAATAACGTGGAGCGGGCCATAATTACCTCTGCCTGTTGTTACGTTGTACTGCTTACGTAACAGACAGGCAAAAGGTGCATTTGCTTTCAGCCTGGGGTTAATTCAGTCTGGCGAAATCGGTAACATGCTGCAGTGTTTGCTCAATATCAGCACTGCTTATTTGCAGATGGCATACCCAGCGTACGCGTTTAATGGCACCGTTGGTGCTCTGGTAATTGCTGCTGGTAAGCCTGATGCCGCATTCAGCCAGATAGGGCAGCAAACGCTCTGCCAGCTCAAGACTGAGGTCGGTAAATAAAATATTGCTCTGTACCGGCAAAACGCTAATCTGGCCCTGCAGTGCCGGTAGCTGCGCCGCCAATACGGCCAGGCCATCGGCTAAACGTTGGCAATTAGCATGGTCGTCTGCCAGACGATTAATATTGTTCTCCAACGCATGCAGGCCAGCCGCGGCCAGAATGCCGGTTTGGCGCATACCACCGCCGAGCATTTTGCGTACCCGTTTAGCCCGGGCGATAAAATCAGCTGAGCCCAGCAATAACGACCCTACCGGGCAGCCTAAACCTTTAGATAAACACAGCGATACCGAATCAAAACCCGCGCACAGCTGACGTGCCATTTGCTGTGGTGTAACATTATGTTGTGGTGCCAGCACCACAGCGGCATTCATCAATCTGGCACCATCAATATGGCAGGCCAGGCCTTTATCTTTTGCCAGTGCCGCCACATCACGCATATAGCTAAGCGGTAAAACCTTACCGCCAACGGTGTTTTCAATCACAATTAAGCGCGTGCGGGCAAAATGCGGATCGTCGGGTTTTATTGCTGCGGCAATATCGCTTAGCAACAAGGAGCCGTCGTTTTGCAGCTCGAGCGGTTGCGGCTGAATAGAACCTAATACCGCCATGCCGCCGCCTTCCCATTTGTAGGTATGCCACTGCTGGCCAACGATGGCTTCATCACCGCGCTGGCAATGGCTCATCATGGCAATCAGATTAGTTTGGGTGCCACTGGGCGCGAACAGCGCCGCTTCAAAGCCAAGCATATCGGCAGCGTAACGTTGTAATTCCAGCGTGGTGGGATCGTCGTTAAATACGTCATCGCCTAAGGCTGCGTTGAACATGCGCTCTTTCATGGCAAGAGAGGGTTGGGTTACGGTATCGCTGCGAAAATCCGGCATGTGTTGCTCCAGAAAAATACTATGGCGACAGACTAAGTGGGGCAAAGCAAGTGTGCAATCAGAATCGATAAAAGCGCAGATTTATTCGCTGGATAAAAGTGATGTGAACGCCATAGGGAGAAGCGGTTTGCTCTAAGCCAACCGTTGCAGGCCAGGATGCTGACAAATTCGCAGGGAGCGAACTTGAACAGCTATGCTGGTCCGAAGGATAAACTTCATGGATGAAGTTTATAATCGAGCCCCCAAGGATGGGTTTACGGCGTGTTGGTGTGAGCAAACCGGTTCGTCCAATGCAGACGAACCGGCTGTTATACCTAACTCAACAATTAATAAAAGCTGATTTTAAAATCAACACCAAAGGTGCGTGGCTCGTTAACAAAACCAGTCAGGTTGTTAAAGTCTACTGCGCCTTTTACATTGTCCTGGTCTGTAATGTTACGGCCAAAAATACCCACTTCATAGTTGCTGTTGTAGTTGATATAAGCGACACGTAAGCCTGCTTCGTGCTGATTATCTGTTTGAAATTCAGCTGACTCATACAGGAACAGATTGGTTTTACCTTGCAGCGCAACGTCTGTATAAACATAGATCTCGCCACTGGTTACCGGATAACTATAACGGGCATTTAATGTCAGAATAGTTTCAGGCGCCTGTGCGAAAGGGTTGCCATCAATAAATGGCCTGCCGTCTGCGTTAACAGGGTCCAGAATTGTACAATTACCAAAGCCACAGCCACCTACTACAGTGTTGCTGTCTTTAAACTCGGTTTTGTTGTAGCTAAAACCGCCACCTACGCTCAGGTTCGGCAGTATACGGTAATCAAAATCTGTCTCAAAACCGTAACCGACACCCTTATCAGCGTTATCAAGCGTATTACCATTTAGCTCGCCACCGATAACAGATATTTGTATATCATCAATAGTGTAATAAAACACCGCTGCGTTCAGGCGTAAGGTGTTTTGCAACAAATCACTTTTCACACCAAACTCATAGGACATAATAGTTTCTGCGTCAGCCACTGTTGCAGGCTCTGCAAAAGCAATATTACGGCCCTGAATAGATTGAGCGCGGAAACCGTCAGCCACTCTGGCAAATACGCTGGTTTTATCTGTCAAACGGTAGTTAGTACTTAACTCCCAACTAATTTGGTCGTCTGTCACTTTCAGTGGATCATTGTTTGGTACAGTAGTGCTTAACGTCTTTTCGTCATCAGTGTAACGAACGCCAGCCGTGACATTCCAGTTGTCATCTATTTGATAAGTGCCCTGGCCAAAAAGTGCCCAGCTGGTATTGCCGTGAAAAACCAGAGCCGGATCAATAGCACCGCCAACGGTATTTACACCAAAGCTTGAGTCAAAGTAGAAACCGCCGACTTGCCAGCTAAAAGCATTATCTGTGTCACTGGCTAAACGGATTTCTTGTGTGTACTGCTCAAGGTCGTTTAGCTCATCCCGGGTGGCCGATGGAAACGGGATAAAGCCTGGCCCTTCCATAGTGCCGCCGTCGACGTCGCTTTGTGAAAAGCCCGCAGCTGTTTCGTATGATGAAATGCTTGTTAATGTCATGCCATCAAGCATAAAGTCAAATTTCAGCGATCCGCCCCAGCTATCATACTCTTGCGGGTTGTTTACTGTTGCATCATAGAAAACCGTGTCTCTATCGTAGTTTTCATTTAAATTATTGCTGCCTTTGGTAAACACGTTGGCACGGAACATTGATGCTGTACCGGCATAATTGCGGCTATGCAGATTTAGTAAGGCGTTAAAGTCAGCGGTTTCATATAAAAACTGTACTCGTCCAGCCCGTTCCTGATAGCCACCCATTGCATCGTTTTCGCCAAGGTAAGCGTTATCAATCCAATCGCTACGGTTTTGTGACAACAATGAAATCCTGGCGGATAACTCATTGGTTAGTCCACCACCAACAGCGCCTTCCAGATTTAACTGGCCTAAAGTGCCTACAGTTGTCTTCACATAGGCATCATAGTCCTGGCGCGGTTTTACACTGTCAAATTTAATAATGCCGGCAGTGGTGTTACGGCCGAATAACGTGCCTTGTGGGCCACGAATAACCTCTACTTGCTGCACGTCAAACAGCGGGAAGCTTTTTAAAATCACGTTCTCCATCACTACGTCATCCATAATAATGGACACCGGTTGTGATGCAGCTAAGTCAAAATCGGTATTGCCTAAACCACGGATATAAAAGCGTGGTGCAACACGGCCGTTAGAAGACTCGGCATACAGGCCTGGCACCTTGATGGCCAGCGCGGTAATGTCATCTCCAGAAGAGAAAATGCTGTCAAACTTTTCGCCAGACAGGGTGGCGATAGAGATCGGCACTTCCTGAATACTCTGGCTGCGCTTTTGCGCGGTAACAGTAATGGTTTCCAGTTCCTGCTGCTTGCCGCTTTGGTCTTTGTCACTTTCCTGTGCCAGTAACACAGGAGAAAAACCAACAGCTGCACTAAACAGGCCGACCTGAATGGCCGCTGACAACACCGACTTAGTAAATAGCTTCATTAAGATGAACCTTTTGTTGAGGATTGCGATTTTTTTGTGTGCGTTTATTAACGCTTAATTTGCTGGAGTGACCACAGCATTTGTTACGTTTAAACGGGCTTAATATAGCATTTTGTCGCAAAAAATACTCAACTTAGCGGAGTTTTGGGGTTATTTTGTCGGCGGCATGATCAAAAGCAGTGTAGGCTCGTATCGATACATAAATGCACTATTTGAGAGCGTTATATGAGAGATCTATATACGTGAAAACTATATACGTAAGAACTATATACGTAAGAACAATGCGCAGTGTAATTTTTCTATTGTTTTACTGCCTGATGCTAAGCAGTGGGCACGCCGCAACAACGGGCTGGCAAACGGCCAAACACCTTAAAGCAGAATTGGTAAGTGAGTATCAGCAGGTAACACCGGGGCAAACTGTGCGGCTGGCGCTGCATTTTGTGCCTGATGAACACTGGCATACTTACTGGCAAAACCCCGGTGACTCGGGCCTGGCGACCAGCCTAAGCTGGCGGCTGCCTGAAGGCGTAACGGCTGGTAATATTCAATGGCCGACGCCACACGCTATCGCTATACCGCCGTTAGTAAATTACGGTTTTGAAGGCAACACAGTTTTGCTGTCTGATCTTCACATTGCGGCTGATTATGCCTCTGACACTATTGATATTCAGTTACAGGCCGACTGGCTGGTATGTGAAGAAATCTGTATTCCAGCCGAAGCACAATTTCGCCTGATGTTGCCGGTGGGCAGCAATGCTATTTTAGCAGATGAGCAGAGCGCTTTATTTCGCCAGGCACAACAGCAACGGCCGCAGCCGCTTAATATCAGTGGCCAGTTTGATACCTCCGGCGGGGCTTTTTCTGCCGTAATCGATTGGCAGCAGACAGACATAACGGCATTTTTTGTTGCGGCCAGTGAGTTGGTTGATCATGCAGCAAAGCAGCAAATCAGCCAGCAGGGCACGCAGCTACTGCTGCAGCAACCGCTAAATACCTATTTTTCCGGCGTGGAAGATCAAATTGAACTGGTATTGATAAGCGCCGATACCGCCTACAGCGTGCAACTGACAAAAGGCGGACAACTGGCAGGTAATGAAAAAGCCGCTGTCGAAATTCTGGTAACTCAGGGTCAGCAAAGCAGCACGGCGTTGTGGTTAATTTTACTGATGGCCGCAGCCGGCGGCCTGATCCTGAATTTAATGCCCTGCGTATTCCCGATATTGTCGCTAAAAGCGCTGAGCATTGCGGCTAACAGCACACAACAGGCACAGCAAAAGCGTGATGCGCTATTCTACAGTGCCGGAGTGGCACTCAGTTTTGTTGCCTTGGCGCTGCTACTTATTACGTTGCGTGCCGCAGGTGCGGCTATTGGCTGGGGCTTTCAGTTACAAAGCCCTTATATGGTAGCGTTGCTGGTTTATTTGTTGTTTGCGCTGGGCTTAAGTTTATCCGGTGTTGTGCAGTTTGGCTTGGGCCTGATGAACACCGGCGGCGCCCTTACCGCCGTTAAAGGTGGCAAAGGCTCATTTTTTACTGGTGTACTGGCAGTCGTGGTGGCCAGCCCTTGCACTGCGCCCTTTATGGGCTCTGCACTGGGCTATGCGGTAACCCAAAGCGCCCCGGTGGCCCTGCTGGTATTTGCGGCGCTGGGGTTGGGGATGGCGCTGCCGTTTTTGTTGCTGGCTTTTGTACCGGGTTTTGCCCGGCTATTACCCAAACCCGGTGCCTGGATGGACACATTAAAGCAGGTGTTGGCGTATCCGTTATATTTAAGTGCTGTCTGGCTGCTGTGGGTATATGGCCGTCAGGTCGGGGTTGATGCGCAGGCATTGCTGTTAATTGGTCTGGTGTGTGTGGCCGCAGCATGCTGGTTATGGGGCCGTAAGCAACTGGCTCAGGTTGGCCGCGTTGGTGCAGGTTTTGCGCTGTTGCTGGTGCTGCTTGCTTTGGTGTTACCTGTGCTGGCGCCCAAACAGGCAGTACCACAGACGCAAAGCAATGATACACAACACTGGCAGCCGTGGTCTGCCGCTACACTTAAGCAACTGCGTGAACAGGGTAAGCCGGTGCTGGTTAATATGACTGCAGATTGGTGTATTACCTGTCTGGTAAACGAACGGATGGCGCTAAACACCGATAGCAGCAAAGCCGCGCTGGCGTTGTACGATGTGACTTACTTAAAAGGCGACTGGACACTGCGTGACAGCGCTATAACAGAGTATTTACGGTTGTATCAGCGTGATGGTGTGCCGTTGTATGTGTTGTACTGGCCGGGGCAGCCGCCACAAGTGCTGCCACAGATTTTAACCCCTGACACTTTGCCGCAGACGTTAGCGCGACTGAGTAGTCAACCTTAACGGCCTGCCTGGCCCGGATAATACAGGAGTAAACATTATGAAATTACATCATCTGGTACTGTCTGCCTCGGCAGCATTATTGTCGCTGGGTTTAAATGCGGCACCACAAGTAGGCACGGCGGCCCCTGACTTTACTGTGGTGGATACCAAAGGTAATAGCCATAGCTTAAAAGATTTTGCCGGTAAAAATGTGGTACTGGAATGGACTAACCATGATTGCCCGTTTGTAGTGAAACATTACAGTGGCAATATGCAGGCACTGCAGAGTGACCTGACAGGGCAGGATGTCGTATGGCTTACTGTTATTTCTTCGGCACCGGGTAAGCAGGGCTACGTTAGCCCGGCCAAAGCGGACGAACTTACCGCCAGCCGCAATTCAGCACCTACGGCCGTGGTATTTGATGAAACCGGTGCAGTAGGTAAAGCTTATGACGCCAAAACCACACCACATATGTATGTCATCGATAAAGCTGGTGTGCTGCAGTATATGGGGGGTATCGACAGTATTCCGTCTGCCAAAGTGGACGATATCAGCAAAGCCACACCACTTTTTGCCAACGCCGCCAAAGCGGTACTGGCCGGTGAAAAACCCGATCCGGCAGTAACCAGGCCTTATGGTTGCAGTATTAAGTATTAATTAACCAACGGCACAGAAACCACGGCCAGATAAATGGCTGTGGTTGTTTCATGCGATGAATAGTAACTGACATACAGTTTAGTGCCCTGCAGCACCATACCGGCATAACTGCAATCGCCGCCGGAAGGCAGGGAAAGGGCTTCACTCAGCTTACCGGTTTGCCGGTCAATCCAGCATAAACTGGCGCGTACTTTGTCATCGTATAAACGCACGCAGGCCAGCAGGCGGCCATCCGGTAGTTGTAAACACTGCGGGCCACCAATACGGCAACCACTGTCTTGCCAGTGCCAGTCAGTGTAGGGTGGCTGGCTGCTGCCAAACAGGCCATGTTCCGGATCACGGCGTAGCAGGCACAGTGCCGTGCCATCGTTTTCAAACAGCAGTGCGCTTTCGTTGGCATAGCTGCCGCTGTAAATATCGCTAACGGCAGTAAAACTGTTGCTATCTGTGCTGTTGTACAGCCGGACAAATCGGGGCTGGCCTACCTTGTACCCCAAGGCATACAGCTTTTGCTGCCATGTCATGCGCCACAGCCAGATATTAGGCTCACCTACTGGCTGCGGCTCAGACCAACAAATACCATCGTCAGATTGCCAGATATATGACTGATGGCTGTGCTGGGTTCTGTCATGTAAGGCACCTGCACCCAATAGCAGCAGAGTGCCGGCCGGGGTGAGGCTGAATTTTGCGTCGCGTAAATCGGCGTCTGGCATGCTAATAAGTGCAACACTGTGCCACTGATTACCGTTGCTACTTTGCAAAATGCGAAAGGCACCATCGGGCGAGATATGATCGCTGCCTTCACGGAATACGCACCACAGCGCGCCGTTAAAGGCAATCAGATCAGTAAAGGCGTTGTGTGGCGCCTGTTGCCAGATGTTTTTAACACTTTGCAGTATAAGAGAAGTCATCTGGCAGTTTCCGTCCGGGTTAATTTTGTTGGTATCGTACCAGCGTAAGCACTTGTTCTGTACCTGCAAGCTCGTTGCGCTGCATAATCAGTTCGCGGCCCAGCTTCAGCGCTTTGCGCTCGCTTTGCGCGCGTAAGGTACCATCGTTAATGCTGTCCAAATCGGCAACATGGGCCAGGCCAACTGTGCGACGGATTAGCTCACAACCAGCATAACCCAGAGCATCGGCAAACACCTGCTGTATAAAGCGTTGTTGGTATACGCTGTTTTGCAGCGTGGGTTCACGGCATTCATTGCTCATTAGCTGTTTAAATTGCTTTTCAAAGTTCTGCCACAGGGTTTGCACTTGCGACAACAGATAATCCTGATGGCGCTGGCGTGCTTCAGTGTCTTGTGTCAGGCCGAAATGGCCAAGGTAGTTCAACAGCAAATTACCTATCAGGCTGCCAACATCAAAGCCAATCGGGCCATAAAAGCCAAATTCAGCATCGATCAGTTTACAGTTATCGTCGTTAATAAAGATGCTGCCGGTATGCATATCGCCATGCAGTAGTGCCTGTGGCTTAGACAAAAAGCCAGCTTTTAGTTGTGCTACTTCTGCTTGCAGGGCTTCGTCATGCCATAGTTGCAGGGCGTCATTGCGTATTTCGCTGTGAATATTATTCCGTTCGTGGTTGCAGTAAGGGTCGGTAAAGAATAAGTCTTCAGTAATCAGGCACAGCTCCGGGTTTAAAAACTGGCCGACCTGCTGCTTTTTATTCGGGCCTGTTAAGGCGAAATCACTGGTGTAGTAAAGCGTATTCGCCAGATAGGTCGCCAGCTGTGGCGCCAGATGTTCAAATTGTTTACCGGCGATAAGCTCGGTGCGCGCAATGCGGTAATCTTTTAAATCTTCCATCAGGATGGCGGCAAGTGTGGCATCGTAATGCAGCACTTCAACTGTATGGTCCGGGCACAGTTTGCGGTGTTTTAACAGCACTTCAGCCTCAATGCGGGCCCGGTCTACTGTCAGCGGCCAGCTTTCGCCTACACAGCGGGCATAAGGCAGCGCCTGTTTTACAATAAGGCTGGTGCCTTTGTCGTTTTCAACCCGAAATACCAGGTTCAGATTGCCGTCACCAAATTCTTCGCTGCTTAATTTACTGTGATCGCCAAACAGGCCGCTGTGCTCATCGGCAAAGCGCATTGCATCGTCAGTGGTAAAGGTACGGTAGTCTGTCATCCTGGCTCTCATCGCTTGTGTTGAAAATAGCAGGGCTGCATAATCGCAAACCTTATAGACGTCTGCAACGCTAAACAGGAATAAGCTATGAAAAACTTAACGGCACTAAGCCTGAAAACCGAGCAGGGTAAGCTGTATGTGCTGGATCAGACCTTACTGCCACAACAGCAGAAATGGCTGCTTTGTCAGACAGTTAACGACATGGTTACCATGATTAAAGCACTACAGTTACGCGGTGCGCCTGCTATTGGTATTGGTGCTTGTTTATTATTGGCCTACCGGGCCAGCGTTGGCGACAGCCGTGAGCAGTTGTTACTGGATACCGAAGTATTGCGCGCAGCCCGGCCTACGGCAGTTAATCTGATGAATAACCTCGACAGCATGATAGCTGCACTGGCACAGAGTGATTTTAAAACAGCTGCTATTGATTGTGCCGGGCAACTGTTCGCTGAAGATGTGCAGTTATGCTTGAATATGGCGCGCCATGGCGCCGCTTTGGTACAACAGGGCGAACAGCTATTAACGCATTGCAATACCGGTGGTCTGGCCACGGCCGGTGTAGGTACTGCCCTTGGCGTAATTAATCTGGCACATCAGCAGGGTAAAAATATCCGCCTGTGGGTAGATGAAACCCGGCCATTGCTGCAGGGCGGGCGTTTAACAGCCTGGGAATGTCAACAACTTGGCATTCCGTATCAGCTGATTTGCGACAATATGGCCGCCATGCTGATGGCTCGCGGGCAGGTGGATCGTGTTTTTGTCGGCTCCGATCGCATCGCTGCCAATGGTGATTTCGCAAATAAAGTTGGCACTTACTCACTGGCGGTGCTGGCGCATTATCATAAGGTGCCGTTCTACGTGGTGGCGCCGCATACCACGGTAGACTTAGCTTGCAGTGATGGCAGCGCAATACCGATAGAGCAGCGCCATGGTGATGAAGTGCGCGGTGTCAGCGGCGCTTTTGGTAAAGCAATATGGGCACCGGAAGATGCGGTGGTATTTAACCCGGCGTTTGATGTTACACCCGCAGCGCTGGTTACCGGCTGGGTGCTGGATACCGGCGTTTACTCACAGGCTGATATCGCCGCCGGGGTGTTAAAATGTAATGCAAAAAACTAGTTCAACAATATAAAAAAACAGGCCCTTGAATTAAAAATATTCGTATGCACGATCTCGAAAGCCTGTTAAGAAATAATATGCCTGATATTTATACGCTAAGTTGGATAGTTCTATATAAAATACGTTCACCTAGCTTTGTGGATCTTAGGCGGCATTCAGCGTATCCATTCATTTCTGTATAGGCGCCAAGTAGTTCATTATTTGTCAGAGAAGATATGCCGCTAAGCTTGTTACCAATTCCATTAATAGATGTCCCCAACTTTATTCCACTATCACCACTGACTGACATCCACCAACGGTCGTGTATAATAGGGTCACTTGAACTCTCCTCACCGAAAAATATGAACTTAATATATGGTGATTTCCCCGGAGAGACAAATTCCCGCCAATGGTTTTCTACATAAGAATCCAAATCGAAGTGACCAGATTCATTGCAAGATTTCATTAGCTCTTTATATTGATGTAAGCTAGATAGCAATGTGATCTCTGTAGAACTGTTTCTGTTAATGGCATCAAATATAAATTCTAAGTCAGAAAGCGTGAAATAAGGCTCAGATATTAATATAGAGTTTAGATTATTACTGCTTACCCAATTATATATAAATCTTTCAGCTGTCTCTTTGGAGCAGTCATCAATACTCAAAAAAATATTTTCGCTATTTCCAATGGTATTTGGCAGGGATATATGATGACTTATATTGTAGAGACTGCAAAAAAACTTTGAGTTTTCTATTATAGCTGAAAATACAGATTCTAAATTATCTTTAGTTTTACTGTTAGAGCCATTTAACGTATCTCCATAAGCAGAAATAAAATAGCTAAGTAAATTAAATAATTGAACATTATCTAGTTCCGAGACATTTTTAAGGAAGCTGAAAAGTTCCTGATTTCTTCGTTTTGCTGCTTTATTTGCATTCAGTAGTCCAAGTTCTTTTACACAGAAGCTAGAGAATTTCTTTGCTAGATTCCGTTTAAGCTGAATGCTTCCTCCTGATGAAAAGCTATCTTCCAAATTTTTATTTTCTTGGTGTTGTTTGAGCTTCTCTTGAATAAGATGTGTTTTAGCTTCATCGTTAGCGGTCAATGATGACAGTGATGATGCAAACTGTGCATCCAAAGAAAAACAGGCTTCGATAAGATCTTGGCGCTTTCTGTTTGAGTGGTAGTCATTCTCCGCAACACTAAGTGAAAGTGCTTCCTTGAGGCAGCGTTTAACAGTTTGCATACATATAGACCGTCCGCTCTCACCAAGTACATCATAAAGATCTAGTCTCTCACTTATAATATCAATTGCTTCAATCCTAAATAACTGTTCCTAACAGTAGATCACTAAGGGAAAGGAACTCAATGCGGTTTGCGCGATCAGATCGGTCGCCAA
>NZ_JAKUJZ010000012.1 GCF_022436675.1 Rheinheimera hassiensis | reverse complement strand
CCCAAACTGCAGCACCCCGTGGCATGGCGCGCATTATAGGGCGTTTTGAAATACCTGCAAGCGGTTATTTGAGAAAAGTTGTGCTTTTACGATCGTTCGCAGAAAAATTGCTCGAAAAGCGCTTTTTTAATACATTTACTGCATAATAACGCAGCATTGGAGGACATTATAATGATACGAGCTTATAAAGGTATAACACCGAAACTGGCATCAGGGGTATATGTAGACGAGTCCAGCGTGCTGGTGGGTGATATTGAGTTGGCGGAAGATGTCAGTGTCTGGCCTTTAGTCGTTGCGCGCGGTGATGTGAACTATATCCGTATTGGCGCCCGCACTAATATACAGGATGGCTCTGTCTTGCATTTATCCCGCCCCAGTAAAGGCAAACATGAAGGTTCACCACTGATAATAGGTGAAGACGTTACCGTTGGACACAAAGTTATGTTGCATGGCTGTACGCTGGGAAATCGTATATTAGTCGGCATGGGAGCCATCGTGATGGACGATGTAATAGTAGAGGACGAGGTAATTATCGGTGCCGGTAGTTTAGTGCCACCGGGTAAGCGGCTGCAAAGCGGCTACTTATATGTTGGTAGCCCGGTAAAACAAGCGCGGCTACTGAATGAAGCAGAGAAAGCGTTCTTAGCCGAATCGGCAGCTAATTATGTGCTGCTGAAAAACGAGTATCTGGCCGGGGTTTAAAGCCAGATCTCGCCTGCAGCATTATAAGCGTCGTCGGCAATTGCTTGCTCGGCGCGATCTTCCCAACTGAAGGCGTCCGCTTTAACCTGCTGTAAAAACACAACCGGCGTTTGCTCTGCCGGCATTGCAATAAAACACTGTACCTTTAAGCCACTGACCAGGCAGCTGAAGCCGGCAGCCTGCCTGGTTGCATCAAAGGCAAAATCATTATTAAAGATAAGTTGCTGGTTCATTGGCTCAGTTACCGCTTAGTTGCTGTTTAAGTGCAGCTAACACTGGCGTGATATCCGGCCTTTTGCCACGCCAGATATAAAAAGCTGCCGCCGCCTGTGACAATAACATACCCAAGCCATCTGCTTGCCGCGGCACACCTTGCGCTTTTGCCCATTGCAAAAATGGTGTTGGCGCAACGCCGTACAACATGTCATAGGCCAGTTGGCAGTATTGTAAATACTGCGCGGCTATTAACGGCCGCTCACCACTTAGCCCGGATGAAGTGGCATTAATTATCAGCTGATAAGGCTGCGAGGCTATATCAGCATAACCGCAAGCGCTGACACGCTGGTCAAAATTGGCGGCAATTGTTTGTGCTTTACCGGCAGTTCGATTAGCCAGCACCAGCTGCTTAACACCGGCCTCCAGTAAAGGTCCTATGGCACCGCGACTGGCACCGCCGGCACCAAGCAGCAATACGGTGATACCATTAAGCGTAACGCCAAGTCGTGTCAGATCAGCCACCAGACCAATACCGTCGGTATTATCGCCGCAGAGTTTGCCTGCGCTATTAAGGTATAGCGTGTTGACCGCTCCGGCTTGCTTTGCCCGCTCTGATAACACATCAGCGAGCTGATACGCCAGCTCTTTAAACGGCACTGTGACATTACCGCCCTTACCGCCGGCGGCAACAAAACCATGCCAGCTGTCGGCAAAGCCATCAAGCGGTGCTAAAATGGCGTCGTATCTCAGTTTTTCGCCCAGTGCGGAAGCAAACTGTGCATGAATAAAGGGCGACTTAGAGTGGCCTATCGGATTACCGAATACAGCATAACGGTCCACAACGTATGTCCATAAAGAAGTTGATACAGATGATTTTTAATAAAACCACGCCAAATAGCAAGCCACATCCTACACCGGAGCAAACGCCTTACGCCATGATGGGCGGTGAGGACACCGTACGGAACCTGGCTAACCGCTTTTATGATGTGATGGAAACCGCACCCGAAGCTGCAGAGTTGTATGCTATCCATCCACTGCCGCTGGATACTATCCGGCAGAAGTTTTTCCAGTTTCTATCCGGCTGGCTCGGCGGTCCGCCATTGTTTGAGCAGCAGTACGGCCACCCCCGCCTGCGGGCACGACATATGCCGTTTACAGTAAATGAGCAGCTGCGTGATCAATGGATGTTTTGTATGGATAAAGCGCTGGATGACGTGGTAGAAAACAAGCTGCTGCGTGATGGTATTCGCCAGTCGATTGGCCAACTGGCGAGCCATATGATCAATTGTTAAGCCTGAAGCTTTAACCAGTCCTGCGGTTTAAGATAGCGTTCATACAACTGCGCTTCTTTGCTGCCTGGCTCAGGCTTATAGCCATATTGCCAGCGCACCAGCGGCGGCATTGACATTAAAATAGACTCGGTACGGCCGCCACTTTGCAGACCAAATAAGGTGCCACGATCGTACACCAAATTAAATTCAACATAGCGGCCACGGCGGTACAGCTGGAATTGACGTTCATGCTCGCCATATGGTGTATTTTTACGTCGTTCAACTATCGGCAGGTACGCCGGAGCAAAGGCCTCACCAACAGCCCGCATCAGACCAAAGCTTTGTTCAAAGCCCGGCTGGTTTAAATCGTCAAAAAACAGTCCGCCGACACCACGGGTTTCACCCCGGTGCTTTAAGTAGAAATATTCGTCACACCACTTTTTATACGCCGGGTAGTATTCAGCGCCAAAAGGGTCGACTGCTGTTTTAGCGGTTTGGTGCCAATGCACCACATCTTCTTCAAACGGATAATAAGGCGTTAAATCAAAACCGCCGCCAAACCACCACACCGGTGCTTCACCGTCTTTTTCGGCAATAAAAAACCTTACATTGGCATGCGTAGTAGGCAAATAAGGGTTATTCGGATGGATCACCAGCGACACACCACAGGCATTAAAGCTGCGCCCTGCCAGTTCCGGCCGGTGTGCGGTAGCCGATGCCGGCATATTGGCACCAAACACATGCGAGTAATTCACCCCGGCCTGTTCAAATACCTTACCGCCGGTTAGTACACGACTTTTACCGCCACCGCCTTCAGGCCGCTGCCAGGCATCTTCAGCAAAGTGCGCGCTACCATCTGCCTGCTCCAGCGCGGCACAGATATTGTCCTGTAACTGCTGTAAAAACTGTTGCACTGCGGCAAGATGATGATGAGGTTGGCTGTTGGTCACCTTAACTCCTTACTATATTGCCGCTTAAGGCATCACGAATTTGACTGGGTTGTGTGGCACCACCCAAAGGTCCCGGCATAATAGCAGACAACTGATCGCCCAAACTTTGCTCCAGCTCAGCTTTGTCGGTAATGGCCGGCTGGCCGGATAAATTGGCGCTGGTTGATACCAGCGGTTTGCCATAAGCACTACACAGCTGCTGCACCACCGGATGAGCACTGACCCGCACGGCAATGCTGTCAAACTGACCGGTAAGCCACTTGGGCGCGGTTTTACTGGCTGGCAACACCCAACTGATATGGCCGGGCCAGCTGGAAAATATCTGATAGCGCTTTTCCGGCGGTATGGCTTTGTCATCCACATAGGGCAGTAACTGCGAATAGTTAGCAGCAATTAAGATCAGCCCCTTCTCCACCGGCCGCTGTTTAATTGCCAGCAGCGCCATTACTGCGGCCTCGTTATCCGGGTCGCAACCTAAACCATAAACTGCTTCAGTGGGGTAAGCGATAACACCACCTTGTTGCAAGGCCTGTAAAACCAGCTGCTGTTCTGCCATTTATTGCTACTACTCCGGATAATTGTACGAAAAACACAGTTAAAATTTTCTTCAGTTGCGCAACTGGCTATAATAGCGCCTTCACGCTTTTAGTTCATCACGTACAGAAGGAAACAATAATGCAAGTTGGCATCATCATGGGTTCAACCTCCGACTGGCCTACTATGAAGCACGCCGCTGATATGCTGGATAAGTTCGGTATTGCCTATGAAACCAAAGTTGTTTCCGCACATCGTACACCACAATTACTGGCAGATTACGCTGCCTCAGCCGCCAGCCGCGGTTTAAAGGTCATTATTGCCGGCGCCGGTGGTGCAGCGCACTTACCCGGCATGGCAGCGGCCTTTACCAGCCTGCCGGTATTGGGTGTGCCGGTGCAATCTAAAGCGCTTAAAGGCTTAGACTCTTTGCTGTCTATTGTGCAAATGCCAAAGGGCGTGGCTGTAGGCACCCTGGCGATTGGCGACGCCGGTGCGGCTAATGCCGGCCTGTTGGCGGCGCAAATTCTGGCCACGCACAGCCCGGAGCTGATGACAAAAATTGATGCCTTTCGCCAGGCGCAAACCGACATGGTATTAAGCCAGCCGGATCCGTCAAAGGTGCCGTTATGAAAGTATTAGTACTGGGCGCAGGCCAACTGGCACGGATGATGGCACTGGCCGGTGCACCGCTGAATATCAGCATCAGCGCTTATGATGTCAACAGCGATGCCATAGTGCATCCACTGACGCAGCAAAACCTGGGTAAAGGTTTGGCCAACGCCATAGCTGATGCCGATGTAGTGACGGCCGAGTTTGAACATATCCCACTGCCGATACTGGCGCAGTGTCAAAAAAGCGGTAAGTTTTTTCCGGGCGAAACCGCGATTAAAGCCGGTGGTGACCGCCGGTTAGAAAAGCAATTGCTGGACAGCGCCGGCGTGCGCTCCGCCAGTTATCACATTATTAATAACGAAACCGATTTTAATGATGCCATCAGCAAGTTGGGCTTACCTCTGGTATTTAAAAGTGCCCTCGCAGGTTATGACGGCAAAGGTCAGTGGCGCTTAAAACAGCCGGAGCAAGCTGCGGCATTATGGCAGGATATTGGTGCATTTTTGGCCGCCGACAACAAACAAGCCATCGTGGCTGAACAGTTTATTCCGTTCCAACGTGAGGTTTCATTGATTGGCGCACGCAACAGCCGCGGCGAAGTACGGGTATATCCACTAACCGAAAACCACCATGTCAACGGTGTACTTAGCGTATCGCTAGCTATAAGCGGAAACGACCAGTTGCAACAGCAAGCGCAGCAGATGTTTACTGCGGTGGCAAATCAGCTGAACTATGTCGGCGTGCTGGCGATTGAATTTTTTGATGTTAACGGTGAGCTGCTGGTCAATGAAATTGCACCACGGGTACATAACTCCGGCCACTGGACCCAGCAAGGTGCCGATGTTTGCCAGTTTGAGCAACACTTGCGTGCCGTGTGCGGTTTGCCGCTGGGCAGTACTGCATTGGTGCGACCGAGTTTAATGGTGAATATTCTGGGCGAAGACACGGTACCTGAACCCATATTGGCGCTGCCTGGCCTGCATTTGCACTGGTATGGTAAAAGCAAACGTGCCGGCCGTAAGATGGGACATATAAATTTATCAGCAGCAGACAACACGAAGCTGAAGCAGCGCTTTGAGCAATTGATCGCGCTATTGCCTGAGGCTGCTTTTCCTGAGCTGGCAGAAATGGCAGCCCGGTTAAACTGATAAGCAGGCCGGTAGCTTAAGCTGCCGGCTGTTTTTCGCCGCACTTTTTATCGGCACAGTACAATCCCCCTTTCTTTTCCAGCAATAAACCGAAACCACAACTGACGCAGCTGCCAGCCACCGGTTTGTCATTCAGCAAAAACTTGCATTTCGGGTAGTGGTCACAACCCCAAAATGCTTTACCAAACTTATTTACCCGTTCGGTCAGTTGGCCTTGTTTACATTTAGGGCAAGCCAACTGCTCTGCGTCCGATTGTTCACTGTGTTCATGCACGACAAAAGTACAGCGCGGATAATCAGTACAGCCGATAAACATGCCGTAACGACCGTTCTTTACCGCCAGTGCATTGCCGCATTGCGGGCAGGCTTCGCTATCCAGCACTTTTACTATGCTGGTTTCATGCTGGTGTAAGGCTTTTATATAGTTGCAGGCCGGATAAGCACTGCAACCAAGAAAAGGGCCGTTCTTACCTGATTTCATCGCCAGCGGTTGCTGGCATAACGGACATAACTGCTGCTGTTGCGGCAGGTCAAACAAGGCCGAATCATCTGTCATAAAGGCTAAGGCCGCTTAATGCAGCGGCCCTTCAGGTTCATCAAAAATTAAATCTTCCATTTGGGCATAGGCATTCTCATGGCCAGGTACATTAAACAGCACCATCAGTACCACCCATTTTAAATCTTCCAGGCTAATGCTGTTACTGTCCAGATCCATCACCCTGTCGATAACCATCTCGCGGGTTACGGCGTCCAACACATTAACTTGTTCCAAGAACAGCAAAAAGCCCTGGCACTCTACATCCATTTTCGCCAATTCCGCCGCGCAATAAATACGGGTAGCGTTAGAGGTACCTTTGGACAAATAGGGCTTAACATGACTTTCCTGCAGCGCAGACAGGTTGTCTAGCCACTTTAGCGCTTTGAAGATATCGTCGTCATGAAAACCCGCCCGGCTTAACTCTTTGGTCAGATCAGCATGGTTAACGTAAATGTCAGACTCATTGTGGATATAGTTTTCGAACAGATAAACGAGGATATCAAACATACTCAGGCACTCCTCACTCTAATGTAGCCACCGGGAACTGCTGCTACTTCACCAGCTAACTCCAGCTGTAACAGCGCTATAGTTGCATCAGCTATCGCCAGGCCGGCGCGCTGTGCAATCAAATCAACTGCGGTAACTTCATCTCCTACGTTAGCCAACAACTGGCGGGCAAACAAGTCTGTTTCAGTACTTTTTTCCTGTTCAGGCTCAGTTATTAGACAACTTTTCTGAAAAAAGCTCCATTCCTCCAGTATATCGGCCACACTTGTCACCAGTTTAGCGCCTTGCTGAATTAACGCATGGCAACCCGCTGACTGCGGGCTATAAACTGAACCAGGCACAGCAAACACATCACGACTATATTCCGCAGCCAGGTTAGCACTGATTAAAGTACCACTTTTTAACCCCGCCTCAACCACTATAGTACCAATACTTAAGCCAACCACAATGCGGTTACGCTGCGGAAACCACTCGGCCCGTGCCAGTACATCAGGAAAATACTCCGATACCAGAGCGCCCTGCTCTGTTATTGCCTCTGCCAGCGCTTTATTGGAAGCAGGATATACCTGCTTTAAACCATGCCCAAGTACGGCTATGGTTAATCCGCCTGCCTGCAAGGCGCCTTTGTGGCTTTCGCTATCAATACCGCGCGCCATACCACTGGTAATAACATAACCCTGCTGCGACAATTCTGCCGCTAAACTTTGGGCAACTTTACGCCCGGTTGGTGTGGGTTGGCGGCTCCCCACCATAGCCAGCTGTTGCTGGGCTAAAACCAGCGGATTACCTTTAACAAACAATAATAGTGGCGGCTGTTTGGTTTGCTTTAATAAAGCCGGATAACGTGGATCAAGATAAGTAATAACATGGTGATTGTCAGCCTGCGCCAGCCATTGCAGTGCACTATCCACTTTGGCTTTTGACTCATACGCCAGTATATGCGCCTGGCGCTCGGTAAAACCAATGTCTCTTAAGGTACTGGCCGGTAATTTTACCAGCTCGGTAACCGATATTTGCTCGCTCAGACGTTGGAACTTCAGGCCATCAAGGCCATGCACAGTGGCTAAAGCGAGCCAGTTGCAAAGATCCTCCATGACAAACTGGCTCCATACTTAATGAGTTACAGGTTAGCG
Source organism: Rheinheimera hassiensis (assembly GCF_022436675.1). Taxonomy (GTDB): domain Bacteria; phylum Pseudomonadota; class Gammaproteobacteria; order Enterobacterales; family Alteromonadaceae; genus Alishewanella; species Alishewanella hassiensis. Next base: position 75,761 of record NZ_JAKUJZ010000012.1, on the reverse strand, counting down.
ATTAAATCTCCAACCCGGATTGGACGTTGTGTTTTAGTGACAATAGCAAAACTGGTGCGCTCGGATACTTTAAATACCATCAGCTCACCTACCTTTTCTCTTGGCAAGGTAATAGTGGTATCGCCAAAGTTTTTGAACATTTTCTGCAATTTACTGGCATCTTCAATATATACCGGGCCATCCGGGCTATCGACCACCATTGGCGAGCTGCGGTAAATACCTACCATATGGCCGGCCTTTAACTGCTGTAATGACCCACGGTTTAACACCACAATATCCCATTTGGAAAACTCTCGCAGGTTTGACGTAGTATCGATAATGGTTCCGGCTATCTCAAACTCCGGCTTAGTCATAACAAAAAATGCCGGCAACGCTTGGCCTTCCAGCGCAGGCATCAGGCGATCGCCCTGCTTAATTTCGCGTTTAACACTGAGTACGTTCAGTGATGATGCTTCGGCTGGTTTATCTTCAGTTGCGTCATGTCCGGGCCGGAAAGCCCGCGCGGTGGCAACCAGCGTGGTTTCATAACCTAATACGGTTTCAGTTTCCGGATCAAAATAAGGTTTACCTTTACGGTACACACCATAAGACGCACCGGTGTCCAGTACGCCTTTAGCATAGATAATATGGTCACTTACAGAGTTTTTTACGTTGGCATTAGAGCCGAGGATATAAGGCAAAGCCTGAATTTGCTCATCCGACAACGCTTGTTCAAACGTCAGGTAATGCCGAATCATACTTAAGGGTAAGGTAGACACCGCATCGGCACTTTTTAACGTTTTACGGGCGGTGGGCGACAGGCGCTTTACCTTATTGTTCACTGCCAGACGAGGCCGGCCCTGTGCATCATAAGTAAGCGTTAATGTATCACCGGGATAGATCAGGTGCGGGTTGTCTACCTGAGGGTTCATTTGCCACAGCTGTGGCCATAACCAGGGCTCACTCAGATACAAAGCAGAAATATCCCACAGAGTATCGCCCTTTTTAACAACATAGCTGGCAGGAGCATCGTCACGAATTTTTAATACATCGGCAAACACATTAAAAAAGCCACTCATAACCACCAGAGTGACGATAGCAGCGAATTTTTTCAGCATGCCGGCATCCTTGAGCTCGTTCTTGTTGTAATTATTGCACACTAAGCTGTTAATACAGCGCATTAATGGCTAAAATTAAAACATATCACAACCTTTGAAACAAAGCATATTTTTGTAGGTGTTATGGCAGTTTTACATGTATTACATTACCCGGATGAAAGGCTTCGTACAGTAGCAAAACCTGTTGAAGCTGTTACACCAGAGATCCAGCAACTGGTAGACGATATGCTCGATACCATGTACGACGAAAATGGTATTGGGCTGGCTGCTACTCAGGTTAACGTACATTTACGCGTGGTTGTTATTGATCTCTCTGAAGACAGTAACGAACCTATGGTATTTATTAACCCGGAAATTACCGCTCGTAGTGGTGAAACCAGCTATGAAGAAGGCTGTTTGTCTGTGCCACAAAACTACGCAAAAGTAGAGCGTGCCGCCCAGGTAACAGTAAAAGCGCAAGACAGAAACGGCAACTGGTTTGAATTAAATGCCGATGGCCTGCTGGCAATTTGCCTGCAGCATGAACTGGACCATCTGGTAGGCAAACTGTTTATCGATTATCTGTCGCCGTTAAAGCGTGAGCGGATCCGGAAAAAGCTGGAAAAAGAAGCTAAAATGGCGCAGCGACACGCGCTTTAAACAGGACATACCGTGACCACTCCTTTACGCATTATTTTTGCTGGCACGCCCGATTTTGCGGCGCGCCATCTGCAAGCTCTGTTAGATGCAGGGCATCAGATTATCGCCGTTTACACCCAGCCAGACCGGCCTGCCGGCCGTGGCCAGCAGCTGCAACCCAGCGCAGTCAAACAGCTGGCTTTACAGCATAACCTGGCTGTGTATCAGCCTAAATCACTGAAAAAAGTACCGGCACAACAAGAGCTGGCGGCATTAGATGCCGATTTAATGATCGTTGTTGCCTATGGTTTAATTTTGCCACAAGCGGTACTCGATACCCCGCGTCTGGGCTGCATTAACGTGCATGGTTCTTTACTGCCGCGCTGGCGTGGTGCAGCGCCAATTCAGCGTGCTATCTGGGCCGGTGATACGCAAACCGGTGTAACCATTATGCAAATGGATGCTGGCCTTGATACCGGCGCCATGTTGAGCACGGTTAGTTGTGATATTGACGATACTGATACCAGTGCCTCTTTGTACGACAAGTTAGCCATACTCGGCCCCAAAGCCCTGTTGGCTGCGTTGGCAGATTTAACTGCTCTGCAGCAACAGGCTCAAACGCAGGACGACAGCAAAGCAAATTACGCCGATAAACTGCATAAAGACGAAGCCCAGCTCGACTTTAATAAATCAGCCCCTGCATTGCAGCGCGAAATAAGAGCCTTTAACCCCTGGCCGGTAAGCTATATTACGCTGGCACAAGGCAGTATTAAGGTTTGGCAGGCTAAAGCTGAAGATGCTAGTAGCGATAAAGCCGCAGGTACAGTGTTAAGTGCAGACAAACATGGCATTCGTATTGCCTGTGCGAACGGCACATTGCTTATTACCCAGCTACAGCCGCCCGGTAAAAAAGCCATGGCCGCTGCCGACTTTTTAAATGGCCGGGCTGACTGGTTAAGCCCCGGTACAATTATTGGCCGGGCAGTATGAGCCATAACGTTCGCGTGCTTGCCGCACGCAGCTGCTTTGATGTGGTCGATCAGGGCATGTCATTGTCTGAGGTACTACCCAAAGCGCAGGCACTACTGGATAACCCACTCGACAAAGCCCTGTTGCAGGAGATCTGCTTTGGCGTAATGCGGTATTTGCCACAACTTGAAGCGGTATGCGGCCAGTTAATGAGTAAACCACTCATAAAGCAACTGCGTCCTTTGCAGTTTTTGCTGTATGTGGGTATTTACCAACTTAAGTTTATGCGCATACCCGACCATGCAGCCATCAGTGAAACCGTTGACGCTGCGCGTGAATTAAAAGGCCAGTCACTCACCAAGCTGATTAACGGTGTGCTGCGCAATGTGCAGCGTCAGCCTGAGTTATTTAACTTCGCCACAGCACCGGCAGCCGTGCAGTTTAACCATCCGGGCTGGCTGATTAACACGCTGCAACAGGCTTACCCACAGCAGTGGCAGCCAATACTTGATGCCAACCAGCAAAAAGCACCACTGTGGTTGCGGGTAAATATCAGCAAAATTAACCCGACAGACTATGCCGCCGCTTTAAGCCGCCAGGGTATTGAATATACCCGGCCTGTAGCTGATTTACCGGCGGCAATTAAACTGGCACAGGCACAGGATGTTACTACCCTGCCCGGCTATGCCGAAGGCTGGTTCTCTGTACAGGATGGTGCAGCACAATATGCGGCCACCTTGCTTGATGTAAACAGCGGTCAGCATATTCTGGATGCCTGCTGCGCCCCCGGCGGTAAAACCTGTCATATACTGGAACTGGCACCGGACGCCGACCTTATCGCTCTGGACAAAGAACCCAAGCGCCTGCTGCGCGTGCATGAAAACCTGGTCCGTTTGGGCCTGAATGCCAACGTTATTGCCGCCGATGCGGCTGAACCCGGTAGCTGGTGGCAAGGCAAATTATTTGACCGTATTTTGCTGGATGTGCCTTGCTCGGCGACCGGAGTTATCCGCCGTCATCCGGATATCCGCTGGCTACGTAAAAAGGCTGATATAGAAGTACTGGCTGAACTGCAACAGCGCATATTACGTCAATGCTGGAGCCTGCTGGCGCCGGGTGGCACTCTGCTTTATGCTACCTGCAGTGTGTTGCCGGCTGAAAACAGCAAGCAAATTGTGCAGTTTTTACAGCAGCACAGCGATGCCCGGCTGGATAAATTGCCACAACAGCATGCAGATCAGCCATACGGCTGGCAGCTGCTGCCGGGCGAACAGGACATGGATGGCTTTTTCTATGCCCGGCTGCAAAAAATGACCAACAACGAGAAAGCATGAAAATAATTATTCTGGGTGCAGGTCAGGTAGGAGCCACACTGGCGGAAAACCTGGTTGGCGAGCAAAACGACATCACCATTGTTGACAGCGATGCCGACAGGCTGCGTGCCCTGCAGGATCGTTACGATTTACAGGTAGTACATGGCCATGGCTCGCACCCGGATATTCTGAAAAAAGCCGGTGCCGAAGATGCCGATATGATAGTGGCAGTAACCAACAGTGACGAAGTTAATATTGTTGCCTGTCAGGTAGCCTATAGCATGTTTAATACGCCGGTTAAAATTGCCCGCATCCGCACTAACCAATACCTGAAATACCGCGATCAGTTGTTTCATAAAGACGATATGCCAGTCGATCACTTTATTGCGCCAGAAGCCCTGGTTACCAATTATATCCGCCGCTTAATTGACTACCCGGGTGCATTACAGGTGGTGGAATTTGCCGGTGGCAAGGTAAGCCTAGTGGCTGTTAAAGCCTATTACGGCGGCTTGCTGGTGGGCCACGCACTATCGGCGTTAAAAGAACATATGCCGAATATTGAAACCCGGGTAGCCGCAATTTACCGGCGTGGCACCGCGATCAAACCGCTGGGTACCACTATTATCGAAGCCGACGATGAGGTGTTTTTCGTCGCCGCTACCAAGCATATCCGCGCAGTAATGAGCGAGCTGCAAAAGCTGGAACGCAGCTACCGCCGCATTATGATCGCCGGTGGTGGTAACGTTGGTTTTGGCCTGGCACGGGCATTGGAAAAAACCCACAGCGTTAAGTTAATTGAACGTGGCAAAGAGCGGGCCGAGTTTTTGTCCAGCGCCTTGGACAACACAGTGGTGTATGTCGGCGATGCCTCAGACCCAGAGCTGCTGGAAGAAGAAAACATCGAGCAGGTAGATGTGTTTATCGCGGTTACCAACGACGATGAAGCCAATATTATGTCGGCCATGTTGGCCAAAAGGATGGGCGCACAAAAAACCATGGTGCTGATTAAACGCGGCGCCTACGTAGATTTACTGCAAGGCGGCGAAGTGGATATTGCCGTATCTCCGCAGCAAGCCACTATTTCTGCTTTGTTAACCCATATCCGCCGTGGTGATATCGTAAACGTATACTCGCTACGTCGCGGCGCTGCCGAAGCTATTGAAGCCATTGCCCATGGCGACAGCAACACCAGCAAAGTGGTCGGTAAAGCCATCGGCAGTATTAAATTACCACCCGGCACTACTATTGGCGCTGTAGTGCGCGGTGATGAGGTAGTTATTGCCCACGACAGCACCGTTATTGAAACCAATGACCATATTATTTTGTTTATGGTAGATAAAAAGCACATCGTTGAAGTAGAAAAGCTGTTTCAGGTTAGCGCTATTTTTATCTAATCTTTCCAGAAGGCCGGTGTAAATAGCACCAACAGGGTAAATATTTCCAGCCGGCCAAATACCATCGCCACGATTAGAATCCATTTACTGCTGTCAGGAATAGAGCCAAAGTTAGCCGCAACCTCACCCAGGCCGGGGCCAAGGTTATTTAAACAGGCTGCAGTGGCGGTAAAAGCAGTAATATTGTCCAGCCCGGTGAGCAATAGCAGCAACATAGTAACAACAAACACCAACGCATAAGCAGCAAAAAAGCCCCATACCGCTTCAACAATACGATCCGGTACAGCACGACGGCCCAGTTTAATGGCATAAACCGCCCGCGGATGAATAAGCCGGTTGAGCTCGCGCGTACCCTGCAAAAACAGTAACACCACCCGCACAACCTTCAGACCACCACCAGTAGAACCGGCACAACCACCGATAAAGCTGGAGAATATTAGCAGTATTGGTAAAAACAACGGCCACACGGCAAAACTATCGGTAGCAAAACCTGCCGTTGTAGAAATAGATACCGCCTGAAAAATGCCATGATTCAGAGCTTCTGCCGTGGTTCTGTAGACATTGGTTTCAAGCAAAACAAAAAAACAAATCAGCACCAGAGCCGCCTGAATAATTAAAAAGGCTTTAAATTCCGGGTCGCGAAAGTAGGTGCTGACACTTTTGCCGCGAATAGCCGCAAAGTGCAGAGGAAAATTTACCGCACTAAGCAGCAGAAATATGACACAAATCGCGTTAATTACCGGGCTTTGAAAATGGCCAATGCTGGCATCGTAAGTTGAAAAACCACCGATAGCCACGGTAGAAAATGCATGACAAATTGCATCAAACCAGTTCATTCCCGCCAGATAAAATGCCAGCATGCAGCTTAGCGTTAACGCCAGATAGATATACCATAAGTGCTTGGCCGTATCGGCTATGCGCGGTGTCATCTTGTTGTCTTTTACCGGCCCCGGCGTTTCTGCCCGGTAAAGCTGCATGCCCCCGACACCCAACATTGGCAATATGGCGACCGCCAGTACGATAATACCCATGCCGCCCAGCCACTGCAGTTGCTGGCGGTAAAACAAAATGGCTTTGGGCAGGAACTCGATACCGGTAAGGACAGTAGCCCCAGTGGTAGTAAGGCCGGAAAACGCTTCAAACATCGCCCCGGCCACGCTTAACTGCGGGTTACTGGCCAGCATCAGCGGTATGCTGCCCACAGTACCCAGCACAGTCCAGAACAACACCACGATAAGAAAGCCGTCCCGCACCTTTAGCTCGGCTTTGTATTGCCGGTTCGGATACCAGATCACAAAACCAATAACCAGGCTTAACAGAAAAGACAGCATAAAAGGCACGCCGGCACCGTCGTTATACCAGTAGGCGACAAATGCCGGTGGGATCATGGTGATGCTGAAAATGCCAATCAGCAACCCCAGGATCCGGATTATCGAGCGGTATTGCATACCTTAGCGGCGTCCCTGTGGCTTAGGCCAGTTGCAAATCACGGGTCATATTTTCGTTGCGATCGCGGTGAACAATAATATCATCCTCTATGCGGATACCGCCAAACTGACGAAACGCATCTACTTTTTGCCAGTTAATGTATTTATCAAACTCGGTGGCAGCTAAATCGGCCAGCAGGCTGTCGATAAAATACAGGCCAGGTTCAATGGTAAACACCATATCGGCTTCAATAGTGCGGGTACAACGTAAATACGGATGGCTGTCCGGCGCTGCAACATGAGTGCCGCGCTCGTCGGCCATAAAGCCGCCAACATCATGCACCTGCAAGCCAAGGTGATGGCCTAAACCATGCGGAAAGAACGTACGGCTGATCTGGCTTTCAACAATAGCCTCAGGCGCTAATTTAACAAAATCAAACTGATGCAAAATTTCCGCGATATGTTGATGACACTGAATATGCAGCTCGCCGTATTTCAAGCCAGGTTTTAAGCCTGCCACCAGTTTAAGTTCGGCTTCATTCACCGCGCTGATTAAGCTGCCAAACTCGTCCTGGGGGTTAAAGCTGTAAGTACGGGTAATGTCGGCAGCATAGCCATGAAACTCAGCACCAGCATCAATTAAAAACGAGTGCCGCTGCTTCGGCGCTTTGCGCTCCAGTGCCGTGTAATGCAAAATGGCACAGTTTTGGTTTAGCGCAATAATATTGCCATACGGCACTTCGTTTTCTGTTTGCCGTACCGCAGCTAAATAGGCCAGCTGAATATCAAACTCAGTACCACCGGCATAAAACGCCGCTTTTGCCGCATTATGGCCCGCCACCGCCATCTGATTAGCAATGCGCAGACAGGCTTGTTCATACGGCGTTTTGTAGGCGCGGTAAAAGTGAATAAAGTTCAGCACCGGTTCGGGGTTAATTTCTGTAAAGCCTAGCGCCCGTGCTACCTCAAGATATTCGCCCAGATACGCCAGCCGTGCTTTATCATACGGCAGCAGGGTTTCTACCTTGTTGGCTTTGTCCAGCAGCTGAATATCAAAATATTCTGCCCAGAAATCATGTGGTTCGTCCGGCACTTTGTGCCAGAAATCTTTCGGCCGGTAGAAAATCAGCTTAGGTTTGTTTACGCCATCAACAATCAGCCAGCAATGCGGATTATCAATAACCGGCAGCCAGGCTTTAAATAACGGATTGGCTTTAAACGGGTAATCCATATCATCAAGAAACTTGCGCTGCGTCTGGCCGGAGTGGATCACCAATGCATCCAGATTTTCCCGCTCTAACAAACGGCGGGTACGCTGCTGTAATTCGGCAATATGGGCCTGATACAGGCTTTGATAAGAAGCTGTCATAAGTGTCTGACCTGTTGGCTGAAAAATATGCGGGGCATCATAACATTATTCCACCACGACCCCAATCTGCATTGTGGTCAGTGGTTTAAACACATCTGTCGGGGTGTTTAGCCGTATATTATAAATCTGGTAATACGCCATCACCGCCTTTACATAATCGCGGGTTTCGCGATATGGAATAGTTTCAACCCAGACATCAGCCGGTAGCGCATGGGTTTTCGGGATCCATTGCTTAACCCTGCTGTACCCGGCGTTATAAGCCGCCGTGGCCATTAACAGGTTGCCGTCGTTGCGTTTACGCAGGTAATTCAGGTAATCGGTACCGTAATCGATATTGATCACCGGGTTATAAAGCTGCGTGAGTTGTACCGGTTTTTTCGCGATTTCACGCGCGGTAGCCGGCATTAGTTGCATCAGGCCACGCGCCCCTACCGGCGAGTTAGCATCTGCCATAAAAGAGCTTTCGCGCCGGGCAATCGCCATGGCCCAGCCGGATTCTATATCCACTTTCGCCGCTGATTGCGTTATTTCATTCTGATACGCCAGTGGAAATCGCAGTTCAACATCGTCCCAGTAACCGACATCGGCCAGCGAGAAAATAGCCCGCTCGTACCATTGCAGCTGATGCGCCAGCTTGGCTGACACCAGTTTTTGCTGCTCGTCTGAGGTGTCTTGCAGGTGGTTCCACTCGCGCCGCGCTTCAGTTAAGCGCCCCAGCGCCAGCCATTCTTGTGCCCGCCTTACTGCCGGGTGCTGTTTCAGGGTTTTTAGCTCATCTTCTGACACGGTAACAGGCGCATGCGCCAGGCTGGGCGGCAGGCCCAGTTTTGCTGCAGCCATAAAGCCATAAAAATGCCGCTGCAATGCCAGCGCTTCAAACAGCGGTTTAGCCTTATCTGCCTGCCCCTGTTGCTCATAAGCCCGCGCTAACCAGTAGCGCCAGCTGCTGTCTTTGGCGATATCGGCCGGAAAGGCTTCAATAACCTGCTGTACTTTAGGCCAGTCCAGTTGTGCCAGGGCGTGGCTAACCTGCCAGTGCGCCAGCATATTATCAATAAGCTCGGGCGGCAGTTGTTTAAACCAATCTGCAGCGCGCTCATCGGCTTTACTGGCCAGTGCTATAGCAAACTGGCGCCGTACATCCAACCGCTGCGCCTCGGTAAAATATGGGTCGTTAATAAATTTCTGCCATAATGCCAGGGCTTTATCAGGATCCCGCCAAATCAGCCGCTTCAGGCCATACGCCAGCACGTCACGCTCATTTACTTTTTTCAGCGGAAAAAACTTTGCACTGCTAATCACTGCGGGGTTTTGCCGCGCTTTTAAGTACATATCAGCCAGATACTGCTGATCTGCCGGTAACTGGGTTTTCAGATACCGAATTAAACCTGCATCACCGCCTTCTGCGGATAAACGGATGCGCTGCCACACCCGCTCTGGCGTTTGCTGGCCGGCTTTGCGCCAGGCCGAAAACAAGGAATCACAAGCTTTAGGTTGTGATTTGCCCACTACCCACAGACGGGCCACTTCGGGCCAAATGGCTTTGGTATTGGCATTTTTACCGGCCAGCTTAAAACGCAGTGCATGGCATTCGAGCTCGGCATCGTTAGAGCCGTTATAATTGGCCAGATAAGTAGCGGCTTTTTGTCTGCGGGCTAAATCCAGTAACCAGGGTTTGCGCAATGGCCAGTCCATCGGTGTTTTTTGGTATTGCTGCAAAAATGCGGCAATACGCTCATCGGCAGTTAAAAACTGCTGTAAACGGCGTTGCTGCAAATAGGGCTGCAACGGATAACCGGCAAATTTTTCCAGCACTTTTTGTGCCTGCTCAGATTTCAGGCTGCCAATCTGGCGCTCAGCCTGTAAAAATTCATTGCGTAACGCTGCCTCGGAAGACACAGATGCCGCAGCAAGCGGCATCAGGAGCAGGTTACTCAGTATTAAAACCATCCGTTTCACTGTGATAACCCCGATAAATACACGAAAAAGAAAAAATACCACCTATAGTTACTGCTGACCACCGTTGTCGGATTCAAACACGCGTTTAAATAACGGTTGAATTTTTTTGCGAACCGCGACACACTGAGCAAGACAACCTCATCGTACCAGTTGCGAAAAACCCTAACATACGCGACCAAGGAGCACCATTATGATTTACCAGAGTGACAACATCAGTGTTGCCTACCTGAAACCTGGTATCGTCCGCTTTGCCTTTAATGCGCAAGGCTCAGTTAACAAGTTCGATCAGCAAACCCTGACTGATTGTAAGACAGCTTTAGACCTGCTGCACGCAGACAAAGCACTAAAAGGCGTTATTTTTTGTAGTGATAAAGATGCCTTTATCGTCGGCGCCGACATTACTGAATTCTTAAGCACCTTTTTACGGCCGGAAGCGGAGCTTATTCCGTGGATTAAACAGGCCTCTGATATTTTTGATCTGGCTGAAGACTTGCCCGTCCCTACCATAGTAGCACTCAAAGGTTTTGCACTCGGTGGCGGATGTGAGTGGTCACTTACAGGCGATTATCGCGTAGCTGACACCACTACCCGCATTGGCCTACCCGAAGTAAAACTGGGCCTGATGCCAGGCTTTGGCGGTACCGTGCGCCTGCCGCGTATTATCGGTGCCGATAATGCCATGGAATGGATCACTACCGGTAAAGACCACAGTGCCGACCAGGCACAAAAGTTTGGTTTAATTGATGCGGTAGTAGCACCAGAGAAACTGGAAGCCGCAGCGCTAAGCATGCTGGAAGATGCCATTGCTGGCAAACTGGACTGGCGTAAAAAGCGCGCCGTGAAGTTACAGCCACTAAAACTAAACAAAACCGAAGCCACCATGAGCTTCAGCACCGCCAAAGGCATGGTATTTGCCACCGCCGGTAAACACTACCCGGCGCCGATGTTAGCGGTTACCACCATTGAAGCAGCCGCCACACTGGATCGCGCCGGCGCTATGGCGCTGGAAAATGCCGGCTTTGCCAAACTGGCAAAAACCGATGCAGCCACCGCGCAAATCGGCCTGTTCTTAAATGACCAGTTGATCAAAGGCAAAGCGAAAAAAGCCGCTAAAACCGCGACTAAAGCAGTGAAAAAGGCCGCGGTACTGGGCGCCGGTATTATGGGCGGCGGTATTGCCTATCAGTCGGCGTTAAAAGGCGTGCCGGTAGTCATGAAAGACATCGCCGATAAGGCGTTAGAACTGGGCATGGGCGAAGCGACCAAATTACTCGGTAAGCAGGTGGAGCGCAAAAAGCTGGATGCCATCGGCATGGCTAAAGTAATAGCATCTATTACCCCCACGCTAAGCAACGAGAATGTTAAAGGTGTCGATATCGTCGTGGAAGCCGTGGTAGAGAACCCGAAAATTAAAGGCGCGGTATTAAAAGAAGTAGAAGCGCTGTTAAGCGACGACGCTATTTTAACCTCGAACACTTCAACCATTTCGATTGATTCACTGGCGGCAAACTTAAGCCGGCCGCAAAACTTCTGTGGTATGCACTTCTTTAACCCGGTACACCGTATGCCATTAGTAGAGGTTATCCGCGGTAAAGACACCAGCGAAGAAACCGTTGCCGCCGTAGTAGCTTATGCAGCCAAGATGGGTAAATCACCTATCGTTGTGAATGACTGCCCGGGCTTCTTTGTTAACCGCGTACTGTTCCCCTACTTTGCCGGTTTCAGCAAGCTGGTATTAGACGGCGCCGATTTTGCCCAGGTAGACAAGGTAATGGAAAAGCAGTTCGGCTGGCCGATGGGCCCGGCGTACCTGCTGGATGTTGTCGGTTTAGACACCGCTTACCACTGTACCGACGTAATGGCAGCTGGCTTCCCGACACGGATGGCCAAGCTGGATAACGACCCGGTAGCCGCGATGTATAAAGCAGAGCGCTACGGCCAGAAAAACGGCGTGGGTTTTTATGTTTACAGCAAAGATGCCAAAGGCAAGCCGAAAAAAGATATCGACCCGGCCGCACTGAGTTTACTGGCTGATATCTCGGCTGATAAACAGGAATTTAGCAGCGAAGACATTATTGCCCGCGTTATGGTGCCAATGATTAACGAGACTATTCGCTGTCTGGAAGAAGGCATTGTAGCCAGCGCCGCTGAAGCCGACATGGGCCTGATTTACGGCTTAGGCTTTCCGCCGTTCCGCGGTGGTCCGTTGCGTTATGCCGATACCATAGGTTTAAGCAACTTTGTCGCCCTGGCCGATAAATACGCCCATTTAGGCGAAATTTATCAGGTAACAGACAAAACCCGCGCTATGGCCGAAGCCGGCCAGCGTTTCTTCCCGGTTTAAGCGCAGGAGCAAAATAATGAAAAACGCAGTTATTGTAGATTGCATTCGCACCCCGATGGGCCGCAGCAAAGCCGGTATGTACCGCAACGTGCGCGCCGAGCAACTGTCTGCCCATGTCATGGCCTCTTTGGTTGAGCGCAACCCGGCGTTAAACCCGGCAGATATCGACGATATTATCTGGGGTTGTGTACAGCAAACACTAGAACAAGGCTTTAACGTAGCGCGTAACGCCGCGTTATTGGCCGGCATTCCGCATTCGGTACCGGCTGTTACCGTAAACCGTTTATGCGGCTCGTCTATGCAGGCCCTGCACGATGCGGTGCGCGCTATTCAAACCGGCATGGGTGAAGTGTATTTAATCGGTGGTGTTGAACACATGGGCCATGTGCCGATGAACCACGGTGTCGATTTCCACCCGGGTTTATCCACCTCTGTGGCGAAAGCCGCCGGTATGATGGGCTTAACCGCAGAACTACTGGGTAAAATGCATGGCATCAGCCGCCAGCAGCAAGACGAGTTCGGTGCGCGTTCACACCGCCTAGCCCAGGAAGCCAGCCTGCAGGGCCGGTTTAAAAACGAAATTATCCCCACTGAAGGCCACGACGCCGACGGTGTGTTAAAGCTGATGGATTATGACGAAGTAATCCGGCCGGAAACCACAGTAGAAGCACTGGGCCAACTGCGCCCGGTATTCGACCCGGCCAACGGCACAGTAACAGCCGGTACGTCCTCTGCGTTATCGGACGGTGCCTCTGGCATGCTGGTAATGAGCGAAGACAAAGCCAAAGCGCTGGGTCTGCCAATCCGCGCTTATGTGCGTGGTATGGGTGTAGCCGGTTGCGATCCGTCTATCATGGGTTACGGCCCGGTACCGGCATCGAAAAAGGCGTTAAAAATGGCTGGCATTAGTATTGCCGATATCGACTACGCCGAGCTGAACGAAGCTTTTGCTGCCCAGGCCCTACCGGTAATGAAAGACTTAGGCTTACTGGAAGTAAAAGATCAAAAAGTAAACCTGAACGGCGGCGCTATCGCCCTTGGTCACCCGCTGGGTTGCTCCGGTTCACGTATCAGCACCACGCTGATTAACGTCATGGAAGATAAAGGCGGTAAGTTTGGCCTGGCGACCATGTGTATCGGTTTAGGCCAGGGTATTGCGACTGTTTTTGAACGGCCATAGTTTGAGCGGCCATAAGCTGGCAGCAACAAACACAATCGCATAGAATAAGGGCCGTTTTTACGGCCCTTATTTATTAGTATACAGACTTAGGCGCAAATCTCGCTGGCGCAGCCACAGACCCACGAGCACAGCGAATGCGGCAACAGCTGGCGTATGGAACGCCGGCGTACGGCAGAGCCGGGCCGCACGGCTGAAGGGCAGGAATGCCCGAAGCTGCACAGACAAAGCAAAGATTTTATACCGGAGTATAGATGGAACAGTTATTCAGCAGCGCAAATCACACCCTGGACGCCTTGGGAATGCGCTGCCCCGAGCCGGTAATGATGATACGGCTGCAAATTCGCAAAATGCAGGTGGGTGAAACTTTATTGATTATTGCCGACGATCCCGCCACCACCCGCGATATACCGGCATTTTGCCGCTTTATGGATCATGAGTTAGTGAGCAGTGATACCGATGAATTACCCTACCGGTATGTGGTAAAGAAGGTTAGTGGTTAATAACGGCCTTTGCCGAATTGCTGCTCACAAGGAATACCGTCGTAATCGCCATCCATCTTGGTATCCGGGCAGTTTCTTAAAAAGAATACTGCTTCGTCATAAGATGTCATCTGGCTGCAGTGTTGGCGGCCGTCACAACGGAATTGTGGCGTATTAGCCACAGCACGGGCTTTGTTAATTGGTACTGTGTAATCGGGTAACACTTTCGGCACGCTTTCAACGACGGGTTCTGCTGTGCTTTGTTTTTGATAGTGATTCCAGGCACCAAAGGCGACCAGTGCAATAAGCAGCAGCTTCTTCAATGATGAGCTTCCCTGTTATTCAGTCCTTTACCGCTCTTAGGCGGCTGCAAGTTACTAACTTAGTAGATAAAACAGGGAACGGCAATAATTTTTAACGCGAGTAACTTAGCTTAAACCAACGCTTAAAGCTGGGCTTGCGACGCACACCGGCAGGCTCGTTAAATAACGGCAGGCAAAATTCCGGAGTAGCTAATAAAGTAAGGCGCCAGTTATAGCCGCCAATAAAACTGAACTGCACTTCACGTGCTGACGGTTCACGTAGTAAATGGAAGTTACCGGTAGAATACGCCACACCAATATTAACACTGTCCAATACCTGAAAATCCTGGTCCATCAGGTAAATGCTAAGTGTGTCTTCAAAAGGAATATCATCAGTAACAAACAGCAGATAGCCATGTTCACAATGAAAAGCAGCCTCAAGCACTGCCCCGCCGATCAGTTTGGCGGTGGTAGCGCCAGCCAGCCAAATTTCCGCTACGGGAACGGCATCAGCGCGATCTGATACCAGAGGTTGTAATGAAATAGCCGCCGTGTTCATCTTAAGCAGTGGCTGGCTGTGACAAAAAGTCACTGTGTGTAATTGCCGCTTGCAGCGCTTGAATACAGACTGATAAGGATCTAGCATCTAAAGTTAACACAGACAAACACCAATATGTTTAATTTAAATTAACACAATTAAAACACAAAAGGTGCAATTTAGCGAACTTTTCGTAGACGCTGTAGACGTTTGCAGCAGAGCGCTCGTGGCCGTAACTTTTCTGAGCAGAGTGTTATTGACACTTTCGGGCCGGTTGTGACGGTATGATAAAAGCTAAACCGCTTTATCGGTTACTCGCTAATTCTGTTCTTTTGCTTTATGCAAAGCATTAACCACTGCGGCGGCGACGTCGGCTATTTTACACTGTTGCTGCATCGCGCTTTGCTGCAGCTGGCGGTAAGCTTGCTCTTCTGTTAGTTTTTTATATTGCATTAATAACAACTTGGCGCGATTTATCAGTTTTTGCTCGCCAATAGCCCGGCGCACATCGGTTAGTTCAGTATGCATCTGGCGGATATGCTGCCCTTGTTCCGACAGCAACTGATAGAACGAGCGGCTGGGGGCTTTTATGCTGTGTTCGTTAGTAGTTTGCGGTAAAACCGAGGCGCCATATAAACCCGGCATGCTGGGGTCGATTAATAGAGTTAATCCTGAACTGCCTGGCAAGGCTGTCAGCTCGGTTAGCTTGTGCCGGTGCTGCTGCAACTGCTGTTGAGCGGCAGTTACTGTAGCAGCGGTAAGTTGCTGTAAATCAGCTGTCAGTAATGCCATTAACTGGTGCATGGCGTCCATACGATCGGTAGCAAACTGATACCAAAGATCACTGACTGCCGGCACCAGCGTTGTCGTGCCAGGCAGTTGCTGCAACATAGTTCTCAGTTGTTGCAGCTGTTTAGCTGCACTGCTTTGCTCCAGCAGGTGCCACTGCTGCTGTTGTGCGCTGCTGGCAAATTCCAGAAATACAGCAGCGCTGTGTTGCTGTGCCTGCTGCAGTAATAATAAACGCTCGGCCAATTCAGTACTCACCTGGCCCGAGGCAAAACCCATTGCACCCCATGCCCTTTCCTGGCCGGCATACTCTTTGGTTTGCAGTAAGTTAAACAAGGTAACCAGCACGCGGGTAATGCTGGCGTCACAGGCCAGATCAGCCGACTCCAACACCACTGCCAGCCAGGCGGCAATCAAGCGGCTATAGGCTTCGGTGGCTTGTAAGGGGGTTATTTTTTGCTGGTGTATTTGTTCGCGCAGTTCAGCCAGATGATCCATGCCCTGCAAGGCCAGACAAATATCACTGAGTAAACGGCTACTGCTGCATGGCTGTGCCGCGTGTAAGTAATGCTGCTCCAGCGCGGCACGTAATTGTTGCTCTGCCGTTATACTGTGCTGCAATTGCTGCTGGCGTTGGCGGGCAAACAGCTCACAGCCTGAAGCGAGAAAAATATTGCTGATGCCCCGCTCGCGCTGCAGCTGATGCACCAGTTCGCTAATGCTGGTTACCAGCTGACAGTTAGCCGAAAGCTGCAACAGGGCTTTTATTTCTGCCTGTTTCGCGGCCAGCAAAAACTGCGCGGTGGAAGGGTTCATACATCACACAATAAAGTTTCTAGTGCTAAGGTCTAGCAATGCTCGTTCCATACCCACCTTCCGGCTATGCCAGCTGCTGCCAGTGCTGCGTTTTAACCTGAATAAGCGCCTGCTAATAACAACACCAATAACGGCAAGCGCCCCAAATCAGTGCAAAAAATGCGCTACTATGCACAACTATAGCCCTTAGTACTGCCGCCACTGCAAAGGCATATTATTAAAAACCAAGACAAATTAGACGATTAAGCGAAAATTTCAGGCTGGCATCAAAGTTGCCTAGTTAAATGCGACAGAGGTGTTAAGCACCTCCGGACAGAAAACAGTTTCAGGACAAAGGCGTCCCGTGATCAGCTGATAACACAGCATGATCCGGACGCCTTTTTTGTTGTGCAAAAAACAGCAGCTGAATAACTACACATAACGGAAAAAGGTGAACCTATGGCTTATTTAGTTCCAGCCGAGTTTGTGACCAAAATGGTCGATGCCGGCGAATCGAAAATTTTTATGTCTACCCGCGATACACTGATCCGCTCTTATATGGCGGGGGCAATTCTGGCGTTAGCAGCGGTGTTTGCGGTAACCGTTGCTGTGCATACGGGCTCTTTTTTAGTTGGCTCTATGTTGTTCCCGGTTGGTTTTATTATGTTGTACCTGATGGGGTTTGATTTGCTGACCGGTGTTTTTGTACTGACACCGCTGGCCTTACTGGACCGCCGCCCCGGCGTTACGGTAAAGGGGGTACTACGCAACTGGGGGCTGGTATTTATAGGTAACTTTGTTGGCGCTTTAACAGTGGCAGCCATGATGGCGTTTATTTTAACCATGGGCTTTCATTTAGAGCCCGACGCCGTAGGCCAGAAACTGGCCGGAGTCGGTGAGGCACGCACTTTGGGTTATGCCGAACACGGAACAGTGGGCTGGCTAACCATTTTTCTGCGCGGCATGTTATGTAACTGGATGGTGTCGATGGGCGTGGTTGGCGCTATGATCTCTACCCATGTCAGTGGCAAAGTCATTGCCATGTGGATGCCGATTATGCTGTTCTTTTTTATGGGTTTTGAGCACTCAGTGGTGAATATGTTTTTATTCCCTTTCGCCATGATGATGGGCGGTGATTTTTCTATTATGGATTATATGATCTGGAACGAAATACCCACGGCGCTGGGCAATCTGGTTGGCGGTTTGGCTTTTACCGGCCTGACGCTGTACAGCACGCACTATAAAACTGCGCCTAAACGTAATCTGGTGACCACCGCAGCAAGCCGCAACACTGCAGATCTGGCCAAAGTTTGACCATGTCGTTGCAAGTATCCATCGGCCAGTACAGTAGTGCAGGTTGCAAAACACTGAACCAGGATTGGTTTGGCGCTTGCCTGCCCACAGAACCACAGCTGAGTAACAAAGGCATAGTGCTGGCGGTGGCCGATGGTATAAGCACCAGTACCGTTAGCCAGATTGCCAGCGAAACCGCGGTGAAAAGCTTTCTCAGCGACTACTACTGTACCAGCGATGCCTGGTCGGTGCCGCATGCCGCCTTACAGGTGTTAAAGGCCAGCCATAACTGGTTATATGCACAAAACCGCAATGGCCCTTTTGCTGCCGATCCGGACAAAGGTTATGTCTGCACTTTTAGTGCGCTGATCCTAAAGCAACGCCATGCGCATTTTCTGCATGTGGGTGACAGCCGGATTTATCTGTGGCGTAACCGGCAACTGGAACAACTGACGCGGGATCACCGGGTATGGCGTGGCAGAAGCAGTTTTTTAAGCCAGGCGCTTGGAGCCGGCGCAGTGCTGGAACCCGATTACCATAGCCTGCCATTGCTGGCAGGTGATATATTTCTGCTGGCGACAGATGGCTTATTTGAAGTGTTACCACAGCCGCAACTAATGGCGTTACTTGGGCCAGAACAAGCAGATTTATCCGCGCTGGCTCAGCAACTGGCAGACGCCGCTTTAGCCGCTGGCAGCAAAGACAATATTACGCTGCAACTGGTGCGTATTAACACCTTGGCGGCAGATAGCAGTTTACCGGCTTGTGTCGATCAGCAATTGCCTTTGCCACCGCTATTGCAACAAGGCGATACACTGGACGGCCTGCAGATGATACGGCCACTGCAACAAAGTAGCCGCAGCCATGTGTATCTGGTGCAGGACAGCGAAACAGACCAACTGATGGTGTTAAAAGCACCGTCGATTGATTTAGCCGAACAGCCCGATTATCTGGAGCGGCTGCTACGCGAAGAGTGGATAGCAAAACGGGTTAACAGTGCTTATATAATGCGCCCGGCCAGTATCAACAGGCCACGCACAGCGCTGTATACACTATTTGAATATATCGATGGCCAAACCCTGCGCCAATGGCAACTCGACCACCCCAAAGCCACTCTGGAACAAATACGTACGCTTACAGAGCAAATTGGCAAAGGCTTACAGGCTTTGCACCGCAGCGAAATATTGCATCAGGATTTACGACCGGAAAATATCATGGTTACGCCACAGGGCAGCGTTAAAATTATCGACTTTGGTGCTGCACGGCTGGCCGGTTTACAACCAGATGACGAAGTAGCCGGCGATATTCCCGGCACTGCCTTATATTGTGCACCTGAGTATTTTTTAGGTGCGCCAGGCAGTGAGCGCTCAGATCTGTACTCACTAGCTGTATTAACCTATCAGTTGCTGTCGGGGCGCTTTCCTTACGGGCCTGAGGTTGCCCGACGCAGAAGTTTAAAAGCGCAGAAAAAACTACAGTATCAGTCTGTGTTATCCGCCGACAGTGAGCAACCCGCCTGGCTGGACCGGACACTGGAAAAAGCCCTGCAGCCTGATCCCAGCCTGCGTTATCAGGCCTTGTCTGAGTTTTTATATGATTTACGCCATCCCAATGCGAAGTTTCAGGCTGCATCCGCTGTGGTTCTGGCAAAGCTGCTGCTTGCTGCAATGCCTGGTGATCTTGTGGCTGCTGGCAAACTAAGCAACAGCCTTGGCCTGCAGTAAGCTTAAATCAACTGTCATACGTTGGTGTAGTACCTCGCCAATCACAATCAATGTCGGGCCGCATAGCGGATTGGCCGCTAAACGCTGGCCAATATCAGCCAGCGTACCCTGCAGTTGCTGTTGCTGGGCTGTACTGACCTGATCCAGCAGCGCTATAGCGGTATTGTCCGGCCAGCCGACAGACACTAAACCAGCACACAATTGCTGCAAACGGTTTAAGCCCATGTAGACCACCAGCGTGGGGTTAGAGCCATTGACTCTGTACTGATAACCAGACCAGTCCGGCTGTTTGGTCGGGTCGGCAAACTGCGCGGTTAAAAACTGCACTGACGTGGCACTGCCGCGGGCGGTCAGCGGAATACCACAATAGGCCGAAGCGGCGCAGGCGCTGGTCACGCCCGGCACTATCGCAAAGGCAATTCCGGCTTGTTGCAACGCTGCAGTTTCTTCTGATATCCGGCCAAAAATCGCCGGGTCGCCACCTTTTAGCCGCACCACTAAACCACCTTGCTGGCCGTACTTTACCAACAATTGGTTTATGTCTTGCTGTGGCATAGCATGGCGGCCGGCTCTTTTGCCGACAAACACCTTTTTGCAACGCCGTGGCGCTATGGCTAATAGTTCAGCCGACACTAAACTGTCAAACAACAGTACATCTGCCTGTTGCAATAAACGCAGGGCTTTCACTGTTAACAGTTCAGGATCGCCTGGCCCGGCACCTATCAGCACTACCCGGCCATTGCTATCGGGCTGTTGTAGTTCTGCTTTCGCGCTGCGCCAGTTCCAGCCGGACACCACAGAACGGCTTAGCGGCGAACGTAAAAAGTAGCTCATCACACTCATTATGTTTACCTTTCTAGTTAACCTTGTCCTTTGCCCTTTTAGCCAACCCTTTATATCGGGTTGTTAATCAGGCGGCTGATGCCTGTTGATTTTGTTGTCCGGCATTCAGCCACACCCTGCCCTGTTGCAGCTTCACCCGATACACCGGGATCACTACATCAGGTTGTTCTAAACACTGGCCTGTGGTCAGGCTAAAATGCTGTTTATACAAAGGTGAAGCGACCACTATTTGCTCACCTATAGAACCTAAAATCCCTCTCGACAGCACATTAGCGTTACCGAGCGGATCGTAATTTCCCACAGCA
The DNA here is from genome assembly GCF_022436675.1 of Rheinheimera hassiensis. Classification (GTDB taxonomy): domain Bacteria; phylum Pseudomonadota; class Gammaproteobacteria; order Enterobacterales; family Alteromonadaceae; genus Alishewanella; species Alishewanella hassiensis. The sequence goes on along the minus strand of NZ_JAKUJZ010000012.1, from coordinate 55,023 downwards.
TAAACCTGCGGTTCATCACTAGGCGCCAGCAAAAACACCGCAACCTGCTGGCCATTGAGCAAAGCGCAGATGCCGCTGTTTTCGACTAAATCTTCAAAAGCACAAATATCCGCCCAGGCCATGTTAGTTCTCCTCTGCTAAAGCTTTGACAGCGATTTCTGTTACGGGAATTTGTTGTTGCCACTGACGTTTTTCTTCTGCCGTAGCCGGGCGAATTTGCGCACGTTCTTCAACAAAAACGATGTTTTCATCTGCATCCGGGCTGTTTACAAACTGGCGGAAACGTTTCAGCGCTTGGGGGTCGTCCAGCGTGGCTTTCCATTCACAGGCATAAGTATTCACTAAGGCTGCCATCTGGTTTTCCAGCTCTGCCGCTAAACCCAGCTCGTCGTCGATAATAACTTTACGCAGATAATCCAGCCCCCCATCCAGCTTTTCCATCCAGACTGACGTGCGCTGCAAACGGTCGGCAGTGCGGATATACAACATCAGAATGCGGTCTATGTAGCGGATTAAAGTGTCGGTATCAAGATCGGTAGCAAATAAGTCGGCGTGGCGTGGTCTCATACCGCCGTTACCGCAGACATACAGGTTCCAGCCATTTTCAGTGGCAATAATGCCGATGTCTTTGCTTTGCGCCTCAGCACATTCGCGGGTGCAACCCGACACTGCCATTTTAATTTTGTGGGGTGCACGTAAACCTTTGTAGCGGTTTTCAATAGCTATGGCCTGACCAACACTATCCTGTACGCCATAACGACACCAAGTGCTGCCAACACAAGATTTGACGGTACGCAGCGACTTGCCATAGGCATGGCCTGTCTCAAAACCCGCATCGACCAAACGTTGCCAAATGGCAGGTAACTGCTCTAAACGGGCGCCAAATAGGTCGATACGCTGACCACCGGTAATTTTGGTGTAGAGGTTAAAATCTAACGCTACCTGGCCTATCACCAGCAATTTTTCAGCGGTAATTTCGCCACCGGCAATGCGGGGCACCACCGAATAGGAACCGTCTTTTTGCATATTGGCCAGGAAGGTATCGTTGGTATCCTGCAAACCTACATGAGGCTTTTTCAGCACATAATCATTCCAGCTCGACGCCAGAATAGAGCCCACTGTCGGCTTACAGATATCACAGCCCAGCCCCTGACCGTGGCGGCTCAGCAGTTCAGCAAAGGTTTTAATACCGCCCACCTGAACTAAATGCAGCAATTCCTGCCGGGAATAAGCAAAGTGTTCACACAGATGATTTTTCACCTCAACGCCACGGCTTTTCAGCTCATCGTCCACCACTGACTTCAGCAAAGCAGTACAACCGCCACAACCTGTACTGGCCTTAGTGCAGCTTTTAATGCCGGCTAAATCACAACTACCACCGTCCATCGCCGCCACTATGTCGCTTTTAGCGACGTTATGGCAGGAACAAATGGTGGCGCTGTTGGGCAAAGTTAAAGCTGCTAAGGGTGCACCCGATGTGGCAGGTAAAATCAGTTGCTCCGGCTGTTTGGGCAGCAACATATCGTTTAAGGCATATTGCAGCAGGCTGTCGTAGTTACTGGTATCGCCCACCAGCACAGCACCCAGCAGACGTTTACCGTCTTTACTGACGACCATTTTTTTATACACCTGAGCGCGCGGATCGGTAAACACATAACTTAACGCGCCAGGCGTTCTGGCATGGGCATCGCCAATAGAACCCACTTCCACACCCAGCAGCTTTAGCTTGGTGCTCATATCAGCGCCGCTAAAACTCAGCCCGCCAGCTGTCAGTTGGCTTACCACCACACGCGCCATCTGATAACCGGGTGCCACCAAACCAAAAATCTTTTGCTGCCACAAGGCACATTCACCTATGGCATAAATATGTGGGTCAGACGTCTGACACTGATCGTTAACGACTATGCCACCCCGTTCGCCGACAGCTAAACCGCAGCTGCGCGCCAACTGGTCATAAGGCCGGATACCGGCAGAAAACAGCACTAAGTCTGCCTCTAAGCATTCACCATCAGCAAACTTCAGCTGATAACGGCACTCTGCGCCAGCCACTATCGCCTGAGTGGCTTTGCCGGTATGCACCTGCACACCCAGCTCGGTAATTTTCTGGCTTAACATCTGGCCACCGGCCTGATCCAACTGCACAGCCATTAACTGTGGTGCAAACTCCACCACATGAGTTTGTAAGCCGAGTTGTTTTAGCGCATTTGCTGCTTCCAGCCCGAGCAAACCACCGCCTATCACCACCCCAACTTTGCTGAGCGCAGCGCTTTGCGCTATTGCATCTAAATCCTGCAAAGTGCGGTACACCAGACAATGCGGCTGGTCATTACCCGGAATAGGCGGCACAAAAGCGTAAGAACCAGTAGCAAACACCAGCTCGTCGTAATAAAACTGCCCGCCATGGCTGGTTACAACCAATTGCTGCTCGCGGTTAATTTGTTCCACCCAGCAATTTAAGCGGTATTGGATACCAGACGCCTTGTAGGCTTCTTCTGTCGTTAACGCCAGTTGCTCTGCACTGGTGCCGCTGAAATAGCCGGATAAATGCACCCTGTCGTACGCCAGCTGCGCTTCACCACAAAGCACAGTAATTTGCACCAGCGGATCTTTAGCACGTAATTGCTCAACAAAATGGTGCCCTACCATGCCATTGCCGATCACCAGAATCTGTTTGGTCTGCTGCATTATTAAGTCCTTAAGGCATTTACCGCCCCATTACTGCCAGTAAATTTTGCCCATAAAAAAACCCAGGCCTGAACCACCAAAAAAGGTGGCCAGATCCTGGGCTTCGTTGCCCGTGCCAAGCAACGCTTGGCACTTCAATTCAAATTGTTTTAACACCAAACCGTGTTGGTGTTGCTGATCAAACTCTCATACAAGCAAAGCACAAAGAATGCCAGCTTTTATATGATTGATTTTACTTAAAATAATACAGTTGCGTTTAACGAGTGGACTTTAGATTGCTTTGCAATAGTGCAAACAAGCACCGGATTGGGGCAAAAAACTCTTTTACCGCTAACAGAGTACTCCATCACACTTGCGTAACCAGCATGTAATGTTAACACCCGCAAAAACACCTTCCCCGGTAAATTATTAACAGCACTTTGTATGCAGTTCGTGCCGGCTTATATTCTCTGCAGTGCTCTGCCGTATTTGGCTGCTTGACTGGCGAAAATTTGTGCTAGCATCATATATATAAACCAGAAGTCAGAGGCTGTAGTTGCAAGCATCACTGAACAGAAATTACACTAAACAAGCACAGAACATTGATGCACGCAGACGGCATTATATTCTGGCTTTTGTCAGCTATATCACCAGCGCTATCATGTTTGTGTATGGCGTTAAAAATATTAATGCTGAACAAATATTACTGCCCATTATTCTGTTTGGTACCGGGCTGGCATTTCTGCTGAATATTTTGCTGTTTCATTTTAGCCGTAACCTTGAACGTGCTTGTATCGTTGAAGCGGTGCTGGTAGGTAGTTTTGTGCTCAGCCTGGTATATCAGGGCGGCTTTAATAATACTGCGCTGTATTGGGTATTTCCGTTTCCGGCCATTTTGTTTGGTTTACTTGGCGTGCGCAATGCCCTGCTGAGTAACGCCCTGATGTTAGTAGCGTTATGCATTATGTTGTTTATACCCGAACTTATTCTGGCGCAGTACAAAGACGCTGAAGCCAGCCGTTTTATTGCCTCTTTGCTGATTGTTATTGCTGTATGCTGGATTAACGAACATTACCGTGAGCGTAGCCACCAGGCGATGGACCTACTGCAACAAAGCAAAGAAATACAAGCCAATACCGACTCATTAACCGGATTAGCCAACCGCCGCTTTATTGATTCAAGCCTGCTGCCAAGTCTGGCACAGCAACCAAGGCAGTTTTTACCAATGGCGCTGATTATGTGCGACATTGACCATTTTAAGCAGCTCAATGATCGCTTTGGCCACGATGTCGGTGATGAAGTTTTAAAAGCAGTGGCAGCGTTATTTCGTCGTAATCTGCGACAACAGGATATAGCCAGCCGCACCGGTGGCGAAGAATTTCTGTTGATTTTACCGCATACCAGCCGCGCTGATGCCTTTTTGGTAGCAGAGAAAATCCGCCAACAGCTTGGCAGTAGCCGGTTGTTGGCTAACAATGCTGAGTATAAAGTCAGCGCCAGCTTTGGCGTAGCACTGTGCGATAGCCCAGACAGCTTTCAGGACGCAGTTAAACTGGCCGATCAGCAAATGTACCTGTCTAAACGCAATGGCCGTAATCAGGTGAACTGACTTATTGCCCGTCAGCCTCTGGCCGGGTTGGCTCCGGCAATATTACCGGTTCGGCAGTTTCAGGCTCTTGTTTAACTTCTGCCACTTCAGGAACCGGGCTGATAGCCGCTATATTGGCATTCGGCACAACCAGTAGTTTTTGATCTTTAAGTAAAAACATATAGTTATATGTTCTTGCTATTAACCTCGTATTATTTACTGCCAGAGGGGTTGTGGTAAAAGGCATCGGATAAATTAACTGCACCTGCAGTTCTGCAGCAGTATTATGAAGTAAATGTGCTGCCGTGCGATTACCTTGCGACCACGCATATGAAACGGTAAAAATTAATAATACTACCGGGATCGTAAGTTGCGGCCGGGGAAAGTACAGTTTAGCCAGTAAACCGTTTTTCACAACACGCCCCCGACTCCAGCGTCGGTACCGCAACCGCTTTAGTAAACGCAAGTGTATGTAGTAAAACAAGGCCCCAAGCAACAGGCCGGCGATCATCAGAAATAACGGTTGATAAAACGTTACTCCGGCCAGAACATAATCGCTAAGATCAAGATAAGGCAGAATATCAAAGTTAAAATGGCGAAATAGCGCTACCATTTGCACAATGCCTGACAAGCTCAACAACAGGTATAGTAATGTAATCAGAATAGAGGGATGGTTGCGGCAGAATTGCTGTAAAGAATGGAAGTAGCGCCGGTTTTCCAATATATATTTATGCAAACTGTGGTATGACACCTTGCTCGTTGGGGCTGCCTTGTCTGACATGATGTGATTTCCTGCATTTAACATGATGTCATGTTGCTAATTTTTCTAACAAAAAGCCAGCATTTAGCTGGCTTTTCTGTAATTACTTCAATGCATTATTGCAGTACGGAAATATCGGCTACTTGCAAAAACAACTCGCGTAATTGCTTTAACAGCGCCTGGCGGTTGGCCCGCACGGCGGCGTCATCAGCATTTACCATTACCTTGTCAAAGAACTGATCGATAACATCACGCATTGAGGCCAGGTGCGCCAGGCCTTCGGCATAGCTGTGCTGGCTGGCCTGATAGGCTTGCTCCGCCACTATAGCGCTATGCAGGGCTTGCTCAGCTTCCTCTTGCAGCAAAGCGGTATTTACCGTAGTGGCAATATCACCCTCTACTTTGGCCAGTATATTGGCTACCCGCTTATTAGCGGCGGCTAAGGCTGCAGCAGCGTCGAGCTTACCAAACTCTGCTACCGCCTTAACACGACGGTCAAAGTCCGCCGGGTTCGTCGGCCGACGCGCTAATACGGCCTGGATCACATCAACGCTATAACCTTCAGCTTCATACCAGGCGCGGAAACGGCCGAGCATAAAGTCGAGTACTTCTTCTGCCACTTTGGCGTTACTCAGCTTGCTACCGAAGGTTTGTTGGCTAAAGGCGATAATGTCCACCAGATCCAGCGGCAGCTGTTTTTCTACCATAATGCGCAGTGCACCAATTGCGGCACGGCGCAGTGCAAAGGGGTCTTTATCGCCTTTCGGCGCCTGGCCGATACCGAAAATACCCACTAAGGTATCCAGCTTATCGGCAATGGCGACTGCTGCACCTTCTAACCGGCTGGGCAGCTGATCGCCGGCAAAACGCGGCATATACTGTTCATTCAAGGCCAGCGCTACGGCTTCACCTTCGCCATCCAACCGGGCATAGTGCATGCCCATAATGCCCTGTACTTCAGGAAACTCGCCAACCATATTAGTCATTAAGTCTGCTTTAGACAGTAAACCGGCACGCTCAGCGGCGGCTTGCTCGGCGCCAATTTTCGCGGCGACAAAGCCGGCGACTTTACTGATACGCTCTGACTTTTCTGCCAGGGTGCCCAGCTGCTGCTGGAATAACACCGTTTTTAAACTATCTAAGCGCTGTTCCAGCTTTTGCTTGCGGTCGGTGTTAAAGAAGAACTGCGCGTCAGACAAGCGCGGCCGTACTACTTTTTCGTTGCCGGAAATAATCTGCTGCGGGTCTTTACTGGCAATGTTGGCGACAAAAATAAACTTATTCAGCAGCTTGTCGTTTTGGTCCAGCAACGGGAAGTACTTCTGGTTATCTTTCATGGTAGAAATTAATGGCTCTGCCGGCACCTGCAGAAAGCTTTGCTCGAAGCTGCCCACTAACACCACCGGCCATTCGACCAGGGCGGTAACCTCTTCCAGTAAAGCATCGTCCATCAGCGCTTTGCCGTTAAGTCCGGCAGCAGTTTTTGCTACTTCTGCAGCGATAAAGGCCTTACGTTCAGCAAAATCTGCCACCACAAAGGCTTTACGCAGGGTGGCCAGGTAGTCATCCGCATGGTTAACAGCGACTTTTTCCGGTGCATGAAAGCGATGGCCATGGGTCTGGTTGCCACTGACGCGGCCCAGAATAGTCGCCGGTACTACATCTTTGCCGTACAACATGATAATGGTATGTACCGGGCGGATAAACTCAGCGGTAGAGTTGCCCCAACGCATCGGTTTGGCAATCGGCAATTTGGCCAATGCCAGCTGCACTACTTCCGGCAGTAAGGTTACCGTTGCTGCGCCAACCACTTTGGCTTTATGCAACAGCCAGGCGCCTTTATCGGTTTCCAGCTTTTCCGCCTGCTCTACGGTAATACCACAACCGGCAGCCCAGCCCTGAGCGGCTTTAGTAGGCTTGCCGTCAGCGTCAAAGGCGGAGGCAATAGCAGGGCCGCGCTTTTCGACAACTTTATCAGCCTGCTGCGCGGCTAAGCCATTAATGCGCACCGCTAAACGGCGTGGTGCAGCGTACCAAAGCACGTCGGCGTGGCTTAATTCCAGTTTGGCCAGTTCGGCGCTCAGGTTGTCGGCAAAGGCGCTGGCCAGCGTTTTTAACGACTTGGGTGGCAGCTCTTCGGTGCCAATTTCAACAAAAAAATCTTGCACGCTCATTATGCCTCCTGCTTGCTGCGCTGGTTGTTACATAGTGGGAAACCCAGCTTCTCACGCGTAGCGTAATAGGCTTCAGCACAGGCTTTAGCCAGTGCCCGCACCCGCAGAATATAGCGCTGGCGCTCGGTTACCGAAATAGCATGGCGGGCATCAAGCATATTAAAAGCGTGCGAGGCCTTCATTACTTTCTCGTAGGCAGGTAAAGCCAGGCCTTGCTCAATTAAGTACTGGCTTTCTTTTTCGCACTGATCAAAGTAGCTAAACAACGCGGCAACATCAGCGTGCTCAAAGTTATAGGTACTTTGCTCAACTTCATTCTGATGGAACACATCGCCATAGGTTACCCGGCCGAGCGGGCCGTCGGTCCAGACCAGATCGTAAATAGAATCGACGCCCTGGATATACATCGCCAGGCGCTCTAAACCGTAGGTAATTTCGCCGGTAACCGGGCGGCACTCTAAGCCCCCTACCTGCTGGAAGTAAGTAAACTGGGTGACTTCCATACCGTTTAACCAGACTTCCCAGCCCAGACCCCAGGCGCCCAGTGTCGGCGATTCCCAGTTGTCTTCAACAAAGCGGATATCGTGCACCAGGGTATCAATACCCAGTTCACGTAACGAGCCTAAATACAGCTCCTGAATATTATCCGGTGACGGCTTTAAAATTACCTGAAACTGATAGTAATGCTGCAACCGGTTCGGGTTTTCGCCGTAGCGGCCGTCTGTGGGCCGACGGCAAGGTTGCACATAGGCCACGTTGGTCGGTTCCGGCCCCAGTGAGCGTAAAAAGGTCATAGGGTGGAAAGTACCAGCACCTACTTCCAGATCCAGTGGCTGTACCAATACACAGCCCTGCCGCGCCCAGTAATCCTGTAAGGCCAGTATTAACCCCTGGAAGGTTTTAATATCGTACTTATGCATGCGTAGTGACTCACTGAAAAAATGACTGGAAAGTATACTTGGTTGTGGCAGTGATCTGTAGGGTCAGAACCGGCTTTTGGCAAAAATGTTAGCGGCCCGGTTGCAGTTATTGCAGGATTGGGGGCCGCAATGGCCCCCAAACGGGAAAATCAAACGCGGTTAACTGCTGGCCGGGCGCAGGGCCGGTGCTGGCTTCGGAGTTGGCGATGGCGCGCTTGCTGCTACATTGCCCGGGCTGGCAGTGGCGGCTTCATCAGCTGTAAAAAACTGCTGCATATACTGTGCTGGGCTTTTACCCATCACGCTGGTCAGGCCGAGATTAACAAAAGAAGTGGCTACCCCCAGGCTACCGCCCCACAGCGCACCACCGGCCACCTGTGAAATATAGCCCATATCATCGCCGGTCCAGTCGCGGTAATACTGGCTTACCAGTGGAATATGTTGCAGCGGGTTAATAATATCCAGCGCATCGCCCAGGCCAGGTGAACTGCCATCAGCAAAGGCTGTTGCGGCAGGATCTGCCGCTTCTGCTGCCGTTGCAGCAGCTTGTTCAGGTGTCGGCGCCAGCGCTGCCTGCACCATGCTTTGCATCATATTTTGTGTCAGGGCGGCAAACATAGCGTCAGAACCCTTCATCGCAGATGCTGTGTCGTCTTGTCCGCTCAGCATGCTTACCAGCTGCGTTGCTTGCTGCTCTGCGTTTTCGTTATTGGGGTCCAGCGCAGAGTTCAGTGTTTGCATAAAGCCAGCATTGTTATCGCTTTCTGCTGTGCCGTCACTTAACCAGTCTGTCATGGTGCTAAACATATTGCTGTTAATTTGCATATTGTCTCTCCCTCACACTGTCTAGTTGCACCTGATCCCGCACCTGCACCGGAGCCAGATAATGAGATTTAACCGCCCGTGTTTCTGCATGGTCCGGATACACCCGTACCACTTCAAGTTGGCTGTCATTTTCAGCCGTTACGGCGTAGCTGTTCCCCCAGCTATCAGTAAAGCTGTCGCTATGCAGCAGGCTAAAGGTATCGCCCGGCTTTATCCCCTGCCTGCTGCCAACGCTGATAGTAATGCTACTGCCTGTCACCCGGATAACCTGAGCCTTAACACGCACACAACTAAGCGCTACCGCAATATCATCCACTGCTTCATTGATTAACCTTTGCAGCTCGATGCCAAAATCAGAGCGCCACAGCTGATCGCTGGCCGGATCTAGCTCTGTGGTCATAGCAAACGGCCATAAGGTGCGCGTTTGGTAAATCTGGCTTTGAATTGGCCGGCCACTAACGCCATCAAGCACGCTGACTTCCAGCGCAAACTGGCGAACCCAGCGTTCTTTTTTTAGCAAGCCGGCCTGCTGACGGCCAAACGATAAATTACGCAGCCTTCCTGCGACAATAAATTGTGCCTGTGATGATTCCGCCATATTACGCAGTTGCTGCTGCGCCGGGCCCTGCTGATACTGCTCGGGGGCAAACAGTGGCTCGGCGGTTATGGCTTTAACCAGAAAATCAGCCGGGCTGCGCTGCACCGCCGTAGTAAAACGGCGGTTTATTTCTGTATTCAGTGCATTATTGCCCAGCGCAACCTGCGTTGCCCCGGCCGACAAACTAAATGGCGTTAACACCAGTGCCTTGGCTATGCTGCGATCATCACACAGATTTGCCTGCGGCCAGACGTCGGCTTTTAACGTAATTGACAGCTGGCCGTCGCGCTCATGCTCTTCCTGAATAACAATTTGTGATACCGGCACAGACGAATGCAGGGCAAATAACTCTTCGGCCAGATCTTCCTGACGATACAACTGCAACGCAGCGAGCGATACATCGCCCTGTAGCAGTACATTACGCAGCGCCTGTTTCGCCGCCTGTTGCCGTGCCAGCTGGCGGTTATCATCAAAAATAACCGCCGTACCGCTACCGCTGTACCATTCGGCCTGTACATTAAATGTCAGTAACGCTGCCAGTGTCAGGCGTAATATTGTCATCAGCGCCACCACTTCTGCCGGGGGCTGGCCGGGGTTAGACTAGCCTGCGGCAGTGTAATTAAATTAGCCGTGTCCAGTTTTAGCCGGGTTACATACAGCTTGCCGTCTACCGTCGCTTCAACCAGCTCAGCACCTTTTATTACGCCCTGCACCTGGCTTTGTACAGTATCCTCAAGCAGCACCGACTGCTCAGCGCTTGAGCTGGCCGTTAACCTTTTGCCGTAAAGCTGTTCTGCCAGTTGGCGGTACGCATCCTGGCGCGACGCCGCCATAGCCACCAGTAACTTATCTTCATAGCTAACGCCGGGCTGCGACTCCACCACCGCATAGCCGGTAGCTTCCAGGATCAGCCGCTGCTCTGGCGGCTCCAGCGTATATCTTATAGTGCGCTCATAGCTGCAGCCGCTAAGCAGCGCCAGCGCTACTACCAGCAGCAGGCGCAGGTTTAAAATGGCCATAGCTCAGGGTTATTCAGTTTTTCAGTTAACCAGCCCAGACGCTGGCTGTCAGCCAGGGCGCCGGTACCGGAATATTCAATGCGGGCGTTAGCAATTTTAGTCGATTTAATTTTGTTATCTTTATCGACATCTTTTGCCCGGATAATTCCGGTTAACCTTATGAATTCTTTACCGTTATTAATAAGCATCCATTTATCGCCACGCACCAGCAGGTTATCGTTATTCAGCACCCGCATTACCGTTACCGTTAGCTCACCTTCAAAGTCGTTACTTTGGCTGGCAGAACCGTCACCTTTAAAGCGTTGGTCCTGGCTTAGGCCCAGGTTTACTTCTTTACCGGCAATTCGCAGGTTACCACCGGGGATCTGGATCGGGTCGAGGTTGTAGTCAGAGCTTTTCTGCAGCTCGGTATTACCCTTTTTGGTCGCGCGGGTCGACTCCGACAATTGCACCGACACTATATCGCCAGCTTTAAAGTGCGAGCGCTCAACATACAAACTGTGCAACCGGTCGGGGTTAAACAAGGAGCCATTTCTTTTTAGCGGCATCACTTCAGGCTCGGGTTCCAGTGCGGCGTAGTAAGGGTCATCCGGGTCTGGCTTGTCCAGTTTCGACACCGGTAAACCCGCGTCCGGCCGTACCCTGTCTTCCAGGCCAGCTGGCGGGGCCGCATCATCAAAAGATGAACACGCTGTTAGTGTATTTATGCTTAGCAGTAAGCAAACAAGATATTTGTTCATAGCCATTATTACCTTAACCCAGCCGTATTCAGCCAGTATCAGGTTAGCGAAACAATGTGGAAAAACTATGGAAGGATCAGGGAAAAGCGTTAATAAAGGTAAAATACCCTTCACATTATTCAGTTTTCATTCATAGTATTGTTTTCGGGAGGTGCGATGACAGTGACAGATAAAACGGACAATCATGAAGGTGTACAACTTTCACAGAAAGCGTTTTTGCTGGTATCGCTGCTGGAACAACAGGTGCGTAAATCTGATATTCCGCCAGATCTCTATCAGCGTATGGCTGCACAGATCACCGAATTAAACGGCGTACTTGGCGACTTAAGCTCGCATTTAAAAGCCCTGGCAGGCCCGGCTAGCCCTATTATTGAACCTGCCAGCCCGCAACCACCGCCACTGCTAATTATAGACACCCTGCGCTTTACGCTAAGCTCGCCGCAGCAATCGGTAAAGCTAACTAAACTGGAATTTAAGTTTCATCAGTTAATGGCAACCCACCCCAGGCAGGTATTTAGCCGCAGCCACCTGATGGACAGCAGCTATACCGATTATGCAGATATTTGCGAGCGCACTATAGATTGCCATATCCGCAAACTACGCGCCAAACACCGCCAGCTCTACCCCAAACTACGCTTCATCCACACTATGTATGGTGTCGGTTATTACTATGCCGAACCGGAGAATATTGCAGCTCACAAATAAAAACGGGCCCGTAGGCCCGTTTTTTAATCGTACATCAGATTATACATCCAGGTTAGCTACGTAGAGCGCGTTCTCTTCAATAAAGGCGCGGCGTGGTTCTACGTGGTCGCCCATTAGCGTGGCAAACAACTGGTCGGCGCCGATGGCGTCTTCAATAGTTACCTGCAGCATACGACGGCTTTGCGGGTCCATGGTGGTTTCCCACAGCTGATCCGGGTTCATCTCGCCCAGCCCTTTATAGCGCTGAATATACAGGCCGCGTTTTGATTCGCTCATCAGCCAGTCCAGCGCTTCCAGGAAGGTTTCTACCGGTTTGATTTTCTCACCACGGCGGATATAACCGCCTTCTTCGATCAGGTCACGAATGGCATCACCCAGTGCTGCAATACTCAGGTAATCGCGCGAGGTAACAAAGTCGTAGTGCAGCAGGTATTCATTGTCGATACCGTGCTGGCGAATAATCACTTTTGGCAGAAACAGCTGACGCTCGCGGTCTTCGTGCACCACATAGCTGTAGCTTGAACCGTCGCCTTCTTTGTCATCTAAACGCTGTACCAGTGTCTTCGCCCACTGCTCGCTGTACTCGGCCGATTTTGCCTGGGCAACATCTAATGCCGGTACATAGATCAGCTCGTTTAACAGGTTATACGGGATTTTCCGCGTTAACCGCAAGATAGTGGCCGATACCTTGTGATACTGGCGTACCAGGGTTTCCAGCGCTGCACCACCAATGCCCGGCGCGTCTGCATTAACATGCAGTGAGGCTTCGTCCAGGGCCAGGGTGGTCAGGTACTCGGTTAACGCCGCTTCGTCTTTAATATACTGCTCTTGCTTGCCCTTTTTCACTTTGTACAGTGGTGGCTGAGCAATATAGATATAACCGCGTTCGATTAGCTCAGGCATTTGACGGTAGAAAAAGGTCAACAGCAACGTACGGATGTGCGAGCCGTCGACGTCAGCATCCGTCATCAGGATAATGCTGTGGTAGCGGGTTTTATCCGGGTTGTATTCTTCACGGCCTATACCACAGCCTAACGCCGTGATTAAGGTGCCGACTTCTTGAGATGACAGCATCTTGTCGAAGCGGGCTTTTTCTACGTTCAGAATTTTACCCTTCAGCGGCAGTATTGCCTGGTTTTTGCGGTTGCGGCCCTGTTTGGCAGAACCACCCGCAGAGTCACCCTCTACTATGTACAGTTCAGATAACGCCGGGTCTTTTTCCTGGCAGTCGGCCAGTTTACCGGGTAAGCCGGCAATATCCAGCGCGCCTTTACGACGGGTCATTTCACGCGCTTTACGCGCGGCATCACGGGCACGGGCGGCGTCGACAATTTTGCCCACAATAATTTTGGCATCGCCCGGGTTTTCCAGCAGGTATTCGTTCAGCTTTTCGCCCATTACGCTCTCTACTGCTGAGCGCACTTCGCTGGATACCAGCTTGTCTTTGGTTTGCGAGCTGAATTTAGGGTCTGGCACTTTTACGCTGATAACAGCGGTTAAGCCTTCACGGGCGTCATCGCCAGAGGCCTGTACCTTCATTTTCTTGGCGTAGCCTTCCTGCTCGATATAGGTATTTAATACCCGCGTTAAAGCACCGCGGAAGCCGGCTAAGTGAGTACCACCATCACGCTGTGGAATGTTATTGGTAAAACAAAACACGTTTTCCTGATAGCTGTCGTTCCACTGCATTGCTACTTCTACCGAAATGCCGTCGTCGCGCTGATCAGTAAAATAGAATGCCTTAGGGTGCACGCTGGTTTTGGTACGGTTTAAGTACTGTACAAAAGCCTCTATGCCGCCTTCATATTTGAAGTGGTCTTTCTTGTCGGTGCGCTCGTCGCTAAGAATAATGCTGACACCGGAGTTTAAGAACGACAACTCGCGTAAACGCTTGGCCAGAATATCAAAGTGGTAATTGATATCGGTAAACACGGTTGGGCTGGGCCAAAAACGAATGGTGGTACCTTTATCTTCGGTTTCACCAATTACCGCTAATGGCGCTTGCGGCACACCTAAATGGTAAATTTGTTGATGCACCTGGCCTTTACGGCGAATGGTAAGCTCGAGTTTGTCAGACAGGGCGTTAACAACAGACACACCTACACCGTGCAAACCACCAGACACTTTATAGGAGTTATCATCAAACTTACCACCGGCGTGCAGCACGGTCATAATAACTTCAGCGGCCGATACACCCTCTTCGTGCATGTCGGTAGGAATACCACGTCCGTTATCGCGTACAGATACCGAACCATCACTGTGAATGGTTACCCAGATATCAGAGCAGTGGCCAGCTAAGGTTTCGTCGATAGAGTTATCAACGACTTCAAATACCATGTGGTGTAAGCCTGAGCCGTCATCGGTATCGCCGATGTACATGCCCGGTCTTTTACGAACTGCATCCAGTCCTTTTAATACTTTAATGCTCGAGGAATCGTAGTTATGTTGTTCGGCCATCGTCATCTGTCCGTGCTGTTAGCTGCCCGTGTTCCACGTGAAACATCGCCAGTTGATCGGCGGTGATAAAAGGTGAAACCTGTTCAGCGTTAATTGCAGTAATAAAAACCTGTGAGTTAATATCGCGTAAATAGCTAAAAATCTGTCGGGTTGACTCTTGGTCTAACTCCGACGCCAAATCATCGATTAACAACAGCGGTTGTTTCTGGCCGTTGTCACGAATTACATTGTTTTGCGCAATTTTAAGCGCAAATAATAACACTTTTAACTGACCACGGGATAACACTTCTTCTGCCGCCCATTGGTCTTTTTTAATCTTTAAATCGGCTTTTTGCGGGCCATACTGGGTAAAGCCCATACGGCTGTCCTGGCTAAAGCTTTGTTGCAACAGCTGCTGTAACTCTGCAGGATTGCTGATTTTTTCTGGCCAACCCTGCTGCAGCTGAAAGCTTAACTGCTGCATTAATTCGTCGCCGCCAGTCAACTGCCGAAACGCGGCTTCCAGTTGGCTAACGTAGTGTTGCCGCAACTGCTGTAGCTCAAAGGCCAGCAATACAAACTGCTGATCCCAAAACTCAAACTGGCTGTCGTACTGGCGGCTGGTTTTTAGCAAAGCATTGCGCTGCTTTAATACTTTATTAAAACGCAACCAGCTATCGAAAAAGGCAGGTTCCACGTGGAACAATCCCATATCAAAAAACTGTCGACGCTCTTTCGGGCCGCCAAAAAATAAACGAAAGCTGTCTGGTGTAATCAGCTGTACCGGCAACAAGCTGGCAAACTCTGCCAGCCGGTTTACGTTGGCACCATTAAGCCGCAGCACCAAATCGCCCTGCTTATCGCGCTGTAAGCCTAAACTGTGCACCTGCTGCTGCGCTGACACCTTAGCATGAATAACAAAGGCATCTGTGTCGTGTTGCACTAAACGCTGCGGCCGGCTGGTACGAAATGACCGGCCATGCGCTAAATAATAAATGGCCTCCAGCAAACTGGTTTTGCCGCTGCCGTTCATGCCAATAATTAAATTAAACTGAGCATGCGCGCTTAAAGACACTGCCGTCAGATTGCGAAACTGACTGGCGCTAACTGACAACAGTGACATCGTTACAGGCGCATTGGCATAACAACGTAAGATGCACCAATATTGCCAACGCCCTCTACCAGTGCACTGGAGTTAGCATCGTTCAGGTGCAGCACCACTAAATCGGTGGCTAAGGTATTGAGTACATCCAGCAGGTAGCCGACATTAAAACCAATTTCCAGGTTGTCGCCCTGGTATTCTACTTCAATAATTTCTTCGGCCTGCTCGTGCTCGGGGTTGTTCGCCACAATTTGCAGCTCGCCACTGGTTAGCGTAAAACGTACACCGCGGTATTTTTCGTTAGATAAAATAGACGCCCGGGTGCAGGCATCTTTTAATACACTGCGATGCGCCGTAACCAGCTTATTGCTGTTACGCGGCAATACGCGGCGGTAATCGGGGAAGCGGCCATCAATCAGCTTACTGCTAAACACATAGTTGCTGTCTGTCAGGCGAATATGGTTTTGGCCCAGGCTCAAAGTAATCAGCTGATCATCGCTGGCCAGCAAGCGCATCACTTCAAGCACGCCTTTACGCGGAATAATAATTTGCTTTTGTTGCGCCGTCAGGCCCGGTAAATCAAGGCCACTTAATGCTAAACGGTGGCCGTCAGTCGCTACCGCTTTTACCGCGCCGTTATCTACTTCAAACAGCAAGCCGTTTAAGTAATAACGTACATCCTGATTCGCCATAGAAAACGCAGTGTCGTCGAGCAACTTGCGCAACTGCATCCGTGTTAGCTGAATGTCTACCTCACCCTGCCAGCTTTCCAGGTTAGGATACTCAGACGCGCTTAAGGTAGATAAAGTGAACTTGGTTTTCCCGCAGGTAAGAATGCAATTATCACCCTGCAGTTGTACGCGAATATCAGAACCTTCCGGCAGGCTGCGGCAAATATCCAACAGCTTTTTTGCTGGCACGGTAATACGGCCGGGGCTTTGTACACTAAGGGCATCGGTAGTGGCAACCAGCTCTACTTCTAAATCAGTACCGGTAAGTGACAAGCTTGCTTCGGTTACTTCCAGTAATACGTTAGATAAAATAGGCAGCGTATGGCGGCGCTCTATAGCGCCAGACACCATTTGTAATGGCTTAAGTAAGGCGTCTCTGTTGATAGTAAATTGCATGACCAAGTCCCTTTACGATGACAAAGTACGGATTAAATTCTGGAAGTCTTCTTTTATTTCGTGCGTTTCTTCTTTTAGCGACTCGATTTTACGACAGGCATGCAGCACTGTAGTGTGATCGCGACCGCCAAAAGCATCGCCAATTTCCGGCAAACTGTGGTTGGTCAGCTCTTTTGACAACGCCATCGCCATTTGCCGCGGCCGGGCTACCGAGCGCGAGCGGCGTTTAGACAATAGATCGGCAACGCGGATTTTATAGTATTCGGCAACGGTTTTCTGGATGTTTTCGATGGTAACTAACTTATCCTGCAGCGCGAGTAAATCGCGCAGTGCTTCACGGACAAAGTCGATAGTAATAGGCCGGCCAGTAAAATTGGCGTTAGCAATAACGCGGTTTAACGCGCCTTCAAGTTCGCGCACGTTAGAGCGTAACCGCTTGGCAATAAAAAATGCCACTTCTTCGGGCAGGCGAATTTGGTTTTCGTGCGCTTTACGCATCAAAATAGCCACCCGGGTTTCCAGCTCTGGCGGTTCAATGGCAATGGTCAGGCCCCAACCAAAACGCGATTTTAACCGGTCTTCTACGCCGTCAATTTCTTTCGGGTAACGATCGCTGGTAAGAATAATTTGCTGGTTGCCTTCAAGCAGCGCATTAAAGGTATGGAAAAACTCTTCCTGCGAGCGCTCTTTATTAGCAAAAAACTGAATATCATCGATAAGTAGCGCATCTACCGAACGATAATAGCGTTTAAACTCTTCTATAGCATTGTTTTGTAACGCTTTTACCATATCCTGTACAAAGCGTTCAGAGTGCATATAAATCACTTTAGCATCCGGCTTTTTTGCCAGTATGCCATTACCTACTGCATGCAATAAGTGAGTTTTACCTAAACCGGTACCACCGTAAATAAATAGCGGGTTATAAGCTGTGCCGGGGTTATCGGCCACCTGGCTGGCAGCAGCTCGCGCCAATTGGTTAGATTTACCTTCAACAAAGTTAGTAAAGGTGTAGTTGGCGCGTACATTACTGGTAACAATAGTTTTCGGTGCGGGCTCGGGCGCTTCTCTTTGCACAGGCGCGGCCTGGGGCACAGCCGCTAAGGCCGGCGCCGGAGTATTTGAACGCGCTTTATTACTCTGGCTGGAACCTACGTCAAACTTCAGCCGTGGCGCGTCATCGCCACAGTAATCGTGGATCAGCTCCATGATCCGGTTCAGGTACTTCTCGCGTACCCAATCCAGCACAAAGCGGTTGGGTGCGTACAAGGTTAGCCCTGTGTCAGAACTGTCAGCTTGCAGCGGGCGGATCCACATGCTGAAATGCTGCGCGGGCAATTCGGCTTGCAGCGCTTGCAGGCAATTTTGCCAAACGGACTGATACACCATATCTCCTGAAGCCTTAGTTATTATGATTAAAAAGGCTGGCGTAAGTTAACGAAGCGCACATTATGGTACTATCTTATCCACAACTTCAATATTGACTTTTGTAAATTAACGCATTGCCAGCGCAATTAGCCATAACTAAATGTTTTATATAACATAAATTCTCTTATACCTTTTCATAATACCACTGCTTTTTGCCCGAAGAATTTAAACTAAAAGTAAAATAACTCACACTTTATTCAGTTAGCATAGGCCTGCCTGTGGAAAACTTTAGTGAAAACAGGATCTGAGTTGATCGCCGTGCAATAAAACACAGGATCAGATTGACTTTAAGCTGCAGACTACTTAAAATTCGCGCTCATTTTTGTCAGCTGCGTTTTGGTATATTTACTAAAACACAGAAACCTTTAGTAAATATTTCGACCGGACGGATGAAATTATGAGTAAAAGAACTTTTCAACCAAGCGTATTAAAGCGCAAGCGTAACCACGGTTTCCGTGCACGTATGGCTACCAAAGGTGGTCGTCAGGTATTAGCGCGTCGTCGTGCTAAAGGCCGTCAGCGTTTATCAGCTTAATTAGCTGTTAACCGCTGCGTGGTCAGCTTGAAATTCGGCAGGGAGTTACGACTGTTAACTCCCGGTCAATTCGATAACGTTTTCCAACTTCCTTTTCGGGTTTCTTCCCCGCTGTTCACCATCTTGGCAAAAGCCAATCATCTGCCTCATCCCCGATTAGGCCTTACTATCGCAAAAAAACGTGTTAAATTAGCCGTGCAACGCAATCGCATTAAGCGCTGTGTGCGTAACAGCTTTCGTTTGCATCAACATGAGTTGCCTGGTGTCGATTTGGTGCTGATGGTAAAAGGTGATATTAGCAATACGGCTAATGATGAGTTACAGAGGCAACTGGAAAAGTTATGGCGCAAGATCGCTCGCCAGTACACCGCTTCGCTGTCAGCATAGCGTTAACGCTGCTGCGCGGTTACCAGAGACTGATTAGCCCACTATTCGGACCCAGCTGCCGTTTTCATCCGACTTGTTCACATTACGCTATTACTGCGATAGAACGCTTTGGCATACTAAAAGGCAGTTGGTTAGCGGCGAAACGTTTATTAAAATGTCACCCCTTACATGCAGGCGGTGATGATCCTGTTCCTGAAAAGCACAATGAGAAAAGCTAAGCCATGGAATCACAACGTAGTTTATTAGTTATTGGCCTGGCACTGGTCAGTTTTTTACTTTGGCAACAGTGGAATATTGACACTGCGCCAAAACCAGTCGCCCCGGTAACGCAGCAAAGCCAAACTTCTGGCAGCAGTTCTGCTGATTTACAGCTAACCACCGCCGATGCCGAACAACCGGCTACCGCAGTGGCAGCAGCGGCACGTACTATCCGCATTAATACTGACGTACTGCAGCTGAGCATTGACAGCCGTGGCGGTGATATTGTTGACCTGCAATTGCCCGCGTTCGAACTGAATAAAGGTGCCGGTGATGCTTACCCATTAATGCGCCGCCTGCCCGGTTTTGAGTACGTAGCCCAAAGTGGCCTGATTGGCCGCGACGGCCCGGACGACAGCCGTAACGCGCGCCCGGTATATAGCAGCGCACAAAACAGTTACACGCTGGCCGAAGGTGCAACCGAGCTGGTAGTGCCTTTGCTGTTTAACCACAACGGCCTGCAAATTGAAAAACGCTTTACCTTTACCGCTGGCCAATATGATGTCCGGGTAGAATATTTTATCCAAAACCAAAGCGGCGAAGTTAAAACCGTGCAGCCGTATCAGCACCTGGTGCAAACTATCGATAACGGTGAAAGCAGCAGCATGATGATGCCAATTTACCGTGGCGGCGCTTATGGTACGTCATCAACACGTTACACCAAGTACAAATTTGACGACATGACAGATAAAAACCTGCTTGAAGCTACAGTAGGTGGCTGGGTGGCCATGTTAGAGCACTATTTTGTATCTGCCTGGGTACCCGATCAGCAAGCTGATAACCAGTTATACAGTATGGTACGTAACGGGCAGGGTGTTATTGGCACTAAAGGCCCGGTAGTCAATATTGAGCCAGGCGCTGAAGCCACCTTAGGTAGCACCTTTTACGCAGGTCCGAAAAATCAGGACAACCTGGAAAAGTTAGCCAGTGGTTTAGATTTAACAGTAGATTATGGCTTTCTGTGGTTTCTCTCTAAACCGTTGTTCTGGTTACTGACGACCATCCAGGGCTTTGTAGTAAACTGGGGCCTGGCCATTATCTGCATCACCATTATCGTTAAAGGCGCGATGTACCCGCTAACTAAAGTGCAGTACGAGTCAATGGCGAAAATGCGTAACTTAAAGCCAAAAATTGAAGAGCTGCAAGCACGCTATAAAGACGACCGGCAGAAAATGGGGCCGGCGATGATGGAACTGTATCGCAAAGAAAAAGTTAACCCTATGGGTGGCTGCTTGCCGATGATTATCCAGATGCCAATTTTCCTTGCGCTGTACTGGGTATTTGTTGAAAGTGTTGAGCTGCGTCATGCACCGTTTATGTTGTGGATTGACGATTTATCCGCGCTTGACCCCTACTATGTATTACCAGTGTTGTTTGGTGCCAGCATGTTCTTAATGCAAAAGCTAACGCCGATGCAGGTAACTGACCCAATGCAGCAGAAGATCATGATGTGGATGCCGGTGGCGTTCTCAGTATTCTTCCTGTGGTTTCCAAGTGGCCTGGTACTGTACTGGTTTGTTAGTAACCTGATTTCACTGGCACAGATGCTGTATATCTACCGTGGTATGGAAAAGAAAGGCTTACATACTAAAAAAGCTTGATTGAAATACCATGAGGTGTGAACCGGGTGTTCCTGCGTAGCAGCGGCAGGGATGCCGCGCAGGCTGAGACAGTACAAGGACGTACTGTCGAAGGCGGCGAAGCAGGAATTTCCCGGTTCATACCCTGAACAATACCAATGGCCTGTCGCCTTGTGCTGACAGGCTTTTTCTATTAAGAGGCAACAGCATGTTTACTACCGACACCATCGCCGCTTTAGCCACCGCCCCCGGCCGCGCCGGTGTTGGTATTATCCGCATCTCCGGCCCCGACACCAAAGCCGTAGCTCAGGCTATCCTGCACAAACTGCCTAAACCGCGCTACGCTGAGTACTTACCGTTTTTTGATGGCCAAGCCAAGGTGCTGGATCAAGGCATTGCCCTGCTCTTCCCCGGCCCAAATTCGTTTACCGGCGAAGATGTACTTGAGCTACAAGGCCATGGCGGCCCGGTATTACTCGATATGCTGTTAAAACAGGTATTAGCCCAGCCGAATGTCCGTATTGCCCGCCCCGGCGAATTCTCAGAGCGCGCTTTTTTAAACGACAAGCTCGATTTAGCTCAGGCCGAAGCCATCGCCGACTTAATTGACGCCAGCAGCGAACAAGCTGCACGCAGTGCCATGCAATCGCTGCAAGGCGAGTTCTCGAACCGTATTCATCAACTGGTAGAAAAAGTTATTCACCTGCGCATGTATGTCGAAGCAGCGATAGATTTCCCTGATGAAGAAATCGACTTTTTATCCGACGGCAAAGTCGCCGCCGATTTAGCTGAAATTATCGACTACCTGGCCACCGTAAAAAAGCAGGCGACCCAGGGCAGTATTTTGCGCGAAGGCATGAAGGTAGTAATAGCCGGACGACCTAACGCCGGCAAATCCAGCCTGCTAAATGCCCTAGCCGGCCATGAAGCGGCTATAGTGACCGAAATAGCCGGTACCACCCGCGACGTGCTGCGCGAGCATATTCATATCGATGGTATGCCGCTGCATATTATCGACACTGCCGGTTTACGTGATGCTACCGATCAGGTGGAGCAAATTGGTATAGAACGGGCGTGGAAAGAAATTGAGCAGGCCGACCGTGTGTTGTTTATGGTCGACGGCACCACCACCAACGCCACCGACCCGCACGATATCTGGCCCGACTTTATCGACCGCTTACCGGCAAATTTGGGTGTAACGGTTATTCGCAATAAAGCCGATTTAACCGGCGAACCAATGACTCCGGATACTGATAGTCATACACCCGTGTATCGTTTGTCGGCCAAAACCGGCGATGGTATCGATGCGCTGCGCGAGCATTTAAAACAATGTATCGGCTTTGACGCCAGTACCGAAGGCAGCTTTCTCGCCCGCCGCCGCCATTTAGACGCACTGGATCGTGCCGCAGAGCACCTTGCTATTGGCCAGGAGCAACTGCACAGCTATATCGCCGGCGAAATTCTCGCCGAAGAGCTGCGGCTAACCCAGCAGCACTTAAATGAAATAACCGGCGAGTTTAGTTCTGATGATTTGCTGGGTAAGATTTTCAGCTCGTTTTGTATAGGAAAATAAAGCACGAAAAGAAAGATCAATAAGAGAAAATTATAAATATATCCAACCACTTAAAACACGCCCATTTCAGCAGTTCGTTCAGGTAATAGCTCCAGCTTTAAGTTATCCGGAAGTTCCGGATAACTGCATTAGTACCCAGAGAAATTCGGAATTTTATTAAAAAAAGATGATCGGCGTAAACAGACTGCGATCTTCTATATTCAAAACATTTTCTTAATTACTTTTTTAAACTTTGGATTGCATTTAGACACATCACGTAATAGTTTGGCTATGCGAACAGAATTAGCAACTCGCTAAATGAGAGTGTCTTATGTCAGAGACTGGAAATATCGAAACAATGGCCAAGCTCGTTTTTGATGAGCTTTTTAAGTATTTTAAATGGAGTTCATCCGGACCACGTGATATTGATTGGGAATGTGTTACCGATAGCCACGGTAAAAAAACCCATCCTTCCGATGTAGTTTTTTACTATGACGATCCGTATTCAGGAATGACAGTCTATCAAAACGTTGATCTTAAGAGTTATGCGAAATCGTCAATCCAGGTTACATCTATTACCAAGGCGTTGAAGTCACTTGCTATTGCTACAGAGTGCGCAAATATCAGTGAAGACTGGCAAAAACTATATTTGATAAAACCTGATGGATTTGATCAGGTATCAGGAATTCTCTTTATCTATAACCATGATGGCGATTTCGATAAAAATTTCCAAGATCATATAAATACAATCGATTTTGAAAAAATCCCAATATCTGAATTCGGCTCCCTGACTTTGATGGGGCCAGATCTCATAGAGAAACTTCTGAACATAGTATGTGATCTGAAAATGTTAAAGGGAGACGACTTACTCCCAAGCATTGAAAACTACACGTTTTTCTACCCTGACTTAGTTCGGTCTAGACGAAATGGTGATGAATGGAAGAAAGCCGCTACGATAGAAGCTCTTACAGCTCCTTGGCTAATAATCAAACATCGAGGAGTTGAAGATATGATTTCAGATGGCTTTATTATTTATTACCATCCATCAGGTGAAACTATTGAAGAATTCATCTATTTGATTGATGCAATGTCACACTATCAAATGCTCGTGAGTGATTACAAAATAAGAGTCCGCTTGGTAAACCCTTCTAATTTCGCTATCTCAAATTTCGAAAAAGCAAAAATTGAGTACATGAGAATCTGGGGTGAGGATGAAGCTAGGCGTAAACAAATGTCACGCGTTGAGTGCGCCCAGATTAAGCAATTCACGACAAGGTTCAGTGAAATTGAGATAGGAATGCAGTATGAGTAATGCTACCGGTCCAGCAATCTACATCCCAACGGATAAGAACATTTTTGATGCTTTGCAACACAAGAAAGTAACACAATTAGAACTACTAAAATTTTTAAGAACTAGAGGAATATTTTTTCCTTTAAATGCTCCAAAGGACATGCTGATTGAGCGAATTACTTCGCTGAACTTTGGGTATCATGATTTTATTTGGCTAACCAAGCTACTTGAAAACCCGAACAAGAAAGAAAAATCTACACATACGACCTTAAAATTTGAAGTAACCGAAGATGATGTTAGAAAAGCTTGCACGACTGTAAAGTCAAACATAGAAATTGATAACTCCGTTAAATTAACTCAGAAAAACGGTACAACCAAGCTATCTGTGACTTACGTCGATCTTGATTTCTCAAAAACTGAGTTACGTCAACGTGCAGTAAAAACCTGTGATATCGAGATTGAAAAAACTAATGAAGGCGTAGTGTTAAAAATGCCTTCAACTAAGAAAGCTGCAGATATCGCCTCTAGACTAAAGCAAGTACTAAGCGCTCAGCTCCAGGATGGTCAAACGATTGAAGAGTTCAGTATTAACCTTTCAAGCATCATATCACCAGAGACTCGAAGCAGATTTTTCGATGTACTTGTGCGAAACGTGCCGGGGTATAAATTTGATACGGTAACCAGCGTAGACGTATTCCACACGATCGAAGATGAGAGTGAAGATGATGATGATGAACGAGAAGCAAGGTTAGCTTCATATATAAATAGAGCTGCGCTTGCTGGAGAAGGGGTCCTTGACTCTCAGGAGTTCCAGCAACTCCACAAGCGAGGTTTCTTCATATATAAAATAATTTGGACTGGGATATCTGGAGTTGAAGGTGGTGACAAAGTAGAGTTCGAGACACAATTCGGTTCTCCATCAGACTGTACAGACTTCAAATACATGGTTCGCGGAATTTATAACTTTCAAGAAAGAACGAAGTCTTTCAATATAACCAGAAGGGCGGCAACACCTAAAGAGAACGACACGATGAACAAGCTGCTTCGAGAAGCTGCGGAGCAAGCATACAAAACTGTCATCAATTCATTGGAAGAATGAAAATGATAAGCACGAGATGGCTATATTCCGAACTCCCAATTTCGTTGAGAGAGCTATCCAGTTTAATGCTGGCAAATCAGTATTCTGAAAAGTCAGGCCGAGGCTTCTTATTAAGTTCTTCCAACAGTGAATCACTAACTGGTAAATATATAGAAAAAACTATAGAAAACGTATACATAGAAGACCCAATGGGGAACAAAATACAAAGTCAAAGCACCGTCTATTACATCTGCAAATTTGCATGGAATAGCAAATCGAAACTCCTAAGCATAACTGATCCGCCCCGCTCCCTAAGAAAATTCATTAATGAAATCAGATCAATGGTTGGACTAGGTGTCGTAGTTGCGGATATCAATTTCGATATAGAAAAGTGGATTTCAGAGATAGAGAGTAGAAATTGCATACTCACTATAGATAATATCTCTTGCTATGGAGTCCGTACCAAGTTCGATTGCTTGGCAAAAATAAATGTTAAAGGTACAACTGATGTGAGGCGAGATCTAGAAGCTCTTCTTGACGGCAAAACATATAAATTAGATTCATTAAAATTCAAAATAGAATTTGAAAACGGTGTTAGCGCCAATGGAGAGCTCACAAAGACTGGGTCATGTAAGTTCTCAACAAGTTCTACAACGTTTTTTGCCAAACAACTGAGAGAGTCTCTGGAACCGTGTTTACCCTAGTCGAGTCGTCCCTCAATTAAGATTCAAAGCAAACAACATTGTTACAGTGTTGCTATCAAAGCAACACTGTAACTTAAGTAGGCGGGATATTAACTAATATGTATTACAAAGCGTGCCAGACATAGCAAGGTTATAAGTACGTTTCCTAACTAAGCCTTTATCTTTAAGCTCTTGTATATACTGCATTTTTTCTTCGAATTGTTTTCGCTCTTGTTCACTCGAGAACTTAGGGCCCCTGTCTTGCAATACTCGAACTTTGTCTTCTAAGGTCATAATAACTCCTGTTCTAACAATGATGCATGTACACAGGTATCCGATTCCTCTGCACATAATCAGTTAATAAATCGTTATACGCTCTAATCATGTTTCTACGATCCAGCTGGTCTGTATAATCCTCAATTTCTAATCGGAGTTCGTTCCTTAACTTAGTCAAGCTTATCATTCTCCCATGACTATTCCAATGACCGTTATTCCCCAGTAATCGAGCAATTTCCTCAGCTCTTTCTCTTTTCTCGGCAATCGTCACCTCTTTCCCAACCTTAGCACGGTCGGTTCTATGGACATTCCAATCTTTGAATTTAAATTCGACTAGCCATTTTGTTAATAGCTCCTTGGTCAAATCCCTCGCTTGTTCGTATTTTCTGAGTTCTGCTAAATCTTGGCTCTGAAACAGTGCAAACTCAGCATTTGACAACTGATTGTTTCGATCTTTGGCGATCATTTCTTCGATTTTGTCCAGGTATCCAAGTGCTGGAACGAACTTTCCATCAGCAGTCTGAATTTGGGGATCTATAGGGCCTAAAGAAGAGGAATAATCCATAAAAATTTTGTCCCCTGACATACAAAGGATTGTGCCGGCCGACATAGCTGTATCAGGAACGATAAAATGAACTTCTTTGAAATGATATCTGATAATTTCGGACATTTTCTCAACCATTTCAGCTGAGCCACCAGGCGTATTAATAACAAACGAGACAGTGTCTTTTTTAACGTTTGTAGATGATTTCTGCTGAACAAATGCCTCAAATCTATCTCGAAAGTGGCTAAGAAAATTAGGGTGAATTTGCCCATAATAGGAAAATATATTACTTTCGAATTCGGTTTCCAGCCTAGTTGCATACTGATTCAGAACAATTCCAACGTGCGAATCTAATGAACTCATACGATCCCTCGAGCTATACACAATTCTTATGACTAGTCTAATTTAGGCAAACCAACATAAATTGACAACAAATTATTAAAGATTTTAAGGCTATCTTATCCAAACCCAAATCTAAAGATCATAAAGTAGTTTATGATTAGCATATTTGTTTAATTACCCTATGAGTAAAGCAAGTACTCTTTACGATACGATTTATTTTGTTCCGACATGCCCCCCTCTTATTGGCCATCAAGATACAAGCATATTACTGATTTATTTAAATAATTTTTTGTATAGTCAATTAGCTAAGGCAAGACATCTAGCTGCTGTGAAGTATTGTCCGTTGCTATCAACACCGCTATCAGCAGCGCACCTAACGTAACAAAGCCGGCGGCCAGATACAGGCCAATATCGTACTGGCCTGTTATTTCAGCCAGATAACCGGTCAGGGCCGGTGCTATTACCTGTGCACTACCGTAGGCCAGGGTCATCTTGCCCATTAATTTCGCCGGTTTACTCGGATACAAGCGCCCTGCCATGGTTAGCACTAAACTAACCACCCCGACAAAGGTCGCGCCAAATAAGGCCGCGCTTAGCAATACTGCCGTTAACGAGCTAAACCATAGCGGCAGTAAAATAGCGGCGCTTTGTGCCAACAACGCCAGCATAATAGCTTTCAGGTAGCCGGTTTTACGCGCAATTAAATCCCACAACAATACCGCCGGTGCTGCTGCTAAACCTAAAACGATAAAACTCAGATTACCGCTGCCGCTTAAACCCGGCATACGCTCGACAATGGTAACGATAAAAGTAGCACTGATAACATAGCCATAACCGGCGCAAAAATAACTGGCTAGCATTAGGCGGATAAAACGTTTCTCCGGTGGCGTGTCGGCCATGCCAGCCTGTCTGGTTAAAGTTGTTTGTAGCGGCTTTGGTAACCAGCGCCAGGCCGGAATGGCCAGTAACACGCCGAACAAGGCTAAATACTGCCACTGGGTGCGCCAGTCCAGCTGCAGGCTTAGCATCAGCTCTACCAATACCGCAGCAAGTGCAATACCAAAGCCTAAGCCGGCAAAGTGGATGCCCAGTTCAGCCCGTTGTTTGTGGCTTAACAGCCAATGCATAATCAGGCCAGAGGCAATCAGCATGGAACAAGCGCTGCTTAAGCCCGCCACAAAGCGCCAGAACGACCACAGCCAAACGTTATCGGTTAACGCCATGCCAAGAGTGCTCAGCACCGCTAAAATTAAGCCAAGCCGGTACAGGGTATCTTTTAGTTTAAGATTACTCAGGCTGGCCGCCAGCAAAGCCCCGGCCATATAACCCAGATAGTTAACCGCAGCCAGATAACCACCACTGGCGTCATCCAGCACATTTTGCTGCTGCATTAATGGCAACAGCGGGGTATAGGCAAAGCGGGCCACACCCAGGCAAAGTAACTGGCTGAAAAACCCGGCTAGCAACACATAGAAACGTTGCGGCATAATATTAGCTGTGGTTGTCAGAGTACTAACCCCGCAAGGCGAAAACCTTAGCTTAGCGTAAGAAAAAAGGCCGCGGTATGCGGCCTTAGTCTGATGTACCTTTTTTAATGATTAACGGGCATAGGTTGCCGTTAACGTGGCTTTACCCAGCGCCATAGCATTTAACATAAAACCAACCACCGCAGAGCTGGCGCCATCAGCGGCCGGCAGTGCTTCTTCGGGTAAGGCCCACACGGTAAATTGATAACGGTGCATACCATGACCTTCCGGCGGGCAAGCGCCGCCAAAGTCTTTACTGCCATAATCATTGTTAAAACTGCGGCTGCCCGTTGGCAGGCTGCCTTTACCGGCGCCACGGGCTAAACCTTTAGCGTCC
The DNA here is from genome assembly GCF_022436675.1 of Rheinheimera hassiensis. Classification (GTDB taxonomy): domain Bacteria; phylum Pseudomonadota; class Gammaproteobacteria; order Enterobacterales; family Alteromonadaceae; genus Alishewanella; species Alishewanella hassiensis. The sequence continues at coordinate 26,551 of NZ_JAKUJZ010000012.1, read as the reverse complement.
TGCGGAATATCGGTTACCAACCAGTGCCAGAAACCCGAGCAAGTAGGCGCATCCGGGTCAAATACGGTAACGGCGAAGCTTTTAGTACCGGCCGGGGCGTTAGTCCAGTTAAGCTCAGGCGATATATTTTTGCCATTGCAGCCAAAGCCATCAAACTCGTGATCTGTGGCCATAAAATGGCCTTCTTTAACGTCCGGACTGCTGAGCGTAAAAACCTGTGATGTCATAAAGCCTCCGAAATGCGAGTGAATACTTACTTATACTGTGATAACCATTGATAAAAGGCTTGCTTGGGTAGAGCACCCGCTTGCTGTGCCACAACCTTACCCTGTTTAAACAGCATTAAGGTAGGAATAGAACGGATATTGAACTGCGTCGCCAACTGCTGCTGTTGCTCAGTATTGATTTTACCAAAGCGAAAATGCGGCTCCAGCTCACGTGCAGCCTGACTGAAAACCGGCGCAAAACTCTGGCACGGGCCGCACCAGCTGGCCCAAAAATCAGCCACCAACGGCAGCTCACTTTTATGGGCGTGGGCACTAAAATTAGCCGCAGTAAGCTCAAGCGGCTCACCGCTAAACAATGGCTGTTTGCATTTGCCACAACGCGCTTCAAGTGCCGGCTTCTCTGCCGGCAAACGATTTAAGCCATTACAATTCGAACAGGCGATAATCATGCTCAGCTCCAGATTTTGTCTACCGGCTGATATATGGCGCCTGGCCGGTTACTTTTAAAGCCAAGGCTAAAAACTTAGCTGCTGCCAGCCGGTTTTATTGTCAAAGCTCAGGCTTTTTACCTCACCACGGCCTTCAACGTTTACCGTGTTCACCTGCGCTGGCCACAATGCCTGCAAGGCGTTGTGTTTAATCCGCAAACCGTCTAACCCGGTCGGCATAGCCGCTTCCTGATACACCCAGAAAAACCGGCCCTCCAGTTGTCCGCCAATCAACGTCAGGTTGATGGCGTCGCCGCTTAGAGAGGTTAACGCAAAATGCTCGCTAACATAGCGGCTGAAGGTGTGTTGAGTTTGCTCGCTGTTGAGTAAGTCAGCGCCTTCATCAAACAATTGCTTTACGCCGTGTTCAGCATCGTGCACATAAAAGCGGTGCATCACCTCGATATTGCCGCTGCGTTGATTAAACAGCACCTTAGTCAGTGCTGTTTTCATTTCATGTGCCGCTAACTGGCCGCAAACGCCAGCCATTAACAACAAGGCTAACAGCCTACGCATCAATTATTATCCTTTTGTCCGTCTTCTGGCTTTTTCGCCAGATCTTTCAATTCGGTTTTGCTGTCCTGCATAATATCGCGGCTGACTTTTGCTTTGCTCTTGTCGGCTTTATAAGCTTCAATGCGTGACGGAATAATCCGCCGCGGGTAGAAGTTGTTTTCAATATCGACATCGGCGGTTTCCCACCTCGGATCGACTACTACGTCCTGCAGCACTTTATCTTTGGCCGTAACAATAAGTTTATTCACTGCCTTGGGGCTACGGCGCCAAATCTCGGCCGGAATATACTGCTGCTCGCTGCTGCCGTCGGCATAGTTCAGCTGCAGCAAAATCGGCATTACCAAACCGCCCTTATTGCTAAACTGGAGTACGTAGTAATTTTTATCTTCTGCCACTGCACGCTCAAACGCTTTGCGCTCCCACGGCTCTAACTCATGCAGAAATTTATTATAGGTATTGCGCTCTTTGTTGGTAACGGTAAAACGGTCGTTGTCATCGTAAAAGTCGCGCACATCCTGGTTTTTATCAATCCACAGCACTTTGCCTTGCGCTTTGTTACGCTCAACAAACAGCGGCATCGGTTTATCCAGCTCCTGTTGGCGCTGGCGCTCGAAATCAATGTCCGGGTTCTTGCTGTCTAAACGCAGCTGAAACACTTTATCCAGTGAAATATCAACATGATCGGTGCTGTAAAACCAGCCACGCCAAAACCAGTCCAGATCAACGCCGCTGGCCTCTTCCATAGTACGGAAAAAGTCTGCCGGTGTTGGCCGCTTAAACTTCCAGCGTGTAGCGTATTCTTTAAAGGCAAAATCGAACAGTTCGCGACCTAAAATCACTTCGCGCAGGATATTCAGCGCAGCAGCCGGTTTGGTGTAAGCATTGGGGCCCAGCTTTAATACGCTGTCAGACTGCGTCATAATCGGCACCTGGACGTCGGATTTCATATAGTCGACAACGTCACGCGGCTCTACGCCCCACGGAATAGTCGGGTCCCACTCGCGACCGGCAACACCGTCTAAAAAGCTGTTTAAGCCTTCATCCATCCAGGTCCACTGCCGCTCGTCGGAATTCACCACCATCGGGAAGTAAATATGGCCTACTTCATGGATCACCACCCCGATTAAAAAGCGTTTTTCGGCTTGCGAGTATGTGCGGCTGCCATCGTCCTGCAACTTAGTGCGCGGGCCGTTAAAGGTGATCATCGGATATTCCATGCCGCCAACCGGACCATTTACCGATTGCGCTACCGGATACGGGTAATCAAACGAGAAGCGTGAATACACTTCCATCGTATGTACTATGGCTTCGGTGGAATACTTCTGCCACAACTCACCGCCTTCTTTGGGGTAAAACGACATCGCCATCACAAACGGCTGCTCAGTGCCACCTTGTTGATAACCTTTGGCGTCCCAGATAAATTTACGCGATGAAGCCCAGGCAAAATCGCGCACATTTTTTGCTTTAAAATGCCAGGTTTTGCTTTGCTCTGTACCGGCTTTCTCGTTTTCCAGCGCTTCCGCTTCAGTAACCACGAACACCGGTCGTTTCGCCGTTTTAGCTTGTTCCAGTCGGGCTAATTGCTCTTTAGTTAACACTTTGCTGCTGTTTTGCAGCTCGCCGGTGGACGATACAATATGGTCGCTTGGTACCGTTAACCGGACATCATAATCACCAAACTCCAAGGTAAACTCACCACGACCTAAAAACTCTTTATTGGTCCAGGCTTCATAATCGGTATAAGCCACTAAACGCGGAAACCACTGCGCCAATAAGAAAATATCGTTGCCACCTTCACGGGCATCTTTGGGGAAGTGCTCATAACCGGAGCGTGCCGATACCGCATCTTCCTCTACAATATTAAAGGCAAAATCGAGGCTGAAATCTGCCGATTGGCCCGGTTTTAACGGCTTATCCAAATCGATGCGCATCAAAGTGCCCACCAGTGTAACCGGTAAGGCTTTGCCGCTGCTGCTTTTTACGTTGCTGATAACAAAGCCCAGCTCATTGTCAGCCATAAACTGTTGCCGGCGCAGCTCTTCCAAACTTAAGCGCGCAGTAATGTCACCATCGCCAATCGACGTGGCAGGGCCACGCCGGCCAATACCACCAAAGTCGGTGCTCATTTCGGCCATTGAATCGTTTTTAAAGATGTTCTGATCCAAGTGCAGCCAAAGGTACTTCAAACTGTACGGTGAATTATTTTTATAACTTATTTGCTGTTTAGCACTGAGCCGGCGCGCGGTTTCATCCAGCTCCACGTCCATTTTATAGTTAACCTGTTGCTGCCAGTATTGCTGGCCCGGTTCACCGGCCGCATTGCGATATACGTTAGGCGTTGGCAATACTTCGTCTAACTGACGAAACTTATCTTCAAAGTCACCTTTGGTTTGACGAATAGCATCTGCGTTGACAACGCTGCTACACAGCAATGTCGCCAGCAAACTAAGTAAGGGTAACGGCGGTAAAGTAAAGCGGGATGAAACGCTTGGCATAGTCAGCTGCTCTGTTATTTTTCAGGATGTTAAGCAAGCCTTCTACAATAAGAAACTTCAGCCTGGCAAACAAGCACTGTTTAACACGTGCAGTGGTTAATCTGTCGCCAATAAAAAACCCTGCCGCGGCAGGGTTTTATCACACAGGGTAAAACTTAATCACGCGGTTTACGTGGCGCACGTGGCGCAGCACCAGGGCGTGGGCCAGGGCCGTTTGACGGACGACGCTCGCCTGCTGGCGCAGCTGTCGCGCCGCTGTCTACGGTGATATTCAGCTTTTGCTTACGCACATACACCTTTTTCAGGTGCTGGAAAATTTCATTCGGAATAGTTGCCGGCAACTCTACAGTGCTGAAATGATCAAACAGCTTAATATTACCGATAAACTGGCTGTCGATATTGGCTTCGTTGGCAATTGCACCAACGATATCACCTGCACGCACACCGTGCTCTTTACCTACTTCAATACGGTAAGTCTGGTAATCGCCTTTCATTTCACGCTTAACACGTGGGCCACGATCCGGACGCTCACCACTGCGTTCAGGGCGATCTGAGCGCTCACGGCGTGGACGTTCTTCACGCTCGCCACGGGCATGCGGCTCGCGGATTTCCGGGAACTGGCTGGCAACGTTTAACGGCTGGTCTTTCTGCGCTAAAAACAGTAAAGCCGCAGCCAGATCATTTTCTGTAGTTTCAATCTTCTCGCGCCAATCGTTAATTAACGTTTGGAAGAAGCTTAAATCCTGAGTTTCAATGGTTTGCGCTAACTGTTCACGGAACGATTCTATACGACGCTGTTCAATCACACGGCCGGTAGGCAGTGACATCTGCTCAATTGGCTGTTTGGTAGCATGTTCAATAGTACGCAGTAAACGGCGCTCACGTGGTGACACGAATAAAATCGCTTTACCTTCACGACCGGCGCGACCGGTACGGCCAATACGGTGGACATAGGCTTCACTGTCGTAAGGAATGTCGTAGTTTACTACCAGGCTGATACGCTCTACGTCTAAACCACGGGCGGCAACGTCAGTTGCCACAATAATATCCAGCTGGTTAGCTTTCATTTTACGAATGGTCAGTTCACGGTGTGCCTGATTCATATCACCGTTTAAGCAGGCCACGGCATAACCGCGTGCGCCCAGTTTTTCGGCAATTTCTTCAGTGGCGCTTTTGGTGCGCACGAACACGATAGTGGCATCGTACTCTTCGCCTTCCAGTAGACGGGTTAACGCATCCAGCTTCTGGTTACCATCTAACATCACATAACGTTGGGTAATACGCTCAACGGTACTGGTTTTAGAGGCAATTTTAATTTCTTCAGCATTTTTTAAATGCTTCTGAGCAATAGCACGGATAGGCGCAGGCATAGTGGCTGAGAACATGGCGACCTGACGGCCCGGCGGCGTAGCATCCATAATAGTTTGCACGTCGTCGATAAAGCCCATACGCAGCATTTCGTCAGCTTCATCCAGCACGATAGCGCGCAACTTATCCAGCTTTAAAGTACCACGGTCTAAGTGATCGAGAATACGGCCAGGTGTACCCACGATAACCTGAGAGCCACGTTTTAGTGATTTAAGCTGGTTAGTGTAGCTTTGGCCACCGTATAACGGCAGAACATGAAAAGCCGGCATATAACGGGCATAAGCCTGGAAGGCTTCAGCAACCTGAATCGCCAGCTCACGGGTTGGCGCCAGAACCAGAATTTGTGGATCGTTTTGCGCAGGGTCAAGCCGTGCTAATAAAGGCAGCGCGAAAGCACCGGTTTTACCGGTACCGGTTTGCGCCTGGCCTAATACATCCTCGCCAGCTAATAGTTTGGGGATAGCAGCAGCCTGGATAGGCGACGGCGTTTCATAGCCAAGTTCAGTAACAGCACGAACAATAGCTTCAGGCAGCATTAGCTGGGAAAATGACACAGTGTCAGACATACGTTGTTTAAACCTCAATAACACGCAGGCGTAGTGGTAGTGCTATTGTTGCTTTTACTTAGCCTGCAGAGCAGTAAAAGCACGTAAATCAGACCAAAGCATAGCTTTAACTGATTTTATTCCAGTAGTATAGCCAAACATTTTTATGACAAGAGGCATATCATGATAGACATCCTCGTTGGCAGCCAAATGGGCGCAGCGGAATATGTGGCAGAACAAGTTGCTGAAACACTGGTACAAGCGGGCTATGAAGCAACACTTCATCTGAAACCCGAACTGGATCACCTTAACCCTTCCGGGGTTTGGTTAGTGATCACATCCACCTATGGCGCAGGAGATCTGCCTGATAATATTCAACCCTTTGCGGATCAATTAGCACAAGATCGGCGTGATCTTACCACACTTTCTTATGCCGTGATCACTTTAGGTGACTCTGCCTACGATACTTTTTGTCTGGCTGGCGAAAAAATAGCGAGTTTACTAGATACGCAGCAGGCAAAATGCTTGTTAATGCCACTGCAAATTGATGCCCAGGATGCCGAACTACCAGAGGAACATGCCCTGCGCTGGCTACCTGACTTTATTAAAACGCTGCAATAAAAAAAGCGGGTGGCAAGCACCCGCAAACACAAGTATATCTCAGGAAGAACAGGATAACGTTAGTCTCTCCCAGGTTGGCCTCAGCAATAAAACCAACTTGTGGTTACCTTAACGGCAATCTAACAAACAGTCTTGATATCAGCATGATAAAGCCATGATAAAAGCATTTTAAGCGTTAGGATCCAGTTACACCCAAGTTATCAACAAAATTACAATTTAATAAATCACTCTGTGCATAAGTATAGGTAAAACCGGTTATTAAGCTGTATTTATCCTAAATATAAAAAAAATATTTTTCTGACATGTGGATAAAGTGCCATTTTGATCACCGGTTCAACCGCAACAGATCCTAGCTTGATCACAGGATCTGATCCTTAGTAAGCTTCTGATCATTCTTATAAAGATCCGCTTATGCACTGAAAACCGGCTCCTTAGTAGTAAAAATAATAAAAAGATCTCTAAAAAGATCTTATTTAATTTAGAAGATCCTAAGCCCGGTACAGCATTCCACTTACACCTGGATCGCGCTACAATAGCGCCCCTTAAACACTTTCACAGATTAACCAGATACTGAGGCAACTATGCTGTACCAAGAGACATTCGACGTTATCGTTGTAGGCGGTGGCCATGCAGGCACCGAAGCCGCTCTGGCAGCTGCACGCATGGGCCGTAAAACATTATTGCTAACCCACAATGTTGAAACCTTAGGACAAATGTCCTGCAATCCGGCTATTGGTGGCATTGGCAAAGGTCATCTGGTTAAAGAAATCGATGCGTTAGGCGGTGCTATGGCAATAGCAGCTGACAAAGGTGGTATTCAGTTTCGCACTTTAAACAGCTCTAAAGGCCCGGCGGTAAGAGCCACCAGAGCACAAGCTGACCGACAGTTGTACCGTGCTGCCATTCGTACAATGCTGGAAAACCAGCCAAATTTAAGTATTTTTCAGCAAGCCTGTGATGATCTGATGGTTGAAAACGATCAGGTTAGCGGCGTAGTAACCCAGATGGGGTTAAAGTTTAAGGCTAAATCTGTAGTACTTACCGTTGGCACCTTTTTGGGTGGCCAAATTCATATTGGTTTACAGAGCCATTCAGGCGGCAGAGCAGGCGATCCGCCGTCTATCGCACTGGCAAAACGTTTACGTGAGTTGCCATTTCGGGTAGATCGTTTAAAAACAGGCACGCCACCACGTATTGATGCCCGGACGATAGATTTTTCACTGATGCAGCCACAGCCAGGTGATAACCCTACTCCGGTGTTTTCGTTTATGGGCAAACAGGCTGATCATCCAATACAAATACCCTGTTATATAACCTACACCAATGAAAACACCCATGATGTGATCCGCAATAATCTGGACAGATCACCCATGTACACAGGAGTAATTGAAGGTATTGGCCCACGCTATTGTCCGTCAATTGAAGATAAAATTATGCGCTTTGCCGATAAAGACAAGCATCAGATCTTTATCGAGCCGGAAGGCTTAACCACACATGAAGTGTATCCGAACGGCATATCAACCAGCCTGCCGTTTGATGTCCAGCTGAGCATAGTGCGCTCAATTAAAGGTATGGAAAATGCACATATCACCCGGCCAGGCTACGCCATTGAATATGACTTTTTTGACCCACGCGATCTGAAAAACAGCCTGGAAACCAAATTTATTAAAGGCCTGTTTTTTGCCGGCCAGATTAACGGCACCACAGGTTACGAAGAAGCCGGTGCTCAGGGCTTATTGGCAGGGCTAAATGCGTCGCTGTTTAGCCAGGATAAAGACAGCTGGTCACCAGGGCGTGAACAAGCTTACCTTGGCGTATTGGTGGACGACTTAACCACTATGGGCACCAAAGAGCCATACCGCATGTTTACCAGCCGTGCTGAATACCGTCTGATGTTGCGCGAAGATAATGCCGATTCACGCTTAACGGAAAAAGGCCGTGAACTTGGCCTGGTTGATGATGCACGCTGGGCCGCATTTAACGAAAAAATGGAACGAATTGCGCTGGAACGGCAGCGGTTAAAACAAAGCTGGATCCACCCGCAACATGCTGCGCTGACAGCCGTTAATGCGTTAGTTAAAACCCCGTTAAGCAAAGAGGCCAGCCTGGAAGAACTGGTACGCCGGCCAGAGATTAATTACGTTGATCTGATGCAAATAGCTGATCTGGGCCCAGGCCTGGCAGATCCTGTCGCTGCTGAGCAGGTAGAAATTCAGATCAAATACGAAGGTTATATTCACCGTCAACAAGATGAAATTGCGAAACAGCAGCGCAACGAGCAAACTTTGTTACCACAACAGTTTGATTATAAACAAGTTAGAGGTTTATCTAACGAGGTAATCGTTAAGCTAAATCAGACTCAGCCGCAAACTGTCGGCCAGGCATCGCGTATTTCCGGTATTACTCCGGCGGCGATATCATTACTGCTGGTTTACTTAAAAAAACAAGGGTTACTGCGAAAATCAGCCTAAGCCAGCTTAAGGATCACGATGTTAGAAAAACTTAGGGTGCTGGTAGCGCAAACCAGCCTGACGCTGTCTGAACAGCAGTTGCAACAATGTGTCGCTTATGTGCAGTTACTGGATAAATGGAACAGTGCTTATAACCTGACTTCAGTGCGTAACCCTGAAGAAATGCTGATCAAGCACGTAATGGACAGTTTAGTGGTTGCACCGTTTTTAACCGGTGAGCGCTTTATCGATGTGGGTACAGGCCCAGGGTTACCAGGCGTGTTGCTGGCTATTTATTACCCGGATAAACACTTTACCCTGCTAGATAGTCTGGGCAAACGTATCCGGTTTTTAAATCAGGTTAAATTACAGCTGAAACTGGCTAATATTCAGCCGTTGCAAAGCCGGGTTGAAGAACATCAGCCCGAACAAGGCTACGATGGTGTAATAAGCCGGGCATTTGCTTCAATCAATGATATGCTCAGCTGGTGTCGGCATTTACCCGCGACAAACGGTTGCTTTTTCGCCATGAAAGGTGCTGCAGTACAAGAAGAAATTGCAGCTTTGCCCGATTTTGTTAAAGTAGCCTCCGTTCAGCCTCTTGTTGTACCGCAGTTGCAAGCACAACGGCATTTGGTAATACTGAACCCCTGCTAACTGATAACGAGGACATCTTGTGGCGAAAGTGATCGCAATAGCTAATCAGAAAGGTGGTGTTGGTAAAACCACTACGGCAGTGAATCTGGCTGCCTCACTGGCTGCGACCAAGCGCAAGGTGCTATTGATCGATCTTGATCCGCAAGGCAATGCCACCATGGGCAGCGGCGTAGATAAATATAGCCTGCCGGCCACCGCCTATGATTTACTGGTTGATGAAAAACCGCTGGTTGACGTACTGGTAAAAGAAACCGCCGGTGGTTATCACCTGGTTGCGGCAAACTCTGATCTTACCGCCGCAGAAGTGCGTTTAATGAATGTGTTTGCCCGAGAACTGCGTTTGCGCAACGCGCTGAAAGATTACCGCAACAGTTACGACTTTATTTTTATCGACTGCCCACCGTCACTGAATATGCTTACTGTAAATGCCATGGCCGCTGCTGATACCGTGCTTGTACCGATGCAGTGCGAATACTTTGCGCTGGAAGGCTTAACGGCGTTGGTTGATACCATTAATCAGCTTGCTGCTGCGGTTAATCCTGAGTTAAAGATCGAAGGTATATTAAGAACCATGTACGATCCGCGCAATCGTCTGGCAAATGATGTTTCGGAACAGTTAAAACAACATTTTGGTGACAAGGTTTACCGCGCGGTGATTCCGCGCAATGTAAGGTTGGCTGAAGCGCCCAGTTTTGGTGCACCGGTAATGTATTACGATAAAAGCTCAACCGGGGCTAAAGCGTATCTGGCGTTGGCGGGCGAAATGCTACGCCGGGCTGATAAAAAAACGGTTAACAGCACTACCTCTGTCTGATCTGAATAATTTTAGGGAAGCTATTTAGCATGTCGGTAAAGAAACGCGGCCTGGGCCGGGGTCTGGATGCCTTACTTACGTCCAACAGAACCAGTAACAGTGATACCGCCACGACTACAGCCAGCGCGCTGCAACAGCTGCCGGTTGAGTTTCTGGTGCCGGGCAAATACCAGCCACGTAAAGATATGTCGCAGGAAGCACTGGAAGATTTAGCCAGTTCTATCCGCGCTCAGGGTATTATTCAGCCAATAGTAGTGCGGCCACTGGCACAAGATAAGTTCGAAATTATCGCCGGTGAACGGCGTTGGCGTGCCAGCCAGTTAGCTCAGCTGGCTGAAGTACCCTGTATTGTTAAAGATGTACCGGACGAAGCCGCTGTCGCTATTGCACTGATTGAAAATATTCAGCGCGAAGATTTAAACGCGATGGAAGAAGCGGTGGCGCTGGATCGCTTACTGACTGAATTTGCTTTGACCCACCAGCAAGTGGCCGATGCTGTGGGTAAATCCCGTGCTTCGGTCACCAATTTATTGCGCCTTAATCAGTTAAATGATGATGTAAAGCTGTTGCTCGAGCACGGCGATATTGAAATGGGCCATGCCCGGGCCTTATTGGCATTAAAAGATGCTGAGCAATCTGATGCGGCGCGTTTAGTGGCAGCAAAACAGCTTACGGTGCGCGAAACTGAGAATTTAGTACGACGGATTTTAGAACCTAAACCTGCAGTAGCAGAAAAACCGCGTGATCCGGATGTACTGGCGCTGGAGCAACGCTTAAGCGAGCGTTTTGCTGCACCAGTGCAGATAAGTTACAACAACAAAGGCAAAGGTAAGCTGGAAATTGCTTACAGTAGTCTGGATGAGTTAGACGGTATTATAAATAAGTTGAACGTCGCTGAGCATTAATGCACCAAAATGTACCAGATATCTGTACTATCGCGGTGCTTGCACCGCTTTTTGTTGCAAATTAAAGGCAGATAAGTATACTTTCGCAAGTTTTTCATACCCCCTTCACGGGTGATTTCAGGGGGACAAACAATGACTGATCAAAATGCGGCGTTGGCGCGCAAATCAGCTTATAAGCTGGTACTGTGCCAGCTTGCAGTAGCCGGGGTTATCGCACTGGCTTTTTTTTTAGCTGCCGATGCAGCAGCAGCCAAATCCGCCTTTAAAGGTGGCTTGGTTGCCGTAATACCAAATTGTGTATTTGTGTTTTTTGCGTTTCGTTACAGTGCATTACATAACGCAAATGCAGTATTGGCAGCCTTTATGCGGGGGCAGTCACTAAAATTAATATTAACCGCTGTGCTTTTGGCCGTCGTATTTACGCAGCAACAACCGGTACCTGAGATATTTTTAACCGGTTTTCTGCTTACGCTGTTAGCACAATGGACAGCACCAGTTTTTTTTAAACATTAACAATGGGATGAAACATGGCTGCAGGTGAAGAGTTAACTCTATCCAGCCATATTCAGCACCACCTTACTAACGCAAAAATGTGTACCGTTGATGGTAGCGTTGCATTTAATAAAGCGTGTAGTGAGGCCGGGTTCTGGACATGGCATGTCGATACATTAGCGTGGTCTATTGGCCTTGGTTTGTTGTTTTTGTGGGTTTTCCGCAGTGCAGCAACAAAAGCCACTACCGGCGTTCCGGGTAAGTTTCAGTGCTTTATCGAAATGGTGGTCGAGCTGGTTGCCACTAACGTTAAAGATACTTATCACGGCAAAAGTAAATTAATCGCACCACTGGCACTGACTATCTTTGTCTGGGTGTTCCTGATGAACCTGATGGACTTAATTCCGGTGGATTTCCTGCCCGCCTTTGCCGGCTTTGTTGGTGAGCAAGCCTTGGGTATGGATTCGCACGATGTGTACATGAAAATTGTACCCACCACCGATATTAACTTAACTGCTGCACTGGCCATCGGGGTATTTATTCTGATGATCGGGTATTCCATTCGCATTAAAGGCGTATTGGGCTTTATTAAAGAATTAACGCTGCACCCGTTCAGCACTAAAAACGTACCACTGCAAATTGTCCTGATCCCGGCTAACTTATTGCTGGAAACGATTGCTCTAGTCGCTAAGCCGTTCTCACTGGCGCTGCGGTTATTCGGTAACCTGTATGCCGGCGAGATGATCTTTATCCTGATTGGTGCCGTGGGATTAGCGCAGTTACCACTGCACTTTATCTGGGCAGTATTCCATATTCTGGTAATAGTGCTGCAGGCGTTTGTATTTATGATGCTGACCATTGTTTACCTAAGCATGGCCAGTTCAGATAACCACTGATTTTTTTAAACTTTAACTTTAACTATTGAAATATCGGAGAGAAAAATGGAACTAGTATTAGGTCTTAAATTAATCGCAGTTGCTTTGTTAATCGGTTTCGGTGCTATCGGTACTGCACTGGGTTTCGGTAACATGGGCGGTAAATTCTTAGAAGCTTGTGCGCGTCAACCGGAACTGGCCCCTTCACTGCAAGTTAAAATGTTCATCCTGGCAGGTCTGATCGATGCCGTTGCGATGATTGGCGTTGGTATCGCCATGTACATGTTGTTCGCAATGTAATTGAAGGTTTGTGTTATTCCGAACAACTGTTAACTAAGGAGGAGCGGTCGTGAATTTAAACGCCACTCTGATCGGCGAATTAATCGCATTTGCGGTGTTCGTGCTGTTCTGTATGAAATTTGTTTGGCCGCCGTTGATCAATGCGATCGAAGCGCGCCAGAAGAAAATTGCTGACGGTTTAGCCGCTTCTGATCGGGCAGAAAAAGACCTGGCACTAGCTCAGGACAAAGCCAAAGATCAGTTAAAAGATGCTAAAGCGCAGGCAGCAGACATTATTGAGCAAGCGAAAAAACGCGAAGCCAAAATGCTGGATGAAGCCGTGCACAAAGCCAACGCCGAACGTGAAAACATTCTGGCCATTGGCAGAGCAGAACTGGAAGCTGAGCGTAATCGCTTACGCGAAGAGCTGCGCAAGCAAGTTGCTGCATTAGCGGTAGCCGGCGCAGAAAAAATTCTGCAACGGTCTATTGATGAAGCTGCTCACAGCGACATTCTGGAAAAACTGGTTCAAGAACTGTAATGAGGAAGAGCTATGTCTGATTTGACTAATATTGCTCGTCCTTACGCCAAAGCGGCTTTCGATTTTGCGGTTGAGCAAAAAGCGTTAGACGCCTGGCTACAGATGTTGGCCTTTGCTGCTGAAGTAGCAAAGAACGACCAGGTTGGCGCTTATTTAAGCGCCAACGGCGCTGCTGATAAGCAGGCCGGTCTGTTTATTCAGGTATGTGGTGAGCAACTCAATGAGCACGGCCAGAACTTTATTAAAGTGATGGCAGAAAATCATCGCTTGTTGGCGTTGCCTGAAGTGTTAGCTGCCTTTGTTACGCTTAAAGCTGAGTTTGAAAAAGAAATCGACGTTACTGTGGTTTCTGCTACCAAGCTTTCCAAAGCACAACAAGACAAGCTGGCCACAGCATTATCGCAACGTTTGGCACGCAAAGTTAAATTGAACTGTAGCGAAGATCCTGCAGTGGTTGGCGGCATGCTGATCAAAGCAGGTGACATGGTTATTGATGGCTCGATCCGCGGTAAGCTGGATCGCTTAGCAACTGCGCTGCAGTCATAATTGGGGAACAGAGAATGCAACTGAATTCCACTGAAATATCAGAACTGATCAAGAGTCGTATTGCTCAGTTCGAAGTGGTCAGTGAAGCTCGTAACGAAGGTACTATCGTTCAGGTAACAGACGGTATTATTCGTATCAATGGTCTTGCGGATTGTATGCAAGGCGAGATGATTGAGCTTCCTGGCAATCGCTACGCTATCGCGCTGAACTTAGAGCGCAACTCAGTTGGTGCTGTAGTTATGGGCCCGTACGCGGACTTAACCGAAGGCACTAAAGTAAAAAGCACCGGCCGTATTTTAGAAGTACCAGTTGGCCCGGCGTTATTAGGCCGTGTGGTTAACACCTTAGGTGCACCTATCGACGGTAAAGGTCCGATTGAAGCTGCTGGCTTTGAGCCGGTAGAGAAAATCGCTCCTGGCGTTATCGAACGTCAGTCGGTAGATCAGCCAATGCAAACCGGTTATAAGTCGGTTGATGCGATGATCCCTATCGGTCGTGGTCAGCGTGAGTTGCTGATCGGTGACCGTCAGACCGGTAAAACGGCACTGGCTATCGATGCTATCATCAACCAGAAAGGCACCGGCGTTAAGTGTGTCTACGTTGCTGTAGGCCAAAAAGCCTCTACTATCGCCAACGTAGTACGCAAGCTGGAAGAGCACGGCGCCCTGGCGCACACTATCGTTGTGGTAGCGTCTGCATCAGAAGCGGCTGCACTGCAGTTCCTGGCACCATACTCAGGCTGTACCATGGGCGAATACTTCCGTGACCGCGGTGAAGATGCGCTGATTGTATACGATGATTTGTCTAAGCAAGCTGTAGCTTACCGTCAAATCTCGTTACTGTTACGTCGTCCACCAGGCCGTGAAGCTTACCCGGGTGACGTATTCTATTTACACTCTCGTTTGCTGGAACGCGCATCACGCGTTAACGCCGACTACGTAGAAAAATACACCAACGGTGAAGTAAAAGGTAAAACCGGTTCGTTAACCGCACTGCCAATTATTGAAACTCAGGCTGGCGACGTATCTGCGTTCGTACCTACTAACGTAATTTCGATTACTGATGGTCAGATCTTCTTAGAAACTGACTTATTCAACGCCGGTATCCGTCCTGCGGTGAACGCGGGTATTTCGGTATCGCGGGTAGGTGGTGCAGCGCAAACTAAGATCATCAAGAAATTAGGTGGTGGTATTCGTCTGGCGTTAGCGCAGTACTCAGAACTTGCGGCGTTCGCCCAGTTTGCGTCTGATCTTGACGAAGCGACCCGCGCCCAGTTAGAGCACGGCCAAAAGGTTACTGAGCTGATGAAACAGCTGCAGTACAGCCCGATGTCTGTAGCCGATATGGGTGTGTCTATTTTCGCTATCGAAAAAGGCTTTATGAAAGACGTAGATGTGGCCAAAATCCTTGATTTTGAAGCCGGCATCATTGCTTTCATGCGAGCTGAACACGCTGAGCTGATGGCTGATATCGACAAAACCGGTAACTACAACGACCAAATCGAGTCTACGTTCAAAGCTGCTATTGATAAATTCAAGGCAACTCAGAGCTGGTAATCAATGCGGGTGGCGTGCCACCCCATTCGTTGAATGAATCGGAGATACAGTCATGGCCGGTGGTAAAGAGATAAAAAGTAAGATCGGGAGTATTAATAATACTCGCAAGATCACCAGTGCTATGGAAAAAGTTGCGGTCAGCAAAATGCGCAAAGCGCAGGACCGTGTAGCTGCAACACGCCCATACGCTGAAGGTATGCGCAAAGTGATCGGTAACGTTGCTAATGGCAGCCTGGAATACCGCCATCCGTATTTAGCGGAGCGTGAGGTAAAACGGGTTGGTTACATTATCATTTCTACTGATCGTGGTCTTTGCGGTGGCCTGAATACCAACGAGTTTAAGAAAGTTGCCCTTGCGCTGAAAAGCTGGAAAGACAAAGGCGTTGATGCCCAGTTTGCCGTTATCGGTAATAAGGCTACAACGTTCTTTAAGCGTTTCGGTGGTAAGGTAGTCGCGCAACAGGCGGGTTCAGGTGACGTACCACGTTTGGCTGATGTGCTTGGTTCGGTAAAAGTGATGCTTAATGCATTTAACGAAGGCCGGATTGACCGCTTATTTCTGGTGTACAACAAGTTTGTCAATACCATGAAACAAGAGCCAGTGATCGATCAACTCTTACCTTTGCCAAAAGCAGACATTGCACAAAAAGAGCATAACTGGGATTACCTGTACGAGCCGGACCCACAACCTATCATCGATATGTTGTTAGACCGTTTCGTCGAATCGCAAGTTTATCAGGGCGTGGTAGAGAACTCTGCCAGTGAGCACGCTGCGCGGATGGTAGCCATGAAGGCTGCAACCGACAACGCCGGTAACCTGATGGACGACCTGAAGCTTGTTTATAACAAAGCACGTCAGGCCGCGATTACCCAGGAGCTTAGCGAGATCGTCGCAGGTGCGGCAGCTGTAGGCTAAGGTAAACAGTTTTGAGAAATTTGAGGAAACATCATGAGTCAAGGTAAGGTCGTCCAAATCATTGGCGCCGTTGTGGATATCGACTTTCCACAAGATGCGGTACCTGGTATCTATGACGCGTTAAACGTGACTGACGGTGATCTGGCTGGTTTAGTGCTGGAAGTACAGCAGCAGCTGGGTGGCGGTACAGTTCGTACTATCGCGTTAGGTACAACAGACGGTTTACGTCGCGGCGCTGCCGTGTCTAACACCGGTAAAGCAATTCACGTTCCGGTGGGTAAAGCCACACTGGGTCGTATTATGAACGTATTAGGCGAGCCAATCGACGAAGCTGGCCCTATCGGTGAAGAAGAGCGTATGCCTATTCACCGTGCTGCGCCAAGCTACGAAGATCAGGCGGCGTCTAACGCCCTGCTGGAAACCGGTATCAAGGTTATCGACCTGGTATGCCCGTTCGCCAAAGGCGGTAAAGTTGGTCTGTTCGGTGGTGCCGGTGTAGGTAAAACCGTAAACATGATGGAGCTTATCCGGAACATCGCGATCGAGCACAGCGGTTACTCAGTATTCGCCGGTGTAGGTGAGCGTACCCGTGAAGGTAACGACTTCTATCACGAGATGAAAGACTCTAACGTACTGGATAAAGTATCGTTAGTGTACGGTCAGATGAACGAGCCACCAGGCAACCGTCTGCGCGTAGCGTTAACCGGCTTAACCATGGCGGAAAAATTCCGTGATGAAGGCCGTGACGTACTGTTCTTCGTCGATAACATTTACCGTTACACGCTGGCCGGTACTGAAGTGTCTGCACTTCTGGGCCGTATGCCATCAGCGGTAGGTTACCAGCCAACATTGGCAGAAGAGATGGGTGCGCTGCAAGAGCGTATCACTTCTACCAAGACTGGTTCTATCACGTCAATCCAGGCCGTATACGTACCTGCAGATGACTTAACGGATCCGTCACCAGCTACGACCTTCTCGCACTTAGACGCGACAGTAGTACTGAGCCGTAACATTGCTTCACTGGGTATTTACCCGGCCATCGACCCACTGGATTCTACCTCACGTCAGTTAGATCCACTGGTTATCGGTAAAGAGCACTATGAAGTGGCGCGTGGCGTACAGTCTGTACTGCAGCGTTATAAAGAACTGAAAGACATTATCGCGATTCTGGGTATGGACGAACTGTCTGATGAAGACCGCACCACGGTATACCGTGCGCGTAAAATTCAGCGCTTCCTGTCACAGCCATTCTTCGTTGCTGAAGTATTTACCGGTTCACCAGGTAAATACGTACCGCTGAAAGAAACTATCCGTGGCTTTAAAGGCATTCTGGAAGGCGAGTTCGACCATATGCCAGAGCAAGCGTTCTACATGGTAGGTTCAATCGACGAAGCGATCGAAAAAGCGAAGAAACTGTAAGTTCAGGCTTTAGGAGAGCGGAGATGGCGATGACAGTGCAACTGGATGTAGTAAGTGCCGAAGAGAAAATTTTCTCTGGCCTTGTCGAATCCGTGCAGGTCACAGGCAGTGAGGGCGAGTTAGGTATTTTACCTTTCCACGCCCCGTTACTGACCACCCTGAAACCTGGCATGGTCCGTATCGTGAAACAATTTGGCGAAGAACACGTGATATACGTAGCCGGTGGTGTACTTGAAGTACAGCCCGATACCATCACCGTACTGGCCGATGTCGCGGTACGCGGCGAAGACTTAGATGAGCAAGCCGCTTTAGACGCACAAAAACGTGCCGAAGAAGCGATGCAACACGCTGGCGCAGATTTCAATTATGCTGAAGCTGCCGCGCAACTGGCTGAAGCCATTGCACAGCTGCGTATTATTCAAAAAATGCGCAAAAAATAAGTTCGGGTTCCGAAATATAAAAAGCCACCTTAGGGTGGCTTTTTTATTGGTTTTGCTCAGGGGGTTCAGCAAAACTTCACCCTGGCCCTGTAATCTGCTGCGTTATCTATTAGAATAACCACACTATCGATGAAGCATGATTACAGGGATTCTTTTATGGCATTAAATGTAGTGATTCTGGCGGCCGGTAAAGGCACAAGGATGAAATCAGATTTACCTAAGGTGCTGCATAAAGTGGCTGAGCGGCCGATGGTTCAACATGTAATTGATACTGCCCGCGCCTTGGGCTCAGCGAAACCACAGTTGGTGTATGGTTACGGTGCTGATGCGCTAAAAGCAGGTCTTAGCGATCAGCCATTGCACTGGGTATTACAGGCTGAGCAGTTGGGCACCGGCCATGCGGTGGCGCAGGCGATACCGAATATTGCCGATGATGACACTGTACTGGTGCTATATGGTGATGTACCACTTACCCGTTTAGAGACCTTACAGCAGTTGCTGGCGGTAAAGCCGGCTAATGGCCTGGCCATTTTAACGGTGAACTTAGCCAACCCGAGCGGCTATGGCCGTATCGTGCGTGAAAACGCTAAGGTAACCGGTATTGTCGAGCAAAAAGATGCCAGCGCTGAGCAGCTGTTAATTAATGAAGTAAACAGTGGCATTATGGCGTTGCCGGGCAAGCAGTTGAAAAGCTGGCTGGGTCGGTTATCCAACAGTAATGCCCAGGGTGAATATTACTTAACTGATGTGATTGCGATGGCGCACGGTGAAGGTGTAGAAATTGCCACTGCGCAGCCGCAAAACCCGATGGAAGTAGAAGGTGCCAATAACCGTGTGCAATTGGCAGCACTAGAGCGCGCCTATCAGCTGCGTAAAGCCGAAGAGCTGATGCTATCAGGGGCGAATTTACGCGACCCGGCCAGGCTTGATATCCGCGGCACGGTTGAGGTGGGTAATGATGTGATGATTGATATCAATGTGATCTTCGAAGGCACCGTGGTGCTGGGCAAGGGCGTGACTGTTGGCGCAAACTGTATTTTAAAAGACTGCGTTATCGGCGATAACACTGAGATTAAACCAAATTCAATGATTGAAAAGGCTACTGTCGGCAGCGATTGTTCGGTAGGCCCTTTTGCCCGCCTGAGGCCGGATAGCGTGATGCTGGATGACAGTCATGTCGGCAACTTTGTTGAAATGAAAAAAACCACTTTAGGTAAAGGGTCTAAAGCGAACCACCTGACCTATCTGGGTGATGCAGTAATAGGCGCGAAGGTAAACGTGGGTGCTGGTACTATTACCTGTAACTATGATGGTGCGAATAAGTTTGTTACCACCATTAAAGACGGTGCCTTTATCGGTTCGAACAGTGCTTTAGTCGCGCCGGTAACAGTGGGCGTTAATGCTACTGTGGGTGCTGGCTCGGTGTTAACGCGTGATGCTGCCGATGGTGAGTTGGTGGTGGCGCGCGCTAAGCAGCGGCATATCAGCGATTGGCAACGGCCGGTGAAAATTAAAAAGTAACCTAAATAAAACAGCCCGCATTTGCGGGCTGTTTTATATCAGTAATACTACGGGGCTTCGGTTACAGCTCCCGCTTTGGCTCGTCACAGCAACTCGCTCTTATGCCTGCGGCAGGGCTCAGACACTCTGTGACGCCCAAATCGGGATTCCAACCTGCGCAATCTGATACCGTTTACTCTGCCTTATCCACCAACACCGCAATAGCACCGTCGCCGGTCACATTACAGGCGGTACCAAAGCTGTCTTGCGCCATGTACAGGGCAATCATTAGTGCAATTGCTGCTTCGCCAAAGCCCAACATTGAACCTAACAGACCAACCGCAGACATTACCGCACCGCCGGGTACGCCAGGTGCGGCCAGCATTACTACGCCCAACATAAAGATAAACGGCAGTACAGTTAATAACGACGGCATTTCGAGGCCGTTTACCATGGTGACAACGGCCATGGCGCAGGTAACGATAGTAATGGTAGAGCCGGATAAATGAATGGTTGCGCACAGTGGTACGGTAAAGTTAGCCACATCCGGTTTTACGCCATTGGCTTTAGTGGCTTGTAGTGAAACCGGAATGGTTGCCGCGCTCGACATGGTGCCCAGTGCTGTAAAATAGGCCGGCATCATGGTTTTAATTAAGGCAAAAGGCGACTTACCGGCTTTAATGCCAGCAATAGTGTATAGCGTAATAATCCAGCACCAGTGCATGACAACCGCCAGCACCAGTATGATGCCGAACGTTTTTAGTGTGGTAAATACGGTACCGGCTGCCGCCATTTGTGCGAACTCACCCGCGATATACAGCGGCAGCAGTGGAATAATGACTTTTTCCAGCATTAGCTGAATAACATCACGGCCTTGATCCGATAACTGTCTTAATTGCTGGGCTTGTGTTGCTGCAATACCTAAACCAAAAATAAATGCCAGTGCTAAGGCTGTCATTACACTGATTGCCGGAGGAATATCCATTTCGATAAAAGCGGTTAAATGCGTCACTTCGGTTGGCGCGGCAGCAGTATTTGCGCTGGTTAGCATAGGTACTACTACACTGGCAACCAAAAACGCTAAGGTGCCCGCAATGACGGTAGACAAGTAGGCAAAACCCAGCGTGCGGCTAAGTAACTTGCCGGAATTTCGCGGTAAAGCTGCAATTCCGCTGGTAATAAAAAACAGGATAAGTAGCGGCACGGTGAAGAACAACAGTTCGCCAAACAGGCCTTTAAAGGTAATTAATAGTTGTGTTAGCCAATGTGGTGCATACAAGCCACACAACATACCCAGCATAATGCCGGCAATCAGTTTAAGGATCAAGGACATGGTTGTTTCTCGTTATGTTATACAGGTTCCCGGTGAACGCGCCAAAGCATATCACAACTTAAACTGGCTGGCCTTGCTTAGCTGGTCGGCTGTGTTTCACGTGGAGCAACTTATATTCAGGTAAAAGTCAGTCACTAAGCGTTATCTTATTGCCGTGTTAAACTAAGCTCAATTCAGACTGGATAGTACATAAGGAAAGGGAAACATGCGCAAGATAATGCTGTTAATCATAATGACGTTAGTGGCGGCGTGTAGCCAGTTGCAGCAAATGTCGGCGTATAACGTTACGGAGACAGACTTAGAGCAACTGTTGCGCCAGCAAATACCCAAACTAACCCGCCAGGCCAATGTGGCAGGTATTCCGCTAAAGATGCAGGTAGAAAGCATGCAGGTGGAAATAGGCCCGGATAACTCTGAGGTGATACGGGTTAATACCGCCGCCACTGCTGCGTTGTCATTGTTTGGCTTAAGTTATCCGGCCAATATGCAACTGCAGGTAGAAGGCGTGCCTTATTATGATGGTACAGAGAAAGCAGTATATCTGCGCTCGGTTAAGTTGCTGGGCTCACAGATTGAAGCTGCCGGTTATCGCGGTAATCTGGCGCCGGTAACCAATGAGTTATTGCAGTTAGTTAACAGCTATCTGGCAGCGAACCCGGTTTACAAACTGGATACATCTAACCCTACCGTTAAAATACTTACCGCGGTGCCGGTAAATATGGCCGTGCAAAGCGGCCGCATCAGTTTTACACCGGGTAAAAATTAATACAGATCGCGCCGGTAGCGGCCTTGTTGTTTAAGCTGCGCTAAGCCGGCCTCGCCAACCACCTGTTGTAGTACCTCATGCACGGCTTCACCCATGCCGTGCAGGCTGCCACACACATAAATAGCCGCGCCCTGCGCCAGCCATTGCCGTAACTGTTGCTGCTGCTCTGCCAGCACATGCTGCACATAGCGCTTTTCGGCCTGGTCTTGCGAAAATGCCAGGCTGCAATGGCTGATAAAACCCTGCTGCTGCCACTGCTGAATATCGCGGGCAAAGAAAAAGTCACTTTGTTGTTTGCGCTCGCCAAACAATAGCCAGTTTTGTCGTTGGCCCAGGGCAACGCGCTGCGCCAGCAAGGCACGAATGCCGGCAATGCCGGTACCATTGGCGATAAAAATAAGCGGAGTGTTACTGCTATCAGCCGGTAAATGAAACTGGTTATGGCTACGCAGGCGAATTTGCACCGGTTGCTGCTCCATCGCCCAGGCCGTTAGCCAGCCAGAGCCAATACCCAAAGCACCGTTATTATATTGCACCTGGCGCACCAGTAAGGTTATCGGGCCCTCGCCGGGTACCGACGCGATAGAATAGCTACGTAGTGGCAGCTTGGGCTGTGCTGTCAGCCATTGGGCTAACGATTCGCCGTTGGCCGGTGGTTGCACTTTGTCCAGTTGCAGCTCGGCTAATGCCCAGCATAGCGGAATATGCCGGCCATGATAATGCACGGCCTGGCAGCCATTAACTAAATGTCGTGTTAGCCACAGGGCTACGTTGCATTTGCTGTTTTCCGGTTGAATATCAACAATGTCGCCAGCTAGCCACTGAGTGCCGGCTGGTGCTTGCAGCTTAACAATATAGCAAGGCAAGCCGGTGCTGGCCGGGTTGGCAATATAACGGCTGCTAAGGCTGGCCTGCAGCCAGGTAGCGCCGGTATCTATTGTTGGCGCTTGTTGTGCTGTTAAGGGTGCTGTAAAGCCGGTAAGCAGCTGCTGCCACTGTGTTAAGGCCGCGCTTTGCCGCTCAGAGCTGTCCAGCTCCAGCAGTGGTTGTAGCGCTTTTGCTTCACGGCTATGCAGCCACTGCTGCAACCAGTGGCCAAAGGCACAAAACTGCTGATAGCTGCGATCGCCCAGTGCTAATACGGCAAACTGCAACTGATCTAACGAGCTTTGCCATTGCTGCGCCAGCTGAAAAAACTGGCTGGCATTGTCAGGCGCTTCACCTTCGCCATAAGTGCTTACCACAAAAAGCGCTTTCTGATATTGGTTTAGCTGCTGCTGGGTTAGCTGGTTCAACTCTGCCAGCGCAACGCTAAAGCCTGCCTGCTGCAGCTGCCTGGCGCTACTTTGTGCCAGTTGTTGCGCCATACCAGACTGGCTGGCATAGCCCACCAGCCAGTTTTGCCCGCTGGCAGCAGGGGCTAAGGGTTGCTTTTTTACTGCCCAGCATAGCCGTAGCAGTAAACCCATAATGCTTAGTTGGGTGCTCAGCCATAACCACTGCGCTTGGGGCTGAATAAAAGGCGCTTGCGGCAGATAAAACCAGCACAACAGCGTAATAATTAACGTCAGCAGTAAATGTTGCTCCAGCCAGGCAGACGCCGGCAGTTTTTTTACTGCAGCAGAGTAAGGCCTGAGGCAGAAACTGGCGATAAGAGCCGCTAGATTAAACAGGTAAAGTAATGCCAGGCTACCCGGTTGCAAGGTATCGGCAGAATAAAGGTGGTACAGCGGCAACATTAGCAATAATACTAAATTCAACCACTCCAGCTTGGTTTGCCAGCGCTGCAACATAAAGCCTCAAAAGAAAAACAGGGGTGGCAAAACCCACCCCTTAACGTGCAAGACAAGTAAAACAACGACCAGAGAAGCCCATCCGGGGCCCGGAACTACCTTCATCCCTGAACGCTGCAAACTATAATACGACTAATTCTCAAATGCAAATGGTTCTCATTAAATAATTGCAGCAAATGGATATCGCAACGTTTTGCTTGCAAAAGCCGCAATAGCCAGTAAAATATCTTTCGTTTTGAAACTTAAGCGAAAGAAATGAACAAACGTAACACCCAACAACGGCGGCATCTTATTGTTAGTCAGTTGCAGCAACAGGGCGAATTGTCGGTTGAGCAGCTGGCCGGGCAGTTTAATACCTCTGAAGTGACTATTCGTAAAGACTTAACCGTGTTGGAGCAAGCCGGTTTGCTGTTGCGCCGTTATGGCGGTGCCGTGCCGGTGCCGCAGGATTTTGTTAGTGACTCCAGCTTAGAGAAAGTTTCAAAGCGAAAGCTGGCCATTGCTAAAGCGGCCGCCAGCCTGATTAAAGATCACTACCGCATTATTATCGACAGCGGTCGCACTACCGCCGCGTTATTGCCCGAGCTGGCGGCAAAACGTGGCTTAGTGGTAATGACAAACTCACTGGCCATTGCCAATACCCTGCGTGAGCTGGAAAACGAGCCAACGCTGTTAATGACAGGCGGCACCTGGGATCCGCAATCCGAAGCTTTTCAAGGCCAGTTGGCAGAACAAATGCTGCGCAACTATGATTTTGACCAGTTATTTATTGGTGCCGACGGCATAGATTTAGCCCGTGGCACCACCACCTATAACGAGTTATACAGCTTAAGCCGGGTAATGGCAGAAGTGGCGCGCGAAGTTATTGTAATGCTTGAATCCGATAAGCTGGGGCGCAAAATTCATAACCTTGAACTGCCCTGGGCGATGATAAAAGTGCTGATTACTGATGAAGGCTTATCGTTAGCCGATGCCAAAAAAATTGAACAACAGGGTGTTAAGGTAATACGGGTTCAGGCCTGATTCACCGCCACACCTTAACGTAACGTTATAATATTTAAGCTTTCCGGAGAATAATTATGTGTGGAATAGTCGGCGCTGTAGCGCAACGTGATGTAGTGGATATTTTGGTTGAAGGCCTGCGCCGTCTGGAATACCGGGGTTATGATTCAGCCGGTGTGGCCGTGGTAAACAGCTCCGGCGAGTTAACCCGGCTGCGCCGCCTGGGTAAAGTAAAAGAACTGGCCGACGCCGTAGCTGCTGCCCCGGTAACCGGCGGCACCGGTATCGCCCACACGCGCTGGGCAACGCATGGCGAGCCAAGCGAACGTAACGCCCACCCGCATGTTTCCAGCAATATTACCGTAGTGCACAACGGCATTATTGAAAACCACGCACCGTTGCGCGAAGCCTTACAAGCCAAAGGCTATGTATTTACCTCCGACACCGACACCGAAGTTATCGCGCATTTAGTGGAAGAAGAACTAAAAAGCGCCGCTAGCCTGTTAGCCGCAGTACAAAAATCGGTTAAGCAGCTGCACGGCGCTTACGGCACGGTGTTAATGGATAAAACCGACGCTAGCCGCGTTGTTGTTGCCCGCTCAGGCAGCCCGCTGGTAATTGGCTTAGGTATTGGCGAGAATTTTATTGCTTCTGATCAGCTGGCACTGTTGCCGGTAACGCGCCGTTTTATCTTCCTTGAAGAAGGCGATGTAGCTGAAATTACCCGCCACAGCGTGCGTATTTTCGATAGCAACGGCAACGCGATTGAGCGCGAAGTGCATGAGTCTAACGTTAGTTACGACGCCGGTGACAAAGGCCAGTACCGCCACTTTATGCTAAAAGAAATTTACGAACAGCCAAACGCCATCAACAACACATTGGAAGGCCGCTTAAGCAGTGATTCTGTACTGGACGAAACCTTCGGCAACGGCGCGGCCGAGCTGTTCAAAAAAGTAAAACACGTACAAATTGTCGCCTGTGGTACCAGCTATCACTCCGGAATGGTCGCGCGCTACTGGTTAGAATCGTTAGGTGGTATCTCCTGCAACGTTGAAATTGCTTCTGAATTCCGTTACCGCAAATCGTTCGTGCAGCCAAACAGCTTACTGGTAAGTATTTCCCAGTCTGGCGAAACGGCCGATACCTTAGCCGCTTTGCGGCTGGCCAAAGAAGCCGGTTATGTTGGTAGCTTAACCATTTGTAACGTGGCCGGTTCATCACTGGTACGCGAATCTGATCTGGCCTTTATGACCCGCGCCGGCGCCGAAATCGGCGTAGCCTCAACCAAAGCCTTTACCACGCAGTTGGTAGGCTTGGCCATGTTAACGCTGGCGATTGGCAAATATAACGGCTTAACTGCCGCGCAGCAGCGCGAGCTGACCGAAGCGCTGAAAAGCTTACCTGGCAAGCTGGAACAAGCCCTTACGCTGGCGCCACAAATTGAAGCCCTGGCTGAAGAGTTTGCCGATAAACACCACGCGCTGTTTTTAGGCCGTGGCGATCAATACCCCATCGCAATGGAAGGCGCATTAAAGCTAAAAGAAATTTCGTACATCCACGCTGAAGCCTACGCCGCTGGCGAGTTAAAACACGGCCCGCTGGCGCTGATTGACGCCCAGATGCCAATTATTGTGGTGGCACCGAATAACGACCTGCTGGAAAAACTAAAATCGAACGTTGAAGAAGTGCGCGCCCGTGGCGGTATTCTGTACGTATTCGCCGACGCCGATGCTAAATTCCAGTCTGACGCCACCATGCGGGTAATCAACGTACCGCACGTCGCCGACATCCTGGCACCCATCGTCTACACCCTGCCACTGCAGTTACTCAGCTACTACGTCGCCATTATCAAAGGCACCGACGTAGACCAGCCACGTAATTTGGCGAAGAGTGTGACGGTGGAATAAATGTAGCGTTAAGAATATTAAGGCTGTGGGGTGAAAATAAAGTTTCACCCCACATAATAAAATTCAGTCATTGAAAATATAGTGTCATCCTAATTTCGGT
>NZ_JAKUJZ010000011.1 GCF_022436675.1 Rheinheimera hassiensis | reverse complement strand
GAGACACCCAAACTGCAGCACCCCGTGGCATGGCGCGCATTATAGGGCGTTTTGAAATACCTGCAAGCGGTTATTTGGTGAAAATGAGGTTTTACGTACTGTTTGCTTACTAAATGGGCTTTTTGCATGTTTTAGATACAAATCGAGTGCAAACAAGCTGTTGTTTATGGTTGCGGTTTATTACCTAACCGCTAAGATAAGGCTGCTTTATCTTATTAAAGCATTCCGATAAATAGAACTAAGTGCTTAGGATATTATTATGTTACCCACTTTACGTGCTTCTTTGCCTTATACACTGGCATTAGCGGTGTTGGCTTATCTTGGCTTTGCCTTTCTTCCTGATTTAGAGTTGGCTCAGGAAATTTTCGTGGTGATAGGTGTTTTGTTAGCCGGCATACTGGTGCCGGTGTTAGTGGATGTTAAAGGCCGTGCTGGCACGACTCCCTCGGCAGCACCTTTGGTGATGACTGACTATAAAGGTGATACGACTACCTTATATGTAGGTAACCTGCCTTATCGTGCCAACGAAGATGCCGTGAAAGAGTTATTCCAACGGTTTGGTGTTGTCGTTAATGTACGTTTGATGAAAGACCGGCAAACAGGTCGGCGTCGTGGTTTTGGTTTTGTTGAAGTGGCCGCGAAAGACGGCGATAAAATGATCCAGAAGTTAAATGATTTTAACTTTCAGGAACGCACATTAAAAGTGCGTGAAGCTAAAGAGCGTCAAGATACTGACGACACTGAAGAGTAATTATCGATTATCGCTACAAGGGAAGCTTTTGCTTCCCTTTTTTATGCTCATTTTCCGCCCTGTTGAGATTCAAGGTTGGCTCAGCCTCTGCTCTGGCTTAAAATAGCTGTTTTGGTTTAATAGAGTTGCAGATGAGCGTAGGTCAGGTTTTCCCCGAGCAGTATTCAGAGCAGTTGACGGATAAGGTTAATGCTGTGCAAAAGCTGCTATCAGATTTTAATGCCCCGGAAGCAGAGATCTTCAGATCTGAGCCCGAGCACTACCGTTTACGGGCGGAGTTCCGGATTTGGCACAATGGTGATGATATTTACCATGCTATGTTTGACTCGCAAACACGCGATAAGGTGCGTATTGACCATTTTCCGGTAGCCTGTCGCACTATTGCCGACTTTATGCCGATGCTGCTGGCAAATATTCAGTTTAACCATGAGCTACGCTATAAATTATATCAAGTTGATTATTTAGCAACTCTGTCTGGTGAGCTGCTGGTTTCTCTTATTTATAAGCGGCCATTAACCAATAGCTGGCTGGAGCAGGCTAAACAACTGACGGATAAGCTGGCCGAACAATACAATGTGAAGTTTATTGGCCGCTCACGTAAGCAGAAGCTGATGGTAAGCACCGATTATGTCACAGAGCAATTCGAACTTGATGGCAGCCTTTTGCAGTATCAACAGGTAGAAGGCAGCTTTACTCAGCCAAATGGTGAAGTAAACCGGCAAATGCTAGGTTGGGCAAAAAAGATTGCTCAGCAACTATCAGGGGATTTACTGGAGTTGTATTGCGGCAATGGTAACTTCTCTATAGCCCTGGCACCCTGCTTTAATAAAGTAGTGGCAACGGAAATTTCCCGTACCTCAATTAAGTCGGCACAATACAACATTGCACTGAATAAAGTGAGCAACCTGCAAGTACTGCAAATGTCTGCTGAAGATGTATCAGCTGCAATGCAGCAAGGCTCTGTGCTAAAACAGCTGGATTTAGCTGATATGCAACTGAACACGATATTAGTTGACCCGCCGCGTGCCGGGCTGGACAGTGCAACCGAACAGCTGGTCAGCCGCTTTGATGATATTATTTATATTTCCTGTAACCCACAAACGCTGGCGCAGAACTTACAGACACTGGCTAAAACCCATGATATTGCGCAACTGGCAGTGTTTGACCAGTTCCCTTACACCCACCATATTGAAAGCGGTGTATGGCTACGTAGACGTCAGAGCTGATAAATACCAGCTACAACGTCAGCCTTTTGGTTTACGGCCAGAACCAGCTGCACCATGGGTCAACCAACGTAGCTGGGTAATGGTACGGCTGGTTAAATAGCCATATTGCTCTGGTGGCGCGTCCAGCGCGTCAGCTCCGGCATGAAAAACCAATATCACCATGGCTTCAGCCTGTGCCCTGGCTAATTCGTCCGGGCAAATGGTTTCCTTACGTAAATACTCGGCCAGTTCGGCAACGAAATGCTGGATCTCGCGGGCTACTGCCCCTCTGAACGCCGCCGAGGTACCTGAGCGCTCGCGCAGCAATAAACGAAATACGTTACTGTTACCGGTAACAAACTCCATAAAAGTCTCTATAGAGGTGCGAATAACGCTGCCGTTTTTCTCTATACGTTGTCGGGCCTGGCGCATTAACTGTCTTAGCATAAGGCCGGCTTCATCGACTAAAGTAAGGCCTAATTCATCCATATCAGCAAAGTGCCGGTAAAAAGAGGTAGGCGCAATACCCGCTTCACGCGCCACCTCACGTAAGCTTAAGCTGGCAAAGCTTTTATCGGCGCTCAGTTGAGAAAAAGCGGCATTGATAATAGCGCGGCGGGTGCGCTCTTTCTGCTCTGCTCTAGACACAGATATTCCTTCATTCACTAAAAAGCACTATTTTATACCTTGACCCGGGGGTTGTGACCAGTAGAATGAGCGAACAGTTGTAAGCTAAAGTGGAATTTATGAAAAAAGCCCCTATTATCTGGACTAACGTTCTGCTGTTTTCTATCACAACCCTGATTGCCGCCATTGGTGTGCCTTGGTACGCCTTAACTGTGGGCTTCGGTTGGTTTGAGGTTATCGCCACTATTATATGCTTAGGCTACTGCGGTATGTCTATCACTGCCGGGTATCACCGGCTGTGGGCACATAAAACTTATGATGCACATCCCATATTGCAATGGATTTACGCTATTGGCGGCGCTTTTGCTTTACAAAACAGTGCGCTGCATTGGTCTGCCGATCATCGTGTGCATCACCGTCATGTTGATGACAATGACAAAGACCCTTATTCTGCCGGACGTGGTTTCTGGTATAGCCATATTGGCTGGATGCTGCGTGATTATGAAGATGTAGAAAAACCAGACTACACCAATGTAAGAGATCTGCAGAAAAACCCAATCGTAATGTGGCAACACCGCAATTACCTGTGGCTGACCATAGCCACCAACTTTGGTATCCCATTATTACTGGGTATTATCAGCGGTAACATTCTGGGCATGTTATTACTTGCCGGCGTACTGCGTTTGGTATTAAGCCATCATTTTACATTTTTTATTAACTCTCTGGCCCATGTGTGGGGCTCACAGCCTTACACAGAAAAAAACTCTGCACGCGATAATGGCATACTGGCTTTTGTGACATATGGCGAGGGGTATCACAACTTCCATCATATTTTTGAATATGATTACCGCAACGGCATTAAATGGTATCAGTTTGATCCAACGAAGTGGTTTATTAAAACCGCCTCATGGGTGAAGCTAACGGGCAATCTTCGTACCGTTCCTGAAGAACGAATTGAACAAGCTAAATTACAAATGCAGCTGAAACGGGCACAAGATAATGTGCGGCAAAAACCTGATGCAGAGCAGCTACTGCAATTGCTACAGCATGAATACGAATTACTGCTTGCAAGAATGCAGGACTATTACAACATCAGAAAGCAACTACTACTACAACGCAAAGATAAACTGCTTGCACAGTATCAAGCGGTAGATTTCAAACATAAATACCACGAATTTAAACACCATCTGCAACAGCAACACTGGCAGCGGCTGGTGAATACCGTAGCATGATAGAAAAAAGAGACTTCGGTCTCTTTTTTTATGTCTGATACCTGATATGCTCAAACTTAAGTTAGTTAAATCAGTGAGATTATCAGCGTGAGTGCGAGAAAAATGTCCCCGAAAAAAGCCAGCTTTGATTTTGATGCCATTGTTATAGGAACCGGCCCCGGCGGCGAAGGTGCGGCAATGTATCTGGCTAAAAGTGGGCTTAAAGTCGCGGCGATTGAACGCTATCATGCTGTCGGCGGTGGTTGCACCCATTGGGGCACTATTCCGTCAAAAGCGTTACGCCACTCGGTCAGCCGCCTGATTGAATTTAATGAAAACCCACTATTTCAGCTCGATGAACAGCATACCAAACTGACTTTCTCACAAATTTTAAAACATGCCGCCGGCGTGATCCGCAAACAAGTACGACTGAGAACCGGTTTTTATGACCGTAATCAGGTAAAGATATATCAGGGCGAAGCCCGCTTTATTGATAATCATAACCTGAGTATCAGCAGTGATGATGGCAGTTGCTTTGAACTCAGTGCCAAAACTATTGTTATTGCCACAGGTTCACGCCCCTACCGGCCGGCAGATGTCGACTTTAACCATAACCGGATTTATGATTCAGACACTATCTTGTCACTACAGCACGATCCCAAGCACATTATTATTTACGGTGCTGGTGTTATTGGCTGTGAATACGCCTCTATTTTCCGTGGTTTAGGTGTTCGGGTAGATCTGGTAAACACCCGTGACCGCTTACTATCTTTCATGGATGCTGAGATTTCAGATTCACTGAGCTACCATTTCTGGAACTCCGGTATGACTATTCGTCATGGCGAAGAATTTGACCGCATTGAAGGTAAAGACGACGGCGTAGTGCTGCATCTTAAATCCGGTAAGAAAATGAAGGCTGATTGCTTTTTATTTGCTAATGGCCGCACCGGCAATACTGATATGCTGAATCTAGCGGCAATAGGCCTCGAATCAGACAGCCGAGGCTTAGTTAAAGTGACTAAACAATACCAAACCAGCATAGACAATATCTATGCAGTTGGTGATGTCATTGGCTACCCCAGTTTAGCCAGCGCGGCATACGATCAAGGCCGCTTAGCTGGCGAAGCTATTGTTAAAGGTAACCTGGATGGCCACCTGATTGCTGACATCCCTGCTGGTATTTATACCATCCCTGAAATGAGCTCCGTTGGTAAAACTGAACAGGAACTCACTGCAGCAAAAATTCCTTATGAAGTGGGCCGCGCCCAGTTTAAGCATCTGGCCCGGGCACAAATTGCCAATACCAGTGTGGGCAGCTTAAAACTGTTATTTCATCGAGATACGCTGGAGATACTTGGTATTCATTGTTTTGGTGAGCGTGCCGCAGAAATTGTACACATCGGTCAGGCTATTATGATGCAGAAAAATGGCGGCAATACCCTGGAGTATTTTGTTCATACCACATTTAATTATCCCACTATGGCAGAAGCATATCGGGTAGCTGCATTGAATGGCCTTAACCGGCTATTTTAGCAATAAGACACTGATATTTAATGAATAAATCACTTAACTACCATTGTGATATATATTTTTGTTTTGCCTGATAAATCGTTGTAAACTCAATTGTATAATAATTAAATAAATAGTTTACGGGGGCTTTTTATGCTGCAACTTAGATACAGTTTAGCATTATTGTGGCTGACCATTTCATTTCAGGCACATGCTGATTTCCCCACAGCAAAGGCCTTGTTCGAGCAACAAGAATACTCACAGGCCAAACCAAAGCTTGAAGCCTTGGCTGAGCTGGGTCACCTTGAAGCGCAGTATCTGTTATCAAGAATGTATGCCGAAGGTTTAGGTGTAGATGCAGATATAAAACTAGCCTACGCCTGGACATTAATTGCCCGTGACGGCAAACACCCGTTAGCAGATAAACAATACAAGGTACTACGCACCAAACTTCCTTCGCGTTTGGCCGGAAAAGAAGTGTATACCACACTGAACAACCAGTATGGTAAACAAGCTCTACTGGGTAACCTGTATCCAAGTGCCAACCGTTATGTAAACACCAGCAGCAGATTAAAAGCAATAAGCCAGCCTGAACCTAAATATCCATCCTATTTCGAGCGCGCAGGCGTCGCCGCCTGGGCAGTTGCTCACTATGACGTGACTGAAGATGGCACAGTAGAAAACGCCAATATCGTTGCCAGCTTCCCTATCGATGGGATCAATGAGTACGTGCTGGATGCCGTGAAAAGCTGGCAGTTTGAGCCGCCAAAAGATTTATACGGCGATCCTGTGAGGATGGAACTACAATCGCATACCTTCAGAACAACAAGCTCTGCAGGTTCACAAGCTCGTAAATTCCAGCGCGATAGTCAGGAGTATACTGATGCCGTTCTGGCGGCAGCTAAAGCAGAATCGGCCAAATATCAGTACCTGTACGCTGTACTGGCAGAGAATAATATTATTACCGATCCCTCACCTGTTAACTGGTATCTGCAGGCAGCTATCAATGGTTATCAGCCCGCGCAGTATCGCCTGGCGCAATGTTTAATTACCGGTAATGGCTGTGATAAAGATCCCAGTAAGGCGTTAAACTGGCTGGGTATATCTGCTGATGGCGGTAATCCCAAAGCCGCTTATTTGCTAGCTCAGGAGCTACTGGACAGCAATAATGTTAATTATAATCCACATAAAGCTGCCGGTTATCTGGAAGGCGCGGCACTGCAAGAATACATGCCTGCAGTAACCGAATATGCTTCGCTGCTGGCGATGTCAGATGATCCAACACTGCGGGACCCACAAAAGGCGATCAGGCTGGCAGAACAAGGCCGCGCTGTAGATGCTAACAACCCCAATCTGCTATCCACTCTGGGGATTGCTTTTATTGAGCTTGGCCAGCAAAGCCGGGGCGAGTCAATGCTCCAGCAAGCGCTGGAAGAAGCAAAGCGGCGTAACTGGACCATTGAAAGCTTTGAAGATTTGCTTGCCGATTACCAAACTGTCGCCACAAGCACAAACTAATCATGCCATGGCAGCTCAGGCTCTCCCCCGGTGTGATGCCGGGGGCTATCCGGCTTATTCGGTCAGATCAGTATTCATATGATAACTGCGGCTAAATGCGTGCACAGCATCAATAAAAACGCTGACGCGCTCAGGATCGACATCAGGTGTAATGCCATGGCCAAGATTAAATACATGGCCTGTTCCCTGACCAAAACCGTCCAGTATCATCTGTACTTCCTGACGGATGCGCTCTGGTGAGCCTAACAAAATTGACGGGTCCATATTACCTTGCAGCGCAACTTTATCGCCAACACGGGCTTTAGCATCACCAATATTGATAGTCCAATCCAGCCCCAAGGCATCACAACCAGTATTAGCGATTGTTTCCAGCCACAGGCCACCGTTTTTGGTAAACAGTGTTACCGGCACTTTACGGCCGTCTGCTTCGCGGGTTAAACCGTTGACTATTTGCTGCATATAGCCCAACGAAAACTCCTGATAATCGCGCGGTGTTAAGACTCCGCCCCAAGTATCAAAAATCATCACAGACTGGGCACCTGCCGCTATTTGCGCATTCAGGTACAACACCACGCTTTGCGCCAGCTTATCCAGCAACAGGTGCAAGGCTTCAGGTTCGGAAAACATCATTTTCTTGATCATACCGAAGGTTTTGCTACTGCCGCCTTCAACCATATAGGTTGCCAGCGTCCACGGGCTACCGGAAAAGCCAATTAGCGGCACACTGCCATTCAGCTCACGGCGGATAGTGCGCACCGCATCCATCACATAACGCAGTTCCTGCTCCGGATCCGGAATAGGCAGATTGGCAATATCAACAAAATCACGTACTGGCCGCTGAAATTTAGGGCCCTCGCCTTCGCCAAAATAAAGGCCTAAACCCATAGCATCAGGAATAGTCAGAATATCACTAAACAGAATTGCGGCATCAAGCGCATAACGGCGCAACGGCTGCAAAGTCACTTCACACGCCAGCTCCGGGTTTTTGCACAGTGACATGAAATCACCGGCCTGGGCTCTGGTCGCACGATACTCAGGCAAATAACGACCTGCTTGTCGCATCATCCAAACCGGCGTTCTGTCTACCGGTTGTTTTAATAAAGCTCTGAGGTATCGATCATTTTTTAATTGCATATATTGTCCGCCATTCACAGGATTGGCGTTATTTTAACACTCTGCAGCCCCAGCGACTATGTTTTCGCTGTAAATGCTGTGTTCAGGTTTTTTATGCTAGAGGCTTGTCATCAAGAAATCGATCTGCTATAACATTGCTGCGCTAGTGAAGAATAACAAGCAAGAAGCCCGTTTAAACGGGACCATGCAAACCATTTAGTTAAGCCACTTTATGTGGCTTTTTTATTTTCTGCCATCCATGGCACAAACCCTTACTGACCAATGCCCGCCTTGTTAAAAACCTTTCCAGAAGATTTTTTATTTGCCTGCAATTTGCTGTAGTTGATGAATAATTTGTCCTGAAAGCGTTTGTATTGGCGGCACCTCCGGTAAGGAGGCCAGGTCAAACCAATATGCTTCTTCTATTTCTTGTGGCTGACAGACGATATCTCCACCGGCATAGTCAGCAATAAAACCGGCCATTAATGAATGCGGAAACGGCCACGGCTGGCTGCCAACATAACGTAAATTAGTAATATCGACGCCGACCTCCTCTTTTACCTCACGCGCTGCCGCCTGCTCTAGTGTTTCTGCGGACTCAACAAAACCTGCCAGGATAGAAAAAAAGCCTTTTCGGTGCCGGCTGGAGCGCGCCAGCAGGATTTGTTTATCTTTGATAATACCCACCAGTACACAAGGTGCTATGCGCGGGTAGCAACGGTGGCCGCACTTGTTACACAAAGCTGCCAGCTCCCAACTAACCAGGCTCATGGCACTGCCACACTGACCACAAAAGCGGTGGGTTTGCAAAAATAATGCTACCTGCACCGCTCTGGCCGCCAGATGAAATATCTGTTCATCTTCGCTTAGCAAGTCTCGCGGCGACACCCACTCATTTTCATCTGCAATATGGTCATGGTTAATCAGCAGATAGGCATCTTGCCCTGATAGCTCACCCAGCCGGCATATCTGTTCAGGCTCTGCCGACAATGTTAATGCACTTAGCATGCCCTGCGGGATCTGCCTTGCAGCATTGACCCAGATACGGCCCCGGTTCACGACAAACCAAAGCCCATGCTGATTCGGCGTTAAGCTGATACTGTGTTTGATCATAAGCGGTTCTCTGCTGTACTCTGTAGTTCGCGCTATCATAATGCCGTTCACTGGGCTGACCAATAAAAAAACGGTTGATCTTTCGTGCGAAATTCATTTAATTAGAGTTAACTGCAGCAGAACGCTGCATTGAAGGAGAAGGCAATGTACACCCGTGTGCAGACCGCGCGACAAAAATGGGGTGGTTCGCTTACCGCCATAGACAACTGGCTGGACGAGCGCCAACAGCTTATTGTCAGTTATTGTAAACTGGCCGCATTGCCGCCTTTTGACAACAAACGCACCACTTTACCTACGCAAACAGCAGTGCAAGAGTTTTGCCAGTTAATGGTGGATTATTTATCTGCCGGACATTTTGAAGTGTATGAACGTATTGTCTCCGAATGTGCGGTAAATGGTACGGACAGCCGTAAGCTGGCTGACAGCCTGTATCCGAAGATTGCGGTATCAACCGATCTGGCACTGAATTTTAATGACCTGTACGCTGACCATCTGAGCACAAAACATAGTGCAGCTTTTGATCGCGAGCTGTCTGAGTTGGGGCAAGCACTGGAAGAACGCTTCGCTTATGAAGATGAACTTATTGATACTCTGTATGAGAAACATACCGATAGTAATGTATCTGCCTGAAGACTGTCTTACTGAACATTGATTTACACAAAAATGCAGCGCCTGAAGGCGCTGCTCGTTATCAACAACTAAAATCTGTACGTTATTTTTCCATAAATATACTGACCACGCGGATTATGCACTTTAGAGGCGTAACCGTATAAGTCAGCATCACCATCACCGATAGCAAATGGTGGGTCTTCATCCAGCAAATTGTTAACACCCAGCGCTAACTGCAACTTATCAGTCACATTATAGCGGGCTTGCACGTCTAACAGCATTTGCGCATCAATACTGCGGGTTGTTGTAGACTCAACTAAATCGGGTGCCGCGTAATCTTCAAACTCGCCAGTGTAGCTAAGGCTGGTCACCACACCCCAATCACCATGGCTCCAGTCTGCAGCGGCTAACCAACGGTGTTGCGGATAATTATATTCACCGGCGTAATCAATACCATTCTTTTCAAACTTACTGATATAAGACCAATCCAGGCTGAAACGTATCTGCCCCATATCCTGCAGCACCAAGTGGTAAGATGTGGACAGATCTATACCCGTAGCTTCCTGCGCGCTAATATTAACATAGCTGTTAAACAACCTGGACAGCTCACCCAGCGCTTGCCCCGGTAATGGCGCTAAACGCACACAAACCGTGCTATTTTGATTCGCACACTCGGCGTTATACACGTTCTCGTAGTCGTTTTTATCGATCTTGTTGTCTTGCGTAATGCTCCAAATATCTACGGTTACATCAAACTCATCAGTAATCTGCCATACTGCACCCAGATTATAGGTTTCTGATTCTTCCGGCTGTAACCCTTCTGTGCCAACAAAAACTATAGTGTAATCTGTAGCCGCACAGGCAGGATTACCGGCATCAGGTATCGGACAACGAAAACTATCGGTGAAGAATACCGACTCCTGCGACGGACCAAGGCCAATTTGTGCCAAAGAAGGTGCACGGAAGCCCTGACCAAAGGAAGCCCGCATGGTGAAGTTATCCAATGGCCGCCATTTCATAGTTAACTGTGGGTTTGTACTAGAACCAAAATCACTGTAATGGTCGTAACGTCCGGCCAGCGTAAATTCCAGCTCATCAGCCACTGGAATTAGTAACTCAACATAAGCGGCATATTGATCACGTTGCGCCTGCGCAGACACCGACTCAGTGCCGAAAATCAGACCACGTTGAAATTGGTCATCCGGTTGGTCAAAAGCATCTTCCTCGCGATATTCCACACCCGCTGCCACTGACACCATTTGGTTACCCAGCGCAAAAGCCTCACCACTAATGCTGGCGTCATATGCAGTAATATGTGATTCACCACGACGTACCAGTGACGTAGTGATGGCATCAATCACTTCAGCTGAATTAAAGGTACCGCCAAAGGGGTTATAGTTGCCGAGGTTAATTTGCTCTTGCAGGAAATCGGTACGTACCCAGCCTTGTTGCTTACTGCCGGTTTGCATAGATTCACTGCGACCTTTTTGCGCGGCGATATCCCAATCCCAGCCCTTGAGCTGACCACGCAGGCCCGCCACTAAACGTAAAGAGTCTGACTCAATGTCCCACACCCTGGCGCCGGCATCGACAGTGCGGAAGCGGTTTATGGCTATATCAACACCAAAGGGGTTGTTAGGATGCGTACCCGGCACTGTTAGCCCGGCATCGCCATCTAAAGGCGTCGCGGCACCGGCGGCTTGCGAGCGGTTATGCTGTACTGACAACTCGACATAGCCCTGTACAGAATCGGTAAAACTCTGGCTAGCCTGAAAAATAGCACCAACCCGCTCAGCAGCAGGGACCACCATACCCACAGGACCATAATCATATACGCAAGTTTCGCCAAACGTTTGGTCAGCCGGGCAACCAGGATCAATGCGGGTTTCACCATTAACAATAAAATTACCCGGGAAACCGCGTGATGACCGTAAATCCTCACCACCATACGGACTTTGATTTGCTGTACCAAAACGCCCCATCTCGGCGCCGGTAATAACAGTATTCTTAAAATAATCTAAGATTAATGTCGCATTGGCATCATCCGTTTGCGTACCCCATACCATGCTGGCTGAAGTTTCATCATACGATGGCCCGGTAGTTCCACCATGGCTTACGCTTAGCTCTGCGCCGTCAAAATCTTTACGCAGAATAATATTGACGACACCAGCAACAGCATCTGAACCGTACACTGCCGAAGCACCGTCTTTCAAAATCTCCACCCGCTCAATCGCGGCTACCGGAATAGAATTAATATCAACGAAAGAGTTAGCGATGTTTTCAGCAAAAGCACTTACCGCAACACGACGGCCATTAATTAATACCAACGTGGCATCTGAACCAAAACCACGTAAACTAATAGCCGCGCCCCCA
Source organism: Rheinheimera hassiensis (assembly GCF_022436675.1). Taxonomy (GTDB): domain Bacteria; phylum Pseudomonadota; class Gammaproteobacteria; order Enterobacterales; family Alteromonadaceae; genus Alishewanella; species Alishewanella hassiensis. The sequence goes on along the minus strand of NZ_JAKUJZ010000011.1, from coordinate 119,703 downwards.
TTAGCTGTTGAGTCCTGGTTATTACCACGGGTAGAAAATGTACCTGTACCTGCAACCGGAGTACGCTCTAACAATTGCTGCAAATTAGAAAAGCCCGACTTCGCAATCTCATCACGGTTAATAATGTCGATTGGTGCAGCCCCTTCCAAATCATTGCGTTTAATACGCGAACCGGTAACTTCAATCCGCTCTACCGCCGCAGTTTGCTCATCGCTCTGCTGAGCTAAAGTAACACTGCTATAACCCAGAGAGCTTACCGCCAGCGCACAAAGTGAGTAATTAAATGACGTTTTCATATGCATCCTTTTTGTTATTTGTATTGTCATCAACTGCTTAAGCAGCTTTAACTGTGTAGCACAAAGCCAAAAAATTAACATGATGAAAAATAAATTATCACAATGATAAATAACTGATTACCTGCTTACAGGCCAGAAACAAAAGAGCCCCGCAGTGCGGGGCTCTTTTGTTGGCAGGAGACATGCTTAGTTTTGTGCGTATTGTCGTTCCAGATTGCCGGCTTTTAACTGCAGACTAGCAAGACTACTGCGTTCAGCCTGAATTTTTTCGTCGTACTGTTCGGCCATCCGTTCAATACGCTGCTGTAAGATGGCAAGTTCTTCGGCCTTTGGGAAGCTTCGACGTAGCTTGTACAAATCAGATTTCAGTAAATCCAACTTTTGCTGTTTTTCCTGCTCCAACTTGCTAATCTGAAACTCAACAAACCGGCTCTGGCGTTTTAATGCATCCACTTGCTGCTTATACTCACCGCGGGAGCCTATCATGGCGCTGCCGAGCGGGCGCATATCTACGGTTTCAGCATCACCTGAGCAGGGAAATTGGCTAAACTCTACCACACCGTTTTGCTCACACTTGTAGACAGCGGCTTGTGCTGAAAACGCACCTAACAATAATAACCAACCGTATTTTATCATTTACCACCCCATGCATGAGCAATAAATGTACAAAAACCTTGCCAAATAGGCAAGCTAAGCCTGGTATTTATACTGTTTTAATACGCTTTCAGATACTGCAGTCATATCTGTCTCGCATTAGCCCAGCAATGCTTTTTTCATAAAATTAGGCCAGGCTGATGCGGCTTTATGCACTTCGGCATTGTAATAATCTGTGCTAAATGGTGCCTGAGCCGCATCAGCTTCCCGAAAGCCATTAAAGGCTGCGCCTTTACGCGCCAGAGTGCATGTCCACCAGCCAGACGGATACACCATTTGTGGGAATAACAGCGTTTGCAGTGCATCAAAACCGGCGTCCAGCATGGCATCACGCATGTCTTTAAGTAACGGCATATGGATAAGTGGCGATTCGCTCTGCTGTACTAAAATGCCGCCATGGCGCAGCGCTTTGCGGCAGCTGTCATAAAATGCCCGGTTAAACAGCCCTTCGCCCGGCCCGATAGGATCGGTTGAATCCACAATAATGACATCTATCGACTCTGGCGCAGCTTCGCGCATATATTTAATGCCGTCGTCAAACTTCAGGGTAGCGCGCGGATCGTTGTTCGAGGCACACAGTTCCGGAAAATACTTTTCAGCCATTCGCGTCACCTGCTCATCGATATCAATTTGCGTTACGCTTTCCACGCCGGGGTGCTTTAACACTTCACGCAAAGTACCACAATCACCACCACCAATAATCACCACGTTTTTCGGACTAGCATGGGTAAACAGCACCGGGTGGCTAAGCATTTCGTGGTAGAGAAAATTATCGCGGCTGCTGAGCATAATAACGCCGTCAATCACCATCAGGTTACCGAAATGCGTCGTCTCGAACATTTCAATCTTCTGGAATGGCGACTGGACTTCATCCAGCTTCTTTGTGATAGCCAAACCAAAGGCGCTGCCGCTGGGGGCGAAAATTTCAGTGAACCAATTGTTGTCGCCAGACATAGTGTTATCCTCAAAACAAAATAGCCGCATATTTTGCCTGCTTGTGCCGCCAAGGACAAATATTTCGATGTTTTTTGCTGCAGCTTTACCACATTGGCTTTAAACTATGCACATCTTAATTTTAAAGGAACGACAATGGCCGACTGGGGTACTGAAAAAGCACGCTCTATCTATAACGTAGCGGTATGGAGTGAAGGGTATTTTGATGTTAATACTGATGGTGATCTGGTGGCTTATCCGGATCAGGATCACAGTAAAAAAGGCATCAGTTTTCCTGAGCTTACGGCACGTTTTAAAGAGGAAGGCTTAACCTTACCTGTGCTGGTACGCTTTACTGACATTCTGCAACACCGGGTAGACACGCTGATTAAATCTTTCCAGCGTGCCAAAGCAGAAAAAGAGTATCAGGGCCAGTACACCGCCGTTTACCCGATTAAAGTAAACCAGCAATTCTCGGTGGTAAAACGCCTGATCAGCCACGACAGCGGCAAAGTTGGCCTGGAAGCCGGCAGTAAGCCGGAGTTAATGGCTATTTTAGGTGTTACCGATCAGCCACTGCAAATTGTCTGTAACGGTTATAAAGACAGCGAGTTTTTGCGCTTAGCCACTATTGGCCAGATGATGGGCCATACGGTTTATGTGGTGGTAGAAAAACTGTCTGAGCTGAAAACCCTGCTGCGTGAAATTGATAATTTAGGTACTGCGCCACGCATTGGGATCCGCATTCGTTTAAATTCGGTGGGCAAAGGCAAGTGGCAAAACACCGGTGGCGAGAAGGGTAAGTTTGGCTTAACTGCCACTCAGGTACTGCAGGCGATTGATGTACTGCGTGATGCAGGCAAGCTGGACTTACTGCAATTGGTGCATTTTCATATCGGCTCACAAATTGCCAATATTCGTGATATTCATAACGCCATTCGTGAATGCGCCCGCCATTATGCTGAACTGCGTACTTTAGGCGTACCGATCAGTACTGTCGATGTCGGCGGCGGCTTGGGTGTGGACTACGAGGGTTCTAAGTCACGCTCGGCCTGTTCAATGAACTACACCATGTACGAATATGCCCGTAATGTGGTAAATGGCTTAAAAGAAGTGTGTGACGAGTACGACCTGCCACATCCGAATATTATTACTGAATCCGGCCGGGCCATGACAGCACACCACGCTGTACTGGTAACCGATGCTATTGATATTGAGCGCGCACCGGGTCTGGTAAATTTACCAGAGCCAAGTGAAGACTCACCAACAGTAATCCTTGGCCTGTGGGAAGCCTACCAAAACGTTACACCGCGCACGGCGATTGAAGCTTACCACGATGCAGTGCATTACTTTACTGATGCCCATGCCCAGTATGTGCATGGCCTGCTGACACTGAAAGACTGGTCGTTACTGGAGCAAATTTACTTTGCCACCATTAACAAAGTAAAAGCCAATCTGGATATGACAGCGCGCTCACACCGCTCTATTCACGACGAGCTGAATGAAAAACTGGCTGATAAGTTATTTGTCAACTTCTCGCTGTTCCAGTCCATGCCGGATGCCTGGGGTATTGACCAGTTGTTCCCGGTAATGCCGCTGGAGCGGATGAACGAGCCGCTGGACCATCGCGCTATCATCCAGGACATTACCTGTGACTCTGACGGCCAGCTGAAAAGCTACGCCGATGGTAACGGCATTGAACCAAGCCTGCCGTTGCCACTGTATAAAGAAGACGAGCAGTACCTGTTGGGTATGTTTATGGTAGGCGCCTATCAGGAAATTTTGGGCGACTTACACAACCTGTTTGGCGACACTGACTCAGTGCACGTTGAACTAACCGATGATGGCAGCTATAAACTAACCAACATAATTAAAGGCGATACAGTAGCCGATGTATTGCGGTATGTGCAGTTTGATGCGAATAAGTTGATCGCTTCTTACACCCGTCAGCTGGCAAAGTTAGAGATTACCGACAGCAAGAAAGACGAAATGCTGGATGAACTGAAAGCCGGTGTTTATGGTTACACCTATTTTGAAGATTAAGGTAAACTAGCTACTCATCGGACATGTTAACAGCAGGCTCGCCTGCTGTTATTATTTTTAGCCGGCAAAAAATCAGACCGGCCACAAATACCAGGTGTTGTTATGCTGCATTTTTTACCCAGCCCTCTAACGGGCATGCTCTCACTGTTGCTTTATATCGTCAATACGCTGTTCTGGTGCATACCCATTATGCTGCTGGCGATATTAAAGCTGCCGCCGATTACGCGCTGGCAAAGCTGGATGACTTACCTGCTGGATGCCTGTGCCGTTGCCTGGATCAGCGTTAACAACTTCACCACCCGGCTGTTTACCCGTATTCGCTGGCAAATATCAGGCCTGGAAACTCTATCGCTTAAAGACTGGTATCTGGTGCTGGCGAATCACCAGTCCTGGGCGGATATTCTGGTGCTGCAAAAAGTATTTAACCGCAATATTCCGTTTATTAAGTTTTTCCTGAAAAAAGAACTGATCTATGTGCCATTTATAGGCATGTGCTGGTGGGCACTGGATTTTCCTTTTATGAAGCGTTACAGCAAAAGCTTTTTGCAAAAAAATCCGCATTTACAGGGCAAAGACATAGAAACCACGCGCAAGGCTTGCCATAAGTTTCGCTTTAAACCGGCAGCAATTATGAATTTTGTTGAGGGTACCCGCTTCACCCCGGAAAAACATCGTCAGCAACAATCTCCGTACCAAAACCTGTTAAAACCCAAAGCCGGTGGTATGGCTTTTGTACTGGGCGCTATGGGTGACCAACTGCATAAAATTCTCGACATCACTATTCATTACCCCAAGGGCATTCCGAGTTTCTGGGACTATATTTCCGGCAAAGTGCGTGATATTACCGTGCAAATCCGCGTAATACCTATAACGCCGGAGCTGCTGGGCGACTACAACGATAGCCAATACCGCGAGCGGTTTCAGCAGTGGATCAACCAGTTATGGCAACATAAAGATCAGCAGCTAACCGCGCTGAAACAGAGAGAGAAGCAGTAATGCTAAGTTTTTTACCCGGCTGGTTGCTGTTGCCTTTCAGCTTTAGCTTGTTTGCGTTAAATCTGGCGTTGTGGGGTATTTTGGTTACGCCACTGGGCATCATTAAATTGCTGCTGCCGTTTCAAGCTGTGCATCGTATTACCGCATTGGCAGGCAAAGGCTGTTACCGTGGCTGGACAGCAGTTAATACCGCTTTGATTAACCTGTTTAATAATGTCGACTGGCAAGTAAGCGGTACCCAAACGCTGGATAAAAAAAGCTGGTACCTGCTAATTTCAAACCACAAAAGCTGGCTCGATATTCCGGTTGTCAGCACTGTCGCTCATAGCCGCATTCCAGAGCCGAAGTTTTTCTTAAAAGACGAACTAAAATGGCTGCCATTTCTAGGTACAGGTTGCTGGGCGCTAGATATGCCATTTATGAAGCGCTACAGTGCAGCGCAACTGGCGAGAAGGCCTGAATTAAAAGGCAAAGACATTGAAACAACCCGGCTGTCTTGCCAGAAATTCAGCAAAGTCCCTACCACTATAATTAACTTTGTCGAAGGCACCCGCTTTACCACAAAAAAACAGTCATTAAAGCACAGCCCGTTTCAGCATTTATTGCCACCAAAGGCAGGAGGTATTGCCTTCACGCTGGCGAGTATGGGCGAACAATTTAACGCTATATTAGACTTTACCCTGCTTTACCCCGATAACCCGCAGCATGTTGCTATGGATATGCTGATGGGTAAATTAAAACGGGTGGTGGTACAGGTAGAAGTTCTGCAGGTAGATCAGCAGGTTATTGGCGACTATTTTAACGATGAACAGTTTCGTGAACGCTTTCAGTTATGGTTAAACCAGCGCTGGCAGCATAAAGACCAACTTATACAGCAATATCATCAGGCTCAGGTATTAGCCACCGCACCCGACCAGCTGCCCTGCTAGCTGGGGCTTATCTGGTTGCTGTCAGCAGCAGGTTACGTGGTGTTACCTGATAATTACAAAATTCGCTGATGCTGATCTGATAACCATGCTGTTGCAAATATAGTGCTTTATCCAGCGCCAGCCATAACTCCAGCGGCCGGCGAAATAAGTGTCTTATCAATTCAATGCGCTGAACTGTAGCTGCACGGTGCTGTGCCCTTAGCAGATATACGTCTTCATCTATCACGGCCGGTAGCTGCAACTGATGCTGCGCTGCCGCCCAGCAGGCAAAGGCGGTAAAACTGCCGCTAAACCACTGCTTACCAACCGACGACAGCGGCCGGTAATGCTGCTGTCCGGTAAGGTCGGCCCGCAATTCATCATAAGCCAGCCGCCAAAGCACTTCAGTTGCTCTGAGTTTTTCAACCCGCTCACCTGCTGTTACCTGGCCCTGCACCACCAGCTTCAAATCGTCTTTGCTTAACAATAAATTGTGCTGCAAAGCAAGATCAGACATCGGCTGATACTGCGTTTGCGCAATCAAATGGTAACAGCACGGCACTAGCTGTAACTGCTGGCAACCTGCCTGCACTGCTTGTTGCAGCATAGTAATATGTAACTGGCCACAGGCATGCAGCGCTACGATATGCTGCTGTGGCTGTAAGGCAGCGCCAAGCGGGCTGCTTAATACATCAGCACAAATAAACTGTTGTGGCAGCTGATACTTTTCTGCCAATGCCGCACCATCTTCACATAACTGTGGCTGCCATTCGACACTGGTTACCGGCACAGCAAAACGATGGGCCAGTATCCGGCCCAGATGCCCTTTGCCAGCACACCACTCCAGCACCGGTAACTTACTGTGTGGCCAATGCTGACACAATGCATAAATTTGCTGCAGTTTACGCCCGCCAATGCCATTCTCCAGCCAGAATGGTAACGCCGGCAAGGGGTCAGAATCAGCGGCAACAGCCACTGCTGGTAAGGTAAATAGCGCCGGGAAAAATGGCGAAAAATACTGTTTCTGCAAAGTACTACTTTGGTCAATCTGCCTTAGCAGGCCATCATCCAGACCTGCTAACAACTGCTGTAGTTCACTATCCGGCCACGGCACAGCGTCGCAGGTAAACGGCAGTAGTTGCCAATACTGCCGGTACTGCTGCAGTACGTTGCTTAGCTGCTGAAATTGCTGCGTTAATATGTTGCTCATAAATATCTATCCGCCTTTTTGCCAGGCCAGCGCTTGTGCTTTATAGTAAAGCAGTCCGCTTAGATTAAGGCCGCTATGATAAATCAACGCGTTAGCAGAACCACTAATTTTATCAGTTGGCTGGGCAGCATGTTATTGCTGATACTATTTAGCTATCTGGCATGGCGGGGATACCGGCTTAATCCAACTGACGATGTGTTACAACGCTGGGTACTGGCATTTTTAGCCAGCGAACTGCTGCTATTAATACTGCTTTCTGAGGTTAAACGCTTAATCAGACGTCTGCTGCAGGAAGTAAAGCAGTCAGAGAGTTTAAAACAGCAACTGGCGGCACAGCAAACGCAGAAATACCAGCAAGCACTTAGCACCTTAAACAATATCGCCGCCAGCTTTAACCCCGACTGGCGCAAGCAGCTACGCCAGGCGCTGCAGGTTGCTGCAGATTACCTGCAATTACCCATCGCTGTGCTCAGTAAAATTGAGCAGCAGGATTATCAGATCCTGGTACACAGCGCACCAGCCGGTTTATTGCAGGACGATAGTCATGTTGAGCTGGGTAATACTTATTGCAGCCTGGCACTGGCCGAAGGCGGCATTTTTGCCACTAATCAAATGAGTGCCGGCCCCTATGCCAGCCACCCGGCCTTTAAAGCTTTTGCCCTGGAAAGCTATATTGGCAGTGTAGTGCAGGTAGAGGGAAAACCGTTTGGCACAGTGGGATTTTCTTCGGCCAGTTCGCGAGAACTGGCTTTTAGCCAACTGGAGTGCGAATTTGTCAGCCTGCTGGCGCGCTGGATTGGCAGCACCATTGAACGCCGACGCTATCTGGATGCACAAATTGAAGCCGCCGGGCGGTTACAGAAAATTGCCAGCCAGCTACCGGGCATGGTATTTCAGTTTCAGTTAGCGCCAGATGGCAGTAGCTGTTTGCCTTACTGCAGCGAGGGCATCCGTGATATTTACCAGTTGACACCTGAGCAGGTAAGGCTTGATGCCAGCCCGATACTATCGCTGATCCACCCGGACGATGCCCAATTGGTTTATGACAGTATTATCGCCTCAGCACAGCAACTTAGCCTGTGGAAGCTGGATTACCGGATACAACGCCCTGATGGCGCGGTGATATGGGTTACCGGCAGCTCAGTACCTGAACGCCAGGCAGATGGCAGCGTACTGTGGTACGGTTTCATTAGTGACATTAGCGAAAGAAAAAAAATTGAGCGCCTCAAAGATGAGTTTGTCTCTACCGTAAGCCATGAACTGCGCACGCCATTGACAGCGATTAGCGGTGCCATCGGCCTACTGCATGGCGAAGTATTTGGCCCACTGCCGCAGCAAGCGGCACAAATGACACAGCTGGCACAGGCCAACGTTAAAAAATTACAGCTGCTGATTAATGATCTGCTGGATATGGATAAGCTGATCGCCGGCAAGATGTTGTTTGATATTCAGCCGCAACCATTATTGCCTATCATAGAGGCCTCGTTACACGATAACCAAAGCTATGCCCAGCAATATCAGGTTTCCTACCAACTAGAAGCCACATCGGCCGATATGTGGGTAAATGTTGATAACATGCGCCTGCAGCAGGTTATGGCTAACCTGCTCTCCAATGCAGCTAAATTTTCACCACCCCAGGCGGTGGTTAATATTATTGTGCAGCAACAGGACAATAATGCATTGATCCGGGTAATAGATAGCGGCTGCGGTATTAACGAGCAGTTTAAACCGCATATTTTCAGCAAGTTTTCTCAGGCTGACAGCTCGGATATTAAAAGCAAAGGCGGTACCGGGCTCGGTCTGGCTATAAGTAAACAGCTGATGAGCCGTATGCAGGGTGACATCGGCTTTAAGTCCGAGCAAGATAAAGGCAGTGAGTTTTATTTGTTACTGCCACTGGCAAAAACTATAGAACTACCAGAGGTAGATTTATGAATGAATTACAAAGCATTATGCACGTAGAGGACGATCCGTCTATTCAACAGGTAGCAAAAATTGCGCTGGAAGCCGTCGGAGGCTTTAGCGTGCACACCTGCGCCAGTGGCAAGCAGGCATTAACAGATTACCCATCAGTAACACCGCAACTGATCTTGCTGGATGTGATGATGCCAGGCATGGATGGTCCCACTACATTGCATCAACTACAAAACCAGTACGATTTAACCAAAGTCCCGGTAGTATTTATGACAGCCAAGGTGCAAAGCAATGAAGTGGCGTCATACAAAGCATTGGGAGCCGCTGATGTGGTAGCAAAGCCGTTTGACCCTATGACGCTGTCAAACCAGATCAGACAAATCTGGATTGACTTTCATCAGTAACAGCGACTTGCTTTAGTATCAGTAGAGCAGGCTGTATAATTTACGCCGGTACAGCGTTGCCACACTGTCGCCTTTGGGCAGCGCAGCCAGAATATCCAGATACAGCTTTTTGCTGCCGCCGTAGTTTAAGTCCTGTTGCAGAATACTCAGCAGCAACGCCAGCGCTTCTTCACTGCGTTGTACCGCCTGATATTGCACAGCCAGTTTTTCTTTCAGTTCGTTTTTATTTGGTGCAGCGTCGGGTTCTGCCGCCAATGCAGTTTCCAGCGCCTTAATTTCTGGCGTGTCTGCGGCTTCTTTGGCCAGCTCCAATTTGGCAACCACCGATTTATACAAGGCATCCTGATCGGCCAGTTTTATCTCGCTTAGCAGCGCTTCTGCCTGCGGCAGCTGGCCCAGGCTAACAGCGGCATCGGCCAGCCACAGCTTAATTTCGGTGCGCTCGGGTGCCAGGGTTAACGCGTCTTTTAACAACGGATAAGCAGCGGCGTAGTCCTGCGTTGCCAACAATTGTTCAGCCTGTGCCAGTAAATCATCTTCCGGCTTAGGTAAGTAAGCGGCCAGTTTATCGCGGATAGCCTGCTCGGTTTCTACTCCGGCAAAGCCATCAACCGGCCGGCCTTGTTTAATCATCATCACGGTTGGCAGCGATTGCACACCAAACTGCATAGCCAGGTCTTGTTCTTTGTCACAATCTACCCTGGCCAGCAGTAACTGCTGCGGATATTGTTGTACTATGCGTTCCAGCACCGGGCTTAACTGCTTGCAACCCTCGCTGCGGGCCGACCAGAACTGGAATAGCACCAGTTTCTGCATCGAGGCATCCAGTACCTCACGGGCGTTATCAATAGAAACATCAATAATAGGCTGGTGCATAAAACAAAATCCTTGCTGGCAGATCAAAATTCAATTGTGTCTTACTATGTGGGCACAGCCGTGGCTTTGCAAGCCTTGTAAGTGCTGACACCCGCCGCTAAAACGGCGGAAAAAAGCATCGACATCCGGCCGTCTATCACGTAAATTAATACAGCGCACAAAAATGACTGCTCAGCAGCAAATAACCATAGCGCCATAGTTTGAGTTTAACAGCTTATCCTGTTTAACCAGTCCACGTAGCACACAGAATTAAAGCGGCCTTTGGTTGCTTTAGGAGTATTCACCCGCGTCTTTGCTTGCAAAGCCGTGGTGTGTTGTATTTGCCACAGCAAACTATGAGATAGCATAATGACCAGCCAGACCCAGCCAGACGATAAGTCAGCCGACTCCACCAGAGCAACAGAAATGTTATCCGGCGCCGCCATGGTAATACGCGCCCTAGCCGATGAGGGTGTCGAATACCTGTACGGTTATCCGGGTGGCGCTGTATTACATATTTACGATGCCCTGTTTCAGCAAAACAAAGTTAAGCATGTCTTGGTACGACATGAACAAGCCGCTACCCATATGGCCGATGCATACGCCCGTGCCAGTGGCAAAGCCGGTGTTGTGCTGGTAACCTCAGGCCCCGGCGCCACCAATGCGGTTACTGGTATTGCTACTGCCTATATGGATTCTATTCCGATGGTGGTGCTTACCGGCCAGGTAATGAGCCACTTAATTGGCGGTGATGCGTTTCAGGAAACCGACATGCTGGGTATCTCGCGGCCAATTTGTAAGCACAATATGTCAGTGCGCCGGCCAGAAGATATTCCCTATTTAATTAAAAAGGCCTTTCATATCGCGCAAACCGGCCGGCCGGGCCCGGTGGTGCTGGATATCCCCAAAGATATGACCATGCCAAACCAGAAATTTGCCTACCATTACCCGGCAGAAATTAACCTGCGCTCATATCAGCCCAAACTCAAAGGCCACAGCGGCCAGATTAAAAAAGCTGTTACGGCATTGCTGGGCGCGAAAAAGCCGATTTTATATGCCGGTGGTGGTGTGATTATGGGTAGCGCGTCAAACGAGCTGACCGAACTGGCTAAATTGCTAAACCTGCCGGTAACCAATACTCTGATGGGCTTAGGCGCTTACCCGGCCGATGATAAACAGTTTATTGGTATGCTGGGTATGCACGGCAGTTATGAAGCCAATCAGACTATGCACCATGCTGACGTTATTCTGGCTGTCGGTGCCCGCTTTGATGATCGCGTGACGAACAACACCAAAAAATTCTGCCCGGACGCCACCATTATTCATATCGATATCGACCCGGCCAGCATCAGTAAAACCATTAATACGCATATTCCTATCGTCGGCCTGGTGCAACCCGTGCTGACAGAAATGCTGGAAGTGTTAAAACAGAAGAAGAAAAAGTTAGACAGCGCCGCACTGCAACAATGGTGGCAGCAAATAGACCAGTGGCGCGCAGTACACGGTGGCCGCTACGACACCACAGCACCCCTGCTAAAGCCGCAATATGTGATTGAGCAGGTTAGTAAAATCACTAAAGGCGAAGCCTATGTTTGCAGTGACGTAGGCCAGCACCAGATGTTTGCCGCACAGTATTACAAGTTTAATAAGCCTAACCGCTGGATCAACTCCGGCGGCCTTGGCACCATGGGTTTTGGCTTGCCAGCGGCGATGGGTGTAAAGCTGAATTACCCCGATGCCGATGTGGTGTGTGTTACCGGGGAGGGTTCTATTCAGATGAATATTCAGGAGCTGTCTACCTGTAAGCAATACGGTTTAGGCGTAAAAATTATTAACCTGAATAACGGCTATTTGGGCATGGTTAAACAATGGCAGGACATGAATTACGAGTCGCGCTACGCCAGCTCGTATATGGATTCCCTGCCCGACTTTGTCAAACTGGCGGAGGCTTATGGCCATGTTGGCATTCGGGTGACCACACCGGAAGAGCTGCAACCGGCACTGGAACGTGCCTTTGCATTAAAAGACCGCCTGGTGTTTCTGGATATTCATATCGACCCGAAAGAGCACGTTTACCCGATGCAGGTGCCGGGTGGCGCGATGAACGATATGTTTTTAAGCAAAACAGAGAGGACTTAACATGCGGCATATTATTTCTGTTCTGCTGGAAAACGAATCCGGCGCTTTAGCCCGTTTAGTTGGCCTGTTTGCCCAGCGCGGCTATAACATTGACTCACTAAATGTAGCCGCCACCGAAGATCCAACCCTGTCACGCTTAACTCTGGTAACACATGGCAATGATCAGGTGATAGAACAAATCAGTAAGCAACTGCATAAGCTGATTGAAGTGGTAAAGGTGTCGGATATCAGCGAAGCGGCGCACATTGAGCGCGAACTGATGCTGGTAAAAGTAAAAGCCAGTGGTAATCAGCGCGAAGAGGTAAAACGCTGCGCCGATATTTTCCGCGGCCAGATTATCGACGTAACCCCGGCTACCTACACCATTCAGCTGGTTGGCACCAGTGATAAACTGGATGCCTTTATTCAGGCGCTTGGCACTACGCCGATAATGGAAGTAGTGCGTAGCGGCGCCTCCGGCATTGCCCGTGGTGAAAAAACGCTGGCGCTGTAATACTGCTTTTTTTATTACCAACCACCAACAGCAGCCTCAGGCTGCTGTGTTTTTTGGCTGATGCCTGCCATACACCCACTGAAACAACGGCGATGCCATCAGCGTGGTGACTATCGCCATCACCACCATAATAGAAAACAGCGCCGGCTGGATAACGCCATAACTTAGCGCGATATTAATAATAATCAGCTCCATCAGGCCGCGCGCATTCATTAATGCACCTATCGCCATTGCCGTACGGTTATCTGCTCCATTTAGCCGGGCTGCCGCCCAACAAGCCACACCTTTGGCAAATACAGAAACAGCCAACACCACCAGCGCTACCGATAGCACCTGCCATGAGCCCAGCACGTCCAGTTGCGTATTCAGGCCGGAATAGGTAAAAAACATTGGTAACAACAGCAAGATAGTAAATTTTTCCAGCCGCTTACGCAGTTGCTCCACGATTACGCCGCGCGGCATGGCAATACCCAGTAAAAAGCCGCCGAATACCGCATGCAGGCCGACCCAGTCCATGCTGTAAGCTGAAACGGAAAATAACAGCATAATACCGATAAACTGGGCATAGCTCATATGGTTATTGCGGGCGATATTATCAGCCAGCGGCTGCAGCCAGCGCCGTACTCGGGTGAGCATGATAAACGCATATAAACCACCACCCAGCAGAGCTTTAAACAGCAACTCTGCGCCACCGCCAAAGCTGGCAAGCACAAAAGCCAGCACCAGCCAGGCGGCTGCATCATCTATGGCTCCGGCTGCCAACGCCATGGTACCCAGAGGTGTACCGGCTAAACCACGCTCATAAATAATGCGCGCCAGCATCGGAAAGGCCGTAATAGCAATGGCGGCGCCCATAAATAGGGCCGCGTTAAAATAAGAAATATCGGCCGCAAATAGCCCGGGCGTATCGGTAAGCCATAAACACAACAAGGCTGCACAGGCAAAAGGCGCCAACATACCGGCTAGCGATACGCTAACAGCACTTTTAGCATGGTGTTTAAACAACCGGGTGTTAAATTCCAGCCCAACCAGAAACATATACAAGCCCACGCCAAGCTGGGCGCCAAAGTACAGCCAGCTGCGGGTATCTGCGGTAAAAATGCTTTGCTGCAACTGTGGCGCCAGCCAACCGAATAGCGACGGCCCCAGCAGCACACCGGCAATCATTTCACCCACTACTTTGGGCTGACCAATAAAACGGGCCAACCGCCCCATAAGCTGCGCCGCCAGTATAATCAGCAGGAGTTGTAACAGAAACAACCACACTGTACTAAACCCCATTAGGCCAGCCCCTTCAGTTAACCCAGTAAGCCACTGTACCAGCCTAAAAACAGCAATGAAAAACCACTCAGATAGAATAAACCGGCCCAGCTAAGTAGCCGCAGCGGCCAGCTTAGCACTATGGCACCGTCACCGCGCATCAGGCTGTAGTTAAGCCAGGCAAATACCGGCGTGGTTAAAAATGCCAGTGTCATGGCAAAAGTTAACATAGGCGCCAGTGCGGCTTTAAAAAACAGGATCATTGCCATGCCACAGGCGGCCTGAACTATCAGCCAGTAATTCAGCGCCGCCGGGTGTTTAATCCAGCCCAGTTGGGCAAAAGAGGCATGTAAAGTACGGGCGTAACCGTCCAGCACGGTAATGGTGGTACCAAACATACATAAAAACGCAATTAGCGCGACTAAAGGCGCACTCCAATCGCCAATAGTGCTGGCATACATATGCATCAGTTGCTGAGCAAAAGCACTGCCTGCCAACGCTATCGGCTGCTCACTGCCGTATTGCACCAATGCCCCTAAAGATAAAAATACCAGCGCCAGAGCAGCAGTAAGCCAATAGCCCAGATTAAAATCAAACAAACCCTGGGCGCGGGTGATATGGGTATGGCGTTGTTTGGCCTTTAACCACAGCGAGCTGATAGCCGATATTTCGATTGGTGCCGGCATCCATCCCATCAGTGCCACCAAAAAACCCAGGCTGGCCAGTGTCCAGGGCGAAGGGCCAACATAACCCTGCGGTGCCTGAGCGCCATTGTGCCAGGCTATTACCGCAGCAATCAGCGTGGTAAATGTCAGCAGTACCATGATAATTTTTGACACATTATCCAGTGCTTTGTAATGGCCCAGCAGCAAAATCAGCAAACAAGCTGCCAATATGCCCCAGCACAATAAGGTAACCGATAAATTACCCGGCAGCGCATATTGCAACAGGCTGGCAGTTAACAGCAGTACTCCGGCGGTGTTGACCACGGCAGCAATAATATTCAGCACAATAAAACTGTAAAAATAACCGCGCCCTTTACGCTGATACCCCACCAGCAGACTTTCTTTACGAGTTAGCGTGTATTCAACACCAAAACGGAAAAACGGATACTTCAGCACATTAACCAGCAAAATCAGCCAGGCTAGCTGCCAGCCAAATAAAGCCCCCGATTGCGTAGACGCTACCAGATGCGAGCCTCCAATAGCCGCCGTAGCCATTAAAATACCGGGGCCAAGCGCCTGCATACGGCCGCGCCAGCCATAATTTTCCTGTTGCATAGATTGTGTTCTTTATCCAAATTCAGGGCGTCCCAGCTTAGCCAAAGCCACCGCTAAATACTATCTGGTGCAAGCTTTTTTCCGTAGCTGATTGGCAAGCGCCTGCAGATATTCCATACTGGCGCAACTATAATGCAATGCACAAAAGCAATACTGAGGCATTTATGAGCGAAGAACTGCTCGATCAGGCCATGCTGTTTGAAGTGGTAGAAAACCAGCTGGCCGACAATTACCCGAAACAAGTTACCGAAACCTTAATGCGCCTGCGGATGACCGGCCACAGCCGCGATGAAGCTGTTGAACTGATCGCCTGCGCCTTAGCGCCTGAAATGATTGATGTGATTGAACATCAACAAAGCTTTAATTTAGAACGTTATGCCGCCCATCTGGCACAATTGCCACAAACACCCTGGCTGGAAGAAGACGCATGACAGAGGCCACTATTGTACATCAGCCACAGCAGCAGCGTTTTGTTATGACTCTCAATGGCGCTGAGGCCGTGCTGGACTACCAGTTAACCGGCAGTCATATTAATTTCCATCATACCTTTGTCCCGCCGGCGTTCAGGGGCAAAGGCCTGGCAGAAAAGTTGGTGCGCCATGGCCTGGCGTGGGCTAAAGCACAGCAGTATCAATTGCAGGCCAGCTGCTCTTATGTGCAGAAGTTTTTACGCTAGCTTTAGCTAAGTTTTGTTAACTCAAATTTGTTAGCTCAATTTTGTTACATCTGCCGGTCACCGGCGTTATAAGCCGTCGCAGAGCAGGCAGTCGCGACTTTGTGTTTTACACTGATATAAGGACACTATCATGCTATCGCGTCTAACCCTCGCCCTGCTGTTAAGCTCGGTTATATTAACTGGCTGCGATAAAGCGCCACCACCTGCTGCCCCCACCGGCAATACTGCCGAACCAAGTGTAAGTACCGCGATACCGCAATACAGCGCAGAGCAATTTTTTGCCACTAAAACCTATCTGGGCAACGACATTAACCATAATGCCAGTGCCCTGCTGGTCGCGTCCGACGAAAGCGGCGTGTTTAACCTGTACCGGGTTAGCCTGGACGGTAAAGACTGGCAGCCGTTAACGCAGTCGGTTAGCGACCCGGCCTTTCCCGTTAGCTGGTTTCCGAATGACGATCGCCTGCTGTATACCGCTGATCAGGGCGGTAACGAGCTAAACCATATTTATCTGCGCGAACTTGATGGCACAGTGCGTGACCTTACCCCCGGCGACAAACTAAAAGCTGCCTTTGCCGGCTGGCATGATGATGACAGCTTTTTTATTACCAGCAATGAGCGCGACGCGCGGTTTTTCGATTTATATCACTACAACGCTACCGACTACAGCCGCACACTGATATACGAAAACAACGACGGTTACAGCATTGATGCTGTTAGTAAAAACGGCCGTTATCTGGCATTAAGCAAAGAGCGCAACAACGCCGATAACAACCTGTTTTTAATCGACTTACAGGCAAAAAAACCTATCGCCACGCTACTAACAGAGCACGACGGTAATATTTCTCATAACGTGTATGGCTTTACTCCGGATAGCAGCACTCTGCTGTTTGGCACCGATGGCAACAGCGAGTTTGTAGAAGCTTACAGTTACAGTCTGGCCAATGGCGAAACCAGCCCCTATAGCCGTGCTGACTGGGATATCAGCTTTATTTACTTCAGTGACGACAGCAAATATCAGGTACAGGGTATTAATGCCGATGCCTCTACCCTGATCAGTATTACTGAGCAACAAAGCGGCCAAAGCCTGCAATTACCGCCATTGCCAGCCGGCGACTTACGCGGCGTAACCTTTTCGGCCGACAGCCAGTACCTGAGTTTTTACCTCAATGCCGACAACAGCCCGTCTAATTTATACGTTTGGAAACTGGGTGATGGCCAGGCTCAGCGCTTAACACAGGCACTGGACAGCAGCATTGATGAAGCCAAACTGGTGCAAAGCAGTGTGGTGCGCTACAACAGCTTTGATGACTTAGCCATACCGGCGTTGCTGTATCAACCAAAGCAAGCCAGCGCCACGGCAAAAGTACCGGCACTGATTTGGATCCACGGCGGCCCTGGCGGCCAGTCACGTACCGGCTACAGCCCGGTTATTCAGCATCTGGTAAACCAGGGTTATGCCGTGTTAGCCGTGAATAACCGCGGCTCGTCCGGTTATGGTAAAACCTTCTTTCATCTGGACGATTTACGCCACGGCGAAGACGATTTACAAGATATCGTCTATGGCAAAAAGTATCTGCAAAGCCTCGATTGGGTTGCCGCTGATCGCATCGGCGTGATGGGCGGCAGCTATGGCGGCTACCTTACTATGGCTGCTATGGCCTTTACCGACGAGTTTAAGCTGGGCATCAATATTTTTGGTGTAACCAACTGGGTACGCACGCTGGAAAGCATTCCGCCTTGGTGGGAGGCATTTCGTGAATCGTTATATGCGGAGCTTGGCGATCCGGCGGTAGACGGCGAACGCCTGCGTCGTATTTCACCATTGTTCCACGGTGATAAAGTGAAAAAACCGGTGCTGGTAGTACAAGGCGCCAACGATCCACGGGTACTGCAGGTAGAAAGCGATGAAATGGTCGCCGCCATTCGTGCTAACAACGTACCGGTAGAATATGTGCTGTTTCCGGACGAAGGCCACGGCTTTTTGAAAAAGAGCAACCGCATTACTGCCCAGCAGGCTTATCTGAAGTTTCTGCAGCAATACCTGTAACACCGTCACAGGGGCCCAGCCGGGCCCCTTAGTTTACTTATCAGATTTTTACAGCTAGTTTGCTTTAACGCAATAACGAAAACTGATTACCGCCCCGGTTTTGCGCATGCAGCAGCGCTGCGGCGGCTCTTTCTATCAGTAAGCCGGCGTCGTTACCATCTTGCGGAAAACGGCTGATACCAATGCTGACAGTGATTGGAAGCGGCAGCACAGATACGCCGTGTAATATCGACAACTTCTGTTTTAGCTTTTCTGCTACCAGCACGGCATCATAAATACGTGACACATCGGTTATCAGCAGTAAAAATTGATCATCCGCCTGCTGGCTAATACTGTCACAATCGCGCAGTGTCGCTACCATACGCGCCAGAGCTGCTTCGCTAACCTGTTTAGCCACTACAGCACCGTGGCCGTCATAAATATTTTTATAATGATCCAGTTGCACAAACAACACGGCAAAACTGCTGCCATTGCGCTGAGCCTGCTTAATCATGTAACTCAGCTGTGGCTGTATTTGCAGTTTATCAGTTGCTTCAGCCTTAGTACCCAACA
Source organism: Rheinheimera hassiensis (assembly GCF_022436675.1). GTDB lineage: Bacteria > Pseudomonadota > Gammaproteobacteria > Enterobacterales > Alteromonadaceae > Alishewanella > Alishewanella hassiensis. Next base: position 101,040 of record NZ_JAKUJZ010000011.1, on the reverse strand, counting down.
ACTGGCTTTGTTGCAGCGCCAGCAGTTCGCACAAGGTACGCTCGGTAATACTTTCAGCCCGCTGCAGGGCTTGCTGCAACTCGGCATAGCTGCGCCTTGGCGATAGCAATATTTTTTGTGTTGAGGGCAAGGCACCGTAAATCTGCGTTACTACACTGAGTTTATGTTGCATAAAGCCCCCTGCCCAGCTGTGCAAATGTCAGATCCTGCGGCCGCGGATCAAGCGTATTGCTACCACAACCAGGGCAACAACCAGCAAAATATGGATAAAACCACCCATGGTATAAGAAGATACCAGCCCCAACGCCCAAAGAATAACCAGCAGCACAATAATTGTTTCTAACATAGCAACTTACCTGTAAATTATGAAAAGGGCTTTATTATATCGCGCGGCTTTTAATGCTGTATGTGCGCTACACCACATAGCCAGATAAAAGCCCGTTTGTATTAACGGGCCTGGTGAGTGTTATTACACTGAGTCGGGAAAATTGTCCGGCTGCTTTGTGGCATAGTAGGTATCTACATGTTTTGCCCAGGCTTTATCTGCCATATTTGGCCATTTATTTTTGTCAAAACCCGGAGCTTCACGTAGGCGGTCTTTTTCTATGTTTAAGACAAAGCGTTTGTTTTCTGTATCCAGTGTCAGCGCACTCCACGGCACAGCAAACAGCTTTTCGCCCATGCCTAAAAAGGCACCAAACGACAGCACGGCATAGCTGACTTTGCCATTGCCAACATCAAGCATAATTTCTTTAATGTCGCCCAGGCTCTCTTCCTTGTGGTTGTAAACATCGTTACCTACCAGGGTATTGGCGCCCATCAGTTGCGGGCCGGGCCCATTCAAAGTGCCTTTATACATACCAAAAGTGTCACGCATTTCGTAGTTCATATGTCGCTCCTGCCTGAAAACCTGCAGCCAAACGAGAGTGTTGCCGCATGTTGGGCAAAGCATAACGCAACAACAAGGTCAGCTCTGTGCGGTACAACACCAAACAAATACAGCTCTGTTTGTGCGCTAGCGCACAGAGTTTTGGCTTATTAACGCGTAACGTTCAGCGGTAAAAACCCCATTCCCCCAAAAAACAGGACATACATCATGAAAAAGCAAAGTATTTGCGCCATTTTGTTAGTAGGCTTATTCAGCCTGACATTAGCAGGCTGCGGCGCCACTGCTACCCGGGCTGGCACCGGTGAATATGTAGACGACACCGTAATCACCACTAAGGTAAAAGCCGCTATTTTTAATACTGCTTCACTTAAAGTCAGCGAAATTAATGTCGAAACGTTTAAAGGCGTAGTACAACTAAGTGGCTTTGTCAGCTCTGCAGAAGATATTACTACCGCCATCCGGGTAGCGCGTGAAATTACCGGCGTCACTGCAGTAAAAAATGATATGCGGGTTAAATAATACCGCTTTTTATTTTATGTTCGCTGACGCACAAAGCTGACATTTTGCTTAACTATACTGATAACCACTCCTGATAACATAAGGACATCGTTATGCCCCTGCAGGCATCACAGCAACACTGTGCCACCGTTAAAAACCAGCCAACGCAAAACCTTTTGCTTAATGCCGCGCCTGCTGATGTGCAGCAGCGGTTATTTCCGCATCTGGAGTTGGTTGAAATGCCGCTGGGTAAGGTGTTGTATGAGTCTGGCGATGTTATGCGCTATGTGTATTTTCCTACTAATTGCATAGTGTCCTTGCTGTATGTCATGGAAAATGGCGCCTCGGCTGAAATTTCAGTAGTCGGTTACGAGGGCCTTGTTGGCGTTGCGCTGTTTATGGGCGGCGAAAGCACCACCAGCCGCGCCATAGTGCAAAGTGCCGGTTTTGCTTACCGGTTACTGGGCCAGCGGATGAAAGACGAGTTTAACCGCCATGGCGAGCTGCTGCAGTTAATGTTGCGCTACTCGCAGGCGTTACTGACACAAATGGCGCAAACCGCGGTATGTAACCGCCACCATAGTATTGATCAGCAATTATGCCGTTGGTTATTGCTGTCGCTGGACAGGTTAAAAGACAATCACCTGGTGATGACACAAGAGCTGATAGCCAATATGCTTGGCGTGCGCCGTGAAGGCGTAACCGAAGCGGCCGGCCGCTTGCAAAAACAAGGCGTTATTGACTACAGCCGTGGTCATATCGTGGTTATCAACCGGCCTAAACTGGAACAACTAAGCTGCGAATGCTACGAAGTGGTAAAAGCTGAAACCGACCGGCTGCTGCAATACCTACCCAGCAACAATACATAACTTAGTGGCTTAGCGCACAGAGCCACAACCCAAAACCGCTATACTCAGACGCCAAGGCTGCACAGCACCTGTCTTGCGCCATTACGGCAATGCCAGTGCTAGAGGCCAGCGCTATGTCTGTTTCAACTGTTCCGCTTATTACTAATCATTTAGTTAATTTGCTGTCAGAAAAAGAACGTGTATTGCTGTTGCAACATTGTGATGTGGTAGAGCTGGAGTTTGGCACGCTATTGTGCGAGCCGCAGCAGCGCTACCGCTATTTGTATTTCCCGCTAAGTGGCTTTATTTCGCTGGTAACCAAGCTGGCCGGGCATAAACCGCTGGAAATGGGCTTAATTGGCAACGAAGGTATGCTGGGCGTTACGCTGGCACTTGGCATAACTACCGCGCCGATGCAGGCTGTGGTGCAAGGCAAAGGCACGGCCTGGCGTATCGATATTGCCGCGCTGCAGCAACTGCTGCACGATTGCCCGCAACTGCAGCATATATTGCAGCAATATCTGTTTGTGTTAATGGCGCAGTTGTCACAAAGCGCGGCCTGCGCGCATTTTCATGAGCTGGATTACCGCCTGGCGCGCTGGCTGTTAATGAGCCATGACCGGGCGCATAGTAATGATTTTCATCTGACGCATCAGTTTCTGGCGGATATGTTAGGCGTGCGGCGCAGTGGCGTTACCGTAGCGGCAGGCATTTTACAGCAAAAACAATATATTAGTTACAGCCGCGGCATGATAAGTATATTAGACCGCACCGCGTTAAAACATGCGGCCTGTGAATGCTATCAGGTAGGAATAGACAATTACCGTCGCTTGCTGGGCGAACCAATACCCGACACCGCAAAACGTTTATTAGCAGAACAAGGTACACCCTAGCATACAAAAAAACACCCGCCAGAGCGGGTGTGTTTATCAGGTTAACGCCTGGCAGTATTATTCTGCAATGTTGGCGATAATTACTTCTACCCGGCGGTTTTGTTGCTTGCCACCGGCTGAATCATTGCTGGCCAATGGTGTAGTTTCGCCTTTGCCAGATGCATCCAGGCGGCTGGCAGCAATACCCTGCGCGACCAAAAATGCTTTAACGGTATCGGCGCGCCGCTGCGACAACAGCATATTGGCAGCGTCAGAGCCTACGTCGTCGGTATGGCCTTCAATTTGTGCCGTGCGTGTTGGATAGGCGTTTAAAAACTCCGCCAGTTTATCCAGATGATTACTGGTGCCGCTTTTCAGGTTAGCCCTGCCGGTGTCAAACAACACATCGCCCAGTGTTACTACTAAGCCTCTGTCGGTTGGCCGGGCATTAAGCTCAGCTATTTGGGCCCGCAGATCTGCTGTAGTGGCAGCAGCGGTTGCTGCGGCGGCATCGGCTTGCTGGCGTGCCATGGCGGCGCTGGCCTGAGCATTGCTGGCTTGCGAACGGGCCATTTCAGCATCACTGCGTGCATCACTGGCGTCAGCGCGGGCGCTGGCGGCTTCCTGAGTGCGGGCAGTCAGCCGTACTTCGTCACGTTTCTGGCTTAAACTGTCGCGTTGTAACTCCAGCAAACGGGTTTGCGCCTGGGTGCTGGCCATATTTACTTTGCGTTCGGCCATAATCACCCGGTGGGCGGCTAAAGCGGTATTTTTTTCCGGTTGCTCAGCGGCAATAACAGCTTGCTCTGCTTCTTTTATAGCCAGTGGCGCTAACACCGCCAATTGTTGGTTGCCTTGCAGTTGAATAAGCTGCTGGCGCACATTAGCTGCACCATCCGGGCTTTTCGGTGCGCTGGCACAACCGGCAACAAACACGGCCGCCAGGCTCAGGCTAAGCAAGGTTTTGCTAACAGACATTTTTTCTGAAGAAAGCGCGCTATTCATAGTTTTACTCCTGACATATTACGCTGGGCTTCCTGCTGCACGGCGTCAATACTTTGCTGCATATCTTTATTTACTGCCTGCGCTTTAACCAGCTCAGCGCGAGCCAGGGCCAGCTCGGCATTTAACTGCGCTTGCAGCGCCAGCCGTCTGGCTTGCGGCATATTTTCTTCAGTTATGGCTAAGCGTGCAGCTGCCAGCTCTTTACGCGCAGTATCAAGCTCGACAGTGGTGTAACGCACAACCTGCGCCTGCTCAGCCGTGCCAATGGCGCGTTCTGCTGCCTGCATTTCAGCCGTGGGTGGCAGTGGTGCTGAAGCACAGCCGCTTAATACTACAACGGCGCTGGCCAGTAACAGCCAGCGTTTGCCAGATCGTGCTCTGGATAAAGGCTCTGCGCTAACCAGAGTGTCGGCAATGTGTGTTTTCATCTATAGCTCCTGATAAACCGGGGCTGCAGCGAAAGTGAGCCCTGTTTCACTATGCCGTTAAAACCAACCGCTGTCTGTGCGCTGGCGCGCATAGCGCCAACAGATTTCGCCAGGCCTTAGCATACCCGGTTACCACCTTGCTGCTTGGCGCGGTACATAGCAGCGTCTGCGCAGCTAATCAGGGTATGAGCACTGTTGCCGTGCTCAGGGAACAACGCCATACCTATACTGGCGGATAATAAAACACTCGCTCCTGCTATCTGGTAAGGCTGCGCCAACACCTGCACCAGTTTATTGGCAAACAAGGTAGCCGCCTGATTATCTTTAATGTCGTTAAGCAGCAACAAGAACTCATCACCACCGTGCCGGCTTACCGCATCACTGTCGCGTACAGCGGCGGTTAAACGCGCACTGACTTGCAGCAGTACCGCATCACCGGCAGCATGGCCATGCTGATCATTGACCGGTTTAAACCGGTCCAGATCAATAAATAACAGCGCAAAGCGGCGTCGTTGCCGTTTCGACATGCTAATGGCATGGTCTATACGGTCCAGCATAATGCTGCGGTTAAGTGTTTTGGTCAGTGCATCACACTGGCTTTCCAGGTTTACTTGCTGCAGCTTGGTTTGGGTACTGGCATTTTGGCTAACCGCCTGCATCAGGGTTAACAGCAGCAACTGATTATGTTGTTGTAAATGCCGCTGTTGTCGCAACCAGATATTTTGCTGCAATATCACTTCGCAGCGCATCCGTACCATTTCGGCACTTAACGCTTCAACGTTAAGCTGCAGCATAGTGTTACGCAACACTTGCGGGTTTGCATACTGCGGCTCGTTCATATCAATGCCCACCTTTTCCGGTTAACACAGTTTAAGCAACTGTTGGCTTGGGCCGGTAAACCTAACCTAAGCCCAGGTTGGCTGCTTAAAAAATAAGCTGGCGTGATGCCACACTTTTTACTCCGCGGATATTCTGCGCCAGTTCAATTGCCAGAGCTTGCTCTGCACCACTGCCTACTCTGCCAGCCAGTGTAACCACGCCTTTTTCGGTATTAACCGAAATATCAGACCCGGCTACATTGCTGGAGTACATAAAAGTTGATTTAACCTTGGTGGTGATCCAGCTATCGGCGATCACGCTGCCTTTTTCCGCATCGGCCTTTTTATAGCTTTTGCCATCAGTTGTTGTGTCGCTAACCTGCAGTTTATTGTCTACTGAGCGCACGCCATCAGTATTTTTTGCCAGCTTTTTTGCCAGCTTTTCTGCCTGTTGTGTCGCTACTGTGCCGCTTAGCTCAACTTTACCTGCATTAGTTACCACTTTGGTGTCCATACCTTCGGTATGCTTGCTCCACAGCAACTTTGACTTTACGGCAGTGGTAATAGTGGCATCGTCTACTACATCGCCGTAACCGCGGGTGCTGCTGCGATCAGGCGTTTTATAATCAGCATCTACAGTAATTTTGTTGTCAACATCGCTAATACCGCTAACACCGGCAGCAATAGCACCGGCCAGATCTTTGTGTACATCGTCTTCGACATTGCCGCTAAGCGTAGCTTTGCCATCCAGCACCGTAACGGTTAAATCATTGGCCCGTAAATAAGGGCTTAGTGTATAGGTAGTCCAGATTTGAGCTTCCTGGCGGGCATCCACTACCGGCCCACTTTTCGCTTTCGCTGCCATCTTGTCATCGGCGACAACTTGCGCACTGCCTAACGCTAATGTTATTGCGGTTGCCAGTAGCAACTTTGCATGAAACTTGTTCATATAAACCTCGTTGTCAGCTCAGACAGCACAGAAATGCACTATCCGGTACCATACAATAGGCTTGTTATTTATGTCGTTCTGTGCGACAGCGCGCATAAGGCACTTTAAAGCTGCACCTGTGCAACCAGAAAATAATCTACAAACCATTAACCTAGCGTTATAGTACGCCGTAGTACAACTAAACAGCAGGCCTGAGCAATGAAGAGCGTAGCGCTGGTGACAATTCATGGTATGGGCGAAACCCAGCCAGATTATGCTGACAAACTCTTTGCCCGGTTGCAGCAAACTATTACCACAGCGCAGCTGTATTACGGCACCGTGTATTATCAAGACTTACTGCAGTACAACGAGCAGCGGGTGTGGCAGGCTACAGGCTCACGCCTGCGCTGGAGCAAATTGCGCCGCTTTATGTTATTTGGTTTTGCCGACGCCGCGGCGCTGGAGCATCGTAAAGAACATCCACATAGTTTGTATCATTACAGCCAGCTGAAAATAGCCCGCGCACTGTATCTGGCAAAGCAGCAATTAACCGCCGACGGCAAACTGGTGTTACTGGCGCATTCATTAGGCTGCCATGTGCTGTCGTGCTATTTGTGGGATGCGCAACAAGCCAAAGCCGGGCTAAAACCGGCAGCCGGGATCTGGCGGAACATTAAGCGCTATCAGGCGGCTATCAGCGGCGATAGTCTGCTAACTGAGGAGGATATCGCGTTTTTACGCGGTGACCATCTGGTTAGCCTGATTACCACAGGCTGCAATATTCCGATCTTTGTTGCCGCCCACGCTATGGAGCAAATAATTCCTTTCACTAAGCCCAACAGCGCTTTTATCTGGCACAACTACTACGACAAAGACGATGTACTGGGCTGGCCACTGGCCGAGTTATCAGACGGCTATGCCGCACTGGTAACTGATATTGAAATTAACGCCAGCGGCGGTGGCTTTTTCAGCTGGTTAACCGCCAGCTGGAACCCGTTGTCGCATAATCTGTACTGGCAGGATCAAGCCATTGCTAAAGCGCTGAGTGAACAGCTGACAGCCGCACTGCCAGCTGCTAGCGTGCTTACACCTTAACTTTATAGCCGGTGTGAAAAATCCAGCAGATTACTGCAATACAGCTGGCCATAAACAGCAGGATCATCGCCAGGCTCAGGCCAACATTCACATCGGCCACACCGTAAAAGCTCCAGCGAAAACCACTGATCAGATATACCACCGGGTTAAACAGCGTTATTTGTTGCCACAGCGGCGGCAGCATACTGATGGAATAAAAGCTGCCACCTAAAAAGGTTAGCGGCGTGATCACCATCAGCGGCACAATTTGCAGTTGTTCAAAGCTGTTAGCCAGCACGCCGATAATAAAACCAAACAGGCTAAAGCTAATGGCGGTAAGCACTAAAAATGTCAGCATCCATAGCGGGTGCATTATGCTGAAATCGACAAAAAACTGCGCTGTAAACAGGATAATTAACCCCAATAAAATAGCCTTACTGGCTGCCGCGCCAACATAACCAAGGATAATTTCTACTGCTGACACCGGTGCCGATAAAATCTCGTATATGGTGCCGGAGAATTTTGGCATATAAATACCAAAAGAAGCGTTCGACGTACTCTCTGTCAGCACCGTCAGCATAATTAAGCCCGGCACAATAAAGGCGCCATAACTGATGCCGTCAATGGCCACCATACGTGAACCGATAGCAGAGCCAAACACAATAAAATACAACGAGGTAGATAACACCGGTGAGGCAATACTTTGCATCAGCGTGCGCCGGGTGCGGGCTAACTCAAACAGATAAATGGCTTTAATGGCGAAGAAGTTCATGCGGCATCTCCCATCAGGCTGATAAAAATATCTTCCAGCGAGCTTTCTCTGGTGTGCAGATCACTAAACTCTATGCCCTGAGTATTCAGCTGGCGTAACAAGCTGGTGATAGTGGCTTGCTCCTGCTGTGCATCAAAGGTGTATATCAGTTGGTTGTTATCAGCAGATAACTGCAACTGATAGGCCGACAGCGCAGCCGGGATTTGCGGTAATGCCGTTGTCAGTTGCAACAGTAATTGCTTCTTACCCAGTTTTTGCATCAGGCTGGTTTTGTCATCTACCAGGATCAATTTACCGGCACGGATCACGCCAATGCGATCGGCCATATCTTCGGCTTCTTCAATATAATGGGTGGTAAGAATAATAGTCACGCCGCTATCTCGCAGCCGGCGGATCATCTGCCACATATCCCGGCGCAGCTCTACATCGACACCGGCGGTAGGTTCATCCAGAAACAAAATTTGTGGCTGATGTGCCAGCGCTTTGGCTATTAATACCCGCCGTTTCATACCACCGGACAGCGTCATAATTTTGCTGTCTTTTTTATCCCACAACGATAAATCACGCAGCAATTGCTGCAGGTAGGCCGGGTCGGCCGGTTTGCCAAATAAACCGCGGCTAAAACACACGGTATCCCATACTGTTTCAAAGATACTGACCGACAACTCCTGCGGCACCAGGCCTATACGCTGGCGGGCCTTGCGGTACTGCTGCACTATATCCAGGCCGTCTACCAATACAATGCCGTCGCCCGGGTTAACAATGCCGCAGATAATACTGATTAAGGTCGTTTTGCCAGCCCCGTTCGGCCCCAGCAAGGCAAAGATTTCACCACGGCGAATATCCAATTGAATGTTTTGCAACGCCTGAAAACCGGATGGATAGGTTTTGCTTAAATTGTTTACCTGAATAATAGCTTGCACTTTACCCCCTATAACCTTGAAATTGCCGCTAGCAGTTTAGCTTAACCCCAGCCAAAAGCTGGCAGCAGTAAAACAGCACCAGAAGCTATTACCTCAAGCTAACTTAAGGTCAAGTGTTTATTTCCGTATTTTTCCTACATGTGAACAATCTGCCCTCCCTAGAATGGAATATTCTTTTATGTTACATTTCGCTTTCATTTAATTTCTTATCCGAGGTAAAACATAATGTCAGGAAAGACAAATTACTTTCTTATCTTTTTGTTGGCGATATTGATCCTATTGCCAGCAAAGGCAATTGCTTATGGACTGAAAGGTTACGTTGATGGTACGAGACTAAATAGTGACGGTTCAGTTGATATATGGGGCTGGGCTTGTGACGATGGTGACGAGAGAGCTTTGTCCGTGCATATATACCTGGGTGCCGAAGCTGGCAAGGGTAAGCTGTACAAAGGAATCATCGCCAACAGAGCGAATGAAGCAGTTGTAAATGAAGTATGTCATACCAGTAACACCAGCCACCGATATCTGGCTACTCTACCTGCGTCTGATGTAGCAAAATATACTGGTCAATTTGTATATATTCATGGTATCTCTCAACACGGCCCTAATAGATTACTTAAAAACTCTGGCCGATACGCTATACCACGGCCGTTGTCAGCAAATTCAGAAACAGCTGACTGTACTACAAGCCAAAAAGCTTCTTTGCTAAACTCAGTAAGTGCTTCAGGAGTTATAACGAACTGCAACCTTACATTAAATCCCACCGACCGCATAATACCAAGACTACATATAAGAGGATTGGAGGGTAATGGCGTAGTGTATGACTGTAGAGGAGCCACACTTGAGAATGGCATATCGATTGAAGCAAGCACTACTTTGAACCCCTACACCAATACTTACGACTATCCATCACCGTCAAATGTGACCATTAAAAACTGCACTATTAATAAACAGGTGATAGTCAATGGCATGGCATCAAATCCAAATTACTTTAACAACGTTATAGAAAGCTCGCGCCAGCTTTGGCATGTAGAAAGAGTACAGTTTTATGCTCCGAAGAATATAGTGTTCAACAATGTCACATTTGGCGGTGCTCAGACTAAGCTGTATGTTCACATAGGTACAACAAACTTATCAGTCAGAAACTCCCGCTTTATCGGAACATCAGAGCATGCCGTAATATATCTGGACGCAGAAACGGCTTTTAATACAATCGAAAATAATGTCTTTGATACAACATCCCGCCTACGTGAGGTTATTGCTGTAGATGGTTCGGCACATAATGTTATAAAAAATAATGTATTTAACAGAATTGCTAAAGGAGCTGTTCATACCTATCGCAATTGTGGCGAAAGAGGCTTAATCAGACATCAAACACCTGACCATAACCTGATCGAAGGCAATACATTTAATAATTCATCCCCGGCTAACACTTGGGCTGTATGGCTAGCCTCCAGAAACGGTAATCGTAACTATTGTGAAGATGACAGCGGGTACGCTTTTGGTAGCTCTGCCGACAATCGAGATTTATCACGCCACAACATAGTGCAATACAACTATTTTCAGAACTATGTTTCAATCAAAGTAGATGAGACGCCTAATACCGTACATGGGAACGGATTAATAAATTGAGTTCTATAATTCCCACTACAAACTCATCTTCTCAGTAGACTGAGCGCGGCCCGGATAGGGGATGTCCGGGCTGGCTGGCGATCATTATGGATATGTATACTCAGAACCCTGCTTAACAACCTTAGAAAGCCCTTTTGAAGCTATTAATTTACTCTGGTGTTGTGGGGATTATTTTACTCTTATGCAGTATCTGGCTTAGTCGCAAAATGCCGCACAACACGCACTTTCGCGTCAACAGAAAACCTGAGCCAGTGATAAAAATACGCAGCCGTAAGAAACCCGCCTGGGCAGTGGTTGAAATTATCCGGTTGAAAGCTTTGATGCCGCAGTTGGGCTGTCGCAGCCTGACCGATATTTTTAACCGCCGTTTTGCGCAGCAACGCATATCAGTGAGTAAAAGCTGGGTGGCCTATACCTTAAAGCAGCATCGCCGGGCAATTATGCTAACGGCGAAAGATAAAGCAAAAGCCACCTTACGCCGTTAAGCCCTACCGTTATTGGGGCATAGATTTAACCGGCATCGCAGACAAGCAAGGCGAAATACACACCATTTTGGGGATTTGCGAACACCACTCCCGCAAAGCTCTTGTCTTAACAAATATCAGAAATAAGGCTTCTGTTACCTTACTTCGGGCTATTTGTGATGCCATTGAATGCTTTGGCAAGCCGCAGATTATCCGTACTGATAACGAAGCAGTGTTTACCTCACGCTTGTTCCGTTGGGGTTTAAGGCTATTGGGAATAAACCACCAGACCACAGATTTAGGCTGCCCGTGGCAGAACGGCAGGATAGAGCGGTTGTTTGGTACGCTGAAAAAATACCTGCGCCAGATAACCAATGATAACGGCACGGAGCTAACCCTGCGTCTGGCAGAATTTCAGTGGTGGTATAACGCAGTACGGCCACATCAAAATCTGCACGGCAGAACACCAAATGAAGTTTGGTATAACCAACCGACACCGGTTACAAAACGATGGCGATATATGGCGTTATGGGATGGCTTATTACAAGGCCACTACGCCAGAGAATAGTCACTGGCAGGTAAGCTCAATAAGCGGAATTTTGCTGTCCAGAACAGCAAGCATTCTGGCTGCGCCTGATATGGCATTTTGCATAAAATATAAACAGTTATTGGAAGTTTAAGATGGTTAGCCACAAAAAATCTGGCTAACGCTAAGATAAACCACCGCCACCTTGCTGGTTATTTCAGCAAAATGGCAGTGATTAATGGCGGGATCACTTATTTGGACACTTGGACGGGACAACCACAAAAACACCGACCCCCATAACAACATTGTCATTAATAATAATAACTCCATTAGATTCATAATGGTAAAGCTTGCCTTCACCCCATTTAATTAAGAATATAGATTCACAGTTAAGAATATCGACAGAGCAATCATTAACTCTATCTACTGGAAAGGTAAATATAGGCGCTTCACTTTTTTCAATGAGAAGAGCATTACTTTCTTTAAACACGCGTGATGGATATAGGCTCTCAACCTCCAAGATCCTTCCACTCTCAGAAATCCAAACGCTTGTCCCATACCCAATATTCTTTACTGTCGCTGAGTCATTCATCATTATTGATTCTATCCCATACACTGGAACACTTTCATCCATGTAATAACTAAACTCATTAACAAGATTTTCAGGATCTTCCATATTAGTCTCCAAAATCTCCCGGCTGAATACCCACAACTTGTTTAGTCTCTGGATTAACAAAAACTCTCGTTCCCGTGACCGGATTTACAAATTTCAAACTGCCTTGCTCACCAGGCATTGAACTGCTGGAGAGTGGGGAAAAAGGGGTGGGAAAAAGGGGTCGGAAAAAGGGGTCGGAGCTAATATTCCTTTGTCGGTCTGCCTGGTCCCTGCCGCCCTAACCGCACACCAAGCATATGCTCTATCTCTGCCCGAAAACGCTCGCCACCCAGAGGGTAGTTATGCTTTAAACATTGCCGTAATTCCCGCATATCTTCATCAGTAATATCGTGACTAAATAATGCTTTATAGGCTTCTCTGCGCGTTTCAGCTTCTGTACCAAGGTTAAGGTATAACGGATGCGGTGTCAGGCTCTTTATCGTCTTGCCATAACCATGATATTGAAAACTCGACCAGTGATACTCGCCCGGGTGCGTTACCATTGACGCCCTTACCGGATTTAACTCTATGTAACGCAAACACAGCAACAAGTATTGTTCGCTATCTATCAGGCTGGCTTTATGCCGCCCTTCCCACAACGTGCCTGTTCGCCGGTAATGGCTGTTTACGCACGTAGTCCCGCCCAACACTTTGCATTACTCGGGAAATACCTTCGCTATCTTGCGGTGTCATCAATAAATGTACGTGATTTGTCATTAGCACAAACGCATGTAATTCAACCTGATAACGCTTTAAAGCCTCATTCAGGCTTTGCATGTAAAAACCAAAATCATCGTCGCAGTAAAAACAAGCTTGCCGGTTATTGCCACGTTGTACCACATGGCAAGGAATACCTTTTGCGTAAAAGCGAGGTTTGCGGGCCATAACTAACCACCAATGTTACTTATTTGTAACCAGTGTAGTTCAGTTTTACTTTATTAGCTCCGACCCCTTTTTCCTGTCTCCGCCCCCCTCTTTCAGGAGATGATTAAATTTCAAGCAAAAACGGGTTGTTTTTATACAACCCAAGCCTGTGAACGATATGAACGGGACATTGACTCCGAGAGACTAATGGGTGACTCTGTCTACTAGTTAATTTAATAATACAGCCGCTTACACAAAAAACTTTATAGTCTTGAGATATCAACCAATGACAGATTCTTCTAGCTCAATAAGCAAATTTCTTAGTTTTATCTTACGCCACAAACCTGACTCTATAGGTATAGAACTCGACCCTGAGGGATGGGCAAATATCGAAGAGTTGATCGAAAATGCCAATATCCCTCTCAATCGTGCAATGCTCTTTGAAGTAGTTGCCACCAGCGACAAAAATCGTTTCACTGTGTCAGCTGATGGACAGTCCATCCGGGCTAATCAGGGCCACTCGGTAGTTGTAAATCTCGGCCTTCAGCCAAAGCAACCGCCGGAATCTTTATATCATGGTACCGCTAGTCGCTTCTTAGAAAGTATCAAGCAACAGGGCCTGAAGCCACAGAACCGGCAATATGTTCACCTTTCGCATAGCAGGAATACAGCAATCTCAGTCGGGCAAAGGCACGGAAAGCCTATCGTTCTGACAATCCCGGCTCTTGCAATGAATCAGAAAGGCCACCTATTTTTCCAAGCTAAAAACGGAGTCTGGCTTACAAATGAGGTTAAACCAGAAGATCTTCAACTAAGTTCAGAAGATTCAGCAACAACATGAACAACTTTATTCTCTGCCCCCCAAAACATAACAAAGTGAGCACAGCATCTTTTTAGTCCTGACTTTGCCCAGTGGGCAGACCACTTAGCAGATAAATCAGAGTTTTCTGCCTTTATTACGCATCCAGTGCGAAAATCGACGTCATAACTACCAGCAACCCCCCCTGCTCCGGGGAGTGATCCTACCGCGTAAAAAGATACTGTTCTGAATTTAATAGATATGATCTCCTCTTTCCTTTCTTTACCATCAAATTTAACTTCAATAGTAAGATCTGAACCATTAAAGAAAATGAATAAACTATTTTCTCCATGACTTGGCATCCTTTGGTTTAAATCATTAATAACCATTCCCTGCATTTTATTCTCCCGAAGGTAGTGTCGGTGAACCGGTCGGCGGCAGCTTATTGTTATCTAGCTGATTAATCGCCAAATCATTGTATGTAACTGGTTTGCCAAAGTCATCAATGTAGGCTGTTTGCCCAGTCCTTTGGGTTCCGTACCACTGGCTTTTCGGAATACCGGCATCCTGCAGAGCAGTTGAAGTTCTAGTATTTAGAATGAGACGTGTTCCATTCATGTCTACAAAATCAACTGGCACATCTGCTGGACTAATATCTCCTTTCTTCAGTGCGGAAGATAAGTCATCAACTGTGTTAATGGGGTATCCCACCAGCTCAGAATAAATTCTCTGACCATCTGGACTAAATGTTCGGTCAGACCTGATACTCGTTTGAGCAAAATTGGCTTCACTTACACTACCATACACAATATTAGATTCTAACTCAGTTGTTGGACCTTTCGGCGACGAACTCCCAGAATTAGAATCACTACCAGAACCTCCCTTCCCTTTAACCGCAGGTATATTAATACCTAAGGATGGCCTCTCCAACATATTCAGTAGCCCATCTGTTGCTGCAGTTCCCAGCGCAGCACCAAGACCATCATTATTGTAGATGGTCGTGTAACGGTCATACGAATTTACAAATGGATCAACTGCAACGGCATAAGCGAAACCTGACGGGTCATGGTAGGCATAGCTACCTGCGTTTTGCAAACCTGTGCCTAAATCTGACCAGGCATCTGCAGCCGTACCGCTCCCTTGAATCCCGGTATATCGGGTCATACCGGCCAAGCTCTCGCCGAAGTTAATCATTCCTTCAAAGAGATTGGCGCCGCCATAAAATCCAAATGCCCCCGGGCCGGACAATTCGGATTTAAATTGATTAAAAGTATCAATTTCATTCTGCCGGTGCCCCATGTAGCTTTCATAATCTGCATTTAGGCCGATTAAGCCATTGCCTCCACTCCCCCAAGAATCTACCCATCCGGCAATATTGCCATTCTCGAAGGCATCAGTTGATGACTGCTGACCGGCTGCAAACTGATCATTCAGACGGTTCTGCGCCGCCTCAAACTCTTGTTGTTGCGTTTCTGCGCTCTTCTCCGGCATCGGTGGTGCATCAGCTATCTGGTGATTGTCTTCCGGTAATTGCCCTTGGTTTACCAGCGTGCCGTCTTCTATCTGGGCTATTCCCGCCAGCATTTTTTCCGCAAGTTCCCGCTCTGCAGCACTGTCGCTGTTTTGCAGCCGCTGAAGCAGTTCGGGATTGTTTTTCACTGTTTCGTCAAACGCAATCAGCTCTTTCGGCGATAATCCCCCGAGGTTTTCAATAAAGTAGCTCACTGCCGCTATCGCATCATTGATGGCACCCGGCGTTTGCTCCAGGGCGTCCAGACTGGCATTCAGTAACCCCATGTAAGCTTCCGGGCTGCCTATGCTGGCAACATTATTCCGCCACTTATTCAGCTGCTCATCACGCTTTTCCGGGCTTTCTACCAAATTACCCAAACTCTCCAGCGCTGTGGTGCTGGCATACAGGTTCACATCCTTGCTGTCGTCTTTGGTAATCTCCTGCGCAATACTGGTGTCGCGGTTTAAGTCGCCAAGGTCTTGTTGTGGGTTATCCCGCACAATAATGTTGCCTTCGCCTACCGTGGCGCGGTTAATTTGCTCTTTGTCGTGGTTGCTGTAGTTACCACTGGCGTTGTAGTTGGTGTTGCTCTCTTTCTGGTTAGTGCTGGTGTCATCCCCTATAGTAAAACCTACATTCAGGTAGTAGCTCTTTTCTTTGTCATGGTCGGCTATGTCGGTATAGGCCAGGCTGCCGGTATCCAGGGTTAAGTTGCCCAGGTCGTTACCGTTTTCATCGATATTGGCAATCACGGCACCGTCTATCTGGGTATGGCCTTCGGTGCGGATATTGACTGAGCCGCTGCCAATAATGCTGCTTTGCTCATTAACCCAGGCACTGCTGCCTTCGGTTTCGCCGTAGCCGACACTGGCACCACCGCTGGCACCAGCACCTACCGTGATATTGGCGCTGACATCCCAACGGTCACCTTCTACCTGGCTGGTGTTTTGCACAGACGCCACGGTTAAATTACCGCCGATATCCATATCTACATCGGTTGCTGCCAGGTTGCCACCGGCTATAGTGGTGTCGTTGCCACTTTTTACCGTCAGGTTATTGCCTGCGGTAATATGGCTGTTGCTGTGGTTCGTACCTTCGCGGTCCAGCTCGCCTTCGCCCATGGCCATATTGGCGGTAAAGCCAACGCCGTTAGAGCCAAAGTTAGCCCCGGCCCCCGCGCTTAAATGGCTGTCTTCGCTGTTGCTGCTAAATTGGTTTTCGGCCGCCTTGATGATAATGTCGTTACCGGCTGTCAGCGCTACGCTGTCATCGCCGTTAATGTCACTGCCTATAATGGCTAAGTCGTTGCGGGCATTTACGTTAACATTACCACCGGCATTCAGGCCACTGCCCATTGCATCTGTGTTTTGCGTGTCCAGCTCGCTGTCTGACTGGCTGAACCCGGCTGTTAAACTGACATTACTGGTACTGGCATTCAGGTTTAAGCCTACCTGCAGGTATTCGGTATTATGCTGGCTGCCACTGCTGTTTTGCGCGGCGAGAACACTGATATTTTCGGCATCAACGTTAATGTTGCCTATCGCATTAACCTGCACACCTTCAAACAAGGCATCGCCACCGGCGTTAACCGTAACATTGCCACCGGCCGTTAAGCTGCTGCCTTTGGCGATACCTTGTTGCACGGTATTCGTGGTGGTTGTGGTGGTTTGGCCTAAATGCGCACCGGCACTTGGGCCAGCGTTATTCAGGGTATCGGCCGCCTGCATTACCGAACTGGCAACACTGACCGCGTCACCACCCTGGCCTAAATTGCTGATGGCATCGACGGTATTGCCAATATTGTAATTGGCGCTTACCGTTAAGCCGTCGCGGATACTGCTATGCTCGGTTTGCTGATTAAACAGCTCTTGCGCAGTAACGATGCTGATATCTTTTACTGCACTGAGGCGGATATCATTTACCGCAGCAATATCGCTGCCCGATATCAGCAGGTCATTACCGGCATTTAGCTGCACATTATTTGCCGTTAATACACTGCCGGTTTGCGTTGTGCTGTTACTGGTTAAGGCATCTTTTTGTGTGTCGTCACCGGCAAATACGCTTAAGGTATTGCTGTCTGCACTGATGGCGATACCGGTTTTGGTTTCAGTTTGGCGGCTGTAGCTGCTGTTACTGCCCTGGCCGGTTAGCACATTAATATCCCGCCCGGCATCCAGCAGCAAATTACCCCCGGCATGCAGCTCTGACCCCACGATATTGACATCGCGGCTGGCGGTCAGTGCCATATTGTCTTTCGCGGTAAATACGCTGCCAACATAGTCGGTTTGAATAGTGCGGTTTTCGTTAGCGGTTTCTTTGGCGACCGATAAAAAGTTATCGCTAAAGCCCAGCGCCAGGCCGTTACGGCGGGTTTCCTGGTACAGCGATGTTGTTTCGGTATCGCCCAGAATATTGATATCTGCCGCTTTGGCGCCTTCATTACCAAAACCGGCTTGTGCCACGATATTGTCGGCGTTAATACGCCCTGCCAGCACGTTAATATCGTTTTGCGCTAACAACACCATATCGCCACCGGCATTTAGCTCAGCATGCCCCAGATACTGCACATCGGTTTCGCTGATACTGGTAGAGCCGAACAAACCGCCAAACATGCTTTTTTTCTTCACATGGTTTTCAGCCTGCCATTCTTCACCGGAGACAATATTTAACTCGCCGCCGCTGTAGGCCACCATATTGCCGCCAGCCTGAATGTAAGTGCCTTCCAGCAGCACATTGCCGGAATTAAGCAGTTGCAGGCCATCATCGCCTTGCTGCGCATTCAGGCTGACATTGCCACCGGCAACAATCACCGAGCCCTGATGCTCGGCACTGTAGGTTTCATCGATATAAACGGTCTTTTTAAAGGTGCTTTTCTTAGTGCGTTTATCAAGATCTTCGTGATATTCCACTACACCCAGCAAGTTCATCTCATTACCGGCAGCCAGCTCAACATCGCCAGCAGCGGCAAACAGCGCCCCCTCCGACTGCAAATTATTGCCCGCCACCACGCTTAAATTGCCACCGGCGTCAAAGCTGACTACATCATAAGTGCGGTGCAGCTCTATATCGTGGCCGCCTTTAAAGTACTTTTCATGGCCGCTGAGCTTTTCTACTGCGCCCAGCAGTACGTCGTTACCGGCATTGAGGCTGATATCGCCTGCAGCGCTGAACTTACTGCCTTGCAGGTCAATATTATTACCAGCTGTCATGCTCAGGCTGTCGTTAGAAATAATTTGCGGTGCTTTACCTACCGAGGTGTAGGTGCTGCTGTTGCCGTTGTCAAAGTTAACAGTATGCTGACTAAACTCGGTGCGGTTAATAATGTCGCCACCGGCATTTAGCAGCACATGGCCGCCACTTAGCAGGTTTTGGTTTATTAGATCGTTACCGGCGCTGATGCTTAATACATCATTGCCGGTTAAGCTGCCAAGGTTAGTAAAGTCACCGCCGATATCCAGCCATAGCGTGTCGCTTTGCAGGTTCATATTGTTGGTAAAATCGCCGCCCAGTTGCAGGCCCAGCAGGTTTTCACTGTCGAGAAAGCCAAAGTTGCCCATATTAAGGCCGCCTTCGCTGCGCAGAATTAACCCTTCGCCGGCAGCGATGCCGCTGTCGATGTTAAAACCGGCATCGGCAGTAATATCGATAGTACCGCCTGCACTTAAGGTTACGCCGTCGGCCAGTAAATCGTTCTGGCTGATAGCGGCATACAGGGCTTGCTGGCCTTTATTAATGGCGTTAGCGTCAAAGCCCAAATCTTCAGTAAGTACGCGCATTTGCTCGTCGGTAATAAACACATTCTTGCCAGCCTGCTGCCCGGTAGCGCTATTACCTTGTATGGCAGTTTGTGTAGCGCTTTGTTGCTGTGCACTGCTTTGCTGAGCACTATTTTTCTGCTGCGCGAGCGTGCCCTGCTGGTTATCTACCAGGCCTTTGATAATTAAATCAGGGTTATAGTCGCCATTGCCGGCGATATTACCGTTGCCGACCAGGCCGCCACCTTGTTGCTGGCCTGGGCCCTGTGGTGCAGTGCCTTGTGACACCCGCAAGCTGGCAGCCATATCCGGTGACATAAAACCAATACCCTGCGCGGCAATACCCGATTGCATAGCATCAGCCTGCTGGCGTGCAGGATCGGTTACCTGTACGTTACGCACATTACCCTGTGTGGCCACTAACTGCGCCGAACCCACGTTTAGATCATTGCCATGCAACAGATCACCGGCATTAAGCTGGCGATTGTCGCCGCTAACAGCGGTACCGCCATCTTGCGGGTTAATTTGCCAGACGCCATCAGCAATATCCGTGCCCAGCGCAGGATCTGTTGCTTTATCTGCAGAAGCTTTAGCTGTCTGGTTAATACCTACGACAGTAACACCGGCTTGTTGCTGTGCAGTTTGTGGTATGCCTGCAACAGGGCCGGTACTGTTAAAATTGTTACCTTGCTGCTGAGCCACTTCAGGTCCTTGCTCACTATGAGACAAAGGCTCAGTGCTCTGACCTGACAACTTGTCCAGTTGTAACAAGGCAACAGCGGTATTATGTACTTGTTGCGCCGGCAAGGCTTCGCCCGTGCTGACACCACTGCCCGAGCCGGCCTGTTGCTTAGATTGCAAGGTTGCACTACCAACTTGCCCTACCTGCTGTTGCTGGCTTTGCAGTGCGGTGTTATTGGCTACTGTCTGCCCTGCAGCGTCCAGCGTATTAATCTGGCGTGCGGTAGTGCCAACTACCTGACCAATGCCTACATTATCCGGCTGACTACCCGGCTGTACGCCGGTATGGTTAACATTGCTGTCACGCCATTCGGCATCAACAGTACCGCTATTACCGGCAGTTACACCATTGGCAGAGCGGTTAGCACCGCTGGTATTCTGGCTAGTGCCATTGTTGCGGTTAACGGCAACGGTGCTGCTATTGCTGGCACCGGCGTTATTACCGCGCGAAGCGCTACCGCTGCTGCCATTGGCGTTGGTGTTTACATTACTGCCACTGGTAGATATCGGAGATAAGTTGCTCTGCTCAACCTTGCCGGATAAATTACCACTGATATCGCCACCTGCAACGACAGTACCAAAAGCTCCTCCGGTGTACTCAATTTCTGTTTCTTCCTTTATTACTTTAGATTCTGCATTTGGATCTCGCTCACAGCTACCAAGTATGCATACCTCAAAAGTCGAGACCCGAATATGTTTTACTTCTACAACATTTTGATTTTGCATGCTCCCGGAGCTGAAATCATTTCCAGATACTACAAGATCTTGCCCTGCACTAATGGTGCTATATTCATTAACAATATTTCCATTCAAACCTAAGTTATTTCCGGCTGCAATAACTCCTAACTTGCCAGAGATATTAATGCCAAAAGTCGTTACAGTTCTCTCTTCTGTAACCACCTCCGTCATATTCTCTGTCGTACCTGGTGTTAATCCTGGAATACCATAATAAGTTTCATTTTTAATAACCTTTCTTGTAGTTATTTTTTCTCCCTCAATAAATGACCGCTCTCCACTATGGGTATTTAAAATATTACCACTTATCGACATATCCCGCGCAGCAGCGATAGTGCCGCCGGTATTGGTTACCGTGGCACCTGAAATAAAAGCATCCTGATTAGAATAAATATTGGCAGTATTACTGACATTACCGTCGATAGTTAGCAGGCTACCGGCGAACAGCAGGTTGCGGTTGTCGATATTGCCATTAATATCTAAATGGCTACCCGCAGCTATGGTGCCGGTGTTGGTGGTATTCGCGGCATTTAGCGTTAATACCGCATTGCTGCTGACAATACCGCTATTGGTTAGCCGGTTAAGGTCGAGCACAGCATTACCACCAGAGCGGATCACGCCAGTGGCATTATTGGTTAGATCTGTAGCGTCTACATTTAATGTACCGCTAGCAACAATATTGCCACTGTTTGTGATATTGCCATTGCTGTTTAACTGTAGGTTACGGCTAGCACTTAGCTGCTCACCATTTTGCAATGTTATGTTGTTAGTGCTGCTAAGCAGCAGATCGCGGCCATAAATCTGGCCGGCAGACAGGCTGTTTACTGCAATAGCAACAGTGCCGTCAGATTGCACTGTACCACCGGCGTTATTCAGCGTACGCACATCCAGCTCTACCGCTGTAGCACCGCTTATAGTACCGCTGTTGGTCAAAGTACCGCTGCTGTCAATATCCACCTTACCACTACGGCTGGCCAGCGTGCCGCTATTGGTAATGTTAGTACCGGTTAACGTAAACAGGTTGGCAGCAGAAATAACCCCGGCATTATTAAGCGCGCTGCCGCTATTGAGGCTGATACCGCCATTACTGATAATCCGTGAATTTGCCGCATCATTTGCTACCGAGCTGGCAGTAATGGCCAGATTACCGCTGCCGGCCAGCAGGATACTGCCATTGTTGTTATCCAGCGCGGCGGTATTGAGTGTCAGGTTAGTGCCATTGGCAGCAATGTGCCCGTTGCGGTTAAGCAAGGTGCCGCTTTGAATACTGCTTGAGCCACTGCCGGTGCCGCTGCTTGTAGCAATAATCTGGCCGTTATTATTGGTAAGGGTGCCACTGCTGGTAAGCTGATATTGGCTGGCAGATAACACGCCATAGCTGTTATCCAGGTTACCCTGTGCCGTTACCACTAACTGGCCAGCGCTTTGCACCAGGCCGGATTGTTGGTTCAGATGGCTGGCGCTTTGCAGTGTCAGAAGACCATTACCACCGTGCTTGATTTGACCATTGCTGTTATTCAGCTCGCCACTGCGGGTAATAAGGCTGAAGTTATTATTGGTTGCCTGAATAACACCGCCGTTATTGCTCAGGCTGGCCGCACTGATTTGCGCATTATTAGTGCCCGTCGATGTAATAGTGCCGCCATTATTATTTAGTGCCCCGGCTGTCAGGCTAAGGTTTTGCCCTTGCAGACTGCCCGTGTTAGTTACGCTACCTGCAGTATTAATGGTTAGATTGCCATCACTTAGCAGGCTGCCGCCCTGGTTATGCAGCGCACTGTTTACCTGCATATTGCCTTTGGTATACAGCTGGCTGTTGTTGGTAAAGGTACCACTGCCGTTGATCAGCATACCCTGTTCAGCATAAACGGTGCCGGCACCGAGAATACTGTTTTGAATGGTAGCCAAACCTGCGCTGGCAATACTGCCACCGGCATTGTTGATGGTGCCGTTATTGCCAAGCAGTAAGTTGCCCGTGCCGGCATGAATAATGCTGCCACTGTTGCTCAGGTTGCCGCCAAAGCTCATATCACGGGCATTGTTATACAGGGTGCCGCTGTTGGTTAGCTGTGCCACATTAAGCTGCAAGCTGTTGGCCGCAGTGGCAGCGTTAATCAGCACACCGCTACCCTGGTTTTGCAGCGTATTACCGGTATAACTTGCAGTATTGCTTTCAATGCGGCCGCTATTTTGCAACAGGTTAAAGCCGGATACATTCAGGTTATTGGCCGACCAGGTACCGCTGTTGCTAACGTTGGCAGCCTTTACCAGCGCATTATTGCCGGCATAGAGTAAATGGCTGTTATTCAGGCTGACGGCGTCCAGCTGCAGGTTGTTCGCAGCAGAAATGCTACCCGCGTTGGTAATAGTATTGCCGGCAGCATTAACCGTAATATTGTTGGCTACCAGCACGGCACCGGTCTGGTTAGCCAGGGCAGAATTAAGCTGCAGCTGTTGCTGTGCCTGCAAAGTACCGCTATTGCTAACATTACCGGCATTTATCACCAGATTAGCATTTGACGCTATGGTACCGGTATTGGCTAAATTGCCCGCCTGAGACAAGGTAAAAGTACCTGAGCCCAGATGTAACAGCTTCCCGTTGTCGTTGTTCAGGCCCGCCAGGGTAAAATCCCAGTTGCGGCCATGGCTGGCAAGGGTACCGTTGCTGTTATTTAACTGAGTAATATCAGTTAGCTGCAACGAGTTGTCGTTGGTGTCGGTGGCAAGAATAACACCGTAACTGTTGTCCAGCGTGGCAGTACTTAATGCCAGTGTCTGGGCGTTAATCACCCCTGCTGTGTTATTAATACTCTGCTGGGCATTTAGCTGCGCCGCTGTGGCCTGTATGGTTCCGGCGCTATTGTCAATTTGCTGTGCGCTGGCTACAAGGTTGCCTGCGGCTTGCAATAAGCCCTGGTTGTTGGTAAGCCCGGTAGCTACTGTCAGCTGTATATCGGCATTAGCGGCTAAGGTTCCCAGCGCATTATCAATACTGTCTGCGGTAATCGTCAGCGTATCTGCAGCAAACAAAGTGCCCTGATTATTGCTCAGGCCACCTGTCAGTTGCATAGTGATATTATTGGCAACCAGGTTGCCGCTATCGTTATTCAGAGCACCACCGCTAAGGTGCAGTGCGCTGCCGCTTTCTATGCGGCCGGCATTGTTGCTAAGTTGGCCTGCGCTGATACTGGCATCAGCCAGCGCTGAGATTTGGCCGGCATCATTAGTTAAACTACCACTGCTAATATTCAGCTTACCGGCACTGCCTTGCTGGTAAATCGTGCCGGCGTTATTGTTCAATAGCGCCGTGCTGATATCCACAGCTCCGCCTTGTATCAGGCCGGTATTGTTGTTCAGCCGGTCTGCCGTTATTGCCAAATCAGTTGCAGCAATAGTGCCGTCGTTATTATTCAGCGTGTTATCTACCTGCAACAGCAAACTGCCATCGCCCTGCTGGTAAATCAGGCCGGACGTATTACTTAAGCTGGCGGCCGTTATCTGCATATTACCGGTAGTGGTCAGTATGCCGTCGAGGCTGTTGTCTATTGCACCGCTGATAGCCAGCTGATAGCTTTGCCCGGCAGCAGAAATTTTACCGCCTTGGTTAATCAGGCTGTTACCACTGATGTTCAGCGCGCCACCGGCATGCATCACACCGGCAATATTGCTGATGTCAGTACCAGCAAGCTGCAGATCTGTCGCCGCCTGCACGACGCCCTGGTTGTTATTCACCACACCGGCTAATGCTACCGCGCCCTCACTGAGAATGCGCCCCTGCTGGTTATTCGCCAGTGCACTGATATTTAGTGTGCCATTACCCAGCAACACCACATCGCCTTGCTGATTGTTCAGCACAGTATTCAGTTGCATAGCGTTGCCACGGCTTTGGATCAGGCCGCGCTGGTTGTTCAGCTCAGCTGCGTTGATTTGCAGCATACTGTCGGTGGCCAGTGCCGCTATAGTGCCGTCGGTGTTATTAAGCTGGTTAGCACTGATAAACAGGTTATCACCCAGCAAATTTCCGCTGTTGCGCAGTTGCTCTGCCGCCAACTCAACGGTTGAGGCCTGTATTAAACCGCTGTTGGTTAACTGCTGCGCCGTCACGGCTAATACTGTTCCAGCCCCTATTTCACCATTATTGTTAAGCGCATTCAGCGTCAGTTGCATCTGCCCGGTGCCGTGCTGCAGTATCAAGCCGTCAGCATCGTTGAGCAGGCTTTGGGCTATCAGTGTCATATCGCCCTGGCGGGTATACAGCACACCACCACTGTTATCTAACACCGTATCCAGATTAACCGTTAAGCCGCTGCCAGCCAGTATCTCACCACTACTATTGTTCAGCACGCCGGCCTGTACCTGCAGTTGTTGCTCGCTTAACAACTGCCCGGCGGTATTATTCACCGCAAAAGGTGTAACCAGGGTTAAAGCACCAGTCGCTATAATCTGGCCATTATTGTTGTTCAGTGCAATACCGTCTTGCTGGCCTTGTAAATCCAGGCTGAGTTCGCCCTGGCTTACCAAGGTACCTGCAGTATTATTAATGTAGCCGGCTGCCACTTGCAGGCGGTTTGCCGCTTCTATTACCCCGCTTTGGTTATCCAGTACGCTTGCCTGCACAAGCACATTCTGGCCACTTAACAAACCCAGATTGCTCAGTGTGTCCGCACTTAGCTCTAACGCTTGCCCGGCACTGATTTGCCCGCCTTCACTAAGGCTAAGCTGCCCGGCAGCGATATTGACGAGACCGTGACCGGCGATAACCCCATCGCCCTGCAGTAATTCTGCTGCCTGCACGTCCAGTTGCTGCCCGGTACTGACAATAATGCCTCCGGCATTAAGAATGCTACCGGCCACTTTCAGTTCAGCGGTAGCGCCCTGACTGCTCAGCTCACCGTTACGGTTATCCAGTGCTGTAATATCCAGCAGCAGATTACCGCCGTTACGGATAACGCCACCGTTATTGTCCAGCTCAGCGCCGCTGATATTTACCGCACCCTGCGCCTGCAATACACCTTCCCGGTTTAGCACCTTACCGGCGATGGTTAGGGCATTGCCTGCATACACCGTACCCTGTTGATTGGATAATTGTGCCAGCTGCAATTCGCCGCTACCGGCATGGACCAGCGTGCCGCCATCATTATCCAGTACATCGCGCAGCATCAGGTTTTGGCCATGGCTTTGAATATGGCCGCGGTTGACAATGCCGTTAGCAACGTCAAGCTGCAGAGATTCACCCACAGTACCGGTGGCCAGTAACAGGCCCTCATTGACCAGTTGCGTGCTGCTAAGCCGGGCATTTTCCGCCTGAATAGTGCCACTGTTAGTCAGGCTGTCGGTTACTACAATCAGCGTAGCGGCATCCACCAGGCCACTGTTGTCAAGCTGTGCCGCATTGATGTTTAACTGCTGTGCGCTATGTAGCGTACCACCGTTATTCGTTATAACACTGCTGTTAAGCTGCAGGCTCTGCCCGGCTAACTGGCTGATAATACCGTCATCGTTATTGAGGGTGCCTGCAGTGATACTGGCATTGCCGTCAGTGATGACAAGCTCGCCCTGGCTGTTATCCAGTGCCTGCTCTACCTGCAGTAACAGGCTGTCGTTGGCCACTATCAGGCCGGCATTATTACTCAGATTAGCTGCCTGGATTTGCAGTTGGTCACTGAACAGACGGCCATTGTTATTGTTCAATGCTGTAACAAGGATGTTTGCCTGCTCAGCCTGTACTAAACCTGCATTATTAATAAGATTGCCGGCAGACAGCACCATATCTGTTGCACCGATAACACCAGAGGTATTGTCCAGCGTTTGCTGTACATTAATAGCCAGTTCAGGCGCACCAATACCCAGTATTTTGCCGTTCTGGTTCAGCAGGTTAGCGGCCCCTATGCTAGCCCCCTGCTCAGTTTGGATAAGCCCCTGATTATTATTGACACTGTTGGCAGCTAACAACAGCGCGCCTTCAGATATGATTTGGCCTGACTGGTTATTCAGGCTGTCCAACACGTCAAGATGCAACACACCAATACCAGATTGCGCCACAGTGCCGGCATTGGTTACCTGGTCGCTGGTAAGGGTTAAGTTGCCTTCACTAAAAATAGTCCCGCTATTGGTCAGAGCTGTGCCGTTCAGCACCAGCTGTTGCTGTGCGGCAATCAGCCCGCTGTTATTTGTATTGGTTGCCCCCAGTTGCAGATTAGCCGCCTCAATAGCACCGCTATTGACCAGCGTATCTGCCTGAATATGTAATTCTTGCGCACTTAGCTGGCCGGCTGATTCCAGTTGCCCGGCTTCAAGCCATAACGCGTCATTACTGGCAATAACACCGTCTGCACCGTTAGCTATCATAGCTGTGCTCAGCGTTAAACGGCCGCTGCCGGCTTGTACCACGCTGCCCGCTGCATTCAGTAAGCTATCTGCGGTTACTGTAGCTTCGCCCCCGGCACTGTATAAAGTACCGGCCCGGTTATCGAGCACATTGTTTACCTGTACGGTCAGGCTGTTACCCTGCTGAGCCAGAGCCAGCACCTGGCCGCCACGGTTATCCAGGTGTGTGCTGCTTAAGCTAATCGCTTGCGCCTGCAGCTCCCCGCTGCGGTTATCCAGACTGTCGGCCTGTAGTGCCAGATTACCGGCACTGTAAATCTGGCCCTGCTGATTCGTCAGCGCCTGCAACGTATCAATACTCAGTACACCAACACCAAAGTGCAACAGCTGGCCATTGCTGTTATCCAGTGTTGATAATTGCAAATTCAGTTCTGTTCCCTGGCTGGCTATAATGCCCTGATTACGCACATGCTCCGCGGCCAGTTGCAGGCTTTGCTGCCCCTCACCGCTAGCCAGTACCAAGCCACTGTTGTCCAGTTGCTGCAATTGCAGTTGTACCTGCGCCGCACTTAGCTCGCCCTGATTAAGCAAGGTATCTGCCTGCACCAATAACTCATTAGCACTTACTGTACCGCTATTACTTAGACTGCTGCCCTGGATTGACAGGTTATCTGCACTAAGCTCACCGGTGTTGTTCAGTGTTGTGGTAGTAAGTTGTAAACGGCCAGCACTTTCTATTTGTCCGCTGTTGTGTAAAGCTTCGCCCTGCAGTTGCAGATTGCCTGTGCCGCTATGGCTGATTAACCCACTATTGTTCAACATCGTGGCGTTCACCACCGAGTGTTCACCGCCGCTATATATGATGCCATCCAGATTATCCAGTTGCTCACTGACATTCATTGTCAGCCCCTGCTCACCCAGAGCCAGAATTTGACCACCATCGTTCAGCAGTTGCCGACTGTCGAGCTGGATCTGCCCACCCTGCAACAAGCCGCCGGAGTTGCTCAGTTGCTGGCTCTGAATAGCGAGTATATCGCCACTGAGCATCGAACCTTGCTGGTTAAGCAAGGTTACCACATTGATATTGCCTTGCTGCAACACCTGCAACAGCCCACTGTTATGCAACTGCTCTGCCTGTAGTTGCAGGTTATCGGCATAAATCAATCCGCTGTTTTGCAGATCGCCCCCTGACAGCTGCAGTATTTCTGCCGTTAACTGACCATCCGCCTGGTTTGTTAGCTTTGCTATATCTGCAGTCAGTGTGGTCGCACTGATTATCCCATCGTTATTCACTTCATGGCTGACCAGATCTAATTGTCCCGCCACCAGCAGTTGGCCCTGCGTGGTGTTATCCAACTCTCCCAGCGTTAAGGTGGCATCCGCTGCATTGATAAGACCTTGCTGGTTGTTTAGTTGCTGTGCTTCTATTGTTAATGCGTGGCGGGCTTGTATATTGCCGCCCTGGTTTAATATCTCTGCCGCGTTGATAACCATTTGCTGGCTGTTAGCTGCAATATAGCCAGCGCGGTTATCCAGCGTACTGGCAACGTCCAGCGCCAGACCGTTATTACCCAACGCCAGTAATTGGCCATGACGGTTACTCAGCTCTTGTGCACTAACGTTAAGACTGTCGGCCTGTATCAGGCCACTGTTGGTTAAGCGATCGGTATGAATATCTAAATGACCTACAGATACTATCTCAGCAGTATTGGTAACTTGGCTGGCATTTAGCTGCAACATGCCACTACTGCTGATCTGGCCACCTGTATTGTTATCGATAACATTTGCCTGCAGCAGTAGGCTGCCATCTCCAGCCTGCAGGATCTGACCATTAGCATTAATCAGACGATTACTGCTAATCAGTGCCGCCTGCCCGGTACTCAATATCTGCCCGCTAGTATTATCCAGTGTATCGCTGATATGCACGGCCAACGCTTGACCCGATCCATTGACAGCGGCTAGTTGCCCGGCCTGGTTAAGCAGATTGGCACTGTTAATTTCCAGTTGGCCACCAATAATCCGGCCTGCGCTATTATCCAGTAATTG
The DNA here is from genome assembly GCF_022436675.1 of Rheinheimera hassiensis. GTDB lineage: Bacteria > Pseudomonadota > Gammaproteobacteria > Enterobacterales > Alteromonadaceae > Alishewanella > Alishewanella hassiensis. Next base: position 71,928 of record NZ_JAKUJZ010000011.1, on the reverse strand, counting down.
CTGAACCGTCAGCATTAACTTCTCGCTTCCCAGTGCCAGGATGTCACCACTAAGATTATGCAATGCTGAAACATCTATACTGGCAGTACCCGCAATCTGCAGCAAACCCTGATCATTATTCAGTTGCTCTGCAACAAGCTGAAGATCGCCGTTCGTGATTATGGCACCGGCCAAATTGTCCAGTATATCCAGCGTTTCGATGGATAACACGCCACTACCAGTATGCAGCAATGTACCACCGTCGTTATTAAACTTGATTGGGTTGAGCCTGAGTGCTGTGCCGTTAGTGACTATCGTACCGCTGTTTCGCAACTGCTGCAGGTTAAGCAGCATACTTTCACCCGTTGCTGCGGACGCCAGCATTGTGCCGCTGTTAACTGCATTATCAGCAGAAATAGTCAGTTGCCGGGCAGCCAACTGACCACTGTTATCTATTTGTTGAGCTACAATTTGTATGCTCTGCTCTGCACTCAACTGGCCACTGTTATTGAGCTGGTCAACCTGAAGGTTAATATCAGCAGCACCAATCTGCCCAGCTGACTGCAGTACATGAGCCTGCAACGCTAACTGCCCACCAGCAGAAATCTGCCCGGTATTGTTGTTTACATTATTACCAACAATGGTAAGTACATCTGTTCCCGCAAGCGCGATAACACCAGTATCATTGTTTAGCGTATTGGTACTGATGCGTGCAGATTGCCCGGCCCCCAATAATTGCCCCGACTCGTTATGCAAAGTGCCGCTGATGTTGATATCAAACGACTCCCCATACTCACGGTTTGCCAGCAGAGTGCCGCCGGTATTATTGACTTCATCGGCACGCAATACCAAACGGCCGGCAAACATTTCGCCTTGCTGGTTTTCCAGCGTCTTCGCGTCAACAGTCAGAACACCATTTGCAAAGATATAGCCACTTTCATTCGCTAACGTTGTCGCAGTCATATTCAGCAGTTCACTGTCTACTGCAATAATGCCACTGTTGTTTGATAACTCTTCACTGGCTATAGAGCTGCCTTGTATTCCGGCAGCCAGAATACTGCCAGCGTCATTGTTCAGAACTCTGTGATTCAGGTTAATACTGTCAGCGGACTCAATAACACCGGCATTATTGAGCAACGTGTCTGATTGCAACACCAACCTGCCAGCAGTGATTAACTGCCCGGCCTGATTTTGCAATTGATCCAGTGCTTCAATACTTAACACGCCAGTACCCAGATGGTAAATTTGCCCTTGCTGGTTATTAAGCTGCAAATTAGTCAGGCTAAGGTTTTCACCATGGCTTTCGATACGCCCCTGATTATTAAGCACGTCAGTATTCAGAACCAGAGAGTCGCCCTGCTGGCCCGCTGCCAGCAAGGTGCCGGCATTGGTCAGTGATTGGGTTGTTAACTGAAGTTGCTGCCCTTCTATTCTGGCCTGGGTATCATTGAGCAGCGTAGCCGCAGTAATATTTAGCTCTCTGGCACTGATTACGCCAGCCGCGGTATTTTGCAACTCTGTGGTGTGTATATTCAGCTGCCCGCCAGCAGCTACTGTGCCCTGGGCGTTATTAAGCAAGCCGGTGTGTAATTGCAGGTTATCACCAGCCAGTAACTGGCCGCTGTGGTTATCGGTACTGCCCTGCACCTGAGCACTAAACGAATTAACGCCTTGTATTACACCTGAGCGGTTATTTAGCTCTGTCGCACTTAGCTGCAGCGTCTGCTGGCTGTTGATAACACCATCAAGGTTGGTTAACTGCCCGGTGTTGATATTCAGCTCTGCAGCTGCCAGCAGTTGCCCGCGGGTGTTGTCCAGCGTATTGCCGCTTATATTAAGTGTCTGAGCTGAGATAATGCCACGCAGATTGGCCAGCAACGGGCTGTGTAAATTCAGCTCATTCTGCACCAGAATGATGCCGTCGGTATTCGTTAGCTGCTCTGTGCTTAGTAGCAGCTTATCTGCCAAAATCTGACCGGCGCTGTTGTTGACACTTGTTGCGTTAATACTGACATCGCCCAGCGCTGCGATATACCCCGCTTGGTTCTGCACATTGTCGGCAATTAACAGCAACTGGCCGTTAGTTTGAATTTGCCCCCGCTGGTTTTGCAGTGTCGTGGCACGTACCTGCAGGCTGCCCTTGCTGCCTGCCAGTACAATATTACCGTCAGTATTATTGAGCTGCCGGCTGGTGATAACTGCAACGTCAGCGGCACTTTGAATAATACCTTGTGCGCTGTTATCGATAGCCTGGCTAAAGTTTAATGTCAGGTTGTGACCGGCGGCTGAGAATGCGCCAATATTACCGGCGCTGTTGTTCAGATAAGCGCCTTCCAGTGTTACCTGTTGTGCGCCAATCACACCCTGCTGGTTATTCAGCGTTGTAGCAGCCACGTTGATATCTGTGGCGCTGATCTCGCCCTGCTCATTATTAAGCAAGGGGGTATTTACCCGCAGGCTGCCACCGCTATGGATCAAGCCCTGTTGATTACGCAACTGCCCGCTGGCAGTGATGGTTAAGCCATCAGCGCCAGACAACAGCAATGAGCCCTGATCATTAATAAGCTGTTTAGTGCTAAGGCTTAGCTGCTGGCCTTTGGCCAATATAAAGCCCTGGCTGTTATCCAGTGTATCGGTAATCTTTAACTGCAAACTCTGGCCAGACTCGCCCAGTGCAGCAATACTGCCCTGTTGGTTATTCAGCTGCTGTGTCGTTACGTCCAGCGCAGTAGCCTGTATATTGCCGGCCTGGCTATTAATACTGCTTGCACTAAGCTGAAGCTGCTCAGCGCTAAGCGTACCTTGCTGGTTCTCTACCTGCGGGGCTGCCAGCGCCATATTGCCGTTACTCAGTATCTGGCCGCCGCGGTTGGTTAACTGCCCTGCCGCCTGCAGAGAAATATTGCCCTGCCCCAGATGATAAATTTGCCCGGCATCGTTGTTAATATTTGCGCCTGAAAGCGTGGCATCGCTACTAAATTGCAGCAAACCAGCCTGATTATTTAGTGTATTGTTTATATTAAGTGCAGCGGCCTGTTCACCGGCAAACAACATATTGCCGGTGTTATTTAATGTATCTGCAGTTACATCAGAGCCGGCCAGCAGTTGTAAAGTGCCGCTGTTGATAATATCTGTTGCGCTAATGTCGGCATTACCGGCACTTAACCAGTTGGTATTATTACGTATTTCACCTGATGCAATAACCTTTGTAGCACCGTCAGCAGCCAGTAAACCACTGGCTAGCAGCAGGTTTTCACCGCTGAAGTTAAAACTACCGTCTGTGCCAGACTGATATACCACGCCATCGAGCAAGTTAAACTGCCGGGCATTGATATTAAGTTGCTGCGCCTGAATATGGCCGGAACTCTGTGCCGTGTTAGCATCTAATGTCAGGCTGGCGCTGTTTATAACGCCTTGGTTATTCAGCGATTGTGTGGAGATATTTGCAACGCCGCCTTGTAACAGTGCACCGGCCGCGTTCTGTAGCTGAGCTGCTGCCAGCGTTTGCTGCCCCTGGCTGATAATGCGACCCTGGTTAACCAGCTCACCGCTAACAGTAAGTTGCTGCGTGGCGCTTTGCTGCCACTCGCCCTGCAAATTAACCCCGGCAATCAGATCGCCACTTTGCTGCATGCCGGAAGCGACCACTTGCATCGTGTCTGCAGCGGCAATGACACCGCTGTTATGCAGTGTACCTGCCAGTTCAATATTAACATTTTGGCCATAGGTAGTGCCGCTGGTAACAATATCGGCCTGCTGTGAGTGTAGTGCCAGGTTACCACCGGCAACAGTATCTTTTAGCTGCAGTTTGCCATCAGCGCTAAGTTGTAAACTATCAACACTGTTAATCAGCCCGTCACTGCGCACCCCTAAACCTTTTTCGGTACCTATCAGGCTAATACTGTTGGCATACATGGCGCCCAGCGCTGAAGCATCTAACGCAAACTGATAAGCAGAGCTACCAGCGGCCTGTTCTGCATTTGCCTGCACCTGACCGGTGCTAAAATCGTAGTAATTGCTGCCGGTACGAATATTCAGCTCGTCGGCGTATAGTGCAGCATTGAGCTGAATGGCACGGGTGAGGATGTCAAACTTGCTGACATTCGACGCATTAAGGCCCGCGCCTTCGATACGCACATCACCGCCGGAGATATTAATGCCTATCAATTCACCGTTTAACAGATCAGGGATACCGGTAGCCAGCACAACACGTGGCGTATTAATAAAACCACAACCGTTACAGGTAATGCCATTAGGGTTTGCCAGCACAAACTCTGCTGCATCTCCCAAAACCTCGGTATAACCCAGTAAGCTGGAACGAGTGCCGCCGGTTACTTCGGCCAGAATAAGGCCGGCGGTACCGCCGGTAAGTCGACGGTTACCGTCAGTCCAGCCGCCCAGTACAGAAATCAGTGGATCTTTGCTGTTATTAAGGATCAGGCCTTGTGCCGGCACATTAAAATGATTAAACCGGTTATGCGACACACCGCGCTGGCTAGGGGCGGCAATATCAACAACTGTTGTCCCATTAGCCGATGTTTTAATGCCGGCTTGTTGTCCATTGGCCAGGCTGACACCGGTGCTTGTCGGCGCGGTTGCCTGCGCCGCGGTTTGTGCAGCTCTCACCTGTGCAGCAGCCAGTTGTTGCCGCATACGAACCATCTCGCGCTGCTCGGTAACCTGCCTGTCGAGATGCTCGTTAGCAGTGCGCTCCATGCCATGCGCAGCAAAAATAACCGGATTACCCGCCATTACCAGGATCAGGGTTCTGGCAACTATGACACGCCATTTCATGGTTAACATGCTCGCTTCCTTAGCTTAAAAACTTTTTATTTAAAAACGTTTTGTTTAAAAACTGAGCCGGACAGAAAAATCGATTTCCTGTTGTTTTTGCTGCAAAAAATCAGGCACCCGCAGTGCTCTGGCATAAGAAATATTGACGCTGAGATTACGGTCGTACAATTTAATACCGACGACAGAACCCGCCACCCACTCAGAACCTCTGTCGGGATACTCTGGTAAATTGGATGAGCCAATATCAACACCGGCGTAATACTGCACCTGATCCAGCCAGGGCCAGGAGGTTTCTGCGGGCAAGCTAAAGTCGTTGCGGATATAACCGCCTTTGTAACCAAACAAGCTACTTTGCGATAAGCCCCGCACCGAGTAACGGCCACCTACTGTCAGGCCTTCCGATGCAAGGATCACTTTAGGGGAATAAAGAAAATCAGCCGCCACAGCATAGAGCACCGGCATAGCGCCCAGATGAAACTGGGTGTTATAACCAAGGTTCAGCTGATACTTGGTAAACTGAAAATCGTCCTCAGCTGCAACTAACTGTTGTTTGGCACCAAACCAAGGCACACTTTTATGAATATGAGCATTTACACTGAAGGTGCCCTGAGGTAAAAAGTGCCGGTAGCTGCCAGCCAGATCCCAGATATAAAGCGTGCGGGACGACGTTTCTAAAAATACATCTTCAATATAATTCTTACTGTCTTTGCGGATAAAACTGGCTGAGAGATCCAATTTGCCGGTTTGGCCGCGGTATAGTGTGTGGTTAAGCTGAACACTGCTGTTAAGTGACGAGCCATGAATCGAAAAATTAACAACATTACCAATAACCGTTTGTTCATACTCATAAAAACTATTTTGTAATGACCACTGCCAGTACGCCACCGGCATTGACCAGGACATGGCATAACTGCGGGATAACGCATGCGGTAACTCATGTTTACCAATATTGGTTGATGCGGAAAAAAAGCTAGTGTCGTTTACCCCCAACAGGTTATCAAACACCAGATTGCCATCCAGCTGATACTCGCCGGTGCTGTCAACACCGCTATTATTAATGCCCAGCGAGCCGCGCCACGCCCTGGATAGCTGGTTACTTATTACAACCTGGGTTCCGCCTTGTTCAGCACCCGGGTTAAGCGCTACAGTGGCATTGTTTTGCCCCAGTGCATTTAAGTTCTCAACGCCCTGTTCAATATCGCGGATATTAAGCACTGTTTCAGCATATGCCGGGAAAGCCCATTTCAGCTGTGTAGGGCTGATGCTGCCGTCGGCAGAGCTAATGCCTTCAATCACACCTTCCATAACAACAATATCTAAACTGCCGTCAGACAAATCCTGCGGCGCTATATAGGCCCGGCTGGTTACATAGCCCTGTTCAAGATACAAATTAGATATTACGCCAAGCAGCGCATTAATATGCTCAAGCCCAAGGCATTGATTCAGATAAGGTAAGGTTGCTTTTTCGATCAAGGCCGCAGAAATAATCTGGGCGCCCTGCAGGTGAATAGCAGAGATATCAAAACAATTGCCGGCAGTTTCAATATCAGAGAAGTTTGTTGTGGCCTGTTTAGGCTGCTGCAAGCGAACGTCAGGCCGCTCGCGCAAGGGCGCTATCTGATGCTCAAGACGATCCAGCCCCTGCTTTAGCATCTTTTCGTGATCAGATAGTGATTGTTCCTGTGCATGCAAAGCACTTGCAGTAAACCACAACACAACCAGCAAAGACGTCAGCAGTATCTCAGATACGCCTAATGGTATTTTTCGGAGCAACATTACTGTTAAGTCTTCCCTGCACTAATCTGCCTGAGCGTTAAACGCGCACAGATACTGAAAAATAAATTTCCGGTTGCATAAAAGACAAACTACACAGGAAGCGCAAATCAGTACTGCTGTACATGGGCAGCGTTGCTGTACATCAGGAGGATGCGACTAAGCTAATGTAACCTCTGCCATCATTAGTATTGAAACAATACTGTTAGACCAGCGGCTTTGCGTCCTGCCCTTTCGGTACAGTTTGCCTTTTAATTGTCTTAGCCTGGGAAGGAACACTTATTTCAAGTGTGAACTCAAGCTGAACGGTTGCAAGATATACAAATAATTACAAATTGACAAGTTGTTTTTGGCTAATTTTGCAACAAAATTTACAAACCAAGCACTAGCGCAACGGCAAATACACCGTTACCACTAAGCCACCATAAGCATGGTTGTGCAGCGTAATATCGCCATGGTGCATATCGACTATTTTCTTGATAATAGCCAGTCCCAGGCCTGAACCACCGCTGCCACGGGCTACATCGCCCTGAGTGAAGGGCTCAAACATGGCTTTCATCTGGCTTTCCGGTATGCCGGGGCCATGATCACGAATTTGCAGGTAAATACGTTTGCGGTTGCGCTCGTAGCCCGTAGTTATTTCAATATCGCCATCGCTGTAACGCAGGGCGTTTTCCAGTAAATTATTCAACAGCCGCTTTATGGCAATCCGTCGTAACATCACTTCCGGTAGGTTATCTGCCAGCACGGTGGCAATATGGCGCTGCTGTAAATGCTCGGCCTGCACCAGCTCCCGCACCAGGGTATTAAGGTTTTCTTTCTGGCCGGGTTCTTCTTTGTGGTGGCGCAGGTAGTCAATAAACTGGTCGATAATGGCGTTCATATCTTCAATATCGTTGATAATGCCCTCGCGGATCCAATTGTCCGGCTCTTGCATCATCTCTGACGCCAGCCGGATACGGGTTAGCGGGGTGCGTAAATCGTGCGATACGCCAGCCATCAGTAAGGCCCTGTCCTGCTCCAGCTGGCGAATGCCGCGTGCCATATAATTAAAGGCTTTGGTTACGGCAATTATTTCGGTAGAGCCTTTATGCTCTGGCAAAGGTGGCGGGAACTCGCCGCCGCCTACCTGTAATGCAGCCTGCTGCAGGCTTTTTAGTGGCCGGTTTAACTGGCGGGCAAACAGCCAACCGCCACCAACGCTTAGCACACCAATCATCAGCAAATAAAACGTCAGCGGTGAAAAGTCGGTTTCATCCAACCCGGTAAGCGGTACTTTTACCCAGTAATGTGGTGCCTGTGGTGGCCGCACCCAAAAAGCATAGGTTTCGCCCTGTGCTACCCGTACTTCAGCGGCGCCACCCAGTTCGCGCGACATCAGATCAGAGAAATAACCGTAGTAACTGGCCTCAGCCAGGCCCTGCTGCAATGCTTGCTGCTCGGTATACACTTCAATACCGGTTGCTTCGCGAAAGCGCTCCGTCAGCTCATTAGACAAAACCGATTGCTGATGCCCGACATCAATAAAAACCACTTTAATTTGCTTGGCAATCAGGTGATTAATTTGTTGCGTGGTGGGTTTTATCACATAAAACGCCACCGAAAGATAAGACACTAACTGATTGATCAGCAGCAACAGGCCTATCAGGAAAACAGTCTGGCCAAAGGCACTGCGCGGGAAGCAACGCATCTAGCTGACGCTGCCATCCGGTACAAACACATACCCCAGGCCCCATACCGTTTGAATATAGCGCGGGTTCGCGGCGTCATCTTCCAGCATCCGGCGCAGGCGCGATACCTGCACATCGATGCTGCGTTCCATAGCGGAGTAATCACGCCCCCGAGCCTGGTTCATTAACTTGTCACGCGATAACGGTTCCCGCGGATGGCTTACCAGTACTTTAAGTACCGCATATTCGCCACTGGTTAGCGGTAATAACTGCTCGCCCTTGCGCATTTCACGCGTGGCCAGATTAAATTTAAACGGGCCAAATTCCACCATGCCCTCGGCCTGGCTAGGGGCACCCGGCAGCTCTTTACTTTTGCGCCGCATTACTGCACGGATACGCGCCAACAGCTCGCGCGGGTTAAATGGCTTGGGTAAGTAGTCATCAGCGCCCATTTCCAGGCCAATGATGCGATCTACTTCATCGCCTTTTGCCGTTAGCATAATGATCGGAATTTCATTTTCCTGCTGGCGCAGCCGGCGGCAGATAGACAAGCCATCTTCACCCGGCAGCATGAGATCCAGCACCACCAAATGGAAGTTTTCGCGTTCCATCAGGCGTTGCATCTGCTCGTAATTTGCCACGCTGCGCACTATATACCCCTGCTCAACCAGATAACGTTCGAGCAAGGCACGCAAACGCATGTCATCATCAACTACCAGAATTTTTGGGGTTTCTGAACTGGCCATAGTGAAGCCTCCACAATATTTGCTTCACTATAAACGAAAAAACCGCCATGGCGAAAAACCTTGGCGGTTCTTTATGTTACAAAGTTTGTCAGCTTATTTTTGCTCACTCACCGGTACCCGCTTCATCGGCGGGTTAACCCATACTACATGGCCTGTATGAGCACTGGTGCGGGTTAAATTGTCTGCTTGTTCTGCTAAATCCGGATCTATCACATAAGTGTATTTGGCTGGCGCTGTTGAGCAACCTGCCAGGGCTATAACCATCAATGATACTGCCACGCTTAATAATTTTATTTTCATGCGCTGTTACCTCTTTTTTCACCAGTGAAGTAACTATAGCCAAGGCCGCCCCCGCTAGCTAGCATATTTTTGTTACATCTAAATGACAGTGAAGAAATATTTTAAATTATAATTTAAGCCAATGTTTTTAAAAAAAATAAAATAAAAACCCAAGCTCGTACCACAGCGCAGCTGTCAAAATTATGGCGGCAAATAGCCCAGATACAATAAAAACTGCTACCATTCCCGGCCTGCTTTTACCGAACGACACCAACACAATGCGAACCGACTTAATTACCCGTGAAGGCTTTGAAGCCTTACAACATGAGCTGAACTATTTATGGCGGGAAAAACGCCCCGAGGTAACAGCCAAAGTAGCCTGGGCTGCCAGCCTGGGTGATCGCAGTGAAAACGCAGATTATCAGTACAATAAAAAACTGCTGCGTGAAACTGATCGCCGCATTCGTTTTTTACGCAAACGGCTGGAAGTGCTGCGCGTGGTAGATTACTCGCCGCAGCAGGATGGCAAGGTATTTTTTGGCGCCTGGGTTGAGATTGAAAACGAACAGGACGAGCAGCTGAGCTTTCGTATTGTCGGGCCGGATGAAATATACGGCCGCAAAGATTACATTTCTATCGACTCACCCATGGCACGGGCTCTACTGAAAAAAACTGTAGACGATGAAGTGTTGGTACCTACGCCTACAGGCAACAAACTGTGGTTTATTAACCAAATCCGCTACGGCTGATAACGGCAAAACAGCGCTTGATTGGATTTTTTGCCCGACAAAGTGGACAATCGGCATATTACAGTGTCTTTAGTTTGATGTTTTTCACCTTTACGGTGCTTTTTAATCAGGAATTTTTTGTTTATGCCTATGATTGTTAAACAAATTGCAGCAGAAATTGCCGCCCGCCCAGAGCAAGTTTCCGCGACTATCGCGTTGTTGGAAGAAGGCGCCACCGTACCTTTTATTGCCCGTTACCGCAAAGAAGTGACCGGCGGTTTGGACGATACGCAATTGCGGCATCTGGAACAGCGTTTAACTTACTTGCGCGAGCTGGAAGAGCGCCGTCAGGTGATCTTAAAAACCATAGACGAACAAGGCAAATTAACCGCTGAGTTAAAACAAGACATACTGTCAGCCGACAATAAAACCCGGCTGGAAGATTTATATCTGCCGTATAAAGCCAAACGCCGCACCAAAGGCCAGATTGCGATTGAAGCCGGCATTGCCCCTCTGGCCGACGCGTTAATGGCGAACCCCGGCCTGACCCCGGAAACAGAAGCTGCAGCCTATATTAATGCCGAAGCCGCGTTTGCCGATGTAAAAGCCGTACTTGATGGTGCCAAATATATTCTGATGGAGCGCTTTGCTGAAGATGCGAACCTGCTGGCCCGCTTGCGCCAGCACCTGGCACAACATGCGGTACTAAAAAGCACTCTGGTGGCGGCAAAAGAGAAAGAAGGCGCTAAATTCCGTGATTACTTTGCGCATACAGAAAGCTGGAAAACCACGCCCTCGCACCGGGCGCTGGCCATGTTCCGCGGCCGTAACGAAGGTGTGCTGCAACTGCAGTTAGTGCCCGATGCCAATGAAGAAACTGCCCACAGCCTGTGCGAGCAAATGGTGGCCAGCCACTTTAATATTAAAGATGAAGGCCGCGCTGCAGATGCGTTTTTACGCACTGCAGTGCAATGGACCTGGAAAGTAAAACTGCACCTGCATTTAGAAAATGATCTGCTAAGTGAATTGCGTGAAAAGGCCGAAGAAGAAGCCATTAAAGTGTTTGCCCGCAACCTGAAAGACCTGCTAATGGCAGCACCGGCCGGGATGCGCAATACACTGGCGCTGGACCCGGGCCTGCGTACCGGCGTTAAAGTAACCGCCATTGATGAAACCGGCAAGTTGCTTAGCCAAACCACCATATTTCCGCATGCACCACAAAATATGTGGGATAAATCGGTGCGTACTCTGGTCGCACTGTGTCAGCAGCATAAGATAGAGCTGATTGCCATTGGCAACGGCACTGCATCGCGTGAAACCGACAAATTGGCCGCCGATGTATTAAAAGCGCTGCCGGCACAAAAACTGCAAAAAATCATGGTGTCAGAAGCCGGCGCGTCAATATATTCCGCCTCTGAACTGGCCGCGCTCGAGTTTCCGGATTTAGATGTATCGCTGCGTGGCGCAGTGTCTATCGGCCGTCGTCTGCAAGACCCATTGGCAGAACTGGTAAAAATTGAACCCAAAGCCATTGGTGTTGGCCAGTACCAGCACGACGTAAACCAGAGCCTGCTGACTAAATCTCTCGATGGCGTAGTAGAAGACTGCGTAAACGCGGTCGGCGTTGATTTAAACACAGCGTCTGTGCCACTGCTGGCCCGTGTGGCGGGGTTAAATAAAACCCTGGCACAAAATATTGTGTTCTACCGCGACAGCAACGGCCGCTTTAACGAGCGTAAAGAGCTGCTAAAAGTGCCACGGTTGGGGCCAAAGGCTTATGAACAGGCGGCAGGCTTTTTGCGGATTAACAACGGCAAAAACCCGCTGGATGCGTCATCTGTGCACCCTGAAGCCTATCCGCTGGTTGAAAAAATTATCAGTGCTCATCAAAAATCGGTTGAGCAGATTATTGGTAATAGCAGCTTCTTAAAAAGCATTGATGCCAAAGCCTTTGCCGACGAGCATTTTGGTGTGCCAACCATTAGCGATATTTTAAAAGAACTGGACAAACCCGGCCGCGATCCGCGCCCGGAGTTTAAAACCGCCAGCTTTAAAGACGGTGTCGAAACGTTAAAAGATCTGAAAGACGGCATGTTGCTTGAAGGTGTGGTAACTAACGTGACTAACTTTGGTGCCTTTGTCGATATTGGCGTGCATCAGGATGGCTTGGTGCATATCTCGTCGCTGACCGATAAATTTGTCAGTGATCCGCATCAGGTGGTAAAAGCCGGTGACGTGGTAAAAGTAAAAGTGCTGGAAGTAGATATTGAACGCAAACGCATTGCTCTTACTATGCGAATGGACGAACAAGCGGCGCCCAGAAATACAGATAAAGCCGCCGATAAAACCGCGGCACGCCCACAACACAATAAAGCAGCAGCACCCCGCCAGACTAAACCAGCAGACAATAACGCAGTAATGGGTAATGCTTTTGCTGAAGCCTTCGCCAAACTGAAGAAGTAATAAAACGATCGGGTATGGCGTGTGCTATACCCGCTAAACCTGTTGCAGAGATTGTTTGACTTGCGGCTCTGTCGCCGTTTGATAAAACCCGGCGATAACACTGCGCCGAAGTTGCATTTGGGCTGAGCTGGCCAGCGTATCGCGTTGCGGATACACCACGGCGCTACCGCCGTTGTTATCTGACACACTGTAGCTGATATCAGTTTGTGCGACCTGCTCGGCAAAGCCGGAACGGGTTGCTGTTTGTTCTGTGTCGCTATTTTGCCCCGTGACTGAATTTTGTTTAACAAGTTCGGCCTGCGCCTGAATTTGCCGCTGGGCAGCTTCTGCCGCAATGCGTCTGTCTGCTGCCGAAGGCTCTGCCGGAGCTAATGCAGCAGCGCGCACCTGCTGCATTTTTTGTACTGTTGTTTGCGGGTCGCCGGGTATTGGCGAAATGTCTATTTGCACTTCTCCACCCACAGCATACTGCTTACCATCAGGGCCTAGTTCGTAAGAGTAGCTGGGCGCACCAGCGTAACGGCCGCCAACTGCTGCATGAGCCTGCTCGTGGGTTTTTACTTCCTGATCCCGGGCTTTAAGCTCCTGAACTTCTTGTTGTTCCTGCTGCTCGGCTTGTTGCTTTGGCGCCTGCTCGCCTTTCTCGTCTTGCTGGTTATCCGACTTTTCGCCACGGCCATCTATGGCCTGCTGCGTTTCTGTTTCTTTGCCGCTGGCATCGTACAGATTAACCTGCGCTCCGCCATTGTTGCCAGGCCGGGCTTTTTCATCAGTAGCAACCGGTTTTTCAGTACCCGGTTTTGCCGTTTCTTTTACCGGTTCAAATAAATCCCGCCGCACAGCATCACGCCGCGCCATCTCCGTTGGCGGATTGGCGGTGTTAATACTGACATTAGGATAATTTGAGACCAGCATGCTGCTCAGACCCGGATATCAATCACTGTACCCAACACCTCATCGGCGGTTTGAATACTTTTTACATTAGCCTGGGCGTTACGCTCTTCCTGCCCCAACTGCACTAAGCTGCTGGTTAATGAGCCTGGTTGTTCTGCCGTTTGCAACTGGCGCGGCTGCTCTGCAGTCTGGGTTGGTGTAACGGCTTGCTCGGTTTCATTTAGCTGGTTGGCGCGGGTTTGGCGGTTAATATCAATTGTCGCATCCGTGACACCAGCACTGGCACGCTGAAAACCCTGCACACCAGAATACAACGCGGATTGAATGTCCATGATACAACTCCTGCAACATTATTTGACAGTGGTTAATTATTGACCAAAACGAACTAAAAAGAAAGCCAGCGCAAAAAGGGTTTAGCTGCGAACACGCCGCTTAGTTAAAAGCCGGGCTTAGCCACTGCCTGAGCCAGTGCATAAATTCGTCCTGATGCGAAATAAACGGCGCATGCGATGCGTGCGCGGCTATGCTAAACCGCCCTTGTGGCTGCAACTGCTGCAGTAAATCAGTTACTTTTACCGGTACTAATGAATCGAGCCGGCCAAAAAAACCACTGACAGGCTGGGTTAATGCAGCAAACTCAGTGCGTAAATCAGCTTTGAGCAACTGCAAGGCGCCCTCTACTGCATTAGCGTCGGCCATCGGGTAAGCCATTATGGCTTGTTTCAGTACTTTAATGTCAGCGCGGGCAGTGCTGCTGCCCATCGCCTGAATGGCTAAAAAGCGCTCTATTGTCAGTGGCAGGTTTTCACTTAACGAACGGGCGAACTGCTGCATAATCGTCTCTGCCATACCGGGCCAGTTGTGTTGTGCCAGAAAACAAGGCGATGCAGCAATTAACCCCAACTGCTTTACTTTGTGCGGATAACGGTGTGCCAGTGCAATCGCTAGCAGGCCACCTAACGACCACCCGCAAACATAGCTTTGCGCCGGGATCTGTGCAGCCAGTATATCCACTACGGCATCAAGCTGATAAGGCTGTGGATATTCACGGCATAAGCCAAAGCCGGGTAAATCCGGGGTCAGCAACTGCACTTTGCCTTCCGGTTGGTCTTCCGGTTGGCCTTCCAGTTGCTGTGCCACACTTTGCCAGACGCCCTGGTTTACTCCCCAACCATGTAACAACACCAATACCGGTTTGTCTGAAGTCATTTTCTCTGCCATAGTTACAAAATTGTAAATTTAAATGGAATTTAATTTGCTAAGCCAGCTTTTATCTCAGTTCGGCCACTTGTGGCACCTGTTACTGCCCTCGCCTTGCCTGTGGTGTAGTTTACCGGTGCATGGTTCAAGCTGCCAGCTTTGCCGCTGCTGCCAGGAAGCATTGCCGCAGCTGCCGTATCAGCTTTGCCATTTTAATTTGCTGTGGCTGCCGCAGGTAGCAAGAGGCCTGAAAAAACCAAGGTTTGACGCCCTGCTGAGTGTTAGTTACTACCGCCAGCCCTATCAGCACTGGCTGCAACGCTGGAAGTTTCAGCAGGATTATGGCGCCGGAGAGCTACTGCAACAGCAGTTTGCTGCTGTACTGACACAATACAAAGCACAATGCCATCAACTACCCGAAGCGATTGTTTATGTGCCTATGCACCGGGCCAGGCAACGCAAACGCGGTTTTAACCAGGCAGAGTTACTGGCACAAATAGCAGCAAAAGTGCTGGATATACCGCTGTTGCCGCTGTTACAACGCACTGGCAGGCAGCAGGCGCAGGTTGGATTAAGCCGCAAGCAACGCCAGGCCAACTTACGCCATGCTTTTACCCTGCCGCCACAATCCGCTGTGCCGGCATACCTGGCGCTGGTAGATGACGTTATTACCACAGGCGCCACGGCCAATGAACTATGCCGTCTGTTACGCCGCCATGGCGCTATGCACATCAGCCTGTGGACAGTAGCGGTAACGCTGGCAGACTAATTTACCACAGTGCTGAAACTACTACCTAAGTACAGCGCATTTACCAACAAGCGGCTTGAGCCATAAAAATACCCGCGAAATACCGGGTTATCAGTCATGGCGATAACCCGCCCTTTGCCAACATTGTGCGCCAATAACACCGCACTCTGGCTGATGCGGGGTACATACTCTGCCGCAGTGTAACCTGCCAGTTGTGGTGTGGTGCTGTAAAGTGCGACATTAACAAATGGGAATGCTGATGGCTGCAGCAGTAAAGTACTGTTTTTAAATACCGGCACTGTAGAGCGGGTAAAACCAAATGTTAGCGGGTGGCTTAAATCCAGCTCAGCCTGATAAATAGCGCCGGCAATACGTTGTTTACCCGCCAGTGACTCTTTGTCTTTATAGCTCAGATCATGGCTTGGGATCAGGCTGCTCATTTCCTCGCCCTGCCAGACACCCGCGTTGAGTAAGCCCGCCTTAGCCAGCCAGGCAGCACCGCGTTTGTGGCCCCACAACACGCCACCATTTTCCAGCCATTGCTTTAACCGGTTTACGTCTGCATCATTCCAGCCATTGTAGTTACCATCGGGCAGCACTATATGGGTATAGCGGGTTAGATCCAGTTGCTTTAACTGCTGTGGTTCGGCAATTGATGGCGATACTCCCGCCAGCCGCTCCAGGTTATACCAGGCTTCACCGGCCTCGGTAGAACTAATACCTGGCCCTGCTATCAGTAGTACTTTTGGCATACTAATCACTGCAAAATTATTGCTGCCCAAATCACTGCCTTGCGGTGTTAAACCAGAGCTGATTGCCTGCACCGGTAACGTAAAACGCTGCTGTACGCGTTGCAAACGGTCAAACCAGTCGGCTTGCTGTTGTAAGCCTGCGGCTATCACCATAGTACCGGCTGACAGGCTTACTTCGTTATTGCCGCTTCTTGCAGTAAAGTCTGCCATGGCGGAGCGCACCACCAGCTTTTCAGCCAGCAAAGCCTGCAATAATAGCGGAGCCTGTTGATCCTGCCAGCTAAACGCATAGGCATAAGCCCCAACAGGCAGCGACGCTGGCGCAGCCGGGCGGGTTTGCCAGGTTTCTGTAAGGTTAGATTGTGCCGGTTCACGGTTTACACTATCAAAGCTGATGTTGTAGGCATAGGGCAAGGTCCAGGCGGAAACATCATAAAAGGTGTTATCCGGAAAATTTTTCTCTGTGCTGAACATCGCTTTGATCAACCGGTACTGTGGCTGCTGCAGTGGCACATAGTAGCTATTTAACGCCGGGTATTTTTCGCTTTCATCCTGCCAGTCGCGGTTTAACTGATATACCTCTACATGATGGCGCTGCAATACGTCCAGCAGTGCTGCCAACCTTGTTTGATCAGCACTTTCGGTCAGCATATAGCCTTTCACTTTACTGTTTTTCGCTTGTTGCTGCGCAGATTTGTAAAACTCCCGCTGATAAGACAACAGCGCACTGCGGTTGTCTACCGCGCCACGGATAGTGGATAAAGAAGTCGTCAGCTGGTTTTGGATAGTGGCACTGAAACTTAGCGGGCCGTTAATACTGTCTTGTAAATGGCCGCGGCTGCTGGCTTGCTCAAATAAAATGCCGACACTGCCCTGAATATCAGGATAGGTTGAGCCTTTACCAACATAAAAGTCATCAAAACTTTCTTCGGTATAATATAACTGCTGTGCCTGATCTAAAGCTGCAGCATGATATTTTGCCAGCGCCTTGGTCAGTTCAAAGTTACGCTTAGGCGTTAGCGGATAATTACGGCTGGGAATACCCGGCTGAAAGAAGTAACTGCTGTTGGTGCCCATTTCATGATAGTCGCCCACCACGTTGGGCAGCCATTGCTGGTACTGAGCAATACGTGCACGGCTTTCCGGGTGCTGCAGCAATAACCAGTCGCGGTTTAAGTCAAACCAATAATGGTTGGGCCGGCCATTTGGCCACGGCTCGTTATGTTCCCGATGCTGCGGATCGGCTACCGGTGCCGCTCCCTTATGCATATTGGCCCATATGGCAAAGCGGTCATGGCCGTCCGGATTTAGCGTTGGTTGCAGCAGAATAACGGCATTATTCAGCCAGTTGCGTACTTCTTCATTGTCAGAAGCTGCCAGATATTGCGCCAGCAAAACCGCCGCATTAGCGCCGCTGGGTTCATTGCCATGCACACTGTAGCCCAGCCAGATAATCACCGGAGCATCGCTGTTAAGTTCTTCGCCCCGGCGGGCGGCAGCAATATGTTGCTGGCGGATTTGATCCAGCCGCTGCAGATTTTGTTCAGAAGATATGATCATCTGTAGCAATGGCCGCTGCTCGTGGGTATACCCGATTACTTCCAGTTGGGCCCGGCCTGATGCCGCAGCCAATCGTTCAAAGTAACGCTGGATCTGATCATGGCGCGCATGCCATTCGCCAACCTGAAACCCCAGCACCTGTTGTGGTGTTGGCAGGGTTGAATCTGTCACCGCTGGCACATATGTAGTAGCTGCGGCACTGTAAAAACTGAGCAAAAAAGCGCTCAGGGTAATGTAATATTTCATAAATGATATCCTTTTGGCTGCGGCTAAGTTAGCCAGATCAGGCGGCAAAACTCAAGCGGGGCTGGCTTCAAAGAAACAGGAGGAGTATCATAGCCATTAACCTAGTAATTTAGTCAGGTACTATTATGATCACGATTTCAGAACAGGCACAGCTGCACTTTGCCAAGCTGCTGTCAAAGCAACCGGCCGGCACGAATATCAGAGTGTTTGTGGTTAATCCAGGCACGGCACAAGCGGAGTGCGGCGTATCTTACTGCCCACCAGACGCAGTAGAAGACACCGACTTAACCCTGAATTTTAATGGCTTTGATGCTGTAGTGGACGCTGAAAGCCAGCCGTTCTTAGTGGATGCCGATATTGATTTTGTTACCGATCAAATGGGTTCGCAGCTGACATTAAAAGCGCCAAACGCCAAAGTACGCAAGGTGAGTGGTGATGCCTCATTAATGGAGCGGGTACAGTACGTTATCGACAGCGAAATTAACCCGCAACTGGCAAACCATGGCGGTAGAGTAAGCGTAATGGAGCTGACCAAAGACGGCGTAGCCATTTTGCAGTTCGGTGGCGGTTGTAATGGCTGCTCACAAGTGGACTTAACACTGAAAGAAGGTATCGAAAAAGAGCTGCTCAACCGCTTTAGCGGTGAGCTGAACGGCGTGCGTGACATTACCGAGCACCAGCGTGGCGAACACTCTTACTACTGATACCTGCCGCTTACCTGACTAAAGCTGCGTTTAGCACCCGCTTGTGCTATAAAACGGCTTCGTTTTATAGCACAAGCGGGTGCCCTGCCTATGAAAAATTTTATTTGTGTTGTTGCATTGCTGTTTAGCCTGACATTACCGGCACAGGCCGCCGTAATGCTGATTTATCATCATGTAGCCAGCGATACTCCGCGTGTCAGCAGTGTTACTGCTGATGAATTGCGCGGCCATTTGCAGCACTTTAAAGATAACAACTTTCAGGTTATAGGTCTTGATGTGCTTATCGCTCAGTTACAAAAGGGCGAACCGGTGGCACCTAACAGCGTGGTGATCACCTTTGACGACAGCTACGAAAACAACTTCACCACGGCGCACCCTATCCTGCAGGAATTTGGTTATCCCTACACTATTTTTATCAGCCCAGGCAGCATAGACAAAGGCGACGGCCCTTTGCTGAACTGGCAGCAGGTAAAACAGATGTCAGACGACGGTGTACTGGTAGCAAACCATGCGATGCGGCATGAGCATATGGCCAGGCCCGAAGCCGGTGAAAGCCAGTCGCAGTGGCGTGAACGGATGAAGCAAAGCATTCTGGCAGCAGAAGATAAAATTGAGCAGGTAACCGGCCAGCGCCATCAATGGCTGGCGTATCCTTATGGCGAATACAGCCGTGAACTGGAACAGTTAGTTACCGAACTGGGTTTTATTGGCATTGGCCAGCAATCCGGCGCTATTGGCAACCATACCGTATTAACTCGTATTCCGCGTTATCCGGCGGCCGGCCAGTATGCTGATTTAAAAGATTTAGCGCAAAAGCTGCGCACACTGGCGTTTAACATTACCGATTACCATGGCGTTAACCCGGTGATCAGTGCAAACCCGCCGCAGCTTAAATTGTCACTGCAAACAGACGACTTTAACCGCAACCAACTACAATGTTTTGCCGGTAGTGAAGTACTGCAACCGCAGTGGCTGGACGATAGTACTTTTACTGTTACCGCCAGCAAAGCGTTGAACCGCGGCCGCAGCCGTTATAACTGCACCGCGCCATCTCTGAGCAATAAAGGCTATTTTTACTGGTATTCCCAGCCGTGGCTTAATTAGCGTTAAGCTTGTTAAGCACTAACGGAAAATCTGCCAATAGCTGCTCGGCGTTTATAACCGGCAGCTCCCCCACCTGCATTGGCGGTTTAAACATGGCAACCAGTTGCCCCTGCGGGTTTATCAGTGCCACAGACGCACTGTGATCTACCAGATAGTCTTCCTGTGTTGTGCTGCTTAGTGCGTACATCAGCCCAAGCTGGCGTACAAAAGGGAATAGTTGATCATGGCCTGCTGTCATACCCAGCACATTAGCCTGCTCAAAATAGCTGACATAATTATTTAGCTGCTCGGTGGTGTCCCGGTTAGGGTCCACAGAAATAAACCATACTTTAAGCGGTTGCTTTACCATTGCCGCTAAATCGGGCTGCACACCAGCCAGTTTAGCCAGGGTTAACGGGCAAATATCCGGGCAGTAGGTGTAACCGACAAAAGCCAGCGTCCATTGATTATACAAACGCTCGCGGTTTACTGTTTCACCATGCTGGTCGGTCAGCGTAAAGTCTGCCAGGGCTCTTGGCTGCGGGTAAACCAAGGCCGCCTCTGGCTCGGCGCTTGCCTGCGAAAACTGATACAACAGCACACCGGCAACCATTGCCGCGACAACAAGCAGAACATAAATCAGATTACGAAACATAGATTGGCGATACCTTAAAGTAGTGGTCTACTAATAACAGCAGAAATAATACCATCAGATGGACAATAGAAAACTTAAAGGTTGCCATGGCAGTACCGGCATCGGCATTAAATTTCAGCTTCCAGGCGTACTGCATAAAACGCAGGTTTAGCGCGGCACTGCCTACCAGATAAATAGCGCCACTCATACCTACCAGGTAAGGCATTAAACAGACAATAAACAACAACACCGTATAGAGACAGATCACACTTTTGGTAAATTCAATGCCATGCGTTACCGGCAACATCGGCATATTCACTTTGGCATAATCATCACGCCGGTGAATCGCCAGCGCCCAGAAATGCGGTGGTGTCCAGGCAAAAATAATCATCACCAGCAACAACGCATGGCTGTGGATCTCGCCCGTTATGGCTGTCCAGCCTAGCAGTGGCGGCATAGCGCCAGCCAAACCGCCAATAACGATATTCTGTGGTGTAGCGCGCTTTAAAAACATAGTGTACACCACGGCATAGCCAAACAAGCTGGCCAGCGTTAACCAGGCCGTTAACGCATTTACCGCCAGATACAGCAGCACAAAACCAATAAGCGCCAGGCTAAATGCAAAGGCGGTAGCTTCAGTGGCACTGACACGGCCTTTAGCCACAGGCCGGCTGTATGTGCGGGCCATCTGCGCATCAATGCGTTTGTCTACCACGTGGTTTATCGCTGCAGCGGCGGCAGATAGCAAACCAATACCCAGCGTGGCGGCCAGTAAGGTGGTTAAATCTGGCAAGCCTGGCACTGCCAGCATCATCCCAACCCAGGCTGTCAGCACCAGCAAAGCCACTACTTTAGGTTTAGTCAGTTCCAGATAGTCGCGTGCCCGGTTGATGCCAGCGCGTGAACGTGTAATAGCTGTCATAAGCTCTCCTTGCCGGTAGTGTTAGCTGTTCGCAGTTGCATACATATTATTACCAGCAACATTAATAAGTTAGCAGCAACAAAGTTGTGCGCTACCGCGTTAGCCAGCGGTAAATGCAGCGCCACATTAAGCACACCCAAACTAAGCTGTAGCAGTAACAACCCTGCTGCGGCTAAAGTAAGCCGCTTTAATACCGTGCTGTTAACCCGACGCCACAGCTGTAGCAGAAAAGCCGACAACACAATTAAAGTTATAACAGCGCCAAACCGGTGGAACACATGCACTGTCTGACGGGCTTCCGCCGACATCACTCCGTACTCGTAGTCGTCATGCCCCAAGTGTAAATCAAACGCTTCACTGATATTCATGCGCTGCAGCCAGCCCGCTTCGCATACCGGTAATTCTATACAGGCCAGTGCGGCATAATTTGCTGCGGTCCAGCCGCCCAGTGCTATCTGCACTGTCAGCACAGCAACCGCAATTATGGCAAAGGGTTTTAGTGATACCAGCTGTGGTTCATACACCTGGTAGTTGGGGTGCAGTTTTAGCCAGTACACCGCCAGCAGGCTTAGTAGTGTAAAACCGCCCAGTAAATGCCCCATTACCACTAGCGGCAGTAAATTCAGTGTTACTGTCCACATGCCAAGCGCTGCCTGAAACACCACCAGTGCCAGCAAGGCAGTGGGTATTAACCTGCTACTTTGTTTGCGCAGCAAAGCGACAAAGAATATTGCCGCGATTAACAGCCCCAGGCTGCCGGCAAAATACCGGTGTACCATTTCATTCCAGGCTTTATGCGGCTCAAGTGGCCGCTCTGGAAATGCTTCCATTGCCGCCGCAATATGATGCTCCTGCTTGGGTACCTTTAAAAAACCATAACAACCGGGCCAGTCCGGGCAGCCAAGCCCGGCATCTGTCAGCCGGGTATAAGCACCCAGCAAAATAACGCCCATGGTAAAAAAAATGGCGATGGTCGCCAGCCATTGTTGTGTTTTCATACGCTGGTCCGGTCTCATACGCTAGTCCGATCATAGTTAAGCAGCTTAAGTAAATCCTGCCGGATAGCTCTGGCTGTACCGGCCAGTTCAGTTTGCATCAGCGGTACCGGATAACTCAGCAGTACCAATCCTTGCTGGTCGATCAGCAAAATACGGCCCTGTAACGCTGCGGGCACAGGCTGCAAAGCGCTGTGACGGCTAAAGGTTGTGTAATCTTTTGGCACGCTATATTCACTTATCAGCACAGGTTCAACTTGCACCTGCTTGCGCCCTAACCCGACATAAAGTTGCTGGATGGTAAATAACGCCTGCTGACACGGCTTATCGCACTCGGCTTTCGGCGCAACAGCCAGCCGCCAATGTGCTTTAACATTAGTTTTGCTTAACAGAAATACTTCAGTTTGCTGCCACTCGCCGTTACTGGAAACACCACGATTAAACCAGCCAAATTCCAGCACCAGCTTGGCAGCCAGCAATGGCAGCGCGCAACACAAGACAAATAACAGCAGAAATTTTTTCTTATTCATGTTTTGCTTTCCCCTGATGGCTGGCCGCCAAAGCTACACCCACTACGGCAACGGCCAGTAAAAACCACTGCAGTGCATAGCCACGATGTTTCTCTGGTGATAATACAACTGGCTGATAATGCGGTATAAAATCACTGGCATCTTGTTGGTACAGCAACGCCGGATAAAGATCATGGCCGCTTTGCTGTGCCAGAGCGGCATAATCTATCTGCTGGATCCGCATCGGCCACTGGCCATGATCTTCAGCATTCTGGCCCAGCAACATCAGGCCATCTACCTTGGTACGCAGTAAACCGTCCAGCACAAACTCATTGGCAATCTCAAGTTGCGGCAGTGTTTCACGGCTGTCCGCCCCAGCCATCCAACCCAGATTGACCAGCAATGGCCGGGCCATACCCGCCGCTTGCACCGGAACTATTACATCGTACCCCACTCTGCCGTTAACAATCTGGTTGTCCAGCAACCAGATATAAGGCGCCAGCCAACTGGCCTGGCCTTTTAGCGGCACTCCGTCAATATCGGTAGCCGCCAGCAAGGCTAAATCCGCAGGTGCGATAGCCCCATCTGCCTGTAATTGCGCCAACCGTGCAAGTTGCTCGGTTTTTTCACCGGCACGGCTTAACTGCCACCAGGACAAGTTGATTAAAATGGCAAAAGCCGTCAAAGTGAGGATGACCCACAGCGTATTAAGTGCGAAAACCTGGTTAGCCAGCTTAACGCGCATAAAACCTACCCCGGAGAATGTGACTGATGTTGCTTAAAATTATTATCATAGCGCTACTACTTTTTATTATTGCTAATCTGGTGCGTGCAGGGCTGGTGATGCTGCGACAACCTCAGCCAGAGGTGAAAATGTCCCGTTATCTTGGTCGCCGTGTCATGTTTTCTGCCCTGGTGCTGATACTGATTTTTATCGCGCAGGCGCTGGGGTTTTTAGACCAAAACCCCAGGCCTTACTAGCATCAGATCACATAGACAAATACATACAGGCACAGCCATACCACATCAACAAAGTGCCAATACCAGGCCGCCGCCTGAAACGCGAAGTGTTTTTCTGGCGTGAAATGGCCTTTCAGTACCCGGAAAAATACAAACAGCAAAATAATGGCCCCCAGCGTGACATGCATACCGTGAAAGCCTGTCAGCAAAAAGAACGTATTACCGTAAAAACCAGATGCCAGTGTTAACCCCAAATCACGGTAAGCATGGATATACTCATACACCTGTAAACCAAGGAAAGTTGCACCCAGCAATAAAGTTACCAATAACATTATTTTTAACTGGCCGCGTTTATTCTGCTCCAGCCCGGTGTGGGCAAAATGCAGCGTAACAGAGGAAATAACCAGAATAGCGGTATTAATCAGCGGTAAGCCGGTAGCAGGCATAGCCTGTGTTTCAATGCCACCCGGTGTTTTCACTAGCGGCCACATCGCTTCAAAGCTTGGCCACAAAATTTCAAACGTCATGGCGTTATTACTGCCACCGCTAAGCCAGTCCAGTGCTATTACCCGGCCGTAGAACAAGGCCCCGAAGAACGCCATAAAAAACATGACTTCAGAGACAATAAACCAGCTCATACCCTGGCGGAATGAGCGGTCCATCTGCGCACTGTATAAACCACTCATCGATTCATCAATAACGTTTTTAAACCAGCCAAACAGCATAAAAATCAGTACAACAAAGCCCGCTGCCAGCATATAGCCGCCAAAACCCGGTTGTTGCCTGGTTACTTCATTAACATAGTTACCTGCGCCAAAGGCAATTAAAAACAGCGCCACAGCCCCGACTATCGGCCATGGGCTTTGGGCGGGAACATAATATTTTTCGTAAGTTTTACTCATGTTATTCCCCAAGTTGTGACGACGCAGCAGCATCACCGGTCCAGGCACTGGTTACGTCATACAACGTATACGACAGCGTAATGGTGGAAAACTGACTGGGTAGTGCCGGGTCGACATAAAACTGTAACGGCATCAGCATGTTTTTACCGCCCGCTAACTGCTGCTGGGTAAAGCAAAAACACTCTATTTTATGAAAGTACAACGCGGCCTGACCGGGTGATACTGATGGTACCGCCTGGCCAACAATCATGCGCCCCGTTGGGTTTTCCGCCAGATAATTCATAATATGAATCTCACCGGGGTGCACCGTCATACGGCGTACTTCTGGCTTAAACACCCAGGGCATTTCTTTGTTTGGCCGGGCAATAAACTCAATCACCACTTCACGGCTGGTATCAATCAGTGCCGCATCTGCACTGGCTGCTGTGACAGCGGTTTTACCATTTAAGCCGGTCAGATCGCAGAACACGTCATATAACGGCACCAGCGCAAAACCAAAACCAAACATCGCCAACGCTATTACAGCCAGCTTAAAGGTTAACGATTTATGTTTTAGTGCCATAAAGCGCTCCTACTTAATTACCGGTGGCGTTTCAAAGGTGTGGTATGGCGCGGGAGAGGGTACTTCCCACTCCAAACCTTCGGCACCTTCCCATACCTGCGCTGTCGCTTTTTTACCACCTCGGGCACATTTGACCAGCACCCAGACGAAAATCAGCTGCGAGGCGCCAAACAGAAAGCCACCAATACTGATAAAGGCATTAAAATCAGCAAACTGCAGCGCATAATCCGGGATACGCCGCGGCATGCCTGCCAGGCCGACAAAGTGCATCGGGAAAAACAGCATGTTTACCGAGATCAGTGAGCACCAGAAATGCCATTGCCCAAGCTTCTCGTCATACATATGCCCGGTCCACTTGGGCAACCAATAGTAGGCCGCAGCAATAATCGAGAACACTGCTCCGGTTACCAGCACATAGTGGAAATGCGCTACGACAAAATAGGTATCGTGGTACTGGAAATCGGCCGGAGTAATCGCCAACATCAGGCCGGAGAATCCGCCAATGGTAAACAGCACGATAAACGCCAGTGCAAACATCATTGGCACTTCAAACGTCATGGCACCGCGCCACATAGTCGCCACCCAGTTAAATACTTTTACCCCGGTCGGCACGGCTATCAGCATGGTGCAATACATAAAGAACAACGCCCCCGCTACCGGCATACCAGTGGTAAACATATGGTGCGCCCAGACCAGGAATGACAGCAGCGCAATACTGGAGGTGGCATACACCATAGAGGCATAGCCAAACAGCGGTTTGCGGGCAAAAGTGGGCACTATGCTGGAGACGATACCGAAGGCCGGTAAAATCATAATGTACACTTCAGGATGGCCGAAAAACCAGAAAATATGCTGAAACAGCACCGGGTCGCCGCCACCGGCAGCATCAAAGAAACTGGTACCAAAGTATTTATCGGTCAGAACCATCGTCACCACACCCGCTAACACCGGCATGACCATAATCAGCAGGAAGGCGGTAATCAGCCAGGTCCAGACAAACAATGGCATTTTCATCCAGGTCATGCCCGGTGCACGCAGGTTAAAGATGGTCACGATAACGTTAATGGCACCCATGATGGACGAGATACCCATAATGTGCACTGAAAACACAAACAACGCCGTACTGTCGCCGCTATAGGTGGTTGATAACGGTGCGTAGAAAGTCCAGCCGAAACTGGGTCCGCCGCCCGGCATAAACAGCGACATCAGCAGGATTAAAAACGCAAACGGCAGGATCCAGAAACTCCAGTTATTCATCCGCGGCAATGCCATATCCGGAGCACCAATCATCATCGGTATCATCCAGTTTGCCAGTCCGGTAAAGGCCGGCATTACCGCACCAAATACCATGATCAGGCCATGTACTGTGGTCATCTGGTTAAAAAAGTTAGGTTCAACAAACTGCATTCCGGGTTGAAACAACTCAGCGCGGATCACCATCGCCATAGCACCGCCGATAAAAAACATAATCAGCGCAAACACCAGATACATGGTGCCGATGTCTTTATGATTGGTGGTATATAACCAGCGCTTTATGCCGGCGGGTTTATGGTCATGATGCTCGTGCTCATGATCTGTTACTACTGCACTCATTGGTTATTCCCCTTTACCTTGCATCACTGCGTGCACATCAGCGGCTTGCACCAGTTCGCCGGTATTGTTGCCCCAGGCATTACGCTCGTAGGTAATTACTGCAGCAATTTCTTTTAAACTCAGCTGTTTGGCATACGCTTGCATGGCAGTACCGGTCTTTCCGTTAAGCACAATATCAATATGGCCGGGTATATTCTCCAGCGCCAAAGCGCTGCCTTTAAGCGCAGGGAAAATGCCTGGTAAACCTTCACCATTAGGTTGGTGGCAAGCTGCACAATAGGCGGTATAAGTGCGCTCACCTACGCTCATCAGCTCTTCCATACTCATGTTCATTGCCAGGAGTTCTTGCTCTTCAGCTTTTGCTTTTGCAATCCGCTCAGCTTCGCCATTCACCCACTGCTCATAGTCAGCCGGGCTCTTGGCAATCACTACTATGGGCATAAAACCGTGATCTTTACCGCATAGCTCAGCGCACTGGCCGCGATAAACACCGGGCTCATCTACCCGGGCCCAGGCTTCGTTAATAAAGCCGGGGTTGGCATCTTTTTTAACAGCGAAGGCGGGTACCCACCAGGAGTGGATCACATCATCAGAGGTCATCAGAAAACGCACTTTTTTGCCGGTGGGGATCACCAGCGGCCGGTCAACTTCCAGCAGGTAGTTATCTCCTTTAGCAAACCTGTTGATAATTTGCTCTTTGGGCGTGGCCAACAAAGAGTAAAATTCAACATCGTTATCGAGGTATTTATAGTGCCATTTCCACTGCGAGCCGGTAACTAACACAGTGACGTCTGCCTCTGTGGTGTCTTCCATTGCAATAAGTGTTTTGGTGGCCGGAATGGCCATAACGATCAGAATTAATACCGGTATAGCGGTCCAGAGTATTTCTACTTTGGTGCTTTCATGGAATTGGGCAGGCTGCACACCCCGCGCTTTTCGATGGCGAACGATAGACCAGAACATGATCCCGAACACCACTGCACCAATTACACAACAAATCCAGAAAATGGTCATATGCAAGTCATATACCTGCTGACTGATTTCTGTTACGCCCTTGGTCATATTCAAGGGCATATCGGTTGCATCAACTGTTGCAGCTAAAAGCAGGGTTGGCAGCGACCAACGAAGACTACGCGTTTTCGTCACTGGACTTCTCCTCTGTCATTTTGCAAAGCAAACTGCAGAAACTAAGTACACAGTACTACACGGTTCTTACCCACCCACACCGAACCCATGTATGAAGTTTCATCAGTTTATTATTGTTATTATTAACCGTGGTTTCGGGGCTAGCGCTGAAACCAAAAACTGACCCTGTTGTTATTTTTTAATCAGTTTCAGCCTAAGAATTATCCAAATCGGCCTCAGTGTAAACCCCTAAATAACAAAAGCGCCGGCAAACCTTAGTGGTCATACCAGCGCTCGTTAACAAATAACTTATTGAGGTTAGTACAAATTATAACCAACTGCCGTTACGGATAACGCCTACAGCCAAGCCTTCAACGGCAAAATGCTGAGCACGTAAGTCTACTTTAATCACATCAAAATTTTTATTTTCCGGTTGCAGTAATACGGTATTGCCGTCGCGTTGAAACCGTTTTACGGTAACTTCTTCATCAACACGCGCCACAATAACCTGGCCAGGCTGCGCCTGAGCTGTTTTATGCACAGCCAGCAAGTCACCGTCCAGAATACCAATATCCTGCATACTCATGCCCTGCACCCGTAGCAGAAAATCAGCATGAGGTTTAAACAGGCTGGCATCTACCTGATAATAATCCTGCACATGCTCTGTTGCCAGTATTGGCTGGCCTGCTGCCACTTTACCAATCAGCGGCAAGCCCAGTTGTTCCGGCTCGTCGGTGTCTACCAAACGAATGCCACGGGACGTACCTGGCATCATTTCAATTACGCCCTTTTTTGCCAGCGCCTTTAAGTGCTCTTCAGCCGCATTTGCCGACTTAAAGCCTAACTGCTGGGCAATTTCTGCCCGGGTCGGTGGCATGCCGCTGTCTTGCTGATAGGTTTTTATCAATTGCAGAATTTCTGCCTGTCTTGGTGTCAGAGGTCTCATAGTGCTGGTTACCTGTACAGTGAATACTGTCAGTATATACAGCCAAAGTGCAAATGCAAGCGTGGGCTAACGCCTGCAATTTTCCAGCTAACGCTTCCATGTTATGCTAAGCGCCTTTTTTCCAGGGGGTCAGGTATGTTTCGGCCAGTTAAGTTGTTTGCTACCTTGTTAAAATGGCCGATGTGGCCGTTGCTTAAGTACAAAGTCGTTCCGGAGCAACCGGTTGCCGAGCTGGCGCTGGATACCAGCCGCCCGCTGTTTTATATCTGCACTACTGAGTCTGCCGCAGATCTGGCGGCAATAAGACGTATTTGTGACAAACTGGCCCTGCCGGATCCGAATGACAATGTCAGCCTGAACGGCAGCATCCATCCCCGTACCTTATTTCTTGAAAAACCGCATACTCTGCTATTTAAACGCGGCAAAACCACGGCTTTAGCTCAAGGCCAGGCATTGCTACAAGCCCATCTGGCTGATCCCGCATTAAACGCCCAGTTAATACCCGTATCACTATTGTGGGGCCGGGCACCGGGTAAGGAAAACAGCATTAAAGGCCTGATAGGCGAAGCACATGCGCCTAACTGGCTGGCAAAACTGTTAATTGTGCTGGTATCCGGCCGCCATAGCCTGGTGCGTTTTAGCCGTCCGGTGTCGCTACAGCAAATGGCGGCGCAGTTTGGCAGCGAAGAGCAAACCGCACACAAGCTGCTGCGTATGTCGCGCTTTCATTTTTATCGCCAGCGCCTGGCTGCAAACGGGCCTAAGCTGGTTAACCGCCCACAGTTGTTTAATGCTTTGCTGGCGGCTCCCGCGCTGAAAAAAGCCATTGATGATGAAGCCAAAGCCAAGCGCATACCGGTAAAGGCCGCCCGGCAGGAAGCGCGTAAGCTACTACTGGAAATTGCCGCCGACTACCGGGCTTCGACGCTACGCGTAGGAGACAGAGTGCTGCGCTGGTTATGGCATAAACTCTACACCGGCATCAAAGTAAATAATGCTGACATGCTGCGTGACCTGGCACAAAAAGGCCATGAAATTGTCTATATTCCCTGCCATCGCAGCCATATGGATTACCTGCTGTTAAGCTATGTTATTTATCAGCAAGGGCTGGCCCCCCCGCATATTGCTGCCGGTATTAACCTGAATTTCTGGCCTGCCGGCACCATATTCCGCCGCGGTGGCGCATTTTTTATCCGGCGTAGTTTCAGCGGCAATAAACTGTATTCTGCGGTATTTCGTGAATATTTATGCCAGCTGTTCAGCAAAGGCTATTCCATTAAATATTACACCGAAGGCGGACGTAGCCGCACAGGCCGCTTACTGCAACCGAAAACCGGCATGCTGGCAATGACGTTGCAATCTATGTTGCGCGGTATAGAGCGGCCGGTAACGCTGGTACCGGTTTATCTGGGTTACGAGCATGTGATGGAAGTGAACACTTACCTGCGCGAATTAAAAGGCTCCGGCAAGCAGAAGGAATCGGCCTGGGGCGTGATAAAAGCCATCCGTAAACTGCGTGATTACGGCTATGGCTATGTCAACTTTGGCGAACCTGTAACATTGAATAACTATCTGAACCAGCACGTACCAGACTGGAAACAGGATATAGACGCGCTGGAAGTGCAAAAACCACACTGGCTAAACCCGGTGGTTGCGCAGCTGGCTGACAACATGATGCAGCGTATTAATCAGGCTGCAGCGCTAAACAGCATCAATCTGATAGCCCTGTGCTTACTGGCAACAGACAAACACACACTAACGCGTACTGAACTGGAACAGCAAATTGACTTCTATCTGGCACTGCAGCGGGCGGCACCTTACCATGGGCAGATGACACTGCCGCAAGAGTCTGCCGGGCAGTTAATCGAGCATGCGCTTAGCCTGCAAAAGGTGCAGCAGCACAGTGACAGTTTCGGCCAGTTAATCAGCCTGACCGACAACAATGCGATATTACTCAGTTATTACCGCAACAACGTGCTGCATTTATTTATGCTGCCAGCCATTATTGCCAGCAGCATTCTGCATCAACGTGATATCAGCCGTCAGCAGTTGGATGCGGTGGTGCAGCAATTGTATCCTCTGCTGCAACAAGAGCTGTTTCTCGACATCAGTTCGGTCGAGACTTATTGCAGCGGTGTATTGCAGAGCCTGATTGACGGCGGGCTGGTTGAGCACGACGGCGAAAAGTACCGAGCCCCGACACAACACAGTAACGGTTATTTTATGCTGAGTATGCTGGCAAATAACGCCGAACACACCTTGCAGCGCTATGCCATGGTGTTACAGCTGATAGAAAACCAGGGCGCGCAAAGCCGCGCAGAGTTGGAAAAACACAGCCATGATCTGGCGCAGCGCCTGTTAAGCCTGCACGGTATTACTGCACCGGAGTACTACGACAAACAACTGTTCAGTACGCTGCTCAATGCACTTAAAGACAACGGCTATACTCAAACCGATGAGCAAAGCCGCGTCAGCGCCACCGCGCAGCTGCATCAGCTAAAAGACACAATCAGCCATTTACTGCGCAATGAAGTGCTACAAAGTATCCACAGCATTATCCCCACCAGAGCGTCTTAGCGGCTGGTTGGGTAAGCGCGGATAACACCCTCTTGTATGGTAGAAGCAACCAGCACGCCAGCGCGGTTGAAAAACTGGCCACGAACCAGCCCACGGCCACCTGACGCACTGGGGCTGTCTACGGCATAAAGCAACCAGTCGTCGAAGCGGAAATCCTGATGAAACCACATGGCATGATCAATAGTGGCCACTTGCATGTTAGGCGCCATAAACGACTTGCCATGCGGCTGCAGTGCAGTAGGTAAAAAGTTAAAATCCGAAGCATACGCCAGCAAGTATTTATGCACACGTAAATCATCCGGCATAGCACCATTAGCTTTAAACCAGACATAGCGTTTAGCAGGGCTGATCTGTGCTTTAAATGGGTTTTGAAAATCTACCGGGCGCATTTCAATCGGCTTTTCACAGATAAACTTACTGCGTAGACTATCCGGAATAAGCTCGGCATGCTGTTGATAAAATTCCAGATCGGATACCAGCTCTTCCGGGCCCGGTACTGTTGGCATCTGATCCTGGTGTTCAAAACCGCTTTCTTCTGCCTGAAATGACGCCGTTAGATAAAATATCGGCTTACCAAACTGAATGGCACTTACCCGGCGGGTGCTGAAACTTTTACCATCACGAATATTTTCAACCTCGTATACTATCGGCTTGCTAGCGTCACCCGGGCGCAAAAAGTAAGAGTGAAACGAATGTACTTTGCGCTCTTCGGCCATGGTTTCTTTTGCGGCAGATAACGCCTGCCCCATCACCTGGCCACCGAATACCGCTTTAAAACCCAAATCCTGGCTTTGCCCCCGATACAGGCCCTGCTCTATGGTTTCCAGTTTCAGTAATGCCAACAAATTCTGTAATACCTGACTCATAGCCCCACCTTCTGTTCCGTTGCGGTAAAATATAATGATATTCTGCCGCAAACTACGGAGATCAGCAAAGATGGCCTACTGGTTATTTAAAACAGAACCTTCCGAATGCGGTATTGATGATTTTGCCAATGCTCCAGACACAGCAATAGTGTGGGAAGGTGTACGTAATTATCAGGCGCGTAATATGCTGCGTGACGGTGTGAAGCTAGGCGACAAGGTGTTTATCTACCACTCCAGTTGCAAACTGATCGGAGTAGCTGGCATTGCCAGAGTTGTGCGCCCAGCTTACCCTGATCCCAGCCAGTTTAATTCGGCAAGTGTTTATTTTGACAGTAAATCTTCAACAGACAACCCGCGCTGGATAGCGGTTGATCTGGTATTTGAACGCAAACTGCCGGCGATAATTTCTCTGGACAAACTAAAAAGCTCCGCTAAGCTGAGTGAGCTGCCTGTTGTACAAAAAGGCAGCAGGCTTTCTGTTATGCCGGTTAACGAAGCGCAATGGCAAACCATAATGCAGCTTGGCTGATCCGCATACCTGATGTAACATGAAACCTGTTGTCCCTGGTAGTTGGAGCCTGATATGACACACGAACGGCGCCAGATGGATAAGGATATACATTATTTCTGGGAAGATCTGAATCTGGCACAAAAGTTTTCTGTCGCTGAGTTACAGCGATTTGGTTATGATTTACTGTTCGTTCGCCATATGGCCGAAGGTAACCTTGCGGTGCTGACAGCTGGTGGCAAAATAGCTGCTATTGATATTGAAGGGCAGATAGACACCGAGCCCGGCGTTATTCTACGACATTAAATGCAGACTCAGGCGCTGTTAAGCTGCGCCTGAGTTTGTTCCTCTGCCAACGCCACCGCAACTGTACATAATTGCAAATACGACATCAGACTATTGTTCTGCCATAACGCCGTAAGACGGCTATGTTTGATCATCATCAACTCAAGCTGACCAAACTCCAGCGTTTTATGCTGGCGTAAATACAATTTTATAGTTTGTTGCGCCGATATAGCCTTGTTACAAGATTCTCGGGTAACCAACGGTAATAGCTGACATAGCAATTGCACCGCTGCCAGTTCCGGCTTACTGAGCCTCGTCTCAACAGCCAGTTTAGCCAGCCGCTGCTCAAGCAGCATTTTTTGCTGCTCGGCCAGTTGAAACACGGCCTGCTGCAGACGTAACAGTTCATGCTCACGTTGCTGCAGCTTAGCTTGCAGGCTTTTGTTTGTTTTGCCAATCAGTTCCATCTGCCACAATATATACAGCAACACTAAAACTAACACGCCTATCAACAACATCCACACCATACGGCTTTACGTCCTGTTTATATCAATTGTTGCGAGGCGATATGGCTAGCCTTTTTGCTGCCGGGCAATGTAGGCACGCACCTGTTGCTCCAGCACCGCCAGCGGTACACTGCCATTACTGAGCACTACGTCATGGAACTCACGCACATTAAAGCGCTCGCCAAGCGCTTGCTCTGCTTCTGCACGCAGCTGCTTAATAGTAATTTCACCTAACTTATAAGACAGCGCCTGCGCTGGCCAACTGATATAGCGGTCTATTTCGGTCGTTACGTTGTGCATGGACAACGCGGTATTTTCAGCCAGGAAATCGATCGCCTGCTGACGGCTCCAGCCCATGGTATGCATGCCGGTGTCTACCACCAACCGTGCTGCCCGCCACATCTCATAGGTCAGACGGCCAAAATTGTTATAGGGTTCCTGATAAAAACCCATTTCCAGCCCCAGATATTCAGCATATAAACCCCAGCCCTCACCAAAAGCTGAGGTATAAAAACTGCGCCGGTAATCGGGTAACTCTGCATGCTCACGTGCCAGCGCAATCTGCAAATGGTGGCCTGGCACAGCTTCGTGCAATGTCAGTGCTTCCATCTCGTATAACGGCCGACGGTCCAGTGCGTAGGTATTAACCCAGTAGAAACCGGCCTGATCATCACGGGTTGGCCCCGAATAACGCCCTGTAGTGTATTTAGGGGCAATTTCTGCCGGCACCGGCACAACGCCATAAGGTGTGCGCGGCAGAGTTTTAAATAATTTTGGTAGTTCAGCATCGGCCTTTTTTGCCAGATAAGCGGCATAACGCATCAGCTCATCGGGTGTTTTGGCATAAAACTGCTGATCAGTACGCAAGTACTGGATAAACTCAGCAAAACTACCGGTAAAGCCCAATTGATCAATTACCTGCTGCATTTGTGCCCGTATGCGTTTTACTTCTTCCAGGCCGGTTTGGTGTACCTGCTGTGGTGTCAGCTTTAACGTGGTGTAATGTTCCAGCCGGTTTTGGTAAAACGCAGCGCCATCTGGTAAAGCACTGGCGGCAATAGTATCTCTGGCGCCTGGCAGATACTCATTAACCATAAAATCATAAAATGCCTGATACGCCGGATTTACTGCTTGTGTAATCTGCTCAACGGCCTGCGCGGTAAGTTGTTGCCACTCTGTATCGCCTATAAAAGCGGGCTTACGGCTAAATGGCTGATAAAAAACACTTTGGCTCGGGTCCTGCACAACGTAAGAAATAATGCTTTGCTCAAAGCCTTTAAGCACAGCCTTAGGTTGCGTTACGCCCTTGGCCAGACCTTGCTTCATCCAGTCGGTTTGTTGTTGCATATAACGGGGAATGGCAGCGAGCTTTTGCAGATAATGTTGATAATCTGCCAGCGTTTTAAAACTACCACGCTGTACCATAAAGCCAAGATTGGTATGAAAGCCGGATTCTGATGTTAACGGCATTAAGTGCGCGCCATAGCGGTATTCATCAATTTGATCAGCCAGACGATAGGCTAAAATGGCATGGTTAATCTGGTTTTGTTCAGACAACGTTTTAACATCAACCTGTTGCAGCCGGGTCTGCCAACGCAGCCGTTGTTGTTGGCGCTGTTCCAGGGCTTGTGGCGACATATCTATCAGCTCGCCCGGTGCCGTTTCATTTAACTCTTGTTGTGCCTGCCACAGTTGCTGTGCCAGTTCGGTAAACTGTTTATCGCTGTTGTGTGCTGTTGTTGCACACGCCGACAACAAAACTGTACACAATCCAACTAAAAACAGTGATTTAATATTTACAGTGGTTTTCATTTTGGTTATTCCCACAAAAAAGACGCTTCGATTGTATCTACTTTATTCACCGATTGCAGGCAACTAAACTAAATACAACCGCTTTTTACCGCTTTTACTACCAAATTACGACTGGCGGAGTGTCGATAATTCGGTCAATCTGGTGTTAAATTCGACGCCTGTATTTTTTTGTCTGACAGAGCTGTTGCCTGTCACATAGAATCGCGTACTATGGGCTTAACGGTTTATTCGTTAACAATTCAGGTAACGCCCAGCCGGTGCCTGTCAGCGGAGTTATACGTGGTCTTATGAAGTATCAGGATTCACTGGAACAAGCCAGCGAGAAAGCCGCGCAGGTAAAAGTATTTTTACAGCGTGCCGGCCTTGCAGCTCATCCGGTAAATTATGCCGTGTGCTATGACTATATCAGCGGTCATCACGCTGCGCTGTGCACTGCAATTGAGCATAAGCTGAGTGCAAAAACTCCGTTTGACGATTTTATTATGGCGGATTTATACAGCCGCTATCTGACGCCGGCGAATCCGCAGCAGGAACAATTGCTGCAAGACGCTTCCGGCATTGTCAGCCGCCTTACAGGCTACACTGATCTCGCCGCTGAGCAGGTTGGCGATTATCTGCAACAACTGGACTTCAGCTTACTGCAATTGCAGCAGCAACAGCAAAATGGCGAAAATATTCTTTCAGCGGTTGAACAACTGCGCCAACAAACCCAGGAGTTCCGCTCCAGCCAGTATCTGTTGCAGCAGCAGTTGGAACAAGCCAACCAACAAAGTCATCAGTTACGGCATGAACTGGAGCAACTTAAACTACAACGCCAGCTTGATCCACTAACCGGTTTATATAACCGCTCAGCAATGCAGCACCAACTGGAGTTATGGTTTACTGAGCAACCTGGCCGGCGTGTTGCCGCTATCGCCATCGATCTGGACCATTTCAGCCGCTTTAATCAGGATTATGGCAGTGCTATTGGCGACGTTATTTTGTCGAAAGTAGCGCGCAAAATTAGCAGTTATGTACAAAGCAGTGGTTTACCGGTGCGAGCTGGCGGAGAAGAGTTCCTGATCCTGTTGCCGGATGTCGATTTGCGCAGTGCCAGTGAAATTGCAGAACAAGTTCGTCGCGGTGTGGAAAAACTGCGCTTTGTCTCAGCCCGCAGCAAAAAAGCTTTACCCAAAGTGACTATTTCACTGGGTGTATCCTTATACCAGCACAGCGAAAACTGGTATCAGTTTCTGGCACGCACCACCGACGTACTAACGCTAGCCAAACAACGCGGCCGTAATCAGGTTGCCAGTGAAACCATGCTGGCACTGCCCGCTTAGGTTTTAAAAAGCCAACAGATAAGTTGGCTGTCGCGGCTTTATCTTTTACACTAGCCACATTTCTTTGCCAACAGGCCTGCAGCATGACAGATCACAACCCTAACACTACGCACTTTGGCTATAAAACTGTTGCCGCCGAGCAGAAGGTGTCGATGGTAGCGAATGTGTTTCACTCGGTAGCCGCCAAGTATGATGTGATGAATGACTTAATGTCGCTTGGTATTCACCGCTTATGGAAACGGTTTACCATTGACTGCAGCGGCGTGCGCCCTGGCCAGCAGGTACTTGATCTGGCTGGTGGTACCGGTGATATCACGGCATTGTTTTCAAAACGGGTCGGGCCAAGTGGTAAAGTAGTGCTGGCAGATATTAATGCCTCTATGCTTAATGTTGGCCGCGACAAACTGCGTGATCTGGGCTTAGTGAACAATATTGAGTATGTGCAGGCCAATGCCGAAGCCCTGCCCTTTGCCGACAACAGTTTTGATATTATCAGCATTGGTTTTGGCTTGCGTAACGTGACGGATAAAGACGCAGCACTGCGCTCTATGTTTCGGGTATTAAAGCCAGGTGGCCGCTTGCTGGTGCTGGAGTTTTCCAAACCAGAACAGCAATGGCTAAGTAAAGTGTATGATCTGTACTCGTTTAAACTACTGCCCACTATTGGCCAGTTGGTTGCAAACGATAAAGAAAGCTACCAGTATCTGGCTGAGTCTATCCGCATGCACCCGGATCAGGAAACGCTGAAAAGCATGATGCAGGATGCAGGTTTTGCCGAAGTCAGCTACCACAATCTAACCGGCGGCATAGTAGCACTGCACCGGGGTTATAAATTCTGATGTTGCCTTTACTGCCCCAGCTGCTGTGCGCCGTGGCAGAAAAAACCATGGCCAGGTTAATCGCTATGGACCCACACGCCGCCGGCAGGCTTAGCCGGCTGCACGGTAAGCAGTTGTCGTTCCGACTGCGGGAATGGCCCGTTACGCTGGTACTCAGTGCCAATGCTCGGGGCATTTTATTTAATCAGCATGACGAAGCTACAGACTGTGCCATTGCAACCGATTTAGCCAGCCTGCGCCTGCTGCGCGACCCCAGCCAGCTAACCAGGCTGATAAAAGCCGATGCACTGCAGATAGACGGCGATATTCAGGTTGCGCAGCAATACAGTCATTTTTTCCAGCAACTTGATCCAGACTGGCAACAAACACTGTCTGCTTATGTCGGTGATGCCGCTGCACATAAAGTTGCCGTCAGCATACAGCAGATACACCAGTATCTGAGCAATAAAACGGCAGCTTTGCAGCAGCTTGGCACTGAACTGGCACAGGATGAACTGCAGTTAACACCCACCGCCGCCGAAATGACGCAGTTTAGTAGCGCAGTTAGTGAATTGGCAGCCAAAGCTGATGTTTTGCAGCAGCAACTGCAAGCCCTCCAGGAGTTATAGTGCGTATCAGCCGTTTTTATCAAATCCAGAAAACGTTGTTGCAGTTCGGCCTGGATGAACTGGTCCCTGCACAATGGCAACCCTGGTATGCGCGGATGTTGCGCCGTAGTTTGTTTTGGTTGCGTAACCGCCATCTGGACCAGCCGGTTGGTGTAAGGTTGCGGCTGGCTCTGCAAAGCCTTGGCCCGGTCTGGGTGAAATTTGGCCAGATGCTTTCTACCCGCCGTGATCTGTTTCCACCACAATTGGCCGACGAACTGGCTAAACTGCAGGATAAAGTACCGCCTTTTGACGGAGCCCAGGCACAACTACTGATTGAACAGGCGCTGGAGTTGGAAAATATTGCTCAGCTGTTTGTTGATTTTAACCAAACTCCGCTTGCGTCCGCCTCAATTGCCCAGGTGCATACCGCAAAATTGCTCCAGGCCGATGGCACTGTGGCAGATGTTGTTATTAAAGTGATCCGCCCAGATATCAAGCGCCAGATTATGGCAGATTTAGCACTGATGGAAACGCTGGCTGATGCTGCGGCCCGTTTCTTACCCGATGGTAAACGATTGCGACCACGCGAAGTGGTGTCAGAATACCGTAAAACTATTCTGGATGAACTGGACCTGCAGCGTGAAGCCGCTAACGCTATTCAACTACGGCGTAATTTTGAAGGCTCAGACTCGCTATATATTCCCTTCGTCTACAGCGATTACAGCCGCGCTAATGTGATGGTGATGGAACGGATCTACGGCATACCTGTGTCTGATATCGCCGCGTTACAGGCACAAAATACCGATATGGAATTACTGGCCAAACGTGGCGTGGAAGTATTTTTCACTCAGGTGTTCCGCGACAGCTTCTTTCATGCCGATATGCATCCGGGCAATATTTTTGTCTCTCGGGAAACCCCGGAAAACCCAAAATACATTGGCATTGATTGCGGCATTGTTGGTACCTTAAATGCGGAAGATAAGCGCTATCTGGCAGAAAATTTTGTCGCCTTTTTTAACCGCGACTATAAGAAAGTGGCCCAGTTACATGTGGACTCGGGCTGGGTTCCGGCCCATACCAAGGTAGAAGAATTTGAGAGCGCTATTCGTACCGTATGCGAACCGATTTTTCAAAAACCGCTGGCAGAAATCTCTTTTGGTCATGTACTGCTGAATCTTTTCAGCACTGCCAGACGTTTTGATATGCAAGTTCAGCCGCAGCTGGTGTTATTACAGAAAACACTGTTGTATATTGAAGGCTTGGGGCGTCAGTTGTATCCGCAACTGGATTTATGGAAAACAGCGAAACCGTTTCTGGAAAACTGGGTTAAACAGCAGGTTGGTTTACCGGCTATATGGCGTCAGGTTAAAGAAAACCTGCCGTTTTGGGCTGAGAAGCTACCACAGATGCCAAATCTGCTGCATCAGTATCTTGAACAAGGCCCGAGGCAGCAAAGACAACTGTTACAGCAACTGCAGCAACTGGCCGGGCAACAGCAAAAGACCAGACAGCAAATAGTTGCGGCTACTTTTGCAGCGGCAGCACTGATCAGTGCTAGTATAGTGTTCAGTATCGGCAGCCACACTCTGGCCGTATTACTGCTGGCAGTAAGTGCTGGCTTTGGCGTTAAAGCATTAGTGCGATAACAGATTTGTCATAACAACGACATATACTGCGCCAGACACAACCAGTGTCCGGCATTAATCAGAGGAAACACCATGTTCGGCAATATCAGTATTTGGCAGTTACTTATTGTTTTAGCCATCATTGTTTTACTGTTTGGCACCAAAAAGCTGCGCGGCATAGGCACAGATTTGGGTTCAGCCATAAAAGGTTTTCGCAGTTCAATTAAAGACTCGCCATCTGATGATGAAACTGCAGAGCAGCCTGCTCAGCTAAACGAACAAAGTAAAGCAGGTAGCAGCGCTGATAAAAATGCGGCTAGCGCGTCCAGCGACACTAAAGACAAAGTGTAAATGGGCTTCTGGGAGCTGGTTGTTATTGGCATCGTAGCCTTGCTGGTGCTGGGGCCTGAGCGGTTGCCCGGTGCCATTCGCTCAGTGCAGAAAACAGTGCGCAGTATTAAGCAGTTTGGCCAGCAAATGCAGGCAGAGTTAAACGATGATTTACGCGCCCATGAGCTGCATCAGAAATTAAAAGATGCAGAAGCTAAGGGCTTACTTAACCTGACAGAGCAAGAAAAAGCTGCCCTGGCTGAGTTAAAACAAGCGGCGGCTGATGTAAACACACCTATTTCGTCGATAACCAGCAGTAAAGATAATAAACATGAGCTTTAACGCCAGCCCCGACAGTTTGCTTGGACATTTAATAGAGCTGCGCAACCGCTTGTTGCGCTGCGTAGTGGCGGTAATAGTTGTCTTCGCTGGCCTGGCGGCTTTTGCGCAAGAGATATATCACATACTGGCACAACCGCTGATGGCGGTGTTGCCGGAAAATAGCAGCATGATTGCAACCGATGTTGCTGCCCCCTTTTTTGCGCCGTTTAAATTAACCTTTATTGTTGCGATATGCGTCGCTATTCCTTATATCCTGCTGCAAGTATGGCAATTTATTGCACCGGCTTTGTATAGCCGCGAAAAGCGGCTGATGGCTCCACTGGTCGTGAGCAGCACTTTGCTGTTTTATAGCGGTATAGCTTTTGCTTACTATATTGTATTTCCTATTATTTTTGGTTTTTTTACCAGCGTTGCACCTGAAGGTGTCACAGTCGCTACCGATATCAGTAATTACCTTGATTTTGTGCTGAAGCTATTTTTTGCTTTTGGCTTATCGTTTGAAATCCCGGTAGCCATTTTGCTGATGGTGTGGACCGGTGTTACTACACGCGCCGAGCTGGCAGAAAAGCGGCCATATATTATTGTTGGCGCCTTTATTTTAGGTATGTTATTAACACCGCCTGATGTGCTGTCACAAACCTTACTTGCGGTACCTATGTGGTTACTATTTGAGCTAGGTCTTGCACTCAGTCGCTTTTATCAGCCAGCGACTACCGAAAACACAGAAGAGAAACAGGAAGATTGATAATGAAATTAATGTTAGCGGCATTAGTTGCCGTAACCAGCCTGCCGGTTGCGGCTATACCATTAGATCAAGCGCTTGAGCTGTGCCGCGCTGAACAAAATGCCTTACGTCGCTTAACCTGTTATGACGCTATTTCGGCAGTAACAGCAAGTGCTACATCGCCAGGTAATACTGCTGTATCGCCCGTAACAACTGTAGCAGTACCGGCTGCTAACACCACCGTACAAAAACAGCCTGAAGCAGACTTTGGTATTGAGC
This sequence comes from Rheinheimera hassiensis, assembly GCF_022436675.1. GTDB lineage: Bacteria > Pseudomonadota > Gammaproteobacteria > Enterobacterales > Alteromonadaceae > Alishewanella > Alishewanella hassiensis. The sequence continues at coordinate 30,556 of NZ_JAKUJZ010000011.1, read as the reverse complement.
ACCGCAAAGTAGACGAAGACGCGCCGGATAAAATTTACCTGAGCGTTAAAGAGGTACGTTACAGCCCGCTTAAAGAGCTGATTGTCGAGTTTGATAATGGCCAGATTTGGCGCCAGAATGGTACTGACTACTATAAAATCGCTGCCGGTGAGCAACATTATATAAAACGCGGCGTGCTTAGCTCATTTTTTCTTGGTAGCGATAAGAATAACCGCACTATTCGTGTCCGGCGCGAACAGTAATGTGGTGTGATATCGGTGTCAATCTGTTCAGCAGCCAGTTCGATAGCGACAGGGCTGCTGTAGTTGAGCGCGCCGCACTGGCCGGCGTAGCTCAATTAGTGCTGATTGGCAGCGATATCGATGAGAGCAGACAAAATATTGCTTTTTGCCAGCAACACCGCGGCTGTTGCAGTACAGCTGGCGTGCATCCACATCAGGCAGCTAATGTCAGGCCAGATTGGCTAATACAGTTGCAGGAATTAAGCAGACAAGCTGAAGTGATATCTATCGGTGAGTGTGGTCTCGATTTTAACCGTGATTTTTCGCCCAGAGAGCAGCAACAACTCGTTTTTGCTGAACAGTTACAACTGGCCCGGCAGTATGGCAAGCCAGTTTATCTGCATGAGCGCGATGCCTTCACTACTCAGCTTGCCATGCTAAAAGAGCAACAGATCAGCCACGGTGTAACGCATTGTTTTACCGGCGATGTGCAGCAGTTAAAGGCCTATCTGGATCTGGGGCTTTATATAGGTATTACCGGTTGGGTATGTGATGAACGCCGCGGTGAAGCACTACAACAGGCGCTACGCTATATCCCATCTGACAGGCTGTTACTGGAAACCGATGCACCTTATTTGCTGCCCCGCACAATGCAGCCTAAACCCAAAAGCCGCCGTAACGAACCCGCCTACCTGCCGGTTATTGCCCAAATGGTCGCCCGGCTAACTAACCGCACCATGGATGAACTGGCAACGCTGACATGGCACAATAGCCAGCGGCTGTTTGGCTTTCAACCCACATTGAGCACGGTTTATGCCTGAACTATTACCGTACTTTTTTATCGGCATCATAACCGGCATTGGTATCGCAGGCGTACTTGGAGCCATTAAGCTCATGCGCTGGCAACGCACCGCTGCAGAGCTGGAAAGCCAGTTACGCAGCCACAGTTTTGAGCTGCAAATTGCACTGGAAGAACTGGCAGAAAAAAACCAGTTATTGCAGCAGCAAACCGAAACTGATGCCCTTTCAGGTGTATTTAACCGCGCTTATTTTAACCGGCAAATGCAGGCAGAATTAAAACGTAGCCGCCGCGAACAACGTCCACTTGCACTGGTATTGCTGGATATTGATTACTTTAAACAAGTTAATGACACTCATGGCCATCTGGCCGGTGATCAGGTGATAAAAACAGTCGCCCGCTTAATTCAGCAATTGGTAAAACGCCCGGGCGATAAGTTATGCCGCTACGGCGGTGAAGAATTTGCCCTGATACTGCCCAACACCGATCTGGATGGCGCAGCAGATTTAGCCGAGCAAATCCGCCAGCAGCTGGACAGCAGCACGCAGCAACCGGCAGTTACCCTAAGTGCGGGTTGTTACAGCGCTATTCCGGGTACACAAAGCGATTGTGACGAATATATAAATTTCGCCGACAAAGCCTTATACAGCGCTAAAGCCAACGGTAGAAATCAGGTACAAAGTTATCCGCCAGGGCAACGTAAAATAAGCCCTGAGCGCACAGGAGAGCTACATGAATACTAACCGTTTTTTCCCCGCCAGCCGGTTACGCCGTATGCGTGAACACGACTTTAGCCGCCGGTTAATGGCAGAAAACCAGCTGACAGTGAATGACTTAATTTACCCGATGTTTATTATCGAAGGTGATAATAAACGCGAAGCCATTGCCTCTATGCCGGGTATTGAGCGCCTGAGCCTGGACCTGTTATTGACTGAAGCAAAAGAGCTGGCAGAACTGGGTATTCCGGCCATCGCACTGTTTCCGGTTACCGCAGCAGATAAAAAGTCACTGCAGGCTGAAGAAGCCTGGAACCCGGATGCGTTAGCACAACGCGCGGTGCGTTTACTCAAGCAACATGTACCTGAGCTTGGTATTATTACCGATGTAGCACTGGATCCTTTCACCACCCATGGCCAGGACGGCATTATTGATGACAACGGTTATGTCATCAATGATATTACCACCGCTGCACTGGTGAAGCAGTCCTTGTCGCACGCCCAAGCCGGTGCTGATGTCATAGCGCCATCAGATATGATGGACGGCCGCATTGGTGCTATTCGCGAAGCACTGGAAGACGCAGGTTTTATTAATACCCGTATTATGGCCTATTCGGCCAAATATGCGTCCAGCTACTATGGTCCGTTTCGTGATGCGGTAGGCTCTGCCGGTAATTTAAAAGGCGGCAATAAAAAAACCTACCAGATGGACCCGGCAAACAGCAATGAAGCCTTACACGAAGTAGCGCAAGACCTGGAAGAAGGCGCCGATATGGTAATGGTGAAACCCGGTATGCCATACCTGGATATAGTACGCCGGGTAAAAGATGAATTTGGCGTGCCAACGTTTGCCTATCAGGTCAGTGGCGAATATGCCATGCATATGGCCGCCATTCAAAATGGCTGGCTGGCAGAGCAACCGGTTATTATGGAATCATTACTGGCATTTAAACGCGCCGGCGCCGATGGCATTTTAACCTATTTTGCCAAAAAAGCAGCCATTTGGCTTAAGCAGGCTTAATCCGCTACCGGGGCTGTGTCACGCGGGATGCGCAATTGCGCCAGCAAGGGTAAATGGTCCGAGGCCACTTTCGCCAATTGAGAGCCAGGTATGGTAATGGCTGTTACCGCCACAGCCTGGCTGACAAAAATATGATCAATGCGTAATGCAGCAAACCGGCTGGGGAAAGTACCTGCTGGCCGGTGCTGTGCCAGCACGGTTTGCGAATCTTGCAGCTGTGCAGCAATACGTCGGCACACTTGCGAGTTAGGCTGCGCATTCAAATCACCACACAATACCACCGGTCCGCGACAGTCAGGGTGGCCCAGCCAGTCCTTACCCAATAAACAGTCAATCTGCGCCAGTCGCTCGCGGGGCTGCAGCCCCAGATGGGTATTAATAATCTGTACTTCCTGGCCATTAAACTCTACAGCAGCCCAGATCGCACCTCGCGGCTCCAATTTCGGCTTGTCAGCAAGCCCCGGTAATGGCCCGGCCTTAATTAGCCTTAGCGGCAACCGAGTTAAAATGGCATCGCCATAACGCTCTTCCTCCATATGCATGGCCGGATGAAAATGAAACTCCATTTGCAGATAACGGGCAATAAGCTGAGCCTGATCTAAACCCAGGCTGCGATCACGCCCAACATCCAACTCCTGCAGCGCAACCACATCGGGGTTAGCCTGCGCAATCACTCTGGCCACCCGCTCTATATCTACCTTGCCATCCAGGCCAATACAACTGTGCACGTTGTATGTCATCACGCGCAAGCCTTCAGCAGTGTCAGCTCGTGTTTTGTCACGTGTCACCGGCTGACGGCTTGTGCGGCCCAGATAGTGCAGCGCAGCCTGATATAAATCGTACGGCCGCATATAGCGGCTGCCTGCTGGTGGCAGCGCAACATCAGCAGGCAGCAGCGCAAAACCTGTGGTCTCCTCCGGCGTGGCACCGGCGTGCGCGCCATTCTCATCAGCAAAGGTCAATGGTGTCAGCCCTTCACGCCAGCCCATCACCACCAGATCACCGGCATCGGCATGATGGCACAATCTCAGCAAATCGTCGCTCAGGCTGTCCAGAAACGGATGTTCGCTGCCGAACAACTCAGCAGCGTCCTTTGGTAAATAATAATCCCCATCACTGGTCGTGGCCCGCAAACACTGCTCGCTTTCAACCGTCAGCACTATCGGTACCTGATAGCGTGTCGCCAGTTCAGTAGCAATAAAATGCAGCTCAGGTTCTGATAACGGCTGCGGTGCATAGATATGGCCAACAGGCCCTAATGCCGCGACTTTGATGCCATCGTCGGCGTCACTGTCTTCACTGCGCTCGACCGCAAACACACGCTGCACCCGTTTACCACCCAGTAATCTGACACGCTGGGTCTGAATGCCGCCTTTTGCTGCAGACCGCGCTAATGGTGACTCCGATGAGAGCCTGTCAAAGCACTGCTCAACCGCATGTTGCAACGGATAGCCGTGCAATTGGCTATACTGGACGACTTTTGCCTGCCCATGGTCAGAGTGGATCCAGACTTCATAGTTACGCCACTCAGAACGGTGCGCCGCCCGCCATAATCTGGCGATGCTGTCGTCGATGCCTTTTAACGTCCAATGCGCAAAGCGGGACGAGGGCCCGCGCCGGTGTGACTGCTCGTCGTAGCCAAGAAAATTAATATGTACTATCGGCATACCGCGGCTAAGGTCAATCTTACCGCCGATGACACACAACTCCCGCAGCACAATAGAGATCGCAACCCGGGTTGGTACAAACTTGAGTTCATTAAAAAAATCGTGCCCTTTTACCTGCCCGCGAAAAAAATCACGCAGTGCCAGGCCAACTTCGAGACAAAACAGACCGGCAATACGCAGCACACTGTACAAATTGGTTATAAACAGCACCAACAATACCAACGGGTTGGCGCTACGCAAGGCAGAGCCCCAACCCAGTGAAGAAGCACAAAAGTGCGATTCAGCAGCACCGCCGGTAAACATGTCAGCATAGACACTGCCATCTTTTAATAGCGCCGCTTTGGTCTGCCCGGCCAAGCGCTGTTCTACCTGTGCCGCAGTATCAGGTTGTAGCATCCGCACTATCTTACCGGTACGGTGGTCACAAAAAGAGAAGGCTGGCACTGCCCCGGGGATACCATAAAATAACTCAGCCTGTACCGCCGGCGTCGTTGCTGGTAAGCCGGAGTACTGAGCATGCAGGCTGTAGTGTTCCCGCTGTAGTAAACGGCATAAAAACGGCATCTCGCCGCGGTCCAGCGCCCGCTCTAATTCAATTTTGGACAGGCCGTCTATTTGCAGCATAATCAGCCCCGGCCGCACGGCCGACCCTTTTGAAACCGGTAATTGTAATAGCCTCGCCAGACAGCGGCTGCGGCTTACAGCCCGTCTTAACCAGCGCAGCCATACTGAAACCCGAATGATCATACTCCTCCGCCTTACACCATTATCCCGGTAAAAAGTGATTAACTGCCCGCTACTCCTCACTGGTAGCAAATAACGTGCTGCCAACTGCAGCCGTGCCGGCTTCAGCCATGCTGCGCAGAATATCCCATTCTGCTTTTACCCAGGCCAGCGCATCTTCCCAGTCCCGCTCTCCCTTTGGTGTACCCGGCTGATGCTCAGCCAGGGCGCGAAAGCACTGCAACGCTTTTGCCGCTGAGCGCGACATAGCATGCTCTTCTGCTGTTGCCTTTGCGCCCTGCTTTAATGTTTCACGTTGCTGCGCTGTCGCCGCCGTTATTTGCTTCAGCGCGCGGGCAAAGGCTGCTGTCGTATGTTCCTGAATTAACAGGCCGTTACGTTCGTGCTGCACCACTTCGCGTACACCGCTGGCGTCCAGCGCAACCACAGGCAGCCCTGCGGCCATCGCTTCTGTCAGCACTATGCCCTGTGTTTCGCTGCATGAAGCAAAGGCAAAAACATCCATCGCGTGCAGTGCATCTATCAGGGCTTGCTGCTGTAAAACACCGGTCATATGTAACCGATCGGCGGCACCAGCCTGAGCAAAAATGTGCTCAACTTCCTGCTCAGACGGGCCGGCGCCTATCACCAGAAAATGCACTTCGGGCTTTTCTACGGCGACATTTGCTACAGCATGGGCCAAAAAGGCCAGGTTCTTCTCGGGTGCCAACCGCCCTAAGTGTCCAATTACTGTGGCTTCTGCGGCAATAGCATACTGCTTGCGTACAGCTGCGCCGTCACCGCTGGCAAATCGCTGCGGGTACACGCCGGTGGGTACCACTTCTATCGGCGTGTTAACACCGCGCTGCTGCAGTAAGTCCGCAATACTCTTGCTTGGCGCGATCACCTGATCACACAAATTGGCATAGCGGGTTGCAAGTTCTACCGCAAAGCGTTGCATGGTGGAAGAATCGCCAGGCACATAATGGGTGTACTGCTCGTACAGCGTATGATGGGTAAATACCAACGGGATCTGACGGTAACGTGCTGTACGCAGCGCTGTCATGCCCAGCAGAAATGGATGCTGTGAATGAATAATGTCAGGCGCAAACTCATCGAGCACTTCGCTTAACTGATCAACAAATGGCAGAGCCACAGAAAAATCACTGGCATTAAAGTTCTGGATAGCAGCAACGCGGAAGACATCCGTTTCCTGCTCCGGCATATTGGCAAACTCAGGTGCCACCACTAAAACCCTGTGCCCCAGTTTGCGATATTCCGCCACAAAGGCCTCAACTGAACGTGCCACCCCACCAACATGCGGGGTAAAAGTATTGGTGAATATCGCAATATTCATTTGTTACGACTCCTGTTTACTTAGCGTCACAGAGCCAGCCATAGCCTGCGCCGTTTCTGTCTGATAGCCGGGCAAGGCTATTTCCATTGCAGGTGCACTGCCGTTATGCCAATCAGCTTGCCATTTCACTACAACCCCCTCTTCAGCGCAGACAGTGATCTCTATACTGATACTGCCAAAACTGGTGGGAGCCGGGCCAAAGTAGACTGGCTCCCCCGGAGCCAGCCAGCGCTGAGGTACACCACTACATAACACCAGATGCTGGCCTTCTTCACGGACAAAACAGTTACGTATTATCAGTAACCACTCGGCAGCCGCCCAAACATGGTGACCATCCCCCATACAACCACCACCGGTAGCCGGGTGAATAGCCTCAGGCCACTGCCCGGTAGGTGATGCCAGTGCAGCTACCGCATCCATTAACGTCAGATAACGCGGGTCTTTCGCCCGCAACAAAACCTGCGCCACATGCAGAGTTAAGTAGGCGTTCAGCCCTGAGTGAATCATGTCCTGATAAAAGGCATCTTTAACAAAGCAACGCTGCAACAGAAATTCGACCGTATCCAGCAGCCGGGGGTCGTCAGGCGCCCATAACTGTGCCGGGTAACCCGCAGCCAGTGAACCAATGGCTCCGGCATCCAGCCGCCGGTAGGGCGATGCCGGCATGCCGGGACGCTTTAAGCGTGTTGCGCAATGGGCCAGGCTTCTATCTATCGCTGAACTAAAGTTGGTTGCAGCCTGAGCAAACTCGTGTTTTTGCTTCAGATCCGTATCGCCAAACAAGGCTGAAGCTGCCTGTAAACCGGCTACACCCCAAAAATCATCCCAGTAGTAGTAATCGTTCGGTCCAAGGTGTTCGGCACTAAAACCTGGCGGTAGTAAGCCGGCATGAGGTGCATCAAGCTTATCCGACAGGCGTTTACGGATTATCCAGCGCGCCCCGCTTTGCACCGGACCATGCCAGTCGGCGGGCATTTTGCGGCCGGTCAAATCAAAATAGCGCTTGAGGATCCATAACACTTCACCATTGGCATCCCACTCGCCTTCCTGCGAACGAAAATAACCCAATAATGTCTGGCGCGGTGGGAACTGGTTCAGTGCCCGCTCAGCACGTTCAGTCAGGCCGGCACATAGTAAGGCATGAATAATAAAAGCCGCATCACGAAACCAGAACCGTTTGTAAGTATAAGGGCCGGGGTAAACATCTTCCGGCGAGTGTAAAATTAGCGATGTGATAGCAGCGTCATATAAAAATTGATAGTGCGCATCCGGGCAGGTCAGCTTGCAGGTTTTCTGCTGCTCCTGCCGCCAGGCGTCTGTCTGCAACTGGTCATTGCGTTCAGTTGTCAGCGGCACAGAGACTTCCAGTTCCTGCCACTCGTCAGCTGGCAACGCAAACAACGCTGCAGCAGTAACCATACCAACGTCACAGACGCCATCGGTCTGCTCCTGTGCATCTTTCAGATGAATGTAAACATCACCCTGGCGATAGGTAGAGACATGATGCCGCTCAGCCTTGCGGCTAAACTCTACCCGCTTATTGTCATCAACCTGCCAGGCCGTTCGGTCTGAGTTTAGCCTTACACGGTGAATAAAACTGATGCCTTCCGGGTTTTGCGGCCGCAGTGCCAGCACCAGATAGCCTTGCTGGTCTGCCTTTGCACGTAACCGCAATTTACATACCGCAATGCCGTCTTCAAGCTCAACAGATGCCTGAGTGACCAGCGCCATACCATGCAGCACAGTTTCTGTACGGATACTGATATCGCCAGCCATTCGCAATTCTTGCTGAGACTGCACCGCTCTGGACGGCAATAAATACTCCCCCTGCTGCGGCATAATCCAGGCATCCAGCGACCAGCCATCCAAAAATGGCGTCAGCAAACCTCTGGGGTCAACAATCGGTAACTCAGGGCAATCCGGCAAACCTATGGCCGTCCAGTTACGGTGGGTCAGGTTAATATGGGTAATGGAAAAAGCCCGCGGGATAAACGACGCATCGTAAGGGTCAAATTGCCGTTCAATCCAATATGGCCATACCCAATCCAGATTATGCTGAATCACCCGGCTGTTAATCAGGCCGCGGGCATGAAACACCACACCGGCACGCAGCAGCTCAATCGGTTCACCGACCTCTGATGGCTGGGCAAAATTATGCAGCCGTGCCAGCAAGGCAATAGGATCTATAAAGCCATGTTTGTGTGCAACATAGCGCACCACATAACGCCACGGCAGCCATTTTAACCAGGTCATCAGTCAGGCTCCTTTTGTGTGTCTTGTTCGGTATATTGCGCCAGCGCCCGGCTGGCCAGACGGTTAAGATAAATAATCACTGCAATAGCCGCCAACAGGCCGCCGGCATACAGGCCCCACTCCCACATCGAACGCTCGCGTGAGGTAAAATCAAAGCTGGAAATATCAGCAATTAACGAGCCCAGATACACGTTGTGCACAGTAAACGGAATAAAACCCAGCAAGGAGCCACCAATATATCCCCGTAGCGAGAACTGAGTTAAACCAAAAAAGTAATTGGAAATTTTACCGGGGAAAAACGGGATCAGACGCGTTAGCAGCACTATCTTCCAGCCATTTGGCGTCAGCTCGTCGTTTACCAACTTTAGCTTTGCCCGCGCCATAACAAATTCTCTGGCGCGCTGGCCAAAACAGTAGCGTGCAATCAAAAACGCTAACACGGCACCAACGGTGGTACCCAGCAATACGTAGACCGAGCCCGCCGCCACGCCGAAAACAAAGCCGGCCCCCACGGTAAATAATGCCCCCGGCAGCAGCAACACAACTACCGCTGCCATAATTAACATAAACAGCACCGGCGCCCAGGCGCCTTGTTGCTTAAACCACTCCAGCAGTTGCAACACCTCTTTATGCACACCAAAATGCACCAGCAATATCAGCACGGCAGCGACAAACAATAAGCTGCCGATAACACCCAATATCGCCGACATATTGCTGTGTGGTTTTGACGGGCTCTTTGCCGTTTTACCGTTTTGTGCAGTACCTGATGCCACTATGATCTATTCCCCCAAAGGTTCTTTGCCCACCGGCTCATTTACCGTTAATTAACAGGTATAGTTTACCAAGCTGTACGTCTGATGAATCTCACGCTGCCAATCAGCCGTTAATGCCTGCTATTTTTTTACCCAATTACCCGCCTCATTCTTCTCATAGCTGTGCTTTACCGCTGCCCAGGCTACTTTATGCGCGACCTCTTCCCGGCTGTCATCGCCGCGGCGTTTATCCGGATCGGCATATTCATCCCAGGCACTGTTAAACGCCTCCTGGTAAATGTCCTGGGCATGGCTTGGTAAATTGTCTTTTACGGCATCGGGCAGTTCGCGGTGATTGTTATAAGGCATAAAATGTCTCCAGCTGTCGCCACAGTGTGTTGTTCCAATCAGAACGCAAAGCTCATGCCATTTTTCTTAACATCGGGGTTGGCGCCGAACTTGCAACTGAGTCATTGCGGTTCTTGTTACTTACTCAACACTGAAGGAGGTTATTATGAAATTGCGGATATTGCCCTTGCCGTTACTCGCTGCAGGCCTGTTATTAGGCTGCAACCCTGACCCTAACCCACCTGCCGCACCCAGTGGCACCACTGCGCCTGTATCAGGTAATGCAGTAGACAAAGACCGGTATACTGCTAACACTATCACTATAAGAATGAACAAGGTTACTGCCGACGGTATTGGCGATAGTGCCGGTACCATTACGGTTCGCGAAACAGCAGACGGCTTGGTATTTAAACCCGAGTTACAGGGCCTTCAGGCGGGGGAGCATGGTTTTCACGTACATCAGAACCCCAGCTGCGAGCCGGCAATGAAAGATGGCGAACGCCAGGCTGCGGCCAGTGCTGGCAGCCATCTGGATCCGGCGGATACCAATCAGCATGCGGGCCCGGACGGACAAGGTCACCTTGGCGACTTACCGATGATTCTCGCTGATAGCAACGGTAACCAACAGGAGGTAACTGCCGGACGGATGAAGTTGGATGACTTGAAAAACCGGTCATTGGTTGTGCATCAGCAATCTGACGATTACACCACCGCGCCTTCAGGCAGCAGTGGTAGCCCGATCGCTTGCGGCATAATAAAGTAGTAACCTCTGCAGTTTGGTAAAAGGGGTATACACAGATATGCCGGTACTTGCTAACAGCCTGCTGCCATAGCTAATTGGCAGCAGGCTGTTGGGCAAAAATTACACACTTTGCGGTAATATTTACCCGATTAACAGTTAGCAGTTTTTACTTGATAATCAGTTCCCATCCGGTTTGTTGCTGATACTGCACTTCCTGCTCCAGCTCTGCGCGCATTAGCGGATGCTGATCCAGCCAACCTTCCGGCATGTTCAACGTTAGTTGCTCGCCTTTACTGCTGATATTTACCTGCGGCAATACCTCATGCCGGCGACGCATAGATAAAATCACTGCCAGGCGTAAAATACGTGTTAAACGCACCGTTAGCAGCACTGATGTCATGGTTTGGCGGGCAATAATTTCGCGGCTGATATCAGCCCGATGATTATGCACCAGCGCCATAACCAATTGCTGCTGGGCACGGGTAAAACCGGGCAAATCGGAATGGTTAATAATATAAGCACCATGATGATGGTGATTTTTATATTCAATAAGCAAACCCAGCTCATGCAGCAAAGCGCCACTTCTGAGCATGCTGTGCCCTTCAAACTTCTGCAAATCCCAGCGGCTTTGTAACTGATTGGCCAGCTCGCAGGCCATTTCAGCCACCCGTTCAGCATGACGCTGGTCAATAAAATAGCGCACCATCAAACTGGCCACAGTGCGATTACGCACGTCAGTATGTTGCAATTGCGGCAACATACTGTACAACACGCCCTCACGCAGCGCGCCGCCGGACAATGTCATACCATTGATGTGAAGCGTGCGAAACAAGGCTATTAAAATAGCCAGGCCAGACGGGAATACCTGCTTACGCTCTTGCGCCAGGCCAACAATGGTCAGTTGCTCCATGCGGCCACACGCCAGTGCCTGCTGCATAATATCTTCCAGCCGGCTTAGGGTAATTACTTCATCTTTGCCCTGAGCAACCAGTATTTCCTGCATCGCCTGCACAGTGCCAGAGGCACCTACTGCCAACTGCCAGCCGGTTTGCCGGTATTGCTCGGCGATAGATACGGCCTCTTGTTCTGCCGCTGCGATAGCCTGGCTAAAATTATCTTCACTGAGCTCATCGTCGCTAAAATAGCGTTCCAGATAAGTGACACAACCCATATTCAGGCTGGACAACAGTTGCGGGGTAAAACCGGCACCAATCACTACTTCGGTGCTGGCGCCACCAATGTCGATCACCAGCCGGTTACTGTCACTGTTTGAGGTATGGGCTACACCGAGATAAATAATACGGGCTTCGTCTTCACCGCTGATAACCGTCACTTTCTGGCCTAAAATGGCCTCGGCTTCTTTAAGAAAGGTTTTAACATTTTTTGCCAACCGCAGCGTAGCGGTGCCGACAATACGGATATTCTGTGGCGGGATATCCTGCAGCCGTTCAGCAAACAAAGCTAAACATTCCCAGCCGCGTTTCATCGCTTTGCGGCTAAGTACCAGGTTTTCATTTAAACCAGCGGCCAGGCGTACTTTGCGTTTTACCCGGCCTATAACCTGCACTGAGCCACCAACAACCTTGACCATCAACATATGGAAGCTGTTTGAGCCAAGATCAATCACCGCATAGATATCCTGATGCGGTGATTGGTCGGCAGACAGCGCCGGATTAACGAGGACGGTTGCGAGGAGCTCTTGCGCCATTACTGCTACGTCCGCCCGGGCCACTGCGGCTGCCGGTTCTGGCCTGACCGGCGCGGCGGCGAACCCGCGGCTTCGGCGTTTTAATATCATCCAGCAGGGCGCTGGCATCGTACTGGCTTACCGGAACCATATGACGAATATAGTCTTCAATGGCTGTCAGGTTAAGCGCATAACGCTCGCAGGCAAAACTGATAGCTTTACCGCTTTCACCGGCACGGCCAGTACGGCCAATGCGGTGTACGTAATCTTCGCAGTCGTCCGGTAAGTCATAATTAAATACATGGCTTACTTTAGGAATATGCAGACCGCGTGCAGCAACGTCTGTGGCGACCAGAATATCCAGTTTGCCGCTGGTGAAATCCTCTAAAATGCGCAGGCGCTTTTTCTGAATAACATCACCGGTGAGCAAACCAACGCGATGGCCATCAGCTTCCAGCCAGGCGTGCACTTCTTCACACCAATGCTTGGTGTTAGCAAAAACAATGGCTTTATCCGGCCACTCTTCTTCCATCAGCGTTAGCAGCAGCGGTAGCTTGTGCTCGTCTGACGGATAAAACAGCTCTTCACTGATGCGGCTGCCGGTCATTTCTTCCGGCGCAATATGGATATGCACCGGTTGGTTCATTTTCTCAAACGCCAGTTCCTGTACCTTATAAGACAAGGTAGCTGAGAACAACAAGCTTAAGCGCTCTGTCGCCGGCGGCATACGGTTAAACATAAAGCGGATGTCTTTAATAAAGCCCAAATCGAACATGCGATCAGCTTCGTCCAGCACCACTACCTGAATTTGTGATAAGTCGTACAAGCCTTGCTTTAAGTAATCTATTAAGCGGCCTGTGGTACCAATTAAAATATCTACGCCATTTTCCAGCAACTGGCGTTGAGTATCGTACCCCTCGCCCCCATAAATTAAGCCAAGACGTAAACCGGCTTTATCAGCCAGTATTTTTGCGTCCTGATGAATTTGTACTGCCAGCTCACGCGTAGGGGCCATAATAATGGCACGCGGCTGACCAGAACCTTTGGGCTCATGGGTAAGCAAATGATGGAAAGTGGCTGTTAAGAACGCCAGTGTTTTACCTGTACCCGTTTGGGCCTGGCCGGCAATATCTTTCCCGGCGAGTGCCAGTGGTAAACATTGGGCCTGAATGGGCGTACAATAGCTGTAACCTTGCGCGGTTAACGCGTCAAGAACCTGTGGCGCCAATGCGAAATCGGCGAATTTATGCGAAGTTAAGTGTGTTTTATTCATACGGCGCTAAGCATAACCGTTACGCTTGCAATAAGGAACAGCCACGTTTAAATTGATAACACTTTTTTGCAGCCGGGCTGCATCGTACTAGCGGAGACATAAATGAGCGAACAAATTTTACAGGTTTCTGACGATAGTTTTGAAACCGACGTGCTAAAAGCTGATGCACCGGTTTTAGTCGACTTTTGGGCGGAGTGGTGCGGTCCATGTAAAATGATCGCTCCTATCCTGGAAGACGTGGCAAAAGAATATGCCGGCAAAGTAACTGTGGCCAAGGTAAATATTGACCACAACCCAAACACGCCGCCAAAATTCGGTATTCGTGGTATCCCTACCCTGCTGTTATTTAAAAATGGTCAGGTTGCCGCAACTAAGGTGGGTGCACTGTCTAAAACTCAGTTGAAAGAGTTTCTTGACGGTAACATCTGAATAAATTGAAAAAAGGCGTATTTTTATACGCCTTTTTCTGTTTCAACGCTGGACGCACCAGTAGCCAACTGCTATTGTGTAGCCAATTAAACGTTCTAAACCACGCTTGTCTGTCGAAAAAACCACTTCCAAACCTTATTTTATCGAACCGATAAGCATTACCCTGTTTATATATCAACAAGAAACCCAATCAATATGCATTTAACAGAACTGAAACTGAAGCCAATTAGCGAGCTGGTTGAATTGGCTGAGTCTATGGGCCAGGAAAATATGGCCCGCCTGCGCAAACAGGACATTATTTTCGCCATTTTAAAATCCCACGCCAAGAACGGCGAAGAAATTTTCGGTGATGGTTGTCTGGAAATCCTGCAGGACGGTTTCGGTTTTCTGCGCTCCAGCGACAGTTCTTACCTGGCCGGCCCGGACGATATTTACGTTTCGCCCAGCCAAATCCGCCGCTTTAACCTGCGCACCGGCGACAGCATTTCCGGTTTAATCCGCCCGCCCAAAGAAGGCGAGCGGTACTTTGCACTGTTAAAGGTAAACGAAGTTAACTTCGGCCGCCCGGAGCAGGCACGTAACAAAATTTTGTTTGAAAACTTAACCCCGCTGCATGCTAATTCACGTTTGCGCATGGAACGTGGTAACGGCAGCCGTGAAGATATCACCGCCCGGGTACTGGATTTAGCTTCCCCAATCGGTAAAGGCCAGCGCGGCTTAATCGTGGCACCACCCAAAGCCGGTAAAACCATTTTGCTGCAAAATATCGCCCAATCTATTGCCGCTAACCACCCGGATTGCGTGTTAATGGTACTGCTGATAGACGAGCGTCCGGAAGAAGTAACCGAAATGCAGCGCTTGGTAAAAGGTGAAGTTATTGCCTCTACCTTCGATGAACCTGCCAGCCGCCACGTACAGGTGGCTGAAATGGTAATCGAAAAAGCCAAACGGCTGGTTGAGCACAAAAAAGACGTTATTATTCTGCTCGACTCTATTACCCGTTTAGCCCGCGCTTATAACACTGTAATCCCAAGCTCCGGCAAGGTATTAACCGGTGGTGTTGACGCCAACGCCCTGCATAAACCAAAGCGTTTCTTTGGTGCAGCACGTAATGTTGAAGAAGGCGGCAGCTTAACTATTATCGCTACCGCGCTGGTAGATACCGGCTCTAAGATGGATGAAGTAATTTACGAAGAATTTAAAGGTACAGGTAATATGGAGCTGCACCTGTCGCGTAAAATTGCTGAGCGTCGTGTATTCCCGGCCATTGAGTTTAACCGCTCTGGCACCCGCCGTGAAGAACTGCTGGCTTCATCTGAAGAACTGCAAAAAATGTGGATCCTGCGCAAAATTTTGCACCCGATGGATGAAACCGAGTGTATGGAGTTTTTGATAGACCGTCTGTTGATGACCAAAACCAACGACGAGTTCTTCGATGCCATGAAACGGCAAAAAAGTTAACTGACAAAACCGGCCTTCGTGCCGGTTTTTTCTTGCCTGTAGTTTAACGGCAAGACGTTGTACTGCTTTATTTTTCACAGAAGGAAGTAGCATATGACACGCCCGCGCATAGTGGTTATTGGCGGAGGGGCTGGCGGCCTTGAGCTGGCAACCCGCTTAGGCAATAAACTTGGCCGTAAAGGCAAAGCGCATATCACCCTGATTGACCGCAACCTTACCCATATCTGGAAACCCCTGCTACATGAAGTCGCCACCGGCACCCTCGACGTTGAAATTGATCAGCTTAGTTACCGGGCTCATGCCGCTACACACGGTTTTGATTTTCAGCTCGGTAGCTTTCACGGCCTGAACCGGCAGCAAAAAACTGTTACTTTAGCGCCGGTATATGCCGATGATGGTGAAGAAGTGCTGGCTGCACGCGAGCTGGTCTACGACTATCTGGTGCTGGCCATTGGTAGTGTATCTAACCACTTTAATACGCCTGGCGTAGCTGAGCATTGTATCTTTTTAGACAGCCCATCTCAGGCGCAGCGCTTCCAGCGCCACTTGCTTGATGCTTACTTAAAACTGAATTCGCCTGGTCATCCGAAGGATAAATTAAATATCGCTATAGTGGGTGCCGGTGCTACCGGGGTAGAGCTGGCTGCCGAACTGTATCATGCGGCAGCAGAACTGAATTTATATGGTTTTGCCGATTTACGTAAAGACCGGTTAAATATCAGTGTAATAGAGGCCGGGCCGCGTATTTTGCCCGCGCTGCCGGAACGAATTGCCAATGCGGCGTTAAAAGAGCTGCAAAAGCTGGGTGTGCATGTGCGCACGAGCACCAGAGTTACCGCTGCCGATGCCCATGGTTTGCAACTGGGCGACGAACATCTGGATGCTGAGCTGATGGTGTGGGCCGCCGGTATTAAAGCGCCGGACTTTTTACATCAGCTCGACGGCCTGGAAAATAACCGCATTAATCAGTTACTGGTAAACAGCAAGCTGCAAACCACACTGGATAGCCACATTTACGCCATTGGCGATTGTGCCGGTTACCCGTTGGCAGACAATAAATGGGTGCCGCCACGGGCGCAGTCGGCGCATCAGATGGCCAGCCTGGTCGCCACTAATATTCTGGCTAAGTTAGACGGCAAAGCGCTGCGCGATTTTAATTATAAAGACCACGGCTCGTTAATTTCACTGAGCCGTTTTGGTACTGTCGGCAGTCTAATGGGCAATTTAGTCGGCGGTGCCATGATGATAGAAGGCCGTATTGCCCGGCTGGCGTATATCTCGTTGTATCGTATGCATCAGGTTGCGCTGCACGGCTGGATAAAAATGCTGGTGATCAGTTTAGTGGCCCGGATCAACCGCATCGTCCGGCCCCGGCTTAAGTTGCATTAACGCCTGTTGTTGTAGTTGCTGCAGATCAGTGCTCAGCCGTCGCCGGGCACTGTCATCCAGCCAACGTTGCATTGCCTGTACATACGCTGCTTGTTGCCACAACTTGGGTAGCAGCTTATTCACTGCAGTTATTGCAGCCTGCCCCACCTCGTCTGTACTGCAGGTAATATAAGACACACTGGCAACATTAGCGCCCACTATCGCCCGGTGTTCCAACGCTGCGGCTTCAGGCAGCAACTGATTGTAATACTGCATCCGCTCAGGGTACTCCACCACATAATCCACCCGGTTACCCGCCAGCAAGCCTGCCGCATTGATCTCACTGGTAAAGGCGTGGCTGCTCAGATTATTGTCCGGATGCAGCAGCAGCGCCGCAATAACATCGGGATATAGCCGGTTCGGTTGAAACGCTCCTCTGATAGTTTTATCCAGCGCCAGCATGCGGATATCAGCGCCCTCTGGCTGCATGGCAGGATGAGTAGTCAGTTTACCGGTAATATAGCCCACTGCCACTGCTGGCCCAACCGCCATCGGTACCGAAAATAGCCGGCTTTGTGCACGCTCTTCTGAATATAAAGCTCCCAGTACACAGCTACCGGTTTCTGACTGCTGAAAAATCTGCTCCAACCGTGCCAGGCTTACCAAACGGGTGTCATGGGTAAACTGCGGCAGCGCAGCCATAATCTGTTGTTGTAGTAAATCAAAGGTGCCCTGGCCCTGAAACGGGCCGCTAACAATCTGGTGCGGCGGCCAGTCGGTTTGCAGCCAGGTAAGCTGTGGCTTGGCGTATGCACTGCTGGCTAGCAGCAAAAGCAAACAACGTAATAGCATGGCTGTGCCCCGAAATTGATTACTTTAACTGTAGCCAATAATGGGGCACAACGTCAATCAGCCTCTCACTCAACCACTCAACCACTCAACCAATAGTATGGTGCACCAGAGGATACGACTCTGCTGTCGTTGCCAGATCCAATGCTGCAAGGTACTCATTTGCGGCTACTGCGGCAGCACCTTCGCTGGCGGCATGTACTTTGGCAATCACATCGCCCTGCTGTACCTTGCTACCTGTTGGCAGAATATGGCTAAAACCCACTGCAGGGTCAATTTGCTGGCTGGGGTGCGAACGGCCCCCACCTAAACGCACTACCGCCATACCTAAGCCCACAGTATTGTTGTAATTCAGGTAACCGCTTTGTGGGGTAATAATATCCTGTACCACAGGCGCACTAGCCAGATACTGTTGTGGTTTTTCAATCAGATCTGCGGGCCCACCTAACGCAGCCACCATTTTAGCGAAAATCTCTGCTGCTCTGCCTGAGCTTAAGCTCTGTTCCAGCGCAGCTACCGCACTGGCCTTGTCCTGATAAAGCCCGCCTAATTGCAGCATATTGGCGCCCAGCTCCAGTGTTACCTGATGCAAGCGGGGCTCACGGTATTTACCGGTTAAATAATCCAGTGTTTCTATCACTTCCAGCGCATTGCCGGCTGTGTTACCTAAAATCTGGTTCATATCTGTCAGCAGTGCCCGGGTTGGCACGCCGGCGCCATTAGCCACATTAACAATACTGCTGGCCAATGCCGAAGCATCATCGACGGTACGCATAATGGCACCGTTGCCAATTTTTACGTCCATTACCAGCGCATCTAAACCTTCAGATAACTTTTTCGATAAAATAGAGGCGGTTATAAGCGGAATAGACTCCACCGTAGCGGTAACATCACGAATGGCATATAAACGCCTGTCGGCCGGTGCCAACTGACTGCTCTGGCCTACAATAACGCAACCTAACTGTGGCAATAACTGCTGAATTTTCTCCAGGCTCTGGGTGCAGCTGTAGCCTGGAATCGTTTCCAGCTTATCTACTGTGCCGCCGGTATGGCCCAAACCGCGGCCGGCAATACTGGGCATAAAGGCACCACAAGCTGCCACCATAGGCGCCAGCATTAAGGTCACTTTGTCACCAACACCGCCGGTGCTGTGTTTATCCACCACCGGGCCGTTTAACTTGCCTTGCCAGTTAAACACTGTACCGCTGTCGCGCATTGCCAGCGTTAGCGCAACAATTTCATCGGTTTGCATACCATTTAAATAAATAGCCATCGCCAGTGCAGCCACCTGGCCTTCGCTGAAACTGTCGTCGGTTAAACCACGGACAAATTGCTTAATCTCGGCCTGGCTTAAATTACCACCGTTACGTTTTGTTTTAATAATTTCTTGCGGGATCATGTATTAAGCTCCAACTTTAGTGCTGTTGGCCAGATAGGTGGGTGTAAAAGCCGCTGGCAGTAATTCGCCTAAGCTCCAGTTTTGCTGCTGGTGCAAATGGTTACAACTGGCGATAGGGGCATTAGGGCTAAAGAATTCCGCAATGACCTGACGGCAGATACCGCACGGTGGCGTTAGCATGTCTTGCGGCGTGTACACCATCAGCGCGGTAAATTTGCGCTCACCGGCCACCACCGCTGCGCCTATGGCGTTACGCTCCGCACACACAGTGCCACCATATGAGGCATTTTCAACGTTGCAGCCGGTATAAATTTTACCGCTCTCGGCCAATATCGCCACGCCAACGGGGAATTTGCTGTAAGGCGCATAAGCCTGCGCGGCAGCTTGTTGTGCTGCCTGTTGCAGGGCAGCCCAGTTAATTTCGCTCACTGGTTAAACTCATGTTAGTTATGGCTGTATAGTGTTACTGCGAATACCTCTGTGGTCAAGCCCTGCCTAAGCGGCGCTGAAACAGCCACAAACAGCCAAATAGCCAGATACTGGCCAGTGGTATCAGCCAAAATGCCTGTGCAATACCGGCCTGTTGCGCCCATACTCCGGTTAACAAACCGGCAAACTGGAAGCCAATTGAGCTGCCAATACTGGCGATGCCAGACAATACCGGGCCATTGTCGCTGTCCAGATCCATAGCAGTAGATAACATTAGCGGAAACAAACCACCCACACCAAGCCCCAACAGCAAGTTACCCAGCGCCAGCAATTCGCTACCATTACTTAACTTCACTACAAAGGCGCCTGCCACCGTAAAAGCGCCCAGCAGCAACATAAGTTGAGCACTGCTTAGCCAACGCAATAGCAATGCAAAACCAAGCCGGCTAAGCACCATACCACCGGTAAACCAGGCTAGCAGCAAGCGGGCATCTTCAGCCTGATAGCCCAAACCATCTACCGCGTAGCTGACAAACCAGTTGCCCTGGCCCCATTCTGCTGCGCCGTACCCTACCATCACCAGTAACAGCAATAAAAAAATAGGCTGGCGCAGCACGGTAATATAAGACAGGCTTTTACCACCACTGTGGCTGCGCCCGGCCAGTACAGGCTGCATTCTGGCAACCTGCCAGCTGTATAAGCCGACAAATAGCAGGCATAGCGCAATAATACGGATTGGCCAACGCCAGTCATCCAGCACCCAGTACAGCATCACCACCCACAGCGGTGCTGTTAAGGTGCCCAGGCTAAACATAAAGTCCATCAGGCCCATCATAGCTGCACGTTTATTGGCAAACAGCCGGGCAATAAGAGTATGGCCGATGGTGAACATCACTGAGTAGGTTAATCCCACCAGCACAATCAGCGGCAGCAGTAGCTGCCAGTTGCTGACGGCTGACAACAGGCTTAACAAAATCGATTCAGTAATAGCTAAAAATGCAAATAAACGCAGAAAATGGAAACGCTGTACATATTTGCCGCCGATGATGGCACCGACAATAGTGCCTACCGACATTAAGCTGAAAAACACACCGCTGATCGCAGGCGCCATATTTAACGCTTTTGCCATGTCTGGCAGTAACATACCCCAGAGAATAATAAGGTTACCCAATAAGAAAAAACCGCTGAAGATCACCGCGGTGGGGTGTAAGCGCGACATAGCCGCTCCTTGTAATACTGGTAAATGGTAATACCGGTAAATGAAAATACTGCAGGACTGTAGAAGCTTAGCTCAGCACAAAAGCATCAGCATCCAGATGAGCCGGAAATTGTTGCCGGTACTGTTTAAGCTGTGCATAGTCTAACGTAGCGCGCAGCACTGCAGGTTGTGCCACGGCCTGATCTGCGACAGCCTGCCCCAGATAATCGACAATCAGGCTGTCACCGCTGTATTGTATGCCATTACCGTCGGTACCAACACGGTTACAACCCAGCACAAAGGCCTGGTTTTCTATTGCCCGTGCCAGTAGCAACGTACGCCAGGCATGGCGCCGGGCCGCTGGCCAGTTAGCAACATAAAGCGCGACATCGTAATCAAGGCAATTACGGCTAAACACCGGAAAACGCAGGTCATAGCACACCTGCAATAAAAAACGCCAACCGCGCCAGTTAACCACTACACGCTGATCACCTGCTATATATGCCTGATGCTCACCTGCCATGCGAAACAGATGCTTTTTGTCATAGGGCGTTACATGGCCTTCTGGTGTCACAAAATAGCAGCGGTTAACACATCCCTTATCTGTACGGGTAGCCACCGAGCCCACCATTGCTGCGCCAATTTGCTGTGCCTGGTGTTGCAGCCAACCCAGGGTGTCGCCTTCGGGTTCAGCAATATGCTGGCTTTGCATCGAAAACCCCGTAGTAAACATTTCCGGCAACACAATGATATCGGCTCCCTGAATGCGGCTTATTTGCTCTGCCAGTTGCTGCCGGTTTGCGGCCGGGTTTTGCCACTGCAGTGCAGTTTGCACCAGCACAACATTTAGCGGCATTGTTATATCCGGCATAACACCTCCGCAGCAGCTTTTAGCGTGCTGCTTTGTTTAGCGAAGCAAAAACGGATGATTCGGCGCTGCGGTGGCTGGTTATAAAATACCGATAACGGGATAGCCGCCACTTTGTGCTCGGTTGTCAGCCAGCGACAAAACGCCACATCGTCCAACTCACTAATGGCGCTATAATCTGCCAGTTGAAAATAGGTACCCTGACAAGGCAATAGCTCCAGCCGGCTGCCCTGTAACAGACTGACAAACTGATCACGCTTCTGCTGATAAAACCCAGCCAGGCCACTAACCTGCTGCGGTTGCTGCTGTAACATCTCAGCAATAGCATATTGTGCCGGAGTAAAACTGGAAAAGGTGACATACTGATGTATTTTACGAAATTCTGCCGTTAACGAGCAGGGCGCCACGCAGTAACCCAGTTTCCAGCCGGTAACATGAAAGGTTTTACCAAAAGATGAAACGATAAAGCTGCGCGCGGCCAGTTCAGCAAAGTTATTGGCGCTTAGCTGCACCGCGCCGTCAAACACCATATGTTCGTACACTTCGTCGCTGATGCAGTACAAATTATGCGCTAAAACCAGTTGCTGCAGAGCCAGCCAGTCTTCCTTATGAAATACCATACCAGTCGGGTTATGCGGACTATTTACTATAATCAGTTTAGTCCGCGGCGTTATTGCCTCGGCGACCTGTTGCCAGTTAATCCGGTAATCAGGTGCATTAAGCGCAAGATGCACGGCTGTGCCGCCGTTTAACTGAATCGCCGGTACATAGCTGTCGTAGGCCGGATCAAAAACAATCACTTCATCGCCCGGCGCGACTACGGCACTAATAGCAACAAACAGCGCTTCGGTCGCACCGCTGGTTACCGTTACCTGCTGCTCGGCACACACTGCCCGGCCATAACAACGTTGCACCAAAGCCGCGATTTGCTCACGCAACGGCGCAATACCCGGCATGGGCGCATACTGGTTAAGCCCCTGCTGGCTGTAATCGGTCAGATGCTGCAGCAATAAGCTATCAGGTGCAAAATCGGGAAAACCCTGAGATAAATTAATGGCTTGATGCTGTGCAGCCAGTTGCGACATCTGGCTGAAAATAGTAGTACCAACGGCTGGCAGTTTGCTTTTGAGTGTCATGCGGGCAAGAAAAAGTTGCTAAAACCGGCTTGAATGCTATCATTTAGCCCGTTTTATGTATAGACATCTAAACGTTCAAACGTATAACTATCAGGCCTGATAATAATGAATGACTCTGCCCAGTTGCATCAGCTTAACCCCAATGCCATAGCGTTGTGCGCGTTAGGGCGCTGGATCGCCAACCGCCATTGGGTGCCCGCTACCGGCGGCAATTTTTCTGTCCGCAGCACCGAACACAGCGCCTTGATTACCGCTTCTGGCAAAGAAAAAGGCGAACTAAGCCCGCAAGATTTACTCCCTGTTAGCTGGCTGAATAATCAGCTAACCTGCCCTGGCACACCGTCTGCCGAAACAGCACTGCATACCCAGCTTTATCAATTGGATAGCCGGATTAAAGCGGTACTGCACACCCACTCAGTGCACGCTACAGTGTTTTCGCGGCTGATAAACCAGGACAGCTATAACTTTCAGGGCTACGAAATGCAAAAAGCCATTAGCGGTAACAGCAGCCATGCAGCGCCCTGCCCGCTGGCGATATTTGACAATACCCAGGATATCCCGGCACTGGCACAACAAGTAGCTCAGCGCTGGCAGCAGCAACCACTGAATTTTGCGTTACTGGTGCGCGGCCATGGCCTGTATGTTTGGGGTTACAGCCTGGAACAGACAAAAAGGCATTTAGAAGGTTGGGAGTTTCTTATAAACTGCGAGTTGGAACGATTAAAGCTAACAAGGTAGACCGTGAAGTATTCCGCCATTATTACTGATATTGAAGGCACCACCAGCCGGATAAGTTTTGTTACCGATATCCTCTTCCCCTATGCCGCGCGTGAATTGCCCGCTTTTATCCGGGCTAATACGACGCAGCCCGATGTAGCAACCGCGCTGGCCACCTGCCGCGACCTGATGCAGCAGCCTGAAGCCAGTGCAGAACAGATTATTACCCAATTACTGGCATGGATAGCTGAAGATAAAAAAGTAACACCGTTAAAAACCTTACAGGGTATGGTGTGGCAACATGGCTACCAAAGCGGTGCTTTTACCGGCCACCTGTATGCCGACGCAGCTGAACAATTACAACACTGGTACAACCTTGGTATCAGGCTGTATGTCTATAGCTCTGGCTCTGTGCAGGCACAACAGCTGTTGTTTCAGTACAGCGACTATGGCAATTTAACGGCGTTGTTTAGCGGTTATTTCGACACCCGTGTTGGCGCCAAACGTGATATTTCATCTTATGCCGCTATTTTGCAGCAGTTACAGCTGCCGCCAAAGCAGGTGTTATTTTTGTCTGACGTAGTAGCCGAACTCGATGCCGCCAGAGCGTTGGGTATTGCCACAGTGCAATTGATCCGAGAAGGCCAACCGGCAGCAGATCACCCCATTGCCCACAGTTTTGACCAGATCCAGGAGCAGATACCATGAGCCGGTTAACTGTTTATGCCAGCGACAACGCTATAACCCCGTTGCTTGACACCAGCGACAACGAACATATCAGCACTGAGCTTGCCAAAGCAGGCATCCGCTTTGAGCAATGGCAGGCCGGCGCGGCAGTAACGGCACAAAGTAGTAACGAAACTATCCTGCAGGCTTATGCGGCAGATATTCAGCGCTTAAAACAAGAACGTGGTTATATTACCGTGGATGTTATCTCGCTTAGTGCCAAGCACCCCGACAAAACCGTGTTGCGGCAAAAATTTCTGGCAGAGCATACACACAGTGAAGATGAAGTACGCTTTTTTGTCCGTGGCCAGGGCCTGTTTTGCCTGCACATTGCCGGTAAGGTGTATCAGGTATTGTGCCAACAGAACGACCTAATCAGCGTACCCGCCGGGACTACACATTGGTTTGATATGGGCAGTGAGCCGGAATTTACCGCCATACGGCTGTTTAACAATGCCGACGGCTGGGTAGCCAACTTTACCGGCAGCAGCATCGCCAACCAATTTCCACTACTCACGTAATGCCGCACAGCATACTGATATAAATAACAATTTTTCTACATATAAAATTATCGGTGGCTATATTTTGATGCAATTGCTGCGCTAAACTGGCGCAGTCAGCCACCGGCGCAAATCATTAAGCTATGATTTTACGTGTGATCAGCATTGGTGCAGTTTATGCAGTACGTTAAGCATAAATTCAGTGTTATTAATGATAATGCAACCTTCGTCGACTATAACCAGCGACTAACAAATGAGATTGAGTGCTACATAATGCCAATGCATACACCCATGCGCGGCCTGCGTTGCTTTTGTGTCGCGGCAGACTGTTTAAGCTTTAAAGAAACGGCGAAACGGCTGTACCTGACACCCTCTGCGGTAAGTCACCAGATTAAACAGCTGGAAGACAACCTCAACCTGCAGTTATTTGAGCGTCAAACCCGTTCCATAGTGCTGACAGAAACCGGCAAACGTTTTTATCAATCTATCCAACCACTGATGCAGCAACTGGCCGCAACAATAGGCGAATTCAGCCAGGTACAACGGATGCTGGAAGTCAGTATTTCGATGCCCGAATTTTTTGCCAGTGAATTATTTGTGCCCCGGTTGATTGGCTGGTCAGAACAATACCCAAATATTAACCTGAAGCTGGAAACGGTAAAATCACGCCGCGACAGCCAGAAATACACCGATCTGTCGATTATTCTGTCGGGTAAAAAGCCGGAAGAAAACATCGCCTACGATTTATTCCCCATCAGCTATGTGCCAGCCTGCAATGCCCAGCAGTACCAGCAATGGCACAGTAAAGGCTATCGCATTCTGGAAAAAGTGCCGCTGCTGTTGCATCAGGCCCGCCCTTACGCCTGGCATCGCTGGGCAGAACACGTGGGGTATCATAATTTCAGGCCAAAACAAATTATCCAGTTAGACAGCATGTTCAGTGTAGCGCGCGCAGCACAACAAGGTTTAGGCGTTGCGTTAATCCCGCTGCCCATTAGCAACGGCTGGTTTACCAATGGCAGCCTGCAGCGTTTATTTGAGCAAGAACTGCTTAGCCGCGATCGCTACTATCTGGTACGGCACGACAACGATCCCCACCGCGATGAAATTCAGCTGTTGATCGACTGGATCCTGCAAAGCTTTCATTTAGATAAGTAAACCTCTTCCCTTTTTCGTTGTATGACAAACATTAGCGACTTATAGGTGAATTTATTTCACCTGTCGCATTTTTTTTTATCGTTTGTCAAGTTTAGTGCTTTTGCTCAAACTTACACCTGCAGACCGATAGCGGCTGCCTGGATGGGAAATTGGGAGCAACACACTATGAAAGCGAGATCAGTTAAATTAGGCAGTTCTTTGGCGTTGATGCTGATGGCCTCGGGTTCATTTCTCGCATCAGCCAACACCAATGGCTATAAAATGGTACTTATTGAAGATACTCCTGGCGTAGCCGCCTTACAGGCCGGCCAATTTGATCAGGGTATCAGCGAAACATTAAACAGCAGTGCAGAAGCAGATAACTTCTCACGTCAAATGAGCCTGTGCGTTGGCTTTACTAAAAGCGGCAAACTGGAGCAGGCATCAGGTGCATGCGACAGCGCGGTATCGGCAGCCCAACAGTTTCATCACGTTAGCAGCAGCGACAAGCGCGAAATGCGTGCTTATGCCCTGACTAACCGTGGCGTACTGCGCCTGTTACAAAACGATAACCTGGCAGCACTGGCCGACTTTAAACGCGCAGCTGAGTTAAACCGCAGCGACGTAAGTCAGCACAACCTGCAACGGTTAGAGTTAGCACTGAACAAAGCCAACAATGGCTTAGACATCGCGATGGTGTCAGCAGAATAAGTAACGTCTGCAACCTAACAGAAACAAAAAGTTATTGCAGAGTAAGCGCCTGCACTAACTTGTAAGGAAACCCCGGCAGTAAACAGAGTAAGCGCCTGTTTACTGCAACAAAGATTACACTCCCCCGTGTATGCAGAGTTACTACTCCCCGGTGTAACTCTGCTTTTTTTCAAAATACTAATCCCGAAACGAACATCAGCACCTAAAATCTAGAACATCAATCAGAACAAGCAAGTTAAAGTGATTCAAAATAGTTTTGTTGC
Source organism: Rheinheimera hassiensis (assembly GCF_022436675.1). Taxonomy (GTDB): domain Bacteria; phylum Pseudomonadota; class Gammaproteobacteria; order Enterobacterales; family Alteromonadaceae; genus Alishewanella; species Alishewanella hassiensis. Next base: position 3,806 of record NZ_JAKUJZ010000011.1, on the reverse strand, counting down.
TATTTTTTTCACATTAATCTAGGTTACTGGTAATCCTTCTAAGAGAATTCTACGATGAAACTAGATTACGCATTCCATCATTCAAGATTCGAATATCCAAATTTGCAGCATGAAATCAAGAGAGATGATTTAATAAAGAATATCAATTATCATTTTGAACTAGGAAAAAAATATGTAATTTTAACCGGAGAAAATGGCATTGGTAAAACTATAGCAATTAAGCAAGCTATATACAGTCTAGGAAATAACGTCATTGCGTTATTTATAAACCAAGCTCACTCTGGCTCAATTACTGAACTAGATATACTCGATGACTTATATAATCAATTATCATGGCTGGTAGATTTAAAACCCGCACCAGAAGACTCTATTTCGGCGAATGAAATAATATCAAAAATAAAAACCAAAATAAGTAGAAATTTCGATAATAACAACAAATTATATATAGCAATAGATGGATTAGAAAAGGTAAAAAATAACGATGTCGTAAAATCAATCCTTGCTAACATGCCATTCTATATGAAAGGCCTTCAATTTTTAATTGGAACTTCATGTGAAAAAACATATGAATCGATGGCAAGTGATATTACCGCAAAAACTGTCATACCAGTTCCACTACTGACAAAACAAGAAATTCTAGAATTAATACCAGAAATATCAGAAGAGCAAGTAAAATATTTAATTTCTTCAATTAGACCTATTCCAAGTCAAATAGAAATAATAAAGCGAATTTTAGACAGTGGAGAAAGTATAGATAATATACTGAATGACTTCGGTGATCACAATAAAAACCTATTCGATACGGAATGGAATCTAAATCTAGACGCAATATCAAGACTACAACCACTTATTGACTGCATAACATACTCAGAAACTCCATTATCCACAGAAGAAGCACTATCAATAACGAGAGAGAATGCAACAATAGATGACATTCTTAAAGTTTCATTTGTACAAATAGAAAAAGACAAAGTCAATTTTTCTAGCGAGGCAATGAAACAGTTCTGCGTCTCTAAAAGGCTGGAATTTAGAAGCAATGCAACAGACATACTAACGAAAATATTCGAATCCAGAAGAGACTCAGGCCAGAACATCATTGACAAAATAAAACTATATAGCAATTCAAACAAACATGAAAGCATCACTTCATTGCTTCAACCAGAAAGCCTAAAGTTAATATATTCAGAAACAAACAGCACAAATATATTAAGCAAAGCAATTAGACATGGTTTTGAGTCGTCCGCCCAACAGGACAATGTAAAAGATTCTATTAAATTTTCGCATTTAAATACTCTTGTAAGAGATATATCTGCATCATCCTCATTGAATAGTGAGATAGAAACCCATTTAGCTTGCGGCGATCTGGAGCTAGCAAGAGCTTTAGCAAATAAAACCTCAATAATTGAAGATAAGATAATTTCTTTATCAACAATAGCAAACTATCTTAATAGTCACGGTGAATATAAAGATGAAAATATAATAAGAGAGATAAAATTTTTATATGAAAAAATAAAACCCGAGGATCTCAATATGGAAAAGGTGATGGATATATCTATATCACTTTCAAAAATCCTGCCGGAACTATCTTTTTCACTGATATCTAAAGTTGATATAAAAGGTCAAAGTGGCGAGAACAAGAATGATTTTGCTTATGCAAGGCTGTATTTGGAAGCCTTAGCGAAAAATAGAAATGGCATTGACGAACTTGACTTAGATAAATTCGACATAAGCGAAATGCTCAGAGAAAGTCTTAAAAGTATAAAAGATATAAAATCCTATGAAAGGATAGATGAACTAGTTAAAAGAATATCCTCCATGAAGATAACCCCTGGCGATAAAATTACAGTATTAAAAGATATCATAAAGAAGCTTTCTAAAAATCCAGATATAAAAATTGCCGTAATGTATTGTATTGACTTGATAATAGATACAACTGATTACTCTCCAACAGCATCAGTTCTTAGAGATATGTCATACTGCCTATTGCATCATAGCGGAAATGAATACAATATCATATGTAATAAGCTAAAATCTCAGATAATGACAGCGGAAAAATCCGGCCCTAGAAGAGATTACTTTATCCTACTAGCAAATATCGCTACATATGAATACAAAACAATGGGCAACAGCACGAGATATGTAGATATATATAAGGATATAAAGTCGTCAGATGCTAGCTTAGTTCACAAGCTATACTGCACATTAACAATCCACAGTCTATGGGAAAAACATAACTATACACAATATAGAGGTGACGTAGTATCATATAAGAACAGTCTCTTCGAAAGTATAATTAAGATCTCAGCACAGCAATATAGTGTATTGCGCGATTGCCTTAGAATAGAAGCGAGAATTAATTTAAAAAATTCTTATGATTGGTGTTCAAAACTCAACACTTTACATAGAAGAGATAAGGCTCTAACTTGCATAGTAAAAAGCTATGTCAGTTCTGATGATTTTAGTGTTAGTGTAGCGTGTGACTATATATCAAAAATTGATTCATCAGTAAATATCGCTGAAGCAATCTATGAGCTAATAAATAATTTCGAAAAACTATCCTCTCCAAAAAGCAGTGACTATGAAAGGCTGAGAAAGCTTAGAAACAAGATAGACAACTATGCAGACAAAATAGTTTTTTCATCTATGTTAATTAGAATTGGTGAAAGTAAGAATTTTCTTACCACCGAAAGATCTAAAATATTATTCGATGAGATAATAGCAAACTGGGAAAAAATTGAAGGTGATTGGAATAAAATAACTTTCGGATTTGACGCTACCAGAATTATTTCCGAAAGCAATAAAGAACTAGCCGATGTCCTACGGAGAAAAATCGTTTCATATAGGGAAACCTGCCAGATTAGTAGTAACGACGTAAAGAATGGTATTTATCGGAGTATAGATTTAGCGGTTAGAACGAACTACCAATTATTAAAGAACGGAATTAACTCTGAAAGCAATAAAATTGTCCTTTCATCTTTAATAGAATCTATTGGTGATAGTGCGGAAAAAAGCAGACTCTTAGCAAGATTTATCTCATCATACCAAATATCTGGAAATGATTCGGTTGCAAAGAATATAATTGAACAGAAAATATTTGGTGAGCTTAATTTGAGAAAAGACTCTCTCGATAGAGAGTACAGCATTGTAGCGTCTAACTGCCTACCTATAGTTCTTAGTTATGACAAAGACACATATATAAAATACATATCAAAAATCAATTCAGAGTCGATATTCGATGACACAGTTCACTCTACAATTTCATACCTATTTGACAAACGGCTATTAGGTGATCCCTATTACTACAACTCAAAAAACTCTTATAAATTATCATACCTAGATGTAAAAAATATAGTTTGGCTGATAGGTATGTATAAAAAAGATTTTCTTGCATACTATGACCTGAAAAAACTAGTCAACGCGCTAGACGTGTCATTTAAAGGTTCATCATTCTCAACGGCGCAGAAATCTGAAATAACATCAATGTTATCTGGCTTGATCGATAGATTTCCGTACGAAAATTGTATAAAACACGATGGCTATAAAATTCTTGCCACAGCTCTTACATATAAAATATCTGGTGAAAAATCCATTGAAAAATGGCAATCTCTTTATAAACTATCTTTATCAATAAGTAATGTTTCCGACTCGATATATACTGGGATTAACATATTAGATTTGTCAAATCCAAGGTTAGTTGAGTTTAGAAAGTCAAACTTGAAAGATATAGTTTCTAAATAACTGATCCTAACTCTGCTACACCCGCTGCAGGCCATGGCCGCCGCCCGGAAACGGCGCTGCGTTATCCA
>NZ_JAKUJZ010000010.1 GCF_022436675.1 Rheinheimera hassiensis | reverse complement strand
GGTTTGGCGCAGGATGAACCGTTCCAGCTGTAACCTGCCTGGCATATAGGTGTTGCTGATTGGCTTTCAGGTTTGGCACAGGATGAACCGTTCCAGCTGTAGCCTGCCTGGCATATAGGTGTTGCTGATTGGCTTTCAGGTTTGGCACAGGATGAACCGTTCCAGCTGTAACCTGCCTGGCATATAGGTGTTGCTGATTGGCTTTCAGGTTTGGCGCAGGATGAACCGTTCCAGCTGTAACCTGTCTGGCATATAGGTGTAGCTGATTGGCTTTCAGGCTTCACGCACGAAGAACCATTCCAGCTATAGCCAGTTGTTGGACAACTAATATTTATGGATGTCGTTACGTGACAGGTATTTCCAACTTTTGCATAACCAGTAGGACAGGATACTATTGATTGATTCTCAACTTTTGAGCATGTGGTACCTGCCATAGTGTAGCCAGTAGGGCAGCTCTTGTTTGCTGGTTTGATTTCATACTTGCTACAAGATCCATTTGTCCGGGTATAGCCACTTGGGCAGCTAGCATTAATGTTGTAGGTATCCGTGTAAACACAATTTGAACCTGTTAACGTCGTTCCGCTTGGGCAAACTGACAATACTGGTGAAAACGTGCTTTTATCACATGAACCAAGCGCCTCATTGTACTTATAACAGACTTGAGATGTGCCACTCCCAGTGCAGCTTTGGGAAGCCCCCATCTTAATGTTTGCACAATATTTTCCTTGAAGCTGATAAGTAACCTTTACACACTGGCCAAAAGTAGCTGCGTAGCCTTCCTGACATGTTTCACCGATAAGTGGCATTGATTCACTCTTACGGCACTGTGAACCATCAACTTCAAACCCTAATTCACAAAGAAGAGGTTTACTTGACTCGATTAGTTCACAGCGGCCACCGGCATTCATGAAGTGTGTTTCAGGGCATATTTTTTCAGCTGGTGTGCTTGTGCTTATAGAGCAGGTATCACCTGACCGGGTATAACCCGACGCACAACTATAAGTTTTGTTTAATGTGACTGTTTTAACACATTGGCCGGCTTGCGCAGTAAAGCCCGTTTGGCACTCAACTATAGGCTCAATGAACGTAATGCGGTAGCAATCATCAGTCCCCTTGGTAAAACCTTCAGGGCATAGCTCGATATAGAGTGAGGGAATGTCTATCGTATATTCGGCTGCACCTGGAACAAACGGTACTGCAGGGTGAATTGGCAAACTTAAGCGGTGACCGCTATTTGAAAGGTTCAACGTAAAGATATATGTTTCACCCGGTTGCACCGTCCGGCCCTGGATTACGACAGGGTATGGTGATGTAGCATCCAGTTTAAAATTTACGGTATGGACGCCACGGGCGAGGTTACCCAGGTCATCGCGTATTTCAGGGGTTTCTACCAATGTGATAAGACGGTTATTGTCATCAAGAAGTACTTGGGACAATGCCGGCACATGATGGGTTTGGAGCTCAACTGTCGACGCATTCGACAGCGCTGACATTAAAAATAAGAACAGCATTATAAAACGCATTTTTTCTCCGAGATGTATCAGGTTTTGGAATAAATGGTACCGGATAAAAAAACGCCCTTAATTACTAAGGGCGCTTAATTTCAATGTTTAACACATCAGTTTCTTGCCCACTTCACCACACTTGTTGTTTCTGCTCCGGAGTCGTCAGTTGCGCGAATGGTTACATCAAGGCTTTCATGCAAGGATTTAGTAAATCGTAATTGGGTGCCGCCCGATGTCTCATAACCGTCATCCCGCCATTGGTATTTTATGCCTATTATTTTTCCGTCAACGTCTGAGCAATTTGAAAACAATGTCACAGATGATGAGTATTCAGAAAAGTACGGCTCACAAATTGGCGGTTGATTGGGGGTAACTGAAACACGCTCCGTCAGAGTTTCAAGTTGGCCAAATTTGCTCAGAAACTCCACAGTCAAATCGTAGTCACCAGCTTCCTCCAGTTGTAAGGTTGCATATGGCCGGGTTTCCTTTTCGATTGGCTGACCATTAATGAACCATTTGTAGGCTTCTATTTTGTCGTCAGGGTGTCCTGCCTTGGCATTTGTCCGAACACTAACAGCAAGTGGCGCTCTCATATAACTGTTTGATGGCCGTATTTCCATGCCGGCAACCATCGGATCAGCATTAACTATGTCAATGAACTCAAAAACTTCACGAGTATTGCCGCGGTTATCAGATACCCGAATACCTATTTGATGCACCCCAGGGTTCTTTGCAGTCAGATAAGTGAGCGATGAGCTTGTACGCGAGACTTCAACATGTTCAGTCAGCAGCCATTCGTAAGTCAATTCGACACCTGGCGCATAGAAATACGGAACATCTACACGAGCAACTATCGTAGCTGGAGCAATTTGAACGCGAGACATTAACGTAAGTGATATCTCTGGTAACGTGTACTCCCATAACGTCATATCCACCGTTGCTTCATTGATAGTACCGTCTTTGATGCCCTCTACCCATGCCTGAAATTTGAAACTTCCGATTTCACCGTCTTGAATATCTGCCTCGGTAATTGTGTACGAAACATCACCACCACTGATAACAGCGCCACTAGGCGCTACCCATTGCTCAACAATGGTGCCTTCAGCACGCGAGTTTGCATGAAGAGCCGAACCTCGTAATTCTGCAGAAGTTCCCACTTCAGCTTGACGTGGCCCACTGGCACGGATGCGCACAGGAACAATATCTGTAACATTAACCCTATAATTAGCAGATACGTATCCTTCCTCGCCGATTACGTCTGATGTTGTCGACAGCCTGTATCTGACCATCACGTTAGTCGATGCCGATAGCTCGAAGATTTCAGTGTCATTACCTGCAGTCCACGTTGCACCATTGTCAATAGACCACTCTGTAAATCCGTCCTCGGCGATATCGATATCCTCGCGGGTAAATACAGTCAACTGGGCTGGCTGCCCTGCATAAACTGTATGCGGACCCTCTAGGCGTATCTTCGGTGTTTCAAAACCAACCACTCTTAATGATTCTGAATACGAAACCTCACTAGTTAGCTTGTTTGCCATCCTGACACGGAAATATGTGGTGCCGGCAACAGTAATCCGCTCAGAATAAATGCGCTGCCCAGGGTTAGTCTCAATTGTTTCCCAGTTGATCATGTCGTTTGAGCGTTCCCATGTAACTGGTACTGAAGCTGCTCGATCTTCACCGGTCGTGAATTCGAACCGCATCGAGGCTGAGAATGGTACAGGAGCTTCAATCGTCCGGCTTGACAGGATCCCCTCGACCGCCTCTGACTGGATAACTGCCACACGTGCGCTGGCTGATGCTATTGTTCTTTGATACTCAGGGTATGGGCCTTTTGTTGTCGAGATCGCATAGACTTGGCTAGTGTTTTTAAACACCAGGCCGGCATCAGCAGGTATCATAGCTTTTCCTGAACTATCAACATCTACAGTGTCGCTGATTGGCACATATTCGCCGTCTTTCCTGTACGCCAGGTAGGTTTGCCACTTGCCCATACTGGTCTCATCAAACGTCATACTTCCGCGTATATACCGGCCAAGTTCAACATGCGCGATTAATGTATCAGCATCAGTTGCATCTTTATTTTCCAGAGTGATTCTTGAACGGACGCCTCCATCCGGCAACGTAATCAGACGGAATTGCTCTGTCGATACCGCATCTGGTCTGCGTCGATGAAATACGTCAATAGAGTAGTCTGTTTCATTCCAGGCTATACGTTCGGCTGAGCGGGGCCGACTTAAGGTGCTTCGGATTGAGTACTCTCCAGCTCGCAATCGCTGGGCATATTCATAGCTGGCGTTCATCTCACCGTTAGCTGTGTTAACGTTCATGATGGTATCAGCAGGTACTGTCTTTATTTCGTATCTTGTTATTTGATTAGTGTTGAACGGAACGCCATAAACGTCCTCACCCAACTTGTTAAGAGACATCAACGAAAAGGTCGGCTGGGATGATGGTTTTACATTTATTACAGATTCACCCTCATAAGCTGTGACAGAATCACCTTGCTCGTTATAGAACTTCACTCGGTAAGCAAGCTTTTGGTCACCAAGTTCATTGATACCGCCCATAAGTGAGAATGTATATGGTAAAACTTCTGATTCCAAACCATCTGGTAGCTCTAACCATTCAATAGTACAACCTTTGTATGGACCTCTGGCTTGCGTGATGGCCAGCTCAGGACTGGATGCAGTTTTACACTTGACCCCCTTGGTCTGCCTAAGTGCCAGGCGAGTTGTTTCAACTGCTTGGTATAGTGATTCCGGAACGTTTCTCATGCCGAACTCAACCGGCATGTATGAAAGCGTAAGGTTCTTTACGGCTTCGTTGCCAGCTCTATCGGATGCAAAAACTTGCATCTGGATTTCTGAGTTTACCGGGTAATCTAAGCCAACAGGTACCTTGATCTTTGGCGAGTCCCCACGCAGTTCTACCGGTTCGTTATTAACTAAAACTTTGGTGATTTCTGTACCATCATCCCAACCCCCGTGTGCTGCAACCGTGAGGTCTGACACGAAATAGATTTCCGTACCATTTTTCTCAATCACATAGCGATCTGACAGAACCTTTATGTCTGGTGCAAAACGGTCAAGTAACTGTTCGTTTAGAGTGAGCGAAGAACTATTATCGAAATCATCACTAACTGCTACAGACAGATCGTAAAGGCCATCTGGTAATTCATTCATTCGGTACCGGTAGATTAGGTATTCCCCGCGTAATTCCGGATCAGCAGAGGGTAGGCTGAAGTTTTTATCATATGCCACACCGGTAACATTGAATCGAATGGAGTTGTTGTTAACCACCATTAAATTGCTGTGACTTAGCCCATTTGACAGCGCTAAGTTTAACTTTGGATTTTTAGGAACCCACCAATTTCCATCGAGTCCGTAGTGAGGTGTCTTAATAAAAGCGATGGCTTCATCAGGCTGTAAGGTTACATCCAATCCATCGTGTGAAACGGTAAGGTCCTCGCCCTTCAAAGCGGAATTCATCGCAATATGAGCAACGCTAGGCTCACGGAAATCCCAATGTAAGTTAGCAATCCCGGGGGTTCCAATGTCCCAGTAATTCTTGGTGTCAGCAAGCCGGCCATCGTATGCAAAAGCCCCTGTTTTTTCATTGAGGGTGGCAAACTCGCGATTTATCCGAACCTGGCAGCGGCTTTCACCTTCATTGATATCACACTGTTTGCCATCAACGAAAAAACGTTGATTGAATGGCCTTGGCGCGGCGTGAACCACAAGATTCGAGGCCGAGTCCATCCGATTATAATTAATGTGGTCTACACCATGGGTATTTTCTGCTCTGACCCATTCAACCTCATAGTCCAGTATTTCAGGTAACTCCGGCTCAAGAAAGCCTACAGGAATTGAACCAGAATCAAGGTGCATTTTTTGCCCGCCGCTGAACACCGAAAGTGTGTATGCAAAAGACAAATTTCCGGATGAATTTGAAAGCCCGCTTAACTCCAGGTGTTTAGGTGTCAAAGAGTGGGTTTCTTCACCCCATTCAAGTAAACAAACCCAACGGCCCTGTGTATCCCGGCCTTTTTTGGCCAATGAGATATCTGTGGTTAATCGGCATGCATGCGCATCTTGATTCAGTGTCAGGGAAAAGTCTTTGACATGAGCTACCGGCGTATCAGTCATTTGTGATTTTACATCAGGCATTTGTGCAATAAGTGCACCTTTAAACACCGGCCCGTCTTGTGCGTAAAGCGACGCGGCAAATAATGATAAAATCAGTGTTGCTGCTTGAGAGTTATTCATAACCATCCCGGATTTTGGCCAAAGTACAATAAAAAATAATGGCCAATATATCAGTCAGCTTCTTGCTACTAATTCGCTAAGGACTTCAAATTTACGTGTTTAACCCCCACCCCGAAGACTGGGATATCTGCAAGAGAAATTTGCGCTTTTGGTGGTTCTCGTGAGGTGGAATACCAAATTCTTTCTTTTTGACAGCTAAGTATCAAATATCAGCAACCTTAATCTCACTCAAGCAAGGTAGTTCTCTAAATAATACCGTCACAACTCCTTGCGGACGATGACAATGAAAAAGCTTACGAAGATTGCTATCTGTTTAACTATGGGCGCTGCGTTTAGTTGCCAGTCAGAATGGTACAGTCAAAACCCAGACGCATGGCTCAAGGCAATTGAGAATACCGACCGAGCCAGGGAAAGGGCATCAAAAGCGAAAGTGGGTGATAAGGAACTACAGCAGGGTGCGGTGCAAGCACTACCTGTTGCCGGCTTAATTACCAGCAAGTTTGGGATGCGTTTGCATCCTGTATTTGGCGAGATGAAGCAACATAATGGGATTGACATCGCAGCAAAGCGTGGCGCATCTATAACGGCTGTTCAAGATGGAATTGTTGTCAGGGCAACACATTCACCTACATTTGGCAAAATAGTTGAGTTAGATCATGGCAATGGCACAGTCACAAGATATGCGCATGCAGATAGCATTGAAGTCGATGTCGGTGAGTTTGTAAAGAAAGGTAGTCAGATTGCAACCGTTGGTAGTACTGGTTTGGCAACCGGTCCGCACATACACTTTGAAGTATTGGAGCATGGCCGGCAAGTCAATCCCCTGAAAGGATTTATACACTTCTTAAACGTCGGAACTGAGCATAAGTTAGCTGGCGCTGTAAATAAACAAAAGGGATCGTTAAAAGTTGAGAGCCAGCGTTTAACTACCAGCAATGTGGTTCAACCAGATAAATTGCCTGTTAAGGTCCAAAGTCCCATGCCGATGGCACCCGTCGATGTATTAGTTGCAGATAAAGCTGTGGGATTATCTGCAGAAAATGTAGCGGCCCGTCAGTCTCTTGTAGAGCGCGTCACTGAAGATGAGGGGGCAAACGATGCTCCAGGTGAAACTAAAGATCATGCTGTATTAATTACTGCCCCCCAAAAGCTTGTTTCACCAGATGCCCTTAACAAAATTAAATTAGCAGATTCGGTTGCAATATGGGACCTGGCTAAGGAAATACGAGGTGACAACAGTATTTACCAGGCAATACTTGCTATATACAAGCTAAATCCAAGTGTATTCATCAAGGATAATATTAATCTACGTAAACGGGGTGTTCACCTTATTTTACCTGACGATAGCTATATTGCCTCAATGTCCAGGAAAGAAGGCATGTATAAAGTGAATGCTGACAATCGCAGTTTGAAAAATGGCAATGTACGCACCACTAACGCGTAGTGGTGGTTTGAAATCAGCTACTGGCTAAGTCAATCCGCCATTTACACCGGAATGATATCAATGTGCACTCGTGTAAACTGTTAGACCTCTTCAAATGGCAAGGAAATCACGTTAGGTAAGGTGCATCCTAATTGTCATTTTGCTTGCTAAGTAAAACCCCAAAACACTTAAGAAGTGCTGAAAATAAAATAACTAGAAATACAAAGCTGATTACTTTTGGTACCAAATTTTGCAAGTACCAGTCTGATTTCTCCTGATCAGTTGTTAGGGCGGAATAAGGCATCTCTGCTGTAGCCTGAAACTCAAGCTCTCTCTGCTCTCTAACAGTTGCCTCTAATCGTTTGCTTTCAAGCTTGTCCTGATAATACTGTGTCTTCACATCATCAGGTAAATGAGCAATTTTGTATTCAACAATGAACATGCAAAAAAGTGCTGTAAAAACTAACAGGGAAAGAATTATAACTGTTTTCATACTTTCACCTTAGAAAACGAATTCAGACTTGCCATGAGCTTTGAAAGTACTCACTTTTTCACATTCCCCGGATAATTTTTCAGTTGGGCATAAGAAGCGCTCGCCATTGCTTAACTTTAAAGCGAAGTATTCCGTAAATCCTAAACGGGCGCTGCCATACAGGAAATAATTATTTAATTCCGCATCTGTAACCATAGTGGCTGCTGGTGCGAACAGTTCATATATGGGCTTGCTCCAGGGGTCAACCGTTTCGAGCTTACTTGCCTTATATTTTGGCTCTGGCCGAAAGCCCATCATGTTGTCATTAATTGACCTTACATCAATACGTGTTGAATTGACCTGAGTAGTTTGCTGGCCAGCCTGTGTTAACAGAGTGGTAGCGATCAGGCTGACGCCTACCAAAGTCAGAATTTTAATCTTCATAGTTAAGCGTCCTTAAGTAGTCTGAATCATCAGGGAATGGGATAACAGGGAAAACCTCATTGCCAACTAGGCGCAACATGAACTCTTGCCCCTCAAAAACAGCCAGGATGAATGTTTGCTCAAAGGTTGAGAATTTAATCATCAGAAATGGTGTATCTGTTTTGGGAAAATTTCTGTCACAGTTGCTGTTAGCTTTCAGGAACTCATAAAAATGCTTATGTGCATCTTCATTGTCATAAAAACTATATGAGCCCTTTACGATTGCACCACCAGATTTAATGCCTTCTTCTAAGAAGGTAAAGTCCGAAATCTGATCATCAAGTAAGCCCTGGCAGTGCTTTGGACTTTGAAGCCAGCGCTTTATGATCATTTGCTTAACTCCTTCAATGGAAGCAGGCTGTTCCGGGTTCGGCGAGCAAGCTAGTAATACCGCGCAAAGTAAAGCCGGTGTTAGAGATTTGAGCATTAATACCTCCGGTTATTCAGGGGTATTATAGGGGCCGTTTGCAGATGCTATTCCCTGTTAAGCAGTAATTATTTGGGTGCTTAACCGGCATTGTTAAAACGCAGGTTGGTTACAATGCCTGCACAACCATGGGGATAACATAATGTTTAATATGACTGATTTCAGGGTTAAAGCTGTACATGAGAGAGCTGAGATGCTTGTTGCTTTGACCACGCCTATTGCTGAGGCTGCTGGCTATTTAGAAGAGACAATTGAAACAAGAAACTTCTTTAGTAATTGGTATGGTGAGCATAGTAAAGAGTTTCTTCTAGCAAACTCTGTGGTGGTACTTTTGAGGATGCTCAGAAATTCGAACAGTGAGGTTTCGAATCTGGAAGAGTGGATTAATGAGCAACCTATTCGCAGAAGCTGGTTTATGAAAATTGATAATGAACTACGTAACGGCGCAGAGGCAGCCTAATTGTTATGGCAACCCCTGAATCATGGGCGTTTTGTAGGGAACAGCTCATTAAAATTATTGGGGTAAATCGATTTAAAAAAACGGCCCTTCTCTGGGAAGGGGCAATATACAGCGTTATGAACCGGGACAACTGTAATCTAATTGATGCAGTTCAAATACTGGAAAATCGGGCGGACCTTTCGTTGCAGCAAATCGTGGTAATTAAAGCTGTTGCAGCAGAGATGACACTGAAGAACAACTGACAATTTCAAACAACCGACTCTTTAGCCAGTTTTGTGGCGCTAATCTGAGTTCGATTTATCCTCCGAAAAATGGAGGAGCCATGTCAAAACACCCTTTAGGAAACCTAAAGCTCGCCGGCCTCAAGGCAGTGGAAGAAGTCCCACTGTTTATGCCGGTTGAGTATGCTGATTACAGGTTTCCGGTAACAGACTTTGATATAAATCGGCTTATGTCGGGTTGTGACTATTTGTTTGAATGCACCCTGGCTTCAAGCCCTGAAACAAAATTTTCTAAAGGAAGACCACAAACATCTTTCACTGTAACCGACGGTGCGCTGCTACTTCAGTTCGTTCTCTTTGGAGATGTACGTGAACAAGTTGAGCAATTAAAGGCGGCAGAGCGCTTCTATGTGCATGGCACGCTCAATTGCTCTGGAAGCGGGGCTTACATAAATAATGCAAGGTTAATTGAGCCAGTGTTAGTGGGTAGGGTTAATGCAATATACCCGGGCGTGCCTGGAAAGCTAAAACCTGCAACCGTAGGAAAGCTGATTTCAAGTTTAGTTGTTGATGCAGTACCTGCCGCTGCGGAAAAAGTAAGGAAGCTATGTTTGAAGCACTTCTCAAACGGGGCAGGTCTAAGAAGGTACCTGCAGTGTGAAAGAATGACATTGGAAGATCTTCTTTATGCTATTCATTTTCCAGAAAACATCGAGATAGCACATTACGCCTATAGCATCTTTCATAAATTAGCTACGCTATGCGCTTCAGATGCGCTGCTGGCCAGGGCTGCTGCTGCAAAATCAATCCAGCGGGTAAAGCCTATTTTAGGTTGGCCATTGGAGCGCTTGACAAAAAATGTGCCATTTCAGATCACGAAGGAGCAACGCGATATTGTACAGCGGCACTTAGCCGCTCTCAGTGCCGGAGAAAAGGTCAACACACTGTTGGTTGGCGATGTTGGTACCGGCAAAACAGTGACGTATGGCTTAATTGCCGGCTATGTTTGCAGTGCCGGTGGTAGGGTATCAGTGTTGCTACCAAATGGCCGGCTCGCTGAGCAAATTCACCGTGAGCTTTCGGGGGTATTTTCCGGAGTTTAGCCCGTTGTTGGTTAACGGCAATAGTGGTCACACAACAGCACAAATGATGCAAAGTAAACTTCTTATTGGCACAAGTGCTCTGCTGTTTCGGGAAGTGGGGGAGTTTTCGCTCATTATTGTCGATGAACAGCAAAAGTTGTCATCTACTCAGCGCTCTAAGCTTTGCACTGGCGAGACTTCAGTAATTGAAGTCAGCGCCACACCTATACCGCGTAGCATGGCCCTTGCCGAGTTTGGAGCGGTCAGAATTGAATGCATTACTCAGTGCCACGCCATAAAAACGATTGACACCCGGATTATGGAAAAGCATCAGGCGCGGGAGCTGATGCAGATGGTGTATCGTACAGTTAATGCTGGCGCCAAGGTTCTGGTAGTCTGTCCAAAGCGGGAAGCGGATGATAAAGATGATGACCTTCCGGATGCCGAAACAATAGCAATGCAGTTGGAGCAATTCTTTCCCGGCAAAGTCAGCGTGGCGCATGCCGGACTTTCAGAAGAGGGAAACGCTAAAGCCCTCAATGATATTTCATCTGGCATCACGAGTATCATTGTGAGCACGGTAGTAATTGAGGTGGGAATAACCATCCCTAAACTGGAATTAGCGACGTTTATCATGCTGAACGGTTTGGCCTGACGCAATTGCATCAAATTCGCGGCCGCCTGGTTCGTCATGGCGGACATGGAGCCTTTGTACTTTATTTGCCAAGGATGCGAAAGAACCCTAATAGCCTTGAGCGCATGCGTGCGTTATGTGAGATTAGCGATGGTTTTGATCTGGCAATGTACGACCTGAGATTAAGAGGTTTAGGTGACATAGAAGCGGGCTCCACGCAACATGGAGCCTATCAAGGGTTAATTAGAAATATCAATGTCAGCATTGATGATGTTGAAAGTGTCGTGGAACTGCTGAGTTAGCGATAAATTTGCTATCTTTAAAGACTATTGCGTAAGGGGCCTGTGAAAATGGAATGCCAATTGCGAAGGGTCTCACATTGCTCTGATTTAAATGCTAAACCTTGCACATAAGTTCGGTCATTGCGTAAAGCCTTAGTGTAGCTGTTAATCACTATGCCACATGCACCAATAGCTTTCATTTTAGTAAGGTCATCGGTGTCTCTGGGTTTAAAGGGGTAGGTCAAAGAAACCTTAATCTCTTTAATAACCGTGATTTCGCAGTCACACACTTTGGAAGCTTCATCAGCACTTGCGGCCAAAAGCACGATAGACTTTAGATAGTCTTCCCCAGGTGACGTTTCAGCGTTGTCGGGCAATAATATGAAAAATGCAAAAGCCGCCAAACACATTGCAGCTAAGGTGAGAAGAGTTTTTGATTTTGAAATTTTCACGGCCAATACACCAATCTATTTAAATTCAGGTATATGGTAGAGCGAATTAATTATGTCTTTGTTGGCTTAGGTATGGTTTTTCTGAGTCTTAACAACTTGGCATATCTAAATATGTAAAAAATGTACGTTAAAATTGGACACTCCCTGATTTGTTCAAGTGCGAACTTTTAAAAATAGATGCGCCCCGATAAAACGGGGCCGATCTATTTACTACTACTGACGCCGTTGAGCCTGCACTGCAGGGAATGAGCCGTTATCGTACATCTGCTTTGACATCATCCTGATTGTCGTTAAAGCAGCCTCAGAGCTCAGGCCTGGGTAATTTTTGATATAGGATACCAAAGCAATTGTCCCAAACTGCAAGGCATCCACCAGTGAGATCGGAGCCACATTCATCTCCATTTGTGATGCGCCCATTTTCATATAGAAGTTCTTGCCTTGATTCTCGATTGAAAACCACTTGTTCTGAGGTCCATGGTTCTTGAACTCACAACTGGGGAGCTGGCCCATTAGCACAGCTATTACAATGGGCAATTCGGATGCCGTAAGCTGTAGTAGTATTTTTTTCTGCCAGTTGTAGTCTCTGTTATTTGGATCGTTGGGGTTCAATCGTTTAGCCGATTCCATAAAAACAGTATGAAGACCTGACCTGCTCTTACCGCTGCTAAACTGAAATGCTGCGTTTTTACCGTAACCAACATGCTCAATCCGTGGCTCAACGAACGGTTGCGTCGTTTGTTTACTGTTACCCGTATTTGAGGAGTGTTGCTGCTGACTATTAACGTGTTGAGATATTTCACTTGGACCATTGTTTACCCGGCTTAGGGATGCTGGACGGCTATTGACTTGTTGTGGTAGCTGGCGGCCCTGTCCAGGGTGCTGATTAGGGTATCTGTTTTGATTGTTAAAATGGTACTGATCACTCACGGTGTTCTCCAGTTTTGCCGGAATAGTAAATGCATTATTCCAGAAGCATGAAGTCGGGCAATAAAGCTGCCTATTACCCATCAAGCATACTGGGGCAACCTTAAGGCTCGAAAAACAGCTGTCTTAGCAACGTAAAAATATGAGCATGGCAATTAAGATGACCTTATCTGAAATTGCACATATCGAGCTTATGAATATTTCCAAATTCAGCGCCCAATTCGCAGCTCTTTGCTTAATGGTTGGCTTGGCATTCACCTACTTCAACAGCAGGTACTCCTTTGCATTTAATGCTGCTGATAGTGACTGTCTCTATGCCTCATTTTTCCTTATAGATAAGTGGGATAAATCAGTATCCAAGGGAGAACTGGCCGCATTTGTGATGAACAGCCCTAATGCAATTCACGGTGTCGGCGGTAGGTGGATAAAAAAAGTGGCCGCAACGGAGGGTATGTCTGTCCATGTTGATCAAGACAAAACCGTTATTGCCGGCACAGAAGTGGTGGACCTTAGTCTTAGCTACTCATTTCAGTACTTAGGAATGTCCATAAGCGATATTCAAACCGACTGGTTAATTCCTGCAGGTGAATTTTTCATGATGGGTGAAACCATCAGCTCCTACGACTCCCGCTACTGGGGAACCGTAAAACAAAGTGACATTATCGGGAAGGCGTATGCAATTTTCTAAGTTATTAGCCTGTGGTTTAGTCGTCATTCTGCCTTTCATGGCCTTATCGGGTGATGAAGTGTTTAACACTAAAAAGGCGGATGAAATGGCTCAAAAGCTCAGGTCTGAAAAGTGGGTTGGCCAGGACAATTCAACTTCAACTGATACTTCGTGGGTTCAGGGTGTTGTAGAACAAACCGGTGAAGCTTCAAAGTCATTAAAAGCAGATGGCAGCCTGAATCAGTTTTCTGTTGAGTCAGTTGAGGCGAAGGTTCAAGCCTACGAGAAAGCTGCACAGCAACTTGTGGACAATACGTATTCGCGGCTGGATGTTGAACTGCAAAAGCATGCAGGTTTAACACAGGAAGAAGCCAGCCTGTTTAATCCAGAATACAGTGACGCCCCTAAATCACACTTTGCAATATTCATTAGCTTCAGCATGTCAGAAGCTGAAATCAAAGATGCTCTAACATCTGCCCAATCCGCTGGCGCTCAGGTGTACCTAAAGGGGTTAAAGAAGGGTGATGAAAGCATTATGGACACCCTTAGCCATCTCCAAAGGTTGGCCATCAAAATGGATGAAAAGCCATATACCAGGTTTAACCCGGCTGCCTTTGAACAATTTCAGGTTACACAGGTGCCGACGATTCTCTATCATGAAAATGGCAGAACCTACACAGCGCGTGGGATAACAAATTTACGATGGCTAAAAGGACACGCCGTTGACAATATGGAAAGTCAGGACTTTGGTTCATACGGCCCTACTAAGCCTGTCTTAGAAAGAAGTATTGTTGAAGATATTCAAGACCGAATTGCAAGCTTCGACTTTGAAGCGGAAAAAAAGCGAACGGTTGACAGCTTTTGGAAGCGTAAAAAGTTTGTCTCTTTACCCAACGCTGATAAGTCTGAAGTGTGGTTTATTGACCCAACTGTACGTGTTACTGCTGATGTGAGAAACCCACGAGGGGACTTGCTGGCAAGAGCGGGTGACATTATCAACCCACTGGCCACGATGACAGCCGTGCAGAATTTCATGATCTTCGACGCCTCTAATGTAAAACATCTTGAATGGGCAACTGCAGCATTAAGCTCGCCGCAGCTAACCGGGCCGGTAATGCTAATGACCAGTACTTTAAACAGTGAGAATGGTTGGGAGCATCTGGCCGCTATTCGCAAGCATTTTGGTAAGGAAATCTATCTGTTGCCAAAAGAGCTGGTAGATAAATTTAAGCTTTCTGCGTTACCCGCAATTATAACTCCTGAACTTAAAAAACAGGTTTTTCGAATTGAGCAAATCAAACTTGAGGAACGGCAATGAGATTTTTACCCGCAATATTTTTCGTGGCTGTGGGGATCTGGGTGTCATTCTCATACCCTGATCTGGCTGCGCAAGCCTTTAACTATATTGGAAGGGCAATAGAGTGGGCGAAAGAGATGCTGGGAGATAAGGTGTGAAATCAGTTATTAAGCTTCTTTGGGTTGCAGCGTTCATCTTTATTAGTGCAGTAGGGAACCCAACTCGTGCAGAAACAGATATTGAAGTAAACCCGATTTGTGATGATGCGAACGTCTTTACGAATGTCTTTACGCAGATTTGTTGGGACTGCTTTCTCGACAGCTTGAACTTGTTTGGGGTTGGGAAAAAGCCTAACGGCGCCAATGATTCAGCACTAGCTTGCATGTGTCAGGATGCATTGGGTGTTCCTGAATTTGGCACTCCTATGGGCTTCTGGGCGCCGGTTAAAGTTAATGAAGTTGTCACTACTCCCTGGTGCTCCCCTGCACTTGGCGGTATCCGCTTGCAAGACTCACTTACAGGACTTGGCCACAACCAGGGCTTCAGGCACAAAAATGGCGGTAGTGCCGGCGCGTTTTATCAGTACCACTATTTTTCTTATCCGATAATGGCCATGCTGGGAATGTTAATGCTGCCTGATTGCTCAGATGGTTACATTGACATGGACTTGCTGTACGTAAGCGAAGTTGACCCTTTGTGGAACAATGATCTCCTGTCTTTAGTGCTTAACCCAGAGTCAATCATATTCGCTAATCCCGCAGCAATGGCCTGGTGCGCGACTGATTGTGTTCTGTCCACAGCTGACAATCAGGACGAATCTTTTTACGGTTGCGCTGGCTGCGATGGGAGTTTGTACCCCCTTACCGGCAACGTATTCCCTCAGTCTGATCCAGTCGCTGGCAGTTCGTTGATTACACAGCGGGTACTCGCTTCATTACACCGAAAAGGACTAGCCCATAAAACGATTGGCGATGAAGCGATGTGCGAGACAACCTATTTCCCGACAATACCGCGATCGCAGTATAAATTCAGTATGTTGTATCCGGTACCGGAAGCCAGCTCATCAACAACCAAAGGTTATCAGGTGCCATTTATTGGTGACCCGGATAATGAAGAAGATGTGAAGCTTAATGACAGTAACAACTATGCAGGCTCAGTTGGTGAAGAAGCAACGCCATTTGCTGATTGCTGCCACCCTATGGGAATGTCAACTGCAAGGTGGTGTACGCCGGTTGGAGGCCGAACCCGGCCGGGCAAGGACAATGCGTATGTCTACTTAATCTGGAATTATAGAAATTGCTGTGTTCGCTCCTATGGTGGGTAATTAAAAGATGCCCAGTGAGCTTCATGAAAAGTTATGCCTAAAAGCCGTTTCCTGGTTAAAGAATAACGGGTTCGGCGTTGCTGCAATGAATGTCTGGGCATTTGGCAGCAGAGAGCGTGCTGACTGTATTGGGTTCAGGCAGCAGTGTTCTGTATTAATTGAAGTGAAAGTTTCCCGGGCTGATTTTCTGGCCGATAGGAAAAAGCCAGAAAGGTTTTCGGGTGGCTTTGGGAATTACCGATTCTACTTGGCCCCTGCAGGTTTGCTCGATGTGACTGATTTACCCAAGGGCTGGGGCCTGCTCGAATATCAGCGAAAAGTTGAATTAGTACATGGGCCATCGGGTAACATTTGGCCATCTGAAAAAAACGCTATTGGTACCGACTGGCAAGAGTATATCCATGCCTCATGTCAAGAAGCAGAGCGCTCCTTCCTTTACACGCTGGCACGAAAGCAGCAATCTGTGTGAGCCAATCCACAATGTAAGCTAAGAGGCCAAAATCAATACGCTTAACGAAATATGGATGGCTGCAGTTCAAATATCATTGCGGGCAATCGATTAAGTTAGGCCATGATATGCGTCTTAAAAATATTGTCACTCACTCGCTGATAGCAACCATGTTGCTAAATCTCAATGCAGTTACGATGTTGTCAGCAGTTTCAGGCATCAATGTGCTGTTCAATTACGCTTACGCACAAGAAAGTGACACGCCTCTACTCGATGAGCTCAAGGATAAATACGATCTTGAGAATGTTGACAGGAACCATCAAACAACAGGCCAGACCCCGGAGTCAATGACCCGGCAAATGAACCTGCCATCCCGTAACTTATCGGGAGTAATTGCCGAGCAAATTAACGGAGCTGGGATAGCACGACAAATTGACCTTACTGGCCAGACTATGTCAAAGCCGGTAAATGAAGCTGCATCGACATCACAAAATCAAGCATTCTCTATCGGTAAATCCCACGGAAGCCCTTTAAAGCAAGATTCTGGCGATGAAGTTAAGGGTAGCTATGCTAAACAAGGTACCAGGGAGTTCTATCGTGATGAAAATGGCCAACTTAGAATGCGTGCCAAAGAAAACGTCGAGAGAGTATCAGGAATTACTGGCTCTGACCTCTACGGTGTTGAAGCTAAGAATCCTGAACATAACTTCAAAGCTAATGAGAAATACGGTGATGAAACCGGTCTTCATGGGGAGGGCAAAACCACTTACCAATCTTTTAAAAGTGGTAAGTCTGCTTCTGCAAGGGGGTTTCAGGCTGTAACTAACAAAGCTCAGCAGGGAATTAACACTAATATCAATGAAAATGAAGGGTGGCTGCAGCCCGGTTTAAACTCTTTATTGGATGCTGAGAACAGCCCTGGTGATTTCTTTTCATCATGCCAGAACGTTACTACGGATATTAGTGGTACCGTGAATTCGCCAAATACTCAAGAATTTTTCTGTCAAGACCTTGAACAAGCGAATTATGACTACTGTGAAGTTGAAAGGATATCTTATTACCCCTATACCATACTTCATGCATCTGGAGCTGTCATCGGTTCTTGTGGGCCTGGTTGCATAGATGTCACCATTGGTAATATGCAAGATAACGTATACCGCGCGAGCTGTACCACTTTCTCCAGCTCTGCAAGCCTCATTTTGAACCCGGCGCTAAAAGTACAATCTGTCAAAGTGGTTGAAAGTGCAATTGATGACCATGCTACATTGAAGGTCAACGGTGCAACGGCCTGGTCTATGTTAAATGGTTCACCCGGTAGTAGTGGTGATTTGTCTCAGGTTAGTAGATGTGAGTTGGCTACTAACTTTAGACCAAGCCATTCGGGGAATATGTTCGATGCTATCTCTTCTGCTCACAATAATAATCAGCAAATTGACTTTAATTTCGATGTTCTAGTTGATAACAAAGGCGAGGGGGGTATTAGATTTCAGATCCAGATGATAAATCCTAACGGAAAAGGTTTTGGTGTAGAAATAAAGCAGTTCCCAGAGGGCTGTTACGATGCACTTGATAAGAAGGCCCGTGAAGATAACCCCTTAGCCGGGTATATGGAGCCTGATAATCTCAATGATGTTGTTTACCAGTGCAGTAGAAGTGCGTCCCTACCAACATGCTCAATTGGTGAAGTTGTTGGTACGGTCACTGAAGAGCAATGCGCCATTAAACCTGAAACCGAATTTTATTGTGATACGGGAAGTCTAGAGGGTGAAAAGTGCACTACTGAACCTCAAACAAACCAATGCCCTGTTGGCTTCGCTCTGGACACCCAAACAAACAAGTGCCTTGCCAGTGCGCAGAC
Source organism: Rheinheimera hassiensis (assembly GCF_022436675.1). Classification (GTDB taxonomy): domain Bacteria; phylum Pseudomonadota; class Gammaproteobacteria; order Enterobacterales; family Alteromonadaceae; genus Alishewanella; species Alishewanella hassiensis. The sequence continues at coordinate 155,141 of NZ_JAKUJZ010000010.1, read as the reverse complement.
CCGACCAATCTGTAGTGGTAATTTTACGTTACAAGAAATCGGATATAAAGGCGATATTACTAAAATGTGTACCAGGCCAACTGATGGGCGCTCCTCTCCGAGTTGGAGTTGCAACGGCCCATCAGGATTCGGTCCTTATTCCTTTGGGGGTGGAAGCTGTTCAGTCATTACAGAAGAATTCTACGATAGCAACAATGAACTTATCAAAACCGAAGATGAGATGGGGAATAAATTACTTCATCGGTCCTTTGTAGATACTGCGAGTTGTAGGAAAAACTTTATTGGTGAGGCTGCAGAAGAGCCGACTAGTTTTTGTAAATTCGAAAAGTACCAACCAATAGACGTTGGCTCTAAAAACTATCCTGTTGAATTTTTGAATAGTATTCCACAATTCTATTCAGGAGATGAAGGGCACAAAACTTGGAAGGTCAATCTTGAGGGCTATGAGTGTGACCCGACTTATGGGCAAATACTACCTTTTACTAACCCTGAAACGGGTGAGCTTGAGAATTATACTTGGAAGGAAATCCAAAAATTACCTCAGCAGTGTCAACGCTATATAGATGATCCTGCTTGTAGAGAAGTTGCCAGGGAATGCACTGACGGCTGGTTTGAGGAGCAAACTGGCCGCTGTATGGCTGATACTGTCACATTCCGCTGCGACCGCGGTAAGGAAATTGACTACAGCTACTCCGAAACGACCAATACGTGTTCAGGAATTTTACCGTGCTCAGGCGGTGATTGTTTCGGTACTGAACAAGAGTCAAATGGCAGATTTGTAGAGGCAATGGTGGCTGGTTCAATCCTGGATAATATCCAGTCTGACAGCTCGTGCACTGACCCTAAAGATCCTTCAACTTGCCGCATATTCGAAGGCGAGTACAAATATTGTTCTTGGGAAACAACGGGACTTGGTAGCGATTGCTGCGAGCAGCCAGGTGGAATAGATATTCTGGCTTATGTCTCATTTAGCCGGCAGATGATGAAAGTAGGGCAGATGGCAGGTAATGGTGCTTTTGGCACCGGGGCACAAGGTATGTACTCTACACTAAGTGAACCAATTACCAGTGCTGGCCAGGCGGTGTCAAATTGGGCTAGTAGTGCTTATAGTAGTTCCATGAACAGTTTGTTTGGTGCAGAAGAGGTAATTGCTGAAGGTACTGCTACGGCAGTTAATGCTGCTGCAGGTGAAACTGCTACTGCTGCAATTGAGGCCGTGTTAGCTCAGCTTCAACAACAAGTCTATTCGTTCGTTTATGACATGCTGCCAGATCAGCTTGCCAGTATGATATTTACGGAGACAGCTAACGTAGCTGCTGGCGAAGCGTCATCCTTAGTAATGAATGAAGCGCTTTCAAACGCAATGAGCAATGTAATGGCTGTTTATGCTGCTTATCAAATGATTAAGCTTGCGCTTACCTTGCTTACTGCCTGTGACAAAGTTGAAATGGATATGGGTATTAAGCTGGCTCAAAGATCATGTTTTGCAGTCGGGCAAAAGTATTGTTCGAAGCGGTACCCACTAATAGGGACATGCATGCAAAACCGTCAAGACTATTGCTGTTACTCCTCAATTTTATCGAGGATAATCATGAAGGAGTCGTACAACCAATTAGGGATTAATCCTATGGCCGGCGGGCGTCCAACTGAAGAGCAGGCAGAATCAGGTGAAACTAATGCTTGCTTAGGTTTAACACAAGAGCAGCTTTCTATGGTGGACTTTGCAGCTCCGAGTATGCAAAGTGCACTACAAGAGTGGGTAGGCCTTTTACTTGAGTCGGGAGAGATACTAACCGAATCAAGTGAGCAGATCCTTACCGGGGGGGCCTCGAAAAAAGATGTTAGCTGCCAAGTAATTATGCAACCTGTAATTGACCCATTAACGGGTGAGCAAATTGTTGACCGTAATGGTAACAGTGTATGGGAAGAAACTGGAGAACAAGATTGCTATCAAAGAGCTGATGGTGGGCAAATTTTCAATGCTGATGCGAGGAAGCCTACAGGACAAAGAACAAAGGACCGGCTCGGAACAGCTGATGAACGGGTGCAGGAGGCAAAAGATTACATGAAAGATGCCGCAAATAACTTAGATTGCTCTATTCATCCGCGGCCACCAGTTTGCAATTATGGTTTAAATTAAAGGGCTAAATTAGCCCTTCTTTTTCTCAAATAGCAAAATATTTGATGATTTTGCTACAAATGAATATGGACGAGTAACGGTGAAAGTTACAGGCTTATCTGTAGCTTTGACTTCGAGTGAGCTTGGCACCAGAACATAGCCATCGTAATTTTCGATAATAGCTTTATCGAAAAAATTACCTGACTGAATTTCTGCGACAACAACATAGTGGTCCCGACCATTTTGATTTATTAAACCTGCAATCTCAACCCGTTGGAATACACCGCAATATCCACCAACATCATCAATCTCTGTTTGGAAAAACTTTTTGAGAGGTTGTGTAATCTTCGTAATAGCATTGGACTTGTTGTATGCAGTATATCTAAGTGAATCTTTACATGCATTTTCCGAATAAAACAAAACAGCAGAGTTGAAATTGCTTTTGCTATTACGAGGTTCGAACACTCCAAAAGATTTAAGGTCGGCGTATTCTTTACCTATAGCATCAATTGTCTTTTCACCCACAAATTTAGAAACTTTGTGTATTAATTCACTGGTTGACACATTTTCGTTTGGTACAGGGTATAGCTCAACAATGGATGTCCTCCAATTCAAATGCTGTTCCGCCGCTGAACCTAATGTTTCAGAGGATGCAACCCCATAGACACCCATAGCTAAACCGGATGTAACCGCATCAAATACACGCATAGCACCAGAAGACTTGCCCTCATTAGCTTGCATACCATCTTCGAAATCACGCATACCGCCACCCACGCCGGCAGGCTGAGCCATTTTAGCTACGTTCAGAGCCTCTGAGATTGAGTTATCCCATACATAAGGTTTGTTTGATAATACCTTGAAGCTCCCATCAGGGGCTGAGTTATCTGTGCTGGCACATCCTGCTAATGCAGCTGCGGCTGAAAGAATTAAAATTGTTGTTAACTTTTTCATAAGTCACTCCGAGTTGATCTGAGGACATAATAATCGAAGACAGGATTATGGCAACAAACCAAAACACATAACGACTTGTTACGTTTGCTAAAGCAGAGAAATCAGCACCCTTAATACCAACCTCGGCTGCATCAGCAAATTATACTGTCGGCCAATTGCAGTATCAGGTCCAGAAAATGTCTTTAAGCCAAGAACAATACGACACAACGGTCGAACCAAACGAAAACAAAATTGTTGTTGCCTTGCCTGGGAGCGGCAAAACACATACCAGTGTCAGCTTTACTCAATCGGTTTTAGAGAAAGTACCCGGAAGTTCCGTGCTTCTGGTTACCTTTACGAATGCCTCAGCAGAGGAAATGGGTAACAGATTAGAAACCAGGTTGGGTGCTCTTGTTAAGCGAACCCGGTCATTAACATTCGCCAGTGTCATGCTCAAGCAATTTGCACCATTGAAGGGAGTCAGGCAGCTTTTATTAGGGGGGGAGCAGCTAAGCTATATCAGAAGGTGCCTGACAAAGCTGAAGGTGAACACAGATAACCTGATGATGTTTGCAGAGCGAATTGATGCTTTTGGCCGGCTTTACGATTTTAAAAATGATGGGTCATTATCCAGTAGCGTCTATGTGGAATACCTGAACATGCTTGCCCGATTTAATAGGGTAGATCTGAACACGGTTGCCAGAGAGGTTGTAGAAGCTCTGATAGCCGGTAAGATTAAGCCGGTAAACGAAACACATATTGTGGTTGATGAGTACCAGGACACTGATGCACTTCAGTATATGTGGATCTCTGTCCACGCTAATTATGGCAAATATATTTTTGCAGTTGGAGATGATGACCAGTCTATCTATAGCTGGCGTGGTGCTGAGGGATACGAAAACATAGTCAGACTGCAGGAAGACCATGGAGCAGTCGGGTATGTACTCAGTAAGTGCTTTCGTTGTGCACCAAAAATTTTAGCGGCCGCTAAAAGGTTGGTCGAAAATAATGTTGAGCGTATTCCAAAAGATATGTCTTCAGGACGGGATATTGAGGGTTCAGTACAGATTATCGAAATACCAGAGGATTTCCAGTCAAATTTTAGCCAGGAAAGAAGCCAGCGCGACACCATTGAAATCACCAACATGAAAACTAATTCCAAGGTGAAAGTAAGTGATCCTGAAAAGGCTGATAAAGAACTTGAAGCCTACCGTTATGTAGTTGAGAAAATACAGCATGACCCGTTTGGCTGGGCTATTTTATCAAGAACAAATGTGCATTTAGATTTAATGGAGCAGGCACTTGCTGAGCGGCAAATTAACGTTGTAAGGCTTGGCGGGAAGTCAATCTTTGACAATGAACACGCATCCGGAATAGTTAAGCTATTAGCTGCAATCAGTCAGCCGAAAATGGCGGATCACCTTTCTGACGGCCTGGGATGGTTAGGCGAAGATGACGGTACAGTGCATGCCATATATCTGGCCGCAAGCAATATTGGGTTTGCGGCCTGCAGCAGCATGAATAGCAGAGAATGGTTACCTGCAACGGCTGCGCTTCAACAACTTGCATCAGACTGGCGAGATGACACACAGCTGCAGGGTGAGATAGAAAGCCGAATGGAGAAATTCAACCGGTTGATTATCAAGCATCTTGAGGGAGCTGGTGACGATAAAAGCTACGGCATGCAACGCGCAATATTAAAGCTCTGTACTGACATAGTTGTTGGTTCCAAAGGTAGCTTTGAAAGTAGAGTGCAAAGCCTATTAGAGAAGGCTACCCGAGGTAAAAAGAAGAAGGTTGACCATAAGGTCAATGATGCTGTGATTTTGTGCACGATGAACAGCAGTAAAGGCCTGGAGTTTCCGAAGGTCTGGATTATTAATGTTGAAGAGGGGCGGGTACCACTAATCAAAGACGATGAAGTAGACATTGATAGTAAAATTGAGGAAGAACGCCGCCTGATGTATGTAGCTATGACTAGGGCCGAGGATGAGCTGAAAATTTCGTACAGAGTGAAAAAAGAGAGCATGTTTATTCAGGAAATCAGAGGGTACTCAGATTGAAGTGGGTGCTAAGAAATTAAAATCGATAGTCTTAAGATATCCAAAGACTTGCCAGTATATATAGAATTACATTGTCGGTAATGACCTGACATTGCGCGAAAGCGCCTCAAGCCCTTTGGCTCACGCGAAAGCGTTCTTTGTTTGCTGTAAAGCATTTGCGCACTGCGCCACCGGTCACGCGTTTTTCCTGTTTGCTTAAAAATGGGAGAGAGGTGTGTTTTCGGCTGTTCGCAACTTTATCTTGCTCAAATACGAATTAATTAAATTTCCCGACTTCATGCTTTAGCCGGCTAAATAGCAGGTTAAAGCATGGCGTTGCCATATCGATTTTTTACCAATGATGTACCTACATCGACCGCTTGCGAGCGGAATACAAACCCAGCGGGTTTTAAGTATTTATACTTATAACTGACAGTGACCCGATATCACAATCGCGTTACTCGAAATTGGCGTAAGCCCATTAAATTAAACCCATTTGGGAGTTATGTATGCTCCCAATGGGGCAGCATACTCCCTCTAAAAATTGCCTTCGGGCCGGAGAGAGCAATGCAAATTACATTTCAAACAGTTGATACTCAAGTTGTTAATTTAACGGAAGACCAGGTAAAACAAGTTGCTGTTAAAGCAATATTGTCAAAGCTTGGTTTAACAGAAAATTATCGAGTTATTGGTGACCAAATCCATGATGATTATGGGCCAGTGGAAAACGTATTTGAGCGTTTTGTAACAGAAGCAGATCGTTCTGCCTTTGCAACTATCGCGCTAATTCTTAAATAACCCAATAGGGGCATCCTCTATTGGGAATGTCCCTCTGCAATGTTGCCTTCGGGCCGGAGAGTGATATGAATATTTACGATTCATGGTGTGCATATGCTAAAGCTAAAGACTTAGATTTATCCAGCTTGCAATATGAAGTTGAGTGCCTGGTACATTTAAGTCAGATTAATGGCGTTTGGAAAGTCTGTCGTGAGCAAGATTCATTGCTTACCGGCTTCATTCCAGAGTTCGATTTTGAACATCTAATTGATGGGGACCATCCTCATGTAACAGAGCTGCTTCATTTGTTTATACCTACAGTTGAGTTTCGTTATTACCTAAAGATGCAGAAGCAGGTTTCATGCGTTACTGTAACTAATTGCTACATCGCTGGTCATGTTGATTTTTGGCTTAAAAAAGGTCGGGTATGGCTGAAGTGTAGTGAAGACGTTTGTGAGTGGATTTCACTCCCAACTGAGGAAAATGAAGTTAAGACACTTAACTGTGGTTTCCCCAAGTTATTTGTTTACATGGAGCTTGCTAAGCGAGAGCGAAAATTCTCTGGCCGCACTCCAGATATGTGTGAAACTGTTGAGGAATTCTTGGAGTTTTACCAGCCTGGTATTACTGAGTTATCAAGAAAATCAAAACAGGTTGACTGGCCTGACGAAGATGGTTTCTTTGTAGAGCATGAAAGGACTATTTCCTATAAAGGCTCGTTATTCTCAGTTACCCATCTTGAGTCAAAGCATATCGAAGGACATACGCGCAAAACAGAGTGGAAGCGTGATGGTAACTACCACCATATGTCCGGATTTGCGGTCGTTGACTTTTTAAACCCTTTCATCCCATCAGAAGGTTATCTAGCTAAAGATGAGTGTTCACGTTTTGTGAATGGTGTGCTTATTGAAGAGTTAGATAAAACTTTTGAGACGATTGTATCTAGATGGCCCAGTCCACAAAGGGCTTATTTTGGATACGATTAACAAGCTTTAGGTAGTGATACCAATAAGCTAATTTCTACAACACCCTGCGGTGAATTTTTCACCGCTAGGTGAATTCTTCTGTCCGGACGCTTGGTGTTTAAAACATTTACTCATCAACCGGATGATGGATAGGAGAGAGTCATGGTGCTAATGGTATTAGCTGGTTGCGTAATGGTGGGTTCCTTAGGGTACCTGTTCATTGTTCGGCCGGTGTTAAATCAACTTGGCGTTGTATAACGCACCTCACCCTGCAGGGATATTTTCCCTGTCAGGGGCATATATATCTCTGCAGTTTTTTATAAATAAAAACTCTGGGTCGCAGACTCAGTAAGGAGAGATATGTACAAATATAAATATGTTTTAACTATGTTGGCACTGTTCTGTTTCAACGTGGCAATTACCAATTTTTTGATTGGGGATGATCTTGTTGCAAATACAGTGTTTTTTATTGGGTGTATCCTTTTGGTGATTAAAGTTTACTTTATAATCCAAAACGAAAACCTTGAAGGACTAAAAAATCAAGCAAAGCAATGGCTTTTCGAGATTTCTCTATATATTGGGTTTGTAGGTTACAGCGTCGCTTTTAGCGCTCCGCTTTACTCTGCAATTTTAGTCGTTACTGGTGTTTGTGGTATACTTGCATTTGTAGGTGTTGCTTTGCACACTGAAATGTCTAAAATGTAGTTATTAACGATAAATAGGACAAAAGCATGAATACACCATTGATTATGACAGCTATGTTGCTGACTACTTTAGTCATCGGTTTATCAATGTTCGCATTCGCTATTAAGAAGGCCAGTAACGAGAAAACTAACTAACTCAACTGCTGTTGATAGTTAACTCCACGGCCAATAAACAGCCTAAACGCTAGTCGCTTAGGCTGTTTTGCATTTTTAACAGGTTGTTTCTGGTCGGTAGTTACCACCAATGCACGTTTAATAAGCGTGTATCGGGGTAACTACTGACATCAAGAGGAACATCCCATGCTAGCCACTTCTACTCTTTCAAATACACAAATTCATTTCTTTGACTCTGCCAATTCTCTGCTGTTAATTAGCATCGGGAATGGTCTTTGTCGGAATGTACCTGTATCTGCACCGGTTCCAGCTTCTAATGATGATTTTGCCCTACTTGAAGAACTCAAAGCGATTTGTGTTAATCAGGGGCTTATCTCTGCAAATGATGAAATAGCCATGTTGGCGAGCTGATCGGCGCACGCCGTCACTTAGTGACAACTAAGTGCGGCGCCCAACCTCAGGTGGTTTACTAAGCCGGTTGAGGTAGGGCGTTGCCCTAGATGTTTTTTACCAATGATGTTTCTACATCGACCGCTTGCGAGCGGAATACAAACCCAGCGGGTTTTTATGTTCTGCATAAAGACTGACGGTACCCGATGAATAATCGAGTCACCCGGCCATTGGCCATACTTTGGCGTAAGCCCTTAAATAAAAACCCTATAGGGAGTTTGCTTATAACTTCCCTATGGAGGTTGTACGCAGCTCCCTTTTTTATTGCCCTCGGGCAGGAGAGAGAGATGCGTACACAAACCAAAAGGCTGCACCCTGCTTTGCGTATGCAAGCAGCATGGCGGCTGTTAGAGCCTGGTGCTAAAGGCACTGTAGCTTCAGTAATGAAACGGTATGACATGACAGAGCGTGAGCTTAAATCAGCATGCCAGGATTTTCTGAATCAAAACTTCAAAAAGGACAGGTCTTGGAATCCCGCATGGGATGATGAGCTTGTTATCCACCACCCTGTTGATACTGCTGTAATGGTTGATATTGGCAATGGTGCAGAGAAAGGCTCGGACATCGATTTGATGTTTGATCCTGACTTTGACTCGGTTAACGGAATGCTTCATGTACGTTGGACATCTGATGATGTATTAGCGCTATGTGAAGGTATCCCTTATCGGGTGTTAGAAATTTTACGTGACTCAAAGCCAGGCGATGAACTCTACCAAGAGGCTATCGAAATGGCAGATAGTCAGATATTCAAAATGATGTGTAGCGCTTATGGCATAGATGCAGATTCAGTGTTGCTGAAAGCTCTTAACATCACAAAAGCAGATATTTAAAAACCCTTGGGGGCATTCTTACCCTTAAGGGTAGGCGTGTTCCTCACCAATTTAGGCCTATGGCCAGGAGAGAGATATGTCAAACGTAAATACTGTTGAAAAGATTAACTTTGATGAAATGGTGCAAATGTCTGTTGCTCAGGTTTTCCCTGAAGTGTTCGACACCAGTGCTACAGGAAAAGTGAATGTGCGTAAGCATCGTCACCCTGACTGTGTTCCCAGCAACCCTGATTACATCCCGGATGAGAAAACGCTGCGCCGAGTTTTGGCCTGGTGGTTCTCTCCTATGCGCCAAGCATTAGGTCTATGGGGTGAAACAGGAACAGGCAAGACGGAAATGCTGCTTTATGTAGCTGACCGCTTGAATGAGCCGGTGTACATGGTAAAGGTGCATGCGTCATTAATGCCAGAAGATCTTGAGGGGTCGAAGGAGTTAAAGGCAAGTGCAAAAGGTGTTGTTACTGCTGACCGGTTAGGTTTAGCTGCTAAGGCTTATGCCTATGGTGGTTTAATCATTCTGGATGAAGTGGATAAGAGCAACGCTCCTTTAGGCTGTGCTTTGCACGGATTGGTTGAGGGGAAACCCTGGCCTATTGAGCAGTTTAGTTTAGTGCTAAATAAGCATGCTTTCTGCCGTGTTGCGGGTACTGCTAACACTAACGGTGCGGGTGGGCATGAGCGTTACCATACGAGTAATCGGATGGATCAGGCGCTGCGCTCACGGTTCGGCTGGTTGAAATGCAACTTCCCTGAACCGGCTCATGAGATGGCAATTTTGGAGAAAAAATTCACCAAACTGCCGAGATTGATGCGAAAAGAGTGCGTTCAAGTTGCAAACAAGCTTCGTGACGCCTTGCTAGGTGAGAAGCGTGATGGAGTAGTTGATGAACCAATCAATGCGGTGTTTTCGACACGGACATTGGTTAATTGGTGCAGTTACACCATGGCGTTTGGGCCGGATGCATTGTGGGGTGAGTCTTTATCTTTTGCTTTTGACGGTTCGGTAGATCCGGATTGTGAGCAGCAGGTAAAAGATGTCATCAAGCTTCAGCTGAGCGACTTAGTTAACAAACCGGTTAAGGAGGTAGTTGCCCATTTTGGGCAGGTAAAGCCGTAACACCGGGTGCAACCAGAATAACCCCGGCAGACATGCCGAAGTTAAAGTCAATGGCGTTTGAAGTCGGAGAGGAAATGATAGCCGGGAAATTGAGAACCGTAGCGTTGTCACTGGACTCGGTAAATGGAAAGAAATACAGGTTAGAGCTTACAGACGGTAAGTTTGAACAGTGTTTCTTAACTGACCAAAATCATTCCTTTAGTTCGAGTGGCTACAAACATCAACGCCTTACAGATGCATCTGATACCGCATTACACTTTGAAGATTTGCCATACCAACCAAGTCCTTATTTGCATTCAAGCGAAAGTATTGCAGTGGAGTTCTATTTACATCCATCAGGAAAAGCTTGGGCAATTGGGTCGAAGAACAATCGAATGCACGTATTTTTCGCCAATGCGGATACGGAGCATAGGTATGTACATCAGATAGTAAAAACGCTGCCGGAAGGAGAGCGCCAGGTTGAAAAATCCCAAAAGGGTTATGTATACCAGGGCAATAAAACCTTCTGCGGAAAAACACGTTCAATAATTTAATTTAAAACACTACCCACAGGGGAGTATTCACTTCCCTATGGGGGTGATCTCTTCTGCTGGACTTTAAACAAATAGCCCTCGGGCAGGAGAGATATATGAACTATTCAGTACAACAAGCAAAAGATCTGGCCGAGAAAATCGCTAATGATAATCCATCTATGGCCAACAGCGCTTGCCTAGTATGTGCACCAGAAATTGGATGTACCACTGGCCGAATCACCTTGCGTGATGCGGAAACAGTCGTTGATGGTCAAAAGGTGAAATCAACTGCGCTTAACGGAGCAGACCTTGCGGTTTTCCCGGTTAAAAAATTACAGCCGTTCAATAACCTTCGTGTTGCTGCTAAGCGGTTGTTTCAAAACCATACAGTGCAAATCGGTGATTTGTATCTGTGTCCTGTAGAAAAGCTGGCTGATGTATTGGCTGGTGTGGAAGAGCTGCGGGAAAAGTTTGAAGGTGAACTGACAAGCTTGCAGGCAAATTATGACTCTCTTGTTGAGGACCATAAGCAAAACCTGCCTGAGGTTGCCCATCTGATTGAGCGAAACCGTCTTCCATGGGGGCAGTTCTCTGCGCCCTTCAAGTTCAAGGTTAACCCGCCATTGGCGATCAGACCTTTGTTCGATGAAGACGCGGAAATGTTGCAGTCATCAGCAGCCGACACCCTTTGGGATGAGGTAGCAGCTGATGCAGCGAATCAATACAAAACCAGCTTCGCCGGCAAAGAAAAAATTAGTCAGAAGGGAATAAACGCTGTTAAGCGATTACGTTCAAAACTGGTTAATTTATCTTTCCTGCATGATGGGATTGACCGCGTAGTAGACCGTTTTGATGAGCTGTTTGATAAGCTTCCAAAGGCGGGTTACTGCGAAGGCGGTGACTTCCACATGGCTGCTCACTTTGTTCTTCAAATCTCTGATGCCCAGCGTTTACGCGATGAAGCAGAGGGGTTAAATGGCATTACTGCTTTAGAAGTCGAAGAAGAACAGGAAGAGCTGAATCAACAGGAGGAGGACGTTTCTGTAACTGCAGAGACCCAAATGCTTGCAGCTGAGACTGGTGCCGGTGAAGGAATCGAATTCAGCGATGATGCAGATCTTGAACCTGAAGTAGACCTAGCGACATTAGTTGCTCAGGCACAAAGCCAAGTCACGACATCGATTAGTTCAGATGATTGGGGCGGCTTTTAACGATTTACTTTTAACCATACCTGAAGGGTACAGACATTCTTACCCTTCCGGGGTAGGCGTGTCTGTCTTTTCTATTAATCGCCCTCTGGGCAGGAGAGACAGCATGTTAAATGAAACCAAGGCAGTTACTTTCGATACAGTGAATGGCCGAGTAGTTGTAGTGGGCTTTGTTTGGAAATGGGGTCCTGGGTTTTCCAAGCCTCAACAAAAAATGAATAAGCCTATTGGCAGTCAACCGACTCGCCAATAGGCGAGTCTCTTTCTAACCCCGGGATTGTCAGATCACCAATATGCCTGGCAATGCCGGGTATATCGGGATCTGACAATTCCGAGAAGGAGACACCCATGAGAGAAAGTAAAATTACTAAAGTACACGCACTCGTAGCGCAGCGCGGTGGATGGGGAGCAGTATTTTCTGCTATACCATCGCTGTCGCAAGCGTTCGAACGCCCTGGTCGTCAATTCCCCTGCCCAAAATCTGGTGGTGGAAAAACCAAGTTTCGCTTTTATAAAGACTGTGATGCAACCGGTGGAGCATTTCACAACGATGTCAGGTCGATGCCGGATGGTATCGATGTGATCGCGTGGTATTTGGGAACTGACAAATCTGCAGCGATGGATGAAATCATTCAAATCTGTGGAGGTGATTTATCAACCGTCAGTGCGCTGGATACAAAACGGATGCAGCAGCAACGTCGACAGATTTCAGATAATCCAATATCTGAAGCAGAATCTGCAAAACGTAAGTTAACAATTAGCAAAATCTGGCGAGGGGTTCAGCCTCTTGTAGGTTCAACAGCTGAGTGTTATCTACGTAACCGCGGCATCAAAGGTGACCTGTCTGTTTTGACAAGAAACCTTCATGCTCATCCAACACTTTCCTACAAGGAGAATGATAAGACACCATGGGAGAAATACCCTGGCATGCTGGCCATAATTCGTGATGGAAACGGTAAGGCATTAACTCTTCACCGCACCTTCCTTGAACCAAATGGCTCAGGCAAGGCGCCAGTATCAAGACAGAAAATGATGGTTCAACAACCAGCTCCGTTAAACGGCGGCTGTATTCGCTTGGATCAACCGGTTCAGATGCCGCATGGCAAACTGATCGGTGTCTGTGAAGGTATTGAAACGGCGTTGAGTGTGAGGGAGGCAACGGGCTGTCCAATGTGGGTCGGAATTTCCGATTACATAATGGAGCAAATTGCATTCCCGGATGATGTGAAAGTAGTTGTTGTGTGGGCTGATCTTGAGAAATCAGGAGCAGGTTTACGCGCTGCAAATGCAATAAAAGCTCGTTTAGAGCCAAAAGGTGTAACGGTTTTAATCGAAGCGCCTACACAGTATGGTCGTGATGAAATGGACTGGAATGACGTATATGTCGAGCACGGTTCAAAAGGCTTTGACCTCATCATGGAGCCTCAATATCGGGTTTATACCGGTGTGGAGGTTGAGTGATGATCACTGTCCATACAAATATAGGTACCCGCAATTTAGCTGGCACAGATGTGACAATACTGGAGATGCTTGAGAAAGAGCATATTTATGTTGAGTCGCACTGTCGCCAAGGTTATTGCGGGGCATGCAGGGTGAAAGTCCAGGGTGATGTTGAATACACAACAGAGCCTTTGGGTTTTTGCAGAAAGGGGGAGGTTTTAGCATGCTGTAGCAAGCCAAAGTCAAACCTTGAAATTGATGTCCGCAATGTCTAACTCAGACATTCGGGCATCAGCCTGTTTTTTGTCAAACGACACTCTACCTGAGCGGTTTTTTTTAAGGCTGTTGAGGTAGGATGTTCTCCTAACATTCCAATCAAACCTTCATGAATTTCAACATGAAGTGGGTGCTAAGGTTCAGTAATAAGAAGGTTTAGGTTCGTCGACTGCTGAACAATGACTGTAAAGTAACGGCATCAGGATCATCCTGCCACTGCGCGAAAGCGCCTCAAGCCTTTTGGCTCACGCGAAAGTGTTGATTGTTTGCTGTAAAGCATTTGCGCACTGCGCCAACTCCCTCTGAATGTCCGGGGATTCAGTTTGACTTTGGCCGTGCTCAATATCTACTAAATCAATTAAACGTTTGTACTTTCCGACCCCATGCTTTAGCTGGCTATTTAGCAAGTTAAAGCATGGCGTTGCCATGTCGATTTTTTACCAATGATGTTTCTACATCGACCGCTTGCGAGCGGAATACAAACCCAGCGGGTTTTTATGTTATGCATAAAGACTGACGGTACCCGATGAATAGTCGAGTCACCCGGCCACTGGCCACACTTTGGCGTAAGCCCTTTTAAACCCTTTGGGAGATTTGTAGCGCTCCCATTAGGGGCCTGCATACTCCCTTTAAATTAAGCCTATAGGCAGGAGAGAGTTATGCAAATTACTATTCAGAAAGTTGAAAGTCAGGTCATTAATTTATCAGAAGATCAAGTGAAAGATATTGCCACTCAGGCAATTCTTAAAAAGCTTGGTCTTTCAGAAAATTATCGTGTACTTGAGGACAAAATCTACGACGATTTTGGCCGGTGCGAGAATATGTTTGTGCGGAACATCACTGATGTTGATCGTGCGGCATTTTCAACTATTGCACTTCTATGTAACTAACCCATGAGGGAACATGTCCCTTATGGGACGTTCCTTCTTTCAAATAGCCTTCGGGCAGGAGAGAGTGATGAACGCAAGACAGTTAAAGCGCCAATTCGAAGTAAGGGCCAAAACCCTTGCTACCGTAATGGCCAGCAACCCAAACATTAAAGTCACTATTCAGGGAAGCACAGCTTTCCGGGTTACAGGCCATATAAATCTTCCAATGGGGGATTTTACTGACTTGGAGTGGCAGCAGATGCTGATGGGCTGGATTTACCATGAGTTAGGGCATGAAGCTCACACGAATTCATGGTTTTTCGGACATGCTGCTGCAAAAAGCCCTACCCATTTAAGCTTTCTCAATATCATTGAGGATGTTCGTATGGAAAAGGCTGTAATGCAGCAGTACCGCGGTGCAAAACCTACCCTAAACCGGCTGGTTGAGCTGGCTATCATTCGTGAGCTATTCGCTGATCCAACTCACTTAACATCAACCCAGCTTATACAAGGCTTATGCCTGTATTGGGGGCGTTGTTTTGTAGCGGGTCAAGATATGCTTCAAGTATATGCACAGAGCGCCAGGCAGCTTGCCAGTGATGCAATTGGTGAAGAGCTTGTTGACCGTATTATAGATGAAGTTATAAAAACTGAATCTGCAAAAAATACGGAAGATGCTTGGGATATCGCAGAAGCAATCATTGCCCTTTTAAAAGAAGAGCAAGATGCTGATGACGACACCGACGACACCGACGACACCGACGACACCGACGACACCGACGATTCAGATGATCCTGGCTCTGCCGGTTCGACGGATGAAGATGGTAGCGAAGGTGGCGATGCTCAAGCTGGTGACTTACCTGCTAATGAACAGCCAACGGTACAGCAAGTCAAAGCGATTATTGAGGAAATTCTTAATTCATCGGAAGATGACCAGTTAAAGGATTTTCATGAAGTACTCGCTGAAGAAGTGACTGCGGAAGCTATTGATGCTCAGCATGAAGATGGGGACCTAATGTGTGCTGGTTCAGGTGACATCGAAGTCACAAAGTCAGCATGCATGGATAGTAATCAGCTTGATGTTGATGCAGCGAAGAAAATGTCTGGTCAGGTATTTCAAACATTGAACAAGGTTTTATTCGACCAGGTGCAGAGTTTGGAAGTTACCCGTAAAACGGGTAGTCGCATTGTACGAAATAAACTTTCTGGTATACCTGCGGGTAATCGGAGTGTTTTTTCACGGCGAATTGACCAAAAAGATATAACAGCTGCTGTTAGTATCGTCGTCGATGCCTCTGGCTCGATGGATAGAAATGGTCGTATGAAAGCAGCCAACACCTCAGCACTCGCATTAGCCTTAGGGTTAGAGCGCTGCGGGGTTAAATCGGAAGTTTCATACTACGGTTGCGATATCGGTTCAGACCACACCTTTGGTTACTTCAATGCTAAAAGCTTTGACAGTAAACCGGTACCGGCTAGATTTCCTATCAATGCCTATGGCGGCACGCCAACAGGTAAAGCCATGGAAATTGCTTTAATGTCACTAGCATTAAGGCCGGAAAACAAGAAACTGATGTTGCTTTTGACTGACGGTGACCCGGACGATTTATCATCTGTGGAGTATTCACTGAGAGTTGCAGCGGCTATTGGTGTGACTGTTGTGCCAATCGGTATTCTGTCTCTGAGAGTTCAGGGGTTCGATACCAGCGAGTTTGTATCAGTCAATGATGTGAATGATCTTGGTAACGCACTTCGTGAAGCGGTCAAACTAAAATTATTTAATTAAACCCCAAAGGGAGTTATGTCTGGCTCCCATTCGGGCCTTGCATACTCCCTAATTTTTGCCTTCGGGCTGGAGAGAGATATGCAAGAACTAACACAACACGGTTCAGTGATCGAAAGAGAGCTGTCGCCATATTCATTAGCCGGCTTTGAAGCTGGGCTTGGAAATGGATGGTCATTTTTAACAAGCGATCAACCCAATTGTCATGCGGTATTTGTAAACGAAGAAAAGCTTTCTTTGGTTACTTACTGCGAGGGGGACGTGATTACGAAAAGGTCACCGAATGAATTTGTATTCAGTTTAGAAAAAAACGATGAAATGTGGTTTACGGCTAACGCCTAAATCAATTAACCCAATGGGAGTAACGTATTGCTCCCATCGGGACATGCTTACTCCCTTTTTTATTGCCCACGGGCAGGAGAGAGAGTATGCAACAATTTGCTGAGTTAGTTACGGTTATACCGGGCCGCGGCTTGGTTACACTGTATCGCGGTATGAATGCAGCTAAAGTGAAGTCCTATCAGGTTTACAATGGGCTGCAGGAGTTTAAAGGCCGTAAGGTCAGCGTAGTAGAGAGTAAAACACCTGCTTTAAGTCGCCCGGTTATGGGGTGGTTGTTTAAGGAAGAAACTGCAAAGGGGCGATGCTATGGAATGCATTAATGCTTCAATGCAAACCCGGCCGATGCCATTTGTTATGCAAATGACAATTGCTGCCAGGGGAGAGAGAGTTAACCACTTTCGTACCATCCCTGGTCGTAAAGGTGAGGTGAAGGTGTTCTATTCTGACACGAAGGTTTTCATAGTTAGACTGGACCGGCTACGCCGATTGGAAAGCTTTGAAGCCAGAGTACGCAGACCAAACGAATCACTTCTTGGTATTGAAGGTAGTATCGAAGATGCGCTACGAAGAGAGCAGGTGTTCAGTCAATCCGCATAAGGGGGTTGAGAGCACCTGTGTTTCAGGCCTGTTCCAAAAAAACTTCAGTGATGGCCTGGCAACTCAGCAACTTACACTGTTTGAGCTGATGGAGTGGTTATTAACAGCTCGCAGTTAATTAACTTGCTTTCTTCGGATCACTAACCCTGAAAGTTTGTAATCCACTTTATTCAGTTTTGGAGAAATAGAATGAGTAAAAAAGGTTTTGTCATTTTGGTGGATGGAGTTCAAATACATTGTGCTAATTCACCGTTGGCAATAAATATAACAGCGCAAAGTATCAACGTTTGGGGAATGGATAATCCAAATGTAAATGCTCATTTTACTAACGCTGCTGCCTTGTCAGAAGCCGTAAGATTGCAAACTGCTCTTGATATTAAGTTCGGAGAAGGTAAACACCTTGTTCAAACTGCATGGGTTGATTTGATTGAACCTAATACAAAACAATAAAATTTTACTTAACCCAATGGGAGTTACATCTTGCTCCCTTTGGAGCTTGTGTACTCCCTCTATTAATTTGCCTTCGGGCTGGAGAGAGATATGCAAGAAGAAAAAATTTTGTCAGGCCTTCGTGAAGTGGGCATTAAGCTAGTTGAGTCAGGTAAGACAGTGAAAGGCAATTCGGCATACGCCGCGGTTGCAGCAGATTATCTGATTGAGAAGCTGGCAATCACTGGTAAGCCCTATGTAACAGCCACAGAGCTTGTAAAGGTTCTTGGCGAACGATTGGTAATGGCTGGCAAGTTAAAATCGGTAAAGTCGAATCCAGAGGATGTTATGAAGTTTCTTTATGACACCTTTGGCATCGATATGAGCCGACCGCTTGTAACAGCTATCGCTAGACCAAAAACACTTCATTAAAACTAAGCAGCCATCCGGCTGCTTTTTTTTTCCTTTTCACTAAGCAACAAAAAACCTCTATCTTAGCCGGCAATAATCACAATGAGAGCCGATACAATAAAAGCTAAAACTGGAGGGGTGTATGAGTGAAATTTTAACCTTTTTGTGCATCTGCGCGCTGGCGCTTATCGCGTTGAAAATGTTTGCTGGTGGTGACGCCGGCAGTGATACTGATACAAACGATTCTGATACAGACTTAGAGTAAAAGGTATGTCCGAAATAATACTGGTACCAAGAGATAAAAGTGGCCTTCAAGTGTCAACACGTTACGCTGACGTTGCTGGCCAAGTAAATCTGAAGGCATGGTACCGGCATTATGACTTGCAGTGTGGGTGCATACCAGAAGGCGTAATGATGCACATTCGCCATCGCCAGGACACTGATTTGTTTTACCTGGCAGATAATCCCACCTCTGAGCGACACTCAGAGTCATGCGATTTACACACGGTGAGAGCAACAGTTAGCTCTGAGGAATTACAGCTACTAAAACCGGTTGTTGAGTTCCATCCCTACAAAGAGCGCAACCGCAGCGAAAGAAATTCCTCTACCAATCACTCTGTGTCAAAACGGCCAATTATGTCAGGCCTGGAAAAGCTGTTCGCAACGTTAATCACTAATTCATTTACCAATTACCAGTTTGGTCGGTACCAAAACCTGCCTGACTTCATGAATAAAGTGATCAATTCCGAAAAGAACAAAGCAATAGGTACGCCCTGGGGCAAAACACTGACTGAACTTTGCTATTACGGTCCAAAAGGGCTGGAATACGCCCAATCAGCTGTAAAACGCCTTGATCAAACCCACAACCAAATTCCAGCGTCACTGTGGTTTAACTATGCACCTGCCGGCACAACGCATACTGGTACCAGTGTTACTGTCAGAGAGCAACAGTTCACAGCTACCAAAGTTCAAGTCCCACATAAGGCAAGTGGGCCGTTCTTAATGGTATGTACGATTTCAAAACAACAATCTGATAATCAATTCAGAGATATTTTGTTGGTACCCATTGTTAGTAAAGATTATATATTTGCGGTCCATTCTGACATTGAGCGAGAAATACTGCAGGCCTTTTTACCCAAGCTTTTTCGTATGAATAGCCATGCGGAATTTACTTATTATTTGAATAAACCAGCATGGCCAGTGATTGATAACGGTGCGGTTTACTGGCCGAATTGGCTTCTACATAGGAAGTCAAAAAGTGACAGGAAAAAATCATTCAAGGTCATCAGTGACGATAACGTTGATGTTTTAGCTGACATTTACGGTGTCGAAGTAATACACATGAGCAGCCTGCTAGCTGCAGGAGAAGTTACTTGGTGAAGATGGCGCTGCTTAATGGATGGGTTGTCCATATTGACGATCCAGCAGTTCAGCCTGGCAATGATTGCAACTGTATCTGCAGCAACTGCGGAGCAGCTTTAGTTGCAATGAAAAACGAAAAATCCGATGGAAACCACTTCGCACACACAGTTGGTAGCTGCAATTATGACCCTGCTATAGCTATTCATCTATTTGCCAAGCAGGCCATCGCTGGTGCAAAGGTAGTCAAGCTACCAGATTTAAAAGTGATTCTCCCGGCTGTCGTGTCAGAGAAGGGGATGACGCTAGTGCCGGAGTTGGCCGTAAATAAGCAGATTGGCGCCATTAGAATAGACACAGTAAGTGTTGCGGCCGGCGTGGAAGCTGAAATTGCGGATCTTCGTTGTGTAAAAGGTGGCTCGACTTTCTTTATCCGTTTAGCAACAAAAGGGCTGTTAGAGCATGAAGGCGCTGATATCGCAAAGCAGCGCGATATTTCATTAATGGAAATTGACCTGACAAACGCACCGGTTACCTGTGATACAAAAAAGCTGCAGACCTATGTTATCGAGCAATCACCAAGGCGATGGGTAAGCAATCCCAAGCTTAGACGCTGGGTTAAAAATCAGATTAGTGATAGGAAAGCAAATAGTGCACGCCACATAGAGGTGTTGAAACAAGACGTAAAACGAGTTGGCTCAATATCGGCTGTTCTAACTGCGCAAATGACGTTATTGACGCTGAGTACTGTAAATCAGTGCGGTGCGTGTCAATTATTGTCTACCAGCTCAGAGTTCTGCAGTCACTGCTCAAGTTCAAATGTCACAAAGGTTAAGTCTTCAGGTATTCATAAAGAAGCATTACCGACACTGATCCGGCAGCGTTATAAGGAGAGCGCATGAATCAAATCATACCAATAGTCGGTAAAACATATATTGCATATCGCCCGGGAGCAGAGTTTGAACTGGACGGGCAGATAGTGGAGTTTGAAGAAGAACGAAAAATGATTACCGTGTTACCGAAGCCGGCCCAGGTTATTGCCGATGATGGTGTTACAGAGGAGATAATTGATATTCCGGAGCACCTTAAAAGTGAAGATTGGTTGTTAGTCGAAAATTTAGAAACAGGGCGAAGTCATTGGCTCTCACTCAAAGCCTATTCTCTCATGTTGCCAATATAATTTGAATTCCAACGCTAAATTGTACTGAACAACGCTATCATGTACTTTACACAGATATTACGTACTGGCTGCCTGGACGTTTCCTATTAGCCAGCCCATAAGCCCCTAAATTCGGGGCCTCTTATCACGTGCAGGTAGCCAGAATAAAATCCGGCTGGCAAAATCGCGCATTATTACCCTACTGGGTGCGCTGATTAATGGATGGACGCCCTTTGAATGGCCCCGAACTATAGGGAGCAGTTAATTGCACGTAATAGCGGCAGAACAGATCCGCTGCGCCACAGAAATAAGCTGCTGTTTCTGTTGGCCAGTCTTACAGGATTTCGCGAGACAGAGCCAACATAAATCACCATTGGTATATTCGTGTCGCCTGACGGAGAGATACGTGAATTCCGCGCCATGGAAGAAAACCGAATTAAAAATTTTAAGGCACGACCAACACCTCCTAGACCCAGGTTAAAACACAACATTTACCCCTTCATGAATTTTTTTCTTAAAGCCGGCTTAACTATATATGCCCTAATGCCGTTTAATGGGATTTTCCAATATGCTATCGGCCCCATGGTACATTTGTAAATTAGTAAATGTTAAATTCGTTAAGCATAAGAATTAGGCCTGCTTGATTTATTGCCAGAAAAGCAAATTGCATTAATCTATTCAGTATCAACAGTTAACCGGTACAGGAAACCCAATGAAACAGATACCTAAGCTTTCACATGAAAGTAAAAGTCTGACGAAAAACCATAAACTCAATATTTTTATAGGACTCGTGGTTGGCTTTATTTTTAGTACAGTATTTTATTTATCGTCTGCTTTTGGTGTGGAAACATCTCTTTATATCGGTATAGCAGGAGCTGTTTTTTCTACTTTTGCCATGTATCACTTTGAACATGAGGAATATATGCATTCCTCGTATAGAAATAGTCTTAAAAATTACGACCTTGACCAATTGATTCAGTTATCGAATAGCCAGGAACTAAATGACACTGAACGAGGTTTGGTAGTCAAGTATCTCAATGAGAAGCACTCAGGCTGGAGCATTAGTAAAGGCAAGCCGGTCTGATTTATGGCGCTGAGCAGATACTAGGTTACATTAGCAATTATAGAATTTTCAGATACAGGAAACATCATGGAACAACTGGATTACTCGCCTGTTTTGAAGGCTTTGAAGCTTGCTGATCAGGACTTTACTGAAAAACATGGTGTTGCTCACTATTCGCTTTTTGATGCTGCCCTGGAAGAAGCTGCGAAAGCGTATAATCGCGAGAATGGTACTGACTATGATCCGGTCGAAGCGCGGCACCAATACCTCGAACTGTGCGAATCCGAGCCAAACCCTTTCGCTCTGGAACAAGTAGTAGTGGATGTTGAAGATTTGATCACTGGTAAGCCTGAAAACCGTTCAATTCATTAAAAGGAAAAACCGATGGAAAAGCCAAATTTTAAAGAGTTTGTTCCAGGTCAAACAGCAGAATTTAACGCTGGTTTTGAATCTTTTTACATTGGCCGTGAAAGTGCCGACAACCCACACAAATCAGGTTCAAGCTCTGAAGCTGAATGGAGCAAGGGCTTCGATGCCGCTGTATTAACATCTGCATACCGCAATATTTTTATTGTTAAGACAATTAAGGAAGCCAGGCAGCGCTTTGCTGAAGTAACACCACCAGCCCTTTTTCAGTTTCCGCAATTTAGCTTAGGTGCTGAAGATTTGGAAGAATTTAATGTTTTTGCTGCGGAGGTTAGAAGTAAGCAAATTGTACTGAAATACAATGAAGCAGACTTTCTAAAGTCAAAGGCCTCACGGCGTGAGACTGTTTTGAGATCGCTCGAAGCAGCTACAGTAATTAAAAATTCTAAATAGGAATCAATGAGGTCTTACCTAATTGCTTGATTTTATTAGATGCCAGTTTAGGCGAATGCTAAAAGGCTATTGTTGGAAATGTGGTGAAGCTAAGTATCGTTTGCAACCGACTGATGACCCTGACAAGACAAAGCCTCAAACAGTAATGATGTGTCCGATCTGTGGGCATATAGATAAGTATGTGAAGTAGGATACCCCGATGACAACGAAAAACAATAATCCACAGGGGGAGCTGATTGCCTCTATGTCTCCCGGAATGGTCTGTGTCCGGTCATATCAAAGTCATTTTTTAATAGAAGATAAAAATTGAGATACTTACTAACAACCGGACATAACGAGCCAAAATTTTACAAGCAAGATGGCTCTATTGTTGAGCTTGAATTGAAATATATTAAAAGCAGAACGATTACATCCATTGATGAACATGGTCGTATTGTCTCTCATACTGTTACTGGCCTCCCTAGTAATGTTGATATATGGATGGTTGATTCTGTTGAAAAAGCTCTTAGGCTTTTAGCAAAACATGGTATTTACCCATATTCAAGTAAGTCAGCAGCAAGAGCAAATGCGAAACGTATAGGTTTGACTACTTTCAAGTATATTTCGGTGTCATAGCAATCCTAATTCAATCAACAGCAGGATAGGATAAAGACCAGTGCCACTAGCCGACGAAATATTGACGTTATGTCAGCTCTTGTGGGTAAGTCGGAAGCGGGCTTAATTAATTCAGTTCAGTTTAGCCATCTCATTTCTAGTTCTGCATTTTCTAATGTTGAAACCACATCCAATTTATTTGAAACTTTAACTCTTTTTCCACCTCCAGTGCTTACCCAAAGCTCACAGTAGGGACGAATTTCCTTATTATTAACTTTTTCGAGGATGGAGCATGATAGTGTATTCATCTGGTCATCAGCCAATGTACAATAGTTTCTTTCAATATTAATCTGGTCTGGCTTAATTGTTGTTTTGTAAATAGAACAGGTCACTGGTTTCCAGTTATATGAAAAGGTTCTTATTTGTATTGTGATTGGCGTTTCAGTTCGGCTTTGAGCATGTAGATAGAGAAAGTTGATGTCTGGTACTGCGTCGTAACCAAGTGCTAATCGTTTAGCTCGTAGTTTCGAAACTTCATCAAACCGGCAATTAAAGTTTGAGTTAATTGCCATTTCTTCGTTTAACACAGTAACTGCAAGTCTTGAGTGGTTATCCATCACAACAATGCAATAGCTATCCTGGTCGGGAATATATATGAGATGACCAGACCGTGAGTTTATTCGTTTACCGCCGTGACCTGCCCCATTGAGCCAAACAAATTTCCCCTGATTTAGAATATCATGCAGGTATGCCTCATCCAGACCAAACCTTTCGTTTAGACGTTGAATTGCATGTTCATGTAATTTTAGTTCACTACCATAATTGAAGTTAAAGTCTTTCACCCTAATTCTAGTCCACAGTTAAGTATAATTTTGAACATGCTAGCATCAGTGTAGCTAGTGGTGATTTATTAAAGGCATGAATATTGCCTCCTTAATTAAGGTATTTAATCTAGTTAGATGTAAATGGTTAATTAGTAATTTCCGAATAATCGCGTCAGACTTGGGGTAGGGAAGTCACCGGCCTGATAACTTGGCCAACATAGCTGCCCCTGACTCTTCAGCATCCAGCATTCGGCCGTAATAGGTAACCATATTGGTGTTCTTCCACCCACCGGCCATTTGGATCTTATGGTTTGGGATGTTTGCTGATATCTGATCAAGCGTACTACCAACCCGAGTACTGTGGGCTGTAAATGCCTCTTCACCGCCAAACATTTTGTAAACTCTGAGCACGGTATCATAACTGATAGGTGGACAATTTAGCTTTTTCGTTTTGCCTGGTATTGCATTTGATTTAGCGGCAACCTTTCTGAACAGGTATCCAGCGGAAATGCCGGTGTGCGTTAGCCAGCGATCTATCAAGGCCATGGTTGAATTAGAGATATACCGGTAAGAACCGACCGCTACTCTGTCAGTCTTAGAGCGTTCAATGAGCAATAGGCCGGCGCCATTTCGCCGGCTAATGTGCTCGACTTTAACCATTCTAATTTCTGAAGCACGAGCCATCGTATCGTAAGCCAGTGAAAGCATAACTGCAGCCCTCAGCTGAGTGATATTCGCTAAGTCCAGCTTCTGTAGTGCTGCTTCCAGCGCCAAGCTATTGAGTGGCACAGCTTGTTTGGCCGGGGCTGAAATACTTGCCGTGGTGTATTTGATATTCATCCGTAGCACATCATCTGTGATCAACGGATTAGCTACCTTCATTATTGAGAATATCTTTCGAAGCGATGACAGTCGACGGGTCAAAGTATTTGCTTTAACTTTTACCGCTTGATCAGCAAGAAAGCCGGTAATCGTTGCTGAAGCGGTTTCATTATTCCCAGATGTTGGGGGGAGATTGTTTTGCCGACAATACTCAACATATACACGCCAGTCACAAACCAGAGCCTTTTTTGAATTATGCGGTAGCCGGTTGAATACTTCATCAATAAATCGAAAAAACTGGCGGCCGTCGTCATCCGAGCCAGCCGAAGAAAGGCCGACCAGCTGTACCTGGTTATTCTGTAGAGTATGCAATGCGCTCATCATATATACGTAGTGTAATGCGTTTATATCGTTGAGTATAACTACAATTCCATGACTAGACAAATATACAGTAGTAAGAGTAATCAAATCCATCGAAAATAAGAGTGCAAGATAATAACTGTTATCTTGCACTCTAAATTGCCATATGCTGAACTGACAAGGCAAAATTGGTGCTTATTTATCGAGCAACGCTAAATTAATACTCCAATACAGTAGGGATGTTCGAAAAAAAATAGGAAACCCTCTCATGGGATAAATATTGATTGCCAAAATTATACCATGAGATAATATTTGGTACCGTTACCGTCAATTATTGACATCAGCACAATGGACAGCGATTTTGCGAACCAATAAAAATAGATGGGTTAGTGTGAGTGAGTTTGTTGCTATAACCGCATGGTTAAAAGTTAATTCGTTCAAGCTTTTTACTCCACACGATTTAGTCGATGAAACAAAGTGTAACTCCACCTTTTTCGACACGCTAAATCTACTTTGCTCGCCGGCGCCGGGTCAAGATCTGGCATCCGCGGCCGTGACTATTAGCAACTATCTTGATGGTATGGTTAAGGTCGAATCATGGAAGAAAATCAAGCAAAGATATCACCGGAACAAGCACCGGCAGGCTAAAGGCGCTGCGACTATTGAGGTACCGGATAAGACTAAACTAAAGTTACTCCAACTTAAGGAAGAGCACGGGTTGGATACAATGAACGATGTGATCTGCGAGTTGTTGTCAGGCTCAATAAGCCCACAATCAAAAGTTGCTTCCATTTCGCCGGCAATTAATGAATCGGTCTGGAGGGACCAAACAGCGGTCGTCGCCGAAGCAGTTAATTCGATGCCAGAAGATACTCAGGAGCACTTTGTAGCATTTGTGGCCGAAGTGTTTGCCGATGGATACCTTCAATCCAAAGCAAGCAAAAGGCGCAGCATAGAGGATATGCAGGCTAGAATTAGGCAGCTTAAGATCTTCAAGTTACTTCATAGCAAATTAATGATGTAACGGTCGAACCTATATATTTACGCAGTGGAATGCGATAAAGTAATTTTATGACATTAGAAATTTTCGAATTGGTATGAAGTCAAAGATTAAAAAGTGGCTCCAAGGTGACGCTATTCTCGATGTTGCCAGTTGGCTAACTAATACATACCAGGCTCTCAAAAAGACTGTAGAAATTGAAGCGCCTGAAAATTCAGCTGAATTTTTTGAAGCTCTACCCTCAATATATGAACTGTCTCAGCCGGATGTCTCAGAGTTAAAACAAGCACTGCCGGCGGCATTCGACTTATTACCTAATGACGTGGCCTATAAGCTGGAAATGCGGTATCGCTCATACACTAATCGCAAAATTCAGAAAGACCCTAACAATAAAGTGCAGCCAGTGGCCAATAAGAAAAGTTGGTGCACGCCTGACCAGGCACATGAAATTCTACAGTATCTATACGAGAAATTAGACACAGTACGCAATCGAGATGGGCTATTCATTGATGCTGATAGTGCTTACGCTTTCGACAAGGCCATTATCGGGTTACAGGTCAAGAATATTAAAGCCCCTGATGCCCTGCAAATCGAATTGGAAGCGGTACTGCAACATCATTTACACCTGAAGGGCTGGCGGGAACTCAAGCACACCATACGCTCATTCAGGCATGCCAAATCGAATAAACTTGTGTCAATTAAAGTAGATGAAAGCGCGAAACAGCTGCTTGAATGGGTAAAAGAAGAGAACAATCTAAGTAACGTCTCAGAAGCCATAAAGTTGCTTGCTTCTGAGAAATTCATAAAACCCGCTCGGATTAAGCCGTAAAACCTGAAACGCCAGCAAGTGCTGGCGTCAAGCAATGTTAATTACAAGCGTCTTTAAGGGCTTTACCTGCAGTAAAAGCAGGAACTTTTGCCGCGGCAATTTGAATAGCTTCACCAGTTTGAGGGTTGCGGCCGGTACGAGCGCTGCGATTATTCACTTTAAAGGTACCAAAACCCACTAATTGCACTTGACCACCATCAGCCAGGACCTCGGTTACAGCTTTAGTCATTTCATCGATAGCCCGGGCAGCAGAAGCTTTTGTGATATCGGCGCCGGCGGCTACTTTGTCGATTAATTGTGATTTATTCATAGAACTTTTCCTTATTTTACTAAATTACAAGTTGCAACATATTAGTAAGCCAGGACAACGCGGCGATTACGCTTGTCTGACTTTGCGTTTAGAGGTCGCTCTACGCCCAACGAGCTGACGATAACCTGTGAACCGTCAACACCCTGAGCTAAAAGCGCCTTAGCAACGGCATTCGCTCGTTTCAAACCTAACACATAGTTATAGTGGTAATCACCAGTTTCATCCGCTAAACCTTCTATTAAAACCCTTCGATCAGGATTTGCAATGAGCATTTTGGCATGTGGTGCCAATATCTCCTCAACATCTGCAGGTAAAGAGACATTATCAAAAGCGAAGAAGACAAAGTGCTGTACCAGGTTCTTATTAATAGGGGTACTGAAACCCTTTGAGGTTGATGTGGCAGGCGGAGCTGTTGGAGTAGGCGCTGAACAGCCTGTTATAACCGCCAGCATTGCCATCAAAGTAACACATTTGTGCATGGTGGAATCTCAATAGGGAACTTAACACTGATTATAAACACTGTATGAACTGCGGTTCTTCACTAAGGGCTTGGAAAACGCCTCCTTAACCCAGCACATAAGCCATGCGGCCCGACATAATACCGGAAAGAACTGGTGCTGATACATTAATTACGTGCATCATACCTAAGTACGCACCCTATAAACCTGTGCCGCTTCGCGGCACTAAGCTCTTCGAAGCCGGAACCGGGCCGGCCCGAAAGCGAGGAGAAGGGAAGGGGCAAATAAAGGATTCATAAGGTTAGGACCATGTTTTTCTCAGAAGTCAGAAGATGCACCGGCAATATCACAGGTTGAGGCGAAGTTGCTACGAAGTACTGCTTTTGTCTCGAATTGACTATACTAGGTATGATGCACGTAAAAGAGGTTAAGTGTGGAATATTTAAATATCGAATCGATGGTGAAGCCGGTACAAAAACCTAAAGGGTACGTAGTCATCATTCTGGCTATTTTTACCTTGCTATCGGTCGCTTACGAAATGGGTGGGGGAAGCGGCGGCCGCAACATGGCCATCGTTCTAATCATGGCAAACCTCTACTACATGCTTTTACCCGTATTGCGGTTAAAAAAGTACCGGCGGGAAGCAATTGGCCACTATGCCACTTACTTGCAGCAGTTATCGGATGGTGAAGTGAGGCAATTAAGAAGGTGGCCACAATTAACAAATGCCTCTCGCAACATGATTGAACAACGCCTGGAGGGTAGCAATGGAAGATCAGAAGCGAAAAGCGAGTGAACTAGTTGCAGATCTGTACTTAATCGAAGCGCACATTCGCCAGCTCAGTGACATACTTGAACAGTGCGATCATCAAAGCCATGTGTATGAATTCCCGAAACTAACTCAAGAAGATGTCGGAACGACACCTAAGAGCATAGTCCTGACGTCATACGCCGGAAAGCAGGCATTTCAGAAAGCCATGTTGCACATCCGTGACTTCAAATGGCTGGAGGACGAGCCCGGACTATTTGGCCGGCGTCTGGCCGGTACGGTTGTGCTGCAGTCAGCACAAGGTGAAGATCTTTGTCAACGTATCCAGGCTATCAACACCTTGAAGGATCATTTCCAGCAAAGCATTCTAATGCTTCATAAAAATGTTGATAAGCGGTTTGAGCTGTTCAAAGAGGCACTACCAGGCGTATCCAAAAAGGCTATCACACGGCACATTTTGCTGGCTCCATCAGGGCTAACAGCAATCAACTTCAGTTGGGCTCACAAGTATTCAGGTAAGACTTTTACAAGGGAAGAGGTGGCTGATCTAATCACTAATTCTGGTAAGCAGGTACCGGCCAAAGTTGATGCCGCTACGTGGGAAATTCAGATTCAAACAGAACTGGAAGCTTTACGTAACGCCAATCACACCAATGTATTTTATCTACGCCGGCCGCTTAGAGTGACACCAACCGCCAACCTTTATACCAGTTATAAGTCGTATAGCATCACTTCGGTTGCGCATTCACCCATATTTGTGATCAACCAATCACCCGTAATAAGTGAGTTTAATAACTTTCCGCATCGCAGCCGGGAAAGCAAGGCAAAGCAATTAATGCTCGTGATCCCGCGCCGGCATATCTATTGTGAGTATCCATGAAAAATAAAGAAGCATTGTCGAGGTTCACTGAACTACTTAAGCAGTCAAAAACCACCTTTTTACAGTCAGGCAGCAAAATCCATCTTGGAAATGGCACTGTTACCTTTATCGATCAAGGAGTTTCAATTATTCGATTAGGCGTTCCAGACAGAATTATCCCATATTCAAACCTTAATATTGATCGCCTTTACAGTCTGGTCTGTCATCCAATCGCTGATATCAAGCAGGTTAAGGCAACATCGGGCCGCGAAAGCCCTGTCGAGCACCTGCCTGGGTGATACATTTAATTACAATGCCTTAGCACCCATCTTTAGTAGTTTTAAGGTAGCTTATTGAAGTGCCTGACCGCAGGCCTTTAGTAAAGAACACGCATAAATTCTGACACTCTGAAATGTGGAAGCGTAAGCTTTTCTTAAAATTTCCTCCAATTAGCATAAACAGGCTGTTGTCTGCTAAAAGCCAAATGCTTGCGTGATTACAATATTTACAAAATGCTATCATACTGTAAACTTTGAAAGAGCCAATGCAAGGAGCACGATGTGAGCAAAATTACAGAGCCGGTGTACCTGTCCGTCAACGAAATGGCGGAAGATTTTACAAATCTGACTGGCAGCCGCGAATATGGCCAAGCAGCTTCAATGGCCTATGCCATCTATTACCGCGACACGGTAATTGACACCCTCCGCTACCAGAGAGGCGCTATCGATGACAGAGCCTTAAAGCTTAGCCGGCATGTACGTTGGGAGCATGCTAAAAGGCATAATGTTATGTTGTCGGACAATATGCTGGCTGCCGGCCGTCACCGACCGAAAAATGTCTCCACACATCACATTGTTGCCTGGGACCATCCCCGTGCCGCGAAATCGCGTATACGCCTGGCTGCTTATGCGATTGATATCGACAACGAGTTCAATGGCGTTTATTTGCCGCGCTACCAAACGCATTGTCCTCATCCATATTTACCTAATGCAAAATCACATTCTAAAACGCATACTGAAGAGTACTTCATGAATGTTGAATTTTTGCTTGAAGGTACCATTGCAGAGGGTTTGGGGAAAAATGCTATTATGTCAACTTTACGTGATGTCGCTACCATGCTGGAGAATGGTAAGTTTCCGCTCCGGAGGAAGTTAGCAGATGGATAACACCGTTATCGATACAAAATGTTATGTTGTGGCCACCAACGTCAGAAAATTTTCCATGCTGCAGGAAACTGCATTGGAATTGATCATGCAGATTGACGAGCCGGTGGGGTTGTATGGAAAGCCCCTCGCTGATAATTGGGTACCAATGGAAGTTACCTGGTTTTACAACCCGGACGAGCGGATTAAACCGCAGCCCGACATTGCCGCATTCGGATCAACGGCCTTTGCCGTCTCAGCAGCAACCTGTGAGCAGCTTCGCCCCCATATACAGGACTATGTTGAATTTTTGCCAATCAACGTTGACGGATGGCGCTGGTACATTATCCACGTTCTGGCTCGTGAAGATGTTTTCAATGAACAAGAGTCGCGGCGGTTTATGCGGCTAGACGGAACACCAAGCAGGATGTTTGAAAAATTGGTGTTAGACGGACATCGAGCTAAAAATGGTGTGTTATTTCGTGTGACAGGCCTTGGCCTGGGTATTTTCACGACAGATATTCCAAATTCTTTTAAGCAAGTCGTCAAAAAGCTTAAACTGACCGGTCTTTCGTTCCAAGATATAGAATAATAATAGGCTTTATTATAAAAAAGGTATTTGGACTACTCAGCCAGGCATATGTGAGGCGTAGCCGGGATTCTGGAAATTTTTTCATAAAATGCGCGCTAAGCTACTGAATTACAATGATATATTTGGAGGATGAATTAATATACTCCTACTTTACTCGGAGCTTAATCTAGACTGCTGGAAACGCCTTGCTGGTACTGCCAATACTGTACTGACATAACCGGTAGTTTTATTGGGTTCTGATGCTAACCAGTAAAAACTCAAAAATATTACTGGTTAGAAATGCTGAAACTCAGTAACTTCTGAGCTGCACCTCAGTACGTATATACATATTACGTATTAGTACGAAATGATAATGCAGATAAAAATTCAAAATCCCGTTAGCCCCTCTATGTTAGCCGCCGATATCCTGGTTCCGGTTCGGTTGTGATCGAAATTCTGTGTCATTTCATTTAACTAAGCAAAAACGGTATGACTCATGGCCAATCCAACTTTCGATATGCAAGCAGCCTACAGGCAATGCACAAATATCAACTTGAGCCATGATAAGGATTCCCCTCAAGCTTTTAAGGCTGATGTATCTAAAGTGAAAGGGCTCATAGTATGGTGTCGCTGCTCAATCGGGTTGGCATTACGTACAGGCGAGCTTTTACATTTCATTTATATCGTTTATCCTGCTGCGTCAATTTGATTTTAGGTAATTTTGCGATGATAGAGAAGCTAGATAAGTTCTTGGATGTTCTGGAGCGGTTGTTAGAAATCCTTCGGCCCAAGACCTTTAATGTGATTGCCAGGCTCTCGGCGATTACAGGTCTGGGTCTGATCATTGAGTCACAGGTTAATATTTTCCAAGCCATCCTCATTGCAATTTTTGAAGAGTTTATTGCCAAGTCTGACTGGTTGCGTTCTATTGTTGACGGCCTAGCAGATCCTAGTGTCGGCATCTATGTTTTATCCATCTCACTAATTTATCATTTATTAATGAGCCTTGGTCTTGAATACATTTCCATATTCAAAGCCCGCGTACCAAAAGTACCTGAGTTCGACCTATATTTGAGCACTCAAAGTGGTCATTCATCAGAAGATAGCATGTTGCAACTTGATGGGCCCATATATAGCTTCGAGCAGTGGATTGAAATTCCGGATTACAAAAAGGAACCTGAGCAACCTAAAACAACTAATCGGCCACATAGTAGATTGAGTTTAGAGTTGCTGGATCAAATGTTGGAGGATACTACAGTCTTTCCGGGCTCTTTAGGTAGGGGCAGGTTAAAAAGCATTACAAACAAATCTCTTTACCGTGAAAGAGCATCGTTACTTAAAGAGTGGCTTGGGTACGAGCCGTTAAAGCTTTCTTTATCCAATGAAGGTGAGCAGCTGGCCAGTGATTTGCGCGTGCAGCTTGAGTTCCCT
Organism: Rheinheimera hassiensis; assembly: GCF_022436675.1. GTDB lineage: Bacteria > Pseudomonadota > Gammaproteobacteria > Enterobacterales > Alteromonadaceae > Alishewanella > Alishewanella hassiensis. The sequence continues at coordinate 122,857 of NZ_JAKUJZ010000010.1, read as the reverse complement.
GTATCCAAACATCTGGATATTAAAGAGCCTGGTGTTTCATTGCCGTGTAAACCTGAGAAATCAGAAACTCAATACCCTTTTATTGAGAGCCTTCATGATGAAATGTTTAAGTCGCTTTTTAACTCCGAGCTTCCTTTGCGGTATTTTCTAAAGGACGATCATCATGTTATCACTTGGAAAATTGAGAAGCTGCAGGGTGGAACTGGTCTTGATGCCAGGATCCAACTTCTGTTTAAAGTGACCGGACCAGTTTCAGGCAAGTGCACAATATTTTGTGATCAGCTACCTCGCCCTTGCGGGTTTGATTTCCAGCTATTACCTTCGTCAAGTGTGGAAATTTTAGATCAAAGTTCGCTCAAAAACGATGATGAATTCAACAAACGTTATGCAGAGATCGTTTCTGTCTTCAAAGATGATTAATTTATCTTACCGTTTAATTCGATCAACCTATATGTTGCCTAAAATTAATCAAGCTCAGTTCATCTGTATTACCCGTTACCTTTATTTTTTAATGATGGCTTTTTGTATACATCAGCATTTCACCATCCCGCACTGGATAAAACCTCAGTTAATTGTGATCCAACTCCCTATTAACAAGAAAGCCTCTTAAAAAGAGGCTTCTGCAAAACAATAGTAAATTAGACTTTGCCTGGGTCATTTAAAAAGTCCTCCCAACCGCTCCAACCTTCGGTTGCATATTCACGATCAGGCATAGCTGGCAAATAAGGCGGCCGCTCGCCACTACGGCAGAACTTACGCCACTCCGATGAATTTGTTGGCCATAAAAAACGAGCTACTGATCGAGCTTGTTCAAAATCCATAACACTGCGGTGTTTAGGAGCCAGCAAGTCACCCCATCCCTTAAATTCACTTCCGAAGCATTCCTCTGGATTTTCGGGTGCCGAAGGGCCTAACCGGCCCAACGAAACAGACTTTTTATATTCTGCAATTGAACTGATACCAAGCCTATGTGTGCCTTTTTTTAATTCACTATAGTCCGGCGTCGATATATCTACGCTATCGGAATGAAGAAGCTCACGCCCCATCTTCATTAGCGCTTTCCAGCCTGGGAAATCAGGGTAATAAGTATGCGGTGATGATGGTATTTCTATAGGACGCTCGCCTGAAGAGCACAGTTTTCTGAACTCTACGTTATTGGTAACGCCAAGCCTAAGAAGTGCCACTGCCGTCTGCTGCATTGTGAGCTTAGGCGACTTTGAAGTCTGCATGCTCTAATACCTTTACATTAGCGTCATTAATTAAAAATAAATTTGAGAATTCCACTATCAACCTTTTCGCATCGTCTACACTTTTAAGAAAGTAAGGTAGAAATTCAGTTCCCGAATCTGATTGCACCGCCAGGGTAAACCGATATCTACTGGGAAACCCGGGCATTAAATAAGCCTGAATCTTGAATGTAAGCGTCGCTTTTGTGTTTACAGCTAAAATTAAAAATCTACGAAAAGCTGATAAATCCATGATAACCCAATTTGCTCAAATATTCATCATTGATATTTGCAGAAAAGTTTAACTCAAACTCGATCTCAATCCATGCGCTTAAGACCGGATATTTAGGCTCTTAAAACACACTTGAACCGTTTTGTTGTGACAAAATATGCATGTGTTAATCTCAAAGCATACTTATTTATGGAAGTTAAAAATGACAAATAGTGTTCTGGCCGGGTATCTTTCTTATGAGTTTTCATCATCATTTTCCCCTGAGGCGCTTCGCCTTGCTCAGGACATAGGTGAGATAAAAGTCTATTTTTGTGATTCAGTTGGACTGCCTGTATTTGAAGTGTCGCCTATTAGTGGGCCTATGAGTAAACTTGGCCTCCCTTTGATTGGAGCCGGCACAATTCACATAAGAATTAACCCTGTTCTGGCACTTAAATCGATTAAGAATAATGACGGACTTACCAAAGAGGAAGTAAATCTATCCTTTCAGAGAACCATACTGCAGTCAGTTTACTCTCAGGTTCTGCAGCAACTACCATCAATGGCACCGGACTTGTCGCCTGAATCACAATTAAGTAAAGCGCTTTGCGCACAAAAAGAGCAGATCAATCAAATGTTGAAGTTTATTGGAGCCGGAAATAATGACGCCCATTTATACCATTAACTATAGGCCTCTAATCAGCCATCCAATAGGAAAAGCCGCTTTTGCATTCCTCCTGTTACTTTCCGGCCTACTTGCACTGATGATGGCAAACCATGTGCGACTGTATCAAGGTTTTCCACCTATAGAGTTCTTCTTGCCGCCTTTTATAAATCTGGTACTACTGAGCTACAACGAAACACTCAACATATCTCGTGGTCAATGTGTGCTGGAAAAATCCATACTTGGGTTCAGATTAAAATGCATGGAATTTTGGTCAGTAGAAATAGAGCAGGACAGGAAATACTCAACATTTGTATTCCAGAACACAAAAGGACGATACGTAAGCAATATTGTGCTTTCTAGCGAGGATGCTAAGCGTCAAATACAGGTAATTCTATCTATGATTCACAAACCTGTTTAACTAAAACCCACCTACACATGTGAGGGCCTGAACTTGCAGAGAGTTCAGGCTGCATCTGCCCCTATAATTTCAGTTAACTTTAATATTAAGCCTTCAATTAGGCACATCTTAACGAGCCTCATTTTTGTTCTAATCAATTAACATTAGCCAAAAGAGGGGAGTGCAATGAAAACTGTTATAGCTAACCAAAGCATAATCGATGCGACATCATTGAAACCAATTGCTACAGAATTGCTGCTTCGGTCTCATCAAGGGGTAGAGCTAGCTGAGTTCTTGACATACCCATCGCTATTCATTGAGCACCTATCCGACCTGACAGATAGTAAGGTGTTATTCGTATTTGAGTTGATGAAGACCTACCCATCGCACGTGTATTTTGTAAATTACACACCAGGGCAGATAGCTCATGAAGACTTTATAAAAATACTTGGAAGATACTCAAAAGCCGGCATACCGGCATCATCAATTGGTTTAGAGATAACTGAAGCGACCCCAATTGCCTGCTGGGCAACACTAAAAGAGAACCTTAAAATTGCACGAGCTCTTGGGTTTCACATCATCATAGATGATTTCACCCAGGGTAACTCTAACCTCAAAGCATTGCTTGAGATAAACCCTAATGTGGTGAAGTTGGATATGTCCATAATACAAGGGGCTGAACACTGCAATCGGCACCGAGCTTTGCTAAATGCGAGTGTTCGCTTAATCCACGAAATGGGTGCCAAAGTTGTGATTGAAGGCATTGAGACTGCACAACAGCTAAACCTGGCCAGAATATCGGGAGCTGATATGCTGCAGGGCTTTTTCATTAGCAAGCCTGATGTGTATTTGCCTCCTACTGGTGAACAGCTTCAAAAACCTGCATGCTCACACAGGCCGATACTCGTAAGTGTTCATTAACACGATTTAGCACAACATCCTTTCCTTGGTGCCGAGCTCTTACTAAGTAGTGATAGCCATCTTTCGCGCTACCCAATACACGCGGCTCATCTTCGATATACGCTCGCCATTCTTGCGCATATGGATACCATTCACGCTTACTGATACACGGCGTTGGCAATTGAGATTTAATGCCATCCCACAACGCAACTATAGTGGGGATCTCAGAAAACTCGCCTTGGAATTCATTAAGCACCTGGGCCCAAGTCTTATTGAACTCCACTCTGGCATTAACGTATTCATCATCGACATTCAGAATAGTCACCTTAGCATCAGAGATATATTTGGCCAATGCCCCCGTATAGAGATATACACCCACCCGGGTATATAAGTCTTGGGTGGCAGCCTGTGATGCAGCTATGTTGTCCCTGATCAGAAATTCAGAAAGAATACGCGCACGTTCACTTTCAACCTGAATTAGTTCTGGCTGATTAACCATACCGGCTGCAGCAATAGCATCAATTTTATTGTACACTTCTTTCAGCCTGGCTCTAGCCTCAACACTTAGGCGGATTTCTTCAATAAGCTCAAGCGACTTGGCACTATCCATAGTGACATCCGCAGAAAGGGTCAATATGCCATTATTCCGATCCCAAACCTCACTGCTGACCGTCACAGTGGATTCACCTGCAGACAAGGCTTTTATCTCTTGGGAGTAGTCATCATCTTTCAGTTGCTCAGAGCCTGACACAACCACCGGTAACCGATCGATAGCACTCCACTGAGCTTTCACCCGGGCGGATTGCCTAACGACTTCATCAGGCCGGCCGCCAATTTCTTCTTTTACAGTTACACTTACAGGTTTTGCATCAGCTGATAAAGCCCACAGCAGCAGGGCACTCATATACACTCGAAACATTAATGACCTCCAACAAATTACGGCCACTGTAACCAATTTTTTTTTACTCGCAACAAATCGAGCGGGCCTGTTGTTTTAATCATAAGTTGAACTCTCAGTTTTTTAATATGGTTAATAGAACATTATCTTACGAATTTTTAAACCATAAACTGACCTTCAAAATTTAAAGCATAAATTGAACTTTTCGGGTTTGTAGAGGGTGGATACAGCCACCTATAAGGTGGTTCTGGAATCGTGCTGCAGGCACTCACCAAGTCAAATTCAAGGCCAACTACACGGTTGTCCCCTGCGGGTATATAAGTATTGGCCTGCTGGTCATGCTGTAGTGGTGACGCTCAAAAGCTCATTTTATGGTTAAAAAAGTTCAACTTATGCTTAAAATCGACAGGCCCCCACCAAAAGAAAAAGCCCCGCAAAAGCGGGGCTATTTTCAGTCTTTGTTGTAATAACTCATCTTCTTTCCATCAAAAGTGAAGTAACTTGCATCGTCACCTTCACCCATTCTATATATGGCAATTCCATCATTGTTTTCTCCAACATTTAAGTATGAACTGCCATCAAACTCAAACGTTTTATCTTTTGGGAAAGGCTCACCTGTTTCTGGGTTAATAGCAGACTCGCCATTTATATACGCCTGGTACTGAGAATTCAGATCTGACTGACCAGTAACCAGTCCGGAAGAGTTAGCCTTTTCTGACAGGTCAGTAACAGCGAGAAATAAACCCTGAGAACTTGCGCCAAGTCCGGAATCGTTTAGCTTATCTAAAGCTGAGAATTGACCATAATGTCCACTTAGAGCGTAAACTAGGTGTGAGGCATTAGTATTTCCATCAACTGCAGATGAGATTAACCTGTCGTTAATACCTTCGAATCCACCGTTATTCCCAATCGAATCTATTATCTTACTACTATAGTTACCAATTTGAGCTGATACCGCCTTTGAGTTTACATCAAAATCCTTGTTGTAACCTTGCAATGTGTTGCCATCTGACACTAAACCGCCGGCATTGTAGTTCAACATTGCAGTATCTTTAACAATGTCATTTGCTGCTACATTTGAGTAATTAGCGGCTAAAACAGGATTATCTCCAGAGATATCTTCACTAATTTGTCTAGGTGTCCTGAAATCATCATTTTCCCGAATAAACTGGCTATAACCACTGGATGTGTTATAGGAGTTTTCAGAGGTGTTAACTATATCTCTAAGCACTCCGTTATCTTTTGCAGCACCCAAGCTCGATGCATATATTGCTGAATTAACACCCTCTGAAGCAGTACCACTACTAAAAATTTTATTAATTGTACTATTTGTAGCTGAACCAAGCTCAAGGAATCCACTGGCCTGATTGTTAGTGATTTGCCCTTGCATTCTTGCTGCTGATATCGCATTCAACTCCACAGCGGATATTGTTGAATCTGAGTCGGTTAAATTTGACATTGCTCCGCCCATAGCATTCATATTGGCAACTAACCGTTTACCGTCATCATTGCTTAAAGCGCCTACAGCTGCTCGGCCTTCATCAGTCTGAAGGAATAACCTGGCATCATTCATTGCAGATAGTTTTGACAATGATTCTTGGTTTCCATTATTAGCTCCTGAAACAAGTTTATTGAAATCTTGGCCACTAGAAATCATTAAATCCTTTAAACCTTCGCGTAAGGCCAATGAGTGGTTTCCATTTCCATTTGCGAAAGAGGCAACGGTTGCAGACCAATCCTCTGCGTTTTTCCCCCACTCACGGCCGTTACCAAATAGTTGTGCTAACTGCTCTGGTCCTTGCTGAGCAAAGTTTAAGCCTTTAGTGAAGAAATCATCTTTGAAATCGGAGCGAGGGTTAAAACCAATTCCATTTCCATAGTTGGCGAGCTCGCTGCCGGACATATAGCTACCTGCACCCATGCGGCCCTCAACACCAGAAGCGAATCCTCCTGTTGCTGCATTGCCTTGGGTCGAAATACTAGATATACCCTTTTGTACTTCCGAAGCCAGATTGGCTGTATTAGGCGCGGTCAATCCTGAATTCCTATTTGGATCAATAATAGCTGCCTTATCAACCCCACTTAGAATCCCCGCCTGAGCAATATCAGCTTCACCGGCTTTACTGAAGCCAGCCCCGACATATCCACCAACAGAAGCGCCAATCGCTTTCATCAGATCGCCACTCAGCGCCATATCCTTGGACTGATTTCCTAAATCAGCCTGAGTTCCATCTGACTTAAGCAGTTCATTGCGAAGGCCCATGAGAGCCTTTAGCGGGTTATCTTCACCGCCGAAAGTCTTAAATAGGCTGCCTGAATCACCTCGTGTTAAGCCAGCTTTTTCTAAAGCGGAACCATGTTTATCCCAAAGTCCATTAATTATGCCCGATGCCGCATCTGGATTTGTTTTGAATTGCTCAGCAACAGCTGCCATATTTAATTGTTGTGTTCCAACTACTCCCTGATTTGATGAAACTACGTCCTGCAGCTGTGTTTGGGCGGCGGATGCAGTCTGGTACATCTCTGTATGCTGATTTAACTGTCCACCTGACTCAGTATTTGACCACTGCGTGTGCTTAGCAAAATCTTTGGCTACTGCAGCAGTGTCACCTTTGGAATTTGTATCAGTATATTGTTGAGAGAAATTTTGCATAAATGACTCAGCTTTGGAGTAGTTATCCGACGTACTCTGTTGGCCACCAGCTTTGATTGCGCCACTAAGGCCGGCTGACAACATACCTTGAAATCCAGCACCTCCATTTGCCATAACCTCCATTACAGCTGACCTGGCTTCTTTAACATCCATACCGGAAGATTTTTGTAATTGCTGAGCTAAAGATTCCATTCTTTGGTCTGTCGACAAGGAAGACCATTGACTCATCAAACTTTGACGGTCAGAAATGCCAGTTTGGTTAGAGTTAGACATCATTGTTTGAAGGGTATCAACAGCACCGGTTGCACTTGAAGATGTGACACTCCCCAATAAGGCTCCTGAAACACCACTTCCACTTGAAACGCTATCCGACACGGACATTGAACCAAAGCTTTGGTCGGTAACGAGGCTTTGACCAATGGCTGTACCACCCGTACCCAAGACCTGCTGGAACTGATGGTCACCCATTGAACGTACACCGGCGTTCATTGAGCTGGCAACATTTGGTGCCATATTTGATGCGTCAACACTGGCGCCACCAACTGAGCGCATTACACCCATAATTGAGTGAACGCCCCCATAGAGCAAGAAGGTTGCAAACATGGGTATTGCGGTAGTTAATGCACCAGCAGTTGCTATAAAACCCTCAATCTCCATAAAGGTAGTAGGGTACTGGCCAAAGGAGAAAGCAGATCCCGTATCACCATTTACAGCGAATGCGCGTTCAACCGCTATGGCAGTATAAAGGTCAACGAATACCTTTATGAAACCCCACATGTTTATGAATAAAACCAGCATCATGTATTTGCCTATGTAGGCAAGCCCAACGCCACCCATGATGGCCATAACCATCATTAGCGGGGCAATAAAGAAGCTGAATGTTTCAATTGCAGTAATTATGGGGATCATTGCCTGTTTGAAGATGCTGGCTTCACCGGATTTCTCTACAACGCGTTTGCGCCAGGACTCGAAAATCATCTTGTCCTTTTCCAGCTCCATTGAAGTGCCGACCAACCCGCTGCGTAGATGATAGGCAGTAAGCATACCCACTTGCAATTTATAGGAGTCAAAGCCCGCCAATGACCCTTTAATCATTAAGCCGGCTTTTTTAATTGCTTCATCAGATACACCTTTACTATTGTAATAACTTACAACCTTTGCCTCAAAACCACTGTTAGTTAAATAGCTATTGATCGAAGCCCATGCATCTGAACATAGCATTCTTGCGCCATATCCGTTTCCAGCGTCAGCTGACTGTTTAGCCAAATCACCGATATAAATAGTGGTCATCAAACCGTTATAGGAAACTTTTAAGCTATCCCAAAGTGCTGCTGGATTGGAAATATCAACCTTTTCCAGGTCTGTCCGAGAATTCTCAGGTACCGCATCGGAGAGGTTTTGATCTGCTACATAACAAAACTCAACGTAGTTCTTTATAGAACGCTCCAAATCATGATGTTCACTGCTTGAGTGTGCAACATGTGCATCAGAAGGTGCGACATCATACATTTTAACTAGTGCACCCAATGGATCCAGATGTTCGGAACCAAGACTGTAAGATACCGGCGAAAAAGTATCCTGTAGCTTCTCCCTGGCAACACTGAAAAAGTTAGATGCTAACCAACTTGGTATGACTGCAATGGCCGGCACATCCTCAATGTACTCGAACTGGCCAGGGTTCGAAATAGACGTAAGCATTACGTCAAATTTCACGGATGAACCACTTGAGCCTATAATCATCCACATTATGAGGCCGGTCACAAATTCTTTAATTGGGTGGGGTGCTTTTTCCGGGTCCAGTGCATGTTTTACAAATGACCAGATTAAAAACAGCACCAGTAAAATACCTGACGCATACCCAAGCCCATTGTCGTATGAAAATAATCTGGCAATACCAGAGATAATTTGTCGGGAGAACTCAAAATCTCCCAAAATTCTAACTTCAATAGCCATATCAGTATTTATCTTTCATTAAGCTTGTTAAAGACACGATTACATTAAGCGCAACTTCCGTTTCCTTAATCTTTTCCTCAGAAACACGTTCGAGCTTTTCCATTTCTACTTTAGCTCGCTGAATTGCTTCATTAATCTCCCTGGTTATACTAATTCTGTCTCCATCAGGGGCTGTTGCACGCATTTCATAGAGAAGGGTTACGAATTGCTCATGAACATCCATTAGCTGCTGTGAAGCTATCTGCGCTGCTAAAACACGGCTTAACGTTTCAATTTGTGGAGTATTGAATGATTGAGCTGCTTTAGAATAGTTAAAGTCATTTGCAAGCATGTATGCTTGAAGTTGTGGGTTAATACTCCCCTTACGCTTAATAGTTCTGATGGCACTTGAGACCATACTCAGGTGATAATCATAAAGCGAGGTGAAGTTACTTTCCGTAGTCTCCAACACTTGAGTACATTCTTCATCCTGGCACCGATTGATTTTTACCTCGTTTTTACCATTAAAAAAATCAACCAATAGATTTTCTATCGGGTGTATCGCCTTTGGTTTACCGTCCAGCGGCACTATCACGGTGCCGAAAAGGGAAATAAACAGCTCTTCCTTTTCTCTCTGAGTATTAAAGCCCGGAAAAACCAAATTTAAGCTGGTAAAGGATGTTTTAAGTTTTTCGGTGAATAGGTTACCTGCAGATACTTTTTTTGCAGCCTCGCTGGTTCCACCGCCCGGTTCGTCTTTAGCAGTATTAAAATAACTATCCGCTTTTTTAACTACCGTGTCAGCCCAACCTATTGCATTGCCAGTCCATGCATCTAGTAAGGGTTGCGCTCCTTTTTCTGCATTTCTCTTTTTATCTTCAACTCTTGCTTCGGCATCAGTCATCTTGTCCCAGAAGTTCTGACATGAGTTTTGTGAGAATTTATTTAGCTCTTCCAGCCTGGCTGCCATTTCTCGCATATTATCCAAGCATGAAGCGCAAATTGAACCTACTGCCATATTGAAAAAGTACCCGGCAGCACCTTGTGCAATACCCCTGGCCATTTGAACGATTTCGTCACCAGATATGACGCTAAATGAGCCGGCGTAAAAATCAATACCGTTACAGCCGGCCTTGATACTTGGTGGGTTTACATTGAATAAGTCACGATTGACAATCTTTGCTCTGGTAGTGAAGTTGCCCCCATAGAAAGACGTACCATCAGATGTCTGGTATACCCCTGAAGCCCCTTGAGAATAAGAGTCGAAAAGGTCTTTCATATCAATGGCAGAAGATATAGATACTGGCAAAAAGGCCAATGTCAAAGACAGCATTAACGGTTTGAATTTCATATAAACCCCAGAATTCGGGCAGAAAAATACCCCAGTTAAGGGGCATTCTACTGTTCGTTATATCTGGGATGGATAGCTAAGGCACCCAAAATTCGAGGCTTAACCTATCACAACGCAAGCCTTGTCATATCAGAAGGTAAACCCTTTTCATTGCCGAAAGTGATTGCCGGCGCAGAGGAAGACTTAAGCTTATTAATCAACTGCTCAGAGACAACCACACCATAACGATGTTTGGTCGGACTTTGAAACCCTTGCACATCCATTGGCAAGGCATTTGCCTGAACAATAACTTTATCTACAACAAAACTGACCTGATATTTGCCAAACTTTTCAACCTGAAAGGTAAAAGCGTAGAATTCATTACCGGTTACAGCGTCTGCCAGCTTAAAAAAATGGTTCCATGCCTGGTGCTGTTTATCGGTAGCGTCAATGCCAGTATCAATAGAGCCAACTAAACGATACTGAGCCTTTGTAGGTGCAGCAACGGCGGCACTAGCTGCCAGTCCAAAAATGACCACAGCGAACCCCAACAGTAACTTCTTGACCATAACTACACCTATTTACTTGTCTTGAGTATGTGCAATATACAAAGCCAGTAAATGAACGTCAACCACTGCGTTTAATTAATTCCATTTTACAGGTGTGTAGTTGACTTCAGGTACCTTCTCTTCATCAGCTTTCTGTGGAATAGAAGTGACCCCGAAAGCTGGTACTTCCTGTAAACGCTGCTTAAGTAAATCTGCTAAGTAACCAGGATCAGATTCGAGCTTCCTGCGGTCAGCGAGGATTTCGCCTTCATCATTTCGGAACACTGTGATATCACGAACAGCTTTTGTTAATGCGTATTGCTCTGTCGATATCAAGCCTTGGTTTTTAGATACAAGTAGAATTCGATCCTCCAGCTCGGGGAGGGCATGCATACCTTGAGCAAGGGGAATCACTTGCTCAGTGTTGTTGTTTACCAAGAACATTGAGGGTGTGACTGACACATTGAAACGTTGAGACACTGCGCCACCGTAATCAAAAACATGTTCAAATTCTTCAATGCCGGGTAAAGTTCCGCCATCCATTGAAATCGCAAGGATTTCTATATCATAAAGGCGCTTCAACCCCTTAAGGACGGGCAATTGCTTCATGCAAAAACTACATGTTGAAGAGTAAAAGAACCACATATGAGATTTATCTTTTACCGCTTTTAGAATGTCAGTCATTGCATTTCGTCTTTCTGAGGAGAACTCACTTAATGCAAAAGCTGAGAATGGCCGGCGTGCGGATTCCTGAAGCGGCTGCTCCAATTCCATGTATTCCTTCATTCTGGTAGAAAACCGGGAGCCTAAGTCAATTAGCAGACGATTTGCATAGGCATATGCTGCAATATTTTCATCGGATGGGTTATCAATGGCCTTTTGCATCAAGACCTCAAGGTTTTGCTTCAACCAGGCAGAATCCAAAGCAACACTTTCTTCCGGTTGCTGCTCAATCGAAGTTGACTCAGATTTATTCTGCTCTTCCACTATGTCAGGAAGTACCTCAACGACCTCCTCTTTAACCTCATGCCAGAACCAACCACGTTCTCGTTGCTCATACCAATTCTGAGGCTCAGCACTCAAACACAGGCTTGGCAAAATTGATAAGACACATAAAAGAATTCGCATAAAAAAAACCACCGATTAAAGGTGAGTTATTTTTAACTTTTCAGTACAAATAAAGTGATATTAAGACAGTCTATTTTGCGGCCTTAATCTGTTGAGCATTTTGCGCAGTTAATGCAGTTTTGGTAATTTCGCAAACCGCACACGGTAACCAAGTGAACTCCTCTTCATGAAGCAGAAATGGCTTGCCGCAAGAACAGCACTCTTTCATGATGCGTAAACGGCGTGCTCTGACCTTTTCGATCATGTAGTGCATCCGATTAGGCGTCATGTTGTCTTGGGGGTATAGCGTGACGTATGCCTGAAAGAAGCACCACAGGTCTGTGACTGAAATCAACCGTGAATAATCTTCGTTACCGGGAAACAGATGTATGAAAATACGATGAGCTCTGACAATTAGATAGGCTTCCTTGCCACGCATCCAGCCTTCAGAAACGCGCTGTCGTTTCTGGCCATCAGCGGGGCCAGCATAATATTGCTTATACATACCCTTGTCTAAAGGGTAATAGATGTTGAGCAAGTTTTCATTCATGCCGAATTTAGCGAGGTGGCATGCCGCCAGTAACGACTGCATACGTTGATCAACTGCTCTCATCTTTACGCAACCATATCCAAAGCAAATTGGAATGTGTTCTGACAGCGAGCGCACTCTAAAAAATCTTTCAGGGATTTTTCGCTCTTAAAGGGTAAGCGAAATAAAGCGGTATCACTGATTAGTGGAAGAACATCTGTTGGGATCAAAGTTGTAATGTAACGGGCATTGGAAAGAGACATTCCTGTCAGGGCAGAGCACATCTCCACTGATTCTTTTGCGATATCTCTTATCAGCATCAGTATTTCTATTTGCTTACTGATGATTTGGCGGTAAGTAGAAGAGCTGTCATCCGTCAAATCGTAAAAGGACAATGCACCCTCTGAAGATACCTTTTCAAGGTTGCCATCAAATTTAAAAATACAACGAGAATTCTTTTCAACACAGTGCAAATTATGTGTAGCTATAATCGAGAGCTTTGACATCTCACGTGCGAAGGCAATAGAGGTGTTAGCAAAAGCCACATAAAAACCAGGATCTTCAGTCGCCAGCATTTTATGCAAAATAAGAAGGTCAATTTCTGACCGACGAATTTGCTTTAACAATCTATTAAATTGCATTTTATCCCCCTGCACACAAATTAGTCACCAATTATAATGTCAACAATGGACTTTGCAAGTTTTTTCAACATAGATATTTGCATTTTGCCTTGTCCAAGAATGTTAACAAAAAATGCCAATCACCTCGTAGTTTGGTGATTGGCCGTCGGGCTTTTACCGAAATAAACATAGATTGTTGATATTCCACCTGTATCTAATTAAGCCTGGCCCATCAAACCATCAGCTCTTATGAGCCTACTTGAAAAATATCATCAGCGAAGTCTACAATTTCAGATCGACCTTCAAAACGTTGCTCACTTCGATCTGCAGCATTCTCGACTACAGACGGCTTCGTAACAGTTTGGTGGTGTCCAACCTTAGGCTGATGCACACTATTTCTGTCATGGTGAGCACTATTCGAACCCCCGATACCAAGGCGCTCTATTGCCAAGCCCAGATCAGCTAAGCGAATTAATTCGGCATTCCTGTCCTTTGGTGCCATATCGAGACAATGAAGAGCCAGCGGTGATTGTTTTCTGAGAGTGATTTTAAACATCATGCCGCTCCAACTGACTCTTTAACTCTTTTAGCATACTGAACGCCACCCCAATACAGTCCTTCGCATACAACCGTAAGTGAATTTGCATCCCACTGGCCACCAGCTGTTGGCATAACAATTTCGTGATCCGGATAAGCCTGGCTAAGTGCTTCTTTGTAGTGGGTGGCTGGGCCACCAAATAGCAAGATCACGTCAATGTCAGCACCTGAACCTGCTTGATTCCGAATTTGCGTTACTGCAGTGCGTGTGATTTGGTCAATGTTCGGCCGCACGTTAAATTTCACTGCCACATCACGTTTATCAATATCTTTCCCGTCACAAACAGGGAAGGGATATGCCCGGCCTGAAATACGAATGGTACCAGGGTGCTTCCAGAATGCTGCATCAATTACATCGTTTGGTATTCTATCTAACTTCGGAAACGCAGATTTTAATCCAGCTGAAACCTGTTCAATTACGGTACCCATACCTGCTTCTACTGCACCTGAACGGGATTCATTTGGCTTCAGACCACGACTAACTAAATAATCAGCTGTGCCATAACCTATATCAACTGATAGAACTGTCATATCACGAAGCTGGCTATACCCCTTTTGCCCAATTGAATTTGCATAGCTGAGCAATCCAGCCATCGGTTGCACGATAACCCACGCATCTTTAACATGGATTGTCCTTCCCGAAATTGTGTGGGTACCGACAACCATTTTCTTGAGTTCGTTTACCCGATTCCAAGATGTAACAGGGACACCTAAGACCAGCATGTCTATCTCATCACAGTCCATCATGTAGAGCGATCCAAGCAGCAGTGCCTTATAGTTATGACTATCTATATATGTGTTATTTAGAATTCGGCCAGCTGAACGGTCAGACACCAAGCCAGCGTCAGGGCCTACCTCATAGAAAGCATTTTCTACCTGAACTTGAACTGTGTTTCGTCGGTTTAAGCCGGCTGACAAATCAGAGATCTTTGGGTCCACCTGTGAAACTACAGACGAATATGTAGTAATGATAGGTGCTCCATCCTTTTCCACTGACCTTACTAAGCTTGTTGTGCCAAAACCCAACTCAATCGCTCTTACATTCATATTTGAAACTCCACTCGGTTGTTCAAGCCGATCTTCACAAAAATTACAAAACTATCCCTCGTGGGTGCCAAAAGGGCACTTAAAGGGCGCCAAAGTTCTACCAGCCCAATGAGGGCGCTCTATAGGGCGAGTTATAGGCCCCTAGATGTGGCAGTCCGGTGCAAAGTGACCTTGATAGGCCCCTTAAGGGGCTGGTGCATCAAAAGCGGTCAATTGCAGTCCGATATGGGCACCCCGCGGGGCAGTATTAGGACTGGTGGTACTTTAAATCAGAAGTTGAGATTTCAATTTCATTAAGGGAGTGAAAAATGGGCCCTTAGCTTCCCATGACAAAATCAATCAATGACATCATTGCCAGAGATAGGCGTTGACTATGTGAGCGCTTGCTTAAGTGACATCGCAGTCAACAACCAAAGCAGAATCATTAAATATTCCTAAATATTTAGGCGGAATATTTTGTAAGGAGTGTCCATACCATGAATTCCACTAAAAAAAGCGCCTAAATATGTAGGCGTAATTTGATTAGCGGAATTACGGTGATGGTAAAAGCGAGGTCCCTTTAGGCAGAAAAAAAATTCCGCCTAAAGATAAAACTTAGGAGTTTTAACTAAACATGCAGCAGCTCGAAGAGTCGATCCAATATTTGCAAATCCAGCAAGAAGAACTACTGGATAAAGCTGACGAACTCATCTCTGTTTATTGGGCGTGGTTCACCGACTGCAATAGAACTATTAAGGAGCAGCGAAATGCAGGTCTTACTGATGCTCTCAGCGGAATGTATGCACCAGTTATTCAGAGAAAGAAATCTGGGGAAGGCATCAAGCCCTACATTATGTGGCGCAAGTTTGAGCCATCTTCAATAAGGCGATTGAACCCGAAATTCTCTAAAGCCATAAAGCCTGGATTTGATGGTGGATACATGACCGCTCTTAAGAAGGCAACATGGGAACAAGAGCGAGCTATGTCTCTTGAAGTGAAATTGAATCAGCTCAGATTGGCAGTAAACGCCCTGCAGAGTTCGATAGTAAAAATGCGTTCAGTAAAACGGAAAATCGAGAAAGAAACTAACCAACAAGCCAGTGAGGTTTAATATGACCAATCAGACTCTAGAAGTAACGCAAGATTTTGCTGCCCAAGCGGCAGAACCGGTAATTCAAAGCGGTAAAAAAGCAATAAAAAAACCAAGGCCAAGTCGGGCGGAAATGGTAAAACGCAACCTGAACCCCACAACGCATTTGGTTAACGTGCAAAAAACGGTGAAACTTCCACTGAGCTACGCTAGTGACATTCTTCACTACTATCTGCAGACCAACCAATCATTAATGCTCTCTGCCTATGAGCGCTTAGCCGGCCTTAAGCGGATGCTTACCAAAGATAAAGATTTGCTGGCACATGTAGATGAGTGGGTTGCACTTAACATCAGCATTTGTCAGAAGCAGCTTGCTGAAATTGCATCCCAACGTGAAGCTCTGGCCGATGGTTACATTGTGCCTGAGATGAACATTCCGGAGAGCTATAAAACCGAGTTCGTTGCATCACACCCAATTGCCCACAAAATGATTGTTGTCGCTGAAATGGTTGATGAAGAGCTGTCTGAAGTTGAAGCACTGTTCTTTGCCGGCGCAATTGATGATAGCCAATATGCCACATTAAGAGAGCAAGCCATGGTTATTATTCGTGGCTCCGTAGACCGGATCTTTAAAGCTACATCACCAGGCACTCGCACTGGTGGACGTTTCACGCCTCAGCTTCTTGCAAAATGGATCAGGGAAGGTAACCGGTTATCTATGCCGGATATACCGCTTATTGCACAAGATGATGAAAAGGCGGTAGCTGCGGCATGATTTTAAAAATCCTCGGCTATCTGAGATTGTCCCGCCCAAATACACCGGCCACAGATAACGAAGACCGTGATATCTATGGGCGAGTAATTGACGATGCTGAGGTGTATTTCTACCCAAGGCCAGTGAAAGGTTTGCCCCTGCTCGGGCAGGGAACAATCCGCAGAAAGTACAAAGCTAAGTTGCAAGAGCTAAAGCAAAGGATACCTATTGGGGATCACCATCTGACGCCATCCGGTTCACGAGTAATCGATGAGCTCTACTGGAATGTGATTGACCGGCTTATCGAATATGTACATATGATTCCGGCATCTGAAGACCATCATCATAGTGGGCCTGGCGGGCTGTTCTATCACTCAGTTGAAGCCTCTCTCTATGCTATGCGGGCAGCCATTGTAAAAAAATTCGAAACAACGGGCATGATTGACCTCGATAGGGAAATGGAGCCCAGAGCCCGCTATGCCGCATGGTTAGGTGGGCTTGTACATGACCTAGGCAAAGTGCTGGGTGATATCACCGTTGATGCTGTCACCGTGTTTGATAAATACAACTCAATAGTTAATGCCGAACACAATGAAGTGCCCGCGTGGAAACCTGATAAGTGGTCAATCTTTGACTGGGCCAAAGAGCACAAGGTTGTTACCTATTCTGTTTCCTATCGCAAGGACAGAAGACACAACCGCCATAATGTAGACACTGTACTTATGCTGCGCCAAATTGTTGGTGACGGCTATGCCATGGATTATCTCACAGACGGGCCAGTAAACCTGCACAGGGAACTGGGCCGGGTGTTATCAAACTACGAATCAAGTAAAGACTATTTATCTATTTGTGTGCGCGAAGGCGATGTTCTTTCGACTGCAAAAGATATGGCTGTATACACAAGACCCAGCACTGGCTCAGCGCAACTGTCAACACCATCACGTATCTATCGAGCCCTAAAAGCATCACGGCCAGAGTGGGAGTGGAACCAGCGGGGCAAAGAAGGTTGGATAGTTGGTGGTCGGGTTCATGTTAAGTGGCCTACTGCAATTGAAAGCATTATCAAGGGCGCCATAACCCATAACATCGGTATTCCACACAATGCAAAAACTGTTGTGTCCATTATGGAAGAAAACGGGATGCTTAGCCGGTTCGAGCCATCGCACCTCACAATTAAATTCTCACCTGGCAATTTCAGTAATGGTGAAGCCAATATGGTATTGCGTGGCGAGAAATCACTACATTGGGAAGAACTATTACGCTTTGCCTGGAACGGCACCGTGTTTGATACCGACCCATTACCAGATAACGCCCGTGGCCTTATCTTTCTGAGTGAATCAGCAAAAATGTTTATCGCCGATGATAAAGGCGGAATTATTCCTGTAGTTCTCGAACCGGCAACTGCCAAACAATTAAACCTACCTGCACTACATGAAGTCGAGCCGCCAGAAAACGCTGCAGTTATTCAGCAGGCAGAACCGGTGCAAGATGCGCAACCGAAAGAACGAGGCGCTTCAACAGCTGAAACCAATGAAAAAAAACCGGCAGCTAAATCATCACAAACTAAAGCCAAGGTAGTGAAAGCGAAACAGCAATCCGCTGTATCACCTAATAACTCTGAAGCCAAACCAATAGATCAGGAAACGGCTAAAGCTGATACGCAAAAGCCCAAAGCTGAAGCTGTGGTAATTGAGCTTGAGATTGACACCAGTGAAGTGTCATCCGCGACCGTAAAAGCTAAAACCAAAGGCGTTAACTTTGCAGCAGCCAAACAAAAACCTGTAACCAAAGAAGCCGCAGCTGGTGCTGAAAAATCACAATCGAATAAAGCAGAGCCATCATCAGAGCCTAAACTGAAAACTGACAAACCTGCCGAACCCAAACCCAAAGCAACGGGCGGTTCGGTTGATAGTGGAATATCAAAAAGCGCAACGGCCAAACCTTCAATTCAGAGTCTAATTGATGCATCGGTAGCTGTTATCAAAGTAGATGGTTCGGCCTATGCAAAGATTACCGTTTCAGAGTTAGACAGAGCATTTAGCAATAATCGAAAAGCCATCATCAGCCAACTTAAGCACGAAAAGATGCTGCATGTAGATGCGCAAAACCCGACACAGCTTATCCATACTGATAATCGAAACGGATTGAATGTTGAAGTCATAAGGCTAAAAACGCTGGCACTGAAAATGTTCCCTGAACATCTTATCGCCACAGAAATGAGTGCCGATGCTGGCGCCAGCATCAGTCCCTTGGAAATATTAGCAAACAATCTTGTACGCGGCTCGATCGCAGAGATACTGCTTCAAATCCCAATGGAAAAGCTCAAGCTCGCTACAAGCTTTGCTGATGGGAAATTTGCTTATCGAGCGCAACAGATGGCAATCGAGTTAAAACGACATACAGCAATCAACATCAATGATCTCTACAAGCACTTTACAGCTGCAGGACATAAACCAGAGAAAACCACACTAAACGACACAGTATATGAATCCGTTCAGGTCGCAGCGTTGAATGAGGTAATTAATGACTAAACGTATTGACCCCAGGTATACAGAACACTTGTTCAGGCCGATTTACGAAATAAATACTGCCGCAACATGGGCGGCTGGAGCTGTTGCTACACCTATAACAAGTGCAGTGGGCTCATCAATTTCCAATCTCAGCATTCCATTAGGTATATCTGCTGGCATGGCATGTGTTGCAGGGTACTACGGTTCGAAAGCATTGCCACTTTTAAAGCGGCAGATGGCGCTTACCGTCAACAGAAAAGAGTTCATAACATCAAGTGAGCTTCGTAAGAAAAATCTTGTGATTCCCCGCTTTACCGGCAAGCTGAAGAAAGACCCGCGTAACGTGTATATGGGTAAAGGTTACATCTGGGGGCCAGAGCATGCACAACGTGCTTACCAAGTGCTGGACATGGACTCAACCCTATCAGATGTGCAGCTTCCGTTTTTTCTAAAGCCATTAGTGTTAATGATGGCTCGTGAGACTGAAGAATTGGGTGGCTCACCGTGGATTCATGGAATGGGAGATCAAAAGCCAATTTCAATTCTGGAAAACACTCTCTTTGGTCACACCTTTATTTCAGGGAACGTTGGTACCGGCAAAACAACATTGTTGAGGTTAATGTCGGTAAATGCGCTGCACATGGGTAATGTGTTGATCGTGCTTGACCCCAAGAATGATGAAGACTGGAAGGAAACCATAAAGAAAGAAATGGAATACATGGGTATTGGTGATCAGTTCTACCATATCCATCCCTCACGACCACATAAGTCTGCCAGAATTGCACTGTTGAGTAATTACACTCGGATTACTGAGATTGCAAACCGAATCGCCCCGTTAATGGGTGGACAAGGTTCAGGTAAGTCATTCCAAGACTTTGCATACGGCATCATTGTCCATGCTGCACGTGGACTTCGGTACCTTAATGAACCAATTCGATTAACAAGCCTGCAGAAAATCATAGCGAGCGATAGGCGAGGCTTGGCAATGAGAGTGATATCAAGGTATTACGATGAGACACTAGGTGCTGGCTGGCATGGCAGATTAGATGCAACTCTGGAAAAGATGAATCCGGACAGGCTTGCTGCAATGGCTGGATATTATCTGAATGTATTGTCAAAAGAACACCCTGAAAAAGCAGTTGACGGCATGATTGAGCTGGCGCTGCATGATGAAGGCCATTACACAAAGATGGTGGTTTCACTTCGTCCAGTATTTACAGCGCTTACGGCAGAGCCGTTGGATGAGTTGTTGTCAGCAATTGACACTGATGATGTGGATGATGAGCGTCCAGTAGTTGATTTGGCGGCGATAATGGACAAGGGCGGCTGCATCTACATATCGTTAGATTCTCTCACGGATGCACAAAGCGCAGGCTTTATATCAAGGCTGATTATGGCCGAGTTGGCAGCTGCTGCTGGTGACCGATACAACAACAGCACCGGGACGCCGAGAAGGGTGACCATAGCCAATGATGAGGTGCATGCAAGTATTGAAAACAATGACAGTATTTTGAACCTTGCTGCGCAAGGCAGGGCAGCGCAAATCCAAATGATACTGGCGACACAGACGGTATCGGATTTGGAATCAAAAACAGACCCGGCTACAGCGAAACGCTTCCTTGGCCTGTGTAACAACTTCATTTCGATGAGAACAACCGACCCAACAACTCAAGAGTATGTGTCAGAGCAATTCTCAAAAACATCAATATCACAAAGTCAGACTCAGGTTGCCTCTGGCTCCTCGACAGATACGTCAATACTTGAATTTAACGCAAGCTATGGCGAGCGCTTAATGAAAACCCGTGAAGATATGTTCCCTAAGGAATTATTAGGGCAATTACCAGTGCTGCAGTATGTCGCAAGACTTGCGGATGGCCGGCGATTAAAGATGAAGTTAGATGTTTTGATTAACAACGATAGAGATGGGGAGAGAGCGCCATGGGTGCATTAGGAATACAAATGAAAGCCAGGCAAAGCATCCTTGTCGAGCGTCAGGATAAAAAGGCCTACGCCGAGGTCATCGGTAAGGATATCTATGCAGAGCTGGAAAAAATGTCCAACCTGCATCCCAAGCTGATGGAGATATCTATCAGACTGGCAAACTATCTGTCGGAGTGCGTCCGTGATGGCGAAGCAACACTACTGGACATCATTCTGAGTGAGGCTCTGACGGAGTGGTCAACGCGCTATATTCATGATGGCTGTAATGTTGCCTACCAAGCGTTTTGCAAAAGCATTTTTAAGCGGCTGGTAAAAATGTATGAGTATCGGATCACGGGTAAGCGTGGTTACAAACCATTCCATACCACCTATTGGGATTGTACTCGCATCGGCATTACACAGTGGATGCGGGACAACCAGATTAGGGAAGCTCAAATTGTAAAAGTGCATATGGATAGTGCTGCGAGTCAAAGAGAAGCAGCGCTGATAATTGCCCCTCAGATATTTGACCGAAGTGACCTGACAATGTGGGGCTTTCCAGATCCATTAGAACAGCGACCTGTGTTGGAGTCGGTCGCATGACAACAGTTATCACCAAGAACGCAAGCCGATTCAATGTCATTTACGTCATACTGGCATTGTTAGGCCTGTATGCATTTGCAATGATCGTTATCAAGGACACCCCTCAGTACAAAGTTGCTATTGAGGCAGAGCTAAACTATGTACTGGAGAAAATGCCTGAAGCTGAAGGTCAGCACCTTGAGAGTGTAACGCAAGGGCGATTCCAAAGATGGCTCTACGACAGTGGTGCATTCTATAAGCTAAAAAGCATGTTTATGCCAAAAGATGTGCAATATCAGGAGGAGATGTCAAAAGGCATATTCTCTGTAAAGCGTGTGCATCAGGTACTAAACAATCTGCAGTATCTTGTCTACCAGTTCATTATGCGAATTACGTTGGTCGAATTCTGGTTGTACACCATGCTTCCGATGATGGTTGCTATGGTGGTTACGGGGTATTACAACTGGAAAAAGAAGACATATCAGTTGGGCGGCCAGAGTGTAAACGTGGTTCGGTTATGGTTAAAAGTGGGCTGGGGTTTCCTGCTGCTTATGAGCTCTTACCTCGTCATCCCTAATATTGCCGGAGCCTATACGTTATTTGCTCCGCCACTGCTGATGTTCATTATGGCTCTGGCCATTTCAAAAATCATTCAGTCATTTCACAAGTCATTTTAAGGATAATCATGCTCGGGTTTTTCAAAAAGAATCAGGTTCAGCAGCCACAAGACATTGCCACAGTATTAGATAAGCATCTTGGGTCGTATGTTCGTACTTCGGTCGCGCATAAGATGTTGCTTACCGGGCTATTGATATTTGGTGTTGGCATGTCAGTGTACTCAGGCATGCTCAATGACAGCGCCGGCAAGAACCACATTGCCTTAATCCAGATAAAAGGGGAAATCAGTGAAGATAACCCGACTGGAAGCGGCCTAAAATTTAGTCGCGTCTTTGAAGAGGCCAGTAACGACAGCACTGTGAAAGCGATACTCATCACCGCATCATCCGGCGGTGGCAGCCCGACGCAAAGTGAAATGATGTACGAAACAATAAAGGACTATGTGAAGAAACCACTTTCAGAACGAAAGCTGGTAGTGGTGTCAATGATGGATTTATGTGCAAGTGCGTGCCTGGCCAGTGTAATTGCCTCGGATAAAATCTATGTGCATCGCAACACCCTTATAGGTTCAATCGGTGTGAGGATGGACGGATTCGCTATTGATGATGCACTGTCAAAGGTTGGCATTGAGCGTAAAGTGTTGACAAGTGGCAGCCTAAAAGACCTGTTAGATCCCTACCGTAAGCTGACCGGTGAGGAAGAAGCCTTCATCAAATCTACGATAATGATGCCGCTGCATAACACCTTTGTATCTATGGTCAAGGATGCACGTGGTGACAAGCTAGCTACTGACAACCCCTTACTTTTTACAGGTATGGTTTGGACCGGAGAGGATGGGGTTAAGAATGGACTTGCTGATGAAGTAATGACAACAGCTCAGCTTGAGAAACACCTTAAGGACGAATACCAGGTAACCGAAGTGAAGACCTACAACAAAGAGAGGTTTACACTTTCAAAACTTATAAATTCGGGGCTTGAACATGCTATTAGTCAAGCCTTGAGTAAGACACAAGCTGAAGTCACCTACTAAAAGCATTAATTGACTACCAACATAAACCCGCCGACACATGGCGGGTTTTTATTTCGCGATAAAGCCTGACATATCACTCCTTACGGGTGCGCTTTTTGACTGACAAAAGTTGCGCCCAATATCAAACACTAACTAAGCCATACAGATTTCATCGGCCGACAACTACTTGGAGGGATTTTCCCGAGTAGGCATTATGTATTGCACAAAGTAAGGCGTCTGACGCCGGCAAAAGGTTAGAGTTATATGGGTGTACTGGTATCGGCCCGCCCAACCTATAGGCCACCTATAGTGTTAAAGCCTGCGAACTTCAATGTAGAAGGTACCATCACTATAAATCATGAAGTAGGCCTGGCAAATGACGCTCATAGCAAGCGGCACTAACGAAAAATGTGGTGTAATAAACACGATAATTAGAAAGTATCACACAACCTTACACACCCTAAACATCTACCGTAAGCCCCTCAAAAGGCCGTAACAGTCCCCTTATGGGTTACCTAGTGAAGGGGCCGCCGATTGGGAAGGCTAAGCCTTTAAAATCAAAGCTCTTAGCCAAGATACCTGTTTAAAAAATGCAGTTTAATACACAGCGTCAAGCATTAATGCTCACTAACTGTACAGGTAAAGACATGAAATTAATCCCCAACTTCAAAGCATCAATTAAAAAAATTGCTACCCGTAAAAATGCAGCTCTGGCGCTTTTAATCACTCTTTTTGCTGGCGCCGCTGCAGCCGGTTCAGGCGGTGCTGAATTCGAACCAATGTATGACCAAATTGCAGACTGGTTGGATGGCGCTCCCGGTAAATCGGTAGCGGTACTTGCGTTTGGTTTTTCTATGTTTAACGTAATGCGCCAGAATTTTACTGCAGCAATTGGCGCGTTCGTTGGCTGTTTATTGATGGCCAACGCTAAAACAGTTATCGAATCGTTCCTGACAGCCGGTTTACCGTTGTAAGAATTTAATGACTCAGTTTTCCTGATAGTTTCTGAGACATTAGACAACCCCGCTATGCGGGGTTTTTTATTGGTCGGCATTACTAAGGAGCCAAAATATCAAACCTTAAGAAAAATTGGTTCTACAGATAGACGGTATAAATACATCCAATTGAAATACCGGTAAAAGCAGATGAGTGATAACCCTAACGAGTACCGTGTGCCAAAACGCATTAACGACCCAATTTTGCTTTGGTTCTTTCCAGTAATGCACGTAATGCCCATTTTCTTTGCTGCTGGGGCATCAGTGTTTTGGTCGCACCTAACACTTTACTTCATGCTTGGTGGCTTTGCCTGGTACTTCATAGTTAGTCACATAGATGCCAGGTATTCACGCGGGTATTTGTTCCATAGGGTTTGGGCATCCGGCGTTACGACGGGCCTTTTGAAAGAAACTAAAACCGTTGCAGATCCGGTTCAGCAAGAGTACTTCCAATGAAGAAAAAAGATAGCATAGTTGCAAAGTCCTACAGTGACTATGAGAAAAGCAAGCGTGTAAACCAAATCACTATTGCAAGCCTTTCTGTAGCGTTATGCATTACCACGTATATGGCTTTGCGTAATAACGTCGAGATCATCGTCACTCCTCCACAATACTCGTCAGAAATTGTGATTCAAGGTAGCAGGGCGAATGAAGCCTATATGACTGGCCATGCAATGAGTATCGCCGGCCTAATCGGCAACCTGAACGAGAGAAACGTTGACTTCGTGGTCGACCAGGTTACCAGGATGATGACGCCATACTTACGGTCAAACCTCGAAGGTATGTTTGTTAAAGAGGCTCAGATCTTAAAAATCCGTAAAGCATCGCAGCACTTCATTATTGAAGACATGATGTATGAACCGAAAAACAACATCGTTTGGGTGTGGGGCACAAAAACCCTGAAATTATCTACGGGTACAGAAGATACCCAGCGCTTTACCTATGAGCTTAGAATCGAGCCTGTATCAGGATCGCCGCGGATCACGCATTTTGACGCCTATAACGGTGTGCCGCGCAAGAAAAACAATGACTATGTGGTAGATGCAAAACCAATTAACACTCAGCATCTGGAAGAAGTCATGGGCACGACCAGCGATAAGCCAACCCGCTTCAAAATCCAATCACCGGACAGCCAGGCCGGCAATTCAACTGGAGAGAGCAAGTAATGAAATTGAAATTATCCCTTATGGCATTAGCAATAATGGCCAGCGCTGCATCTGCTGATGGTACCGGCCGCATTCCTATTGAAGATGTCAGCACAGGTCGACTAGTTGCTCCGCCACCTGATTTTCTTGAATTTGAACAGCAGCCTGCAAGCGGTATCCGTATAGACGCAAATGCTATCCGCACAGGCATTCAAAAGCTGCAAACACCACAGTATCAGGACGCCATCGAAGAAAGCGAGCGTATTTTTGAACAGGTTCCTCAATCAACACCAGCGCAAACTACTCAAAACGAAGTGATGGATAAAATCACCAAATCGTGGAAGCCGCAGCAGATTTTAAAGTTAAGCCCGGGTGAAAACATTGTCATTCCAGTAGGTCAAGGCTTGATGAACAGCATTCAGACCAATTTCAAAATGCTTGCCGCGCGGACATCTGACAAGGATTCAATCCTTGAAATTGAAGATGGATTTTTATACGTAACCATCAACAACAACCAGCCGGTAGGCCTGATCCTATACGAAGATGGTGTCATGGAGTCACAGGTATCAGTAACACTGGTGCCAAGTTCACTGCCACCGACAATGATTGACATTACCGTTGAGATGTCGGAGCAGATGCTAGCCAAGTCTGAGGAGTACAGAAAGAGAATTGCGCTGGAAGAAACTATAGCCAATGAAGAAGCGACATCAGGTAACCGAAATACCGAATATTCTGACCGTATCATCAACCTTCTTACACCGGTTGCAAAAGGCGACCTGCCTCGTGGCATGAGCCTGACCAACGACATCCCGGGATACCTGACTACTCCATGTCAGGTAACGATTTACCAGGAAGCCGGTCAGCGAATTACCGGCGGCCGCGAAATCATCGATGTTGTCCTTATGCGCAACGACACTGCCCGCGGTTATCGTGTCCGTGAAGAAATGTGCTTAAGCGCCGGCGTTAAAGCGGTAGCGCTTTTTGAAAAGAGCTATCTGCAGCCTGGCGAAGAGACTGAAGTATATATTTTGCGGGACAAACTTTATGAGCAGGAAATGGCACGTAAAAACCGCCGGCCGCGCCTGACAGGCAACGCTAATTGAGCAGAAGTTTCGCTAACACATCTTGGCAAGTGGTAGTTATGCCAATTCATATATTGGCCGCTAAAATAATCCCGTCAGTGAAGGAAGGGTAACATGCAACAGATAAAGCTCATGTGGGCAAATCCAGATACACGAAAATACATTGTCTATGGTTTTATCGCTGTGGCAATGGTTTTTCTCTTTAACTCTATGGGTTCAGAGGAGTCAGGGCCCAAAGCCAGCAAGAAATATTCAACCCGCGAAGGTACCGCATTTGGTGTGGCCTCATCAGCATCCAAAATTGCTGAAAGCGACTCAGCAAGCGTTATCAAAGAATTGACGCAGACATTCGCCGAAAAAGAGAAAGATATAGATGTACGTGAAACGGCCATGAACAAGAAGATGGCAGATCAGGAAAAATCACTGCTGGAATTGCAGGCTTCTGTGTTTGAACTGACGAAAAAATTGGATGCTTCGCTGAAAATGCAAACACGCGATCTTCAAGCCGACCAACCAGGACAGCAAGGTGTAAATCAAGCTGGTAAGGCTCGTGTGCAAGGTGAAAAAACTACAGTTGATGTTGTCGACCGTCAGGGAAACATTGTTCAGCGCAACCAAACACAAATTATCACACCACAGCAACCGGCAATTGAAGGCCGGGTGATCAGGACCATCACTCAGCGTAATGTACGAGAAGTGCGTAAATCTGGTGAAGTAGAACAAAAGGATATCCAGGTTTCTGAGCTTACTCAGAGAAATCAAAAAATTAATGACACCTCTGCCAAATCGAAGGCCGAGCAGGAAAATAAAAGTGTTGTTGGAGAGAACGATGGTGAATTCACTTTAACTATGGGCTCAATAATCACCGGCGTATTACTTAACGGTGCGGCATTACCTACAAGTTCGAGTGGACAGAAGGACCCCATGCCTATTCTGATGCGGGTAAAAAAAGAGGCTATTATGCCAAACCACTTCACCTTGGATATCCGTGAATGCCATTTACTGGGTAGCGGAATTGGTGATTTGGCATCAAGCCGGGGTTATATCCGTGCTGAAGCAATCAGCTGTATAACCAACGATGGCCAGGCCATTGAGAAGAACATAACTGCCTATGCGACATCGGCCGGAGACGGCATGAGCGGTATAGCAGGTGATGTGGTGTTTAAATCCGGCGCCATGCTGTCAAATGCCATGAAGGCAGAGTTCCTGGCTAACTTTGGTAAAGCGATCGCGCCCCAGCGTGTACAGTCACTCAACGTTAACCCAGGCCAGTCATCGATGTGGGAAGCACAGAATTTCAATTATGCCGGCGCTTCAGGTGTAGCAGGTGGATTTGGTGGGGCTGCAGAGCGGCTATCACAGTACTACATGGATTTAGTCGACCAGACATTCCCGGTAATCGAAGTATTGCCGGGTACCGAAGTGGATTTCATTGTTCAAAAGGGTATGACTATGAAGCTTGGCGGCGAAGTAATGGCAGGAGTGCAGCAGTAATGCAAATGAGCAAAATCACGATACTCATCCATACACTTATTTTAGTCGGTGCCAGCGTACTTATTTCTAAGTACATGACGATGACTGAGCTTGAAAAATACGCGGCCGCCAATCCCCAGCCTCGTATAGCAGTTGTCGATTTCGATAATCTGGTGAAGTCAAAGCTCGATAAGGGCGAAGATCCGGTTAAGGTCCTCAAACATGTGCAGATGATTACTATTGCGGCCATGGCGGACGGATACCTGCTTTTAGATAAGCAATACGTCACCGCGGCAGCGCCGGCATTCATTCTCCCGGATATTCCATACGACCGACTTGAGCAGGTGCTTAAAGAGCGCGGGCTAACGCCGGTTAGCGATGCAGCTGCGCAGTCAGAGCTCAACACAACAAAGCAGTCTCTGGACGAACTCCTCAAAAAGTAACAATAAAAAAGGCCTGGCATCCCAGGCCTTTTTTTTGGGCAAAAAAAACCGGCATCAGGGAGAGAGGTCTGATACCGGCAAAGGTTGGGCTCATTGTATCTATGGGCATGCCGGCTAAGCCCGGGCACCTGACATGCATTTAATCGTTTAGGACTGCAGGAAGCTTAAAAGGGCCGGCATAAGGGAGAGAGGTCTTCTGCCGGCAAGGGTTGGGTTTGCTTCTTGTTTGTCGCTATGTGAGGTAGTATCAGGTAATTCAGAAACCGGGCAGCAAAGCTGATTAATCAAATCGCAATAAAGCGAAAGCTTCAAAAATAATTGAGGACAGATAATTCAGAAGTTGTACCATTTTATCTGGGAAAAATAACAACAGACCAACGCAAACAACAAATCCTAAGACGAACTCGAACCAGTGCCAGGACACATCATTATTATTCTGTCCCTTTGACAAAGCCACATCGGGATGACTGGCTACATTCTGACCAGAACCTTTATGTGAAGCTCTAAACTCTTTTGGCCGGTACCAGTAATCCCTTTCATCCTGCGCCATCTCTAAACCTCAACACTTAATAAATTCTCTGAATTCTACAAAAGCAGTTTCATGACAGGTAAAGCTAAAGAGCAGAATAACTGGCGCTTACCATTCCTTTGTAGTTGCTAATTGCTACTATGCTAGTCGGTATCCCTCACTTCACTTTTCCAGTCCCAAGCCTAAATTGGGCTGGGCAGCGCTTCGTAGTAATGCTGAACAATGTGATGTCCCTCAGGTAGTATGGCCCGGGTGCAATAGTGTATTCGCTCGATGGGAATGAGCTCACCAGCATCCAGTCTGTCTAACCACAACTGATACGCGCACCGTTCATATGGCCACAGGAATGAGGTTGTCTTCGCAAGATCTCTGATTGAAGCAATATTGCCGGCCCTGGCACCCAGCCTCAATTGCTCCAACTCTTCTGATTCAGAGTGGAGTTGATGAAGCATGTAGCTGGCGGCCAGTGCAAAGAAACAGGCTAAGAAAGGGAATTTGCGTTTAGTCATGATAAAGCCTCGATTTAATACCTTAACTTAACTAGACGGAATCAATTCATTTTCTGGACATTGGGAAATGAAAATTGCCGACTAAGACCACAAAACAATGGCCCTTAGCAAAGCCCGCGGAGGTATTTCAGCAATAAGATGGGTTTAAGTAAAATTAACGGAGCTAAATATGAGTCAAAGTAATTCCATTAAATCAATTTCAATCACGGCACTATCCTACATCTTTGCTGTACTGGTGGCGGTAACGGTTGCGGACTGGGTAAACATTATGCTGTCTCTTAAGAACCCTTTAACAGCCATCGTTTTCGGAAGCTCGGTAATGCTGTCACTGATAGCCGGTAAACAGCTGGCACTTAAGTTAAATGGTAAAGGTGATCAGGTAAACCTTCAAACCATACTCAAGGATGTAAAACTAATCTGCATCGTTGCAGCTTCCATTTTGGTCGGATACTCATTGGGCCATCAAATTGTGGGCAAAGAGAACATCAATCTGAATCTGATGATCGGCTTTGTCTTCGGCTTGTTACAGTTTGCTTTCCTGACCAGCAAAAAACAAAAGGCTGAAAGACCAAAGGCTGAAGGGAAGTAATTCGAACAGTATCAAAAAGCGAAAAGGGGGATTATTCCCCCTTTCTTACTTCCTGATTCGTCCTGTATGTACGTCATGGCCAGCATCAACATTAAAACCCTATCTGTTAGATCGGTGGTGGCTATGAGCACGACCTTCTTCCTGCCACTGACGCCAATCTGGTTTACCCATAGTACCGGTGGCTAAATTCAGAAGAATCGCTACAGCAACAAACACTAAACATCCGACTAAAAACATGGTGCACCTCCTAATTGATATGCAACCATTATATCGGTGTGTAGATTTCACGCAACAAAGCTTGCCGGCAGATGCCAGCTAATAGTTCGGCCTTTGAGTGGCCATTACCAGGGTAAGAACATGCGCCTATTAAATTGGCATAATCAATACCCCGTGTATAAGCTCTCCAGAGGCCGCAGGCGCTGCCAACGGGAAAACCCCTGATGTCTTCTTAATCTCACGTGCAATCGCATCAGAGCGCCAACAATCGCCACCGACTACCGATGGATCACATAGATAAACCAGTTCATTTGTTTGCAACGTCATGACTGACGATATTGTGTCAATGTCATACCTTGAAGCTATATCGAAGATGGACAGTGATTCTGGTGCGCCATCAGGCCATAGCGAACCATCACCGGTAGTGTATTGAGTTAGTAAAACGGTGAAATCGTCATTCCCCCACGCACTAAACCAGCCGCATGGATGGCCCGTGGCACTTACGTAAATCTCTTTTCCGGATGCATTGATTAATACGCCGGTATAGGGTGGGGTAGAGGAGGCAAGCTCTATCACCCTCGCGCTGTCATGGTAGAAGAAGCTAAAGACCTGCTCATGAGGAAGCAGTATAAATGAGCTGCCCTGGCAAATCAGAACATCTTTTAGAAGCTTTAATTGCATTGGTTCAACCCAGCTGACCACAGATACCAGCAATATGCATGAACTCAAAATTACCGCAATAAATCGAACTGGCAAACAGAGAGCATTTCAGTTTTTAATTGCATTGAAAATAAAGGATCGCGTTTCGCCTAGGAATGCAGCCAAAATAAGTGTATCAGGACAGGATGTTTAACTCGGAAACTTCATAACTGCTTAGGTTAAAGGGGCCGCGGCAGTGGCACCGCTATCGCCCATGAGGAAGCTACAGTTGATTACTCACCCTCAACACATCGAAGTAGCCGCAAAATGAAGCGGGCCTTAACCATTTACAAAAAGTGACTCTGGCAAAGACCCT
Organism: Rheinheimera hassiensis; assembly: GCF_022436675.1. GTDB lineage: Bacteria > Pseudomonadota > Gammaproteobacteria > Enterobacterales > Alteromonadaceae > Alishewanella > Alishewanella hassiensis. The sequence goes on along the minus strand of NZ_JAKUJZ010000010.1, from coordinate 91,737 downwards.
GGCAGCGCTGGCTGAAGAGGCGCCTGGTTTACTTCTCGACTCTTGCCTTCTCCAGCCTGTCCCAAGCCTCAAATCCGGAAAGACCTTCACGGCTCAGCTTACTAGCTATGCTCAGGTCGCCAGCATGGCGCAAGAAGAGCTCTGAGCATTCATCATTCTGATAAACATTTGGGTATTTTGCCAAATCAAGGACTAATTTTAACTCATCGCGGTAGCCTGAATCTGAGGGCTCCTGCCTTAACGCTTTAAGCTTACCGTCTGCGTCACGTAATAAGGCTTTGCGATGCAGCCCCTTAAGGTGAAGAGGTAACAATAGTGAACTAACTATTTCATCAGCACGAATTACTTTATAAGCACACCAGTTTGGTACGACCGAGATAACACCTTGATCAATCAAAATATCACATGCGAGGGTGGCTTCAACCGCTTCGTTAACGTCCGTTCGTGCATATATCTCAATGCAGCCGATTGATTCAGGATTTATCTTATCAATCAGATCCCAGAAGGGCGGATAGGAGGTACCATCTTCTAAAATACAGTGGTTATTATGAGTAGCCAAAAATCTGTTAAATTGACGCGTAACGAAATCAGCGCTCAACTGTACAGATGGGTGCTTTTTTAAAGCGGCACAAACCTTGTCCATACTCAAAACCGCCTGGCCATTCTCACAACGGTATTGCCCAAAGAAAAAATCGGTTTTATGAGCCATGCAATAGATCTCCCTTCAGTCTCTTTTTTGTCTTTATCACTACTTCAATACTCCAAGAATAAAAAATCAAAATATCAAGCTCACAGTTTGCAAGCAATGTATTGTTACAATCAGCTTAGCTACACGGCAAAATCACTGGAGGTTATTTCCGAGCTCATTCCATAGCTTTGAAGTGCTTTACCTGCCGGCGTTACTGAGACAAATACTACCCGCCTCACACCATTGCGAAGACGAAAATGGACGGCAATATCAGAGCCGGCCATGGATGGTAACCTATCAAGCAATTCCTCTACAGTCACGACCGTTCAAAAATCTGCAGCATGTCTAATATCAACCATAAGGTTGAACTTCTGATAGAAATAAAATTTTAAAGCGAAACCAGTGAAATCCACTGGGTTAAGCAGCCGAAATACGAGCCTTTAATGCGCCCACACCTCACAAAGCCCAGATATCATTCCCTTACGAACCGGCACATCAGGAGAAAGTATGATTTTTGATATCAATAATGAAGCACCAACCAAGCAACAGATTGACTCTCAACGTGAATCCTTGAAATCCAAACGCGAAAGGCTTATCAACACTAAGCAAACAGTGCTCAATGTTGTTCGGGCGTTAGGCCTTATCGCAGTTTTTTATCACTCTTACATAATCCTCACTGACATTGCGGGTTCTGTTGGCGCCAGTCCCGAACCCGCCATGCTATTGGTTTTTGTTAAAATAGGTTTGCTGGTTGCTACTGCACACCTTCTGGCGAATCGATTCACCCAAGGTAAGTTGTTTTACATTGAGGCACACATCAATGACTTGAATGAACTTTCGCCTGAGGTGAATAAGGCAGAATTATCAAAGCTGCATGACCTGGCCATTCAAAATAAGACTATTCACAAATACCTGAAGTCAGTTTTTGCTCAAAACAGACAACCGTTATTTGCTGAACTTTACATCGCAGAAGATAAACAATAGGAATTCATAAGCCATTCATCAGCGCCAGGCTGATGTGTGGCAGTGAACAATTGAACGCCTCAGTCGGCATGGTACGTCCGGATCATGGGGGTCAACATACTGTTGGGTTTGCCAATAATACGTTGATAACCTGACACAGTTGCCGGGCACATTCGTTTTAGCGAGTCGAAGTATTGTTTACACGATTTAGAGTCATTTCCGCCCAGATTGTCGAGTACCACTTGAAAGCCCTGTGATGCTACTTCGGAACTTATAGAGTCAAAAGCCTTGCTTGCGCCATCGCCTAATTCTGCAACGTTTTTTATATACTCATATGAGCATGCATTAAGCATGTCATCTGCAGCCTTCTGAGTGATTTCAGAAGCCGGTTCTTGCAATGAATCATTCTGCTCAGCTTCACATTCTCTCAGGAACGTAGTGAATTCAGCGGGTTTAGCTTCAAGTTGTGTTACAAACCAATAACTCTCAACGGCATCTACAGTAGTGCCTCGTTTATGCAGGGTTCCACTAAGAGATAAGTAACTCTCAACAATGCCATGAACAGCCATGACAAAAGCAAAAAGCCCAATACACACCACAATTCGAATTCCCATTTATACTGCTCCATGTTTACTACTACTATGAACATATCAGATTTGATCCACGCTCAATCCAACAAATTCGTATTTTTCATGACGCCGGCCGGTACCTTTGATTCCCTATTCATTCAGTTTCCGCTACTTGAGTCATTTCGCTAGCCATTGAAAATGCTGATATTGAATGGCAGGATAGAGGTACAAACCATATTGGGAGCAAAGGATTGACAACAATATCCACTCGGCATGTTGCCAAGGAACTCAGGTACGCTTACCGCGGTGACTTACTTATTTGCATAGACCAGTTGGCCAAGAATGAAAACGGCCTAAAAAGTAACTGCACCTGTCCAAAGTGCGGAGTACCACTTGAGGCGTGCATAGGGCATATACGCGATAGGTATTTCAGGCACCAGAAAGACTCCCCTGACTGCGGTATTACTAATGAGTCAGTGCTTCACCAGTTCGCTAAACAATGTTTGAAAGATGCAGCCGGAACAGATAAGCCCTTCCACATTCCCAGATCTGAACTTGGTAAGGTTGTCCCTGCATCCACGCAAGGTGATAAATTCGATAGTGTTACACTGAAAGAAGTGACATTGGAGTATCACTGCCAAGACACCGGGACAATTGTTGATGCCAGGGCGGAGCTGTCAAATGGCTGGAAGGTAAACATCGAAGTCAAGGTTTCACATGGTATTGATGAAACTAAGGCAAAAAAGATTGGCCACGGTAAAGCCTTTACAATAGAAATAGATTTGGATGGTCACGCTTTGACCGCCTTTAAACTTTCAGATGTTGAACAGGATGTGTTTGGGCTTAACTGTAAAAAAATATTCAATCACCCGGATGCACAGTGGTTCCAACACAAGCCGGCAGTCATTAAGCAACGACAAGAAGTAAAAAAGCAAACCATCGAGCCGGCACCAAAGCTTCCACCTAGAAAAGCCATCGTGGCGCCACCCAATACCGCTTTTGGTTTCTCTGATACCTACCTGAGCCACAAGCTTATAGAAGACGCCAATGGCGACTACATAAAACTTGAGTATTGTGATGATGCCGGCGAAGTGATCAATATGCCGGTTAGAAAGGCCTTCACAAAGTATTATGCTGAAGCGTTGAGTACGTTTCGCTCTGGAGACAGGATTAAAGCAGTACAGTACAAGGGTGAAGTAGTGCGCATATTGGGTTGTTAGCTAAAATTGAAGCACAAGGCATGCTATTGCCTGCCTTAACACCAAAACTGATTTAGATACCGAAGTGTTTTCCGGCCAGATAGATTAGTAGAACCAATTGTGAAACCACGAGCACTATTACCAGCGCCTGGCGCATGCCATCGAATACCACTTTACCAGTGCTTGTGTCCGGAGGTGTTCTCGGTCCGGGAGGCTGAGGAAGCTGTCTTGCTTTACTCATAGTTATTCCTTTTCAAGTAATGACACTGGTATCTGGTTTCCCTGCGGCAATAGCATCCTCAATGTCAAAGAATAACCGCCGAAGCTGTCGCAATACCTTTTCAGCAGCTGCTGCCTTTTCCTGCATAGCCAGTTTATCCGCCAACATTGTGCTCTTTTTGGCATCTGCACGCAAACGAAGCATGTAGGCCTGTGCCAAGCGAATTTGACTCTCGGCGTCACCCACCGTTTGAATTTTGCTGATCCGGTCATTAAGGTTCATAAACAACACACTCTAAATTAAAGGTGTTGCCAGTATCATCGGTCGATTAATTCCGGCAACAAGCCAAGTTATACCTAACGATCGATTTAAGAGGCTTCAGAGCGGTAAAACATAGAATGATTCTTAAAAACTGTTCTGAGCGCCATTGCATTATCTTTAAATCTGCCAGCGATGCAGGGTCCCAAGAAAACACCAGGCGTTGAAAATACGAAGTCAGTAATTGATCCCGTACTATTAACATGCGATTGGATGTCGAGAAGCGCCTGGCTTGCCAGAGGCTCCAACTTAAGTATCAACGCTTCATCTGCAGCGTGTAACCAACTAAAAATGGATTCACAGGCATGGCCGTGCCCATCCAGAATGGAAATCGATCCAATACACAAGCGCTCACCAGAGCCAGCTACTGGCTCTATAAATATTGGGTAAGCAGCGCCAAAGTATGCTTGCTCATTTGGAAAATGGTCACCATTAGTCATTTGTCTGCTCCTGGTTAAGCCGCCTGCATCAGGCGGCTTTCTTAGCCTTTTGCGCACGCTGATAAGCAGGTCGGGTGATCCGCTGCAACTCTGCATGGCCATAATTAGAGGTCATAGTTAGCCTAAAGCAGCCGGTCTGCCGGTAAGCATCAAATGGCAAGGCCACAACGTTGCGCGAGCCAGAGCAGGAGAAATAGGACATACTATTGGCATCCATTGAAAAATGAAGTATCGAACCCTTTTCAAAGTCAAAGTCTGACACCAGCTTAGTGCCGACTGAATCTGGCACATACGCCTTTAGAAGCGCTGTAGCCAGTTTGCGTTTTGATTTTCGGTATGCGTTATACCGGCATGACTGAAATGCACCTTCCAGATTACAGGCTTTATATTGATGAACCGATGCGCCCTCTGGATGTACAGAGCTGACATTGATGATGAAATGTAAACTATCATCATCAGCACTAGCCAGTGAATCCGTCAAGGCCTGACTATGTGGTTTGATAAGTACCAGTAGCGAACCACCAGTAGACACTCGCCAGTACCAGTTATCACCTGCCTGAAAATCGTTTGCAACAAAGTCCTTGTCGCGCTCATAGCTTAAATCGCCAGAGCAATAGCCAGTCACCGCCAGCGGCTTTATTGCGGCTTTCATCAACTCAAAAATGGATTGCATAATCACCTCAAAAGGGCTGCAAATTGCAGCCCGTATGGTTAGTTACATGTCATTAAAATCAATTGGTTGGTTATGTTCGCCCTGTTGCTGGTAGCCGCCCTGTTGAGAGCGCTGCTGATAGCCATTGCCATGTTGTTGGTGTGGCTGTTGCAGATGGCTACTTTGATGCTGGTGTGGCTGTTGGCGAATCTGTTGTTTATGGCCACCTTGTTGCGGGAGGGGCTGCTGCCGGCCACCATGCTGCTGATGCCCTCCATCCGGTTGGGGTTGCTGATAACCACCCTGCTGCTGACCGGCGCCGCGGGGCTCACCTAACATATCCAACTCAGTGACGCGCATTTCAAATGATTCATGCTCATCACCGTTTTTTACATATTTACCCGTTTTCAACGTACCTTCAAGATACAACTTTGAACCCTGGAAAACGTACTTAGCAACAACTTCCGCTAAGCCGCCGATTACTGAACAACGCAGCCAGGTAGTGCGCTCGTGCATCTCCTGAGTTTGTTTATCCTTCCACTTTTCCGTTGATGCGATGGAGAAGTTTGCAACGGGTTGGCCTGACGGCAGTGTATTGATAACAGGATCTCTGCCCACGTTTCCGATTGCTGTAATTTTGATAAATGCCATATTGATTACCTCATGAATTACTTCGTCTTATGTCGTTTATGGCGACTTGGTTAGTGTCTTTGTTTCGACAGGGTTATTGTCTTACAGGCTGAAATTGCAGCAACAAATCAGAACTGATTGATACTTGCCAATCATCACACATAGGATGTTAAAGAGTGCCGGCGTAAGGGCGGTATTTAAATGCCTTAATTCCCATGTAAAGGGATGACAATGAAGTGAATTGCAGTGTTAGGTACAGAACCTTGGTACGTGTGATATATTTGGGAAGCAACAACTCTGGAATATAAAGGCCAGGCAGGAAGTCGTTGTCACTTTGAAGTATTTACTTCCGCTCCCCGGTTGCGAGAAATCCGGGCGTTTTGATTTCGTTACCTTCAATTAACTGTTCATATCTGCTCGTCATCTCGCAAGCTACCAAGAACACCGACCGGCCCGCATCTGAGACCTCTACCAAATTGCAAGTTAAAAAGCCACATAGCTACTCCAAGGTGCTATTTGCTTACGCATAAATCCGATTTCTGAAGTGGAATAAATACTGATACCATCAAGTTGTCATTTGCAATTCGCACTTGGCAACGGAGGGTAGCAATACTTGCTGCTCAAATAGGTCATTAAGCAATACGAAAGGATCTGCTTATGAAAATAAAAATATTAAATATGAGGTATTTATACTATGAACAAAACTGGGAGAAACAACATTACCGACAAACTTAACTCGCTTTGCGCCAATAATGAGCTACCTTTGCAGACTATTACAGCAGGTCAGACGCTGTTTAGAATGCAGGGTACCGGCCACGCCAAGGGATTTCACTACCACGCACCGACAGCAAATCTTGGGCGATATAACGACCCTAATGCTAAATTGGGGATCTGCTACGTTTCAAGCCAAGCAGATGTGGCAATCGGGGAGATAATTCTAAGGACAGGCAAGACTGAGTTAGACAAATCGGAATTGGAGTTATCGGAAATAGCGCAGCTGACGACGAAAAAGGACCTTAAAGTCCTCAACGTCGGCCGTTTATTGCCAAAGCTGGGTTTAAAACTTGATGAATTATCAAGTACCAGTTATGGCATATGCCAGGAAATTGTCCGTTATTTTTCTGATAATCCGAATCCGGCAGTGCAAGGCATTATTTACATTAGCAGGCATTTAGCTGACGGCGAGTGCTATGCGCTGTTTGCACCGGCGCCTGGTGAAGTACACCTAGAAACCATCAGTAAAGTAAAATTGTCTGATTTCAAGTGTGCTGCTACTGGTCTTGACGCTGAGGAAATCCTAACAGATGTCCTTAACGTTGATGTCACTGATGTAATGGGCTAATGCTGCATCCATAGCGCCCTATGAAGGGCGCTATTTCGCAACGTGCCGGCCGAATAGCGCTGCCTGGTGTTTAATGTGTTTCACGTAGTCAGGATTCACCTCTGGCATCGAAAGCGCAGCACTGGGTGAAAGCATGTTCCCATCAAGCATTTCCATGTCATTCAAGAAAAATGAACATTGCGCTACACCGGAAAACCCATCCGGAAGCAATTTCAGTATGTCTTCGAGGTAAGGAAGTTTCTTTCCATCCGCGAACTGAAAGGCTGGAAATACAAAATCATGGCCATCACGGATAAATACCAACTTACCGCTGTCTCGCTGTTTGGCAATGGCCTGACGTGACACTCCCAGTTTAGTTGCCACTTCACCAGCTTTGTAAAGTCCACCGTTGACTTTGAGCTTATCAAAGAACCGGCGATTAGCTGCTTCACGCTTACGAAGCTTTTCAGCTTCCCTTGTGGAGCGGGCACTTTCAATTTGATACTTTAGAAGCAGCTCTTCGACAAACTGGCTATCCGGGTTAGATAGTAACTCCTGAGCCGACGCTTTATCAGTTAGCAAAGCAGGCAGCAGGGAAACCTCTAACGTTTTCAGAAGCCGAGTAAAAACAGCTTCCGCAGCCGGAGCGTTAGCTATACGGTTACCTATACTTTCCACAGCTGCGTTAAGCATCGCACTACTGTTCATGTTCCGATCCTCTTCAGTTTACGATTACAGTATAGTTAATACTAAATAATTGTCAACCAAAGTCATGTTGCCAAGAAATGCGGCTAGGAGTTCCCGGTTCTAATTTGACGTAATTACTTCTTCCGCTCCTCCGGCAACTTCTCAAGCCAATGCTCATAACGTTTCCAAATATTTGGTCGTAACGCTATACAGCGCCTCAAGTCTCGTTTAGTCACACCTGAATCAACGAGATGCAAAAAGGTTTCATTCGCCCGTGCGATTTTCTCGGCGGCATCTCAACACATCTGGGGCTGGCCATTCTCTGACGCTATAAATCGCTTTTGATTTGTTGGTGCTGCCATCTAGCTCTCCAGTCAGTTATATATGACCAAGATAAACTTGAATGTGGATAATGCAGCAAAGCGACCCTTAAGGGGCCGTTTTAGGACTCCTTAGCAGAATGTCCATACCGGAGCGTAGGGTAAGATGCAAAGCATCAAACCAGCTATCAGGAGCAAGGCATGTCTACTAATTCTATGGATCAGCTCGAAATACCTATTCGACTTTCATTTCCAGTTATAAACGTGAACACCTTTGAGCTAAGCCGCGCTGAAGCAGTCTTTGCCGCGACTGCAGCTAATGTAAAAAAGTTATTTGTGGTCATGCCTTTTAAACAGCTGCCTGAGCCAAATTTCATCAAGAAGATTGCCGCTGACGCGGAGCAAAATGGTTTGCAAGGCGTAGTTGTGTTTGACCCATTTTTCTTCGAACGCTCTCGCGTTATGAGTGAAACTGGGCCGGCTCTAAAAGCATCTTTAAACGAAATGGAGCGCCATGGCATCAACTACATTATTGCTGGGAAAGACCAGTTAAATGACGAATATGTGTATCACCTGGAGCTGCCGGCAATGCAGCAGAGTGAGATCATTGAATTAATTAAGCTTAGCGAAAAGTCACTGCCAAATCCGGTATTTAACGACGAAGAGCGCGTTGTAATTGCTAACAACGCTGTAGGCCTTTCGCATTCTCAGATGAAAAACGTGTTCACATATTGCGCTTACTTAAAGGCCAAAGGGCAAGAGTATCTTCAGGTTATCCGTAAGGAAAAAGCTCACATTCTTCGGGATTACGGTCTGGATGTCCTCGAAGCACTGCCAATTAGTGCCGTTGGCGGCCTGGAAAACATAAAGACATTCCTTCAAATCCGCAAAGCGGGCTGGGATAAAAATTTGCCTGTTAAAGGTGTGCTTCTTGCCGGTGTGCCAGGTGGCGGTAAGTCGTTAATTGCTAAGGCTGCAGCAAGCGTATTAAATACCGCGCTGGTAAGATTAGATATCGGCCGGTTCTACACAAAGCATCTGGGCGAAACAGAGCGTCAGTTCAGTCGTGCACTGCAAACCATTGAGCAAATATCGCCGGTAGTAGTCTTAATTGACGAGATGGAAAAGTTCTTCGGCAGCTCTGACAATGAACATGAAGTATCTAAGCGCCTGCTGGGTACCTTCCTATACTGGCTGCAGGAGCGTAAAGAGAAAATCTTTATTGTGGCCACTGCCAACCGGGTTCATTCACTGCCCCCGGAGCTAATGCGAGCCGGCCGTTGGGATAGATCATTCTTCATTGACCTGCCAAATGAACCTGAGCGGACCAAAATCTTTGAAATCCACTTATCAAAGAACAAAGCTGACATCAGCCAGTTCAACATGGCTGAACTGCTTAATGCCAGTCAAAGCTATACCGGTGCTGAAATTGAGCAGGCTATTATTGACGCGATGTACTTGGCCAACTCGCTGGATAAGCCGATGGACCATCAGACCCTGTTGAGGTCAATTAAAGACATTACACCTACGAGCGTCACCCGTAAGGCCGACATCGACCAGATCCGATTGCTGGGTGAGCAAGGGTTTTATCCGGCCAACCTGCCAGATAACACTCAAGTTGAGCAAATCGCCGGCCGCAAATTGTCTATCGAGTAGAGGGAGTCATCATGAGCCATATTGTGAAAGGCACAGTTTCAGTTGCCTACGTCAGCAAAGAACATTTAATCAAAGCTATATCTGGCCTTGGGCAGCTGTCTGAAAATGAAAAGCTGTACCGGGTGGGAGTAGGGTACACGCGAGAACGCTATGATCTGGTGTTGATATCAAACGAAGACCCAAAGCTAAGAATTGGTTACCACCTTAACAATGGCGTTTGGGAACAGTATCAGGAAGACTATGGGGATTACGGTACTTGGACTAAAAATATTAGCAGCCAGGTCCAGGACCGATACATAGCTTATCACTATGAAGCCCAACTTAAAGAAGAAGGTTTCAAGGTTACTATTCAACAGCAGAACGATGGCACATTAGAGCTATTAGCTGAAGAGTCAGCTTGGTAAGAAACAGAAAGGAGTATTCACATGAAAAAGGTAAAGCTGACTATAAAAGGCGGTGTTGTCTCTGCCGATTTCACTGGTTTTCAGGGGAAGACATGCGAACAACTGGAAGCCAAAATTCGACCTGCCGGCTTTGGTGAGACACAAAAGGAATTGAAGCCTGAATATCACTTCGATACAGACAATCACAGCGAAACAGAGCAGGAAAAATCATGGTAAGGCGCTATCTCAGCGCCTTTAAGGCTTTTATCGTTGTAGCGGCCACGTTCCTTGCCTGGGGCGGTGTATCACAAGTATCGGCAAATCAAACCTCAAATCCGGCTGCAGCTCAATCAATTCCGGTCACTCATATTGTTAAATACGGGCGCCGAGAATACAGATTATCTGGTGGTGACTACTTTATCTGTAAAGGGAATTATTTATCCTATGATAATTACAGGTGTAAACGGGGTCCGGGCGTTGATCCGCTCACGGCAGAGCGTTCATTAACACAAGACATCATTGAGAGATATGGCACTTCAGCAGTAATATTGGGTGCCAACGTCCTTCATCCACCCGGCGCAGAAAGGAGGCTGGAGGTGCAAGTCGGCCTACCTATCAATGGCATGCCAAGCAAAGCGGACCAATATGCAAATTTTGAGTTTCTGTACCAATATCCTAATGGGTATTGGGCGCAAAAAGATGATGATTATTACGTATGTGGCTCAGGGGAAATTTCGGCTTTTTCTGAGCAATACGCCTGCCTTGCGCCAAGAACTTTTGCTGATTGGCTGATTGGTAAAAAAGTCTATACACAGCCCATTACTGTACTTAACCATATTCAGCAAAAGAATGAGTTTGCCGCAGACATTGTGAATATGCATGTTGATTCAAACAAGTCACTTCGTGTGACCTATCGCAAGGCTGGAAAATACAATGACGATATTATCAATGCAGAAACACCAGCGGTAATTGGTAACAGCAGGCCCAAGTGGCTTGAAAGTATAGGGATGACCGAGTACGCAGATGCCTTAGTAACAGTATTGTTATTAATCTCTTTAGGCATGTATGTCCTGACAATTAAAACGGAGTCCGTGCTTCACGTTTCAATTGGATTGGGTTTTCAGTTGGGGAGCTGGCTCGCATTTGATGGTAGTTTTTTTCTGATATTTACTTCCTTAGCGCCGCTACTATACATACACATTAAGAAAGAGCTAAGAGAAGAGTCAGCAAGGGAATTGCGGAATGTAGCTATGTTAAGAGAGCGGGCATCTACAGAAAGCCGGTATGAGGCAAGACAGCCACGAGTCCGAAGGGAGTTAGACAATATTGACGCTCTGCGAGGAAGTTCCGAGCCTGTTCAGATAAATGAGGTGTCAACGCCTGAAACCCCAACCGCTGAGCCCGGTACTAAACCGGTGCGCAAGATCATCCTGGACTAACTGGTATGCAGACGCAAAAGAAACGTTTGGTGATTAAAGCGGGGCAAGTTGTCAGTTTTGACGGCGACATTAGCTTTGACGGCCTGCAAGTGCACAGCCAGTCAAAAAAACGTGTTTCCCGCATTGTGCCAACACATTGGGCGATTTCACTGGCCTTTTATTCTATTCGGGCAACTTGCAGGGATAACTCAAAGCTTGCGGCCTGGACGCGGCTGTGGCGCTGCGAGTGGACGGTAATTATAGACGGGTCCAAATATCCCGGATTCACATGCCGAAGTGCAGCTATTGAGTTTGAGAAAGATAAGATCTGGCGGCAGAACAAACTAAAACTTGAGCTAGATTTTGAGGGCTAGACGCAAATAAGCTCTTAATATCCATATGCTCTCTCCACATTGCGAATGTGAAATACTAACGAGAGAACTAAATCAGGCAGCAAAGCTAAAGGCGTGATTGAAGTAGCCCGGCATTGGCCGGGCTACTGGTCTTAGATGGCGGTTATTGAAACCTTACCGATTGAGTTTTTAGTAACGTTCACGGGGATAAGCTGAGTAGGGGAGGCATTGCCGTGTTAATCCGGATCAGTGCCAAGCTTTCACAGCTGGCCCAAATAGCAGCATAGGTGTATTAGTCCCGACTTGATCTGACACATCTACTTGAAAAGATGAGAGTTACCAGTTTTGATATGGGTGTCGAATCCGTAATCAAAAACAAAAGGTAACTCTCATGCTGCATACTAACAATCCGATAATTAAACACAAGGCTGGGCTGCTGAATTTAGCTCAGGAGCTTAATAACGTCTCAAAAGCCTGCAAGGTTATGGGCGTGTCACGGGATACGTTTTATCGCTATCAGGAACTTGTGGCTGAAGGTGGCGTTGATGCCCTCATCGATAAAAGCCGCAGAGCGCCGAATCTCAAAAACCGAGTGGATGAAACCATCGAAAAAGCGGTTATTGATTATGCTATCGAATATCCGGCTCATGGCCAGCATCGAACCAGTAATGAGCTACGTAAACAAGGCGTGTTCGTCTCTGGCAGCGGTGTTCGCTCTGTCTGGCTACGGCACGATCTGGAGAACTTTAAGAAGCGCTTAAAGGCGCTGGAAGCAAAGGTTGCTCAGGAAGGTATTTTACTGACTGATGCGCAGATTGCCGCGCTTGAGAAGAAAAAACATGACGATGAAGCCTGCGGTGAGATTGAGACTGCTCACCCTGGCTACCTGGGCTCGCAGGATACGTTTTATGTTGGCAACCTGAAGGGCGTTGGCCGGATTTACCAGCAAACCTACGTCGATACTTACAGCAAAATCGCACATTGTAAGCTGTATACCACCAAGACGCCGATCACAGCAGCAGACTTACTCAACGACAAAGTGCTGCCATTCTACGAGGCTCAGGGCTTGCCTGTGCTGCGTATTCTGACTGACCGGGGTACAGAATACTGTGGCAAAGTAGAACAGCACGACTACCAGCTGTATCTGGCGATCAACGACATCGACCACACTAAAACTAAAGCCATGTCGCCGCAAACGAACGGGATCTGTGAACGGTTCCACAAGACGATATTGCAGGAGTTCTATCAGGTTACGTTCCGTAAAAAGCTCTATGGCGACCTGGCAGAGCTACAAAAAGATCTGGACGAATGGCTGGTTTATTACAACAATAACCGAACTCATCAGGGCAAGATGTGCAATGGCAGAACGCCAATGGATACTTTGCTGGATGGAAAGCAGGTTTGGGTGCAGAAGAATCTGACTCAAATCTAATCTGACAGACACCGTGAAAAACTGGTAACTGTCAGATCAAGTCTGAGCTAGTACAGCATAGGGTAGGCATCCGTTCCGTTGGCCTTAGAATTCATCATCCTCTTGATCATTCCCAAGTAATTCAGAGAGTCTTTCGATATCTTCCCAAGAGTGTTTTCCTTCGGCAATACGATTACGAATGGCATGGATTTCAACTTGCCTATTCTTAAACTGCTCATTGTTTTCACCAATACGAAAGCCACCGGTCATTTCAAGCCACTGATTTTTCGGACTGATACCAGGCACATCGTAATACGTGTTTTCATCTGGCTCATCTGGATAAGGGCTGTCAAAAGCGTTTGCAGAAACGCGGATCGTCAAATCATTAGATAATCCTTCGATCTTTTCCAAAATCTCAGGCGGAGAATTTTCATCAAAGGTCAACACAAAGCCGTAAATCAAGCCATCTGCACTACTGTTTTCCTGTGTGACCCATTCCAGCGATTCAAGTTCTTCGTCTGCTATGCCAAGCTCCACTGCCAATCTGCTCCGAGGATGTTGGCCTTGCCATGGCTCCTGGTTAACCCAGTCATCGCGGACGCTGCCTCCTACTTCAAGCACGAAATCGTTAAAACCGCGCTTTCCGGCCATTCGAGGCAATGTCACCTGCACAACCATATCAAGTGTGTCGCCACAGAACGGTTTATCGTCCAGAGGCTCGCCCTTGTACACGGTTTTGACAATAGCCACCAGCCCGTCACCACGGTCTTCGATTTGTACATCTTCATAATAGGGCGCGTCGTAAAATCCGGCATTGGTTTCAGCCATCTCACCGGAAAGTTGATCATCTATAAGAGATTGGCAGTCGGGTAGTAAGACTTCGGCAATATAGACTTCCAGTGTGTCATAGAGCCATACGTTGCCCCCGAATAGCCCTTCATCGGCAAGCATGTCTGTAAGAACCTTGGCGAGGTCATTAGACCGGGTAAGGTCATTTGGCAAATCGTTAAGTTTCGAGCGTCTGTCATTCATCAATGGTATATCAGGAATGAAGATATCTGCCTCTTCGAGTTGAACCAGGGGGTAGGTATTCTCAGCCATAAGTGCCGCATGGCTCTTATACCCGAAAAATGCCGCAACCAGCTCTCTGGCATGTGAAGCTTTTAGTTTCTCAGTGGATTGGGATGCATGTTTTTGGCGCAGGAAATCCGCGCACAGTTTTGAAAGATCAATACTCATGGGAGCAAACCTGTATTAACAATGCTGGACTTTAAAGGTAGTGGTAAGTGTTTAAGTCACTACGCTTGCCAGCAGGGTTAATAAAGATTAACTGCAATTGGCAGGTAGTTCGATTTGCTGTCTTTTAGGTCACTTACAGCCTTGGCAATCAGCTCCAGTATCTAAGATACCAGATTGTTCACTTTTAACAAGACGAAAAATTGTACAGTATAAGGTTTTGAATGTTTAAGTTATCAGAGGCAATTATCTAGTGATGGTAACCACAGCACAGAGCCATTCCTTGACTTAATGTATGCGTTATACTGAAGGCCACCCAAATTGGTGTTTGCAATGTCGGCCTCAATATGTCGCAGATAGAGCAAGGCCTGTTCGCGGCCATAGAGTTCGTATATAAAGCAGATTCTCGCCTGAGCTTTTTCTTGGTCAGACTCTTTGACATTTTCCTGTGTCGATGGGTAAACCTCTATTACTGTTTTAGCAGGTTTAGTGTCGCTATCAGAGCCTTCACATCCGTTTATACTCATGGCGACTGACAATACAGTCAGAGTTCTAATGTAATTACTGTACATTGATTATCCGTTCTTTGTGTTCTGCACAATTAAAAATTAAGGAAATAGTTGCATGCTTTGGAATTTAGGAAACAAATCAAGATCAGAAATTTTTAACTCTTAACAACCTGACAATGAAAAACCTTTCCGTTTAAGTACTCAAAAAAGCAAATTCTCTGCAAGTCCAATTATTACCAGCGCCGTTACCATCATTTCTATCGATAAGCCAAAAAATTTGCCGGAGGTTTTCTTACATTTTTTTCGTTCAGCTTCTTCATCGCTTTCAATTGGGAAAAGCTGAAACTCGAAGGTATTACTTGATAACACTGAAGATTTTTGAGAAATAATTGACCGAATATAATCAAATGCAGCCGGTGCCTGGTCAGCGTCAACCACTCCGAGCCGCTTGCCTTGCAGCTGCCCTGATTCCATTCTCACTGAAATAAGGTGAAACGCGTACTTCTCCCGAAGCTGATTTATAACATCATCAATGATATCTTCACTTATCAACTTGAAGGCTTCTAATATTAGGTCAAAATCCACCAGAGCAAGATTTTTGCCCTTGAGGCCAAAATCTTCCGGATTAAATACTGTATTTTTCATGGCTCAGCCCTTAATTTGAATAGGCTAATAATAAAGGTTCCGGCATTCGGCGCAGCAAAACGGTCAAGCAAGCTTCCCCCTTTGCATGATCTGTTACTGAGATATATTGGATGGGACATCAATAGTTAGGCCCAATTTCAATTGCACATAGCAGCGCATAGCAGCAATCAAAGCTGTGTTGCCATCCTGCTTCGCTTTACAGCACCATGTCATAGCACACCAGTTATCATGTATTGGGTTTGGTGATGCCAGACTTAATTTTTCACGCTCAATAATAGCGCCGGCCTGAGCCCAATTTGTTGAGGGTGAAAAAAAGCCGCGGCCAATCTTGGTCATTCTGCCACTGGGCGTTTGGTCCCATATCCAATAACCTGCTTCTGAGCCAGAACGAAAACCCATAGGATCGTGCACAATGGGAAGTCCTTCACAGGTTGCTACTGCCCAATCAAGGGCTTCACCGGTAAGTTCTGATACGTTGACGCTGCGCATAAAGAATCCCTAAAGTTTGTTTAGGGATATTGTGAGGGCTATATAAATTTAGGCGATAAAACGAATACTGGCGCATGTTGAGTGCGCCAGTGTAATCACAGTTTAATGTTTTGCCACGTTGTTTAGCAGTAGAGGCAGTGCTGAAAGACCAATCTGCATCTGAATTGCAAAACCTTTTTGAGCTTCTTCACGTGGAATATTTAATTCCTCGGCTGCCTGCTCTGCCGACTTCAGCCATCCTTTCAACCGGCCATGCATCACGTTTAACCGCTGGATAAAGCGCTGATTTAGCTTTATATGCAGGTTGCCATTGTAAAAGCCCTTAACCACAAACAGCTCCTGACGCTCACCGGTTACCGAATCACTGAAATAAAACGTATGCTTGGTGCCACTTGTCCAGCCGCGATCTTGGGCGCTGATATTGCCTACGGCATCAAAACCAATATTGATTGCAACCGTAACGAGGTCATTAACAAGGTCTGTTGCCCGCTCATCAAGCCCGTGTCTTGTTCCGTGCCAGCTACCGCTACGACGAACTGATCCAACCCGATGCAAAACAAACTGATAGTCTAGCCCGTACATACCAAGTTCCGGCTGACTGTTATAGCGCCAAGCCTCAGATCCAAATGTGCGCTGATTGCTCTTGTAAAGCAGCACGCTGGCTTCCTCTGTCAGCGTTTCCACCAGCTCAATGATTTGGTCATCAAAGTAGGTGTTGGCGGTTTTTATGACCCACAGCACCAGAGCTGTCGCATTATCGAGGTTAAAATCAATAGACGTATGCTGCATCAATTTATCAAGCATGCGTTTGCGGCCTGATGATGATAAGCGCTCGGTTACCGCGGTTAAGTTGCCAATTAATTCGCTCCAGTAACGGTCTTTCAGCGATTTAATTTTCAGCTTTAAAGAGGCCTTTACAGCACTTATTGATACTTCCAGCTCCCGGAGTAAATCCGGATCAAGGTCCGTCATGGTCTGATAGGTGGCCATTAATTTTTCAAGTTCGTTGTTATAGAGCGTTTCAAGCGTTTTTATCAAACCTTCACTTTTCACCAGCTCACCGGCTTTGGCCGCTTTAATAGTCGCCTCAAACTCTTCTTTAGCTGCCTGCGCTGCCGCCCATTCTGAGGGTTTATCCTTGACGGCTTTCAATTTAAAGTGCTCGTCGAACCATATATCAAATGGATCAATACTGGCGCCAGAACGATGCCGGCTACTGTAGCCGATATCTATCTTTACAACGTCAACGTAAGCACGGGCCTGGCGATCAGCATTGAGGAAGTCAAATGAACCTATCACTTTGGTTTCTGAATGACGGGCTTTAATAGCGTTTGCAATACCAATGTGGTCACTCCAGCGGGAGGGGATCACCATATAAATAACGCTGGCATTCGCTTCCTTGATAATGCGCTCTGTCCATACGTCATACTCCGAATATGGGGGGTTACAGAAAATCGTATCAACTTTCTTATCAATGATGGTTTGCTGATGAAAGTCGGTGCCCAGGATTAACACATCTTTTGGCATGGCCTCAATCAGGGGCATTGACTTTTCAATAGCGTAGCGAGCACCGCCATCGGTTAACTGCATCAACACTCGGCCATCTCCGGCGCCGATATCTAAAATGCTTGTGTAGCATTTTTCATCTTCACGGATATAGAAATGCTCTTACGGTGGCGATAATTTCCTGTGTAGTCGGGTACCACTCGAAATCCTGTTCAGTCGCCTTTATAGCTTTAACCATTTGATAAACTGACGCTGGTGTTTTTGGTGATTGTTCTGCACCGAACATTGCTAACTGATTCATGAAGGCCTCTCTCTTACTGCATTTAGTGAGGCCATTTTGAAGAAGGTTGAAAAGGGCGCTACAAAGCTGGCGCCAGTTTAAATAATTCAGTGCCTGGACAACAAATCCGATATATGCTCAATGTGAAGTCATGAAAAAGAGCCGGGAGTGTAGTTATGACATTGATGATCGTCTTTTCCAGCGCCGGTGGTACAACATTACCAGTTTGGCCGGCCGAAGCCGGCAGCGAACTGGGAAACTTGCCGCTTGTATTACCATTGATACTGTTGATTATTGTAGGTATGGCCATATCGGCTATATTCCGACGAAATAAATAGTTGAAATTGAAGCCGTTATCGTAAAAATGAGTTGGGGGCGCACCCTTTTAGTACTAATATTTTAGAAGCAGCCTTCTTATCACTAAATGCACCTGACCAATTCAATTCCTGCTCAGCGTGCACAGTCTTTCGAATGAGCCGAGCCTTACTCTCTCCCGTCAATTCTTTACAGACACGGCCGTACTCAGCTTCTACTGCGAGCAAAAAGCGAATGTCATTGAGTGCAATGGACAGGTCACGAGTTAACTTTTCACGGCTGCGCTTTGCACGGTTCACAACGAGAACCGTCATGCTTGGGACGAATGAAGCCAGCACAAGGCCAAAAGCTTTAACCAGCTCGATAATTAACGCTTCGCTCATAGATGTTACCTCTTGATAAGAGGGTAAATTGTATCAAAATTGGTCGAACAGGCAGCAAATCGGACAGTTTGGTAATCCAACTCCCCTTTTACGCAACAATGATGGTGAAGATATTACTGATAAAGGCTCTTCTGGAGGACCATTAAAGGTAAGAATATTACGGGCTTAATTTGGTATATTCAGACAGATTGGTAGCACGTCGAACTAATACCCCTATAGCGATATGCAGTCCTTTAATTGTGGCTTCTGCAATGTACAGTCTTGGCAAACTCAAGCTCGCATGGTTCAGTCAACAATTCCACTTTGATACCTTGTCAAATGTTACTTTTTAATTGAATTTATTACCCTCAACGCCGGAAATACTTTATCCTGATGAAACAGTTAGACTTAACCACCACCACGGATTAATTAAAGATATGACAGTAAAAGAAGTTTTTAACCTGGCAAAGTCATTAAATGATTCCGATCTCCAAAAGCTGATCGCCAAACTTTCATCCCTGCAGGAGAGAAGATTATTAAAGAAAGCCGCTCACGAGAAGGCTGAGCAAGAGAAAGCAGAGAAAGCACAACGGGCAATTGAACATATTGAGCAGGCGATTAAGGCATCAGGCCTGTCACTGACTAAATTGGGATTTTCGTCACCGTTGAGTACACCTGACACACCAAATCGCACCTCAAGTCGCAAACCAATGCATTATGAACCTAAAAATCAGAATTATGCGATTGTAGACGAAAATATTGTTGAAGTACTTTTCGGTAGAAAAGCGGGCATACTCAAACGCGAAGGGAAGGCCTACACCTTTGACCAGCTTAACTCAAAGCAGCAACAGAATGCCGTTAGCATTGTAAGCCGGCTAAACTCAAAATAAGCCCTATAAGCTAAACGCTTCGAGTAATCCCTGCTCTTTAAAGCAGGGATTATGAAGAGGTCATTCCTTACCCTAAAAATCGCGAAGCACATCGCTATTTAAAGGTAAATAGGGCGTCATCGGCTGCACGCATTACACATTTCTGGTGCATCGGTGATATCCATGTCAGTTATAAGTTCTGCGATTTGCATAGGGGTATACAGAGAGCCATGCAGAACCTCGCCAAGACGATCCTTTATTCTTTTAACGTGCTTCATAGCAATGCTACAACCAGATTTTGCGTCTTGAATCAACCCTTCTTCTAATAAGCACTGGCGCAGTATGTAGGAAGTCTTTTTAATTAGCTTAAGTGGGGTTCTATCATTCTGCCAGGTATAAATACCTTCCGGAGCTTCCGGTACCACCCTATAAGCATCGAATAAATCAATTACATAAATGCCAATTTTCAAACCTGATGCAAGTTCATCTTCACTTTCAATACCATAAAGCTCTTTGGTATTAAACTTGTGTATCCAGTGGTGTTTTAGCGAAGTTTTTAACCCGCCCAAAGACGTACTGTAAGTAACAAGCCGTTGGAAATAGACCTCTTCTGGGCCAAATATATCCACTTGACCATAATGGTGTTCAACTGCAACAAAAAAAGTTTTATTCCCATGGGAAAATAAATCATCCTGACGATTACTACCATGGCGAGCAACCCCTCTTTGGCCACTCCAGCTCATACCAACGCCACCGATTTCTTTAGGCACCGCCATTCGCATCCAGTTTTCTGCCAAACCGGTTCGCTGATACATATTTGGCGGCAAATCATCCAACACAGCTTCATACTCTGCGGGTAAACATTCTGTAAGGCTGGCGCGCTTCATTCCATCCGGTTCCATTCTCCACGCACCAATGACTTCGCTTCGCCGGTGAAAAATGCAAACAAAGCAGCCACTTCTGCTCTTCTGGCTGTAGTAGGTTGGAATACCAAGTATCTCCTGGACTATGCGGTTAACATCAGCTTTGACTAAGCCCAGTTCCTGCAGTGGAAATAACGACCGGATATTCGTCTCAGACCAACTGACGCCTTCACGCTCTGGTTCATCAGCCCGTATACCCACTAGCGATACGAATTCTGCATCTGGATGCTTTTGGTTGAGTGCAGCCATGAAGTTTTTGAAGGGCTTAATCTTAGTAAGTTGGGTACACCAGCGCTGGCGCTGGGACGGTAAGAAGTTTCCCTGCTCGATAGTAATATCCAGCAGGTCTTTACCTGGTTTAATTCTTAGAACCGGCCGGCCGCTTAACCGCTCGATACCAGAAAGCACATCGTCAGTACCATCAGCATCAATGCCGGTACCAGTATAAACATAGGTTACCGGCACTTGAGGGTAGAGTACGGCCATAATGATAGCCACTGCAGTTGAGTCAATGCCCCCAGAAACCGGGCACAAGATAAATTGCTTCTTGCCAGGCGTTACAGAGGGTAATGCGAAGGTGCGGCAGCTATCTATGTAGCGGAGAACTTGCTTGGCCAGTGGGTGATTGCTCATGATTCTCTCCTGTTCGGTATAGAAACATGATCTCACCCACACGCGTTCTTGCATCAAATCAGACTTCTTATCCGGCACACAGAAGTGCAGCCGAAGAAATGGTTGTCATTTATTGACGGCTAAGCACTATGGTTACCACCTCTTTAACTTCACCATAGTCATCTTCATCAAATGACTCCTGCCATGCCTGTACATCCTTGTCAGTGATCTGACGACTATGAACCTCACTGACTTTCACCTTTAAATCTAGGCCGGCTATACGAGCCAGGGTATTACGATGCAGCGACGGCTCAATGGTGCTAATCACTAACCCGGTTGCGTCTGATGCGACAAACGCATCCAGGACACGATTCATCAGTATTTGAGCGGTTGGGCAGCGATGCGCCTTTAAATTCACTTCCATGGCCATCTCCTTAAGCCGCCAACTCTTCACAAGGGTAAATACGTAGCTCACGGCAAATTAATGAGCCTATTCGTTTGTCAGTGCCTTTGATGATCTTGATGCGGCCGTCATCGCTCATCGTCACTTTGTTAGCCTGCCAGTACTTGTCCTCTTTAGAAGTGATAGGCATAGACAGTGGCACCAGAACATCCCATGAGATAGTAGGTTCTTGAAGCATCTCTTCCACAATGCTTTTACCAACAAAGCCCAGTGCTGAAGCAAAAATGGCTTTTGTGAAAATGCATGATTCGTGCACCTCAAGGTAGTTGTCGGTATCGAGCATTTCAGCCGGCACAATTTGGCCTACCTTGTTTAGCCAGGCCCGGCACAATGACAGCACATCGTTATAAACGGCTTCATCAGCAAGTTCCTTATTGGCCTGAGTGGCGGAGAATCCAATGAACTTCCCGACCATTCCGGTGAACTGATCGAAGGTCCATAGGTTACCGCGTCTAATTTTGCCGTGAAGCGCGATGCGGTCACCGTAGGTTTTGCCACCCCTCCCAAATGCCGTGTTTAGCAGCTCGCTTTGCAGCCGGGCAAAAGGCGTTGATGAATCGAAAAGTTTTGATACCGACTTATTGGGCTTAATCAGGTTCTTGTGGTAGTCAGCGAAAAGCTGCTTCATTACCATCGAGGCTTTCTCATCAGCCAGGGTGTCGGTATTGGTCACCAACAGTTTAAAGGCAATAGTATAGTGTTCGGAACTAGCTGCCTCTGGTGTACTTAACAGCCAGTTTATGAATGTGGTTCTCCCTTGGCCATCACTGATAAATCGGTCGGCATCTGCTGCTAACACTGCCTCAACCAGATTTTTGCCGGCTATCGTGTGATGTGCTGTAACTTCTATACTATTAGCAAAAAACGTCATGGAAGGGAATACAGCGCCGGCACTGGTTGCCCAATACGCTTTAAGGCCATTTACACGTTTTGCGTCAACATCACGCTGGCGCTTTGCAGCTTCTGCCAGGCTGTCTGAATTTGCTTCAATGCCAAAGTGCTCACTCAGCTCCCGGTAGGTTAGGGTGGCCTCATAGGTTTCAACACCAAGCTTCTCAATAGGCTCACTTGTCTTAGTGAGTAACAGCACCAGTGGTTTACCGCTGGGACTTGTCATTACGCTTGAACTTGTTGGTAATTGAAGTTGTGCCATGTCATTTCTCCTGAATCAATGACGACACTTTAAACGGCTCTTAATTCGGCGCGACAAATCTGAAATAGCCTGGCCGGTTGCAGTAATATCGATAGCAACCTAATTCCATTCTTCCGGTTAGTTGCAGCTCTGAGATATTAAGCTAACATGGGCATCTATAAATCCCTGGGAATAGGTGAGGACTTAATGCCTGATACAACATCGAGATCAATTGAAAAATTTATAGCCCACGCAAGCAGGGAGGCTAACCGAGCACCCCTGCAGCGAGAGGATGCATTTGAACTCGGCAGCCAAGCAGCTAAGGACTGCATTGACTCAGGAGTGCCAATCGACCTTCGGGACGAAGCTCCGGGTATGGCATTGCATAGTGATGCTGAAGCAATGGGTTGGAATACCATGGTATTCAGCCCAGAAAATAAAGCACTTAGACAAAAGGGGTTGGAGAGTGATTAAGAAAATAAAGCACTGGTATTTCACCAGTGGTAATGGATTCTTTTTGAGTGTGGTCTTATGGGCCTGTTTAATATCTCCCCTGGGTGACTTTTTGCAAGAGCCACTTAGAAACTACCTGCCTATCATAGGCGCACTTATTGGCGGTGTGTTTAGCGTGCTCTATTTCAGGGCGAGCAGACGATACAAAGCTAAACTACAGACTGTTGGAAGTGATCATAATGAGTGATTACGTGCTGTTAACGGGTTTGATGTTGGCATTATTAGGCGCAGGTTCACTTAGGGCGTATAACGCCTAGAACATAGGTATCTGAAATGATGATTAGCAAAAACGCTGGCCGTAACATACTCGTTTGGGGTGTCGCTGCAAACATGGTTATCTCTCTACTCGTGAGTATTTATTTTTCTGGCGCCATCCCATGGGAAGTTAGATTCACAATTCTAAGCGCTATTGTCTCAGTATTTGCGTCATATGTTCTTATCGACCTATATCACTGCTTTATTGAGCAGCGACTTAAGGCTGATGCACCAATACATATCGCTCAACTTGTTGCGACTTTCTTGTTTTCCTTATTGGTGTGCACATCTCTTTAGCTGACTCGCTCTTGTAACTTTGTGTATCAGTCCCAACATATTTATTTTTATTTCATGGATGGTTAATTAAATGTCCTACACTCCTAACGAAGATCGCAGTAACACTTTAAACCCAAATAATTCTGCGAATGACGCCACTATCAAAAATATGTATCGCCAATATGGGGCTAATGTTTGGTTCAAGATCGTACATATTAGTGATAGGACAGGCGAGCAACGGCCTTATACATGTGAACGAATCACGAACACTGCTGAACTCAATGAGTTTCTGAGTGGAGAATTCGTTAAAAAAGACAATCACAACTGTACCCATGCTGATCCTGGTTGTCTTTGCGTTGTAGATTTCGTAAAGACTGCAAAAATTAAACCCGGATTCAGACTGGATATCGGAGATAAGCACGACTTTCATAACTTTCTCTTGATGAAAGAGCCAATAAAACATTGGTAAACGGTTTCTATAATTAGCGCAGCTGATTTGTAGCCTCAATTCCCGGCCGCAGTAAACTTTACTCAATGAAAAACATTGGGTTTAAACGTTATGCCGGCCATTATCGACGCCTCGAACAATATCGACATTACGCTGATTGATAACCTGCTCCTGCAGGACAATGCGGCATTAAAGACCGTTGCTGAAAAATTTCATGGTGGCGTCAGTGAGCTTAAAACGCTTGTCCGCGATGGTAACGCTATTCTGTTTTGCCCAACATCCATGGGGAAAGACTCAACGATAGTGACGCTAATGGCACTTGAGGCTTACAAGCAACTGATTGCTGAAGGTAGCATACCGGCAACACACCCCCTGATCATGAGTACTGTCGATACTGGGGGCGAAGCTATCCCTATGAAAATGTATGTGTCCTATGCCAGGAAACGTGTATTGGCCTACGCTCAAAGTCACGGAATCAATTTGATTTACGATATCGTCAGGCCACCGGTAAATGATGAGTACTTCGTCAAGTTCGTAGGGGGGCAAAAGCTCATACCCAATGCGACACGCCATGGAGATTGTTCGGTAATCCTAAAAGTTGATCCATCAGCCAGGTATGTAAAAAACCTACTGAAGAGGCTGCAAGAAAAAAATCCATCAGGAACTTTCAAAGTGATTACTTGTGTCGGCTCACGCACCGAGGAAAGCCAACGGCGTTCAACCAACATGAAAAAGCAGGGGATTGCGGTTAAGAGTGCTGATGACCTGCTCAACGAATTACAGGTTGAATCTGTGGGTAATCACACCCTGTATAAGTTTGCGCCTATCAAAGACTGGGAAACCAGCCAGGTGTTTGATGCCCTTCGCTTAGCCGGTACCCGCCCATTAACCAAAGTTCCAGGCATTTCTATACCGGGATTCTTAGCTGACTTCGGATTGCTGTTGGAGATTTACGGTAACGGATCAAACGAAACCTGTGACATTGCCGTAGGTTCAAAAGCGTCCAGTGGGTGTAACGGTAAAGCCCGCTTCGGATGCGTTTATTGCACCATGGTAGCAGCAAAAGATCACTCATCTACAGCACTGGCAGCGTTACCGCGGTGGCGCGTATTAGGGGCGGAGAATGCCCTGAGAATGCGAGATTATCTCTTTCGCTTAAGCGTAGATGTTGATGCCCGTGCGTTGCACGCCAGAGCGCACGATCCGGTTGGCTTTAACCGGGCGGCACTGCAGCCAAACACCATGAAGCCAAAATACCTCGAAAAGATGGTGCGTTACGCCAGCCAGCTAAGCCTTGATTCACTGAAAGGTGCTTCAGAGTTTAAAGCTCTGGTGGCGCAAGGCAGAGAAATGGAGCATGAAGGCTATAGCGATATAGCCAATGACCCCAATATGCCGCCGCGCACGAAAAAAGCGTTTCTGGAAATGTACAAAGAGTGCGCCCAGGTGCCCCAGCTTGAGCTGTTCTCAGAGCGGCACGCTGTATTACTGTCATTCAGATGGTCAATTGACGGCATCGGTGCTGCACCTTACCGGCCGCTGGCAATATGGAAGCAATTAGAAAGTGGTAAGGGCTGGATACCGTACCCACAGCTCAACTCAGAGTACGAGCTTAAACACGGGCCGGTGACACTGCAAAGTACAAAGTCATTGCCTGAAGCGGTAATGATGCCAATCTTTAAAATTGAAGATCCTAAGCAGCATGCTTTAACACCTGTGCCATTGCTGTCTTTGTGGAGTAGGCCTAATGATGCAAGTGATGTGTTTGAAGAAGATCACAACTGCAGCGTTGAGCGCCAAGCCAATCACCTGGCAGACCTTCAAGTGACATTTGAACACCGGTTCGAGATTATACCGCTTGAAAGTGCTCAATATGGCTTCGGCAATACCATTTACTACATCAGTGAAGCTGGCGCCCATGCTGTTCGGGTCAAATACCTTGGGTCGAATATCAATACGATAAAGATAGACGGCAAAGCCATCAGCGCTCCGGTTGCAGACAAGCTGCTTGATAGTGGTTTGAAGTCTGAAATTGAGGACCATTTTTACGATATGTCTGAAGCGCTTTGTGAAAAAATAAATAGTTTGGCCATGACAGGAAAGGCTGCGATTTCGAGTGCTGAAATAACCGCGGAGCTTGCTAAGAAGCTGGGCGGTACAGTGACGCTAAAGCGAAAGGTTAAATACCTAAAAAGGACTTTTGTTCATGCTGGGTACCGTAGTGTGGGTAAACGCATTGAGCCGGCGCATAAATTTACCAGAAGGGTAACAAAGGTCGTCAAAGGCCAATTGGCTAAAGGCAATACGCGAATGACCTTTTACCCGCATGTCGTCGACTCGGCCATGCATCAAAGTCATAACGTCGAAGCAAGCTTTCTCATGCCAGACTTCGCCACACATACCATGAAATTCATTGGCAGCCACGATAACAGCATAACCGGTAACACTGACACATTGGAAAACATCCTGGTTGATAATCGTGCTTTAGCGCTATGGAAAGAGTTCGGCGGGTTAGATAGAGCGCTGCAAGTCCATGATGACCACTTTTCTGGCATTATTAATAAGCGTCACATTCGCAAGTCAGGCCGGTTCAGCGTTCGCCAGTATGGTGGCACCCATGTAGCAGAGCATTTGCTTGCAGAGGGGGTCGTATCCATCGACAAAGCCTACTGGGGGCAGCTGCGGGCGATATTGCGTCGTAGCCATATCTTTAACGAGCTGGGTCTATTTTCATTCCAGTCTATGAGTCCTGAGCAGGTTGCCATGCACCCAAGGGCCGTCAGTATGCAACAGCATCGCAGCGATAAAGCCCGGGTGTTAAATGTGATCCGCCGGCATCGCAACAAGCAGCGGCAAGCCATTAAAGCCACCAAAGGAAAATTTAACCTGACTGATGCTTTAAGTAGTTTTGAACATGCTGCAAATGCAGCTGTATCGGCAATGACGCACGAACTCAACTCGCATCTATTAAAGCTCAGGTTCGATACGCATGAGGTGTCACCAACTACCCGGGCCTCAACATCAAGCCTGTGGTTATCACTTTATTTTACGGACATTTATCATATCGACG
This sequence comes from Rheinheimera hassiensis, assembly GCF_022436675.1. Taxonomy (GTDB): domain Bacteria; phylum Pseudomonadota; class Gammaproteobacteria; order Enterobacterales; family Alteromonadaceae; genus Alishewanella; species Alishewanella hassiensis. The sequence continues at coordinate 64,606 of NZ_JAKUJZ010000010.1, read as the reverse complement.
ATGTTATTGGCCATTTAATCCCGGCTTCACTTGTCAGGGAGCTAAAGAGGGCGCCACTTCAGTACATGAAGGTAAGTAGATCGGTGCTGAGGTTACTGACTGAGCTCAAAGAAAAGATCGACTGTGCATTAACCGAATGGGCGCCGGTAAGTATGGCATTGTCTCAAGTGATTGGCGGTCATGATGGATATCAACAAAAGCTATCCGATGTGGTAAAAAATACCATAATAACTAATGCGCCTCTGACGGATAACGACGTGTTAATGCAGTTCTGGAACCCGAGTGATGAAGCGGTGTTAAGCCAGCTGGCGGCAACTCTCAAAGCCATTAGTGAATATTCAGCCCAGCTTACAATTGTGCGAGACCAGTTAACCATTTTAGTTAAGCAAAGCCTAAGACAGGTCACAAAAGGTATGTCACTACGGGATAAGCTATCACTTTTGACGCAACAGGCAGCATAAAGAAGTGGATACTTTCCAAAAATGCTGATTAGTAGCTATTACACAAGTCATTAATAATTGGTTTTTGCACTAAATTGATTATATCACCAAGGCTGGAAAGATGCGTAAGGGTGCGAGTGTGAGCCGCGAACCTGGCAGCGTTGGGGAAAGGGAAATTGTGCCGTACCCGGGTTAGCCCAGTCTGTGGCCACAGCAGTGCTGTGCGAACGGGAAGCTGAAAATTGTCGTAATGAAGAAATTATCAATACAACTGAGTAACCCCTCTTAGTTTCATACTAGCCAGCCCATAAGCCCCTAAATTCGGGGGCTTCTTATCACCTGCAGGTAACCAGAATAAAATCCGGCTGGCAAAATCGCGCATTATTACCCTACTGGATGCGCAAACATTAATCACTATCTGTATACTCGTGTCGCCTGCCGGAGAGATACGTGAATTCCGCGGCATGGAAGAAAACCGAATTAAAAATTGTAATGCGATTTACCATTTTGCTATCGGCCCCATGGTCCATTTGTAAATTAGTAAATGTTAAATTCGTTAAGCATAAGAATTAGGCCTGCTTGATTTAATGCCAGAAATGCAAATTGCATTAATCTATTCCGTATCAACAGTTAACCGGTACAGGCAACGCATCATGGAAAATCATACTTTAGATTCGGTTAAGCAGGTTGTTAATGGTTATACCTTGAAGCCTCGTTTCAAGGCAGTTGTGACAGCCGAGGCTCACGAGTCAGTAAAAGTCGAAATCAGAGATAATGATGACGGTGGTAGTTTGGTGTGGCTAGGCTACAGTTTTGAGCGGGGCTTTGGATCAAAATTGCTTCAGGAGCTGCGTTGGGCTAGTCACTAAGTTAATTTTCATCCGAGGTAGCGCTATGGTCAATCAACTTAATAAAGCTGAACTGGAGAGTTTAATTGAGGCTATCCGGCGTGGTCCATCCCAAGTCATAGGGTTTGATCGAGGTGGGCAAAATCAGAAAGATTTTGAAATGGGATGGAATGCTGCAAAAGACCAAGTTTGGTCGGCTCTTTGCGCTATTAAGTCTAAACAAGAAGCACCTGTATTTGAAGCGATTGATGCTGCAGCGGATAACTTTGCAAAGCTGCACGGTGATTTAAACGAAAACAGCAACTTTGACCTGTACGGCCAGCAACTCGAACAGGCTGTTATTGAGTTTAATAAGCAGAATGGTACTGAGTATCTACCAGACGCCATGCTTAAAAAATGGTTTGAAGATGGCCAACAACGCTGTGCGGCTAATTTGGAAGACGACGATATGCGTTTCATGAATGAAGCGCTTGAGAACTGGAATAACCTAAAAGCCGGATTGAAGGAATAGGCGATGAAATCAAACAAACAAAAATGGATTTTCTGCCCGTGCTGTGAAGGTAGTGGAAAAATGGAAAACCCCGCATTCGCTAATGGCTTTACATCGAGTGAATGGCACGATATGCACGAAGAAGAACAGCAGCGTTATCTCGCTGGAGAATATGACGTTGATTGTGGAGATTGTAACGGCTCTGGAAAGGTGCAAGTGCCTAACATTGAAGCTATGACATTTGCAGAAAAACGTCAGTTGGTTATCGTTCAGCGTGAAGCCAGAGAAGCTGCCCGAGCTGATGCCATTGAAGCTGCTGAATGGCGCAGGGAGAACGGTTGGGGCTATGGTTGCTAAGAGTTCACATACCTGCTGCGTCCGGCGTATTGGGCGCATCTGTAAGTCAATTTTAGATAGAAGGAAACCGCAGATCATGAAAAAAATAACTGTCGCGGAGTTTGTTTCAGGAAAAACCGCAGCTTTCAACGCTGGCTGGGAGTCGTATTTTATCGACCGCGAACTCAGCGATAACCCGCACTTGGGTGGAACAGAACAACACAAAGAGTGGGATAGCGGATTTGCTGAAGCATGGCTGTCTGCCGCCTCGCGTAATAGAGTAACTGTTAAATCAATCCAGGAAGCACGTGAGCGATTGGCCGGGGTGGAAAAGCCAGCCCTTTTTGTATTTCCATCGCAGAGTTTAGGGTCTGATGATTTAGACCTGCTTATGTCTCTTCAGTTAGAAGCGGCAAGGAACAAGGTGGCAATAAAGTGCGACGAAGCTGATTTTCTCCAGACAAAGGCTGAACGATTACAGTCGGCTCTAAGGTTGTTCGAAACAGGACGATTGGTTAAAAAATCTAAGTAGGATACAGAATAAAATGAGTGAATGTGATTGTTCATCAGAGCGCATAGTGCCGGGTTTAAATACTCCTTCACGCAGTAAGCATTTAAGAACTTGCCCATTGCAGAAGTCATTCCTTTTTTACTATGAAATTGGTTTGGATACATGGTGTCCGGTTCCTGAAAACATTGATGAAATCCTGAGCGAAAACAACGTAACAGATGGGGAATTATTTGAAATATCCTTCAAGCGCTTGCGGATGACTCAGAATGAATTTGACGCGATACCAGAGGCGGGATAGAAGTTGATTTACCCCTGCGTCCGGCCAGCCAGGCGCAGCAATAAATCAATTTTTAAGGAGTAAGCATGTTTTTAGCAGCAACAAACTCTTGCGCTCATTGCAAAGGCACCATCTATCCAGATGATGAAATAGTCAGCTCTGGCATGGCTCTGTATCACCTCGAATGTGCTGAATTAATTGATTTACCAGACAACAGCGACGAATAGGAAAAACCGGAAATGGCGAAGCAAAACGAATTTAAGTGCCCTAAGTGTGGCTCACCAGTAAAGGCATGGGCTGATTTGGATGCGCAAGTTACTTTTACTGTAACCGCTTCAGGTAAACTGACTAAGCCTGTAATTGCTAACTCCTATCAAACAGATGGCCGTTGTGGAGTTGACTGTTCTGCGTGTGATTGGAGCTTGCATCATAGTGACATGCAGGAAGATAGCATTTTTGAATCCATCGCTAACAGTGCTCTTGCGGCTCAGGATTCAATCGAATTTTTATCAGCTAAACGTCAAAACTCAAATTAGGAATCACCGATGATTGAAATAGACGGCAAAAAGTACAGCGCCGAAACAGTCCCAGGGTTTGATATTTACGACGGCCACGAAGCTAAAATCGTAACCGGCGTAAACACAACATCAGGCCAGGCGGTGGCTATTCAAGTCAATGACACCTGGCGTTTTATTAGCCCTTTGGTGAGATAGGATACAGTCCAATATGACTTATGCATTTAAAATTACATTGTTGCTCATAGCGGCACCTCTGATAGCAATGCTTTCATTCGCCGGTGGCCAGTTAGTAGCGCAAGTGTTTTGGGGGGTAAGTGAACCTGTTTACTGGTTCAAACTGGATTATGTTGTTTTTGCATCTATTGCCTTGGGCGCTGCAGCACTTGCAGTCAACTCGCTTGATCGGGCCATAGCTTGTCTGCAAAGACGCATTAGTAAGCCAATAATCTGACTGAGGAAATTTGTTTGGTAAACGATGTAGCAGTCTTCCCGGCATTAGACCGTTCAGTGTGGAGAAGCGACTGGCCTTACATTGTCACACTTGTTGACGGAGTGAAGTTGCCTGCTTACCCAGTGAGAGGTCGAGTGGATGAGCATGGCTCGTTTTGCTTTGGCGATAGTTGTAATGACGAAATGTGGTATGTAGCGGATCGACTTATTGAGCATGGCCTAATTACTGATTTGAGGAATGCCAGGGTGATTTCTGTTGAGTCAGTATCGTATTGGGAGCAAATTAATCCGGATGAAAGCTAGGCTATTGCAGTGAGTGTAACTCGTATCGGCAGTACGACTCTGACAACGTACTCAAATGGCGGAGTCACTGGGTATTAATAATCCAATACTTAGTAGAAGAACAGTAAAGCTGAATACTTTGATTCTAGCCTAAGAGGAAAAAGCATGCCCCCCGCATGAAAAAGCTACGCGCATTGCTCGCCGGTTAAATGCGCTTGCAATGGGTCTTAGCTCTAGCTGTAAAAACCTTGATTAAAGGCTTCATCAAGCTCGATAGCTACTTTACGGATAAAATCCATTCCAAGGAAGTACTTAATGCTGATCAGCTCTTTAATGTCCGAACCACGCCCCTGCAACACCCTGACAATCTCCCCTTCATTGTTGCCACGGCCGGCGTAAACCATAATTGGGTCGAACTTCATCAGACAGGTAGGCAGCATATCCCTGTTGGCGTAAATCCATTCGGCACAATTTAGAGCGTTCATAGCCGGGTCGCTATCATCAGCACAAATCGTTTTGAGGACAGCTTCTACCTGAGTTTGAACATCGGTCAGGGTCAGCATGCGATCTAACGTCATACAGCCTGGTAGGGCATCCGGCTTTTGTTTATGCAGGCCAAGTTTGATTACATTAGACATGATATACCTCCATCAAATTGATGAAGGTATTTTCGGGGAGTTATGGGTTTAAGCAGTAAATCGGCATAAATCTCGCCATCAAATGGCCAGCGCCATCTGAGAGCGTGGGATAACAAGCTCTTTTTGAGTGCCAATTTTCATTAATCTTGAATCGGCCCTATGTACCGCGCTGGGCTGTAAATCACAAAGAATGACATTGCGGCCAAGATTAAGCGCTGCTTCACCGGTAGAGCCGCTGCCACAAAATCCATCAAAGACAGCTTGCCCCGGTTGCGTGCTCTGACCAATAAACAATTCCAGCAGCTGAACCGGCTTTTCAGTTGGGTAGTACTGCTTTCCTCTGAGCGATTTAACACTGATAATATCAGGTACTGAAAGGTCGTTAAGCTGCCGGTGCTTACCCTTACGCTCAACTTTTTCAAAAAATAACACCCACTCGCTACGGCACCGGTAGTGATAGCCCATACCAAGGCTTTCTTTATCCCATGTCAAAACTCGCCAAAAAAAGAAGCCAATACGCTCCAATTCCGGCTTTAGGAAAAAACCGGTATCTTGGTCGCACAGAATGTACCCATGCGTGCCAGGCTTCATTATCCGGTAGCACTCTCTGGCGTAATCCACCAAATAATCGTTAGATACCACTGGAAACCATTCATTAGAACTGGCATCAGATTGAGCGAGGCGGGTAGTAGTGCCCACTGAACGGTGCTTCTCAAGTGAGCAGTACGCCGGGTCTGACACAACCAAATCAACGCTGTTATCCTCAATAGTTGACATCACAGCCAACGCATCACCCTGCACAATTTGAAAGAATGACATTGGGCTTCCTATAATTGCTTAGTTTAAGTAAAGGCCATCTTCGACGTTGCTACTTTGCTGTGTACCAGCGCCGGCGCATCAAAATCGAATTGCAAATTCATGTCTATATCTCCTGCTTAATGGAAGCATTGTCTCAAAGATAAAAATCACAGCAGTAAAACTGCCAGTCGGGCGCCAACGGAGCCGGCAGTTGTCGCTTTAACATCACGGAATCAGAGGGTGAAACGAAATACAATCGTTTTTAACCCCAAGATGAAGTGCACACCGGGGCCGGATAATTTAAACGAGGGAATTCTAAATGGACCGAAGGCGGGCGCGGCCAGCGAAAGTGTTCAGCGTCTTGTAATTAAACAAGTGACGCTGAGTGACACATTATTTTGCGATAGGCAGTTCAGATAACTTTGTGGTGTAAGCCGGTGACAATCTCTCTCGACGCATTGCATGAGACGAAGATCCAATAGCACTGGCGAAACTAATCTGGCCACTGCCGGTGGAGTTTATCCTGTCTACTAATGACATCAGCTGATTGCTCACTGGTGCCGCGGCGAAAAGGTCGCCTTGTACTACAGACTGATCATAAAAATCCATCAGCATAACCCCACACTTTGCATACCGTGGCCCATCAAGCCATATTGCATCAAGCAGTAATGATGCCAGATGTAAAAAATCTCTGGTGTCATCACTTGGATAGGTGAGTTCCGCTGACCGGTTTTGGCTGTATTTCACAGGATCATTGCTGAAATGCCCCGTAGTTATAAAGATACTGATCACGCGAGCCTTTTGCTTTTCCTGACGCAGCTTCTTGCATGCCCTCGATACGTGCTCAGCCAGAGCAAGATTCATATCACGCTTTATTGTTACCCGCTCTCCAAATGCCCTGGAGCAAACGATTTGCTTTTTGGTGGGTGGAGCATCCTCAAGCTCAATACATGACTCGCCGTTTATCTCTCGATGAGTGCGCTCCAGTACAACTGAAAACTGTTGCCGGAGTAACTTTGCCGGCGTATCCGCGAAGTCCAGGCCTGACTTTATGCCTATATCATTAAGCCGCTTCGTTAACTGCCGCCCAATACCCCAAATTTCATCGACCGGGATGAGAGATAGCAGCTTGCGCTGCCGAACCGAATCTGAAAGGTCAACGACTCCCCCGGTTGCAGACCACTTTTTTGCTGCGAAGTTGGCCAGTTTCGCAAGGGTTTTAGTCGGTGCTATTCCAACACAGATAGCTATGCCGGTGTACTGAGCAACACGTGATTTTATGTCCTTTCCAAACTCAGTGAGATCAAACCTACCGCATCCGGACAGGTCTACAAAACACTCATCGATGCTGTACACCTCCAAGGCCGGCACCATGTCACGTATAGTGCTCATTACTCTGGCTGACATATCGCCGTAGAGAGCGTAATTTGATGAAAAAACCTCTATCCGGTGCTTTCGTATTTCGTTTTGGATCTGAAACGCAGGCACACCCATTTTAATGCCAAGTTGTTTCGCCTCCCGAGAGCGAGCAACCACACAGCCATCATTATTGCTCAGCACGATTACAGGCCGGTTAGCCAGTGCCGGCTTAAACAGCTTTTCACAGCTTGCGTAGAAATTATTGCAGTCACACAGACCAAACATCATCCCACCTGGCGATTACGCAAGTTTTTGATTACATGTACGACGACACCAAACACTTGAAAATCGGAGTTATCAGAAAGTGGAATAGGCGCATATTTTGAGTTATAGGGCAGTAATTGCGTGGTAGGGCGGATGCAAAGCTCTTTTACCGTAAACTCGCCATCGAGTGACGCAACAATGACTTCGCCATGAGTGGCCACAATTGAGCGGTCAACAACCAGAAGATCACCACTGTGTATACCAATATCAATCATCGAATCGCCACCGGCTCGCACAAAGAACGTAGCTGCAGGATGACGAATGCAAAGGCTGTTAAGGTCGATATTTTGCTCAATATAGTCCTGAGCCGGGCTTGGGAAGCCGGCGGCAACTGTATCTGAAAAAAGCGGAATAGGAATTTGCATAAGGCACAACCCATAACTGTATATATAAACAGTATAGCTGCACCTGGTTAGTTTTGTCGATGCTCAAAGTCAGTCTTTGACAATCACAACAGGAAAGTCGCTCAAACTTTTAGGCCTGCCATTGGTGTAACCAGCAATAATTCGCCTTTAGCTGGTAAGGGATATGCGGCAGCGCCCGACAAGGAAGCTACAGCTGCGGGCTTGAAAGTGCTCAGATTCAGAGTCTTCGGCGTTGGTCAAAATTTACTTTTGTAGGAACTGGGCTACATTCATTTATGCAAAGTTGATTGCCATTTAAAGGGACTTATCTATGAAAACAATTAAACACTCATATGTTTGGGTTTTACTGGCGCTGGCGCCAACAATAAGCACACATGTAAATGCTAATTGGCTTACCGGCGAGCCAACCTACCAAAGTCAGTGGAGTAACCCGCAAACCCCCCTTGTTATCGACGCAGCCTCGCCTGGTGAAGCTGTGATAAATAAAACGGGCGGAATGGGAAAAGTGATGTACATTCTCATAACCAATATCCCGCCAAAGGCCAGTGCAAACTACCAGCACAATATCAGTTACCAGGAAGTACGCCGCGCCGCACTTGTCAGGCCGCAAGTTGAAGCGCCGGTGCCGATTGCCAAGCCTGAAGATACACCAAAGCCAGATGGAGGTGTTGCCGGAATTGTGGCAGCTCCCAAATCGTGTGTCGCTATACTCACGCCCCTTATTAACGAATTGAGTAAAGCGGAAACTCCAGCAGCAACAGCAAGCCTGTTAAAGCAAATCATCGCAGTGCCTCCAAATGACGAGAGTGGAGTCCATAATGATTCATGTGTAGGGTCAAAAAATCGAGCAGTTGAGATCACTCAAAGACTAATAGCCGCTCCAATAGAGAAAGGACAGGATTTGATTTTCACCTTTAACAAAGTAGAGACTGGTGGCTCAACACAGGTTGCAAAATTCACGCTCAAACAGAAAGTCAAAGAGTGGATCACTCATGCCGGTTGGACCTTCATTGGTAGCAGAGACACCCTACACTATAGCGTTGCCGGCGAAGATGGGACCTATACAGTTCAGCGTCAGGGAAATCAGCCCTCCATTAATCACGCATTGACCGTCGCATATATTTATCCTCTGTGGACGTGGGGTGATGATTTCCATATCGGGCCATCAGGAATGCTTGGGCTTGGCCAAAATGGTTTACTGGTCGGCGCCGGTGTCAGCCTTGCTTTTACGGAGAATTTTTCCGTTAGCATAAGTGTAATCGCGTCTGAGTTTAAACAGCTTAACGGCGTGTATAAGGTTGGTCAGAACGTTGGCACTACAGCGCTTGATAGCACCACGTTGGATGATGACGCAATTAAAGCCAGTGGAGCCCTTACTATCGGATTTCGCTTCTAAATGCTTAGTGCCGGGCTTAACCCGGCACTCTTTGGTATTAATCAAGCTGTATCGAACACGCAAGCAGCAATAGCAAAATAATAAGCAAAAGCAGTCGCTTGTATTTCCTGATCTTCACCAAATCGTTGTAAACTTCAGGCATAGTGGACTTAGACGTATAACGGGATTATAAATGCCGCCAAAGCCCTCCAATAGAGATGATTTCTCCTCGCAAACAAAATTAATGCTGGAGAAGAGAGTCGGTGGCGTCTGCTCAAAGCCTGATTGCAGATCTTATACCAGCGGCGCTCACACCAACCCAGATAAAAGCTCAAGCATCGGTGTTGCAGCTCATATTCGTGCCGCTGCCCAAGGTGGCCCCCGCTATGACCCCTCATTGACGACAGTTCAGCGAAAGAGCATAAGTAACGGTATTTGGCTGTGCCAATCGTGCGCCAGGTTGATTGATACCGATCCAGCGCGATTCCCTGTAACATTGCTCCTGGAATGGAAAAAAACTGCCGAAGATACTTCAATAAAGCGTTTCGGGAAAAAAAGCATTTCTGAAAGCGAGCATAATAACGAAGTGATGGTAGCATTCGGTAGAGGAATGCTGGCGAATGCTACAGGTGGAACCAGTGATCCAAGTGCAATTTTGTCTGTCATAAAAGGGCATGAGAGAAATTTGTCTGAGCTCGATCCCCGACTTGAAGTTAGGCTCCGCTCCTATGAGAGTGGGAGTTGCATCTATGAGATAGGTGCCAAGCCTGGCACCACCCCGTCACTTAACCTGCTATTGATAAATACACCTGTGGTTGTTGATAAAGTGCGGCAGTTAAAAGAGTTTGGTAAGTCAACCGAGCTTCCACCGGAGTCCTACAAAATTGAAGGCTCCCCCCTTATTGAGGAATTGTTCCGCCACGGAGAGAAAGCAAATTTAATTCTCACCGGTAAAAACAAGGATCTTGAAACAGTTGTTTCATTTAAAAACGAATCAGGTGCTGAGTTTGAACTGGCCACATTCTCAACTGAACTGAGTATAGGAAGTAAAGGCGGAACAATATATGGTAAGGCCTTATCGGGCCTTATTACGCTGGAATTAACTTACTTTAATGAGGGCGGGAGCAAATTCAATTTAAGTTTCTCCATTAACTCGTGGGTCGGTATGCGGGCAGATAAGTTGCAGTATTTTGCCAAATTTAAAAAGCTCTTAAACTTTCTAAGTGCATCTCAAACAACCAATATTGTCATAGAGCTTCACCACTCCGTTGAACCAATTATTCTTAATTCCTCAGACAATATTAGCCTAGAAAATTTTATTGCGAACCTCAAAGATACGATTGAAATTATCGACTACTCCCGAGTTATATCAGCGAAATTACCGCAGGCTGTTAAATTTAAGAACACCCAGTTGTCAGAAGATGAATACCACATGCTCTTGGAGTGCCATGACAGATTAACCAGAAGTAGTAGTATTTGTCCTGCCGGGCACGTATTTTGTACCGGCCTTATTTCCTCTGATTTACCAGAACAATACAAGCACTTCCCTAACGACGGTTTCCAACAAGCGATTTGCCAAATGAAAGGGCAGCCAGTTGAACTAAATGTACTTGGGAACCGGGTATTAGCACCCGCTTTAACTGCAATTATAGAAAGGTTTGAGTTGGCTATGTTCTGTCCGCTGAGTCCACCAGAACAACGCCAGCCGCATTTCCAGTTGACGGCATCAGAAAACACGACGCTAAGTTGGGAATTTGATCCGAAAGGCAGCTGGAAGCTCTTGAGTTGATTTACGAGACGCAGGTAGTCGTATCAGCCTTGGCACTCGAAATAATAAGTTGTCACTGGACGAATTGTGATTTGCCGGGAGACAAAGTTATTGCAAAGCTATATTGAAATTAGCCGGCCAGAACACCCCTTAAACTGGCCGACACCGAATTCCAAGTTAGCTCGGCTGCAACAACTCATCTGCCACAGCCTCGCGTAATTCTGCAGTGAAAAGAGCATCAACTGCCGCGGCCGGTAGTTGAGCTGCTAAACCGCTAACCAGTCTTCGTAAAATTATTAATTGATCCCCGGGTGAGGCTTCACCGTTACACTTTTCAAATATGTCCTGGCACAAGCAATGTGATTCATCAGTAAAATTTGAGGTCGAATTTAAGTCAGTTGTAGCCTGATGAATAAGGCTGGCATAGCGATCAGGTGCAATAGTTGGCGCAAGAGCCATACGAATAGCCGTATACCCCTGTAATTCTCCTACCAAGCGCTGACGCTCATCACGGTCGATACCAACAATTAGCCTCCTGTTGACGCGCTGCAGCAGATTGCGGATGTGTGCCTGCAGTATGTTTCGAATTTGCATTGCCTGTTGATGCTCTGCATTTCTAACGGCCTGATTTGTTAATGGATTAAACATTACTCTCTCCTTAGCTCCAAACTAAGAGATAGTTTGGAGCTAACTCTAGTTGAGGCATTAAATCGGGAAATGAAGAACAAGGGGCAAAGCCCCTTATGGTTACTGAACTATGAAGCAGGCTTTTGCGCCGGCGATCGTTTCAAATATCACGGCACCCACCTGGCCGAGGCGTTTATCAGGGTTGACCACATAAGTTTGTGCCGCCGGCGCCTCTGAGAGCAGCGCAAGATTGCTCTTCACGCAATCAACAGTCAGCTTGTCCTCACCGACACCAGACTTCGATTCATGCAAAGCATTACTCAACAGCCCGACAATAGTTTTGCGATCATCGTTGGTAAGCACATACCCTACGGGAACGTAATTCTCATCTGTTGGTTCATCAGCTGCAGGGAAGGTGAGCGCAGAGGTGTTATTACCAAGGAAATGGCCGGCTAAAGGTAAAAGCGAGATGGCAAACACCGCAAATCCACCAAGCTCGATGTAAGCACAGCTCTTATTGCTTTCAACAACAGGAATGGACAGCGAGGATATGATGGGGAAAGCACCGGTAATCCCCCGGCTTCGTAATTCGTCACGCAAGCTAATTTGCGGCCAGCTATTATTAAAGTCAGATATAACAGTTTTGGTGTTGTTTAATATCAGAACAAGTTTCATATTTATTTTCCTTACGCAGTGGATTGCGTATAGAAAATTACGACTGATTTAAATTTTGGCCATAAAGCAGAACGGCATCATTAGATGCCGTTCGCAATACCTAAGCTGCCTGAGTTACGTTCTGTTGATTATTCTCAACAAAGGAAAGGGTGAAAACACTGTCGTACATGGCCTGTACCTACAAATACATAGGCATCAACCAGATAAAAACCTATGAGAATTAGAGGTCAATTATTGACATTATGATGACCGGCACCAGAAACTAGATAATTGACGTAGGGTGTTCTAACCCAGGTGTTTAAATACTTTATCAAGCCAATTTTTTTTTACTGCCGCTGAGTAGGCGCTAATGTGCGCTTTCGCAAATTCACTTCTTGATTGAAAGTTAACGGCCAATGCTGTTATGGATTCGATTGTCCACTTTGCCCTGCTGGCCTTCGGAAAGCATTTGCAAATGTCATCAAACCAACCATTTCTAAGTGCAGTTCTGACAACATGACCACCGTTCACACGAAAGTCGGTTTTATTTTTGAAACGCAGGGCAATCTCCTTACATTTGTCAAAATTTAATTCCTCTTGATCTTCACTATGTGACTGCATATGTGCACAAATCTCCCTGAGCCAGCCTTTATTGTAAGCCTTTAAGTATGCTGTTTGACTGTTTAAACGGAACTCCCTGGAGGTTGTGAATTTCTTAGCCTCGGTCAGACATGTTTCGTAGTCCCAACGCTTCTGGTATGGCAAACCTGCAAAACAGATGCTTTGCCATTCATTTTGGACAATTAGTGCGTATAAATCAGGATGAGCACATTGAAAAGAGAAAATTGACGAGTAATTTTTAACAAGAGACTGAAGGAATTCACTATTACACTCATCAGGTGTAATGACCCGATAAACCAGTTCATCAGTAAATGAATCAGATTTAGCTTTTGTGTACAGATGTGGGTACTGAAGCTTGAACAGCGAAGCACTGAAACAGGTTGCGGCCATTTTCAAGCAGTGGGATTTATCTATCTGAGTTCTATCTGGTCGCTTCATGTGTGCACAGCATTCTTCCAGCCAGCCCTTTTGTTGAGCATAACTATAAGCGCTACTGTCACCTTTAGCGAAAAAGGATCTAGTAGCGTATTTTGAAGCTACTGTTAAGCAGTAAGTTTTAGTTAGCTTAGTTTCCCTGGCAGGATGTAATTTGTCTAACCAGCCTCGTTTTCTTGCAGCATTATAAGCATGGTGGCTTTCTTCCCGAAATTCTGAGCGAGAAGAAAACTTTGAGGCTTCGCTCTGGCACATTTCAAATGTCCAGATTGAACGCGATTTTAAATGTGCAGTGACTTCGTCCAAAAAACCCTGAGCTTTTGCCGACCTGTAAACCTGTGGTCGCTTGGTTCTAAATTGTGATAGTTGTGTATATGACAGAGCAATTTCTCTGCATTGCTCTAAGGTCAAAACTGGACATTCACTTGGACTTTCAACAGGCATACAACAAACTCAATTGACAGCTTTGAGGTTAGTGTAAGACAGTAGCTGAACTTGGCACTGATACTAAGCATCACTAATTTGCAGGCTTAACGTTAAAGTGACGACTTCAAGCAGCTTCATACCCATACATAGCCCAAACATCTGGATCAGCTTCAAACGAGTGCGTCATTCCGGTTGCAAGATTTACCGATACACCCTGATAGGCCACAGAGCCATGCCTAACCAATTGCCAGAGCATTTGAGTGGCATAGGCGGCAACCATATCATTTACGCCAAAATCTTGCTTATGAAGCGCTTCAGCATGGCTACAGCTATCAATATTGGTATCGACATAGTTTTCCATCTGCTCACGGTACAAATCGACTACGGTGGGCAGATAGGCAAAGTCTCCGTTTACTCTGGCGTTCTGACCAAGAACGATGTTGCCTGAGTTGCGGTCATTGCCGGTATCTATCCAAAGCAAACCATCCCTGCAACGAAACCCATCAGGAACACTGTTGAGTAAGGTGTGGATCACCTTACGCGACGCCACGTTATCGACGCAGCCAAAAATCACCGCGCTGTTTGAAATCTGCCCATTAAACCGCTCAGGTACCGCCGTCCAGTTTACACCACCAAAATTATTGAAGCGGTTCACCAAAGTCACAGCTTTATTCTGGCCAATATCAAACGGGTAAAAACTTTGACGACCTACGTTTGAGGGTGTAACCACATCATCATCGAAAACAGTTACGTCTAAACCTGCACCACCTAATGCAACAAGCGTATTGTGCATCTGAAATAGCTTCCCCAAAACGGCAGAGCCGGTACCGCCAGCGCCAACAACATATACCTTGATGCGGCTATCACTGCTTTGCGCTGCGCGAGATAAAAAGTCAGGGGCAGAAATCATATTGGCCATGTTAGCACTCCAATTTAGCAATGATTGAACCAAGATTTACTTTAGCTGGCACCAGGTGCTTAGCATTAGGCGCTTTACCTGTCATTGCTATCTCTTTCCAGATAGCAATGTGTTCTTTTAAGCCAACACTTTCATCGGCCTTAAATGTCTCCTTGTGGTTGGGGTGAGTGAACAGCGTATCGGTAATGGCCGCTTCACACATACTAATAATTTTGTCATTCGGATCTGACATTTCAGGCATAGTTGCTGTTCCAACACACAGACCTCCAAAACTATTAATATTGCAAAGCGGGGCGTGATACAAAGCGGTTTTTGCTATTGGTAAGCCCTTTGCCAGCTTGGAAAAAATAGCCAGCCTGCGATTATGCTTATCAAGAATAAATACAAACGATGGCAGTTTGGCTCTTACTTCAATAACAGCTTCACCTTGACCACGAAACCACAGGCGATCAGCCACCTTACTAGCAGCGCGTTGCCAGACCAAAAGCCGGTCAGATTCATAAGCAATTTGCGGCAATACCCAATGTGATGTCTCGTTCTTGCATATCACACTTTTAACAGCGGCCAGCGCAGTGGCAGGTTCAACCGGCTTACCTGACTGAAGCAAGCCGTTTTTAATGGGATGATGACTGACAACATAGTCACCGGAAAAAAGCTTTGAGAAACTAAGCGCAAACTCTCCCGTTACCGTTTCAACAGGGGTCACCCTTAAATTTCTCTCAACAACCTCTGATGGTGCAAACATTATAGTGATCTCCAAGCTCTCAATAGCACTATTGTGCCTTACTCTCGGACTTTGGCACCAAATCAGAATTGGCCAGCTCGATGATGTACATCATTAATGCCGTAGACTGCATACGGCGTTTTAATTCCGAAAACCAGTTGGATTGATGGATTATGTCCAGTTCAAACGCTTCAACATCTTCCCCACAATTCATTATTGCACTGTGGATTGCATCACTTAACCCATTGAGCGCATCTGAGCATCTGTGGCTCTGGCTAAAAGGCTGGATAACCAGACCAAAGCCGCCCCATGTTTCTTCCACCTGACTGAATACCTCATAGTTACGCTCAGGAAACGCAGCCGCGATAGAAGCAACCTGTTTTATGGCTTCACCCAAAGGGGTATCCGGTAAATTGGCCTTGGACAGCTTCTCAAAGGTTTTGTACTTTCCAGTTAACTGCTCAAGCGTAAACTGACTGTCAAGCCAGGACATTGCTTCTTGAACTGTAGATTTGAGGCGCTCAACTTCATCGCTATCTTCACTATCGACATCAACAATATCTTCCCAAAACAACTCACTCATTTCTTCAATAAATTGTTTTGTCGCCTTACTCCGGTAACCAGATTTGATCACTGAGTGGATTTCATCATTGTCGGCCGCATCGAGCTTTTTAGCCCAAGAGCTGACGGCCTTATAGTCAGTCTTGGTTTTAAAATCTGACACACAATTCATTTCATACCGAGCTGCATCAACCTGCCATACCCCATCACCTTGCAGGATCAACAAATTCAATAGGGAAGCATAGGCAGAACGATAAGGCTCACCGACTGAATCAACGGATGCCTGATGATGTTGGAAGAAATCGTAACAGCTGTAATGGATACGAATGTCCTCACCATCAGCATCCAGACTGCTTGCAGTTAGACCATATAGCTTGTAGGCCGATAGTTTTGGCACGATGTTACTGGCCAATGGTAGGCGAGAAAGTACCGTGTTTATCTCAGCTAAAGCTGACGACATAACGCTGTTTAAAGCTGCTTGTAGCGCATTAACGAGCCAGCCTGACAGTACGGTATTATTTTGTGATTTGAGGGCTGTACAAAGTTCTGTCAGGCGATGTTCTGGAACAAAACCTTGCTCATGTAGTGCCCTGATTAAGGGCATAGCCGCTTTAACAGGTCGAATAAAAGCCTGAAAGTTGGCTTGTTGGGCTTTCTTCTCAAGCCGAGCCAGATTCCGGTCTGACAGCCGGACTGGCTGGCCTGATAATTTGTAGAACGCTAAATCAGCGGCGGGGCAAGCTGAACGCTTTGACTGGCGACCACGTTTGCTCCGGCCAGTTCCCTGCCGATCCGTGAACCGTGCTTCTGATTTATGACCTGTACTGATACTTTGCATTGCTTTAGCCGCTTCTGTTTAATATCAGTACACTTTAACAATCCGTCTATTTCATGCAGTAAATCAGTCATAGCTCACCCGTTTGCCTTAACCGGCGGCTGAACAACTGTGTATTGAATACTGCCATCAGCCAATACTTCACCGTCACTATCCAGAACAGTAGTCCAGCGGAAAACAGGATGGGTCTGCATTAGTTGTTTCACATTGTCCTGTAGTGACTTTCCTGGCAGTGGAGCAGGGATCACGCGCACACCGACTTTAAATGACATTTGTAGCATTGTATTACTCCTTACAGGCTGTCGAAATCATTAAAGTCAGGAGTTGCTGCGGATGCTTGAGCAACATCACTGCCGGTATTTGCTGACATTTCATCATCGAACACATCATTGTCGGCACCTGTAGCTACTGCCGTATCTGCCTGCTCTGGTTTTGCGTTATTAGCTGGCTTAGCTTCTGCAGGTTTGACTGCTTTCGTTGCGGTTGCAGCTTTGGTGCTGCTGACTTTTAGTAGGGCACTAATATCTATCGCGTTAAAAGTAGTGTTGGCCTCTACTACCGCAGACTTTACAGTGGTGAGCGCATCGGCCAGTTTCTGAGCCAGTTCGGCAGGCTGACCTGTAACAACCAGAGGAACCGCTAAAGCACTACGAAGTGCCAGTACCGCATCAATATTATCAGAATCGTCTTTACACTCACTGTAAACGCCTTGGTCTGTTATGGGAGCGGCCATAAAAGACAGGATTACGCTGAAATTCTCTTTCCCCATTGGTTTAAACGTCATATTCAGGCCAAGCAATGAGGCGTCCTGAACTAACTGTGCAAATTTCTCAAACATGATTGTATCTCTCCGGTTGGTGACTGAGGTAACTGTACACTTGGGAAGAATTGGCGCAGTAAATCGAAACTGCGCCAGACTGCTGCTATGCCGCTTGAGCTGTCTGTAAAGGATGATTGGCCAGTGCTTCGTCAATCAGCTTGAGGTAGGCCGGTGGTGCAAACGTAGACCAATCAAAATCAGTTATATCCATGATGCTTTTGATAAAATCACCCTTTTTTCCGGCACTTAATTTCGCAAAGGATCCCTCACCCTGAGCGTTATCAAAATGCCTGTCAAAGCCTGACAAAGTGCATAACTGAATAACGCCAGAAATACGGTACTTTGATAAAATCGCCGCCGTTGGTACCCACTGCCGCACTAAGTTTGCCTGACCATCTGCAGTTGCTGTGGCTGCAACGCCAAGCAACAACGATGGGGTAATTTGCCGGTCACCGAATGAAGTAGATTTCATCAGTGAATACTGCGTAATTTTTTCCGCAATCGCATCAAGCTGAGCCTCAGTCATGGCCATGAGCTTAGCAAAGGTCTTAGTTGCACCATCATTCATCGGGTAGCCAACAAATTGAGCCATACCGACTATTTGCAGCACCTTTGTATACAGGGCGTTACCGGACAGGTGCGTTGCACTGATAGCCCGAAGCTCGTCTTTGTGCGCGTCAATCGCAACCTGTGGCGTTTGCGCCTGCGCGGTTACCGGCTCTTTAGCTGGTGATTTAGGCTTAACCTCATTACCCACACTGTTACCAGCTTTGCTGTTAACCTGCTTAGATTCAGCATTATCCTGTACTTTGCTGTGCTCTAAAGCCTGCTTTTTGAAATTATCAAATGCTGTCGTGCAATCTGCAAAGCAACTGCGGTCAATACACTGGCTTTGCAATACATCACCTGCTGATGGAGTGGGTGAATCATCAATAACCGCTACACGCTTTTCACACCCCATACAACCTGAATCAAATTGCGCTTGACCAACCACAACAACACTTACTGTTGCGCGATCTGAAGGCTGACTTTCACTTAACCAAAGCACAGCACCAAAGCGTTCCTCGGCTTGAGCTTTCGCATTCACTAAATTCGCCTTGGTCTTTTCCTGAAAACATGACGGCTTGCTACAGCTTGCTTTATCATCATCCAGCCCAAACAAACCCGCTTGACGCTCTGTATTATGGGGACATGCCTGACATTCTGACTTATCGAATTTTGCATGCGCTAAGGAGAGCTGGAACCGGCTGGCGCGTTGACGCAGTTCATTCACAGACCATTTTTCAGAAATCAATTTTTGCAGGGTATTAACCTGAACCTTTGTTTCAAAGCCTGACAAAATCAAAGCGTGGCCTGCAAGTATTTCGCCAAAATCCAGCGCAGATAATACCTCTGGTGCTGAATGTAGCAGCTCTAAACGTTCTGATAGACGCGATACCGACCACCCCAATTTCATGGCGGCAGATTTGCGGTCACCGTTGTAGAAGCTTATAAAGCGCCGAGCGAGTTCAACTTCATCAACTATTGATAAGTCCTCACGCTCAGTGTTTTCTTTAAGGTGCATCAGTAAGGCAGTTTCATCGCCTACATCACGAAATAATGCAGGGATAGTGTCCAGTTCAGCTATAATCGCAGCTTCTCGGCGGCCATATCCAGCAATGAGTTCCAGTTCATTACCTGTTTTAGAGCGACGAACCACCACAGGTTGAATGATGCCATTGGCCTTAATATCCTCAACAAGCCCTGCGAATTTCTTGCGTTTACGGCGAATATTGCCACCGCCAAACAGGTCTTTTAGTACCTTTGGTGATACCTGTAGTAAATCGCCATCCACTAATGATTGATACATGCTTTCTCTCCGGTGTTGTTCAATGTGGCCATTAAACCACCGGTACTGATCGGGGCTACAAAACGAAAAAAACCGGCAAACGCTGGCTTATAGTAAATACTGCACATCACACCCTAATTGGTGCAATTAACTCGACCCGTTGTGAATTTACCCCTTTTAATGCAATAAACCTCATATCAAACTGCTCAAATGACACTAAATCGTCCTGAATGCCGCACAACGCATCTTGTAAGTACCGAAGGTTTAAGCAGATAGTGAAATCAGTTTCTAATTTCGCTGGCAAGAAATCCTCCCCTGTAACGGCGTTCTGAATGTTCAGCGTAACGAGTTTCAGATCACCGGCATCTTTGGTTAACTGTATTACAGGTCGCTTATCTTCAGCGGTTGCATTTAGCCGGGTGATCGCCGACAGCAGCGATTCACGGTTTACTGTAAACGCTTCAATGCCAGACGCACTAAAATGCTGCTTGGTATCGGGAAAGGAAGCATCAATTAAATTTGAACGGATCTGACCGTAGCCCCAAGTGACTTCTGCCATGTTGGAATCAACCTTAAGCCGGATATGCTCTGTCTTTGGTACCAGTGGCAGCAGATCTAAAAATCGCCTTGGTAAAATAGCGTTTATCCTACCTGCGGTTGTTGTTACATCAGTACGTATTACACGGGACAAGCGATGGCCGTCTGAGCTGACTAACGACAGGGTGTTATTTTCAAGAATGATATTAAGACCATTAAAAAATAAATGAGTATGGCGTTCAGCTACTGCATGAATAACCGATTTTACACCATCCAGTAAAATGGAAGCAGGTAATGTGACCTCAGTGTTTTCAGAGCCTAATTTCAACGGTGATGGAAACGACGTTGGTGGTAAAGTCTCCAAAACAAGCTTACTGCGGCCAACCTTTAATACTCCCTCAGATCCTTTATCGCTAATGGTTAAAGGTTTTTGACCATCAATATCCTTTAAACCGCTCAAGATAGCCCGTAGCTTAATGCCACTCACGCATAACTGCATGTCAGCATCAATTGTACTGGCTATTCGTCTTGTGAGAGTCTGAGCACCATTTGTGGAAATGGCATACACGGCGCCGTTCTGGATTTTGATTAGTACAAAATTATGAATTGGTAGCGGTGATTTTTCAGAAGCAGCAAATACTGCAACCGGCAAAAGTGAATCTAGGGCATCTTTAACGGTAATGGTAAGTTGTTTCATAGCATTCTCTCCAAAATGACAGGGAAAATGCTATCAGTGCTGCAGTTTCAGGCTACAAAGCAGGGGTTCAGAAATAAACTGAGCAGATCAATCGTTGATTAGTGCACCAATCAGATGCTCATTAATTTTTCGGGTGACTACTGATACAACAGTAAAGCTCAGCTCAATAGAAGAGTAGCCTGTTTCAATCTCAGTGACGAAATATTGCCCTTGCGTACCTACAGGCAAAAATTCGTTTGAAACAAAAGCAACTCCACGGCCACTGCAATTTAGCGGAATGACTTTAAATTCCTTTTTGCCAGTTTTAACCGTCATGGAGTGTCCCTCCATGCTTATGCGCGGCGAAGATCTATCGTTATTCATATCGTTATTATCAACATTTTTTTTCATCAAGTAATGTTCTAGAAAGACAAAACTAAAGAACAAACGCCCCTTCAGGCATCTGCCTTACTGTTACTGTGTCCATAATTGACAACTGCCTGTTTTGAGGAGGCTTCTACAACAAAACACGGACCAAACAAGCCATTATCAAATTCCACTTCAGTATGCCAAACCGCATAAACATACGCCATAATCATGGCAGTAATGTCTTGATAATTACAGGGGGTGCAAACAGACTTTATCCCCGATATTGATAGAATGCGTTGCCAATTCCGACCAGGCACGTTGAAGTTATGCTAATTATTTTCACTCATTCGGTTTAACTTTAAATTTCGCATTGTTTAGGTAGTACACCCAGCTATCAAGGAGTGATAATTTTTCTGATAAAATTCTACCCTTATCTCCATGATGGCCTGTTCGGCATTCCATCTTCAGACCCTTCGTAATTCTATTGAAAGCCTGCGCATTTCTAATCCATGAAACCAAGTCTCGATTACTTCTTGCGCCTGTAAGCAGAGATGCTGCTTCTGGTAACACAAGCTCATTTGGTAGATTGGATAAATTCCAGTTGACCAAAGCCACACTTCTAAACTTATGGGATTCTGAAACACCAGATGCTGCTGAGCAGGATTTACATTCAAATGTATATCCGACAGTCTCTTTACCTCCGCTCGGTCGAGTAACCTTTTTTTGCTTAACAACAGGCTTTTGGCCACAGCCTTTACAAGGATTTATAGTAAAATTAGGTAATTGCTCAGAAAGTAAAGCTGTGACAATCGCTGTTTTTAAATAGCCACTTGGATAAGGTAAAAGCAATTCCTCGATGTCGTTTTTTTCCAGCTCGGTGGTGTGCACTTCATTTGCCTCATCCGATACTAAACGCATCGCAATGGCTTTAGCCTGAACAACTTCATCTTGAGGAAGCCTGGCGCATAATTCATCGATGAATGCTTTACTAAACTCATCTGGCCGGGCTGCTAAATTAACTGATTTCAACTCTGCTCGTAGTGAGGTTGCAAAGGACTCCAATTCTACCAGGCTAAAATGGATAGCTTCAGCCACCTGCCTTGATAGTAATCTCTTCTCGTACCATCTGAACGCATTAATACGTAATGTCACCCTTTCAATTTGAGCCTTTAGGATGTGAGGAGATTTCTCAGGCACTTCATTGACAATGGTGAGCATATTAGTCAACGCATCTGGCATTACATGTGCATCATAGGCCAGTGGCTTTTCTAATTGCTCAGTGCGAAACACCTCCCAACGCTCAGTGCAGGCTATAAACACGCTTGAATCACGATACGCCTTGATGACTATTGGCCGGCGCTGCAGTGCAAAGAGATCGTCAGTAGTTAAATCGTCAATGAGCAATATGATTCCGGTTGCCCGGTACCTGGGAATTATGAGCTTATGGTATTCATCGGTTTCTATATCTACGAGCCTATCTGACTTATCGGTGTCAGATAATAGCTTAATATCTATACCTCTTGGCTTGTTAAAGCCATAGTCAAATTGATAGTCACCAATAGTCTTTATTAGCAATTCAAGTGGGGATAACGCCAACTGATTTTTTAAGTAAGCAATATCAGCGTCTTCAGAAAGTGAAATCTGCAGACGATAATCTGGTTTTAGTAAGTGGCTAAATTTGGTCATTGGCTCCTCCAGTTTTAATAGTATCACCACGATAGATAATTCCGGTCTCATTAAGACGTTGAATTTAGAGTTTTAACCAGAATAGCTTTTCGGCTGTTAAAGGCTAAAAAAGAGATCGATCATCTTTACGTAGTAAAGAGATCATGATCAGGGGGTGGGGGATCGTTGCGGCGCGCAATTAAAAATGATTTAAAAACAAATGCTTATGAAATGTCGGTACCCCTGGATTGTGATCTGCTGCCCCTAGATTGTGCACTGTTTACCCCTAAATTGTGAAGGCTCTACCCCGATATTGTGAAGGAGTTACCCCTAGATTGTGCAATTCATTGAAGATATACCCCAAGATTGTGATAGGTGATCTGCACAAAACAGGTGTTTATCGATCACAATTTAGGGGTAGAAATCAGCCTAAACCCAATAAAAACAATGTATTCCGTAGCTGTCAGCCTAGGTTGTAGCATAGTTCAAAACGTCTATCTTGCCCAGAAGTTATCATTCTTAAAGCCTTAGCCTTCTGGTTAGTTACCCCAAAATTGTGAAGATGGCGTATATGCTGATTAATCTATGAACAAAATACCCCTAAATTGTGCAAAATGGCATTAAGGGGCCAAAAAAGGCAGGCTTAGCATCACAATTTTGGGGTAAGTCTGTGTTATCGCACTGGAATGGGCATGAGCTTGAACGAAAATTGGAGTTCCAGGCGGGTTCTGTGGTGACAATGGAGGCAAATTTGATTAGATCTCAGCCCGATTACCCCGAATTTGTGCAAAATTGGTTAAGGCTCCGAAAAACCAGATCTTAAGATCACAATTTTGGTGTAGTTTTGTAGTTTTACCCGCTTAAGCGTTACGGTTTTTTAAGTTAAAGACGTTCTGCGCTTATGCGTAACAAACTGATAAATTTGTAAAATATCTCTATAAATCCTGAATTACCCCAAAATTGTGAAGAGTACACATTGTCTGATTAAGCCGCGTGAAACTACCCCGTTATTGTGCATTAAAGTTGTTAAGGCTTGGAAATATAGCTCCTTAGGATCACAATTTAGGGGTAGTACGTGTTAGTGCTTTCCATGGCCTTGTTGATCACAATTGCCCCGGAATTGTGATAATTTCAAAAAACTACCCCAGAATTGTGAATGGTGATTGAAACTACCCCGTTATTGTGCAAAACTCACATGGATTAGGAGGGGTTATGGCTGACAAAAGCGCAATAAGCACTTATACGGAAGGGGATAACAGAACCCTTATTACAAAGTCGCACCCATCTATACACTTTACCCTTGATCCAAAAGTCAGCATGACTGGTGCTGCAGCCAAAGGCCTTAACGCTCTCATCTATGCAATGCAGCGCCAGGCTCGTTATCTAAGCGACAATATCACTGAATATCATGCAAAGCTCGGTAAGGGTAACACCGTTATTCAGATGCCGATTTCAGAATTTGCCAAGCTCATAGGCGTTTCCAGCCGAAACTACCAGGCTTTCAAGAAAACGATCTATGAGATGGGGGATATGAAAGTAACCTGGTCTAACGATGAAAAAGGTGCAGCCGGCAATTTTGGCTTTCACAACCTCTTTGTCAGGGCAGAAGTTAAAGACTCAGGACTTGAGTTTGTCATCCCTCCTGAGAGTCGAGAACTTTTCATAAACGATAAGAACGTGGCTGTAATTGACTTTGTTAAGGTTGCTGATTGTCTATCCAGTAAATACTCGATTTTCTTGCATGACATCATCGAAGAATCGATGAACGGTATTGCAGATCACTCACAAGTGAATGTGCTTCAGTTCACCAATGAAGAATTACGCAACGCACTTAAAGTACCATACGATTTGAAGGCCGGTGAGAAAACCTACTCGTATCCGCAGCCATCAAGGTTCATTGACAAAGTACTTAAGCCGGCCGTATCCGAATACAACGCGGCCGAGATGAAATACCACATACTCGGTTATAACCACGATCGCGGTAGAGTTTGGCATTTTGAAATTATCCCATTATCTAAAACCTACATACGTCGACTTGAACTGGAGCGGCCTGACGAACTTCATGCATTAATCATGGCCATGAAACAGTTCGGGCTTAATGAACTGAACCGGTCCGAGTTTATTAACTCGGTAGTTGATGAGAAGGATTTTGAATATCTTCTGTATTGTAAAGACGTTACTTTAAAGAACACCCGCAAGGTTAATGGTAATGCAGGGGGGTTTTTTAGGACTGTTTTTAAAAACAATTCTGAGCAGTTTAACAAAATTTGGGAAATTGCGTGCAAAGAGCGCGAGATTGCTTCTGTAGCTCGCAGGAACAAAGAGCAAGAGCATATTGATAAGCAGAAAGAAGCTCACAAAACGGCATACATCAAAAACCGTATTGATGCGTTTTTAAAACCTATCTATGAGAATGAAGACGCTCTCGACGAGTTCATGGAGGCCCTGATGGTGCATGCAATTAACATTAAGCACCCATCATCAAGAAAATACAAAAGCGAAATCGAGAGCGGCCGTATCCCGGACGCAACTGATCCAATGGTTAGAATGGTCGCTCAAAGTAAACTGAATATTACTGACAATGAACTAAATAACTATGTTGAGCAACAGCCAATCCAAATCAATGTTTAATGCCGGCGGCAATCAATCAGGTAACGCCCCTTTACTTTGGTCATCCCAGACTGGCAATACGTAGTCAGAGTGGCCATTGTCTCATAAGCAGCTAAGCGAACTGAGGAAATAATAGGGTATTAGCTATATCCATAATATTTCTCACTACTCTTATTGTGAGTAATATATAATGAGGTAAAATCGGTCAATTAGTCTCAGCCCCATGATTCAGCCATTACTTGCAGTCCAAAACGGAAAACCGGTCTTCGTTACGCGGCCGCCAGAATTTGAGCCTGGGTTTAACCGATCTGATTCGATGTCCATGTTGGATTCTGACAGTGACTGGCCCGTTCTGATTGAGTACCTGATACAGTTTCAGCCTAAGCCAAATACGCTGGCCAATTACCTAAAAGAAGTCGAGCGTTTTGCTTTATGGCTCATTCACGAAAAGCAAAAACCGATTAGTGCCATCAACCGGGCCGATTGGTTAGCATATCTGGATTTTATAAAATCCCCGCCGGCAACCTGGTGCTCGTCAAAAGCGCGAAAATTTCAAAAAGACGGCATAACGCTTAACACGGGCTGGCGCCCGTTTGAGATCCGCACAGTTCATAAACCTTTGGCCACAAAATCCCATGTTATTGACGATAAGCCAGAGCTGGTCACCGGCCTAAGTGAAAATAGCCTGGCATTGGCCAAGCGAATCATTGAGTCGATGTTTACGTTCCTGGTGGTTGCCGGCCACTTAAATGCTAACCCTGCGATGTCGCCGCGGACGCGAAACAGATCGAGTGCCACCAAAAAATCCTTTTCTGAAAGAACCATCTCTGACGATCTGGTGAATTACACAATCGATATCTTGTTTCATGCACAAAAGAAGGCTGTCAGTGAGCGTGAGATTTTTTGGTATTTACGGGCCCGGTACATAATTCAGCTACTTGTTGCTACCGGTCTAAGGCTGTCTGAATCAGCTGAGCACACATATGGTGATATAACTATTAGCGGTGAAAGGTGGTACCTCGATATCATTGGAAAAGGGGATAAGCCGCGAAGCATAGAGTTGTTTGACGATGTGATAGCCGTAATGAAAGAGTTTCGTATTGCGACCGGGTGCAGCTCTCCTACCCCACTCTACAATGACCCTATGAAATTAATCCCCAGGAAGAATGTTAATATGGCCATCAGCGACCGACGCATTATTCAAATTGTGCGAGAGTCGTTCGACCTGGCTTGCAAAGCCAAGATGTCAGAAGCTGAGGCAGTCGCATCTGCCGACGATAAAGGTAAGTTGCTGCGTGATGCGAGTTATCTGGAGAAGGCATCTGCCCACTGGCTGCGACACGCTCATGCATCCTACTTTCTGAAGCACACTGGCCATAACCTTAAAGCCACAATGAGCCGGCTTGGCCATGCAGATGTTTCGACAACGATGATTTACATCCACGACGATTAGTTTAGGTTTCAGATAGCTTTAATCCACTTGCTTAAAACTTTAACTGAGGGCTATTAACTTTAAGTGAATTCATTTCTCATGACCGATTGGAAGGTATTTCTCTATTAGAAATCTACTGAGATCACTTTCTTTAGCGTGTCTTCGTAAGGCATTACAAGTCTTGGTATAAATATCCAAATAGATATTTTCTAAACTAAGATTTGCACTGGCCTTCTTAGAACCATAAGCCAGAAGGCATTGTATTGATTCTTTTAAGTAAATTTTAGAATTTTCTGGGTCTTTAAAAAAATCATAAAAATCATCTTCCGTGGCTACTGATACACGTTTTAAGTACTGATTATCAGCCTTGCCTTGGGCAAGCATACCTATTGCATACTTAAAGGGCATTATTGGTACATCTTCAAAGGCCAGCTTAGATACAAATTCTTGCAGTACTGGGTGTTTAAACGTGCGATTACTTAGTGATTTTTTTGTAACTATATTAACTTTGTCTAAGTAATTCCTCACAAATTCCTGAATGCGGCTACAAAACTCAGGTAACTGATCCATTAAAAAGCAAATATCATCAATCTCATGTGGCGGAATGTTTTCCGCATGTTCTATTGTGGCATCAGTAAGGCGCTGCAGTTTGCTGGCGTCGTTCGCAGGCGTGAAGCCAGTCCATAAATCAGTATTGGCCTGGTTATAACTCGTAATATTTTGGTTTAAGCGTGAACTCTGCTCAATCTTGGTAATATGTTTAGAAAGCACTTCACAGTCGTGAATTCCTGATGTTACCCCATTCACCAAAGGTTCAAATATGTCTCCTGCATTCTCAAACGATGCTGCAATCAGTGTGTTACGCCATTTTTCGTATTTTTTTTCTGGATCATCATCAAAGAACTGATAAACGGTGTGGGTACTGACGTAGTCGAGTGGCGGAATGGTTTCAGGCATTGATGTGCTACATGCATCACACAGATGTATGAGCACTAATTTATTAAGGACATCTAAATAGGTCTCTGGAAGCTTCCCTTCTAAAAGAGGAAGTATTTGTTCTGCTGACCTAGCAATTTGCATCAGAATTCGAATGTTATTGATTTTCAGACTGCTGCACTGGTCCTTCAGTATACCGTTTGAAGCATCAGGAAGATGTTCTGAAAAAGCGATATCGAAGGCCTCATCCGGTAATGGGGCGTATAGCAACTCATAGTCAATAACCTTTTCCTTGTACTTCCGATATACGTCACATTTAAGCTGGTCCCGGTTAAGAAGTAGAACGATTTGTGCAGATTTGGATGTTTTAAGTTTCTCTACATAACCAAAGAAATCTTCAAGCTCCAGGGCAGAGGAATGCCGCTCAATGTCATCAAAGCATATCAGAGTGTCATTGTGAGGTAACAGTTTGTACAAGGGGATATCGAAGCCTGCTACATATTTAGAAATAATTGGTACCCGCCCAAAAACATGCGAGATCCAGCCAAGACCTTCATACACCCAGGCAAGGTACTTATACCCCTTCTCGACTGACGTAGCTTTAAAACCTCTAGTATCTTTGAGGAGGTTCATAAAGGTATTCAGGTCAGCTGGCTTGGACGCCTTTGACAAAGGCACGTGGTTAATAAACAGTTCTTTCTCTATTGCAGTGACGCTATCAATACCAAACAGCGATACGTATGAGTATTTTGACCGGCCGGCAAATGTTTCTGAGGATATAAGTTCATTCCATAAGTGAGTTTTACCTACTCCCCACTCCCCCACTAATGCAAATACACCTGGCTGCTTTTTATTAGCATATTGCCGAAGCTGCTCTCTGACAAATTGTGCACTCACCGGAAACCTCAAAAATAACGTGTTTCCGGTAAAGCTATCATTAAATGCTCAACGTCAGAAGCAGTCTTCAGCAATTTAACATAGCAATTAGAACTAACTTCTAACACTATTTCAAAAAGCTCACCTGTTTAATGTTCCGAATGCCTTTGTCATTTACCCGGCCGCAGATACCTTTTACAGTAATATTATTTCGCAACCCTGCTTCGAACTGCTCCAGTATGCGTTTTGCATAACCATACGTATCGCTCAGCTCAGAGATGATGATCTGAAACCGGCTGTTGTACTGACTAAATTCGATGTACACACTACCATCGCGCATCTTAAATCCCCGGGTAATGCTGCCGTTAAAGTACTGGGGATTAGGGTTGTTATCGATCTTGAATTTGGTCCTGATAAACGCATCGCGCTCTCTTTGCTCTTTTGCCCGCTTTTGCCCTGGCGTCAACATGCCAGATACAGAAAATGTGCCCATCTTTGGCTCCGTAGTTCACCTGTGAATTAACACCTTCACAATACCGGTATGCTGAAAATGAGCAGTAAAACGGTCAAGGCGCTAAAGTTAAACCCTTCGATACCTCACTCAGCATTGAACCCGATTATTTTTGTGGTCTTTCCTTTCGATATGATGTTAATTTAACTGCATTAAATGGTTATAGTGTGTGGAGCGGCAATGCTGCAGATCAATACCGGCAAGTTATTTGTCAGTAATCAATTTTACGAAAACGATCTTTGCGGTGTTCTATTCACTAACCTGCATTTCGTCGGGGGGACAAAGCTTGCAACATCCGCGGGAGTTTTAACACCCGCATCCGGCAGTTCTGATATATACAATTGCTATTATGAGTTACATGAAAAAGTTGAGAAATTCGGTGAAAGTGCTGGAGTGCTCGTATCGAATAGCGTGTCCTCATACATAACGGATTTTTCCGCGTTGCTGTCGTTTTATTTTAGCTGCATAGCATCCCCTGATTTCAACGTCGTTAAGCGCTTAATGTCCAATGAAGTTGGAGCTTCTACAAGATGTCGGCCTAGTGATCTGGTAAGTCGATTTTTTGATAGGAATAATCATGGGATATATAGGCACATTTGGAACACCAACGACAGCGCCGGAACATCATTGTAATACGTTTGGTACTCCCAGTTGGTCAGGTTTGCACCAGGACGAATTCACCCCAGCTCTGGAGAGCGACTTGCGCCAATTTATTGAGCGTGAGGCTGCGCGAAAAGGACATAACGACAAAGTGCAAGGTTGCATTGGAGATAATCAGTATTTTTTCAATGAGCACTTTCTAGGCGGTTGGCCTCATAAACTATGGACTGATTGTTATCACGAAAACGTCCGAAATACCTAATTACGATGAAGTACGTCCTTTAACGCCAATATAGGAATGAGCAGATGACTCTGAGTTTTTGGGATTTTGTAATCATTGCACTCATAGTTCGTGGACCTGAGCTCCTGGCTCTGGCGGCAAAACTTGTTCAGTTTTGGGAGCGAGTTGATATAGCGCGCTACGCGCTGGCCTGCGATGATGAAGCGTGTGAGCACTACAAAGAAACGCCTTGCTCTTGGTTCAGGGCGAAACTGGCCACAAAAGCATTTTTGCTAAATAAGTGGCCACATAAGCAACAAATTTGATATAGGACACACCATGGATAGCGAAGAACTCATGAATATCGCTCGATTACAAATGTATAAAGAAGCCTTACCAGGTCAAAAACAGTTAGAAAAAGAGATGGAAATGTTTGAAGACCTGTATATGCCTGTCTTGGAATACTATCCATATTGGCCCCCAGGACCTAGCAGTTCTCCCCTTGGTTGTAGCGAATTGGATAGTGCCTTATTCGATATCTCCCATTGTGACTTTTCAAGAATAACTGTCTCTCAAATTGATAAAGTAGCTAGTTATGCTTCGCAAAAATTACCTTATTCATTCGATGAGTTAAAGTCGATTTTACTAAAAGCCAAAGATAGCTGGTCGAAATTGCCAAATCCTGATGACATTGTACAAGTCACAGCATGGATGAGAAAAATTAGCGTTAACCATTTTTAGTTGTAACTTTGGCATAAAGGAGTTTCAATGATTATTGAATCAGAAGAACAAGCGGATAACGAAGGAAACCCCATGACTGACCTTGTTAAGAGATACCTGGCAAATTAATGTAGGACATAGCAATGGCATTAAAAACTATACAAATCAGTGTTCTGGTGCATGTGCCAGCTAATGCTACCGATGAGCAAGTGTCGGATTTTGTTGATACAAAATTTGGCGAATGTACTGGGTCATGCACTCAGTTAATGCCAGATAACCCGTGCCTAAGCGACTATGAAATTGAGCAAGCAGATTGGCGCTTGGCGAGTTGATTTACCTCTGCATCCGGCAAATTCGGGTGCATCTGCAAATCAATTTTTTATCAGAGGAAACACCATGGCCATCAGTATGCGAGAACGTATTGCAGCTTTTGAGATTTCTTGCCGGGCTGAACGTGAAGCGTTTAAGCGTTCTATACGAGCAGGGAACTACCCTGCTGCTGAGATAAATCGGCAGCGGCTCAATGTTGCCGAACAGCGCCTATCCGCTGCTGTCGCAGCTGCAAACAACTGATAGAGGATACAATGATGGAGCGGGAATTGACGTTAGAGCAGCAGCTGTTCGGGCAGCTGGCCAATGCTGATCGGGAGCATACCGAAGAACACGGTATAAATGATTTTCACGACTGGGATGAAATGTTGGAGTGTGAGGTTATGCACTTCAACACCCAGAACGGTACTAATTTTGACCCGAAAGAATACCGGCTTCAATACATTGAGCGCCAAGAAAAACGCGCTTACGGCTTATAGGATACAGATCAGCATGCCGTCAATTTATGTCACGGAAGCAGAGCTTGAAGCTATCAGGTTTTGTGCTGCTCAAGTAACAGATGCGATTGAGAGCTTCGCTAATCAGGCGTATTGCGACAAAGCTGAAAAGCACTTGAATTGCGTTCATTCAATTGAACAGAAATTTAGAAAGGCACAGTCAAACCAACGGCTCAACAAAGCGCTATAAGCGCGGTATGGCCAGTAATTTCGGTAGAGGAAACCATATGGGTGACTTAACAAAATCTGAAGCGCAGGCAAATATGGCCAACGGCTCATTTGTATCACACAAATCGGCACCGGATATTGGATTTAAATTGAGCCGTGTCGGAAATATTGAGTCACATCATGGCGAAGTATACAGTGCTGCTGAGTTTTGGTATGCCAGACTACACGAGTCGTTTGATTCAGGCTGGTGTTTATACAAATCAGAGTAAAGGAAACAACCGCATGGAATTGAGCATAGAAACAACATTTGAGCAGTTTGTTGCAGAGCTTGGCCAAAAAGCTCTGAATTACGGCGCGGCCCACTATGGACACCATGAATTTGCTGATCTGCCAGCTGATGATCAGGCTGACATTAAGCGTGAATATGACAGCATTGATGAATTTTTTGTGTTGTCTGAGGATGACTACGAGCAGCAACTGGCAGATTACGGTACTGACTACATGGGAGACGAAGCAAAAATTGGTGATCTTATGTGGTTTGATGGTGAATGCCTGAGCGGGATTTGGCTGTGTTAAAGCTTGGGAAGAATCAGAAGCGCTACCAGAAAAAGGCAAGTGGCATGACTGGACAGATGTTCTGGAGTCAGTGAAATGGGCTGTTGTGCTCAGAGAGTTTCAGCGCTTGAACGCTGAATTAACCAAGTAGGATTTATAATGCTGCCTGAATGGTTGAAAACATATTTAGCTTGGTGGAATTCACAAGTGCAAAGTTGGACTGATATGACTTTTTTCGACTTTGCAGTTAGCATTCCACTTATGCTGATACCTCTGATTATTGGGTACTATTTTTTAGGTGGTTTTGCGAAAAAGAAGAAAGATGACACAGGGTGGAACAATCCAAATAAGTCACCCTTATCAAAGTCGATTGATGATAGATAGGAAGCACCATGATACTCTTAAAAACTAGTGCTGGAAAACAAAAACTATAGAATTGCCTGCTCTGGAAAACTACCAGGCAATCCAGTTTAAAGCCCTTTTATCGCTGTATCTAAAGGGTTTTAAATTGGATTCAACAAGCGCAGCGCGGTAGCCGCTCTGCAAATTTCCAGACCTGGCCAGTGCCAGTTTGGGTGGTAATTTTGATTTCCGGGTAACTCAGGAAAACAGCTGAGTGCTGCTTGGTGAGTAAGTTTCCAGACAACTTCCAGAGTCAGCTTTAAGGAGTAAACTAATGCAGAACACCCATTTATTTATGAAGCCTGGCGAGCCTAAGTCAATTTTTGAAGATAAGTTGTCGGCTCTGTTAGCTAGTTTGCCTGATGGAGTTAGGGTTGGTTATGAGATTACTAACGGCTCAGTCGTTTGGTCCGTTCAAGAAAAACCGGTGAGTGTTTCGCGCGAAGAAGAGCAAACTTTTTTGGAAGAACTTAATCAACTTTCGTTGAGGTTTTCAAGCCCTAATCAACGGAAAAAAAATGAAAGTACCGCATTCGACTATCTTGACCCTAACTCTCAGATAGCAAAAGAAACCGTAAGCATCAAAGAAATTGAAGATAGCTATGCTAAATACGCTGCTGGTGAGGGAGAGTTAACCTTGTATGAAAATATGCCAGATAAAGTTATTTTGAAACTGGTGAAGAACGCAATCACTAAAGCGAAGGGGGCAAAATTCTCTGTCCAAATGCTTCCAGATTGGAATGAGCCGGAATAGAAAACAGCTTATGGTTTTTAAAGTTAGTGAATGGCGGTTGGGCTGTACCATTTATACCAAGTGGTCGGACGGAACAGTTAGTGCCATTTCGAAATCACATTCATAGGAAACCGAAGATGACTAAAGCAATTTTCAGAAATAATGTGTCTGATCTCGACCAGGGTATTTTTGAAACATCAGCACTACCGAAAGGTAATTACCGCACCTCGTGGATCATGAAACTGAGACGCGAAAAAAGTAAGTGTCGGCTGCCTCGGGGCTTCGGCAAACTTTCCGGTAAAACCGTTTAATTTTGGTACAAGAAAAAGAGTATGGGCACTACATTTCGTGAACGAGCCGAAGTTCTGCTAATGGTGATTGCTGTAACGATGGCATTTATTACGCTATTGGCAGTTGGTCCCGGACTTAAATGGATTTACCCGAAACAGCACGGTGAAATGCTGATGTTATTTAAAGCGCACCCGGTAACAGAAAAGGTTATTGGTGATACTGAAGAACTGAATCTGATGCAATTCTGGCAGTTGCAGATGTTGGTTGAAGAAAGCCAAAGTTAAGTTTATTTACCCGCCTGGCTCTGTCCGTACGGATCTATAAGTTAATTATTTTACATATAAGGCGCCACCAACTGGCGCCTTTTAGCTAACTGCAGTTAGCTACACCACTCAGCGCGTGCTTTTTCAACAAACGCGGGCTTTACCACACTGAGGTTGTTAATTCCGGCTCCACCCTTGAGCAGAGCTTTAATTGACAGCTTTTCCCGGTGTGGAACGTCTGTTGTCGATGTGAAGTCACTAAGCCTAAGCGGCCTGTTGGCGCTACTTAAAACGTTATAGTGCACCTTCTCAACTGCTTCGCAGAGTGAGCCGCCACAGAGCGGACAAAGGCTTATATGCTTGTTTGCAAAATCGGATTTCCACCATGCCTTACGGCAATTACCTGTGCAAGCGATCTCCGGCTTGCTACTGTGCTCATCAAACGTGATGTGGTACGCCGTATCAAGAATAATCATGTATATGTCCTTTAAGAGGGTTCCCGCCACTCCTGTGCTAATAAAACCATTTTGCGGCGCGGCGCGCAAGGTTCGGTCAGTCTATTCAGGGCGAGACCTATTGGTGTGCCGGCGGCACGGTGAAAGGTTTAGTTGTCACCATGTTGGCCTTGTAGCTGCGTAGGGTACTATGCATAATGCAATTCGTACCTGCAGGGTTAGTCTTTAATATTGGAGAAGAGTATGTCGCATAAATTTATAAACAGTTGCCAGGCAGACAATTGGTACTTTCGTTTAAAAGGGGTGAATGGTACCCATTTTACGAGGGTAGTTGTCTGGGCGACGACTGAGTCTGGAGAGGTTATTGGTCTTGTGAGCGTCACAAACGATTCAGGTTGCCTGACAGTCCCACCACCGGTGAATGGTACCTATGTCCATGTGTCTGATATGAGTAATGAGGAAAAGCAGCAAGCTGCTGAAGGAGACCGGCCCGGCACCAAGTACACCGGCACTTGAACCAAAGTCTTGTCACGCTCAGTAAAGGCTTATCTTCAATGAAGACACTCTATGTAATTGGTAACGGATTTGATCTCCATCACCGCTTACCTACGTCGTATGGAGGCTTCAAGGAGTTTGCAAAGTACAGCCCTTTTGCCAGGGCCTTTGAGCGGTACTTTGCCTTCAGCAGTCGCTATAAGACATTAGATGAAGTGTGGAATGAGCTCGAACAAAATCTTTCCGAGTTTAGTGTTGATGAACTGATTGACCATAAAACCGACTACTATGATGACGACCCGCATGAAGACCAGTTCAACTATGAGGTCGATACTGAAATCGACAACCTGACAGTTGGTTTGGTTAAAATGCTACACGATTACCTTACTCCAGCTGAGAAACACCCGATATGTGCTGGCACCTATTTGAAGCTCGACCATGACGCCCGTTTCATCAATTTTAACTATACCAACACGCTACAACGAATCTACCAAATCCCGCCGGCCAATATTTGCCATATCCATGGCACATTGAGTGGCCCAACGCCGTTGGTAATCGGGCATGGACTTGAGCACAGTGAGTATGAACCACCCAAGCCAATTGATGAATCACTCTATACCGATGAGCAGTTGTCGGATATGTTTGACAGTTTCTCGCAGAAATATCAGGACGCTGTAGAGTCTGCTCACCGCTATTACAACCTGAGCATAAAAGACACTCAGAGCTGTATAGCGTTGCATCATGTTTTTTTATACGCCCTGCACGACATCGAGAGAGTAGTTGTTCTCGGCCACAGCCTCGAAGAGGTTGACTACCCATACTTTGAGTTGCTGAACGAGTTGGTAAGGCCAGGCTGTTTTTGGCAGGCCAGTTACTATGGCGAAGAGAATAGTCCAAAAATCTGGGATAACCTTGAACGTATAGTCAGTGATGTCACACGAATGGGGCTATTTGAAATGTCTGAATTAACGCTTCACCAAGCGCCGCGGTAGAGCAGATGCATTGAATCCTGTTCCACGACAGCCCCAATTTAACTAAGTGCTTTTCCAGAGCTTTTCTATGCGAGCGTGTTCTGCTGCAGCTTTGCTGAGGTCATCCATAGTTAACGCAGGAAGCTTGCTGCCGTCTGGGCTGCATATAGAGCCCGATAGCTCAGACAGGGCCAGCAACTGATATTTATCAAGAGAGTGATCATGTTGAAAGCCTTCCATAGCATCGTCGTTAATCATAACCATTTCTAACCCAGCTGTTAACGCATGCATCAGCACAGAGGCCAATTCTTCATCCAACTGAGCAAATGCTGCTTTCACAAAATCTTTTCTTTCCATGTTTCCCTCTGGTAACGGCCTAACAAGGTAGCGGGTATATTTATTGAGCATATCCCAAAGATCACGCGAAATAAATTGTCTGCCGGCGAACATTTAAATCAACACCAATTAATTTAGCCATTCATATGACCATATTTAAATAAAGCCTGGGAAATTAAATCTTATAAATTGCCCTGTCCCATGTGGGACAGGCTGAAAAAATAAGTGTCCCATCTGGGACAGAGACACCCTACCCTTGCTTTAACATTTCAAGTAACTGTTTTCCAAGCTCAGAGTTAGCTATATCTGAATTAATAGTTAGTGTTACCTTATTACTACTGATTTTGGCTTTGACTCCTTTCCGGAATGCAAAGTCATTCCATGTAGGTAAGACCTTAGAGGGGGGTTCATTAGTTGAATGCTTGGAAGAAGCTAACCGGTTTAATATGATTTTCTCTAGCCTGGATGAAGCTAACTTTAAGATTTTCTCATGTTCTTCATCATTTAACTCCTCATCTGTTAACGTGACCGGCTTAAGACCTTCAATAGCATTAGTTATATCCTCAAATGTCACCTCTGATGCCACTACAGAGCGAATAAATGTTCGTGATATAAATTCAAGTGCAGGGAAAAGTGACAACAATTCATGAGGCAATGTTGCTGCTCGTAGTGCATCGTTCACCTTGGTTTTGTTTGAACGAAACTCCAGGGCTGCTTTACGAACGCTAAATGCTTCCTCACCTACATCATGTTTGTAGTCCAGAAGAGTGAGTCCTAAATCCAAAATACTGGGGTCGCGGTAAGTGTCGAGTGTCTTAGCAAGAATCTGTTTATCCTCGTCACTCATTTCATTTGCGTATTGAATTTCTAAAACAGCATCAGGGGTTATACTTACGGCATAACACCGACGAATGCCGGCGATGATTTCAAACTTACCTTCTGATAATTTGACGGCTAACACTGGCATAGTGTTTCGCTTTGCCTCTTTGATAGATGGCAAAATGTCAGAGACTGCAGCTGGGCTAAGATATCTGATATTACGTTGGTTATATCGACACTTAACAATGGAGCTCATAACCTTGTCGGCGGGGATTGACGTGGTACTAAGCTTAATTTTATTGCCAGAGACTGGTGAAATTAATTCAGTACCCCCACTCCCCTGCCCTGGTAAAATTAACGCAGATTTGGACGGGCGATTAGCTTGATAAAATTCATTGACTGGTTTGTTCATCTGATTCTGTCCAATTAATTGAAGTCTATTTCATTTAAAGAAATTAGTAGTTCACGGGTAACGTCATTCAAGCTTGATAAAGCTTTATCTAACTGTCGCTCTGGGCAGAGATTGTCCGTTTTGCGTATGTCGTAAACAGTTCTGTAGTTTCTGCTAGCAGATTCAAATGCAGTGCTACGTTTAATGACTGGGTTAAGCATGTCCCGACCTAAAACATCCTTCATTTGGTTAAGCATATCTAAATCACGATTTTGTTCTTCGTCATAATTGACAGCAACAACCTTCAGAAACTTGATGTTTTCACCTTTGCTTGGTAGAAAAGCAAATTGGTCTGGTAAATTCATAATGAACTGGCCAGTACTCGCCCAATCAAGTTTTCTTGGGGTAACAGGTATAAGCATGGCATTACAGGCTTCCAAAGCACTCCATGTCAGCGGGTTAACGTGAGGGCCAGTGTCAATTAAGATCATGTCGTAATCGTTCTTCAAAGGGTCGATAATCTTATCCTTTAAAAGTTTCAGGTGGCGGAGTTCACCGGATTTGGCAAATTCAAACCATGCATCGGATGAAAAGCGCTCATCAGTAGGGAATGCAGGGATGATATCCAGATTAGGAATGTGAGTCTTCTTAATTGCATGATTAAGAATTTCCTCATTGGAGTATCCACCTGCAAGAAACTTAGAATAATCACTATCTGGCTCGTCGGCGCCTAACATGATATCGACTGCGCTTAGAATGCCGGGTGCTGCAGTAAGATCAGGTGCAGCAACGACTCGAAGCGTGCCCTGCGGGTCTAAGTCAATGACAAGTACCCTTCTGCGTTCCTTTATATTAAGTGCAATTCCGGCTGCCAAAGAGATAACAGTGGTACTTTTACCTGAGCCACCCTTTTGGTTTTGAACATTAAGAACAATGCACCCTTTATTTTTATCGGCCCATTTCTCACAATTCATCCAGTCCTTCAGGGCATGGATGTGATTCAGAGTATACCGGTATTTATTACTCTCAATGATAACTTCAGGAATAATGCCCTTATCGATAGCTTCAACGACACGCTCTTTGAACGTATTGAGACTAACGCCGCATGCTCTTGCAGCTTCAGATTGATATAGTGAATGGTTAAGAACAAGACGGTTAAGGTCTTCAGGAGTAATCATTCCCTCCAGCACTGCTTCAACTCGTGAGACTTCATTATTTAAAATATTCGGTGATATACGATTAATAATTTTTAGGGCTTCACTCATGATTATTTCCAAAAGTAGTTTGACAGTTACATGCTATAAATTATTTACCCTACTGTCAAACTGCCGCGTTAATAAATTGACACTGTTTCGCATAATGAGACGTAAATAACTTTCGATGAAAGTTTTTTCGGTGTTTAGTATTAACACAATTCAAGTGTCCCACATGGGACAGTCTACCTCCCCTACCCTGCAGATTTGGCATTATGATTTTCACTTGGAACAGAATTTATTGCCTCAGTGATTTTGGAATTTAGCTGTCCCACATGGGACAGTATAGACCCGACCTCAACATAGGGGTTTTAACTGTCCCATGTGGGACAGCTTGCTTTGTTAAAGAAAGGCAGTGGTTAATTTGTTAAGGGCCCAATAAACGGCCCCTTAATCGTCCACTGAAAAGCATTCAGGATGAATAATGCTGAGCATCAAAATCTCGGAGAAAGTCATGAAGTCAATCAAAACTACAGCAGTAAGTTTATTAGCCTTAGCCGTTACAAGCCATGTAAGTGCAGATGAACTTAACAAATCGCAGATCAGTAAGAAATTTCAGGAGCTGACTCCATTTGAAGTGATTTCGGTTGAAGACTCACCATCTAAAGGTCTGTATCAGGTAATTACGAACAAAGGTATCTTTTATACTACTAAGGACGGCGAGCACGTAATATCGGGCGCCCTTCACGATCTGGCGCCAGGACTTAAAAATAATACTGAAGCGCGAAAGCTGAAAATTGCAGAAGAAAAGATTTCTGAACTTAAAAGCTCATTCATAACATTTCCTGCACCCAATCCAAAGCATGAAGTAATCGTGTTTTACGATACTTCTTGTGGGTACTGCCAGAAACTTCACCACGAAATATCAACCTATAACGCGGCCGGTATCACAGTGCATTATGCAGGTTTCCCGCGAATGGGACTTGAAAACCCTCAAAACGGTCAACCATCTCCAACAGTGTCCGAGATGACATCAATTTGGTGTGCTGATAGTCAGCAGATGGCATTAAATATGGTATCTCGTGGCGCTGAAATTCCAGCTAAGAAATGTGATACAAAAATAGCAGAGCATTTTAGCCTAGGTGAGATGTTAGGAGTGGCTGGTACGCCGGCAATATTTTCTATGAAGGGAAATCTTGTTAAGGCAGGGTATGCACCAGCATCTGTATTGAAAACTAACCTTGAAGGTATTACACAATGACAAACGACATTCGGGTAATAGCCGTGGCGTTATCGATGTTGATGTGTGCTACAACCTCAACTGCTGCATCAAGTGAGCCTGTTGATGTGCTAAGCAAATTAAGCGAATTGGCAGCGCCGGACAAAAAAGCATATGGCGAGGAAATTAAAACAAGCTTATCTGCAAAAGGGCAAATAAAAGGCATACAAGAAATGCCTATAACAAAGTTGTTTTTTGTCGAAGCGCAACAAGGTTCCTATCTGGTTTCTAGTGATGGCCGCTTTGTAATTGAGGGCGTGATTAAAGATGTCTGGCATCGCAAAACCATTAATAACCTTGAAGATGCTCGCTCTACCGAAAGGCTGCCGTTAAGTAATATTGGCTTTAACCCTGAAGAACAGTTAGCGAGTTTTACATTGGGTAATCCCAATGTAAAACGACAAGGTGTAATCTTTGTTGATCCGACATCTGCAATAACACTTACAGCATTGCAAAAAATCAAAGAGAAAGCTGACACATCTAATTGGACTGTAGTTCTCATGCCATTAATTGGTGGTGACAGTGCCATCGATAGAAGCCGCCGACTTTGGTGCGCAACCGATAAAGGGGGAGCATTAAACGATTTGGTTTATGGGACAAGTGAAAGCCTCTCCGATGTAGTGGAAGGTTGTAAAGAAGATCCGTTAGTGATGGGTATGATGCTGACCGATCTTCTACAAATCCGCTCATTACCTCATTTAATCCGTGAAGACGGACTAAAGAGCGCGGGCTTCCCTGAAAAATTTGAAGAATGGTTTGCGCAACCATAATGGTGAGATTGATGAAAAAGATTCTATTTGTTATTGCTGCATCTTTGCTGCTATCTGCATGTATGACTCCGATCGGAAAAGAAGAGTTTACTTGTCCGAATAAAAAAAAGGGTGGTGTTTGCGCAGGTGTAAGAGAAATCTATGAGCTGACAAACAACCGGGAAAACCTTAACGATTTATCATCTGAGCAATCAAGTGAAAGTGAAAAGGTAAAATCTGGTACCAGTAATGCAAAAGGTAGTAGTAAAACTAATGATGGCGTAGTGGTATATGAAGCACGCCAACATTCTCAGCACTCAAGTTCTGGTTACCAGCCGGCGACTGTAATACAGCACGATGAAGTGCAGCATGCTTCAAGGGATTCGTTTGATGCATTTCCTGGTAACGGTGAACCACTTGCGCCAGAGCCTCTGGCCATCATTAATCCCGCGAAGGTAATGCGAATTCTCATCGCATCATATACAGATGAAAAGGGTCGGCTAAATATGCCTGGATATGTATATGTGCAAGTTAATGAACAAACATTTAGTGTTGGCGAAGCAGCAAATATGCGGCCGACCCGTGTCGTTCCTCTTGAAGTGAGAAATATAACGCAAGAAGAGATGAAAAAACAGGTTCAGAGAACAAAAGGCGTTTCACCACTTGAAGCAATTACCGGAGGCCAGTAATGGGTATTTATCGCTCCAAGTTAAGGCAAATGCTCCAATCAACCGGATTCTCAGAACTGATGCCGGTTATTGAGTACAGTGAAGAAGATAAGTTATTCATATGCGATGGGCCATCAATCGGCTGCATGCTGATCTGTTCGCCATCAGCCGGAAGTAATGATGAAATTCGAAATTCACTATCTAACCTTTATAAACTGGACTTCCCAACTGGTACATCAATTCAAGCCTCACTTGTTTCAACACCTGATATCGAAAACTCGCTTTTTGGATACAACGCCATCCGTGGCGGCCGAATGCTTAATTCTGACCAGGAACAATGCGAAGCATTAGCTAAAACAATCCATGACTTTTACCGAAAAGGGACGCGTGAGCCCATTAATGAATCAGGTTTCCGGTTCCGAAATATGGAGTTCTGGTTCACTGTAAAGGTTCCAATCAAATCAGCTGTCCCAACTGAAAAGGAATGCGATTCCTTTAATGAACTTATCCGACAGGTAATGAGTATGCTCACGGCTTTTGGGCCAAGCAGGGCAAACGAGTTTGATTACAAGCGCAGACTTAACGTGCTATTGAACATGTACGATAAAGACGGGTGGCGTAACAAGGCGCATCATGAAGATAAAGAACAGCGTTCTATGCCCATCAGGGATTTACTGTTAAACCCGGGTAAGCGAGTTCAAGTTAAATCGAACGGTCTATCAATAAAAGATGGCAATGACGAAGAATGCCAATTCATTAAGGCTATGTCGATTACTGACATGCCAGAGCACCTGATTTACGGGCAGATGTTAAACCTTGTAGGTGATTGGGAGCTTGGCCATACCGGGCTTTATGAGCCATTTATGCTGACGCTTAATATCGTCTACCCAGACCAGATCGCTGAAAAAAAAGCGCTAAATAAGAGCAGGGCGTTTATAACTAACCAAGCTCGTGGCGCAATAATTCAATACCTGGATAAGTTACGTTTTCAAAAGCGTGATTACGATATGATTAACCGTGAGTTAGATCAGGAAGCGTCAAAACTAATCTCATACTCTATGCAGGTCGTAATTTTCAGTGAAACTGAAAAGAAAGCTCAGGACTTTGGTGAAATCATCAAAGGCTATTACTCAAGGCTAAACGTAAAGCTGGTACATGATAGCCACTTTACGCTGCCATTCGTGCTTGGTGCGCTACCTTTTGGCTTGGATGATGTCTATGTTGAGTATTCGAAGCGGTTTAATAAGGGCACATCAAAAGCGGCTGTATTTCTGACCCCTCACATGGCATCATGGACTGGCAATACTGCGTACCCTGCATTTATGTTGTCTTCGCGGTTTGGTCAGGTGGTTAATATTGACTTTTTTAACTCGCCAACAAACTACAATATATATTGTGCTGCAACATCGGGCTCCGGTAAGTCATTTTTTACAGGCTATCTGGTCAACTCGATGCTCGGCTCAGGAATATCTAAGCATCCAAACCCTTATAAAATAGAACACAACCCGAATGATGGTGCGCAGGTATTTATTATCGATGTAGGACGCTCATACGAGGGTTTAGCGGCGCAATACGAGCATTCTAAGTTCCTTGTGTTTGGTAAGGACTTTAAGTATTCAATGAACCCATTCCCATCAATTACAGAATTTGATGGGAAAGAGGGTCAAGCAAACATGTTGCGTGCAATCATTAAAACGATGGCATCTCCAAGCGGTAATATTTCAGATTTACAAAACGCTGAAATATTGGCTGTTTTGACAACCGTTTGGCGTCAGAAGGGTAATGAGGCGACGATAACGGATGTCGCAAATGAGTGTTTACAACATCCAGATGATGAAATGAAGCGGATAGGTAAGCAACTACGTCCATTCTGTGATGGCGGTATCTATGGTGATTATTTTGGTAACAAGTACCCGCCCGTAGATTACAATTCAAGGCTAATAGTCTGTGAATTGGAAGAACTAAAATCTGACATCCACCTACAGGTGGTTGTTCTGATGTCGGTGATGGTGGCGATTCAGCATGCTATGTACCTGACCGGCAGCGACCGCCGAAAAATGTTGATTATCGACGAAGGCTGGGAGTACCTGAAAGAAGATGGTAATAAAGCATCAATGATGCAGTTCTTTGCTGAATTCCTTGAAACAGCTTGGCGCAGGCTACGTAAGACGAATGGCTCTGGCGCGCTTGTAACTCAGTCTGTAATGGATGGCTATGGATCTGCAGCGGGTAGGGCAATTATCAATAACTCTGCTTGGCTGTTATTGATGAAGCAGAACCTTGAGGCGGTTGACCGCCTTGAAAGTGAAAAGATGTATGCAGGTAGCAAGTCTGACTTTAGCCTGATCCGATCATTGAGAACCGTTAAACCGAATCCCGGTATTACTGAAGAGGCATTTTCTGAAGTTTTTGTTAGGTATGAGGGGCAAAAGCAGGTTTGCAGGCTCTATACAGACCGGAAGTTACAGTTAATACTAACAACCAATCCTGATGAGAAGGCCATTCGGAAATCTTACATGGACAAAGGTATGACTTTAGTTGAAGCAACAGAAGCCATGTACAGGGATGAGGTAGAGGCGGCGCAGAGGAAGGCTGGTTAATTTGAGCGACCTTACAACACAGTTACTTCTGGAGATCAGGCGATTAGTTTCAATTAATCGTCTGCTATCTATCAGCAATTCAGCGACACTAAACGAGCTAACAATACTGGCAAATAACCCCGAAGCGACTTTGGTCGAGTTAAGAAATAAAGTTATTTCTGAGGTCGGGGTTACAATGGAAATAATCAATTTAGCGAATTGTACCTTGCGTGTCGGGCTTGGTAGAAAGCGTGAGCTGACCGTTAAGGATGCCTTAAATAGGATAGGCGTTAGGGGAGTTCGCTCAGCGATAATACTGTATAAACTTCAGATGTTGAGAACTCATGTTTCGGCAAACTGGCTTCGGGAATATCAAAGCAATACCGAGGCTTTATTATCCATCGTAACGGCCAGTTACTTAATGTCAAAAGAGTTGGGTTTGTCCCAGGAAGATGTTGAGCTGACAATGAGTTTGTCTATATTTTACAGCGTTAGTGTTTTTGCAAAAATCATTGCTGCGTGCAGTTTACAAATTCCGTGCA
This sequence comes from Rheinheimera hassiensis, assembly GCF_022436675.1. Lineage (GTDB taxonomy): Bacteria > Pseudomonadota > Gammaproteobacteria > Enterobacterales > Alteromonadaceae > Alishewanella > Alishewanella hassiensis. The sequence goes on along the minus strand of NZ_JAKUJZ010000010.1, from coordinate 20,509 downwards.
CTCAACTAGCTATAAGCAGTATTCGTAATCCTGGTGCACAAGTATCCTCAATTATTTTGTTTGTTAACAATGTCCATCACGGGATGGTAACTCTGGTTGAGCAAATGGATAATGCGCGAAACACTCATGTACCTTCATTGGTTGCAAAGGCAGCATGGGATCTAATGCTCAATAACAAAAAGGTTGTTGATATTGAAGGCCATCCATTTTTACGAAATGAGGTTTTACCGAAATGGCAGTAAATATTCAACATTATGATTATTCTCAGCTGACGTTTGGTGATTTCAAGGTTACTGACACGATAGAATTCATGTGCGTTGAAGAGTTTAGAGAGCTATTAACATTAATTGCTACCTCAATCGGCTATGAGATCACGTTACGAAAAGCCGGCAAAGAGAACTTTTTCATTATTTCAAATAATGGAAATGCAAAAATTCGCCTTAGCTCCATTGAGCCTGGATGGGATGGTGATTGCGGTTCAGATAAATTTCTCCTTACGGCATTAATAACAAAAGCAGACAATATTTGTTATGAATGGCTTAACAAGTTAAACGTAGAAAACACTGACATTAAATTTTGCGTTAAATCAGTAATGGGGTCTACTAATAAATACCTGGTAATTTCAGAGTTACTGAACATGACTGGTGGGTTAACAATTAAAAACTTGATCACGCGTTTGCAAACGTTGTTTATTAATCAACGATTTTGCATGGAAGCGTTAAGTGGCAAAATTACCCAGGTTGGGAAAGAGGATGTTGCCACTCATTAGATAAATATCGGAGTACGCTTTTCGCCACCTACAAAACCCGCCATAGTAAATTCAACATACTTTTTAGCAAGTTGCTTCGGGAAGTGAACATTGCAAAGTGGCTTAAGTGTATTGGCACAGAGCAAGCTGCTTAACTCTCCCATTACTGCAGAGATAGTAATTTTCGCAGCCGGTGTTTGAGTTAATAAATAGCTTGATGCCGGTGCAAAACCAAAGCCATCTAATACAATAGCCGTGGAAGCTGCCACCTGTTTTACTAACATGCCTTTATAAACACCGCGGTTATTGACCATAAGCCAATCACGTGCAGAGATGGATTGTGGTTTTGCTAAAATCGAGATGTCTAATCCCACATAGTTCACTGCGTTACTTAGGGCGTTAAATCGCTCAGTGATAGACATGTGATTAATCCATTTATTGCACAAATACACACAATCCGTGATCGCAAATTCCGTTGAGTTGTAAATTACCTCAAAAATGGCTCCCCGAAAGCCTGGTAATGCGAAGAATGCCTTAAAGTAATTGTACATGTCGCCTTCAGTTAAAGTCGCCATTACTGCACCTGGGGCGCTTCCTGTTCTAAAAGTAATAACACCCTGAGGATCAATGAATAAATAGGATAGGACCCCGCCTTTAACTCCCTGAACTGTGTATTCAGCAGCCTGAAGGTGGTGTTCGCGGAAGAAGTCGGCCGCGACCAGGACCTCAGCTTGCTTTGAAAGCAACGGAAGAGTGGTGACGTCAAACAATGGTTGCTCAAATTCATCGCGATACTCATACCCGTCCATTTCAGCTTGAGTCACAAGCTGTTCGATATATTGTCTGGCGCCGAGTTGGTGAGGAAAGCTCTTCAACTCTTTAAAGACGGTTTCGTTTATCGCAAATGATTTGTTGTAAGACGTTTCGCTTACAGTGAATACATCATCAGGCTTTTGGTGAACCGCGTAGCGCGCAACGATGTGCTTTGATAAACGCTTCTCAATTTCAATCAGGTAAACGATGTTAGGCATCAAGTAGCGATTTAACTTAGCCTGAACACCACCCTGATTTTTACCTAATTTCAAACTCAAAATTCACCCCATTCATTTTGTACGTCCGGTTGGCCAATTGCCGGTGAAATATCGCAAACCGGTATGACCTTTGCTGGCTTATTAACAACGAGTTTTAATGTTGGTTGAGGTTTTGTTCCGCATTCCGATTTAACTTCCAGAGCATTGTAACGCACCATTTTTTTGCCGATTTTGCGACCATAGCTGCAGTAAATCACATCATCGTCAGATTTCACTGTAGCGAAGCGTTCGTGGCCATATCCGGCTAATTTTCCGTAAATAGCAACATCCTCAGATGACATGTCACGAGAAATAACAGTAAAGACACCTTTGTCATAAATGCGCCGGTATACTGAAGCAAGGAAAATGTCTCGCCATTGCTCATCGCTAAATGGATTTACGCCGTTAAATTTAGAATCGATATATGACGTTATAACACCATTAAGCTCCTGATCTGACATAGAGCATGAGAATTCAAAAGGTTTGGCGCCAGATTGAGCAATTGTCCCATTTAAATAGGCATACAAAATGGGGGCTGACTTTGCAGACTTCGAAGCGATGTGAAGAATGTGACTGTCTTCCAAATAGCGCTCATGCACGTCACCATCACGAATAAAGCCCTCAGACGCTATTTTAAGAGACTTTAGAAGTAGCTCTTTGAAAATGTATGGGCGCAGCTCGATCGTTGCATCAAAAGACTGCTGCAGCGTTCCAAGCGAAGCAACAAGCCAGGTGCCATTGACTAATTGGTTGAGTGTTAAAGATAGCTCTGCAATTACTTTTTTAACTGAGCCAATAACCCTGTCCTCGTCAACATCAACCAGGCTGATAGAAACGCCATTGACCGACGTTTCGCGAAACATTTGTTCATTAACCCAGTTCGTGATTTGCGCATTGTGCTGAACGCCGTAAATTGAAACCAGCTCAAGTACTAAAGATCTCATGATACCTCCAAATATTTATCTTAGTGTCCTATAAAGAAGACCCGACGCAGCAAACCTAATCAGGCCTGCTGGAACAGTTCCTCTTTGAATTTATCTAAGAATGCATCATGCGGAGTGTCATCAATAATAAGTGAGCCATCCTCTGACATGTTCAGTGAAGGTGACAGGCCATCTGCCATAAGAATGTGTTTAAGTCCATTATAGGCATTACGCCAAACAGCAATTTCCATCATCCGGTTGCGCCATGGCCCTGAGTACAATGAAGCCCCTGAGCTGCCAAACACCTCAAGACACCGCTGCAGATCAGCACGCTCAATTTCAAGGATTTCTTCTGCGTCCATCTTGTATGACAGATAGGTGCCGTTTTTATAGGTAAAGACGACAATGCCGCAAACCAGCTTGGAGTCAGCTGACGGTCGGCATGATGACACAAAAACAGGTTTATCCTGGCCACCCAGCCATGTAAAGGTATCTTCCTCGTACACCAACTCAACAGTGAAGTACTGAAAGGAGCCTGTGTTCATGACAAGTTTCTGCATGCCTTTGTAACCGATGGTTGTCTTTAACACTGGCAAGCCGGTCTGTTCAACGTGGGTGCTGATATAAACCTCCTTTTCCCTCGGATTTAATGACAATCCGATTTCACTAATAGTGAGTAACGCCCTGCGGATTTGTTTGATGTTGCAAACGGATACCCCGGGCCGATATTCATCACCGGTGTGTGACGCGATAAGGTTAAATGCGTGAGTAAATTCGGCGCTTGCCCGCTCCAGGGTCCATTTAGCATTTGCTGAACATTTAGCTGCCAGATAGTTATTTATAAAATTAGCTTTAAATTCTGCGTCTTTATACAGCGCAATAAGCTCTTCGCGTGATGCCATGTGGTAATCCTCGTCTTGATTAATACAACCAACAATACCTCCAGTACGAAAGCAGGCAACAAATCGAATTGGGCAGGGTAGGGGATAGGGTAGATTGCAATTTCCCCAGCATAAACAATTGGTTTCCGTTTTGCTGCGTGAATTTCCCTACACTGGATAATGGTCACATTAGCGAATTGCGGAAAGTTATCATGTCAGCATTAGAAGCGTACTGTTCACCAGAGTTTGAGAAGGCATTTGGCTTGTCTAACTGGAAAGAAAGGGCTGTTCCTGCATTTAATGATGATGGCTCGGAATCGTTTAGAGATGCTAACGGTGAATTGATTGAGGGCATATATTTAGGCATGCCAAACGATCTGTATCACAGTTTACCGGCGCTTAGTTCTAGCGGCCTTAAAAAGTTCTGTGACTCACCGGCGCTGTATGCACGTGAATACTTATCGTCAGTAAACCGTAAGCGCACTACGCAAATGAAGCATACGTTTGATGCTGGTACGTATGGCCATGAACTTTGCTTAGAAGCAGAAGGTTTCTACGACCGTTACTTTCGTGATTTAGTGCCTGCTGATTGCCCTGATGCAATGGATACCGTGGCCGATATTGAAAAGGCTCTGGTGGCTGCTGGTTTAAGTGCCTCAGAGAGTAAAGATGACAAAATTGCAAGGCTACTACGATATGCGCCTGCAACTGATACCACGACGCTTAAAACACTAAAAGATATCGATGCTGCCCTTGAAGCAGCTGGCCAGCCAAAAAGTGAATCAAAGCTGGAAAAGGCTCGTCGCTTGATGGCAGCTAATCCACTTGCTGAAGTGTTTGAGTTAGTCCAACAGCAAAACCGTGATAAACACGGGGCAGCTGAAACTTTGACGGTAAATGGTGAGCAAGCGACTGCCTATGGTGGCAAATTACCGATTGATGGTGTTGTGTGGGATGACGCTCATCGCGTTCAGGCATCAGTTCGTTCACACAGTCAGGCCAACGCGATCATCCAAAATGGTGAACCAGAGGTGGCAATATTAGCGCTTTGTCCTTTAACCAAACTCTGGTTAAAAGTGAAGTTCGACTGGTTGCGTTTCGATGATGAAGCAGCTGATGTAAAAACCACGCTGTCATCACGGCCGGAGGATTTTAAACGGCAAATTAGCAAGCTTAATTATGATATTCAGCTGGCGTTCTACAGCTATGTTGCCGAGCTTGTTGGCATCACTATCAAACGGTTTTCGATGATTGCTGTGGAATATGTAAATGCGGATATTTGCCAGCCTTATGAGTTGGGGCTTCACAGAATAGTTAAGGCAAGACAAAGACTTGATAATTCATTTAAGAACTACGTTGAATGCACCCAAACTGGAAAATGGTGGGGCTGGAGCAAGGAGGACTGCGTAATGGTGCTGGATTAAGAGGTGAATATTGCCGACCTTATTAATAAGCCGCGGGAAAGTATACTGATAGAATTAAAACAGGTAAAAAAGGAAAAAGTCATGAAAAAATTAATTATTGCTGTGTTAGTTGCAACTACTGTTGCCGGTTGTTCATCTTCACCAGATACGGAAATGGCAAATCGCTTATTGGAGCTTGAAAAGGCCAACAAAGAAATGCGCGAGCAGCGTATTGCTGAGCAGCAGGAGAAGCTGGAAGAAACGCTGGATGTTACCCCTGATTGGTATTTATCGCCTCCGGGTGCAGACTCAACAGGTTTTTATGGTGTTGGTTATGCCCAGTCAAAGAACATTGGCCATGGCAAAAAGGCCGCTCGGTTACAGGCGGAATTTGATTTAGCCAAAATGTACCGTCAAGAGTTGTCAGGTTCAGAGCGGGCATTTGAGCGTGGTGGCAATGAAGGTAACGTTCAAACCCAGACAACGTTCCTGGTAGATAAAATCGTGGATAGTGTGCCTGTAGTGGGCTACACAGTGGTTGAACAAAAGCTGATCCCTGTCAATGGCGTTTATGAAGCCTATGTACTGTTGAAGCTGCCATACGATGAGTTTAACCGTGTATTGATTTCTGAGCGGGAAAAATCCTTCGATAAAACAGTGCAAACTCAGTTTGATGATTTAGAGCGCCGTCTAAAAGAGCGTCGTGCTGAAAAAGAAGCTGCAGAGCAAGCCGTGTTCAATCGTGAGCAAGAAGCACTACGCAACCGTGCTGACATCATTAACGAAGCAAACAAAGCTAAAGCTGAGCCTGATAAAAGCATTAAATTTGAGCATCCGGTTCAAACACTGCTAAAAGGTAACTAACTGTGATGATAACGAGCCACCTTGTGGTGGCCGCTGCCGGTTTCGTTTGTTACGTGCACTTTGTAACGGATCGACAATGGAATGTTGATGCCAACATATTCATGGCATTTTTGACGGTAATGGTTGGTGCCTGCTTACCCGACATTGATCACCCGGATTCAACAGTAGGGAAAAGGGTGCTTTGGCTTTCCTACCCAATAAGGTTGGTGTTTGGCCACAGGGGGATTACCCATAGCTTCATAGCGGTTGCAGCTATTGGCTATCTCGCCTACCAGTTTGATAGCCCGTACATATCCTGGTTGGCGCTTGGTTATCTGCTGCACCTGGTGGGCGATTATCTAACAGATAGTGGTATACCTTTACTTTATCCCTATACAAGACGGTACCGGTTTCTTTTGGTTGGCAAGACAAATGGTGCGTCGGAATACTTAATGGTTGCATTTAGCCTGGTAGCTGCAATCGCTTTTATTGAATTTTATTAAGGGGCACCCGTGGTAAATAATCCATGTGACGAAATTGAAGCGCTTTTAAGTACCGTCATGCAAAGGCGAAGTGGTGTTGACGAAAAGGCAGAACATGATGGTTTCGTTGATACAGAAGAGGAAATGCACCTTCACCAGACGGTCGATTTTCTCTCGCCGAAGGAGATGATCAGCGTTCTTAAGCCTGCTGTTGCTGGAGAGTTGGTATTAACCGAGGCAAATGACAAAGCAAGCGTCACCATGGCAATGCCATTTGGGATATTTAAAGTCTTAAGCAATGACTTGGGCTGGAGCGAATCATACCCTTCAGATAACTTGATTATCGAAGTTCACTTTGCGTCAATTCAGTTTAATGACCCCAAAGCCATAAATATGCTTAATATTAAATACCCCGGTATCGGGCTTTCGCAATCGGAGAAGCATTTGGTTTGCCGGCGTGAAGTTATACTCAAAGGGGGGCGATCAGTAGAGAACTTGCTTTGGGAGCTCCTGGCATTCACCCAAGCAGCGGAACGTGTATTCAAAGATATCACTGTGTTCAACTAACTGCGCTACGGCGCAGTTTTTTAGGAATAAATTGGTATGCGAGAATTTTGGATTGGCTTGCTTGCAGCTTCAAATTTAGTTACGGCTCAATGTGAGCCATTTGTGATTGTTGATAATCAAATTTATCTTAGTGTGATTGATTGCAGCATTAGATCTCCGGCAGCTGTTATATATGAGCTATCTCGGGATTCAGGCAACGCAAAACGCCATTCAAGCTATGTTAATGACCGGTCGCTGAAAAAAATGAATCCCCAATGTCACCCCATCACAAACCACAATTTCAGAACTTACCAGGCAGCGTTAAAAGCTCAAGGGATTGAAGAGGAGATTGATGTTGGCCACCTTGCTATGTCTAACCATTTCGACTCTTCTGCCGCAGACTCCAAAATAGCTAATCAATTCAGCAATCTGGCACCGCAGGCTGCTAAGTTTAATCGTAGGGGCGGCGCTTGGTATGCAACTGAGATGATTGTTGAATGCCAGCGTGATGTTGAGCCATTAATTGTGTTGGCCGGCGTACTTGATGACCCATCAACAACCGAACGCGATCATCTTGCTCATATCTTTGGTCAAACAACTGCAGATTACTGGTGGAAGGTGATCTACTGGCAAGACAGCATGGTTTATAAGGCCTGGATAATGCCAAACGTAGATGCCGCAACAGAAACTGAGCTGTATGTGGGAAGCTATGATGTCTCAATAAAAACGTTAAAGGAGGCTTTGCCAATAAGTTTACACACAATAGAGCTGTTAATAGAAGCCGGGGTGGCTCAGGCAGGGCGTGAGTTTTTCTCAACCGAGGTAAAGGGGAGCAAGCTTATGTGTCGAGGGATAACAACCGATGTGGGCTAAGACTACCTCTGCATGCCGTGAAAGCATCGATATGCCGGCAAGCTTTGGCCACGAGAAATTTCGGGCAACTGCAGTATGGATTTGTAGGATGAATAGTTAGAATGCAGTTTGAGGAGCCTTCAACGATAAGAATGGAATTTCTTGACAGCATTCGAATAGCCATGCCAGTTTCATTCGCAGAAACACTGGTGCCCCTTTGAGTTTCATTAGTACATGCTGGGCGAGGGGAGTTTTCTACAAACACAGGCTCAGAGACTTTATGTGCCATGCGTGATAGCTCATCGGCGCGAGCGTTCTTCTCGCGTTTTACCCACTCTATACTGACATGATTGAACTGGCGAATTAGATTGGTAACGGTCGTGTAGTAAGCTTTTAGTTCTGGCTTATTGATTGCCCATCGCCCATTAACCTGTTCAACAACCAATTTACTGTCACCAAAGCAGGCAATCTCACGAATGCCGGCTTTTAGGGCTCGTTTTAGCAACAGAATAAGGGCTTGATACTCTGCCTCATTGTTTGTGCCTGGTTTGCGCGGAACTGAAGCACTATTAATTTCAGCGCCGTCAGCAAAAATGACTGCTCCCAAGCCAATGGGCCCAGGATTGCTTAATGCACTGCCATCAAAATGACCTGAGTATTGCATAACGGTTCTGCCAATTAAATTTGTTCATAAAGGACTTTCTCATAAGTATGATTTCACGCTACAAATCAGTTAGTAGTCCGTTATAACAATTGATACATCAGAAAAGTGGCTCCCCAGACTTTACAAATGAGTACTCAAGCAAAAGCCATTTCAGCGTTGAATGACTTGTGGCGTTATGGTATTAAACCGATTTTGGTGTTTTGAGACACAGTAGCAAACGGCATGTTGAGTTCCGAGCTCTAAGTTAATGAGATCTTGTTTTCAACTACGGCAATGAACATTTAATTTAAGAGGCGCAGTTAGCCGACTATCCGGATGCTATTCTGGAAATCCAAAGAGTTGTATGTATAACCATGAACGAAGGAAGTGAAAAACTATGCAATATCATGAATTTGAACTGGGCCTCTCTGGTACCGGCCTGCCAACTGCTACTTGGCAGATTGACTACCATACCGAAACTGACCTTCGGGCCATTATAAACGTACTGGTTAATGGCGTTTTTAACAGTGAAGAAGCTGAGTTTTCAAGCAGATACATTAAAGTAAAAGGCAATAATGGGTCAATTCAGTGGGCTTCTAAGAAAATCTCAAGTGCCAGGCCTGATATACAGACTTGCACTTTACCGGAGCCTTTTGTCTCCAGTTAATCAATTAAGGAATACCTTACCGGCTGCATCAATATCAAGATAACTCAAATGCAGGCCACTTCTCTGTAACAAGTCATATGAGTTTCCTATTTACAAGCACAATAGCCCCGCTATTCGGGGCTTTTTGTCGTATGTTGTAGCTAGATAAAATTAAGCAGGACGAAATGCGAACTTTTCAGAGGAGTTGCGCTTTTACGGATGGTAGATCGCTTCTATATGTACAGCAATGCTACTTAATGCTGTCAGGCGCCATGGCGAAATTTCTCAGATTCCTAAATTTAAAAAAGTTAAGCACTTAAAATAGGCATGCTTGATTTGTTGCCAGGAAAGCAAAGTACGTTAATCTGAGCAATATCAACAGTGAACAGGTACAGGAACAAACGTGACTGAACTAACTAATAATCAACGTGCTGCAGCCCACCGGCGTAGCCTTCAGGCAATGCACAAAAAGGTCAGCTCAATGGCTGCAGAATGGTGGGAGGAGGACGAGTGCTGCCGCAGTTTTCTGGACGAGCTAGCAGCGAAAATAAAGAACACTGAATCTCTGCTGGTTATTGAAAAGTCTGATTCCGAAAGTTGATTTACCCGCTGCTCCTGGCTGCCTGAAGCTTCTGCAAGTAAATTTTATTGATAGAGGATACACCGATGAAGTTAGTAATTCTAGCAGTGATGCTTTTTTTTAGTGGGGCAGCATGTTCACAGAGTTGTGAAGAAATGAGCAAGCGGTTTTTCCTTAAAGAAATGGACGGATTGGTTGGCGAACACGCTCCACCGGTGAAAGACAGACCCAAGTACGTAGCCATGCTACTAGCAAAGATTATTTCGGAATACCCTGGTGTCGATGCCACAAAATGTATGACTGTTGGCTTGGAAGAAGCTCAGGTTGAAAAGCTAATGCAGACCAAAAAGTCTGATTCTGAAATATAGGAATTCCGACATGAGCGACAAACTGGCGTTTGAGATTGACCCGAATGACCAGCTGTGTAGCGGCGTAATGGTTGAGTTGACTACTGAACAAGGTCGGCTGATGGATGCTTGGCCAGAGAAAGGGCTGGCTATCGTAAAAGAGGAGATGCTGAACGGCCAGCAACGTAATGTAGATGGAGAGTGCCAGCACTGCAAAGCAACTGGCCTAATCGCTGCAAAAGCAAAAGCGGCATAGGATATAGTTATGCAGAACACCCATTTATTTATGAAGTCTGGCGAGCCTAAGTCAATTTTTGAAGATAAGTTGTCGGCTCTGTTAGCTAGTTTGCCTGATGGAGTTAGGGTTGGTTATGAGATTACTAACGGCTCAGTCGTTTGGTCCGTTCAAGAAAAACCGGTGAGTGTTTCGCGCGAAGAAGAGCAAACTTTTTTGGAAGAACTTAATCAACTTTCGTTGAGGTTTTCAAGCCCTAATCAACGGAAAAAAAATGAAAGTACCGCATTCGACTATCTTGACCCTAACTCTCAGATAGCAAAAGAAACCGTAAGCATCAAAGAAATTGAAGATAGCTATGCTAAATACGCTGCTGGTGAGGGAGAGTTAACCTTGTATGAAAATATGCCAGATAAAGTTATTTTGAAACTGGTGAAGAATGCAATCACTAAAGCGAAAGGGGCAAAATTCACTGTCCAAATGCTTCCTGATTGGAATGAGCCGGAATAGGAATCCGCAGAAATGTCAGCAGCAGTAAGGCTTAAGCGAGTAAAGCAGTGTGCAAAATGCCCGTGGAGAAAAGGCGTTAATCCGCATGATATTCCCAATGGATATTCTGTTGAACAGCACATGGCTCTTGCGTCCACAATTGCTGATCCAAATGATGTTTACTCGACCTTGGGGTCTGAATTACGGATTATGGCCTGCCACGAAACAGAGCAAGCTCACTGTGTCGGTTGGCTGCATAACCAGTTGGGTGCTGGCAATAATATCGGCTTGAGGCTGCATATGCGCAACTGCGAAAATCTTGGAAAGCTGCAAGTCGTTGGCGAACAGCATGAGCGGTTTGAAAGTACATTACCCAAATAGGAAAAAGCTATGAACAAATTGTTGTGCGCGACCGCGTTCTTGGCGGCATTAACCGGTTGCGGATCTGAAAGTGTGGCGAAAGTAAGTAAAGATGACACCGCAGAGCTGATACGTAGTAGGGCTTCAACATTGAATGCAATAACGACGGCAGGCTATTTGAAGTTAAAGTCCGTCGAACGGACTTCAGCAAATCCAAAATCGTACCTTGTGACATTCGAAACGGATATTCGTGACATGCTGACTATTCCAGTACCAGAAGGCGATAAGCTTGCTTACGAGCATAACTTAAAAGTTACACAAGCGTGGGCCAAGATGTTTTGCACTCCGGTTCTGAAAGCCACAGCAAAGGTAAACGGAATAAGCATGATTGCTGGCACCATAGTTGATAGCGCCGGCAAAAGGCATAGCAGTACTTCGTGCTACTAAGATAGAGAATACAGCGCATCATGGCCCTGCCAAGCATTCATAGAGTTACACAGTGCGGCCAATTTAACCTGGGCTAATTTACAGCCGGCAACAAAAGCTGAGATATTATAGTCAATAACCTACATCGATATACAGGGTAATACAACGATGAACCGAGTAATTGAAACAACACCATACGACTTAGATTTCAAAATGACTATTGCAGGTATTCCGGTGCCGGCTGTATTAGCACTAATTGCAGCAATATGCTTACTTAGCTATTTCTACCCGGCCACCCTCATCTATATCCTTGCGGCTGCACCTTTAGCGTACGCTATCCGCATTCATACTTTTAGAACGTATCCAATCACTGTAAAGGCAGACCTTGGTGGTCCCATTCCTACAACGGTAGTTATAAAAGGATTACCTGCGTCGTTCAAGGAAGACATTGAAAAAGCTATTTCTGAAAATAAACAAATAGTTATTGGCCTGCCTAAAAAACATAAGTTCAACTTCCTAAAAACTGTTTTGTCTGAATACATCTACACGCGAGCCGGATTCTGTGAGTTTACGCATTCAAACAATTTCTCAGTATCATATCGACCTTTAGATAGAAAGGCCCTACTCCTTAGCTACCATTCCAAACAGTCATTGCAGGACGCTATCAGTACTATCCTGCAGCGCGGTTGGCAAATTGAAGGTTCTCAATCCACTGAATCAAATCTCATTAGCAGGGTTTATACACAGACAATGGTTTATAACCCGAACACGGCTTCAGTAGATTAGGAGTAACCGATGGAAATTGATATCAATGGGTTAGTTTACTTATTGCTCGGATTCATTGAGGCCACTTTCGGCTTGGCAATTTTCTACATCGTAAATTAATTAAACAGTACATTAACCGTTAGTGGAAAAAATTATGAATGATAAAATCCTACAAATTACTTGCCCCAATTGCCATAGAAAATTTGAACTGACAGAGCATAATGCTTATGGTATTCCAACTGAGAATGAAGTCTATGAATGCCCCTACAAAGGCTGCGATTACTCAGCTTCCCAGAGGTCTGCTGGAAGCTTTTCAACGAAACGTTTGGCAAAGTAGGGAAAACCGGATTACAGCATCGATCGGGCAGAAGTTCCGGCGCGATTTCACAATAGAGGAAAATTGGTATTGGCAAAGCTAAAGAGTTATTGCGGTTTAATTTCAGTAGTGTTAAGCGCATTTTTGTTTGCAGCTCCAACCCCAAACGTGAATCACTATATTGGTATGGCCTGTCCCATATGCCTAGATGCACTAAAACAGACAGCGGAAGAAGTTGTGGTGCAAATAAATACCGATACAATTCACAATCTAGTAAATTCTGCCAGGTATGAGCAAATTGTTACGGAGTTGGCTCGGAAAGAATCAATTTATCCTGATAACAACTTTAATATTGAGATTAATACCGGTTCTATCCATGTCAATTATCACAACTGAACAGAAAGGAGTAATGGTCAAATGTCTGAAGTAAAAAAATTTCTATTAGGTATTTTTGTTGGTGGTGTTGTAGGAGTTGCTTTAGCTGTTCCTACCTATTTATTTGTAGTTGATTAGTAGATATTTGTTGTTCGGAGGGGAACGATAAATTATTTTTTTTAAAATGGAAACAACAGTAGGCTACAGTACCGATGAACTGAAGAATTATAAGTGGATGGCCGGGCAATGGATTTGCGTAATCGGAGGCGTACAGCGAAGTGCCTCCGGAGTATGTGGGCCCATGTGTGAAGGATTTAGGCGGCGCTAAACAGCCTGTATTTCCGACATTTGTTGACGCTGCGGCCGCCGCTGGGAGCGTGATCAATTTGAATGTCGGCGGTTACAGTAATGTCATGGTGTATCAGTAATATCACGTTGTATCCAGCTAAAGCAGGGCAAACTGTGACCCACACAACTGCCCAGAACTGGTTATTTAGCTAAAACAGCAGTAACTCCTGGCGATTGCCTACCAGAAGCTCACCCCGCCGGCAAACCGTGGCCCCGGGCTATCTTGCATACACAATCATTAACTAATCTTGTGGTGCAACCATTTGAAAATCGTCATATCCGATTTTCGTTCAAAAGTGTTGGTACTGATCATTTCTTCAGAAGTTAGCATTCTGATGCAATGACACCATCATCTGGCAGTGCGTGCAGTAGTGGCGCCAACCTTTCAGTCTCTCCTTTCAACCATAAACTGGCTCTATCAACGGGGATGATTACAGGCATTCGATTGTGGTACCAGCTGCAGTAATTGTTGGGCGTTGTAGTCAGTGTGACAACCGTTGCATCGTCGCTGTACACGCCTAGCGGCCAGTAAAGGCCGGCCATCAGCATTGGAGCCTTATCAGGCGCGGTGAAACTAAACTTTATTGTTGGCCCGGTATCGTCTTTTCGCCACTCATACCATCCGCTGACAGGCACTAAGCAGCGGTGTTGTTTAAATGCAGGTTTCCAAAGATTACTTATCGCCAGTTTTTCGGACTGGGCATTGATTAATAGCTTTTTTGACCAGCTTGGCTTAATGCCCCAGCGCCCTGTTAAACCGCCTTGCGCCGATATGGCCAACATTGACTGGGTTGGTCTTAGGTCAGGATTTGAGTTGATCTTTGGTTTTACCCCAAGCTGCTCGTAAAGAGCCATTAGCTGAGGATTAACTGTGAAATTCAACCTGCCGCACATTGGATTTACTGTTCTCATAATAAGTTCTTTTCAGTTTAGGCTTTCTAGGCAGCACTAGCAATGTGAGCTGGTTACCCGCCACGGTGGGCGAACTGGCCAAATTCAGCACCGTAATATACTACCTGTGCTGCTGGCCGGTATCGCATACCTGAAAGAATTATATCTGGCGCAGATCACTATTGGCCTGTTTGTATCGCCTTCTGGCGAATTGAGACAATTCGTGGGGGCTGCTTTAAACTCGTTAAGCATTAGAATTACGCGTGTTTAATTTGTTTCCTGAAATGCTAATTGCAATAAACTCCGGTTGCATAGCATAGCCCGCATACATTTAAAGCGCTGTGTGATCTGGTAAACGCGTAATTAACGGCCTCAAGGCTGATAGGAGTAATGAGTGGATAAATCACCAAATCAAATACGAAATCTGGCTTTAAGGAGAACAGGTATTTCCATCCTTTTAAAATTGACATTCCCCTTATTGTTAATACTAATAGTATTACTTGTAATAAATTATCCCGAGGTCCTAGTAACAGCCTTTTGTGTTATTTTTGCCATTTTACTTGCTATTGCATTTCTGGGTGGCGGTTACCTATGGGTTAGCTCTACCTATAAGCGCCACCTTGCAGAAATTAGCGGGAGAGGTGACACACCAACAGGTTGGAAAAAAAATAAAGGTAGCCAGCCTTGTTCGAGCAGGGTTAATGTCCAGCATAAAAATGGAACTGTTTGTTGGCGAGTAAATGCAGATGATAAAGATTGGAGTCTCAATGCAGAAAATCCAATTTTGGAATACATGGATATCAATACAGGAAAAAACTGATGAAATATCAAATTTGGCTTACTCAGCTCAGTTTATTAGTTAAATCAATGTTTGAAAATGTTGATGGGTGGGAAAGTTGGGACGACTGGCAAGGCTATTTCAACCAGGGCGTATCACCGGAGCAGGCTCTGGCCGATTCCCACAGATCTGATTAGTAGTCTTCCAGATTACAGCAATATAAGCATAGGCGATAAACCAGTAGGTGTTTATCAATGCGGAGAGTCAATTGGGCAAACGATCTTGTATCAGTAATTTGAAAATCTGATAGTGTTTTAAAAACTTTAGCTTGGCCACTATCAATTCTAGAATAAGGAACAGGGTAGAATGGCAGCAAAACCGCTTGCCGCAGTAGAAAAGACACGGCTTAACCGCATACAGCGTTCAGCTGCCGACTGAATGGATCTGTAAGTCAATTTTTTGGGTAGAGGGAAAATCTATGAGTATAAAAACAGGTTTTATATTGTCCTTCCTTTTGGCTTTATGCTCCCTGCTGTTTTGGTTTTTAAACCATTATGGCGAGCTTACTGTAGGGCTGTATATTGGGTTATTCGCCTTGATTGTCAGCGGTATAAATTTAAGCAGGTTTGTATTTGTTACCAATACAGACCTATGAAGAGTGGCTAAGAGCGTATAAGAGGAAATAGCAGATCATGACACTCACAGAATTACTAGTTGCAACAGCACAGAAGTGGCGAAATGATAATCAGGATTATATCGGCGGCGTTGTACTGATATGGCAAGGCGAGGCATATGGCTGGAAAGACCGCTTGCGTGATCCGGCTCACGAACAACCAGGTGCTTTTGCTGTTGATCTTGATGGCCATGTTTTTGTAGCAGAGGGTGGAAATGAATACGATGGCGCTAAGTGCTGGGTAGCTTGTTCTATCGACAAAGCTAAGCAATCAGACAAGCCAGTAGGCGCTTGAGGGTGCAGCTAACCCATCGAACACCTTGTTCAATTAGTTGATGAAAGAACAGGCAAAAATAATTGAAGATCAGTTCAGGTTACTCAGTGAAGAGTTACAGAGCCGAATGCAATAAAAAGAGAATATTTACCCGCTGCGCCTGCCTGCAGGTGTAGTCATTTAGCCAATTATTAATTGAGGATGCAACAGTATGAGTAGCAAAATTCTTCAGGGGAAATGGGTTGTTGAGTGGAGTGAAATTCAACAACAATTTCACGTAGACACCTTAGAAACAACGTTAAAACGAAATTTGCAGGCCTTCATAAATGATAGACCATCTCAGTATGTAATTCTCTGCATTGCTGATAGCCAAGATCAAGCTCATGAGCTTTGCTCTGAGATAAAAGCTGTAAAATATGGTGATCAAAGCGAATTGTAAAAATGTATACTTCATTTGGATCTCCCTAAAAATTTGCTAAGAAGCAGCAAAGCTTGGAATGAAAATGAACGCACCCCGAAACTATATGGTTTCAGAGTGGTGGTTTAGGCCTAGTGTTGATTTACAAACTGCGCCGGGCCGCTCAGGTTCATCTTTAATGCAATTATGGTGGATTGACCTAGTCAATTAATTTCAACAGAAACCCCTATATACTGCTGTCCAATTTATTGCCGGGAGCAAGAACTAAGTTAAGATAGTCGTTATCAACATTTAGCCGGCACAGGTAATACGCATTGAAGACTAAGGTTATTGAGTTTATTAACTCAATAGGAATTGAAACCAAAGAGCACAAAGGTGCTGCTGGGTTTATTCCTGGTGTGTTAATCGAAGAAGGCCGGCTTCTTTACGATTTAGAGATAGCGTCCATAGCTGACTTACTTCACGAAGCCGGCCACCTGGCGATTACGCCTCTTGAGTATCGTTCCTATATGAGTAAAGGACTCATGGCAGGGTTGAAGTTTATGCTTGACTCAATAGAACGCGAATTCATAGAGCCTGATAGTCCATTATTCCGAGCTATTATCCAGTGCTCGGACACTGAAGCAACCGCGTGGGCTTATGCTGCAGGAGTTCACCTGGGTTTACCCCCTAATAAGATAATTGACAGTGCCAGTTACGATGGTACAGGTGATGAAATCCTGCTTTCACTTCAGCTTGACGCATATTCGGGTGTAAACGGTCTTCATCATGCAGGAATGTGTGTCAGAGGCAGGGCGTTTGCGGCCATGCGTGGAACCAGTCCTTACCCTCACATGCAACGTTGGACGCAACCCAAGGGTCTTTCAAAAATACTGTAATATTAATAGGAAATAGCAAATGGTCACCACGAGACGATTATTAAGCTATACAACCCCCATTGCGGCAATACTTTATGTATTGGGCACAGTACTAGGCTTAATTACTCTCTTAGTGGGCGTTATGTCCAGTTCAACATTGCTTGTACCTTTCGGCTTGGCAGGTGCATCGCTTATGTGGTGGCCCATTATACGTGACCTTGTTCCAGTTGCTTGGTCGGTTACTATGCAGGGGCAGTGGCCAATTAAAAGTAAATAGGATGCGTAAACCTGAAAAGGAATTAACAGATGATCTATGCAACTGACAATTTCGACGACTTCTTTGATGACAACTTTTACGATCAAGGCGATATCTGAACAAAGGATTTATCATGGCAACGAAGAAAATAACTCTGGAGCTGCACGAGCAAACTTTTGCCTGGCTTGAAATACTTGTTGTTGGGTTAGCTAGAGAAAGTTTGTCCGATGAGGAATATCAAAAGCGCCTTGTCGAAATGGCCCGAAAAGATAAAGACGACTTTGGTGTGGGGGTACGCGATTTACTTGCTCAAGTAGCTGACTCACTTGCTGATGGGGTGAGGCGTTCAGGTTCATGGGAGCGGCAATGCTTGTCGTCTTTAACAGGTTACGAAGGGAGTTATGTGCGAGGGATATTTGCTGACTGCATTAAAAAGGATGCTGAAAGTCTGGGATTTCAAGTTGATCTGAAATCAGAAATGGCCGACAAGTAAATTTAGGACACATCATTAAACCCCATTGAAAATGGTGACATCATTAGAGCTGATGATGAGCGTTATTCAACCATTTATAAATGGCAATTAGTGCCTGCGCATTGGGTCTGTACACCTTAGCGCAAAACAACCAATGGCGCTGTTAGGCGTGTCATTAGTCTGGAGAAAGATAAACCGATTCAGGTTAAATCCAACGAAGCATTGAACTCAAACCAACTCCTGGCCGGCGATGTGAGCTGACAAAACAGTTCTATAACGGACAAAATAGATCTAAACAGCGACAAAATAATTCTAAAAGCAGACGCCTGAGAGTCCTCTATTGGACAGCTTGATATTTCCCTGAAACAGAACCGATATAACACTGTTTAGTGTTATATCGAGATTCATTTAACACCATTTAGTGTTAAATGGTCTATTTGGTTAGCATGTAAGCTTAACTTGGCAGTGGGAGGCCTCAGAGTATTTTAGAATTATTTTGTAATAAAACAGTTATGTTCAGCGCTCAGTCGGCGTTGTGCTTTACAGCTATTTTGGAATTTACATGAATACTTTAAGCGAGACCGCTGGCTCACAAGCCGTTTTGCTTTAGTTCTATTTTGGCAAGCCACAGGCGAACTGTGCCCACGTTGTTCAGGGGGGCTGTTTGAAAACACGAAGTCTGATTGCATTTTCTGTGGTGATTGTGACTACGTGAAAAAAGATGGGCCCATCGGCCGACTTGCCAAAAGCGTTATGGGTAAGAACAGGGTAATAAATCTTAATAGGGTACGGAATATCATGGAAAGGGTGGTTTTAACGCAGTGGCCGGTTGGGGGTGAGCAATCACTTAGCGCAGCTTATAGCGATGTGCCTGCAGACTATACCGGCCCCTGTGCTGTTGAGCTCGACGGTAATGAAGTTGTTGTTTTTCCAAGTTATGTTGAGGCTGCAAGAGCTGCTTGCCTGGCTGTTAATCTTGAGGTTGGTGGCTACAGCTCAGCGGTTGTTATGCTGGCCACGACAAAACAGCAAGTTACCTATGAATCTGCCGATGTTTGGATTCTATAAAGGTAGTTTCAGTTAGAGGAATATGAGAAACCAATTACAGGTCAAATTGCTTACAAGAAGACAAAAACAGCAAGCAGAATGACGTCGGCAACCACACTCATCACTATGAAATGCACTCGTATATTTTCATCGGCCGAAGATACCGTCCAAACAAAAACCCCGGTTACGGCCGGGGTTTATTATCTTTAGTACCTAAAAATTGGGTTATCCGATTTATAAAAAAGGGATCCTAACTTCACTTCGGCACAGGGCACCATTATCTACCCGCACATATGGATCAGGGCAGGTTTTCACCCCCGGATTTGTTTGGGTTTCGTAACAAGTGGAACCGGATGAGGTAAAATTTGCAGGGCAATTAATGGCGGCCGTTTGAGTTAAAGTACGGTCGCAATTACTAACATCTTTTATAGACCAAGTCGCATCACAAAAGTAATTAACTCCCTGAGATAGAGTTCTCGTACATATAGTCCCACTAACTGAAAACCCTGTTGTGCAATTCCCAATATTATTTGATGCAGCAATGGAATGACAGGTTGATGTATTCAACACATTGTAATTTGCGAAGCAAGTTCTGCTTTCAGTTTGAGTAAGTGTGCGGTTACAAGTGCTCCCGGCTACGCTCCAGCCATTTGGGCAGCTATAACTACTCGGGGACGCTGTCAGTGTGCGATTACACACACTTCCAGTCACAGACCAGCCATTAGGACAGCTATAACTGCTTGGGGAAGCTGTCAGTGTGCGATTACACACACTTCCAGTTACAGACCAGCCATTAGGACAGCTATAACTGCTTGGGGAAGCTGTAAGGGTGCGGTTACACATGTTGCCGGATACAGACCAGCCAGTGGGACAGCTATAACTACTCGGTGAAGCTGTCAACGTGCGATTACAGGTGCTTCCGGATACGGACCAACCATTGGGACAGCTATAACTGCTCGGGGAGGCTGTCAACGTGCGGTTACACATGCTACCGGATACGGACCAACCATTGGGACAACTATAACTGCTCGGAGATGCTGTCAACGTGCGATTGCAGGTGCTACCAGATAAACTCCATCCTGTTTCACATATGTTTTGTTGAGGTTGCTGGCCAGAACAATAAAAACGGTCACCACTGTCAGTGACAGGGTCCCATCCAGAACCTGGGTTACCTGTCAGTCCAGCTGGGCAAGTATTCGCAAACGGCTTGCTGCCCAAGTATGTTTGACCATCGATGTAGCACCTTTTTCCATCAAATGGGGCCAATGGATTTGCCATATAGACAGTACCAGCAGGACATATAATTGGGCCGACATCGATTTTCATAAAGCAGGTTTCGCCAAAAAGTGTACCTCCAGCAGGACATTGCTGACTGGCTGGTTTGCTTTGAAGCGAAGTACAAGTTGAGCCATTCCAACTATAGCCTGCCTGGCATATAGGTGTTGCTGATTGGCTTTCAGGTTTGGCGCAGGATGAACCGTTCCAGCTGTAACCTGCCTGGCATATAGGTGTTGCTGATTGGCTTTCAGGTTTGGCGCAGGATGAACCGTTCCAGCTGTAACCTG